>CAVXVB010000008.1:0-507048 GCA_963765205.1 uncultured Verrucomicrobiae bacterium | reverse complement strand
CACAGGGTCAGATTTGGGATGCTGTGGGCGCACGGTGAGGCGGCAGTAGTCATTCTATCCAGCAGCTTGCCGACGGTCCGCTCGTGTATGCCAACGCCGAACTCGCGCAGAATGCGATCCCGCAAGTCCACACGCCGCCAGCGGACCACCCCGTCCCGCTCCAGATCGGAGCCAGCCTCAACCCATCGGATCAGCTCTTGTTCCTGGGCCTGCGTCAACGCCGGGTCCCGGCCCGGCGCCTGAAGATCGCACAGCCCGTCAAGGCCGTTGTCGTTACAGCGGTGCACCCAGTCCCGCAGCGTCTGACGGTCCATTCCCATCGACCGCGCTGCGTCTTCGCGCGACGCTCCTTCAAGCACCGCCGCGATCGCCAATGCGCGGCGCGCCGGGCTGCGCATCCTTCATCTGCGCCGCGCTGGCGCGCAGTTCCGCCGCCGACAAATCCGTCCGGGTGATCGCCACCGCTCCCATCGCCAACTCCACAAATCGACACCAGCGCGCATCGATTGGAGATCGCCCGGGAAGGGAAGCCCCCACCAGGAGTCGACCTCCACGGCCACTGGTATCAGGTCTTCATCAGCCGGCCGGGCAGCTTGACCGTGGGATTCCGTCCACGACCACCTCGCCGGTCTGCTTCTTCATGACACAACCGATCCTGGCGACATGCTTTGGAAGCAAGGCGGTAATCGTCAGTTCAAGGGTGACGGTGTCGTTGATGAACACAGGCGCGTGGAAATTTACCAACTGATTGAGAAAGACCGTTCCCAGACCAGGCATCTGGCCGCCGAGTTCTTGGAGATCATGCCGAACATGATTCCGCCATGCGCGATCCGCTGGCCAAATTTCGTCCTTTAGCGAAGGCGTCGTCGACATGGATTTTGTTGTGATCGCCGGTCAGATCCGCGTAGCCGCGAACCAGTTTGTCATCGACAAGCTGCTCGTAGGTGCAGGTTTGACCGACAACAAAATCGGCGGCCGAGGTTGTTTTGACAGCGGCAGACATATTCATTTTCCTGTTCTTGTTGCTTCATTTCCGCGACCGGCGCCGCCTGGCCTTCCCGTCACCGGCAGGTCTCCGAGGATCAGGCGATACGCGCGGCGATAAGCCTGTCCGGGAAGTCATCGGGCGCATCCAGCAGGGTGGTTCCGGCGATGTCGCGGAACATCCGTGCCAGCGGCAGAGTCCCGCCGATATGCTTGGGGACGACTTCACATATCCCCATGCCACCTTCGATCTGGATCGCGTCGACCAGCATCTTCGAGCCGAGACGGCCGACGAACATCTTCACCATCGCCGCTTCAGGTTCAAATGGCGCGTCGTCGTCGATCAGGCGCGCGGCATGTTGTACACCGAGCCAGGCCATGTGGCTGTCAGCAACGATCTCTGCCAGCAGTGTCTGGATCGCCTGTAGTCTCGCGATCGGGTGGCGGAACTGCACCCGATGCCGGGCATAGTCGGCAGCATGTGAAACCGCCGCCCCGGCAATACCCACGGTCTGCGCTGCCTCAGCCACGGCGCTGACGGAAAGCACCTGGGTGGCGACGACCGATCCGCAGTTTTCCGTGCCCATGACGCTGCCTTCGGTCACCAGAACGTTCTTAAAGCTCAGATCGGCGACCGGACAGGCCCTGAGCCCCATGGTTTCCAGCCTGGGGCCCACGGTCAATCCATCCGTCCCGGCATCCACGATAAATCCAGTCACTCCGTTGCTTTCGGCATCCGGCTGGATCGTGGCGAATGTGAGATAGACATCGGCCGCACCGGCGTTGCGCACAAAAGCCTTGCGTCCATTGAGGTTAAATCCACCTCCCTGACGCGTGGCCAAAAGCGCGTCAGGACCATTTCCGAGGCTTGGACCCGCCTCCTGGATGGCAACCGTACCAAGCTTTTCGCCTTTGATCAGCGCTGGCAGATACCGCTCTTTCTGTGCCGCGCTGCCCCAATGTGCAATGGCGTAGACACACAGCGCGTGATTGTTGATGATGGAAGCGATGGCCGGACAGGATCGCGACAATGCCTGAACGACCTCCACATGACTGACGAAGCCAGCGCCCGCCACACCGGACGGTTCCGGCACCACAAGGCCGAGGAAATCCTGTGCCGCGAGTTGTCCGATCAGCGCTTTGGGGAAGACCTGACCGCGATCCAGTTCCGCTGCGATCGGCTTGAGAAATTCCTCGGCAAACTCATGTGCGCGTTGCACCAGGATTTGCTGGGCTTCCGTCAATTGGGCCGTCATTCCGCTGCCGCCTTCATTGTTGGAGCCGGCGCCTTGGGCGGCGCGAGGACCGAACGCGCGATCACCAGGCGCTGGATTTGATTTGTTCCCTCATATATCTGCATGACCTTGGCATCGCGCATGAATTTGCCGAATTCCGAGGTGTAGGCGTGCGATCCCATCAGGCGCATTGCCTGCGATGTGACGCTCATCGCGACCGCCGTGCCCAGCGTCTTGGCGATCGCCGATTCCATGGAGAAAGGCTTCCCCGCCTCCCGCAGCGACATGGTGTGATGCTGGGCCTGCCGCGCACCTTCGATCGCGATCTGCATGTCCGCGAGGTCAAACTGAAGCGTTTCGCCAGGGTAAGACTTGGCGGGGTAGCGCTTTCGCAGATGCTTCACGCACTCGTCGAGACAACGTTGGGCCAGGCCAACCGCCAGTGCGCCAATGGAAGGCCTGGCAAGATCGAGTGTTTCCATGGCAATCTTCATGCCCTCCCCCTCCTTTCCGAGAAGATTGGCGACGGGGACGCGGACATCCTTAAGAAAGAAAAACACCGTGTTGGAACTGCGCAGACCAAGCTTTTCTTCCCGATCGCCCATGATAAATCCGGGCAGCCCACGCTCGACGATGAAGGCGCTGAGGCCTTTCGCACCTTGCGCCGGATCGGTCGCGGCGAAGACGACGTAGACGGCGGCCTCCCCGCCATTGGTGATCCAGCATTTCGGGCCGTTCAGGATATATTCGCCCCCGCTCTTGACCGCGGTCGCCACGCCCGCGCCGGCATCGGAGCCCGCCGCCGGTTCCGTCAAGGCGAAGGCACCAATTCCGGCGCTGAGCATCGGCTTGCAAAAGCGGCGCTTCTGGTCATCGTTGCCGGCGGTCAGGACTGCTTCCATGCTCAGTATACTGGCCGAAAGTGTCGTTCCCATTGCCGCACACCCGTATCCCCATTCCTCCAGCACCAGTGCCTGGGTTAGCGGGCCATAGCCAAGGCCGCCATATTCCTGCGGCACCGCCATCGCGAAAATCCCGCTTGGCTTCGCGGCTTCCAGGAGGTAGGCGTGGAATTCTCCTGATTTGTCGTATTCGGCCGCATGCGGAATAATTTTTTTGGCGACGAACTCCTTCGCCGCCTGCCGTATCGCCTGTTGCTCGGGGGTCATGACTGCCTGCCTTTCCCTAGCCGGGTGATGAATTCTTCGCCGCGAAGGCCGCCTTCAGGCCGCCCCACCTGGGTTGGAAAATCCCGGCGAGCATCGGGCGAAGCGCCGGCGACGTGCGCGGCTTGAATTCCATTTGGGCAAAAATATCCTTGTCCACATCGATGCCGGGCGCGACCTCTGTCAGGATTAACTGACCGTCGTGCAGCTCAAACACCGCACGCTCGGTTATGAAAAGCACCGGCTGGCGAGTTTTTGTTGCGTAAGCCCCGCTGAAGGTGATCTGCTCGACCGTATTGACGTATTTCTTGGCTTTTCCTTCCCGCAGGATGGCAATCCTGCCGTCCGCGACGGAAACCTTCAGGCCGCCCGCGGTGAATGCACCGCAGAAGATGACCCTCTTCGCATGTTGCGTGATGTCGATGAAGCCGCCGCAGCCGACAAACTGCCCATTGAATTTACTGACGTTGACATTGCCGTCGCGGTCAACCTGGGCCGCACCCAGATAGGCCTGATCCAGCCCGCCACCGTTATACCAATCGAACTGGACCTGCTGTTCGACGAATGCCTCGGCGTTGAGCGACATGCCGAAATCATGGCCGCCCGCCGGGATGCCGCCAATCGTGCCGACCTCTGTCGTCAGCGTAATCTTGTCGCCGACACCTTCCTCGGCGGCAACCGCGGCAACGCCCTCCGGCACACCGATGCCGAGATTAACGGTGCATCCCTCCACCAGTTCCATCGCGGCCCGCCGGGCAATGATGAGCCGTTCGTTCAGGGCCATCGCCGGAACCTCGTCCAGGGGAACCTGGATCGCGCCGGCGAAGGCGGGATTGAACCGTGTGCCAGCCGACTGCCAATGATTGTCCGGACCGGAGAGGACGACATGGTCGATTAGAACGCCAGGCACGCGAACCGACTTGGGATGCAGACTGCCGTTCCTGGCCAGATATTCGACCTCGGCGATAACGATACCGCCGCAGTTCCTGGCCGCCTGTGCCAGCGGCAGGCATTCCAGCAGTGCGCCTTCGTCGGCAACGGTCATGTTGCCTTTCTCATCGGCGGTGGTGCCGCGGATGATGGCGACATCGACCCTGAAGCTTGCAAAGAACAGCCATTCCTGACCTTCAAAGTCGATCACCTTGACGAGGTCCTTGGTGGTGACCTTGTTCAGCTTGCCGCCCTCCACGCGAGGATCGATGAAGGTTGTCAGGCCCGTCTTGGTGATCAGGCCGGGTCGGTGGGCAGCGATTTCGCGCCACAACTGTGAGATCACGCCTTGCGGCAGGCACCAGGCCTCGAATCCGCCATCGGCGATCATCCTGGCCATGTCCGGCGACAGCCCGGCATGGGCTGCAATCCAGCGCGAGATCAGGCCAGGATGCGCGAAGTGCTGGGGGCCTTTGGTCTTCCAGTCGCCGATCCCGGAGGCGTGGACAAAAGTGAGCCCGGCAGGGTGACCGGATGCCAAGAAGCGCTTCTCAATGGCAATCGCGACTTCCTCGGGCCAGCCCGACAGGCCGAGCGCGCTGGCGCCGAGGGTTGCGCCATCCTTGATCATCGCCGCAGCGTTGCTTGCCGAGATTACCTTGGCCATTCGCGTGTTCCTTCGGATGGGAAGAGACCACCGGCACAACGCCGCCTTTCCTCAATCCCTTAGGTGTGGCGGAACGAAGGGACATAGTTTATTACGGCAAAATAACTTCTTGACGGCAGTTCCGGTGGTATCCAGACTTTGCAGGATGTAGTCGTAAGGCCGACTTTGCCCGCTCAACAGCGTCGGAAACTACTCAGATTACCTCCCGTGCTGCGGAAAATTTTCGAGCTGAATAATTAATCTCACATTCGCAAGTCATAACGACTTAAATTTTCTACAGCTGTCGCCACTACTGCCGCCATGCGGTATCGATCTCTCTATGAACACAGATGGCCGAGCACTGGCCCACACGACGCTCACGGAGCTGTGCAGGCGCAGTGTAGCCGTAGTGCAAGCGTGGGAAGAAGGCCGGAGGTGTCGTGGCAGCGCCGGGAGCAACCCATGCACCGTGTTTCTACGGCGTGAGCTGGTCGGCACCGTGGGTCACGGCTTTGCCCGTCGCGGAGATGTCTTCGCCCGCGCCAGCGGTCGTGTGGCACGCAGCAAGCAACGGCGCGATGGCAATCAGGGCGAGAAGGACGAGGATGATCGAAAGGGTCCTGAACATCGTGATGGTCCTTGGCTTGAGAGTGGAGGGTCGGACTGGCGCCCGAAGCGTCTTCAGCGCCACGCCCGACAGTGCAGGGACAGCTTCCGCAGGCTAGACGGCTTACCTTTACCCATATCTAGAAAGATGCAATTTTATCATTATGTTAGCCTAGCCATCTGTGCGCCGTAGCTGAGGGAAGCCCCTTGGAACGCAGGTGCAGCATACGCCCGCTTTCGCAACGGGCATTTGGAAAATCTGCCATTTTCGGCGCTCGGCTGCGGATCGACATGATGTCGTTCTATAGTAGCGCAGGGCTTTGCCACGATGCGGGTAAAGGTAAGGGCTAGACGGCGCCGTGGCGACGCTGATCTACCCACCAGGTGAGACCGCCAACTGCAACGATAACCACGACGGCGGCAACCAGAAGCAGTATTGACTGCTCGATCCAGCCCATGGCGACCACGGCAAGAAACAGAATGCCGCCGACCGCGCAAATTCGCCAGACCCGCGCCTGTAGCCCGGCGGTGAACGTGCCGAGCGCCAGCAGCGTCATCATCGCTAACGATGTCGCCTTGACGTTCAGCACCGAGCTGGGAGCTTTTGTTGTAGAGAATGGGGTTCTGGGCTCAAACCCTCGGAATTTTTGAAAGTGTTTGAAATCAATTGCGTAGCCGAAAATGGGCCTGCCGCGGGGACCATCACGGGCGATCTAGCGCCAGCGGCCGCCCACATCGGTTGAGATTGATAGGGCCGAAAGCGCCTTGATGAGGAGAAAGCTGGAGAAACTCTCCCTAAAAGGCCCGATTTCGGGAAAGTCACCGGGCCGCCATCACGGAAAACCGCGGCAGGCAGGCCGCTGCCGGACGTTGGCCAAGCATCGTTTTCGGGAAAGTTGGTCGGGATGGCCTGCTCAGTAGCCCACAATCGTGGCGGCGAGCCTGAACCGGATCAGCCTAACCAGTTGAATCTTAATGGTTTCAAAAATTCCGAGGGTTTGAGCCCAGAACCCCACACCCGAACGAGGCGGGACTGAAGCCCCGACATGGCCTTGCATGGCTCGGGCCCTTTCCCGCCGCCGGGCTATGCTGATCGACTGCCATGTATCGCCCGTCCGGAACATGTCCGCTACCCATTGCCCACTCCGAGCAGGAATCTCCGGAACCTGCTCACGCGGCCGGGCTTCCGCCCGGCCGACGTTTCACCCGCCCGGCGTCTTGCCGAACACTGCCAGCGGCTTCTGGGCGATGAACAGGTTGGCCATCGCCTCGTCCAGCGTCGGCTCCATCACCACCTTGTCGCCGGTGACGGCGATCACCCGCCTGAGCTGCGGGAAGTTCTCGCCGGCCGATTGCAGGTAGATCGGCACGATGTAGAGAAACGCATTCTCGATCGGTGTCACGATCAGCTTGCCGCGGATCACGTGGGAGCCCGACTGGTCCCACAGTGTGAACTGCTGCGAGATGGTCGGGTCCTGGTCGATCATCGCCTCGATCTGGTTCGGCCCGTAGATCAGCTTTTCCTTCGGCAACTGGTAGAACAGCTTCGAGCCGTAACCCGGGAAGTCCGACCGCGCGGCCATCCACGAGATCATGTTATTGCGGCCCTGCGGGGTGAACGGCGTCATCAGCAGGTATTCCAGCGTGTCGCTCCCCGGTAGCTTCATCAACATGTAGTAGGGCTCCATCGGCGCCTGCTGACCGGCATAGGTCTCGTTCGGCGCGACCCAAAGATCCTCGCGGTTGTAGAATACCTGGGGATCGGTCATGTGGAACGTCTTGTACTCGTCCGCCTGGATCGCAAACAGGTCCTGAGGATAGCGCAGGTGCGCCTTGAGGTCTGGCGAAAGCGAGGCGAGATCGTTGAAGACACCGGGAAAGGCGCGTTTGTATGCGGCGAGGATCGGGTCCTGTGGGTCCATGGTGTAGAACTGCACCGACCCGTCATACATGTCGGCGACGATCTTCACCGAGTTGCGGATGTAGTTGATGTTGGTAGCGAGGCCGGCGGGATGCGGGTTGGCGTAAGGAAACTGGTCGGACGTGGTGTACGCGTCCTGGATCCAGAACAACCGGCCGTTGCTGAGCACCGGATAAGGCTCCGCGTCGAGTTGCAGGAACGGTGCGATCTTGGTGACGCGCTGCTGGATGTTGCGCCAGATCTGGATCTTGCTCTGCGGCTCGATGTAAGAGGTCAGCAGGATGTTGATGTCCCCTTGCGTCCAGGCGAACAGCACCCGGCGCCAGAAACTGTCGAGCGGAATGCCGCCGGATCCGGCGTAGCTGGTGTAGACGTTGTCGTCGCCCTTCGGATAGTCGAACTCCTTGGTCCCCGTGCTGACGATCCGGTAGCCGGGCATCGTCCTGCCGTAATAAATCGCCGGCTGCGCGATGCTGAGGCCGGCGGTTGACGTGGCGGGGACGTTTTCGAGGAGGTATTGCGGGAACCCGCCACCGACGGTCTTGGATGTCAGATTCATAACGAGACCGTAACCGTGTGTGAACTGCAGATACTCGTTCACCCAGGTCCGCGCCGCGGCGGGCAGTTCGCGCGAGAGTTCCCGCGTCGCCAGCATCACCTGATGGTAGCCGTCGGCGAGACGGTAGCGATCGACGCCGACATCGTAGAACTCGTAGTAGAGCCGGATCGCCTGGGTCTGCTGGTACATCTGCAGCAGCGGGCGGGCATCCCACAGTCGGATGTTCTCGATCGTGTCCTGGTTGCGCGCGATCACCGCCGGCGTAAGGTCGGCGAGCGCCGGATAGGACGTTTCCTGCACGTTCGCGAGATCGTAGGCGCGTCTCGTGTAGTCGATGTAGGACTTCAGGTACGGGGTTTCGTAGGCGAGCTCGCTGGGCTGGACGAGGAACTTCTGAAACAGGGTCGGGACCAGCATGACGGCGACCGCGTAGATTGCGATAAATCCTCCGCAGCCCACCAGCATCGGCTTGAGGCGCGGCCGGAACGCGTTCACCGCGAGCAGTGCGCAGGCGATCACCGAGAGGATGACCATGCCCCACAATGCGATGTTGGTAAGATTAGCGGCAGTGTAGCCGGCGCCGTAGACGACGCCCATGGTCGAATACACGAGCTCGTAGTGGGCGAGTAGCAGGCCGACGCCCCAGGTGGCGGCGAGGATCAACAGCAGCACCGACAGATGCAACGTCGCGCGTCCGTTCAAACCGCCTGGGTTCCCCCGGCTGAGGCTGACAGCCTGAAAGTACGTGTAGACGAGGCCGACGCCGCCGATGGTCAGAACGGTGAGGAGCATCACGCTGGTCTGCAGCATCTGATAGAAGGGTAATTGAAACACATAGAATCCGACGTCGATCCCATGCAGCGGATCGGATATGCCGAACGCGCCGCCGTAGCGGAAGCGCAGCCAGGTGTCCCACTGACCGAAGAACGCGCTGGCAGCGACCCACGCGAGCGCAAGGCTGGCAATGACAATGGCGGAGTGCAGCAGGTGCGGAGTCGAGTTCCAGCTCTTCGGCATCCGCCTTGGCCGGACGCAGCGCGGGCGGCATCAGGCCGCGACCGGCCGGAACCCCCCCATTGAGCAGCGCCTGCCGCAGGTTCAACCAGACGAAGGCGAACACGATGGCGAACGAGGCGGCGTACATCGTCCATTGGACGGAGAACATCGTCCAGAAGATACCAGTGTAATGGAGCTGGCCCATCCACAGCCATTTCTCGAGGTAACCGGTGACCATGCTGATCGCGATCAGCAGGAGGATCACGCCGGGGATGATATATTGCGTGGTCAGACGCAGGATGGGGTAGCTGTTCGGCGGGCTGCGGTTCTGCCCGGTCGCATTGAAGGGCATTACGGGGCCGGGCGCGTTCGTATCCATCTGCTTCGCTCCATCGATTGGATAAGGTCGCGCGTCGGACCGTCCCCGCGCTTCGGCTGCTGGGGCGTCAGCACGGTCCGATTTCGCAACAAGGTGCCAGAATGGTGTGGAACCTCTCGTTTCGGGAAACTCGGAATCTACTCAGCGTCACCTCGTCCGGCGTGCTCGCTTCAGCAGATTTTCACCCGCGCTACCTCACCGCGGTGTGGCACGAAGACATGCGCGGCGCAGGCCATGCACGGATCGAAACTGTGGATGGTGCGCAGCACCTCCAGGGGCTGCTCCGGGCGCACCAGGCGGTGGCGGTCCATCAGCGCAGCTTCGTAGGGGCCATGCTGTCCGCGATCGTCCAGGGGCCCGGCATTCCAGGTTGTCGGCACGACGGCCTGATAGTTTGTGATCAGACCGTCATCAATGATGATCCAGTGCGCCAGCGCTCCGCGCGGGCCTTCCACCGTGCCGATGCCGCGGCTGTGCTGAGGCCAGGTGCCGGGCTCCCATTTCGCATTGTTGAAAGTTCGACAGTCGCCAGCGGCGATGTTCGCCATCAGCATGGCGTGCCAGCCCGCCATGCGGTCGACCAGCAGCTTGCTTTCGATACCCCGAGCGAGGATGCGTCCGAAGGTCGAGAAGATTGCCTCGAAGGGCAAGTGCAGCCGTTGCAGTACCTCAGTGGTCAGCGCCATTGCAGGGGCATTCCCCGCGGCGTGCAGCAACACCAGCCGAGCCAGTGGCCCAACCTCCATCGGCTTGCCGCGCCATCGCGGCGCCTTCACCCAGGAATAGGTGCCGCTGAAATCGAGCTGCTCGAAGGGCGGCGGCGGACCCGTATAGTCCAGCGTGGTTTCGCCCTGATAGGGATGCAACGCGGCATCCGGACCTTTGCCGTATTTATACCAGGAATGCGTCACGCATTCCTGGATCTGGTCAGGATCCTGCAGGTCGACGGGATGAATGCGCGACAGGTCGCGGTCCAGGACGGCGCCGCGCGGCACGCCGAAGCCGCCGCCTCCTGCCGAGCGGCCGAACTCGCCATAGGTCATAAAATTGCGAACGTTCTCGCCGCGGGTGAACCAGTCCTTGTAGGCGCTGCCGATCGCGATGAGGTCGGGGAGATAGACACCCTCGACAAAGTCCCGCATCACCTCGATCAGCTCGCGCACCCGCAGCAGCGCGGACAGTGTCACTGCAGTGGCATCGCCGCCGCCCGGAAGTTTGCCGTCGGCCGCGATCGCGCACGGCGCCCCGCCGACGGCTACGTTGGGATGCGGGTTCTTTCCCCCAAAGATCGTCAGCACATCGCCGATTTGGCGCTGCCATGCCAGTGCCTCGATGTAGTGCGAGAGTGATACAAGGTCGATGTCGGGCGGCAGCCGGTAACCCGGATGGTCCCACCAGCCGTTGGCGAAAATTCCGAGTTGCCCGGATGTCACCAGCGATCTGAGCCGGGACTGCGCCGCGGCGAAGAAATCGACCGAGGTTTCGCGGCAGCCGAGCCGTTGGGCCGCCCCTGCCGAATCGCGCGGGTCCGCCGTCAGTGCATGGAGCGGGTTGACCCAGTCCAGCGCCTGCAAATGGTAGAAATGGATCACATGGTCCTGCAGCATCTGGGCCGCTGCCATCAGGTCGCGGATCAGCTCGCCGTTCGGCGGCACCTCGACGCCAAGTGCATTTTCAACCGCCCGCACCGAGGCCAGTCCATGGACCAACGTGCAGACGCCACAAATGCGTTGCGCAAAGGCCCAGGCGTCGCGCGGGTCGCGTCCACGCAGAATGATCTCGATGCCACGCACCTGCGTTCCGGCGCTAAGGGCCTGAACGATGTTTCCGCCGGCATCGATCTCCACCTCGATGCGCAGATGTCCTTCGATTCGGGTCAGCGGATCGACGACGACGCGCCGGTTCGTCATGGCTCAGTCCTTGAGATTGGCAGCGACGAGTTCGAGCAGGCTGGCGACCGTCGTGGTCCAGTTCACCGACTTGCCGCCATGATCGAGGGTCTGCCGACAGCCGGAGCAGCTGGTGTACATGGTGTCCGCTCCGGTCGCCTCGACCTGACGGCGCTTGATCTCGAAGGCATGCGCGCGCAGGGCCTGGGCGCGCTTGATGAGGGCAACGCCGCCGCCGCCGCCGCAACACCAGCCTGTATCTCCCCGAGTCTGCCATCTCACGCACATCAATGCCGAGGGCATGCAAAACGACACGCGGCGCGGCGGTGGCGCCGCCGCGCCGCGAAAGCTGGCAGGCATCGTGGTAGGTCGCGGTCTGCGCGACCCGGTTCACGCGGATGCGCCCGTCCGCTAGTCCTTCGGCCAGAAGTTCGGTGATTTGCAGGACCCTGAACGGCAGGGACCGGCCGAAGGTGTTTGCCGCCTCCCACCGCATTTCAGTGAAGGAGTGTCCGCATTCCGGCATCACCACGGTGCCCGCGCCGCATTCCATGGCGGCGCGAACAATGGAGAGGGTGATCGCACGCTGGCCGGCCCGGTCGCCGGCGGTCAACGAGGCGTTGTCGGCGTCGAACCCGTCCGTACGGAACGTCCACGCGGCTCCCATGTGGTTCAGTATCTTCGCGATCGCCGCCATCGAGGCCGGGTATGTCTTGAGGTCGACCGATGACACCGTAGGCACGATGTCAGCCCGCGGTTCATCCACGTGCATGACCACGTCATGCGTGCGGCCAACCTGGTGCAGCATGTCGCGAAACTGGGCCCTGGTCAGTCCGAACGGACTGCCGGTCGCGTGTTCCTTTTCCGCGAGGACGCCGAGATAGTCGGCCGGCGCGAGCCCCGCGTCGAACATGCCATGCCGGGCCTGCTCGACCAGACCCGCTATGTCAATTCCCATCGGACAGATCAGCGAGCACCGTCCGCACATATTGCAGGAATCGTAGATCAGATCCTGCCAGGTTGCCAGTTGGCCAGCCGTCACCCGCGGCGTCAGGCCGAACAGGCGGTAGGCGAACGCGAAGGGACCAACCTCGCGCTGATAGGCCTGCCTGAGCGGTGCGATCTTGTGGATCGGGGTGTAGCGCGGGTCGCCTGTCTGCACGTAGAAATGGCAGGCTTCCGCGCAGCGCCCACAATGCACGCAGGCCTCCATGGCGAGCGCCGCACCCGAACCAATCTCGGCGAGAAAGCCGCGCATCGCCTGGTCGACCCGCCCGGCATCGTCCACGGTCGCGGCGCGGGAGGGAGCCACGACCGGGCTGTTCATGTCGCTGCGCCTTTGCGGGCGAATGTCACGCCCATGGCGCCGCGCCCGGCGAACACCAAGAGCCCGTGCATCAGCTTGCCGAAAGGCAGCCAGACCAACAGCAGTTCCACGCTCAGGATGTGCAGGCTCAGCAGAGTGGCATACCCGCCGATGGTTTCGCCCGACAGCAATATGCCGGTAAAGACGGGCAGGAACACGACCAGCCAGCTCAGATAGTCGTCCACGGTCGAAAGCAGACGCAGCACCGGATGGGTCATGCGGCGGACCAGCAGGGCGATCATGCTCGCCAACGTGAGACCGCTGGCCATGACAACGATGCCCTTGGGGAGGCCGGGCCATGTCAGGCCGGTGATCTGCCGGATCAGCAGAATGTGCGGCGCCCCTCCAAAAAGGACCACCGCGAGGCCGAGATGAAAGACCGCACTCAGCACGACGCTGACCGCTGTTCCGCGGCGGAACGTGCGGCGCGGGATGAAACGCGACAGGATAGCCGACAGCCCTCCGCAAATCCGGCGGACAAAACCATGGCGTGGTGCAGCACGCTGCGGACGGCGACGCAGCAGCAGGATCCCGGCGAGGCGCCAGCCGATCCCGCCAACCATGATCAGGATGGAAACCTGCATGGCAGGCCCACGGGCGATCTCCAGCATCGTCACGGCGTCTTCTCCGGCTTGGGTGCCGTCTTGCGTCGGCCGCTCAGCGCCGCAGCGGCACCGCCGACCAGGCCCACGGATGCGGCGATGGCGGCATTTCGCCACCCGGGCAGGGTTGCGCCGGCGAGTGGCGTGTAAAAGCTGCCCGCATCCCAGAAATCCGGCTCGGAGCAGCCGATGCAGCCATGGCCGGACTCGACCGGAAAGCTGGTGCCGCCGTTCCACTTCAGGCTGGCACAGGCATTGTGTGTGGTCGGGCCCTTGCATCCGAGCTCGAAGAGACACCAGCCCTGCCGGGCACCATCGTCGTCGAAGCTTTTGGCGAACTTGCCCTGGTCATAAAACGGGCGCCGGTAACATTGATCGTGAATTGTGGTGCCGAAATAGGCGAGCGGGCGCCTGCGGTCATCGAGCGCGGGCAGAGCGCCGAAACTGATGAAATAGGCCAGCACGCCGCTCAGCACTTCCGGCACCGGCGGGCAGCCCGGGATGTTTACGACCGGCTTGCCGGCCACCAGATCCTCCACCGCGACGGCCCCGGTGGGATTGGGATAGGCCTTCGGGATTCCACCAAAGGCTGCACAGGTCCCGATCGCCAGCACCGCTTTCGCGTCGGCTGCGATCGTCTCCAGCATGCTGACGTTGCTGCGTCCACCGGTCATGGAATAGACGCCGCCGTCCCGAACGGGGATCGACCCGTCGATGGCCAAAAGATACTCGCCCTTGCCGGCGGCAACGGCCTCCCTCAGCGTCTGTTCCGCCGCGGAGCCGGCCGCTGCCATCAGCGTTTCCTGATAGTCCAGGGATATGAAGTCGAAGATCAACGAGCTGATGGTTGGGCTTGGCGAGCGCAGCAGCGTCTCCAGGCATCCCGTGCACTCCTGGAACGACAGCCAGATCACCGACTGCCGCCTGGCGCGGGCCAGGTTCGCCGCCATGACAGGCGCGACGGAAGGCGGCAGGGCCAGGCTGGATGTCATGGCGATGGCAAACTTGAGCAGGCCACGCCGCCCAAAGCCGCGGCGGGCGAGCATGGCACCCATGGTCTCGTTGTCGTCCATCACTCCGCAATCCTGCGCCAATGCTGGGCAAGGTTCGTGCGAGCGGCCAGGCGTCGCGCACCGTACCGGATGTCGTCGATGTCGGCCTTGAGGATGCCCGGCACGTAGGCAACCTCGATCAGCGCTGCGATGAGATGGCCCGTTTCGTCGTAATGCCGCGTCCACCAGACTGCCGGGAAGCCGGTTTCGCGGATGTCGCTCTTTCCGGCGGCGTCGAGCCGGGCGGTGATCTCGCCCTGGCCGAGGCACTGCTCAGAGCTGCGATGCAGGCGGGTGACAAGGGAAGGCTGCGGAGATCGATGCTCCCACCCTCGCCGTGTTCCAGCAGCCGCGCGAGCAAGGACGCGATTTCCGTCGCCAACGTGTCCACCAACCCGTCATTGGTGTGCGATGCCGGATCGTTCATGCGAAAGCCTGCCAGTCCCGCACGGTTTGGATCGCCATCCTGCAGGCGGCGGGAAGCGCCTGCCTTACGGTGTCGCTAAGTTCGTCGCCCCAGCCGATCCGCTGCGGCTGAATGGCGAGGAGCGCGAGATGGATCGGCTGCCAACCGGACAGGCCAGCCAGCGTCAGCAGGCTCGCCAAGCCCGCCGCATGCGCGCTCGTGCTTCCGCTGTGCCGGACAGTCTCCGCAAGCGCAGTCCCGTCCAGCAGGCGGACCGTTCCCGCCGTTTCGCCAAGCTGAGCCGCGTCGACAAAGAGGACCGAGCCGGTCTGCATGACGGCGGCCATGAGCCGAAAGCCCATCGTGCCTCCGTCGAGCGGGCGAAGACCGGCACGCGCATAGGGGGCACGGGCGAGGCACTGTACGACATGCACGCCCACGCCGTCGTCGCCCAGCAATGTGTTGCCCAGGCCAAGGACGAGAATTTCCCGCGGTTCCCGTGCCAACGAACTGCGTGGCGTTTCGCCGAAAATTGTCACTTCGCCGTCCATACGGTCTCCCCGCGATGGCTCTCACACGCTCCGTAGGCGCCTCCGGCACGCTGGTGGCAGTTTCGGAATCTACTCACGCGCCGGTTGTTCCCACGTCCGCGGCAGACGGCACAGCGGGACGCGTCACAGCGACGAAGCTGAGCCGTGGCCGCTTGCGTGGCGGAAGAATTAGCAACCCCGGCGGCAGGTGGCGGCCGCCGCCGGTTTTGGTTTCGGCGAAGCCGTCGCTCAGGCGCCGGCAGGGACGAGCCGGTCCGGTGACGGGAACTCCGCGATGCCGGCGTGGACATCCAGATGCGAGGGCTCGGCCGTCGCCAGGATGGCCTTGGCGCGCGCCACGTTGTCGGCGGCACCATGGGCCATGACGAGGAAGTTATCTGCCCTGACGGCCGTCTGGTACTCGATGACGCTATCCCTCGGTATGCCGATGCTGGCAAGTGCGGCGCCAAAAGCGCTCAGTCCGCCGACCAGCAGGGCGCCTTCCAACGCCGAGGCGGCTACGGCTGCCACGTAGCCGAGCACGATGACGGGGCCGACGACGGGAACGGCTATGAACATTCCGCCAATGAACAGGCCCCAGAGCCCACCCCAGAACGGCCTCACCGGTAGTACGAGCCCATCCGCCATCTGCGTCCGCCGGCGCTGGCCCTCACGGGTTCGCCGTTGGCGCGGAGGTGCCGCCTCCCCGCCACGGTCGCAGACTTCCCTTGTTGCGCACCATTCATGTCCCGTGCGTGCTGCCATCACTACCCCGGTGGGATCGTCGGCTGCATGTCTCGCTCACTTCACCGACGGCGGCGGCCTTCCCCGTTGGAGCGGCGGGTCGGCTCCCACATTGCGTCTTTCGAGGCCTTTCCGATGTTCACTCACGTTGCGGCCCGCACGGCCCGCTGACCCCCTACGGGGCCTTTTCTCGAAGTGCTTCAGGCCATTCGTCGCCTCCTGACCCGCCCCGAGTGCTTCCGGCTGGAGCGAGAGTTTGCCGGCCCGGATTTCCACCGGGGAGAACGGTGCGCCTTGGCAAGGCACACGCTCCAACGAACGAACCGCCCCTCCGGTACGAGTTTTGCGACGAAACGGGAACATCGGTTTTCGAAGGCAACTGCAGCGCCGCCTTGGCGCCTGGCGGCGGCCCAGCGCAACCATCGCGGATAACAATCTGAATTCGTTATCGATCGACGAATTGTGGCAGCCACTCGACAGGCGCGGTAATCGTACCTGGCACCGCCGCCACCCGGTCTGCCCGTCATAATCGTTTCGGGCGATGTCAGCCGGCAGTCATTGATGAGACAGGGGCTTTTCCGGCCCGGTTTGCGGCAGCCAAGGGTGAGACGCAGGCATTTAAAGCTGAGAAATCGGCAGTTAACCGTGCGACACGCGGATTAGGACCGATAAGCGGATATTATCAGTAGTAACCAACTCGGGAGTGCCAGCGATCCGCTTGAAATTGCCTCGATATCCGTCATGCCGCGCCGAGCCAGCCCGTCCGGTTGGGTGCTGTTGCTGGCGCTCGGTGCAGGGGCCACTTCGACCTGTTCGAACCGCCCAGGCGCCGCAGCCTCGGCAAGGCCCGCGTCGCCGGCGACCCCGGCAAGTCGCACGTTGCGAGCCACGTTGTCTCACCAATGGCTGCCTTTCTCAGCTTTGCCTGCCTGATTTCTCACGATTAACTGCCTGGCATGAATGCAGTGATTCCAACAAGATGGCATGTCGTTGCAGTCTCATCAATGACTGCCGGCTGACAGGCGACGCGCCGCGGAGGCCAGTCTTTCGCTGGCTTTGGCGGTCGTGAACGGAGAGGCGCTCGGCGTGGGCGCGCCTGCAAACGGTGGTTTGCGGATCACTTCCGTAATTGTAAATCGGCGGTGCCCGCCATGGCGGCCGGGAAGGACGCGGGCATGCGGATGCGGAAAGCAACGGCGGCCTCAAAAACGCGCCTGGTCGGCTACGCCAGGGTATCAACCGAAGAACAGCAGACTGATCCGCAGGCAGATGAACTGCGCGCCGCCGGCTGCGCGCTGGTGCATGCGGAGCATGCTTCCGGCGCCGACCATGGCCGTCCGGTGCTGGCGCAGGTGCTGCGCGACATCCGGCCCGGCGAGACCCTGGTGGTGGTGCGCCTCGACCGCCTGGCCCGCTCCGTCGCGCATCTGCTCAGCGTCATCGAGCAATTGGAGGCCAAAGGGGCGCATTTCCGCTCCCTGCGCGATCCGATCGACACCACGACACCGCAGGGCATGTTCTCGCTGCAGGTGCTGGGGGCCGTCGCGCAGCTGGAACGGGCGCTGATCGCCGAGCGCACCAAGGCCGGGTTGCGGTCGGCCAAGGCCCGTGGACGGGTGGGCGGCAACCCGGGACTGCGCGCCCGTGATCCAGGCACCATCCGCAAGCTCCGGTCGGCGCGCGATGCCGTCCACCTCGACGCTATGCTTGCCGGTCTCGATGCCTGGCTGCCGACAGTGCGGCGGATGCGCCCCGACCAACCCTGGGGCGATGTGGTGCAGGTGCTCAACCGCCGCGGCGGTGGCCATGCCTGGACCGCGCAGCGCCTGCGCCGGGCGGTGCACCGGCTGGCGAGCGAAGGCATCGTCGAACCCGGCTTGCTCGGGAGTGCCAGGCGCAGGCCAGCCGACGACCGGCTGGTGGCGCTGGTGGCCGGCATTGTCCTGGCCGCGCCGGCGATGACGCTGCAGCAGGTCGCCAGCCAACTCGAGGCCATGCATGAACGCACGCCGCGGGGCGGCACGCGCTGGCATCCATCGTCGGTCAGGAACCTGCTGCGACAGGCGCAGCGGCGCGGCTTGCTCGGTCCTGGTGCCGAGCCTCATGGACCAGCCGCCCGATGACCCGGCGACGTTCGGCAGACATCTGGCCGCGGCACCATGCCATGAGGTCTGAGACAGCGTAACGGCATTCGAAAGCAGTGCCTCCAAGCTCTGACACATTCGAGATCCGCGCAATACACTAATCGACTCTCTGGGCGGTTTGTCTGATCTGCGGAGGATCAAGGTCCTGGAGGCGGAAGTGGCGCGACGGCAGAGATTGACCACAGCCCAGATTGCAGAGCTATTTGACCCTCCGGCCGAGGAACGGGAATTGGTGCGCCACTTCACGCTGTCGGAAGCGGATCTTGCCGCAATCGGTCGCTCCCACGGCGATCACAATCGCCTCGGCCACGCCCTTATGCTCTGCTACCTGCGCTATCCCGGTCGTGCCCTGCGCCCCGGCGAACGGCCGCCGGCTGCGCTGCTTGCATTTGTTGCCGAGCAGCTCGGGGTTTTCCCGGAGGCGATTGACGCATACCTCGCGGCGGAGCGGAATCGCCAGCACCATTCCGTCGAATGCCAGCGCCAGCTCGGACTGCGTCCGTTCGGCAGGCGAACGGCGGCAGAATTGGCTGAGGTCCTCTTGCCGCAGGCGATCGAAGACGACCGCTTCGTCCATCTGGCCGAGCTGGTGATGCAGACATGCCGCCAGCGCCGGATTATCGTTCCGACCAAAGATGCACTTGAACGGTTGTGTGGTGCACTCCGCGACCAGGCCCATCAGGAAGTGTATCGCCGCCTGGCCGGGGATCTGTCCGCCGAACAGCGACGCCGGCTCGATGCGCTGACACAGCGGCGGGAAAAGACCGGTCAGAACTGGCTGACCTGGTTGCGGCAAATGCCAGAAGCCGCCAAGCCGGATGCCATGCTCGGTCTGATCGAACGCCTCTATCATGTGCGCGCGATCGGCATCCAACCCAGTTGCGGCCACCAGGTCCATCAGGCGCGCCTTGCTCAGCTTGTTCGTGAGGCTGGCCGCAGCACGGTCCAGCATGTTGCCGACCACGAACGGCAGCGCCGGCACGCGACGCTGGTCGCAATTTGCCTGGACCTCGGCGCCAACCTGACCGACCAGGCCGTCGATGTGTTCGACCGCCTGATCGGCGCCCTCTTTCGCAAGGCCGAAGGACGGCAGGTCCGCGCCTTCCAGGCCGATGCCCGATCCATCAACAACAAGGTCCGTCTCTTTGCCCGCGTCGGTGATGCGCTGATCGCTGCTCACGACAAGAAGCGGAATGCTTTCGCCGCCATCGAAACGGTGATTCCCTGGAAGCAGTTCTGCACCACCATCGCTGAAGCCAAAGCACTGGCACGGCCAGAGGCGTTCGACGCCTATCCGGGCCTGACCAGGCACTACGGCGACATCCGGCGCTGGTCGCCCGCGTTCCTGGATGCGCTCAAATTCGAGAGTGTGCCGGCGTCGGCCTCGCTTCTTCGCGCCATCGAGGTGCTGCGCGAGGCAAATCGGACCGAGGGGTCCACCCTGCCGAAAGATGCTCCAACAAGCTTCGTCCGGCAACGCTGGGTGCCGTACGTGCTGCCCGGCGGCGTCATCGACCGACGCTACTACGAGTTCTGCGTCCTGTCGGAATTGCGCGACCGATTGCGCGCCGGCGATGTCTGGGTCGTCGGCAGCCGCCAATACCGCTCCTTCGAGGAACGGCTTCTTTCCAGGAAGACCATGCAGAATCTGCAAAAGTCCGACACGCTTCCGATCGCGGTCGAGGCGGACTTCGACCGCTTCATCGAGGGTCGACGCACCCTGCTGGATGAACGGCTGAAGGAGGTAGACACCCGTGCCAAAGGAGGGCTGCTGCCCGACGTGACGATCGAGAACGGCGTGCTGAAAATCTCGCCGCTTGAAAAATCCACACCGCCGGAAGCCAAGGCCATGACCGAACGCCTCTACGCCATGCTGCCGCGCATCCGCATCACCGACCTGCTGACTGAAGTGGCGCGCTGGACCCTTTTCCCCGACTGCTTCACCCACTTGCGCACTGGCGAAACCGTGGCCGACAATCGCATCATCATGGCGGCCTTGCTGTCTGAAGGGCTCAATCTTGGCCTGACACGCATGGCCGAGGCGTGCAGCATCGCCAGCCTCGGCGAGCTTGCCTGGACATCGGATTGGTACATTCGCGAGGAGACCTACGCTTTCGTGTTGTCCCACGCATGGCCGCCGAAGTCGTAATACCATTCATGCTCCGCGTTATTATAGCTGTGGATGAAGTCGCCGAATTGCCAGAAACCATACCAGTTGCGCTCGTCCACTTCCTTTTCATAAAAAGCGAGCAGCGAATCGAGGCCGTCTTCAATCGCGGTCTTATACGGCGTCGAGCGATCCTGCACGCTCCAGAAGCCAAACACCCCGGTCGAATGGATATAATCCGGCGTTGCGGCAATCATGGGCAGTTCCGTGCCGGCCTGCGCCAGGGCCACCGTGTCCTCCTTCGCGGGCACGGCCGTCTCCGGGTAGAGCGTCAACTCGCTGGTGCGGCCGACGCCGTAGGCCGTGCTGCGGCCCAAGTCGAGGCGCACGTCTTCATAGGTGGGGCCGAGGCCGTGGGCTTTGATGTCATAATGCCGCATATCCATCTCCGGGCCGTCGGGGCTCCAGAACCAGGCGGTCAGTTGCGCCACGTCGGCGCTGGCGTGCCGCACTTCGAGCGAATCAGGGAAGGACTGCCAGAAATTTTTCACGCTCAGGCCCAGGCCGCCGCTGGTGTCCCCGACAAACGCGAAACCGGAGGAACGTTTGCCCGCGTTGGAATACAGCCAGGTGCTTTGCGGGTTCGTGCGCTTGGTGATGGTGAAGCCGTCCGGCGTGGGCTGCACGAGCTTGAAGTCATCCCAAATGGCATATGCGCCATTGAGGCCGTAGTTCCCCCCGCCGCCAATGGGCTGGCCCGCGTCCTGTTGCGCGTTGCCCGCACCGGGCTGGATCGGCTCGGCCCACAAGCCGCCATCCTCGCCGGAGAAACGCACATGGCGGTTTTGCACTTCCTCGCGCATCGGCACGGCGAACGTCATGCCCAACCCGCGCACGAAATCCTTCTCCTGGTCGCCGTCGAACACAATCGTGTGCACGAGGCGCACCGACGTCTCGCCGCTGTAAAAATACAGGCGCACGGTGAACGGCAGCCACTCGCGCCCGCTCGTCACGCCCTTGTGCATCCCCTCGATTTTCACCGTCGCTCGCACCGGGCCGGACTGTTCCAGCGTCACCTTCTTGATCGTGCTCAGGTATTTTTCGCGCGCGGGTGGCGAATCCTCCGGGTTGGTTTCCGGGCCATTTTGCAGAATGCACACCAACTGCCCCTTTTGCGCAACCGTGGTGCCGTTGACCGCCATCCAGTCCACAATCGTGTCGCCCGTTTTATCAATCACGCAGGTCAGCGGCCCCGTGTTGATCTGGATGTAGGTCACTGCGTCGGTGACCTTAAGTTGCCCGGTGGCGGCCGGCGCGGCACTGGTGGAAAGTTTCAAATTGCCCGACATGCCCGGCGTCGAAGTCGTGGCAAAACCCGTCCACTTGATCGAGCCATCGGGCCAGTAGGCGAGCGTCCACGATTGCAGCGGCATCGCCGTGCCGTCGGGCGCAGTTAGCGAAAACGCCTGGTCCTTTTTCACCGTGCCTTGCGGCCACGGCACGCCCCAACTGACGCCGGTGGGCGCGACCGGCGACGTGCCATCCAGGAAATGCAAAGTAACGTCCGCCGCCGGCGCGCTGGAGGCGGCCAATAAAGCGGCCACCAGCATCAATGGACGAAAGGAGGGGCAGGCAAATTTTATTTTCATGGGGTGGGAGAAAAACGAGAAGGGATTAATAATAGCCATTTGGAATAAACTGCGCTGGCAGCCGGCGCTCTTGACCAGAAAAATAGGAGCCTCATGGCAGGGGCGGGGGGGGGTGGGGTGGGGCCGGGGTAGAGATTCAACGCCGCGAATCTCCAAAGGTCAATCCCAGGGCGAAGGCTCTTTTTGGCGGGCCGCTTGTTTGATTTTCCGGCGGCGGAAATACTCCGGCAGCAATATAATGGTGAAGACCACAGCGGTGATCCAAAGGTAAACCGGGATGGGAAACCTGATCGGGGAATCTTGGCCATGTCTATCTTTGAGGCCGGAATCATCCTCGTTGGTTGGTGCCGCCGGTTGGCCGGACGCAGACGCGGACGCCGCGGCGGGCGCTGGCGTGGCAGCAGTCACCGGCAAATTCACACTGGTCGCAGGCGCAGCCATCGCGGGCGCATCCGCCGCGCGCACGAAATCAGGGTGAAAAATCGCGACGGCCAACAGCGTGGCCGTCAATCTCGGGTAAAGCCTCATCGTGTGGCGGGGGGGGTGGGGTGGAAGCCGGGTTGTAAATTCAACGCCGTCCACGGCCATAGGTCAATGCCGCTTCCTGATAGGGCAGTGACGCATTTTGCGCCAATGAGCTGTTTCGTAGCGCTGAGCTTTAGCCAGTGCTTCCTTGATATTCGCGCAACCAGGAGCGCTGGCTGAAGCTCAGCGCTACGAAGGTGCGTCACTATTTCATGGCAAGCGAGAAACAGTTTATTGGCCTGCATTGGGAGGACGCACCCCGAATTTCTCCGCCCACGGCTGCAAAGCCGGCAAGATTCCTGGATGCAGCGTGATGCCGCGGGCCAGTTGCTCCCGCTTCACCGCTTGCGCTTGGTCACCGGGCAGCCGCACCGGCGGCTCGCCCGGCCTGCTTTTTGATTGGCGGCAGGCCTGTGCGAAAAACTGGGTTTCGCGCGCGAAGGCGGCCCGCCCGCCAAAAAATTTTGGGTCAATGATTTGCAGGAACACCGTCGCGCCCCAGCGCTCCGGTTGCCCGGCGCGACCCTGGCCGGTGAGCGCGTTGGCCAGCGCTTCGACAAGCAGGGAGAAGCCAAAGCCTTTGTGCGCCAGCGCCGGCCCCCCGAGCGGAAAAATCAGGCCGGGCGGGTTGGCCAGCAGCACCCGCGGATCGTTCGTCGGCTGGCCGCGGGCGGTTTGCAGGATGGGCGAGGAAAATTTGCGCCCCTCGTTGCGCAGGCGCGCCGCCCCTCCGTTGCTAGTGTTGGCCGTGGTGGTGTCAATGAGAATGGGGTCACCCTGGGTGGGGATGCCGACCCCGACCGGGTTGGGCGAGCAAACGCCTTCCACGCCGCCCGGCGCGGCGACCGTCCGGTTCGCCGGGTCCGAGCACATGAGCATGATGAGCAGGTTGCGCCCGGCCACGGGCGGCAAATAGGCGATGAGGCTTGCGATATGGTGGCACCGGCGGATCGAGACCGTCGCGACGCCGTGCTTTTTCGCGCGTGGCGCAGCCCACTCAATCGCGCGCTTCAGCACGAACGGCCCGGCCTGGTAGTTCGCGTCGAGCAGCAGCGTCGCCGCCGTCTGGCGCAAAACTTTCGGCTCGCCGGAGAGCGTCATCTTCCCGGCCTCAATTTCCCGCAAATACGCCGGCAGCAAATTCAGCCCGTGCGTTGTCTTGCCCAGCAAATCGCCTTCGACCAGCACCTCGGCGACCACCCGCGCCGGGGCCGCCGCCAGCCCCGCCTCGCGCAACAGCGCGCGGGCAAATTTCCTCAACTCGGCTGGTAGATAGCGTGATTCCACAACGAAGAAAATTTGCCGCAAAAAACGCAAAAAACACAGAACAAACCACTGGCGGCTTTTTTGCGTCTTTTGTGTTTTTTGCGGTAAAAAAACTCACGGCAGTGGCCGCAAGCCCTCCCACCGCACGACCCATTGGCCGTTGTTGGGGAAGCCGGGCGCGTTGCGCGCCGGTGCGCCGTCCCACCCCGCCGCCATCATTGCCACCGCCGTGAGCAGCCCGCCGTTGCCCGGCAGATAGAGCGGCAGCGCGTTGCTGTTCGCGTCGCGCTGAAAGTTGTGGCCGCTGATGACGTAGTGGTTTTTCGGCGTGTCGAGCAGCAGCGCCTGGATCGCGCGCTCGGGGTCGCCCAGGCGCGCCGCGCACATCGCGAGCGCGGGATAGTCCCACCCCCACGTCGAAGACCAGTCCCAATTTTGCCAAATCCAGTCGAACGTGTGCTGCATCGTGTCGCGGTCAATGCCCGGGCCGGGCAGCACGCCGTAGGCGTTGAGCACCGCCGGGTGGTCCTTGACCCATTGCGGGTTCGTATAGGAGTCAGGCAGACTCTCCGCAAAGAGGTATTTGCCGTCGGCCACCGTGGGCTTCGATAAGTGTTGCAGCACCTTGTCCCAATTTTCATCGCGCGGCAGGCCGAGGCGCACGCGCCATTGCTGCGCGGTTTCCAAGCCCCAGCGCCAGTAGGTCAGTTCGTAGGTGGGGTTGAATAATTTGGTCTTCGGGGCCAACTGCTCCTGCGCCTCGTTCAGCGGCGGCCCGAGTTCGTAGCGTTGCTGCGCTTCGTCCCACCATGCATACGAGACCATGAAATTCGCCGTGGCAAAAATCACATCCTTGAACTTTTCGAGCGTGGCCCGGCCCGGGTGCGCGCGGTAATCCAGTTCCGCGAGG
Organism: uncultured Verrucomicrobiae bacterium; assembly: GCA_963765205.1. Taxonomy (GTDB): domain Bacteria; phylum Verrucomicrobiota; class Verrucomicrobiia; order Opitutales; family JABDGR01; genus JABDGR01. The sequence goes on along the minus strand of CAVXVB010000008.1, from coordinate 482,436 downwards.
TAAATCGGCGCCGGCTCCTGCCAGATCAGAAACGCGCCGACGGACGACGGCGTGTCCATCCCGCTTGGGTCGGTCATCTTCGGCCACCGCGCGCCGTCGTAGCCCTGGCGCTTCGCGTTGGCCGTCGCCTCCGGCAAAATCCGCTGGTAATAACCGAGGCTGTTCTCGAGCAGCGGCGCGCGCCCCCACAGCGCAAAATGCGCGTCGTGCCACCAATACATCTCCATGTGGAACTTGCCATACCAGCTGTTAAGCGTCAGCCCCGTTTCCGCCGGCGGGTTTTTCCCGGTGGACTGAATCGCGGTCAAATACTCCGACAGCACAATGCGCCGCTCCAGCTCCTGCCAGCGCGGATCCTTGCTCTGCGACAAGTCAATCGCCCCGCCCGTGCTCCAGAATTGGTTCCAGTGATCCTGTGCGGCAGTCTTGAAGTGCGGGAAATCCGGCATGGGGTTGTCCGGCATGGGGTTTTTGCCCGGCGGCCAGGTAAAATTGCAGGCAAATTCAAAAACAGTATCTCGCTTTGACGGAGTCACCTGGAATTGATGTGGGCCGGTTTGCTTAAACCCCGGATCCGCACCCAATGACCAGGCGGCCAGAACCCGGTAGGAAAATCCGTCGAGCTTGCGCTCCAGCAACTCGGTGCCCGGCTTGGCGCCAGGCGTAAAGGTGGTTTCGTGCGCGTCGGGCTTGGTCCGAATCGGAGCCGCTTTCGTTGGCGCTGGCGTAGGGAAAACGCACTTGAATGGCCAGTTGACCCGTGTTCAGCAGCGGCGATTTCACGCTCACCGCAATCAAGTCGTGATCAGGGTCGCACACCGTCTGCACGTCCACCGGCTGCCCATCAAATATAAAACGGCTGTGCAGCACGCCGTTCCACAGATCGAGGGTCTGCTCGACGCCGGAAAGGTCCGTGATTTGCGTCGGCGTCCCGTCGGCCTTCGTCAGCACAAAGCCGATTTGCCCAAGGTTGAACTTTTGCGGATTTTCGCGGAGGTAGTCGCTCGAGGCGTCGCGCGAGATCTGGTCGGCGTAGCCCACCGGGCGGCCGTGGGCGTCGTAGTTTTTATAGGCGAACGTGTCCATCGAAAAGCCCTGCGGATTCGGAAAACTGTGCCAGCCCCAGTCCGCCATCGTGCAAAGCGGAAAGGTCTTGTCGTAGGCGTCGGGAAAAGTTTGCAGCCCCGTCGCATCCGCGGTGAAGCAAAACTCGCCATTGCCGACGGACAGCGGCGAGCGCACATCGAACTCGTGCAGCACCGGATTGTGCCGCGTCACCAGCGCCTGCCGGTCAATCGGCGGCGCGTCGGCGGCGCGCGCCGCCGGCAACATCCAACATCCAACACTCAACATCGAACATCCAATGAAGAACCGAAAAACCTGAAAGGATTTCTTCATTCGATGTTGGAAGTTGAAGGTTTGATGTTGGATGTTACTTGAGTGTCACATCCCACACCCGCGCAAACCGCGACTTCCCCGCCGGCCCTTCAATATCGAGGATGACGACGTAGTTGCCCGCCTTCGCGTAGGTGTGCTGCGGGTTTTGCTCGGTCGAGCTGGTTTGGTCGCCGAAGTCCCAATGCCACGAGGTCACCTGGCCGGTGGATTCGTCCTGAAACGAAACCAGCCGCTTGCTCATGTCCGTAACCTTGAATGTCCATTTTGCCTCGAAGGGCTTGACGAATTTCGCCTCCAGCGGCATCAGCTTGAACGGCATCAGCAGCGAGGCATCGCCATACATCGTGTGCCCGACGGGTGTCCGGCCGTTGAGTTTGGTGGGGTCCGAAGACAGGTTCCAAAAGGCATGGCTCTCGGTGGTGGGGCCGCGATAGTCCATCACGGCCCAGCTTAGCCCGATGATTTTATTTTCCGTGAGTTGCGACTCGACCGAGTGCTCCGGGCCGTCGGGCGAGGCCAAATCAAACGGGGTAATATAGAATTCGAGCACCAGCTTGCCGCCTTCGCCGGGCTGGAAATTATACTGGCACGCGTGGTTGGCATAGGGCAGTTCCTTGAGCCACTGCTGCGGCCCCCACGCCATGCACCAGTCCTTGTCCTTGGCCGGCGTGAAAATGTGGTAGTTCTGCGCCTTCACGCCCTGCATCGCAAAGAAGGCGTCGAACGTCGGGACGGTCATATCCGGGCGGAAGCTCGCAATGAACTTGCCCGCGGCGTGGCTGCCATCCACCACCACCTCAAAAATGTCGTTGTGCAGGTTCGGCTGCGAAAAATCCCAGTAATCCTTGTAGGCTTCGTAGAGAAAATACAGCCGGTTCAGCCCCTTGACCCAGCCCACCTTCACCTTCACGTCCAGCTTTTTCGGGTCGGGCTGGGCGGTGGGACTCGAATCGTTCGTCATCTGGTCCATGCCGATGGCGTAGTCGTCGGGCACGATGTCCCAGTCGGACGGATCGCCGTCAATGCGCGGGATTTGGTCCGGCGGGAATTGAAAGACCTTGTAAAACGGCGGGCGGTCCGCGCCGCGGGCGGGGATGATGGATAGGGCGGCCATGGCGAACGCCATGACATAGAGCAGCGAGGTGCGCATGGGAAGATTATTGAGCATCCAACATCGAACATCCAACTTTCAACATCCAATGAAGAGCAGCAACGGCTTTATTCCGCGCTTCATTCAATTTTCAAAGTTCGATGTCCGGCATGGGATGTTCGATGTTGAATGTTGGGAGTTGGCGGAGCGGCGCCTTTAATTGCCATCGGGCACCGCGGCGGCTGCGTTGGCGGCGCTCTTCTTCGGCGTGGGCGCAACCTTGTAGCTCTCAAACGCATCCGGATGCGCCGGATCATAGCCCGTGAAGTCATCCACGATGGACTTGGCCAGCGGCAAATTGTTTTGCTTGATGCCCGCCATGATCATTTTGGAAACCTCATAACTGCCATAATCCCCCGTGTGGGTGGCCTCGGTGCGGCTGGCAAAGACCACATGATAATCCGGCACCGCCTTGTAAAACGTGGCCGTCGCGCTGTTGAGGTCAATAAGGGCGACATTGTCATCCTTGGCCAGTTGGCGCAGCTCGTCGGGGTAAGGCCCGAGTGATTGCGAACCGGGGGCGCGGCTGATGGGCGTCACCAGCACGGGGATGCCACCCAGGGTGCGGGTCTGGTCCACCACGCGTTTAAAGTCGTCATAAAAGCGCTGGTCAAAGGTCATGTTCCCGTTTTTGCCATTGGGTTCGTTATGGCCGGATGTGACCAAAAGGTAGTCGCCGGGTTTCATCACGCTCCAGATTTTGTCGAAACGGTGGCGGCTTAAACAGTCTCCGATCGTTTCGCCGGATTCCCCATGGTTGGCGACGGCCACCTCGGGCTTGAAAAAGCGCGTGATGCTCTGGCCCCAGCTGTTGAACGGCTCGGACGATTGGTCGCACGAGGTCGAGTCCCCGATGACAAACACCGTCGGCACGTCCACCTTTTCAATTTGCAGGTTCGCGATGCTCGGATGATCGCCGTTGAATTCCAGCGTCAAGCCATTGTCCCAGTCCCAGGCTTCCTGTTGCGTCTCGCGCGTCGCCTTGAGGTTGACCACGCCGCCGGGGTATTTCGGCGTGCGGATATTCACTATGAACGTTTTGGTGACGTATTCGCCGGGTTTGGTCTGCACGTTTTCCAGCATCAGGCGGCGCGACTCCGCTTTGACGCTGACATCCGTCGCCACATCCGGGTGGCCCATTGTCACCGTGACCTTGTAATTCCCCTCGGGCAGCGCGGTCGAGAAAAAGAACGCCTTGTCCGCCGTGGCGAGGTTCACGTCCGGCTGGCCGTCAATCTTCTTGGAGAGGACCTCCGCCTTTGTGCCGCCATCGAAGCCGTAGCCGCGGGTGTCGTTGTAGGCCATGTCGCCCGTGATTTTGGTATAGCCCGCGGGCGCGTCGCCGGTGCCGAAGAAGAATTTGTAGGAACTGGTTGTCGAAACCGCCTGGATGCCGCCAATGGGCTGGGGGGCGGGCGCGCCGCGCGCCGGGCGGCCCGTCGCCGGAGCGGAATTAGCGGCGGGTGCCGCCGCGGAGTCGGCGCTGGCCGCGGGTGTCGGAGTGGCCACGGCCGGGGCGGGCGCGGTTTGCGCCACGAGTGTGGCGAGAGCGCCGCTGGTGAGGGCCGCGGCGAGGATGAGGGGGCTTTTAATCTTCATGGTGACGGGGGCAGGTTGGGGTTAATAAATCACTTCGCCACGACGCCTTGGTCCATCTTGTCTATATGCTGGTCGGCGATGCCGGGCGAATGACTCACTGAGAAGTCCCGCGTGTTCCAGAGCATGAACTCCGGCACGCCGGCTTCGAGCTGGCTCTTGAATTGGTCAAACTCGATCCCCTGCACGTCGTCCAACACCACCGCCGGGCGCAGGTCCGGCGCGGCGTAGCTGACGTTCACGTTGCGTAGCGTCAGGCCGTTGACGTGCCGCGCAAACAGGCCATACGCGGGCATGTTGCCCAGCCGGCTCGGCTCGGGATAATTTTGCGCTTCATCCTCCGGCGGGTTGAGTTGCGCCCAGGCGCTGGGGCCACTACCCTGATAGAGGATGCGAATATCGCTCAGGTTTACGTCTTCAATCGGGTGGTCCACCGTGCCCGCGATGATGATCGAGGAAGTGTTGACCGCGTTCGAGACCGTGACGTTGCTGATGTTGACCCGGCGGATGACGCCGACCGTCGTGGTGTCCTGCGGCCCGCGCAACCGGCGGCCCAGGCGGATGTAAATCGGCGAATTCACGATGTCCTGCATCGTGATATTGTTGATGTTCACATCCTCGATGTTGCCGCCGTCCACCGACTCGAGGGCGAGCCCGCGGCAATGCGTGAACACGCAGTTGGAAATGGTGATGTTCTTGAAGCCGCCGTTGGACTCGGTGCCAAACTTGATCCGCCCGGTGCCGGAGCCGCCCCCATCCACATTGCCGCCAAAGGGCTTGTAAGTGCCGTCGAGCAGCGTGCCGGTTTGGAAGCCGCTCACCTGGCAATTCGTAATCGTCACATTCTGCGTCGGGCGCGCGTAGCCCAGCGCGTAGGAACTTTTCAACACGATCCCGTCATCCTGCGGCGAATTCACCGTGCAGTCGGAGATGTGGACGTTCTGGCAGCAGTCAATGTCGAAGCCGTCGCGGTTGGTGTCCACCTTGATGTTGCTGATGGTGAAATTGTCCACCCCCGTCGCCAGCAGACAGAACCAGCCGCCCTGCCACACGGTAAAGTCCCGCAGGGTGACATTACGGCAGTTGACCAAGGAAATGGATTTATTGCCGCCGCCCAGGTTCGTGGGCCCGTCGCCGCGCGACAACCCGCGCCCATAGATGGTGCCCGGGCCAATGATGGAAACATTCGTGATGCTGTCACCCCAGATCAAGCTGTTGTGCCAGAAGCAGTGGCCGAAGTCCTGGTAGGCGCTGGGGGTCGCCGTGGGCCGGTTCCACATCGGCAGGCCGGTCCACATGTTTTGTTCAATCGGATCATACATCTTGGTGCCCGGCGGGATGCGGGCCAGGAGGTCCTGCACTGACGTGGGTTGGCCGCCCCCCGCGCCCGCTCCAGCACCCCCGCCGCCGCCGCGCCCCCCGCGCGGTTGCAGCGCCGCCACCACCGCGGGCGTTTCCGCGGCGATCACCCACGAACCCTGGTCCAGATACAGCGTGATATTCGTCTTCAGGTGGATCGAATAGCAAAGATAGTAGCCGGCGGGGAAATAGACCGTGCCGCCGCCGTTTGCTTCCGCCGCGTCAATCGCCCGGTTCACCGCGTCCGAGTCAATCGTCACCCCGTCGCCCGTCGCGCCGAATTGGCGGATATTGTAAACTGTCGTGCCCGCCGGCAACTGCGGATTCAGCTCGGGTGCGACTTTTTGCGCGGGCGTGGCGGCTGGCGTCAGGGCGGCCGGGCTGGCTCCCGGCGCGGGCGCATCGGCGGCCTGCAGTGACACGAAGGCGGTCAGGGCCAAGAGCGCGGAAAGTCCGGCCGCGTGGAAAATGGACGAAGTCTTCATTAGGGGTGCTAACGGGGTGGGGGAGCCCGGCGATAAGGGTCATCGCCCAGCCTGGGGAAGTCGCATTGTAGGCCTCGCCTCGCCTTGTGCAAGAATTCCTTGCAAGGGTGGGGTGGTTTTTTTTTGCCAAAAAAACAAGTGCTTGCGCGGGACTCAAAATAATCCCCGTGGCCGGCCCACGCCGCCTGCTTGTTGAAGTCATCAAGCTCCATCTGCCGGTCGCCTTCGACTTCCCAGAGTTTTCCGCACGCAGCCCCGGGTGGGAAGCTAGGCTCCGTCGTCAATTTTGGCGCTGTCCTCGAAGACCCGTTGCAAACGGATAGACAGGATACACCCCGCCCGCCACCGTTAGACAATAGGCTATGGACATGGAGGATGGCTTTTGAATAATAAGCATCCGCCCAACCCCCCAAACGACAATTCTTGAATACCCCTCAGTCATGAAAAGCTATAACCCCACCCGCCGCGATCTTTTGAAACTTAGCTGCATGGGCTTGGCCGCCTCCGCGGCTGGAACGCTCCCTGCCTTGGCCGCCGCCCAGCCCCCGGCCGGCGTTGCCCCCGCGGTGCCTTCGGTCTTCGACGTTCGCGCCTACGGGGCCACCGGCGACGGCACGACGGTGGACTCGCCCGCCATCAACCAGGCCATCGAGGCGGCGGCGGCGGCCGGTGGCGGCACCGTGGTCTTCCCCAGCGGCAATTATGTCTCCTTCTCCATCCGGCTGAAGAGCCGCGTGGACCTCTACCTCTCGCACGGCGCCACGATCATTGCCGCGGATTCTCCCCTCCCCGGGCAGACTACGGGCTACCTGGGGGGAACCTACGATGCCGCCGAACCCAAGACGGCCTGGGACGCCTACCAGGACTACGGCCACAACCATTGGCACAATTCGCTGCTTTGGGGCGAGAACATCAGCGACTTTTCGATCACCGGGCCCGGTCTGCTGTGGGGCCGGGGCCTTAGCTTCGGGGCCGGCCGCACGGCCCGCGGCGGGTATCCCACCTACACCGCCGAGCAGGCTGGCGTTGGCAACAAGACCATCGGCCTGAAGAACTGCCGCAACGTCATCCTCCGCGATTTCTCCCTGCTCAAGGGCGGCCACTTCGGCCTGCTGCTCACCGGCGTGGACAACCTCACCATTGACAACCTCAAAATTGACACCGACCGCGACGGCATGGACATTGACTGCTGCAAAAACGTCCGCGTCTCGAATACAACGGTGAACTCCCCGTGGGACGACGGCATCTGCCCCAAGTCCAGCTTCGCGCTCGGCTATGCCAAGGCCACGGAGAACGTCAATATCACCAACTGTTACGTCACCGGCTGCTATGAACTGGGCACCGTGCTCGACGGCACCTTCAAGAAGCGGCACCGCCGGCGGGACCGGGCGCATCAAGTTAGGCACCGAGTCCAACGGCGGATTCATCAATATCACCATCTCGAACTGCGTCTTCGAGGGCTGCGGGGGCCTGGCGCTCGAGACCGTGGACGGCGGCCTGCTCGAGGACATCGCCATCACCAACATCACCATGCGCGACCTCAACACCTGCCCCATCTTCCTGCGCCTGGGCGCGCGCCTGCGCGGGCCGGCGGACACCACCAAGGTCGGCACCCTGCGCCGCGTCCTGATCTCTAACATCACCAGCTACAACACCCCCTCGTCCTACAGTTCCATCCTCAGCGGCATTCCGGGCTACGCCATTGAAGACGTCAAGCTCTCGGACATCTATGTGCAGCACGTCGGCGGCGCGGCCCCGGATTCGTCCACGATTCAGGTGCCCGAGGTCGAAAAGATGTATCCGAACCCCTCCATGTTCGGCCCCACGCCTTCGCAGGGCTTTTTCCTCCGCCATATCAAGAACCTCGAACTGAGCAACGTCGAGATTCAGCCCGTGGCGCCCGACCCGCGGCCATCGTTCTACCTCGACGACGTCCACCGCGCCGACTTCATCGCCGTCACCGCCCCCAGCGACCCGCCCGCCTTCTCGATCAACAATTCCACCGACGTGCGCGTGCGCATGAGCCGGGCCGCGCCCGACACTACGATTCCGTAAATCAGGAGTCCTTTGCGATTTGATCTAGGTGAGTCTTTTCCTGACAGTTCCTGAGCACAAACCAAGGAAAGCGACAGCAGATTGACAAAACTAATCGTCTCCCCTGACGTTTATAGGCTATTGGTCGGCTGCCCTAATCCGCGCCCCATGAATACCCCGCGCTTACCCCTCCTTGTTGCGACCACCCTCTGGTGGTCCCTTTCCGGCTCTGCGGCCTTCGCGCAGGAGGCAAACTCGCAGGCGTTGTCTCCAGCGGTACAATCCCAGCCAGCTTTGTCCAAGGCGCCGTTACTTCCATCCCCCCCGCCGCCCCCGGTTCCGCATCCAGCATCGTCAAGTTTGACTACACAAGTGCTCGTGCATTTGAATCAGGTTGCCTTGCATAGGATTTGGACTTCCGAGGAGCAAATGAACAATTTTTATGTCAACAAATTCATTCAATCCGCCGGGTTTGGCGGGGTGCGCATGACGGTGCCCACCATGACGGTGGATCCCTCCGTGCGGCTGATGCTCGGGCACGAAATAAAATTGGATGGCCCGGTTCTTACCGCCGTCGAGACCTACCAAGTTGACCAGCTGGAATTAATCGGCCTCGCCAAACACGACCCCCCGGTCGCCTTTGTCGTCAACCGCCACTCGGGATTTTTGGTTAACCGGCCGAATCAGACTTCGGCCACGCGCTTCAGCGCCCCGTTGACCATCTCCGGCACCCGAGCATTGACTGATTTTGAAAAATCCGCGCTGGTGGAAATCAAGGCGGGCCAAAACGTGGCCGACCAGCCGCAAGCCGACGGCTCGCGCCTCGTCGTCGGGGCCGTGCGGGCGCAAGCGGCGTGCATCCAATGCCACGACACCTACCAAGTCGGCGATGCTCTGGGGGCCTTTTCCTACCGCCTCAGCCCAGCCAGTCTGTTCGATCAAACTCCGCCTCTGCCCGCAGCACGCAATCTGCCCGCGCCGATTCCGAACGCGCCACTGAAGCCGCAATAATATTTGGGGCAACCTTTTCGCTGTCCTATGAAAACTCTACGAGTGTTGGTCGCGGTGACGACTGCCGTTTTATGGTCATGGGTGATTCCTTTGACGGTGGCCCAGAATTCCACCACGCCGGTTACGACCTCGGAAGCAGCACCCTATAAGCCACCGCCGAGGCCCATCACCTTGGGAGCCTCGCCGTCCGCGTCTGAGGTGTATCTGAATAAGAACACATTGCTCAACATTTGGACTTCCGAAGTGCAAATGCACAATTATTACGTCGACACTTATATTCGATCCGCTGGGACTGGCGACTATGGCGCTGCGGGGTCGCAGCTCTCGGGTCCGCCGAGAATGACACTGGACCCCTCCTTGCGGCTCGTGCTCGCGCAGGACCTGAAACTGAACGGCGCGGATATCACCGCGGTTGAGGCCTACCGGGTGGATAAATTGGAATTAATCGGCCTCGCCAAACACGACCCCCCGGTCGCTTTTGTCATCAACCGCCACTCGGCCTTTCAGTCTTTCGGCCGCAGCTCCAATTCATACCCGAACGAACCCGCCACACCCACGGGAATCCGCCCATTGACGGATTTCGAGACCAGCGCGCTTGCGGAAATCAAGACGGGGCAGGACGTGGTCACCCAGCCGGAAGCCGACGGAACATGCCTCATCGTCGGGGCTGTGCGCGCCCAACAGGCCTGCATCCAATGCCACAGCGGCTACCAAGTAGGCGATGCCTTGGGGGCCTTTTCCTACCACCTGAGTAAAGTTAATCTTTTCGGGAAATAATCCCTCACCGCCTCCATCCCCCAAATGTAATGAGGGGATGGCTTTTCCTGTTCATATGCTCCCGGTGCCAACTGCATAAAGATCAGCCAAGCCCGATCACAACCCCGAAGCGCTGCGTTGATTGTTATGTAAAAGGGTAGAAAAGGATGGCTGAAAAGGGGCACACTGAGGTTGCCCGATTTGCCTGGTTCTACCCTCATTTGTCCAGAATAAGCCGGCGATTCGGTTGCCGGTTGCAAAGCCTTTGCCTCCGCCAAAAAACAAGCGCTCGCATGGCGGCGATTTTCTTGTATAATTACCTCGATCCCTCATCGCGGCGGCGGGGTTATTTCCTTCATGAAATCCACCGGACTCAAAATAGTTTTCGTGGCCGGCATTGCCGGTCTGGGCGTTGTCACCGGGTATTGGCTCGGCCAGCGCTCCGCGGTCACCGCCAGTGCCGGCGTTGGCGCGCGGCCCACCCCGGCCAGTTCTCTGCGCGCAATCCTGGTCAGCGGCCCCTCCGACCGGGCGGTGGATTGGCGCGCCCTGCTCACCTCGACGGGCACGCTAAATTCCGATTTGCTGGATGCCTGGGCGCGCAGCCTCAGCCCGGCGCAAATTGCCGACGCCCTCAAATCGCTCAAGGGCGAACCCGCGAATTCCCGGCGCAACGACCTCCTGGGCGCCCTCTACAATGCCTGGGCCGACCGCGACCCCAAGGGCTTCCTCACCGGCGCCGGCGACATAGCCGTGCCCCGCCTGCGCGAAAGCGGCGTGGACGAGGCCTTGAAATCCTGGGCCGCCCAAGACCCCAAGGCCGCCCTCCAATGGTTCAAGGACAATCCCGGCACCGCCTCGACCGCCGCCACGGACCAGCGCTACGCCGCCGCCATCGCCGGCTACGCCGTCGCCGACCCCGCCGGCGCCCTTGCCACCGTCAACGCCCTCAATGACGATAATGTCCATGACCGCATGATGAAAAGCGCCGCCACCAAGGCCCTCGCGGATGCCCTCGCCGACCAGGGCGGCTTCGCCCAAGCCTCCGCTTTCTTCAGCCAGTTGCCCGCCGGCTCGACTCGCGACGACGCTTTCACCCAACTCGCCACGCGCTGGACGCAAATCGCCCCGCAGGACGCCGCCACCTGGGTCGAGGGCTTGAGCGGTGACCCGCAACTCAAATCCACCATTGGTGCGCAAGTCGCCCAAGCCTGGGCCGAGAACGACCCCGCCGCCGCCGCCACCTGGGCCGCCAAAATGGACGGCCAAGCCGAACCCCCCGGCCCCGATAATCCCACCCCACCCGGCCAATTGCTCGCCACCGCCATCCGCTCGTGGACGACTTACGACCTCGACAACGTCGGCTCCTTTCTGAATTTGCTGCCCACTTCACCCGCGAAAGACCCCGCCGTCGCCATCTATGCCCTGCGCGCCAGCCAGGAGGACCCGGCCAGCGCCTTCCAATGGGTCAACTCCATTTCGGATGAGCAAATGCGCCTCGGTATGACCGTCGGCGTCGGGCTGGAATGGATGCAGCAGGACCCCGCCGGCTACAACCAGTTCCTCAGCACCACCCCGGTCTTGAGCGACAGCCAAAAGGCGGCGCTGGCCGGCATCCCCCCCGGCACGCTGCAAAGCCTGACCCAGTTCAACACCGCCCTCGGTGGCGGCGACGCCGTCCAGACCATGATGGAGAACGCTATTATTAATGGCAAAGGTCTGGTGGGCCAGCGTGCCGACGCCCCCGCCCCCATCCCCACCACCGCGCCCGGTGGCGCCAACTTCAACCCCGCCGACTACGCCCCCGCGCCCGACAGCGCCGAGCCTGCACCCGGCGCGCCGGGTGGGAACTGAACGCCTCCAGCCCCTGTCCGCCAACATTGGCAACGTCCACCTTGAATTATCTCAACGCGAAATTTTCTTCTCCGACCATCTCCGACCATCTCCGACTTACTCCGACTCTATCCGACTTAATTTTTAGAAAAAAAACATCATGAAATCTCCGCTAATCAAGATCACGACTTTTGTCCTCGCCTGTGCGGTCAGCGCCTTCGGCGGCTACTGGTTTGGCCATCATAACAACCCCGCGCCCGCGGCCAAAAGCACTGCGGCGGCCAAACCCCGTCCGGTGACGAACAAACTCAACACCGTCCTGGAGCTGGACCAAACCGGCTCCACGGCCTCCTGGCAAAACCTGCTCAAAGCCAAGGGTAAACTGGATGCGGACATGCTCGCCGCTTGGGCACAGGGCCTCAGCCCCGAAGAAGCCTTGGCCGCTTTGAAAGACCTCAAAGACCAGCCCGCCAACTCGCGGCGCAACGACCTCATGGGCGCCCTTTACGACGCTTGGGCCCAACGCGACCCGCAGGGCTTTCTCGCCGCCACCGGCAGCATCACCGTCCCGCGCCTGCGCGAAGGCGGCGTGGACGACGCGCTCAAAGCCTGGGCTGCGCAAGACCCCAAAGCCGCCCTCCAATGGATGAAAGACAATCCGGGTGCCGGCTCCACCACGACAAACCAGCAGCGCTTTGCCGCCGCCATCGCCGGTTACGCCTCCTCCGATCCCGCCGGCGCGCTCGCCGCCGTCAATGCCTTGAGCGGCGACACCGCGCAAGACCTCCAAATGAAAAGCGCCGCCGTCAAGGCCTTGTCGGACACCCTGACCGACCAGGGCGAGTTTTCGCAAGCCGCCGCGCTCTTCAGCCAGATGCCCGCCGGCCAGACGCGGGATGACGCCAATGCGCAATTGGCCGCGAGCTGGGCCGCCGCCTCGCCCCAGGACGCCTCGGCCTGGGTCGCCAGCCTGACCGACCCGCAACAACAGACCGCCATGGGCGTCCAGGTCGCCAAAGCCTGGGCCGCCAACGACCCCGCCGCCGCCGCCACTTGGGCTTCACAAATGGATCAGCAAGAAGCCGCCAATGCCAACGCCGACCCCAACAATCCCCCTGGCAAGCCCGGCGGCCAGCTTCTGGCCACGGCGATGCAGTCCTGGACCAATTACGACCTCGATGCCGCCGGCCAGTTCCTCAACCAACTGCCGCCCTCGCCAACCAAGGACAGCTCGGTCGCCATTTTCGCGCTCAGTTCCAGTTCGGAGGACCCGGGCACCGCGATGCAATGGGTCGGCACCATCACCGATGACAATATGCGCCAGGGCGCGACGTTCGGCGTCGCCCTGCAATGGATGCAGCAGGATCAAACGGGTTTTAATCAATACCTCGCCAATTCCACCACGTTCACCGACCTGCAAAAACAGGCGCTCACGAACATCACGCCGCAAATGCTCCAACGCATGTCGCAATTCAACAACCTGATGGGCGGCGGCAACGCCATGCAAAGCTTGATGCAAAACGCCATCATTAACGGCGGCGGCTTTGGCCCGGGCGGCGGCTTCGGCCGCGGCGCGAATCCCGCCGCGCCCGGCAACGGGGGAAATTAACTTGGTTCCGTCAGAGCCTTGGCGCCGTCTCAATCAACTGCTTTGCTTTTTGGCCAGCACCAGTTCATAAAACGGCACTACCACAAATGAAGCCTCCAGCAACACAGCGCACGCCAGGGCCGCGATTTTGAACTCTCGGGACGTTATCGCCCCTAGGGAATCTCGGTAGCAGGGGCGGGCCCCTGCTACCGCCATGTTGAGTTTACCATTTACCGCCAATTCCTTGAACAGGTATCGGCAGAATGTTCGCTAAAAACCCTATCTCCATTCTATGAACCGCGCTTCCATAGAAATACATTTCCTAGGATTCGCTCTATGCCCACCCATAATTTTTTGATCATCAAAGACGGCCACGAGCCATGGGGAATTTCTTTGATTTCAGTAAAAACCGTACCGGCATTTGTATTCGAGTGATTCATGATTTACTAATATTCGGGGTTCAATGTTAGTAAAAACTCAGGAGAAAGCATCTTAAAGAAAAGCTCCTTGCTTGAGCGGTGCATGTCATCAAACAACCGATCCATGCTGCCATCGCTTTTATCAAAATCGTCCGGAACTTGCAAAACCAAGGTGTCAATATCGATAAGAGACCCTTTTGTTTTAGGCTCGTTATTAACCATACTTTGGGACATGTTATTTACCTGTAAGATATGCCAACACAGTAAAGTTACTTCTCGAACTGCTTTTATACTCTGACATTAAATTACCAAACAAGCTCCTGATTTTTTTGAAGAACTGCATATTCATTCTGAATCCCGATCGCCGGCTAAACGCACTGATGGTAAATTGCCTTTTTGGGGTTGCCGGTGTCGGGGGTGGGGATTAAATCGAGGGAACGATGCGAATCAGTCCCTACCTGACATTCAACGGCCAATGCGAGGCGGCCTTTAAATTCTATGAGCAGTGCCTCGGCGGCAAGATCATGATGATGATGACCTACGCGAGTTCGCCCATGGCCGGGCAAACTGCGCCGGATTGGCAGCAGAAAATCCTGCACGCCACGCTGGCGCTCGGCGACCAGGTGTTGCAAGGCTCCGACTCGCCTCCGGCCAGTTTTCAGAAGCCACGGGGCTTTTCCGTGACGCTCCACCTCGAAGATGCATCGAAGGCGGAGCGCATCTTTGCGAGTCTGGAGGAGGGCGGCGTGGTGCAATGCCCCCTGCAGGAAACCTTTTGGGCGCATCGCTTCGGCATGGTGGTGGACCAGTTCGGCACGCCGTGGATGATCAATTGCGGCAAGGGCTGATTCACCGCCAAGTCGCGAAGAATGCAAAGAGGGTTTTTGCATATGAGCACCCTTCGCGGTCTTGGCGTCTTGGCGGTGAAAAAAAGTTTCAAAACGGAACCTAGGCTTGAGCCTGGCCCGGTTTTCGGGCATACTGGAAAAATATGAGGAAACGCGCGCTTGTCTTGCTGCTGCTTGGTGTGGGAGTCGTGGGGCTGGGTTTTTATTTTTTCCGGCCGCAGTCGGCGGCGTTGCCGACCTCGCGTTCGCGGCGGCTGGCGGCGTCAAGCCCGACTCCCGTGCCTGTGCCGGCGGCGCCCGCGCCCGTGCTTACCAGGCTCGCGCCGACCCCGGCCGTGCGGGCGGAAAAAAATCCGCCGCCTGATTCCGTCATCGCTTCCGCCTGGTTGTCCGAAACGCGACCCGCCATGGCGGCCTTTGCCGACTGGACGGCGCGCTACCTCAACGCCACCATCGCGCAACGGGCCGGCTTGCTCGCCGAGGGGCAGAACCTGGCGCGGCAGCGGCGCGCAGCCCTCGCCGCGCTCATCCCCACCGATCCGGAACAGGCCCTGGCCGACGCGGTGCCGATGGTCGTGCGCCAGCAGCTTCCGCCGGAAATTCTCGCGTTCCTCGAGGAACGCGTCTCCGCCCAGGGTGATTTGGAATTGCTCGCCGGTTCGTCATCGTTCGGGTCCACTGCGGCGGTGGCGGACTACCGCTCCACCCTCATCAACGGCCGCGAATACCGCGTCTATGCCTATGGCCGGCGCGCCACCCTGGCGACCTTGCCGAAAACATCCATCATCGGCATCGCCGTGGACCAGGCCCTGGCCGTGAGCGATTCGCCCGTGCGCGTCCTCGAAGCGGGCGAACTCCCCGGGTCGCGGGCCGTGAACAACGTGTGCGTCATCTCGGGCAACGTCACGCCCGTCAACGCCAGCGCGGGGTTGAACCTCGCCGTCCCCACCGCCGTCGAGGCCAATGGGCAAATTTACATCCTCTGCTGCCAGACGCACTTGAATCTGTATGAGCAAAACTTGATCAAGGCCGAGCAGTCCAACTATGCGGCAGTCGAAGCCGATGGCGCGCCGGGTAGCAGCGATGTCACCGGCCGCCCCACCTCCGCCTGGACGCATGGCACTAAAAAAGTGCTGATTATCGTCGTGGATTTCTCCGACCTGCCGGGCACGCCGGTAAACCCCTATGACCCGGTCGCCAACACGACCAACACTCCTATCACCACGGACTACATCGTCAACCGTTACAATCAAGCGGGCGGCGTGGGCGATTTTTTTAGTCAGGCCAGTTACGGCCAGGCGACCTTGCAGATCGGCGCGGTCGTCAACGGCATTTCCCCCGATGTCACCCCCGTCTTGCGTATGCCCGGCACGGCGGCCAGCTATGCGACCGCCGGCGCCAACACCCTTCTGCATAGCGACGCCGAAACGTTGGCGACCAATGCCGGGTATGACGTGGCCTCCTACGACCGCATCGGCGTGGTGTTTTCCAACTTGGGCAACATCCCCAACTCGCAAATCACCTACGGCGGCCTCGGCGAGGTCATTGGCCCGGATTTTTGGATCAACGGGGAGTTTAATTTGAGCCAGGTCGCCCACGAAATGGGCCACACCTTCGGCCTCAATCACGCGAATCTCTGGTCCGTGACGGACGGCAATCCCGTCTCGCCCAATGGCACATCGGTGGAATACGGCGACCCCTTCAACGTCATGGGCGGCGGTCTGACGGAGGTCAACCAATACACCCAGTGGAACCGCAGCATTCTCGAATGGATCCCCGACACCGCGGTCACGACCATCTCCACCTCCGGCACCTACCGGGTTTACACCTTCGACAATCCGGCGGCCAACATCACCAACCCGCTCGCCTTGAAAATCGTTCGCGACGACACGCACGATTACTGGATTGGCTACCGCACCAACTCCGGCAACGCAAACCTGAGCGGCGGCGCGTATGTCCTCTGGGGTTACAATGATAACCAGCAGGGCAACTTGCTCAACCTCACCAACCCCGGCACCACCGCCACCAATCCAGCGCTCGAAGTCGGCAGCACCTTTAACGACACCGCCGCGGGCATCACTATGAAAACCTTGGATCAGGGCGGGAGTGGCGCGGGCGCCTACCTCGACCTCGTGGTGACTTTCCAGCCCCGCATCGAATGGTCGCAAGCCACGTTTTATGCGGATGAACAAATCGGCCAGGCCACCCTGACCGTGGTTCGCATTGATAACGGCGCGGCCGCTTTGAGTGTCAACTACACCACCTCCGACGGCACGTCCACTCCCACCGCCAATGTGACCAACGCGACCGCGCCCGCCGATTACACCGCGCAATCCGGCGTCGTGGACTGGGCCGCGGGCGATTCGAGCCCCAAGACCATCACCATCCCCATCACTCCCGGAGCGATTGCCGGAGGCATCAAAGCCTTCACGGTGACATTAAGCAGCCCCACCGGCGCTGTGATTGGCGGCAACGCCACTGCCACGGTGGACCTAGGCGCGCCCGGCGCACCCGATCCGGGCTTCGCGCTTTTCTTCGTCAACAGTGCCGTCAACCGCGTTATCGTGCAGCCGGATGGAAAAATTGTCGCCGCCGGCTGGTTTTCAAAACTGGAGGACGTGAATTCCACCATCTACAACCAGGGCGGCATCGCGCGATTCAACGCTGACGGCACCGTGGATGTTCTCTTCGACACCACCGGCGGTGTGACCGGAAACTTGGAGGGGAACCTGGACTTGGGCGTGGTTTACGACGCCGCGCGCCAGCCTGATGGAAAAATCATCATCGGGGGAGATTTCACCACCGTCAATGGCACGCCCGTCAACAATCTTGCGCGGCTCAACACCAACGGCTCCCTCGACACGTCCTTTCAATCCGGGACCGGCCCGGACAATGTCGTGTATGCCACCCTCGCTCAACCCGATGGAAAAATCGTCATCGGCGGTGCCTTCCTGCATTATAATGGCACAACTTGCCCCTTTTTGGCGCGCTTGAACGCGAACGGCTCGCTCGATACGAGCTTCACCGGCCCGTCTCCCTCTCTCGGCAATGGTACGGCTGGTTGGTATGTGCAGTCGCTGGCGCTGCAGCCCGATGGGAAACTCCTGGTCGGCGGCGAGTTCTATATCCCCGGTAACGTCAACTTCAAATCAGGTTTGTGCCGCCTCAATGCCAACGGGACTCTGGATGCGACCTTCAATGGCATTGTGCAGGGTGCGACCGCCAGCGGCAACACGAGCAGCCTGCTCCCCATCAATTCCATTGCCGTGCAATTGGACGGCAACATTGTGATTGCGGGAAATTTCACCGCCTATAACAACGTCGCCCGCGGCGGCCTGGCGCGCGTCACCTCCACTGGCGCGCTTGACACGACCTTTGCGCCAACCACCGACGGCACCTGCGACGCCTTGCTGGTGCAACCCGATGGCAAAATCCTGGTCGGTGGCAGCTTCGCTCATGTCAACGGCGCGGCCGCCAGTAACCTTGCGCGCCTAACCAGTACCGGCGCGACGGACCCGCTCTTCCCTTCCAGCACCGGACCGAATGCCGCCGTCAGTGATTTTGCGCTCCAGCCCGACGGGGAACTGCTCTACGGCGGCTACTTTGGAAACTTTCAGACCGTCTCCGACACCCCGATGTGGCGCTTCTTTTCCGGGCTGGCCGGTTTGCCCGGCACGGTGCAATGGAGCGTCGCTTCAGCCGACGGTACTCCGGGCGACTCGCTCGTGCTGACGGCGACGCGCACGGATGGCAGCTCCGGCGCGCTTTCGGTCAACTACGCCACGGACGCGGCTAGCGCGGCGCTCACCGGCGTCACCCGGTCCTCGGCACGCTCACTTGGGCGAATGGCGACAGTGCGTCGAAAACCGCGTCCATCCCCCTCGCTTCGTCCGCGAATGGAACCCTGGCGGTCAACCTCGGCGCGCCGCTCTTGGGCGGGGCCTTGCTCGACGTTACCCAGCAGACCTTGGTTAATGTCGCCCAGTTGACCTTCGCCACCTGGCAGGCGGAAACTTTCACGTCCTCCCAACTCGCCAATCCTCTGGTTAGCGGCAGCACCGCCGATCCCAACGGCGACAGCCTTTCCAATGTCCTCGACTATGCCTTCGGACTTAATCCCCTCGTGCGCGGCACCACCGGCCCGGCCGGCCTGTCGCAGGTGACCATTCAAAACATCGGGGGTGTCAATTACCTCACCATCACCTTCCGCGAACGCACCCCGCCGGGTGATTTGACCTACACGCCGCAAACCAGCAATGCGGCCACCGGCCCCTGGACGGCGAACGCCGTGCTGGTCGGCACCCCGGTGAACAATGGCGACGGCACCGAAACCGTGACTTACCGCGACAGCCAACCGTTCAACTCATCCAATCCCCTGCGCTTTATGCGCGTGAATATCACGGTCGCCCCTTGAAGTGATGGGTGGGAAGCACTGTGCAGGGAGCGGGAACCCGTTTTGCGTTCTTGGCCGCATGATATTTTTAGGCGAAGGATTCCCGACAAGAATTTGGTTCCAATAGCCCTCGGGGGCGATTTCCTTCGGGCCAAATTTTTCCGGGGGTCGGGCCGGGGCACGGTAGGTGCCGAAAATCCAGTCGAGGCAGGAAAACATCCCGGCGAAATTGCGATGGGCGCCGGTGCCTCCGGCGTCGTGGTGCCAATGATGAAAGCGCGGAGAAGCAAGCAACCGGCTCGCAGGCCCATAGGTGCAGTCGAGGTTGGCGTGCAAAAATACGGTATAACAACGCTCGAACAGGATGAAGGCCGCGAGCGGCTGCAGCCCGATGCCGAGCGCGAACGCCGGCAGATTCGCGCCGGCGATGGTCCAGACCACGTCGAGCGGATGCTGCCGGTGCGCCGAAACCCAGTGCATCTCCTCGATGCTGTGATGCACCCGGTGAAAGCGCCACAGCCACGGGCTGGCGTGGGCCAGGCGGTGCGCCCGATAACCCCACAGTTCCGCCAGCATCACGGCGAGGATCAACTGCACCGCCAGCGGCTGCCCGCCCGTCCACGCGAGCACCGACGCTGGCAACAAATTGCGAATCGTCGCGCCGAGCAGGGCAAACAAAGTCAACGCGACCGCAGCGCCAATGGCCGGGTTGGCCCAGAAATGGATCCAGTCGGCCAGCGGAGCCTGCGCCCGGTTTTTCCGCGCGGGCACCAGCCATTCCACCGGCGCAAACAGCGCCAGCAACAGGCCCAGAAACGCCAGGCTCGATAGCGTGACTTGTTCAAGCAGGGCCATGGTGGTTGCGAGGTTGGATTAATACCCGCCAAAGCTATTCAGGTTTACGACCAGCCCAAAAAATATGATCACAATCACGACCAAGATAACCCAAAACGCCACCGAAAATTGATTCCGGCGCGGATGTTCGGTGACGCTCCGGACGTTTGATTCAACCACCGGGGGAATGGATTGGTTCAACTCGGGAGGCTGGGGTAATTTGTTTTCACTCATGGCTGAACTCCGGGGTAGAAGGTGGTATGTTCTGTTCCCAAACCGTCCTCATTCTTTCTGCGCCTGCTTAAAAGATGAAACCCGGACTTGCCGTCTTCGTTGCAGAGTCTTTATCGTCAGCCATGGCAGTTACCCTCGGCTTGGACTTTGGCACCAACTCCGTGCGCGCGCTCGTCGTGCGCTGCCGCGATGGCCGCGAACTCGGCACCTGCGTCGTGGATTACCCGAGCGGCCGCCAGGGTGTGTTGCTCGACGAACGCGACCACAATCTCGCCCGCCAGCATCCGGGCGACTACCTCGTCGGCATGGAGCAGGCCGTGCGCGGCGCGCTCGCCCAGGCCGCGCAGGCGGATGACAGCTTCCATCCCGACCAGGTCGTCGGCCTTGGCGTGGACTCGACCGGATCCAGTCCGTTGCCTGTGGATCAACACAACCTGCCGCTGGCGCTGGACCCGCGTTTCAAAGACAATCTCGCCGCGCAATGCTGGCTCTGGAAAGACCACACGGGCCACGCCGAAGCTGCGAAAATCACCGCCGTCGCCCGCGCGCTGCGCCCGCAATATGTCGCTAAATGCGGCAACACTTATTCCTCCGAATGGTGGTGGAGCAAAATCTGGCACTGCCTGAACACCGCGCCCGCCGTGTTCGACGCCGCGTATTCGTGGGTCGAACTCTGCGATTGGGTGCCGTCCGTGCTCGCGGGCGTCCGCGACCCGAAGGCCATTAAGCGCGGGGTCTGCGCCGCCGGCCACAAGGCCATGTATGCCGAGGACTGGGGTGGGTTACCCGATAAGGAATTTCTCGCCGCGCTCGACCCCAGGCTCGCCGCTTTGCGCGACCGGCTCTATGATACGGCCTACGACGCTGCGACGCCCGCCGGCCGGCTCTGCGCGGAGTGGGCGCGGCGCTTTGGTCTGCGGGAAGGCCTCGCCATCGCCATCGGCGAATTTGACGTGCACTACGGCGCCATCGGGTGCGCCGTCGAGGAAGGCGTGCTCGTCAAAGTCATTGGCACTTCGACGTGCGACTGCGCCGTCGTCTCCGCGCAAAAAACCGTGGCGGACATTCCCGGCATCTGCGGCATCGTCAAAGGCGCGATTCTGCCGGGTTATTACGGCATCGAGGCCGGGCAGTCCGCCGTCGGTGATATTTTCAAATGGTGGGTCGAGGTCGTGTGCCAGGGCAGCGCCGCGCTGCACGAGCAACTCACCGCCGAGGCCGCGCATCTGCGCCCGGGCGCGAGCGGCCTGCTCGCCCTCGACTGGAACAACGGCAACCGGACCATTCTCGTGGACCAGCGCCTCACCGGCCTCCTCCTCGGCCAGACCCTCCACACCACCCGCGCCGAAATCTACCGCGCCCTCCTCGAGGCGACCGCCTTCGGCGCGCGCGCCATCCTCGAACGCATCGAGGCTTACGGCGTGCCGGTGCGCACGGTCGTCTGCGCCGGCGGCATCGCGGAGAAAAATCCCCTGCTCATGCAAATCTACGCCGACGCCACCGGGCGCGAGATGCGCGTCGCGCGCTCGGCCCAGGCCTGCGCGCTCGGCTCCGCCGTCGCCGCGTCCGTCATGGCCGGCGTCCACGCCGATTTCGCGAGTGCGCAAAAAGCCATGACCGGCTGGAAGGACGTCGTTTACAAACCGCGCCGCGCCGAAAAAGCCACCTACAACAAACTCTACAAACTCTACATGAAGCTCCACGACAACCTCGGCGGCGTCCGCAATGTCAACCTCGGTAAAGTCATGAAGGACTTGCTCGCCATCAAGGAGTCCGCGTGAAAATTAAACCACTGAGAACACAGAGGACACGGAGGGAATTTAAGCCGACGCTATCTTTCTCCGTGCCCTCCGTGTTCTCCGTGGTTAAATCTCTTTTGCCTCCATTTTCCATTTTTCATTCCCCATGATCCACCTCCCCAAAAACCTCGAAGGCTGGTTCCTCGTTGGCAGCCAGCATCTCTACGGCGAGGCCGCGCTGAAAAAAGTCGCCGCCAACGCGCAGGTCATCGCCCGCGCGTTCAACCAGGCGGAGGAACTGCCGCTCAAGGTCGTCCTCAAGCCCGTCCTGACCCGCCCGGATGAAATCACGCAGATCATGGACGAGGCCAATGTCGCGCCGAATTGCGTCGGCCTGGTCGCGTGGATGCACACGTTTTCGCCCGCGAAAATGTGGATCAACGGCCTGAAAAATTTGCGCAAGCCCCTCGCGCACCTGCACACCCAGTTCAACCGCGACCTGCCGTGGGACGCGATTGACATGGATTTCATGAACCTCAACCAGGCCGCCCACGGCGACCGCGAGTTCGGCTTCATCGGCGCGCGCCTGCGCCTCGACCGCAAAATCATCGTCGGCCATTGGGCGGATAAAGATGTCCTCGCCGCGCTGGGCGCGTGGATGCGCGCGGCCCGCGCGTGGCACGACTGGCAGGGCGCCAAGTTCGCGCGCTTTGGCGACAACATGCGCCAGGTCGCTGTCACCGAGGGCGACAAGGTTTCCGCGGAAATCGCCTTCGGTTTTTCCGTCAACGGCTACGGCGTCGGCGACCTCGCCGCGAAAGTCCACGCCGTCAAGGACGCTGCCGCCGACCGGCTCTGCGCGAAATACGCGGAGGAATATGCGCTCGCGCCCGAACTGCGCAAGGGCGGCGCACGGCACGCGGCCCTGCGCGACGGCGCGAAAATCGAGCTGGGTCTGCGCGCGTTTTTGGAGGAGGGCGGCTTCAAGGGCTTCACCACCACTTTCGAGGACTTGCACGGCCTCGCGCAACTGCCCGGCCTCGCCGTGCAGCGCCTGATGGCCGACGGCTACGGCTTTTCCGCCGAAGGCGACTGGAAAACTGCCGCGCTCGTCCGCGCGTTCAAGGTCATGGCCGACGGCCTGCCTGGCGGCGTGTCGTTCATGGAGGACTACACGTATCATCTTGAGGAAGGAAACCGCAAAGTGCTCGGCGCGCACATGCTCGAAATCTGCCCGACCATCGCCGACGCCCAGCCCCGCCTCGAAATCCACCCCCTCGGCATCGGCGGCAAGGCCGACCCCGTGCGCCTCGTGTTCGACGCCGCGCCCGGCCCCGCCGTCAACGCCTCGCTGGTTGATTTGGGCAACCGCTTCCGCCTCCTTGTCAACCAAGTCACCGCCGTCGC
The DNA here is from genome assembly GCA_963765205.1 of uncultured Verrucomicrobiae bacterium. GTDB lineage: Bacteria > Verrucomicrobiota > Verrucomicrobiia > Opitutales > JABDGR01 > JABDGR01. The sequence goes on along the minus strand of CAVXVB010000008.1, from coordinate 459,352 downwards.
GCACCCCACGCTGCCGAAATTGCCGGTCGCACGCACGGTCTGGGAGCCGCAACCCGATTTCGCGACGGCGGCGGCGGCGTGGATCCTCGCCGGCGGCGCGCACCACACCGCCTTCAGCCCCGCGCTCACGAAGGAGCACGTCGAGAACTTCGCCGATATGGCCGGCGTCGAATTTTTCCTCATCGCCGAGCACACCACGATGTGCAACGCCAAGCGCGAACTGCGCTGGAACGAACTGTATTACCACCTCGCCCCGGGGCTGGGTTCGGTATAAAACCAGAAACTAACCACGGAGGACACAGAGAAATTTTTATAAATCCGCCCTCCGTGCTCTCCGTGTCCTCCGTGGTTACTTCCTCTTCCATGAAAAAATTTTACACGATCCGCGAAGAATGCTGCGCCGCCAACCGCGTCCTGCCCCAGGCCGGGCTGGTGGATCTTACTTTCGGCAACGTCAGCGTGCTCGACCCCGCCGCCGGCGTCTTCGCCATCAAGCCCAGCGGCGTGCCGTATGAGAAATTGAAACCCGCGGACATTGTGCTGGTGGACTTGGACGGCCAAATCGTCGCCGGGAAACTGCGCCCCTCGTCCGACACGCCGACGCACCGCTGCCTGTTTCGCGCTTTCACCGGCGTGCGCTCGATTGTCCACACCCACTCGCGCCACGCCGTCGCCTTCGCCCAGGCCGCGCGCGAAATCCCCAACCTCGGCACCACCCACGCCGATTATTTTGACGGCCCCGTGCCGCTCACCCGCGCGCTCACCCCCGCCGAAATCGCCCGCGACTACGAATGGGAAACGGGCAACGTCATCGTCGAACGCTTCCGCGACTTGAACCCCCTCGACGTGCCCGCGGCCCTCGTGCGCCACCACGGCGTGTTCGTCTGGGGCGTCTCCGCAGCGAAAGCCATGGACACCGCGCTCGCGCTCGAAGCCATCGCGCAAATGGCCCTCTGGACCCTGCAATTGCAGCCCGCGATGCCTCCGATTCCCAAGGCCCTGCACGAAAAACATTTCCGCCGTAAGCACGGTGCAACCGCATACTATGGACAGAAGGGAAATTGAAATAGACTTGGCGGATACCCTAAATCTGTATTATCCTTACGATTATGCCCCCTGTGACCGCCATCAAGGCACCGCCGCAACGCAAGGTTCGCCACGCGTCGCCGCCCCGTCGCAAAGCTGCCCGCGCAGGCCGCGCTGCGGAGAGCGACGCGATTCCTGCCTCGTTTTTGCAAGGTCTGAAGGACATTGCCGAAGGCCGCGTCGTAGACATGGAAAAGGCTCTCCATGCACCCTACCCCGGTTAAGCCTTATCAATTCAAGGCTTCGGAGACGTTCTGGAAACACTTCCATGCGTTGCCGTCCGAGCAAAAGGAACAGAGCCGTGCCGCCTGGGCCAAGTTCAAAGTCAACCCATTCGATCCCGCCCTGCGCCCGCACAAAATCCACGCGCTTTCGGCCCGTGCGGGCGAAACGATTTTTGCCGTTGAAATTGCCAAGGATTTGCGGGTGGTTTTCTGCGTGCATGGCGAGGTTATTTACACCCTTGATATCGGTACCCATTCGATTTATGGCCGGGGTTGACGACTTGAATGAATTACTTACGTGATTTGCGCCCTGGCGGGCGTGTAGTGGGATGAAACCACTGAATCCGAAATCAATCATCCCCCGCCATGAAATTTATTTCTGCACTTCGTTCCAGCCTTGTCCTTGCCGGCCTGCTCCTAGCGCTGCCGGTAGCGGCAGCTGACCAACCCACCTCCGGGCCTCCGTTGGTGGACCAAAATGGAATGCACGTGAGAGACCCGTTTCCGGGCGAAGTCATCCCCGCGCCAGCAACACCGGCCCCGCCGCCGTCAACATCATCGGCCGAGCATCCGGCCGTCACGCCGCCTATCGTCCAGGATATTATTTCCCGCGGCCAGGTGGTCGGTCATGTGACGATGCTCGATGGCACCTCCGGTGACATGAAGACCATGCCCTTTGACCTCGAAATTCGCCATGGAGCGATCCTGGAAAACGGCAAAGACACCGTCCTGGCCACCATCGGCAATATCTTGGATTATATGAACAAGCGCAGTTTCGCCCCCAGCATCGTCTTTGGCCCTGGTGTGGACCAGTATCAACTGCGCGACCTGGTGTTGCATTTGCCGGAGTTTTCCGCCGGGGATGTTTGCGCGGCCATCCAAGCCAGCTCCGATAGCGCTGTTCTTTCGGAGGAAATCCGCCCAGGCATTTTTGCCCTCCGGCTGCATGACACTCCCGAGCGCGGAATAGCGGTGTATAATCTGAACAGTTACTTCAATACCGCCGACGGGAAGGCCGACGATAAAACCATCCAGGATAAATTGGCGGCAGTGTCCGACATCATTTTCAAGACCTTGAAAGATTTGGACCCGACCTTCGGGGATGCCACCCAGCCTCATTATCAGTTCCACAAAGGCGCGTACCTGCTGGTCGTCACGGGCACGCCTCAAGAACTCGATGTGGCGAATAAAGTGATTGGCGCGCTGACCCAGACACCCGATACCAACAACAACCCGTTTGCCGCTCCGGATAGCCAAGCCGACCTCCAAAATACTGCTAATGTCGCCAAAGCTTGGGCCGCCACCAACGGCTACGTCCTTGTCACTGGCGAAATCCAGCACCAACCCGCATTGCGGATTGTGCTGCATTCCTACGAACCGTTGACCGTCTCGCAAGCTGTCACCATGGCCGGCTGGACGGATTTTTCCAAGCATATCGTGAACCTGCTACGTTGGGAAAAGGGACCAGACGGCAAGGAACAATTACACACCTACAAGGTGGATGTGGATGCCGTGCTCTTGAAAAACCAAAAGGACAAGGACATGGTTCTCCTGGATGGCGACGATATTTACGTGGATTGGAGCCTTCTTGCCAATAAACCGTCCGCTTCTCCCTGACCGCCTTCTTCCTTGCCAACCTCCATGGCCCACCCCTCCGCTGCCACGCACCCGCTTGCTTCCTTGGGTTTGACGCCTTCGCGACCTATGGCTGGCCGAACCATGCCGATGGATGGCGCCGCGCCCCTTGGCATCGCGGCGCTCACGCAACGGCTCGCGGCGGGTGACGAGGCCGCGTTCCGCGAATTTCACGCGCAGTATTTCGACCGCCTCTACCAATTCCTCCTCGTCGTCGCCCGCGGGCGGGAGGACGAGGCGCGCGAGGCCCTCCAGGAAACGCTCCTGCGCGTCGCCCGCTCCGCCCGGCCGTTCGACAACGAAACGGTCTTCTGGTGCTGGCTCAAAGCCATCGCCCGCAATGCCGCGCGCGATGCCGGCCGCAAACGCTCCCGCTACGCCGCGCTCCTGCAAAGTTTCGCCTTTTTCAAACGCCGGGAACTTCCTGCCGCGCCCGCCACCGCCGACGCGCGTCTCACCGCTATCCTCGACGAATGTCTCGCCGAACTCGACGCGGACGACCGTGCGCTGGTGCAGGGCAAATACTTTTCCGGCGCGACCGTCGCCGAACTCGCCAGCCGCACCGGCTTGACGGTCAAAGCCGTCGAATCGCGCCTCTTGCGCCTGCGCCGCGAATTACGCGAACGCGCCCTCGCCAAACTCCGCCAACCATGAACCGTCCCGAACCCGATGATTTGTTGAAGGACGTTTTTGCGGACGAGACCCTCGAAACCCTCCGCCAAAACTCCCTCGGCGCCAGCCTGGCCGCTTTGCGCGCCCGGCGCCGCCATCGCGCGCTGCGCTCCGCCGCGCTTGCGTCTGTGCCCGTGCTGGCGCTGGCCACGGTGCTGCTTTGGCGAGAGACCAAAGAGCCGGCCACTCCGCAAGCAAACATTTCAACTTTCGCCGTTGCGCACCTTTCGCTGAAAATCTATCCCGCCCCGCTCGCCGCCAGTGCGCCGCCGGTGCCGACGATTTCCGATGAGCAATTGCTCTCTCTCTTCCCGAACCGGGCGGTGGCCCTGCTTGGAGAACCCGGCCGCGAAAAGCTGGTGTTTTTCGACAACCCGGCGGTGAGCCGGTAGACTTTGTCTTCAAATTGGTTCGATCCGAAGCGCAGTGCTTTAGCCCGCGCTCTGGCTAAAGAATCTCATAATACCCGAACTTGTCTTCGGCACTCGGGACTCAGCCTTCAGAATTCTGCACTCAGCAATCAGAAATTCTTAGCTCCCTGCGGGCTTCGTCGCCGGCGCATTCGCTTGCAGCAGCCGCGTCAGGCTCAGGCCCGCGTCAAAGGCGGCCTCCTGCTGCGTCAGATAGTCCTGCAATTGCTTGACCTCGGGCGCATCCACCTCGATTTGCGCCGGCTCACGCTTGGTGACATGGAATATCACGCCCGTGTCCGCGCCCAGCACCATTTTGCTCACTTCGCCCGGATGCAGGGTCAGTAAAAAGGGTACGCCGTTGGCGTCGGGATTGGCGAGGGCTCCCAGCAAATCGCGCCCCATCGCCGCCAGCGGGCTGGTCGGGGTCGTCGGCGTGGCGTCCTTGCTCGTGGAACTCATGACTTCCATCGCCGCGTCACGCAAGCCCGCGTCGGAAACGTCGGCATAATCCTTCACCGTCAGGTTCTGGGCCTGCGCGGCCTCGCGGAAGGTTTTGCCCGCCGCCAGGTCTTTGGCGATGGCCGCGCTCATTTCGTCGCCCCGGGCGCTGACTTGCTTCGCCTTTTCCTGCGCCGTATAGGCTTTGAGCACCGCGTCTTTTGCCTCGACGAACGTCGAAGGGCGCGCCGGCGTGCTTTGAACAAGAAAGACCACCGCCGCCGCCCCGTCCGTCATCGGCACCGGGTAGAAATACTGCTGCGCGTTCAGGTTAAAGGCCACTTGCTGCAAAACATCGTCGGCAATGGGTGAATCCGCCGGCGCGGGCTGGCCCTGGGTCAGCAGCGGCAGCGACTGCATCGTCAAATTATATTTTGTCAAAAGGGCGGCGAAATCCGGCTTGCCCAACGACGTCTGGAGCTTGAGTAATTCCTGCGCATAGGTCATCGCCGCCGTCTTGGCCGCCGTTACCGCGGCGTCCTTTTGGTCCGCCCGCCAGTCCGTGGCCACCTTCGCCCAATCCTGGTCGCTCATGGTTCCGGTGGCGATGCCGGGATACTTGTCCTTGTGCGCCGTCGCGTAGTCGTGCAGTTGCTCCGCCGTCGCCTCGGGCACGGTCGCTGCCGGGAATTTAACGTAGCTCAGCTGCGCCAGCGCGGGCTGCTGGAACTTGCTCGGGTCGCTGTCAAAAAGTTTTTGCAGCTCGGGCTGCAGCTTGGCCGGGTCGGTCTCAATTTTAGGCTCGAATTTGGCCAGGTCCAGCGTCGCCGCCTCCAAATCATATTTGAAAGTGTCCTGCGAATTTTGAATCTGCATCAGGACGGTTTGCACATCCCCCGGCAGCCGGTAGCCCGGCCCGCCCAGAATTTGCCGCACCCGGTCCAGTCGGCAATCCTCCGCCAGGATGCTCGCGGCCTCGTTGCTTTGGTCCTTCCCCGAAGCCTGCACCTCATCGCGGAACAGGACGTAGCTGTCGTTGCTGAATTTGCCATCCGCTCCGCGGAACGCCGGCAGGGTCCGGACATAGTCCTCGATTTGCTGGGGCGTCGGGTCGGGGATTTGCCACTGCCCGGCCAGATATTTCAGCGCCACGCGCTGGTCCAGCAACAGGCCGAGTTGGCGCTGGTCCTCAATCTGCTGCCCATACAGCCGGTCGTAGGTGAATTCCACCGCGCGCGCCATGGCCTGCATTTCCTCCGCGTTGCTCAGGTCCACGCCCAGGAACATCTTCTTCGTCTCGCGCTGCGCCGTCAGCGAACCGCGCGGCACCGCCCCGATGCCGACGATGAACGACAGCAGCAGCACGACCAGAAAGGCCATCAAAATCCACTTGTTATGCTTGGCAAAATTCCGCTGGAACCAGATGATCATGGCAAAGAAATTAAGAAGGAAGAATTAAGAAACGAAGAAATTCGCCCGGGTGGGGAAGGGTGGAAGGAGGCCCGGCTTCGCCTGGGGCAACCCGGCTGGCCGAACCGAAGGTGGGGAAAAGGGCTAACGATGCCAGCCTCCGCCCCGCAAGTCAACCGTGATTGAGCCGGCAGACAATTATCTGTTTCCAGGCTCAAAATGGGGCTTGCCTTGGTCGTCAAAATCCACGAAAATCACGGCCATAAGCATGAGCCAGCCTTCTTGCCGCAGCCTGCCTCTTTCTGGGGTGGCGGCTTGTTGGTCGTCACTTTAACCACCATTCGCTCTGGCGCCTTCGCCCTCATCTCTTTTAATAATCGCCCCGCCATGAATGTCCGCCGCCTCTGCTTTTCCATCCTCCCTTGCCTTGCCGCCCTCGGTGCTTTCGCCGGCGCCGCCCGCGCGCAGAATGTGACCACCGACCCCGTGGGCGCCGTCACCCTCACCCTCAAGGGCGGCTCCGACACCGACATTTCCCTGCCCTTCCACCGCCCCGTCGCGCTCGAAACCCAGGTGCAAAGCATCACCAGCAACGGCAGCACCAACAGTGACATCACGGTTTCCGCCTCCGCCAACCTCACCGGCAACCAGTTCGTTTATGTGTCCGGCACCCAGTCCAACACTTACTACCTCCAGTTCACTTCCGGCAACCGTGCTGGATCGTATTACACCGTCATCACCAACGGCAATACCACCATCACGGTCAATAACAACGGCGACACGGGCCTCGTCGGCAATGTCAGCACCAGCGACACCTTCCGCGTCATCCCCTACTGGACCCTCAACACCCTCTTCCCTAACGGCGCCAGCCTCTATTCAACCAACAACGGCACCCCGCGGTCGTCCATCCTCATTTCGCCCACCACGACTCCAGGCATCAATCTCTCCGCCACCGCGATTTATTATTATTACAACGATGGCACCAACCAGGGCTGGCTCTCCCTCAACGACAACAATTTGCATCCCGACGTGCCCCTGCCGCCCGACGCCTCGTTTATTGTGCGCCATCCCGCCAGCACTACGGACACCCAATTGGTGCTTGTCGGCAATGTTCCCATGTCCGCGCAATCCGTTGTCATCAACAACCTGGCCGCCCACACCCCGCAAGACAACGCCATCGCGCTCCCCGTGCCCGTCGCCGTCAGCCTCGTCAATTCCGGCCTCCAGAATGTGCTTGCCGCCACCAACACCGGCACTCCTGTGGACGAGTTGTTGGTTTTTGATCCCACCGTCGTCGCCCAAAATAAATCAGCCACCGCCATCTATTACTATTACAATGACGGCACCAACCACGGCTGGCTGAGCCTCAGCGACAATAATATTCATGACAACGACGTGATTTTCCAGCCGGGCTATGGCTACGTTGTGCGCCGCGCCGCCCAGTCCACTGCCGGCAGCGTCGTCTGGACCTACACGCCCCCCTATCCGCTCTCTTCTCCGTAAGCCCATTTTTGACCTGCACCCAATGAGAACCATTTTCAAATTTCTGACGCTGTCTGCGGTTTTAACAGCCTTGGCGCTGCCCGCGCATGCCACAGTCACTCTCTCCATTGAGGCGGAAGACCTTTTGGTCGGCGGCGCCAACACGTCCAATGTGCCGGTCGGCTCATTGGTGCTCTTGGTGGCGGACACCACCGGCAATGGCTTCGCGTCCCTCGCCCCCGGCAACATCTCCACCGGCGCCGAATTTGGCCTTTCTGACAATGACTTGATTCTCGCTCAGTTGGCAATCACCGCGCCCTTGGCGTTTAACGCCAGTCATGGCGAAAACGTGCTGAAAAGTTCCGCCGCCTACACGCTGGCGGGCAATTGGGATGCCGGCGACCCCTTGGCCATTTATTGGATTCCGTCACTGAACGCCGGCGCCACCAATGTGGGCCTCAATGTCGCCTACGGGGAATATACGGATTCGAGTGCCTCTGACGGCAGCGCTGCTTGGATTACACCTTCCGATGGCTCCTCGATCACCCTCCTTTTTTCCACCACGGGTGTTTTCGGCAACGGTAGCAAATGTTCCCGCCAGCACGGGTTATGCTTCATTCCTTACGACCAACGGGGCCATACCCGAGCCGTCCACGTTTGGCCTGTTTGGCGGCGTATCCGCTTTGGGCCTTGCCTTCGTCCGCCGCCGTAAAACCGCCAGGAAATAATTCCTTTCAGCCACATAGAGATGGCGGGCGATGGTTCAGTTAGCCTTGGCTAAAAACGTCCTTCTTGCCCTTCGCGCCTTTGCGGTGCAGCTTGGATTCCATGCCGCCTCCATCTGCGGCACAGCGTTTGCTTAAGTCCGGCTTCAAGTCTCCGCCACCCAACCACTTAAAGCATAAGCATTGACACCCGGGACATTCCGGGTGATAGTGCCCGCCATTATGGCCGTTCCCGTCTCCCAAGCCTTCAAAGTGATGTCGTATGTCCTCGGGCAAAAGCTCCGGGGCGTCAAGCGCTACCCGCTCGTGCTCATGCTCGAGCCCCTCTTCCGTTGTAATCTCGAATGCGAAGGCTGCGGAAAAATTCAATACCCCGAGCACATCCTCAAAAAGCGCGTCTCCGCCGAGCAAGCCCTCGCCGCCGCTGAGGAATGCGGCGCGCCCGTCGTCAGCATCGCCGGTGGCGAACCCCTCATCCACCCCGAAATCAACGCCATCGTGGACGGCCTCATCAAGCAAGGTCGCTATATTTACCTCTGCACGAACGCCCTTCTACTCGAACGCAAGCTCGACTCCTTCACGCCGCACAAACAACTCACTTTCTCCATCCACATGGACGGGCTGAAGGAAGAGCACGACAAATCCGTCTGCCGCGACGGCACCTTCGACATCGCCGAAGCCGCCATCCGCAAAGCTGTCGCCCGCGGTTTCCGCGTCACCACCAACACCACCGTCTTCAACAACGCCAACCCCGACCGCGTCCGCCGCTTCTTCGACGACATGATGGACCTCGGCGTCGAGAGCATGATGATCTCCCCCGGCTACCCCTATGCCAAGGCCCCCGAGCAGGAAATCTTCCTCGAACGCAGCCGCACCAAGACCCTCTTCAAGCAAATCCTCGGCTCCGCGAAAAAAACCTGGCGTTTCAACCACTCGTCCAACTTCCTCGCCTTTTTGCAGGGCAAAATTGACTACGATTGCACCCCTTGGGGCAACCCCACCTACAACGTCTTCGGCTGGCAAAAGCCCTGCTACCTCCTTGGCGACGGCTTCGCCACCACCTTCAAGGAACTCATCGAAACCACCGACTGGGCCCGCTATGGCCAAAAAGGCTGGGACGAACGCTGCAAGGACTGCATGGTCCACTGCGGCTACGAAGCCAGCGCCGTCAACGACATGTTCGGCTCCGTCGGCGGCCTCGCCCGCACCGCCAAGTATTTTTTCAACCCCGACGCCGAGGGCGACGCGATCCCCCCCATGGCCCGCGCCGTCGCGCCCAAAGCCCGCGCTACTGTAGGGGCGTCGCTCACGACGTCCCCAGTTAAGAGTGAAACAACTGCGGCCCCGCCTGGCGCAGCCATGTGTGGAGGCAGTCACTCATGTGGTTGCGAATCGGCGACAAAGGCCGAACAAACGCAGCCAGCGGCCCGATCTTAGAAGGATGCCGGATCAGGTGCCCGGCCAGTTTCCACGGCGTGTAAGTCCCCGTCGCCTGGTCGTAGTAGCGACTCAGCGTCTCGACCGGCAGGTCCTCGTCCACCTCGTCGCTCACGATGCGGATGCCGATGAGCGGCAGGCCGAAGTCACGCGCCACCGCCTCGATGTGCGCCTGCTCCATGTCGCACAACCGCGCGCCATCGCGCTCGAACAATTCCCTTTTTGCCGCCGGCCCCGCGATATCGTTCACCGTCGCCAGCTTGGCCGCGCGCGGCCGCTCCCCCTCCGGCAAATGCGGCAGCAAATACTCCGTCCCCGCCGTTATAAAAATATCGCCCCGCTTCAATCCCGGCTCAAGCGCCCCCGCAAATCCCGCCAGAATAATCCCGCGAACAGTTTCGGGTTTCGCGTTTCGAGCCTGCCCTCCGTAGCCTTGGCGAAGGAGGGTTTCCGGTTGGCCTCCGATTTCTTCCATTTTCCATTTTCCATTTTCCATTCTTCTTCCCCGTTCCCCTTCGCCCTTCGCCCTTCGCCCTTCGCCCTCTTTTTCCTTTTTCCATTTTCCATCTTCCATTCTGCAATACTCCACCACCGCCTTCGCTCTTAACTTTGCGTGTGGCAAACCCATCCCAATCACCCCGACTGTCACGTCCATTTCGCCAATCTTTCCTCGCGTGATATCCGCCCCGCCATGGTGCGACTTTCGCGCTCCGGCAATCCCCTTGAGAAACGGCTCCGCCTCAAAATGGCTTGGTATCAGGATCAGAATCATGGCGAGAATTGCCGAAGATTGAACCACGTATCTTAAGAACATCCAACATCGAACTCCCAACATCGAACATCCAATGAAAGGCAAAATAACCGGCTTTGACTTGAGCGTTAAGCGTTAAACGTTGAGCGTTGCCTGTTTGATCTCGGACGTTAAGCGCTTGGTTTCCGGCATTCGATGTTGAATGTTGGATGTTTCCCGCGATTGCGGGATTGGATGTTGAAGGCACCGCGCGATTCCGCCAAATTCCCCACTTTGCCCATGTCCGCTCCCGCCTGCATCAACGTCAGCGACGCCATCGCCCGCGCCCAAGACTACCTCTTCTCCCGCTTCGACCCCCGCGGTTTTTGGGAGTGCGAGTTGATTGTGGACAGCACCGTCGTCTCCGACTTCGTCCTCTATTACCACTGGGCCGGCCAGCCCGGGAAAGCCCAGAACGAACGCTGCCGCGCCCACATCCTCGCCCGCCAGCTCCCCGACGGCGGCTGGCCCCAGTTCCCCGGCGGCCCCGCCGAAATCGCCGCCACCATCAAAGGCTACCACGCCCTCCGCCTCACCGGCATGGAGCCAACCGCGCCCCAATTCCTCCGCGCCCGCGAACGCGCCCTCGCCCTCGGCGGCATCCCCAAACTCCACACCTTCGGCAAACTCTACCTCGCCATGTGCGGCCTCTTCCCGTGGCAATACTGCCCGCTCATCCCCGCCGAAATGATGCTCCTGCCCACCTCGGCCCCCTTCCATATCTATAAAATGAGTTCCTGGACGCGCAACCTCGTCGTCCCCCTCACCGTCATCAACCATTACAAACCCGTCCGCATCCTCCCCGCCTGCCCCTCGCTCGACGAACTTTACCCCGGTGGCACCCAACACGGCGATTGGTCACTGCCCCGCTCCGACGAATTCTTTTCCTGGCGCAACCTCTTCCTCGCCCTCGACCAGCTTGGCCGCGTCCTCAACCACCTCCCCGCCGACCTCCTCCGCCAGCGCGCCCTCGACGCCGCGCGCGACTGGATGCTCGCCCGCCTCGGCGACGGCTCCGACGGCATGGGCGCCATCTTCCCCGGCATGTTGAACACCCTCATCGCCCTCGAACTCCTCGGCCTCAAAGACCACCCCCTCTTCGCCAAGGAAACCCGCGACTTCGACGGCCTTGTCCGCGGCGACCCCGGCGACCTCCGCGTCGCCCCCTGTTATTCCCCCGTTTGGGACACCGCCATCATCGCCCAATGCCTCGCCGACTCCGGCGTCCCCGCCGCCGACCCCCGCCTCCAAAAAACCGCCGACTGGCTCCTCGACCGAGAAATCAAAATCAAAGGCGACTGGGCCGAAACCGTCTCCTTCCCCACCGCCGCCGGCTGGGCCTTCGAATTCAACAACGAGTATTACCCCGACGTGGACGACACCTTCCAAGTCGTCCTCGCCCTCCGCGTCCTCCGCGCCACCGACGAACCCCGCCGCGCCGCCGCCCTCCAGCGCGCCATGGCCTGGTGCCGCGCCTTCCAATGTAAGGAAGGCGGATTCGCCGCCTTCGACCGCGACCTCACCACCCCTTGGCTCGAACAAGTACCCTTCGCCGACCACAACGCCATCCTCGACCCCCCCTGCAGCGACATCACCGGCCGCGCCCTCGAAACCCTCGCCAAAACCGGCCACTCCCGCGCCGACCCCCTCGTCCAGCGCGCCCTCGACTTCGTCTGGCGCACCCAGGAACCCGACGGCTCCTGGTTCGGCCGCTGGGGCGTCAATTATATTTACGGCACCTCGCACGTCCTGCGCGGCCTCGCCCTCATCGGCGAAGACATGACCCAACCCCGCGTCCTGCGCGCCCGCGACTGGCTGGAGAAAATGCAAAACCCCGACGGCGGCTGGGGCGAATCCTGCTGGACCTACCACGACCCCCAAACCCGCGGCGCTGGCGCCCCGTTTTTCCAAGTAACCCCCACCGGCCCCACCGGCGAACTGCCGAGTTACGGGGAAATAATAGAAGATGGAAAATGGAAAATGGAAAAAGCTGCCGACCAATCCGAAACTAAAAACCAAAAACTAGAAACTAAAAACTTACACCACCCCTCCACCGCCTCCCAAACGGCTTGGGCCTTGCTGGGTTTACTTGCTTGCGCCGCGTCCACTACCGACTCCGACCCCAACTCGAAACTAGACCGCCCTTCAATTGAACGCGGCATCCAATACCTGTTAGAAACCCAACACCCCGACGGCTCCTGGCATTATCCATGGTTTACCGGAACGGGCTTTCCGAGAATTTTTTATTTGAAATATACTTCCTACCAATGGGCTTGGCCCCTCTTGGCGCTTACATGGTATAGAAATCTACGTGACGGTAAAAAGCTACCTCAGTGATTCACTTTAGGGCAAAAGTGCTTATGGCGAATCCTTTGACTTTATTGGTCTGACGTACTGCATTTCTATAATCGATTTATATTTATGCGGTTCTCCAACAGTTTTGCGGAGCCTTTTATCAAATTTCTTAAAAATTAAATTTTTTTGCTTCAGCCGTTCACCTTCATGATGGATCCCTAGTTGAACACAAAGAGGTATATTATGTATATGCGCTTCGAGAATAAAATCAAAACATTCCTTGCCGCCCAAAAAATTCGGAATTATGCACTTGACAAAGGTTTGAACTATGCTATATTGAGGGCATGAATAAGCAACTCAATCCAGTCCCAGAGACGCTCACGCTGCCGGAAATCATGCAGCACTTCGACAGTGAGGACAAGGCCCGCGCCTACCTAGAGGCCATCCGGTGGCCCAGCGGCCCGGTTTGCCCCCATTGCCGCAACGCCAAGCAGGACAGCCTATGGCGCATTGCCGCGAACCCGGCCAAGAAGGTTCGCCCCGGCCTGATTCAGTGCGGCGCGTGCAACAAGCAGTTCACCGTCACCGTCGGCACGGTTTTCGAGGACAGCCATATCCCGCTGTCCAAGTGGTTTATCGGCTGGTATCTGTTCGCGTCGGCCAAGAAGGGCGTTGCCGCGTTGGAATTGCAACGGGTGTTGGGCCTTGGCAGCTATCGCACGGCCCTGTTTATGGCTCACCGTATCCGCCACGCGCTCAAAGACCCAGTGCTAGACGGGCAGAAGTTTGACGGCACCGTGGAAATTGACGAAACCTACGTTGGCGGCAAAACAAAGGGCATGGGGCGTCGTTACACTGGCAACAAGGTTCCGGTCGTTTCGCTTGTCCAGCGCGACGGGAAGGCCCGCTCGCGCGTCATGGCGTGCGTCACCGGGAACAACCTCAAAGCGGTTATTCAGGCCAACGTGGCGGAGGGCGCAAAGGTCTATACCGACCAATTCCGGCCCTACCCACGCGCGGCCAAGGGCTTTAAGCACGCGCGGGTCAATCACTCTGCCGGGGAGTATGTCCGGGGTGACGTTCACACAAACACTGTGGAGGGCTTTTTCAGCCTGCTCAAGCGCGGTATCGTCGGCACCTTCCATCATGTTTCCCTCAAGCATTTGCCGCTCTACCTCGCAGAGTTCGATCATCGCTATAACACCCGCAAGTTGACTGACGGCGCGCGCACGATTGCCGGACTCCAAAACATCGAAGGCAAGCGGTTGCGGTATAAGGAGCCAGCCTGCGCCTCAGTTACGATAGGGGGTTGACAAAAATATGGGTTATGATAAATTTTTGCCATGAGCCAAACCTCCCAATTTGAAGAGCAAAAAAGGGCTAATGCGGCCCGTCGTGAACAGAAGGCGGCTCCGGCGATTGCGCTTGCGGGGGCATTTGAGACACATACAACGGAAGCTCTGCTTGGGCCAAACGGTCAACGGCTAAACCCACCATGTATTCTCCAGGTGCCCCTAATTGTGTTGCGTTAATAAGAATTATGCAGTGAAGGGCAATGGAGGTTTTATCTTCGGGTATTTGAACCGAAAACTTCTGTTCAATTACGGGGATAGATAGCACATCTTTGCCGTCTTCATTTTTGAATGTAACTTGGATGGCGTGGTCTCCAATCTCTATCGGAATAAATCTAAGGCGGGCGACCACACAAAATCTTGGATGGACACATGGGAAGCCAGCCGAAAAAAGATTTTGGAATGCCCCATTGATATAGAGCTTTCCATTTGCTTCATGCGCTTCATCGCAAAGGGTAAAAATCTCCAGTTTCATAAATTTATTTTCGTTCAAGTTTTCGGTTAAAAATTTTGTTTGTCATCCTATAAAAAATGCCTATGGTGGGGGTCGAACCCACACGCCTGCTCACACAGGCAACCGCCCCCAAGGCGGACGTGGCTGCCAGTTACACCACATAGGCTAATTGGAAAAGAACGAGCGGCCAGAGCAATCTGGCCCCTCGGGATTACCGACCCCCTTTCTGGTTCCGCCCGCGAAGTTGGGCCAGAGTTAGGGGGTTATTTCTTTGCAGAGGCGCGCTTAAGTGGGGATCACCCGGTTGCCGCGCCGTTTTGTGGAGGCATATTAAATTTGTTGGAAATGTTAGGCCCCCGAGCCTTAGGGGGTTTCGGGGAAGTATAGGGAATGGTTGCCGGGGGTGATGCAGTTAAATCTACGTTTGCGATGAAGCCTTGATTTGTAAGCTCATTTATGTATGCCTGATAGCTGGAAGGGGACGAACTTATCATTGCGCTAAAACACCATGCGTTTCCAATTTTGGAAATAACTCCATCCGCCTGCAAATCAGTAAGGTTTCGATATAATGTAGAAGGTGGAATTTTTAATTCCGCCTGCATTTTTTCCGTTGTTATTAAACGCGGCCCCTGTTCGCGCAAAAGGACAATTATTGCCTTGCGCGCCGCCCCGTATTTTTCACGCCCTCGAATGTCGGCATCATTGGCCGGTGTCTTGATTTCAGGACGCTCAATTTTAGCAGGCGTTCCGCCATCAAGATTTTGTTGATTGGCCTGCTCTAACTTAACGGCACCGATGTCATCAACTAAGGATTGAATTTGAGAAGTCACATTTGCAATTTCCACTTTCAATTCATCATACCGCCTCAACCTCAATGCCAAAAGCTGCTCCGCCGTTTCGAGGTCGAGCTTCGTCATTACTTATAGTCTATCATCGGGCATAGTGAGAAAATACGGGAACGTTACCGAATGACAAGACGGTTTCACGATTATCCCGAACTAGCTCCGGTAACTTAAATTACTTCAGTAGCTTCATAAGCTCCGGTAGCTCCAGCTTTATATCACTTTTTACTTTGAGTCGGTGGATTGCCAAGCCCATCTTCGTCATTTTGCATTTTCTCATCCAGCCTTCCGATTGGCTTCCCGCCAGCATCCACCCACGCGCGAATAATTTCCGCGACATACCATGACTTAGACCCGTTAATGCGCTTTGCTCGCTTTTCAATATAGTCCACAAGCTCTGCTGGTAGGGTAATGGATACCCCTTTGTCGCCCTTGCGTTTATATCCCATCCGTGCTATTTGACAGCGTAGCCATGAAACCGCAATCCCAAGAATTGCGCCATCCGCCCGTCAGGTTCGCAGACCTGATGCGCCGGGTCGTGCAAGTGAAGCCAGAGGCCATCCCGCCGTATAAGACGGCGAAGGCCAAGGCCCGCAAGAAATAGCCGCCCCAAAATCAGGGAATCGGCCAGCTTAGGCCGTCAGAGCGTGGCCTTTGTGAAGTGCATAATTCCGAAAAAATTATGTGCTGTATTTAAATAAAATAATGCAAACGCCTTCTGATTGTCGGGGAAATCACCTGCGGCTAAGTGCCTTGGCTCCTCAGCGCCTTTTGCCCAAATCCAACCCAGTCCAACCACTTTATCAACACCCCCCACGGCCCCGCTGTCCGGCTTCTATCACCTGACTCCTGTCTTCCATCTTTTCCCCCCCACGTGAAATATTTCGAGCTTTACGACCACTTCAGAAAAAACCAGTCCCGTCTTGGCGATGTGGCTTGGCTCACTGCGTTTTTGGAGCCGCATTGCCATTTTGTTTTCAAAGGCAAACCCAGTTCGAATTTGCGCCTCCTCCAAAACCCCCGCGAATTCGCCGAGTTCCTAATTTTCATGGGATCAAAGCGCGTGAACACCTACGTCGAAATCGGCGTCAGCAACGGCGGCTCCTTTTTCATGGCCGATTCCTACCTCCGCGCCGCCAACCCCGCTTTCCAACACAGCCTCGGCTACGACCAAAGCGCCGCCCCCTACGACTTCGTCGAATACCGCTGGCGCTTTCCCAAAACCGATTACCGCCGCGCCCGCACCGATGAAATCAACCTCGGCCGCGAACGCTACGACCTCGCCTTCATTGACGCCTGCCACGCCGAAAAATGGGTCCTCCACGATTTCGATAAAGTCAAAAACCACTGCCGCTGGGTCGCTTTCTGCGACATTGTCCTGCCCCGCGCCACGGTCAGTCGCGCCTGGCAAAAAATCAAAGCTGGGTATCCCCAAAATTGGGAATTCATTGACCGGACCCTCGATAAGACGCTCGGCATCGGTGTCGTCGCCGTGGCCAAACCCGCGCCGCGCAAACACCCGCGTCTCAAACAGTCCAAAGGGTAAGGGCGTTCAACCTGCGCGGCTTGAATCTAAATTTTCCTATTACCGATGTTTCAAAAACTCTTCCGGGGTCAGGCCAATGTCGCGCGCGATTTGGCGTAAAAGGAAAGGCGAGAGGTCGCGGCCGCGGTGGTCGGGGACTGTCGTGCCACGACCGTCGGGATGGCGAAATTGCCGATGCGAACCTTTTTGCCGGACTTGCACAAAACCCAACCGCCCCAAAATACGGAGAACCTCAGCCGGCTTAAGCACGGGTAGGTGGCCTACCATGGCTCAAGCAATTGAGATGGTTTGGGTGCCGACAAATTCGGCTTCCAGGCGCGGCTCCCCGTCTTCCAGCAGCATCGCGACAACTTCCGCAAGGTTGCGCTGCAATTCATCCAGGTTTTCACCCTGGGAGTGCGCGCCGGGAAATCCGGGAACATAGCCGACATAAAGTCCGGTATCCGGGCAGCGTTCCACGACGGCGGTAAAATTTTTCATGTGATTTTTCAAGATATGATAAACATCCGGCCGCAATTTTCAAACCCAAAACTAATCCACCTCCGCCAGCTCCCCCAAAAACGGCTCCCAATGCTCGACGCGGTCGGCGGTGCTGACGGCGTAGGCAAACGGCCGCCATTTCGGCTTCGTCGGCTTTTTCAGCAAATGCATCCCCGCCTGGTGCGGCATCCGGTTCGCCTTGCGCGAATTGCATCGCACGCACGACGTGACGACGTTTTCCCACGACGTGCGCCCGCCGTTCATGCGCGGAATCACATGGTCCAGATTCAATTCCTTCACCGTGTAAACCTTGCCGCAATACTGGCAGCAATGCCCGTCGCGCTCGAAAAGGTTTTGCCGGTTGAATTTGACTTCCTTGGCCGGCACGCGGTCGTAGTAGCGCAGCAAAATCACCGACGGCAGCCGCAGTCTCATCCGCACCGTGTGGATGCAGTCGCGGTCGTCGGTCGGCGGGTGGGCCAGCGAATGGGCGATCCATCCCTCGGCATTGAGCACCTCGATGGCGTCATCGTCGGCGTGGACCACCTGCGCATGATCCATCATCAGCAGGCCAAACGCCCGCTTGACGCCGATGATGTTCACCGCCTGCCACAAACGGTTAAGCACCAACACCCGCTGGTTCAGTCGTTCGACGGCCATAATGGAGCTTCTTTATAACAAGCCTGCGGACGCTGTCAATCATGTCAGTAACGGGATGCCCCTATTCATTTTTTGTCCACATTTCTCGACGAAAATTGCCGCATTCAATCCGCCGGTCGGTTAACCTCCAACAACAACCGCCTCACCACAAGCAAGTTAAGACACCCTCTGGCTACCTGGCATGGTAATTGATAATACACTGAGTATGACTCCTCTCGCGCCCTCGTTCGCCGACCACGCCGCCGGCCTGCCGCCCGTGGTTATCGTGCATGGCATCTTCCGTGACCACCGGCTGATGGGCCGCTTGCGCGCGGCGTTTCTGCGCGCGGGGCGGCGCGTGTTTACCCCCGATTTGACGCCGAACAACGGCTCCGTCTCCATCCACGAACTCTCCCTACAGTTGGGCAAGTTTTTGGAGGACAATCTGGCGCCGGGTGAGCGCTGCGATGTCATCGGGCACAGCTTGGGCGGCCTCGTGGCGCGGACCTACGTCCAACGCCATGGTGGGCGCGCGCGCATGCGGCGGCTGGTGACGCTTGCCACGCCGCATCACGGCACGATCATGGCCTGGCTGCTGCCCGGGCGAGGGGTGCGCGAGCTGCGCCCCGGCAGTGCCTTTTTGCAAGACCTCGCCCGCGATGTCGAACAACTCGCTGGCATCCTGGTCGCATCGTATTGGACGCCGTTCGACGTTATCATCATGCCCGCGCGCAGTTCGGAGTTGCCCGTCGGGCGCAACGTCCGCGTCAAGCTGCCGCATCATCAGGCGCTCGTCACCAACCCGCGTCTCGCGCGGGAATTGGTGGAATTGTTAAGCCAATGATGGAAAAGGATAAATGGAAAAAACGGAAAAGACGAACATGCACGCCGCTAGATTTTTTTCCATTTTCCATTTTCCATTTTCCATTCTGCCTTTCTTTGCCTTACCGCTTCAAACAGCATAATCGCCGCCGCCGAGGCGACATTGAGCGAATCGGCCGCGCCCGCCATCGGGATGCGCGCCCGCTCCTGTGCCGCTGTCAACCACAACGCGCTCAGGCCGGTCTTTTCGCTGCCGACGACAATCGCCGTCGCCCCGCGCAGGTTCAAGTCCCAGTAGCATGGTGCCGCGGGATCGGGCGTGGTCGCCACCATGGCGATGTTCCGCGCCCGGAGAAATTCGATGGCCGCCGCAGCGTCGCTGACCGCCAAGGGCAGGCTGAACAATGCGCCCTGCGAATTGCGCACCACATGCGGGTTAAACAAATCCGTCACCGGGTCGCAGATGATGACGGCCGCGCCCGCCGCCTCCGCCGTCCTCAGCAACGCGCCGAGGTTGCCGGGCTTTTCGACCGCCTCGACCACCAGCACCAAAGCCGGCGCGGTCAACGGCAAGTCCGCCAGCGCATGCCGCCACGACCGCGCCACCCCCAGAAAACCATCCGGCCCCTCGCGTAGCGAAACCTTGTCGAACGCAGACGGCGCGAGCTGGCACGCTGGCAAATTACGGCGTTCGATTATCTGCTGAAAATCCGCCGCCGCCTGTTCGCGAAAATAGTCCGGGCACAGGTAGATTTCCTCGACCACGCCGCGGGCTAGCGCGCGTTCGAGCTCGCGGCGGCCCTCGACGAGGAACCGCTGCTGCGCGTCGCGGTGCGCGCGCTCGCGCAACCGCGCCAGGTTTTGCACGCGGGGGTTCTGCCGGCTCTGGACGAATTCAAGGGGCATGGGTAAAAGGAGGCATTTTAAACAGAATTAACCGAATTAACAGAATTGAAATCAGGGATAGAAATTTATCGGAAGCCGGCGGAATTTCGTCCATGCTGTGAGACTCGCATCAAAATTCCCCATCCGCCATGCCTGTGCCGCTCGATTTCAAAGCCAAGCCCTACGCCTATCACCACGAGCTGACCCTCGAGATTGTGACATTGACCAACCTGGGCGTTGGCCTCGGGCGCGTGGACGGCTGGGTTGTGATGGTGCCCTATGCGCTGCCGGGTGAGACGGTGCGCGCGCGGGTTTTCCGCAACCGCGCCAATTACTCCGAGGCGGATTTGATCGAGGTGCTTAAACCCTCACCCGCGCGGCGCAAACCCGAGTGCCCCCTTTTTGGCGAATGCGGCGGCTGCCAGTATCAGCACCTGGCCTATGAAGAGCAGCTCCAATGGAAACAGCGGCAGGTGCGCGAAGTGCTCGCCCGGCTGGCGGGCCTGCCGGAAGCCGACGTGCGCCCGACGCATCCCTCACCGCGGGTTTATCACTACCGCGCGAAACTCACGCCGCATTACGAGCCGCCCCGGCGCGACGGCTCCTTTCCCATTGGCTTTTTACGCACCGGCAGCCGCCGCGCGCTGCTGGACGTGCCGCAATGCCCGATTGCCACCGAGGCCATCAATGCCGCCCTGCCCACCGTGCGCGCAGACCTCACCGCCCGCGCCGGCCAGCTCAAGCGCAACGGCTCGCTGCTCCTGCGCGAGACGCGCGCCGGCGTCGTCACCGAGCCGCAGGCGCAGGCCAGCGCCGCCATCGGCGACACGGTCTTTCAATTCGCGGCGGGAGATTTTTTTCAGAACAACCCGTTCATCCTGCCGGAGCTGGTTGCGTATGTGCTGGGCGAGGCCGCGGCGGGTGGCGCCCGGTTTTTGCTCGACGTTTATTGCGGCGTCGGCGTCTTCGCGCTCTGCGGGCAAAAGCAGTTCGAGCGCTGTCTCGGCATCGAGGTCAATCCTGACGCCGTGCGTCGTGCGAAATTGAACGCCGCACTTAACCATACGGAAAACAGTGAATTCCTCGTCGGCGTCGCGGAGCGGATTTTCGCCGCGGCCAAATTCCCGCCGGGCGAAACGGCCGCGGTCATTGACCCGCCGCGGGCGGGCTGCGACGAGACGTTCCTGCGGCAACTCCTTGTGTATGGCCCCGCGCGCATCGTCTATGTCTCCTGCGACCCCGCGACCCAGGCGCGCGACCTCAAAATTCTCTGCGCCGGCGGCTACCGCCTGCTCCACGCCCAACCCTTTGACCTCTTCCCCCAAACCCGCCATATCGAAAGCGTGGCCACTTTGGAATGGATGCATTGATTTTGCCAACCGTGAAAATCTTTGCGCTGCAAAAGTTGACTGCGGGAGCGCCGTCAATTAAGACCAAGGATATGAATTAACCCCGCAGCTCACGCTGGACGCTGGCTTGCGTGGCCCTGCTGATGGTGCTCGCGGCGCTTGGTTCGTGGTGGGTGACGCGGGTCGGACCGGGTTGGACGAACACCGATTCCGCCGTTTACACCCACGCCGCCAGCTCGTTTTTGAAACATGGCGATTTCATGGTGCCCGACCGCCATGGCGGCCTGGAAAAACTACACGTTTGGCCGCCGATGTATCCTATCTTGTTGGCGGCGGTGAGCAAATTCAGCGGGAGCGTGGTATCAGCCGCGCGTTGGCTTGATGTGATTCTTTTTCCGATCAACATCCTGCTGGTGGCGGCCTTGGGCCGTTGTTTGCGCTTGTCCGCTTTGGCGGGTTTATTGGCGTGCGCGGCCTTTGCGCTGGCGCCCGGTATCTGGTGGGCGCATGTGATGGCAATGAGCGAATCGTCGTGCCTGTTTTTCTGGTTGCTGGGCCTGTGGCTGCTGTTGGGCTACGAACAGCGCCAATCCTGGCTGTGGCTGGTGTGGGCGGCGTTGGTGTTGGCTGCGGCGGTGCTGTGCCGTTATATGGCGATCGCGCCGGTGGCGGTCGGCGGTCTGTTTGTCCTTGCTTACACACGCGGTGCCTGGAGTCGAAAAATCGGCCGCGCGGCGGTCTATTCACTAATCACCCTGATGCCTTTGCTCTACTGGATGCGCGCGCAGTCCAGCGCGACGGGTGTCGCGGCGGTGGGGCGCAAGCTCGGGATTTACGGATTGGCCAGGAGCCAGGCGATCTCCGCGCTTGCGGCATTTGTGCGCTGGATAGCACCTTTTGATGGACATTCAGCACCCAAGCTGGACTATCTCGCGGTGATGGGAGTACTGGCGCTGGCGTGGGTGGTGGTGGCGTGCCAAAATTCCAACCGATCCCGCTGGGGGGTAGGATGGGATTGGCGCACGGAAGCGCCGGCCATGTTGCTGCTGGTGAACCTGATGGCCTGCGAAGGCCTCATTTTTGTGGCGGCGATGTTCATTGACGCTACCGAGTATGTCGGCGAACGAGTGCATATTTACTCCCTGACCATGACTTTGCTGCTGGCGGGTGCCGGGGGCACGGCGTGGGCCAGGGGCGCATCGGCCCGGGCCGGCGGCGCAGCCCGATTCTGCGCGGTCGCCTTCCTGGTCCTTTTTATGGCTGCCTATGTGGTGGCCGCCGTCCTGTGGCTGTCGAACGCGCGTGCGGAACATCTCGAATTCAACGACACCTCATGGCGCGAATCAAAGGGTCTCGACCTGCTTCAGCAGCGTTATGCCGATTCCCCGATTTATTCCAACTACTTCGGCCCCGTCTATCTCCGTTCCGGGCGCCTTGATTTCCATTATGTGCCCGACGCCTCCGACGCGATCCGCCACCTGGCCAACCCCGCCCTCGACTCCGAACTTGCGGAGATGGCGAAAAACCTGGCCGCTTCCCACGGCATTATCATTTACTTCAAGGACCTTGACCCAAAAATGCTCCCCGTCGAACAATTGGAAAAATATCCCGCCCTCCGGGTCGTGGACGAAACGGACGACGCCGTCTTTCTGCGCGCCGCCGCCGACCACAGCTAGCGCCTGCGGGATACCCGAAGCCCGTCCGCGCTCTTGGCATTGACAGACGAGGGCCGAAAAAATACAGGTCATAGGATGAAAGAATGTGGCGGCTCGCGGGGTCTTCTTGTGGGTTTGGTTTTCCTCATGGTGGGCGCCGCAGGGGCCTCGCTGTGGGTGACTCGCGACGGTGTGGGGTTCAGCAATAATTCCGCCCCTTTTGTTTGTGCCGCGCGCACCTATTTGCAGGGCGGCGCTATGCTCGTGGCCGATGACGCGGGCGGCCTGGAGCCGCTTCGACACTGGCCACCTCTGTATCCCGCCGCGCTGGCGGCCATGAGCAAGCTGACGGGCGATGTCCCCGCCGCCGCCCGCTGGCTGGATGCGCTCCTATTTCCCTTAAGCATTTGTCTGCTGGCCGCGCTCGCGCTGCGCTTGCGGCTGTCCGCAGTCGCGGGGGCGGCGGTTTGCCTGCTTTTCACCCTTGCTCCGGTGATTTTGTGGGCCTACGTCTCGGCGATGTCGGAGGCCTTGTGTTTAATGTTCTGGTTGCTTGGCCTCGGCTTATTGTTGGAATATCAAAAGCGCCAGTCTTGGGTCTGGCTCGTCGCCGCCGCCGTGGTCGCCGCCGCCGTGGCGATGACGCGTTACGTGGGCGAGGCCCATATTCTCGCCGGAGTCGTGTTTGTCCTCCTTTTCACGACGGGCAGTTGGGCGCGGAAGCTGGTCCGGGCCGCAGCCTATGGCCTCATCGCCGTGGCACCGCTGGCCTCGTGGATCGGGTCATGGGACCATGCTTCGGTGGTCGCCGACCGCCATCCGGCGTATTATGGACTGACCTTGAGCCAAATCCAAAAAATCGCCGCCGCCTTGACTCGCTGGGTGATTCCTTTGGATGGACACTCGATCTTCAAGATCGGGCTGTTTGCCGTGGTGGGTTTGCTGGCCGCAATCCTGGCGTTTCTCTTGGTCAAAGGATGGCGACGCCAAACTCGGCGGCCAGCCTGGGATTGGCGCGAGCATGCGCCCGTCATGTTAATTGCGATCAGCCTGCTAATCTACCAGGCGGTGATTTTGCTCACCGCCATGTTTTTGGACCCGGTGATGGATTTGTCTGAGCGCATGCAGATTTTGCCGTTTGTTTTTGTCTTGTTGTTGCTCGGCGCCGGCGCGACCGCCTTGTGGCGCGGCGACCCCACCTCCGACGACCGAACAACCCGGCTTTGCGCGGGCGCGCTCGCGGCCCTCATCACCCTTATCTACGCCTGCGTAGCAGTTTTCTGGCTGCGCCATGCCCGTGCGGATCGGCTTGATTTCAACAACACCGCCTGGCACCACTCCCGCGCCATTTTGCTCGCGCAAACCCGCTACGCCGCCTTGCCGCTCTACACCAATTACCCCGGCTTGCTCTACCTTTATACGGAGCGCACGGACCTTCACCTTGTGCCTTACACGATGATCCATGTGCGCAATGTGGCCGACGCGGACTTTGCCCGGAATTTTGCGAACCTGCTTCAGGGCCTCGCTGCGTGCCACGGCGTCATCGTCTATTTCAAGGACTTGGAACCACGCATGATTCTCCTCGACGAGTTGAAAAAAAATCCCGCATTGCGCGTGGTGGACGAGACGACCGACGCCGTCTTTTTACGCGCCGTTGCCGACCAGGGTTAGCGCCGCCGCAGACGGGTGCAATTCGGCGAGTCACGGCCCGCGCGACTGCAAATACAACTCCTCTACTTTTTTCCGCGCCCACGGCGTGCGCCGCAAAAACTGCAAACTGGATTTGATGCTGGGGTTGAATTGGAAGCAGCGGATGTCAATCCGCCGGCCCATTTCCCGCCAGCCATACACCTCCACGAGCAGGTTGAGCATCATCTCCAGCGTGATGCCGTGCAGGGGGTCGTTGGAGGCGGGGCCGGGCATCGGGCGAACCATTACTTCTTCACAAATTTCTTCCGGAGCGCTTTCAGCACGTTGTCCGGCACAAACTGGCCGAGGCGTGAGGAGTCCACCCGGCACACTTGTTTCACGATTTGCGAGCTGGTGTAGAAAAACGTCTGGTTCGGCATGAGGAAAATCGTCTCGACGGAACCGTCAAGGTGCCGGTTCATCTGCGCCATTTGAAATTCGAATTCGAAGTCCGACACCGCGCGCAGGCCGCGGATGAGCGCGATCGCGCCGCGCTTTTTCGCGAAGTCCACCGTCAGCCCGTCCAGCCGCACCAGCTTTGCGTTGGCGAAGGTCTTGACGTGCGGGGCGAGCAAGGCGAGGCGCTCCTCGACGGTGAAAAGCGGCGCCTTCGTCGCATTGGGCGCGACGGCCACCAAGACCTCGTCGAACAGGCGGCAGGCTCGCCCGAGAATGTCGAGGTGGCCGTGGGTGACGGGGTCGAAGGTGCCGGGGTAGAGGGCGAGTTTCATGCGCGCGGGCGGGTTTCCGAATCGGCTGGCCAAGGGCGTTGCCG
Source organism: uncultured Verrucomicrobiae bacterium (assembly GCA_963765205.1). GTDB lineage: Bacteria > Verrucomicrobiota > Verrucomicrobiia > Opitutales > JABDGR01 > JABDGR01. The sequence goes on along the minus strand of CAVXVB010000008.1, from coordinate 434,257 downwards.
CCTGATTTAGTTTCCGCGTCCCGTCCGCCGACGCAAGCCGATTCGCGGCGCGCGCCGGGCCTGGCTCCGCTCCCGCCATGAACTGGCCCAACCTCATCACGCTCTCGCGCGTGCCCGCGCTGTTCGTGGTGGTGGCGTTGGTGTTCGCCCAACTGCCCGGCGCGGCGACGGCGGCCTTCGTCGTCTTTGTCCTCGGCGGCGTGTCGGACTGGCTCGATGGCTACCTCGCGCGCCGCTACCGCATTGTGTCGGATTTCGGCAAGCTTATGGACGCGCTGACAGACAAGGTGCTCGTCGTCGGCCTCATGATTGCGATGCTCGTGCCCATGCCCGGCGCGCGCGACCCGCTGCTGCCGGATTGGGCGCTGTTTTTGGTGCTGGTTATTTTTGCGCGCGAATTCCTCGTCACCGGCCTGCGCCTGGTCGCGGCCAGCCAAGGCCGCGTCCTCGCCGCCGAGCGCACGGGGAAAATCAAAACCGTGCTGCAACTGGTGAGTGTCTCTGTGCTTTTGCTTGCGCACGCGCTCGAAGCGGATTTTCACCATGCGCACGCCGCGCGCATGGCCCAACTCACCGGCCTGTGGCTCTTTGTCACGGCGGCGGGGCTGACGGCCTTTTCCGGCGTGGGCTACCTCGTCAAATACTCGGGTATGTTCATGGGCCGGGCGGGCAGCAGCTCTGGTCCCTCCTAGGCGGACCCGTCATTTCTTCATTCCCGCCAGAAACCGCAGCGCGGCGAAATAGCCTTCGATGCCCAGGCCCGACACGATGCCGATGCAAACGCCGGCGGTGTAGGATTTGTGGCGGAACTCCTCGCGCTTGTAAATGTTCGAGATATGCACCTCGACGCAGGGTAGATTGCTGCCGGCGAGGGCGTCGCGCAACGCGACACTCGTGTGCGTGAGCGCGCCGGCGTTGATGACCAGCCCGGCCACGCCCGCGTCCGCCCAGCGCGCGATTTGCTCGATGAGCGCGCCTTCATGATTTGACTGGAAGCATTCCAGCTTCACGCCAAGCACCTTCGCCTCGGCCTGCACCTTGGCTTCGAGGTCGGCCAGCGTGGCGCGGCCATAAACGTCCGTCTCGCGTTTGCCGAGGCGGTCGAGGTTGGGGCCATGGAGCAGTCCGTAAGTTTTCATGGGCGCAAGGCAATCAGAGCGGGCAGCCAGTGTCGAGAAATTCCCAGGGCACGCGGAACCGGGCCGCGCACTCCCGCGCCAGCGCGCACACGCCGAAAATCTCCGTTGCATAATGCCCGCAAATATACAAATTGAGGCCTGCTTCCTGCGCAGCGTTGAACGCGGACTGCTTCAGCTCGCCCGTCACCAACGTATCCGCGCCCGCTTCGCGCAGGTGCGCGACGCACGAGCTGCCGCTGCCGCTGATGATCGCCAGCCGGCGCGGCCGGGCCGGGCCGAATTCGAGCGCCGTGATGCCACGCGGGAAAAGCTTTTCCAGTTTTTTCTTCAACTGTATGCGCGGCGGCGCCTGGTCCACGAGCGCCGCAATCAGCGTGCCCTGATAGGGGATGCCCCAGCCGGAAACCTTCAGCCCGAGCGCACGCGCAATCAGCGTGTTGTTGCCGATTTTCGGATGGGCATCGAGCGGCAGGTGGGCGGAATAAACCGCGCAATCGGCGTCAAATAAGGCCTTCAGCCGGGCTTGGCGCTCGTCGGTGATGGGCTGCGCGCCATCCCAGAACATTCCGTGGTGGACGATGAGAAAGTCCACGCCCGACGCGGCGGCCAGCGCAAACGGCACCATCCCGGCGTCCACCGCCGCGCCGATTTTCGTCACGCGCCCGGAATTGGATACTTGCAAGCCGTTGAGCGCGCCGGGAAAATCGGCGATGGCGCGCACGCGCACCCGCCGGTCGCAGTAGGCGGCGATTTGGTCGAGCGTTGGCATCTGGATTTATTACCGCAAAAAACGCAAAAGACGCAAAGGAATAACAACGATTCTCTTTTGCGTCCTTTGTGTGTTTTGCGGTAAAACAACTCCTTTATGGAATTTCTCCACGATTGCAGGGCCTTCGTCTTCGATATGGATGGCCTGCTCTTCGACACCGAGCGCCTCTCGCGCCGCGCGCTCCACGCCGCCGCGGACGACTTGGGCGTGCCCCTGCCGGAAGATGCCTTCCTCGAACTCATCGGCCGGCGCGGGTCGGACATTTTCCAGCGGCTCGCCGCGCGCGTCGGCGACGAAGCGCTGACCACCCGGCTGGTCGCGCGCTCGGAACAACATTACGAGGTTTTCCTCGCGCAAGGCGTCCCGGTGAAGGAGGGCGTGGCGGAATTGCTCGCTTGGCTCGCCGCACAGAACCGACCCTGTGCGGTGGCAACCTCCACGCGCACCCCCAAGGCCGAGCGCAAGCTGGCGGCGGCGAATCTGCGCGGATTTTTCCACGTTGTCATCGGCGGTGACCAGGTCGAGCGCGGCAAGCCTGCGCCGGACATTTATCTGCGCGCGGCCGCGGCGCTGGGTGCGGCGGCGGAAAATTGCGGTGTGTTCGAGGACTCCGAGCCGGGGCTGCAGGCCGCGCACGCCTCGGGCGCCCGAGCGGTGTGGATTCCCGATCTGGCGCCCGTCTCCTCCACCGCGCAAAAACTCGCCGCCGCCCGCGCTGGCTCCCTACGCGAAGTGCTGGAGTTTTTGCAGAAACCAAGAAATTGAGCCGCCCGCCTTATTTTGAATCGGTGAGCGGCTTGACCCAAACGTAGCGGAATTGCACGGCGTTGAGGTGGTCCTGCAGCGCAATCGGGCCGGGCTCGGGGCCTTCGGTCATCATGCTGCTTTGAGTGGAGCGGGGGATGGCCGTGTCATTTTGCACGCGCACGCCGTTGAGATACGAAGTGACCCGCGCATCGGAGATTTTTTTACCGTCCTGCCAGCGCGCGGCGTGGAAAGTGATGTCATAGGCTTGCCAGACTTCGGCCGGGACGCTCGCGTTAAAGTCGGCGTCCTTGATGCCATAAATCGCACCCTCGTCGTTCATTCCCGCGATGGGGTGGTCGTAGCTGTCGAGGATCTGGTTCTCGTAACGCCCTTGCATATACACGCCGCTGTTGCCGCGCGACTGTTCTTGCCGATCGGGGTCAAAATTGGTGGCGGGCACCTTGAACTCGACGTGCAGTTGAAAGTCCGTGTAGGTTTCCTTCGTGTGCAGGTCGCCGGTCATCACGCGGACCCCGTTGGGGTAGGTGGCGGGCGGCGGCTCGATTACGCCGTCGTGGAACAACCAGGTGAAGGTCGTGTTGTCCTTGCCGACCCAGTGCGAAGTGTCGGTGCCGTCAAAGAGCACGGTCGCCCCCGGCGGCGGGGCGCCATCGGTGTTCGCGGCAAAGCAGATGCCGCCGAGCAGGTGGATCAGGAACAGCGGGTCGGAATAGTCCTCTTTCGCGGAGCCGAGCGCGGTGTAAAACGAGCGGCCGCCCTCGAAATACTGGCACCACGCCACCGGATGGTCCGCACCCATGGTGCCGCCCGTGTAGGTGGATTCATCCACGGTGGCGATAACATGCACCTGCGCGCGCGGGTTGGCTTTGAAGTTGGGCCACTGGTCGGCGTGTAACCAGGTCAGGGGCAGCGACGAGGTCGAAGTATGGTAGGCGTCCTCAAGTTTGAGCTGGGCCATGGCGGTGGGCGCGTTGTCCACCACCGCGCCGACGAGCCTGGCATACCAATCCCAACCGGGCTTGGCTTCGGCGGCCGCTGCCAGCGCGACGAAACCGCCGCCGGCGTGGAGGTAGTCCTGGAGGGCTTGCTGCTCGCCGAAGTTGACCGCACCGATGCCGCCACTTAAAACCACCACGGCCTTGTATTGCTTCAGATTGTCCGCGGTGAACGAAGCGGGATCGCCCAAGTCTGCGGTAAAATTGTTTTCCGTGCCAAGTTTTTGGACGGCTTGGGCCGCCGGATCATTCGCGGCGGCGCCAACCACGAGCACCTTATACGCCGGGCCGCCGTAACGATCCGCAAACAGCGGCTTGATTTCGACCTTGCGGTAAAAGACTTCGTTGTTTTCTTCCTGCAGGAGTATTTTGCCCTGGCTCAACGGGCCGCCGTTGTTGGGCAGTTGCAGATTACGCACGAAATTATTGACGTGGCCATTCACGACGTGGACCCCGCTGTTTTCGGTCGTGAACAGCTCGACCGTGTTCCATCCATCCATGGTGTCGAATTGCTGGCTGCGGATGAGGCGCTGGCCATGGTCGGTAACCCACACGCCGCCGGCCTGAAAGGTATAAACGCCGCGCCCTTGTTCCCGCGGGGTGCCGTCGGCGTTGGCGACTACCGACGTGTCGGCGGATGGATTGGGCGGGTTGTTGGGCAGCAAAAACACGTCGCCGGTGGTGTGCTCGTCAATTTGGAATTCGACGCAAGTCGGCCAGACCCGGTCGGGGCCGGTCATATGGTAAAGCAGGCCGGCGTCGCGCGGGAGGCCGTCGGGATGACGGGGCACGGCGAATTTAATGGTGCCCCATTTGTATTCGAGCCGCACGCGGTAGTTGCGAAATTCCTCGTTGGTCGCCAGATAACCGTTGGGCTGCGGTGTGGCCGGGTCGGGCACGTCGAGCACATGAATCGTGCCATTTTCGACCTTGAAGACATGCTGGACATCGTTGTTTTTGCCGTCGCGCACACGGTAGGTATACCAGCCGTCGAGGTTTTCTCCATTGAAGAGCGGCATCCATCCGTGGTCGGGAACGGACAATACATTTGGCGGCAGGGCCGGGCCGGCTTCGGCAGCGGAGGCGTGGGGCTGCGCTTGCGCCGGCGTTTGCGCAAGCACCATCAGCAAGATTGGAGTGAAATGCATGGGGAGGTTAAAATTGAACCAAGGAAAACACGGAAAACGCGGGTAATGCTAAATTGACCCACCGCCGAAATAAACACAAAAAAAGTCCTTCACTAATGGCCTCCTTGTATTCTTTGGGTAAAATTTTTGCGCTTTATCCCAGCCGCCGCCTCGCCTCTTCAAGGGTGCGCTTCATTTCCATTTCCTCGAGCAGCGCGCAGGCAGCGGCGAGATCGGGCTGGGGCGGGTCGAGCGGGCCGGGGTCGAGGCTGGTTTGGAGGGTGACGAGTTCCAGATTGCGTTTCATCAACGCGCCGGCGTCGCGCAGTTGCGGGCGGAAGCGTTCGGGTTTCACCCAGTCCCACCGGCGCAGCAGGGTGTCGAGGTCGCCAAACTCGTCGAGCCATTTGGCGGCGGTCTTGTAGCCGACGCCGTCGAGGCCGGGGATGTTGTCCGACGTGTCGCCGGTGAGGGCGAGCAGCGCGGGAATTTGCGCGGGGCCTACACCGAATTTTTCCTTCACTCCCGCGGCATTGAGCCGCTTCCAGCCGAGTTTGGGGTTGGCGGTCGCTGGCGGCACGAGTTGGAGGACACCATCGCCCACGAGCTGGCCGAAGTCTTTATCGGCACTGACAATGAGCACCGTGTTGCCCGCGGCGGATAATTTTTGCGCCGCAGAGGCCAGCAGGTCGTCGGCCTCAATGCCGCGCTGCTCGACGACGGCGAGGCCGAGCGCGCGCGTCAGCTTCTTGATGGGCTCCAATTGTTGAAAGAGCGGCTGGGGCATTTCCTTGCGCTGGGCCTTGTAATCGGCGAGCAATGCTTCGTGCCGGGTGGATGCGCCGAGATCGAAAAAGGCGACGGCGCGCGCGCCCTTTTCCTGGTCCTGGAGCATCCAAAGCGTGCGCACCCAGCCGTGCAGCGCGCCCGTTGGGAAGCCGTCCGCGCGCGCCAGCTCCGGCATGCCGTAGAACGCGCGGTAGGCGAGATTGTTGCCGTCGAGAAGAAGCCAAGTTGACATAAGCAGAATGGAAAATGGAAGATGGAAAATGGAAAAATCACACGCAAACAAAATGGCGCCTTTGGACAAGGGAGGACTGGCGACCGGCGGCATTTATTTTTCCATCTTTCATTTTCCATTATTCAGGCGCATTCGCCGCAACATCCACCGTCCCCGCCGTCAGGCCGTCGGAAGTCGCGGTGAGGGTGATTTTGCCGGATTGGCCGGGTTTGGCGCGGACGATGACGAGCGCGAGGCCGTTGAAGGCTTTGCTGTCCTTGCTGTTTTGGAAAGGCAGGAGGCTCGTCTCGTCGCCATTGTCTACCGCGACGATTTCGCCGGGGCCGGAGATTTCGTAGTGGAGCGCGTTCATTGCGGTCGGCGCCGTGAGGCCGGCCTTGTCCTTGATGGAAACAGTGATGTAGGAAAGGTCCGAGCCGTCGTTGGCGATGGCGGCGCGGTCGGCGGCGAGGTTGACCTGGGCGGCGGCGCCCGTGGTCTTGACGGTTTCCTCGGCCCAGACCTTGCCGTTTTTGTAGGAGACGACGTGCAGTTCGCCGGGCTGGTAAACCACGTCGTCCCAGCGCAGACGGTATTCAAACTGGCCCTTGGTTTTGCGGCCTTGCGAGACGCCGTTGAGGAACAACTCGGCCTCGTCGCCCGAAGTGTAAACCATTACGGGCGTCACCTGGCCTTCGCGGCCGGCCCAGTTCCAATGTGGCAATATGTGCGCCATCGGCAAATCCGGCCGCCAGCGCGCCTGGTAGAGGTAGAAGCGGTCCTTCTTGAAACCGTCGAGGTCAATGATGCCAAAGTAGGAACTGCGCGAGGTGTCGGGTGGTCCGTTGCCCGCGGCGCGGGCGCCACCCCCGCCGCCGCCGGGGCCGTTGTTCGTCGGCTCGCCGATGTAATCAAAACCCGTCCATACAAATTCACCCGCGGCAAAGGGATTCTGGTCCAGCGCGGCAAACTCCGTGTCGGGCTTGCTGGCCCAGGGCGGCGCGTAGAGGTCGTAGGAACTCATCAAATGATTGGGCGCGGCACCGCCACTCTTGTTGTCTGTCATCGGGAACACATACACGCCGCGCGCGCTGATACACGAGGCCGACTCGCTGCTCATCAGAACGACGTTGGGTCGCTGCTGATGGTAGGCCGTGTAACCGGGGTTGATGCGCGGCTCGTAACTGTAGCCGTAGGCGTATTCATCCTCCGGATAAATGGTAAATCCGTTGTTGCTGCTGTTGTTGGTGAGGACCCGGCGCGTGGGGTCTTCCGCATGAACCGTCGTGATTAATTCGGCGAGGATTTGGTTGCCGAGTGCCGAGCCTTGGTCGCCGATTTCGTTGCCGACGCTCCACAAAATGACCGACGGATGGTTGCGGTCGCGGCGGACTTGGCAGCGTTCGTCCGTCGTGTGCCAGTCGGGCCACAGGAGGTTGTAGTCGCTGCGGGACTTGGCGCGGTCCCAGGTGTCGAACGACTCATCCATGACCATAATGCCCATTTTGTCGCACAGGTCGAGCAACTCGGGCGCGGGCATATTGTGACTCGTGCGAATGGCGTTGCACCCCATTTCCTTGAGGATCTCGAGTTGGCGCTGGAGGCCGCGCACATTGACCACGCTGCCCAGCGGCCCCAGGTCGGCATGGTCGCACACGCCGTTGAGCGGCACATGCACGCCGTTGAGGAAAAAGCCTAGGTTTGGATCGAACCAGATTGTACGGATGCCGAAATTGCTGACCGTGCGGTCCACCTCCCGGCCATTCTGCAACACGGTGGTGACGGCGGCATAGAGGTTCGGATTCTGCAGATCCCATAATTTCGGATTGGCGACCCGCAGCGAGAGCGCGGCGGATTTGATGGCGCCGGGGTCCACGCTCAGGCTGTCCGAGGTGGCGGAGGCCAGGGGCGCGCCGGAGGGTTGGCCGTTGGCGTCGAGCGCGTAAATTTCAGTTTGCACGCGCGCGCTCGCGGTGGCGGCGTTTTCATTGCTCACGTCCACCTTGACGCTGACGGTGGCGGAATCCTTGGTCACGGCGGGGGTCGTGACATAAACGCCCCAGTGCGCGACGTGGACGGGGTCGGTCTTGACCAGCCACACGTTGCGGTTGATCCCGCCGCCCGGATACCACCGCGAGGAATTATTCGGATTGTCGAGCCGGATGGCGAGGACGTTGTCCCCGCCGAATTTCAGGTAGCGCGTTAAGTCCACCTCAAAGGAAGAATAACCATAGGCCCAGCCGCCGAGAAATTGGCCGTTGAGCCAGATCGAGGGATAGGCCATCGCGCCATCCACATCCAGCAGGATGCGGCGGCCCTGGTCGCTGGCGGGAATGGCGAACGTCTTGCGATACCAGGCGGTGCCGAAATATTTCAGGTGGCCGGTGGCGGCATTAAGGCTCATGTCGAACTGCCCCTCGACGCCCCAGTCGTGCGGCAGATTCAACTGCCGCCACGAACTGTCGTCAAAGTCCGGTTTGACATACGACACGTTTTGGCCGGGGTTGCGATCCGGATTGGGCCGCACCACGTAGTCGGCAAAATTGGAATTAGCCAGCAAGTCGGGCTTGATTTGAGCATAGGCTAGAGTATTGCCTGCGTCGCCCGGGTCGTTCTGGATGTAGCGCCAGTTGGCATCGAAATTAATTCGCTCGCGCGGGCTGGCTTCCGCATCAAGGCGCGGCGGCAGCCCGGCACATGAGGACAGGAGCGCCGCAGCGAGGGAAAGCACGGCGGCGGCCCACCGGGCTAGGAAATTCACCAAGGATTTTTTTTCAAAACGAACGGAATAGGCAGCAGGGTGGGGTTTCATGGGGAAGCCTAGGTTGCAACATTTCCCAGACTCCAGCAAGGGCGGAAAGCGGGGCCGGCCAACTTCACGGCGAAGTCCTATCCCAGTCATTTGTTCGGATACTCGCTCGCTTGAGAACTCGCTTCGTCAGCAACCAATCAATGTCGCCACGGTGGGGATTTGGAATAGGCACTTTCATGTCGGTAAGCGGATGCCGCCTAAATTCATGACGGCCACCGGGAAGCGGACCGTCCCAGCCTAGCACCCGCATTCGGCGGATGAATTCACGCCGGCTTACGGGCTTTGGCATGATGGCCGATTTTGTTCAAGTTGATCCCGCCAACCACCGGAACCTCATCCCCAAAACGGATGGCGAGTAGTAACCAACCCTCGAGAGTGGCCAGCAGCTCGCGGCGGGCGGCTTCAACGGTGGAGCCATCGGCCCACAAACCCTTGAAGCCGGGAATGGTGGCAAAAAAGCGGCCAGTCTCCATTTTTTCGTATTCCGCCTTTTCCGCAGCCTTGGTGAGATATTCGGCAAACATGGAGTAATTAAAAACAGATTTTATATAAAAGGCAAGCGCGGGAGTGGGTCGTGCCGCACGCTATTCCCACTCCACGACCACCAGCGACACCGACTCGCGGGGCAAGGTGAAGGCCGGCAATTTCAATTCGCCGTTCGTGGCTGAGGGCGGGGTGGCGCCGGCAGATGGCGCCAATTCCTCCAAGAGACCCGATTTTTCAAGTTGCGCGTATTGCTCGGGCGTCGGTTGCGCCGGCGAACCCATCCGCTGCCACGCCGTGTAAGAATTGCTGTGCGTGTCGTCAATGCGGTAGTGCGTGATTTTGACTTTTGTCACGTCCTTCGGCAGGCCGGAGAGGTCGAGCGACACCGTGGCGTCGGGGCCGGGCACAATGTCGTCGTGATAATGCCAGACCATGACACAGAGTTTGTTTTTGCCGAGGGTCGAAAGGGCCGAGACATCCGGGTCGCCCCGCACGCCGGAGCGCAGGATGTTGTCGAGGCTGATGCCGTGGTCGCTCGTGGTCGCGACGCGCTGGCCGTCCATCTTGGCATACATGCGGAAAACATCGAGGATGGGCAGGTCCACGCCGTTGCTGGCGAGCACGCGTTCGCCGAAGAAATACGGCTCGTTCTCAAATTCGAAGGCCCAGGTCAGCGCGCCTTCGAAATTGACCCCATGGCGGTCAGCCAGCTCGAACTCGCGCGCGATGCAGGCTGCGGTGTAAGTCGCATACACGGAGCTGTTGCGGTAGGCCTTCAAGGCTTCGTTATTGCAGGCCGCGCACCCATCCGGGTCGGATTCGCCGATGACGATGGGTTCACCTTTCGTCTGCGGATACGAGGCCGCGATGGCGAAGCCGCCGTCAATGGCCTGGAGCTGGCCGTCAATGCCCATTTGCGAATGGCCCTGCACCATCGTCGGCGTGTGGCCCTTGGCGTGGAAGGAGAAAAAGTCCAACGGCGCGCCGACTTGGCCGGTGGCGTAGTTGGTGCCCGTCAGGCAATGCTCGATGAAATTGCGCGACCAGGCGCCGCCATTGCCGGCTGAATCCGCGCCGCCGACCCGCGCGGTTGGGATGGCACGGCGCACGCCGGCGGCGGCGTAGTCATACAGCTTGTAATAATCCGGGATCGAGCCGCTCCAATATCCGATGCCGTTGCGCTGGGTGTTGGATTCATTCCAAACCTCCCAATACCATTTTTGCACCTCGGCCAAACCGTAGCGCTCCACGCAATGCTTGGCCCATTGGTAAACCAGTTCGCCCCATTTGTTGTAATCCTTCGGCGGATAAGCCCACCCGGTGAAAATGCTTTCGCCCTGGTCGAAGTGGTGCTGGTAGGGTTCCGGGTGGGTGGACATCGCTTCGGGCATGAACCCGATCTCCACATAGGGATGAATGCCGGCGGCGCGGTAAGTGTCGAAAATTTTGTCGAGAATGGTCCAGTTGTAGATGGGATTGCCGTCCTTGTCCTCGGTGTAGGCATTGGTGCTGCCCCATTTGTGGGCGGGCGTGCCGTCGCCGGTGGTCAGCAAGTTGTGCGCGCGATAGTAAACATCGCCGGGCTGTAGTTGGCCGAGTTCGTTGATGAGCTTCGTGCCGTTTTTCATCGTCGCGTAATTCGGCTCATCCGCGCCGAAGAAACGGTAAACCGGCTTCCAGGGACCGACGATTTTGGCGGCGTCCACCGTAATATTCACGGGAAAAGGCGCTGGCGCGGCGGTGGCCGGCGCGGAATTGTCAAGTTGCGTTGCGGCCACGGCCAGACTAAAGACGGCCAACGCAGCCAGGGGTTTCCAAAGGAGGGGGTTCATGAGTGGGGTGGGTGGGGGTATCTAGATATACGCCATCCCGGCGGCCATTGGCAAGCGGGAGATGGCCCGTTTTTTGAGCGTGCTTAATTCCCGAAAAATGCTGAAATTGACCCTGCGAATGAAACCATTCTTCCTCTTGTCGCTGGCCTTGTTTCTTAGTCCTTTGGCGAGCCAAGCCGTTGACATACCCAAAGGCTTCGACACCGCCGGGGTGGAATTCTACCTCCCGCAGGCCGCCACCGTCGGGCGCGCTTCGCTGGACGACCTGGCCACCTACACTAAAAAACTGCAAGACGTGTGTGAGACATATTTCGCCAACACCACCGCCCCGGATGACCTTGACATCGTCGCCGCCGTGAAACCCGGTCCGCAATCCCGCATCTGGCTCATTTCCCTTGCCCCTCCTCCGGCGGACCAGCGGCTCGCGGCCCTGCGCCAGAAACTTGCCGCCGTCGAGCCGCCACCCGTCCACGATGGCCCCATCGCCTTGAGCATCCACGGCCTCATCGCCGGCGGCAATGACCAACCGCCCACCAAACCCGGCAAGCCGCCGCAGATGCCCGACGATTGGAAAACGGTGCTCCTCCAAAACCGCACCGCCAAGGCCGTGACCTTCGACGAACTGATGGACGTGGTGTGGGACGGCCCGCCGCATACTTCGTCGGTCAACATCCCCAACCTCATTGGCATGGTCCTCCTGGTCATCTTCGGAATAGTTTTCGCCATCCGCTACCGCCGGAAAAACGGATAGGAATTTTCTTTTTTGGGGTTGCCGGGGTTCCGGGGTGGGGGGTTAATCTTGAACGTTAGGCAAAGATGAAGATCACGAAACTCACCCTCGATCATTACGACGAAGTGCTCGCGCTGATGAAGCGAACCCCCGGCGTGGCGGTTCGCGAGGCCGATTCGAAGGAAGCCGCCGCCCGTTATCTGGCGCGGAATCCCGGTTTCAGCTTCGTTGCTGAAGAAGGAGGGAAAGTCATCGGCTGCGCCCTGTGCGGCCACGATGGCCGGCGCGGCTACCTCCAGCATGTGATCGTCGAGGAGCAACATCGCCGGCGCGGGATCGCCCAAGCGCTGGTTACCCGCTGTCTGGATCGTTTGGCGGAGGCCGGCATCGTGAAGACCCACCTAGATGTTTTCGTCTCTAATCACCGCACGAATGATTACTGGAAGAAGCGGGGCTGGCAGCGGCGCGACGATATTTATCGCTATTCCTTCATCCGCTCGCAGAACTCCAATGCCTGACCACAAACTGATCGCAGCAGGAAATTGCTTTTTTGGGGGTTGCGGGGGTTTGCGTGTTGGGTCAAGAACTGCGCCGGGTGCTTGTTACGGCACTAGGCCCGGAATCGTCTGCGACAAGCCGGAATACGTCGGCGGCATTGCTGTGCTGAGGCCGTCCTTGATGTCCACGGGCTGCGAGGGGATTTGCACGGTCGCGGAGGTGAGGCCCGCGCGCGTGGCGGTGAGCGTAATCGTGCCCGGCGTGAGCGTCGAGCGGATCGCCACGCGGTTGATGCCGCACTCGGTGTCGAGATAAAGGTTGTTGGTCGTATCGAGCTTGTCGCTGCAGAAGCCGCCGCGCCAAATGACCGGGCCGTCCACAGCGAAGTCCACGCGCGCCTCGTCGGTGGGGCAGCGGTTGCCCTGCGCGTCCACCACCTCGAAGTCAATCAAGGCCACGTCAGCCCCATCGGCTTGCAGGCCTTGCGGGCCGGTGTGGACGGTGAGCTTGATCGCCTTGGGTTCGCCCGCGGTCTTGAGTTCCTGCTGCGCGACAACTTGCCCGCCCCGGGTGGCGACGGCCTTGAGCGTCCCCGGCGCGAACGCCACATCCGGAAAAGCATACACATAGCCATTGTCCGGGGCTTTGTTGACGCCCAGCGATTGGCCGTTGAGGAATAATTCGACGGCGTCGCAAACGCTGGCGATCACATAGACGGTCTTTTTCGTGCCCGCCGGATAGGTCCAGTGGCCGATGATGTGGAGGTCCGGCGTCGGGCTTTGCATCACGCGCGAGGTGAAAAATATCTCCTTGGGCAGGCGCACGCCGTCCACCTTGCCGCTGACGCGCAAGACCTCGCTGCTGTCCTGCCGGCCGTCGGCATCGGAGTCCGACCAATAAATCGAGGCGTAGGCGGACCACTTGGAACTTGCGGGATCGGGATTGTCAATGCGGTTGGTGACGAATCGGTAATAGCTGCGCACGGCGGCGAGGCTGAAGGTCTCTGAATTCCAATTGTAGCTGTCGTTCGGCCCTTTCTTGAAGCCAAAGGACGGCGGCGAATAGTCATCCCAAATCCCACGCGGGCCTTCATCGCGGAAGTCCTCGGTCTCGATCATCGGGGCCTGGTCGCGGGTTTGGTCGCGGTAAGGCCCGCCGAGCATGACGCCAAAATACTCCGCCGCGGCGATGGCCCCCGGGTCGTTGAGCGAGCGGCAACCGGTGACCCGGCCGCCGTTCGGGTCGAAGGTTTTGCGCAGGTCCACCATCTGCTTCATTTGGTCCGCAGCAATGCCGGCATTGCCCGCCTCCCAGAAAAGGATGCTCGGGTGGTTGCGGAAATAAATCATGGAGTCGCGCATGACCTCGACGCGTTGGTCCCATTGCCGGCCGGTGACATCGTGTTCGCCGTCGCCGGCCGGGCAGACCTCGGCAATGCCGTATTTGTCACACGAGGTAACATCCACCCGCTGCGTGGAAATGTGCATCCAGCGGATGTAATTGCCATTGCTGGCGCGCACCAGCGCGGCATTGAAGTCATGCATCCAGTCCGGATACGCCTGGCCCAGCCCGGGCCAATCATTGACCACGCGCTGCGAGTAGCCGGTGAGCCACACGAAATGATCATTCAGCCACACTCCGCCGGTGCCCGCGCCGCCCTTGAATTCGGCCTTGCGGAAGCCCGTGTGAATTTTGCACACGTCCGCCACCTGGCCGTTTACGCTCAGGATGGAATAAACGTCGTAAAGATAGGGATCATGCAAATCCCAAAAGCGCGCGTTGGTGAGCGGGCCGGCGGCGGTCAGCGTGTCCGTCTGGCCGCTGGCGAGGTTTTTGGATTCGCCGTTGAATTGCGCCCGCACCACGCCGTCGGCATCCACCACCACTTCGGAGAGCGCGAGGGCTGCATTAGCCGCCGACTCGTTGCGCACCTGGGACTCGACATGGACCTCGGCGGTTTTGCCGGGGATGTCGTAGTTTTTTCCGTAAACGTAAACACCCGTCGCTTTCAAATTTTCATAGAGTGGCAGGGTCTGATACACCGGCCCCATAACGTGCAACCAAACGTCGCGGTCCAGCCCGCCGAAATTCGGGTTGCTGTTGCTGAACTTCCATTCGAAGGGGGTACCGGTGGCCTCCTCTTGGTATTCGATGGTGTTGTCCACTTTCACCGCCAGCACGTTGTCCTGCCCGCCGAACTTGACCAGTGCGCTGATATCCAACCCGCACGCGGTGATGCCATTCTCATAGAGGCCGATGGGCTGGCCGTTCAGGTAAAAATGCGCCGCTTGTTTCAGCCCCTCAAATTCGAGGAAAATTTTCCGGCCCTCGGTGCCTGCGGGTAGTTTGAAATGCTTGCGATACCAGGCAATGCCCTGGTAGGGGTGGCTTTGGTCGCCGGCGCCATGGCTGATCAACGCGCGGTAGGTGTCCGTGTCGTTCCAGGTGTGGGGCAGGCTGACGTTGGTCCACTGCGAGTCGTCGAAGTTCACGGTGTCGGCGTCGGGCACATCCTGGCGCATGAATTTCCAGCCGGGATTAAAGTTGTATGTGGCGCGCGGGGAGGCCGGCGGCTGGTAGGCGGCGTGCGCAGTGAGCGCGGCCAGTAAAAAAAACGGCAGCCAGCGCATGAGGCGAAACGGGGTGGGATGGGGCAGGATAGGCATGGGGAATTGGGGGAATTTTTTTTGGAGGGGCGGCGGTGAATTTGGGTTTTCGTCCCGGCCCTACTTTTCCATCACGAACGTTTCCGGCTTGCTGATTTTTTGGGGGTCGCCGCCGATTTCGACCGCATAGACCTGCACCACGCCGCCCTGCATATTCGCGCGGAACACCACCCATTTGCTGTCCGGCGTGATCGAGACGTTCGGCTCGATGCCGCCTTGGCCCGTCACGTAATTGTTCTTGGAGAGGTTGACGAGCTTCTCGCGCGTCACGCTGCCGTCGGGCTGCACGCGGAACAGATTGATCCATTCGCCGTTCTGGGAAAACGCCACCTGGGTCGGGTCGCCGCCGTCACTGGCGAACAATTTGTCGTCGCGCGAGGAGTTGAAATGCACGCCCCACCAGTCGCGCTCGATGTGGTATTTGGTGAGCCGACCCGTTTTCACGTTCACGCCGCCGATCCAAAAATCGTGGCTGCGCGGCGTCTGCAAGTCGAACCAGACGGTCTGGCCATCGTGGCTCCACCATTCGTGCCCGGCGATTTCCATGTCCATCTGCCGCTTATACATCAGGCGCTGGTCGGAGCCGTCGGTGCGGATGGTCCAGATGCGGTCCACCTCGTGCCAGGTGCCCTCGTGCGCGTAAAGCACCAGATTAGGGTCGGTCGGCGAAAATTGCTGGTGGTCAATCGAGGCGTATTGATAGCCCACGATCACCGAGGTTTTGGTTTTTAAATTCGTGAAATTGAAGGCCATCGAACTGGGGTTGAGCAACCGGCGAGCGAGGCCGTCCTCCTTGGTCGCGGCATATTCTTCGTCTGGCGTCAAGGGGATGCCGGCGGCGATCTTGTCGCCAAACATGCGCTGGCGCTGAGGGATGAGGGTCGGCGGCGTAGGCGGTTGCACCTTGCCGGTGGGGTCCACCTGGTTGACCATCGAGCCGACGTAAGTTTCATTGCAGTTCACGCCGAACGGGCGGCCCGTGGTGACGATGCGCGAAACCTTGGTGTCCACATTCACCGCGTAGAGGATGCCATTCGCCGTGTAATAGGCATCGCGCGACTGGAACGCCGCCATGAGCAGACTCACGCCCCCACCGCCCCCACCGCCCCCGCGGCCCCCGCGGCCCGCGCCTCCCGCCGCCTGGGCGTTGCGACCATCCACAATCCAATCGGTCTTTGGCGTACCTTGGCCGAGCGTCTTCAAGTCCAGCGTCCAAATCCCACTCGGGGCGCTGAAGACCATCTTGTCGCCCTCCGGGGTGTAGGAGTTGTAATGGAAATACAGACTCTGGCTGTTTGGCTCGTCGGAAATACGGATGACGCGGTGGCCCGTGTCCGGGTCAATCCATTCGCGCGGATTCGTGTCCGCGGCGGCCGGGGCGGCGTCGGCACCGAAGGCCCGCGCCGCGCAGAGTGAAAGCAAAAGGGGATGGAGTAGTTTTCGCATAAAAGTCATTTCAACATCCAATATTCAACATCGAACATCCAACGCCCAACATCCAACTTCCAATGAAGAACCAGCAGCTTGCCTCTTCGCCTTTCATTCGATGTTCGATGTTGGAAGTTACTGGGTGGCTTTCGCGATCTCGACCGCGAACACCTGCGAGCCGTGCGCCGCGCCGAGCATGTTCGAGCGGAAAATAATCCACTTCATGTCTGGCGTGAAGCTCACGTTCGGCTCCAGGCCGTAGTCGTGCTTGGCCAGGTTGACCAGGCGCTCGGCCTTAAATTGCATCGTTTTAACCTCCTCATCGCCGGCCTTGATCGTCGAAGCGGTCGTCGGGTCGGGGGTGAAGAGGTAAATCCACTGGCCGTTGTCGCCCCGGGCCACACTGTTCGGGCCGCCGCCGTCGCCGGCGAATAATTTGCCATCGGGCGAGACGTTGTAGTGCACCGACCATTCATTTTTCGGCAGCGAGTAGCGGATGTGCTGGCCGGTGGCCAAATTCATGCCGCCGACCCAGAAGACCTGGCTCTGCGGGGTTTGGAGGTCATACCAGGCGTTTTGGCCGTCCGCGCCCCAGAATTCATGTCCCGCGATTTCGCCCGGCATCGTGCGCTGGTGGACGAGCCGCGGCGGCCCCGGCGGCAGCAAGATCTGCTGGCCGGGGGTCAGCGTGTCGGAGGTCAGGTTGGCCGTGTACTTTACCATCGCGGCGTAGGTGCCGTGCGCGGCGGCGATTTTATCCAGTGTGTCGCTGGTCTGGACGGTGTAGGTTTGCGGCACTACGTTAATTTGCCAGACGCGATCCACTTGGCTCCAGGTGCCCTCATGGCAATACATCAGCAGTTTCGGGTCGGTCGGCGAAAACTGCACGTGATTGAGCCAGTCATGCTCGGCGCGAAAGATTTTTTTGATTTCCCCGGTCTTAATATCAATCGTATACAGAACCATGGGCACGAGGGCCGCCATGCGCTGGCCCAGGGCCTGGTTGCCCGTCCAGTTGGGCCCGATGGCGCCGTAAGGACCGGGACTGGCATCGCCGGAGCCGGCCAGCAACGTCTCATCGGCATTGACGGTGAACCCCGCTCCCCAGAACAATTCATCCGGCAGCACGCAGATTTTGCGTGAGACACCCGTGTCGAGGTTGGTGGCCATCACGTCCGCGCCCTTGGTGTAATAGACGGTCGGCGTTTTGCGGCCGCACACGACATGCCCGATGCGCTGGTCCGCTGGGGTCGAGTCATGCGTGTCAATCCGTTGGGTCGGCGCGGTGCCCAGCGCAACTTGTTTGATTTCGTGCGTTTTCAGGTTGATGGTCGCGATGCCGTTGGGCACCGTGACGACGAGCCGCGTGCCGTCGGGAGTAAAGGGATTCTGGTGGAAATAGAGGCTTTGCGTGTTGTCCTCGCGCGACAGGCGCACCACGCGGTGGCCCGTGTCGGGATCAATCCAATCAGTGGGCAGGTCGTCGGTTGCCGACTGCACCGCGGAGGGAGCGGAGGCGGAGGCCGGTGGCGACGCCACCGGGGCGTTGGCCCCGCGCAAAACCGCCGCCGCCAGCCAGCCAATCCAGAAACAATTTAGTTTACGCATGGGGGTAAATCTCAAAGTCCAACATCCAACATCGAACTTTCAACCTCCAACATCCAATGAAAAAACAGGGGCGGGCTACTTTACGCATCATCTGATAGAGGATGACAGGCGGCCAAAGTTGGCGGTCGCTTGATGCCTCGAACATTCAATCACGCCACCACAACTTGCTTCCGGGAAATCCATTCGATGTTGGATGTTGAGCGTTGGATGTTCGATATTGAAGGGGGTTTACGACGCCGACTGGAAAATTTGCTGGAGCTTACCGTTGCTGTCACCGAGTTTTTCCGTCGGCGCGCCCATCACGTCGAGCATCGAGCGGTAAAGGTTGGTGAGGGGGGTCAGCTTATCAAGGCGGATATGCTGGCCTGCGGCGATGGCGCCGCCGCCTTTGCCGGCGAGGATGACGGGCACGTTTTCCGGCGAGTGCGAGTTGCCGTCGCTCAAACCGCCGCCATAGAGCACCATGCAGTTGTCGAGCAGCGTGCCTTCGCCTTCCTTGACGGACTTCAATTTGCCCAGCAGGTAGGCATACTGCTCCATATGATAGCGGTTGATGATGGCCAGCTTGGTCAATTTATCCGGGTCGTTGCGGTGGTGGGAAAGGTCGTGGTGGCCTTCCGAGATGTTGGCCTGCGGGTAGGGGCGATTGCTGCCATCATGGCCCAAAATGAAGGTCGAGACGCGGGTGGCGTCGGTCTGGAACGCCAAGGCCATGATATCCATCATCAACTTGGCGTGTGCGTCAAAATTGTAATCGGCCAGCATTTTCAACTGGCGCTGTTCCGGCGGCAGCTCGATGACATATTTCTCGCTCGCCTCGATGCGGCGTTCGAGGTCGCGCACGGCGGACAGGTATTCGTCGAGCTTGTGCTGGTCGGTGCTGCCGAGGGTGCGGCTGAGGCTCTGCGCATCATCGAGCACATAGTCGAGCACGCTCTTGTTATACAGATCGCGCTTGGCGCGGGCTTCTTTGGTGGACGCATCGTCGGCCGCGCCGAAGAGACGCTCGAAGGCCAGGCGTGGATCCACTTCCGGACTCATCGGCATCGTGTCTGATTTCCACGAGATGTTAAACTGGTAGGCGCAACTATAGCCCGAGTCGCACGAGCCGGCCCGCTGGCCGTGGTCACAGCTTAATTCCAAGGAGGGCAGCTTGGTCTGGTCGCCAATTTTGTCCGCCGCAATTTGGTCCACGGAGACGCCCGCCTTGATGTCGGCCCCGGCGGTCTTGCGCGGATGCACGCCGGTGAGGAAGGTAGCCGAGGCGCGGGCGTGGCCGCCACCACCATCGCCAAAATCGTTGGCTTGGTTATTGTCGAGCTCGGTGAGGACGGTGATGTCGTTCTGAAAATCGGCCAGTGGCGCCAGCGTGTAAGGAACTTCGTAATTGCGGCCGGTCGTTTGCGGTGTCCAGTAAGCGATGTTGACGCCATTCGGAATGTAGATAAACGCCATGCGTTTCGGGTAGGTCTTGAGCGCGGCGGTCGCGCCCATCAAGCGTGCCGTGGGCAGCGCCGATTCAAAAAACGGCAAGGCCATGACCGTGCCGAGGCCGCGTAAAAATTTCCGGCGGGGTAATTGCCAGGAGTTGCTCATAAGGTCAGTCGGTCAGCCGCCATCAGCAACGGCTGCCCGTCACCCGGCAAACTAACTCCTCCCCGCCTTTTGCGCAAGGGTTTATTTTTGCCGGGTGGCGTTTACCGAGCCTGTCTCTTTTGCCTTCCTTTCGTGAGTCAACTGCGTCAGACTTTCCGCTGGCCAATCCCCCCATGAACAAATCCTGCCTTTCAATCCTGATTCTCGCGCTCGTGCTTTGTGGCTGCGCCGGCGTCAGCGCAAGCCTGCCGGATTACCAGTATTCGACCCTCGCCCAAGTCAATGCCAAGGTGCGCGCCAACAATAGCAACCCGAACGACATGTTCAACCAATGGTATTATGCCGGCTCGGACGACAAATACGACTACATCTACGAATTCAAGCGCGGCATCTCCATCACTCCGAATTCCAATTTCCACTATTACAAACTCGACCGTGGCCAGTTCAATCCCGAGGGCAGCCGCTATCCCTTCCGCCCTGACCCCAACACCAATACCCCCATCCAGACCTGGTGACGGGTGGCGGACCTTGACGCGCTTTTGCGTTCGGCGCGCTTTTTTTATAGCGCGGGCCAAAGTCCTATGTTATCCTCGCCGCGAGCGCCCTTCACTGCATCAATCCTAGGCCACCGCCGGGGTTTGCTTTTTCCCCGGGCCTCCATTAAATGGGGCGAATGACGCCGTCACGCGCCTCCATCCCAACGCTTACGGCGTTCATCTACACCTGCAAGGCCGCGCTCGCCGCCGTGCTGGCGTTTTTGCTGTCGCAGATGGTGACGCTGGCCACGGTGAATGCGGCGTGGGCCGCCATTTCGGCCGTCATCGTCATCCAGCCCTTTTTGCACACCTCGCTCCGCGCGTCGGTGGTGCGCGTCCAGGCCAACTTCATTGCCGCGCTGGTGGGCGGGGCGCTCAATGCCCTGGCTGGAATCCCCCTGCTCGACCTGTTCATCGGCATCATGGCGGTCGGCATGGTTTGCCACCACTTGAAAATGGACGAAGGCCTGCGCGCCGCCTACGCCGCCACGGCCATCATCACGCTCACCATGCAAGGGGATCACTCATGGTATGGGTCCGTCAGCCGCGTAATCGCGGTTCTGTTGGGCTGCCTCTGCGCGCTGCTGGTGAACGTCCTCTTTGACCACTTCGCTGCCCCAATCGCCCAAAAAACCTCCGCAAATCCCTGCCCGGAGGTATCGGCGGAATAGCGTTGGGATACAATGGCCGACCGGAAGGCGCACTTGCTGACCGCAACGCCTATGGCACCGCCGCTACCGTCGTCGTCGGCTTCTCTGTTGGCTTTTCCGGCTGTGCGTCGGCGCGGCGCATTTCCTGGAACGGCACGCTGTTGACCACGCTCATCATCAGCACGGAGAACTTGTCCCCGCCTTTGTCGAGTTCTGTGATGATTTGGTCGGTTGCCTCGCGGTCATAGTATTCGAGGCCGCGGCCCAGCGCGTAGGTGAGCATTTTTTCCGACAGGCAGCGCAGGAAATCCGTGCGCTTTTTCTCGGCGAGGATTTGCACCAGGTCTGCCGCGCCGTTAAAGGTTTCGCCGGTGAGTAGTTTGCCGGAGGCGTCAATCGGGCTGTCCTTGTCGGTATCCCGCCACAGGCCGGCGGCGTCGAAATTTTCGAGGCCGAAGCCGATGGGGTCCATGCGCGCATGGCACGAGGCGCAAATCGGGTTGGCACGGTGCTGCTCCATCTGTTGGCGCAACGTGCCGGTGAGCTCTGTTTCGCTATCCAGCGCCGGGACGTTCGGCGGCGGGGGGGGCGGCGGCGTGCCCAGCAGGTTTTCCAGCACCCACTTGCCGCGTTTGACGGGCGAGGTGCGCGTTGGGTTCGAGGTCAGCACCAGCACGCTGCCCTGCGTAAGCACCCCGCGCCGCGGCGTGCCGTCCAGCGAGACTTTCCGGAAGTCGTCGCCGGTTATGGCAGGTAATCCGTAATAGTTGGCCAAGTCGTCGTTCACAAAGGTGTAGTTGCCGGTGAGAAAATCGAACACGCTGCGGTCCTGGCGCATCACGTAATTGAAAAACAGCCCGGTTTCCTTTTCCATTTCATCACACAACTCGGGCCACGCGTTATAATAATCATCCCCCAGCACCGCCCGGTCGGGGTTGAACGTCGCCAGGCTGCGGAACTGGAGCCACTGGCCGGCAAAATTATCCACCAGCGCCTGAGATTTGGGCGAGGCAATCATGCGCTGGACTTGTTCGGCTAGGTGGGCGCGCAACTGGTGGTGCTCGGCGAGGCCGAGGAGTTCGTCGTCCGGCGCGCTGCTCCAAAGGAAATAGGAGAGGCGCGAGGCGAGCGTCAGCTCATCCACCGGCACGCCGAGGCTTTCGCCGCCGCTGGCCGCCGTGGTCGTTTTTGCGAGCGCCGTCTTTTTTATTTCCGGGCCGGTCGTGCCCGCCAGCCCGGCGGCGTCAGGCGCCGTGCCGCGGAACAGGAAATGTGGCGACACCAACACCGCCTTCATCGCCACCTTGACGCTAACGGGAAACGACTCACCATTCTTATCCGCGAGCGCAAAGAGCCCCATCAGCTTGTCCACCTCGGCGGGATCCACCGGGCCGCGCCAGGCGCGTTCCGCGAACTGGGTGATAATTTGCCGTGCGCGCTGTTCTTTGTTGGCCGACGTTGCCTCCTGGGCGAAATACCCTTTCATTTCGTCCGTCAATTCCGGCTGCACGAAGGGCTGGGTGAGATCCACGACTTCGAGGTTCTGAATGGTGAGGGTGCGGCGCTGGAGGTTGGGGTTGGCATTGTCGGGATCGGCGAACTCATTGACCAGCCCCGCGGAAAAAGTTTTTTCACCCGGCGTGAGCTTCAGCCGGAATTCGTAAACCTGCGGTACCGCTTTTTGCAGCGCGAGCGAGGCGGGGTGGCCGGAGAACACGCGCTCGCCGGGCAGTTGCAGGCGCTGCGCCGGCGCCAGCACGTCGAAAGAGGTGACCGGCTGGCCATCCATGCGGAAGGCCATTTTCGTCGGCTCGTCGCCGGCTTGTTGCGCGTAGGCGGTGGCCCGCAGGATGTAATCGCCCGCCTGGGCCACGGTAAACTTGGTCGAGATCTCGCCGTTGCCCGTCATCATCCGCTCGCCCGCGGCATTCGCAGTGCCCGGCCCGGTGGCGGTGAGTTGGGCGGCGGGCCAGCGGGTGATGACACCGGGCAGCGGCCCTTCGATGGTGATGGATTTCACCCAGCCCACGCCGGTTTGCTGCGCGCCCACGCGGCCGTTGGTGATGAGGTTCTCATTCGCGCCGCCGCGGATGCGGTCCATCACCTCGTGCAATTCCACCGGCCCGGCGGGCAGGCCGACTTCCCATGAGTATTCACCCGGATGGTCCTTGTCGGTCGCATCAATTTGAAATTGGTGGATATACGTCTCCCCGACGCCCACCGTCCCGCCGTTGATGCGCAGGGACATTTTCGGCATTACAGGGGTCGGCGGCGGCGTCGTGGTCGAGCCGACGCCGTTCGGGGAAATCCCGCCGGTCGGCTCGCCATAGCCTTCGAAGCTGACTTTGTATTCGCCCGGCGCACGGATATACTGGTCGAGGCTGACGTGGCCTTCCTCCAAGCTGATGAGGTGTACCCAGCCGCCCGCCTGAGCGCCGAGGTCGTTGAAACCCGTCTCCAGCAAATACGCGGGAAAATTCTGCGTGCGGCAAACCAGCGGGTCAGTCGGGATGGCCTGGTCCAGAATTTTATCGGCGGCGTTCAGGTATTTCTCCATGAGCATGGGCGGCAACGACAGCACGTCGCCAATGTTGTCAAAGCCGTAGCCCGAGTCGTCGGCCGGGAAGTCCTCGTCGGCTTGGAAGTTCACCCCGGTCAAGTCGCGGATGGAGTTGGTGTATTCGGAGCGGTTGAGACGATGCAGTGTCGCGTGGCCGGGGTCGGGGTTGGCGGGGTCGTATTGATGAATGGTGCGATCCACCCAGTCCACGAGGAAGTCGCGCTCCTGCTCGGTTGGTTGCGCGTCGGCGTCGTCGGGCGGCATTTCATGCCGGTGGACTTTGTCGAGCACGGTCTCCCACCGGGTGGTGTCCTTCTCCATGTCGGCCACCGTCTTGTATTTGTCCAGGGCGAGATCCGCCTTGGCCATGCCGTCGCCGTGGCACTCATAGCAGTATTTCTCAATGAGCGGGTGCACATCCTTTTCAAACGTCGCGTCCTCGAATTTCGGCAATACCGGCGCGGCCGCTTCCGCAGTCGGAGCCGCGGTGGGCGCGGACGCGGCAGTAGCCGCCGCCAAGGCCGCCAACAACCCCGGCGCCGTCAGAAGCGCCAACCATTTCATTCTTTGGATTCGCATAAAAAACGCAGTATACCCGAAAGCAACCCACAAATCAATTCGAGGATTTCTTCAAATACCCGCGGTCATTGAGCCACCCGCGAAACAAGTTCGGCCAGGATGACACCGAGTAATCCCACTGGCGTACGCCGAAGCCATGGCCGCCTTCCTCGTAGATGTGCAGTTCGACCGGGATATGGGCGTTTTTCAGGACTCCGTAAAACCGCGCCAGACCTTGGGCGCCAGACACGCCGGGGGAGGGATCACTCGCGGAGCAGAGCAGGAAGGCCGGGGGGAAGTTGGCCGGGATGACATAATCCGGCGCGCTCATTTGCCGGGGCGGCGAGGAATAAACGATGCCAATGAAATCCGGGTGGGCGTCCAGCCGGTCAATCGGGTCGGCGGCGTTCGGGTCGCCGGCGCCATTCGCCAGGGCGGCATCAAACGTCACTTCGCCACCCGCCGAAAAACCCATGATGCCAAGCCGGTTTGGGTCCACGCCCCATTCCGCCGCCCGGCTGCGCACCAGGCGTAGCGCCCGCAGCGCGTCCGCCTGCGCATGGACGGCCACGGTGTAAGGTTGCGGCTGGCCGCTGATGATATTGACGGTGTCCCGGGCCAGGCGGTATTTCAGCACAAACGCGGCGACGCCATGGTCGGCCAGCCATTGGCCGACATCGTAACCTTCGCGGTCAATCGTCTGGAACATATGCCCACCGCCGGGGCAGATGACGACGGCGCAGCCGGTTGCCTTGTCCTGCGCTGGCAGGAACGGCGTGATCGTCGGGTTATGGATATTATAAAGGATGGGGAAAACGATGTCGGCCTCCTGCCGCCAGCCCACGATTTCCGCCTCGTCCCGGTGCGCTTCCGAACCGGGCGCGCCATACGGCCAGAGCAAGATGGACGGCGGGTGCGCGGCTTCCGTCGGGAACGCATCCGGAATCGGCGGCCCGCCGGGCACGGAATTGCCCGGGGCAATGACCTTGGTGGGCACCGGCGGCAGAATCTTGACGGGTTGCGGCGTGGGCGCCGTTTGCGCCAGCGCAACCGAACAAAACGACAATGAGACAAACAGAAAACGCCTGATCATGGGGTGGAGGGGTTAAAGGGTACGGGAATTATTGAGTTAAATGGCTCGCAGGTCAATGCGTTCTTGGAGGGGTGGCTTGATCTGCGATTTCATCAGGGTGTTTCCGGCGACTCTTTTATTGAATGTTCGATGTTGAGAGTTGGGTATTGGATGTTCTATTGGCCGCCCGACGCGGTTAAGCCGGTTCCCGGTGTTTGATCATTCAGTCGTCCCCCCTCACTTCGTCAAACTCGTCGCCGCCAGCCTGAAGGTGTCCTGCAGGCGGATGTCGCGCGAGGAGGAGCCGATGAGGATTTGGAAAGCGCCCGCCTCGGCCAGCCAGCCTTTTTTCTCCGGGTCGTAATACGCGAACGCGCGTTGCGCGAGCGGGATGGTCACCGTTTTGGTTTCGCCGGCCTTGAGCGCGATTTTTTGAAAGCCCTTCAATTCCTTCTCGGGGCGTGTCAGCGTGGGTTGGTTTTGGTGGATGTAGAGCTGCGCGACTTCCGCGCCGTCGCGCGCGCCGGTGTTCGTGAGGTCAAATTGCGCGGTCGCCCACACGCCTTGGCTCTGGTCGCCGGGCGTGAGCTTCAAATTGGAATACTTGAACGTGGTGTAGGACAGCCCGTAGCCGAAGGGAAACAGCGGCTCAATGTTTTTGGTGTCATACCAGCGGTAGCCGACGAGCAGGCCCTCGCGGTAATACTCCTGGCCGCCGACCCCGGGATACGCTTCCTCGCCGAAGGCCGCCGCGGGCGTGTCCGACAATTTTTTCGGAAAAGTGCAGGGCAGTTTGCCCGAGGGGTTCACGTCGCCGAACAAAACGCGCGCCAGCGCGGTGCCCGCCTCCGAGCCGCCATACCAAGCTTGCAGCACGGCGGGAACTTTTTGCAGCCACGGCCCCATCTCCACCGGCGAGCCGGAGACGAGCACCACAATCGTGTGCGGGTTGGCCGCGACCACTTGGTTGATTAATTCGTCCTGGTCGCCGGGCAGTTGCAGGTCCCGGCCGGTCGCTGCCCTCGGTGTCGAAATTCTTGTTCAGGCCGCCGATGACGATGGCGACGTCGGCCTGCTTGGCCGCCTGCACGGCTTCGGCAATGAGCGCGCGCTCATTTGCCGTGGTGCCGCCCGGCAGCGGCTGGAAAGTGGGATGCTGCGCGAGAACCGCGGCGGCATCCGGGTCTTTGGACAACAACTGCCGGAAGGCCAGGTTCAGGTTGTCAATATCCGCAGGCGGCAACTGGCCCGGCCCCGGCTTGGCCGGATCGGTATAACCCTGGGCAAAAATTATCTTTATGCCGTCGCCCGCGCGCGCCGTGATGCCGTCGAAGGGCGAGGTTTCGTGGAACGCCTTGATGCCCGAGCTTTGCCCCCCGAACGCCTGCAAGTGCTTCACGTTTTCACCAATGAGCGCGATGGTCTTGACCTTCGCCGGGTCGAGCGGCAGCGCGTTTTGCTCGTCTTTGAGCAGCACCATGCCTTCCTCGGCGACCATCCGCGAAGTGGCCTGGTGCGCGGGCGTGTTGATCGAACCGGTCTGGCGGCCGGGGTCGAAGACGTGCGAGGCAAACATCACATACAAGTTGCGCCGCGCCTTGTCGTCGAGCGCCGCCAGCGGGTAGGTGCCGTCAGCCACGCCGTCGCGAAAGGCCTTGCCCAGGTAAAATGCGTCGTAATCAAAGTTTGGGCCGGGCCGGGAGCCCATTTCGAGGTCGAGGCCGATGGCGCAGCCCGCCGTCGTGTGCGCCGCGCCCCAGTCCGTCATCACCAGGCCTTGGAAGCCCCAATCCTTTTTGAGCACCTGGTTGAGCAGGTAATCATTCTCCGCGCAATACGCGCCGTTGATTTTATTGTAGGCCGCCATGATCGCGAGCGAGCCGCCCTCCTTGACCGCCGCCTCGAAGGCCGGCAGATAAATCTCGCGCAGCGTGCGTTCGTCCACGTTGACGTTGACGCTGCCGCGCTGCGTCTCCTGGTTGTTGGCCGCGAAGTGCTTTACGCACGAGGCGATGTCGCGCGACTGTTCGCCCTGGATGAACCCCACCGCGATGCGCCCGGACAGCCACGGGTCCTCGCCGTAGTATTCAAAGCTGCGGCCGTTGAGCGGCGTGCGCTCGATGTTTACCGCCGGCCCGAGCATGATGTCCTTGTTCCGGGCGCGGGCCTCCTCGCCGATGGCCTGGCCTTCCGCCTTGGCCAGCTCGGGGTTCCAGGTCGCCGCCAGGCCGATGCCGGACGGGAACGCGGTCGAGGCGTCGGTCAAATCGGTGCGCGGGTAAACATCGCCAAAGCTGTTGAGCTGGATTTCCTCACGCACGCCATTGGGGCCGTCGTCCATCCAGCGCTCGGGAATCCCCAGGCGCGGGATGGCCGCGGTGGGAAACGTGCCGACGGCGTGCAGCAGCATGTCCTTCTCCTCCGGCGTCATCCGCTGGAGCAAATCCGCGACCCGCGCGGCCACCGGCTGCGTCGCGTCGAAATAAAGCGCGTGCGGATCCGGGGCCGGCGCGGCGTCCGGCGCCGTCTGCGCGCACAATACCGGCGCGGAAATTAATGAAGCGAACAAAGCAGTCAGCAGCAGTTTTTTCATGGGGAGGGGGAGCAATCGTGGGGTGGGCGGGGCGTCCTCGACCCGCCAGGCAAATGGAGCATAGGCGCGGCCGCGACGTTTTCAACACTGGAAAATAATCGAGTTGGATGCGTGCTTGCGCAAGAGCCAAAGTTGAGATAACGTAATTCCATGATTGTGGCGGCCTATCGCTATATTGTGCGCGACCCCGTGGTGCGTTTGGGCCGTGCGTGCCTCGAAGGCACCCGGCTGAGCGTGCATGACGTGGTCGGGCTTTTGCTCAACGGCGAAACGCCCGACAGCGTGCTGCGCTGCTTTCCCGGCCTGACCAAGGCGCAGGTTTACGAATGTCTCGCCTTTTACGAAGACCATCGCGCCGAGATTGACCGGTTGGTCGCCGACCAAACGGTGGTCGTTCGGTAGGGACGGCTCTCCGAGCCGTCCGCCGATACCTGTTTACTACAATCAGGCGATTGTAAAATGACGAACGCAGAACAAATAAAGTTTCAGGTTCAGGGATCCGCCCCTGAGCCCTATTCCGTAATTTTCATAAAAAACGGGATGAATTTGACTGCCACTTGCACATGTCAAGCGGGAGAAATGGGACAAGCCTGCAAGCATCGTTTAAGCATCCTTGCTGGAAGTGAAGACGCGATTATCAGTCCGAACAAAGATGCGGTTAAGAAAGTTGTGCTATGGCTGGCAGGAACGGATTTAGAAAAAGCATTAGCGAAAATGCGAACTGCTGAAATTAAGCTGGAAAATGCAAAGAAAGATCTGAATATAGCAAAGAAAAAATTAACAAGATGCCTTGGTGGCTAAGGGATGATTATGGCTTTTCTTTCTACATATTCGTGGCCAGTTCCAGTAGCGTTTCGAGAGCCGCTGGAAAGGCAAAGATTGCAAATTGGAGACGTGTTTTATGATCACATTGATGCCTACACGAAGGAATGGGGTGAAGCGCTAAAAGTCCTTGGGACTTCGATGCAGGTAGTTTCCTCCACTGGCTTCGATGTGAAAGTTGCAATTTTTCGCCCCAATCGTGGTAAGACTGCCTTGGAAAAAGTGAAGGAAGAAGTGCTGACCTATGAAGAACTTTATCTGCGGCTTGGCGCCAAGAAAATTTAACAATCAGGATGCATTTCGGTTTATCTTTGTCCATGCCCTACCTTGCCGCTGTTGAGTTTTGGGGTCAGGTCAGGCTTGCCTTGGGAGGCAGAACTTAGCATTTTATCAAAATGAAAGCCGCCCCTTTGATCAAACGCCGCCTCCCCCGTGCGCGGTTTGTCCGCCAGGCCAAACCAGCTGTGGTGCCTACGCTGTTGGAGCTACTGGCTCCGTTTGACGGATTGCTCCAAGACGCGCCACCCGATTTGGCGTTAAACCACGATCACTATCGGCTGGGAATTCCCAAACGCCACGGACGATGAATGTGGTCTTCGCGGACACCTATTATTTTCTGGCGAGGCTCAATACGCTGGATCCGCATCGCGCCCGGGTCATGGCCTATTCCGGCGAGACGCGGGTGCGGCTGCTGACGACGGAGTGGGTGTTCCTGGAGTTGGCTGACACTTTGGCGAAGACCAAACTCCGAAAGATCATCAAGGATTATTTGGCGTATTTGGAAAGCCACCTTGAAATTGTGCATGTGGATGACCGGCTGCGAAAACTCGCGCTTGAATTTTATCACCATCATGATGACAAGGCTTGGTCGCTGACCGACTGTTTGTCTTTCGTGGTCATGCGTGAACGAAAAATTACCAAGGCCTTGACCGGCGACCATCATTTTGCCCAGGCTGGGTTTGACGCGGTGTTTGCCATTCCACCGTAACCCTACCGCCCCGCCGGCAATTGCACCGCAACTGCGTCGCCGTGGTATTGGACACTCAGGTCCGGCGCGTTCGCCGCCGCATAGCCCACAGCTTTGTTGGCGGAAACCAGCACGATGTTGAAGGTGCGGTCGGCGATCATGCCTTTGAACGAACCCGTGCGCGGGCCAAGGCTAAGCATGCGCGTGGCGTCATTCCATTGGATCGGAATCTGCGCGAACGCGCCTTTTTCGTAAGCATACGTCAGGCCGTCGTCTTCGTAGAGCGTGAATTTCCCATCCGCCCCGGCGTAAACATACAGCGTCAACGTGTCGGCGGGCTTCTCGGCGACATACTGTTCGGCGGGGCCATAGGGGATGATGGAGCCGGCGCGCACGAACAGCGGCATCGCGTCATATGGCGCGGGCGCGTCAATCGTCTGGCCGCCGGGCTGCGCGTGGCCGGTCCAAAAGTCATACCACGCCGCGCCCGCGGGCAGATAGACCGGGCGGCTGCGCGCCTGGTATTTCGTCACCGGCGCGACGAGGAAGGCCGGGCCGAACTGGTATTCATCGGTCAGCTCGCGCGCGGTCGCGTCCTGCGGAAAATCCATGACGAGGGGGCGCATCATCGTGCCGGCGTTTTGCACGACATCGCCCGCGAGCGAATAAATATACGGAAAGAGCGCGTAGCGCAGTTGGTCGAATTTCAGTTCGGCCTGGTAAACGGGCGTCGTCTCGTCGCCGATATTCCACATCTCGCGCGGGCGCAATTCGCCGTGGACGCGCAGGAAGGGCGTGAACGCGCTGTATTCAAACCAGCGGGCGTTGAGTTCGCGCCATTCGTCGAGACTAGCCGGCGTCGGGTTGTTGGTGGAAAAGCGCGTCTCCATCGTGTAGCCGCCCGTGTCCATCGTCCAATACGGCACGCCCGAGAGGCAGAAGCCCAGGCCCGCCGGGATTTGCTTCGCCAGCGCCGTCCAGGTTGAGGTGATGTCGCCCGACCAGGTGACGGCGCCGTAGCGCTGCTGCCCGGCGTAACCCGAGCGCGTCAGGATGAACACGCGCTGGTCGGGTGCGCTGGCGCGCTGGCCTTCGTAAATGCCTGCGCTGTTCATTAGCGCATAGCCATTGAGCACGCGCGCGGCCGGGCCGAGCGCCGTCGTGCCGATGAAATGTTTCTGCTTGTCGAGTGTCGGCGGCGAGGGTTGCACCACGTCCGGCTCGGTGGCGTCCATCCACCACGCATCCACATGCTTGCTGAACAAGTCCGCGTCCAACTGTTTCCAGAAAAGCTGGCGCGCGGCCGGGTTGAAGGCGTCGTAGAAAGTGTAGTTGTAGCCCCCGCGGCCCACCCAGTCGTGGATGTTTTCGTCGAGCGTCGGCTGGTAGAGGAAGCCCGCCTGCTGCATCGCCTTGGCGTTGTCGGTCGTCGGGTAAAACTTGCCCCAGACGGAAATCATCAGGTGCGCGTGCAAATCGTGAATAGCCTGGATCCAAGCCAGCGGATCGGGAAAGCGCGCCGGGTCGAACTGGTGCGAACCCCAGGCGTTTTCGGGCCAATACATCCAATCCTGGACGATGTTGTCGAAAGGGATTTCCCGGCGGCGGAACTCGTTCACCACGTCGAGGCTCTGCTGCGAGGTTTCGTAGCGCTGGCGCGACTGCCACAGGCCGAACGACCACTGCGGCATCATCGCGGCCTGGCCGGTGAGCAGCCGGTAGCCCGCCACCACCTTGTCCAACGCCGGCCCGTAAACAAAATAGTAGTCCTCGCCGTCGCCGACTTCCGACCACAGCGACGTGTTGGCCGAGACCGCGGGCGTTTTCCATTGCAAGGTCATGGTGGTGGTCTGGTCGCCGCCGGATTCGAGCCTGATCGCGTAATGCCGCCCCTGGTCGAGGTGGACTTTCACCTGGTCGTGCTCGGTGAGCCAATTCTGGCGCCAGTGGTCAATCACCAGCTTCCCGTCCAGCCACATTTTGATGCCGCCGTTGGAATAAGTCTGAAATTGGTAATCCCCGGTGGCGGGCGCGACCACCTCGCCCGCCCAGCGCGTCGAGGTCGGCCCGCCTTGGCCCCGCCCGCCCCGTCCCCGCGCCGCGTTGCCGCGGACGATGCTGGCGGTGGTCGTCGGATTTTGCAGCGCATCCGGGTTCGCGGTGGTGAAGGTGCCGGTCGTTAGGCCGCCGGGCTGGCCGGCGGCGTCCACCAGGCAGTCAGCCGGGATGGCCGTGAAGGCGCGCAAGTCGCCAAACCGCGTGTAGGACAAATTATCCCATAAAATCCCGTAACCCTTGCTGGAGACCAGAAACGGCACGACCACGTTCGTGTTGCGCTGCCACAAGTCGAGGTCGTAGCCCTTGATATCCACGATGCCCAGTTGCTGCTGGCCCAAGCCATAGAGCGACTCGCCATCCTGCGCCTGCCATTGCTGGCGGACGTGGGTGGTGTGCTCGCCGGACACATCCACCGCTTCGAGCGCCCGGCTGCCCGGCACTTCGGCCAGGATCACCGCGCCGGCCGCGTCCAGAAACGTGACCGCGCCGGTGGCCAAATCCACGCGGACACGCAGTTGGGCGGTGGTCAGCGTGGCCGTGTCGGCGGTTTGGCTGAACGCCCATTTCGGCGCCGCGCCGGCCTTGGGCAGCACATCGAGGCTGGCGGCGGAAAAAAACGCGCGGTCGGGCGACGCCGCCACGCGCACCACATTATCCGCGCGAATCTCGAGGTCGAGCAGCAGGCCGCCGCGCGTGATGATTATCCCATCGGGTCGTTGCTCAATCGTGGCCGGCGCAGAATCCGCGGGCGGCGGGCCGGGAGCGGCCACCACCGGGCGCAGGGCCGCTAGCAGTCCAAGGCCAAGGAGGGCCGGGGCAAGACGACGTTTCATGACATATGGAAGGGGTGGTGGCCGATAATCAGTTGCAGCTTGTCATTCCATTGGGCCGCCGCCTCCGTGTTCTTTGCATTCTTCAGGAATTGCAGCGCCATGTTCCCATAGAAAATCGCATCGTCCCAGCGGCCCGCTTCCGCATAGGCGCAGGACATTAACTCCAGGCTGTCGGCGTTTTGCAGATGGGACGTCTTCGCCTCCGCCTCCGCGATTTTAACCGCTTCCGCGCCGTTGCGCACCGACGCATCCGCGCTCGTGGACAGCAGCAGAATCAGGCCATTCTGCGCCGTCGTAAACTCCGGCTGCCAGGACCAGGGCCTGGCGGTAGAGGGCCACCGCCTGCGCAGGGTTCTTCGGCGCGGCGACGGCTGCCTGCTCGGCGATAACCTGCACGCGTAAAGGCGTGGGTAACAGACTCAAGCCCAGGTCAAAAGTCGCCTGCGGGTAGGAGCCGGCTGGCAGGCTTGCCGCCATTTGTAGCGCGACCGCCAGCCGTTCGGGCACCAAATGCCGCATGCTCTTTTCATCGGCCATCGCCACGCAGGCGGCGGCTTGTTTGATCGCTTCGTCATTATGCCCGGAGTTCAGCAGCACGATGGCCAAATAGACCCGGTCCTCCAAATCCAGCGTGCCCGCCTGGGCAAGGTTGTTGAAGACCAGTTGTGCCGCCGGCCCGGCCAGGTCCGGATTGCCCGAAGATAGCATCACCATTGCCCGGACAATCTGGGCTGGGTAATCATTCGGGTTGTTTTTCAGCAGTTGGTCCAATTCCTGGGCGGCGATATTGAGAAAATTCACATTCCCCATCTCGAGGGCATATTCCGCGAGGTGCAAATGCGCTTCCTCCTCGGTTTGCTCGGGCACGACCTCCAGCAGATTGACATAGGCAAAGCGCAACCACGGATGATCAGGCATATGGTACGGAATGGCGCGCAGCCAGTTGGGCAGCGGGTGCTGGGTCAGTATCTTGACTACAAAGGAGTCCTGCAGTTCCCGGGCTTGGGCCTGCTGGGTTTTAATGTCGCTGTCCGCCGGCTTGCGCAGGCCCGCGCCCAGGCGCGCGTATTCCTCCGCAAAGGCGTCCCAGGAAAAAATGCAAATGTGGGTGACGTGGTTTTCATCAATGAGCTTTTTCGCGTCCTCCCACGTGGGCCGCGCACTGTAGGTGGCCGCCGCGGCCCGCAGGCCCGCGATGTTTTCCCAGTAAAGCGTCCCCACCCCCTTGAACCCGCCGAAATACATCATCCACGTCGTCGTCGTCGGCCCGCTCAGAATCACCCCCTGTTCGCTGCCCAGCCGGGCGCGAATCCGCTGGGACACGTCGCGGGTGACAATCTGCGTCAGATCCAGCTCGGTGGGGCCGGAAAGTTTATTCAAGTCCGTCCCAATCCACTGGTAGAGCGTGAACACCGGAAACGGCACCAGCGTGATGAGCAAAAGCAGCACTGCAATGGGCCGCCGGAACCCGGCTTGCCAGCGGAAGGCCGAGCCGGGCAAAGTCGTCACCGCCGCCGCCACGACCAGGCCGCCGCACCACATCGCGCAGCTGATCCCCAGCCAGCGGATTTGGATCAGGGCCAGGGCCAGCAGCACCAGCGCCGGCAGCACCGCAATGCCCAGCACCGCCTTCCATTGCCGCTGCAAATCCGGCGCGCCCAGCAACAACAGCATGGGCAGCGCCGTGATCGGGATGAAGCTGATGCCACCCGCAATCTGCATCGGCGACAGCAGGCTCATCTGCGTGAAAAACGTGCGAAATTCCAATATGTAATCCGTGTGCAGGTTCAGCAGGAAGCCCGGCCGGATGACAAATACCGCCTCGCCGCCCGCCAACACCAATACCGGCAGCACCAGCACCATCGCCAGCGAACCGCCAATGCGCAGCCGGTGCTCGTTCCACACGGTCCCCAGATTATTCGCCGCACCCCGGCGCCCGATCGCCTGCAGGAGCCAGCAGAAGCGGCAGAGCAGGTCGCCCGCGCCATACGCCGCCAGCGCATACAGCGGGTGGTTTACTTCCAGTCGCATCGAGAAATGGGCCGGCGCGTATTCCAGCAAGTAATAAAAGATGCTCGTGCAGGCCACCGCCGTGCCCCACGTGCGCCACAGTGTCGGATCCGCGCGCCCCACCGGCGTTTTGTCAGGCGAACTTTGCAGTAGGCAGAACACCGCCAGCCAGCCAAGTAACCCGCCGATAATGGCCCCGAGGGCGCCACCTGCCACATCCCATTTGAGCCACAGCACCACCGCGCCCGCGCAGGCGCCCACCACGATGCAAAATGCCATCATCCACGAAGCCTGTTTGCGCAACAACGCAACCTCGTTGGGCGCCAGGTCGCGCGCCAGGTAACCCGTGCTGACAAGCGCTCCCAAGCCCACGCCGAACATCGCCGGAATCACCGACGCCGTGCTGATCCACAGCCCCGTGCCTGTGGCGATGCCCGAGGCGATCATCCACCGCCGGGCCGCCGGCGGGTCCGGCAGCCACTGCCAGAGCGCCCGCTCCCCCGGCGTAAGCTTGTCCGGCGAGAGTTTTTCATTGCGCAGCCAGCCCGCGCCCGCGCACGCCAGGAAAAAGACCATCATCAAATCACTCGACGCCGCCAGCCCGTGGTGGTCCAGATAGCCCACAAACGAAAATTCATAATACGGATACGTGGTGATGAAGCTCAGCGCCAATATCGCGGCCGGAATCGAGCCAAACCGCCGCATCGCCACTATCGGCAGTGCAATCATCAATACAAGCAGGACAAACGTGTTCGCCCACGGCTCCGTCCGTTCGAGTGACACCGGCAGCGGATCGTGCGTCACCAAATGATCAACCCACGCCAGCGCCGCCACCAGCCAATGCAGCGACGAACTCCAATGCACCTCGCGCCCGCCCGGCGGCCCGTCATAGTCCGTATGCCGCACCCGCAGGCCCTCCCGCCCGTCCAGCATCCGTTCCATTTGCATGATCCAGTGATACCCGTCGGTGCCCAGCGCCGGCATCACCTGCACATGCTGGTTGAAAGCATAGCCGGTAATCGAAGTCAGATCCCGCTCCGGCAGTGGATAGTTGGAGACTGTGCCCTTGGTCGTGTTCCAGATGCTCACGAAGCGCGTATAACTGTCCACGCCGAGATAAGTCAGCGCCAGTACCATCGCGACGATCCATAGAAAGCGCCAACTCTCCGTCCAGTGCCGTGCCGGGGTGCTCGGCGGCGGCGGCGCTTCGGGCGCGGCCACCTCCACGGCGGCCGCCACTTCTTCAGACGGCCCCGAGCCATTTTTCAGGTCCGCGCTCAACCGTTCGTAAGCTTGGCTCAGCTGGCGCAGCTTTTTCTCCGCCCGGCGCCGGCGCGGCTGGTCATCGCCAAAGCGGTTCGGGTCCCAGGTCTTGATCAGGCCTTGGTAGGCGCGTTCGACCTCGTCGAAGGCGTCGCCAGGTTCGAGGCCCAAAATCCGGAAGGAATCCAATTGCTCGGGGGAGTAGCTCATGCGCGTGGACGAGAGACCGTAAAAAGTTTGTCAGTCGGTGGCGGACTGGGGGGAAAGTGGTGCGGGCGGAGGGAATCGAACCCTCGAATGGTTCCGGGCGTGTCGTAAGTCTCTATCTTAGAGCGGGAAAACAACTCTATGATGTTGACAAAGCTCCACGTCATTGGAAGAATCATTGGAAGATTATGGCTTCTCTAACTCGCAAACCTAACTGCCGATATTGGATTGCCTGCTTTACGGATGCAACCGGAAAACAGCGCCAACGCAGCACCCGCCAAACCAGCCGTCCTGGGGCCCAAAAGCTCGCAGAGACGTGGGAAGCAGCCTACCGGGGCCGGATGTCCGCCAATCAGGCCCGACGCGTCATTTCCGAAGTTGTGCGCGAGCTCACGGGCGAGAACGTGGCCGGCGAGCCGATTGCTGCCTATCTGGCGCGCTGGGCCAGCCGTAAGGCCGTGGAGACCAGCCCCAGCACCGCCCACGCCTACCGCAAGGTAGCAGAGGGCTTCACCGCTCACCTTGGCGACCGGGCGCAAAAGATGTTCCTCGACGAATTGACTCCCTCGATTGTGGCGGCGTGGCGTGACGCGCGGGCCAAGGGACGCGCCCCGGCCACAGCGAACACCGCGCTAAAAATCCTCCGCTGCGCCTTGCAAGACGCTTTGCGTGAAGGTGCTTGCCTGACAAATCCCGCCGCGCTTGTGCCGACGATTAAACGCCGTGAGGTCAACACCCGCCGTCCCTTCACCATGAAAGAGCTAAAGCGCGTCTTGAACGTGGCAAATGAAGAATGGCATGGCCTTGTGCTGGCTGGGCTTTATACCGGGCAGCGTCTTGGCGATCTGGCACGGATGACGTGGCAGCAAATTGACCTTGTGGAGCAGGAAGTGGTTTTTACCACCCAAAAGACCGGGCGACGCATGGGGGTGCCCATCGCCGCTCCGTTATTGCGCTGGCTGGAAAAGCATGCAGGTGACGACCCCACCGCGGCTGTTTTTGCCCATGCGCACGATTGCGCCACTACACAAGGCAAAGTCTCGCAGCTTTCCCGCGAGTTTTCAGATTTGTTGGCAGCGGCTGGATTAGCCGACAGCCGAGATCATCAAGCCCACAAGGAAGGACGGTTCCGCACGACACGAAATGTCTGCGCTGTCTTTTCATGCCTTGCGTCATACTGCCACAAGCTTGCTCAAAAACGCGGGTGTTTCTGAAGCTGTGGCAATGGACATTATCGGCCATGACAGCGCTGCAGTGAGCCGCCATTACACGCATATTTCCGATGAGCACAAACGTGCGGCCGTGAACAAACTTCCTGACGTTACCCGATAAGCCCTAAGAGTCCATTATGCAAAAACCAGTACCGTTCGCAGCAGGTTTGTCGAGTAGATAGAGCAATGGTTTTCTAATGAGAAATGATACTATTTGCTATATTCGGCGCGATCCCGCAGGAGTCCGCTTGAGTATGACCTAGAGCAACTTGCAAAAGTTGTACCTTCGACTCGACTCCGCATCAGTCCGCTAAAATAGGCCCATTTTTGACCACCGGGTTACACATTCGGGTTACACATTTCCGATGATCCGGCTA
This sequence comes from uncultured Verrucomicrobiae bacterium, assembly GCA_963765205.1. Taxonomy (GTDB): domain Bacteria; phylum Verrucomicrobiota; class Verrucomicrobiia; order Opitutales; family JABDGR01; genus JABDGR01. The sequence continues at coordinate 397,086 of CAVXVB010000008.1, read as the reverse complement.
GCCGGGTGGCGGGTTTGACATCGATGCTGGTGGTGCTGCCGGCGACGCTCCTTGCGCCGGTAGCGGATTTACCACCGTTACTAAGGAATAATTAGTAGCCAGAATGCCGCTCGGAATACTCAAGCTGCCAGGCCGGTAAGTTGTATCGTATTGGCAACGGATGGCAGCGCTGTTAGCAAGCACTGCATTGGTAGCAATCGATCTCCATGTGGGAAATCCCCACCAAATGCTCCATGAAGTGTGTAGGACAGCAAGCGCGTTTTTGGCGTCCGGCTGACCATACTGTGTCTGGACGCTGGGGTTGATTTGCAATCCAAGGGCGGTAGCTTTCCCAATCATCCAAGCCAAGGTAATGTCCGATAAGCCAGTTTCTGGATACCCTCCTCCAACGTCGCAGTGTACGCCAGAAAACCAAACCTGTTCGATAGTCTGGCCTGGAACCGGTGAAGATGTCCATAGCGTGGGAGGGAATTCGCGACGACGTTCATCAATCGATAGGGCTTGATAGGCATTCAATACATCTGGGTGCAGGCCAGTGTCCAAGAAACCATAGATAGCCGGGTCACATCCTCCCCAAAGGGCCGGTATGCCTAGTGCGCCGACCGTATCCCACACGCCAACCATAGTGAGCTTGGCATCAAACAGGTTATACTTACCTAAGCTGCTCAGCAAAACTTCACGCTGGACTTTGTCGCGATAAGCCTGAAATGCAGTCTCCACTAAGTTATCGTCAAACAATCCCGTTGGCAGACCGCAAACGGCGATCATCCCAGCAAGGCTTCGCGCAGTAAAGGCACCTCGACTAAAGCCAAACAAAAATATTTCATCTCCCTGCTCATAGGCATGGGCAATTTTTGTGTAACCATCTTTTATTTTCTGAAAAATTCCTTCACCCATCGCTCCACCTGCGAGTTTTTCAAGTGGAGTGCCGTCCGCTCCTAAGCCGTCGTCATAAAATGCAACCTGATTTGAAGTGATTGGGATAGCCTTGTATAGCTTGTAGACATTGGTGTCAGAGTCAGGACTATTCCAAGTGCCGTCAGTGCAAAAGATAATTTGTTTGCTCATGTGTGTCTCCGCTTTCTATAAGGTCAAGTTTTTATTTGATTTAGCAAGAGTTCAGGAAAACCAAAAATGTGTCAAGCAGGGCTTTCAGTTGAAAAATATTCTTGTTGTTGAAATCTTCCACCAATGCAGTAGTCCCATTTACGGATTTTCAACGATCTGGTTGCTTGGCGGATTTTCAAGTTTTTCGTCCGCTTTCGTCTGAATTTAATTAAGAAAATCTCCAATTTTCCCAGGACGGAGTTTTGTAATTTACCACAAAGCCGCGTCGAATCGGGTATAAACGACTCTGTCTCGAAACAGTTCATAGTAAGTGCCGGCCTTGGCAGGCGGCTTTAGATCGAAAATATTTCAATCTTTCCCCTTTATAATGGAGACGGTAAAGCTGCCGCGGTTATCAAGATACCAGATTCCATAAGATCCACGAAGTGAATTCGTAACTATCTCCCGTTGAGCTTCGTAATACATTGCCGTAGTATTCGAGTCCAACTGTAATTCTTTGGTCACCTTCACTGCCAATTCCGAATTGTCTTTCAATGTCACTTCTGCGTCTGATATTGTTTTGGCCTTTTCCTCGTCTGATTCAGCTTCCAGTATCTCGGCCTCCCCCTCGTCGTCTATCAATCTTTTGGCCTGATTTTCGAGTGTTAGTTTGGCATCATCTTTTTGTTTTTGTGATAGATTGATGTCATTTTTATCTTTAACGAGAACATCGTTTATGGTCAAGTATATCTCTCCATTTGAGGGAAGTGTGTGTCCGATGCGGACACCGTTAACGTAATGCTTGTTTTCAAGATAATATTCTTTATTGCTTGAATCATATTTAATGGTGTCCCCATCTCCAATTTCAAGAAAAACCACGTTATTGCTTGCCATGTACTTGAAAACATCATCGGGGTATTGTGTATTACGCGGGACGACGAAGGCCAATAGGCATCCGTATTCAGCGCCCGGAATGAGTTTGTGATTCGCACGCTCCGGATCGTCCTTTGTCGGGTCATAGATAGCGCCTTTACCGTAGTACAGTGTCCCATCTGGTTTTCTCCAGCCGGGGTTTGAGTCTCTGTCCAAGTCAGAAATTAGCAAATCCTTGGATACATCGGGGTAATTGGTATCGTCTAATGTTTTTCTGGGCATACGGGGGAGTCCGCCAACAGTCATAACCAAGCCGCCGACCGCTTTTATGTGGAATTGGTTTACACTGTCCAAATACACTCCAGTAGGAACGGCAAGCTGCATGGCCGGAACAGACACGACTGTTACTTGTTGTCCGTTGCGTAATTGAATCGTGTAATGCCCTACCTCCATATTGGTGCCATCCTCCACATTTTTGACGCTTTCGATATTTTCGATATATGGTGTAATCAATGTGAGAATACCCCAAACTAATGCCACCAAAATAGCTGCCCCGCCGGTGATAAGGGTGAGTGCGCGTCGAACTGATTTCCAATCATGAATCGCTGCAGTAAAAAAGGACGTAGCTGTGGCTAGTAAGCGTGACCCTTGTGCATCGGACTGCTTATTGGCATCCCTTGACATATAAGTTTCAATATACATCTATAAAAATATATGCAAGAGGAAATGGCACTGTATCAGTTTGATTTGTAAAAACGCCAGCCGGGGCTTTTACCCACCCCGCAGACCGGGGCGGCTACCGTGCGTGTGTTCCGCGTGCGCTACACCTCCCGCCCGTGCGCTCCCCGGGCTGCTGCCTCCCTTCTTTTTGGAAAAAAGAACCAAAGGTTGCGAGCCGTCGCAGACCCTGGCGCAAGCTCCCCTGGCATCCGCTGTCCGGGGACTGCTTTGGGCCCGCCAAGCGCACAGCAAGGCACTACCCTTTCGGCATATAGCGGGTTTCGTCGTAGGCTGGCCCTGTTGCGTGTTCCAGGGGCGATGCCGGGTAGGGCGACCGCCGGCCAGTTTTGGCTTGATTAATCGACTCTTGGAGTAAGCTGTGAATGTGGGGTGCATTGGGCAGAAACCGAAGCTGGAAGACCGTGCCCCCGGTTCCAGAGACGGCGACCGTCCCGTAACCCACAATTCGACCCAAAAGCGGTTCAAATAGGGTAACTGAAATTGCTTTTTTGGGGTTGCCAGGGTTGGGAGGAGGGGGTTAAATCGCCCAGAAATGCCTCGTCCTCTTTTAACATCAACTCCCATTCACAACATGAAAGAGAGCAATACAACACCCCCACCTGCACCTACACAGCCGCCTGCACCTACGCCCGGAATTTGCTGGTATAATGGCCAGCAATATTCAACAGGCTCAATTATCATAGTTGACACCAACCCCGAAAAACATTTACAATGTCAAGATGATGGATCGTGGATGTTACTGCTGACAGGAGGGGCTTAATCGGCTTGCCCCCTTTGGGCCTAGCGGTTAAAGGGCACCGAAGTCGGGTGGGCTGGTGGTGTTGACGAAGTGGCCGTTAGCCGCCAACTGCGCCGCCTCGCGCGCACACTGCCGACGAAGCTGCACCACCGGCTGCTGGCCGTGATGCTCGCCATGCTGCGCGGGGGGCAAGCAAGGGTTCAGGTTGAGGTTGCCTCTTGTTCCCTCGGTGGGGCGGTCGGCGTTGACTTTTTGGGTTCAACCCACAAACTTTTCACTGAATGGAATTTGCTTTTTTGGGGTTGCCGGGGTTGGGGAGAGAGGGTTAAGGAAAAGTTTATTTGTCAAGACGCTCTCCATCGTGTGGCCCCCAAGGGAGCATTTGTGCTGTGCCGAACTCTCCTGCTGGAATAAGACTGTCGCAGGCTTGGTTACCCCCGCCGCCAAGCACAGGCAAGACAAAGGCACACAAGGTTGTCAAAACGAAACAAGCACCCACCCCGCAGACCGGGGCGACTACCTGGCGTGCGTTCCGCTTGCGCTACACCTCCCGCCCGTTCGCACCCCGGACTGCTTCCTCCCTTCCTTTTGGGAAAAAGAACCAAAAATTGCGAGCCGTCGCAGACCCCGGTGCAAGCTCACCCGGCAGCCGCTTGACCGGGGACTGCTTTGGGCCCGCTCAATCCCCCACCCGCCCCCACTGCGCCCGCATTGGCCCGGTTATTGATGGCGTCATTGATCTGTGCCTGAATGGCCCTTGTTTCGTAGGATTGGCGGGCTGGCACATGGAGCAGGGGCAGGCCAGCGGAGGCAAAAACAACGTCAACGAACCTATCCCGCTCTTTGCGGATCCGGCCGATCATGGGAGCTATCGTCGAGCTCGATGCCAAGAATCGGTGCGCCGTCGCTTTGCCTGACCAGCAGGAAGTCCACATGCTTGGCGCTTATCCGGTTGAAGGCCGACCGCCAGCCTTGCCCCTTTTTGACTCCAAAGATGTCAGCCAGGCGCACTTTAGCCATAATTCGGTATTCTGGCATCCCCAAGGACTCCAGCACGCCAAGGAATGACCGCTCTGCAGGGGTAAACAGAGATTGCTTGAGGTAGTAGGTGCCATTTTCTGGCTCTTTCGATACCCTAGCCTTGAGAACCTTGAGGACTAAGACTAGCACTCCGAGCACAGCCATGGTGACAATGGGCAGAATTAGCGGGTTGTGCGTCATATCCATCTATCTTATATTGAAGATATAATGCCTAGATCCAAAGCTGACCCGTAAATTACCAAACCCAACTTTTTCTGTAAATCTTCCAATTCTACGAATTTTGAGGATTCCAATCCAGCATCTATCATGCACTTCCTTATCTGCCACCAACCCGCGTCCCAGTGTTCAATTTTGTATTTTGCTGTTGGGAGATCCTTAAAGTTTGCATAAAAAGACTTATATACCTCTTTGCCAATTTTGATTAAATTTTGTGATTGAGGATCCAGTCTTTGAGAATCAAGCCATAGGGCTACAAATCGATCTTGAGGGTCTTTCGTTAGTGACCGTTTAATTTCAGAATCTGTAATGATCCAGTGAGATAATGTTGCTACTCTGAAGGGGTAGAAATGATTTACAATTTGATAAGTATTGCCTAAATAATCAACATTACGTAACGACGCAGTTTGATTAGAATCGGAGAAAAGGTTCCAAACCGTGCATATTTTAACGAAATCTACGCTAGGTTGCTTCCTGGGTTGAAGAAATTGGTCGCGATCATTTATCCACGTCTTTTTCACATTCTTTCTAACTGCATGGACAACCATGGCTTTATCGAAATTGCCTTCTGTGATTGAGAGTGAACCAGCACTTACGTACGGGCCAGAAAGAAGTGCGACATTATTGTAATTTTGAACGTCATTTCCTTTGCACATCAATGAAGCAAGAAAACCAGGAGCCACCCTATCACGAGTATCTTCATTATTAGATTTTATAGATATTGCTCCACCAAAAGGCGGAAACTTTTCTGTCGCGTCTGGTCGTTCAATCCATTTGCTTAAAAATTGTGACCGGTGTTCTGAAGTGATTAGCTTTCTAGCCAGCTTGCTGGAATCGTCATCTAGAACATCAACTTCAATTGTCTGATCCTCAAGCTTTTTTTGGTTAACAAGATCCCAAACAAGAAATCCTACAGGAAATGGGTTTCCTTTTTTCGTCCCCCAAAAATTTGCCGACGAAAAAATAAAACCGTTTTTATATGTAAACTTAAATATTTTATCGCGAAAAGTTTGATCATTATTAGCAGTCACATACTTGAGCGTAGAAAATAGGCCTAGGCAAGCCTGCTTCCCTCTGAATTCATGTTTAATGCGAAATAGGAATTGAGCAAATAGTTCTCGTGAAACTTCACCAAGACCCATTTCATGCATGAGTGGTCGAATTTTTGTCTTACTAACATTCTTTTTACTCTTGCCTGAGGTGCCGGCAGTTTGTGATGTAGCAAAAGGGGGATTTATAAAAATAATCCAACTGATTTCGGGATTCAATAGGTCTGAAGCTAAATTGTCAGGAAGCTTCGTTGGCTCAGCGAAGAGAGACCCTTGTGCAAAAACGTTGTCAATGTCATCATTAAGATAATCGTATTGGAAGACAGTAGCATCCGGAAACACTCGTTTGCAGTGTTCGACATCGTCCCTATGAAGTGTAGATAGGTATATATTCTTGTAAGAGTCAGAAGGCAAATACCACTCTAGATTTCCCGTTCCTGCTGCCATGTCCCAAAGTCTTATATTCTTAGTCCACCATTCTGTTCCAACAGCTTTCTCTAAATACTTGTGGGCTTTTTTAGCAAAGAGAACCGGTGTAAAAAACTCCCCGGTAAATCTTTTGATTGGCTCTTCAGTCAGTCGATCTACTTTTGCCAAAATATTTCTGACTGTATCTGGGTTACTTACCTTTTCATAATTTGACCAAAATAATTCATATTCATTCGGCAATATTTTCTTTGCTCTCTTCTCTGTGGGACCAACGAAGAATATAACTTTATTCTCAATTGGGTCATATAAAGACCGTTCCTTCTGGATGTCACACAGAAAATAGCGAGATGGTTTTGTGCCATTTTTTACGGCCTGACCAAAGCATCTGTTCCAATATTCGAAAACATCTTCAAAATTATCCTCAGTGATTAATTTCTTTTCACGAAGTTCTAAGGTTAATTGTTTTGACCTATGTTGTTCTAAAGCTTCGCTGAATCGTTTGAATTCAGATTCTTCTAATACGTTGTATACTTGTATGGTGTTGATCTCTTTAGACGTACTTAAATCAATAACAAGTTTTTGATCGGGAGTGCTTGGAGCGACTTCCCAGTCATATTTTCCCTTCTCATTTTTATAGAATTTGCTCCAAGTATTCGTGTAAGTAAAGAATGCTGCGTTATGGTCAGCGATGCAAATTACGGGAGGGATCGCTTTATCGGCGTGACTGTATCTAAGGCGTCGAATATAATACAGAACCTGTGCGATTATTGAAGCCCTCACACCTCGTTTTTTAAGCTGCCGGTTAAACTTGAACTCGTAAAGTATTTCTTGCGAATAAAGGTCGTGTCTAAATTCAGTATCGTAACGAAGGCCGAAGTGACCTGCGTATATAGATTTCACCTCCTCCTCTGTCTTTGCCTTGAGTAGTGCTCGTTTGAAAGTTCTAAATAGTTTTGCCATAGTTTCATATTGGACAGTTATTACACGATTAGAAACAAGGAAAAGGGCCGGTGGGGGCGCGTCCGGCTCACGCCGGACGCGGCCCCCGACCGGCCCCGTTTCTCTGTCATTTTGCCGGGCATGGCAAGGTCTTTCAGGCAAGGAGTTCCGCCCGAGTGATCTTGACCTTGCCCTTGAACTCCTTAATCGCCCCAGGTTCGAGCTTGAGCGTGATCGGCGAGTCTTCCGGGTAGGTGGGGAAGGTGACGACTTTGCCGCCCTCCACCTTGACGCCGGCGTCTTTGGCCGTGTCCAGTATCTGCTCGAAGTCAATGACTCCGGGTTTGGTGGCGATTTCGTGCCGAATGCGCACGAATTGGCCGGATTTGTCCTTGCGGTCGAACAGGGTGGCGGTGCTGGACAAGACGGTTCCGCGCACATACACCCCGGATTTTAGGTTCAGTTTGGTATCAGTTGCCATAGACTTAGATCAGTTATGTGGTTAATTTTGATAAGCCCGAGGCCCAGGTATCTCCCTTCCTCGGCAATGGAGAAAACTAACTCATCAAAAAGTTGTTTGAATGGGCGCAGGAGCCGGATTGCCTGGTAGCTACCGTGGCAATTGAATAGCGCCATTCGGGACCAGCGTTCCAGGCGCTGGCCGATGGTGTAGGAGACGCGCTCGCGCTTCGTTTTAGGGCCTTCCTTGGCTTCCGGCTTCTCGACAGCCAAAAGGAAGCCATGGGAGGGCTGGAAGATGCGCAATCGGCGGCGGGATAAGGCCCATGGGGGATACCCTACGCCCTTACAGGAATATTTTAGCAGGTAATGGAAATCGTCATTGCTGATGCGAGCGACATTTACCCGACCAAGGTCCCAAAGGTAATTGAGCAGGTCGCCTGGGATGAAGCGGCGGGTTAAGAGGATGACGTGAAAGTGAACCCATCCTTCATCATCACCATGAAATTCGACTTTTACACAGTAGGGGGCAGCGATCTTGTATGTTTTGCCCATCCACATTATGCCTTTGCGGAGGCGGGCAAAGAGCTTGCGGATTCTCTGCCGGGCTAACTCAAACGCGGAGGCTGGGCCGCTGAAAAGGTTTCTATCCAGGCTGAATGTCAGGAACAGCATCCCCGACACGTCAGGTAACCGAGGCAGGAGGCGCCGGACGACCTTGATAATGCCCTTTTCGTGATGCCACGAGATCGGTATATATTCGCAAAGCAGCCCCATAACAGGGGGTGTTTCTCGTGAACGACCGGCCCGGCCACCGACGACGGCCTGTGGCCTTTGCGGCGGCCCTGCCTTGAGCGGTTTGGTTTTTGCTCGCGGTTTCGGTGAGTCGGATTGAAGTCGTGCCGCCCTTCGCGCCTTAGCAGGCGCAAAATGCGGCTTGGTGACGGTCAATTTTTTCCCCGAAATGCGGTCCTGCCCTGGGCGCTGGTCAATTTTACCGGCTGGGAGGCTGTCAAGGTATTGCTCGCGAGCTGTGCTCCACCTTGACAGCGAGCCGGTGTCGGGCGCAGCTATGGAGGGCAGGACGGGCTTACAGGCAGGCCAGTCAGCAGAGCGGCGTTTACCGCCTCTTTTCTTTGGGGTTGTGCTCATAGTCTGGCTCCTTGAGCGGGGGTTTGTTCGTCAGCCAGGTGCGCCAAATGCTGGGCAAGGCTGGCGGCATCAATTAGCCGGATGCCACGAATGGCATTTTTCTTTTTGAGGCAGACACTCCGCACCGGGGGGCGGTTGTCGTTTACCGGGCATGGCAAGACGAGTTCAACCAGGGTGCCGCGCGATAGCCCGGTGTAGGGGCAACGGGCACCGGGTTTAGGAAGACGCAGCCAGATAGGCCAGGTCGCGTGAGTGCCGGGCGAGTGCGTCGCCGCAGGTGTTGGAGCCAAAGTTTGGATCATGGCTATTCTTACCACAATCCACGACCTCCCTCTATTAGCACCGATTCAGGGAGAATCTGCTCTAATCATTTTGAAGAAGTCGCGTTTGAGCCGGGTTTTAATCCCATTGCGAATTTTCGCAATTCTTGTGCGCAATGGCGGATTTTTGCGGCCTTCGTAGAATTCACTGTCATATTCACGCCCCTCGCCTAAGGCTTTCAACTCAGGCCGACTTTCGGGCTTATTGTCGGTCGCATACAGGAGGATTTTCCACATTACTTCAAACCAAGCCGGGGCAGTTTTTTTGTCGAGTTCAAGAAGTGTAATTGCCTCATTTGCCCACACGTTTTTTTCAGCGAGCCACATGTCGCCTTGTAGCCACATCAGCCTTACATTGCTAACATACACATACAGCCTAAACAAAAGTTTATAAGAGGGGCTCGCAAAAAAATCTGGTTGTTTGCCGCTTGGAGCAATCCGAATTGGAGCTTTTGCTCCAATCTGCAATATTTCAAGCCGACGTTTCGCCTCGCGGATATATGCGTTTCCTGGCCCTATGTTCATTGGCCAATTAATAGAGGTTGTTCCAAGATTGGCGAGTATGTCAGGAGCGAATCTTTCCATTTCTGACAATTGATCACACATCCATCTACTCATTTCCAGAAAGCGCTGTATTGCTGGCACGTCACCTTCCCATGACGTTTGGCATAACTCAATTAGACTTTCCCGAGCTTGATTGAAAGCCATGTCAGGAGTAGGCCCATCATTTTCAGAATATAATGAAAAAGTGCCATTGCTCTTTAGTTTGGCACGCCAATCCTCAAGGAATTCCCCAGGAGGTTCATCCTCAAAAGTGAATGGCGGTAAATTGATGAGTTCAAGATGCGGATCACTTGGGACGCGGTGCCTTTCAATGTCTGGCCCAGGCCAATGGCGAGGGAATGTCTTTTGATTCTTCATTTTGTTACGTCGCGTATTTTTGCCATGGCAGCACTTTTGCTATCCATAGAAATACATCTGGCCACTTGCGCAACACCGATATGCCTCCACGATTTATTGGAAGTTTTATTGGAAGAATTCAAATCTCACGTCACGCAATGTTAAGTAACCCATTGTTAAATATCAAGTTGCATAACTGGTGCGGGCGGAGGGAATCGAACCCTCGATTCAAGCTTGGGAAGCTCACGTATTACCTCTATACTACGCCCGCGGGTTGGAAAATGGGAAAGGGGATGGGGGGAAAACGTTTTTTTAATAGCCGCCTCGCGCCGTTCTGGCAAGTGCGAACGTGGCTGACTCGTTCCCAGCGGCCATTTAACCCACCCCGCGCAGCGACCAGCCGAGCAGCAACAGCCCCGCCGCGGCAATCCAACTGCCTGCCACCCGCGCCGCCACCCGCATCCACGGCTGCCGCAGCGACACCACCCATGCCGCCAGCAACGCCATCAGGACAAACAACTCGAACGTCATCCCGACAAATTGCAAAATGCCCACGGTCGTCGTCGCGCCTTCGGAGCGAAAGCCCCCTGCGTCCAAAAATCCATGCACAACCCCGACGACGGCTCCGACCCCGATGACCACCGCCGGGGGCACCTTCAGATCCGATAACGCCAGCAGGCCCGGTGCGAGAAAAGTGAACGAGATGATGCCCGACAACACGGGGCGCGAAAGTTCCGGCACCGTGGACATCAGCATCCCCGCCACCCCGCCCAGCAGCCACGTCCCCGGCAGCACAAACATCAGCCACCGGCCCGTCAACGGCCCGCGCAGCCCGGCCAACACCCCCAGCGCCACCACCGGCAGGATGTCCTCCGGCGTGGACGCCCAGTGGCCGATGCCGTCGTAAACCGGCCCCAGACCCGTCGTCACCAAATGCGCGTCCGCCCGCGCCGGCCAGGCGAGGACGAGCGCCAGCGCCGCCGCGGCTTTCCACCATTGACGAGAAAAGTTCATGGAAACGAATGCGGATAAGCTTGGTGGGTTAAGCAGGGTTTGGCGAGCCGAATTGGCGGACAAGCCAAGGAAATAGAGTTGTCGCGTACCTTGCTTCGGGCTTGTCAAAGGCCCGGAACCCGCCTAACCGTTCGTTCCGTCCGATGATCACCAGCATCCACACCCTGATCTATTCCGACGACGCGCCCGCGACGCGCGCCTTCCTGCGCAACGTCCTCGGCTGGCCCTGCGTCGAGGATGTGAAGGGCGGAGGCGAGGGCTGGCTGATCTTCAAGGCCGGGCCGAGCGAAATGGGCGTACACCCGACCCGCAGCGTCCACGCGGGCCAGACTTACGAATCGCCGCGGCACCATTTGATCTCGCTGATGTGCGACGATATCGCCGCCACGGTCGCGGAACTGAAGGGCAAGGGCGCGGAGTTCCGCACCGCAGTTCAGGATCACGGCTATGGACTCGTGGTCGTGATGGCCGTGCCGGGCGCGGACGACATCATTCTCTACGAGCCGAAGCATCCTCTGGCGTATCGCCTGTGACGGAATGAAAGAGGGCAAAAACTCAGGTAATAAGGTGCAGCCTGACCCCCTGCTTTTTCGCCCTGCTTTTTCGTTATCTGCGCGGGCTGGCCTTGCGCAAAAACCCGGCCTGGCGCGGGCAAGTGGCCGCCGCGCTGAACAACCCCCACTGGGTGTCGCGGGCGGAAATGGAGCAGGCCTTGGCGGATCGCCCGTGACCGAATGAAAAAGGGCTGAAAACTCGGGTAATAAGGTAAAGCCTGACCCTCGCTGGTTTTTTTGGGCCCCTCTTTTTGGCCCCTATGATCCCTTTTTGGCCTTGGTTAAATCAATCAGGCGGCAGGCGGAAACTGTCCAAAATAGCATCCAGTTCACGACCATGGGCAATTCTGCCGGTAAGCGCAATGACATAAACATTTTTGTTCTTTTCAAAAAAATAAGTTTCCCGGCCAAGCAACAGACACTTTTGCCCAATTAGTTGATGTTGAAAGAAAGGCTGCTTTTCCCCGACATCCTTAAGCTGGGTGGCCGGCCGGTGTTGAAATATCTCGGCAGTGGAATCAGTCACGACCCAGATTCGCAGACCGTAATCGGCTGAGGCCACCGTGACCATGTCGCCGCCCCTCGACACCCGCCAGGCCGGCGGATAGGCGAAAGAATAATGATGAACGGAGTCGGTGTAGTCCAAATGGTCGGAATGGATAATTTCATTAAAGCCAAAGGTTCCAATCATTTCGCGGTAGGTGGCGCTTGTCGCTGGGTCTGGGGCCGATTTGTTTTTCCAGCCGGGACTCCAGGAAATCACATAGACGGAGGGGCCATTCTGAATGAACAGCCGCTTGGTCACTTTTATATCCTGGTAGCTGAATAGATCGGTAAAATTCCTCTGCACGGAGGTGGCTTGTTTCACCTTCTGCCCGTTAACTTTTGCTGTGCTCCAACTGAGATCGCCAAAAGTTTTTATGAACGAGTCCATGGACTGATTTAAACGCTGAACGCGCAATCCTTCGTCCGAGTATCGGCCAAAAAAACATCCGTCGCCACCTTGTTCCTCCAGCCACGCCTGGGAGGGGTATTTGATGTGAAATCCATTCTCCGCGCTGGTATAGGTCAACCACTGTTCACTCGCGCTGGTCGGCCCATAGACATCCGTGCAACCCGTCAAAAAAAGAACCAAAATGACGACGGTGGCCAAACTCCAGCGATGAGGGATCATATTGAATACTCACTCTATCCATGGGTTTTTGCTTGGCGAATGTATTTAGCCCCGGAAAATAGAGACCCACTGAGGAAAGTAGAGACCCATTGAGGAAAGCCCGAAGGGAAATCAGAGAGGGTCAGGCTTTACCTTATCACCTGAGCTTTTTGCTTCCGGCTACGCTTGAGTTGAGAGCTGGGCCGGGGCCAGGGCCGCGGTTTTCGCGGCGGTGGGGGCGGTGGTGGGTTCTTCGGTTTCCGGCTGGAAGGCTTGGTAGAGGAAATACAGGCCGCCCATCAAAATCATCGCGCCGCAGACGCGCAGCGCCACGCGCCCCGCCGGCCAGCGATGGATCAGCCCGATGGTGATGCCCGCTAGGTGGAGCAGGCCCGTCGCGAGCACGAAGCCGCAGCTATAATAGAGGCCGCTCTCGCCCGCCGGCAGTTCGTAGCCGTGCGCGTAGCCGTGGCACAGGCCGAACAGCCCAACCGTGAACGCCGCCACCCACAGCTTCGGCCGCACTTCCCCGAGCACCATCGCCCCCAGCGTCACGCCGGAGAGCGCGATGCCCCATTCCACAAAATGTTCGCCGCCCGGCAACGGCACGCGGATCAGCCCGAGGAAGCCGCCGAACGACATGACCATCGGGAACGTCACCGGCAGCACCCAGATGGCCGGCGCGCCCAACTGCGCGCCCCAGATGCCGACGGCCACCATCGCGATGATATGGTCCCAGCCCGACAGGGGATGGAGGAAACCGCTGCGGAAGCTGACGGGTTCGCCGTGAATGATGTGCGCCTGCGCGGGAGAGGTGCTGAGCAGCAGCACGACGGTCAACGTCCAGAGCCACAGCGCGAAGTTGCGGGAGGGCCGCGAGGGATTCGTTTTCATGGGATGGGGAGGGAGATAATTCACCGCAAAGTCGCAAAGAACGCAAAGGGGGATTTATGGGTAAGGGCACTCTTCGCGCGCTTGGCGTCTTGGCGGTGAAAAGGGGTTTCAAAACAGGGACTAGCGCAGCGCGGAAACCATAACCCAAACGCGCTGGATTGTCCAGTAGGCACCGAGGCCGCCGACGGTGTAGGAGGGCAGGGACTCCGCCCAGCGCGGCCACTGCATGAGCAGCACCTTGAACGCGCCTCGAGCAGCAGGATGACGACGACAAAAAACAACTGGCCGAGTTCCACGCCGACGTTGAATGACACCAGCGCCAGCGGAATTTCACTGTGGCCCAGGCCCAGGCTCGTCAGCCCGCTGGCAAAGCCGAAGCCGTGCAGCAGCCCAAAGGCAAACGCCACCAGCCAGGGCCGCTGAATGGTCAGGCTGGTCTCGCCGCGCTGCACGCGCACCATTTCCGGCCCGAGGAATAAAATCGAAAGCGCGATGCAGGCGTTGAGCGGCGGCAGCGGCGCGCTCGCGTAGCCGAGGGTCGCCACCGCCAGCGTGATGCTGTGCGCCAGCGTGAAGGCCGTGATCGTTTTGAGCAGCATCCAGCGGTCGCGCACGATGAACATCAGCCCGAGCACGAAGAGCAGATGGTCCACGCCCATCAGGATATGCTCGACGCCGAGGCGCACAAACGTCCCCACCGCGCTCCATGCGCCGGGCGCGGCCTCGACCACGGCGGTGGGCGTGGCCGGGTTGATCTGCAAATACTGGATTTTGCCGTCGGCGCGTACGATTCGCACCAGCACATCGGCGAGCGGGGCGGTCGGGCCGGTTACGGAGAGCGTCTGGCCCGTCAACCCGCCGGGAATGGTCAACGTGTAGCGTTCGTAATAAGTGCTGTTGGTGGTTTCGCGCGCAATGTCCGAGGTGATTTTCGCCGCGGGCGGCAGCAGCAGGCTGAACCCATTGGGCGCGTTGTTGAAGAGCGGCACTTTCCACAACACGGCGTACGTGTCCTGCCCGGTCTCGTTAAAGTCCAAAAACGCCTGGCGGATTTCGTGCGCGTGCGCGGCGGGCAGGGCGGCCAGCGCACCCAGCAGCGCAAGCAAAAGGATTAAGGCGCGGCGCGTCATTTGACGGTGGAGTTGGTGGCGGCGGCGGGCGCGTTTGCCGAAGTGGCGGCGGCGGGCGCGGTGCCGGCGGCGGGCGCCGCCGCGGGCATTTGGATATCCACCACGTAGTGCGCGCGGAGTTTCTCATACGCGGCGTTCGCGGCGGCCAGGCGCTGCTCATTTTTCCAGAGCGCTGTTGCTTTGTTGCGCACCGCGGTGTCCGCCAGGGTGGGCAGCGAGCCGTCCGCATTGCGGAAAATGTCGGCGTTTTTTTGCAGGTAATCGGTCAACTGCGCATCCGTCGGCGCGGGGATGACTGCGCTGTCCTGCAGCATGAACTCCATCTTCCCGCGCAATTCCTTGCGGACGACCGGGTCGTCCTCATCCAGGTTGATGGCTTTGGCCTCGCGAAAGAGGATTTCTTCGCGCACGAAGTCGTCAATGGCATCGCTCAATTCCTTATCCGTCGGCGGGCGCTGGTGGGTGTTTTGAAAGGAGAGGGCGAGATTTTGCACATAGGTCGGCGTGACGGTGAAATGATATTGGCCGGCGGGCGGCACCACCGGGCCGCCCCAGATGGCGAACGCGCCAAACAGCACGGCCCCGAGCAGGAGAAATTGCGCCAGCGGTTCGCGAAGCCATTTCATAAATAAGAGAGGGGGGATTTTGAAGAAAGCGGGCGCGCCGACGCGAGCCGGAATTAACCGCGCGCCGGGCGACGCAGAAATTTCAGGCCGAAGCACAGGAAGGCGACTCCGGCGGCGGTGCCCAGAATGAGGGACAGGTTGTTTCCGCCCTTGGCCGCGGGCGGCGTGGTAGTGGCCGGAGTGGCCACCGAGGCGGGCGCCGCATTGGGGTTGGGCACGTTCACGTCCAAATACGGGGTGTCCGCGCCCACACTGGTCGAGGCGATGGTTTTGTCCGCGGAGTCCATCACGGCCACCATGTCCTTTTGCCCCGCAGGCACCAGGTTGAAATAGGTCATTTCCAGGCGCAGCGGGCCGGGCGCGGGGTGCGGGTAGGTGATGTGGAAGACCACGTCCTGCGCTTCCGTCAAGTCCACGGCCACCGCCAGCGGCGCGAGCGGCGCGCCATTGCTGGTGATATTAAAGAGCGTTTCCCCGCGCTTGCTCAGCAATTGCTTGTCCCGGGTGAAATGCGGATCGTGGACGATGGGCAGGCCGGAGGAACTGTCCGCCTCCGGGTTCGCCGTCTCGCTGCCAGTGGTGTTGACCGGCGGTTGGTAGGGGTCGTGATCGAGCAGCTTATACGCGAAGCCGTCGGCGACGGTGAGGTCAATTTCCAGGTCATCCGGCCGCAGCCGCGCGCTGGCTATGCCTTGGATGACCACCGGCGCGGGCGGCGCGACGGTCGGGTCGGCATTCGAGGCAAATTCCGGCTTCGCATTGGGATCGAAGGACAGGGTGTCGTGCGCGCGCAGGGTCGGCGCAAACAGCGCCAGGCCCAGGGTAATCAGGCCGGGAAAATGCGCCGCCAAGGGCCGGGGTCGGGTCATGCGGCAGCCAGCCTAAAGGGTCGCCCGCGCGAAATCCAGCCTCGGAAACGCCCCATCGCGCCACAACCGCCGGTCTGTAATATGCCGCCTTCAGGCGGGCGCCAGCCCCGCGCGCAATTCGGCCAGCTTCGCGCCGAGCGCCGCGGGGATTTTTTTCCGCGCCTGCAGGTTGGCCGCGATGGTGTTGACCAGCGCGCTCCCGACCACCACCCCGTCCGCCACCGCGCCAATTTGCCGCACATGGGCGGCCTTCGACACGCCGAAACCCACCACCACGGGCAATTTGGTGTGCCGGCGGATTTCCCGCACCGCCGCCGGGATGCTCGCCGGGAGTTCCGCGCGCTCGCCCGTCACGCCTTCGAGCGAGACGTAATAAATGAACCCGCTCGCGACTGAGGCAATGCGGGTGATGCGGGCGGGCGGCGTGGTCGGCGCGACGATAAAGATGTTGTCCAATTTATGTTTCCGCGAGGCCGCGAGCAAGTCCGCCGCCTCCTCCGGCGGGCAGTCGAGCGCGAGCAGGCCGTCCACGCCCGCCGCGGCGGCCCGCCGGCAAAAGTTCTCCACGCCCGGTGCGTAGATCATATTGTAATAGGCGTAGAACACGATCGGCGCGGCGGGGAATTCGGCGCGCAGCTCGCCCACGAGTTGGAAGACGCTTTCCGGGCTGGCTCCGGCCTTGAGCGCGCGCTGCGCGGCGAGTTGGTTGGTCAACCCATCCGCCAGCGGGTCGGTGAAGGGCAGTCCGAGTTCCAGCACGTCCACCCCGCCTTTGAGGAGCGCGCGGCACGCGGCCCGCGAGGTCGCGGCGTCCGGGTCGCCCGCGCACAGATACGCGACAAAGGCCGCGTGCTTTTCGGCGCGGGCGCGGGCAAAGGCGGCGGCAAGGCGGGACATGGAAGGCAAGGATGAAGGACGCGGGATGAATTATGAAGGAAAAACCGATGGGGGAAATTAATGGCTGGATTGTTCGATTGTTCGATTGTTGAACCTGCGAAATTATCAAAAGGCAATTTAGCAATCCAACAATTCAGCAATCGAACAATCCAGCACTGGGCCCTCCGGCTACTTCTTTTCCTCATGCTTATAATGCAGCACCTCCACGGGTTCGAGCGTCACCAGCCCGCCGGCCATCATCGTGTCGAGCACGGGCAGGAAGGCGTCCACCTTTTCCTTGGTATCCACGATTTCAATCACAATGGGCAGGTCTTCGGAGAGTCGCATAATTTTCGCGGTGTGCAGGCGGCTCGTCGCGCCAAAACCCATCGGGCTGCGCAGGACGGTCGCGCCGGCCAGCCCCGTTGCGCGGGCCTTGAGCACGATCTGCTCATATAACGGGTGGCCCTGATAGCGGTCAGATTCGCCGATGAAAATGCGCAGGGAAAGGCAGGCTTCGGGGAGATTCATGGTTAGGAGCCTTTTTTGTGGTTGATCGCCGTCGCCAAAACTGAACCCAGCCACACCGCCACCAGGCACAGCGTGACCGAGCCAACGACGTTGCCGCCCACCCGCAGCCATTCACCGTCGCGCGCGAGGTTGAGCGTTTGCAGGCTGAAGGATGAAAAGGTGGTGAAGCCCCCGCAGATGCCGGTCATGAAAAACTGCCGCCCGTTCGCCCCCACCATCCAGCGCCCGTCCGGCGGCAGGGTCAGCGTGGCAAAAAAGCCAATGATGAACGAACCGGTGACGTTGATGATCAGCGTGCCCCAGGGAAACGTCTCGGCGGGAATGCCGGACAGGCGCACCACCAAGTCGCCCAAGGCATACCGCCCCACGGTCCCCAGCGCCCCGCCCAACGCAACATAAAGGTAGATAAGCATGACCACTCCAAGGTGTTAGTTTGGTAGGAGTCATCAGCCCTGGTCGAAAACCAGGGCGGTTTGTCCCGTACCGCGGAACCGGCAGAATCCATTGCCGTGGCCTGAGTGTGGGGGAAGCATGGTTTTGTTCAACCTTAAAAAAATACTCCGGCCCCGACATTGGCCTCAATGAATCGGCAACAACTTCGTAGCAACCGCACCCTGTCTTTTTGACATATTTTTTGACCTTGTTGCCTTTTAGACAATTTCTCATGCTTTTTCTATGTTGGACCCTGCCAGCGATTTCTGCCGGAAAACCAGAGCATGGCAATGGGTCGTGCCACTGGCCGCATTTTTTTTGGGTTGGTATGGCGCAATACAATCGCCTGTAAAGCACACCATGGAAGCGAAGGTCGCCTTGCCTAAGGTAACTCCACTTTCCCCCGCAGACATCTTGGCCAAGGCCAAAGCGGGCCTCGAACAAGCGAGTCACACCCTTGGCCTAATCGACCGCCGGCGCGCCAAGCTGGACTATATTGCAAAGCTCGATGCCAAAACGACCAAAGACTTGCTGGAGGACTACGCCGCAAAACTCTCAAACTCGGAAGATTATGAGACCTTTACATATCTTGCTTACCACTGGGCCGAACTGGATCCTGAAGCTGCCATTGCCTGGAACCAAGGGCTGAACGACAAAAATGTCCAGGCAAACAGTATAGGCATGATTTTTGCAGCTTATGCGGATAAAAATCCTGCCGCGGCCCTTGGCGTATTGGCCAACCTTCAGGGGGTGGCTGGCTTGGGCATGGCCGAAGCAAGCGTGCTAAGTTCTTTTGCGAGGCAGGATCCCCAGGCTGCGCTGGCTGCGTTGCCGTCTCTGCCCGATGACTCGCCCAATAAACAGGCGCTGGAAGGTTATGCTTTTTCGGTATTTGCGGTTTGGGCGGAAACGGATCCAGTCGCAGCGGCGGCGGCGGCGCTCAATTTACCCGATAGCGGGAACCAGATTATGTCTTGGCAATTTATCGCCACCGATTGGGCCGAACAAGACCCCGCGGCTGCTCTGGCTTGGGCCAACAATTTACCGCCAGGAGCATCAAAAAACGCCGCAGTATTAGGCGCCATCGAGATAATCTCAGGTTCAGATCCTCAAGCCGCGGCCGGATATGCCTTCAGTCTTCTCAGCGGCTCACAACGTGACGATCTAATGAGCAAGATCACTATAAGCTTGGCCGAAGAGGATCCAACTGGGCTGATCGCCTGGGCCGGTAACAACCTTAGCGGTGCAAACTACAATTCGGCTGTCCTCAATGCCCTCAATGCGATGTCCCAGTCTGATCCCAATTCCGCCGCTACCTATCTGGCCCAACATCCTGATCCCACGATCAACGACCAGGCCACACCCGCGCTGGCAACCACATGGGCGCAGCAGGACCCGCCAGCCGCGCTCGCTTGGGCGAAATCCCTGCCTGAGGATAACCCAACCTTGCGCAATTCCGCTGTCGCCAATGTTTTTGGCGGCTGGGCCTCCATTGCCCCGGCGGCCGCGGCGGCTTACGTCCAGCAAAACCTTGCCGACAGTCCGACTTTCAGCAGGGATGCCACACAAGTGGCCAATAGTTGGGCGCAAGCCGACCCGCAAGCTGCGCTCAAATGGGCTGAAAGCCTGCCTCCGGAGAAGCAAAACGCCGCCGTCATCACCGCCATCAGTCAACTGGCCGATGCTGACATTCAATCGGGAGGCATGGCCGCTCAGAACGCCTTGAATAGCCTAACCGGACTGACTCAAGACCAGCAAACCGCATTGCAGAAAATCGCGGCTAAAACCTCCAGTCATTGATTTAAATTATCCACCCATTCCCCGTTTGCACTCTTCCAAACAGGAAACTTTCCAGCCGTCCAGGGCCATTCCGCTTTGGAGGGTATTAACGTATCAGCTTGTGGCCATAATCGTGTCGTTTGCCTTGGGACGGTATTTGGCAATAAGCGCAAAGGCTACGGAGACAATGCCAGCTAAAAACACGCCAACCAGGCGCAGCACGGTAAAAATGCTGGTTCCGCCGTCTGCCGCGGAAATCACCCAAACCGAAGCTCGGCTAACGCAGTTACTTCACGCCACTGGCTCGCTCAATCGAGAACGAGAAATACTCGATTATATTGCCAGCCTTGACGCCGGAATGACGAAGGCACTCCTGGATGACCTTAAAGACCAGCCCTTGATCAATCACAACGGCACAACGTTGGCCGAATTGATGAGCCATTGGGCCGAACTGGATCCGCAGGCGGCTCTGGCGTGGCTCAATAATATCAAGGATTCAGGGGTAAAAGAATCGTGCTGGTCCGGAATTCGTGACGCCATTTCGGCCAAAAGCTCAACCGCCGAGAGCCTGCTTGCCCAATTAAAGAACCCGAATTTGGGTCTTCTTAACATGATGGCTCCGCTCCAAGACTTCGCGAAACAGAATCCGCAGACGGCCTTGGATGCGCTGCGAAGTCTGCCGGCCGGTCAACAATCCCAGCTGAGTTACTCCGCCATATTTCAGGCGTGGGTGGGCAACGATCCTGCCGCCGCTGCCGCAGCAGCTCTCAACCTGCCCATCAGCCTCGCTCGGAATGCATCGCTGAATGCCGTGGCCAGCACCTGGGCAAAGCAAGACCCTAACGCGGCTTTTGCCTGGGCAAAAACCTTGCCGGCCGGCGCGACTCAAGACAACGCCGTTACCACCGTCATCCAGACCCTAAGCGAACAGGACCCGGCCACCGCAGCCAACTACGCGGTCAACCTGTCTGGTGACCAAAACCGTGATTCATTACTTAACAACATCACTTCCAATTGGGCGGCAAAAGATCCCTCTGGCTTGCTCGCTTGGGCCGCGGATAATCTCGACGGGGCAAATTATCAAACCGCAGCCGTTTCCGCGTTGAACCAATTGGCCGCCACCAATCCCGCCGCCACGGCCGCTTACCTTGCCCAGAATCCCGACCCTGACGTGGCAAACAATGTCATCCCCACTGTGGCCCGCAGTTGGGCCGCGCAGGATCCCGAGGCCGCATTTGCGTGGGCTCAGTCCTTGCCCACGGACGATGCCAATAGCCGTAACGCGGCACTCACGCAAGTTGTCAGTTCCTGGACCTTCTACAATGCCGCGACTGCTGCGGCCTACCTCGGACAAAATTTCACCACGGACCCTGCTTTCAGTAGCCTGGCCGCTCAGGTTGCAGACAAGTGGGGTGCGACGAACCCGCAAGCCGCGCTGCAGTGGGCGGAAGGCCTCCCCCAAGGCGACGGGCAAAATAGCGCCATTAATGCTGCGGTCGTCCGACTCGCGAAGACTGACCCTCAAACCGCCTGGCAGGACGCCCAGAACCTCACTGGCAGCAACGCCGGCACGGTCCAAATCAAGGTTCTCACTGCTTGGGCGGATCAAAACCCCGCTGTCGCCGCCGCTGCTGCCCAGGACGCGCTCAACAGTCTCACCGGCCTCACCCCCGCGCAGTTGGCCGCCCTCCAAAAAATCGCGAGCAAAACAGCCACTCCTTAACCAATATTTTCCATTTTTGCTCCAATATTCTCAATGGCCGCGACGCGGCCGGTTTATGGACTGATGTTCAAGGAAAGGCGATAAGCCCGTCCCGCCATTGACTCGGTGTGCTCACAAAATCCACTTATCCAGCACCTTCGCGCTGCAAATCACGCCGGGCAGGCCGGCGCCGGGGTGGGTGCCGGCGCCGACGAAATACAATCCCTCCACGTCCTCGCTCTTGTTATGCGGGCGGAACCACGCGCTCTGCGTCAGCAGCGGCTCGAATTGAAACGCGCTGCCCAGATACGCGTCCAGCCGGTCCTGGAAATCCAGCGGCGTGAAAATCAGTTTCGAGACGAGATGCTTGCGCAAACCGGGCACGAGGTGTTCCTTTTCCAGCGACGCCAGGATGCGGTCGGCATACGCGTCCTTGATTTTTTCCCAGTCCTGCCCGCCGCCCAGGTGCGGCACGGGGCTGAGCACGTAGAAACATTCGCACCCCGGCGGCGCGAGCGACGGGTCGGTGCGCGTGGGCGCGTGCAGATACAGCGAGAAATCCTCCGCGACGATTTTGCGGTCGAAGATGTCGCCGAGCAATTCCTCGTAGCGCGGGCCGAGGATGATCGAGTGGTGCGGCAGGTGCGGATACGTCCGGTCCGTCCCGAAATAGACCACGAACAGCGACATCGCGTAGCGCATTTTTTCGAGCCGCGGGTCCGTCCACTTGCGCCGGTGTTGCGGGGCGACGAGTTTGCGATAGGTGTTGGCCACATCGCCGTTGCTGATCACCATGTCGGCCGGGAAAAAGCGCCCGTCTGTCGTGCGCACACCGCGCGCGCGGCCCTGCTCGACCACGATTTCACTGGCGCGCGCGTTGCAATGCAGCACGCCGCCGATGTCCTCGAACATTTTTACCAGCCCGCGCACGAGCGCGCCCGTCCCGCCCATCGCAAAATGCACGCCCCAGTTTTTTTCCAGGAAATGAATCATCGCGTAAATCGAGGATGAGCGCAGCGGGTTGCCGCCGATGAGCAGCGGCTCGAAGCTGAACACCTGCCGCAGCGCCGGGTCGCGGATGTGCCGCGCCACGCGCTGGAACACCGCCTGGTCCGCGCGCAGCCGCAGCAAGTCCGGCGCGACCTTCACCATCTCCCAAAAATTGTCGAACGAATGCGCGGCCAAATCCGTGAATGCCCGGTCGAACACCCGGCGCGAATAGTCGAGAAACTCCCGGTAGCCCGCCACGTCGTCCGGGTTGAATTTCGCGATCTCCGCCTCCAGTTCCGCCTGCCCGCCACGGTAGTTGAACTCGCGCCCGTCGGGAAAATAAATCCGATAGAACGGGTCGCACGGCACCAGGCGTACGTAGTCAGCCAGCTTTTTCCCCGCCGCCGCCGCCAGTTCGTCGAGCACGAACGGCACGGTGATGATGGTCGGCCCGGCATCGTAGGTGAAACCCCGGTCGCGGTAAACATAGGCCCGCCCGCCCGGTGCGTCGCGCATCTCGAGCAAAGTCACGGCGTAGCCTTTGGCCTGGGTGCGGATCGCCGCCGCCAGCCCCCCAAAGCCGCTGCCAATGACGACGACCCGTCCTTTGGAAGGGGCCACTGGATTTTCTGGGTGTGAGGCAGGCACGGAGGAGGGAGTTTGCACCGAAATCCGGGATTGACAACTGCTTCTGGATAGACAAATTGAAACTTGGCGGGCGCAGCTACCAGCCTCGGTCTAATCACCGGGCCGTTCGTCAAACACCATATCCTTTACTATTTCCACACGCCAGACGGGTGCGCCGCTTCGAAGGGACCCCAGGCCTGGCGCGTTGAATTTTTCTTCCCTCCCGCACCCGCCTGCCCGCAGGCCCGACACCTTCCCGGAACTTTCATGAAAAAAGAGGCCATTGATCTCATCATTGAGAAAAACCCGAAGCTCGCCAAAGCGCGTGCCAAACTCGAAGCCATGCAACCCGGCGCCTTTTGTCTGCACCGGGCGTGGGGCTTCGGCAAAATCCGCGAATATGATGTGGCCACCGGCAAGCTCATCATTGAATTCGACGGCGACAAGGCCGCGCACCCGATGGACCCCGCCTTTTGCGTCGAGCGGCTCGAATTGCTTCCGGCGACCAACATCCTGGTGCGCCACCGCAACGACCCCGCCGCCATTGACGAAATGCTGAAAAAGCACCCGGCCGACCTCGTGGTCGAAATCCTCCACCACGCCCCCGACCGCACCATGAGCAGCGTCGAGCTGGAAAACCTGCTCGCGCGCCTCCTCGGCGAACGCTTCAAAAAATGGTGGGCCGGCGCGAAAAAACACCTCGCCAAGGACTCCCGCGTCGCCTTCCCCGGCCGCAAATCCGAGCCGTTCGTCCTGCGTGAGGAACCCCTCAAGCCCGAACAGGAAATCCTCGAGGAGTTCTACGTCACCAAGCAGCCCAAGAAAAAAATCCTCCTCGCCGAAAAACTTTATTCCGCCTCCGGCAGCGTCGAGGAAATCGAAAAAGACCTCCCGCGCATCTTCGACGATCTCACCGCCACCATCCGCGACGCCCGCCAGCTCACCAACGCCGACCGCCTCCATGGCGTCTGGGTGCGCAACGACCTCGCCCGCCACCTCCACGCCGACGTGGACAAACTTGAACCCACCTCGACCGGCATCATCCTCGGCTGTCCCGACCTCCCGCAGCTCGCCGAGCAATTGCCCGCGAATTTCCAGCGTCGGTTCCTCGATGTCGTCACCCGCGTTTATCCCGACAGTTGGCGCGACGTGATCATCAACCTCCTGCGCAACAGCCAGGGCAAGTTCACCTCCGAGTGCATCTCTTTCCTCACCGACAAGGGCTGCGCCGAGCAAGTCGCCGACTGCTTCCGCCGCTGGCTCAACGAGCAGACCCTCAAGACCTCCGTCCTGCTCTGGATCATCCGCAACCGCCACTCCCGCAAATTCGCCAAGCTCGTGGACGGCATGGTCACCTCGCGCCTGCTCGCCGCCATCTTCTACGCCATTGACAGCGAAGCCCTCCAAAGCACCGGCAACCGCCGCATCGTCCTCGCCGACGCCCTCAGCGACGACCCCGATCTCATTGCCGACCTCCTCGCCGACGCCAATGACGAAACCGCCCGCGACCTCGCCCAGACCCTCCTCCTCAACCAAGGCTTCGAGGACCTGACCAAGAAGTCCCTCATCGCGCGCTTCATCCGCCTCTTCCCGAAAATCCAGACCCTCGTCGGCGGCGACACCACCAGCCGCCAGGTCGAGTCCCTCTTTGTTTCGCAGGAATCCATCGAGGCGCGCAAAAAGGAATACGAGCACCTCGTCCAAGTCCTCATCCCCGAGAACAAGATCGCGATCCAGACCGCCCGCGAGCTGGGTGACTTGCGCGAAAACGCCGAATACAAAATGGCCCGCCAGGAACAGGACACGCTGCTGGCCCGCAAGTCCCTCCTCGAAACCGAGATGTCCCGCGCCCGCGTCACGGATTTCAGCGAGGCCACGACCACCCACGTCGGCGTCGGCTGCGTCGTCGAGTTGTTCAACAAAGGCGCGAACCACACCCACCGCTACGCCCTCCTCGGTGCCTGGGACAGCAATCCGGAGCAAGGCGTCCTCTCCTACAAAACGCCCCTTGGCCAGAACCTCATGGGCAAAAAAGTCGGCGACACCGTCCGCACCGAAATCGAAGGCTCCGTCGAGGAGTGGACCCTCCGGAAAATCGAACGCTGGGTGGAAGTGAAGATCTAAAGGGGCTATCCGGGCCGGGGCAGCGACGCATTGCCGTAGCGCTGAGCTTCAGCCAGCGCGTCTTCGTGATTCGCGTAACCGGAGCGCCGGCTAAAGCGCAGCGCTACGAAACAGTCGCATGGCAAGACAGACGTCAATATCGTTTGATCCGCGAAGTGATCAGGCCACCAACGCCCGCAGCCGTGCGGCGGTTTGGTCGCGGTCAATTTTTCCCGCCGCGACCTCCAGGGTGAGTTGCTCCCAGGCGGGCTGGTCTGGTGAGGGCGCTGCGCCATTCAGCTTGAGAAAGGCCAGGCAAGTCGCCAAGGCGGTGCGCTTGTTCCCGTCCACGAACGGAGGATTTTTGCACAGACCGACCAAATACGCCGCCGCCACTTCCGGGAGGTCGGCATAAACGGATTGCCCGCCAAAGGTCGCCTGGGGGGCGAGCGTGGCAGATTCCAAAAGTCCCGGTTCCCTCACGCCATCGCTGCCGCCAAATTCGCGCAGCACGCGCTGGTGAATCGCCCGGACTTGGCCCACCGTGAGGTGGACGCAGTCGTTGGGCGTTTTCATGCCAAATTTCGCAAGGTGGTGGAGTAATCGCGGATGACCTCGTCCAAAACCTTGTTGAACGCTTTTGTCTCCGCCTGCCGCGTCTTCGGTTCAGCCTTGGTGTGCGCACGCTTCCGCCCGCCGGTCGGGACTTTGCCTCGGCTGGCCTTGCTCATTTTGGCGGTAAGCACGGACATGGAGGAAATATTAGCACGCACAAATTAGCTTTGTCAAATGCCGGAATGCGCGAATTCTTGTCACCGGAACGGGCCAATGCGACTCTCCTTGTTTGACATGAATGCCAACCACGCCCTCCTTGAGGCCGACCAGAGCGACGCCGAACTGGTCGTCCTTTGCCGGATGGGCGACCGCGATGCCTTCGCCCGGATCGTGGCGCGCTACCAGTCTCTCATTTGCGCGCTGGCCTACAGTGGCGTCGGCAATCTGGCGCAGAGCGAAGACCTCGCGCAGGAAACTTTCGTCGCCGCCTGGCGGCATTTGGCCGACTTGCGTGAACCCGCGAAACTGCGCGCCTGGCTGTGTGAAATTGTCCGCAACCGCATTCATAGTTTACGGCGTGAGCAGGGCCGCGAACCAACCCAGGCCGCCGAGGCTCTCGACGCCGCCGGCTCCCACGCGGCGCCCGAGCCTTCGCCCTCTGCCCTCGCCATCCAACGCGACGAAGAAACCATCTTGTGGCGCGAGATGGAAAACATTCCCGAACTCTACCGCGAACCCCTGATCCTCTTTTATCGTCAAAACCAATCCATCGCAAGCGTGGCTGCGGCGCTGGACTTGAGTGAAGACGCCGTGAAGCAACGCCTCTCGCGCGGGCGCAAGTTGCTTCACGAACAAGTGCTGGCCTTCGTCGAAGGAACCCTCGCGCGCACCAATCCCGGCCCCGTATTTACTTCGCAGGTGATGGCGGCCCTGCCGATTGCGACCGGCAGCGCCATCAAGACAGCGACCGTGGCCACCGCAGCCGCCAAAGCCGCGACTGCGGCCAAGGCCACGGGAATACTGGGCTGGCTTGGGGTGCTCGTCTGGCCCCTTATTGTCCTTCTCGCCGGTTTATACACCGTCATGCAGGACAGTATTAAAAGCGCGCGTCCGAAGGAGAGGCAAAAGGAGTGGATTGAGAAGACCGGGCTCGGAAAACCGCTCGTTAGAGTGATGCTGATTCTCCTATGTTTTGGTGGTATTTGGGGTGCGTCATGGGAAGAGCATCATCAAAATCAGGATACACACATCAGTGTATCTGACTTTGTGCCTTGGGTCTTAATCGCCGTTGGCCTGATTGTGGCGACTGTTTGGAACAGCCCCAAACCATGGAAAATCAAAACTTTTCTCGTGCTGGGAGTAAAACAAACCGTGTCTTTTGCAGTGATCGTGGCCTTATTTTTCATCGTGCAGCATTATCCGAAAAGCACCCTGATTTTCCTCGGCCTCACCTTGGCGGGGCTGATCTTCGCCCGGCTGGCCGGGTTGGGCGACCCCGACCGCTTGAAAATTGCCGTCCGCGCCGCCGGCTGGGTCGCTTACCTCGTGCTTTTTACCACCATCTTGGGTGGCCTGCATCACTCGGTTCTCTTCATCGGCGCCATGGTGGCAATCTGCCTGGGATTCATTATTATGCACGCGATTTTCATACCGCGCACAAGGCCGCCGCCGGATTCAACCGCTTGACGCCGACCGGCCCTATTTCGCCGCCGTCGGCTCGCCGCCGGGCGGCGGGATGGTCGCGGGCGTTTTGTCCGTGACCCACGAGAAAACGTAATACGTCACCGGCACGGTGCCGGAGTTGTGGGTGCCGTGGAGGTCGTTGGATTCATAAAAAATGATCGCGCCCGGCCCGGCGGTGTAAGTGCGGCCTTTGATCGTCACGTCCAGCGTGCCGTCTTTCACAATCAGCATTTCCTCGTTGCCGTGCGTGTGCGGCGCGTGCGCCTGCTGGCCGGGGTTGACGGTCGTAATGTGGCTTTCGAAATTGTTCAGCGTCTGGGTTGGGCCGTTGAAGACGGTGCGGTGCAGGCCAAAAGCGGTGGTTTCGACCGGCAGCGCGTTGGTGTCAATGACCATCGAAGCCAGCGGGGTTTTCGCGGTGATGGTATCGGCCGCGGTCGGCGCGGGCGTCTGCGCGCACGCGCCGAGGGCGAGCGCGGCACCCGCAAAAAGAACAAGCAGGGCGGCTTGGTGAATGGCGGCTTTCATGATTTTATAGGCTGGTTGATTGAAATTCATAAGTGCCCGAATCAAGCTGGTAAACGGCATAGCCGGGTGTGACGTGGAGAAATTTCACGCCGGGACTGGTGGCGGTGGCATGGCCCCCCTCCTGTACGCTGTCAGGCGCATTGGCGGGGGTGATGGGCGAATAGGAGGGCACGCAAATTGTCGCCGTGCTGTTGGGCGGCACGGTGATGTGCCAGTGGAAAGTCGTGCCGTCCTTGTGCCATTCGCTCTCGATCAGACCATACGGCGAGCGGTGCGAGGCTTTGACCGAGGAGAGACCGTCAACCAAGGTGGGCTGCATCAAGATGTTTTTGAAGCCTGGCTGTGCCGGGTCGGAGCGGATGCCCGCCAAATCCTGGTAGAGCCAGATGACCAAATCGCCGACCAGCATGACGTGGTTGCCGGAGTTCATCTGCACGTCCGCCGTGTCGCCGTTCCATAGCTCCCAAATCGTGGTCGCGCCATGGTCAATCATGTAGCCCCAGCTCGGGAAATCGCGGTTCGTGGCAATGGCGTAGGCCAAATCCGCCCGGCCATTGTCATTGAGCACCCGGTTGAGCCACGCCGCGCCAATCAGGCCCGTGCCAATGTGATTGTGGTAAACATTGGTGATGCTATTGACCAGGTTGGCCATGACGCCCGTGCGTTGATCATCGGGCACCATCCCAAACGCCAGCGGCAACACGCTCGAAGTCTGCGTGCCATTGTCGTATTGGTGGGTGGTCGGATTCAGGTATTTCGCATTCAAGCCGGCCTTCAACGTGGCCGCGAGCGCGTCGAAGCGCTGCCCGTCGCCGGGCTGGCCGAGGCGCCGGGCGTAATCGCTCATCAGGCCGAGGTCGTGATAAAAATACGCCGTGCCCAGCAACGGGCCGGCGGTCAGGCGCGCGGGGTCGGTGCTGTGGATGATTTTCAAATCCTCGGGCGGCATGCACCAGTCGCCGTATTTGTCCTTCGGCATGAGGCCGTCGGCGATGAATGTGCTCATGTGGTCAATCCATTTCACCATCGCCGGGTAGGCGCGCGCGATGGGCGCATCCTCGCCGAATTGCTCGCGCAGGCTGTTGGGGATCAGGAGCAGCGCGCTCGGCCACGTCACGTCGTCGTTGTAAACCTTCCAGAACGCCGGCGCGACGGCCGGGACGCTGCCGTTGGGCTGTTGTGCGTCCGTGATATCCCGCAACCATTTTTGGTAGAGCAGGTGGTTGTCGAAAATGAACATTTCGCCGAGGGACTCCGCCGCGCGGTCGCCCAGCCAGCCCTGGCGTTCGTCGCGCTGCGGGCAGTCCGTCGGCATCGAGCGGTAGTTGCCGCGCACGCCCCAGACCACGCTCTCGTAAATTTTGTTCAGCAGCGGATTCGATGTGGTGAATTCACCGGTTTTCTCCAGGTCGTCGTTGACGATGTGACCCTCGAGCGCGCTGAGCGGCGGCGTCCCCGGGTAGCCGGTGACCTCGACGTAGCGGAACCCGTGGTAGGTGAAGCGCGGTTCCCACGTCTCCACGCCGCCGCCCTTGAGCGTGTAATGGTCCGCCGCCTGCGCGGTGCGCAGATTTTCCATGCTCACCGTGCCATCGTCGTGCAATCGTTCGGCGAAACGCATCGTCACCTTCGTGCCCGCCGGCCCGTTGACGATCAATCGGCACCAGCCCACCATGTTTTGGCCCAGGTCGTAAACGAACACGCCGGGCGAAACTTCCTTGACCGAGACGGGCGCGAGCACGCCGGTGATACGGATCGGCGCAATGTCCTGCACTTCGAGCTGGCCGCCGGGCGCGTTGGCCAGGCTCGCCGCGGTCCATTTCGAGTCATCGAACCCGGGCGCGGCCCAGCCGGGCATCTCCGCGCGCGCGTCGTAATCCTCGCCGTCGTATTCGTTGTCGGCGCGGATCGGCCCCGCATCGGTGAATTTCCACGACTCATCGCTCACCACTTCCGCGGTCGAGCCGTCCTGGTATTCCAAGTGCAGTTGCAAAATAAGCTTGGGCCAGCCATAGGTGGTCAGCCCGTTGCGCCCCACGACGCGCGGCGCATAAAAACGCCCGTTGCCCAACACGACGCCAAGGGCGTTCGCGCCCGTTTTGAGCAGCGGCAGAATGTCATACGTCACGTAATAAACCCGCTGCGTGTAATCGCTGAGCGCGGGCGAGAGCACCGCGTCGCCGGCCTTCACGCCGTTGACATACAATTCCGACGTGCCCAACCCCGCGAACGAAACCAGCGCGCGCCGCAACGGCTTGCCCGTCGTGAATTCCTTGCGCAGCCAGCGCGCGGGCGTGGCGACGTTCGCGGTCGGCGCGGGATCGTCGCGCCCAATCCACTGCGCGTGCCAATCCGCCGGCGCGAGCAACCCCATCGTCCACCGCGCGGGTGTGCTCCAGGAGGAGGGCTTTTGGTCCTGGTCCCACACGCGCACTTTCCAAAACGCATCGGCCAGCGTGGGCAGCGCGCGGCCCGCATACGCAATCTCCAACGATTGATCGGACGCGATTTTGCCGCTATCCCAGAGGTCGCCTCGGTCTTGCGCGAGCAGTTCCGGCGTCGAGGCCACCAAAATTTGGTAGGCCGTTTGTTTGATGCCGCGCGCGGCCGGCTGGTCATTGTCCAGGAGCCATGTGAGATGTGGAATCGGAGAATCCACACCCAGCGGGTTGGCCAGCCCATTGCAGCGCAATGCGACGGGCGTGACGGCGGCAGAGGCCAGACCAACCGTCACCAGGAAAAAAGCAAACACCGTGGAATACAGGGATATTTTCATTTTGGGGCGGGGTGGGGGAGAACCGAACCAGGGTAGGCTGTCAAGGCTGACACTTGGGCCGGGTCATGGCAAGTATCAGGAAGGAGACGTGCACGGCGCATAATTTTGGGCTTTGTCATTGGCGCTATTCTGACCTTATAGTTGCCTCACCCCCTACCCCAAGGATACCCCATGAAAACCCGCGCTGTTTTTCTTTCGTTGCTCTTCGTTCTGGCTGGCCCCCTTGTGGCGCAGACTGTTTCCCCCGTGCGCCTCGGCGCTCTCTCCACTGAACACCAGCAAAATCCCATTGGCATCGGTGATACGGCCCCGCGGCTTTCGTGGAAATTGCTGTCCGACCGCCAGGGCGAAGCGCAAACCGCCTACGAAATCCGCGCCGCCTCGACCGCCTCCGCGCTTAAGGCCGGCCAGGGCGATTTGTGGAGTTCCGGCAAGGTCGCCTCCGATCAATCTGTTCTGGTGCCTTGGGGTGGCAAGCTGCTTGGCTCCCGCGCGCAGGTTTTCTGGCAGGTGCGCGTCTGGGACAAGGACGGCGTCGCCTCCGCCTGGAGCGACCCGGCCTCGTTCGAGCTCGGCTTGCTGAATCCCGCCACCGACTGGAAGGGCCAGTGGATCACCGTGGATTTGCCGCGGTTCGACATCGAAGCCGCCCCCTTGGCCAAGGCCAGTTGGATTACCGGCGGCGCGACGGCCGCCCAAGGCACGGGCGTGCGCCTGGTCATTGATCTGCCCGCCGACGCGAAAATTCTCGACGCGAACCTGGATGTCTCCGCCGACGGTCTCATCGCCATTTACGCCAACGGCAAGCCAACCCGCCAGGGCAGCAGCAGCCACACCGCGCCATTCCACGCCAACTTTGGCCAGAATCTGCAACCGGGCCGCAATGTCCTCGCCATCCTTTCCGGTGGGGTGCGCAACAATCGCGGCGGCGGTGGCCGCGACGCCATCGCTGCGCACGGGGAAATTACCCTGGCCGACGGCCAGCACATCGAAATCATTACGGACGGCTCATGGAAGGCGGGGATCGTGCCTGCGGCCACCGTCACCGGCCCCAGCGCGACGGCGATTCCCGCGCCCGCTTCCTGGGCGACACCCGAGTTTGATGACTCCACTTGGGCCGCTGCGACGGTTCTCGGCCCGTATCCTGACAGCAAGCCGGTGGCCAGCGCCGACAGCACCATCGGCCCGGGACGCTACCTGCGCAAAACTTTCACCGTCAAAGGCCCCGTAACCCAGGCGCGCCTGTATTCGACGGCGTTCGGTGTTTACGAGGCGAGCCTTGATGGCCAGCGCGTGAGCGACCACCAGCTCGACCCAGGGTTCACCTCCTATGACAAGCGCGTAATGGTGCAGACCACCGATGTCACGAAACTCCTCAAACCTGGGCCAAATGTCCTGGGCGTGGTGCTCGGCGATGGCTGGTTTGCCGGTCGTCTCGGTTGGATGGGCCTTTATCAATATAAACAAGTCAGCGACCATCCCTCCTTCAATGCCCAGTTGGAAATTACTTACGCGGACGGCACCAAGGATGTGATCGCCACGGACAACACCTGGAAGGGCGGCCCGGGCGAGATCACCGGCGCGGACGAGCAACTTGGCGAAGTCATGGACGACCACAACGCGGTGGCCTTCGACCAGCCTGATTTCAATGACGCCGCCTGGTCTCCGGTTGCAGTCGAGGACCACAGCGCGGTGGCCCTTGATCCGCAACGAGGGCCGGCCGTACGCCAGTTGATGGAACTGACGCCGAAGAAAATCACCCGCCAGGGCAACTTGTGGCTGGTGGACTTCGGGCAGAACATGGTCGGCCATATCCGCCTCTCGGTGAGCGGCTCGGCCGGCTCGGTCATCAAGGTTAGCCACGGCGAAATGCTCAATACCGACGGCACGCTTTACAACGAAAACCTCCGCCCGGCTATTTCGCTGGACGAATTCGTGCTTAAGGGCGGCGGCGTCGAAACCTTCGAGCCGCGCTTCACCTTCCACGGCTTCCGCTATGCCCTCATCCAGGGTTATCCCGGCGAACTGACGGTGGACAACATCCGTGGCATCGTGGTTGGCTCTGACGTGCCCATGACCGGCACTTGGGAAAGCTCCGACCCCCGGGTCAACCAGATCTTCTCCAACATCCAATGGAGCCAGCGCGGCAATTTCCTCAGCATTCCGACCGACTGCCCGCAGCGCGACGAACGCCTCGGCTGGATGGGTGACGCGGAAATTTTCTCTCCCACCGCCGCCCTCGACGCCGATGTCGCCTCCTTTTTCCAGAAATGGATGGTGGACGTGGACGATTCCCAGTCGCCCGAAGGCGGCTTCACCGCAGTTTCACCGGTCGCCAACCAAAACACCGCCGCCAACAACAACTGCTACGCCATCTGGGGCGATGCCGGCGTCATTGTGCCGTGGGTGATGTATCAAACTTACGGCGACAAAAAATTCCTCGCCGACAATTACTCGAACATGGCGCGTTGGATTACCTTCCAATATAACAAATATCCCACCTTGCTCGTCAGCGGTGGCGTGGGCGACAACCTAGCCCCCGTCATGACGGGCGTTGGCCCGGGCGCGGCTGCGGCGGCCGCGAGCGGCCGCGACGGGTGCACGCGGCGCGGGTGCGCGTGGCGTGGGCGGGGCGGGCGGCGGGTTTGGCGGCGGCGCTTTCGGCGCGCGTGGAGGCACCGCTGTTTACGACACGGCTTATTACGCTAATTCCATCCGCATCCTCGCCAAGTCCGCCGCCGCCCTCGGCCGCACGGATGATGCCACAGGCTACGAAAAACTCTACCAAGCCGCCGTCCAAGCGTTCGACGACGCCTACCTTTCCCCTGACGGCACCGTCACCAGCGACACCCAGACGGCCTACGCTCTGGCCATCCAGTTCAATCTGGTGCCCGATAACCTCCGCGCGGTCGTTGCCCAAAAATTCCTCGACAACATCGCGCGCTACGATCACCTCAGCACCGGCTTCGTCGGCTGCGCGTGGATTTGTCCGGCGTTGACCACCATCGGACACTCGGACATCGCGTGGAAACTCGTTTTCACCGACACTTTCCCCTCGTGGCTGTTCGAGGTCAAAAACGGCGCGACGACCATTTGGGAGCACTGGGACGGGTGGACGCCCGAACGTGGTTTCATGGACTCCAGTGAAAATTCCTTCAACCACTATTCCGAAGGCGAGGTCGGCTACTGGTTCTATTCCGCCGCCGCCGGCATCCAGCTCGACGACGCCAGCCCGGGCTACAAACATTTCTTGTTTGCGCCGCAATTCACCAACAACCTGACCCACGTCAAGTCCTCGATTGATTCAGCTTACGGCAAAATTTCTTCCTACTGGCACGTCGAAGGCGACCAAATGGTTTACGACGTGACCGTCCCGCCGAATTCCTCGGCCACGCTCACGCTGCCGTTCCCCACGCAAAGCGTGAAACAAGGCGACCGGCCGCTGGCCGCCGCCGATGCGCCGACCACCAGCCTCCCCCTCGCCGCCGGCTCTTATCAATTCTCCTTTCCCCGGGCGTTGATCAAGTAGGTCTTATTTCAAGTTCAATTTTTTCGTTTGCGCTTTCGCATTGCGGGCCACCATGGGTTTGATAATGTCATGTGTCGAAATTGTTACAAACTCATCATGCCCATTCCCCTCGAAAAAGAGACCGCCCCGGCAACACCGGTCCCGCCCGCCGCCTCCGGCCCAGCGGTGCTGTCCGACACGAAAGCCACCGCGCTGGGAATGCGGCGCGTCGTCAACGCTTTTTTTTATTCAATGGAGGGCTTCGGCTCGGCCTACAAGCACGAGGAGGCCTTCCGCCAGGAAATTTACCTCGCGATGTTTTTGATGCCCGTCGCGGTTTTCCTCCCCGTCGACATCCTCGGCAAAGCGCTCATGATCGGCAGCGTCCTGCTCGTGCTGATTGTGGAGCTGCTCAATTCCGCCGTCGAGTGGTGCGTGGACCTGGCCGCGCAGCAGCAGCGCCACCCCTTTGCCAAGCGCGCCAAGGACATGGGCAGCGCGGCCGTGTTCCTCAGC
Source organism: uncultured Verrucomicrobiae bacterium (assembly GCA_963765205.1). Taxonomy (GTDB): domain Bacteria; phylum Verrucomicrobiota; class Verrucomicrobiia; order Opitutales; family JABDGR01; genus JABDGR01. Next base: position 362,335 of record CAVXVB010000008.1, on the reverse strand, counting down.
CTGCTCAACTGCCTCCTGATGTGGATTCTGGTCGTCGCTCAGGCCCTCGCCGCCGGCCAACTGCATTTCTAGGGCATTTTCCGTTATAGATGGTCGGGGGCTTTGGTGGGCTGGGTTGGCTCGTGCGTCATCAAACTTTACTCGTGCACCGAAACTGAAGCCTCTGAACGCTCAACGTTTAACACTTAACGTTCAACGCTCAAGTTTAGAGACGGCAACGATTTTCAACCGATAATCCCCACCGAGGGTTTTTCTTGGTTAAACGTTGAGCGTTTTTGCGGATAATCGCCGCGTGGACAATTGAGCCGCAAGGCGGGCAACCCATCATGCCGCGCCGCCAAATCGGCGATGGTGCGCGGCGGGTGCCGGACGAGCAAACCTTCGGGCGTGCGGGAGATTTGCACTTCCGCGCAACCCAGCGACCACGCCTTGGGAATGCGCGACCCTTCGCTGCGGCTGTTGCGAACGCGTTTGGCCGTGCGGTTTGTCATAGGCTACCAGCGTAGGCGAGGGCGGTTATTTAATCAACCCACGAAAAACGCAGCCAGTGGCGCATTCTAAAATTTGGTAGGGAACGTTTCTCCGAAACGTCTGCGGACGCCTCGGAGAAGCGTCCCTGCCACAATAGGTCACTACCCCGAACTAAATGCCATTGCCAAACGCGCAAATTGGCTCTAAGGGGATGGGGCTTCTGGACGGTGGAATCTCCCTCGTCCCGTTCTTTTGTTGCTGCTTATGAAATCCCGTTCCCCCCTCTCCCCCGTTTTTCGCGGTGGGCGGCGCGCGCTTTGGCGTGCGCGCTCACGGCTCTCGTCTCCTGCGCGCTTTTCGCCTCGACTGCCCGCGCGGCCGGCGACGCCGACATCCAATTGCCGGCGCCCACCGACTTCGTGTTCAATGTTTTCGGCCTGCACCTGACCGGCGGCGCGATTCTGCTCGGCGGCCTGGTCATGTGCGTTTTTGGCGCGTTTTACGGCCTCAATGAATTGCGCTACCTGAAGAGCCTGCCCGCGCACAAGTCCATGCTGGATGTTTCGGAGCTAATCTACAGCACCTGCAAGACCTACCTCTTCCAGCAGGCCAAGCTGCTGCTCATGCTCGAAGTGCTGATTGGCGCGACGATGGTGCTTTATTTCGGCGTCCTGCAAAAGATGGCGGTTGGCTCCGTCGTCCTGATTCTTTTCTGGTCGCTCGTGGGCATGGGCGGCTCGCTCACGGTGGCGTGGTTCGGCATCCTCATCAACAACGTCGCCAACAGCCGCATGGCTTTCGCCGCCCTGCGCGGCAAGGCCGTCCCCCTGTCTGAAATTCCGACCCGCTCCGGCATGAGCATCGGCGTGCTGCTGGTCAGCGTCGAGTTGATCATGATGCTGACGATTTTGAAGTTCGTCCCGCGCGAGCTGGCCGGCGTCAGCTTCATTGGCTTCGCCATCGGCGAGTCCCTCGGCGCGAGCGTCCTGCGCATCTGCGGCGGCATCTTCACCAAAATTGCCGACGTCGGCAGCGACATGATGAAGATCGTCCTCAAAATCAAGGAGGACGACGCGCGCAACCCCGGCGTCATCGCCGACTGCGCGGGCGACAACGCCGGCGACAGCGTCGGCCCCACCGCCGATGGCTTCGAGACCTACGGCGTTACCGGCGTCGCCCTTATTAGCTTCATCTGCCTGGCCGTCAAGCCGGAGTATCAATGGACGTTGATTGTCTGGATTTTTGCCATGCGCATCGTGATGGTGGCCCTGTCCATCGTCGCGTGGTTCATCAACACCAAACTGTCCCGCGTCTTGTTCAAGGACTCGAAGAACTTCAATTTCGAGCACCCGCTCACCCTCTTGGTCTGGATCACTTCCCTCATGGGCATCGGCGTGACGTTCCTCCTCAGCTACACCATGCTGCACGACGTCCTCGCGACCGGCGTGTGGTGGAAGCTCGCCACCATCATCAGTTGCGGCACCATCTGCGCCGCCGTCATCCCCGAGTTGACGCGCGCCTTCACCTCCATGCACAGCGCCCATTGCCACGAAGTCGTGGACGCCACCAAGGAAGGCGGCACCGGCCTCACGATTCTCTCCGGCCTCGTCGCCGGCGAATTCTCCGCCTTCTGGATGGGCCTGACCTTGGCGGGTTTGATGTTCATCGGTTTTATGACCAGCACCCACGCGCTGGGCACCGGCCACATCCTCGCCGAAATCATGAATTACCCCGAGGTCTTCGCCTTCGGTCTCGTCGCTTTCGGCATGTTGGGCATGGGCCCTGTCACCATCGCGGTGGACAGCTACGGGCCGGTGACGGACAACGCGCAGTCGGTCTTCGAGCTTTCGACCATCGAGCAGATGCCCAACATCCATAAAGAAGTGGAGCACGCCTTCGGCTTCCGCCCCGACTTCGAAACCGGCAAGCACTTCCTCGAAGCCAACGACGGTGCGGGCAACACCTTCAAGGCTACCGCCAAGCCCATGCTCATCGGCACCGCCGTTGTCGGCGCGACCACGATGATTTTCTCGCTCATCCTGATGCTCAAGGCTCACGAAGGCTGGGCGAATTTTGAGCCGCTCAGCATCACCAACCCCTGGATCATCATGGGCATGATGGCCGGCGGCGCGGTTGTCTACTGGTTCTGTGGCGCTTCGATGCAGGCCGTCACCACCGGCGCTTACCGCGCGGTGGAATACATCCGCAAAAACATCAAGCTCGACGGCGGCCAGAAGGCTTCCACGGCGGACAGCAACGAGGTCGTGCGCATCTGCACGGTCTTCGCGCAAAAAGGCATGATCAACATCTTCATCGTCATTTTCACGCTCGCGCTCGGCTTCGCCTTCGTCAATCCGGTGTTCTTCATCGGCTACCTCATCGCCATCGCGCTCTTCGGCCTCTTCGCTGCGGTCTATATGGCCAACGCCGGCGGTTGCTGGGACAACGCCAAGAAGCTCGTCGAAGTCGAACTCAAGCAAAAGGGCACGCCCCTGCACGACTCGACCGTCGTCGGCGACCTCGTGGGCGACCCGTTCAAGGACACCTCCTCGGTGGCGCTCAACCCCATCATCAAGTTCACGACGCTCTTCGGCATCCTCGCGGTGGAAATCGCCGTGAACGCCAAGGCCCAGGCGCCGTATCTCGCCGTGTTCTTCATCGCCATCGGCCTCTTCTTCGTCTGGCGCTCCTTCTACGGCATGCGCATCAGCCGGAAAGAGTAGGGGAGGTGGTAGGGACAAAGGAGCAAAGGGACAGAGGGACAAAGGCGGTGGAGGCTCTTTTGCCTTTCCCTCTGTGCCTTTGTCCCTCTGCCCCTTTGCCGCTACTTTTCTGCCACATGCAGATCCACCACGCCGGGCCGTCGCAGGCTTTTGCGAATCACCGGCTGGGGATCACACTGGGAACGCCATGCCCCGGCCCGGAGAACGGAGTGATCACCGGTGGCCCGCCGCTCATGCGTGAAGTCGCGGAGGAGACCATGCTGAACATCGCTATCGCCATAATCACAATGAGAATCCCACCAACCACGGCCATAACTATGCGGTATTTGATCCAGGCATTTACCCCTTCGCGAACGGATTCGCCCAGCGTTTCTGGCGTGGGCAGATTGAATGATGTTTCCGGCGGTGCTTGCAAGATTGCTTGTTTGGCCAAGGTAAACTCCGCGTCCGTCAATTCGCCACGGCGGTGCATTTCGGCCAGTTGCTGCAATTTTTCAATATTCATGGGTGGAAGGTTAAGATTTTCCATCACTGCCGCAAGGGTGTATTTTATAATAGGGCTTGGCGACAAAAGCGACTAGGATGACTGAGGGGGCGGAGCGTAGTCGAAATGAATGTTTGTCCACTCCTAACTGAATCCCATCGCAATTGAGTTTTCGAATGTTCAGCAATCTGCCTTTTCCCCTCAGTCGCCTCACCCCACCGCCTTCTCATTTTTCCGCCTCATGCAGCGCCACCACGCCCCCCGCCAGTCCTTCATGGCGCACGTGCGCGAAGCCGGCCGCAGTCATCTCCGCCGCCAGCGCGGCGCGGCTCGGAAACGCCGCGGATGAAGTGGCCAGGTAGCGATACGCCGCCGGCCGCCCCGTGATCACCCCGCCCGCCATGGGCACCACTGTATTTAGGTAGAACTTGCTCAACGGGCGCGTCCAGCCCTCGGGCTGCGAATTATCGAGCACGAACAACCGCCCGCCGGGCCGCAGCACGCGCCGCATCTCCGCAAAACCCCGCGCGCGATCCGCCAGGTTGCGCACGCCCCACGCGATCGTCACCGCATCCAGCGAATCATCCGCCAACGGCAAATTCAGGCAGTCGCCCAGAGCAAAAACAATCGCGCGCGCCCATGGTCGCGCGGCCTTTTTCCGCTCGGCCGCCTCCAGCATCGGCGCGCAAAAATCCAGCCCGCGCACTTCCACGCCCGGTCCCAACTGTTTCTTCAACGCAAACGCGACATCGCCGCTCCCCGTGGCCAGGTCCGCGACCCGCCGCGGGTGCGCCGCCGCGACCGCCCGCACCAGCCGCCGCCGCCAGCCAAAGTCCAAGCCAAAGCTCAGGACATGGTTGGCCAAGTCATAGCGCGGCGCAATGCCGCTGAACATATCCGCGATGGCGCTGGCTTCGGGCATGGGAAAAAACTACCGCTTCACCCGCGCGTCGGACTCGGCGGCGCATTTCTCGACCCGATTTTCGCCGGGCCGTTTTGCTGGTGTTTCTCAATGATCGGACGAAAATCCCCCCCTTCGCAACTACGGACAAATTCCTCCGTCGCCGACTGGAGCAACTGCCACCGCTCGCGGATGTCTTTCGCCTCCTCCGCGGTGATGTTGTTGTCAAGTGCCGCGGCGGCGATGGTCGAGAGCATGTCGGCAAACTCATGGATGATTTCATGGCTGGCCGCCGCCAGCGTGTGCGTCTCCCCGCCGGGCAGCGCTTTGGGGCTTTTGACGAAAAGGCCGCCGGCGCACGCGCACACCCATTGCGCCACGCGGATGCCGTCCGTCAAATGGGCCAGTTGCTGGACGCGGTCGAGCGGGTTGACCGTCCCGCTGCCGCCGTCCTCGCCCGGCTCCGCCCATTTATAGATGAGCGACGTGGACAGGCCCATTTCCGCGGCCAGTTGTTTGGCATTCGCCTTTTGCAGCAGTTGGCGGATGAGTTCGTGGGATTTCATGCGCCGTGAGTTTCGCAGAATCCACCGGTGTCCCGCCATTATAAAATGCGGCGGCGTTTGTAAGTCGGACCGGGGAGAATTTTCAATTTTTCACTTATTCCCCTCGGCATTCTTCGCAAAACTCTCCACCACCCATTTCGACAATTCCGCGTCCGGGTTTTCCGCCGCCGCGCGCGTGATCGTGAAGCTGTCGCGATTCAGGTTCCGCGCGACAATTTTCAGCCCGTGCTGGAAGTCGCGGAAGCGCTGCTGGCACAGCGCGCGGATGCTCTGGTCCTTTTCCAGTGCGGCGGCGGCCAGCACGTCCCGCGCGCCCTCGTCAAACACCAGCCGCAGCCCGTGCTCGCGCAGAAAATCCTCGGCGAAGCGGTCCAGGTCCGCCATGTGCGCGCCATGCTGCAGGTGCGTGTGTTCGGCCAGCAGTTGCTGGAGCGCCGTGTGCGGGTCCTTGATCGTCGCGTCCGTGACTTCAAACGCGCTGATACCCGTCGAGGGCAGGTGGAATTTAAAATCGCGGAACACCCGCTCGAGCACCGTCAGTAACCCGCGCGCGCCCGTTTTTTCCGCGTGCGCGCGTGTGGCGATTTCGCGGATGGCCTCCGCCGTGATGCGAAAATCCACCTTGTAGCCCTGGAAGTCCTCGCGATATTGCTGAAGAATCGAGCCTTCCGACGAGACCAGGATTTGCGCCAGGTCGTCCGCGCCCAGCGCCTCGCACGCCACGCGCACCGGCAGCCGCCCAATAAATTCCGGCTCAAACCCGTATTTGATAAAGTCCGCCGTCTCCGTGTAGCGCAGGTATTCATGCGGCTCGCGGCCCGACAGGTTTTCGCTGCCGAACCCAATGCGTCCGTGGTCAAGCCGCTTCTGCACCGTCTCCGCCAGCTTGTCGAACGCCCCCGAGACGATGAACAGAATATGCCGCGTGTTCACGGTGCGCTTGCGCGGCTTCTTTGCCCCGCGCGAAAATTCCATCATCGCCTGCATCTGCCCCATCATATCCGTCGGCGACACCAGGCTCACCTCCGTGTCCTCCATCAACTTCAGCAAATTGATTTGCACGCCACGCCCCGACACATCGCGCCCGTGCCCGGCCTCCGACGCAATCTTGTCAATCTCGTCAATGTAGATGATGCCGTATTGCGCCAGCTCCACATTCCCATTGGCCACCTTGACCAAATCCCGCACCAAGTCCTCGACATCGCCGCCGACGTAGCCCGTCTCGGAAAACTTCGTCGCGTCGGCCTTCACGAACGGCACGCCGATCAGCCGCGCCACCGTGCGCATCAGGTAAGTCTTGCCCACGCCGGTCGGCCCCAGCAGCAAAATATTCTGCTTGCTGTATTCCCGCTCGCGCCGCTCCGGCTTGTCCAGGCACAGCCGCACGTGGTTGAAGTGGTCGCAAATTGCCACGGATAGCACCTTTTTCGCCTCCACCTGCTTGACCACGTAGCGGTTCAAGTAATCGCGGATTTCCTTGGGCTTGAATGAAAATTCGCGGATGCGCCGCAAAGCCTCGGCATCGGCCTCGCTGTCGTGCGCGGACGGGGGCGCTTCCGGAGCCGCCTGGCCGAAAGGGTGGGGCGCGCCCGCCGCTCCGCCGGGTGGCCGGTTCGCGCGCAGCCACTCCTGCATCTGCTTTTGCAGGTCGTCCAGGGGGGTGCTTGGCTCGTCTTGGCTCATAAAAAAACCTTTTGACAGGGTGGGGTTTATGCGGAAGTATCTCACGACAAAGAACTTTCAACTCGCGCCCCCCGGGCGCCCCGACCGGAGGCCACCATGGCTGCCAATCTCACCAAACGCGACATAGTTTTGGAAATATACGAAAAAACGGGCTTTCCGCAAAAGGAAGTCCGCGACACGGTGCATATGACCTTGGATGTCATTGCCCGGGCCTTGGCGCAAGGGCGAAACGTCGAGCTGCGCAACTTCGGCGTCTTCGAGGTCCAGGTGCGCAAGAGCCGCATCGGCCGCAACCCCAACAAGCCCGAAAAAAACGTCATCATCCCCAAGCGCGCCGTCATCAAGTTCAAGTCCGGCAAGGAGTTGAAGGCCGAACTCAAAAAGCTCGACCTCAACGTCCTCGACCAGCCCACCGCGTAAATGTTTGCGGGCCTGAATCTTCGCGCCCAGACGCCAAGGCGCAAAGCAGTGTTTCCGGGCCTGGCTGCAACGGCTTTCCCTCCTCCTTTGCGCCTTGGCGTCTCTGCGCGAGATAACATAATTCCCTTCTTTCCGCCCTCCGTGTCCTCCGTGCCTTCCGTGGTTAAATTTTCCTAAATGAGCACCTTCCAAAGCCTGCCCGGATTTCGGGAATTCTATCCCGAGGACTGCGCCGCCCGCCACGCGCTCTTCCAGGCCTGGCGCGCCGCCGCCCGCCGCCACGGCTTCGTCGAATACGACGCCCCCCTCCTCGAACCGCTCGAACTCTTCACCGAAAAATCCGGCGAGGAAATCCGCGCGCAACTCTTCGAGTTCACCGACAAAGGCGGCCGCCAAGTGGCCCTCCGCCCGGAAATGACCCCCTCGCTCGCCCGCCTTGTCGCCGCCCGCGCCGGCTCCCTCCGCAAACCCGTCAAATGGTTCTCCATCGGCGAACAGTTCCGCTACGAAAAACCCCAAAAAGGCCGCCTCCGCTCCTTCTACCAATTCAACGCCGACATCCTCGGCGAACCCGGCCCCGGCGCTGACGCCGAGTGCATCGCCCTTCTCGTCGAGTCGCTCAAAGCCTGCGGCTTGAAAGAGGGTGAATTTGAAATTCGCATCAGTGATCGGAAGTTGTGGTTTATGTTTTTAGGCGCATTATTTGATTGCCTTGGTTTTACTCAAGATGCCGACAAGGCAAAGATTCCATTGGTACGAACTTATATAGATAAGTGGGAACGGGAATCAAAGGAAGAAATAATTAACAAGCTGAAGTCGTGTTTTGGTGAGCGGGCTGAAGAGGCATGGAAAAAAATCAATGAGTTTCTTCCACATGGCGAAGACCCGATGTATTTCTCGCAACCTACGATGCCGTCCAGTATAAATACTCCGCTAATACAACGGGGGCAAGAAACGGCAGCGTTAAAAGCTCATTTGCGAGCATTGGGCTTGCGGGAATTTGTCAAATTCGACTTACGCATCGTCCGCGGGCTCGCCTACTACACCGGCTTCGTCTTTGAGGCTTTCCAAATCAAAGGCACCGCCCGCGCCCTCGCCGGCGGCGGCCGCTATGATGATTTGCTTCAAAAACTCGGCGGCGTGGACCTGCCTGCTGTCGGCTTCGCCATCGGCGACGTGACCGTCACCGATTTATTGCAGGAACTGAAACGCCCCCTCGGCGATGTTGACCAGCCGGACATCTATCTCGTCATCGGCGGCGAAAAGGAACGCGCCCCGGCGCTCCAGCTCGCGGCCCAACTGCGCGCCGTCGGCCTCGCCGTGGATTACCCCCTCAAGGACGAAAAATTCGGCAAACAATTCAAAGCCGCCGACCAATGCGGCGCGCGCCTCGCCCTCATCCTCGGCCCCGACGAAGTGGCGAAAAATGAAGTCAAAATCAAGGACATGAAATCCGGCACCGAAGCCCCCTTCGCCAACGACGCGACGCTTCTCCCAAAAATCCGTGAAATTTTGGCCAACGGCTTGCCGGCAACAAATAGGTAGGCGAGGGCGCAGCAAGACTGCGCCCCTACATTTGGAACAGCGCGTTTTTGTAGTGGCGCAGTCTTGCTGCGCCCGCTTCGGCGTCGCTCAGCAAATTTACCCCGCCGCCGATTTATCCTTGCTTTTTCCCCGCCGTCTGCAATAGTCACCCCTTCATCGAGCGTTGGTTCACTGGGTTCACTCCGGTATTCATGGCGTTCAGAACCCTGCGGGCATCTCTCCGAGAAGTGGCCTTTGGCGGTCCCTCATCCACTCGGAACTTCAGTTAGCTCAGGCCCGTTGCCTCCGCGATTTTTGCGGCGGCCCCACGGAAAGCATCCCTGCTTTCGCCTGCCCACCTCTCCATGACTCAGCACCCACCCGCGTTGGCCCCCGCCAGCACCTTTGCCCAATTGGGCCTCGCCGAGCCGCTCCTGCGCGCGCTCACCGAAAAGAAATACACACACCCCTCGCCCATCCAGGCCGAGGCCATTCCGCACCTGCTCGCCGGCCGCGACTTGATGGGTTCCGCGCAAACCGGCACCGGCAAAACCGCCGCCTTCGCGCTGCCGATTTTGCAACGCCTCTCCGCCAGCCTGCTCCCCCGCGTGCCCCGCTCGCCCCGCACCCTCATCCTCACGCCCACGCGCGAACTCGCCGTGCAAATCGGCGCCAGCTTCACCGCCTACGGCAAATATCTCAAAATGCGCCACGTCGTCATTTACGGCGGTGTCGGCCAGCAACCCCAGGTATACGCGCTCCACCACGGCTGCGACATCGCCATCGCCACGCCCGGCCGCCTCCTCGACCTCGCCCAGCAAGGCCACGTCCGCTTCGACCACGTCGAAATTTTTGTCCTCGATGAAGCCGACCGCATGCTCGACATGGGCTTCGCGCCCGACGTGAAACGCATCCTTGCCAAACTCCCCGAGGAACGCCAGTCGCTCCTCTTTTCGGCGACCATGCCCTCCAGCATCCTCGACCTCGCCGCCCGCATCCTCGACCACCCCGTCCGCGTCGAAATGACCCCCGAGGCCCCCACGGTGGACCGCGTCACCCAGCGCGTTTACCAAGTCAACCAAGGCGACAAATATCCCCTCATCCGCCAAATTCTCGGCGAACATTCCGAAGGCCTCGTCCTCGCTTTCACCCGCACCAAGCACGGCGCGAAAAAACTCGCCCGCAACCTCACGCGCGACGGCTTCCCCGCCGGCGAAATCCACGGCAACAAATCCCAGTCCGCCCGCCAGAACGCCCTCGAAACCTTCCGCTCCGGCCGCGTCCGCGTCCTCGTCGCCACCGATGTCGCCGCGCGCGGCATTGACGTGAAAGGCATCGCCCTCGTCATCAACTACGACATCCCGAACGAACCCGAAGCCTACGTCCACCGCATCGGCCGCACGGCCCGCGCCGGCGCCGCCGGCCTCGCGCTCTCCTTCTGCGACCACAGCGAACGCAATTACCTGCGCGGCATTCAACGCCTCATCCGCCAGAACATCCCCGTGCATCAGGCGAATTCCTCCGCTCGCGCGGAAACCGCCGGCGCGCCAACCCACCGCGCTGAACCGCGATCGGAACACCGAGCCGAACACCGGCCAGAACCGCGCTTCGCCCATCGTTCGGAACGCCGCCGCGAAGATTCCTCGCACCGTGCGGAACATCGCCAGGAACGCCGCCCGGAAACCTCGCATCGCCCCGCCGCAGCCCACCAGCCCCCGGCGCGCGCCGTCCACACCCCATCGCCCGAACGCTCTCAAGCCCCCGAACGCCCCCACGCCCCGGCCCACTCTGCACCGCCCCCGGCCCACGCCCCCAGCCACGCCCGCGCCCACGCACCCGCCCACGCCCGCCTCCACGCCTCCGTCGGCACCCCCGCGCGCAACACGCCCGCCGCCCGCAGCGACCGCCCCCCGGCCCGCCCCGGCACCCGCTCCTACTTCCAGCAACGCCGTGGCAGCTACCGCCCCGCCTGGGGCGGGTAAGCCCGCGGGAACAACCCCGCCTGTTGCAAGGTAGTGGTATAAATTGAAGGATCACTTTCTTCGTAGCGCAGTGCTTTAGCCCGCGCTACAAAAGGGCTGGCTGCATAGCCAAACTATACCGCTACCTTTTGCAAGACAGGCTTGCTTGCAGCGCCGCCGGCCGCTAACCTGCCGTCATGCACGAAATCATTTTCGAGGTCACCCAGGAGGCGGACGGCGGCTACGTTGCCGAAGCCCTCGGCGAGGGCATCTTCACCGAGGCGGATACCTGGGAGCAGTTGCGGGCCAATGTCAAGGAAGCGGTGGCGGCGTTCTATTTCGATCAAACCGCCCCGGCGCGCGTGCGCCTGCACTTGGTGCGTGACGAAGTGCTGGCATGAAACTGCCGCGCGATATCAACGGTCGCGACCTGGTCAAGGCGCTATGCCGGCACTGGGGCTACCGGCCGGTGCATCAAGTCGGCAGCCACATCATCCTGCAAACGGACGCGCCCGCGCCTCACCGCCTCTCCGTGCCCGACCACGCGCCGCTGCGCCTGGGCACTCTCCACGGCATCCTCCGCGCGGTGGCCCAAGCCAAACACGTTGACCGGGACGCCATCCTCAAGTCGTTATAAGCGCCCCCATATTCCGCACTCCGCACTCAGAATTCAGCATTCAGAAATCAACAATCCCCGCCCCCCCAATTTTGCCTCGCTCCGCCCTACCTACCAGGCCAAATTCATTTCCACCCTCCCTCCCGCCCAAAACTTGATCCATTCTCTCAAAATTTAGGTAAGAAGCCGCAGCCTGACCCTCTCTTGCACCCATCACATGAATTATTTTAGGCAGATTTTAATTCTTCTTGCGGGAATTATCTTATGGCCGCAATGGTTGACGGCTGCAACGGAAAGCGATGTTGTTCGCACAATAGATTTTAGTCAGAGCAGTAATCTAAAGGCAATTTTTGATGCTGGGTTAAGGCCCTGGCATTTACAAGGATTGGAGAATATGCATTGCGAGCTTGGCAACGAGAATCTTAAAATAATTCTTCCTGGAAATGTGAGTATGGGCATAATTGTAGGAAATGTTGATATTTCCGTACTTGCGGGGAATGAGCTCAGCAGTTTTGATGCATTCTGCGAATCTGAGCCACTGGAAGATGCCGCCCAGCAAGCAAAGAAAATCTGTCAATCTATCGGTATCGCCACAAATCGTTTGGACGATTATATCAAAGCGCTCGATAGTCCTGGTCGCAAAACTCTTGGATGGGCAGGTGATGCCACAATAAACGGTATTGAAGTCCAGGTTAGGCTTCAGCTTGTTCCCTCCATGCAAGACGCACGAGCGGAAGTTATGGCCACTATCATCTGGCCCCATCCTGATGAGACGATGAAGTTTTTAACGGAACCGATCAAGCCACCGCCGGGCTACGAGAATGTTTCCATGGATCCACCGCCGCGGATTCCGCACTCTCCGTCTATTCCTGAACATGACACCAATTATTATAGAAGTCAGGCCTTGCAAGCTCGGGACCAATTGGCCTCAGGCACAATGCAAACAACTACATCAAAACAGCCAAGCGCCTCTGGTGCGCTCAGCAGCACAACCCCAACTGGCTTCAGCCCTTCATCAATTCCTTCCGAAAGCTCATCGAGCTCGCCACAAGTGCCAGTGTCAGCTTTTTGGTTTAACCCTTGGTATGGACTGTTGGCAGTAGTGTTAGTAATCGCTACTATTTATGCCATCAAAAGGAAATGAGAGGGGGTCAGAGTTGGTCAGGCTGAGGCTGCACCTTCTTGCCTCGATCATTCAATGCTGTCCCCGTGCTTCCCCCGCTCCCAACCTTTACTCCGCACTCCGAATTCCGAACTCCGCACTCCACACTTCACCCTCCACACTTCCCTCCTCCTTCCAACGCATCAAACCCAGCCAACCGATCCAACGCAGCCAACCGAGCATTTGCGCGCCCGCCCCATTTAGCTTATACTCCCGCCACCATTTCACCCGTCCCTCTCCCGGCTCCTTCGGCTTCCCCGCAATCCATGGCAGCCTCCATTCCGCATTCCTTATTCAGCAATCAGAAATCAGCATTCAAAAATCCCCCCCACACACACTGCCCGCTATTCCGCACTCAGAATTCCGAACTCCGCATTCCGAATTCAGCAATCAGCACCCCCCCTACTTCCCACAACGCCGCCGCCCCCCCCACTCCGCCCGGGGTGGTTAACCGCCAGCCCTCCGTAGCCTTGGCGTAGGAGGGCCCAAAAAGGAGGTTGCCAAGCCCCCCGCCGCTCTTCATTGTGACCCCTTTCGCCCTCACCGGCGGCCCACCTATCATCACCACCAGGAGAAACCCTTGAGAGACGAATACCTAAAAGAAGCCCAGAAGGTCATCACCGACCCGAACATCCTCATCAACGTGGTGTCGCGCCGGGTCAAACAGCTTAAATTCGGCATGAAGCCCCTCGTGGAATCGCTCGAAAAGCTGGAGCCGGAGGACATCGCCCTGCGCGAGGTCATCGAGGGCAAGATTGACTACGAACTCTGGGACGGCATCGAACCCAAAGACCGGTAAGTCGCGCCGCGCTCCGCCGGAGTGGGGGGATGCGGTGGCCGCCCGCCGGCGCCCGGCCAGGGCAATCCGGCCCGCCCATCACCATGTCCGCCGCGCCCAAAGACTCCACCCGCTTCACGGAAATCCGCAACGCCAAGGCCTTCCACCTCTACCACGTGGGCGAGCGCTTTGAGGCCGGCATCGTCCTGCGCGGCACGGAAATGAAGTCCCTCCGCCAGGGCCAGGCCCAGTTGGCCGACGCCTTTGTGCGCATCGAAAACGGCGCGCCGGTGATGCACCACGCGCACATCGCCGAATACACTCTCGGTAACATCCACAACCACCCGCCGCGCCGCCCGCGCAAACTCCTGCTGCACGCCAACGAAATCATCAAGATCAAAGCCGCCGCCGAAATGCAGGGTATGACTGTCATCCCCCTGCGCATCTATTTCAAGGAAGGCCTCGCCAAGGCCGAAATCGCCCTCTGCAAAGGCAAGAACCACGCCGACAAGCGCGAGACCCTCCGCCGCAAAGCCGAACTGCGCGAAGCCCAACGCACCATCCGGGCGTGGAAATAAAAACTTTTCACCGCAAAGTCGCGAAGGTCGCTAAGAACTAATTCTAAAATAATCCTCCTTTGCGCTCTTGACGTTTTTGCGGTGAATTAGGCGCAATGTTACATATCGTTTTGTTCCAGCCCGAAATCCCGCAGAACACCGGCAACATCGGCCGCGTCTGCGCGCTGACGCGCTCGCGCCTGCATTTGATTCATCCGCTCGGATTTCGTATCACCGACCGGCATCTCAAGCGCAGCGGCATGGATTACTGGAAATCGCTCGACCTCGTTCATCACGCCGACTGGGCCGCCTTCCAGCAAAGCGACCGTGGGCCAAAACGCCTCTGGCTCTTTACCACTCACGCCACGCAAACCTTCTGGGACGTGCCCTATGCCGACGAAGACGGCCTCCTCTTTGGCAACGAAAGCTCCGGCGCGCCGGCCTGGCTGCATGATTGGGCGGGTGACGCGCGCCGCGTCCGCATCCCGCAACCCGACCCCGCCTTGCGCTCGTTGAATCTTTCAACCGCCGCCGGCATTGGCGTTTATGAGGCCCTGCGCCAATTGCGCCCCAGTGGGAGCAAGCGAGGCGAGGGTTGCCGGACGAACACGCCCCACTTCGCGCCACAAGGCACGATCCGGAACGTGTTTCGAAGCGCTTCGAGGCGCACAGCCGCGCCAAAGAACTGAGGACGGGCGACCACAATCGCTTATGGCCAAAAGCCGAGCCAGAGCCGGTTTTCAGGTAACGCTCGAAGGCGCAAGCTTTGGTCTTGTCCTGGAGCGCGGCATAAAAATCAAGCGCCCAGGGGGCAAAGGGCTTCGTGGAAATGTTCTTTCCTGCATTGTGTTCCTCAAGCCACTGGCGCAAGTCCGTGGTAAAGCCGATATAATGCCGTTGGGGAAAGGGAATGCTGGTCAATCGGTAAACGTGGAACATGGCGAAATATTACAGCAATCAGAGGAGCAGGCAAGGCCAAGCACGCCCTCCTTCGTCCCGCGCAGCGGGACTACGGCGGGCACCCTTCGCTCCGCCAAAAAAACTTTCCGATGTCCTCTGTCGGCCTGGATTTTCCTGGGTGGCGGAGATTCGAACCCCCGGTGGACTTTCGCCAACACCTGATTTCGATTCATGTATTCCGCCTTTTCTACCTTTCCACGTTATGGCCTTCTTTGCGCGATAATCGCCGCAATTCCATAGCAGAAATCCAAACTTCATCGTGAAAGATTGTGAAAAATAGGTATTGAACCGGAGCCGGAATCCTGCCATAAGCAATTACATAAGCACGGCAAACCTGATTCACCCTCTACCACCCTTAGCCATGTATTTATTCAAACCAAAATACACCCGCAACGGCCTCACTGGTGAAAGCCCCAACTTCGCCGTGGAGTTTCGCATTGGCGGCAAACGCATCGTCAAAGGGCTGGGCACGCCCAACAAAGCCGCCGCCACGCAACGCGCCAAGCACTTAGAGCGCAAGCTGCGCAACGAACCCTGGGAGAAGGTCAAACCCACCTTGCCGGGCAAGCGCACGCCCTTGGCGCGCGTCATAGAGCTATACCGAGAGATGAATACCGAGCGCCCGCGCCCGCTCCGACCGCGCACTATCCGCGAAAATATCGGCTGGCTCAAAATGCTTTCCAACCGCCTGAATGTGGACACGGTGGAAGACCTTGCCGCCAAGATCGGCAATTTCCCCCGCCTGCCCGCCGTCAAAGCCCTTTCGCGCCGGAGTGTTGCCAGCATTGTCCGGCAGGCATCCGCCGTGTTTTCAGAGTCCGCCCTTGTCTTTTACCGCACGCGCGGCCTGACGGTGGGGGAGACGCCCTTTAAGGCGGGCATCCCCTACGCCCCGCCGCCGGAGCCATTTCGCGGTTACTCGGTGCAATTTGTCCGCGAATTGATTGAAGCCGCCCGCAGAGAGTTGCCCGAAAAAGAACCCGGCCAATGGGCGGCGTTCCTGCTCTGCCTCTGTGCCGGGTTGCGCCAGCAAGAAGCCGCATGGCTCCGCAAGGAAGACCTGTTGGAAAACGGCGTGCTTTGCACCTCGCGCGACGAACACGAAACCAAGTCGGGCCGTCACCGCTTTGTTCCCCTCCCGCCCGGCGTGCTGGCGGAAGTGCGCGCCGTATCCAGCCTTGGCCCCTACGTTGTCCCTGACGGCCTCACGCCGGGCCGGGACAAGCCGGAGCGCCGCGCCCGCACCGTCTTTGAAGGCTTGGCCGATTGGCTCCGCGCGCACGGCATCACCGCCCCCAAGCCGGTGCATGAGTTGCGGAAAGCCTACGGCGCAATTGTCGCGTCCCAGTTTGGCCTCTATGCCGCCAAAGAATTGCTGGGCCATTCCACCGTCACCGTCACGGAATCTCATTATGCCGCCCTTCTTGAACGCCCTACGGTGGACATGGAAGGAACCGCGCCCGCGTTGGCGCA
Source organism: uncultured Verrucomicrobiae bacterium (assembly GCA_963765205.1). Classification (GTDB taxonomy): domain Bacteria; phylum Verrucomicrobiota; class Verrucomicrobiia; order Opitutales; family JABDGR01; genus JABDGR01. Next base: position 346,056 of record CAVXVB010000008.1, on the reverse strand, counting down.
AGGCGGCGCAAAATGAGTAGGCCACAACCAATTCCACGTCAGCACGGTTTCTTCATTCAGCAACCGATAATTGATAAGCTGAATAAAAGTCTGTCAGCGCCGAAAGAGGGCTGGCCTGACGGCTTGGTGGGGTTGGTTGTTCAAATTGCCTGTCATCCTGCACTGATAACAGCAAAATCCTACCGAGATGAAATTGACCGCTATTTCAATGCGAAGGATTTTGACGTGGTGCTTAATGCGCTGTTTCTTGCACGCAAAGAAGTGAATAAAATGCTGAAAACAGAGGATGGTAAAATTAACAAAGTCGGCCTCATCCGTGCATATTTGCAAAGTTTCCAATTTGGTTTGTTGCGGGATAAAGTAGGTGCGAAATTAGACAGAACCGTTGAACCCAGCGCAGCCGACATAATTGAAGCACTTGGCAAATGGGGTTACGAAGTCACAAAAGGAGACGTTCGTAAGGCCCGTAAAGAATTACGCCAGAAACTGCCCCAGCTAAGAGAAGTCTTGCGACAAGCAGAAGAGGAAAAACGCCGTCGGGCGTTATTGCACGCAAACCGTGACAATAAATCTGTAAATCGTCACGCTTAGATAATTCTCATTGATTCAGGGATACTCTAAAACGTATCCCATGACTCACCAATTATCACAACTCACGCGCCACGGCGGGCCATCCTCCACGCCCGACTCCGTTGCGGGCGAAAAACTCATTAGCCGCCGGGAAGCCGCCGCTTCGCTTGGCGTTTGCGGGCGAACCGTCTTGGCTTTGGAAAAGCGCGGTCTTTTGCCTTCCGTGCGGTTTTCCGCGCGTTGTGTCCGCTATCGCATGGCGGACGTGGCCACCCTCGTCAACCAGGCTCTTGTCGGCCAGCCTGTCACCCCGGAACCGCGCGCCAGCGCGAGCGGGGCATAAAGACGCCCCCCATTTTTTTTCATGGCCTACTTCGCGGGCTGATTCAGTCCGCTTCCACGATTCACGATGCCACCCGGCAATTGAGCGCAAGGCGGGATGCAAGCCCCGGCCCCAAACTCTTAGGTGAAATCGTTCCGCGTGCCCTGGCCCTGGGTAACACCGCAGCAACGCACGCAACCGCTCCTAGTGGATTAATACCCGGCTAGGAGGTCGTCAGCCCAAACAGGCTGGCGAAAGAGCCTGCCTGACACTGGCAGGATTGTCTTGGGCGATGCCCGCTTAACCGCGAGGGGTTGTGGAGGGTTCCACGGTTCCCCCAAAAGCATCGCCACGGTAAAAAACGGAGCCACCCCACACAGCGGGCAACAGGAGAACCGAAACCGGCGCAGTAACCTCATCTTGGGGTTATTGTGCCGATTTCCGGGAGGCCCAACATCAGGCAATCAGGAAAAGGTGACTGCACCCAACCCACCGCGAGCAATGCGAGCCGCACTTGGCTGACCGTGCGGCATCATCCGGGGATTTTGTCTTGGTATTCAGGGGGTTGCGTAGTTTTGCCCTCAGTATTTGTCCAAGTTGTAACTTGCGCTGTCAGGATCGAAAACGCGAAAAGACCCACGATGATGATAGGGAGTTTCATGGCCGATAATGGCAGGGTGAAGAAAATGCAGGTGAACGATTTTTGGCGAAGAAATCACAAAACCCGGCCAGCGGCACACCGTCTTGCTCGCCTGTGTGAGGCAGAAATGATTAAAAAATCACACGTCTAACGTATTGGCGAACTATCGCAACCAGCAAGGATGCGATTCCTAGAATTGCCGCAAATGCAGAAGGTTCTGGAACCGTGCCGACGGCGACTTGCGCCATGCCCACGTTGGGTGCCCAATTGGGGCCGGTTTCTTCTGCGGAAAATAAATTTGCTGTGCTGTATGACCATGTGCTGACTTGTGAATCAATAATACTATAGGGCACTTCTAACAACTTGGCTTGGGCCACACAAGGGTAATTTTGCGTGATTTTCTAGCGGCATCCGGGAGGGAAGCGCCCGGCATGAGTTGCCCGCGGTGGTTTGGCGGGATGATGAGTGGGTTTCTTGCTCTGAACCGGCAGCGGGGCGCGATTCGTCCGGCTCTAACCGGCACTTTGCAGCCAGGCGTAGCGGTCAAGGTTGTAAACCAGGTTGGCCAGGCCGATTTCAAAACGGGCGCGGGCCAAACCTTTGCGGCGGAACCAGTCTGCCCGCCAGTGGGCCAGCCGGGCGAAGACGTGCTCGACCCGGCTGCGGACGGCGCTTTGGCGGCGGTTGCGTTTTTCCTGCGCGCGGGTCAGCGGATGGCCGCGCCGCGCTTTTTCCAGGATGCGCCCGGCGAGCTTTTTGGTCGCGAGTTGTTTCGCGATGGGCCCGCCGCTGTAGGCGCTGTCGGCGTAAATGACGCGGTCGCCGGGCGCGGCCAGCTCGTCGAGTTTTTGGCTGTCGTGGGTGTTGGCGGGGGTCACCGTGTAGTCCGCCACGAGCTTGCTGCGCGCGTCGGCCTTGGCGTGGTTTTTGTAACCGTAGTGCGCCTGGCCGCCTTGCTCGGTCCAGCGGGCGTCGGCGTCCTGCTGCCGCGCGGCGGGGGGATGCTCCGGCTGGCGCGCGGCGCGCGGGCGCGGGGCCTCGACAAACGTGGCGTCCACGATCTTGCCCTGCTGGCCGATCAGCCCCCGCGCGGCCAGTTGCGCGTTGAACAACTCGAACAACGCCCGCACCCCGTCCGGGCCGAGGCGCTCCTTGAACACCCAGATCGTCTTCTCGTCCGGCGCGGCGTCGCCCGCCCGCAGGCCCATGAACCGCTGGAAGCTGAACCGATCGAGGATTTGAAACTCGGTCTGCGCGTCGCTCAGCCCGTGGAACTTTTGCAGCACCAGCACCTGGAACATCAGCACCGGATCCCACGCCGGACGCCCGCCTTTGGCCCCGTCCTCATAGGCCAGGTGGCGCTCGAGTGGGGCGCGGAAGGCTTCCCAGTCCACCGCCGCCTTCAGCCGGTCCAGACTCGTGCCCCGCGCCGCCAACCCGGCGCAATGCTGGTGATAATCGAACAAACCTCCTTGCGACTCGGATTTTCGGTAGTGCATGTCACGTTCTGTCACCTTGTCTTATCAATGTCAAGCGGCTTGGGGGTTAATAGAGGCGCCCTATAGTTGCCCGCCAGAAGTTCAACGTCGGGAGAAGCTAACCACCATTGGTTAACGTGACCAGCATCAGTCGGCCAGGTGCCGATTGCGTTCCAAGTGCCGATAAGAGTCGAAGTTGAATCAGAGTAGAGGCCGATGGTTCCGGGAGTTGCTCCGGGGCCACCGTTAAAGTGGTAATCGGCAATCGCCGTGATATATGCGTTGCCGGTGAGAATGAAACTTGGGATGATTGACGGCCCGTTGTCAGCTACGTCAGAATTGACACTGTTGAAAATTATATCGTCACCCGCTACCGATAGCGGAGTAACCTGTGCGGAGGCGAACCCAGTAAAAGCCACAAGGCCCGCTAAGACAAGTAGGGAGCTTCTCATAGCCCTTGGAAATACTGGCAGTCCTATGGGGTGTCAAGAATCGGATTATACGGCGAAAATCGGGCATGAAGGCCCACGCCAATTTGCGAGTGAACGCCAAGCGGCTGCGCCTTGCCAAAGGATTGAGTCAGGAAGCCGTGGCGGAGCGGGCCGGGCTGGGTTACAAACACTACCAAAAAATTGAATCGGGGAAATGGGGCGAACTATATTTAGGGACAGTCGAAACGATTGCGCGGGCGCTGGGGGTGTCAATGGGGAGCCTGTTGGATGCACCTCCAAGCGGCACGCCTTTGAAGCAGGCGAACCTGCGCAGCGGCAGGCCGAAAAAGTTGATCCGCAGTGGCAGCAAACCCCAGTAACCGCCCGAAACGGTTTTTGACCTCGTCCGGGGGAAGTCCGCAACTCCGCCCGCCCGCCCGGAGGGTGGCCCGAAAAGAGGGTTCCCAAGCGTCGGTGCCAGTGGGAACAGGGAAATATCGGGCCTGCCCCGATTTTGCCCGGTCACTAGGAAAGTCCGCAAGTGCCAGCACCCGCGCCCAAGGGCCAAGCATAGGAGACTCCCTAAAGTGTGCGGAAAGTGTAAATCTATTTGTAAAGTCTCTTCGCGCGGAGAGATACCGGCCTGTTTTGACCACCTGCAAACGGGGGGAGGCCGGGAAAGAACCTATCCCGGCGGGGCTTTTGAGGCATCCGGCGAACTCCCGCACCGGAAAGACCTTTCAACATAAGAAACGCCATAAGCAGGTTTTGAACTGGCACAAAATCTATGCCGTGAAAATTATGTAAGTCATTTACTATCAATGGCGGAGAGGGAGGGATTCGAACCCCCGGTGGACTTTCGCCCACACCTGATTTCGAGTCAGGCACATTCGGCCACTCTGTCACCTCTCCGTGGTCCTGCGGACGCCCTCGGCCGCGCCTAAGCAAGAGACAATGACAAATTCCTTGGCTCCGGCCAAGGCTTTTGTTCAACCTTCCTTTTCCAATTCTTTCCTCGCTTTGATGAGGGCTTTGCGGCCGGCTTTGTCCAAGCGCGGATAGTGCGGGTGCAGCTCGCTGAGTTCGCGGACGAGAACTTTCGCCACGGCCAGGCGCGCCACATATTTGTAATCGGCCGGGATGACATACCACGGTGCCCACGGCGTGCTGGTCGTCGTCAGGATTTCAGAATAGGCGTGGTGGTATTTGTCCCAGTAGCGGCGGTCGCGCACGTCCGAGGGGGTGAATTTCCAGTTGCGCGCGGTGTCTTCGATGCGGGTGAAAAAGCGCCGTTTTTGCTCCTCCCGCGAAAGGTGCAGGAAGAATTTGACGATGCGGGTGCCGTTGCGCGCCAGGTGGCGTTCGAAGGTGTTGATGTCGTCCAGTCGCGCTTGCCAGAAAGCCGGCGGTGGGAGCGAAGGCGGTTTCGTGTTGCGCGCGGCGAGTTTAGCCTCGAACTCGGCAAAACTATTTTGCGTTCCGGTTTTTTCCATTTTCCATTTTCCCTCTTCCATTCTTTTCCCTCCCTGCCCCAAATCCGTGATGTCGCCGCGCAGGCAGGGCGGGGGCAGACCCTGATAGACGAGGTATTCCGTCCGCACGCGGGGCACGAGCACTTCCTCGTAATACGAGCGGTTGAAGACGCCGATGTGCCCGCGCGCCGGCAGCGCCGCCACGCAGCGCCACAAAAACGTGTGCGTCAGTTCCGCCCCGACGGGCGCGGAAAAACTCGTCACATGGCACGACTGCTGGTTGAAGCCGGTCAGTACGTGCTTGATGATGCCGTCCTTGCCCGCCGCGTCCATCGCCTGCAGGATGATGAGGAAGGACCAGGTGCGCTGCGCGTTGAGGCGGTCGTGCAGGCTGCGCAATTCGGGCAGCAGTTCGGCGAGGGCCTCGACGGCGGCGTCCTTGTCGCCCAAGCCGAGGCTGGCCTCGGGGCGGTGGTGGCGGAGGGGGTCATGCGCGCCGGGGGCGACGCGCAGGTCGGCGGGGTCAAAGGGCATGGCCGAATTAAGAATTAAGATTGAAGAATTAAGAAGAAAAAAATTCAACGCGGCTTTTTTCTAGCCGGGGGTGGCCGGGCGCGATACGGTAGGGCCATGGCTGGCGAAATCGAAAGCAACGAGAGCATGCTGGCGCGACTGGCGCCGGGGGCCTTCGCGCCGATTGATTATGCTGCGGCCCTGAACGAGGACCAACTGGCCGCCGTCACCGCCCCGCCCGGCCCCGCGTTGGTGCTCGCCGGCGCCGGCTCCGGCAAGACGCGCACACTGACCTACCGCGTGGCCTGGCTCCTCGAACAAGGCGCGCAGCCGTGGCAGATTTTGCTCCTGACCTTCACCAACAAAGCCGCGCGCGAGATGCTCGGCCGCGTCGAGGACCCTGACCGGCGTGCCCCGCGCGCGCTTTTGGGGCGGCACCTTCCACAGCGTGGGCCAGCGTGTGCTCCGCCGCCACGGCGAGGCCGCCGGCCTCCCGCCGAACTTCACCATCCTCGACGAGGGCGACGCCGACGCGCTATTTGGCGACGTGATCCGCGCCGTGGACCCGGCCTTCACCAAACACAAGGAGCATCCCAAGCCCCGCGTGGTCGCCGAGGTCATCAGCTACGCGCGCAACACCCGCCAGACCCTCGGCGAGGTCATTGCCGAAAAATACCCGTGGCTCGAGGAAATTTCCGGCCCGCTGCATAAATTTGCCGCCGCCTACCAGCAGGCCAAGCGCGAGAAGCACGTAGCCGATTATGACGACCTCCTCGAATACTGGCTCCAGGTTTTGCAACGCGACGAGGCCGCCCGCGCCCATTATCAGAGGCAGTTCCGCCACATCCTCGTGGACGAATACCAGGACACCAACAAATTGCAGTCGGAAATCGTGGACCTCCTGGCCGCCGAGCACCAGCTCATGGCCGTGGGCGACGACGCGCAGTGCATCTACACCTGGCGTGGCGCGAACTTCGACAACATCCGCCGCTTCCCCGAGCGGCACCCCGGCGCGCGGATTTTCAAAATCGAAATCAATTACCGCAGCACGCCCGAGGTGCTGTGCTTCGCCAACGGCATCCTTGATCATCAACACGTCGCCGAGGGCTTCCACAAGCACCTGCGCCCGGTGCGCAAAATGGGGCGCCGGCCCGTCGTCATCGCCGCGCTCGACACCCGGCAGCAGGCCGCCTTCGTCATCGCGCGCCTGCGCGAATTGCACGACCAGGACGGCGTCGCGCTGCGCGACATCGCCGTGCTCTACCGCGCGCATTACCAGGCGATGGATATGCAAATCGAGCTGTCGCGCGCCGGCGTGCCCTTCACCATCACCAGCGGCGTGCGGTTCTTTGAGCAGGCGCATGTGCGCGACCTGACCGCGCACCTGCGCTTCGCGCACAACCCGCGCGACACCGTGGCCTTCATCCGCCTCGCGTCGCTGCTGCCCAAGGTCGGCCCGCGCAAGGCGGAGAGCGCGCTGGCCGCCGCCCAGCAAACCGCACGCGCGCAGGGCAAAACTTTGATTGGCGCGCTGACGGCGGAATCCGTGGCCGCGAAACTCCCCGCCGAGGCCCGCGCCGACTTCAAGGACCTCGCGCTGACCCTCCAAAATCTCGAGGAAACCCTCGCCCAGTTGGGCGTGGCGCAACTTCATCCCGGACAACATCCAACATCCAACACTCAACATCCAACGCCCAATGAAGAAGGAATGCCCGGAACGCAAGGAGCGTTGTTTGATGTCGAAATTAAAAACGGTTCCAGTCCTCCACTTCGCACTCCACACTCCACACTCCACACTTCCGGCTCCGCCCCCTCGCCCGCCGATGTCGTCCGCCTCGCCATCGAAGGTTGGTATGGCGATTACCTCCGCAACATCTACGACAACTGGGAGTCGCGCCGGGAAGACCTCGACAGCATCATCGGCTTCGCCTCCCGCTTCGCGGACATGAACGAATTGCTCGCGCAACTGGTGCTCCTCAATTCCGAAACAAGCGACCGCGCCGTCGAGCCGGACGCCGACACCGTGCGCCTCACCACCATCCACCAGGCCAAGGGGCTGGAGTTCCCCGTCGTCTTCATTATCGGCGCAGCCGACGGCCTGCTGCCGCTCAAGCGCGCCATTGATTCCGGCGACGTTGAGGAGGAGCGCCGCCTCTTCTACGTCGCGGCCACGCGCGCGCGGGACGAACTGTATGTACTCTACCCGCGCATCGTCAGCCAGGGCGGCCCGCCCGCCGTCCTCGAACCGAGCCGGTTTATCGAGGAACTCGACCCCGAAAGTTTCGACCAGTTCCGCGCCAAGGCCGGGCTATATTAACGGTTGTTGCGGCCCTTGGCGAGGAGGCGCAGCAATTCCATATACAGCCACACGAGCGTGATCATGATGCTGAAAGCGCCATACCATTCCATGTATTTCGGGGCGCCTTGCTGCGCGCCCTGCTCGATCATCGCAAAGTCGAGCACCAGGTTGAGCGTGGCCAGGATGACGACGAAAATGCTGAACCCGATGCCCATCGCGCCGCCGCCATTGACCATTGGGATGCTGTGGCCGAAGAAGCCCAGCAGCATGTTCACGACGTAAACAAGGCAAATCGCGCCGGTGGCGATGATGATGCCGCGCACAAAGGCGGGCGTCGCGCGCACCACGCCGGTCCGATACAGCGCCAGCATGATAAACAACGCCGCAAACGTGCCGGAGACCGCCTGGATGGCGATGCCCGGGTAACTTTGATTGATCAGGCTCGAAATGCCGCCGAGGGCCAGGCCTTCGAACAGGGCGTAAATCGGCGCGGTCACCGGCGTGGTCTGCCGGGCAAAAATGCCCACCATCGAAATGATGAAGCCGCCAGTGAGGCCGCCGATCATCCACGGCCCCGCCGCCGCGGGACTCTTCGTGGCCGCGACGTGCCAGGTCCAGGTCGCCGTGGCGACGCAGAGCAGCAGGAGAATGCCGGTCTTGTTGATCGTACCGTTAAGGGTCATCGTCGGCCCATAGGCATCAGTGCGGGCAAACGTGTTGCCCCGCAGGGCCGGGTTGGAAGTGCGAAAAAGTGCCATGGTGATAGGAGATTTAGTGGTTCAACCCTGCACGATAAACGCCGCCGATGAATTTCGCAAGCAAAAGTGGAGGCGGCGCGGACTCGGCTCACTCCTGCGCCTCCCGCCACAATTTCCACACCAGTATAAAGGACGGCGTGAAGGCCTTTGGCTCGCGGCTCATCCACGCGTCGAGTTCGTCGGGTGAGATCCAGCGTCCTTCGGAAATCTCCCCCGGGTCGGGCGCGGGCGCCGCGTTGGTGGTCAGGGTGTAAATCCAGATAAATTCCCAGCCGGTCTCGCGGCAGGGGGGGTGTTTTACAAATGGGACGATAGTTTCGGGTTTCGAGTTTCGGGTTTCGAGTTGGGTTGCAGGTTGCAGGTTGTTGGCGGCAAGTTGCAAGTTGCAAGTTGCAGATTGGGAAGAATGCGCCTGGTTTTTTGGCGCTCTGTCTTTTCCCGGCCTTTCCTCTGTGCCTTTGTGCCTCAGTGCCTTAGTCCCTTTAGTCGCCTTCTTCACCTTCGCCCCCGCCAACCCCAGTTCCTCCGCCAGTTCGCGCACTGCCGCCGTATCGTAGTCCTCGCCCGCGTCCACATGGCCGGAGCACGAGGTCGTCCATCGGTGCGGGTAGGTGTCCTTCTGTGCGGAGCGCCGCTGGAGGTAAACTTCGCCGCGCGCATTGAACACGAGGATGTGCACGGCGCGGTGCAGCAGGCGCTGGCGGTGGACTTCCGCGCGCGTCTCGCGGCGCAGCACGCGGTCGTGTTCGTCCACGACATCGAAAAGCTCACTCATGAAATGGAAGATGGAAAATGGAAGATGGAAAAAACGCAGGAACCGCACAGCAAACAGCCTCAAGCCTGCACGGCGGGGTGGGGGAGGGGTAAGTAAAACAAATCAGTCCCCGCCTGGCGAATGATTTTTTCCATTTTCCACCGGCCATCTTCCATTCCGCGGCGCTCACGCGCTGCGGAAGATGAAATACGCCGCCCCCACCAGGCACAAGCCCGCCCACAGGTAGTCGAGCTTGAAAGGCTGGTGCATATACAGCATCGCAAACGGCACGAAGACCGACAGCGTGATGATCTCCTGCAAAATTTTAAGCTGCCCCAGCGAGAGGCCGCCCGCGTGGCCAATGCGGTTGGCCGGCACTTGGAGCATATACTCAAAGAACGCGATGCCCCAACTGATGAGCGCGGCGACGACCCACGGCTTGGTGGTCAGGTGTTTCAGGTGCCCATACCACGCGAACGTCATGAAGACATTCGAACACACGAGCAACCCGGCGGTTTGCCAAAAGGCGGCGGTTTTATAAGGGAGATTCATGGGGGGAGGAAATCGGGCATTATGAGCACAAGCACGGCCTCGAGGCAAAGACAGAGTGTTGCGCCGCTCCGCCGGAAACGAGCTTGCCTGGCGGACACAAACAAAGCACAATTGTGCCATAAATACGACCACGATTCTGCGCGCCCGGGTGGAACCGCGGCGCAAACGCGCCGCCGAGGCGGTGTTTTCCAAGCTCGGCCTGTCCGCCGGGCAGGCAATCAACCTTTTTTATGTGCAAGTGGTGCTGCGCAAAGAGTTGCCCTTTCCGGTCACCCTGCGCTCGCATCTCGATTTGACCAATGCCACACTGGCAGAAATCGAGGCGCGTTACGCGGAACGGACGCCCAACCGCGCCTCGCGCGAGGCGCTGCGCGAAGACTTGCGCAAGGCGAAACGCCACCCCGGCGCCAAGTCGCTCCTCGCGGATTTGCAAACTTAACCATGCAAATGATTAATGGCCTCGTCAATTACTGCCCCCATGCTTTTTTCTTGGTTGCGTGCGGTCTGGATAAGTATCTTAAGTATTTGAGGATCAATGCGAACCGATAACGTTTTCCTGCGATCGCTACCTTTAGGCTTGCGCCCGGCGCCTTTTCTTGGCCCACCTTGGCGTAAATGTTTGTTTTTAGCTCGCATGGTTGAAGTACAAAGACACGGCTTTGATTTCCAGCAATGGGTGATCAAGAGCTTTTTCGCGCCGTTTCCTGAAGGTTATACGGCAAAATGGGATGTTCCGTCGGAATTCAACGCCAGTCAAGCCGTTCCAGGCACCATGAGGGCATTGCCCGTTTCCATTAAAACTTGTAAAAACCGATCACCGATCGGTTTTGGTGACGCTTTGCGCCAATTCGCTCTGGATGAGGATTTCCTTCTTATCGTCGGGTTTTGGGAACAAACCGGCCCTTTCAAAAACTTCATTGCCACTGAGGCGGTCAAGGTGACAGTGGCACAATGGAGAAGTTTGTTCGCTCCAATTACAGCGGAAGCCTTGCAAGAACTTGATGAGATAATCAAAGACCGAAGCCTGCATTATTCTGAGGTGCGGGAATTGGCCCGGGTTCGTAAATCGCAGCGGCCATTCTCTGACGCCCGCATGGTCTTGAATCCCAAGATTGATTCAAAAGTGCAACGCAGACTGCAATGCAGCCTTCCTTTTGAGGTATTTTGGGGAATGGCAGGCAAACAGCCTTATGTGGATGTTAAATCATCTTTGTTTGGCCGGGCCGTACCCAATCCGTTTAGCTCCCAACCAAGGACGTTTCAGCAGTAACATCGCTAAAAAGCGCCATTTCCGCCGCAAGATCTTTTATCCGTGCCTCGGCCAGCTTGGCATATTTAGCTTGGGTTTCGATGCCGGTCCAATGGCGGCCAAGGTTTTCACAAGCCGCCGCGGTCGTTCCCGACCCCAAAAATGGATCGAGCACCTGATCGCCTTTGCGGGTGGAACAAGCGACTAAGTCCTGAATTAACTTGAGCGGCTTTTGGGAGGGGTGGCCGACTTTTTCCTTGGAAGAACCCTTGAGGCTGGGCACGCGCAAAATGTTGGTGGCATATTTGCCTTTTTCCAAGTGCTCGCGGCGCGCGTCCATGTCCTTGTATCGTTTATCCCGCATATAATTTTGAATCGTCTCGTCATCGTAGGACACCCGGAGCACATCTTTGTTGAAATAGGGCTTGGCCGATTCGGACTTCCTCAAGACCAGCACCATTTCATAGCAAGGGGTAAAACTGTCATACCGCTCGTTGTACCCCACGGCCCGATCCCAGATCAGCATGTCATGAAATTGAAGCTGGCGGGCGGTTCGCGAGCAGGCATGGAGCCACGCATGTTCGCGTTTTCCCAACTGGCCGAAAATAAAGAACAGGCCATCGTGCTTGAGCTTGCGACTTGCCAAACCCACCCAACTATCAAACCACGACAGATATTCATCTTCCGAGTGCCATTGGTTGTCCCAATCCTCTCCGAGCAGCACTTGAAAATAGGGCGGGTCGGCGATAATCGCCTGAAAACTTTCATCCGGCAGTTTGGCCAGGACTTTGACGCAATCCCCTATGATGATTTCGCCGTTCATTGTGAAAGAAGGTAATCTAAATTTTGAATAATGCAAGACATTTTTCAAAAATAGTTTCGCCCTACTTCTTCTCCTTGCCTTCGTCTTCGTCCGGGTCGCCGCCTTCCGCGATGGCGTCGCCGCCGGCCACCGTGACTTTTTCCATGATGGCTTTTTTGACCTCGGCGGCGATCTTGGGATTGTCGTCGAGGTATTTCTTCGCCGCCTCGCGGCCCTGGCCGATGAGGTTGCCCAGGTAGGCGATCCACGCGCCCTTCTTTTCCAAAATCTTGTGCTCAATGCCCAGGTCCAGCAGCGAACCAGAGCGCGAGATGCCCTCGTCGAACATGATGTCGAACTCGCATTCCGTGAACGGCGGCGCGACCTTATTCTTCACGACCTTCACCTTCGTGCGGTTGCCGATGACCTTGCCCGTCGGGTCCTTGATTTGCGCGACACGGCGGATGTCCAGCCGGGCCGAGGAGAAAAACTTCAGCGCGCGCCCGCCGGGCGTCGTTTCCGGGTTGCCATACATGACGCCGATTTTTTCGCGGATTTGATTGGTGAAGATGCACACACACTGGCTCTTGCTGATGCACGCCGTCAGCCGGCGCATGGCCTGGCTCATCATCCGCGCCTGCACGCCGACCGTCGCGTCGCCCATCTGGCCCTCCAGTTCCACCTTTGACACCAGCGCGGCCACCGAGTCGAGCACCACGACGTTAATCGCGTTCGAGCGGATGAGCGTCTCGACGATGTTCAACGCGTCCTCACCCGATTCCGGCTGCGAGACCATCAGGTTGCCCAGATCCACGCCCACCGTCTTGGCGTATTTCGGGTCCAGCGCGTGCTCGACGTCAATGAACACCGCGTTGCCGCCCTGGCGCTGCGCCTCGGCGATGACGGACAGGCACAGCGTCGTCTTGCCCGACGACTCCGGCCCAAAAATCTCGATGATGCGCCCGCGCGGCAGCCCGCCGCAGCCCAGCGCCAGGTCAATCGCCACCGAGCCGGTGGAGATACTGGAGACGCGCATCTTGGTCGCGTCGCCCAGGCGCATGATCGTGCCGTCGCCAAATTGTTTGTTGATGGCCGACAGGGCCAGCTCGATGGGGCGGGCGGCCTTCGGGGCCGGGGTTTCGATGGGGGCGGCTTTGGCCATGGGAGGGAGGGAGTTAAGAATGAGGAGTTCTGAATGCTGACTGCTGAATTAAGAAATAGAAGAGGCGGGAAAACGCCAGCAACAATCTTGGAAAATAATGGGAGAAATGCGCAGTGCAAGCCTAATAATGCTAATTTGTTCAGTATATGGCAAACGGGTGAATTTTGCGGGTTTTTCGCGCTGAGGGGTTGCCTATTCGCGGCGCGGACGTTTGGCTGGTCGCATGAACCTCAAAATCGCCGAAGTAGACGCGCGGGCCTGGGCCAAACAGGCGCGCAAACCGGAACTCGTGGTCGGCCTCCACAAAAGCCCCTGGGGCTGGGTCATGCTCGGCTTCGTCGGCCCGGATCTCGCGGCGCTCCACCTCGTCGAACGCGGCAAATCTGTAGCGGCGGCGATGGATCAATTCGTGGCCGCGTGGCCCGGCGCGACCGTGCGCTGCGATAACAGGGGCACGGCGGCGGCGCTGAAAAAAGCGGTCGCGGCCTGGCGCGGTAGCCGGGGCGCGGCCCTGCGCGTGCTCCTCAAAGGCACTGCCTTCCAACGCCGCGTCTGGCGCGCGCTTTTGCAAATCCCGCGCGGCGCGACCGTCACCTACGGCGAAATCGCGCGCCGCCTGCGCCAACCCAACTCGGCCCGGGCCGTCGGCGGCGCGGTCGGCGCGAACCCCGTCGGCGTGCTCGTGCCCTGCCACCGCGTCCTGGCGAGCGGCGGCCACCTCGGCGGCTACGCTTGGGGCCCCAAGAAAAAGCGGGAGCTATTGAAGGCGGAAGGCGTGGGAATCGAAGACTGAACCCCGTGCGGACGCATTTTGGTAGGGACGCCACTCCGTGGCGTCCGCCGATTATCCTGAACCATGCAGTCTTGACTTTTGCCAGAGTAAGACTACCGTAAGACACTATGCCTTCACTCACCATCAAGTTAACCGCCACTCTCAACCGCCGTTTGCGCACCGAGGCGCAGAAGCGGAAGGAAAACCTGTCCGTGTTGACGCGGCGCGCCCTCGAACGCGAACTCTCCGCGCCCGAGCCGGATTTTGCCACCCTGGCCAAACCCTACCTCGGCATGTTCCGTGGGCCGGGCGATCTCTCCACCCGCGAGGGCTATGGTCGTTGAAACCATAGTGGATGCCGGACCGCTCATCGGCTGGCTGGATGCAGCCGACCAATGGCACGAATGGAGCCACCGGACGCTTTCCGGTCGCCGGGGCCGGCTGCACACAACCGAAATTGTCTTGGGCGAAGCCTGCCATCATCTGGGCGGCAACACCTCCCAGTCTCATGCCTTGTTGGATTTGGTGCGCCACGGCGCGCTGGTGCTGTTTCCGCTTTGGCCGGAACATTTGCGGCGCACCCAGGAACTGATGTTGAAATTCGAGCGCATGGACGCCGCCGACGCCTCCCTCGTGGTTTTAAGCGAACTCTTCCCCCGCGCCAAAGTTGTGACCGTGGACATGCGCGATTTCAAGGTTTACCGCCGGTTTGAGCGCGAGCAGTTGTCGTTGATGATGCCCGGCTGATATAGAAGCAGTGGCGATATGCGGCAAAAGGCAGGGGCGCTTTATACTGCTTCAACTGTAGATGATGAGCATTCCGAGAAAACAGACGATCAGATTTACTACTTGGTTGCACGCTGTAAGACTTTGATTGATGCTCTATCGAGGGCGAAGTATTAATCACATCACCGACACCTCCACCGAAAACTTCCCCGTGCTTCCCGCCTCGACACAGTGCAGACCTTTTTCGTTTTCGGGGGAATTCGGCAGGCCCATCCAGGGCTCGACGCAATAGAAGGGCGAGGTGTCGCTTTCCGTCCAGGTGACGAGGCTGGCCCAGGGCGCGGGCACCGGGTCGGGGCCGTGGCGGAGGGTGATGTTTTCCTCGTCGTTTTTCGGGCCGAAGGTGATGAGGTTGGATTTCAGTTTGCAGCGGATGAGGTCCACGTTGCCCGGGTCGGCGAAGGTGCTGTCGGGCGCGACGTTTTTCTCCGGCTCCAAGTGCCCGTCGGCGGCGTGGCGGAAGGCTTTGCGGGCCGGCACGCGCAGGGCGTAGTCCGCGCGCCGCAACTGCGCGTGCCAAGGCAGGCGGAAATAAAAATGATGCCCCGCGCACCATGGCAGCGGCGCCGCGCCGCGGTTTTCCAATTCCAGATGCACCCAGAACGACAGCTCCGCAAAAACATAGGTGACCGAGAATTGATAATCGAACGGGTAGGCTTCGCGCGCGGCGGCGGACGGCTCCAAAATCGCGGTGAAGCCGGTGTCGTCGGCGCGGGCCAGGGCAAATTTTCCATCGCGTGCGAAGCCATGCATCGGCATGGGCCGGCGCTGCCCGTCAGGCCCACGCCAGAAGCCGAGGTCGCCCCGGTCAAACGTGCGCGCCACAAAGGGGAAAAGAATGGGGTTGCCGCCGCGGATTTTGGCTGGTTTCGACAGGTCGGGGTTGTCCGGCCAGTGCAGGACGGCGCGTGTCGGCTGGCCGGTGACGGCAATCTGCCAGTCCATCAGCCGCGCGCCCGCCTCCGGCCAAGCCCGGAAAGTCGAGGGGCCGCGGCGCCATTGGGCGATTTTAATATTTTGGTAATCAAGGAGTTCCATATGAAAGGATGAAGGATGAGGGATGAAGGATGAAGGGTCGGAAAGGGGAAAACGTGGAGATAGAAGGTAGGAGGTGGAAGGTAGAAGGAAAGCACGAAAAATGGGGTGCGGGAACCAATAGCTTGGCTGGCCTATTTCTGGCTCAAAAAATCTGCGTTTTTGGTCACTTTTTTGTGGCTTTTGGCCTCCTGCTTGTTACCTTGATTCTTTACCTTCATGTCCGACCAAAAACCCTCACCAAAAGCCACTGAAAACGAGAGCTACGACGCTTCCAAAATTGAGAAGTTGGAGGGCTTGGAGGGTGTCCGCAAACGCCCCGACATGTATATCGGCGACACGGGCGAGCGCGGCCTGCACCACTGCGTCTTCGAGATCATGGACAACTCGATTGACGAGCATCTCGCGCAGGACCGCGACGGCAAGCCCTATTGCAACAACGTCAAGGTCACCATCCACCTCGACGGCTCCTGCTCGGTCGAGGACGACGGCCGCGGTATCCCGGTGGATATGCACGCCAAATACAAAATGCCCGCCATCGAGCTGGTGCTGACGAACCTGCACGCCGGCGGCAAATTCGGCAAGGGCGCCTACGTCGTCTCCGGCGGCCTGCACGGCGTCGGCGCGAAGTGCGTCAACGCCGTCGCGGAATGGTTCGAGGCCGAGGTCTCGCGTGAAGGCTCGGTTTACCACATCGCGTTCGCCCGCGGCAAAAAGACCGAAGACCTCAAGGTCATCGGCAAAAGCAAAAAAACCGGCACCAAAATCACCTACCTGCCCGACCCGGAGATTTTCGTCACCACCCGCGAGTTCAAGTGGGAAATCCTCGCCAAGCGCCTGCGCGAGCTGGCCTTCCTCAACCCCGGCATCCGCATCGAGCTGGTGGACGAGCGCGGCAGCACCAAGAGCGAAATTTTCCAGTTCAAGGACGGCATCCAGGAATACGTCCAGTTCCTCAACCGCAACAAAGCCTCCGTTCACCCGAAGGTCATTGTCTTTAGCGACGCGGCCGCGCCCGACGAAACGAAACCCGACAAAAAAATCATCGTGGACGTCGCCCTCCAGTTCAACGACGGCTTTGCCGAGCAGATTTACGCCTACGCCAACTCGATCTTCAACCTCGAGGGCGGCACGCACCTCTCCGGCTTCCGCACCGCCCTCACGCGCGTCATCAACAATTACGCCAAGGCCAACAACCTCCTCAAGGAAAAGGACCCGCCCATCCAGGGCGAGGACACGCGCGAGGGCCTCACCGCCGTCATCGCCGTCAAGGTGCCCGAGCCGCGCTTCGAGGGCCAGACCAAGACCAAGCTCTCCAACAGCGAGGTGGACGGCATCGTGCAGAAGGTCGTGGGCGACAAGCTGAAATTCTTTTTCGAGACGAACCCGCCCATCGCGCGCCGCATCATCGAGAAGGTGCTCAGCGCCGCCCGCGCGCGCGAGGCCGCCCGCAAGGCGCGCGACACCGTCCGCAAGGGCGCCCTCACCGGCGGCGGCCTGCCCGGCAAGCTCGCCGACTGCTCCGAGAACGACCCCGCCCTGTGCGAGATCTTCATCGTCGAGGGCGACTCGGCCGGCGGCTCGGCCAAGCAGGGGCGCGACCGGCGCTTCCAGGCCATCCTCCCCATCCGCGGCAAGCTCCTCAACGTCGAGAAGGCCCGGCTCGACAAGGTGCTCAACAACCTCGAAATCCTCACCCTCATCACCGCGCTGGGCACCGGCATCGGCACCGAGGGCGACGGCGGCTTCAACATCGGCAAGGCCCGCTATCACAAAGTGATTTTGATGACCGACGCCGACGTGGACGGCTCCCACATCCGCACCCTCCTGCTCACCTTCTTCTTCCGCCAGATGAAGGGCCTGATTGACACCGGCTACATCTACATCGCCCAGCCGCCCCTCTACCTCATCAAGCGCAAAAAGCGCGAGCAATACGTGGACAACGACGCCGAGCTGAACCGCATCCTCCTCGAACTCGGCTGCGAGGAAGTCACCCTCCGCCGCCTGCGCGATTCGCACGATTTTCCGCCACAGAAGGTGGACAAGATCGTCGAGGCCCTTGCGCGCCTCGAGGCCCTCGGCGCCGGCGTCACCCGCTACGGCTGCACGCTTCATCAATACCTCGACCAGCGCGACACGGCGACGCACATCCTGCCCAAATACATCGCCCGCGTCCGCACCGGCAACCAGGAGGTGTTCAACTTCCTCAAGGACGACGACGCCCGCAGCCGCTTCTACGTCGAAAACAGCCTTCAGGGAGACATTTTCACCTCCACCGGCATCGTGCGCGAAACCGAGGTCAAGGGCCAGCTGGTCCAGCAGCGCTTCAACGTTTATGAAATTTACGAGAGCGCCGAAATGTCGAAAAGCCTCAAGGAAATCGCCAAAATCGGCCTCGAAATCAATCAGTTCTCCCCGTCGCCGGAGCCGCGCTACCATCTCCTCGAAAACGCCGGCGAAAAGAAGGACGCGCCCGAGCCCCTGCACACCATCCTCGAACTCGTCCCCAAAATCCGCGAACTCGGCCGCCGCGGCCTGCACATCCAGCGCTACAAGGGCCTCGGCGAAATGAACCCCAAGCAGCTCTTTGACACCACCATGGACCCGCCGGCCGCCGCCTCCTCAAAGTGGACATCAAGGACGCCGCCGAAGCCGACAACATCTTCACCATGCTCATGGGCGAGGACGTGCCGAATCGGCGCGCGTTTATTGAGGATAATGCGCTGAACACGTCTTACTTAGACGTGTAAGGATGAGGGATGAAGGATGAAACCAAACCCACCCAACCCACCGCGCCGGACCTTTCGGCGCGGCTCAAACAATTTGCCCTTCGTGTCATCAAACTTTCCACCGCTTTACCGCGCACTCAGGCAGGCCAAGTCATCGGCCGGCAGGTTTTGCGTTCCGGCATTTCGGTCGGCGCCCATCACCGCGAGGCCCGGCGCAGCCGCTCCAATGCCGAATTCATCGCCAAACTCGAATTGGCCCTTCAGGAACTCGATGAAACCCAATATTGGTTGGAGTTGCTCATCGAGTCCGGCCTGATGCCAGAACCGCGTCTGCGCGACCTGCAAACCGAATCCAACGAACTCATTTCCATCCTCAGCACCTGTGTGAAAAACGTGAAACGCCGCGAACCCGTTTCGAAAAAATAACCCGCGGGCTTTCTTCATCCTTCATCCCTCATCCTTCATCCTTCATCCTTTCCTAATGTACTCCGACAAAGAAAAACTGACGCCGACCAGCATCACCGACATCATGCAGACGGCCTACATTGATTATTCAATGTCGGTCATCATCTCGCGCGCGCTGCCGGACGCCCGCGACGGCCTAAAGCCCGTCCAGCGCCGCGTCCTCTATGCCATGCTGCGCGAAGGCCTGCTGCACAACCGCTCCACCACCAAATGCGCCGGCGTCGTCGGCGAAGTGCTCAAGACTTACCACCCCCACGGCGACAGCTCGGTTTACGACACTCTCGTGCGCATGGCCCAGCCCTGGGTCATGGCCTACCCGCTCGTGGACCCCCAGGGCAACTTCGGCTCGGTGGACGGCGACCCGCCCGCCGCCTACCGCTACACCGAGTGCCGCCTCACCGCCATCGCCGAGGAACTCCTCCGCGGCATTGACGAGGACACCGTGGATTTCGGCCCCAATTACGACGAAAAGTCCACCGAGCCGGCCGTCTTCCCCGCCGGCCTGCCCAATTTGCTCATGAACGGCTCGACCGGCATTGCCGTCGGCATGACCACCAACATCCCGCCCCACAACCTCGGCGAGCTGATTGACGCCGTTTGCGCCATCATGGACAACCCGCGCCTGTCCATGGACGAGCTGATCAAGCTCGTCCCCGGCCCCGACTTTCCCACCGGCGGCATGATTGCCGGGCGCGAGGGCATCGAAAGCTACCTGCGCACCGGCCGCGGCATCGTCCACATGCGCGGCGAATGCCACTCCGAGGAGATCAAAAACGGCAAGGAGCAGATCGTCATCACCGAGATCCCCTACAACGTCAACCGCGCCACCCTCACGCAGAACATCGCCGCGCTCGTGCAGGACAAGACCTTCGACGAGGTCTCCGACCTGCGCGACGAATCCGACGAGAAGACCCGCATCGTCCTCGAACTCAAGCGCGGTGAGTCCGCCCGCGTCGTCGTCAACAAACTCTACAAGCACACGCAGTTCGAGGCCTCCTTCGGCGTCATCCTGCTCGCGCTCGACAAGCGCCGCCCCAAGCAGATGAACATCCGCGAGATGCTGGACTGCTACGTCGAGCACCGCCGCGAGGTCGTCACCCGCCGCACGAAATTTTTGCTGCGCAAGGTCCAGGACCGCGCCCACATCCTCGAAGGCTACCAGATTGCGCTCAAGCACCTCGACGACATCGTCAAAATCATCCGCAGCTCCCCCGACCGCGACGAGGCTCGCGTGCGCCTCATGGCCAAATACCCCCTTTCCGAAAAACAGACCAACGCCATCCTCGACCTGCGCCTCTACCAGTTGACCGGCCTCGAGCGCGACAAAATCACCGAGGAATACAAACAGCTCATGGAGCTGGCCTTCGAATACGAGGAAATCCTCCGCAGCGAGAAAAAACTCCTTGGCGTCATCAAGAAGGAATTGCGCGAATTGAAGGAAAAGTTTCCCTCGCCGCGCCGCACCAAGCTCGTCGCCGCCGAGGGCGAGTTCCGCATGGAGGACGTTGTCGCCAACGAGGGCTGCATCGTCACCGTCTCGCACCTGGGCTTCATCAAGCGCACCGCCGTCAGCGCCTACCGCTCGCAAAAGCGCGGCGGCAAGGGCGTCATCGGCACCGGCCAGCACGAGGAGGACTTTGTCGAGCACCTCTTCACCGCCAGCACGCACGACTACATGATGTTCTTCACCAGCAACGGCAGAGTCTATGTCGAAAAAGTTTACGAAATCCCCGAGGGCACCCGCACCTCGAAGGGCCGCGCCATCGCCAACGTCGTGCAGATGCAGAAAGACGAGAAAATGACCGCGATGGTCTGCGTGAAGTCCCTCGAGGAGCCGGGCAAGAGCCTCATGTTCTGCACGCAACTCGGCGTCATCAAAAAGACCGCGCTCAAGGAATACGCCAACGTGCGCAAGGGCGGCATCATCGCCATCAACATTGAGGCCGGCGACACGCTCATCGCCGTCAAGGAAATCACCGTCGGCCAGCAGGTTGTCCTCATTTCCGCCGAAGGCATGTCCATCCGTTTCCCCGAGGAGGAAGCCCGCGAAATGGGCCGCCCCGCCACCGGCGTCATCGGCATGAGGTTGGACAAAGGCGACACCGTCAAGGCCATGGAAGTCGTGGACCCGGCCTGCACGTTGCTCGTCGCCGGCGTCAATGGCATCGGCAAGCGCACGCCCTTCGACGACGAGGACGGCCCCGTCTTCCGCCTCCAGTCGCGCGGCGGCAAGGGCGTCATCGCCATCAAGACGGAAAGCGGCGTCGCCGGCGCGCTCAGCGTGCGCGAGAACGACGAAGTGATGATGCTCACCGCCTCCGGCCAGGCCGTGCGCTCGCCGGTCAAGGACATCCGGACCACCGGCCGCGTCGCGCAAGGCGTGCGCCTCGTCCGCCTCGAACCCGGCGACAAACTCGTCGGCCTCTGCAAAGTCATCGAAACCGAAGACGCGGAGGAGGAAGAAAAAGCCTAACCACGGCTCACGCTGGTTGATTCGATGACCCCGAAAGTAAAACCCGGGCAAGGCTCGATCGTCTTTGCCGAGGTGGCCGTGGCCTCGCGCTGCGAGGCCGCGCCGCGATAATTGGATGATAAACCACAGCCCTCGCTTATTCCACCACCGATGATTTGCCGCGCGGGCTGAAGCATCGCGCCACGCCAACCACGCCGCTCGCGAATTGAACCACAACGCCGCGTTTCACCACAAGAAAGGCACGACAATGATCGTCACCCCCAGGGTGAGAATGAGAAAACCCGTGCGGCGTTGGCGCTGGCAATACATCCACATGGAAGCCAGCAGGCTGGCGCCCAGCCACACGAAACTCGCCGCCGTCCCCCTGCGCCAGTTCGCAGCGCGGTTCAAAAGCATGCCGCCACCCACCACATGGCCACCAAGCCCGCGCTAAAAATCAGGAAGCCGATGAGACGTTTTCTTTTCAAATACATCCACGCCGCGACTGCAACGGTCGTGCAGAATAAAACGGCCAGAAATATAACCTCCCTCGATATCAGTGGATCGGGCTTCCCGCCCACCGGCTGGGGCATAGTAGGTGACAATAATTCCCCCAGCAGCATAAAGGAACCAACCCAGATGGCGGCCAAGGCACCTGCGCCGGTGATGGGATTTCGCCACAACAGCACGATGGGCGCCAGCACCGCGACCCACGTGGCTTGAATCAGCGTCAGCTCGCCCAAGGCGGAATACCAGGGATGGTTGGCGAAGTTAATGAGTATCTGCAACCCCGCTTGCAACGGCCAACTAAGGAGGAAAAGGGATATCGCCTTGGCGGTTAGCATTTGCCCGCTGGCAATGGGCCGCGCGCGCCAAAAGGTGCGGTCGCCCAGCGGCGGGTCTTCCAGCAGGATGCCGAGGATCAGGGTAGATAGGATCAAAAAGTCAGTGATTCCCAGAAGTCCTCCCGCCATGGATAGTAAGCCATCTTTTCTTAAATACGTATCAGCAATTCGCCCCAAGGCATCCATGCTATTAAGCGGGACGGCTGGCCCCCCGAAGGAGGTCCCGGCCAATAAGAAGGCCTTCACGATCAAGACAAGGGCCAACACGGTGAGGAGCAGCCAAAACCGCCGCAGGTCTTTTTTTACGATGTGCCAGAGGGTGTTCATGGGGTGGGGTCTTTGGGAATGTGGTTGGTGATGTGGTCGGGAATGTCCAGGTGATCAATGTCTGCCGGCACGTAATATTCATGCTCCCATTTATAGCGCAACTCGACGAGCCGCGCGCCCGCCAGCCACGCCTGGATTTCCTGCGGACTCCAGGGGGTGGAATCGGCGGCATGATAAAATTCAAAGAGCAGGGAGTTGGTGTAGGTGCGTATACTCAACCCGTTTCCTTCATTCTGCCCGTAGCGATCTTCGGATTCAGTCGCGGGTTCGACCTTGAGGCGAAACGATGGCACCACTTCATGCCGCTGCGGATTCCATAAAACGAAAAAGTAGCTGGGCGCTTTTACCCAGTATTCCCTATACCATGATGACCCGTATTCGTGAATCGTGCCTAAGGGCGCCCCGGCCGGCGCAACCGATTGGATCAGAAGTTGAATCTCGACGTATTCCGCGGTCAGGCCGGCGGGCATCCTGCGATAGATTCGGCTGGAGTCGGGGTCAACATCATGCGTCACTGCGACGTTCTGGATGGTGAAATCGTCCTCGGTGCGCGCCAAATGCGCGCCCGGGGTGACGGGGGCATCCGCAATCCGCGTCATTTGCCCGGCATGGAACATAAAACCGCCTTGCAATTTCGGCCGGGTCTTTTGCGCTCCCGCTTGTTCAAGTGAATTTAGTTCAAGTAAATTGAGAGTGGCTGCGTAAGCGAATTGCTTCCCACTGCCTCCATAGAGTTCGATTTTGTCTTCGGGAAATTTGTCCAAGCCGAGCGTCTGCAGGACTTCGGCGTAGTTGGTCGGAAAGGGTGACCCCATACCCCCCAAAAAATCTATTTTTTTGCCATCGGGCAGGGGGAGGACCCAACGACCCGTATCTGCGAACCAAGCTTCGCCAGGGCGACTGGAGCGCAGGCCGGAGATTTTTGCGTCGAATTCCGCGCGATATTGATCGCCGGGTCTTGCGTTCTCATTCCAGGTCACACCGAGTGGCGAAAATTGCAAGGCCAGGGCGGAGATTGCCGCCGGCGGCGCCGGCATATAAATGAAATCATACTTGGGTGGGCCAAAAAAATCGATTGGCCATAATCCTTGCGCTACTTGCGCCAATGCTACCCCCGCGCCCAGAATCAAGATGGTGGGCCAGCGGCGACGGGAGTAATACATATAAATCACCACCGCCAGCGTCGTAACTAGCAACACATTCGACCAAACCAGAAAGCGCGACAAATACAAAGTGGATCCCTCGTCGCCGTTCCCCATTCCTTCAACCTGAGTATACCAAATGGCGGGCAGGTCGCAGAGGACGGCGCAGCAGCAATAAAAAATCACCGCCACCACCGGAGTGAAAAACGGATGATGGAACAAGGATGCCAGCATCGCGCCCAGCGACACGCAGACGGCGATTTTCCACTCATACCAGGCCAACCCGGCCAACAATTCTGCCGGTGGAAATCCGTAGGCGATTTTGGTGGCGATGCTGATCAGCGCGCCGGTCAGCCCGCAAAAAACCGCGAGAAAGAGAATTTTGGCCAGCAATACCCGCCCGCCCGCCAGTGGCAGTGTCCGCCAATGGGCAAAGGAACGGATGGGTGAATCGTCGCGGATGGCGGCGGCGCCAATGGCTATCAGCAGGAGCGTGTCCAAAACTACCATGGCGATGGGCCTGATTTCTGCGAATCGTAAAGCCCACCAGTCCCAATCTTTATACGGGGTGGCTAAATCCCAGGTCGGCTCAAACGCGCGCAGCGCCAGCACACCCCACCAGAGCGCGAGCAGGGGCCACAGGCGGCGGAAATCCTTTTTGGCGATGTGCCAGGTGAGCTTCATGGCTGGTTTTGCGTTTGACTGCGGCTGGCGCGGGCGAGGGTGACGTAGATTTCGCGCAGGGGCAGCGGCGTGGCCGTGACCGTTGCGCCGGGGAAAATTTCGCGGCAGCGTTTTTCCGTTTCGTCCGGCGCGTAGGCGGTGTCTATGAAGCGTGAGAGCACGCCGGCTTCCTCGTAGTTGAGCCAGGTTGCAGGCCGCGCGGGGGCGTTCGCGCCGCCGCCAGTGCGCGTCACCTCGATGCGCCGGAAACGCCGTTGCAGCGATTCCAGTTCCTCGGCGAAGCGCAGGCGGCCGTTTTCGATGACGCCGATCCAGTCGGCCAGGCGCTCGATGTCTTCGATGTCGTGCGAGGAGACAAAAATCGTCCAGTTGCCCTGGGCGGAGGTTTCGATGAGGCCGCTGATGAAGTCGTCGCGCACCACGGGGTCGAGGCCGCTGAACGGCTCGTCGAGGATGAGCAGTTCCGGGTGGTAGGCGAGGGCGGCAATCAGCGCGGTCTTCATCTTCATGCCGCGCGAGAGGTGCTTGAGTTTGCGCGCGGGCGGCAGTTCGAAGTCCTGCAAAAGTTTTTTCTCGAGCGCGTCGTCCCAGCGCGGATAGAAGGGGCGGCAATAATCCAGGAAGCGCCGCACGCTCATCCACTCGGGCAGCTCCATGCCGTCGGCGACGTAGCCGATGCGGGCGAGCTCGCGCGGGCTGAGCCGCCGCGAGTCCGCGCCGAGCACCTGCGCCTGGCCGGCGGTGGGTTGCAGCAGGTTCATCAGCATTTTGATGGTGGTGCTCTTGCCGGCGCCGTTGGGGCCGAGCAGGGCGAAGACAGCGCCTTGCGGCACCGTCAGGTCGAGGCCATGCACAGCCTCAAGCCGGCCGAACCGCCGGGTCAGGCCGTGGGTTTCGATGACGTTCATGTTTGGGGGAGGGTGAAAGTTTTTCCCAATGCGCGGCGAGGCCGTCGGCGACTTCGTCGAGGGTGAGGCCGAGGCGCTTGGCCTCGACGACGAGGTGTTCGAGTTCCGCGCCCAGCAGGGCGGCGCGCGCGCGGCGGTTGCCTTCCTCGGGGCGCGCGACGAAACTGCCGACGGCGGGCGTGGTGATGAGGACGCCCTCGTGCACGAGCGCGGCGGCGACCTTCTGCGCGGTGTTGGGGTTGATGCGCAGGTCCTGGCTCAATTGCCGCACCGAGGGAAAGGCGTCGCCCGGCCGCAACTGGCCCGTCACGACGGCCTTCTTGACCGCGTAAACGATTTGTTCGGCCAGCGGCAGGCCCGGCCGGAGTTCAATGGAGAAGGGTAACATGGAACTGTATGACCAACACTAGCACAGGTAGGACATTCGCGCAAGGGGGAAAATGGAAAATGTGCGATTTTAGTTAAAATTCCTCAGGGTCGGTAGGGACGCCTCTCCGAGGCGTCCCTACCGAAATACGTTACCGCGCCCCTAAAAATTTCCCTTGGCGCAGGGGGTCAGTTTGCGCGAGACTGTCCCGCGTATGCGCCAACCCTCCGCCAAACCCCTCGTCGGGATTATCATGGGCAGCCAGTCCGACTGGGAAACCATGCGCCACGCCGCCGAGGTGCTGCGCGAGCTGGGCATCGCGCACGAGACGCGCATCGTCAGCGCGCACCGCACGCCGAAGCGCCTTTACGAATACGCGCAGGGCGCGGCGGGGCGCGGGCTGCAAATTATTATCGCGGGCGCGGGCGGCGCGGCGCACCTGCCGGGCATGGCCGCGGCGCTGACGCACCTGCCCGTGCTCGGCGTGCCGGTCGAGTCCAAGGCGCTCAAGGGCCTCGACTCGCTGCTGTCCATCGCGCAGATGCCGAAGGGCATTCCGGTGGCGACGCTCGCCATCGGCCCGGCGGGCGCGGCCAACGCCGGCCTGGCCGCCGCCGCGATCCTGGCCCTCGGCGACGCCAACTTGCGTGCGCGCCTCATCGTCTATCGCGCGCGCCAAACCGCCGCGGTGGCGAAAAAACCGTCGGCCTGAGCCGCTGCCGTTTGCCAACCGACTCCTCCATGAGTTTACGACGAGCCGACCGACCCCGGCCCTTGCGGCGCTTCCTGAGGCGCGGGCTGCTGGCGCTGGGCGCGCTGGGGCTGCTGGGTTTGTTGCCCGTGGTGCTGTTAAATTGTTGGATGGTGTTTGCGGCCACCGGGCGGATTTATGCGCGCGTGGCCGACGTGCCGCCCGCGCCCGTCGCGCTGGTGCTCGGCGCGGGGCCGGGTTCGCTCTATTTTGATTACCGGCTTGATACGGCGGCAGCTTTATATAAGGCGGGCAAAGTGCGGCAGCTCCTCGTGTCCGGCGATGGCGTGGCGCTTGATCCGCTGGGCAGCGAAACGGCGCTGATGGTCGAGGGCTTGCGCCACCGCGGCATTCCGGCCAGCGCCATCACCCGGGATGACGCCGGGCTGCGCACGTTGGACTCGATGGCCCGCGCGCGCAAAATTTTCGGGCTGAAATCCGTGGTGATCGTCTCCCAGGAATTTCATTTGCCCCGCGCGCTCTACCTCGCGCGCGCCTGGGGGCTGGACGCCGTGGGCTGCATTGCGACCGACCCCGGCGGCGATTTTTACGATTCGCATTTCCGCGAATGGCTCGCCCGCGTGAAAGCCGTAGCCGATGCGGAGCTGCTCAATACCCAGCCGCAAAAACTGGGAGTGCCCGCGCCGATCCCGCCGGATGTTCCGGGATTGAAAGCCGCCGCGAATTCTTGAAACATATTTTCCATGAGTTTCTCCACACGCCTTTTGCCGCCGGGCTCGACGCTCGGGATGCTTGGTGGCGGGCAGTTGGGCCGTATGGCCCTGCTGGCCGGCCGGCGGCT
Organism: uncultured Verrucomicrobiae bacterium; assembly: GCA_963765205.1. Classification (GTDB taxonomy): domain Bacteria; phylum Verrucomicrobiota; class Verrucomicrobiia; order Opitutales; family JABDGR01; genus JABDGR01. The sequence goes on along the minus strand of CAVXVB010000008.1, from coordinate 318,989 downwards.
GGGCTACCGCTTCCATGTTTACGAGCCGGCACCCGGCTGCTGCGCCGCGCCGGTTGCGGAGAAAACTTTTTCCGCAGCCTGGGACGACGCGGCGGCGCTGGCGCAGTTTGCGGACGGCATCGCGGCGGTGACGCTGGAGTTTGAAAACGTGCCGGCCATGGCCCTGCAACTGCTCGAAAAATGCGTCCCCGCGCGGCCCGGTTCGCGCGCGCTGGCCATCTGCCAGAACCGCCGGCGCGAAAAGGAATTCCTGCGCCGCCACGGCTTCCCCTGCGTTGATTTCGCGGTGGTGAATTCGGCGGCGCAATTGGCGCGCGCGGCGGCGAAGCTCGGTTTCCCGTGCGTGCTTAAGACGGCGGTTTCCGGCTACGACGGCAAAGGGCAGCTCAAGTTGCCCGCCATGCCGGCGGGCCTCACGCCGGATTGGGACGTGGTTTGGCGAAGTTTTGGCGCGGACGAGGCCGTGGTTGAAAAGTGGATTCCGTTTGCGGCCGAGTGTTCGGTGATTGTCGCACGGGGCCTGGACGGAAAAATGGCGGCGTTCCCCATGGCGGAGAACGAGCACGTCCGCCACATCTTGCACCGCAGCATCGCCCCGGCCCGGTTGACGGAGAAAACGCAGCGCGCCGGCGCGGCATTGGCCAAAGAAATCGCGGAGACCCTCGGCGTGGTCGGATTGCTCGCCGTGGAAATGTTTTACGCGGATGGAAAATTGCTGGTCAACGAACTCGCGCCGCGCCCGCACAACAGCGGCCACTACACACTCGACGCCTGCGCCATGAGCCAGTTCGAGCAACATATTCGCTGCGTCGCGGGCCTGCCGTTGGGCGCGCCGGATTTGCTGCGCCCGGCGGTGATGGTCAATTTGCTCGGCGAGCTTTGGCGCAATGGCCATGCGCCCGATTGGGCCAAACTGCTGCGCGACCCGCGCGTGAAACTCCACCTCTACGACAAGGGCGAACCGCGCCCCGGCCGCAAAATGGGCCACTTCACTGTCCTGAATAGAAACCAAAAAAATGCCATCGCGCTGGCCAACCGGCTGTTTGCGGAGCTATCCGGGGGTTAGATCTGGCGCTTTCGTTTCGCGAGGATGTTCCCGGTTGTCCCGCCGCGCTTGCCAAAACGCCGCCCGTCAGCTAATTTGTTCCCATGCCTGTTTACGTTTACCAGGAAATCCGCGCGGACGGCTCGGAGGGTGAGTTGCTCGAAGTCGAGCAACCGATGAGCGCCCCGCCGCTGGCGCGCCATCCCGTCACGGGCCTGCCCCTGCGCCGCGTTTATTTGCCGACGGCGGTGGCCTCGAAATACACGCCGGGATCGACCAAGAAAAAACTATCCGACCAAAACGTCGCGCGAGCCGGCTTCACCAAATATGTGCGCGACAAGCAAACCGGCGCGTATCACAAAACCGCTGGCGCCGACCCCCGCGCGCCCGACGTGCTGCGCAAACCGTAGCCGGAATTTTGCAACCAATGGCCATGCACCGTGCAGCCGCTTGCATCGCCCAGGAAGATATTTGCATGAAGATTATTGCTGGCAGCTTTGAGGTGATGCATGAGCGTTAGCATTGATTCGGCGCGTTGCCACCGTCCAAAATACCCCAACGCTTTCCTGCACTGATTCTTGCGCTTCCGGCGCGCGCTCACTAGGCTGGGCGGTTTTATGCCTGCCGCCGCGCCAGCGTCCGCTGCCCCAACTTCGCCGCCGCCCGATTACTCGAATGGCGCGCTGGCCGTGCGGCTGCTCAAGCTGACCTGGCAGTATAAATACCTGTGCCTGCAAGTGCTGGCGCTGCAACTGGTGCTGCTCACGCTGGGGTTGATGGGTCTCAACTTGACCGGCGTTGGCATTGATTACGTGCGCCACGCAGTGGATCCGTCGGTGCCCGCGCCGAACTGGCCGGTGTGGCTGCCGGCGCCGGCGGATGGCGCGCCGGTCATGCGCGGCTTGTGGATGCTGGCCGGCGCGATTCTCGTCCTCGCGCTGTTGCGCTCGGTGCTCAATTACACCTATTCGGTCGGCCTCGCGCTGCTGACGCAGCACCGGCTGGTGGTCGAGTTGCGCGCGCGGGTTTACGACAAGCTCCAGCGCCTGTCCTTCCGCTTCTTCGATGAAAACGCCAGCGGCTCGATCATTAACCGCTGCACGAGCGACGCCCAAAACGTCCGTGCGTTCGTGGACCAAGTGGTCATCCAGATTTTCATCATGCTCATTTCGCTGACGGTGTATGCGATCTACATGGTCAACATCAGCCCGGCGCTGACGCTGGCGTGCCTCGCGACGATGCCGCTGCTGTGGATCCGTTCGGTGCATTTCGCCCGCCAAATCCGCCCGGCCTACGTCGAGAGCCGCAACTTGATGGACCAGCTCGTGCTCTCGTTTGCCGAGTGCATCCAGGGCATCGGCACGATCAAGGGCTTCGCCCTCGAAGCGGACGCCGCGGCGCGCTTCGACGCCGACAACCGCCGCGTCGCCGCCCAGCGCTACACCATTTTTCGCGCCGTCAGCCTTTATTCGCCGACGATGGACCTGCTGACGCAAATCGGCATGATCGCGCTGCTCGGCTACGGCGGCTGGATGACCATGCGCGGCGAAATCCCCCTCGGCGCGGGCCTCGTTGTTTTCGCGGGCCTGCTCCAGCAATTCTCCAGCCAGGTCAACACCATCGCCTCTGTCGCCGACTCGATTCAACTGGCGTTAACGAGCGCGCGGCGTGTTTTTGAAGTCCTCGACGCGCCCATCGAGGTGCAGTCGCCGCCCCATCCCGTGCCCTTGGGGAAAGTGCGCGGGGAAATTGTTTTCGACCACGTCAGTTTTTCCTACCAGCCCGGCCATGCCGCGCTGGCGGACATTTCCTTCACCGTCAAACCCGGCGAACTCATCGCCATCGCGGGCGCGACCGGCTCCGGCAAGAGCGTGCTCATGTCGCTCATCCCACGTTTTTACGACCCGCGCGCAGGGTGTGTCCGACTTGATGGGCGCGACCTGCGCGAGCTGCCCCTCGAGGAACTCCGCCGCTCCATCGGGCTGGTTTTCCAGGAAAATTTTCTATTTTCCGACACCGTCGCGGCGAACATCGCCTTCGGCAACCCCGAGGCCTCGCGCGAACGCATCGAGCGCGCCGCGCAAATCGCCGCGGCGGATGTCTTCATCCGCGAGTTGCCGCAGGGCTACGAAACGATGCTCGGCGAACTCGGCACGAACCTCTCCGGCGGCCAGCGCCAGCGCCTCGCCATCGCGCGCGCGCTGCTGCTCGACCCGGCGATTCTGCTGCTCGACGACCCAACCGCCGCCGTGGACCCCGGCACAGAGCACGAGATTATTGACGCCCTCGAACGGGCGGTGCAGGGCCGCACCACGTTCATCGTCGCGCACCGCCTGAGCACGTTGCGTCGCGCTGACCGCATCTTTGTTCTCGAGCAGGGCCGCCTCGTCCAGCAGGGCAACCATCGCGAATTAATGGAGCAGGCCGGCCCGTATCGCCGCGCGGTCAGCATCCAGGGCCTCGATTTCGAAAGCCGCCAAATCCTGGAAAACACCCGCGCGCCCTGGGCCGCGCGCCCGGCTAAGCCGCCATTTGCCGCGCCGCGGCCACCGGACCTACCGCTGCCGGAAGGAGGCGCGCCATGAGCCTCGACCTTGATTGGCTGCGCGGACTTTTCCACTGTCCGCCGAAGCCGCACCCGACCGTCCGGCACGATTTTTCCCTCGCCCGGGGCGCGCCACGCGGCGACCGCGACGAGGACGATCGCCGCGAACTCCCGCGCACGCTGGATTTGGCGATTTTGCGCCGGCTCTTCAGTTACACGCATCCGTATGCGAAGAAGCGCAACCGGCTTTTCGCGCTCGTCACGGTGCGCTCGATGCAACTGCCGCTGCTGGCGTGGGGCGTCGGCGCCGTGATCCAAGGACCGGTCGCGCATCACGACGCCACGGGACTGGTCTGGGCGCTCATCGCCTATTTCGCGTTGGTATGTTCCACGGACTGGGTGCTTTATTATCGCCAGCTTTACGCCCTCGAACTCGGCGAAAATGTGGTGCGCGATTTGCGGATGTTGTTGCTCGAACACCTCTTCACGCTGCCGCTTTCCTATTTCCAACGCACGAAGCTTGGGCGCGTCATCAGCCGCATGACGAGCGACATCGAAGCCGTGCGCCTCGGGGTCCAGAATTTTCTCTTCGTCGGCCTCGTGCAATGCGGCCAGATGCTCTCCGCCTGTGTGCTGATGGCGCTGTATAGCTGGAAATTGTTCCTCGTCGTCCTGCTCACCGCGCCGCCCGCCTGGGCGCTCGACCGCTATTTTCGCGGGCGGCTCAGCGACGCCACGCGCATGATGCAGGAGAGTTTTTCGCGGGTGACCGCCTCGCTGGCCGAGACGGTCGCGGGCATCCGCGTGACGCAAAGCTTCGGGCGCGAGGCCGTCAACGCCGGCATTTTCAAGCGGTTGGCGCACGATCATTCACTCTACAACCTGAATTTCGCGCGGCAGAGCGGGCTGTTCATCCCGCTGCTCGAGGTGAATTCGCAATTTTTTATTTCCACCGTGTTGCTGGTCGGCGGCTATTGCGCGTTTCACCCGGCCTGGCACATGCCGGCCGGCGACCTCATCATGTTTTTCTTTCTCGCCAACCAGTTCTTCGGCCCCATCACCGTGCTCGGCAACCAATTCGCGCAGGCGCTGACCGCGCTGGCCGGCGCCGAGCGTCTCTTCCGCATGCTCGACACGGCGCCCGAATGGCAGGACGCGCCCGACGCGCAGCCACTCCCGCCCCTCCGGGGCCGCGTCGAATTCCGCCATGTCACCTTCGGCTACGATCCCGCGCGGCCCGTGCTGCACGACTTGTCGTTCATCGCCGAGCCGGGCCAGACCATCGCGCTCGTCGGCCACACCGGCAGCGGCAAGACCAGCATCATCAACCTGCTCGCGAAATTTTACCTCGCGCAGTCGGGCGAAATTCTCCTCGACGGGCGCGAAATCAAAACCGCCGCCAGCGGCTCGCTGCGGCGGCAGATGGGCCTCGTGCTTCAGCAGAGCTTTTTGTTCACCGGCACTGTCGCGGACAACATCCGCCTGCCGCGCCCGGCCGCGACCGATGAGGAGGTCGTCGCCGTCCTGCGCCGGCTCGACTGCCTCGATTTGCTCGAATCATTGCCGCAGGGCCTGCGCACCCCGGTAGGCGAAAAAGGCCGCGGACTCTCGTCGGGCCAGCAGCAGCTCATTTGTTTTGCGCGCGCGTTGCTGGCCGACCCGCGCATCCTCATCCTCGACGAGGCCACCAGCGCGATTGACACCATCACCGAGGCGCGTTTGCAGGCCGCGCTCGCGCGCCTGCTGGAAGGCCGCACCAGCTTCGTCGTCGCGCACCGCCTCAGTACCATCCGCAATGCCAGCCAGGTGCTGGTGCTCGATCATGGGCGCCTGATCGAGCGCGGCACACACGCGCAACTCCTCACGCAAAACGGCGTTTACGCGGGTCTTTACCGTCATTTCGCCAGCGCGGCGGAAGGCGAGCCGCTCCCGCCGCCATGAGTGGTGATTACGTCGTTGGGCTATTTCGCCCGATTTTTTGTAGCGCGGTGCTTCAGCCCGCGCTCTGCACCGCCCCCATGTCCAAGAAGCGCGGGCTAAAGCACCGCCCTACAAAAGCAGCAATCCATCAAAGTATGCCAACGCTGTCATGAGCCAAAAAACCCCTCGGCTTTTGGTTGAGCTGCGTGGCGTGCGCCTGACGCTGGGCGGGCGCGCGATCTTGCGCGACGTGACGTGGACCGTTGGCCGTGGCGAAGGCTGGCTCGTCACCGGCCCCAACGGTTCGGGCAAGACAAGTTTGCTGCGCGTGTTGACGGGGCAAATCTGGCCGGATGCGGGCCCGCGCGGCGGCGTGCGCCGGTATCATTTCGGCCGCGCGATCAGCGCCAGCCCCATGGGCCTGGCGGGCCGGATCGCCTGGCTTTCGCCGGAAACGCACCAGCGTCTCGCGCGGCTCGACACCTTCATCACCGCCGGCGATGTCATCCTCACCGGCTTCGCGAACACGCTGCTCCTCGCGCAACGCCCGACTCCGACGCAACGCGCCGGCGCGCGCGTCCTTGCCGAAAAACTCGGAGTCGCCCGGTTTTGGCGGAAGCCCGTTGCCGAATTGTCGCAAGGCCAGCAACGGCTCGCCCTTCTGGCGCGGGCCTTGGCGTCGAAACCCGCCCTCCTTGTACTCGACGAATTTTCCGACGGACTCGACGATGCGGCGCGCGCGCGCGTTGGCGCGGAAATTATTTGCCGGTTGCGCGCGGGCACGGCGGTCATCGTCGCCACGCACCGCGCGAGTGATGCGCTGCCGGGGCTGACGCGGCATTTGACACTGCACGAGGGTCGCGCGCAGGAAGTTCCAAAATTGAAAAGAATGGGAAAAGCGGCAGGGACGCCTCGCCGAGGCGTCCGCAAAGCGGGCGTGAATCGCAAGCATGATCGTCCGCCCCAATCAGCGGATGATTTCACCCTGCGCTTTACCCGCGCCTCCGTTTTCGTCGGCGACCACCTCCGCACCCAGCGCATTTTGCAGGACCTCAACTGGACGGTTCGTTCCGGCGAACACTGGGCTGTGCTGGGTCCGAACGGCAGCGGCAAATCCACGCTGCTGCGCGCAATCTACGGGGATTGGCCGGTCGCCCGCGGCGGGAGCCTCGAAAGATTTGGTGGTGATGAAAATTTCCGCACGCTGCCGGACGCACGCCGCTGCATGGGTTATGTTTCGCCGGCGCTCCAGCATTTTTATCTCGCCGCGGCCACCGTCGCCGGCGTGGTGGCCTCCGGCTTCCAATCCACCGTGGGCTTGTTGCGGGCACCGACCCGCACCGAATCAGCCCAAGCCCGGGTGGCCTTGCGCCGACTCGGCGTGGGGCGCTTGGCCGGGCGGCGCTGGGGCGAATTGTCTTTTGGCGAAGCGCGGCTGGCGCTGCTCGCCCGCGCGCTGGCACCCGAACCGCGGCTGCTTTTGCTCGACGAACCTTGTGACGGCCTCGCCCCGGCCGCCCGTGTGCGTTTTCTGCGGGCCGTGGAACGCGCCGCCCGCGCCGGCACCCAACTTATTATCGCCGCGCACCGCGCCGACGACTTGCCGGCTTGCGTGAATCGTGTCCTGCGCCTGCATAACGGTCGGGTGCTTTAACTGGATTGGGGTGATGTTTTCGCGCTAATACATTTGCCTTTTGCTCTCCGGGCAATTAAGGTTTCGACCCCGACCTACCCCATGCCTTCTGCATCGTCCAGCGTTCGCTCTGCCGCCCGCGCGGTTGTGGTGCGCGGCGGCCGGCTCCTCGCCATTACCATGCGCGATCGCGAGGGGGAGTTTTTCATCCTTCCCGGCGGCGGCCAGCGCCATGGTGAAACGCTCGCCGACGCCTTGCGCCGCGAAACGCACGAAGAGATCGGCGTCGCGCTCGAACCCGGCCCCCTCCTCTATGTGCGCGAATACATTGGCAAAAACCATGGATTCGCGCGCGAACACCAGCACTTCCACCAAGTCGAGGTCGTTTTCCGCTGCGCGCTGCCGGAGGGCGCCCTGCCCGTCGCCGGCGCCGGGCGCGACCGGCGGCAGGTCGGCGTCGCCTGGCTTGAGTTGGCGCAGCTCGACGGCTGCCGCTTTTTTCCGGCCTTCCTCAAGCAATGTGTGCGCGGCGGCGACTTCGTCGTGGAGCCGCTCTACTGGGGAGACCTCAATTAAACCATGAACACCGCAACCACCGCCCTGGCCAAATACGCCTTTGTGGACATCGTGGGCTACACGAAGAACCGCAGCGTCGAGGCGCAGTCCGACATCATTGACGCGCTCAACGCCATGGTGGCGCGCGTCTTCGAGGAGTTGAAAATCCCGAAGGAGGAGCGCCTCATGCTGCCCACCGGCGACGGCATGTGCGTCGCCTTCCTCAACTACAATTTTTTCGACATCAACATGATTTTCTCGTTCAAGCTGCTGGAACTCATCCAGGAGCGCAACAAGCAGCAGCGGGACGAGGCGTGGCGCTTCAAAGTCCGCATCGGCATCAACGAAAACCAGGACAACCTCGTGCGCGATATCAACGGGGCGAACAACGTGGCCGGCCGGGGCATCAACTTCGCCCGCCGCGTGATGGACATGGGCGACGATTCACAAATCCTCCTTGGCCACGCCTCCTACGAAGTGCTGCGCAGCCGCGAACTCTACATGAAGCATTTTCGCGAGTTCACCGCGTACGACAAACACGGCGACGCCTTTCAAGTCTATCAATTCGTGGACGAGGAACTGAGCTACCTCAATTCCGCCACGCCGGAGGAGTTCCGCGCGGGCGAGACCGCGAGCTACGCCAAACAGCCGCTGACGGAGCTGGTCGCCTGGACCATCGCCCTGGCCCGCAAGCGCCACGACTTTTTCACCGCGCACCGGGACGAGCCGCGCTTCGCGGCCGTGGCCAACACGCTCCTCTACCACCTCGCGCTGGACGAGACGTCGCGCCGGAAATCCACCCCCTTCAAAAAACACCAGTTTAAGACGCACAAGGCGGGTTTTGCCACCGTTGAGGAGCAATACAATTACTACAAAGCGCAGGATTTCAACCTCATCGCCGAGCTGGCGGAGTTCATTGACGACAAGCATTACAAGGCCTTCCACGCCTGCTTCGAGGGTGAGGGCGACCAAAAGCTCCTGGCCTTCCCTTCGGCGGAGGGCCTCCGCCGCCTGCGCGAGGAATTCCCCGAACTCGAGGAAAGCCCTGTGCTGCTCAAGGTCGCCAGCCAGGGGACATGAGCGCGAAACTGAAATCCGCCTCCAGGTTGAGGGTTGGCTCGATCAAACCCGAAGGCCGCGTTCAGTGAGGGGATCGTCATCCTTTCCGGTAGGGTTTCGCCCCATGGCAAACTTTTGCGCAACCGCGTAGAGTCGTATCGGTTCACCAACACCCGGCGCTCATGGCCCAAAGCCAACGCCAAATTATTTAAATAAATATGAAAACTCTAATCAAGATATTTACGCTGGCGGCTTTGCTGGCTGCCTCCGGATGCAGTAGCGCCACGAATGTCAGCAGCGCCGGCGGCATCGTGCCTGTTAACGAAGAATTCAGCATCACCGTCCCGGCCACCAACACCGTCAAACAGGGCGGCAACACCGCCGTTACCGTCCTGCTGAACCGGGGTCCCTATTTCAAGCGGGATGTGCAACTGGACACCAAAACGGATGGCATTAGCGTGACGCCGGGCGCGATCCTGGTCAAAGCCAGCGACAAGCCCGATGTGCAGCTCCAAGTTAATGTGGCGAGGGATGCGGCCATCGGCGATTATCGCGTCGCGGTCACGGGCACGCCGGAAACCGGGGCGCCCACCTCGACTGCATTCATCGTTAATGTGGTCGCCCAGTAGGTTCCGGGACAGTCTGTTCGAAGCCACGCCTTCGGCGCAAGCCGGTGGGGCGATAATTTTTGACCCGGAACAAGGACGGTCGCTTTCCCACGCATTGTTCCCGAATAGGGCCAGACTGGATTTCATTCCGCCAGCTTCAGCAATTCCTTGGTCACCGGCACGTCGCGGATGACTTGGTCGGGGTCGGGGCCGGTGCCAATATAGCGCAGATTCGGCGCGGGGACTTCCGAGGTGCCGCCACGCGTGGCGACGTTGAGCACGCTTTTTACCAAAAACGCAACATAGCGCTTCGCATTGGCCGGCAATTTGGCGAAGGAGGTGACGCCCGCGATGTCCTCGTGCCAGCCAGGCAGTTTTGCGTAAACCGGTTGCAGGGCCTGGCGCGCGCGGTCGTCGCGCGGGACGCCGGCGGTCAGCGCGCCGCCGGGCGTGCGGTAGCCCGTGCAGACGAGCAATACGCCGTCGCGCCACGCGCCGCGATAGGTGAGCGCGTCGAGCTTGTTGATGATGAGATCCTGGAAGCCGCCATAACGCAGCGCGTCGCCTTTTTCCACGGCGTCAAACCAGCCGACCATGCGCTGGCGGCCGGTGCTGGTGCCGTATTCCAGCTCGCGCAATAATTGGCCGAGCGGGTGTGTCTCTTCGATCCGCGTGAGGAAAACATGCGTGCCGACCTTGGTGTCGTAGGCCTTGCAGCAGCCCACGGTATGGACCGGCTGGCACGGGATGCCCGCGCTCTCAAAAAATTCCGGCGTGTAAGTGTGCGAGGCTGTGACATTGGGCGAAAAGCCGCGGCGCTTGTCGAGCCAGTAGCTCTGGCCGAATTCGCCGATGATGTATTGGCCGCCCGCCAGCGCGGCCAGCGCGGCCTCGCGCACGTCGCCGATGCGCGCCCGCAGCCGCTGCCCGGCCTGCCAGTAGGTTTCGGTGAGGAGGTCGGTGTTGAGGAAATAAGGCTCCTTGCTGCGGAACTGGCAGAAGTCGAATTCCTCCTTGGGGAAAATTCCGGCGTCAATGGCGGCCTGATTCGCCCGCGTTTCGGCGAGCGTGAGGCGGTCAAAGAAAATATCCCAATGCTCCGGGATGACCTGGCAGATGTCCTTGATGATGCGCGAGGCCCGGTTCAGGCGAGTGCGAAAGCGCCGCTCGAAGTCCGCGCGCGGGCCGAGAAAGTCCCCGTAATAAATGGTCCATTGGTTGGCTTCGTCGCTGTATGCGGGAGTGATGCCGCGGCCGGTCGAGCCGCGTTGCGGTTCGCCCAGCACATGCGTGCGGTAGTCCTCCCAGGCGAGGTCGAGCAGCCGGTGGGAGACATCGGCAAGCATGGTGCGTTCGTCAATGAGCAGGCGCTCGAACACACGGTAGCCGCGGCGTTCGAGCGGCTCCAGCTCCCACCAGAATTTGCGCGGGTCGGCGACCACGCCCGCGCCGATGGCCAGCATCGGCACATGGACGTCAATGACGCCCGCCGGCAAGAGGTTTAGTTTTAATCCGCCCGCCGTGTGGCCCGAGTTCGCGCCGCCGTTGACTTTGAGCACCATCGCCACGGCGGCGTCGCGCTGCGTCTGGCTGCGCAACTCGGCGGCGATCTCATAGACGAGGCGCCCCTTGCCTTCGTCGCCGAGGCTGATGCCCACGTCGGCGATTAACTGGCTGGTGAAGGGAGGCAGGGCCATGCGGGAAAAGTAAGAATTAAGAGTTATGAATTAAGAATTAAAATGCCGAAATCAAAACTAAATTGACGCATGGACGGGAGGGATGGTGTTGGGTCTCGTGGCGGCCTTGCTTAATTCTTAACTTTTACTTCTTAATTTCCGGCCCCGGCCCGGACGACAGGATCACGCTGGCCGCGCGGAGCAGCCGATCGTTCAGCAAATAGCCTGGGCGCAGCACTTGCATGACGTGGCCCTCGGGGATGCGCTCGCTCGGTTGCTGGGCGACGGCCTCGTGGAATTTCGCGTCGAAGGCCTCGCCCAGCGGCTCGATTTCCTTCAAGCCATGCTGCGTGAGCACGCCGCGCAACTGGTCGGCGACGAGTTTGATGCCGTCAATCACGGCCTTGGCCTCCGGGTGTGCTTGCATCGCCGATTGGAGGCCCAGGCGCAAATTATCGAGCGCAGGCAGCAAGTCCTCGAGCAGCGCGGCGGCGGCAGCGCGGCGGGTGTCCTCCTTGTCGCGCGCGGCGCGGCGGCGGAAATTGTCCAAATCCGCCATTGAGCGCAGGCACTGGTCTTTATATTTGGCCGCGTCGGCCAGCGCGGTGTCCAACTGCGCCAGCAACGCCCCCGTCTCCGGCGACGGGACGGCCTGGGGCGCGGGATTTTCCCCCGCATCGGCGGAGTGGGTATGGGGCGATTTGCTCATGCAGAACTGGTAAAACTACGCCCTTGCGCGGCTTGGCGCAAGGGAAATAGGGAAATGCTGAATGCTGAATGCTGAATGCTGAATGCTGAATGCTGAATGCTGAATGCTGAATGCTGAAACTCGGGGGCGGCAAGACGAAATGAGAACTCAAGTACTTAATGACGCGAGGAGAGGAAAACTCGAAACCCGAAACTCGAAACTTTATAATTCCGCCGCCGCCGCTTCGTCCACCAGCCAGGTCACGCGCGCCGCGTAGGCCCGGTGGATTTGTGACGGCAGTTTTTTCGGGTCATACGGCCCGCGCAGAATCGCTTTGAGCACCGCGGCCTTGTTCGCGCCGTTGGTAATGACAACCACGCGCCCGCACCGCGCCAGCCCGGCCTCGGTAATGGTCAGCCGCCAGCCGCGCCCCGGCCACTCGACCGCCGCAAAATTGTCCGCCAGCCCGGAGCCGAGGAGCGGGCAGCCCGGACACAGCGACGCCGTGTGCCCGTCGTCGCCCATGCCGAGGAAGCACACATCGAAACCCAGTTGCGGGCCTAAGCGGGCGTTCCACATTTTATTGAAAGCCGTGGCGCTGTCCGCGGGCGGCAAATCAACCGGCCACGGAATTTTCGCCGCGTCCGGCACGCCCAGCGGCGTTAGCAGCAGCCGGTCGGCATTGCCGAAGTTCGATTCGTCGGAGGCCAGCGGCACGCAGCGCTCGTCGCTCGTCAGCCAGAGGCAATTTTGCCAGACGGCGGCGGGCAGCGCCTGCGTGCGCACCGCCCATTGGTAAAACGCCTTCGGCGTCGAACCCCCCGACAACCCGACGGTGATCGGCGCGCCCTTCGCCGCCACCGCGCCGCGCAACTCATCCACGATGGCGTGAAAAGTGTCGTCAAGCGACCCCACGCGCAGCAGGCCGTAATCGGTGGGAATTGAGCGCATGGTTGGTATGAATAAAGCAAGGAGACTTCACGAATTATTCGTGGCGGCTTCTCCAAACTGCAGGATTACGCTTCGCATGGTGAATGGAAAGAACAACGATCTGGCCGTTGCCTTCGTAAAAGAACACGAGATAGGGGAATCGTTTCATGAGGACGCGCCGAATCGGCGGTAAAACTTCGCGAAAAAACTGCGGATTGGACTGGACGCCAGCAAGCAAAAGGTCAACCGCTTCGACAAATTCCTCGCCCAAGCCAGGTCGTTCATTTTCATACCACAAGCTTGCGTCGGCCAATTCTTGCAAGGCAGCGCTGCGCCAGATTGTTTTCCGCGTCATTTGCGCAGGCGGGCCAAAACCCGGGCTTTGGCTTCGTTCCAGGGGATGCCGGAATTGGGGTTGGCTTCATGTTCGGAAAGGCGGCGATTTAACTCGGCCTTAAATTCTGGCGTAAGCTCAAAATCCTCGTCCTGTTCCGGCAGGCTGGCCGCAATTTCCTCGGCCAGCCAACGGCGGTCTTCCTCGGGCAAAGCGAGGATTTCCTTCAGAGTTGCTTGGGCGTTCATAAGGACATTCTACGCAAAATAGCCATTAAATCAAGTTCTATCATGCCAAATTCTAGATTCAAAAAAACAACGCCTCGGCCAATTCTCTTACCCGCGGCATGGGTTTGACGTGCTGGGGCAAATCCACCGGGCCTTTGCCGAAATTGGCGCGGAGGCGCACGGCGTCGCAATCCTTCGCGTGTGTCCACAGGAAATTTTTCGGGCCGGCGCCGTAGTGCCATTCGACTTCGAGCGCGTTGGGCGAGGCGGGGTCGAGCAGCTTGGTGGAAAAGGTCATCTCGTCGCAGTGCTCGCCGTTTTTTTCGCAATGTTCGAGGCAGCTTTCCTGCCAGCGCAGCAGGTTCGCCGCTTCGCCATCCGCGCCGAAGGCGTAGCGGCACTCGACGTGCGTGAGGCCGTCCACCAGCGCGGCCGGATCGTAGCCGCTCAAAAACTGGCCGATGGACTGGCGCACCGGCAGCAGCCGCGCGAAGGCGAGATCCATCACCGCGTCGGGCTTGGGCCAGTGGGCCTTGACGTAGTCCGGCCCCTCGATGCACGAATCGAACACCACGCGCGTGCAAAGTTTCAGGTAGGGCAGGTAAATTTCCTCGACGCGCCGGGCGGGCACGCGGTGCAGCCAGTGGTAGATGGGCAAATCGCTCTCAAGCCAGATCATCGCCTGGTTTTCCAAAAAACCGGCGGTGTGGACGGGGTAGCCGAGCAGCAGCGCCTCGCAACAGCACATCTGCCGCGTGCTCGGCCCGATGTAGCATTGCGAAAAAAGTTTCGCCTCCATGAACACCGCGTCGCTCGCCTCCTTGGCCGGGCACAGCGCGAGGATGCGGCAGGGATACACCTGCGCGAACTCAATGGCTTGGTCGAAGACGCGCAGCGCCTCTTCCCCCGTCGTCGCCAAGCCGAATTGCAGCACCAGATTCATCTGCGACGCGCGGAACGCCGACGGCGCCTCCGGCCCGGAGCCCGGGTCGCCCTGCCACATTTTCGACAGCATCCCCGGCACTTCGGTCACCCGCAGCGCAATCCCCGGCAGCACATCAAGTAAAGTGGACATGTGGATTACGGCCCCGCGCGGCGCCATTCATGGTGGTTTTCCCAGACGAGTCGCTCGGAGGCGAGCGGCCCCCACGAGCCAGCCGCGTAGCTCTCCAGCCCGCGCCGCCCGCTCTCCTGCCAGAAATCGAGGATCGGTGTGTAGAGCCGCCAGGACGTTTCTGTTTCGTCGCCGCGGATGAAGAGCGTCGAGTCGGAGATGATGCAGTCGAGGATGAGGCGCTCATAGGCCTCGGGCGTGTTCGAGCCGAAGGTCGTCGCGTAGCGGAAATACATCTTCACCGGCTGGGTGCGCGTTTCGAGGCCGGGCACCTTCGAGTTCATCAGCAGCGTCGTCCCCTCGTCCGGCTGGATTTGGATGACGAGGGTGTTGGCCGCGACGTTGAAGCGCTCGTTGTCCGCGAACAAAATCCCCGCCGGGCGCTTGAACTGGATGGCGATTTCCGACACGCGCCGCGCCAGGCGTTTGCCCGAGCGCAGATAGAATGGCACGCCCTGCCAGCGCCAGTTTTCAATCGCCAGCCGCACCGCCGCGTAAGTCTCCGTAATGGAGGTCGCCGGAACGTCGGCCTCCTGCATGTAACCAGGCACCTTTTGACCCTGAATAAGTCCTTCGGCGTATTGCGCACGCACCACGTCGCCGCCCTCCGCGCGCAGTTTGACCGGCTGGATGGCCTTGAGGAGTTTGACCTTTTCGTCGCGAATGTCCTCGGCGCTCAGCGACACCGGCGGCTCCATCGCCACGAGCGAGAGCAACTGCATGGTGTGGTTCTGGATCATGTCGCGCAAGGCGCCGGACTGGTCGTAATACCCGGCACGCTCGCCGACGCCCAAATCCTCGGCCACGGTGATTTGCACGCAATCCACGTAGCGCCGGTTCCAAATCGGCTCAAAAATCGTGTTGGCAAAGCGCAGCACGAGCAAATCCTGCACCGTCTCCTTGCCCAGGTAATGGTCAATGCGGTAGGCCTGCGATTCCTCAAACTGGTTGCGGATGATGCGGTTCAAGTCCTGCGCGCTGGCCAGGTCGCGCCCGAACGGCTTTTCAATGATCATCTTCGAGGCCATGGGCGTGTCGGCGTGCCGCTTGGCGAGGCCGCTGGCGCCGAGGCCCTCGAGAATGGGCTTGAACACGGTCGGCGGCGTCGAGATGTAGAACACGCTCTGCAAATCGCGCCCGAGTTTTTTCTCGATCGCGTCAATTTTCTCAAACAGCGTTTGGAATGCCTTCGGGTCGTCGTAATTGCCGGCGATGTAAAACGTGTTCGCCTGCACGCGCGACCACACGTCCTCCATCAGCGGCCGGCGGGAAAACTGCTTGATGTCCTTGGCGGTTTCCGCGCGGAACGCGTCGTCGGAGATCGGCTTGCGCCCAAAGCCGACGAGGTAAAAATCGGACGACAGCAGGTTGTCCGCCGCCAGGTTGAAGATGGCCGGCACGAGTTTGCGCGCGCACAGGTCGCCCGACGCGCCGAAGATGACGAGGATCGTCGGCGGCGCGCCGCGATGCTTGCTTAAGCCTTGCAGGAACGGATGACGGGGAGGTTCGACCATAAATGAAAAATAGAAATTATGGGTGGACGGAAGTATCCCGGCTACAGCGGAATGTTGGCATGCAGCAGCACCTCGCCGGCCACCCCATCAGAGACTTTCACTTCGACAATGTCGAAGCGAAAATGCGCCGGCGGCTGCGCCATCCCCCGCCGGTAGGCCCGGATGGCCCGCGCCAGCGCATTTTTTTTCCTCCTCGTCACCGAATGGTAACCGGAGACGGTTGCGCGCGCCTCTCGCGCCCGCACCTCGGCAAAAACCAGCACCGCCCCGTCCCACGCCACCAAGTCCAGCTCGTCGCGCCCATGCCGCCAGTTGCGGGCGACGATTTTCCAGCCCCGCTGGCGCACAAACCGCGCGGCGGCCTCCTCGCCGAGGCGCCCGCGTTCACTGGCCAGTGTATCCGGCAGTCCGCGCTGCCCCCAAAACCACCGCCAGCGCGCGGTGATATCCTTGCGTATCTTTGCGGCCCAGCCAGTCATGCCCGCAGCATGGGCCGCTTTCGCGCCCATGGCAATCTCCGGTCGTGCGACCGCCACCTCACTTGCTGGCGGCCCGTTCGACCAGACTGATCACGTCCACATGGAACTGTTCCAGGGCCAGCACGAGGAAGAAAAGAAAGCCAAACACGCAGATGAATTTGCACCAGCGGATTTTCCTCGGTAAGCCCTTGAAGTGCCGGTCCTTCAGTGCCCGGTGGGGTTGGCGGCGCATCCGGTAATTCTGCCAAGCGAACACGAGGCGGTCTGTCGGGGTAATCACCACATAGGCGCAAAAAATCAGCGGAACGCCGATTCCCGCGGAGATGGCCAGCCAGTGGAGCAGTTGCAGCAGCAGTTGGACGACGTTATCAAGATTCATGGGTTTGCTCGCGGGTTTTTTCGGTCAAGACTGGACCGAATCCGGCCGGCTCACGCACCCTTCGTCTTCAGCGGCAAGGAGTTCGGCGAGAGGGTGGGCGAGGGCGCTTCGGCCGCGGCCGGCAGCTTGGTCTGGAGCAGGGCGATGGCGTCCCGTGTCTGTGCCGCCCCTTCAAATTCCTGGGTGCGGACGGCCTGCTTCAATTCCTCCTGGAGCATGGCCAGGCGGTGGCGCACGGCGGCCGGCCCGGCGCCGCGCAGGGGAATTTTGCCGCGGTGCTCGATGTCGCGGTGCATTTTGCCCAACAGCGGTGGCAGCAAGCCCGCAAAGGCCGTGTAGCATGCCGGGCAGCCGAAGCGCCCCTGCCGCTCAAAATCCCGCTGGCTGCAATCGCACACCGGGCAACGGAGGGAATTCTCCCCGCGGCGCGTTCCCGGTATTTCCGCCGCCTCGAGCAACGCATAGCCCTGCCCGTCCAGCACGCCTGCCACGGCCGCATGCTCCTCGCACCAAGCCGCCGCCGTCACCTTGCCACCGTGAACCACGCTGACAAAGACTTTGGCGGCCGCGCCGCACTGCGCGCAGGTTTTTAAGGGCGATTGTCCCATGCCCCCGAGTATCGCGCAATTCACCCCGGCTGGCAACTTAGATTTCTTGACCGCCACCAAAAAAAACTCCATGCTGGCCGCCTTCCCGTTCCCGCCGGTTCCATCGCCGCCGGGCCGGTATTGTTTCCCCCGTTGGCCCACATGACTCTTCTGCTTAACTTTTTTTCCCCCAGCGGGCGCTTCAAGCGCTTGACCTTTTGGGAAGGCATCGTGGCTTGGCTGTTGCTCAACATCGCCCTGCTCATGATCGAGGTCGCCATCATCTCCTGTCCCATTGATGATTATTTGGCCCGCAACGTCAGCGACACCGAGCACGTTGTTTATCATTTCCTCGCCTCCGCGATGCTGTTTCTGCACTGGATCTTCGCGAATTGGACGCTCTTCGCCATTTGCTCGAAACGCTGGCACGACCTCAGCTATCCCGGCTGGCTCGCCATCGTCAATATCGTCCCCGTGGTCTGCCTCGGCCTGGCGGTGTTGACCTACTTGGACTCCGTGGATCGCGATGCGATCCGCCACCTGATCACCGACCCGCACGCCAACACCTTCGCCATCTTTACGTCCGCCTACCACGACTACCGGGCTAATTTCCTGAGTGCCACGGTGCTGACCGCCGCCTGCGCCACCATCGGCTCCTTTTTCTACCTGGGCTTTGGCAAGGGCCACCCCGGCGCGAACGAATACGGCAAGCCGGCCGCTTAATCCAGCCGGGCCTGCCGCGATCCCCTTCCGCCCATGGCTTCTGAAGTCATTATTGAAGACCGCAGTGTGCTGTTCTCCTTCCGCGGCCGCATCCGCCGCGCGACGTTTTGGGACGGCTGGGCTGCCTGCGCGCTGCTCTGTGTGCTCTTCAGTGTTATCCTGCTCGGGCTGTGGATTGTCACGGCCCCTCCGGCGACCAGCTCTGAGCCAGCTGCCTCCAGCGCCGTTGTCATCCCGAGTCAATTATGGCTGGTGGGCGGGGTGCTCGCCTGCCTGCCGCTCTGGATCTGGCTGTCTGTCTGTGCCAAACGCTGGCACGACCTCGGCCTGCCCGCCGCCATGATCGTGTTGAATATGCTGCCCGCTGTGGCCCTCGTGTTCGTGAAAAGCCATCCTGCTCGCGCGGCGGTGGCCGGCGGCGCGCTTGCTCTCGTCCTCATGCTCTGGCTCGGGCTGGCCAAAGGCGTTGAAGGCCCCAACAAATTTGGCGCGAAGGCCCTTTAAGTGCCTCGTCGGGTGGACGCGCTGTGTTTCGGCGTTTTGACTTTGAGCGTTTTGCCAACCTCGGCCAGCGGGCGCGTATTAAACACCTGCTCCTTCGCCAGCCAGCCTTTCCGCGCGATCAGCACGCCCAGCCGCACATAGCCCAGGTCCGCCACGCTGTGCGCGTCGGGGTTGATGACGCACATCACGCCCTGCTCCGCGGCGCGCCGCCAATGCCGCCAATCCATGTCCAACCGCTGCGGCTGCGCGTTCAGTTCAATCATCTTCCCGTTGGCGGCCGCGGCGTCAATGACCTTGCCGATGTTCACCGCGTAGCCCTCGCGCCGCAGCAACAGCCGCCCGGTCAGGTGGCCCAGCATCGTCACGCGCGGGTGCTCGAGCGCGCGCACGAGGCGCTTCGTCATCGCCGCCTCGTCCTCGCCCTGCCCGTAACGGTTGTGGACTGACGCCACCACGTAATCCAGCTTCGCCAGCACGCCGTCATCGTAGTCCAGCTCGCCGTCCTTGAGAATGTCGCATTCCGTGCCGGCGAAAACGTGGACGTGAAATTTCTTTGCCGAGTTCAGCGCGTGGATTTTTTCCGCCTGCGCCAGCAGTTGCTCCTCGCTCAAGCCATGCGCCTGGAAGGACGACTTCGAATGGTCCGCGATGCCCCAGGTATTCCCAACCCAGCGCGTCCGCCCCCGCCGCCATTTCCTCGAGCGTGGCGTGGCCGTCGGACGCCACCGTGTGGTTGTGGAAGGCCCCGCGCAAATCGCCCTCCTCCAGCAACCGCGGCAGCGGTCCCTTTTCCGCGCGCTCGATTTCATCCAGCCCCTCGCGCAATTCCGGCGGGATCGGATGCAGGCCGAGTTGTTTAAAAATATCATCCTCGCTGTGCGGCGTCAGCACGCTGACGGCACCCGGCCCGCCCGCCGTCGGGTCGTCCTTCTTGGTCAGGCCCCATTCGCTCAGGCTCAGGCCCCGCGCCAGCGCGCGCGACCGCATTTTCACATTGTGATCCTTCGACCCGGTGAAGTGGTGCAGCGCGAAATAATATTGCTTCAGCGGCACCACGCGCAAATCCGCCTGCATTCCGTCCTTGAGCCGCACGCTCGCCTTTGTCTCGCCCTGGCCCGTCACCTCCGCGACCCCCGGCTGCGTCGTGAACCATGCCATCGCCGCCGCCGGATGTTCCGCCGCCACCAGAATGTCCAAATCGCCCACCGTCTCCAGCGCGCGGCGCAAACTCCCCGCGTGCGACACGCGCTCAACGCCCTTAACCTTCGCCAGACCCTGCAAAATCGGCTCCATCGCGAGCCACGCGTCCCACCATAAATGCCGGCGGCTGTAGGCCTCCCGGTGCTGGATGCCCAGCAATATATTATCCTGCGTCTTTTGGCCAAAGCCCGGCAGCGCCGCCACCTTCCCCGCCGCGCACGCCGCCGCCAGTTTTGCCAGCGAATCCACGCCGAGTTGCTTGTGCAGCGCCATGATTTTCTTCGGCCCCAACCCCGGCACCTCGAGCATTTCGATGAGGCCCGGCTGCACGCTCGCCTTCAATTTGTCGTAATAAGGCAACTGCCCGGTCTGGTAGAGCGCGGTGATTTTTTCCACCAGCGCCTCGCCCAACCCCGGGACCTCGCCCAGCGTGCCCGCCGCGATGCGCGCGCCCAAGTCATCCTCGAGCGCACCCAACGCCCGCGCGCCATTCTGATACGCCCGCACCTTGAACGGGTTCTCCCCGGTCAGCTCGAGCAGCGTCGCGATCTCCTCCAGCACCCCCACGATTTGCGCTTTGTCCATGAGGGGTTTATTTTGTCTGCTTGCGGAGGAGATTCAAGCTTCGTTGGTGGCAGAATGTGATGTATTTTCGGTGCTGTTGTGCTTTGTAGCGCTGAGCCTCAGCCAGCGCTTCTTCGAGATGCTCACAATCCAATGCGCTGGCTAAAGCTCAGCGCTACGAAAAGGCGCCACGCCTGCCCCGCCAAATGGCTTGCGCGGGCGTTAGGAACGAGGGAGGATACTTCCCCATGAAGACACGCCTGCCCCGCGTGGTCCTGCGCGCCGGCTTTGTCGTCGGCGCGCTGGTTGCGGCTTACCTCGTCGGCCTGTCGCAGCGGATTGCCCAGCACGAGGCGGCGGCAGGGGACGCCGCGGCCAAAAAACTTGCCGACGAAGCGCGGGCCGAGCAGGCGGCCGACAAACCACCCCCCAAGCTGACCCGCGATCAGGCATGGCAAAAAACACTGAATGGCTTGCAAAAAGGTGACGAGGCAAGCGCGATCTGGAACGATCTCATAAACAGGTTTGTTGATGATGCCGACATGCCATTCCTGGTGGAACAACTGGCAAAATTATCACCCAGTTCTCAACGGGACGAACTTATCCTCGACTTCTTTCGTGGCGGCCTTGTCGCCAACGACCCCGCCTCGGCGCTTTCCCTCGTTGGGCTTATTGCCGATGCCAGGACACGCGACCAAATTACCGAACAGATTTTTTCGTCGCTCGCGAAGAAGGACCCCGATTTGGCCCGGCAGGAATTAGCCAAACTGCCGCCGGGACCGCAGTCACAAGCCGACTACGAAAGCTTTTATCGGGCGCTCGCCGACGACGCCAAAAGCGCGCCGGCCTTGGCAGATGAAGCGTTTAATCTGCCGGCCGGCCCGGATCGCACTGCTGCCCTGGACGGGGTGGCAAAGGGTTGGGCCTATCATGACGTTCATGCGATGTTGGATTGGGCCGGTGGCCTGCCGCCGACGGATTCAGGTGTGCTCAAACAGGCTTTGCTGGAACGTCGGCGCGGGAGGTTTGTTTGACATCCCGCAACCCCAATTGGCCGCGCAATATCTGGACAAGCTTGGCGACGCTGCGGCCCGCAACGAGGTCATTGAGCAGATAGCGGGTAAAATGGTCGTTGCCTCGGGCGGCGGCGATAAACTGCAAACGATTTCTTTCGGAAGTTTTTATGGACCTGATCAAGACCCCACTGATCAATATGTTGGCGACCAAACCACCAGCCTCGACCGCGCCAGCACCGCGCTCGATTGGCTCAATCAGGTTGCCACTGGCGACACTTACGACAAAGCGGTGCAAGCCGTCTTTTCCAGCCTTAGCGAATATGACGATGATCCAGCAATGGTCGCCGGCTTGTTGGACAAAATAACTGCGCCAGACGTGCGTGCTTCCGTTATTGCTCCTGTGGTCGGCCAATTGGCGCAGGATGATCCCCAAGCCGCGCTGGCTTGGGCGCAAGCACTGCCCGCCACGGACGCCGCGGCCCGCACCGCCGCACTGAATGGGATCATTTCGGGTTGGGCCGAGGACAACCCCCAAGCCGCGTTGACTTGGGCGGAAGCACTGCCTGCCAATGACGCATCGGCACTCAAAATTGCGTTGAATTCGATTTTTGGCAACTGGATCGAGTGGGACCCGGAGTCGGCCGCCGCCTTTGTGCAAAACTCTCCCGACCCGTCACTTTTTTCCCAAGCGGCAGAAGGTATCGCGACCAATTTGGCGCAGGAGAAACCCGCCGCCGCCCTGGCTTTCGCGCAAAGCCTGCCCGCCAGCGCGGAAAAGAACAAGGCGCTCGGCACAGTTTTGAACACAATCGCCCAGTCAGATTTTTCCACCGCCTGGCAGGATGCCCTCAACCTGCCGGCTGACAGCAGTCGTGACGCCGCCATGAGTGGCCTCATCTCCGATGAAACCGATAACGACCCGGCCAAGGCCGCTGGCTTGATTGGGCAATTGACCGATGCCAACGCGCAAACTGAAGCGACAGCCAAGCTCGTCCAGACTTGGGCGCAGAATGATCCCCAAGCCGCCACTACATGGGTCAATGGCCTGCCGCCAGGTGTGCAGCGCGATGCGGCGACTGCCCAATTGGTCTCGGCACAAATGTCCGCCGACCCCGCCGCCGCGCTGGCCTTGGCCAACAGCATCGCCGATCCGCAAGCCCAGGCGGCCCAAGTGCAAGCCGTGCAGTTGGCATCCGAAATCAACCAGCTTCCGCCGGGCAACGCACGCGACGCCGCCATTACCCAATTGCTGCCCATTCAAATGCAAACAAACCCCGATAGCGCCTTGACTTGGGCCAGCACCATCAGCAATCCGCAAGTCCGTTCCGACCAGTTGCAAGCGGCATTTGTCACCTATATCAGCACTGACCCCAACGGAGAGGATTTTGGACTCGATGTGGGCAGTTTTTATTCGGTTGAGGCTCGCGAATTTGATCAATTGTCGGACTCCGACAAGGCCGCTGTTTTCAAAAAAGTTGATGCGGCCAGAGCGGCGTCAGGTAAGCCACCGATTCCAGTTGGCCCTTTCGGCCTCTAACCATGATGAAAATACCAGCCCGCCTTTTTTCTGTTCGCCTCGGCTTTTTGGCTGGCGCGCTGGCGGTGGCCTATGTGCTGGGCCGCTGGCCGGGGCCGTTGGCGAAATGGGAGGGCGTCTTCCCCGCCGCCTGGCAGCGTTTAATCTCCAAGACTTGGACGGCTCCCGGCGCCGCCGCGCTAGCCGCCCCGCTGCGGCAGGCGGAGGATTGGAACACACCGCTGTCGCTTAAAGCAGCCCTGGATCGCATCACTAAAATTCTGGCAGGAGATTTCAAGCAGGACGATAAAGCAGAGGCAATCAAGAACATTATATATCGTATAAACTCAGCCGATAAAACCGCCCTGTTCAAAATGATTTCCGATTTGCCCAACAGCCGGAAAAAAACCATGCTGCAGGAGGCGCTCATTAACTCGTTGTTAGGGCCCCCGGGTGATGTTCAAAATCCTGCGCTGGCCCTGTCACTCAGTAAGCAGGTGGAAAATGGCGAATTGCGCCGGGATTTGATAAATCGGTCCCTGAGCGAGTTGGCAGACAATGACCCCAAGGATGGAGGCGACTTGCAACTGGCCATCAGCGAGTTCGCCAAGCTTCCCTCCGTGGATGTTGATCCACAAAATTATGGCGACATATTGGGGGCTTTGGCAAAATTGCACCCGGCTGACGCGGAAGCCGCCGCCACCCAGCTCCCTCCCGGCCGCGCCCGAGAGGATGCCATTGACTCGGTGGCCATGACTTTGGCCGGCGACAACCCCCAGGCGGCCATCAATTGGATGCTGAGTTTGCCACCCAGCGACAACCCGCCTTGGGATGATTTGCTGGAAGTAATTGGCGGCACGGATCTAAAACTTGACACCGCCGTTGTGGATAAAATTCTGGACAGCAGCACCCGCGCATCCGCCATTCGGACGGTTTTTTTCGATTATCTCAAAGGCCCCTCAGCGGATCCCGCGGTGGCCCTGGACTGGCTCAAGCAGACGGCCCCGAGTTCCGACTACAATGATACAGTTGATACCTACATTCAATGTCTATCCAATGGCGACGAAGATACCGCCTTCGCTGCCACCTTGGCGGGAAATATCGCCGACCCGCTGACTCGCCTGTCGGAGACCACCGCCCTTGCTACAAAATGGGGCGCGGAGGCCCCCCAGGCAGCCCTCGCCTGGGCCGCCAATTTGACGGATTTCGGAAGCATCACTCGCAATGGCACGCTCGTTTCCGTGGTCAGTTCCTGGGCAACCATCAATCCGGTGGCCGCCGCAGCTTATATCCAAAATTCTCCCGATCCGTCGCTGTATCTTTCGCTCGCGCCGGCCATCGCGCAGACTTGGGCTGGATCGGGACCCTCATCGGCTAACACCCCGCCGCCCGGGACTTGGACGTCTTCCGACCCCGCCGCCGCGCTAACTTGGGTGAACAGCCTGCCCGACAGTGACGCGAAGAGCCAGGCGCTCGGCAATGTGTTGGTGGGTGTGGCCAAAACTGATTTTACCACCGCGTGGAACGATGCCTCCAGTTTGCCGGCCACCGACAATCCGGAAGCCGTCATGGGCAATCTGGTCGGCGTCGAAGCCCAGCAAAACCCCGCCCAGGCCGCCGCAATGCTCAGTCAATTCCCCGCCGATGCCACGCAATTGAGCGCCACAACCGCCGTCGCCACCACTTGGGCGAAACAAGACCCGCAAGCGTTATCTAATTGGATTAACACCCTTCCCCCCGGTGCCGAGCGCGACGCATCCGTCGAGCAATTGGTGGCCGCGCAAACCGTCAAAGACCCGTCTGGTTCGTTCACTTGGGCCAACACCCTCAGCAACCCCGACCTGCGCGCCAGCCAGATTCAAACCGTGCTCACTAGTTGGGCGGGCGCGGACTTGACCGCCGCGCTCAACGCCATCCAGTCCGCGAACCTCACCGATCCCCAGCGCGACGCCCTCACGCAAACGCTCTCGAAGGTCGCCTCAGTCGTCAGCCCAAACACCGCCTCCGGAACCCCCTGAAATTTGCCGGGAAATTCATAAAAAATCAACAGGACCGTTCCCTGTTGCGTTCAATCTTAAATGTATTGGCGGCTGAAGCCAGACCCAGACGGCTCGTTCCACGGCTCCCTCAAAAACCGCGATTGACCTCACCCGGTTGGGTCTTAAACTATAATCATGCTCTTGGCCAAACCTACGAAGCCAAACCGCCGCCGGCGTGCTCTTTCGCCGGCGATGATTTCCTCGCGGTTGCTGGACGTTGAGCTGGCCGCCGTCTCCGCCTTGCGCTCGCTCCAAATGGACTTGGAGAACGATCCGGGCGTGCCGCTGGAAGCGGTCCTGCGGGATGCACGCCAAGCCTTGCGAAAATGAAAGTTTCGTTCCATCGCCTGGCCCGAGCAGAGCTGATTGCCACAGCGCAGTATTTGGAACGCGAAGCCAGGTTGGGAGCGGAGTTTTTGGATTCCTTCGAAACGTGGGCGCGAGGCATCGCGCAGTTTCCAGAAAGCGCCCCGCTGATTGGCCGCAATATCCGAAAAGGCTTTTTGCCGCGCTTTAACTATATCATCACCTAAGAAGTGAATTATGAAACCATCAGAATACTTTATGTCCGGCACGCCAAACAAAAGGCACCCGATTGGGAGGCCAGACGATAAACTCATCAAGTCGCGTTTCGACTCGGCCCGAAAAATGCTTAGATTTAGCGTTGCGTGAAAAAACAATCTGCCTTTATCTAGCGGGCCGCGCGGGTGAGGGGTGCTCTTTCAGAGCCGCCGTCGCCCGCCGCGGCTCGGGTTTACCATCCACTTTTTCATGAGCGCACTCCCGCCTCGCAGCGCCGCCGGAGAGCCTCCCGCCCAGGGGCTCTACGACCCGGCGTTGGAACATGACTCGTGCGGCGTCGGTTTTATCGTCCATATCAAGGGGCACAAGTCGCACCAGATCGTGCGCGACGCCCTCCAAATGCTGGAGAATATGGAGCACCGCGGCGCCTGCGGCTGCGAGGTCAACACCGGCGACGGCGCGGGCATCCTCGTGCAGGTGCCCGACAAGTTTTTGCGGCGCGAACTAGCCAGGGCGGGCCTAAAACTCCCACCCGCGGGTCACTATGGCGTAGCGGGCGTCTTTTTGCCCCGCGACCCGGTCGAGCGCGCGGCCTGCGAACGCGGCCTTGAGGAAACCGTGCGCGCTGAGGGCCAGACCGTGCTCGGCTGGCGGGAAGTTCCGACCGACCAGCAGCGCGCCGACCTCGGCCCGAGCGCCAAGGCCGTTGCGCCGGTGATCAAGCACCTCTTCATCGGGCGCAATCCCGCGATCACGGACGACCTCGTTTTCGAGCGGAAGCTGTATGTCATCCGCCACGTCGCCTCGAACAAACTGCGCTACACCGGCCCGCGGCATGAGGCGCGCGACACGCTCTTTTTCATCACCAGCCTTTCCGCGCGCACGCTCATCTACAAGGGTATGTTGACCGCCACGCAATTGGAGAATTATTTCCCCGACCTGCGCGACCCGGACTTCGAGTCCGCGCTGGCGCAGGTGCATTCGCGCTTTTCGACCAACACCTTTCCGGCCTGGTTCCGCGCGCACCCGAATCGCTACATGTCGCACAACGGCGAGATCAACACGCTGCGCGGCAACGTCAACTGGATGCACGCGCGCCAGGCGCAAATCTCCGGCGGCCAATTCGGTGACGACCTGAAAAAAATCCTGCCCATCATCCAGGAGGACGGCTCGGACTCGGGCATGTTCGACAACTGCCTCGAATTTTTGGTGCTGGCCGGGCGTTCGCTGCCGCACGCGGTGATGATGATGATCCCCGAGCCGTGGGAAAACCACGAGTCCATGAGCAAGGAAAAGCGCGCGTTCTACGAATACCACGCCTGCCTGATGGAGCCGTGGGACGGCCCGGCCTCGATTTCCTTCACCGACGGCATCCGCGTCGGCGCGGTGCTCGACCGCAACGGCCTGCGCCCCTCGCGCTATTATGTCACCAAGGACGACCGCGTCATCATGGCCTCGGAAGTCGGCGTGGTGGACGTGGACCCGGCCAACGTGGCCGCCAAGGGCCGCCTCCAGCCCGGCCGCATGTTTTTCGTGGACACCGAGCAGGGCCGCATCGTGGACGACGCGGAGATCAAGGACACCTTTGCCAAGGCCCACCCCTATGGTGAATGGCTCGAAAAATACCGCGTGAAAATCGAAAACCTGCCCGACGGCGAAGCCCACGGCGTGGATCACGCCACTGTATTTTTGCGCCAAAAGGCCTTCGGCTACACTTATGAAGACCTGCGCTTCATCCTCACCCCGATGGGCAAGGACGGCGTGCAGCCCCTCGGCTCGATGGGCACGGACACCCCGCTGGCCGTCCTCTCGAACCAGCCCAAGCTCCTTTATAATTACTTCAAGCAGCTCTTCGCGCAGGTGACGAATCCGCCGATTGACTCGATCCGCGAGGCGGTCATCACTTCGTCGGAAACTTTCCTCGGCACGCAACGCAACCTGATCGAGCCGCAGCCGGAAAGCTGCCGGCGCATCAAAGTCCACGACCCGATCATTGACAATGCGACGCTCTCGAAGCTGCGCCACATCCAGCGCGAAGGCTACCAGGCGGCGGACTTGCCGATTCTGTTCGAGCCGGACTTGGGCGGCGCGGGCCTCGCCGCCGCGCTCGAAAAATTATTCGCGGCGGCCGACGCCGCCATCGCGCGCGGCGCGAACCTCCTCGTGCTCAGCGACCGCGGCATTGACCGGCAACACGCGGGCATTCCCGCGCTGCTGGCGACTTCCGGGTTGCACCACCACCTCATCCGCCAGGGCACGCGCACGCTGGTCTCGCTCATCCTCGAATCGGGCGAGCCGCGCGAGGTCCATCACTTTGCCCTGTTATTCAGTTACGGCGCGGACGTGATCAACCCGTATCTGGCCTTCGAGACCCTTTACGACCTCATCCACGACGGCAAGCTCTCCGTGGACTACGACAAGGCGTGCAAGAACTTCATCAAGGCCGGCGTCAAAAGCGTCATCAAGACCATGGCGAAAATGGGCGTCTCGACCTACGCCAGCTACCGCGGCGCGCAGGTTTTCGAGGCCATCGGCCTCAACCACGATGTCGTGGACAAGTATTTCCACCGCACAGCCTCGCGCATCGAGGGCATCAGCCTCGACACCATGGCCGGCGAAGTCCGGCAACGGCACCGCCACGCCTTTCCGCCCCTCGAAGGCGAGGACACCCACGCGCTCGAAGCGGGCGGCGTTTACCAATGGCGCGCGGATGGCGAGTTCCACCTCTGGAACCCGCAATCCATCCACAAGCTGCAAAAGGCCACGCGCGCGGACGACTTCGTCATTTTCAAGGAATACACCAAACTCATTGACGACCAGTCGCGCAACCTCTGCACGTTGCGCGGGATGTTTGAATTCAAGTTTCCCGAAAAGCCCATCCCCCTCGAGGAAGTCGAATCCGTCGAGGCCATCGTGCGGCGCTTCAAGACCGGCGCGATGTCCTACGGCTCGATCTCGAAGGAGGCGCACGAGGCGCTGGCCATCGCCATGAACCGCCTCGGCGGCAAATCCAACACCGGCGAAGGCGGCGAAGACCCGCTGCGCTATAAGCTCGAGTCCAATGGCGACAGCAAAAACAGCGCCATCAAGCAAGTCGCCAGCGGTCGTTTCGGGGTGACAAGCTATTACCTTGTCAACGCACAGGAATTGCAAATCAAGATGGCCCAGGGCGCCAAGCCCGGCGAAGGCGGCGAACTACCCGGCCACAAGGTTTACCCGCCCATCGCCAAGGTGCGCGGCACCACGCCCGGCGTCGGCCTCATCTCGCCCCCCCCGCACCACGACATTTACTCCATCGAGGACCTCGCGCAGCTCATCCACGACCTGAAGAACGCGAACTCGAACGCGCGCATCAATGTCAAGCTCGTCGCCGAAATCGGCGTGGGCACCATCGCCGCGGGCGTCGCCAAGGCCAAGGCGGACGTGATCCTCATCTCCGGCCATGACGGCGGCACCGGCGCGTCGCCCCTCTCCTCGATTCAACACGCGGGCGCGCCGTGGGAACTCGGCCTGGCCGAGACCAACCAGACTTTGCTCTTAAATAACCTGCGCAGCCGCGTGGTGATCGAGACGGACGGCCAGCTCAAGACCGGGCGCGACGTGGTCATCGCCGCGCTGCTCGGCGCGGAAGAGTTTGGTTTCGCCACCGCGCCGCTGGTCACGCTCGGCTGCCTGATGATGCGCGTGTGCCATCTCAACACCTGCCCGGTCGGCATCGCCACGCAGGACCCGCGCCTGCGCGCCAAATACAACGGCGACCCGGAATACGCTGTGCGCTTTATGCGCTTCATCGCGCAGGAAATGCGCGAATACATGGCCCGCCTCGGCTTCCGCACCGTCAACGAAATGGTCGGGCGCGTGGATCTCCTCGGCGTGAACCAGGCAGTGACCCACTGGAAGGCCAAGGGCCTCGACTTCTCGAAGATATTCTACCGCCCGGACGTCGGCCCGGAGGTCGGCACCTATTGCCAAATGCCGCAGGACCACGGCTTGGCCCTTGCGCTCGACAACACGCACCTGCTCAAGCTCTGCGCCCCGGCGCTCGACAAAGGCGAGCGCGTCGTCGTGAACCTGCCCAGCAAGAACACCAACCGCGTCGTGGGCACCATGGTCGGCAGCGAGCTGACGCGCCGTTACGGCCCGGCCGGCCTGCCCGACGACACCATCCAGTTGAATTTCACCGGCTCCGCCGGCCAGTCGCTCGGCGCGTTCATGCCGCGCGGCATCACCATCCGCATCGAGGGCGACGCCAACGACTACGTCGGCAAAGGCCTCTCCGGCGGACGCATCATCATTACGCCGCCCAAGGCCAGCACCTTCGACCCCTCGGTCAACATGATCATCGGCAACGTTGCCCTCTATGGCGCGACCGCCGGTGAGGCGTTCATCTACGGCATGGCGGGCGAGCGGTTTTGCGTACGCAACTCCGGTGCGCTCGCGGTGGTCGAAAGTGTTGGCGACCACGGCTGCGAATATATGACCGGCGGCACGGTTATCGTGCTTGGGCAGACGGGGCGCAACTTCGCCGCGGGCATGTCCGGCGGCGTTGCCTTCGTGTATGATGAAGACGGGCAATTCGGCTCGCGCCTCAACCGCGAGATGGTGAACCTTTACCGTTTGATTGAATGCGAGGACGCGGAAATCGCGGCGGTCAAGGCGCACATCGAAACCCACGCCCGGCACACTGGTTCGGCCAAGGCCCGGCGGATTCTCGCCGACTGGCACAACCACCTGCCCAAGTTCGTCAAAGTGTTCCCCAAGGACTACGAACGCATGCTCAACTTGGCCAAGCAGGCCGAGGCCCAGGGTCTCACCGGCGAACAGGCCCTGCTGGCGGCCTTCGAAGCGAACGCGAAGGATCTTTCGCGCGTCGGCGGCAATTAAATCCTTCACCGCCAAGACGCCAAGAGCGCAAAGCCTTGCTTATTCATATTAACTTTGCGCCCTTCGCGTCTTCGCGGTAAAAAAATTCCTCCACACCCCATGGGTAAGACAACCGGATTTCTCGATTATCAGCGCGATGACGGCCCCGCCCGCTCGCCGGCCGAACGCATCCAGGACTGGCTCGAATTCCATCCTCACCGCGAGGATAAGGAACTCCAGACCCAGGGCGCGCGCTGCATGGATTGCGGCACCCCGTTCTGCCACACCGGCCAGCTCATCAGCGGCATGGCCTCCGGCTGCCCGATCAACAACTTGATCCCCGAATGGAATGATTTGGTCTTCAAGAACCAGTGGCTTGAGGCCCTCGAACGCCTGCATCACACCAATAACTTTCCCGAGTTTACCGGCCGCGTCTGCCCCGCGCCCTGCGAAGGCTCCTGCGTGCTCGGCGTCATCGAGCCGGCCGTCACCATTAAAAACATCGAGAACGCCATCGCCGACAAAGGCTGGCACGAGGGTTGGATAGTGCCGCAGCCCCCCGCGCACCGCACCGGCAAAAAAGTCGCCGTCATCGGCTCCGGGCCGGCCGGGCTGGCCTGCGCCGCGCAATTGAATTCCGCCGGCCACCTCGTCACTGTCTTCGAACGCGCCGACCGCATTGGCGGACTGCTCATGTATGGCATCCCCAACATGAAGCTCGACAAGCGGGCCGTCGTCCAGCGTCGTGTGGATTTGCTCGCGCAAGAGGGCGTCGTTTTCCAAACCAACGTCGAAGTCGGCGTCAACTACGCCGCGGAAAAATTGCTCAAGGACTTCGACGCCGTCGTCCTCTGCACTGGCGCAACCAAGCCGCGCGACCTGCCTATCCCGGGCCGCAACTTCTCCGGCGTGCATTTTGCGATGGAGTATCTGCACGCCAACACCAAGTTTCTCCTCGACCACGGCATCACTGACACCAGCCGCCCACCCCTTGACGCGCGCGGGTTGGACGTGGTTGTCATCGGCGGTGGCGACACCGGCACCGACTGCGTCGGCACCGCCATGCGCCACGGCTGCAAGTCGCTTGTGCAACTGGAAATTCTGGCCCGCCCCCCGCTCGAGCGTGCGCCCAACAATCCCTGGCCCGAGTGGCCGAAAATTTACAAGCTCGACTATGGCCAGGAGGAAGCCGCTGCGAAATTTGGCGGCGACCCGCGCCAGTATCTCGTCACCGCCACCAAATTTACCGCCGATGCTGGCGGCCGCGTCAACGGGCTGGAACTGGTCAACGTCGAATGGAAAAAGAACGACGCCGGGCAATTTGGGCCCCAGATGGTGAAAGGCAGCGAGCGCGTCATCCCCGCGCAATTGGTGCTCCTCGCGATGGGCTTCCTCGGGCCGGAACAGCCGTTACTCGATGCGCTCAAAGTCGAGCGCGACCCGCGCACGAACGCGAAAGCCGAGCACGGCAAATACGCCACGAGCGTGCGCGGCGTATTTGCCGCCGGCGATTGCCGCCGCGGCCAAAGCCTCGTCGTGTGGGCCATCAACGAAGGCCGTGGCGCCGCCCGCGAAGCCGACCGCTTCCTCATGGGCGCCACGGTGCTGCCGTAGCTCGCAGCGCAACGTCCTTGACTCGCTCCCCTTTGTCTTACCCTAGGCCCCCCTTGTCCGCCCGCGGGTCGAGGGCGTCGCGCAGGCCGTCGCCGACAAAGTTCAGCGCGAAGAGCGTGAGCGAGAACGCCAGGCTCGGGTAAAGCAGCAGCCAGGGATATAGTTCCATGTTCGAGGCGCCTTGGTTGATCAAATCGCCCCACGAGGTCAGCGGCGGCTGCACGCCCAGCCCGAGGAAGCTGATGAACGATTCGAGCATGATCACCGCCGGCACGCTCAGCGAGGCGTAGATAACAATGATGCCGGCGAGGTTCGGCAGCAAATGATGCCACAAAATCTGCCCCGGCCGCCGGCCCAGCGCCCGCGCCGCCTCGACAAACGCCAGCGACTTCAGCTCGAGCGTCCGCGCCCGCACCACGCGCGCCATGTTCAGCCACTCGAACGCGCCAATGGCCGCGAAGAGCAGGCACAGTTTGATAAATGGCGCCCAACTCGGATGGCCGAAATGTTGCAGCAGCGTCTGCACCGGCTTGTCCAGCAGCACCAGCAGCATGATGATGAAAACAGTGAAGGGCAGCGCGTATAAAATGTCTACCACGCGCATCATGAACCGGTCGAGCCGCCCGCCCGCATAACCGGCCACCATGCCGTAAGTCACGCCAATCAGCACCACCATTCCCGTTGCGAGAAAACCCACCGTGAGCGACACAAACCCGCCGACTAGCAGCCGCGTGAGCAAATCGCGCCCCAGCAAATCCGTCCCCAGCCAGTGAGCGGCCGAGGACATGGATGCGCCCAGCGCCAGGTCTTGCTCCGAATAATCGTAGGGCCACCCGAAACCAAACCGCGCCCGTAAAGCCAGTCCCACCACCCCGACGAGGCACGTCAGCGCCATCAACCCGAGAAACACCAAACTCCCGAACGCGAGCCGGTGCCGGCGAAAGCGCCGCCAGGCGTCGCCCCACAAGGTGGACCCGCCCGCAGTCGAATCGGCTGGATTTTTTTCACTCAGCGGCGGCCTTCGGATTGAGGAGGGCGATCAGCACGTCGCCGATCCAGTTGCACAAGAGCAAAACCAAAGTGAACAGCACCGTGATACTGATGAGCAGCGGGTATTCGTGGCTCAACGCTGCCTCGACGAACATCCGCCCGATGCCGGGAATCTGGAAAATGGACTCGACCACGAACGACCCCGTCACCAACCCGGCCACCGTCGGCGCCAGATACGCCACCACCGGCCCGAGCGCGTTGCGCAGCGCATGCACCAGCAGCACGCGCAGCGGCCCGTTGCCCTTCGCCCGCGCGGTGCGGATGAAGTCCTGCGCGCGCACCTCCAGCATGCTCCCGCGCGTCAGCCGCGCCACATACGCCGCGTAATACAACCCCAGCACGATGGACGGCAGCACGCGGTCGCCCGCCGTGTCCCAGCCCATCACGTTGACCCATTGCAATTTCAGGCCGAAGATTAAAAGCAAAATCGGCCCCAGCACAAAGCTCGGCAGGCAAATCGCAACCATCGCCGCCGCCATCGAGCCGTAATCCGTCTTCGAGCGCGGGCGCGCCGCCGCGAGCACCCCCGTGCCCAGGCCCACCACCAGCGCCACCAGCGTCGCCCACAGGCCCAACTCCGCCGAAATCGGCACCTTCTGCGCCAGCAATTCGTTCACCGTCCAATCCGGGTGGACATACACCGGCCCCAGGTCGCCATGCGCGAAATTCCAAATATACTTCACGTATTGCACGTAGAGCGGCTGGTCCAGCCCGTAGTATTCATTGTTGTGCGCGGTCGCCTCCGGCGTCAGCTTGCGCTCGCGGTCAAACGGCCCGCCCGGCACCGTCCGCACCAGGAAAAACGTGATCGTCAGCACCACCCACAGCACGGGGATGATTTCCAAGAAACGCATTAAGGCGCGGCGCAGAACGGGGGACATGGCGGGTGGAGGGTTTCTATTTTTGCGGCTCCGGCGTGGTTGCGATCGGATCCAAATAAATGTTCTGGTAAATATGCTCGTCCAGCAAGTTGTTCTCGTAGCCGCGCACTTCCGGGCGGATGAGAAAGATAGTCGTGTAATAATACAGCGGGATGAACGGCACCTCTTTCATCAGGACGGCTTCGGCTTGCTGGAAGTCCTCCATGCGCTTCGCCGGGTCGTTTTCGTTGCGCGCCGCGAGGATGAACTTGTCGTAGTCCGCGTTCTTCCAGCCGGATTGTTCCATGTCGTTGTCGCTGGAAAAAAGTTCGAGGAAGGTCGAGGGGTCGAGGTAATCGGCATACCAGCCGGCGCGAATGATGTCGTAATCCGCGTTGCCGCGGCGGTCCATCCACGCGGGCGCGGCCACGTTGGCCAGGCGTATGTCCAGGCCCAGGTTCTTCTTCCACGACTCCTGCAAATACTCCGCGACGGCGCGGTGGGCGTCGGAGGTGTTGTAGAGCAGCTCAATCGGCGCGATGCCCTTGCCGCCGGGGTAGCCGGCCTCGGCCAGCAGGCGTTGCGCGGCGGCCACGTCCTCGTGTAATTGCGCGCGCGGCGTATAGGCGGCCGAGGGCGGCGTGAGTGCATACGCGGGAATCTGGCCGCCGCGCGTCACATGGTCCACCAGCGACTGCCGGTCCAGCGCCAGGTCCATCGCCATGCGCACGCGCGGGTCGCTCAGCGCCCCTTTTTCCTTGCGTGTGTTGATGGTGTAAAAGTAAGCGCCGTAAACCGGCATGACGCGCAAATACGGCGAATGGGTTTCCTTGTAGGCGGGAATGCGTGGCGGCGGCAGCGTGCTCGTCAGGTGCAGCGCCCCGTTGCGGAACGCGCGTTCCTCGGCGTTGTTGTCCGCAATCGGAAAAAAACGGACGCCATTGAGCCGCACATGCGCGGCGTCCCAATAGTTCGGGTTCTTCTTCACCTCGACCACTTCGCCCAGCACGTATTTCGTCAGCATGAACGGCCCGTTGCCAACGAGCGAGCCGGCCTTGTCCCAGCCCGTGTCGCGACGCGTCATCGCGTCGAACTTTTTGATCGTTGGCGGATGCACCGGCAGGAAGGTCTGGTGGTAACACAATTCGAGGAAGTAGCTCGTCGGGTGTTCGAGCTGGATTTGCAGCGTATGGTCGTCGAGCGCCTTCACGCCGACCTTCGTGAAGTCCTTCAAGTTTCCATTGTTGAACGCCTCGGCGTTTTTGATCGCGTAGAGCATGTTCGCGTAGTCCGCGCCCAGCGCCGGGGTGAGGATGCGCTGGAACGAAAACACGAAATCGCCCGCCGTCACCGGGTCGCTGTTCGACCACTTCGCCTCCGCGCGCAGGTGAAACGTCCACGTCAGCGTCTTGTCGTCGTATTCCCAGCTCTTGGCCACGCCCGGCCGCGGTTCGAGCGTCACCGGGTCGGGAATGGTCAGGCCCTCGTAGAGCGCCATGCTGATGCGCGAGTCATTCAGCGTCTCGATGATCTGCGGGTCCAGCGACGACGGGTCGCCGCCGTTGCCCATGAGCAAAATCCCCTCGCGGTTGGCCACCTCCACCGGCGTCTCCCGCGCCCCGCACCCCGCCAGCACCGACGCCGTCATCAAAACGCCCAGCGCCGTCCAAATTCTGGCGCGGGCGAGGAGGGCGGTCATGGCGGGAAAAAGGAGGGTGGGGGCCGGTTCTAAAAATTGAACCCATCACCGATTCTGCCCAAATTTTCCCGCATCGCAAGCCTGCGCACCAACCAATCTGTCGGCGTTTTATCCGCGAGGCTCACCCCAGCCCCCGCCGCTCCAAATCCCCTTCGTCCAGGCGCAGGTAGTGCCCAAGCTCGTGGAGGTAGGTCGTGCGGACTTCTTCATCGTAGGCCGCCGCGTCGCCGTCGGCGTAGTCCCAGATATTATCCAGAAAAAGGATGATTCGCGCGGGCAGCGGGTCCAGGCCCGGGTCTTCGCCGTAGGCGGGGCCGGTGAACAGGCCCAGCGTGTCCCCATCCACGCCGTCAGCCTCCCATTCTGGCCCGGGGGCGCGCTCGTAAATCACGGGCAAAGCCGCCGCCGGCTCGCGCAACGGCCCCGGCAGGGCGCGCTGGGTGCGGCCCACCACGCGCGCGGCGCGTTGCAGCAGTTGGGGAAAGCGCATGGGAGCTTTTTACCACGGATAGCACGGATAACACGGATAAAATGCCCTTATCATCCGTGCCATCCGTGGTTGCCTTGGAAACCTTCGTCCGACCTCCCAAATTTGTGAATAACCCGGATTGTGTGAATGTTGTGCAAAAAAAGAACAACAATTCGTTGCGCGAACGCCATTTTGGGGCAATTTTCACCCTTTCGGTCGCTCCGCGCTCTCCCATGCCCTTGGAGCCTCAAAAATTTCCAAAAAAAAGCTTCAAATTCACCCCAAAACCCTTCAAAACCACTACCTTACCTCATAAAATCACCTACTTGAATCCCCTACCTGTAGGGGGGATTTAAAAAATGTAACACTAAATGTAGTGGTGGGCCTTGACAATCTGCCAAAACTGGGCAATTAGTATCCTCCACGCAGAGAATTGTGGATTTGTCGGCCGCTCCAACCGAACCCCTCGCAATTTTCCGCGCTGTTTTTTCCGCGCCCTCGGGCGTAACCGGGCCTTGCCTGCGCTCCTCGCCCGCCACGCGAAAAAAAAGAACCCAAACCGAACCCAAACCGAACCAAACTCCTCCCCAACGATTCGCCGCCCGTCCCACCCGCGCGACGCACCCAGCATCGTTAGGAATCTGAATCCGCCCGCCCATGATTGCTGACACCGTCACCTACCAAATCGGCCCGAAAACTTTCCTTCTCGACCGCACCAAAGCCGAGGAAGCCTATGCCGCCAAGCGCGTCATCAACGGCCGCCCGACGATGTTTTTCAACATCCTCCCGCTCAAATACACTTGGGCCTACGAACTGTATAAGAACATGAAGGCCAACCATTGGGAGCCGGAGGATATGCCCATGCAGAAGGACTGCGAGCAATGGCGCGACCCCTCGAAAGCCATCACCGACGTGGACCGCTGGATTATCAAGATGGCCATCGGCTACTTTTCCGCCGCCGAAGGCATTGTCGGCGACAACATCATCCACGTCGTGCGCGAGGTCGTCACCGCCCCGGAGCTGAAACTCGTCCTTGGCCGCCACGCCCATGAGGAAAACATCCACGCCGATTCCCTCGTGTATATGATCAGTTCGCTCGGCATCAACCCCCACGAATGCGAGGCCATGTTCGAGGACATCCCGACCATCAAGCGCAAGACCCACTTCGTCACCAGCAACTCGAAAGCCCTTCGCGGCGACCTCGACACCAAAGACCCCGCCGTCCAGCAAGCCCTGGCCAAAAACATCTTCCTCTTCGGCCAGGTCATGGAAGGCACGCAGTTCTACGGCCTCTTCGGCATGGTGCTCTCGCTTTACCGCCAGAACAAGTTCCCCGGCATCGGCCAGATGTTCCGCTACACCCTCCGCGACGAAAGCAACCACATCGAACTGTTCCGCAACCTCCTCATGGACCTCGTCGAGGAAAACAAGGAAATCTGGACGCCCGCCTTCCGCCAGGAACTCACCGACCTGATGGCCGAAGGCGTCGCGATCGAGAAAGATTTTATCCGCGACTGCCTGCCCGTCGGCGGCGTCGGCCTAACTGCGAGCGAGTTCATGCAATATATAGATTACGTGGCCGACCGGCGCCTCGAAGGCGTGGGCCTGCGCCCCCTCAACCCCGGCATCACCAACCCGCTCCCCTGGCTCGCCGAGATGATGGACATCAAGAAAGAGCAGAACTTCTTCGAAGGCCGCGTCACCGAATACCAAAAATCCAGCTCCCTCGGCGACGTCCACAACGACGAACTCTAAACCAACCCGGCCCTCAGAACTAAAAACTAGAAACAAGAAACTAGAAAACTAAGAATCAATGACTGCGTGCAAGACCAGGCCCCCAAAGTATTCCGTTCGCCCGTCCGGTTCGTCCTCGCGCCGGTGCGCTGGGCCGTCGAGAAAATCCTCGTGCTTTATTATGTCGTCACGGACCCCAAGGTTCCGCTCTGGGCCAAGCGCTGTCTCTTCGGCGCTTTGCTCTATGTTTTTTCGCTCGGCATTGTCCTCGATTTTTTGCCGCCCCTGGGCGAGGTGGACGACTTTATCGCCTTCCTGATTGCCGCCGGCGCCGTCGCCTTCTCCATCAAACCTTACCACAAATTCCAGGCCCGGGAAACCGCCCGCCGCTGGTTCGGCGGCCGCCCCCCGCCCTCGCCGCCACCTTCATCGTCGTCATCATCTTCCGACCCCATCTTGATCCTCCCGCCTCCGCCCGTCCCGCCCATCCTCCCACCATCCCCTTTCGCCCGCTCTTCCCTTCCCTTTCCCAACTCTGACTTCTTAATTCTTAACTCTTAATTCCTAATTCCCATGATCCGCCATATTCCGCTCGAAGAAGACAACGCCCTCAAACGCTTTGCCCTGACGCCCGAGGACCAGAAGCCCCGCTTCAACTGGCGCGAGGTCATCGTCAACTCCACCGTCGTGCAGCCCGACGTGATGGTCCTCGCCGAAGGCGTGGCCCGCCACTTCGACCTCGCCGAAATCGCCGAGACCGTCGGCTCCGCGCTGACCGACCTGCTGCTCTCGCGCGAGGTGCAGGACATTTTCACCGACCAAAACCGCCGCCTCGTCGCCGAAATCGCCAAGGAAGTCGGCGAGGAAATCGTCGTGCGCTGGGCCGCCAACAAAGACCGCGTGCTCTCCGAGGACGAAATCAACCGCATCATCGAAAAGGCGCTCGTCCACCAGAACCAACACGACGTCGCGAAAAGCCTCGTCTTCAAACGCTCGGGCGTCGCCTCGGCCGCCGCCGCCAATGGCGACGGCTCCGGCCCCATTGCCGCGGGCGAGGCCCTGCCCGTCCATGTGCGCCTCATCCGCCGCAACGGCCAGGTTGTGCCCTGGGACCAGAACAAAGTCGAGATCGCCGTCCGCAAGGCCTTTCTCTCCCTCCACCTCGACAGCGAGCCGGCGGTGCGCGTCTCCGAATCCGTCAGCGACCGCGTGCGCGACCTCGGCCAGGCCTTCATTTCCATCGAGGATGTGCAAGACCTCGTCGAGGAGGAACTGATGCGCCACGGCCACTACAAAGTGGCGACCTCCTACATCCTTTACCGCCGCGAGCGCGACATGACGCGCAAGAGCCAGCCCGCCCCCGCCGGCGGCGCCGACGCCCGCCAGGAGCAAATCATCTTCATCAAGCGCGCCGGCGGCCAGTCCGAGATGTGGGACGGCGCGGAACTGCGTGCCCGCATCGCTTTCGCCGGCATCGGCCTCGACCTCTGCCTCTCGCGCGAGCAAATCGAAGTCGAGCTGCGCCGTTCGCTCTCGACCGAGATGACCCGCGAGGACCTCCAGCAAACCGTCATCCTCAACGCCAAGACCCTCATTGAGCGCGACGCCGACTTCGCCAAGTTCGCCGGCCGCATCCTCCTCTCCTACATCTACGAGGAAGTCCTCGGGTGGGACATTCTGCGCGACGGCCTCGGCGCGCTCAAGCAGTTCCACGCCCGCCAGTTCAAGAAAAACCTCGAACACGCCGCCCGCATCGAGCGCCTCAACCCCGCGCTCCTCAAATATGACCTCGCCAAACTCGCCGACGCGCTCGACCCCATGGCCGA
The DNA here is from genome assembly GCA_963765205.1 of uncultured Verrucomicrobiae bacterium. Taxonomy (GTDB): domain Bacteria; phylum Verrucomicrobiota; class Verrucomicrobiia; order Opitutales; family JABDGR01; genus JABDGR01. The sequence goes on along the minus strand of CAVXVB010000008.1, from coordinate 279,497 downwards.
CCTCGAATTCGATTTCCTCGGCATCCAGACCCTCTACGACCGCTACCTCGTCGTGGACAAGACCTGCACGCCCGCACGCCGGCTCGAAACGCCCCAGTATTTTTGGATGCGCGTCGCCATGGGCCTTTTCCTCAACGAACCACGCGAGCGCGAGGACTGGGTCGTCCGCCTCTACGGCCTCTACAAAAATCGCCGCTTCTGCTCCTCGACGCCCACGCTCTTCAACGCCGGCACCCTGCATTCCCAGCTCTCCTCCTGCTACCTTTACAAAGTGGACGACAATATCGAGAGCATCATGCTCCGCGGCATCGCCGAAAACGCCTTCCTCTCGAAATGGGCCGGCGGCCTCGGCGGCTCGTGGACGGCGGTGCGCGGCACCGGCGGCTACATCAAGGGCACCAACGGCGAAAGCCAGGGCGTCATCCCCTTCCTCAAGCTGCACAACGACCAGTTGGTCGCCGTCAACCAGGGCGGCAAGCGTCGCGGCTCCGGCTGCGCCTACCTCGAAACCTGGCACAACGACGTGCTCGACTTCCTCGAACTGCGCCGCAACACCGGCGACGACCGCCGCCGCACCCACGACATGAACACGGCCAATTGGATCCCCGACCTGTTCATGAAACGCATGGAAGCGCGCGAGGACTGGACGCTCTTCCGCGCCTGCGAAACGCCCGACCTGCACGAGCTGTATGGCCGCCGCTTCGAGGAACGCTACCACCACTACGAGCAACTCGCCCGCGACGGTAAAATCTTCGGCAAAAGCATCCCCGCCATCGAGCTGTGGAAACTCATGCTCAAAATGCTCTTCGAGACCGGCCACCCCTGGATCACCTTCAAGGACCCCTGCAATATCCGTAGCCCGCAGGACCACGTCGGCGTCATCCACTCCTCAAACCTCTGCACCGAAATCACGCTCAACACCTCCTTCGAGGAAACCGCCGTCTGCAACCTCGGCTCCGTCGTCCTTGACACCCACCTCAAGCCCGACGGCGCGCTCGACCACCACGCCCTGCGCGAGACCATCCGCGTCGCCGTCCGCGCGCTCGACAACGTCATTGACATCAACTTCTACCCGACCAAGGCCGCCGAGACCTCGAACCTGCGCCACCGGCCCATCGGCCTCGGCGTCATGGGCCTGCACAACGCCCTTTACCGCAAGAACCTCGCCTTCGCCACGCCTGAAGCCGTCGAGTTCAACGACGAATTCATGGAGGCCATCGCCTTCTACGCCTACGAAGCCTCGAGCGACCTCGCCGCCGAACGCGGTGCTTATTCTTCCTACCATGGCTCGAAGTGGGACCGCGGCATCCTCCCGCAGGACACGCTCGAACTGCTCGAGCAGGAACGCGGCGTCCCCGTGGACGTGCCGCGCGGCGGCCGCCTGGACTGGACGCCCCTGCGCCAGAAAATCCGCCGCCAAGGGATGCGGAACAGCAACGTCCTCGCCATCGCGCCCACCGCCACCATCTCGAACATCATGGGCACCTCGCCCTGCATCGAGCCTTACTACAAGAACCTCTTCGTCAAAAGCAACCTCGGCGGCGAATACATCGTCCTCAATCACGCCCTCGTCAAGGAACTCAAGCAACGCGGCCTCTGGGACCCCGAAATGATTGACAGCCTCAAATACTTCGACGGTGAGCTGGGCAAGATCGAGCGCATCCCCGCCGACCTCAAGCTCAAGTTCGCCACCGCCTTCGACATTGATTTTGCCTTCGTGGTGGACGCCGCCGCCCGCCGCCAGAAGTGGATTGACCAGTCCCAGTCCGTCAACCTCTTCCTCGGCAAGCCCGAGATCAAGGCGCTCTCGCACATGTATCGCTCCGCCTGGCGCAAGGGCCTCAAGACCACCTATTACCTGCGCACCCTCGGTGCCTCGAACATCGAGAAAGCCACCGTCGCCGTGAAAAAGGAAACCCGCGGCCACATCAACCGCAGCGAGGACGAAGCCCCCGGCGTCGCCGCCGCCGTCGAGTCCAATGGCAACACCATCCCTCCCATTCCGGCGCGCGTCTATTCCGACGAGGAGAAAGCCTCCTGCAGTCTCGAAGCCCGTCTCCGCGGCGAAACCTGCGAAGCCTGCCAGTGATTAACGCACCGCAGCCGCCGGCTCGACGGGCGGTGGCGCCGGCGGCTGCCACTGCGGGTCGGCCAGCCGGTTAAGCAGCGCGTAAACGTTGAGCATGGCGCGGCCTTGGTGGTAGCCTTCCGTCCAGGGATCCGTCTTGGGCGCATTGCTGGTTGCGCCGTTATTGGGCGCGGAAGCATACCAACCGCCGTGCGCGTGGTCGAGCTGGTGGTCCTTGATGAAATTCCATTCCTGCACAAAATAATCCCAATACTTGGTCGTTTCCTGGCCATAGCGCGCGTGCATCAGCAGGAGCGCGTAAAGTCCCTCGGCCTGCACCCACCACGTTTTGCCCGCCTTGGTGATGCGGCTGCCGTCGAGCGCGCCTTCTTCAAAAAATCCCCCGTTTTTCTGGTCCCAGCCGAATTGCAGGGCGTGGTCCACCAGGTTGCGCGCGGCGCGCCATACTTTTTCGTCGTCGGGCCGGCCGAGGATTTTGGAGGTGTCGGTCAGCAGATACGCGGCTTCCAGATTGTGGCCATAAGAGTCCTCCTCGCCGGTGGCGGGCGTCCAGTCGTTGTTAAAATACAAAATGAGATAGCCGGGATCGGCATGGATCTTGTTCAGGTTGAGGCCAAAAATCTCCTCCAGGCGCGCTTTGACGGCCGGGTCCGGCCAGACTTGGTAAAGTTCCGTCAGCGCCTCAAGCGCGTGGATGTGCGTGTTCATGGACTTCTGTCCGTAAGGTCGGCCCAGCGCGTCGGTGCCGCGCCCGGCATTGGCGATCGGCTGGCCCGTGACGTCGAGCGCCTCGTTGTAGCCGCCCTGCTCCCGGTCGCGGGCATGGTCTTCGAGCCATTGAAACTCCCTCTTTGCCAAATCCAGGGCCGCCGGATCATGCGTGAGCGAGAAGCTCGCGGCGGCGGCATACATGCCAAAGGCGTTGCCGTAAGTATGCTTTTGGTTGTCCACCGGCAGGCCAGTGGCCGCGTTGACCGACCAGTAGAATCCCCCGTTGGTTGGGTCCCACTGCAAATTCGCCAGTTCCGCGACGCCGTGGCGCGATTGTTCCACATACGCCGCCGCCTGGGCCGGATAATGCAACGCGGCCTGCGCGCTGAGCCACGTCTGGCGCGCCTGGTAAACGATGCTTCTCGTCGTGTCGTTCGGCCGGTGCGTCCAGTCCGCGCCGAAACTTTGGAAAAATCCCGCGCCCATGGTGTCTTCCGTCGCCGGAAAAAACTTATCCACAATATCATTTTTGAAAACGCCATCCACTTCGGCGGCGATGCGTTGGTATTCGGCCGCCCGCGGCACGATGGCGTTGCTGTTGGGGCTGATGGTCGCGCCGCCCTGGCCGGCCAGGACCGCCGGCTTGACGGAAACATTCCAGCCATCCACCACGACCCGCGGCTCATCTTGCCCCAGCGCGCTGGCCGCCGCCTCGAGGGTGATGGTTTTACTTTCCCCGGGCAAAAAGGAAACGTAGTTCTCCGAATAGAAGGCGGGCAGCACACGCTCGTTCGTGCGTTGGTTGCGCAACTGCACATGGGCCATGACGGCGACCTGCTGGGTGGGATTGGTCAGGGTTACGTCGAGCAGGACATTGTCCCCGGCGTCGTGCCGGACCAAGTGGGCCTCGAGTGTGACGTTGGGCATGGTGTCCAGTGCGGTAAAATCATCCTGCTTGGTCTCCCGCCAATAAAAATTGTCCGAAATCAACTGGCCCGCGGAATCACGCAGCTCAAGTTTGACGAAATGCACCGGCGAGACATCGGCTGGGAATGGAATCGCGCCCCAGTCCGTCGCCGCCGAAGCCGCCGCGCTGACCGCCATCGTCTGATCATATTTTTTCGCGCCATCTGTATTATAAATCTGAATCCGGGCCGCGAGGCCATTAAGCGCCGCCGCAGTGCTGTTCACCAGCATCAGGTGAAACTTGTCCTGCGTCATCATCACATGCACCGGCTCGCACGCCTTTTGCACGGCAAAATAGGAAGCAAACGGCTCCAGCGAGTAATCGTAAATTTGCCACACCAGGCACGGTTGCGCCGGGTTGCTCATCCAGGTCATCAGCGCCGTCGAGGGCGCGAACATTTTCGACAGATGCGATTCATACATCGCCCGGTAAGTCTCATAGTCGGCCATTTGCGCTTTGCGCACAAACTCGGCCAGGCTCGCATACGGCCCATAACGCTGCCGGAGGACGTTTTGCAGCGCGCTATCGGCCGGGTTGCCCGCGCCGTTGACCAAGTCGTGCTCCGCCCAGTCGTCATTCGGGAAGTTTTGGTCGAACCAATCCTTTTCCGGCATCCACGCCTGGATCGCCTCCAGCGTGGGGATGGACGCGCTGCCGATTTCAGTTTTGAATGCTTGGTTCAGCCCGGAGCCATAATACGAGCGCGGCAGTTGCCAGCCATAAGGCCCGCCCGAAATGACGCCGTTGCCCGCAGTCGAGCTGGCTTGATAAAAACGCGGCGGATCGAGTTCCTGCAGAATCTTAACATTGCCGTCCGCAATGGCGGCGGGGGAGGGCGGGCCTTCATTGCGCCCGCACCAGATGACAATGCACGGGTGGTTGCGGTAGCGCAGCACCGTGTCGCGCACGTTCGCAAGGTAGAGGCCTGGATCATCCGGATCCCGCCCGTTGTTGGGATTGGCCTCGAAAAACTCATCCCACACCATGATGCCATATTTGTCGCACGCGGCGAAAAAATTCTCGCTCGTGCTTTGGCCGACCCAGTTGCGGATGATGTTCAGGTTGGCCTCCTTGTGCAGGCGCACCAGCGTGTCCAATCGTTCGGCCGGAATGCGCTTCATCGCGTCATCCATGCCCCAATCGCCCCCCTTGGCATACACGCGCACACCATTCACGCTGAGGGTCAGGTTGTTTGAGCCATCCACGAAGTAACTGACCTGCCGGATGCCGATGTTGATCTCCTTTGCGTCGGAGATCGCGCCATTCATCGCAAAGCTCAGCCGCAGCGGGTGCAGATTCGGCTCGCCCATTCCGTTGGGCCACCAAAGCTTGGGGTTGCTCAATCGCAATTCCGGATTGGTCGCCGGGTTGAGCTTCACCACTTGCGCGCCGTGCGGCGCAATTATGATGGTCTCCGAATGAAAGGCGATGTCGTCCAGCCGCCCGGCGAAGACCCCCGTTTGCGCGGTGTCGGACGTGTTCTGCAAGGTGGCCTCAATGCTGACCTCGGCCGTCGCGGTGCTCGGCAGTTGGGGCAGCGTCGTGACCACATAGGGATTTTGCACGAGCACCGGCCCGGTGGCTGATAACGTTACTGGCTGCCAGATGCCCATTTGGCGGTCGCGGATCCCCGGCACCCAGTCCCAACCCACCGACGCAACGAAAGTCGGCCCATCCCGCCCCAATTGCCCCGAGACGCCGCCGCCGTTGGGGCCGCGTTGGTTGGCCACCGTTTTTTCCCACGGGTCGCCCGGATGCGGCGGCGGCTCAATCAATACCGCCACAGCGGCTTTTTCGCCCGGTTTGACGTAAGCCGTAATGGGAAAATTCCCGCGCATGAACGCGCCCGCGATCTTGCCCACCTTGGTCCCGTTCACCCAGACCTCCGCCACATAATTGATGCCGTCAAAATTCAACCACACCTCATGGCCGGCATAACTGGCGGGCACGGTGAATTCATTGCGATACCAATACGATGTGCGGCAGAGACTCTCCGGGATGATATTCGGGCGGTTGTTTTCCCCATAGAGCGGATCCGGGTAGATTTTATTGTCCACCAAGGTCGTCAGCACCGTGCCGGGCACGGTGGCTTTATACCACGCTTTGGCCGGCGGGGCGGGGGCTTGCTGCCAATCGGAGGAAAAACTCGGCCGATTCGCCTCCGCATTGATCACCCACAACGAAGCGCCCTGCATCGCCGCGGCTTTGGGCTCCAAATCATTCAAGCCCGAATTCCCCCGCCCGTTCCGCCCGGCAGTCCCGCCGTTGGCCCCGCCCCGATTGGCTCCGCCGGCCCGGGCGGTTCTCTCTTCCAGGGGGATGACATTCGCCGTCGGCGGATTGGCGCTCGCACTCGCCGGCGGCGCATAATCCACCGGAACATAAACCGGCGTCGCATAGCCAACGTGGGAGATGGCCCCGCCTGCTTCCTTGACTTGGGCGGCGTCTTGCATCAACCAACCGGTGGAAAGCGTCACCGGCTGGCCGTTCGCCGCCAGAACAGCCCCGGCCACGGCGGCCGAACCATCGGCCGCGAAAGCATTCGCCAAGGGCAGGAACACGAGAGCCGGGACAAAGAGGTACCGGACGAACTTTGAGGTAGTCATGATGGGGTGGGGGAGTATAAACCTAGGCCGCTTCACGCGGGCGCAAGACCACCAGCATCCGCACCGCCGTCAGCGCGGGCCATGGTGCCAGCAGTTTTTCCACGGCTTGGACCGCTGGTTGAGCAAAATCTGGAAAAAGCTGCGGCCGGCGAAATCCGCCGCTGAGCAGGTAGGCGAGCGCGGGAAAATATCGCACCTGCGTCATTTCCCAGTCCGCCAGCGCGGCCGGGCGCGCCCCCGCGGGCCGCGTCATGATCTGCCGCGCCAGCCGCCAGCAATTGCCCTGCGCGGCGTAATAAGTCTGCGCCGCCGGGTCGAAATTTTCCGGAATCTCCCACGCGATGGATTTCCCCAGCCCCAACGGTTCGTGATGGAACGCCCCGTAAGCCACGCGGCCTAGCCCGCCCATCGCCGGCTCGAACAGCACCACCGCGCCGCCGGGCGCCAGCACGCGGCGGAACTCGCGCAGCGCCGCGCCCGGGTATTGCAAGTGGTGCCACACGTCAAACAGGATGAGGTTCGCCACCGATTGCGCCGCGAAACTCAGCGCGTAGGCGTTCTCGACGCGGTCCAGCCACGGGTTCGGAAACAAGTCGGTCGTGATGCACTCCGGCAGCACTTCCTTGATGTTGCCCATGCCCGAGCCGAGCTCGACCGTCAACCCGCGCGCCTCGTGCGGCAGCGCCGCGGCGATTTCCTCGTAGAAACCACGGTAAATTCGGCGCAACGCCGGTTTGCGTTCCCACGCCACGCGGTTCTCGTGGATTTCAAGATTGTGCTGGCCGATGTCGGGCATGAATGGAGATGGGGGCAACGCCCATCCTTCAAATCATACTACCACCGACAACGACAAGACTTAACGCCGGATCTGCTCCCTGGCCCCGTCAGGCGGCCCTTTTCGGGCCTGGAACCGGCGTCGGAAACGGCTCGCCGGGCCGCGCACCAGCGGTAAACTGCCTTTTCCCTGCAAATTGTGCCGCCATCTTTTTCGACGCAACCCCGCGCGCTGACCGCCCGGTTGGTGGTTTGTTTTTTGACGCCGCTGCTCGTCTCCATGCTCGTGGCGCTGGTTTGGGTGCCGCTTGCCCGGCACCAAGCCGAGGAGTATCTCGAGCTGGCGCGGGCTCCCGTCGGCGATTCGTCCCTACTCCGTCCGCCGGGTTATGTGGCATTTTTACGGCTCGTCGGCACGTTCTCCGGCGGGTTGGACCTGGTGGATTTTCGCGCCATTTATTTCGCGCAGGCGCTAGTGCTCGGCCTCGGCACGGTTGCGGTCTTTCTGATCGCCCGGCGTTTCCTCGAGGAATCGGCCGCCTTTCTGCTCGCGCTGGCCTTCGTGTGTCATCCCCTGGCCGTGGTGCTGGTCGGCTATGTGCATTACGATATGCTCCATATTAGCTTGCTCGCGCTCTCGACTCTTGGCGTGGTGCTCGCGTTCGACCGGGAGCGCCCGTCGCTGCGCTGGGCTTGGGTGGCCGGTGTGGTGGTCGGCCTGGCGACGCTCACCCGGCCAGTCACCCTCCTGTTTCCCGCCACGATCGCGCTGGCTTTGGGCTGGTTGCGCCCGGGGACGCCACGGGAGCGCTGGCTCGCCTGGGCCGCCTTCACCGCCGCAATGGCCCTCACCCTCGCTCCGCGGACCATTGGCAATTTCCAGCGCACCAGCCGCTTCATCCCCGTCAACGCCCAAACCGGGGCGGCCTTCTGGCCCATGACCGTAACGGACCTGCATCCGGATTCCGATAATTTTCCCTGGGTGCCGCTGTGGCAGCAACGCGGCGCGTCGGCGCTGGCGGCCCGGCTGGGTCCCGCGGCTCACAACCCCGATATTTTTCAGCAACAGCCGATACCCGTGGACGCCGCCTTGTCTTCGCTCGCGGCGTCACAATTCCGCGCGCAACCCGCCGTATATTTTCAAAATGTGGCCCATAACCTCGTTTTCTTTTGGACGGGCGATTCACGCCGTGTCCTCCGCGAGTTCCAGTTTTACCAGTTCGCGGATAAATCGCCCCCGCCGGACGCGCCGCCCGTGCGGTATTTCATTTACATGAGCGCCGCGCTCCATTTGCTCGCCGCGGTGGGGCTGCTCATCGGCTGCTGGCGGCGGAATCGCGTCATCGTGCTCGCCGGCTCGCTCTTTCTCGCCCTCTGGGCGCTGCACGCGCTGGTTTACCTCGACGCGCGGTATCTTTACGCGCGCCTGCCTTTTCTGTTTTGGTTCGCGGCCTATGGCCTGCGCGAAATCCTCCCCACTAGCATCCCCGCGCGAGATTTGTTTGCCGCAGGGGTTCTGGGTGGCGCTTCGCTAGTGGGATTGGGCCTGCTCCTTACTTGAGTAAAAACGATTCTTGGGCCGTCCACTGTTCTGTTTTATTATTTGGGACAGTAACGCCGCCCCGGCAGGCCCGCCACCCAGCCAAACGGAAAAATGCTCTAAGCTTGCCAACTACGCTCTTGTCTCCGCAGGATAACCGCCATGCCCGATCAACCGCCTATGCCAGAGGAGGACCCGCCCGACGAGTTCGCGGACGATTATGACCGCCCGCCGCCACGCGAGCTTACTCCCGCGGAGCAGGACCTCGCCTTCCGCGCGCAATTAATCTTGTTCATCATCATGGGGGTTTTTATTATCGCACCCTTCGTCGCCTGGTGGCTCTTGAATCGCAGTCGCTAAGGTGATAAGCATCACGTTCCTTCCGCGCCGCCCTTCTCCTTTCAGGCGCCTTCCGCCTGCGCCATGAACCGCACCCTCCAAATTATCCGCGCGTCGTTCTTCGTCCTCTGCCTCCTTGGCGGCTGGCTTGTCTGGTGGGCCCAAGGCATTAATGCGGACCGCCGGGATTTATGGCTGTTTTTGACCATCGGCGGCGGCATCGGCGCCCTGACCATTTTGGTGGATATTTTCCTAAAAGGCTTTTCCCTCCGCTCCCTTACGGCGGTCACTTTCGGCTTGGTCATGGGCGTGCTCGTCGCCTCCATCATCAGTCACTCGCCCTTTTTTGACGTTAATTCCGCCGACCCCAACTACCAAGACCGTCTCCTCATGCTCTTCCGGTCCGCGTCGTCCTCTTTGTGGTGACGCTTTATCTCACCACGGTTATGGCCCTGCGCGGACGCGATGATTTCAACCTTGTCATCCCCTACGTCCGCTTCGTCCCGCAGGAAGTCGCCAGTCCGCTCGTCGTGGCCGACGCTAGCGCGCTGATTGATGGGCGCGTTCTTGGCGTGTGCCAGAGCCACTTCCTGGGCGGCGCGCTGGTTGTGCCGCGGTTTGTGATCGAGGAACTCAACCGCGTCGCCGACTCGTCCGACCCGCAACGCCAGAGCCGCGGCCGCCGCGGCCTCGAAGTGCTCAACGAACTGCGCCGCGTCCCCGGCCTCGAACTGCGCGTCCACGATGTCACCCTCGAAAATCGGCAACAGATGGATGACAAACTCATCTTCGTTGCCCGCAGCCTCAAGGCCCGCCTGCTCACCACCGATTACAACCTCGCCAAACTCGCGGAGTTCCATGACGTCGAATGGCTCAACCTCAACAAACTCGCGCGCGCGCTGCACCCCGAGGTCACGGTTGGCGATTGCTTTTCCATTGACCTCGTCAAACCCGGCAAGGAAGCCGGCCAGGCCGTCGGCTACCTGGGCGACGGCTCCATGGTGGTCGTTAATGAAGCGGAAAAGCAAATCGGCCGCGAAGTGAACGTCGAGGTGGTGAACGTGGTCCCTCGGCCGGCGGCAAGATGGTGTTCGCCCGCGTCGTTGGCGGCAATGGCCGGCCCGCGCGCGCCTGACTCCCCTAAAAAGGGCGGACGCCGGCATTCAAAGCTCGACTTTGATGAAAAACTAGGGTAAGTACCCGACTGCATGGATTCGCTTGGCCTTCACCAATCAGACTTAAACATGCGCCGGGGGGACGGCTTTTTGGAACCCGGCCAGACCACGCATTCATCTGCATCCTGCGGCGCGAGTAATTACGCGATGCAGGCATTCTTGGGTGTTTCCAAGCGCCATGGCCAGACGCTTGACGATAACTTGGGGTCGTCTTAATGAATATCCGCGGGCGTTTTCCGCTAATGGAAGCCACTAGGTCGTGCGCGCATAAACGCAGCGGCATTGAAAAGCAGAAATTTTTTGAAAGCGGCTGCTGAAGACTTTTCCTGGATGTTGGTTTGGGGCCAATACCCGACGCCCGTTTTGCGTGCCTAAAGGCTCGGCCCTCCTTAGGTTTCACGTCTGACGGGTGGAGGCCGGATTACAATCAAAATCCGAATTTCTTAATATTTCCTTAATGCAATCCTAACGCACATGGACGAATTAAACGTTTAGTTAAAATTAGGTTTCCAGCGAAAAAAACCTTGCCGAAGGGAATGGCGCATGATTTGCTTCCCCTTAATTAGCGAACCCGCGTCTCCCGTTAGGCGCAGTCTTTTCGCAAATCTTGCCATAATGTTCTCATAATCAAACATCATATGAATATCATGAATAATCAATCTAATCGCAAGGGCTTCACCCTCGTGGAAATTATGATCGTCGTGGTCATCATCGGCCTCCTGGCCGCGATGGCCATTCCCGCGTTCGCCAAAGTCCGCCAGCAATCCCGCATCAAAGCCGTCACCAATAACCTGCGCCAGCTCGCCAACGCCGCGCAGTCCTATATGATGGAAAAAAGCGCGACCCAGGCCGGCTACACCGACATCGTCGGCACCGGCACGGACAACTACCTCCACGTCATCACCCCGGTGGTGGACGAGGAATACACCGACCAGTTGTTTATCAACGGGCAGAGCCAGGCGACCATCACCTCGGCCTCCCTCGGCACGATTACTTACTCCATGTAAGCACCGTGTGCCTCTCCAACAAAGCCGTTTCCTTTCGCGGGGAAACGGCTTTTTTGCGCCCGCCCGCCGGGGGCCCCTGCGGTGCGCGTGATGGCGCTTATGCAACCACTCTTATCTTGGAAATATCGTCAGGTTAATTATAAGGTATTAACCCCGTCTTCCTCCCTCCCATACCCCGCTCTACAGGATTTCCCTTTCCCTGCCAAAATCCGGGTATTTCCCAACTCCTTGCGGGCCAATAAATAGGAGAACTGTTAAAAAATCTTCAAAAAATAATTATACTTGTCAACGGGAATAATTCGGTCTATATTTCGCTCAGTCCGGCCGCTCTGGCTGGATGTTTAAACATCAATCCTATTAGGAATATCATGAATAATAAAAATGCTCGCAAGGGCTTCACCCTCGTGGAAATTATGATCGTCGTGGTTATCATCGGCCTCCTGGCTGCGATGGCCATTCCCGCGTTTGCCAAAGTGCGCCAGCAGTCCCGCCTCAAAGCCGTGACGAACAATCTGCGCCAGATCGCGAACGCCGCGCAATCGTATATGATGGAGAAGAGTTCCACTCAGGCTGGCTTCACCGACATCGTCGGCACCGGCACGGACAACTACCTGCACGTCGTCAACCCGGTCGTGGACGAAGTTTATACCGGCATTCTGATCGTCAATGGTCAGAGCCAGGTTACGCTCTCCTCCGCCTCCTTGGGCACGATTACTTACTCCATGTAAGCACGCGGTGCCTTCTGAAAAGCCGTTTTCCCTCGCGGGGAAACGGCTTTTCTTTTTGTGCGAGCTTTGCTAAACCTGAACCGGCGCGCGCCGCTCCGCCCCTCCCGGGCGCGGCGGCCGCGCGGGTTTGCTTTCGCCTGCCGCCGACATGATCGCCCGCTTTTATTTCAGCCACGACCGCGCCACCCGCTGGCGCCTGCTCACCGCCGTGGGCCTGGCTGCGGCCGTGCTGGGCTATCGCCTCTTCCTGGCCAGCACCCCTGTTTCCACCGCCGCCACGCGTTACGGCGGCTACTGGCTGCTGCTGCTTACCTCCGTGCTCTTTGTCCTTGCCGCGCGCGAGGAACTCCGCGCGCACTGGCCCGGCTGGGCCGCCTTGCGCCCGCACTGGCCCGGCCTCCTCGCGGGCGTGCTCATCGCGGTTTTCTGGCAAGTGCATGAACCCCACGATTTCAAGGTGCTCTTTGACGAACACGTCCTCGGCGCCATCGCCCGCGTCATGCACTACGAACGCCAGGGCGCTTACGACGCCTACGCCCACTATTCCAACGGCCACCTCACCACCCTCTTCCGCGACGTGGACAAGCGCCCGCTCCTGTTCCCCTTTCTCGTGTCGGTCGTCCATGACTTGACCGGTTTCCGCCCCGAGAATTCCTTTGTCGTCAATGGCCTCCTGGGATTTGTGCTGCTGATGCTGGTCTACGGCATCGGCGCGGCCCTCGGCGGGTGGCGCGTGGGCTGTTTCGGGCAGTTGCTGCTCGGCGGCCTGCCCCTGCTCGCACAAAACGCCACCGGCGGCGGCTTCGACCTTCTCAACATCACCGCCCTCGCAGTGTTTCTAATCGCCGCCTGGAATTATTGGCGCCAGCCCGGCACCGGCGGCCTCGACCTTTGCATCCTCGCCGGCCTCCTTCTCGCCAATTGCCGGTATGAATCGCTTCTCTTTTTGGGTGTCGTCGTGCTCCTCGCGCTCGTCAAATGGGCCCGCGAAGGCCGCTTCAGCCTCACCCTCTTCGCCGCGCTCTCGCCGCCGCTGGCGCTGCCACCCCTCCTCATCAACCAGATTTTCTGGTCGAACGGCGACAATCACTTTTTCCAGACCGATGCCGGCAATTTTTTGAACCTCGCGCACGTCCCCGACAATCTGGTCCACGCCGGCCTCTTCCTCTACATGCCCGATTTCCACTCCAACAACTCGATCCTGCTTTCCGTGGTTGGCACGGTCACGCTGCTGTTGACCCTGGTGTGGATTCTGCGCCGGCTCCCAAAACTGTGGCGCGAGACTGGACCGGAGCTGCCCCTGCTCCTCGTGCTGCTTGGCGCGCTCGCCGAAACCGCAATTTCTCAGTTGTCCTTCTGGGGCCAGTGGGATTCGCCCCTCGTGGCCCGCTTCTCGCTCCCGCTGCAAACCGCCTTTGCGCTCAGCGCCATGTTCATCCTCGCGCGCGGCCTGCGCGGGCGGACGCTGCCTGCTTGGGTGATTGGCGGTACCGCCCTCTACGCTGTCGCCGCCGCCGCCCCCGTCTCCTCCGAAGCCTACATGACCAACGACCACCAGACCTATACCTCCTACCGCTGGGCGCGTGATTATGTGCAAAAACACGCGGACAACGGGGTCCTCATCGTCACCCGCGCCTCCGTCCTGTTCGCCCTCTATGGCCAGCCCTGCCTGCCCATCAGCATCGCCAACACCGAACCCCTTAAGGTCGTCAACGTCGTCCCCCTCGGCCTTTACCGCGAGGTCTGGGTCATTCAGGAATACATGCTCAACGGCCCCCTGAATGCCTGGGTTGAATTCCCCTCCGCCCGGCTCGACCAGCGCTTCCTCCTCAAGCCCATGATCGAATTTTCCACCGACACCACCTATCACCTCCGCATCAGCAAAGTCATCGGCTACGACGGCACCAAACCCCCCGGCAAAGTGGTCCTCCGCGGCGAATTGAAACAGGACACCCAGGCCATCAAGGAAGGCTTGGGCGGCGATTACAACCCGCCCACCGGCACCGATTACCTCCTTACCGAACGCCCCGCCAACGAACCGGCCGCCATCCCCATGCTCACCGAGCTGCCCGCCAACGCCCAGGACATGGAAGAATTTTTGGAAAAACAATACCCCTGAGCCGCTCGGCCCCGCGCTCCCCACTTTTGAATATGAATCCTCCGCCCTCCACGACCGCGCCCGCTCCAACCGCGCCCGTGGCCTATGTGGACACTTTCGCCTATCGCTCCCAAACCGGCTTCCGTCGCCAGATGGCGCGGCTGCACGCCCGCTTCATCCCACCCGGCGAACGCGTGCTCGAATGGGGCTGCGGCGTCGGCGATTTGCTCGCCGCCCTTAAACCCGCCACCGGCCTCGGCCTCGATGCCGACCCCGCCCACGTCGCCGCCGCGCGCAGCCGCCACGCCGATGCCAATTGCGAATTCCGCGAAGGCCGCCTCCCCGGCGCCCCTGTCGCCGGCACCTGGGACCATATCATCCTCAATTATCTCCCCGGCTACCTGACCGATGTGCAGGCCGCGCTCGAATCCCTGCGCGAAAACAGCCACCCGCGCACCCGCCTCTACATCACCTCGCTCAACCACGTCTGGTATCCCCTCATCAAACTCGCTGCGTCCGGCGGCGCAGTCGTGCGGCGCGATTATTGGAACTGGCTTTCCCTGCGCGACCTCGAAAACCTGCTCGACCTGGCCGGCTGGGAAGTCGTGCTCGCGCGCGGTGAGCAACTTTTCCCTTTCGATATCCCACTCCTTGATCCGCTCTGCAATCGCTTCCTCGCCCGCCTGCCGGTTCTGTCCTCCCTCGGCATGACGGTCTTCGTCGTCGCCCGCCCGCGCCAGCGCTTCGCCGAACCGGCCCAAACCCGCCTCTCCGTCGTCGTCCCCATGCGCAACGAGGAAGGCAACGTCGCTGCGGCGCTCGCGCGCATACCCGTCCTCGGCCGCAGCACCGAGGTGATTTTTGTCGAAGGCCACAGCCGCGATAAAACCTGGGAGGCCCTCCAGCAGGCCTACGCCGACTACCGCGGCCCCCTCGCACTGAAAATCTGCCGCCAGCCTGGCAAAGGCAAGTGGGACGCCGTCCGCCACGGCTTCGCCCAGGCCACCGGCGACATCTTGGTCATCCAGGACGGCGACCTCACCGCCCCGCCCGAAGATCTTCCGAAATTTTTCGACGTCCTCTGCCGCGGCACCGCCGAATTCGCCAACGGCAGCCGCCTCGTTTACCCGATGGAAAACCAGGCCATGCGCTTCCTCAACATGCTCGGCAACCATTTTTTCGCCGGGGCCCTCAGTTTCGTCCTCAGCCAGCGCATCAAGGACAGCCTCTGCGGCACCAAAATGATGGCCCGCGCCGACTACGAACGCCTGCTCAAGCGCCTCCCCGAACTCGGCGACTTTGATCCCTTTGGCGACTTCAACCTCCTCTTCGGCTCCGCCCTGATGGGCCTGCGCATCCGCGACGTGCCCGTCCGCTACAAAAACCGCACCTACGGCGAAACCAACATCTCCCGCTTCCGCCACGGCTGGCTCCTCCTTAAAATGACCTTCTTCGGCCTCCGCAAAATCCGGTTCCGGTAACTGTGGGCTACAGTAGACAAGATGGTCTGCTTGATAATGGACAACCCGCCCCCTAGATACTAGACAACTCTGTCTAGTAGTATGGGAAGCTGAGGAAAGGTATTGGTTCATTCGTAGCAGGATATCTTCCAAATACTTGCCGAGGGTAGACGGGATGTTTTTCCGCAGAGCAGTGAAGATGGCATGCAATGGTCAACGTATAGGTCCAAGCCCTGACATCGACCGCCTCATGTCATCTTTTTGGCCTCATTTAGTTTTTCTTGTATAGATCAACCAAAATAGTGAAGGTATAGGGAACTCCGCGGTTATCACACAGTAGGTTTCCCTTTATGTCGTATGAATCAAGCGTGATTAGGGTGGTGCCTACCTTGGTGAAACCAGTTGGGGATGGAGAACCCGCCGCCAATTCCAAGTAAGCGCCCGAAACAAAACCTAATCCAGATGGACCGGTTGCGCCAGTCGCGCCTTTCGGACCAGTTGGGCCAGCAGGGCCTTGTAGGCCTTGAACGCCTTGCGTTCCAGTTGCGCCAGTTGCGCCAGTCGCGCCCGTGGCGCCAGTGGCACCCGTCGGACCAGCGGGCCCCGCCGGACCAGCCGACCCTGCCGGGCCAGCCGGGCCTTGTGGACCAGCCGGGCCTTCTGGGCCTTGCGGCCCGGCAGGGCCTACAAGCGCAGCAGGTGGTGTAAAGGCCTCAACTGTGGACAAAATAGAGCCATTGTCGCCCCCGATGGCATATATGACACCGTTTAGGCGAATAGTAACGAAGCCGGATTGGCTGGTAGGCATTGGCGCAACAGTTGACCAAGTATCTGTCGCTGCGTCATACGCCTCAACGGTATTGAAAAAATTCGTTTGGTCATTTCCGCCCATGGCATAGAGAATTCCGTTGACGACTTCCACACTGATTCCCATCCGCGGTGTAGGCATCGGTGATTTTGTAGTCCAAGTGTTCTTCACCGGGTCGTAAGCTTCGACAGTATTAAGAAAGTTTGTCCCGTCATTACCCCCTACAACATAAAGAATACCATTAACGACACCAGCACCCGCTGCATATCGCGGCGTAGGCATTGGAGGCAATGAGGCCCAACTGTTACTGCTTGGGTCATAGACTTCGAGTGCCGACAATGTTCCACCGGCATTAGCTCCGCCAGCTACATAGAGGAGGTCGTTGATTATGCCGCATGTAGGACCGTCTCGACTTGTCGGGATCGGGGCACCTTCGGACCACATACCGGAACTCATATCAAATGCCGTAATATTGGTCGTGAGGCTAGCATTGTTCTGGCCACCGGCCAAAAAAAGGATTCCGTTGATTGTACCGTAGGCGGCATCGTACTGGACAATAGGCATCGGATTCAATTCGCTCCAGGAATTCGATGTGCCGTTATAGGCTTCAACGGCTGTGGAAATACCCTGGTAATCAGCACCACCGACGACGAAAATATTCCCGCCAAAAACGCCTGCACCAGCCGCATAGCGTGGCGTGGGCATTGGTGCCTCCGTCACCCAAGAGCCAAGCTGGCCGTAGGCGGAAGGGCTCAATTGAATGGCAAGTATGCTTGCTAGGAAACTACTTGTGATACTGAACAAGCGCCCATTCAGGATTATAGTGTTCATGTATTAAAACCTTTGTGGAGTGATTGATTTGCTTGGGAATTGCCGACAGGCTTTTTATGGGCTACTAAAACTCCAACATGACATTGTTTCAAAAAACATCAATGGGAGCAGATGCTATACTTCACTAAGGATTTTGCTTAGGCAATCATTCCGCTCCTTGCCAAAGTCGTAGGGCGAAAAGGAGATTATATGGCACTTATTCGATTCGTGAAAAAGCGCCGCCCTGTCAGGGCGGAGGAAAACCACGCTCCTGCGTTCTTGCAGAGCGCAAATTATTTATGTCACCGATTCCCAGGGTTGCTCCCGCGAGGCGGGATCAGCCCTGGGCTGGGTTCCTTCGCCCCGTTGGGGCGAAAGCCGAGATGCCCAAATTCAAACTGATCCCTACTGTTCTGTAGAAAACAGGCATTTTCTCGATTCCAAGCCGGGGGGGTCGCTTGCCGACGGCCCTTGGAGTGTTTTCTACAGAGCAAGCCACTTTCAATTATCCCGGTTCACTTGAAATGGAACAGCATCTTGATGTTATCTTCCAGATATTTGCCGAGGGTGGGTGGGGTGTTTTTGGTGGCGCTGAAGAGGAGGGTGTCGCGGCAGGTGCAGCCGACAAACTGGGCGCGGTCGTAGCTGACGAGGGCGACCGCGCCGGGCGCGCCGAGGCCGGGGGTGCCGGCGGGCAGGGGCGTCATTTGCTTGGGCATGCCATACCAAGTGCAGGCGATGTCCCAGCCGGCAACGCCATCCAAAGTCACGGGCTTGGTTAAGAGTGCGGGATAGCGGGAGACGAAATCGGGGACGCGGGTGGTGGTGACGCGCAGGGTGAAGGCCGTGGGGATGTCGCGGAAATAGGTGGCGAAATTTTTGAATTTGCCCGTGCGGACCAGCTCGAAAAAGGCATAGGGGTCGGAGCCGAGGAGGTTGATGCCGTTGTAATTGCCGTGCGCGTTTTTGCCGGGGAGTTTTTCCTCGTCGTAGAAATATTGAAAGTCATCGGAGAGGCGCAGGCCGATCTCGAAATGCAGGTGGGCGCGGGCGAGGGGGATGTCTTCGGTGCCGGAATGGCCCAGCGTGGCGATGGTCTCCCCGGCGGTGACGGTTTGGCCGACTTTAAGGCCGGGCGCGATGGCGGAGAGGTGGGCGTAGAGGGTATAGACGGGCACGTCGGCGTGCGGGTGTTCGAGGACAATGTAGCGGCCATAGTCGCCGTTACCGGCGACGTTGTTAATATATTCGACTCGCCCATCCATCACGGCGGACACGGCATCCAGCGGATCGCCTTTTTTGTCGCGCTGGATGCACTTGATGTCAATGCCCTCATGGAATTTGTGGCCGTCGTCGCGCACGCAGCCGAACAGGCCGGAGTGGGGGTCGCCGGTGCCAGTGTCCTGCACCCAAGAGGCGAGGTCGCCGCCTTGCATGAAGGCGGGGTTGGGGGTGGGCCAGAGGATGGCGAAAGGCAGCTTGGCCGCGGGGGCGCCCGGCGGTGCGGAGTTCCCGGCGGGGGCGGCACTGGCGGCGAAAACCGCCGATAGCAGGACCGCCAGCGCGGCCAGCGCGTTTCGGGTGGACGGCAACTTTCGCGGGATCATGGCGGCTTATTGGCTCTTCTTGAATTTCTGGTAGGCCACAACGGACTTCTTCAGGTCGGCGACGTAGGCGTCAAATTTTGCCTGGTCGGTGTTCACGTCGGGGATTTCCAAAAACATGAAAAGCGCGCCATTGGTTGAGGTGCTTTCCGCCGCTGTGCGATTGGCCACCGCGGCGCTGGCCACCGAGGTAACGTCAATGGGCGCCGCCGTAGACTCTTCGCCGGAAATCGTCTGGTCAATCAGGCGCGCGCCGACGGGCTTGGCATTGACGAAGAGGTAAATCTTTTTTCCGATATCGCTCGAGGTGGTGTGCAATTCCAGCAGCCGTTCGCCTTCGCGGTCAAAGTAAAAAAACACACACCGGGTATTCACAAACTGGTTGTCCCCGAGTGGCACGTCAATCGTCCCCCCTTTGACATCCACGACGTTGGCCTCGGTGACAAAGGCATCGGCCTTGCAATACTTGACTTGCTGGGTGACGGGCAGGGTGAAAGCCATCCCGCTGCCGGCGGGCGTTTCCATGTGAAAATCAAAGAGGAGATCCGGCAACTGGGGGCCCGTTGAGCAACTGCCGGCGGACAAGGCGGCCCACAGGAGCGCGGCGAGGCCCAGCGTGAAACCGCGGCGGTGAGTGGCGGGGATGGGCATGACGGGGAGCGTGGCCTAAAAAGCCAGATGATGCAACTGTTCCCGCAGGGTGGCCACGCGCTCGGGCGTCAGTTCCTGATGGGGAACGGAAAATTCCTGCCGCAGCCGCGGGTGCCAGTAACGCTGGCGCCCGCCAGCGGGCCGGCCTTGGGGCCGCAGGATGCGTTTGCGCTCAATCATCAACGCGAGGAGTTGCAGGAGCAGGTCCTTGTCCAAGCCCGCGCCACCGGGCTCCTGGATGAGGGCGAGGAAGACCTCCTCGGCGGAGGCGAGGGCGCCGCGGCGTTTGGCGGCGGCGGATTCGTCCTCCGCCTTGCGCGACCAGCGGCCGAGCACCTCGCCGGGGGGCTGCCACTCGCGGCCCTCGATTTCGGTCACATCCGCACGCTGCAGGCCGTCCGGCCCGCGAAAGATGACGCAATTGACCTTTTCCCCCGGTGTAAAGACATGGCCGGAGGCGAAAGAGGCGCGCGAAAGCGATTTTATGGCCCAATCCACCTTTTTTGATTTACGAACTGCGCGGCTTAGCGCAATGAATTTCGTCCATGGGACGCATAATAGTCATCGGCGACGTGCACGGCTGCCTGGCCGAACTGACGGATTTACTGGCCAAACTCAAGCCCGGCAAGGACGACCAGCTGATCTTTCTGGGCGATTTGGTGAACCGCGGGCCGGACAGCCACGGGGTGGTGAGTTTGGTGCGGAGCCTGTCCAACACGGTCTCGCTGCTGGGCAACCACGAGCTGCGCCTGCTGCAATACCGCAAGGAACGCGACGCCAAGGTGCTGAAGGACTACGACTGGACGACTGTCCGCCAGCTCGATGAGCAGGACTGGAAATACCTGCAGGGTATGAAGCTGACTTATTATTTGCCGGAATTCCAAACCGTGTGCGTGCATGGCGGCTTTTTGCCTGACCAGCCTTGGGAAAAGCAGAGCGCGGAAATTGTCACCCGCATCCAGGTAATTGACGACCAGGGCCGGCCGCGCAAGCGCAGCGAGGCGCCGCTGGCGCGGGTGTGGGCCGACAAATGGGAGGGGCCGCCCTTCGTCGTTTACGGCCACATCCCGCGGGCGGATGTCTATCGCCGACCATGGTCGCTGGGCCTGGACACCGGCTGCGTTTATGGCGGCTACCTTTCCGCGTGCATTCTGCCCCAGCGCGAAATCGTCCAAGTCGCCGCGCACAAGAAATACCTCGAATAACCCCCCCCGCCATGAACGACGACGCTCCGCCGCCTGGACTGGTTTTGCTCATTGTGGACGTGCAGGATGTTTTTTTGCGCGCGTTGCCGGCGGCCGGCGCGCCGTTGGCGCGGCGGTGCGCATTCGTCGCGGCCACCGCGCGATTGTTGAAAATTCCCGTCGCGTTCACGGAACAAGTTCCCGCCAAGCTCGGCGCGACGAACGCGGTTGTGCGCGAGGCCGCCGGGGCGGATGCGCCGGTGTTTGCCAAGAGCGCGTTCTCCGCCTTTGCCGCCGAGGGTCTTGGTGAATGGCTGCGCGCCCAGGGCGCGACGCATTTGCTCATTGCCGGGCTGGAGACGCCGATTTGTGTTTACCTGACCGTGCTCGAGGCGCTGGCGGCGGACTTTGAAGTCACCGTGCTGACCGACGCCACTGGCGGCCGCCGACCGGAGGATTTCCCGCCGGTCTGCCGCATGATGAAAAGTGCCGGCGCGCGCCTCTTGCCTTCGGAGACGGTTTTCTACAGCATCGTGCGCGACGCCCGGCACGCGCGCTTCCGCGAATTCACCGCGCTCGTCAAACTCTATGCCTGATTTTTCCAAAACCGCCACCGTCGCCGAACTCAAGGCGCTGCCGGCCGACGAACCGCGGCCGTTTACCGCGGTGCTGCTCTTTTTGCGCGCGACCGTGCGCAAGGCGCGCAACGGCAATGAATTTTTGGTCGTCGAGCTGGGCGACCTTTCCGGTTCGTTCAGCGCGACGTGTTTCCACGACAGCGCGGCGTTCGCGTTGTTTTCGGAGCAGCCGCCGGGGTCGGTGGTGCGCATTGAAGGGACGACCGAGCGCTACCAGGGAAAATTCAGCCCGCGCCTCTCCGCCGTGGGCGTGCTGGGCGCGGAGGAAATTGCGGCGGGCGACTGGCTGGCGCGGCTCGTCGAGGCCGCGCCGGAAAACGCGACCGCGCTGTGGGAGGAATTGCAGGGTGTCATCGCCGCCATCCCGCACGAGGGGCTGCGCGCGGCGACCAGACAGGTTTTTGAAAACATCGGCGAGCGGTTTCGCATTGCGCCCGCCGCCACGGCGATGCACCACGCCTACCGGCACGGGTTGCTGGAGCACACGGTGCATGTCGCCCGCGTGGCGCGCGCGCTGCTGCCGCTGTATCCCGAGGTGGACCCGAGCCTCGCGCTAGCCGGGGCGCTGTTGCACGACGTGGGCAAGGCCATTGAATATGAGGGCGAGCTGGCCCCGGTGAAATCGCGCGTGGGGATTTTGCAGGGGCATGTGGTGCTGGGCTACCGGCTCGTGCGGCAGGGGGCGATGAAGGCGAAGCCGGCGCTCGAACCAGCGCTGCTCGAGCGCCTCGAACATATCATTCTTTCCCACCAGGGCGAACTCGAATGGGGCGCAGCCACGCTGGCCTGCACGCCCGAGGCACTGTTTGTGGCGATGGCGGACAACTTCGACGCCAAGATGGGCATGGCGCAACAGGCCTTGCGCAACACGCCCGCGACGCAGGACTTTTCCGATTTTCTGCCCGGCCTGCGCGTGTCGCTCTTGACCGTCCCGCCCGTCCCGCCGCTGACACCGCCGGAAGCCTCGCCAAGTTGACGCGAATTTAGTTCTGTCCATTCGCGGCGTTCTTTGGTTAATGGAAGCACACCCAACCGTCGTTCCATCCGCCATCCTTATCTTTTATGGAAATCCTCGCCGCCGTCATCTGCGACAGTGCCGCCGACTACAACGGCAAGCTCTGCGTGCTGGGCACGTTCGACACGATTTACGCCCACCGCTTTCCCGCCATCCACCCGCATTGCGCGCTGGCGCTGCGCATCGTCTTCCGCGCGGTGGATTTGGGCGACCACCGCTTTCGCGTGACGTTCATTGACCCGGACGGCCGCAACATCCTGCCGAAGGAGGGCGAGCCGCGCTTCGAGGTCAAGGTGACGGAAATCCCGGAAAAGACGGCGTTCATCTCGCGCAATTTCGTGATCAACCTCCAAGGCCTGCCGCTCGAGAAGGCCTCGCTGTATTCCTTCGACGTGCACATGGACGACCAGATCGTCGCGCGCATCCCGCTGCAGGTCCACCACGCCGGCGCGCCGGCGTGAGGGGGTAACTGCCGGTTGCAGGTTGGAAAGTTGCAAGTTGCAGGTTAAGGAAAAGAAGAGGATTCGCGTTTTGGGTTTCGATTCAAGGAGAGCTTGCAAATTAAGGAAAAAAAGGGTGCCGGTTAGCTGACCTGCAACCTCCAACCTGCAACCTATTCCTCATAAATCATCTTCACCCGCATGCCGCCGTCGCAGATGATGGTCTGGCCCGTGATGAAGCCGCTGCGCTCTCCATCCATTAAAAAGAGCGCGAGTTCCGCGATGTCCTCCGGCCGGCCCACGCGGCCCACCGGATGTTGCATATGCTTTTCGCGCTTCGCCGCCGCGGCGCTTTCCTTGGCCGGACGGGTGTCAATCCAGCCCGGGCAAATGGCATTGACGCGCACGCGCGGCCCGAGGCTGAGCGCGAGCGAGCGCGTGAGGCCGAGCAGTCCCGCCTTGCTGGCATTGTAGGTTTCGGTGTGGGGTTCGGCCAGGAAGGCGCGCGTCGAGGAAATGTTGACGATGACGCCGCCGCCGGGCGCGCAGCGCAAATGCGGCGCGGCGTGCTTCGCGCACAGAAAGGGGCCGGTCAGGTTCACCGCGATTTTGCGATTCCATTCGGCCAGCGGCAATTTTTCCACCGGCGGGTTGTAGGGGTGCGCGATCCCGGCGTTGTTGACCAGCGCATCGAGCCGGCCGAATTTTTCGATGCTCTGCGCGACGGCTGCGGCAACTTGGGCTTCGTCTGCGACATCGCAGGAAATAAATTCTGCGCGTCCGGCGTTTTTCTTCCGGGGACGATTCAGGGCGGCGGCAGTTTGTTTGCCCTCCTTTTCCAAAACATCCGCGAGCACGACATTCCAACCCGCCGCGAGCAACCGCGCGGCGATGGCGCGCCCAAGGCCCCGCGCCGCGCCGGTGACCAAAGCCGTGGGTTTGGCATTTCGCTTCATGCCCCGAAATTAACGCTTTGGCCCGCCGACAAAAGCCTAATATCCGTTGATCCTTAGCGGGACCTGGGATTGAAATACTTTGGCAGATTTGCCTTTGGGCGGGTTCTATTGTATGAACAACCCACCCGATGAGTGACGACGTTGCATGGCTGCGCCAGTATGCCGAGGAAGGCTCCGAACCGGCTTTCCGCGAGCTGGTCGCGCGCCATATCCAACTGGTGAATGCGACGGCCCGGCGGATGACCTCCGGCGACGCGCACCTGGCCCAGGATGTAACGCAACTGGTCTTCACCGACCTGGCGCGCAAGGCCAAGTCGCTGCCGCCGGACGTGGTGTTGGGCGGCTGGCTGCACCGGCACACTTGCTACACCGCCCTCAAAGCCATCCGCGCCGAAAGCCGCCGGCGTGCCCGCGAAAGGACCGCCATGGAAATTCATGCTCAAAACGACAACGCCGGACAGGACGCTTATTGGGCGCAACTGGCCCCGCTGCTCGACGCCGCGCTGAACCGCCTTGATGCCTCCGACCGGGACGCCATCGTGCTGCGCTATCTCCAGCAGCAGGACGTGCGTAGCGTGGGCCTCGCCCTGGGCACGAGCGAAAACGCGGCGCAGAAACGCCTGGGCCGCGCGCTCGAGAAATTGCGCGGCATCCTGGTTCGTTCCGGCGTGACGGTCGCCTCGGCGTCCGCGCTGGGCACCACGCTGAACGCCAGCGCCTTGGCCCCGGTGCCGGCGGGCCTGGCCGCGTCCGTGGCCACCAGCGCCCTGAGCGGCGCGGCGGCGGCGGGCGTCACCACTTTCACCCTTGCCTCGATAAAAACCATGATCACCTCGAAACTCGCCCTGAGCCTTGCCGCCGGTGCTGCCGCCGCAGCCGCCATCACCACAGTGCTCGTCACGCAACGCGCACCCGCGCCCGCAGCCGTCCCCGCGCCAGTTATAGCCAAAGTCTCCTCTCCCATCGCCAAAGCACCCGCAATCCAAATCGCGGCCAACCAGATCGAACCCCCGAAAGCGCCCCCGGCCCCGGCGCATGACGCGGATCCGGCGGCGGCGGCCCCCACGCCCACGATACCGGATCCGTCGGCGCAAACTCAAATGGTTTTCAGCCAGGCCCTCGCCAATTTGCGCGACAATCTAATCTCGAGTGGCGGCGACGGTAATGTCCGCACGGGGGTGGTCGTCACCGGCCCAGGAATCGTTACGGTGTCTACGGGCAACAAGCAGACGATGGGCGCTGCATTTCCGCTCGGGGCTGGCAACGACCAAGTAATGCTATCCATCGGTGGTCATGTGATTCCCACCGGTTCAGGCGAGATGCCGCAAATTGCCGACAATGGCGACGGCACCATGACTATCACCCTGCCGAATGGGACGACCCAGATCGTGCCGAAACCGCCCGTACCCACCAACGTGACCGACAATGGCGATGGCACCGTCACGTTGACCATGTCGGATGGCTCATCGCAGAGGATCTCGAACGACGCCGGGAGCAATTCCTCGCTGACGATCTCCAACGGCACCTCCAGCTGCACCAGCTCTGCCAGCAGCCTAGGTGGCGGCACAATGGTAATTTCCACCAGCACCGCCGCACAGCTGCCAACCGACAACAGCGGCGCCAGCACGATGACCATTGCCCTGCCGGATGGAACCACCCAAACCGTGACCACGCCGCCCGGGCCGGCCAACATCATCGTCAAGGGCGACGACTCCGCCAGGGTGATCATGTCGGATGGTTCGACGCCGCCGACCCCGCCGAGTGGCAACACTGGCAGCGCCAGCGTGGTGATTCAATCGTCGCCGTAAAGGTAATGGTGTAATTTGAAGGATCATCTTCTTCTTGGCGCGGTGCTTTAGCCCGCGACCTAAATGCAGCCCCCGCGAAAGAAGCGCGGGCTAGAGCACCTAGTTACGGCCACACCAAGATTACACAAGTATATATATTTCAACGGTTTGCATGACACCAATTAAAAAGTCATAAAACAGCCATCGGGCACGCACAAAATTCTATGTGATATGGGCGAAATATTATAAATAGTAAATAATTAATTTATTGTCAAGCGTCGTTTAACGGTGAAGGTTTTTAGAATGACGCGTTGGTTTGCAGGCAAAGGAAACTCCTTGAAATAAAGGCCGGGGGCCCCTTTTAAGTTAGCCAGAGCCTTCTCCGGGGTTTATCCCTGTGTCGTTGTAACTATCTCGGGATGGTAAGCGATCAACCGATCGCTTTCGGCGCCTGGGTAGATGACTGCGGATAATTTGCACATGGGCCTCCTTACTACTCGTGCGACAGTATTGCAATACGTGGATGGGCCAGCACCGATCACTTGGGTGGTGGAACATTGACAGTTATATTTTACCCGCGTAACCTCCGACAGTCAGGGTGCGTTCGTGGTCATGCGTTTTATGCCTTTAGCTTTCGCTGGAACGATGAAAAACCAAACCGACACATCGCTGCGGATACGATTGGCAAGCATAGCAATAATATGCTTGTTCATCGCTTTGGGGGCGGTGGCTTACTTCAGCGGGCAGCAAGTGAAGCGCGACAGTGAGTCAGTCGCCAAGGATGCCGTGCCCGGCACCATCGCCGCGCACAAGATGCGCATGGATATGTCCCGCAGCGTCGGTTGGGTGATGGTGGCGGCTTTCGCGCAGACCACCGAATCCCGGGACGCGAGTCTTAAAACAGTGCATGACGCCGATGCGGCATTCGCCAATGATGTCAAGCAATACCAGGCCACGATTAAAATCAATCCAGCGAAAGACCAAGCGTTGCTCGCCGAAGTGACAAGCCAGTATGCGAAGTTCCAGCAGCAGCGCATGGCCTATGAGGCGTTAATTTTAGCCGGGGATCGGGACAAGAGCGCTGCTTTCCTCGAAAACGATTTGGTGCCCGCTTACGTTTCAGCGATAAACTCCGCCCAGGCGTTGCTGGACTACAATCATGCCAATAGCCTGATCTACACGGACCACATCAGCAACAGCGTCCACCGGCTGTATTGGGCGGTGGCGATCGTGATGGTGCTGGCCTTCGTCTGTGCGGCGGTGCTGATTGTGAATTTGTCCATCCGGCGGCGGGAGTTGAGGGAACTGCGGGAGAGCGAGGAATTGTTCCGCACTTCCTTTGAAAACGCCACCGTCGGCGTCTGCCTGGTGGCCACGGATGGAAGATTTCTTAAAGCCAACCCCACTTTATGCGCCATGCTGGGCTACTCTGAGGACGAGTTGCTCCAATTGACCTTTAATGATGTCACCCACGATGAGGACAAGGAAATTGGCTGCAAATTTCTCGACGATGCGCGATTCGGCGGGCCCAAAACCATGCGAACCGAGAAGCGTTATCTCCGCAAGGACGGGCAAGTCGTCTGGGCCTACCTGTCCACCGCCCTCATTGAGAAATCGCGCGGTAAAGACGCCTACCTGATTTCCTATATTCAGGACACCACCGAGCGCAAGCGGGCCACGGAGCAGCTTGAGATGCTCAAGGTTACCGTCGACAAACATTTTGACGGGGCTTATTGGTTGGATACGAACAATCGGTTCGTTTACGTCAACGATTCAGCCTGCAAAGCCCTGGGCTATACCCGCGAAGAACTGCTCGGCCAACCGATTACGCTGATTGCCACCCATGTCACGCCTCTTCGCCTGCAAGAGGTGTGGAAAAGGTTAAGGGAAACCGGATTCTTCGCCCGTGAAAGCGTGCATCGCCGCAAAGATGGCAGCAAGTACCCGGTCGAGATTGTTTCAACCTATGTGCGCTTTGAGGGCAAAGAGTTCAATTGCGGTTTCGCCCGTGACATCACTGAGCGCAAGCAGGCGCAGGCGGAATTGGTTTCAAAAACCGCTTTGCTCGAAGCGCAGGTGGATTCCACCATCGACGGCATTTTGGTCGTGGACGAACACGCCAAAAAGATTCTGCAAAACCGGCGGCTGATTGAAATTTTCAAGATTCCAGATGAAATCGCCCGGGACGATGACGATACCAAATTGCTTCAATATGTAACCCAGCGAACCAAGAACCCCAAACAATTTAGCGAACGGGTAAACCACCTTTATGCCCATCCCCAAGAGAAAGGCCGGGACGAATTTGAACTCCAGGATGGAACCATCCTGGATCGCTATTCGGCCCCAGTCCTGGATAAAACAGGAAAACATTACGGCAGAATTTGGACTTTTCGCGACATCACCGCGCAACGCAAAGTGGAGGAACAGTTCCGGCAGGCCCAGAAAATGGAGGCCATCGGCACCCTGGCGGGAGGGATTGCGCATGATTTCAACAACATCCTGGCCGCCATCATCGGCTACACGGAAATGGCCAAACGACGCGCAGCCCATGATCCAACAATAATCAAATATCTTGATGCCGTGTTTCTGGCCGGCACGCGCGCCGTCTCACTCGTAAAACAGATTCTCACGTTTAGCCGCCCGCAGGAGGCGCAGGAACGAAAGCCGGTTGAACTTGGCAACGTCGTGCAGGAGCCACTTAAACTATTGCGGGCGTCCATCCCGAGCAACATCGAGTTTGAGGTCTCGCTGGATGCCAACCTGCCTCCGGTTTTGGCCGACGCCACCCAGGTTCACCAGATCGTGATGAATCTTTGCACCAATGCTTCGCACGCGATGAAAGATCGTCCTGGCCGGCTGGGGGTGCGATTGGAAAAATTCACGGTGGACGAATTGCTGGCGGGGGCCAATGCCGACTTGCGGGCCGGCCCCTATATACGGCTGAGTGTCAGCGATACCGGGCATGGCATGAGCCGCGCGACCATTGCGCGCATCTTCGAGCCATTTTTTACCACCAAGGGGCCGGGCGAGGGTACCGGCCTGGGTCTGTCCGTGGTGCATGGAATTATGCAGAGCCATGGCGGAGCCATCACTGTTTACAGCCAGCCGGGAGAAGGCACGGTCTTTCACTTATATTTTCCCATTACCACCGAGGCGAGCAAGGAAACCGCGGCCACTGTGGAAGAGACCCCGGCTGGACACGGTGAGCGAATTCTTTTTGTGGACGACGAAATGCCGCTCGCAATGCTTGGTCAGAATATGCTTGAGGAACTTTGCTATGTCGTCGAAAATAAGACCAACGTGACCGAGGCGCTCGCGATGGTGCGAGCGAACCCGATGGCCTTTGACCTTGTTATCACCGACTTGACCATGCCTTTAATGTTGGGCACGGATTTCGCCTTGGAACTCCTCCAGATCCGTCCCCATTTGCCCATCATTCTCACCACAGGCTACAGCGCGAGTTTGACCCCGGAACGCGTGCGTGAAATGGGCATACGCGAGATATTGCTTAAACCCCACACCATCCAGTCGCTGGGTCTCGCCGTCCACCGCGTCTTACATACACAACCCCGGATCTAAATATGGCCCATTTGCTCATCATTGATGACGACGAGTCATTTCGCCCCATGCTTCGCGAAAATTTGGAGCAATTGGGTCACACCGTTACGGAAGCGCCCAATGGCAAGGAGGGTCTGGCCCGCTATGCCAGCGCTCCGGCCGATTTGGTGTTCACCGACCTCATTATGCCGGAGAAGGAGGGAATCGAAACCATCATTGAATTGAGAAAAAAATGGCCGGAAGTTAAAATTATCGCGATGTCCGGAGGGGGACGTGGGACCGCGACAAATTATTTAAAAACCGCCGAGCAATTGGGCGCCAAATACGTTCTGGCCAAGCCTTTTTCCAATGATGAACTGGTCACTGCGATTAATAAAATGTTGCCGGCCAAGGAACCTTAACCGACCGGCTATTGCCTTTTAGGGTGGCGTTGGCTCATGCTGTTTAATGTTGTTTTATCCGGGTGGCGACGGGCTTAAGGGTGGCCTACGGTTTGTTCCCACTCACTTGGCCCATAGGTATCCGCAAAACCCTCCATTCTTTCGCAAACGCCCCTATATCAATCACTAAACGCAAGTGGGTAAAAGGGAGTGTAGCCACCGCGTCACGACTGGCCGGCCGGCACGTCCAAACTGGGCCACGTCCTAACCTTCTCCATCCGCTTGGTTATCGGCTCATCCGTGAAATCCGTGGTTTCATGGGCGTTTTTTTGGTTTAATAGCTTCCGTTTGACGAAAGGTGAAATTTGCCGCAACTTGGGAGCCTGCACGCGGGTTACACTGTTTTGGGGTGGTAGCTTCCCCCCAGTTTTGCCCTGCCCCAATACCGCGTTCGGGCTTTTCCATCTTCCATTTTCCGTCTTCCATAAACCCGCACTTACCCCCATGAAATCCCCCAAATTAAAAATCCTGCTCGCGCTGGCCGTTTGGTGCGTCAGCAGTGGCACGGCGTATTGGATCGGCGTCAACCACGGCGCAAGCAATAATAAACCCGTCACCGGCCGCGGCAAAGCCCTGACCGAGCACGGCGTTTCCATCACCCTGAACTCCGCCGCCCAGCCGGTGCCCTCGACCAAGGACCTGATGAACTCGAAGGGCCGGCCCGACGCGGACTCGCTCAAGGCCTGGGCAGATGGCCTCGACCCGTCCGAGTGTCCGGGGATTCTGGACGAGTTGCAGAAGATGGCGGACGGCCAGCCGCGCGACGCGATGATGGCCGCCATGATCGCCTCGTGGGCCGCGCGCGACCCCAATGCTTATCTCAAGGATTACACCAAGGTCACCGACCCCCGCGTGCGCGAAGCCGGCGTGGGTGACGCGCTCAAGGCCCTCGGCACCACCGACCCGAAGGCCGCCATTGCATTCATCACGGATTCCACCGAGGCGCTGCCGGCCCCGATGCTCGCCCAGCGCTACCGCGACGCCATCCAGGGCTTGGCCGCCAACGACCCGGCGACCGCCATGTCCTTTCTCCAGGGCCTCGACCCGAGTCTTCCCGCCAGCGCGCAAATCCAGCGCCAGGGCCTCAACGCCATCGCGGACGCCTTTGCCAATAGCGGCAATTTCACCGGCGCGCTGGCGATGTTTGCCACCCTGCCGGCGGCGCAACAGACCACCGCCAACAACGAGCTGATGAACCAATGGGCGCAGCTCGACCCGGCCAGCGCCTCGCAATACGTCGCCAACCTCTCCGACCCCGCCCAGCAAACGGCCGACGCCGCGCAACTGGCCCGCTCGTGGGCGCGCGACGACCCGCAGGCGGCCGCCGTCTGGGCGGCGCAGTTGGACGCCAACATCTCCGCCAGTTCCGGGCAGCCTTCGGGCACGATTCTGGCCGACGCGATGCGCTCGTGGTCGCGCTACGACCTCGACGGCTCGGCGGCCTTCCTCAACACCCTCCCGCCCTCGCCCGCGACCGACCAGGCGGTGGCCACTTTCGCCGCGCAGGCGCGCAATGTGGATTCGGCCACGGCGCTGACGTGGAGCGCCCAGATCACCGACCCAACCGAACGCGACAAGGCCATCGGCTCCGTCGCCATCCGCATGTTGGCCAGCGGGGACACGGCGGGGCTGCAGGCGGCGATTGCCTCGAACCAAATTTCTCCCGACCAGGCGCAATGGCTGTCCACGCTCCCGACGGACAACCCGCAGGCGCTCAACCGCATGGCCCGCCGCATGGGCGCTAATTTTACGACCAACGCCAACCGCACCGCGCCTTGGGCGTCGGCGGGCGCGGCTCCGGCGGGTGGAGGCGGCGGCGGCCGTGGCGCGGGTGGAGGCGGCGGAGGGGGTTGAGTGGAGCAATCTCTTTATTACCGCGAAGGCGCGAAGGATGCGCAGGGTGATTTTAGCGCAAAAACCTCCTTTGCGCTCTTGGCGCCTTGGCGGTGAATTTTTTGTCGGATTTTCCGGCTGGGCGGTTCTTTATAGGGTAAGATGCATGACCTGCCGACCGAGGACGCCGATTTGCTGCGGTACTATGCCGCCGGCTCCGAAGCGGCGTTTCGGGAGCTGGTGCGGCGTCACCTCGGCATGGTCCACGGCACCGCGCGGCGCATCCTGGCCCCGGCTCCGCATCTGGCGGAGGACGTGACGCAGAACGTGTTCACCGATTTGGCGAAGCAGGCCCCCTCTCTGCCCGCGGGCGTCGTGCTGGGCGGCTGGCTGCACCGGCACACTTGTTATCTCGCGCTCAACACCGCGCGCGCCGAACACCGCCGCCGCGCGCGGGAAAGGACTGCCATGGAAATCAATGCCGTAAACGAAAATTCTGGTCCGGATGCGCCCTGGGTACAACTCGCCCCCGTGCTCGATGACGCGCTCAACCAGCTCGAACCCGCCGACCGCGACGCCCTCGTGCTGCGCTATCTGGAACAGCGCGACCTGCGGAGCGTCGGCCGCGCCCTCGGCTCCAGCGAAGACGCCGCGCAAAAACGCGTAACCCGCGCGCTGGAAAAATTGCGCGGCTTGCTCGTCCGCTCCGGCGTGACGGTCGGTTCCGCCGCCGCGCTCGGCACGACGCTCGAAGCCAGCCCCGCCGCCGTCGTCGCGCCGGAGTGGGCGGCGACCATCTCCGACCTCGCCCTGAGCGGCGCGGCGGCCATGAGCATCCTGACTTTAATCCTCACCTCCCTCAAAACCATGATTACGTCAAAACTTGTCCAAGGATTGGCGGCGGTGGTCGCCCTCGTGGGAATCACGGTAGCGATTCTTGCCCATCGCGCGCCCACGCCATTATCCACCGGGGCATTAGTAAATGTCTCCGCGCCGACCGTAAATCCAGCGACACCCTTGCTCGCGGCAAACCAAGTCGAACCACCTAAAGTGCCCCCGGCAACACCCGTCGCCACGTTACCGGACGTCACTCCGTCTCCAGCCGCCGCCGCCGATCCCCAAGCCGATTTGAAAACCGTCATACCCTACATCGTGCGTTTATACCGGGACAACGATCTGGTGACGTTCTGGCAAACTTTCACGCCGCCGGATGAATGGGCAAAAATCGGCCCCCAGACTATACAAGGAATACAAGAGGCTGACCAGCAGATGGCGGCTCTCGGCATTAACCCGGAATTCATTAGCAACCCCACAGCGCAAGACGCGGCGCAAGCTTGGGAGGCCCTTGAAGACCAGACCCCGACCTATAACGCCGCTGGCGACGAAGCAACCTACCTATTTACGTATCCTACTGCCCACGGTGGTGGTTTAGGAATTCAAGCTACCCAAACCCTTATCAAAATCAACGGCCGATGGTATATAAAATCGGTTGACGCAGGAAACAGCTCCGTCCCGGCCCCACCGCCCCCACCGGCTCCTGGCCGCTCGCCATAACTTGGGTTGAAAATTCTGATTTTAGAATCTTTCGTTTCGCAATTCGTAATTCGAATTTCGTAATTTCACTTTCCTACTCCACATTCTGCACCTGCTCGCGGATGCGCTCCAATTCGTTTTTGGCGTCGAGGACGCGGCGGGTGATGTCGAGGTGCTGGGCTTTGCTGCCGACGGTGTTGAACTCGCGGTGGATTTCCTGGCAGAGGAAATCGAGCTTGCGCCCGGCGGGGCCGTCTTCCGCGAGGATTTTTTCAAACTGGTCGAGGTGGCTGGCCAGGCGCGTGAGTTCCTCGCTGATGTCGCAGCGGTCGGCAAAGAGGGCGATTTCGCGCAGGACGCGCTCATCATTCAGGTCAATGGCCAGCCCGATTTGTGCGAGGCGGGCGTGCAGCCCTTCGCGGTAACGGGCGACCGAGGCGGGCGCGAGCGGCGCGAGTTCCGCGCAGATTTTTTTCAGCAGCCCCGTGCGCGCGGCGAGGTCGCGGCGCAGGGCCTCGCCCTCGCGCCCGCGCGCGGCGGTCAATTGCGCGAGCGCGGCGGCGACGGCTTGCTCGACGGCTGCTTTTGCCTCGTCGGCGGAGGGCGGGGCTTCGCATTGGGTGCTTTGGGCGAGGCGCAGGAGCAGATTGAGGTCGGGCGTGAACGGCACGTCGAAGCGGTCGGCCAGAATCCGCGCCTGGTCGAATTCCCTTTGCAGCGCCGCGTCGTCCCATTGCAGGCCGGGGGCGCCGGGAGTTTGTGCCGTCGTCATACGCAGGGTGACGCTGAGCCGCACGGCGCCGCGGTGCAGCCGCGCCTTGGCCAGTTCGCTGAGGGGGCCTTCGAGCGCGTTCCATTCGCGCGGGAGCGACACCGAGAGCTCGAGGCCCTTGCGGTTGACCGAGGAGACCTCGACGAAAACTTCGCGGGCGGCCGCACCAGGCAGCGCGGCAACTCCACCACCATAGCCAGTCATGCTTAACATAAAATTAAGAATTGAAACACGGAGAACACAGAGGGCACGGAGGGGGGATTTTTACAAGCTATATTTCTCCGTGTCCTCCGTGTTCTCCGTGGTTAATAATTATTTCGGTTCCGATCCACCTAAAATTCGGGCCACTTCTTGAACGTCTTTGTCCCCGCGGCCGGAGAGGTTGACGAGGAGGATTTCGTCGCGGCGCATTTGCGGGGCGCGCTGCACGGCGTAGGCGAGGGCGTGCGTGCTTTCCAGCGCGGGGATGATGCCTTCGAGCCGGCAGAGGAGTTGGAAGGCGGCGAGGGTCTCCACGTCGGTCGCGTAGCCGTAGTGGATGCGGCCGCGGTCGTGGTAATAGGCGTGCTCCGGCCCGACGGCCGCGTAGTCCAGCCCGGCAGAGACGGAATGAGTGCCGAGGATTTGCCCGTCGGCGCTTTGCAGCAAATACGTCAGGCAGCCTTGCAGCACGCCGAGCTTGCCGCCGGCGAAGCGCGCGGCGTGCTCGCCCGGTTTAATCCCGCGCCCGCCGGCCTCGATGCCGGTGAGCTTGACGCTGGCCTCCTCGAGAAATTCGAAAAACAGGCCGATGGCGTTGCTGCCGCCGCCGACACAGGCGACGATCTCGTCCGGCAGGCGGCCCTCGGCGGCGAGGATTTGCGCGCGGGCCTCGCGACCGATGACGCGGTGAAAATCACGCACCATCATCGGATACGGATGCGCGCCATAGGCGGTGCCGAGGATGTAGTGCGTCGTGCGCACGTTCGCCACCCAGTCGCGCATCGCTTCGTTGACCGCTTCCTTGAGCGTCTTTTGCCCAACCTCGACGCCGTGGACGGTCGCGCCCATCAGCTTCATGCGGAAACCGTTGAGCGCCTGGCGCCGCATGTCCTCCGCGCCCATGTAAATGACGCATTCGAGGCCGAATTTGGCGGCGACGGCGGCGGTGGCCGTGCCGTGCTGGCCCGCGCCGGTTTCGGCGATGACGCGCGTCTTGCCCATGCGCCGCGCGAGCAGCGCCTGGCCGAGGACGTTGTTGATCTTGTGCGCGCCGGTGTGGAGCGTGTCCTCGCGCTTGAGGTAAATTTTCGCGCCGCCGAGGTGGTTGGTCAGGCGTTCGGCGAAATAAAGCCCCGTCGGCCGCCCGGCGAAATTTTTGAGCAACCCGGCGAATTCCTGTTGAAACGCGGCATCGTCACGCGCGGCGCAATAGGCCTTTTCAAGATCAAGCAACGGCGTCATGAGCGTCTCCGGCACAAACATACCGCCGTAAACGCCAAAATGCCCTCGCGCATCGGGCAGGGATTCTTTGCCCCCCTGCGCTCCGTTCGGCGGAGCTTCGGAGGGACGGTTCCCGCGCGCTTTGGGCGGCTTGGGCCTGGCTTGGGTGGCAGTGGCGCTCATGGAAAAGGTCAAAGCCTATGCGATTGCGGCAGGGTGGCAAGGTCGGAGCAGCAGTGTTTATGCGCCGGTTTTCCCAACTTGACTTTCCACCCTGTGAACCCTACTTTGATTCACATGAGAACCGCCGCCATCCGGGACTTGCGCACCCGCTTTCCCAAACTCGAAGCCTGGCTCCGCCAGGGCGAGCCGGTCGCCATCACCAAGCACGGCGTGCATGTGGCGTCGCTGGTGCCCGCGCCCGCGCAAGGAAAACGCGGGGGCGCCGTGGACTTTGCCGCCCAACTGAAACGCCTCTGGGGCGACCGGCAGTTCAACGACGCGGAGGCCCGGGCCATGCTCCGCGCCGCCCGCGACGAAGACGAAGGCTGACCATGCTTTACCCGGACACGTCGTTCCTGATTCCGCTGTATGTCCCGCAAAGTTTTTCGGCGCCGGCGCGGGCCGTGCTCGCGGGCGCCGCGCAACCTTGCGCGCTCTCGCGGCTGAACCTGTTTGAGTTCCGCCAGGCCATCCGGCTGCAAGTCTTCCGGCACGCCCACCACCGCCAGCAGGGCTTTCCGCGCAAACAAGCCGAAGCCGTCTTGTGCGCGTTTGACGACAATCTCGCTACGGGGGCTTTCCAATTCCAAAGCCTGGATCATGAAGCCGTGCTGGCGGAAGCCGAACGCCTTTCCGCGCGCCATACGGAAAGCGCGGGCTGCCGTTCGTTCGACCTGCTCCACGTCGCCGCCGCGCTGCATTTGCGGGCCAGCGCATTGCTCTCGTTCGATGTGAACCAGCGCCAGCTCGCCACCGCCGCCCATCTGCCCGTGTTGCCGGCCAAGCTGCCATAACCCGGCTGGCGGTGTTTGGGCCAACTTAAAAAATCCTTCCCCCCGGCGCGTGCAAGCGGTATCTTTTCCGTTTCCCATGAAGAAGATGACTCCCCTTGAGGAACTGCGGCATTCGTCCGCGCACGTGCTGGGCGCAGCCGTGCGGCGACTCTTCCCGCAGGCGCAGCTCGACATCGGGCCGCCGACCGATACCGGGTTTTACTACGACTTCGACCTCGACCACAAGTTCACGCCCGAGGATTTGGAGAAAATCGAGAAGGAGATGCGCCGCATCGCCGGCGAAAACCAAAAATTCGAGCGCCTCGAGGTCTCGCGCGAGGAGGCCCTGAAACTCATCGAAAGCACCGGCCAGACCAAATACAAGCCAGGCCGCCTGGCCGACATCCCCGTCGGCGAGGCGATTTCCTTTTACAAAAACGGCGAGTTCCTGGACCTGTGCGCGGGCACCCACGTCGCCAGCACGGCGAAAATTCAGGCCTTCAAGCTGCTCTCCATCGCCGGCGCGTATCACCGCGGCGACGAGAAGAACGCGCAGCTCCAGCGCATCTACGGCACCGCCTTCCCGAACCGCGAGGAACTCGAGGCCTGGCTCAAAATGCAGGAGGAGGCGAAAAAGCGCGACCACCGCAAAATCGGCCACGAGATGGGCCTCTTCGCGATGGACGCCGAATACGTCGGCCCCGGCCTCCCGCTCTGGCTGCCCAAAGGCACCGCCATCATCGAGGCGCTCGAAGAACTGGCCAAGGAAACGGAATTCCAGGCCGGCTACGTCCGCGTGCGCACCCCGCACATCGCCAAGGAGATCATGTATAAAACCAGCGGGCACCTGCCGTATTACGCGGAAAGCATGTTTCCGCCGATGGTACTCAAAAAAGATTTGTCGAGCGATGATGGTCGCCAGCATTCAAAATTACAGGCTCAAGAATATCGGTCGCGCCAGGAGCTGGAGGCCTTGATGAATCAAAGCTACGAGCTTCAACTTATGAAGAGTTCTGATGTCGAATTAGACAAAAGAATCGAAGCTGCTACGTCACAATGCGAAAAGATTGATGAGAGTATAAATCAAATTCTTGGGCCGCATAGCTACTACCTCAAAGCGATGAACTGCCCGCATCACCATCGCATCTATGCGGCGGCGCCCAAAAGTTATCGCGACCTGCCCCTGCGCCTCGCGGAATACGGCTGCTGCTACCGCTACGAGCAGTCGGGCGAGTTGATCGGCCTGATGCGCGTGCGCTCGCTGAACATGAACGACGCGCATATCTATTGCACGCCGGAGCAGTTCGCCGCCGAGTTCAACGCGGTCAACGAAATGTATCTGAAATACTTCAAGATTTTCGGGATCGAGAAATATGTCATGCGCTTCTCCACGCACGACCCCGCGAAATTGGGCCAGAAATTCGTGGACGAGCCGGCATTGTGGAAGCAGACCGAGGACATGGTGCGCGACGTGCTCAAAAACAGCGGCATCAACTACGTCGAGGTGCCCAACGAGGCCGCGTTCTACGGGCCGAAAATTGACGTGCAGGTCTGGAGCGTCATCGGCAAGGAATTCACCCTCGCCACCAACCAGGTGGACTTCGCCGTGCCCAAGCGCTTCGGCCTGGTTTACACCGACCGCGACAACGGCGCGAAGACGCCCCTGTGCATCCACCGCGCCCCGCTCGGCACGCACGAGCGCTTCATCGGCTTCCTCATCGAGCACTTCGCGGGGAATTTTCCGACCTGGCTCGCGCCCGAGCAGGCCCGCCTGCTGCCGCTCAACGACGACCTCGTGCCCTTCGCCCGCGAACTCGCCGCGCAACTCATGGCCGACGGCGTGCGCGCGACGGTGGACGCGCATCCCGACAAGCTCGGCGCGAAAATCCGCCGCGCCGAGGTCGAGAAAGTGCCGCACATGCTCGTGCTCGGCGCGAAGGAAAAGGAAAGCGGCGCGGTCTCCGCCCGCTCGCGCGTCAACAAAGCGATGGAGGGCACCTTCCCCTTCGCCCACTGGCGCGAGCTGCTGAAGACCGAAATCTCGACGAGGGCGCTACCGGGGAAGGTTTAGGCGGGAATGGTTCACCGCAAAGGCGCGAAGGGCGCCAGGGGGTTTAACCACGGAGAACACGGAGAGCACAGAGATAATTCCATTCAAAACCAGCCCCTCCGTGCCCTCCGTGTTCTCCGTGGTTTAATTCTCCTTCTCTGCGCCTTTGCGGTGAAAATTAAACCGCCCCCACTCCGTGGTTGCCAAATCCACCCGCGCACGGAAAAATCCACAGATGTTTCGCGCGGCGATTTCGCGTCTGGCCGGGCGGCCCGCGCTGGCGGCGGGGTTGCTCTTCGCGGCGGGTGTGGCCTTCACCGCCCTGCCCGTGCTGCGCTATGGTGCGCCGCTGCCCGCGCTGCATGACGAGCAGGCCAACCTCTTCATCGGCGAGACCCTCGCTCATGGGCGGCTGACTAACGACCCGCCGCCGGGGCCGCCGGAATTTTACGAGACGTTTCATGAGTTCATCACGCCGCGCTACGTGGCGAAGTTTCCGCCCGGCGCGGGCGCGGCGCTGGCGCTGGGGATCTGGCTCGGGAATGCGATCATCGGCGTGTGGATCGTGAACGGGCTGTGGGCCGTGGCGCTGTATTGGATGCTGCGCGCCGCCGCGCCGCCGGCGTGGGCGCTGGGCGGGGCGCTGGCGGCGATGATCGGCTACGGGGCCATGACCGATTGGGGCTATTCCTACTGGGGCGGTAGCGTGCTCGCGCTGGGCGGCACGCTGGCCTTCGGCGGCGCACTGCGGTGCTGGCGGCGGCGGGGCAATCCGTGGACCGCAGCGGCCTGGGCGGGCGTGGGCTGCGGCCTCATGGCGCTCACGCGGCCACTGGACGGTTTTATTTTTGCGCTCGGGCCGGCGGCCTTGCTGCTCGGCGCGACCGCGCGCGATATTCGCGCAGGCAATGGAAAAGACGCATGGGCCAGTTTGCTGGCTTTCATCCTGCCGGCGGCGGTGGGCGTGGCGCTGATGCTCGGCTACAATGCGGCGACCACCGGCAGCCCCTCGGTCTTCGCGCACCGCCTCTATGACCAGACGCATGTCCCCGGCGTCGTGCTTTTCATCTGGGAAAAACCCGCGCCCGACCCGCCGGGTTTGCCGTCGTTTCTGGCCAACTATGAAAAGGAGTATGCCACGAACATGAGCGCCAATCCGCTGACGATGGCGCAATACGGGGCAAACCTGAAAAAATTCGCCGCCGCGCAATTCGGGTTTCTCTTTCCGCCTTGGCTTTGGCCACTCGCGGCCATGGGGCTAGCCGCCGTTTTTTGGGCGCGCGACCGCATGGCGCGGCTGGCGTTGTTGAGCCTGCTCTTTATCGCCGTGCCGTTGCTGACGCTGCGTTTCTATGGCTTCTCGCATTATGTGGCGGCGTGGACCGCGCCGGCCTTGCTGCTGGTGGTGCAGGGCGCGCGGCAGTTGGGCGCGGCGCGGCGCACCTGGCCGTGGCTCGGCTGCGCCGCGTGCGCGTTACTGGCGATCTGGCCGGTCGCGGCCACGACCCGGGATTTGACGCGCGGCTTTCCCCAATGGCTGACCTTCCCCTGGGTTTACGACCGCGAACAGACGCGCCAGGAACTGGCCGACCACGCCCAAGCCACCGGGCGCAAGCAACTCGCCCTCGTCATCTACGCGCCCGATCACGACCCCAACGCCGAATGGGTGTATAATTCGCCCGACCCGGCCACCCAGGACGTTTTGTGGCTGCGCGCCCTCGGGCCGGACCGCGTCGCGGAATTGGCGCGCTGGTTTCCCGGCTACGACGAATGGCTCGTCTATGTGAAGGCCAACGGCGCCATTGACCACCGCGTGCAAATCCAGCCAGCCGCCCCACCACCCGCCCAACCCGCAACAACCGCGACGAAGGATTGACGCCGACGCCGGAAATTCCGACGCTACCCGCCTGCCATGCACCTTGTTTGTCTCGACCTCGAAGGCGTGCTCGTGCCCGAAATCTGGATCGCCGTCGCCGAAAAAACCGGGCGGCCCGAATTGCGCCGCACCACGCGCGACGAGCCGGACTACGACAAACTCATGCGCTACCGCCTGGATCTGCTCGACCGCCACGGCATCACCCTGTCGCACATTCAGGAAGTCATCGGCACCCTGCGGCCACTGGATGGAGCCCGCGAATTTCTCGACTGGCTGCGCGCGCGCACCCAAGTGATCATTTTGTCGGACACGTTCGAGCAGTTTGCCGCGCCGCTCCTGCGCCAGCTCGGCTGGCCGACGCTGCTGTGCCACGAACTCGAGGTCGCGCCCGGCGGGCGCATCAGCGGCTACCGCCTGCGCCTGCCCGACCAAAAGCGCCGCGCGGTTGAGGCCCTGCGCGCCCTGAATTACGACACCATCGCGGCGGGCGATTCGCACAACGACCTCGCCATGCTCCAGGCCGCCAACCACGGCATTTTGTTCTGTCCGACCGACGCCTTCGCGGCGGCCAACCCGCAGTTTCCCGTGACGCACGACCATCGCGCGCTGCGGACGGAAATTGAAAAATTGCTGGTTTGACTTTGCTTGCGACGGACAAATTCAGGGTTGCCCACCCACCGGATTTGACGCAGATTTGCCGCCATGAAAGCAACCACCATCCCCGGACGCCGGGTCGGCGGGGCCGCGCGGCGGAAATTCGTCCGCCCTGCGCGCCGGCGCACGCTTTACGAGTTGCTCAAAGACTTTGACGGCTTGGTCGCCGATTTGCCCGCGGACTTTGCCGCCCAACACGATCATTATCTTTACGGTTCGCCCAAAACGGCGAAACGATGAAACCCTGTTTCGCCGACACCTTTTATTTTCAGGCCCGCGTCAACCCACGGGACGAGTATCACGAACCGGTGCTGGCTTGGTCGCGTGCGCACGCTGAACCGATTGTCACCACGGAATTGGTGTTGATTGAACTGGCCAACAGCGTGGCCCGGTCGCGCTATCGCACGCTGGTGCGCGACTATTATGAGTTGTTGCGCCGGGCCGCCTTGGTCGAACCGGTGAATTCCCAATATTTGGCCGCAGCGTGGCTGCTCTACCATCAGCACGACGACAAAGCCTGGTCGCTGACCGATTGCTTTTCGTTCGTCATTATGCGCGAAAAAGGCCTGCGCGCCGTCTTGACCAACGACCATCATTTTCGCCAAGCCGGTTTCGAAACGTTTTTTTGAGTGACGTCCCGATGGCTTTCTCGCACCTTTTGCTTAACTGTGCCCATACGCCCTTCCCCACCTGAATCCGGCCGCTACGCGGCGCGCGGCGCGTCGGCCACCAAAGGCGATGTCCACGCAGCCGTAGATAAACTGGACCGCGGCCTCTTTCCCGGCGCGTTTTGCAAAATCACGCCCGATTACCTGACGGGCAACCCCGCCCTGTGCAACGTCATCCACGCCGACGGCGCGGGCACCAAGGCGCTGCTGGCCTATCTGCAGTGGCGGGAAACGGGCGATGCGCGCGTCTTCCGCGGCATCGCGCAGGACAGCCTGGTGATGAACCTCGACGATTTGTTGTGCGTCGGCGCAACGGGGCCGGTTCTTTTTTCCAGCACCATCAACCGCAATGCGCGGCGCTTCCCCGCCGGGCCGCTGGCGGAACTCATCGCCGGCCACGAGGATTTCATCAACCGTCTGCGCACGCTGGGCATCGAAGCCGTCAACGGTGGCGGCGAAACGGCGGACGTGGCGGACTTGACGCCGACGCTGACCGTGGACTCCTGCGCCGTGGCGGTGCTGCGGCGCGACGAGGTGGTGACGAATGAAAAATTGCGCCCGGGACTGGCGATTGTCGGCTTAGCCTCCTTTGGGCAGGCGAGTTACGAAGACGCGCCCAACAGCGGCATCGGCAGCAACGGCCTCACCAGCGCGCGCCACGACTTGCTGGGTTCTTATTACCGCAAAAAATTCCCGGAAACCTTTGACGCCGCGACCAAAAAACCCTTCGTCTATTGCGGCCCCT
Organism: uncultured Verrucomicrobiae bacterium; assembly: GCA_963765205.1. GTDB lineage: Bacteria > Verrucomicrobiota > Verrucomicrobiia > Opitutales > JABDGR01 > JABDGR01. Next base: position 237,564 of record CAVXVB010000008.1, on the reverse strand, counting down.
ATCGGCTGGAGGACGCGTTGCCGGGCAGTGAGATGACCGTCGGCCAGGCGCTGCTCAGCCCGACGCGCACCTATGCGCCGGTCATCGCGCGGATGCTGCGGGAAAACCGCGCGGGTCTCGCCGGCCTCGTGCATTGTTCCGGCGGCGGGCAGACGAAATGCCTGCGCTTCGGGCGCGGGCTGCATTTCATCAAGGACAATTTGTTTACACCGCCGCCCATCTTTCGCGCCATCCAAAAGGCCGGCGGCGCGACGGCGCACGAAATGCACCGGGTGTTCAACATGGGCCACCGCATGGAGGTGTATTGCCTGCCGGACGATGTCGCCTGGGTCGTTGCCACGGCCGCGAACTTTGGCATCGCAGCACAACGGGTGGGTGAGGTGCGCAAATCGCGCAAAAAAGACGGGGCGAACCATGTGACTTTGGCCGTTGGCGGAAAGGCGCTCGAATATTCACTCACCGCTTGAAGGCATCATCGGATTAATCCACTCGATTTCGGCTTTAGCGGAAGATTGACAAAGTGACCCACCAGCACGATTTTTTCCCCATGACCACTAGCCAAATCAAGCAAGCCTACAACGAGCTGCCGGAACGGCAAAAGGCTTCCGTGTCCGCGTGGATTCACGCCGAACGGCTCAGCCGCGACCCCGCTTTTGCGGCCGAGCTGGACCGGCTTAACCGGGAGATGGACGACGGCAAACGCTGGTCTTTTTCCCAGGCTAGGGCGCTTCTGAACCAGCGCCGTTTGTGTGGAGCATGAAATTTCTTGAATCACCCAGGGCTTGTTTTGAATCTTCGTTTCATCGCAAAGGCGCAAAGAACGCAAAGAAAAGCGTTCGCGCAGAAATCCTTCTTTGCGGCTTTGCGGTGAATTGTTTTGGGGTTAAAATACAACCTTGGTCGCTTGATGTTTTTTGTTTTCGCACCACTCTTTTCACCTTTAAGATATCCCCATGCTTCTCGATGTCCGCTTTTATGGCGACCCGGTGCTGCGCAAGCGCGGGGCCACCGTCACGACGTTCGACGCGGCGCTGGCGGATTTTGCGCGCGACCTGCTCGAAACCATGAGCGCCAACGAAGGCATCGGCCTGGCGGCGCAGCAGGTCGGCCAAGCCAAGCGCCTGTTTGTGGCGGATTTGCAAAGCCGCACGGCCGAGGCGGAGAAGGTCATCCTGGACGGCAAATCCGTGCCGCCCGCGCTGCTGATGCCGCTCATTGTGGCAAACCCGGAGGTCGAATATCGGTCGGGCGAAACGCGCACGGTCGAGGAAGGCTGCCTGTCGTTCCCGGAAATTCGCGGGAAGGTCGCGCGCCCGTGGGCGGTGCGCCTGCGCTACCAGGACGCGCAGGGCCGGCCACACATTTTGGAAACCTCCGGGCTGCTCGCGCGCGTCATCCAGCACGAATTCGACCACGTCGAAGGCGTGCTGTTCATTGACCGCATGGATCCGAAATATGTCGAGGGTCTGGACGCGGCGTTGAAAAAATTAAAACGCGAGGCGCGGAGTCCGTTGAAAGTCGGCGCGCGAGCCAGCGGCAAACCGGCTGATTAAGCGTCACCGCATTGCCGCGAAAAGGCGCAGCGCGCGCTCGACATCGGGCCGGCGCACATAGGCGGGTGGTTTCACGATCACGATGCGGTGGGTTTGGCCCGCGGCGTCCGCCCACAAAATCGCCGTGTGGCGCAGCGGGCAGGCGGGGTCGGGGCAATGGGCCTCGTCGCGCACCTGGACGGCGGCGTCCGGCCCTAACTGGGCCACTTCGCGAACCCAGGATGCGATGTGGGTGGTCATCGCGGGTTGCTCCGGCTTCGGTGCGCGGCGGCGACCTGGATATATTTTTTCGCGGAATCGCGCAAGGCGGCGCGTTCCTCGGGCGTGAGCGCGCGCAGGATGCGCGCGGGTGCGCCCAGCACCAGCGAGCCGGGCGGGATTTTCGTGCCCTTGGTCACCAGCGCGCCCGCGCCGATAATTGATTGCGCGCCGATGACGGCGCCATCGAGAATGGTCGCGGACATGCCAATGAGGCATTCGTCCTCAATCACGCAGGCATGAATCACCGCCCGATGTCCGATGGTAACATAGCGCCCAATGATCGCGGGGAAATCATCGGCCAGATGGACGACCGCGCCGTCCTGGATGTTCGTGCCCTCGCCCACGGCGATGTAATTGATGTCGCCACGCAGCACCGCCGCCGGCCAGACGCTGCAATGCGCGCCCAGCCGCACGTCGCCGACGACGGTGGCCTGCGGCGCGACGTAGGCGGTCGGGTCGAGGCGCGGCGGCTGCCCGAGAAATTGGGCGAGGCGTTGCGCGAGGGCGGGGTCAGGCGGGCGCATGGCGGGGCGGTTGGCTCAATATGTCCTCGGCGGCGAAATGGAGGATGTATTTTCCCTGAAAATAGAGGTCCTGGAAAAAGGCTTCGAGGAAGAACTTCTGCCGCGGCGCGACGCCGAGGGCAGCGATTTCGGCGGCCAAATCGCCGCCTTTCCAGATCAGCAGGCCATTTTCCAGCGAGTGGCGCGCACCGCGCTTCAGCCGTGGGCGCACCCAGCCGGCGAACTCCGGCAGTGCCGCGACGGCGCGGCCCAGCACAAAATCAAATTGGCCGGTCAGGCTTTCAACGCGGGCAATTCGCGCCTCGACGTTTTTCAAGCCAAGGCGATGGGCCATGTCTTCGACTGCGCGGATTTTTTTGCCGATGGAATCCACCAACAGAAATTTCGCCTGCGGGTAGCAAATGGCCAGCGGCAGGCCCGGCAGGCCGCCGCCCGTGCCGACATCCAAAACTGTGGCACCGGGTTCAAGGCGCAGGAATTTCAGCGGGGCGAGGCAGGCGGCGAGGTGCCGTCGTTCGAGGTTTTCGACATCGGCGCGCGAGACGAGGTTGAGCCGGGCGTTCCACTCGCGCAGCAGCGCCGCCAGCGCGGCGAGGCGCGGGGCGGCGTCGGGCGGGAGGGGCAGTTCGGCGAAGGGGGACATCGGGGAAAAGGGATGAAGGATGAGGGATGAAGGATGAAAGGGAAAGGATGAAGGATGGAGGATGAATGTTTCAAGAAGCACAAAGCTTGTCGTCACGGGAATATCCGCCCACTCTGGATTTCATCCTTCATCCTTATTTTCCACCCTTGACATATCATCATATCAACATACGTTGATTCGTTAAGTTTCATGCCTGCTGCCGCGACCATCGCCCCGACGCACCGCCTACCTTTGACGGCCCGCGGCGAGGAGTTGCGCGCGCTGCTGGCGCAACGCCTCGTTTTTCTGGATGGCGCGATGGGCACCATGCTGCAACGGCACCGACTGGCGGAGGCGGATTACCGCGGCGCGCGGTTCAAGGACCATCCGACGGACTTGAAGAACAACAACGATTTGCTGGTGCTGACGCGGCCCGAACTGGTGCTCGACGTGCACCGCCAGTATTTCGCCGCGGGTGCGGATCTGGTGGAAACCAACACGTTTAACGCGACCACGATTTCGCAGGCGGACTTCCAGCTCGAACCGCTGGTGCGCGAATTAAACCTCGCCGCCGTGCGGCTTGCGCGCCAGGCCGCCGACGAGGCCGAGCGCGCCACGCCGGGGCGAAAGTGTTTCGTCGCCGGCGCGCTGGGGCCGCTCAACCGCACGCTGTCCCTCTCGCGCGACGTGAACGACCCGGGCAAGCGCGACGTGACGTTTGACCAGGTGCGTGACGCGTATTACGAGCAAGTCGCCGCGCTGGTCGAAGGCGGCGTGGACGTGCTGCTGCCGGAGACGATTTTCGACACGTTGAACGTGAAGGCCTGCCTGTATGCGATAGATTTGTATTTCGAGCGCGCGGGGCGGCGGCTGCCGGTGCTGGTTTCCGGCACCATCACCGACGCCTCGGGGCGCACGCTCTCGGGGCAGACCACGGAGGCGTTCTGGAATTCCGTCGCGCACGCGCGGCCATTGTCGGTGGGGTTCAATTGCGCGCTGGGCGCGGCGCTGATGCGGCCCTATATCGAGGAATTGTCGCACCTGGCCGATTGCTACGTGAGCTGCTACCCGAATGCGGGCCTGCCCGACGCGCTCAGCGAAACGGGCTTTCCCGAAGGGCCGGAGGACACGGCGGGGTTTTTGGAGGAGTTCGCGCGCGCGGGGCTGGTGAACATCGTCGGCGGCTGCTGTGGCACGACGCCCGCGCACATTCGCGCCATTCGCGCGCGGCTGGAAAAATATCCGCCGCGCCGCCCCGCGCCCCCGCCCGCGGGCCTGCGCCTGAGCGGTCTCGAGCCGCTGACCCACGCCGGGCCGGATGCGCCGTTTTTGATCGTCGGCGAGCGCACGAACATCACCGGTTCGCCGCAGTTCAAGAAGCTGATCAAGGCGGGCGACTTCGACGCCGCGCTGGCCGTCGCGCGCCAGCAAGTCGAGAACGGCGCGAACATCCTCGACGTGAATTTCGACGAGGCGCTGCTCGACGGCGAGGCGTGCATGACGCGCTTCCTCAATCTCATCGGCAGCGAGCCGGACATCGCGCGGGTGCCGCTGATGATTGACAGCTCGAAGTGGAGCGTGATTGAGGCGGGGTTAAAATGCACGCAGGGCAAAAGCGTCGTCAATTCGATTTCGCTCAAGGAGGGCGAGGAAAAATTCCTGCGCCAGGCGCGCGAAGTGCGCCGCTACGGCGCAGCCGCCATCGTCATGGCCTTCGACGAGCAGGGGCAGGCGGCCAGCAAATCCGAAAAAGTCCGCATTTGCACGCGCGCGTATAAGTTGCTGACGGAGCAGCTCGATTTCCCGCCGGGCGACATCGTGTTCGACCCGAACATCCTGACCGTCGCGACGGGCATTGAGGAGCACAACCGCTACGCGCTGGATTTCTTCGAGGCGATCCCCGAAATCAAGGCGGCGTGCCCAGGCGCGCGCATCTCCGGCGGCGTGAGCAATGTCTCGTTTTCGTTCCGCGGCAACAACACGGTGCGCGAGGCGATGCACAGTTGCTTTCTGTATCACGCGATTCGCGCGGGGCTGGACATGGCCATTGTCAACGCCGGCATGATCGCAGTGTATGACGAGATCGAGCCTCGGCTGAAGGAACTCGTCGAGGACGTGTTGCTCAACCGGCGCGCCGACGCGACTGAGCGGCTCGTCGCTTATGCGGACGAGATCAAGGCGCACCAGGCGGCGGCGGCGGGCGGCCCCGCGGTGGAACCGGAGAGCGCGACGTGGCGCCAACTGCCGGTGGGCAAACGGCTGGCGCACGCGCTGGTCAAGGGCATCACCGATTTTATTGACGAGGACACCGAGGAGGCGCGCCTGCAACTGGGCCGCCCGCTGCTGGTCATCGAAGGGCCACTGATGGATGGGATGAAAATCGTCGGTGACCTGTTCGGGGCAGGGAAGATGTTTCTGCCGCAGGTGGTGAAGAGCGCGCGGGTGATGAAGAAGGCGGTCGCGCACTTGACGCCGTTCATGGAGGCGGAGCGGGCGGCCAACCCGGCCGCGCGTAAGCAGGGCGTCATCGTCCTCGCCACGGTCAAGGGGGACGTGCATGACATCGGCAAGAATATTGTCGGCGTGGTGCTGGCCTGTAACAACTATGAGGTGATTGACCTCGGGGTGATGGTGCCGTGCGAAAAAATCCTCGCCACCGCGCGGGAGAAACAGGCCGACATCATCGGGTTGTCGGGCCTCATCACGCCCTCGCTCGAAGAAATGGCGCACAACGCGGCGGAAATGGAGCGCCTTGGTTGGCGGGCGCCGCTGCTCATCGGCGGGGCGACCACCAGCGAGGCGCACACGGCGCTCAAGATTGCGCCGCATTATTCCGGGCCGGTGATCCATGTGATTGACGCCTCGCGCGTGGTGGGCGTGTGCGCGAAGCTGCTCTCGCCGGAAATGCGCCACGGGTTCGCGGCGGAAACGGCCGCGAAATATGAAAAGCTGCGCGTGCGCCACGCCGCCGGGCGCGAGGCCGTCAAATTGCTGCCCCTGGCGGAGGCGCGGGCGCGCGGCCACCACTTCGACTGGGTCAAAGAACCGCCGGCCTGCCCCGCTGCGCCCGGCGTGCGCGTGCTCGACAAGGAGCCACTGGCGGATATTTTCGCGAACCTGGACTGGTCGCCGTTTTTCCATTCGTGGGGCTTGCGCGGGGTTTACCCGAAAATTTTTGAGAGCGAAAAATACGGAGCTGAGGCGCGCAAGTTGCACGACGAGGCGGCCAAAATGCTGGCGCGCGTGATCAAGGAAAAACGGTTCCGGCCGCGCGGTGCGGTCGGCATCTGGCCCGCGAACCGTGTGGGGGACGACATCGAGATTTACACCGATGAAAGTAGGAACCGCGTGCTGGACACCTTTCATTTCCTGCGCCAGCAGAAGGAAAAGGACGGCGACCGGCCTTACCAATGCCTGGCGGATTTCGTCGCGCCCAAGGAGTTCGGCGTGCCGGATTGGGTCGGCGGGTTTGTCTGCACGGCCGGGTCGGAGGTGGAGGTCTGGGCGAAGGAGTTCGAGCAGAACCGCGATGATTTCACCGGCATCCTGATCAAAGCGCTGGGCGACCGCTGCGTCGAGGCGTTCGCGGAATACTTGCATAAAAAGGTGCGCCGGGAATGGTGGGGTTACGACCGGCAGGAAAACTTGACCACCGAGGAACTCATTGACGAAAAATACCGCGGCATCCGCCCGGCCATCGGCTATCCCTCGATTCCCGACCACACCGAGAAGAGCGAACTGTGGCGGCTGCTCGACGCGGAGAGAGTGACCGGCGCACGGCTGACGGAAAACTTCGCGATGTGGCCGGCGAGTACGGTGGCGGGGCTGTATTTCGCGTACCCGCAGGCAAAATATTTTCATGTGGGGCCGATTGGCCGCGACCAGCTCGACGATTATGCCGCGCGCAAAAAGTGGAGCGCAGCCGCGGCGCAAAAGTGGCTCGCGCCGTGTTTGGAAGATTAGGCCGGGCCGCGTTTGCTATTTTACGGCGGGCGCCGAGGAGGGTGCGTGCAATTTTTCCAGGGCGTCGCGCGCGGGGGTGAGGGCGGGCTGGATTTCGAGCGCGAGTTGATATTGTAGGATGGCGTCCGGCACGCGGTTTTCGCGTAGGAGCACGTTGGCGTAGTTGTAATGCGCGGCGGCGGACTCGGGATTGAACCACACGGCCAGGCCGCATTGCACCTCCGCGCCATGCACGTCGCCCTGGCGCAGCAAAACATCGCCATAATTGACGTGGGTTTCGAGCGAGTCCGGGCGCAACCGCGCGGCGATTTGGTAATGCGCGGCGGCCTCGTCGAGGCGATTCAATTGCGCGAGGACGTTGGCGAGCGCGAGGTGGGTGCCGTAAAAATCGCCGTGCAGTTGCACGGCCTGGTGCAAATGATCAAGGGCCTCGGGCAGGCGCTGCGCGTCGGTGAGGGAGAGGCCGAGGTTAAGCTCGGCGAGCCAGGAGTTCGGAAAGAGCCGCAGGTTGTAGGACCAGAGCGCAATCTGGTCGCGGAAATTTCCCGCGTAATTGCAACTTTGCCAGGCGAGGGAAAAGGTAATTAACACGAGGGTGCCGGCGGCAGGGGGGAGCAAAAACCTGGGCAAGCGCGCGAGGATGAAATCCACCCCGGCCACCACGAGGCCAATCAGACCAATCATGGCGACATAGGTGAAATGGTCCGCAACCCAGGCGATGCGCATATACGACATCGGCAAAAAGCCGAGCACTGGCGCGAGGTTGAGGACGAAGAATCCAAGACCCAAACAGGCCGCGCGGCCCCAAGCAGAAGTCCTTTCCCTCCAGAGCAGCGCGCCCGTGGCGGCGAGGCCGAGCCAGGGCAGAAATTCCGCGGGCGTCAGCGGATCGAAGTTCCACGGCGGATAGGCGGGCATGAGGTTGACGGGCCAGAAAAATTTTCCGAAATAAAAGCACAGCGCCCGGCCGGCCCCGGCGGCGCGCTCGGGCCAGCCGCCGATGGGGATGGGTTCCGCGCCGATGGCCCAGCGGTTTTGGAAAAAAATGGTGAGCAGGCCCAACACCGCGGCGACGGCGAAGAACGGCGCGATGGAAATCCATTTCTCGCGAGTGACGCGGCCGTGTTTCCACCAGGCGTGCAACAGCAGAATGAAGGGCAGCATGACCACGGAGGTCTTCGCGAGCAGCGCGGCGAGAAACAGGAGGAGCGCGGCGAGATAATAGGCGGGCCGGGGGCGCTCGTCGTAATCGAGCCAAAACAGCAGGGCAAGGAGCAGCAGTGGCAGCGAGAGGGTGTTCTTCAATTCGGAAATCCAGGCGACGGATTCGACGGCGAGCGGGTGGACGAGGAACAGGAATGCGCCGAGCCAGGCCAGGCGCAGGCCGAGCCGGGCCAACAAGCGCCAGAGGAGAAACGCGCTCGCGAGGTGCAGGGCGACACTGACCAAATGGAACGGCAGCGTGTGGTCGCCGAACAGCCGCCAGAGCGCCCATTCGAGGGTGGAACTGAGCGGCAGATACTCCGGCCCCGGCGGGGCGAACCAGAATTTCCACCAGCCGCCGGCCTCGGCCATGAGGGGATTGAAGCGGACGAGGAAGTTGTCGTCCCACAGCCAGTCACCGTGCAGGGCGGGGAAGTAAATTAAAAACGCCGCGAGCACGAGGATGGTGCCCGGCACAAGGCGGCGCCACGACCATGGGCGGCGAGGTGCGGCGGTTGGCGCGAGTGCGGAGGCTGGGGCGGGCGAAGGCATGGAGCCTTTTAAACGGAAAGAGCCGCAGAACTCCAGCGCGTTCGCCCCACTGCCAAGGGCCAAGCCGCACCTTCCATTGTAGCCATGGCACACACTACACCGATGGCCCATGGTGAACAACTCCAGCTTGATTCAATATATGCTCTTTTATTCACTTATGTAATGGGCATCCGTTATGGCGCCAGACGACCGCGGGCTTCGCCTTGGGGGCAAGGCCTGCACGCCTGTCTCAACAATTTTTTGGCCAATTATCCCACGCGTTATGAAGAAGCAATCAGGCCATTGCGCCCGGTTGTGTCGGCCAGTCTGCGGGCCTTTCGGCGTTGCGGGGACTTGGCCCAAGGCTTTGCCCGCATCCGCTGGGTGGATTGCGCGCATGAATACCTGTAGCCTTTCACCTGTAAGATCGAATGCGCGACCAGCTTCACGTCGTCCAGGCAATCGCTTTACTTCCGCAAGCGCTGGAACTTGGTCTTGAATTTCTCGACGCGGCCGGCGCTGTCCACAAAGCGCTTTTCGCCCGTGTAGGCCGGGTGGGAGTCGCTCGTCACGTCGCGCACGACGACGAAATACTCGACGCCCTCGATGTTCTCCTTTTGCTTGGAGCGCATGGTCGAGCGGGTCAAAAACTTGCGGCCGGTGGACACGTCCACAAAGCAGACCGGGTGGTATTCGGGATGGCCTTCTTTTTTCACGACGGGAGTGGGAAAAGGTGGGAACAATGAGAACGCAGCCGCCGGTGGGCACCGGGGTGCGCAAAGGTTCAGCCCTGGCGGGCCTTGAAGCGCGGGTTCGTCTTGTTAATGACGTAAATGCGGCCCTTGCGGCGCACGACCTGGCAGCCGGGGTGGCGCGATTTGAGGGACTTGATGGAACTGGCGACTTTCATAGTGGGAAGGGCCGGAATGATGGCGGAAAAAGGGAGATAAAACCGGGCCGCAGGCCGCCTGTCAACCGAAAACGCCGCCCGCGAGGGACTATTTCGGGATTTTCGCCAGCACATCCGGCTGCTGCTCGGTGGCGTTGAGTTTAGCCGTGAGGTTGCCCATGTCGGAAGACAGCGATTGGAGGTTATGGGTCAGATGGGTGAGCCAGGGGGCGTTCGGGCTGAGGACGCCGCGCGCCTGGGCCAGGGCGTCGTTGGCTTGCGCGAGGTCGGCGCGGGCCTCGTGATTCAGGGTGACGAAGTTTTGCGCGGTGGCCGCAAACTGGTCGTTGGTGAAGGCGACGCGGTCGTGAAAATTATTGAGGCGCGCGAGGAAGTTGGTGAGATTGCGCTGCTCGGGTCCGAGGTTGAAATTGGCCACCGGCGCGAGCGTGTCCACGAGCTTCTGGTGATATTTCGGCGAACGGAATGACGGACACGCGGTTGTTGAGCGAATCGAGGTAATCACTGACCTGGCCCAATTTGACGCGGAAATCATAGGTGGGCAGCCAGAGTGCGATGTCCTGGATTTTTCGCAAACCGGCCACCGCGTGGGAGGGAATCGTGGGAATCTCCAGCCAATCGCCGGTCGGCGCGGTGGTGGCCGGCGGTGGCTCTTTGGGGAAATACTCCAGCTCCACAAACATGCTGCCGGTGGTAAATTTGTCGGTCTGCAATTGCGCCCGTAGGCCGTGGCGCACTTGGCTCGCCAGCACCGCCGGGTCGGACAAATCTTCGAGCACGCCGAGTTGGTGCTGGAGGCGGTTCACGTTTAATTGGATGATGACGGGCACCCGCCGGTCGCCGTCCGTCGGGCGCAAGTGCAGCCGCACCGACTCCACGGTGCCGATGGGCACGCCTTTGAAACGCACGAGCGAATGGGGGCCGAGTCCGTTCACGGAGCCGTCGAAATAGAGCAAAAACGACTCATGGCGGGAAAAATCTTCGCGCCCGCCAAAAAAATAGGCCATGACGGCCCCGAGCGCGAGCGCGCCCGCGACGAAGACCAAAATGACGGGCTTGCGGGCGCGCAGACTCATGGGCCAAGTTAATCGCAAACGGCCGGGAGAGACTAGAACAAAAAACGCCGGTCTGCTGGATTAAATTTAATGGCCGGAAAATACCGCCATGGCTTGATGCCAGGCGTCAGGCAATCCGTAAAGGTCGAGCGCGGTAATCAGGACGCACGAGACCCAGCCGGTGGTGATCAGGAACCCGCCGATGCGATGCGCGCCCATGCGACGTTTCGAGGAAGCGAAGCACATCAGCGGGAACATCGCCAGGGGCAGCTGGATGGCGAGCACGACCTGGCTGAGGGTAAGCAGGTCGTTCACACTGTTGTCGCCGCGGATGGCGATAAAAATGACCGTGGGGACGATGGCGCAGAGCCGGGTAATCAGGCGGCGCACCCAAGGCTTGATTTTCCAGTGCATGAACCCCTCCATCACCACCTGGCCGGCCAGGGTGCCGGTGATCGTGCTGCTCTGGCCGCTGGCCAGCAGCGCCACGGCAAAAAGGAGGCTCGCCGCCGCCGTGCCCAAAAGCGGCGCCAGCGTCAGATACGCGACCTGGATCCAGTCGGCATCCGCGTCAAACGTGACGACTTGGCCCCCCGCCAAAGTCACCTTGTCGTGGCCGTAAAACACCACGGCGGCCAGCACCAGGATGGCCGCGTTGACGAAAAACGCCACGGTCAGGGCCACGGTGGTGTCAATCGTGTTATAACGAACGGCCTGGCGCATCGAGGGCTCGTCGTTGCGCAACTGCCGCGATTGGACCAGCGCCGAGTGCAAATACAAATTATGCGGCATGACCGTGGCCCCGATAATGCCAATCGCGATATAAACCAGGTCGTGGCTGCGGAAAAAGGCCGGCAGGTCGGGGGCAAATAATCCCCCGCCCATTTCCAGGAAGCCAGGCGCGGTCGCGGGAAAGACAAAAATCTCGATGAAGTAACAGCCCGCAATCGTGGCCACGAGCACCAAGACGACCGCCTCAATCATCCTCATGCCGAAGCGTTGCAACGTCAACAACAGCAGCACGTCAAATCCCGTGATGCAGACCGCGAACAAGAGGGTGATGCGCGGGAACAACAGGTGGATGGCCACCGCGCTGCCCAAAATTTCGGCCAGGTCGCAGGCCATGATGGCGATTTCGCAACTCAGGTAATTCGGCCAGCGCGTCCATTTCGGGAGGAAGTCCCGGCAGCATTGGGCGAGGTCCTTCCCCGTCGCCAGGCCCAGCCGGGCGGAAACGACCTGCAAAAAAATCGCCATCAGGCTGGAAACGCCCACAATCCATAGCAATTGATACTTAAACTGCGCCCCGGCCTGTAGGTCAGTGGCCCAGTTGCCCGGATCCATGTAACCCACGCTAATCAGCAAGGCCGGCCCAAAAAAGGCCAGATATTGCCGCCAGGGCTTGGCGGTAAAATCGGGCAGCCGGACGGAGCTGTGCAGCCCTTCCAGCGAGACTGCGCCTTGCGGCCCGGCCCGTTTCTGTGCCGGCGGCTCGGCCTGGAGGGTGGCTTCTTCTTTCATCTGGATGGTGTTCCAATTTTGAACAGACCACTTTTATAATTTGAGCATTCAAAATGTCAACCGCAAAATTTTAGGGTCGCCTTTTCCGGGGGGAATCCTCCCAATGGGGCGCGCCCGCCCCTTTTGCCCATGGCCACCAGCACGGTTGAAAATTACATCAAGCAGCTCTACCTGCTCGGGGCGGAGCAGCCGGGCGCGCCCGTGCTCATGGGTGATTTGGCGCGCGCGATGCGCGTCGTCCCCGGCACGGCGACGACGATGGTCAAGGCGCTGGCCAAGGCCGGCCTTGTGCGCCACACTCCCCGCGTGGGCGCGCGGCTGACGCCCGCGGGCGAGCGCCTCGCCCTGCAAATGCTCCGCAAGCACCGCCTCATCGAAATGTTTCTGGTGCACACGCTCAAGCTCGACTGGTCGGAAATCCACGAGGAGGCCGAGTTATTGGAGCACGCGCTCTCCGACCGCCTGGTCGAGCGGCTCGACGCCTTTCTCGGCCATCCGCGCGTGGACCCGCACGGCGACCCCATCCCCTCGGCGGCCGGGCACATGCCCTCGCGCGCCGCGCGGCCCCTGGCGGATTTGCCCGCCGGCGCCAGCGCGACTCTCGCACGCATCACCCGGCAGGACAGTGAGTTCTTGCGCTTCCTCGACGACGCCGGGTTGAAACCCGGCCGGCGCGTAAAATTGGTGCGGCGCGACCCGGTGGCGGACTTGCTCATCGTCACCCTTGGCGACGGGCGCGAAGTTCCGCTTGGCAGCAACGCCGCGCGCCATTTGCTCGTCGAACATGCGAGCGGCGGGCGAAAGCGGGCGAAATAGCCACCTCTCCCCCCGGTCCATTTTTTCTTCTAATAAACGACGGCGAGCCGCGTCTGACTCATCATGAATACCCCATTTATGAGCAAGTGGAATGTGTGTTTGGTCGCGCTGGCCGCCTTGGCGGCGGGCGCTGCGTTAAGAGACGCTGCGGGGGCCCCCTTGTCCTTCACCATCGTGCGTCCGCCAGCACCCGCCCCAACGTCCAGGGCCAATCTCACGCCGCCCCAGCCGGATATTTCCGACCAGAAGCTCCTCCCCGACGGCTTGTTTGCCGCCTGCAAGGAGCCGGAGCGCGGTTACCGCTGCGCGGACTATTTGGCGGCGGCCATCGCGTTGCAAACTCTGCCGGCAGAACTCGGCGAGGCGCAACTACGGCAGTGGGTTTTGACTGACAAGACCAGCTTGGGACTAAAAAGCCGCGTGCTGTGCCTGCTCATGTTCGAGGCCAAACCTGGCGAACCGTTTAATCCGCCGTGGATCACGCCGAGCTTTGTCCAGATCGTGGACGGAGTGCCGTTTACGCTAAAATTTGGGGGTTTGGGCGGGCGAGCGCCGGACCCGCCCGTCACCTACTTTGATTATTGCTACCTGCATGGGCAATGGACGACCCGCCGCTACCACCCCGTGACGCCAGAGCAGATGCAAGCCGCGCTCACCAAATTCGAGGCCATGCTGGAATCCGAGCACGATCCCGCGCAGGTCGCCCAATGGCCGATTCTCAAAATTGACCGGCAGTATTACGCCACGGAAATCGAGACCGCGCCGCCCGCGCCGACGGCCCAGCCGATGGCGGCGGCCAACCCAGCCCCTAATTAAGTGGCTGAGTTTTATTTGCCCCGGCGCACTTTGTTTTTCTCGTCCTCGCGCTCCTCGTCAATGCGGGTGCGCTCGCGGCTGAGTTGCTCGATCAATTTGGCCAGTTCCTCGGCCTGTCCGGCGGCGCGCGCGGCGGCGATTTGCTGGTTCAGGAAAATCTCGCGCTCGGCCCGCTTGGCCTTGTAGCGCTGGTCAATGTCCGCCAGTTGCTGTTTCTGCGCGGGGGTGAGTTCTTTCGCGGCTTCCGGGTCGGCCTTGTTGAGCCGCTCCATCGCCAGTTCGTAGGCGCTTTTCATCGGGATATACAAACGCCTGGTCGGCTCCAACGCAAGCCTGCGGGCGATAATCCTAAATGCCGGAGCGGAAACCACGGATTATTCGGATAGCACGGATAAAAAGCACCCGACCAATCCGTGGCATCCGTGAAATCCGTGGTAAAAAATTCCCTTTGCGGCCTTTGCGGTGAAACTATATTTCACACCAGCCGCACCGTGAAGGCCGCCGCCGCCGCGAGGATGGCCACCGGCAGCGCGAAATACCACCAGCGCGGCGCGCGCCCTTTCGGCTGCGCCAGCAGCATCGCCGCCACGACCGCCAGCGCCGCCAGCGAACCGGCCCGCAGCGGAATGATCTCCACCTGGGCAAACAACCCCGGCAGCGGCGGCGCGACGCCCGCAATTTTCTGCATCAGCCCGACCAGCGCCAGCCCCGCGCCGTTGGCCAACCACGCCAGCCAGGTCAGCGGCGCGAAGCCGCCCAATCCCGCCGCCACCGCCAGCGCGCCTGCCCACAGCGCCCCGCACGTCAGCGGAAACAAAATCAGGTTCAGAAACAGGATGTGCGCGGAAAACACGCCGAAAAATTCCGCGGTGAGCGGCGCGCTGCCCAGCACCGCCGTCCACGAAGTCACCGCCATTCCCACCAAGCGCTCCCACAGCCACACCCCGCACTTCTGCCACGGCGCGAGGCTTTCCGCCGGCACGTCGCGCCAGGGTAGCCAGCGCGCCGCCACAACTCCATACAACAATGGCGCATATAAAATCAAACCTAGCACGACGGCGTAGGAAAGCTCGAAGCCCGAATTGTCGAGCGCCAGCGGATTTACGACCAGCGTCGCCACGCCCGCCGCCAGCACGGCCGGCAGCGGGCTGCGCGCGCGGCCCAGCCATTTGCCCACGAGGTAGAACGTCAGCATCAACGCCACGCGCCGCCCCGAAGTCGTGTCCCCAGCGATTTCGACATAGAGCCACGCCATCCCGAGCGTCACCGCCTCGCCCACCGCGTGCGGCACGCCGGGAATCCGCCGCAGCACCCACCAGATCGCCGCCGCCAGCACGCCGACGTGCAGCCCGCTGATCGAGAAAAGATAAATCCCGCCCGACACCGTGAACGCCGTGCGCTGCGCCGGGTCGAGCAACCCCGGCTCGCCGAGTAACAGCGCCGTATAAAGGTTCCCGTATTTGGCCTCCCAGCCCGCCGGCCCTTGGCGCAAGATCGCCTCGATGCGCGCGTGTTGCGCCGCGAGCCACCGCGCCCAGCCGCTGGGCGGCGCCACGGTGCGCTCCCACAGCCCGCGCCCCAGTTCGAACCACGCCCCTTGCGCGTGCAAATACGCGCGGAAGCGCGCGGCGTCGGCGGACGCCGGGTCCGCCGGGTCGGGCGCGAGCACGGGCAAATAATCCAGCACGCCCGTCTCCACAATGGTCGCGCCGCGCGGCGGCGGAGTTTCCCCGGCGCGCACGCGCACGCGAAACAAAATGTTCACGCCGCGCAGCTCGTTGAATACCTCGGGCGGGTCCACCACCTCCGCCAGGCCGCCGGCGTAATCGGAGTCGGCGCGCATGGCAAAGTTGCGCTCGATTCGCAAAGTCAGGGTTGCCTCGCGCGGCGGCAACGTCGCCCACTCGGCGGCGGGGGTGCGCACGCGCGCCGCGTGCCAGGCCCAGGCGAGCAAAGCCCCCGCGATTAAAAAGCACACGCCCCAGCCGCCGGCGAATTTCCGCCCGCGCAATTCCGGCTCCGGCGCGGCGATGGAGAGCGCCAGCGCGCCCGCCGCGAATACCACCGCCAGCCCCGCGAGCATTTTCATCGGAACGTTCGGCCACGCCGCTGCGCCGAGATAGCCCAGGAGAATCGCCGCCGCCACCCACAACACCGGCGCGCGGCGCGCGATGACCGGCGGGGCGGGCAATTCCGGTTGCGGGGAAACATCCGGCATGATGCCCGCCATTCAGTCCCATCCCGCACCCCGCGCCAATAATATTTTTTGAGTTAGGATTTATTTTTGCCTTGGAGAAAGCACCGGAGGGTCGTCGGCAAGTGCCGACGACCCTTGGCAACCGGCGCGCTCAACCACCGCCGCGGAGGGCATCCATGCAGGCATAAAATGGCGCGGCGACGTGGTTGGTGGTGGTGGCGATGAAGTTTTGGAAGCCTTGGGTGTTGATCAGGATCAGCAGCACGATGGGGGTGATCATGGTCAGCTTCACGAACATTTCTTCGCTGAGGCCGATGACGTGGCGGAGGATGCGGGAGCCGTCCAGGGGCGGGAGGGGGATGAGGTTGAAGGCGATTTGGATGGCGTTGATGTAGATAATTTCCTCGGCCCAGACGGTGGTGTCGGCGTGCTGAAACCGCATCGTCAACCCGCCCGCGAGCGCGGCGGCGAGCGCAATCAGGACATTCATGCCCGGCCCGGCCAGGGTGATCAAAATTTCGTCGCGCACGCGGGTGCGGGGATGAATCAGGGAAATTTGCACAGGGCGGCCCCAGCCGATTAAATTGAGCGGGAGGCGCGAGTGGGAGAGAATGGGCAGGAAAATGGTGAGCAGGGGAATGAGGCCGGTGCCGATGGGGTCGAGGTGGTTGAGGGGATTGAGGGTGACGCGGCCTTGCGCGCGGGGGAGGGGGTCACCCAGGAGGTCGGCGACTTTGGCGTGGCCGAATTCGTGCAGCGCGATGCTTAAGGCGAGGATGAGGTAGAGAATCAGGCCTTCGCGCAGGGCGTTGAGGGTGTCTGGGTTCATGGGGAGGCAATAAAGAGTGGGAAATCGAAACAGTCCGCAATCAGGAAGCGGTGGTGGTGGCCGCCGGGGGTGGGGCGGGCACGGCCAGACGGCGGGCGAGTTCGGCGCGGCTGGCTTCGAGCGCCGCCACGACAGGCTGGACGATGAGTGCGCGGGCTTCGGCGAGGCGGCCTAATTCGAGCAGCGCGCGGGCGCGGTGCAGGCGGATCATTTCGAGGAGGGTGGGGTTGGTGGTGTGCCGGCCGAGGCCCGTCCAGGCGGCGAGGGCGGCGTTCCAATCGGGGGCGATCATGTCGTAAAAACATTCCGCGTGACGCCAGGCGAAGCCGGGTTCCTGCGGGGCGAGGTCGGCAGCGCGCGCAAATTCCGCCTCCATGGTTTGGTTGAGGCCCGGCTGGTCGAAAATTTTGTCGGCGACAAAGTGCGTGTAGTAGATGTTGAGCAGCTCGCCGATTTGGTAATGGTAGAGCGGTTCGGTGGGGGCGAGGGCCACGGCCTGGCGCAGGAGTTCGAGGGCGGGCGCGTATTTTCCGGTTTCGGCGAGGTGGTTGGCGAGTTGTTGTTTGACGACGGCGAGGTTGGGGTCGAGTTCGTCGGCGTGGCGGAAGGCTTCGTAGGCGAGGTCGTTGAGGCCGGTGCGGTTGAGCAGCTTGCCATAGAGCACGATGGCGTTGACGTCCTGGGGATAGTTGACGATGTAGAAATAATACTGGTCGTGGATGGCCTGCGCGCGGCGGTCGCGTTCGGCGTCGGGCCAGGTTTGGGGGTTTTTGGCGAGGGTCTGGAAAAAGTCGCGGTCGGCCTGGGCGATGGCGGCGAGGCGGACGTTGTCGCTGTCGCCTTTGGGAATTTGGCCGGGGGGCGGGAGGTCGGGCAGGGACGAGGAGGTGACGGACGCATCCATCGGCGGCAAGTTGGAGTGCAAGAGGGCCGAGTCGCGGTCATCACTGTGGGTGCTGGCGTTGCGGGTGGGGGTGATGGGCGAAGGCATGTGCGCCTCCCAGTCGTCCATAGTGAAGGGCGCGGGGGCGGAGGAGGGCGCATTGGGAGCCGGCGGGGAATTATCCGGCAGGGGCGGCACGGGCAAAGTCGGCAGGTCGCCCGCCGCCCAGGCCACCGCCCATAAGGGAGTGATGAGGAGCAGCCATTTCCAGATTGAGTTCCGGCGCATATCCCCGTGATGGTGACAGTTCGGGGCGGCGGCGGCAAGTTTGCGATGGGTGGGCCAAGGCGAGGCCGGCCGCCGGCCGGAAGCCTGGTTTTTGGGCGCTATTTATTTTGCTAATTCCGCGCTTGCTGCGGGGGAGGTTTTGCCCCACTGTGCGACCAAAGCGATAGCGTCAAGATGACGGATAACGAAACTGCAGAGCCTTCATCGGCCCCGGAAACCAGCCCACCCGCCGCGCGCAACGCAGCGGGAGAGGCTGTGGATTTGAGCGTGCTGAAAAGCATCTCGTTCGGGCCGGACTGGAGTTCCACGCCGAGCGCGGCCACTTTGGCGCGCAAGATGGGCGGCCGGGGCGAAGGGCGCTCCGGCGGCGACCGCAGGCGCGACTTTGGCGGTTTTAATAGCGGCGGGCCGCCGCGCCGTGACCGCCGCCCCGCGCGCCCGGCGACGCCGGCGGCGTTTGCGCCGGCCCATGCCCCGGCGGCGGGCAATGGCGGGAATGCGCCCTTGGGCGCGCCGCCGCAGATGGGGGAAGCCTCGCGCGCGCCGTTCCGCGGCCCGGACGGGATGCGCCCGCCGCGCCGCGAGGGATTTGGGCGGGAGGGTTATGGCCGGGATGACCGCCGACATTCCCCGCCGCCGTTTCACCCGACGCACGAGGTTTTGTTTTATCCGGATGACGCGGCGTTTCGCGCATTGTTGAAGGCCATCCGCAGTTCGGGCCGGACTTACGAATTGTTCGAGGTGGCCCGCCTGATTTTGCAAAAGCCGGAGCGCTTCGTCGTCGTGATCAAGCCGTTGTCGCGCGAGGAGGGCGCGCCGGCCCCGCTCATTTACATCAGCCAGCCGGACCTGCTGCCCTTCGAGACGGAGGAGGAGGCGGTCAACCACGTTTTCGAGAAGCACCTCGACAAATTTTTGGATGTGGAGGAAATCGAGGTCGAGCCGCCGAAGGGCAATTTCATCGGGGTGAGCCGCTGCGGCTTCACCGGCGAGCTGCTGGGGCCGCCCAATTACCACCGCTACCAGCAATTGCTGCGCGAGCACCACGCCCGCCGGCTGGCGCGGATGCCGTTCGACAAATTTACCGCGCGCGTGGAATTGGTCAAGGAGCCGGAGCACCTCGCCGCGTGGCTGGAGAAAATGAAGAAGACCACGCGCTACAAGCTGAAGACGCCGGTGGAAGGCGCGCCGGAATTTTTCGAGACCCTCGACGCGGCGCGGCAGTTTTTGCTGGGTAAAAACAAGGATGCGATTGTGCGGGCGCTCGACACCGGGCGTTACTCCGGCCGCAGCCTGGAGCAATTCCCGCCCGGGAACATTCGCCACTCAGTCGAGGCGCTGCTCGCGCTGCAACGGCGCTTCCCGCTCGACACGGCGAACAATTTGCGCGGCCGGTTGCGCCGCATGAAATTCAACTTGTATAAAAAAGGCTCGAAGGGCGTCTCTTATATTTGCGCAGTCAAGCGCCGGTTCCGCGATCCGCAGACGGTGCTGGCTGACCATGTGCAGAAACTCATCAGTTTTATCGAGCAGCACCCTCTGACGCCGGCCTCGCGGCTCCCGCACGAATTTTTGGGGCTGCCGTTGCCGGCGGAAAAGAAGAGCGTGGAACCCGTGGGCACGGAGCCGGGAGCGGGGAGTGGGGGGAAATCGGCTGCAAGCGCGGAGCCGGAAGCGCCCGTAATGGAAAATGCCACAGGCAAAACGGAAGATGCCGCGAAAACAGCTCCGGCCCCCGAACTCGAAACTCGAAACTCGAAACCCGAAACTCATTTCACTCCCGAACAGACGCAGCAAATCCGTGACTTGGTCATCAACCTGCGCTGGCTCGTCACCGAGGGGTATGTGATTGAATACGGAGACGGGCGGCTGTTCGCGCCGCCGCCATTGCCCGCGCCCAAGGCCAAGGCGGCCAATGAAGGGGTGGTTCCCGCCGAGGCCGAAGCGCCTGCCGCCTCGTCCGAGGAGGAAATCATTGAGGAGGCCACCGCATCGCCGTTTTCGCCCGCGTCCGAAGAAGAATCCGCCGCCTTGGGGGATGAGGCAGACGCGGCTGAATTCGCCGACGTTCTCGCTCCGCCGCTCGAAGTCGAAGCGCCGACCCAGGTCGAACCCGCGGCGGAATCGGCTGCGCCGCCCGCCGAACCGCCGGCCGGCGCGTCCTAAGCGGCGCGTTGCGTTTATTGCCGCGCCCATGACCGACCCTTGGGAATTGCTCAAGCTTGTTGCCGACCCCACGCGCCTGCGCCTGGTCTGTCTGTTGGCGCGCGAGGAATTGTCTGTGGCCGAATTGCAGGAAGTCCTCGGCATGGGCCAGTCGCGTATCTCGTCGCACCTCGCGTTGCTGCGCCAGGGCGGCTTGGTCGCCGACCGCAAGGAGGGCAAGAAAACTTTTTATTCCTTCAACGCCGAGTTGCCGGACGCCCAGCGCAAGCTGGTCGAGGCGGCCATCCAAGCGGTGGCCGACCGCCCGGCGGCGCGCGACGACCGCGCCAACCTCCAGCGCGCGCTCGACAAGCGCCGCCGCCGGGCCGAGGAGTATTTTAACGCGGTGGCCGGCCGCCTGGGCAAAAATTATTGCCCGGGCCGTTCGTGGGAGGCCATCGGCCATCTCCTGCTGCGCCTCGCGCCGCCGCTGCGCATCGCCGACCTCGGCGCGGGCGAAGGGGTGCTGTCGCAGCTGCTCGCGCGCCAGGCGGAATTTGTCCACTGCATTGACAACTCGCCGAAGATGGTCGAGTTCGGCGGCGAACTGGCGCGCAAGCACAACATCGCAAATCTCGAATACAAACTGGGCGATATTGAGGCCGTGCCGCTGCCCACTGCCAGCGTGCAGCTGGCGTTGCTGAGCCAGGCGCTGCATCACGCCGAGCACCCACCGCAGGCGCTGGCCGAGGCCTATCGCATCTTGAAGCCCGGCGGGCGCGTGCTCATCCTTGACCTCAAGGAACACACTTTCGAGCAAGCCCGTGAACTCTATGCCGACCGCTGGCTCGGCTTTCCCGAGAACTCGCTTTACCAATGGCTGCGCAAGGCCGGCTTTGCCAATGTCGAAGTCGAAACTGTCGCCCGCGAGGAGAAGGAGCCGTTTTTCGAAACGCTGCTGGCGAGCGGGGTGAAAAAATAAGAAATTTAACCACGGAGGACACGGAGGGGGGCGGGTTTCGAGTTGAATTTCCTCCGTGACCTCCGTGTTCTCCGTGGTTCAATCTTTCTTTTTCCAAGCGTCCAACGCCGCGCGCACGGCGGCGCACAAGGCCGCAACGCGCTTTTCCAGTGCCTGGGCTGAAGGGGCTTCCACGGTCATATTGCGGTCGGTGTGGTGCAGCACGAGCCAGAGGGCTTCGGGCCAGAGCGGGCGCTCCTGAAAATTGGTCACGGGGCGCGTGATGAGGCCGCCGTTCGCCTCCATGCCTTCGATAACCGGCGAGCGGTCCACCCCACAAATCGGTTCGACGGCCGCGAGGACGCTGGGCCCGAGCAGCGGCCCCGGCGTGCGGTTCAATTCATACATATAGAAACCCTTCGATTCCCAGTCTTCGTGCAGCAGGATGGACAGCGCGAAACGCCCGCGGCCCGCCGCCAGCTCGCCCTCTAAAAAGGCCCGGTGCTGCCTGGCCTCGGCGGTTTGCGGCGCGCGGTAATCGCGGTTCAGGTCCACCCCTGCGCGGTTTTCCCGCGTCTTGGCCGCCAGGCCGACGGGGTTCAGGGCCGGGCAAACCAGCCAATGACAATCGTCGGTGAAATACTTCTCCGTCAAGAAGCTCAGCAGTGCCAGCGGCCCCGCCGGTTCATCGCCATGGATGCCGGCGGAAAGATAAACGATCGGCGCGTCGGCCCGCGCTGCCGCGCGCCGCAAGGCCAGCAGGGGCCAGCCGGCCTCCTCACCAAATTTTTCAATGGCGAAGCCCGCCGTTGTCGCCGCGGGCGGCAGATCGGCGAAATAGCGCGGCACGTCGAGGGCGGGGCCAAGGTAGGGCATGCGGAAACACAAAATGTAAAATGCGAAATGCAAAACGCAAAGCCAGAGTGGCCGCCTGTCTCAATTTTGCATTTTGCCTTAATCCCGTCAGACCGCCCGTTTTTTACCATGCCCAACTCCCCCGTCCAAGTTCGTTTCGCGGCTGCCCGACCGTGGGTGGTGTCTTAATTTGAAAAACGTTGATCCACAAGGGTCAAAAATAACACCGCCGCTTGTTTGCCTCTTATTGCGGTGCAAGAGCCACAGGTCATGGTTCATAACTGTAGATCACCCGGGTTTTGCACAGGAAGTCATAGCCCGCGCGCTTCTGTTTGTCAAAAGCGGCGATGAGATAAACGACAATTAATAAAAAATTCAGTGCGCAAATCCTTTTGCAAACTGCCCGGCATAGAGCCCGCAGATAGGAAACCGGTTCACGATCCGCGGTGCCAATTTTAATTTTGCAGACCATCTTCCCGACGGTGGCGCCAAATTTGCCCACCAGGATGGTTTCGTAAAGCAACTTCAGGATTATGCTGCCTGTGATTATGGGTTGCAGTTGCCCCAACCAGTTTGCCACCGCCTCATGGGTCGCGAACGATACCGTAATCCCTCGGACATGAATGTAAATTGCCGCAGCGATCAGTTCCGGAATGCCGATCAGCAGTTCGTCCAAGAACATGGCAGTGAACCGTATCCAGAAGCAGGCATAATGAATTTCTCCAGTGTCAATTCGCGCTCCTTCGGACAATTTCTGCATGAATATCGGCTTGCAACTGGCGCAAATGAAGACGTTACCGTGGCGAATCATGCCACTTTCGTTAAACGGCTTTCCGCATTCTGAACAAATGATGGGTGGGGTGTCGGTCATGATGGATCCGTTACGTTCGAAAAGGGCGAGATATAGAAGGGACACCCAGCAATCGGCAAAACGAACAAAAATCAGCCGTGTTCTATTAATTGGCCGCCAATTTTCTTCAAGAAACTAAATAGCAGCGACTTGCGAAATATGCCATGGTCGTGTGGATTGACCATAGGCCGGGCGCGGCCGGTCCGTGGCCGGCCCATTTTGCATTTTGCATTTTTCATTAATCCCGTCAGACTGGCCGTTTTTTACCATGCCCGACTCCCCCGTCCGCGTCCGTTTCGCGCCCAGCCCGACTGGATTTTTCCACATCGGCAGCGCGCGCACCGCCCTGTTCAACTGGCTCTACGCCCGCCACACCGGCGGCACGTTCATCCTGCGCATCGAGGACACCGACAAGGAGCGCAACACGACCGAGGCCCTGCGCGTCCTGTTCGACGGGATGCGCTGGCTGGGTTTGAATTGGGACGAAGGCCCCGAGGCGGACGATAAATACGGCCCCTATTTCCAGAGCATGCGCGGCGCGCTGTATAAGGAATATCTCGCCAAACTTTTTGCCGCCGGGCGCGCGTATGAGAAAGACGGCGCGGTTTATTTCAAACTGCTCGGCGAGCGCTACCAGGCGTGGGACGACCACAAGCAGAGGCACGTCGAGAAAGTCCGCGGCGTCGTGCCGGTGATCAACGACTATGTGCGCGGGCGGGTCGAGCGCGAGGTGGACGAGGATTTCGTCATCATCCGCGCCAACGGCGATCCGGTGTTCCATTTCGTCAATGTGGTGGACGACATCACGATGCACATCACGCACGTCATCCGCGGCGAGGAGCACCTCTCGAACACGCCCAAGCACGTCGTGCTGTTCGAGGCTTTGGGCGCGCCGGTGCCGCACTACGCGCACATTCCGCTCATCCTCAAGACGCATGGCGCCGGCAAAATGAGCAAGCGCGACCAGGGCGCGCTCATCGAGGAATACCAAAAAAAGAATTACCTGCCCGAGGCCGTGCGGAATTACCTCTGCCTACTCGGCTGGTCGCCGAAGGACGACCGCGAGGTTTTGCCCATCGAGGAAGTCATTCGCCTGTTCGACCTGCCGGGCATCGTCCAGCACAACGCGCGCTTCGACGAGAAAAAGATGGCGTTCATCAACACGCACTACGTCCGCGCCCTTCCGGCGGGCAACCTCGCGTGGCTCGGTCGCCCCATTCTCGCCGAAGCCGGCCTCGTCCGCGACGACACCCCCGAGGACTATGTGCAGGCCGTGCTGACACTCTGCCAGGAAAAAATCCGCGCGCTGGACGAGCTGCCGCACTTTTGCGCGTATTTCTTCCGCGAGGATTTTGCGATGGATGCCGCCGCGCGCGAGAAACTCCTGAAATCCGGCGACCCGCTGGCGCGCCTGCGGGAATTGCAGGCCGCGCTAATTGCCCAGGCCGATTTTGCCGACGCCGCGCTCGAAAAAACCGTGCAGGAACTGGCCGCGCAACATGGCGTCAAGACCGCCGACTACATCCACGCCGCGCGCCTCGCCGTTTCCGGCATGAGCGTCGGCCCGAGCCTTTACGGTCTTCTGCGCGTGCTGGGCAAGGAGCGCGTGCTGACGCGGCTGGATAAATTTCTAAAGAATTGAACCACGGAGAACACAGAGGACACGGAGAAAATTCAACTCGAAACCCGAAACTTGAAACGATCTTCTCCGTGCTCTCCGTGTCCTCTGTGGTTAAATTTCTTATTCATCCACCGCGCGGGCGGCGGTTTCGCCGCTGAGGGCCGCGCTTTCGAGGGTGGCGGGCAGATTGGTCGCCGTCCAGTCGCCGGCGAGGAGGAAATTCTTCCACGCGGTGCGCGGGCCGGGGCGCGCCGGCTCAACTTCCGGGCGCGCGGCAAAGGTTGCATCCTTGGTCTTGATGACCAGTTCGCGCAGAAATTTCGCTTCGCGCGCGGCGGGGAAAAAGCGCGCGAGTTCCGTGCGCACCGCGGCCAGAATCAATTCGCTTTTGCGTTCGAGCCAGGCTTCGCCCGCCGCGCTCATCGTGACGGCGTAGAGGAACTCGCGTTCCTGGCGTTCCGGCGGCAGATGGTCGGAACGGTCGAAAATCCAGTGGAATGGCGAGTCGAGCAGGCCCGCGAACGGCGCGTCGAAGAGCTTCCGGTCGCAGAGCAGGTGGATGTTTAGAATTCCCGCGGAGGTGAACTTTCCCAGTTGCTCGTGCAACGGTCCGCCGGCCGGCAGCAGCGAGCGCAGGGCCGCCCAGGGCAGCGCGGAAATGACGTAATCGGCGGCAACCGTTTCGCCTTTTGCCGTTTCCACATACACGCCTTCGCTCTCAAAATTGAGACTGACGGCTTGCGTGCGAAAATGAAGGCCGCCGCCGGTCGCCCGCAAATAAATTTCGGCGTTGGGTTGGAACAAATCGCTCAAGCCGACGCGCGCAAAAAATATGGCTGAATCTTTTTTTGAGCCGAAAAGGGACCGGCGCATCGTTTCCGCCAGCAAGCGCGCGCTGGCGGTCGCCATGGGCTCGTTCAGCGCCGCGAGGCAAAACGGCTCCCACAGCGCGCGCACCGCGCCGGGCGTTTGGCGGTGGCGCGTCAGCCATTGCGCCACGGTTTCGTTTTCGCCAGGCGTTGCACCGAACTTCAGTGCCAGGCCGAGGCGCAGGATGCCCCAACGATCCACGGTGTTCAACTCGCTGAATTTTCCCAGTCCCACCAGCAGGTGCCACGGCGCGGGGCAAGCCGCCGCCGCCAGGCGCGACCACTTTCCTTCGGGCGCGACGTAGTCCACGCGCAGCGCCGGCGATTCCGCCAGGCGGTCGCGCGCGCCGAGGCGGTCCAGCAGCCGTAGAAAAGCGTGGTAACAACCCATGACGACGTGCTGGCCGTTGTCGAGGGTCAGCCCGCTGGCCGCGTCGCGCAAACTCGACGCGCGCCCGCCGGGAAAATTTTTCGCCTCGTAAACATTTACGGCCCAGCCCTGTTCGGCCAGCGCCAGCGCCGCGCTCAAGCCGGCCACACCCGCGCCCAATACCGCCACACGGCCCGGCGGCGCTAATTTCGGCAACGGCCGGCTGAGTCCGCGCCAAACCTGCGCCACCAAGCGCAATTTTCGCAGCTTGCCGATGCGCACGCGCTGTTCGGAAAGTTGAAATCCGCCGCGCGCAATTTTATCGAGAATGTCCTCGTAGAACGCGGCCATGATCAGCGCGGCGCGCAAATTCTTGCGCTCCTCCGCCGGCAGCAACCGCCGAGCCTTGTTGAAATAATGCTTGGCGCGGAAATATTGCAGGTGGAACAGCCGCGCGCAGTCCGGGTGCGCGTTTGGCTCGGCAAGCTGCTCCGGCGTGACGCCGAACGCGGCCATCTCGTCACACGGCAGGTAAATGCGGCCGTAAACACGCTGGTCTTCGACCACGTCGCGCAAAATGTTGGTCAGTTGCAGCGCGTAGCCGAGATTTTCCGCGAACGCCGGGCAGCGCGCGTCGCGGCAGCCGAAAATGCGGATGGACACCAGGCCGACGGCCGACGCCACGCCGTAGCAGTAGCCGCGCAATTGTTCGAAGTTTGCGTAGGCGCGCGGCTCCAAGTCCTGCGCCACGCCGTTCACAATATCGTGCAAATTTTTGACCTCGACGCCGAAGCGGGCGACCACCGGCGCGAGTGCCCGCGCGAGCGGTTGGGCGGGTTCTTTCCGGTTGGCGATGGCGACGAGGTCCGCGCGCCAGGCGTCCAGCGCGGCGGTTTTCTCCGGCACGGGCGCGGCCATGTCGTCGGCGATGTCGTCCACTTGCCGGCAAAAATCGTAGAACACCGACATGGCCGCACGCTCCTCGGGCTTGAGCCAGAAGAAGGAGAACGCCAGGTTGGACTGGCGCCGTGCCTCGGACGCGGTGGTGGGGCCGGTGGGCATGCCCAGGTTAAATGGCGAAAAAGGCGCGCAAGAGCAAACGCACTTTATCCAGCGCGCCGATGGCGGGGCGGGCGCGCAGGGTGTCGTAATCTTGGGCCGCGATGTGGTCGAGGATGGCGCGGCCGCCGAGCCAGGTGATGCGAATCTCGAAACTCAGCGGAAACGAAAGCGAACCCGGCAGGGGCCGGCCTTGGTCGAACAGTCCGAGCGTGCGCTCGACTTGAAAGCGCAGGCACTCGCGCAGGCCCGGCGCCGCGGTGGCCGCGCCGAAATCCGCGTCCGCCACGCCGAAGCGCGCCCAATCCTCCTGCGGCACATAGACGCGGCCTTTTTGCCAGTCCACGGTCACGTCCTGCCAGAAATTGGCCAGTTGCAGCGCGGTGCAAATTGCGTCGGATTGCGCAAAACGGGTTTCGTCGCTAAAGCCATGCAGCAGCAGGACGAGCCGCCCGACGGGGTTGGCGCTGCGCCGGCAATAATCCCGCACGTCGGCAAAAGTCGCATAACGCCGCACGGTCACGTCCTGGGTGAAGGCCGAGAGCAAATCCTGGAAAAGCGACAGCGGCAAATGGAACTGCCGCCGCGTGTCAGCCACGGCGGTGAAAATCCAGTCCCATTCTGGCGGCGCAGGTTTATGTTGATCGCTGGTCAGGAGCGCTGCCTCAAAATCACGCAGGCGCGCCAGCCGTTCGGCGGTGGATAAAACCGGCCCGCCCGGCCGGTCCACGCCCTCGTCCGCGATGTCATCCGCCGTGCGCGCAAAGGCATAGACGGCGGCGACGGCCGCCGCAACCGCCGCGGCACCATCCGCGCCACGGGAAAATTCTCGTAATGCGCGCGGGTCAGCGCCAGGCAGCGGGCATAAGCTTCCGCAGTTTGCATGGGGAGGGTCGAAGTTTCATAAAGCGCAGTCTAATCCCTGGCCATTTTTCCGCCAGTAGAAGGCAATGGGTTTATTCGTGGGGTTGATTTATCGTCATGAGATCATCGACGAGGGCTATTTTGATGCATTCTCTAGTTTTGTTTGGATCTGCTGGCGGAGTGTTACTTATAAGCGGCCGATTCTTGGTAATCAGCAAGGTCAGCCGCCGGACGAAGTCTATGAACGCGTCGTCCCTGAGCTTTCTGGCGGCTAATTCTTCAGGCGAATGCATTTATGGAGTCTTAAGTTTTGGAGGAAGGTTGTCAATTGATACCCAGGCGTTTTGCAGTCCATTTCATCGCCAGCCTTACATGGATGGGTTCTGTTCAATTTAACCTGCCGCCCCCACTGCCGAGAATTAACCTTGTCCGCCGCGCATCCTGCGCCTAGACAACATCTTTTACACGCGTGCGCTTACACGTTTCGAGAATAAATCCTTGGGGGAGAGCCATCCGCCGCGCTTTGCTGGCGGGGGGGTTGTTGCTGCCGGTCACGGGTTGGATGCAAGGGGTGGGCCATATGCACCCGTTGCCCAACACGACGACCCCCTTTTCCGGCGGGGTGGCCGCGCAGGGTCGGATTGTGCCGCGCGGCGGGGTGCTGCGGATTGCCGCAGCGGCGGGCGTTTCGGGCCAGCCCATGGTGGACCAGCTTTTGGTCAAGGAGGGCGATCTGGTCGAGGCGAACCAATTGCTCGCGCTGTTGCATGGGCGGGCCTTGTTGCAAGCCCAGGTGGATGCCGCCCAACGCGACCAAAGCGTCGCCCTAGCCAACTTGGCTGAAGCCCAGGCCGCCCAAGCGCAAGCCGCGGCGGAAATTCAGGTTCAGATTGCCGACTTGGATGGCCGCGCCGCCATCGCCGAAGCCAACGCCCGCTTCGCCGCCACCACCAGCCAACTCGCCCTCGAGGAGGCCAAAAGCGCCGAAGCGGCTGCCACCGCCTCCTTGGACATCGCGAAAAATTTGCTGCAAACCGCGCAAGCCGCCTCCGCTGCAACCGTCGCGACCGCGCAGGCCCAGCTCGACGCCATTCCGAAAACCCATAACGTCCCGGAACGCGCCATTGCCACGGCCCAGCTCGCGGAAGCCAAGGCCGCCAAGCTCAACTCCGATGCGCAAGCCGCCGCGCCGATTGCGGATTTGCAGGCCAAGGCCGACCTCGCCGCGATCCATACCCGCCAGGCCGAAGCTGCGCTGATCACGGAATCTCCGCCCGCCGATGCTGCCGCGCTCGCGCCCATTCAGGCCGAGGCTCGGGCCGCCCACGCCAGCGCCGAAGCGGCCCGCCAGCTGCTCGAATCCGTCCAAGCCGCACGCGCCGCCGACGTGGCCGCCGCGCAGGCGCGGGTGGATGCCGCCGCCGCCGCCCTTGCCGTCGCGCGCGCGCAACTGGACTTGAGCGAAGTCCGCGCACCCGCCGCGGGCAAAGTTCTCTCCGTTCTCACGCATCCCGGCGAGGCGGTCGGCCCGGTTGGGCTGCTCCTGCTCGGCGACACGACGGATATGTATGTGGACGCGCTGGTTTACATTGACGACCTGCCGGGCGTCCACCTCGGCCAGAAAACACTGACCACCGGGTCGGCCCTGCCCGATGATGGGTTGACCGGCCAAGTGGTGACGATCACGCCGATGGTGGCCGGCAACACGCTGCCCAACACCGATCCAACCGTCTTCTCCGACCAGCCCGTCGTGTTGGTGCGCGTGCGGCTCGACAATCCCGCGCCCGCCGCCAACTTGATCAACGGACAAGTGAAAGTGCAATTCGCCCCATGACCCGGCCCGCCCGGCGCTTCACCCGCCCGCTCCCAGAGTGGATTTTTCCGCTCGGCATCCCGCTGTCTTGGCGTCAGCTCGTGGCGGAGAAAAAGCGCTTTGCCGTGGCGGTCGCCGGGATCACGGTGGCGGTGGCGATGATGTTGTTCCAGGTCGGCCTCAACTCGGCGCTCTTTGCGCAGGTCGTCGCCCCCATCAAGCAAATGCGCGCCGATGTGGTGCTCTTTAGCCCGCAGTATGAATTTCTGGGCAGCAGCCATGAGTTCCCGCGCGAGCGCCTGTATTCGGCGCAGAGCGACTCGGCCGTGGCGGGCGCCACCAGCCTGAATCTCGGGAGCCTGCCGTTCAAAAACCCCGACACCGGCCGCGCGCGCGACATCTTTATCCTGGCCTTCGACCCCACCGAGCAACCCTTCACCAACCCGGAAATCCTCGCTCAGCAGGACAAACTCAAGATCGAAAGCACGGTGCTGTTTGACCGTCTTTCCCGCGCTGATTACGGCCCGGTGGCGCAGCGGCTCGCCGCCAATAACGGCGAGGTGGATTCCGAAATCGCCGACCGCCATGTGCAAATCGAGGGCCTCTTTTCGATGGGCGTCACTTTCGCGGCCGATGGCAACTTGCTCATGGGCCGGGACACGTATTTGCAAATCTCGCCCGGCGCGCGCACCGACCAGATCAGCCTCGGCCTGCTCACGCTTAAAGCCGGGGCGGACGCGGACGCCGTGGCCGCGGCGCTGGACAAGCGCCTGCCCGACGATGTGGCCGTGCTCAGCTACCGCAAATTTATGGAAAAAGAGGAACGCTACTGGGCCGACCGCACGCCCATTGGCTTCGTCATCACCGCTTCGATGCTGGTTTCCTTGATCGTCGGCGCGGTCATTGTGTATCAAATATTATACACGGACGTGACGGACCACCTGCCCGAATACGCCACGCTCAAGGCCATCGGCTTCACCGACGGCTATTTCATCCGCCTGGTGCTCCAGGAATCGGCCATCCTGTCGGTGTCTGGTTTTGTGCCCGGGTTGGGGCTGGCGGCCGGGCTGTATTGGGCCACGCGCGTTTACGGGCATATGCCCGCCCACCTGACCGGCCGCAACGTCGCGCTGGTGTTTGGGCTGTCGCTTTTCATGTGCCTGCTGGCCGGCGCGCTGGCCACCCGCAAGCTCCGCCGCGCCAACCCGGCGGATATCGTTTAATTAAGAATTATGAATTAAGAATTAAGAAGCCCAATCCCCAGCCTCATGGGCCAGATTGACCAATCCAAATCCCGTTCAAAATCGTTTTAGCCATCCGAAAACTGAAAACCGAAAACTCGAAACCTGAAACTTCCTCCCCCATGCCAGGCCCACCCATCATTGAGGTCAAAGACCTGCACCACTCGTTTGTCGAAGGGCTGGCAAGCAAGGAGGTGCTGCATGGCGTCAGCGCGGAATTTGCGTGCGGGGAAATTTGCCTGATCATGGGGCCGTCCGGCTCGGGCAAAACCACGCTGCTCAAGCTGATCGGCGGACAGCGGGCCTTGCAACAGGGGAGTATCGTGGTGGATGGCCAGGAGTTGTCCGGCGCGCGCCCGCGCGAGCTGGTGGCCCTGCGGCGCAAAATCGGCTTTATTTTCCAGGCGCATCATTTGATCGAGGCCCTCACGGTCTGCCAGAACGTCCAGTTGCCCCTGAGTTTTGACCCCGGCGAAACGGGCGCGAGTTCCCGCGCGCGCGCCTTGGAATTGTTGCGGCGCGTCGGCATCGAGGAGCACAGCGAAAAGCACCCGAGCCACCTCTCCGGCGGGCAAAAACAGCGGGTCGCCATCGCGCGCGCGCTCATTGGCCGGCCCGCGATTTTGCTCGCCGACGAGCCAACCGCCTCGCTCGACGGCGCGACCGGCCGCGAGGTCGTCAATCTTATCCAGCGCCTCGCCAAGGAATCCGGGTGCACCATCGTCCTCGTCACCCACGACACCCGCATCCTCGACATCGCCGACCGGTTGATACATTTGGTGGATGGCAGATTGAATGGCGTTTCACGTTCGTGAGATTTTGTTTCTTTTCAGCAGCAACTCCGCCCAGGCGAAATCCTCGGGGTGGGTGAGTTTGGGGTTGGGCGAGGGGTTTTCGACAATCGTTGTTGGGTGGCCGAGGAGGGCGGCGGCGGCCACATCGTCGGTCACGCGCAATTTTTTTGCGTGGACTTTGGCGTAGGCTGGCGTGATTAATGCGCGCGCAAAAACTTGCGGGGTTTCCATCGCCCAGAGCGTTTCGCGTTGGAGGTCGCGCAATTTGAGGCGGCGCATTTTTTTTCCAGCACGCGGTGGGGTTTGTTTGATGGTGTCTGTTACGCGGTGGGCGAGCACGGCGGCACCATCGGCTTGAACGGCGGCGGCGAGCGCGCGCAAACTCGCGGGCGTAATTAGCGGTCGCGCGCAATCGTGGATGAAGACATTTTCAAATTGCGAAGGTGTGCTTTGCAATCCGTGGAACACGGAGTCTTGCCGTTCAACGCCGCCTGCCGCAAAAATCACTTTGGCGAGGGGCGTGTCCGTCTTGGCCAGTACCGCGGTCACGCCGGCCATTTGCGCGGCGTCGCGGACGACAAAAATAAAATAATCTACGACACCCGCCTCAAGGAAGGCCTGGAGGGAATAGGACAAGACGGGCCGGCCCGCGAGCAGGGCGAGCACCTTGTCGGCCACGACGCCGCGCATCCGCGCCGCCCGGCCCGCGCACAGCATGATGGCGGCATTAGGCATGAATAGTTTCGAGTTTCGGATTTGGAGTTGAATTTCCTCGGTGTGCTCCGTGACCTTTGTGGTTCAAATTCTTTTGCCGATTTCTTCGCGAATGGCGGCGAGGGCGGCGCGCGGATCTTTGGCCTGCAACAAGGGCCGGCCGATAACGATAAAGTCCGCGCCCGTGGCGGCGGCTTCGCGCGGGGTGAGCGTGCGTTTTTGGTCGCCGACAGCGGCGCCGACCGGGCGCACGCCGGGCGTGACGAGCAGCGGGCCGCGCCCAAACTTCTCGCGCAACGCTGGTAATTCGACCGGCGAACAAATCAGCCCTGGCACGCCCGCGCCCAACGCGAGCGCGGCCAGGCGCTCAACTTGGGCGGCTGCGCCATCCACGACGCCCGTTTCAGCCAGGCCTGAGTCGTCGAGCGAGGTCAGCACCGTCACGGCCAGTAGGAGGAGGGTGGGGTTGGTTTCGCGCGCGGCATCCACGGCCTGGCGGAGCATCTCGCGGCCGCCCGCCGCATGGATGGTCAGCATATCGCAGGGTCGCCCGCGCAAGCTGCGGATGGCGGAGGCGACCGTGTTGGGAATGTCGTGGAGTTTGAGGTCGAGAAAGACCTTGTGACCGCGTTTGGCCAGCGCATCCACCAAGTCCGGCCCTTCGTGCACGAAAAGCTGCAGCCCCACCTTGACCCAGCGCAAATCGCCCCCGATGCGGTCGAGAAACGCCTCGGCCTCGGCGCGGGAGGGCACGTCGAGCGCGAGAATGACATCGCCGTTCCGGGCGTCGGGCGGGGGCGGGGGCGGGGAGAGCGTCGGCAGGGGCAGCATGGGCGGAGGAGTTGGATGGTTAAATTGCTGGTTGGGACAATTCAGCAATTCAACAATCGAACACCCCGACAATCAAGCCCTGCCTTTATCTCGATACGGCCGGGCAGTTGCTCGGGTCTCCGCAAAAACCATTGACTAACGCAGGCGGGGGCGGTTAAATCACCCTCCCTTAGGGAAACTGGGGTCGTAGCTCAGTTGGAAGAGCGCCACAATGGCATTGTGGAGGTCGTGGGTTCGAGCCCCATCGGCTCCACCAGTTTTTCACCGCCGCCGAATTGGGTCAGAAGCTCAGCCGGCGGAAACGGGAATGTTATATGTATTCAATGGCCGGTGGGTCGGGCTAACTGCATGCGGCGGCATTTCGAATAGCCCCTGATCGGCCGGATTCCCAACTGCGGCTCGTTAAGGAATGGTAGGGCGATTATAATGGGACTTATATACCTGACGTATAATGAAAATAGCGATTGAGCGGATTGCCTTTTGGGCTATGGTTCTCGCCGTGCCAATCCCTGACTTCAAAAATGGTGTGCTGCCCCCGCATAAAGGAGATGCGAGAGAGCCGGAGGATGTATCTCCCTACATGGCTACACCCAAAGAAGTGTGCGAAAGGTTTGGATTTTCGCCCGAAAGGAAGATTATATTACACGGATGGCTAGATTACCGTGAACAAATTCATAACGTAAATATGACTTCTGGCTTTCAATGGCTGGATGGAAGTTTTTAAAGGAAATAGAGAAAATTGATAGGAGGCCACCAACCGATATGGATATTGTTACCTTTTTTACTCCCCCCACTCCGACATTCGTGGCGAGCCTCTTTGCAAACAGCAGACCCCTAATAGATGTAAATACAGTTAAGTCGAGTTATCATATTGACCATTATTTTGTAGATATGTCAATTAAGCCAGAAGAGATTGTTTACCTGTCCCGATATTGGCATAATCTCTTCACCCATCGGAGAAACGGTGTATGGAAAGGCATTCTTCGCGTTGACTTAGGCACATTTGCGGCAGATAATGAAGCCAGACAATTCCTTAATTCTTCAAAATGAGCGCCCATTCTATGAGACAGCATTGGATGTCCCAGCTTGCCGAAGCTAAGGGAATGTATGACCGTGTTAAATCGCATCCTATCATGGAGTATCAATGGTCTCAAAGGATAAAGGAAGCGGAAAATAAATTAAAGGAAGCGAAGGATGCGCCCGAATCAAAGAGCGTAACCCTCTCATTTAGCGGGAGTCCCGTTGACGGAACGCACGGCATAGAATTGAAATTTGCACTGGACGTAATGGAGCCTTATCAAGAAATGATAAAGTCTGAATTTTCCGCAGGATTTCATGGGCAGATTGGAGAACGAGGCCCGCGCAGAAGTGATACGGAGGCGCGTCTCTACTTAACAGATTTGCCACGCGGTTCTGTAGGGCTAGAACTTACGCCTGCTAACGCGACTGACCTTCTTACTTATGAGTATTTAGAAGGAGCATTCAGCAAAGTTGGAAACGTTATTCGTGCTGCCGCTACTGATGATGAAGCATACGCCAATGCCGCATTGAAAATTTCTGGCAGGACATTGTTGCGCTTGCGTGATTTTTTCAAAACACTCGCAATGAACGATGTTTCTATGGATATTGAAAAAGGAATGGAACAAACCAGTTTAACCCAAACGCAAATCAAGGAAGCATGGGAGCGGGTTGGTTCTTCACTCACTGAAAGCACACCGATACAACTTCCCGGGGTATTCAATGGGGCTATGGTAGATTCGTGGCGTTTTGATTTTAGGCCAGATGCGGGAGAAGCTATTTTTGGAGAAATCGCAGAGGATATAAAACTTGATACTTTAGCAGACTGGAATAAATTGACTACAAAAAGGGCGGTGGCCTTTTTGAACAAGATTATATTCACTCCAAAAAATGGAGAACCTAAATTCCGTTATGAAATGACCGACCTTAAAGAGTGATTATTTCTTTGCCGGCAATGGAGAAGATACTTTATTTTCTGGTTGGTTCTTTGGGGGTTGATATGTAGCTACCGCCTTCACTACTTGGTTGTATTTCCCAAAGAGCGGATTCTTTATCGGTTGCGCTGGTGTTTTTTCAGGCATGGGAGGTGAGGGCTTTATAGGTGAGGCGACGGCCTTCCGCGCCTGCTATATACTGGCGGATAGCCGTGATACCAGAACCGATACCACTTTCATTGAATGCGGGCAAGTCCTTTGTGTTGGCCTTAAACGCAAATTCATCAGCATAACGCGCAAGATGCTTTGCGCTGAAATTATGGAAGGTTCCGATGTAAGCGCGTTTCAAAATGGCCCAAAAACTTTCAATCCCGTTTGTGTGCGCCATACCCTTGACATATTCCCGCGCGCTGTGTTTTACCACGCGGTGACGATAGCCCTTGATGCCACGATAGGCGCGGTTGTCATCCGTGCAAAGAGTAGAACCCTTGGCAACCGTCTCACCCACCGCACCGTGCAAGCGGTAACTGTCATTGCAGGGCAACACCATTGCGCGAACTTCGCCGCTTTCACGGCTCTTTGCGCCAAACACGATTGACTTACCCACTCCACCCCGGCCCGCATGAGTGCGCTTGCCGGAGTGCTTGTTTTTTTCTTTGCCACCGATATAAGTTTCATCAGCCTCCACAATGCCGGTGATCACCCCCTTAGATTGGCACGCTTCACGGATGCGATGGGCGAGATGCCACGCGCTCTTTTGGGTGACGCCCAACTCTTTTGCCAACTGGATTGAAGAAATACCTTTGCGCGAAACCGTCATCAGATACATGGCATAGAGCCATTTTTTAATCGGCAACTTACTATCTTCCATAACCGACCCAGTGCGAACTGTAAAATGCTTGCGGCACGCTTTGCAGTCATAGACGCGACCGCCCTTGATTGACCACACCTTGTCGTGCCCGCAATGGATGCACTTCACTCCGTCAGGCCAGCGCGCCGCCGCCCATTGCTGGCGTGCTGCATCCTCGTTGGGAACGAGCGCATGGAAATCAAAGCTGCTTGGCTGGGGAGTGAATGGAGTTTGGTGCTTCATACCGTCAATATACCACAGATTCTTTAACTGTCAAGTATATAAGTCCCATTATGATTGTATAAATAAGGTATAAGCACTTGATAAAACGTTCGATGGGGCTTATGTTTTTACCGCAAGGCAGTTAGCACGACGGTAGTCTACTCGCTTCCGTTGAGCTTTTTTTACTGTGGCCGGAGCCGCAAGTCCCCGCACTCCTCCGCAGTTCAGTCGAAGGCAACGTTTCGCCGGATTCCGGAGCCTTTGTGCTGGTTGTCGTGCAAACATGGACCCAACTTTGGCAGCCCCCTGCCACACCAAGTTTGCGGCTCTGGCCCGAGCAATCGGGTTCGGGGGTGTCTTGGTGGGTGGGTTGGTCGTAGTGGGATGGATTTTCGACTTGGCGTGGCTCAAGAGCATTTCGCCCAACTGGGTGGCGATGAAGATCAACACGGCGACCTGCTTTATTCTGACGGGCTTGGCCTTGGCGCTGCAAGCGGATGAACCGGTTGGGAAATGGCGGCACCGTTGCGCGCAGGCGGCCGCCATAATTGTGCTGCTGTTTTCGCTGCTGACTTTATTGGAATATGCGCTCCACCAGAGCCTCGGCATTGACCAATTGCTTATGCTCCAGCCCTTGGTCGAGGGGATCACCTATCCGGGCCGCATGTCGCCGGCGGCGTCGGGCAGTTTTTTGTTGCTGGGGGTGGCCTTGTTGACGCTGGACTGGGAAACGCCCCGCGGGCATCGCCCCGCGCAAGGATTGGCCCTGATTACGAGTCTGGTCGGGCTGTTTGCCATGGCGGGTTATATCTATGGGGCGGCCTCGCTGTATGAGCTGTCGCCGTTCTCGACGATGGCGGCGCATACCTCGTTGCTGTTTTTCGGGTTATCCCAGGGGGTGCTGCTGGCCCGCTCGGCATCGGGGCCATGGAGCCTGCTCACCAGCGCCAGCACGGGCGGCGCGATGGTGCGCCGCTTGCTGCCGTTTGCCATTGTCATTCCCCTGGTGCTGGGCTGGCTGCGGTTGCAGGGCGAACAAAGGGGCTTCTATGGCTCCGCCTTCGGCCTGTCGCTGGATGCGACCCTCAATGTTTTTTGCTTCACGCTTCTGGTCTGGCTCACCGCGCGGTGGCTCAACCGGGTGGATCTTCGGCGCCAACGGGTGGAGGCGCAGGCCCGGCAGTTGGCGGCGATTGTGGAGTTTTCCGACGACGCCATCGTCGGCAAGGATTTGCAGGGCATCGTCACCAGTTGGAATGCCAGTGCGGAGAGGATTTTCGGCTACCCGGCCCGTGAGATGATCGGCCAGCCGATCATGCGACTGATCCCCCCCGAACGCCAGCCCGAGGAGACGGAAATTTTAAGGTGCATCCAGCGCGGCGAAAGCGTGCGGCATTTTGAGACCATGCGGGTGAAAAAGGACGGGCAGTTGGTGGACATCTCCGTCACCGTGTCGCCGATCAGGGACGACCAGGGCCGGATCGTGGGTGCGTCCAAAGTGGCGCGCGACATCACGGAGCGGAAAAAAATCGAGCAGGAAATCCGCGAGCTGAATACCAGTCTTGAACGGCGCGTCTTCGAGCGCACGGCCCAACTCGAAGCGGCGAACAAGGAACTGGAAGCCTTTTCCTACTCCGTGTCGCACGACCTGCGCGCGCCACTGCGCGCGGTGGACGGATTTTCGCAGGCCGTCGAAGAAGACTATGGAACGCTGCTGCCGGACGAGGGCCGGCGTTACTTGCGCACCATCCGCGACGGCGCGCAGCGCATGGGCGCGTTGATTGACGACCTGCTGGCTTTTTCGCGCTTGAGCCGCCAGCCGTTGAACAAGCAGCCGGTGGACAACGGAAGGCTGGTGCGCAACGTCCTGGAGGAACTAAGACCCCAGTTTGAAGGGCGGAAAATTGACCTCCGCCTCGGCGACTTGCCCGCCTGCCAGGGCGACGCGGCCTTGTTGAAGCAGGCCTGGGCCAATTTGCTGTCCAACGCCGTGAAATACACGCGTAAACGCGACCCGGCCGTCATCGAGATCGGTTGCGCGCGCGAGCAAAACGAGTACGTCTTTTATGTGCGCGATAATGGGACGGGCTTCGACATGCAATACGCGCACAAGCTGTTCGGCGTGTTTCAGCGCCTGCACCGGGCGGAGGAGTATGAAGGCACCGGGGTCGGCCTCGCCATTGTGCAGCGCATCATTCACCGGCATGGCGGCCGCGTCTGGGCGGACGCCGCCCTGAACCGGGGCGCGACCTTTTTTTTCACCCTCGAAGGAGAATCCTAACCATGAGCGAAGCCAATATTGTCGAAATTTTGATCGTCGAAGACACCCCGCAGGACCTCGAACTGGCCCTGCGCGCCTTGCGCAAGGCCAACCTCACCAACCACATCCAGGTCGCCCGCGACGGCACGGAGGCGCTGGACTTCATCTTTTGCCAGGGGCCCCACGCCCACCGCCAGATTGAGAACGGCCCGAAAGTGATCCTGCTCGATCTCAAACTGCCCAAGGTGGACGGGCTGGAAGTGCTGCGGCGCATCAAAGGCGACCCGCGCACAAAGGCGATCCCGGTGGTGGTGCTCACCTCGTCGAAGGAACA
This sequence comes from uncultured Verrucomicrobiae bacterium, assembly GCA_963765205.1. Taxonomy (GTDB): domain Bacteria; phylum Verrucomicrobiota; class Verrucomicrobiia; order Opitutales; family JABDGR01; genus JABDGR01. The sequence goes on along the minus strand of CAVXVB010000008.1, from coordinate 198,987 downwards.
AGCCGACGTGGCGGAGTGCTACCAGCTTGGCGTCAACAGCTACATCGTCAAGCCGGTGAACTTCGAGCAGTTCGCCAAAGCCGTGCAGGAATTGGGCCTGTATTGGCTGCTACTCAACCAACCCCCCAAAGTGGAGAAATAATATGCCGCAACCCATTCAAGTCTTGGTGGTGGAGGACAACCCAAATGACGCCGAGCTGGTGCTGCGGGAGTTGCGCCGCGCGGGCTTCGACCCCGCCGGGCGGCGGGTGGACACGGAGGCGGAGTACCTAGCGAGCCTGCGCCCCGAGCTGGACTTGATTCTGTCGGATTTTGAGATGCCGCAGTTCAATGGCCTGCGCGCGCTGGAATTATTGACGCAGAGCGGGCTGGACATACCTTTTATCATTGTGTCCGGCACCATCGGCGAAGAAACGGCAGTCGCGGCGATGAAGCGCGGCGCGACGGACTATCTGCTCAAAGACCGCCTGGCGCGCCTCGGGCCGGCCGTCAGCCACGCACTCGAGCAAAGCCGGCTGCGGCGCGAGAGCCGGCAAGCCGTTGCGGCGTTGAGATTATTCCGCACCCTGGTGGATCGCTCGAATGATGCGTTTGTGGTGCTGGATCCCGAGTCGGGCCGGATTTTGGATGTAAACGAAAAAGTCTGCCAGGACCTGGGCTACACCCGGCAGGAAATGCTGGCCTTGAAGGTATTCGACATTTCCCCGACGGTGACGGCGGCAACGTGGGCGCCGGTGGCGCGGCTGATCCGAGAACGGGGATTCCGCGTCCTGGAATCAGAACATATCCGAAAAGATGGCACCATATTTCCGATTGAAGTCAACAGCAAGTGGGTCCAGCTCGACCGGGACTACATTATCGCCATTGTGCGCGACATCACGGAGCGCAAGGAGGCGGAGGTTACCCTACGCGACAGCGAAGAGCGCTTCCGGCAGTTGGCCGAGAACATTAATGAAGTCTTCTGGATCACCAATCCGGCCAAAGGCGAAATCCTGTATATCAGCCCGGCGTTTGAGGACATTTGGGGCCGCAGTTGCCAAAGCCTTTATGATTCGAATACCAAATGGTCCGAGGCTATTCATCCCGACGATCGCGCCCGGGTGCTCAAAGACATTGCCGACCGGCAGGAACGCGGCGAATACAACGTCGTTTACCGCATCCTGCGCCCCGACGGCGAGGTGCGCTGGATCCATGATCGGGCCTTTCCCATTCGCAACGAGGCGGGCCAGGTTTACCGCATCGTCGGCACCGCGGAAGACATCAGCTTGCAGCACAAGCTGGAGGAGCAATATCGCCGGGCGCAAAAGATGGAGGCCATCGGCACGCTGGCGGGCGGCATCGCGCATGACTTCAACAACATCCTCGCGGCCATGACCGGCTACACCGAGCTGGCCAAAATGAAACTGGGTGATAATCCCCTCGTGCAGGGTTACATGGAGTCCGTCATGCAGGCCGGCCATCGCGCCACCGCCCTCGTGCGGCAGATCCTCACTTTCAGCCGCCAACAGGAACAACAGGAGCGCCGCTCCACGCACATTGGCGAAGTCATGGATGAAGCGCTGAAACTGCTCCGTTCCTCCATCCCCACCACCATTGAATTTGTGGTGACCAAGGAGCCGGGCGTGGCGCCGATCCTCGCCGACTCAACGCAGATTCACCAAATCATGATGAACCTGGGGACGAATGCCTGGCACGCCATGCGCGACCGGCCGGGCCGCCTCGAGGTCAAACTGGAGAATTTCGAAGTGGACAAACTTTTGGCCGAATTGCATCCGCGGCTGCGGCCCGGCCCCTATGTGCGGCTGTCCGTCGGCGACACGGGTTGCGGCATGGATGCGGCGACCCTTGAGCGCATCTTCGAGCCGTTTTTCACCACCAAGCCTTCGGGTGAAGGCACCGGCCTGGGCCTGGCGGTGGTGCATGGCATCATGGAAAGCCATGACGGCGTGGTCACCGTTTACAGCCATCCGGGCAAGGGCACGATTTTCCACCTTTATTTCCCGGCCTACCATGAGCAGGTGGCCTTGCCGCCCGCCTCGACGAGAACCACGCCGCTGGGCGCAGGCCAGCGCATCCTGTATGTGGACGACGAGCCAGCGCTGGCCAATCTTGGGCAAAAGACCCTCGAACAACTCGGCTATGAGGTCACGATCAGCACAAAAGTGGCGGAGGCGCTCGAGCTCGTGCGCCAGGCACCCGCGCGTTTTGACCTCGTCATCACCGACCAAACCATGCCCGGCATGACGGGTACCGATTTCGCCGCGCAGTTGCTCAAAATCCGGCTCGATTTGCCGATCATCCTCACCACCGGCTACAGCCCTTACCTGACGGTCGAGCGGGTCCACGCCATGGGCCTCCGCGATTTGCTGCTCAAGCCGCAGTCCCTCCAAGCCTTGGGCCAGGCCGTCCACCATGCGCTCACGGCAAAAGAGCCGGATTAGGGTGGGGAGCTATCGCAACCAAACAGTTCACCGCCAAGGCGCGAAGAGCGCCAAGAGGGAAAGCTATCGGACAGTCTTGCTTTGTGCTCTTCGCGCCTTGGCGGTCAAAATTATTTCCCCGCTCCCGGCGGCTTAACGCCGCCAGCCCAGGGGGTCGAGGTGTAGCCCGTCACCGCGGAGGCGGAACCAGAGAAGGGGTTTTTCGTCCGGGCTTTTTTCAGGGTGTCGGCCAGGCGCAGGCCGAGGATCTTCGCGAGGTTGAGGTTGAGCTTGGCGGCCAGGTAGGGGCTGAAGCGCTGCAACTCGCTCAAGGATTTTAGATTGAGCGTGAGCACTTTGATCGGGGTCAGCGCGGTCACGTCGGCGGTGCGCTGCACCTGGGCCATGAGGGCGACTTCGCCGATGACCTGGCCGGGGCCGACGCGGTTGATTTCAAAGCGGTCGGCGCCCGCGCCTTTGGTGACTTCGAGTTCGCCTTCGAGCACGACATACATCGTGTCGCCATCCTCCCCGTCATGGATGAGTTGGTGGCCGCCGGCAAATTCCTCGATGTCCGACGCGGCGATGAGTTTGCGCGCCTGCCAGTTCGTGAAGCCTTCGAACACCGGCGACTGCTTGACAATCGCGCGGCGCAGCTTGATGTCGAGCACGCCCCAGACGGTGATGATGCGGCTGTTGCCGAGCATGGCGGCGGTGACAATCAAATCGCCGAAGCAGGCGAGAATCATCACCAGCGCGCTGAGCAACCCAAACTCCTGCATCGGCACAAAACTGGACACCGACAGCGCGAGAAAGCCGCCGGCCATCGAAAGCCCGGAGAGCACGATGGGCTTGAATTCCGCCGCCATGGTGTCGTTCAACGCCTGCCGTTTGTCACGCGTGCGGCGCAAATCGTCGTGGTAGCGGACCATCAGGTTGATGGTGTTGTCCACGGCCAGGCCAATGCTGATGGCGGCGATCATGCAAGTGCCGAGGTTCAAGGGCACATGGCACAGGCCCATCACGGCGAACACAATGGCCACCGGGGTCAGGTTGGCCGCAATGGCGGAGAGCGCGGCCCGCCAGGACAGGAAGACGATCGCCACAATCCCGCCGAGGATGCAAACCATGCTGGTGAGCGAGGCGACCTGCCCGCGGGCAATCTCATCCACCGACGCCGCCGCGAGCACGGCGTGGCCGCTGATGGTGAAGAGTTGCGCGCCGAAGCGGCCGCTGGCCAGCGTGGCCGTGATTTTGGCGACCAGCGCGTTCAGGCGCGTCGTGTCGTGCAAATTGCACCGCAGCACGATGTTGACCTTGGAGCCGTCGGGCGTCGCATAGGGCGCCAAATCCGATTCCTGAAACATGGAAAGGACTTGGCTCACGCCGGGCGGGATGACGTAGGCGGCCGGGTCGCCATCGTGGAATTCCCGGTTGAACAGCGCCAGAATGTCCGGCAAGCCGATGGCGGCATCCACGTCCGGCAGTTGGCGCACGTATTGCTCGAACTGCAGCAAATGGGTGAGGCGCTCGGGCTGCAGAAAATCGCCCTCCGAGCCGCGAAAAGAAATGTCAATGATGTCCGTGCCGGAAAGGCGTTTCGCGACGGTGTCCATCTGCTGCATCACCGGAGAATCCGCGCGCAGGAAGGCGGCGAAATCATTGTCGGTGCGGATGCGGGAGGCAAAAATAAGCGAGATGCCGGTGATGACCCCGCAGGACGCCATGACGCCGATCGGGTGCTGCACGAGATGTCGGGAAACCAGGCGGATGTAGGGCTGGGTCAGGCAACGGTCCCACAGGCTGTCAGTGGGCGCGACGGCCGCAGCGGCCGCGGCGGGCGAGACCTTTTTCTTCGGCGTCAGCCAGCGGTCCATCACATGCAGGTAGGCCGGCACGACAAACATGGTGGTGACAAAACGCAGGGTGATGGCCAGCGCCGCCGATTCGCCGAACTCTCGCAGCACGCCGATGTTCGTCAGCAGTGTCGAGCCAAAGCCGAGCACCGTGCTGAAGGTGTTCAGCAGCAGGCTCAGGCCGATCAGGCGCCCGGTTTCGGAAATCGCCTGCAATCCGTTCAAGCCGCGCGCGCGCTGCTGGGCCGAGCCGATCATCAAATGCACATCCGAGCCGGAGCCGATCATCACCACCAGCGCCGGCACGACATAATTGAGCATGTTTAGCGGGATGCCAAACCACGCCATCAACCCGAGCGTCCAGCAATTGGCCAGCACCGCGTTGATGAGCAGGATGACGACCCCGTGGATGCTGCGCATGAGCAGCCCCAGCAGGCCCAGCAAAATCACGCAGGCCAGCGGCAGGAGCAGCATCTGGTCGCGAAAAATATATTTCGAAATCGCCACATGCATGACCGGCGAGCCAATCGGGAAGATCGTCGCGAATTGACCGGTCGTGTCCGCCACCGGATGCTTGTCCTGGTCGAGGATCGGGTTGCCGTCGTCGTCCTTGGCCACGCCGTTTTGATTCTCGGCGATGACCTGGTTGAGCTGGTCGAGGAAGCCCGCGTCGAAATTCTCCTGCTGCGCCAGTTCGGGCTTGAGGTAGAGCATCAGGATGGTCGCCTGCCCGTCGGGCGAAATCAGTGTGCCTTTCAGCAGCGGGTTGCGCAACGCGCGGGTCTTGGCTGCCGCCAGCGCTTCCGGTGTCTCGGGCAGGGGGTCAAGGATCGGGCCGGTGATGAGCGAGCCGCTCGAGCCGTCAATGTTGTTGACCGTGAAGAGGCTTTCCGAGCGTTCGACGGAGGGCAAATCCGCCAGTTTATGCTCCAGGTTCGCCAGCGTACGCAGTTTCGGCGCGGTGAACAGATCCGGGTCCTCGACATAGACGCCCACGACATAATCGGAGCCGAACGTCTTTTTCGTTTCCTCGTAGGTGGCCCGCAGCGGGCTGTTCTCCGGCACCAGGCCCTCCGCCGAGACGTTGAGCTTGATATTCCGCGCCGACCACGCCCCCAAACCCGCGAGGGCAAAGGCCGCCAGCCATATCAGCCAAGCCCAGCGGTAACAGAAGCCAAGGAGCTTCCCGATGAAGGGCGACACGGCGGCAGAGGGGTCGAGGTTGCGGCGGCGGGGTGGAGCGGGTGGGGGAAATTCCGGCGCGCAGTCGGCAAAGTTTTACGGCGTCTTTGCCGCCGTCGTGGCCGGCGCGCCGGCCTTGGGCACCAAGTCGTCAAAAAGCTTATCCTGCTCGGGGCCCCAATGCTGGAGGGTGTCGAGGGTGAAAATTTTGTCGTCCAGCGGTTTGCCCAAGCGGCTGCCCAGCAGCGTCATGATGGTGTGGGTGCCCTTGACCAGGTTGGTCATCACGCCGCTGCGTGGGCGCTGGATGGCAGTGTTGGTGGGCTGGTAATCGTAGGCGTCAAATGTTTTCAACTCCTTTTGCTTGCTGTCAAGGAAGACGATGCGGCGGATGTCAAAGGTGGCCTTGTCCACGTCGAGGAAGCGGTAGGTGTAGCCGGTGATTTTTTCGCGGTCCTTGTTGGCCGGGGTGGCCATGATCGCGTAGCAGTCGGTGCCGTCAATTTTCTCGTCGTCCAGGCGGTCGTATTTCCATTCGCCGGGTTTTTCGCGGCGCAGGTCCTCGTAGGTGAAGTCCGAGCCGAGGAAGCTGCTGGAGCGGTTGCCCGGGTCAATTTTCTTCGGCGCGCCGAGCGCGGGGATATACAGGTATTGCTCGACGTTGTCATTGGTGTCCTCGAGCACCAGCAGCGAGACGCCCTTTTCATCCTCGGGTGCCACAATCCGCATCAGGTAGAGCAAGCCGCCTTTCGCGTCGCTTTGCACGGCGGAGAGCAGCGTGCGCGTCGTCGTCTCCGTCGTGTTGGTCTTGGCGTTTTTGGTGACGGACACCATTTGGATCACGTCCACCTCCGCGTCCGCGCCATGAGTCTCATGGACTTTCGCCATGACCGCATCGGCTTCGAGATAATCAACGGTCTTGAAGGCCGCCGCAAGCACGGCGCCGGCGAGCACGACCAAGGGCAAAAGGGGGCGAAGGCGGCTCATGGGAATGAAAGGTTGGGTGGTGGCGGGCACGGCGGCCCGGGGGGATTACCCCAGTAAAAAATCATTTGGCGCAAATGGCAAGCGGCTTCTGGTTGCGCATTTGCCCAAGCGGGGCTAAAATACGCGACCATGCCCGAGTCGTGCAAGCTTTGTTGGCGGCGGATTGCCCCGGCCGGAATTTTCCTGCTAACGGCGTGGTGCTTGGTCGCCTGCCAAGGCATCACCCGGGGCTACCAGGGCTACGACGGCTACGAGTCCGCCATCCCCGCCCCCAGCCAGGTGACGACCGCCGAGCTGGCCGCCGGCACCATGGCCAGCCAGTCCGGCCTGCCCGGCAGCTTCCTGCTGCGCGGCGTCGGCACCTCGATGCAGCCCATCATCGGCGAAGGCACCATCATCGTCGTCGTCCCGACGAAATGGGAGGACTTGAAAAAGGACGACATCGTCGTTTACAAAACCCCCGTCGGCCGGCTCGTCGCCCACCGCCTCGTGCGCCTCGACGGCGACCACTGGCTCATCAAAGGCGACAACAATGATGATATAGACCCCTATACCGTCACGCGCGACAACCTCCTCGGTGTGGCGGTCAATTATTTTTACCCGCCCGATGCGGGCGATGGGAATTAGGCGGGTAATAACGCATATTCACCGCAAAGGCGCGAAGAGCGCCAAGAATAAATTTTGTTCACCCAGGCACAAAGTGCCGGGAGAGATTTTGTTAATTCTGCCCAAAAATCTTCCTTGCGTTCTTGGCGTCTTCGCGGTGAAAAATCACTCGCTAATTACCTTGCCCAATTGACCGTGGCCGTCTATGGCTTTCGCCGTTAGATGATTGTTATCCAGCCCTTGCCCCTGCCATGCGCGCTCATCCCGCATGCACCGTCTGGCGGTTGATTTTTTTGGTGGTCGCGGCTCCCCGGGACGAAGAACCCGGCATCCTCAAGTTCAAAACAACACAAGGTTAGTATAAATTATGTTAATTCCGTAACGTTTCCCTTTGCGCTCTCCGCGCCTTCGCGGTGAATCGATTTAACATTTTATAACCCAATTTAATTCTGCACCGGCTTGACGTCGTCGGGCGGGATGACCGGCTCGGGCGCGGCTTTCGCGGGGGCGGGTGGGGCGGGCATGACGGGGAGCGAATCGTCCAGGTCCACCACAAAACGAAAGCCGGTGTAGGGATTGCGGTTGTCCCGCGCCAGCTCGGTGACGCGGACCTGGCGGATGGTGTCCACCGGCGTGAGGGCGTTGCCGCCGATGACGGGGGCCTTGTCGTCGTCCTCGTCGAGGGTGCGGCCGAGCCACTCGGCCACGTTGCCCAGGAGGTCGTAAAAGCCGTTGGCGTTGGCGTCCTTGGTCGCCACGTCATGCGTCTGGCTGGCGGAATTGTCGAAGTTCCAACTGACGGCGGCTACGTCGAGCGCGTCGGTCGGGCCGAGGGCGGCGCGGTATTCCGCCTCGGTGGGCAGGCGCACCGGGCGGGCGAGAATCCAAGAGAGGCGGCTGCAGAATTCCTGCGCGTCGTTCCAATTCACCATTTCCACGGGCCGCTGCGCGCCGGGATTACGGCTGGGGCTGCCCCCTTCGACCAGGGCGTAGAGGGATTGGGTGACTTCCTGCTTGGCGAGTTGCAAGGTTTGCTGGCCGGGCAGGGCGGCCAGTTGCCCGTAAACCTGTTCCTGGATCGCGGCCAGGTCGTCGCGTTTATAATAGAGGAAGTCGAGGCGTTTTTGCAAATCGGCGTTGAGCAAGGTGCTCTGCGAAAAAGCTTCGTGGAAGTGCGTGGCTTTTTGCTCGAGCACGGAGATGGTCGCGCTCACCTGGTCGGGATGGCGGTTCCGCAAGTCGGCAAAGAGCGCGGCGGCCTGCGCCTTGATCTCGGTGGCGAGCGGGCGGCTCTTGGACGTTTCGAGCAGCGCCTGGATTTTCGCCAGTTGCGAGGAATCGGCAAAACGGGAGTCCGGGAAATGGTTGTCGAGGTCGTCCTGTTCGCGATAGGCTTCCTGGTAAAACTGGGCGGCCTGCTCGGCGGCTTGATTGACTTTGACCGGGTCGTCACTCTGGTCGGCCGCGGCGTCGGCCGCCCGGGCGTCGGCCAGGGATTGTTGCACGCGCTGGTAATCGGGCAGCGAGCGCAGGGCGGTGACTTCATTGTGGAGGTCATTTTCACGCTGGGCGCTGACGAAGCTTTGCTCGGGGAAATTGCGGTTCAGGTTCAACTGGAGGTCGTAGGCGTGCTGGAAATTCTTTTGCGCGGCGGCCCAATCCTGCGCGGCCAGGGCGGTTTTGGCGGCGGCTTCACTGGCGGCGCTTTCATTATAGATCGGCAACGCCGTCAGGTAATCCACATGGTGCCGCAGCTGGATTTCACGGCTGAGGGCGGACGTATACGAGTCTCCTTTGGGGTCGTCCTTCACGATTTGCCCTTCCAAGGCGGCGGCTTGCGCGAGGAGTTTGATGGCGCCGGTCAGGTCGCTTTGCGCTTCGAGGCCGCCGGCCTTGGTTTCCAGGTCCAGGCTTTGGGCGCGCAAGGGTTTGGCCTCGTAGGTCTCGAGCGCGATGGTCATGCGTTCAATGCGCGCATTGCCCTCGGCGAGGTTGTGGTTTTGCGATTGATCCAGGTAATCCAATTGCAACTGGATTGCGTGGCGCAGGCTGGCCAGGTCGTCCGGCGTGATGTCGCGCGCCTGGGTCGCGTCGGTGAACTTTTTTTCCAGGTCCTTGCTTTGGTCGAGCAGGGCGGAGACGGCCTTGGGAATCTCGCCCATGGGCTGCAACGCCGGGTCGTTGTATTTGATTTTACGCGGCTGGAACAAGGTCAAGACCCAGGTCCCGCCCAGCACCGCGGCGACGACCAGCAAGACGCCCAGCACCTTGAACACTTTGCTCCAGCGGCTGGGTTCACCACGGTGGTAATAGGTGTCTTTGCGTCGGCGGGCCATGCGAGTCGGGCGAAAAAAATGGAGGGGTGCTTCACCGCGGGGACGGGATGCCAATATTCAGGATAAGACCTGCCGATGAAGCCAAAGTTCTCAAAATAATGACAACCGGGCGGCCCGTCGAGGAAATTGACGTTGCCCGCGGCTCAAGCCTGCCCCACGTCCGCCCGCGCGAGGCTGCCCATGTGCTCCAGGTAGAACTTGCGCAGGATGGCGAGCGTGTTTTTCGGGTCGGTTTGCTGCAAGGCCTTGGCGGCGAGGGCCTGCGCCTCGTCGAGGCGGATGTTGCGCAGAAGATATTTGACATCGGGCAGGCCGGCCGGAGCCACGCTCAAATCATCCGCGCCCATGCCGAGGAAGATGGGGGTGAAGAGCGGGTCGCCGCCCATTTCGCCGCAGATGCTGGTGGTGAGCTTGTGCTGGCGCGCGGTGGCGATGATGTGCTGGATAGCCCGCAGCACGGCCGGGTGCGCCGGCTCGTAAAGATGCGCGACGCGGTCATTCACCCGGTCCACGGCCAGGAGGTATTGGATGAGGTCGTTGGTGCCGATGCTGAAAAAGGAGCAGTGCTGCGCGAGTTGGTCGGCCGTCCACGCCGCACTGGGGATTTCAATCATGCTGCCGACGCAGATGTTTTTGTCGAAGGCCACCTTGCGCGCGCGCAATTCGTCCTTGGCCTGTTCCAGGAGGAGGTTGGCCTGCACCAGTTCCTGCAGGCCGCTGATCATGGGATACATGATCTTGACCGCGCCAAAGGCGCTCGCGCGCAGAATGGCGCGCAACTGGTCGCGGAACATGTCGGAGTGGTCGAGGCAAAAGCGGATGGCGCGGAAACCCATGAAGGGGTTGTCTTCCGGATGCGCGAGGTGCGAGGTGCTGGTCTGCTTGTCGCCGCCCAAGTCGAGGGTGCGGATGACCACCGGGCGGGGCTGGAGCGCCGTGACGACCGCCTTGTAGGCCTCGAATTGCTCTTCTTCATCCGGAAATTTGTCCCGGCGGATGAACAACGCTTCTGTGCGGTAAAGGCCGACGCCCTCCGCGCCAAAGCGCTTGACGTCCTCGATGTCTTCCGGGCCGGAAATGTTGGCCATCAATCCCAGGCGTTGGCCGTCGCGCGATTCGCACGGCTGCGGGATGACTTCCTCAATGGCGTGGCGGATGTCGCGCTGGCGCTGCTCGATGCGGCCGTAACGGAAGAGCGTCTGGTTGGTCGGGTTGATGATGAGCAGGCCTTCGTAGCCGTCCACCAGCACGCGGTCGTTGTTTTCGACCCGGCGCGTGGCGTCGTGCAGGCCCACGACGGCGGGAATTTGCATCGAGCGCGCCATGATGACAGCGTGGCTGGTGCGGCTGCCGGTGTCGGTGGCCATGGCCAGCACGCTGTGCCGGTCCAGGCTCGCCGCGTCCGAGGGTGAAATATCCTGCGCGATGATCACACGCTGGCCGCCCAGGCGCGAGAGCGACGCGGCCGAATGCCCGAGCAGTTGGTGGAGCACGCGCCGGGCGACGTTGCGAATGTCCGCCGCGCGCTCGCGCAAATACTCGTCCTCCATTTTGCCGAAGGCGTCAATGTAGCGCTGGGCGACGGTGCTGAAGCAATAGTCCACGTTGTAGCCCTTCGTGCGCAACTCGTGGATGGTTTCCTCAATCAGGGCGTTATCTTCGAGGACGAGCAAATGCGCGTCCAGGATGCGCGCCTCGCTTTCGCCGAGCGAACTGGCGACCTCCGCGCGCAATTTCGAAATCTGCGCGCGCGTCGCCGTCAGCGCCTGCTCGAAGCGGCGGATTTCCACCGGGCGGCGCGCTTCCTCGACTTCGTACACGGGGATTTCCAGTTCCTTTTGCAAAAAGACAAAGGCGGGGCCATGCGCCACGCCGGGGGAAGCGGGCACGCCTTGTAAAATGACTTCCTCTTTGGGGGTCGGGTCGGGCATGCGTGGCCGGTTCGGCCAGCCCTCCAAAAAACCGCGAAACCGCCCGGGACGCAAGCCCGAACCTGCGGGAATCCGCTGATGGGCTAGAATTTACGCAATTGTGACGTTTTTTGTCTATCTTGTAAATCTGCGACACAGGATTGACGCCGGGCGATTTTCCCGGCATTACCCGTTTTTGCATGAAACCTGCCTCCGCCCGCGCCCAGCCCAAGCCGAAATACCGCCGTATTGTCCTCAAGCTCAGCGGCGAGGCGTTGAAGAATTCCGCGGGCGGCGACCCGATTGACAGCGAGATTCTCACGCGCATCTGCCACCAGCTCAAGGAAGTGCATGACCTCGGCGTGCAGGTCGGCGTCGTCGTCGGCGGGGGCAACATCTTTCGCGGCCTCAAGGGCATGACCACCCAGGGCACCGACCGCGCCACGGGCGACTATATGGGCATGTTGGCCACCGTCATCAACGGCCTCGCGCTCATGGACGGCCTCGAAAAACTCGGTGTCGAAGTCCGCGTCATGACGGCCATCCCCATGGACAAGATCGCCGAGCCGTATATCCTGCGCCGCGCCCTGCGCCACCTCGAACGCGGCCGCCTCGTCATCTTTGTGGCCGGCACCGGCAACCCCTATTTTTCCACCGACACCACCGCCGCGCTGCGCGCCTCCGAACTCGGCGCACAAATCCTCATCAAGGCCACGCAGGTGGACGGCGTTTACGACCGCGACCCCAAAAAATTCCCCGACGCCAAAAAATACACCACGCTGTCCTACCTCGACGCCCTGCGCCAGCGCCTCAACGTCATGGACTCGGCGGCGTTCTCCCTCTGTCTGGACAACCACATCCCCATCCTCGTCTTCAACCTCGCCGACCCTGACGGCATCCGCAAAGCCGTCCTCGGCCAAAGCACGGGGACGATGGTACAGTAGCAAAGAATGAAAAATGGAAGATGGAAAAATCCGTCTCAGGCTCCCCTCTTTTATTCCATCTTCCATTTTCCATCTTCCATTCCTACTCTTTCCCTTATGGACCCTAAAAAAATCCTCCCCGAATCCCGGGCCGCCATGACCAAGGCGGTCGAGCACACGCTGCACGAATTCGCCACGTTGCACACCGGCAAGGCCACGCCCGTCATGGTCGAGTCCGTGCAAGTCCAGGCCTACGGCAGCGCCCTGCGCCTCAAGGAAGTCGCCGCCATCACCACGCCCGACGCGCGCACCATCCAAATCCAGCCGTGGGACAAGGGCTTGCTGCGCGACATCGAAAAGGCCATCCAGTCCGCCAACCTCGGCTTCAATCCTCTCGTGCAGGGCGACCTCATCCGCTGCCCCATGCCCGAGCTTTCGCGCGAACGCCGGCAGGACCTCGCCAAGGTCGCCCACACCCACGCCGAGGAAGGCCGCGTCCGCGTGCGCACCGTCCGCCGCGAAGCCAACGACGTCCTGAAAAAGGCCAAGTCCGCCGGCGTGATCACCGAGGACGACCTCAAGCGCTCCGAAAAGGACGTGCAGCTTGAGCACGACAAATTCATCGCCGAAATCAACAAGCACCTCGCCACCAAGGAAGCCGAGTTGATGAAGGTGTGATCCAATGTCCGATGCAAGTGATCGTATGCGTGATGCACTAAAGGCGATCATTATTCCGCCTTTACGGGAATGTGGATTTACAGGTTCTTTTCCGCATTTGCGTCGTCTCAGTGAATCGCGCATTGTTCTAATTACCTTCCAATTTGATCGTCACGGAGGTGGATTTGTGATCGAATTAGCTCAATGTGGGCCAGCAGGCTTCACTACTCATTGGGGCGAGCAAATACCTCCGAATAAAGTTACCGCTTGGGATTTAGATCAACGAGTAAGAATTAAGCCGCAATTAGGAAGCGGTCCAGATTGCTGGTTCAGATATGATCAACCTGGTGCTTCATCGGATGTTTTTACAAAAACTGCTCAGTCTGTATTGCCACTTCTTGATCAAATGGAGAATATGTTCAACGATTTCAATAAGCATAAGTAAAGAAATTCCATGTCCCCTTTACCCACCCGCGTCCGTCGCGTCGTCTTGAAAATTGGCACCGGCATCCTTACCTCCGGCGTCGGGCAGTTGGACACGGCCAAAATCATGGCGCTCGGGCGCGAGGTCGCCGCGCTGCGCTCGGCGGGTTTGCAAGTTTTGATTGTCAGTTCCGGCGCGGTCGGCCTCGGCATGGGCCGTCTAGGCCTGGCGAAACGTCCGGCCAAACTCACCTCGGTGCAAAAATGCGCCGCCGTCGGCCAAAGCATCCTGATTGAAACCTGGCAGCGCGCCTTCAACCCCTTCGGCCTCACCGTCGCCCAGCTCCTCTACACGCGCGACAACCTCGGCCCGCGCGGCAGGCACCTCGCCGTCAAGGAACTGCTCGAGGAAATCCTCGCCGATGGCCTCATCCCCGTCATCAACGAAAACGACTCCGTCAGCGTCGAGGAATTGAAGTTCGGCGACAATGACACGCTCTCCGCCCTCGTCGCCAGCCTCGCAGGGGCGGACTTGCTCATTCTGCTTTCGACCGCGCCGGGCCTCGTGGACCGCGCGGGCACGGGCCACATCATCCCCGTCGTCGAAAAAATCACCCCGCAAATCGAAGCGCTCGCGGGCGGCACCGAGAGCGACACCGCCGTCGGCGGCATGATCAGCAAACTCGCCGCCGTGAAAATCGCCGCGCGCTCCGGCTGCGGCGTCATCATCGCCAGCGGCGCGGACCCGGCGATTCTGCCGCGCCTGCTCGCTGGCGCGGGCGCGGGCACCTTCTTCGTCCCGGAAAAAATCGCGCTCGATTCCCGCAAGCGCTGGATCGCCTGGTTCCAGCAGCCCGCCGGCCGGGTGCTGGTGGACGCCGGCGCGGAGCGCGCCCTGCGCGACCAAGGCGGCAGTTTGCTCGCCAAAGGCGTGACGGGCATCGAAGGCGCGTTCGCCGCCGGCGACGTCGTCGCCATCATCGGCGCGACCGGCGCGGCCATCGCGCGCGGCATTGTCCAATTTAACGCCGCCGAGGCCCGCGCCATCGCCGGCCAGGACAGCACCGAAATCGCGAAAAAATTCCCCGGCCGCAAAAAACTTGAGCTGGTGCACCGGGATTCGCTTGTGGTGTTGTAAGATGTCATTTTGGTAGCCAAAATTGTTGACAAAAATGTATTCAAAGGCCTGAATAGGCTCATGTCCGCCACCACCGTCCGTATTTCGTCCAAGGGCCACGCGTTGCTGCGCCGTCTTGCTTCCGCAGACGATGCCAGCATGTCGGAGGTTCTTGACCAAGCGCTGGAAACCTACCGTCGCCAGAAATTCCTGGAAGAAGCCAGCGCAGCCTACGACGCGTTGCGCCGCGACCCGCGGGCCTGGAAAAAGCACCAGTCGGAGTTGGGTGAGTGGGAGGTCACACTTAGCTGATGGATTGAAAAGCCGCTGAACCATGGCGCCCACCACTTCCATAAATCCGCAACGAGGCGAAGTTTGGTTGGCTGATCTCGATCCCATCAAGGGACGCGAGCAAGCGGGGCGTCGGCCAGTGCTCGTCGTCTCGGTGGCGGAATTTAACCAGAGTGGGGCGGATCTGGTGGTGGCGATTCCCATTACCACCAACCTGCGTTCGATTCCCTGGCATGTGGTCGCCGAACCTTCCGAGGGTGGACTCAAAGCTCCGTCCGCCATCATGTGCGAAGCGATTCGTTCGGTGAGCAAAGCGCGCCTGGAACGCCGCTGGGGCATGGTTGCCCCGGCCACGATGGCTGAAGTCGAAGACCGGCTGCGAATTCTTTTGTCATTGTAAACGGCAAATTTTAAACCAGAAAGATTACCCCATGTCCCGTCCCGTCACCCTCTTCACCGGCCAATGGGCCGACTTGAAACTCGCCGACCTCGCCCCCCTTGTCAAAAAGATGGGCTACGACGGCGTTGAACTCGCCTGCTGGGGCGACCATTTCGACGTGGACCAGGCCGCCGCCTCCAAAAAATACTGCCGGCAGCACTGGCAGATTTTGCTCGATCATAAATTAAATTGCTTCGCGGTTTCGAGCCATCTTGTCGGGCAGGCCGTCTGCGACTTGATAGACGAGCGCCACCAGGCGATTTTGCCGCCCGACGTGTGGGGCGACGGCGACCCCGAGGGCGTCCGCCAGCGCGCCGGGAAAAAACTGGCGCTTACCGCGCAGGCCTGCCGCAACTTTCTCGACGCCAAGCCCGGCCGCAAAGCCGGCACCCGCGATGAATTTCCCGCCGTGGTCAACGGCTTCACCGGCTCCTCCATCTGGCACGCCTGCTACGCCTTTCCGCCGACCAGCCAGGCGTTTTTGCAGAAGGGGTTCGACGATTTCGCGCGGCGCTTCGGGCCGATTCTCGAAGCGTTCGAGCAGGCCCGCGTCAACTTCGCACTCGAAGTCCACCCGACCGAAATCGCCTTTGACAGCGCCAGCGCGCAGCGCGCCGTCGAGGCGGTGCGCGGCCACCCGCGCTTTGGTTTCAATTACGACCCCTCGCACCTCGGCTACCAGGGCGTGGATTACGTGAAGTTCATCCGCACGTTCGGCAACCGCATTTACCATTGCCACATGAAGGACGCCTGGTGGGGCCATGGCGACGGGACGGCGGGCGTCTTTGGCGGGCACACGGATTTCGGCGACGCGCGCCGCTACTGGGATTTCCGTTCGGTCGGCCGCGGCGACATCAAGTTTGAGGACATCATCGTCGCGCTCAATGACGTGGGTTACCGCGGGCCGCTCTCCGTCGAGTGGGAGGACGGGCGCATGGATCGCATCCACGGCGCGACGGAAAGCTGCGCGTTCACGCGGCGCCTCGATTTTACGCCGTCGGAAAGCGCCTTCGACGCCGCCTTCGAGCGGAAGTGAAGAAATTTAAACACGGAGAACACGGAGGACACGGAGGACACGGAGAAATTGTCTTTATGGAACAAGAAAAACTTACAGGCCGGATTTTGGCGGCGGCATTGCAGGTGCATACAACGCTGGGACCCGGCTTGTTGGAATCCGTTTACGAGGCTTGTCTCGCCGACGAAATTCGCAAACGAGGGTTGCGGGCTGAGCGTCAAAAAATCGTGCCGGTGGAATACGATGGCCTGACTTTCGATGAAGGATTTCGCATCGACCTGCTGGTGGAAGATTCCATTATTGTTGAGTTGAAAACGGTGGAGGAGTTGTTACCGATTCATGAAGCCCAAGTGCTGACTACCTGCGCCTCACCAACAACCGCATAGGCTGGCTTGTCAACTTTAAGGTTCGTCTACTCAAACAAGGTATCAAACGCCTTATCATTTAACCCCTCTGTGTCCTCCGTGTTCTCCGTGGTTAATCCTTCTTCTTCTTCCCCATGAAACGCAAACTACGTTTTGGCATGATTGGTGGCGGGCGCGGCGCTTTTATCGGCGCGGTGCACCGCATTGTGGCCGTCATGGACGGCAAGGCCGAGCTGGTCGCCGGCTGCTTTTCCGCCGACCCGGAAAATTCGCGCCTGACCGGGCAGGATTTGCTGCTCGACCCCGCGCGCGTTTATGCCACCTATGCCGAGATGGTGAAAGCCGAGTCGAAAATGCCCGCGCTCACGCGGCTCGATTTCGTCGTCATCGTCACGCCCAACCACGAGCATTTCCCGCCGGCGAAACTCCTGCTTGAGGCCGGCTTCAACGTCGTGTGCGACAAGCCCGCGACGCTCAACCTCGCCGAGGCGAAAAAATTGCGCGAGATCGTGCGCCGGACCAAAAAAGTCTTTGTGCTCACGCACAACTATACCGGCAACGCCATGGTCAAGCAGGCGCGCGAACTGGTGCAGTCGGGCCGCCTCGGTAAAATTCGCAAGGTCGTCGTCGAATACCCGCAAGGCTGGCTCTGGCAGCGTCTCGAAACCACCGGCCAGAAGCAGGCGGCCTGGCGCGCCGACCCGAAGAAATCCGGCGCAGCCTGCTGCCTGGGCGACATCGGCACCCACGCCGAAAACCTCGCCCGTTACATCACCGGCCTGCGCATCGAGTCTCTCTGCGCCGACCTCACGACCTTCGTCCCCGGCCGCGCGCTCGAGGATGACGCGAACATCCTCGTGCGTTTCGCCGGCGGCGCGAAGGGCGTGCTGCACGCCTCGCAAATTTCCATCGGCGAGGAAAATAACCTCAACATCCGTGTTTACGGCGACCAGGCGGCGTTGGAATGGCACCAGGAGCATCCCAACGAACTCATCATGAAATATCCCGACCGCCCGCGCGAAATCTGGCGGCGGGGCAACAGCTACGTCGGCGCCACCGCGAAGAAATTCACGCGCATCCCCTTTGGCCACCCCGAGGGCTACCTCGAGGCCTTCGCCAATATTTACCTCGAAGCCTTCCGCGCCATTGAGGCAGAAGTCGAAGGCCGGCCCCTGCCCAAGGACCTCGATTATCCCACCATCGAAGACGGCGTCATCGGGATGACCTTCATCGAAACTGCGGTCAAAAGCGCGAAAGCCGGCGCGAAGTGGGCGAAATTTCCTTACGCGTGAAGCCGCTACTCGCCGCGCCGTTCCGATTCGTGCCAGTGGCGCAGCAGCCGCCCGCTCAGCAACCGCACCGCGCCGACAAATAAAAATCCCAGCGCGCAGGTGACCAGTGCAATCGCAAACACCTCGGGCATTTTGCCCGGATCGCTGCGGTAAATCAGCAGCAGGTAGCCGAGGCTGTCGGGCGTCGTCCCGGCGAGGAATTCGCCGGAAATCGCCCCAATGGGCGCGAGTGTCGCGGCAATTTTCACCCCCGAGAGAAAGTAGGGCAACGCGTAAGGCAGCCGCAGCAGGAAAATTTCCTGCGCCTTGCTCGCTTGCAGCACCGTGAACAAATCGAGCAGCCCGCGGTCGGTCGAAACCAGGCCCAGAGTTGTGCTCGCGACGACGGGAAAAAAGGAAATCACAAAGGCAATCGCCACGATGCTCGGCAGGCCCGCGCCCCACCAGATGACAAAGATCGGCACCAGCACCACCACCGGCACCATTTGCACCACCAATACCCACGGCAGCAGCGCGGCCTTGACCTGCCGCGAGCTGGCCAGCGTCACCGCCACCACCGCGCCGCCCACCACCGCGGCCAAAAAACCCGCCAACGCCGAGCCGCCCGTGCGCAGTGCCGCCGGTAACAACGACGCGCGCTCACGCCACAGCGCCTGTAGAATCTCATGGGGCGCGGGCAGCAAATAGGTCGGGATGCGGAACGCCGCGATGGCCCCATACCACAACGCCAGCAGCCCCGCCCCGGCCAGCAACGGCGGCAACCACAGCGGGCTTTTTTTCGTGGATGAGTTCATGGCGCAATTTTGTTTGCGGTTGGCGAGCCGCTTGCCCGCAACGTGGCGGTGACGCGCGCGACGAGTTGCAGGTATTCCGGCGTTTCGCGCAGTTCCGCCGTGCGCGGGTAGGGGAACGGCGCGACGATCTCCGCCGCCACGCGCCCGGGATTGGCCGCGAGGACAAAAATCCGGTTGCTCAAAAACACCGCCTCGCTCACCGAATGGGTGACGAAAAACGCCGTGAACGGCGCGCGCTCGCGTAGGCGCAGCAGGTCTTCGTTGAGGCGGTTGCGCGTTAATTCGTCGAGTGCGCCGAACGGCTCGTCGAGCAACAGCAAACCCGGTTGGCGCGTTAGTGCGCGGGCTAGCGACACGCGCATCTTCATCCCGCCGGAAAGCTGCCGTGGAAATTGCGCCGCCGCCGCTTCCAGGCCCACGAGCTTCAGCAGTTCGAGCGCCCGTTCTTGGCGCGGCGCGCCCGGTTCGCCGCGCAAACGCAGCGGCAGCTCGACATTGTGCTGCGCCGTTAGCCAGGGCAGCAGCGTCGGCTCTTGAAAAATAAACGAGAGGTGCCCGCGCGCCTCCGTCGGGATGACGCCGTCGAGGGTGATTGCGCCCGCGCTAGGCAGTGTCAATCCCGCGAGCAGGCGCAGCAGGGTGGTTTTGCCGCAGCCGCTCGGGCCAATGAGCGCGATGAAATCCCCGGGCCGCGCCGTCAGCGTGACGCTGGCCAGCACCTCCGGCCCGTCGTTGAACCGTTTGCCCACGGCTTCCAGCGCGACGCTGGCGGGTCGGGATGCGGTCATGGGGTTAGTTTCGAGTTTCGAGTTGTGGGTTTCGAGTTAAAAATGCGGCGGGGTTTTGGCGCGGCGCATTTTGCGGCGAGGGTTCGCTTCGTAGCGCTGGCTGAAGCTCAGCGCTACGAAAATACGTCCGGCCGTGCGCCAAAAGCTTGCCACCACGCGGACGCCGCGCGATGCTGGGGAATGAAAATCGCCGTCCTCGACGCGGCCACCCTCGATTTTCCCGACGACGCCTGGGCCGGCTTCCGCGCGCTGGGGGAGTTGGTGCTGCATCCGCTCACGCCGAACGACCCGGCCGCCATCCGGCAAAATTGCGTTGGCGCGCAAATTGTGCTCACGAACAAAGTGCCGCTCGACGCGGCCACGCTCGCCGCGCTGCCGGACTTGCGGCTCATCGCGGTGCTGGCCACGGGCTTCAACATCATAGACGCAAAGGCGGCGCGCGCGCGCGGGGTGACGGTTTGCAATGCGCCGGACTACAGCACCGCGTCCGTCGCCCAGCACGCGGTCGCGCTGATGCTCGAATGGAGCAACCACGTTGCGCTGCACGACCAGTCCGTGCGCGCGGGCGACTGGGTGCGCAGCCCGCGGTTTTCATATTGGAAGACGCCGCTGCGCGAGCTGGCCGGGCGCACGGTCGGTCTCATCGGTTTTGGCGCCATTGGCGCACAAGTGGGTGCGACTTCGCACGCGCTCGGCGCCCAGGTGCTCGCCTATGCTCGCCGCCGGCATAATCCGCCGGACTGGCAACCGTTCGCCTGGGCCGACATCGGTGAAATTTTCGAGCGGGCGGACATTGTTTCGCTCCATTGCCCGCAGACGCCGGAGAACACCCGCTTCGTCAACGCGGCGCTGCTCGCGCGTATGGAGCCCGGCGCACTCTTCGTCAATACCGCGCGCGGCGGGCTGGTGGATGAGGCCGCGTTGGCGGCGGCGTTGCGTGCGGGCCGGCCCGGCGCCGCGGCGCTGGACGTGGTGGCGCAGGAGCCGATGCGCGCCGATTGCCCCCTGCTCGGTCTGCCCAACTGCGTCATCACGCCGCACCTGGCGTGGGCCAGCGAGGAGGCGCGCCGCCGGCTGCTCGGCATCACGCTGGCTAATATTCGTGCCTGTCTGGCAGGCAGGCCGCAAAACGTCGTCAATTGATTTCAAATTTAAGATCGCAGAATTCAAATCTCAAATCTGAAATTTGGAATCTGAAATACCGGATTTAACTCCATGCACTACGAAAAAAATCTCACAGACCTGGGTTTCAAGCTGCCGCCGGCGCCCGCCCCGGCGGGCAATTATCTGCCGGCCGTGCGCAGCGGGCGGCTGGTGTTCCTCGCGGGCACGCTCCCGGTGCGCGACGGCGTCCTCACCCACGCCGGGCAGGTTGGGCGTGATTTGGACGTGGCCGCCGGTTATGCCGCGGCGCAAGTGTGCGCGCTCAACACCCTTGCGGCGCTCAAGGCGGCCGCCGGCTCGCTCGAGAACCTTGAGCGCTTCGTGCTGGTTAATGGCTTCGTCAACGCCGTGGCGGGGTTTGCGGACAGCCCGGCCGTCCTCAATGGCGCATCGGATTTGCTGGTGAAAGTTTTTGGCGACCGCGGGCGGCACGCGCGGGCGGCAGTCGCGGTTGCCGGCCTGCCCAAAAACGCCGCCGTGGAAATCCAGTGCGTGGCCGAGCTGCAGGAGTAAAGGGGCACCCAGGCTTTTGACAGAATTAACGGAATTAACAAAATTAGTCTTGGGATGATTATTAAGGATAATTCTGTAAATTCTGTTAATTCTGTCAAAAAAAAAACCTCCGGAAACCCCATGTCGCTGCCGTTGAAGCTCCAGATGGCGCAAGGATTTCGCGAGGTGGCGCCGCGCGCCTGCGGCCGACGGCTGCTCTGGGAGGATGGCGGCGAGTGCCAACTGGCGGAGACCGACTTTGCCGCGCCGCGCGCGCTGGGCCACTTGGGGGGCGTGGATTGCCCGCTGGCGGTGGATGCCGCGCGCGGGCTGGCCTGGGCCTATTGCTGCCAGCTTCGCCTGGGCGTGCGCGATTTCAGTGAGATTCGCGAATTCGACCTCGCCACGGGCCAGAGCCGCCGCCTCATCCGCCTCGGGCTGCACCAATGGGCCATTTGGCTGCTGGGCCATTGGGTCGAGGCCAATGCGCTCCTGGCGCTGGTGGCGACGGACACGCGTTTGCGGGCCATTCATATCCGCCATCATCTGGCCGTGATTGACCTGCGCCAGGGCGCATTGCACTTGATTGCCCTGCCGCGCGACGCCTTTGCGCCGCTCGCTTGGTGCCCGCGTCGGCGCTGGATAATTTTTTATGGGGTCGAAGGCACGCAATTGGTGACCTTCACTGGGCGGCAGGAACGGATTCTCCCACCGGGCGGGCCGTTGGGCCGGGGCGGCGACTTGCATCCGCACAAGCCGCTGGCCCTCCTCGGTGGCGACGGCATCTGGCTGTGGAACCTCGAAACCGGCTCGTGCCAGTGCCTGCGCGAGCGCGGCCAGTATCCGCGCTGGACGCCCGACGGCGCGGGCTGCTGGTTTTCGGAAAGCAGCTCCGACCTCTTCCACCTTGACTGCGCGACCGGTGCGGAGCGGCGCCTCTTGCGTATCGTTGGCAACCCTTACACCGAGATCAACTACGCGCGCCCCCTCACCCTCGATGCCGAAGGCCGGTTGCTTGCGCTGCCCTTGACGAGAATGCTGAAAATAGACCCGGCGGCGGCGGCGCAATCTTCGACCCTCCCGCGCCTGCACCGATTGTGCGTGGTGGATCTGACCGCGTGCGAAGCGTGGATGACGTCCGGCTACGCACGCAACCTCGCCTGGGTGTGAAAGATCGCCGGCGAAACCATCTTTACTCCATCTTAAACACCCGTTGCAGGCGCAGCAGTTCGATGACGCCAACAACCGCCGCGCGCGCGCCTTTGAGGGTCACCGGTTCGCCTTGGGTGGACAAACGCTTTTGGACGCTGAGCAGGGCGCCGACGCCCGAACTGTCCATGAATTCGACGGCGGAAAGGTCGAGCACCACGCGGGTAATGTCCGGCTTCCAGGCACTCTCAAACGCCGCTTTAAATTCCGGCACGGTGGCGGCCGTAAATTGCGGCGTCGCAATGATGACGAGCAATTCCTTGCGTTCGGGTCGGTGCTCGAAGCGGAAAAGCGACATAAAATGGAAGGAGCACTTGGTTAATGGCATAATTACTAACGTCGCCGCAATCTTTCTTTTCACAACCTGAGCCGCCACAGGAATAATTGCTGAAATTCGTTCCCGCAATTCAGTAGGCCAGCCGGGGGAAACACCCTAAGCGGATGACGCTGGAGGGTAATGACCAGTTTACATGGTGCTTAAGAAATCGTAAACTCGAACGATAAGGCGAAATAATGGCCAATCTTTAAGTTACAGGGATTGGGCGCTGGCTTTTTCATGCATTTTACCCCACCTTAATTGTGGACAATTACATTACGGGAACGTTATCTCTGCCTGCGCGGGTGGGCAGAACCGCAACGCGTGCCCGCCCAACTTTGCCCATGGACTATTTCGGCCAGCGTCTCCGCATACCCGCCGATTTAAAGCGGCTGGAGGAGTTGCGCCTGGCTTTCAGCGTGTTCCTGCGCCAGGCCGGCGTGTCAATAGATGAGATTTCGCGTTGGGAATTGGTCTTTGCTGAAGCCGCAACCAACGCCGTGGTCCATGGCAGCCAACAAGATGCACGCCGGGAAATTGAAGTCGCCTGGTCGGCGGGCGACGGGCGTATAGGCCTGGAAGTGGCCGATTCGGGGCCGGGGCTCCAGCCTGGCCAGTTGCAGGCGGGCCTGCCGCTGGACCCGTTGCAAACTTCCGGCCGCGGTCTGTTTCTCATCCAGGAATCCTGCGACCGGGTGGAACAATGGCAGGGGCCGGGCGGTTTTCGCCTGGTTATGTGGCGGGCGGCGGCGGGCCTTTCCATACCCGGAGGTTCCGCGGAAGACCTGTTGCAATCGGCGCTGGCGGAAATTTCGCAATGCTATGAAAGCCTGGCGGCGTTTTACCGCCTGGGTGATGCGTTGATTGCCGCCGCCCGGCTCCCGGAGTTTTTCAAACAAGCCGTCGGCGACATCGCCAAAGTCGTGCCGCATAACCGGCTCAGCCTGCATTTCCAGCCTGATCTGCAATCCGAATTGCGCGACGAACTCGCCCAATTACCCTTTGCCGCCGGAGCCAACCCCGCGGATGCGCTGGCCGACCGCGTCTTGCGCAACGGCCATGAGGTGGTCTGGCAAAAGGCCGCGGAAATCACCCCCGATCCGGTCTGGGGCGCTTTTGACTGCGGGTTTTGCGTCCCGTTACGCGCCGGCGGGCTGACGCTCGGCGCGCTGACTCTGGCCCGCCGGCGCCAGCCGTATCTCCTGGCCTCGGAATTGAGCACAGTGCGCACTTATGCCGACCTGTTTGGCATCGCGCTGGCCAATGCCAACCATGCCTTGGTGCGCGAACGCGAGCAGCAGGCCTGGCGCGAAATCGAGATTGCCGCAACCATGCAGAATGACCTCCTGCCGTTGCCCGCCTCCTCGACCTACCCCGGCGGTCGCGCGGTGGTTTGCCGCCGCAACGCCCGCACCGTGGCCGGCGATTACGTGGATATTTGCCCGATGCCCGACGGCGGGCTGTTGCTGGCGATGGTGGATGTGATGGGCAAAGGCATGTCCGCCGCGCTCTTTGCCGGCATGGTGCGCACCGCCTTGCGCATGCACTGCGACATGGGCCTGCCCGTCGGTCAGTTGCTGGAAGACCTCAACCGGGTCTTGTGCCGCCAGACCGGCGAACTCACCCTCTTTGCCACTAGCGCGCTCGTTTACCTCACGCCGCCGCGCGACCGGGCCCTTATCGTCAATGCCGGCCATTGTCCGGTGCTGTGGCTGGGGCCGGGTGCGCACGGCCCGGCCCGCGAATTTGCCCCGTCCGGCCCGCCGCTGGGTTTGTATGGCGACCTCCACTATCGCGTCGAAGAGCAGGTGCTGGCGCCGGGCGATCAAATCGTTTTGGTCACGGACGGACTGTATGAATGGGAAACGAGAGCCGACTCCGTGGGAGCCTGGAAGCGCTTGGCGGATTTGTTGCGCGCCCGGCGCGCGGAAGGCGGCGAGGCCCTCTGGGACGCCATCCAGCAACGCATTCGCGCCGCCCACCCCCACGAAACCGACCCGCGCGACGACCAGACCTTGCTCGTCTGGGAATGCGGCGCCTGATTTGACTATGATTTATTCATGAAAAAAATTCTTATCGCCGATGACGACCCCATGATGGTGAAGCTGCTCGAGTTCAACCTGCGCCGGGCGGGTTACGCCATGGCCATCTGCCGCGATGGCCCGTCCGTCTGCGCTTGCGCGCGGATGGAACAACCCGATCTGGCCATCCTCGACGTGATGTTGCCCGGCCGCACGGGGCTGGAATTGTTGGGGGATTTCCGGGCGGATCCCGCGTTGGCGGGCTTGCCAGTGGTGATTGTCACCAGCGAAGGCCGGGGTAGCACGCAAGATGATTTGCTCGCCGCCGGCGCCCGGAATGTTTACACCAAGCCTTTCAGCCCCACGCTGCTGCTTGAGCGGGTGCGGCAATTGCTGGGCGAGGCTCCGCTACCCGCGTCCAAATAAAATCCAAACCCATTACGTTGCCGTGGTGGGAGAACCATTATAACAACCCGCTGCGCTGCATGATGGCGTGGGCTTCGGCGCTGCGCAGATAATCCAGGAAGTTCCAGGCCTCGTCATTGTGCGGGGCATTGCGGGGGATGCCCGCGTCGTATTCGATGGGCGCGTAGGGCGCCGCACCCGAGTCGTCCTGCACCGGCAGCAGAATGCGCACTTTCTTGTCGGCGAAAGCGTAGCTGGAATAGGTGATGCCCGCTTGCGCGCGCCCGTCCTCGACGGCGGCGATGACGTCGGCCTCGCTGTTCACAACCAGCAGCTTGGGCTCGAGGTTGGTGGTGGGTTCAAGCGCCGGAAGCAGCGATGGCGTTGCTGGGGTGGGCGCCGTGGGGGTGCCGTTATCCGGCACCAAGGGCTGGGCCTGGTGGGTGGGCAGGTAGTGCAAATTCATCAAGGCTTCGCGCGTGAGGTGCCCCAGCATCAAGTCCGGGCTGGCCACCGCGATTTGCCGCACGTCGGGCGTGGCCAGAATATAGAGGGGATGCTGGTAATCCAGGCGCAGGGAGGTATCCGCCGGGGCCACCAGCACCAGCTGGTTGTAGGCGAGCACCAGCAAACTGCGCGGGTTGACGGCGTCCTTGCTCGCCAGGGCCGCGAGACTGGCGCGGTTTGAGGTGATGTAGACGTTGTAGGCTGCGCCGTCCTTGAAGTCCTGCTCCAGGCGCGCGGTGTTGGCGGTCACTAGTCGCAGGTCCACCCACGTCTGGCGCGCGTGGTAGGATTGCGCGAGCTGCTCTAAAATCGGTTTGAAATTGTCCGTCGCGGCAATATTGAGGGTGACTTTCTGCTGCGCGGGCACGGCCGTGCAGGCGGCCAGGCCCAAAGTGGCGAGGACGGCGGCAATGCTCTGAAGGAAAATGCGTCGCATGAAACGTTAGTGCTAGACACACCGGGGGCACTTGGCAACGGCGAAAACAGACCCTCATTCTGACCGCTTGACGATGGCCATCGGGAAATTCGGGCTTTCCGGATTGACCATCACGATTTTCCGGGCGGGGTTGATGACCAAATCCATGTCCTCCATCGGAATGGCGCCCAAGACAACTTCGTCGCCGAAAATCAACGCGCCGCCAAAACTGCTGCGATTCTGGAAAAAGACGTGCAAGGGGCCGGCGTAGGGCACCAGTTGCCGCCGGCCATCGGCCACCGTGGCTTCGCGCTGCTCCACTTCCTGCAATTGCAGTTGCAGGGCGACGTGCGGCGGCACGCACATCGTGATGGCGCCAGTGTCCACCAGCGCCCGCACGGGTTCCAAGCCGGTCGCACTTGGATTTTTTAAAGTGATGCTCGTGTAGATCAAACCCATGAATTGAGTATCCTCCAGCAGAAGCTTAGAGCTTATCCGTAAATAAGGATTGCGTTGAGAAGGCGGCGGGATAAACTGCGGGGATGCCGCGACTATCCTCCTGGGAAATCTCTGATGAATTCTGGGCCAAAGTCGAGCCTTTGGTTCCCGCGCGCGCCGGCCGGAAGGCGGGCGGGCGCTACCGTCGCGCCGCAGGCGCGGGCCGCAAGGCCCTCGCGCCTCGACGCATCTTCGAGGCGGTGGTTTACGTGCTGCGCACGGGTTGCCAGTGGAAAGCGCTGTCCAAGGCCCGGTATGGCAGCGCCAGTTCCGTGCACAAATACTTTCAGCAGTGGCACGCCGCCGGATTCTTCGAGGCGTTGTGGCGGGCCGGTCTGGCCGACTACGATGAATTGGAGGGCATCGCGTGGCGGTGGCAAAGCATCGATGGCTCCCTGGTCAAGGCCCCTCTGGCGCGCGAAGCGGTGGGAGCCAACCCCACCGACCGGGGAAAAAAATGGGAGCAAGCGCAGCGTGCTGGTGGACGCCCGTGGCGTCCCGCTGTCGCTCATCGTCGCCGGGGCCAATGAACACGACGTGACGCTGGTGCGCCGCACGTTGCGCCAGCGCCACGACCGGCGCACGGCCCATTTGTGTGCCGACAAGGGTTACTGGGGGAAACCGGGCCTGCGCACCATGCGCCAATACGGCTACCGTCCGCATGTGCCTGCCCGCGGAGCCAAACCAGCCCCGCGCCGATCCACCGGCCAAGCCCGTCGCTGGGTGGTGGAACGCACCGCTTCCTGGCTCAACCGCTACCGCAAACTCCTCGTGCGGTTTGAGAAAACCGCCGCCTCCCACGAAGCCTTGCTCTGTCTCGCCAGCGCGCTTATTGTTTACAGACGAACAACTTTTATTTACGGATAAGCTCTAAGTCTCAATCTAAAACGGCTCTAAGAATTTTCGCTTTTGGTTCCGTTGGTCGTCGGTTGCGGCTACTGCCGCATGATCGGGGTCAGGGGTGCGGTTAATCCCGTGCCCCTAGGCAACATCAGCACGGTTGCATTCTGATGGCATGACAAACGGCCGACCGTGTCGTTTTCCAGCGGTGCACCGCTTAATCTGTGTGTATATCAACTTCAAAATAATCCTTGCTGTAGGACGATCCATTAGGGCCTGACATCGTATAACCAAATCCGCCGCCACCGGAACCCATGCCCGATCGTTCACCCGGGAAAAACTTGAATTTGGGCGTATCGGCGGAGCCCCCTCCCGTCATGGAACCACGGTCTATCGCCGACTCGAAAGACGAGGTGGTCCGCA
This sequence comes from uncultured Verrucomicrobiae bacterium, assembly GCA_963765205.1. Classification (GTDB taxonomy): domain Bacteria; phylum Verrucomicrobiota; class Verrucomicrobiia; order Opitutales; family JABDGR01; genus JABDGR01. The sequence continues at coordinate 171,296 of CAVXVB010000008.1, read as the reverse complement.
TCACGCCATTCTTTAAACGACCGGCGCTGCCCGGGCTGGATTTTAACTGGTCAGCTTGTGACGGAGTGAGCACGGCGGCCAGGCGATCCTCGATGCTCGTTTCCATTTGTTGAAACTCGCCCGTCAGGGGCGGCAGGTCCGAGTTTAATCCCCAGAGGATGCCCACCACCATGGGTTCGGGCAAATTGGCCTTGGCATATTCCTCTGCGACGATGCCGGAGATGGCGTCCGATTGTTCGGGGGTAAGGGGGTCATGCACCATTTGGCCCAGCGTGCTGAGAACGCCTTGGGCGGCGCCTTGCGCTTGGTAGGTTTGTAATGCGGCGAAGTCGTCGTCGCTCGCATAAAGCGGCCGCAGACTGGCCTGGGCCGTTTGTTCAATTTCGCTGACTTGCTGGTTCAGCGCCGCCAGTTGGTCCGCTGTCAGGTCTCCTTTGGTGGCCACTTGCAGCGCCGCCAGCCAAATCTGGGACGTGCGGTCCGCCATGGTCGCTTGGAATTGGGCCTGCTGCTCCGCCGTCAACCCCGATTGCTTGAGGTAATTGGCAAATTCGCGCTGCGCCGAGGTTTTCGCGGCACCGGTCAATTGGTTCATCAGGTCCGGATTGTTCTTGAGGTCGTCCACGCTGATTTGGCGCACCTCTCCATCTATTTCGGCCAACAACGTGCCCGTATTCGCGGGGCGATGCACCGTGACGCTGCGCGGCGTCGAATCCTTCACGGTGACCACCGAGCCATCCGCGAGGGTCAAAGGTTTGCCCGGCTCGGCGGCCTCGCCCGTAAACTCGGGCGCGGGCGCATCAACCACCACCGGCGGCGGCTTGGGCGCCGCATGCGCGGTCGGGGGCTTAGTTTGCTCAACCGCGGCCAGTTCCTCCTCCAACAGCGCCGTCTGGCGCAATTGCCAAACCTCCACGGTCAGCGCGGCCAGCACGAACAAGATCACGATCCGGGTGGATGGGGACGACTTGGCCATGGGCGTTACGGGGCCGCGGGAAGGGTTTTGATGCTGTAGCTAAAGTTGCCGCCGAAGCCGGAGGATCCGCCCGCGTTGGCGGGAAAGATCGTCAATTGGCCGGTCTGCGCCGTGTCGCCGAAAGGCAGCGGCGTGATGGGCTGTTCTAAATATAGAGTCGTCTTGGATCTCATTTGCATTGTCATCAGGTCGGGTGGCTTTTGCTGGAAAACGGCGAATTGGGCGGGGGTAAGAACCTGCGCGGCGCGGTCCATGATGCGGCTGAGCATCGTTGCCTTCTCCGGCGCAAAGGCCGTGATATCCGTTCCGGTCTCCTGCATCTGTTTGGACTGGAGAAAGCTCGGGGTGATCACCGCCATGCCCGAGGCCTGCATCAGGTGGGCGACAAAGGGGTCCGGCAGGCCGGAATTTGCCAGCTCTTCCTGCATGATGTTGGTCAGGGCGTCGCTTTGTTCGGGCGAGAGGGTCAGGTCTTCGCCCGCCGTGCTGGCCGCGCGCTTCAGATTGGATGTAAAAGTTTGGAGGGCCTGCTGCCCGGTGTCATCCTGATCCGCCGAGTCCTTGTAGTCGGCGAAATTGTCCGCGTTATTGATCAGCGCGCCGATCTGCGCGTCGGCGTCATCATCAAGGGCCTGCCGCTCGGCGTCAAAAGACGCCAGGTCCCCGTCATCCAGGCCCGGTTGCGAATAGTCGAGAAAAAGGAGATACGTCTGCGCATCCCGCTCGGCGATGATGCTGTGATAACTCTCCACCGCCTCGGGTGACAGTCCATAACCTTGCAGCTTGGCTTGCAGTGTGCTTGGTATGCTGGAAAAGCGGTTCGTCAGTTGCTTCATCAGGCCGGGGTCCTGCCGGATGTCGTCCACGGTGAGCGGGTAGAACTTGGCGCCGACTTTGCGCAGCATCGTGGGCACCCCCGGCGCCTGCAGGATGGCCAGGGATATTTGCTCCCGGCCGCTGCCCTCCGTGATCACCGTCTTGCGCACCGTCGCCACGACGGGCCGCGGCTTGGGTTTGGCCGCGACCTTTTGCACTGCGGAAATCTCTACCTCCAGTTCGCGGTTAACCTGAAATTGGTGGGTGTTCAGCGCGAGGACGCCTAACACCACTGCCGCCAGCGCAAGCTTGGTTTTTGCGCTCATAGAGTGACAAACAGATTAGGCGTTATGCTCCCGCCCAGCAAGGGTATTTGTTCATGAGTTGCCTCCCTCACGCCAGGCACTTGAGAAAGGCTTTGGTCAGCGCGCGCTGGTCGAGGTTTTCGCCGATGAACACGAGCGTGTTGCGGCGCGGTTCCGGCCCCCACGGTCCGGCCACGTCGCCGCTGAAGAGCTGGTGGACGCCTTGCAAAAGATATTTTTCCTTCACGCCGCGGATGGCCAAAAAACCTTTCAGGCGGTAGAGCCGGTCGCTTTCGCGCGCGAGGAGGTCTTCGATCCACGCGTTCACTTTGTCGAGGTCGAGGTCGCCGTTGGCTTGGATGGTGAAGGACTTGACCCGGTCGTCGTGGGTGTGGGCGTGTTTGAAGCGGTCGAGGCGCGCGGGCGTGAAAGCCCGGCCGTCGCGCGCCAGGCCGCCGCCGTGCGCCGTCAAATCATGATGCGCGAAGAGCGCATACGCGCCAGCCTTGGGCAATTCGAGCACGAAGGCGTTGTGCGCCTCGGGCAGGGCCAGCTCGCGTAATTTTCGCTCGGGGCGCAGCGCGGCGCCGGGATGCGCGAGTTCGGCGGTCGTGCTGAAGAGCGTGTCGGCGTCGAGCACGGCGGTCTGCCAGGATTTTTCCGTTGCATCCGGCAGCGCCAGACAGGCAAAGGTCATCGGATGCGTGGGAGCAGGTTCGTCATCGTGAGCATGGTCGTGGCCATGGTCATGCTCATGCGCCCCATCATGTTCGTGGTCATGGTCGTGTCCGCAGCATTCGTGGCCGTCGTCATGGGGGTGGTGATGATGCGCTTCTCCTTCATGCTCATGTTCGTGAGTGTGTTCTTCCTCGCCGTGAGCGTGGTCGTGGTGGCAATGCTCGTCGTGGTGCGCGGCCGCGGCGGACACGGTGAGGCGGAAGACGCCCGCTGGGAGCGTATAAAGCCCCGCCCAGGTGAACGGGTGCTCGGGCCGGGTGAAATCCGGGTCGAGTTCCAGCGCGCGCTCCAAGTCAAACGCATGCAAATCCAAGACCGCCGCGACCGGGACATTCGCGCGCGTGGCGCGGACGATGCGCGCCGTGCGGTTCAGCCCGCGCAGCCGGTCTTCGATTTCGTCCAACGCCGCCGCGGAAACCAAATCCGCCTTGTTCAAAATGATCACATCCGCGAAGCCGACCTGCTTTTGCGCCTCGTCCTTCGTGTCGAGGTGGCGCGTCAGGTTGACGGCGTCGGCCAGCGTCACGATGCCGTCGAGCCGGTAGCGCGCCTGGAGCGCGGGGTCGAGCAGGAAGGTCTGGGCGATGGGTGTCGGGTTGGCGAGGCCGGTGGTTTCGAGCAGAATATAATCGTAGTTTTTGTTCTGCTCCTCGAACTCGCGCAGCACGCGCAGCAAATCACCGCGCACCGTGCAGCAGACGCAGCCGTTGCTCAAGACCTGTTCTTCCGCGCCGACGATGATCGCGTGGTCAATGCTCACTTCGCCGAATTCATTTTCGATGACGGCGACGCGCTTGCCCGGCAACTGCGCGAGCAGATGGTTGAGGAGGGTCGTCTTCCCCGTGCCGAGGAAGCCGGTGAGCACGGTCACGGGCGTCGGTGCGGCGGTGGGCGTGGCCGCGGCGGTGGCGAACGGGGAGGGCGAGGCGGGCGGGTGGGTGGCGGGCATCCCCTGAACCTGCCCGGATTTCGCCGCGCCGTGCAAGCAAAATTCGCCGCGCCTCCCTCCGCCGCTTGACCCCTACTGGCGTCGTTCTTAACTTGGAATCGTTCCCTTGATCTGGAATTGTTCCACGCCAACCCCCACTGCCATGTTCGCTGTCCTCTCCCACCTCAATTATTTGATTGTGCTCGCAGTTGCCGTCATTGGCTTCCTGCTCGGCTGGGTTTGGTATTCGCCGCTGCTGTTCGTCAAGCCGTGGATGAAGGAAATGAATTTCACTGTGGCGGATATGAAGATGCCGCGCTCGAAGGGCGTGTTGATGCTGGTGGGCGCGTTTGCGTTGACTTTTCTTTCGACCACCGTGCTCGCGCTCCTCGTCACCTGGCACGAACAATTGGGCGCCACGGGCGCGTTCGGCGGGCTGAAAATGGGCCTGCTCGTGGGCGTGGGTCTCGTGGCCGTGCGCCATGGCGTCAACAGCATCTTCGCGATGAAATCGTTGAAGCTCTATGTGATTGTCGCCGCGCACGATGTCGTTCTCTGCGCCCTGCAAGGCGCGCTGCTTGGGCTGTGGTTATGGCCGCAATAACGCGTTTGACTTGCCCCGTCATTTTGTATTTGCTGGTTGGGTCAATGAATTTTCGGTGCATTATTTTTGATTCGCGCACCCTCCGAATTCGGTAGGGGAGGCGGCGCCCGCGCGTGTGGTCTGCGCGAATGGCGGATGGCTTCCCCGGTTTTGCTACTCCCGGCTCCCTCGCGGGCGCATTTGGCGGCTTTGCCATGCCCGCTGTTTCCACGGATTTTACTTCTTAATTCTTAAATCTTACTTCTTAATTCCCTTTCCGCCCCATGAGCACTTCTTCCCGCACCCCCACGGATTCCCCGCATCTCGTCCTCACCTACGACACCACCCTGCGCGACGGCACGCAGGGCGAGGGCGTTTCCTTCAGCGTCGCCGCGAAATTGCGGCTCGTCGAAAAACTCGACCACTTCGGCCTCGATTACATCGAGGGTGGTTGGCCCGGCTCGAACCCGCGCGACCAGGAGTTTTTTGAGCGCGCGCGCGGACTGAAACTCACCCACGCCAAGCTCGCCGCCTTCGGCTCGACGCGCCGCGCGCACACGCCGGTGGCCGAGGACGCGCAGGTGCGCCTGCTGCTCGACGCGCACACGCCCGTCGTCACCATCTTCGGCAAATCGTGGCTGCTGCACGTCACGGAAGTCCTCCGCGTCACGCCGGAGGAAAACCTCGCCATGATCGCCGACACCGTGCGCCACCTGGTGCAACACGGGCGTGAGGTCATCTACGACGCGGAGCATTTCTTCGACGGCTACAAGGACCATCCCGAATATGCACTGCAGACGCTCGAGGCCGCCTACACCGCCGGCGCGCCCTGCCTCACCCTCTGCGACACCAACGGCGGCAGCCTCGTGCGGGAGGTGCATGACATTACCGCCGCGGTCGTGCGCCGCTTCCCCGGCGCGCGCATCGGCCTGCATTGCCACAACGACGCCGGGTTGGGGGTCGCCGTCACACTCACGGGCGTCGAAGCCGGCGGCACGCTCGTGCAAGGCACGATGAACGGCCACGGCGAGCGCAACGGCAACGCCAACCTCACCACCATCCTGCCGAACCTCGCCCTCAAGATGCACCGACCGCTCCATTGCGCCGCGCACCTCGCCGAGTTGCGCGACCTCTCACACTTTGTGGACGAGCTGGCGAATTTCCGCCCCGACCCGAAGGCGCCCTACGTCGGCGCGACGGCCTTCGCGCACAAAGGCGGCATCCACGCCGACGCCGCGAGCAAAGTCGCGCGCTCCTACGAACACATTGATCCCGCGCTGGTCGGCAACCTGACGCGCGTGCTCGTCTCCGACATGTCCGGCCGCGCCTCGGTGATGATGAAGGCGCGTGAACTGGGCCTGGAACTCGACCCGCGCGCGCCGCGGCTGAAGGATTTTCTCGCCGAGGTCAAGGCGCGCGAATTCCGCGGCTACCAATACGAAGCCGCCGACGCGTCGTTTCTGCTGCTGTTGAAACGGTTTTTGGAAAACTGGCATGAACCCTTCGAGGTGCTCGGCTACCGCGCCACCGTTGAGCGCGAAGGGGAAGGCTCGCTGCTGGCTGAGGCCACCGTGAAAGTAAAAATCGGCGACGAAGTCCGCCACGAAGTCGCGGAGGACGCCGGCCCGGTCGGCGCGCTGGACCGCGCGCTGCGCAAAGCCCTCGCCCCGCATTTCCCCGCCATCCTCGACGTGCGCCTCGCGGACTTCAACGTCCGCATCGTGGACACGGGGCAAGGAGCGCAAGCGGTGATCCGCGTCCTGGTGGAATCCACCGACGGCCACGAAAACTGGGGCACCGTCGGCGCGTCGGACAATATCATCGCGGCGTCGTATGAGGCGCTGTGCGACTCGTATGCCTATAAACTGCTGCGGGATTCGAAACGATAATCTCTGGTCATCAATCGACTATATGGGAATTGAATTCGTTCCATTGGGTGCCCTCCCAAACGAGTTTCTCGAAATCGTCAAAAGCGAGTTCGTTCCGTATTCTGTGGCACTTGGTCGCGTAATCGGGAATGACGCATCCACATTCGTTCCACTGGGATCTGGAACATTGGTAAAGAAGTGCGGGCGCGTCGGGATTCTTACCGCTCGGCATTGTTTGCATGCATGCTCACCAGAGATTCATGTTGGCCCCAATGGTCAAGACTCCCTTCTCTTGGTTCTGGCGCGAGGCCGTAACTTGATGTTGCCGCCAAACGCGCTACTTGAGCACCCTCTAACCAAGCCAAAAAGCGAGGAGTATGGCCCCGACTTGACATTTTTGGAGATTATTCCTGGGGCTTCATTAGGATGGGTATCGGCCTTCGGCTCGGTGTGGTCGCTTGACCGAAATCACGAACAAATTTTACAAGAATTTGGAATTATTGGCACTGGTCTGGCATCGATTGGATACCCAGAGTTAGATTGCAGCACGACAATCGACGGGAATGACATTTATCGAATTAACAAGCATATGGCTTTTCTAAATTCAATTGGAGCGCATGATATTCATGAAAAAGACGGATGGGATTATATCGAGAGCAAGTGTGATTTCTCGACCTCCCCCAATTTGCCCATGAGTTTTGCTGGAGTAAGCGGAGGTCCAATTTGGGCGATGCAAATCCGCAAACATGAGGTTGACGGTCATCTAAGCATAGAACGATCAGCTTTAGTTGGCGTCACTTTTTACCAAACAGAGTTTAAGGACCGTGTTAGATATCTACGAGGTCATTTCGTGAAATCAATCTACGATCTTGCGTGGCAGGGATTTTGCCCAAGCGGATTCTGCGGTCCCTTCAGTAGTCAAGGAATCCTTGACTACTGAAGGGACGGCAAACTCCTTCGGTTTGAACGATCCGGAATTTCCGGATAGTTGCCGTCAGCGGCATTAGTTAAGGATTCCTTGACTACTGAATTGCACTGAAAGCATACGCGACAAGATTTCGGGAGCATCCTCATAATTGGCCCGCCTCACTCCTCACCGTCGTAATAGCCGGCCTTTTGGTCTGGGACGAGTTTCCGGGCGGGGGTGTCGCGGGCGACGAGCCATTTTTTGCTATCGGGATAATAGCAGCATTCGCCGATCGGGTTGTCGGCGATGACGTAATAGACCAAGTCCCCGGGGCCGGGGTTGGAGATCTGGTGGGCCTGGCCGGGCGGGAACACAAAGGCGTCGCCGGCCGCGACGGCCGTCATTCCGGCCTCGTCGCGCACAAGGCCCTGGCCGGAGACGACGACATACAGTTCCCATTGCGCGGAATGGGCGTGGTAGGGGTAATTGAGCGCGCCGGGCGGCAGGCGGTTGTATTCCAGATCGAAGGGGTGGCGTTTGGCGAGGTCGAGCGACTGGTCGTCGCGGCCGAGGGCGAGGGAGACGCCTTGGTAAAAGGAATGGAATTTGCCCTTCGGCGATTTATCTTCCGCTTCGGGGAGGTGCGCGAGGTTGACTTTGTGCATGCACAAATAATTCACCGCAAAGCCGCCCAGAGCGCAAAGAATAAATTCGCACCATTACCCCCTGCGCGCGCTTCGCGACTTGAAAGTGAAAAATTAGGTGATGTCTTCAAATTGGGGTCAACCAAAGGGTCGCGTAGTGGCCAACGATTTGGAAAAGGCTGAAGGCAAAATTTTAGAGCACTTCCCTAATCTTCGCCGCCAGCCGCGCCGCTGTCGCCCGGTGCGCCGCTTCCGCCGGTTCATTTTCCGCCGACAACGCATATAGCGCGACTTTCCCCGCGGGCGCGCGCGCGCGCAGTTCCGTCGCCGCGCGTGCGTCCACCTGCCCGGCAAACACGACGAGTTTCTTGTGGTGCTTCAGCGCCAGTTCCGCGAGCGCGCCGGCGGCCTTCCCGGACAGCGAGCCGCTGTCAAACCGGCCCTCGCCGGTCAGCACCAAATCTGCCGCCTGCACGCGCTCCTCGAGCCGCAGCCAGGCGCTCATCAAATCAAAGCCCCGTACCAGCCGCGCGGCGCAGGCCACGCGCAATCCAAACCCGAGGCCGCCCGAGGCCCCCGTGCCGGGTTCCATCATCAACGTCTTCGGCTGGTCGAAATGCGCGCACAGTTTTTTCGCCATCGCGCCGAGGGTCTTTTCCATTTTCGCGTGGTCGCCCTCCGGCAAACCCTTTTGCGGCGCATACATGGCCGTGCAGCCATTCGGGCCGAGCAGAATATTGCGTACGTCGCACGCGATGCGCAAATCCGGGATGTGCGGCCACGGCTCGCCCGCGATCCGCGCAATCTCGCCGAATTTCGCCGGGGTGACGTGTTGGACCGGGTCGCCGTTCGCATCGCGGAATTCGAGGCCGATGGCTTCGAGCGCGCCGAGGCCCAGGTCGTTCGTCGCCGCCCCGCCCAGGCCGAGGATGGCCGCGCGCGCGCCGCTGTCCGCCGCCCGCGCCAGCATTTCGCCGGTGCCGAAGGTGGAGGCGTGCCACGGGTTCCGTTCGCCTGGCGCCAGCAATTGCAGCCCGCTCGCCTGCGCCATCTCGACGATGGCTGCGCGCCCATGGTCCGGCAACTCGAGCAAATCGCGCGCTGCTTGCGGAACATGTGCCAAATCCACCGCGCCCCAGTGCGCTTCGACCGGATGGAAGCGCGGCCCGTGGACTTTGTGCCGGTGCAATTTCCCCCCGACGGAGTGGGTTAGGATTTCACAAAAACCCTCGCCGCCGTCGGCCAGCGGCGCCTCGTCCGTGCGCGCGTGCGGGAACGCCTCGCGGATGGCCGCTGCCGCTGCCGCGCAGGCCGCGGGCGCGCTGAGCGCATGTTTGAACTTGTCGAAGGCCAGGAGGACGCGCACGAAGGAAGGATGAAGGATGAGGGATGAAGGATGAAGCCAAAAAAATTATTGCCCGAGCAGGTGGTATTGCAAAAACTTCTAAGACATTTGTCCCTGGGCCGTCTAACTAACCATGAATATCCCCAAACGAGGCCTCGTTTTTACGGCTTTGTTGCTCGGCGCGCGACTCGCACTGGGCGCCGCCGATGCCCCGGCCCCTGCGCCCACTTTTCAGCTTCCGCCGATTGAGGTCCGTGCGCCGGAGAATGCACCCACGCCGCCGACCGCCGTGCCCGCTCTGGGGGCTTTGGCTGATGCCGGCCGGCAGCGTATTCAAATCCTGGGCCGATTACCGGCATTCCGTCGAGGTGGATTTCACCGGGCTGGGCGGCCCCGACCAATATCGCGGCGTCAAAATCATCGCGGCGGAAACCATAATTCGCCGCGCCGATACCGGCCGGCCAGTGGCGCGCATGCCTTATCAAGGGCCCCTCACGGGCAAACCCGGTGATCAGCGGCCCGTGCAAGGCGAGTGGACGGGTGATGCCAAAACCTACACTGCGCTCAGGACCGCCTTGCCCGATGACCAAGCCAAGGTGCTCGATCAAAATCCCTCCGGCGACTACCTGGTGGCCGTTTACGTCAACGGCGTGCGCGCCTCGAATGTGGCGAAAATCCGCATTGATCCCGCGTTTGACGCCACGAAAGCGCCCACGCTGGAACTGGGTGGCATCGAACCAAACCCGCGTGCGCCTCTGGGCTTTGTCGTGCTTTGGGCCATTGGGCCGACGCCTGCCGACCCGGAGCTGACCGATTTTCGTCTGCGCTATTGTTCCTTTATCCTTGATGGCGTTGTGCGACAGATGCCGGACGGCGCCTACAGCGGGCCGGGAGCGAGACCATTGACGAGCGGGCAGCGCTTTGCGGTTTCCCTTCATGATGGCGTCGGCGATGCCGCCTTTGTCCCCGTCTACGACAACAGCCAGCCCCACACCTACGCCATGTCCTTTACCCCTGCGGAACGGCCAGAGCCGAGCGTGCGCTTCGGCGGTCCGGATACGCCATCAGGCATGCGGCGCCTTTACACCGCCGCGCCGCTTCCGTTTGACCCCAAAGCCCACTCACTCGGCGACGCATGGGACCAAGCTTCACCCCCCGGCGAAACCCGCCCCGTCGTCCTGCCTGCCGTCTCACCGGCGGCCAGCGCGCCCGTGCCGTCGGTAAATTCCGTCATACCGTACTCGGGCGCCGACAGCGTGGATTTGAATTCATTGGTCCAGTCGGGCGCATCGTTGGCGGACGCGGTGGCGGCTTATGCGCAACTCACACACCAAACCCTGTCCTTGCCCGCGCCTCTGCCAACGGGGAACCTGTTTTTTTCACCGCGGCCCCACTATCCGGATCAAACCGGTTGGACGAAGGCGCAAGTCGTGCAAGCATTGCGGGTGCTGCTGGCGCTAAATGACGTGACACTGAAAGATTCGCCGGACGGCACCCAGGCTATGGCCACGGTTGATCTGGCGGCGGCCGCTTCGTATTCGAAATTGGCCGGCCCGGCGATCGAAGATCGGTTAAAGCCGCTTTTGGCGGATCTCCGAACCAACTTGGTCACGGTTAAACGCGCCCAACGTGACGGTGGCGAATGTGGCGGGATGGCTGGCGCGCAATCTGGACGCTTATGTGTTTTTGGCCCCCGGCCTCCCGGATGTCCGCATCAATGTGCATACGGACGCGGTTCCCTTATCGGACGTGGTGACGGAATTCGACCGCCAGCTATGGGCCAACGGCCTGGCCGTGCAATGCGTGGACGCGACTGATCGTATCGTGGTGGTGGTGCACCGGCCATAAGGCAAGCCCCTGTCATTTTATGGCCGCAGCAAACGGCAAAGCCGTCATTTTAGGCCGGAAGAAAAAGCACCCAGCACGCCGGCCGTTTTTTAACGTATTGCCGGCCAGGATCTTGGCAATTTTCATGAATCTCTGGCATGGCAAATGATGATCACCCAGCCAAATGATTAAATTGACAACCAATTTCAAGTTGGCGCTGACGATGCTTGGGCTCGGCGTCACGTTGCTTTTTAGCGCCTGTGCCAGCGCGTTCGGGGACTACTACGACACGCAGGGGCACCGCATCGTCCCGCATATCGAGGCCGAGTATGCCATTCCCATGGATGGCCTGACCCGCGGGCCCGGGATTAGTTCCGTGCCATGGAGCCACTTTGCTTGGTATCACATCATACATGGTTCACGTATTATTATCTACGGGGTTAAAGACCGGGTTGAGCAGGACCAGATCCTGGCCCGCATCAATGAACTGCGGACCACCGAAGTGTTGGTGGACTTTTACAACGTCTCCCGCTTTGAACGGCACACGCTTCCGGACGGCTCCGGCCGGGCCTTCCGTCTCGACACCCCGCTCTTGCGCGAAGTCGTGGTGAAGTAACGGGCTGCAAACTGCTTTTTTGCGGTTGGCAGGGTTTGGAGAAGGGGACTAAATTTTACAGCGGAACTTCTAAGCTATTTCCCCTCGCGCCGTCTAATGAACGATGAATACCCTTAAACGAGGCTTGGTTTTTGCGATTTTGTTACCCGGCATGCTGCTCGGCAGTGGCTGCGCCGTAGTTGATGGAGTTTTCTACGGTCACCAAACCGCCACGATCACCGTGCTCGATGCCGATTCCGGCCGGCCCATTGCCGGCGCGGAAGTGAGGATTAACTATATGGAGTCCGAGCTGGATTTCTTTGCCCCCTCGCCGAATGAGGTGGGTTTAGGCTACACCGATTCGGCGGGCCAGCTAACTTTTCGGGAGGCCAAATGGACACCCCTGAACTGGATTGTCCACGCAGACGGGTATCCTACTTATGATCAGCCATTTTGGCCCATCGGCCCACTGCAGCGACCCTTCGTCTGCACCGGGGAGAGGAAGGGCAGTTTATTATGCTGCCCAGTCCGCCCGCCCCTGCACCGTCGGGTCAATGAGTGATGGCCTTAAAACGGGGTCAAACCACCATTGCCATCCCGCTTAACTGTCACCCCCGAACTCCGGCAAATCCAAATAATGCCCTTTTTCTTCTTTAGAAAGAAAAAGGATGCAGATAATGGATGAAGCCCAAAATCGTTACCCAAACAGTGTTCGGCACAACAACTTCTAAGCTATTTGCCCCCGCACCGTCTAATGAGCCATGAGTATTCTTAAACGAGGCCTGCTTTTGGCGGTTTTGTTGCTTGGTGCGCATTTGACGCTGGCCGCCGCCGATGCCCCGGCGACTCCGCCGGCCAATGCGCCCACGCCGCCGACCGCTTACCCGTGGTTGGCGTTTGGCTGTTGCCAGCCGGTGCGGTTTTTAGTTCCTGGGCCGATTACCGGCAGTCGCTCAGCCTCGAGGCGGGGGCGGACAAATTTCCGGATCTTAAAATCCAAACGATGGACACCGTCATCCGCCGCGCCGACACGGGCCAGCCGGTGGCGCGCATTCCCTATCAAGGAGTCATCTGCAGCGCCCTCGACCAGCAGCCAACGTCTACGCTGCAGCTAACTATGCATCTACATGACCTAGATCGGGCACTCGACGACCAGCGGCCCGGCCGCGCCGAGTTTATGGCCGACGTAAAAACCCAGGATTCACGCAATTCAACTTTTTCCGACGATCAATTAAAGATGTTGGAGGAAAATCCGCCCGGTAATTATCTTGTGGCCGCTTACATCAATGGCGTGCGGGCCTCGAATGTGGTGAAGATCCGCATTGACCCCGCATTTGACGCGACCAAGGCACCGACACTGGCACTCGGCCCCATCGAGCCGAACCCGCGCGCCCCGTTCGGCCGCGTCGTGCTCTGGGCCATCGGGCCGACGCCGCCGGACCCCGGCTTGATTGATTACTACTTGTCAACTGCGCTTATGGTGGCGGACGGCGTCCAGCAGCGTCTTCCCAGCATGGATCGGGGGCGCAGTGGCCCACCCCCTGTCGGATTGCTTAACCGGCGTCCCTTGGCCAGCGGGGAGCGTCTGGCGGTTTTGCTGCGAGTGGACCTTGGCAGCCTGGACAATTACACGCCGACGTTCGATTTTAGTGTGCCGCACACCTACACGTTAACCTATTACTTGAAGGAAGGGCACGGCAAACCCGGTGACGCAGGCTCTTACGTGGTAGAATCGCGCCAATATGATGCCGCGCCTTTAACGTTTATTCCCAAAGCCCATCCGCTCGGCGCCGCGTGGGACCAGGCCTCGCCCCCCGACGAAAGCCGCCCCATCGCGCCCCCCCGGCTTAACTGCGGCCAATACGCCAATTCCGTCGGTATGGGCCGCCGCGCCCGCTTTTCAATCTACGACTGGAGGCAAGTGACTGAAATGGAAATTGCGACTTGGGACTTGCTTGGATCGGGAAGTGCTGGTTAATTGACTGAGTATTCGCATGTCAAAGTATCGTTATCACGCTCTTGTTTTTATTCTTTTGCTTCTCCTTTTTCAAATGGGGGAAAGAGCGGTTGCCGCTTATTTTTCGGAACCATCATTGAACTTGGCCACTGGTCAAGAATTGAATTTCGCAGCCAACACCGGTTACATCGTCGGCTATCGCAATCAACCTCGGGTTTTTGGCGCAAAGCAGAGCAAGCTGGCCTTTTTGGTGTCGCTGAGTGCGGATGACCGCCTGCCGAGCACCACCGTGGATGGCAAAGAAACAAATTTGGGGCCTGTTGGAGGCACCCTGAAGTTTGATGACATCCTGTTCAAGTATCAGGCTCAAGAGCAAGGTCGCGTCGTGGTTATTAATGGGCAAAAACTCATTCTGGAAAATGGCAATTTTATCAACATTCATGTCGACCTGCATAAGAACGTAACGATTGTTCAAGCTTCGATGGAAAATCCGCTTGCCCAAGAACTTCTAAAAAAAATACAGGGTTGAAGTTCTTGCGTGACTGGCAGGGAATTGCCCCCTTTTTTGTGCTGCCGGGATTAAGGAGGCAATAGTCAATTTATAGTGAAACTTCTAAGTTATTTACCCCGGGGCCGTCTAATGAGCTATGCATACCCTTAAACGAGGCCTGGTCTTTGCGGCTTTGCTCCTCGGCGCGCGGCTGATGCTGGCCGCCGCCGATTCCCCGGTGACGCCGCCGGCCAACACGCCCACGCTGCCGACCGCCGTGCCCGCGGTCGGCGTGTGGCTGACGCCTTGGGGCGGCGTCTTCAAGTCCTGGGCCGATTACCGGCAGGATCTCGAGCCGGAAAGCGTTGAGCCAGGCGGCGCGGCCAAGTTCCAAGGCACGAAAATTTTCACGATGGAAACGGTGATTCGCCGCGCCGACACGGGGGCGGAAGTCGCCCGCATTCCCTACCAGGGCGCCATCGGCAGCGAACTCGACGACCAGCGACCCAACGAGGCCGCCTTCTTGCGGGATCGCATCATGTTGGCGGGCCGGGAGGCGCGGGACAACGCCTTTCCGGAGGACCAGGCGCAAGCCCTCGCCCAAACACCGCCGGGCGATTTTCTCCTCGCCATCTACGTCAACGGCGTGCGCGCCTCGAATGTCGTCCAAGTGCGCATTGACCCGGCCTTCGACTCAACCAAAGCGCCGACGTTGCAGCTGGCGGCGATCGAGCCGCAACCGCGCGCGGACCTGGGCCGACTCCTCCTCTGGGTCATTGGCCCGACGCCCGTTGACCCCAAACTCACCACCTTTAACCTTCCACCGTTGGATATGTCCCTGACTCTTACTGTGGACGAAACCTTAACAGACATTGGCGGCGGCGGCTATAGCGGCCCGGGGCCGCGCGTCATTGCCAGCGGTGAGCGCCGGGCGGCGCGGATTCCGATGGTGACGGGCCAATTCGGCGTCAACCCGCCCTTCGATCCGGCGCGACCGCACACATATTCGCTTTCCATCCTCGCCAGCTATAATTCCCTCAATCCCTCGCCATCGGCCACCCAAACGCCCGGGTCGCCCATTACGCGGCCTCAACCCGCGCCCACGCAATACGACGCTGCGCCTGTGCTCCTTGATTTGACCCAGACCACGCTTGGGCCGCGGTGGGACTTGCTCTCACCTCCGGGCGAACCGCGCCCGGTCGCGCCGCCCGCGGGCGCGCCCCATGCGTCGCCAGCGTCATCCTCCGCAGCGTCAATGCCCACGCCGGCGATGGCCGCCGGCTCGGACGCGATCAACGCCGCCTTGCAGCAAAAGATGAGCATCATGAATTTTCCCAACACCACTCTCGCGCAATGCACAAGCGCCCTGTCTCAACTGATGCACATTAAGATAACCATCGCACCGGAAGTCACCGCCCAGGCGCAGGACCTGCATTTCAATCTCAACATCCACAACGGCACCATGGCGCAGACGCTGATCCAGATTTGCGCCGCCACCGGACTGGCTTGCAGCGTCGAAGGCGACACCATCGTCTTTCACGCCGCCCCGTCCAAGACGCCATAAGGGGTGTTACTTTCCCCCGGATGAAAGCCACCTCATCGGCAACGGCCAGGGCACCCGCGGCAAAAAATCAAAGCGCCAATTAATCCATCTCAAATTATCCTCAATTTTTCGAACCTGAAAATCACTAAAAGAACCGGTTCCGGCCACTAATAAGTGCTTGAACTGCCGCCCGGCCTGAATAAAAATTAAAATTCGAGCTGCCATGAAGACTTCATATTACACCCGGTTTTTCAGTGCCTACGGCACGTTGTGGCTCGCCGGTCTGGTGATCGCGATATTCGCCCACTCGCACATCAATGCCGGCTGGTTTGGGGTGGTTGGTTTTCCCGTCATTGCTTTGATTTACGCGGCGGCCGGCCAGCCCGTCATCCCGTCGGAGAAAACTTCTTTCTATGCCTATTTTTCGAGCGCCTGGGGTGTGTTTTGCCTGGCTATATTCGCCCTCGGGATTTTCACCCAGTCGTATATCAATCCGGGTAACGTTGGCTTGGTCATGCTTCTGATCGTGGCGCTCATTTACGCGTTTTGGCGATGGGATGCCGATGCGCGTCGAATCAATGCCTTGCCGGGCGGGTTTGGCCAATCAGGAAGCAGTCATCCGGGGCGCTGATTTTGTTTGTTACAACACCGTCTTCGCCACTTCGACGAGGTGCTCGGTGGTGATGCCAAGCTCCTTCATCACCACGTCGCCGGGCGCGGACATCCCGAAACGTTCGATGCCGATGACTTTGCCCTCCGTGCCGACGTATTTATACCACAGCCCGGTCACGCCGGCCTCGATGGCCACGCGCTTCTTGCACCAAGCCGGCAGAATGCTTTCGCGGTATTCCCAGGGCATGCGCTCGAAGCGCTCGAAACACGGCATCGAGACCACGCGCACGCCGTTGCCGAGCTGGGCGGCGGCGTTCATCGCGTGCTGCAATTCCGACCCGCAGGCGAGCAGGATCAAATTTAAATAGCCGCCTTTTTCGTATTGCGCCACGTAGCCGCCCGACAGCACGCCGCCGCGCCGCCACAGCAGCGGAATGCTCGATTGCAGCGGGATGACCTGGCGCGTCAGACACAGGGCCGTCGGCCCGCTCGTGTGTTCGAGCGCCGCGACAAACGCGCCCGCTGTTTCCTCCGGGTCGCCGGGGCGGACGACGTCAAGACCGGGAATGCAGCGCAGGGACGACACCGTTTCCACCGGCTCGTGCGTCGGGCCGTCTTCGCCGACGCCGACGCTGTCGTGCGTGAAGATGTAGAACACCGGTAGCTTGGCGATGGCGGCGAGGCGGATGCTCCCGCGCATGTAATCGGAGAACGTCAAAAACGTCGCGCCCGACGCGCGGAAGATGCCGTGGTAGGCGATGCCGTTCATGATCGCGCCCATGGCGTGCTCGCGGATGCCGAAGTAAATGTTGCGGCCCGCCCGGTTGTCCAAATCGAAATCGCCGGCGTCCTTGATGTAATTGAGCGTCGAACCGTGGAGGTCGGCGCTGCCGGAGACGATCAGCGGCAAGCGCTTGGCGAGGCCGTTCAGCATGTCGGCGCCGGCTTTGCGCGTGGCCAGCGGCGGCGTGGCGTCCGGATACACCGGGCAATCGTCGAGGAGATTCGAGGGGATGGCGCGGTCGAGGCCGGAGCGCAGCAACTCGGCCTTCTCCGGGTTGGCTTTTTGCCAGGCATCGAACGTCGCCTGCCATTGCTGGTAGGCGGCCTTGAGGTTTTTCCAATGCTCCTCGAAATAGCCGCGCACTTCCGGCGAGACGTAGAATTTCTCCTCCGGCAGGCCGAGGAGCCGGCGGTCGGCATCCACAAATTTCACGCCCGTTTCGCCGTGGGCCTTCGAGGTGCCGGCCACCTCGGGAATGCCTTTGCCGATGAGGGTCTTGCAAATAATAAGCTGCGGTTTGCCTTCCGCCTGGAGCGCGTTTCGATAGGCCCGGAACACCTTCGTCATATCGTTGCCGTCTTTGACGTTCCAGACGGACCAGCCGTAGGCCCGAAAGCGCCGCGCAGTGTCCTCGCACTGCGATTTGGCGGCCATCGCGTCGAGCGTCACGTCGTTCGAGTCGTAGAAGAGGATCAGGTTGTCGAGGCCCTGGCGCCCGGCCAGTGCGGCGGCCTCGCTGGCGACGCCCTCCTGCATGCAGCCGTCGCCGCACAGCGCGACAATGTGGTGGTCAAAAATCACATGCTCGGGCGTGTTAAAGCGCGCCTCGGCCATTTTCGCGGCAATGGCCATGCCAACCGCATTGCCCACGCCCTGGCCGAGCGGCCCGGTGGTGGCCTCGACTCCCGGCGTGTCGCCGAACTCGGGATGCCCGGGCGTCTTCGAGTGCAGCGCGCGGAAACGCTTGAGGTCATCCAGGGAAATATCGAAGCCCGCCAGATGCAGCCACGCATACAGGAACATGCTGCCATGCCCGGCGGAGAGCACGAAGCGGTCGCGGTTGATCCATTTCGGATCGTCGGGGTTCACGCGCAAGGCGTGGCCGAACAGCACGGCGCCGATTTCGGCAGAGCCGAGCGGCAGGCCCAAGTGGCCGGATTTGCAGGCGGCAACGGCGTCCATCGCCAGGCCGCGGGCCTCCGTGCAGGCGCGGGAAAGCAGAGCGGTATTTAGACTCATATCGAGTAAAGTAGTGGGTAAAGGAAAAGAAAGGTCAGCATAAAGCAAGCCGTTCCTGGAACGCCAATGCAAAATGAGGGTACTTGCCCCGCCTTCGTCGCGCCCTAACGTTACAATTTCACCCTCAAATAGTAATTGGACTTGCCGGGTGGTTGTGGCACACTCAAGCCGTCATGAAAAAATCCACCATCCTGCTCGGCTGTCTGGGCATTCTCCTCCTTGGCGCGCTCATGCTGGCGCTGGCCCTCGGCGGAACTTATAATTCGCTGGTCAGCCGCTCGCAGGCGGCGGACAGCGCGTGGGCGCAGGTCGAGAATGTCTATCAACGCCGCGCCGACCTGATTCCCAATCTCGTGGCGACGGTCTCCGGCGCGGCGAATTTTGAGAAGTCCACGCTCATCGCCGTCACCGACGCCCGCGCCTCGGTCGGCCAGGTCAAACTCGATCCGAACTCAGCCCCCACGGACCCCGCCCAGCTCGCGGCCTTCGAGAAAGCGCAGGACGGCCTCTCCTCCGCGTTGTCACGCCTCCTGGTCGTCTCCGAGAATTACCCCGCTTTGAAGGCCACGGCCAATTTCCAGGATTTGCAGGCCCAGCTCGAAGGCTCGGAAAACCGCATCGCGGTCGAGCGCCGCAACTTCAACGACGCCGTGCAAAGCTACGACACCGCCATCCAGCAATTCCCCGCCGTGACCATCGCGGGGATGTTTGGCTTCCACGCGAAACCCTATTTTGCCGCGCAGCCCGGCGCGGAGACCCCGCCCAAAGTGAATTTCGATTTCGGCGCGACGCAACCGGCCCCGTCCAAACCCTAAGCATATGAAGCGCGCCGGATTGTTTGGGCTGTTTTTTTGGCTCGCCGCCGCCATGGCTTGGGGGGCGGAAGTCATGCCGCCGAAGCCCGCCCAGTATTTCAACGACTATGCCGGCGTTGTTTCGCCCGCGGTCGCGGCGAGTTTGAACAGCCGGCTCGAGAATTTTGAGAAACAATCCTCCAACCAAATCGTCGTCGCCGTCTTTCCGAAGATGCAGTCGGATTCCTCGGTCGAGGATTATACCCAGCGCGTCGCCCAAAGCTGGCGGGCCGGCCAGAGCAAGACCAATAACGGCGCGGTCTTGTTTGTTTTCATCCAGGACCGGGAGACGTATATTCAAGTCGGCTACGGCCTCGAAGGCGCGCTGCCCGACGCCACGACCAAACGCATCATTGAGGACGAGATTAACCCGCACTTCAAAAATGCTGACTACGACGGCGGCCTGACCGCCGGGGTCACCGCCATCCTGCAAGCCGCCATGAGCGAATACAAGGGCAACGGCACGACCGTGGCCGGCCAGGAAGAAGACACCACGACCAACCTGCTGGTCATCGCCTTTGTGGTTTTCTTTGTCGTGCTCTCCATCATTGCGAACCGGGCGCGACCCGCGGGTACCGTTTACGGGCGCGGCAGCCGCGGCATCTATTTTGGCGGTGGTTGGGGTGGCGGAGGCTGGGGCGGTGGTTTTGGCGGTGGGGGAGGCTTTGGCGGCGGCGGTGGTTTTTCCGGCGGCGGCGGCGGCTTTGGCGGGGGAGGCGCCGGCGGACACTGGTAATTTTGCCATGCACCACCAGGAATTCATCGGCCGGCTCGACGACGCGACCATCCTCGCGGCGATTGCGCGCGCGGAGCAAACCACCTCCGGCGAAATCCGTGTCTGCATTTCGCACAAGCACCGCGCGGACGCCCTGGCCGCCGCGCAAAAACGCTTTTTGAAATTGGGGATGCACCACACGCCGCTGCGCAACGCCGTGCTGATTTATTTCGCGCCCAAGGCGCACACCTTCGCCATCTGGGGCGACACCGCCGTGCATGAAAAATGCGGCGATGCCTTCTGGCAGGGCATTGCCGCCAAAATCACGCCCCAGTTGAAGGCTGGGCAGTTCACCGAGGCCATCGCCGAAGCCGTGCGCGAAATCGGCGAGGTGCTGGCGCTCCATTTCCCGCGCTCACCCGGCGGCGAAAATAAATCGCCGGACGACATTGTCCGCGAATGAATTTTGCGGCCCGTACAAGGCGCCCGGCCCTTTTAGCTTGCGCCGCCCTGGAACGCGCCCATGCTGGCGGGACACTTTTTCCCTTCATGCACTCCTGGCACGATGTCACCCCCGGCGAACGCCTGCCGCGCGAATTTACCGCCGTCGTCGAAATCCCCATGGGTTCAAGCGTGAAGTATGAATTGGACAAGGAAACCGGCCTGCTCAAGCTCGATCGCATCCTCTATTTCGGCCGTCTATTATCCCGCCAATTACGGCTTCATCCCGCAAACCCTCGCCGAGGACGACGACCCGCTCGACGTGCTCGTGCTCTGCCAGGAGGCGGTCGCCCCGCTCACCCTCGTCAGCGCCCGCGCCATCGGCCTGATGACGATGATTGACAGCGGCAAGCGCGACCACAAAATCCTCGCGGTCGCCATCAACGACCCCGAATACAACGGCTTCAAGCAGGCGGACGAACTGCCCGTCCACCGCCTCTCGATGCTGCGCCGCTTTTTCCAGGACTACAAATTGCTCGAAGGCAAGACGGTTGAAGTGGACGAGATGCAGCAGGCCGAGGCCAGCGAAAGTGTCATCAACGACGCCCTGGCGCGCTACAGCACCCAGCGCCGCCGCGGCTTCGGCGGCAGCTCGAGCAAGAAGATGTGAGGGGCGCCTCAGGCGGGCAGGGTTGCAAGGTGCAAGTTGCAGGTTGAAGAAAATGCGACACGATTGCGGCAAAAAGTGGAAACGGCGGTGGACTTCCAAGTCCCAAAAACCTGCAACCTGAAACTTGCAACCCAACTCCCCCTCCCCCCCTCACGCATACTTCAACTCCACCCGCTTGCCGGTGGCCGCAGCCTTGTAGATGCCTTCGATGATGACCATGTCGCGCCGGCCGAGTTCGCCGGGCACGGGCGAATCTTTTTTGTCGAGGATGGCGCGCGCGATGCCGTCCATGTGCGCGCTCTGCTGGCGCATCGGCGGGTATTTCACCGGGCCGTTGCTGGTGTTCATCTTCAAGCCGTTATAGCCAAAAGCGGAGGGAAAATCTATCCACCCCTTCGCGCCCTCCGCGTGGAAGTGGCCGTAGTTTTTGACATAACTGGTCTGGCAGGTGGCCGTGGCGCCGCCGGGGAATTCCATCGTCCAGTCGAGCGCCTCCTCGACATCCACAAAAATCTTTGGCTTCGTTTTGGGATGTTCCACCGCCGTCACCGCCACCGGGTTGGCGTTGGCCGCCATGCACGCCGCATGCACGACGTAGATGCCCATGTCCATCAACGGGCCGCCGCCGGAGAGCGGGTGGTGGATCCGCCATTGGTCCCCATTCAACGTGAAGCCGTTTTCGCCGGACATTTTCGTAAACGGCCCAAAGTTGGGTTCGCCGCCAGCTTCACCATTTGCTGGTGATAGGGGTCGAAGTGCAGCCGGTAGCCGATGGACAGCGTGCGCTTGGCCGCCTGGCAGGCCGCCAGCATCGCGTCGCATTCGGCCGCGGTGTTGGCCATCGGTTTTTCGCAGATGACGTGCTTGCCCGCTTTCGCCGCCGCAATCACATGTTGGGCATGCAGCCCGTTGGGCGTGACGACGTAAACAATGTCAATGTCGGGGTTGTCCGCCAGCTTCGCCATCGTATCGTAGTTATAAACGTTCTTCGCTGGAAAACCGCAGTCCTTCGCCCATTGCGCGCCGACGGCGGGCCGGCGCGTGACGACGCCCGTGAGCCGGCAAAATTGCGTTTCGGCCAGCGCCGGGCGCAGTTGCTGCGTGGCATAACCTCCCAGCCCGGCAAGGGCCACGCCGAGCTTCTTCACCGGCGCCGCCGTTGGGGTGGGGGTGGGCGCCGGTGCGGCGTCCGCCGCCCACACCCGGCGGCCGAACGCCCATGATGCGGTGACAGCCAGCGCCGCTTGGCGCACGAACCGCCGGCGCGAAATCCGGCGAAAAACCTCGGGAAGGGGCGGTTTCATGGGGAAGGCTGAAGGATGAGGGATGCAGGATGAAAAATGAAGCAAAATCGGAATGGGGATTGCTGCGTCTTGGGGCCAACGAAAATCAACGCCCCACAAACAGTTTGAGTAATTTTTCTGGATTGCAGAATTCATAACTCAGAATTCAGCATATTCTTCTTCATCCTGCATCCCTCATCCTTCATCCTTTCTTTTTCATCCTTCATCCTTCATTCTTGGCCCTCCATGTCCACCCGCGTTGACTACTATGAGTTGCTTGAGGTCGCCCGCGACGCCTCCGGCGACGAAATCAAAAAGGCCTACCGCCGCCTCGCCGTCAAATACCATCCCGACAAAAATCCGGGCGACCAGACGGCCGAGGAGAAATTCAAGGAAATCGGCCACGCTTATGAGGTCTTGAGTGACGATCAGAAGCGCGCCGCCTACGACCGCTACGGCCATGCCGCCTTCCAGAACGCGGGCGCGGGCGCCGCCGGCCCGGGCGGTTTCCACGACCCGATGGATGTCTTTCGCGAGATGTTCCGCGGCAGCGGTTTCGAGGAGTTTTTCGGCCAGGCCGGCCCCCAGCACGGCAACGATTTGCGCTACGACCTCGAACTCACCCTCGAGGAAGCCGCCGCCGGCGTGGAAAAGGAAATCAAATACCGCCGCGCCGCCCCCTGCGCCGCCTGCCACGGCACCGGCGCCGCGCCCGGCTCCAAACGCCAGACTTGCCCCACTTGCCGCGGCGCGGGCCAGGTCGTCGCCTCGCGCGGATTTTTCAGCGTGCGCCAGACTTGCCCGCACTGCCACGGCCAGGGCACGCTCATCGCCCATCCCTGCGGCCAGTGTGGCGGTGCCGGGCGCGTCGAGGAAACCGCGAAATTGAAAGTCCGCGTCCCGCCGGGCGTGGATAGCGGCCAAAAACTGCGTTCGAACGGCGGCGGCGAGGCCGGCGCGCCCGGCGCCCCTGCGGGCGACCTCTACATCTTCCTCCACGTCCGCGACCACGAACTCTTCCAGCGCGATGGCGACGACCTGCACTGCACCATCCCCATTAAGTTCACGCTCGCCTCGCTCGGCGGCCCGCTCGACGTGCCGACGCTCACCGGCAAGGCGCAACTGAAAATCCCCCCCGGCACGCAAAGCGGCACCCAACTGCGCCTGCGCGGGCGCGGGATGCCCTCGCTCCGCGGCGCCGGCCCGGGCGACCAGTATGTGCGCGTGGAAATCGAAGTTCCCAAGAAACTTACCGCCGAGCAGCGCCAAAAACTCGAGGCCTTCGGCCACGCCTGCGGCGACGCCGAGCAACCCGTCAGCGAGTCCTTTTTCGAAAAGGCCAAAAAGTTTTTTGAGATGTGAGGGGACTAGAAGCTAGAAGGTAGGAGGTAGGAGGTGGAATCGTCAGGCTCCGTTTGTTTGATGATTGATCCCCAAAAAGAGGGAGGATTCTTTCCGTGTTTTTATTCTACCTTCCACCTCCTGCCTCCTATATTCTACTTTTTATGCCCGAGTCATCCAAACTCCGCCACCTCGCCGCCGCCGTTGCCCGGCGTGCGGAATTGCGCGCGGCTGGAACCCCCGTCGTGCTCACCAACGGGGTCTTCGATTTGCTCCATCCCGGGCATCTGCATTACTTGCGCGCGGCGGCGGACAAAGGCGGCGCGCTTTTCATTGCGCTCAATGGCGACGCCAGCGTCCGCGCCCTCAAAGGCCCGACGCGCCCGGTGCAAAGCGCCCCCATCCGCGCCGCCGCCCTCGCCGCGCTCGATTTTGTGGACACGATTTTTGTTTTCGACACCCCGCGCCTCGACCAGGAAATCCGCACCCTGCGCCCCGACCTCTACGTCAAAGCCGGCGACTACACGCTCGACAAACTCGACCCCGGCGAACGCGCCGCGCTCGCGGCCGCCGGCACCCGCATCGAATTCCTGCCCTTCCTCCCCGGTCACAGCACCACCGACCTCATCAAAAAAATGTCCGCCGCCCAATCGGAAAAGAAATGACGGGCTATTTTCAGCCTTGGCGAAACGCGGGGGGCTTGCCAGCATCCCGCCATGCCACCCCAGGACGATGCCGTGCGCGCCTACCTGCGCGAAGTCGCGCGCGCCTTCGCCCGTGGCGATGCGACCGAGCACACCTACCGCCCTTTTCTCCAGCGTTTTTTGGAGGGGCTTGATGCCGGCCAGGGCCTCGTGGTCACCAACGAACCCAAGCGCGCGGCTTGCGGCGCGCCCGATTTTTTGGTCAGCCTCAAGCCCGACAACGGCACCCTCGGCTACGTCGAGGCCAAGGACATCGGCGTCTCGCTCGACGACGCGGAAAAATCCGAGCAACTGCGCCGCTACCGCCGCTCGCTGCCCAACTTGCTGTTGACCGACTACCTTGAGTTCCGCTGGTATGTCGAGGGCGAGCCGCGCGGCCGCGCGTCGCTGGCCCGCCCGCTGGGCGCCGGCAAACTCGGCGTGGATGAAAAGCAATTCGAGGCCGTTCTTGCCCTCCTGCGCGGTTTTTTCCAGCAGACCCCGCAAGGCATTGATTCGCCCGACGAGCTGGCCCAGCGCATGGCCCGGCGGACCCATCTCATCCGCGATTTGATCGTGGATGCCTTCGCCGAAAAGAGCGCTTCGCCGGTGCTGCAGGACTGGCGCGAGGCTTTTCGCAAAACGCTCCTGCCCGACCTCGCCGATGACGATTTCGCCGACATGTTTGCGCAGACCCTCGCCTACGGCCTGTTCTCCGCGCGCCTCATGGGCGGCGGCGCGAAGGGCTTTGACCGCGCGGCGGCGCAGAAACACATCCCGAAAACCAATCCGTTTTTGCGCGATTTCTTCTACCTCATCACCGGCCCGCAAATGGAGGACGAGCCGTTTGCGCCTTTTGTCAACGACCTCGTGCAAACTCTCGCCCACACCGACATTTATGCCCTGCTGCGGCATTTCGGACAAACCACGGGCCGGGCCGACCCGATGCTGCATTTTTACGAAACCTTCCTCGGCGCTTACGACCCGAAGCTGCGCGAGCTGCGCGGTGTTTTATTACACGCCCGAACCCATCGTCGGCTGGCTGGTGCGCTCGGTGGACCAACTGCTCAAAACCCGCTTTCACCTCCCGGATGGCCTGGCCGACGCCGCGCGCGTCGCCGGGCCAACCAGTTCCCACCGCGTGCTCATTCTCGACCCCGCCACCGGCACGGCCAGTTTTCTCTACGCCATTATCCGCTTTGTCCGCGACCAATTCGTGCGCCGCGACGACGCCGGCCAGTGGCCCGGCTACGTCCACCGCGACCTGCTGCCGCGCCTCTTTGGTTTCGAACTATTGATGGCTCCCTACGCCTGCGCGCATTTCAAGCTCGGCCTCGAACTCGCCGCCCGCGACATGGACGAACTCTGGCGCGACCAATGGGCCTACGAATTCCAACCCGGCGAACGCCTCAACATTTTTCTCACCAACACGCTCGACGACCTCGGCCATCAAATCCAACCCAGCCTCGGCCCCGCCGCCCAGGCCATCAGCGACGAGGCCCAAAGCGCCGCCGATGTGAAATCGAAAAAGCCCGTGCTCGTCGTCCTCGGCAACCCGCCCTATTCCGGCCATTCCGCCAACAAGGGCGAATGGATCGGCGGCCTGCTCCGCGATTATTACCAGGTGGACGGCCAACCCCTCGGCGAGCGCAACCCCAAATGGCTCCAGGACGACTACGTGAAGTTCATCCGCTGGGCCTCCTGGCGCATCGAGCGGACCGGCCAGGGCGTCCTCGCCTTTGTCACCAACCACGGCTACCTCGACAACCCGACCTTTCGCGGGATGCGCCAGCAGTTGATGACGGCCTTTGATGAAATCTGGCTGGTGGACTTGCACGGCAATTCCAAGAAAAAGGAAACCGCGCCCGGCGGCGGCAAAGACCAGAATGTCTTCGACATCCAGCAAGGCGTCGCCCTCGGCCTCTTCGTCAAGCTCCCGGCCAAAGCCGGCGCGAAGAAAAAGCCCGCCGCCGTCCGCCACGTCCACCTCTGGGGTGACCGCAAGCACAAATACGAGTGGCTCAACCACCACGACCTCGCCAACACCCCCTGGGCGCCCCTCAAACCCAAGTCCCCGGATTATTTCTTCTTCCCCCAAAACCTCGCCTTGAAGGAGGAGTATGAGCGGGGATGGAGGATTAAGGACATGATGCCGATTACATCCCTCGGTCCAAACTCGCATCGGGATGATTTCGCCATTGCTTTTGACAGAAACACCGCCGAAAAGCGGCTCAAGGATTTGTTAAACCAAAACTTGAGTGATGACGACCTGCGGAACAAATACAAAATACCCGACACGCGAGACTGGAAGTTAAGCGCGGCAAGAAAAATTCCGCCGGATCAAAGCAGCATCGAAGCATGCATCTACCGTCCATTCGATTTCCGCTATATGTTATATGGACCGCATGCCTTTGATTATTTTCGTCCAGAAATCAACGATCAGATTATCAACGGTTCGCCGGCGCTTGTAACCACGCGGCAAACGAAGGAAAGATTTGCCGTGCATGTTACCAAACTCCCAGCCGGCCAGCATAAGCTCTGCACACCCTATGATGGCAGCTATATTTCGCCACTCTATATTCATCCGGTCAAAAAACGTGCCGAGAAATGGCTGGTGGAAGAAAGCGCGCCTGTCCACGCAAACCTCTCACCGCAATTTATCGAGGAATTTATGGGAAGACTGAAACTGAAATATGTTCCCGATGGGCTTGGTTCTCTTTCAAAAACGGTTGGGCCACTCGGGATATTTGAATATGCGTATGCAATATTTCAGGCCCCAAGTTATGCTCAACGCTACGCGGAGTTTCTCCGTACGGATTTTCCAAGATTGCCGCTTATATCCAATCTGAGGTTATTTGGAATTTTATGCGGATTCGGCAAAGACCTGCTGGATTTGCACACCTTGGCGGTAAAAGGCAGCCTCCAAGTAACCTATCCCGTTAAAGGTCGTGATGAAGTCAATGAAATCACTTACACTCCGCCAAAAGGTAAGGCGCTGGGGATCGTTCGCATCAACGACGACCAATGGTTCGAGAACGTGCCGCCGGAGGTTTGGGAATACCAGGTCGGCGGCTACCAGGTTTGCGAAAAATGGCTGAAGGACCGCAAGGGCCGCCAGTTGAACATCGAGGAGCGGCAGACCTACCCCAAAATCGTCGCCGCCCTGGCCGAAACCCTCCGCCTCCAAAAGGAAATTGACGCCGCCATCGCCGAAGCCGGGGGCTGGCCGCTTAAATAAGTTTACGGTTTTCAGTTTTCGGTTTCCAGTTGGTTGTGCCGTCCGCTAAGCAAGAACCGCAAACCGAAAACCGAAAACCGAAAACGGTAAACTCAAAACTACCCCTGGTGGTGCGGAAACCACTGGAACAGCATGAAGTAAACCAGCACCCCCGTGACCGAGACGTAATACCAGAGCGGGAAAGTCCACTTCGCCCAGGCGCGGTGGCGGGCGTAATCGCCTTTGAGCGCGAGATACAGGGTGCGCAAAATCAGCGGCACGATGACGATGGCGAGAATCGTGTGGGTCGTCAAAAGCGTGAAGTAGAACGCGCGCCAGAAACCGTGGCCGTCGAAATACGTGAGGCCGCGCGCGATTTTGCCGGCGACGTAGCTGGTCAGGAAAACCACCGAAATCGCAAACGTCGCGAGCATGACGGCCCGGTGCGCGGCCACGCGCTTTTGCTTGATCAGCACAAACCCCGCCGTCAGGAGCACCGTCGCCGAGCCGTTCAGGCAGGCGTTGATCTCGGGGAAGGGGAGGTCGGCCAAAGACATTTATGAATTAGGATTTATGAATTATGAAATAAAAAACCGCGCACCATTAAAATGGAAATCGGGCCACGCGTGAAGCGGCCCTTTCATAAATCTTAAATCCTAAATCATAATTCCTACCCCAGCAGCCGGTCCACGACCAGTGCCGCCAGCGTCAGCGGCAAATAGGCCAGGCTCGCCGAAAACAGCCGCCGGGCGGGCTGGTCGCGCGTGGTCTCGTCGGCGCGGGCGAATTGCCAGGCGCGCTGCAAAAACCAGCCGCCGATGCCGAGCGCCACCAAGCCGTAGAACAGGCTGGCTAGTCCGAGTGCCACGGGCAACAGGCTGCACACGACGAGGGCGACGGTGAACACCAGGCTGTCGCGTGCCGCGCGGCGGCCAGTCGGGTCCACGACCGTGCTCATCGGGAAGCGGGCCAGCGCGTAATCGCGCCGGTAAGTCCAGGCCAGCGCAAAAAAGTGTGGAATCTGCCACGCAAACAGCACGCCGAACAAAATCCAGCCCAGCGGCTTGATCGTGCCGCTCGCCGCCGCCGAGCCGATGAGCGGGGGCAGCGCGCCGGGAATTGAGCCGATGATCGTGCACCAGGGCGTGCGCCGCTTGAGCGGGGTGTAAACCAACAGGTAGCTCGCCAGCGTCGCCAGCGCCAGCAGCGCCGCCAGCGCATTCACGCCCGCCCACAACACCAGCGGGCCGCAGGCCGCCAGCGCCAGGCCAAAAACCAGCGCCGCCGCCGGTGAAATCGCGCCCGACGGCAGCGGCCGCCCGCGCGTGCGCGCCATCCGCGTGTCCAGCTCGCGTTCGAGCCATTGGTTCAAGACCCCCGCGCCAAACGCCGCGCTCGTCGTCCCAATGACCAGGCACCCCAGTACCATAAAATTCCGCTCGGGCCGCGCCACCAGGTAGCCCACGACCGCCGTGATGACCGAGAGAAAGCTTAGCCGCGGCTTCGTCAGCTCCCAGTATTCGCCGAGTTGCGCGCGCGTGCGCGCCACCGGTTGGACGGCGGCGGGCAGCGGGGCGGCAAGGGCCTTGGAACTCATCGGTAAGCGGGCGGCAAAAGGGTGGGGGCATCCGCGCTGGCGGGATGCTCCGCCGCTTCCGGCGGCCACCATTTCGACCGGTAAGATAGAAACGTAAGCACCCAGGTCGAGGCAAGCAAAAAGGCCCCCGTCAGCAGGTGGGCCGTCGCAACATTAGGATTCTTATTGCTCCATATAACTTCGGCCCCGAGGCCGATTTGCACCGCCACCACCAGCAAAATCATCGTCATCCACGAGCCGAGTTGCCGCCGCGCCGCCGCGTCGCGATACACGCTCACCGCCAGCCCGAAGATCGTCACCGTCACCACGCAAGCCCCCACCCGGTGCGCGAAATTCACCGCCACCGGCCAGCTCCACCCCGCCGGCAGCAGCGCGCCATCCAGCGTGGACGCCGGAAACGTCGGGATGGCCAACCCATAGCCGCTGTGGCGCATCACCGCCCCGATGAAGATTTGCAGGAAAATCACCGCGCACGCGATGTGCCCCCAGCGCCGCACGCTTGGCGCCACCAACTGCGCCCCCACGCCGCGCACCATCCACCCGCGCGACAGCGCCACCGTCACCGTCACCCACATGACGACCGTGACCTCCGCGACCATCGCATGGGCGACGCGCAGGCAGAGCGCCACCGTGTCGGTCGCCCAATGCGTGTTCAAGTTGTCGAGCAGCACGCGCAACCCGCCGAGGAGGGCCTGCGTCAAAATCGTCCCGACCAATATCCACGCCAGCCGCCGCACCCATCGCCGCGATTCGGTGAACTGGATCCAAACCGCGGCCGCGATCGTCAGAGTCGAGAGCGTGCCCGCGAGCAGACGGTGGCTGTGCTCGCAAAACATGCTCAGGTTCTCCAGCCAGCCCGCCGGGTTTAGCGAGCCGTTCGACAGCGGCCAGGTCAGAAACGCCATCCCCGCCTGGTTGCTCGTCGTCTCCCCGCCCGCGAGCAGGACGAGCGCGGCAAACACCAGGGCCAGGTGGCAAAAACGCTCCAGCCAAGGCTGGTAGCGCTCCGCGCGGTTGTCGGTGAGGGACATAAGGGAAGGAAGAGGGACGGAAACTAAAGGATGACGGATGAGGGAGGAAAAAGAAAGGATGAAGGATGAAGGATGAAGGATGAAGGATGAAGGATGAAGGATGAAGGATGAAGGATGAAGGATGAAGGATGAAGGAAATCGAAATACGGATGGCTAATTTGAAAAATCAATGAAAATCTCCGAGAGGACTTTGGCGGCGATTTATTCGATGGCACTCGAAATCCGGAATTCTCTTTCTTCATCCTTCATCCCTCATCCTTCATCCTTCCCCCATGCCTTACCGCGGCCGCCTCGCTCCCACGCCCACCGGGCGCCTCCACCTCGGCCACGCCCGCACATTCTGGCTCGTCCAGGCCCGCGCCCGCGCCGCCGGGCCGGAGGCGCGGCTGGTTTTGCGCATCGAAGATTTGGACGCCGCCCGCTGCCGCCCCGAATTTGCCGCCGCCGCGCTCGACGACTTGCGCTGGCTCGGCCTCACTTGGGACGAAGGCCCCGACGTCGGCGGCCCGCACGCGCCCTACGAGCAAAGCCGCCGCCGCGCCATTTATCTCGACGCCTGGCAACGCCTGCGCGACGGCGGTTTTATTTACCCCTGCTCCCGTTCGCGCGCCGACGTGCAGCGCGCCGCCCAGGCCCCGCACGCCGACGAGGAGGACGCCGAGCCGCTCTACCCGCCCGCCTGGCGCCCGCCCCCCGGCGCGGGCCGCGACTTTCCCGCGCCCGCCGCCGTCCACGCGAACTGGCGCTTCCGCGTCCCCGACGGCGAGACGATCACTTTTTCCGACGCCCTGCGCGGCCCGCAAGCCTTCACCGCCGGCCGGGATTTCGGCGACTTCCTCGTCTGGCGGCGCGACGACGTGCCCGCCTACGAACTCGCCGTCGTCGCCGACGACCACGCCATGCAGATCACCGAAGTCGTGCGCGGCGCGGACCTCCTCAAAAGCACCGCCCGCCAACTCCTCCTCTACCGCGCCCTCGGCTGGGCCGCCCCCGCCTGGTGCCACGCGCCGCTGATGCTCGATGAAAACGGCCAGCGTCTGGCGAAAAGGAATGACGCCCTGAGCTTGGCCACCCTGCGCGAGCGCGGTGCCAACCCACAAGAATTTATCGAAGCGTGGAGCAAGGAATTCAGGTCCGTGTCCGATCAACCCTAAGCGAAGTTGGCGTTCATTTGTTCCGCCACGAGCGCGTCAATCTCGCCCCGATGGTCCTCGTAGTAAGCCAGGCATTCGTAAACCTGGGAGCGCTTCAAATCGGGAAAGCTGCGGCACACGTCATCCACGCTCGCGCCATTGACGATCAGGCCTACCACGTCATGCACGCCGATGCGCGTGCCCTCCACGATCATCCGCCCCGCGCACACGCCGGGGATGCTCATCAGGTAACGGTAAGAGGTGGTTGGCATGATGCGATAATGGAAAAAAATGGCTGTGGGGCAAGCCCTTCTGTTTCTCGAGGCAACATCAAAAAAGACACCGCAAGACTGCGCCCTCTTCACTCCGGAAGGGCCGGAACAACATAGGCAACCGCCCAAGCTCCAATTGACAGAAATATTGCAAGTAGCGAGCAGATCATTTTACGAGAGATCCTCAATTTCAAATTAGAGAGTGGTATGATTGAAAAATATAGCCCAAATAAAAGAAAAAGAATTTCCGGTTCTACGATAAAGCCATTTATCAATGACTTGGGGATAAAAAGAACAGATAAAAACCAGATTATGTAGGGAATAAGCAAAAACAAAAGATCATACCAAAACAGCTTCGTATTAAACCTAAACCCCAAATAAATATAAATTGGAAATGCCAACAGGCAAAGTTTGGCAAAAATCGCCCAGTCGACTTGCCAAAAAGCGACGTCAAACCCAACGCCCATGCAATAGCTCAAGACATATAGCGCATAGGCCAAGGAGGCTAAAACCAGGAAAGGTTTTCGGCTAATCATTTCATTAAAATTATGCCTGACATTAGATATTAGGCGAGAACAGAATAGGACAAGCATAGGTGTTAATCTGCCTCCGGTGCCGCGTCACCCGCTCCTTCCCCGGCCTCATACCGCGCGCACCACTCCCGCGCCCATTTTTCAAAACCGCCGCTTTCAATTTGCGCGCGGGCTTGGGCCATCAGGTTCAAATAAAAATGCAGGTTGTGCAGCGTGAGCAGCGTGCAGCCGAGGATTTCGCCGCACATCACGAGGTGGCGCAGATACGCGCGCGTGAAATGGCGACAGGTGTAATTGTCCAGCCCTTCGACGAGCGGGCGGGCGTCGCGCGCGAATTGCGCGTTTTTCAAAATCACCGGGCCGTCGGGCGTGAACGCGCAGCCGTGCCGCGCGAGGCGCGTCGGCATCACGCAATCAAACAAATCCACGCCCAGCGCGATCATGCGCAAAAGCTGCGGCGGCGTGCCCACGCCCATCACGTAGCGCGGCTTGTCCGCCGGGAGATGCGGCGTCGCGGCGGCCACCGCGGCGAGCATCTCCGCCTCCGGCTCGCCGACGCTGACGCCGCCAATGGCATAGCCGGGAAAATCCAGCGCGGCGAGCGCCTCCGCGCATTCGCGGCGCAATGCGGCGAAGGACGACCCCTGCACGATGGCGAAAAGCTGGCGGCCCTGTTCCGGCTGGCCGAGTCCGCGCCAGACCTCGCGGCAGGCTTTCGCCCAGCGCAGCGTGCGCGCCACCGCCGCGCGCACGTCCTCCTCTGGCGCGGGCCAGGGCGGGCATTCGTCCAGCACCATCGCGATGTCGGAACCGAGCGCGGCCTGGATTTCCATGCACTCGCGCGGGCCGAGGAAAATCTCCGCGCCGTCGAGGTGAGAGCGGAACGCCACGCCGTCGTCGGAAATTTTGCGCAGCTTGGCGAGGCTGAAGACCTGGAAGCCGCCGCTGTCGGTCAAAATCGGCCCGTCCCAGGCCATGAATTTATGCAGGCCGCCGAGTTCGCGGATGAGCGCAGGCCCGGGCCGCAGGTTCAGGTGATAGGTATTGCTCAGGATGATTTGCGCGCCCACTTCGCGCAGTTGCGCGGGCGTCGCGGCCTTGACCGTCCCCTGCGTGCCCACGGGCATGAAGGCCGGCGTCTCGACCGCGCCATGCGCCGTGCGCAGCCGCCCGCGCCGCGCGCCGCCGGCGGTCGCGAGCAATGAGAAAGGGGAAGACATGGGGTTAGTTTCGAGTTTCGGGTTTTGGGTTTCGAGATAATTCACCGCCAAGACGCAAGGAACGCAAAGGGAAAGTCCGACCAAAAATCCTCCTTTGCGCTCTTTGCGCCTTTGCGGTGAAAGGATGGAGTCTTGGTTCAACTCGAAACTCAAAACTCGAAACCCAAAACTAACTTTTCAGTTAAATCAATCGCCCGGTGCGCGGGCAATTGCGTGCGGAACCAGGTGCGCTGCTTTTTGACCAGTTGCAACGTGCGCCGCGCGATGGCCCCGGCCAATTCCGCGCGCGGAGTTTTCCCGCCCGCGTCGAGCCACGCCCGCGTTTCGCGGTAGCCGATGGCCGAGCCGGCGGCCGGGTTCGCGCGCAAGGCGTCGGCCAGTTGCCGGACTTCCTCGATCAGGCCATTGCGCAGCATGTCCACGGCGCGCGCGCGAATCCGCTCAGCCAAGTCGGCGGGCGGGCGGTCCACGCGCACAAGCTTTTTCTCGAAATGGTCGAACGGCGTGCCGCGTTGCGCGAAGCGTGCGGCCAGTTCCGGGACGCCCCGGCCGCTGGCGAGGCAGCGGGCCAGCGCGCGGGAGACGCGCCGCGGGTTGCGCAAGTCCACCGCGCCGGTGCCGCCGGGGCTGGCGGCCCGCAGGCGCGCGACCAGCGCCGCGAGACCGCCCGCTTGTTCCAGCGCGCGCACCTCCTGCTCGACTGCCGCCGGAATCTCCACGTCGTCGGCCACCGGCGCAAAAAAACATTTGAGGTAAAAGCCGCTGCCGCCCACCACCAGCACCGGCTTCCCGCGTCCATGGATTTCCGCCACGGTGCGCGCGGCGTAATCGCGGTATTCCGCGACAGAGTAGGTGCGCGCCGCGTCGCACAAATCCAACCCGTGGTGCGGCACGAGTGCGCGCTCTGCGGCGGTGGGCTTGGCC
Organism: uncultured Verrucomicrobiae bacterium; assembly: GCA_963765205.1. Lineage (GTDB taxonomy): Bacteria > Verrucomicrobiota > Verrucomicrobiia > Opitutales > JABDGR01 > JABDGR01. Next base: position 137,225 of record CAVXVB010000008.1, on the reverse strand, counting down.
GTGCCGATGTCCAGGCCCTGATAGACCTGCAACGCGTCGCACGACAAAATCTCCGCGCCGTGCGCCTGCGCCCAGGCCAGCGCCATGGCCGACTTGCCCGACGCCGTCGGGCCGGTGAGGAGGTGGATGGTTGCCGCCATGAGGAAGCACCCAAACTAGGAAAACCCCGCGCGCCGGGCGAGGCCGAAGAAATGAGTCGCCGTCGGGCCGATTTTGCCATCCGAACGTAACCTTCCTGAATTTCTCATGTAACATGAAACGGGTAAAAAGGAAGCGCGCGGATGCGCGCCTGGGTGAAACTCTCCCTCGTCACCGAAACCTTTCCGCCGGAAATCAATGGTGTGGCCATGACGCTCCACCGGCTCGTCACCGCGCTTGCCCGCCGCGGGCACGCGGTCGAGGTCGTGCGCCCTCGGCAGTTCAAAAATGACGGCGCGGAGGAAATGCCCTATTCCGAACTGCTCGTGCCAGGCTGGCCCTGTCCGGGTTATCGCGAGTTGACCCTCGGCCTGCCCGTTTACTTCCGCCTTAAAAAACATTGGCGCGCGCACCGGCCCGACGTGGTGCATATCGCGGTGGAAGGCCCGCTCGGCTTCGCGGCGCTCCACGCCGCCCGCGCGCTGGCCCTCCCCATCAGTTCGAGTTTCCACACCAACTTCCACGCCTACAGCCGGCACTACCACGTCGGCTTTTTGCACAACGCCGGGCTGGCCTATTTCCGCTGGTTCCACAACCGCGCGGCCTGCACCTTCGCGCCCTCCGTGGATGTCATCGCCGCGCTCGAAACCGCCGGCTTTCGCAATTTGCATTTAATGAGCCGCGGCGTGGACACGGTGTTGTTTCACCCGGCGAGGCGCGACGACGCCCTGCGCGCCGCTTGGGGCGCGACGCCGGAAACCCCGGTGGCGATGTGCGTCGGCCGGCTGGCGGCCGAGAAAAATTTACCGCTGGTGGTCGAGACTTGGGCGGCTCTGCGCACGACCCAGCCGGATCTGAAACTTGTGCTCGTGGGCGACGGGCCGCTCCATGCGGCGCTGGCCAAAAAATTTCCGGGCGTGATTTTTGCCGGCCTGCGCCGGGGCGAAGACCTCGCGCGCCACTACGCCTCGGGCGACTTGTTTCTGTTCGCCAGCACGACGGAAACGTTCGGCAATGTTGTCACCGAGGCGCTGGCCAGCGGTCTGGTGGTCGTCGCCTATGATTACGCCGCCGCGCGCGCCCATGTGCGCGACGGGGAAAACGGATTTCTCGCCGGCTTTGGCGACCCGGCCGCCTTCCGCGCCGCCGCCGCGCGCGCGTTGGCCGCCCGTGCCGCGTGGCCGCCCCTGCGCGCCGCCGCCCGCCGCACGGCCCAGGGCCTTTCTTGGGATCGGGTGGTGGACGGCTTCGAAAACGTCCTCATAAACCTCGCCCGGCCGTCCGTATCCGACGTTTGTGTTACAGCCGGGTAAAATTTGCGACACGACGCATTTCCCTTTTGCGTTGCGCCGAAAACCCGATACTTTCGCCACGCCAAGGGGCGCAATCGCCAGCCGCCTCACCCGCATGAAAAAACCGGTCCTGCAATACCGCACCATCATCCTGTCGGACCTCCATCTCGGCACCGCCGACTGCAAGGTTGCGGAAGTCACGCACTTCCTCAAGCACACCCGCGCCGCCAAGCTCATCCTCAACGGCGACATCATTGACGCCTGGGCCATCCAGCGCGGCCACCACTGGACCAGCGAGCACACCAAGTGCGTGCGCCGCCTCCTCAAAATCGCCCAGCGCCACGACGCCGAAATCATTTACCTGCGCGGCAACCACGACGACTTTCTGCGCAACTATTTGCCGCTGGAACTCGACACCCTGCGCTTTGTCGAGGATTACGAGCTGGTCACGCCCCGCGGGCGCTACCTCGTCATGCACGGCGACGCGTTCGACGCCGTCACCACCCATGCCCGCTTCCTCGCCGTCCTCGGCGACATCGGCTACCATGCCCTGCTGCGCCTCAACCGCCTCTATAACCGGTGGCGCGCCTGGCGTGGCCAGGAATATTATTCAATATCCAAGGCCATCAAGGCGCGCGTCAAGCAGGCCGTCAGCCACGTCGGCAAGTTTGAGGACCACCTGCGCGGCCTCGCCCACCAGCGCGGCTGCGTCGGCGTCATCTGTGGCCACATCCACACGCCGGAGGACAAGATGCTCGGCGACGTGCATTACCTCAATTCCGGTGACTGGGTCGAGTCCCTCACCGCCATCGTCGAGCACGAGGACGGGCGCTTCGAGGTGCTGACCTACAAGGAATTTTGCCTGCGGCTTGATGCCGTGGCCCTCGGCGAGGGCGGTGCGGCGCCGGCAGAGATAACCGGCTCCGGGCCACACCTGGTTCCCGAGCCGGTCACCTGGCACAGTGAAGAGGAATTGGCCGCACAGGCCTAAAAGGGCGGGGTGGTTGGGCCATGCCCGTTGACGGTGTCTCTGTCCTCGGCCGCCCCGTGAACGGCACCGCAATCCTCATTCCCGCCTTGGCAACAGTCGGACTGGTCCCGCCCTTCGCCCGGACTGATCAAAGCCAACCCCACTTGCCAATCACAACGCTCGCTGTAGTCTGAGCATCCCAAAAATAGTTCTTTTCATTTGCGACACTTCTGTCAATTTTAGACATGCGTCCGCCTTGTTTAGGCATACCATGGCAGGCGTATTGGTAAAAAGTCGGACGATTATACCCCGTGTTCCATGCCATTGAAAATAGCGGTCAAATAAATCGCGTCGGTTGAGCCACCCAAAATGTTTGCGGCTGCCGCGCCGATTCCCCCTATCCCTGTTTCGGTTATCAACCCCCTGTTTTACCCTCATGATCTCCAACCAAAGCAATAGGATTCCTTCACTGGCCGTCATTCTCTTTGCTTGCACGATGCGGTCAGCTTTTGGGGCGCCCGCGCCAACGCCTTCACCCAGCGTCAGCACCACTGAGGGTACGAACCTTGCCGCGGCCACCTCTCTCGTGGAAGATCCCACCGTCGTCACCGCGCCGACCGTCCCCCTCAACGCGGCCGTCTGGTCCGGCCACGATACTCCCGAGCTTGTTTCCGCCGCCCTGAAGGACATCCCCGCCATCCCCGCGGGGCCTTTTGCGGAATCTTGGGATTCCATCCAGCAGAACTACCAAGATCCCGCCTGGTTCCGCGACGGCAAATTTGGCATCATGATGCACTGGGGCATCTATTCTGTGCCGGCGCACGCCAGCGAGTGGTATGTCCGCTATATGTATGGCGGCAATGCCGCCGTGATGCAATGGCACACCGACCATTTCGGTCCGCCGACCAAGTTTGGCTACAAGGACTTTCTGCCGATGTTCACCGCGGCCAAGTGGGATCCGGACGCCTGGGCCGCGCTATTTAAGAAGGCCGGCGCCAAATACGTCATTGCCCCCGGTGAGCATCATGACGGCTTTTCCAACTGGGACAGCGCAATTAACCCCTACAACGCCGTGAACTACGGGCCGCATCGCGACCTGGACGGCGATCTCATCAAGGCCGTGGAAAAAGTCGGCCTCAAGACCGGTATCTCCGACCATTCCAGCTTTCATTTCGAGTTTATTCCCGCGCTGGCCAACAGTGATGAATACGACCCAAAGTGGGCCGCCTTCTACAGCGTCGCGGATCGCAGCAATGCGGCCCGGGTCAAATTCATGCACGACTGGGTGGCCAAGAGAATTGAAACCATTGACAAATACCATCCCGACATTCTCTGGTTCGACATGAACACCGACCATAGCTGGGATCCGCTCAAAATTCGCGTGGCGGCATACTATTACAACCGCGCCAAGGAATGGGGCAAGGAGGTCGCCATCAGCGCCAAGACGGCCGCCTGGGTTTCCGGTCAGATCATGGACTACGAACGCGAAGGCCGGGCGCCGATGGAATTGACCGATTGGGTCTGGCAGCCGGATGATCCGATTCAGGACAAATTCGGCTATGTCGAAGGCATCCACCCCGGTCCGCCCGGCGGGTATATTGACCGAATCATCGAGAACGTCAGTAAAAACGGGAATTATCTGCTGAACATTTCGCCCATGGCGGACGGCACCATTCCGCAGGAACAGCAAGACGTGCTGCTGGCGATTGGCCAATGGCTGGACGTGAATGGCGAGGCCATCTACTCCACGCGTCCGTGGATAAAATTTGGCGAAGGCCCCGTCGCGGACGCGGTGGCGGTCTCGATGGTGAAGCTGCGCGCCGCCGGTAATTTTGCGGGTCGCATCAACGGGCAAAACATGAGTGGGGACGGCGTCGGCGGCGGCGGGCTGCCGCGCAGCGGCTACAAGCCCCAGGACATCCGCTTCACCACCCACGGCGACACGCTTTATGCGACGGTGATGAGTTGGCCGGGCGACGAGGCGGTCATCACCTCTCTCGCCACCGGCGCGAAAGATTTGCCCCCGGGGAAAATCGAGAAAGTTGAACTGCTCGGTGCCAAGGTTCCGCTCGCCTTTACGCAGGATAGCGCCGGGCTGCATGTGAAATTCCCCGCCGAAAAGCCGTGCGACTACGCGTATGCGCTGAAGATCACCGGCTTGCGATTGGGAAAATAACATCACATAATTATATAATAAGAAAACCCCGTGGACCCCCCGCTCACCCGCCGCCGTTTCCTAAAAACCTCCGCCCTCGCCACGGGTGCCGGCCTCTCCACGCCCCTCTGGCAGGCGCGGCTGCGCGCGGCGGCCAGCGCGGCGGCGCCCAGCGCGGCGGCGCCCGCCGCGGCCGCCGCGCCGCAAATCCCCCCCGGCCCCTTCGCCGCCAACCGCGCCTCGCTCAATGCCTACCACGCGCCGGATTGGTTTCGCGACGCCAAGTTTGGCATCTTTGCGCACTGGGGTCCGCAATCCGCCGCCGAATATGGCGATTGGTATGCGCGCCGCCTGTATGTCGAAGGCGAGGCCCAATACAAACACCACCTCGAACATTACGGCCACCCTTCGAAAACGGGCTTCGTGGACGTCATCAAGTCCTGGAAAGCCGAAAAATTCGACGCCGAATATCTCCTGGGGCTCTATAAAAAAGCCGGCGCGAAGTATTTCGTCAGCATGGGCGTGCATCACGACAATTTCGACCTCTGGAACTCCAAATATCGACCCCGCTGGAATGCGGTGGCCAGCGGCCCCCAGCGGGACGTCGTCGGGCTCTTCCGAAAAGCCGCGGATAAACTCGGCCTGCGTTTCGGCGTGAGCGAGCACCTCTCCAACAGCTTCTGCTGGTATGGGACGGCGCATAGCAGCGACAAAGCCGGCCCGCTCGCGGGCGTGCCTTATGATGGCAATGATCCCCAATTTGCCGATCTCTACCACGACTACAGCCAGATGCCGGCGGATTTCGTCCAAAAAGTGGTGACGGCCCCGGCCAAGGGCGCGATCGCCATGAGCACCGAGGGGCCGCCGTCGTGGAAGGAAAACTATTTTGCGCGCATCCTGGACCTCGTCACCCAATACGAACCGGACCTTCTTTACACTGACGGCGGGATTCCCTTTGGCGATGACGGCCTCGCGCTCCTCGCCCATCTTTACAACACCAGCGCGCGCCGCCATGGCGGCGCGGTCGAGGCGGTCTACACCAGCAAAAGCCGGCCCGACTCGGCCACCGGCATGTGCGTGCTCGATGTCGAGCGCGGCTTGGTTGACTCCATTTGGCCGCGCGAGTGGCAAACCGACACCTGCGTCGGCAACTGGCACTACGATACGCGCGCCCGCTACAAAACCCCCAAGTATGTCATTGACATGCTGGTGGACATCGTCAGCCGCAATGGCAATCTCCTGCTGAATTTCCCCCTGCCCAACAATGGCATGCTCGACGCCAAGGAACTGGCCATCGTCGAGAGCATCACCGCCTGGATGGCAGTCAACAGCGAAGCGATTCACGCCACGCGCCCGTGGAAGATTTTCGGCGCTGGGCCCGGTTCGGAAATCAAGCCCCCGCCCGGCCAGCAGTTCAACGAGAACAGCCGCCAGGACTTCACCGCCGAGGAAGTGCGCTTCACCACCAAAGGGAGCACGTTGTATGCATTTTTCATGGGCTGGCCGGAAAAAGAGGTCGTCATCGCCCCGCTGGCCTCCACCAGCCCGAACGTCACTGGGAAAATCGAAAATGTCGAACTCCTCGGCTACCCGGCCAAACTCACCTGGATCCATGACGCCAAGGGCCTCACCGCGCAATTGCCCGCCCAACCGCCTTGCGAGCACGGCTATGCCTTGAAAATCACTGGCCTCGCCACCAGTTGAACGCGCCCGCGCCACTCCGGACTAGAATCGACGCTGTAAAATTTCTCCAAAGCGCCCCATGAATAACCCCTCCACCCGTCGTCAATTCTTAAAAACTTCCGCACTGGCCGCCGGCGCGGGCTTGACGGCGCCGCTCTGGTCGTCCCGCGCCTCGGCAGACGTCGCGCCCTGGGCCACCTATCCCGCAGAGCCGGCCACCCGCACCATCGCACCCGGCCCGTTTCAGCCCACTTGGGAATCCCACGTCAAAAACTACCAGGTGCCCGACTGGTATCGCGATGCCAAGTTCGGCATGTGGGCGCACTGGACGGCCCAATGCGTGCCCGAACAGGGCGACTGGTATGCGCGCAAAATGTATATTCAGGGCGACCCGGCCTATAATTACCACGTCAAGACCTACGGGCACCCCTCCAAGTTCGGCTTCATGGAGATTGATCATTTGTGGAAGGCCGAGAACTGGGAGCCGGAAAAATTGATCGCGCTCTACAAACGCGCCGGGGCGAAATATTTTTTCGCCCTCGGCACGCATCATGACAATTTCGACGCCTTCGATTCCAAATACTCGGCTTGGAATGCCGTCAAGATCGGCCCGAAAAAAGACATTGTCGGCACCTGGGCCAAAGTCGCGCGGGCCAACGGCCTGCGTTTTGGCGTGAGCAACCATTCGTCCTGGGCCTCGCGCTGGCTCCAGCCCGCCTACGGCTACGATGGCGAAGGCCCCCTCGCCGGCGTGCGGTATGATGCCTTCACCCTCACCCCGGCCGACGGTAAAGGCAAATGGTGGGAGGGCCTCGACCCCCAGGCGCTTTATACCGGCAACAGCGTCAAAATGCCCGATGGCCTCACCAGCGCCCAGGCCGTGCGCGACTGGTATGCCAAAAACACCAGCCTCGCCAAAAGCAACCCGATGCCGGCGGACACGTTTGTCCAGGACTGGTTCCTCCGCTGCCAGGACCTGATTGATAAGTATAACCCCGACGTGCTCTACTTTGACACCAACGAACTGCCCCTCGGCCAGGCCGGGCTGGATGTGGTCACGCACTATTATAACACCAGTTGCGCGCGCAATGGCGGCAAGGTCAATGTGGTCGTCAACGGCAAACACATCGAACCCGCCCACGTCGGCGCGTTTGTCGAGGACATCGAGCGCGCCACCGCCAATGCCATCCGCCCCGATCCGTGGCAGACGGACACCTGCATCGGCGACTGGCATTACAAACGCTCCCTCGCGGAAACCAATGGCTACAAAACCGTCGCCGAGATCGTCACCACCCTCGCCGATGTCGTGAGCAAAAACGGCAACCTCATGCTCAACATCCCCTTGCGCGGGGACGGCACCATTGACGACAAGGAGGAGGCTTTCCTCGCCGGCCTTACCGCATGGATGGACATCAACTCCGAGGGCATTTATGCCAGCCGCCCGTGGAAAATTTACGGCGAAGGCCCGTCCACCACCGCCCGCGCCGGCGGCCGGGCCGGGGGCGCCGCCCCGGCCAACACCAGCGCGGACATCCGCTTCACCACCAAGGGCGACACCCTTTACGCTTATGTGCTCGCACTGCCCACCGAGCCGCGCGCCTTAATCAAAAGTCTTGCCACCAACTCCCCGCCACTCGCCGGCCGCAAGGTCACGGATGTTTCCCTGTTGGGTTTGAACGGCTCCCTTGAGTGGACCCAGGACGACCAAGGCCTCGCCGTCAAGCTGCCCGAAAAAATGCCGGGTGAGCACGCCTTCACCCTGCGCATTAAAGGCCTCGTCTAAGCGCCCGGGGTCTTTTCCCCTCCATGAAGCAGCATTTAATGGATGAGTAATTTATTATTTATATTATATATAAATACAATGTAAACTAGCCATTCCAAGCGGGTGGGAATTTGATGACAAGTAGTTGGTGCATGCTTCCATCACTGCCTGCGTAATCCAGTCGTGGGCGTATCCGGGTGCTTTAGTCCGCGCCCGGAAACATTCACCACCTGCCAAGCGCGGGCTGAAGCACCGCGCCACGCCAGGGGGGCCAATCGGCCCGCGCCCAGCCCAAGTTGCGGGTTGCAAGTCGGGCCGGGGGCGGCCATGTTGGCCGTCCCCCTTCTTGCGCCATGCCTCACGCGCGTGCCGATTATCTGCGTCTTGACTATCGCGCTTACCGGCGCAAGTTCACGCGGCCCCAAGCCACCGGCCACGGCGTGTGGACCGTGCGCGAAGGCGTGATTGTGCGCCTGCGGGACGCGGATGGCCGGCTGGGCTTGGGCGAAGCCGCGCCGATTCCTGGCTTCACCGGTGAAACCGCCGCGCGCGACCTGGCCTGGCTGCGCCACGCGCCGGAGCGGTTGACGCCAACCCAACTGCGCCGCATGCCCGACCGCCTCGCCTGCCTGCGCTGGGCGCTCTCTTGCGCCCAAGCCATGCTCGTCGGCCAATTTCACCCGCCGGCCAAAATCAAAACCTTTCCGGTGGCCGCATTGCTCCCCGCGGGCCGCGCCGCGCTGGCCGCGCTCGAGCAGCGTGCCGCGCAAGGCTACCGCGTCTTTAAATGGAAGATTGGCGTCGGCTCGTCCTCGGAAGAATTTTCCTTGCTGGAACAATTGCTCGCCGCGCTGCCCGCGCACGGCCGCCTGCGCTTGGACGCCAATGGCGCGCTTAGCCGTCTCGAGTGGGCTGCGTGGTGCGCGGAGTTGAAAGCGCTCAGTCCCTCGGCCCATACGCTTGAATTTTTTGAGCAACCGCTTCCGCCCGTCACCGGCCCGCAGCATTGGCGCGAGCAGGCCCGGGCCGCCGCCGTCGGCGCCGGTGCCGGTGGCGCTGGATGAGGGCGTGGCCAGTTGGCTCAGGCTGCGCCGCGCCGTCGCCGCGAAATGGCCCGGGCCGCTGGTGGTGAAGCCGTCATTGCTCGGCCACGCGGATGACTTCCGCCGCTGGCGAGCGCAAACCCGCGCCGACTTGGTTTATTCGTCGGCGTTTGAGACCAGCATCGGCGTGCAGGCGGCGCTTTGTCTGGCCGCGGGCGACCCGCGCGCCGGCCGCCGCGCCCTTGGCTTTGGCACGCTCGACGCCTTTGGCGACGACGGTTTGCAATTGCCCGTCCATGCGTCTGGCCCGAATCTCGCATTGAAAAAGTTGTCGTCCGCGGATTTTGTGGGGATATGGAACCGGCTCGCTCCTTGATCCACCCGCTGCGCAAGTCCCGCTTGGCCGAGCATGGGGCCTGGCTGGCCGGGCCGGGTGCGGAAGGTTTTGCCGGGGCTTTTGCGGCGGCCACCGCGCGCCTCGGAAAAAATTCAGCGCGCGGTCCGGTGGTGGTGGCCTGGGAGAACCCCGCGAAATTTCTAGCCGGTGTATTGGCGGCGTCCGAAAAAAATCTGCCGGTGGTTCTCGCCAGCCCGCGCTGGGGCGCAGCCGAACGCGCCCAGGCTGCCGCGCAAATCCAGCCCGGCCTCTGGCTCGGCGACAAAACCGCGCGCTGGCCGCGCGTGAAACCGGCCTTCGACTTCGATGCGAAAATGTGGGCGGGGACGATCCTAATTTCCACCGGTGGCACCGGTGGCCGCGTGCGCTGGGCGGTTCACACCTGGGCGACCCTTGCGGCGGCGGCGCGCGCGCTGGCGGCTTTTCTGGATGCGGACGGTAGCACACACGTCAGCACGCTGCCGCTGTGGCATGTCAGTGGCCTGCTGCCCGCCGTGCGCGCGCTCGAAGCCGGCGGCGTGCTGTGGCTCGAAGACTGGAAGAACCTCACCGCCGGCCGACCGCCGGCCACGCCGCCGGAGCGCGCCCTCGTCTCGCTGGTGCCGACTCAATTGCAGCGCCTGCTCGAACGCAAAAGGGTCATCGCCTGGCTACGCCACACGCGCGCCATTCTGCTCGGCGGCGCGGCACCACTCCCCGGCCTGCTCGACCGCGCCCGCGAGCTGCGTCTGCCCGTGGCACTCGCGTATGGAATGACCGAGACCGCCGCCGCCGTCGCCATGCAGCGGCCCGCGGACTTCCTCGCCGGCGCGCCACCACGGTTCACACCGCTGACCCATGCGAAAATTTGGATTGGCGATGAAACCGCCCGGCCACGGCCCGTTGGCAATAATGGCCGCGTCTGGATTCAGGCCTCGTCGCTCTTCGCGGGATATTTCCCCGCGCGGCGGCAGCCGGGGCCGTTCGGCGCGGAAGATGGCGGCAAGCTTGATGCGCGCGGCCGCTTGCGCCTGCTTGGGCGGCTCGACCAAGCCATCAACACCGGCGGCGAAAAAGTCCATCCTGCCGCCGTCGAAAAACAAATCCGCGCGACCGGCCTGGTCAAGGACGTGCGCGTCCTCGGGCTGCCCGATGCCGAATGGGGCGAACGCGTCGTGGCTATTTACACCGGCAAAAAGCAGCCGGAAAAAAAGCTGCGTGAAGCGTTGCACAGGCGGCTGGCGAAGCACGCGGTGCCGAAGGCGTGGCTGCACGCGGAGCGTCTGGAAACCTCGGGTAAGAATTTCTGAATGCTGAATTCTGAATGCTGAAACCCCCTTCGTTCGTTGGTGCAAAATAGAATTGGGGCATAGGACAACAGATTTCTGCGCTCAGCATTCAGCATTCAGAAATTCTTCTAAACTTTCCCCGCCTTCCGCCACCGGTAGAGGGTCGTCGGATGCACGCCGACTTGCGCCGCCACCCAGGTGAGGTCCTCCGCGTTTTCCTGCAACAAGCGCCGCGCCAGCGCCGCGCGCCCGCGCCGGCTTGGCGGGAATCCCATCGGCGTCAGCGCTCCGGCATAAATGGGCGCGGGGTGGGGCACGCCTGCCGCCGAGCCGGGCATGACCTGGCCGCCGGCAAAGACGCCCGGCCCGGCCGCTGCCGCGCGGGCGTCGCGCGACGGGGGCAGTTCCCACCACGCCGCCCGCATCACCGGCCCGTCGTAGTGGAACGCCAGCCGTTCGATGGCCTGCTTCAGCTCGCGCACATTGCCCGGCCAGTCGTGCTGTTGAAAACGCTGGATCAATTCCGGTTCGAGCGTCTCGAAATTTTTGCCCACGCGCACCGCCGCCTGCCGCAGGAACGTCCGCGCCAAGTCGGGGATGTCCTCGCGCCGGTGCCGCAAGGGCGGCACCTCGAGAATTACTTCCGACAACCGGTAAAACAAATCCAGCCGGAAGCGACCGGCCTCCGCGTCCGCGCTCAGGCTGCGGTTGGTCGCGGAGACCAGGCGGACGTTCGCGCGGTATTCCTTCGTGCTGCCGACCCGCCGCGCCATCCGTGTTTCCAGAAAGCGCAGCAACTTTGGCTGGAGCGGCAGCGGCAGCTCGCCGATTTCGTCGAGGAACAGCGTGCCGCCCGCGGCTTCCTCGACGAGGCCCGGCTTGGCCCGGTCGGCCCCGGTGAACGCGCCCTTTTCCGCGCCGAACAATTCGCTCTCGAGCAAATCCGCCGGCAGCGCCGCGCAGTTGATGGGCACAAACGGCCCGCGGCCCGCGGCGGCGTGGATCGCCTCGGCCACCCGCTCCTTGCCCGTCCCGGATTCGCCCAGGATGAGCACCGTCGCGTCCGTCGGCCCGAGACGCTGGACGGACTCGCGCAGCGCCTTCATCACCGGCGAGCGGCCGACCAGTTTTTGCTCATCCACCTCGCCCTGGCCACCGTAAAGCTGCCACCACAAAGTCTGCGCGTTCGCGGCGTGTTCGAGCGCCGCAAGCCAGCGCCCGTCGCCGTCGGCCTGCGCATCGAGCACGTCATGCGCGCCGTCGCGCGCGGCGTTCATGATCGCGCGCGTGTCGAGGCCCGTGCCGAAGACGATGTAGCAGCGGCTCGCGCGCGCAAGGCGGACGCGGTGCTCGTTCCACCCCGGTGCCAGCAGCAGCGCGGCGGGCACCAGGTAAACCAAGTCCGTGCTGTCGCGCTCGAGGGATTGGATGCGCTCCGGTGCCTGCAATTGCGCGCGCAAGCCCAGCCCCTGCAGTTTCCGCAAAGCCGGGGGGTTCTTCTCCGTCGTCACAAGCACGGCGCGCATTGCATATGCAATATACGCACTAACGCATGAAAAGCGAGGACGATTAGATGCATTGTTATCCCCAAAATAACACCGCTGCTCGGCGCGCGTTCCCGGCTTGGCGAAACCGACCGCCTCTGGCGCATGATCTACGAACTCGAATCCGGCCAGCCGTGGTGAGTTTTTACTCACTGGCTCAAGATTAAAAAGACAAATCACCAGTCAGTGACTCCGTCGTCGCTGAAAGCATAACGCGGTGGCTTGAGTTCACTTTTCACACGGGCGAGGATTTTTTCGCGTTGATTCCTGGCCCAAGCCTCCGAGGGTCGTTGAGCCCACTCATGGGGTAGGGCAATCAAAATGAGATAACTTGGCCCTTTTCCGCGCAGCCTTCGGTAACCGAATCCGACTTCCCGCCACGTTCCCTCGTAAAATTCGCCATATTGAAAAGAACTCCCGTGGCCGAACGCCAAACGATAGCCGCGCGCTAGGTTCTTTTTCTCGCAGAGTTTCTTTTTCATCAGCAAGGCACCGATCAAAAGCGTCAGTGCCAGCAACATGCAAACCAACAAACTGATTCCACCCATGAGGAGCAACGTTGCCACAATGCATGCCAGCCAGACCAGCAAGGTCACCCATTGTCTTATTTTATGCCGATTTCTTGGGAAAGGAGGCATGAAATGCAGATTATCCAAACTTAGGCATTCAAACAAGTGCCAATCAATACGCCTTCCCCAGCACGACCCGCCGCGGACTGGGCTTGCCGGTGAAAGGGCAGAGGCCCGGTTCGGGGGCGAGGTCGCCGGTGGTGTCAATCGGGATGCAGCGGATGGTGACTTTTAGGTCTTTGGCCAACTGCTCTTCGAAGGCCGGGTCGCCGCTCCAGTGGGCGAGGGCGAAGCCGCCGTGGATTTCCGGTTTGTCCGCGTTTTGCGGCGTGAAGTAGGCGTAGATGTCGTCCTTCGTGTCGAGGCGGCGCGTGTTTTCCGCGCGGAAGGCGCTGGCGCGTTCGAGCATGGATTGCTGGATGTCGTCGAGCGTGACGGCGACCGTGGCAACGAATTCCGCGCGGGGGGTCGAAGTGCGGTTTTTCGGGCCGCGGTCGCGCCGGCCCCAGAACACGCAGTCCTTGTCCATATCCCGCGGGCCGACTTCGACGAGCAGGGGCACGCCTTTCTTGACCCATTGCCAGACTTTGTCGCCGCCGCGCAGGTCGCGCGTGTCGAGTTCGACTTCGAGCGGCTGGTCGGCGAAGCGCACGGCGCGCAATTCGGCGCGGAGTTTTTGGCAATACTCCAGCACCTTCGCGCGCGTTTCCTCTTTGTGCAGCACAGGCAAAATAACGACGTGCGTGGGCGCGAGGCGTGGCGGGAGCATGAGGCCGTCGTCGTCGCCGTGGGCCATGATGACGCCGCCGATGAGGCGCGTCGAAACGCCCCACGAAGTCGTCCACGCGAATTCCTGCTTGCCTGCTTGATCCAGAAACTTGATGCCAGCGGCCTTGGAAAAATTCTGCCCGAGGAAGTGCGACGTGCCGGCCTGGAGCGCCTTGCGGTCCTGCATCATCGCCTCGATGCAATACGTGTTGACCGCGCCCGGGAAGCGTTCGCCCGCGGTTTTCTCGCCCTGGATGACGGGGATGGCGAGGTGGTTCTCGGCGAAGTCCGCATAAACTTCGAGCATCTTGCGCGTTTCCTCCATGGCCTCGGCTTCGGTGGCGTGGGCGGTGTGGCCTTCCTGCCAGAGGAATTCCGTGGTGCGCAAAAAGAGCCGCGTGCGCATTTCCCAGCGGACGACGTTGGCCCACTGGTTGATGAGAATCGGCAGGTCGCGGTAGCTCTCGACCCACTTGGCATACATTTCGCCGATGATGGTTTCGGAAGTCGGGCGCACGATGAGCGGCTCGTCCAGCGGCGAGGCGGGGACGAGTTTGCCGTCCGGCCCGGCTTGCAGGCGCGTGTGGGTGACCACGGCGCATTCCTTGGCGAAGCCCTCGACGTGCGCGGCCTCCTTTTCGAGGAAGCTCATCGGGATGAAGAGCGGGAAATAGGCGTTGACGTGGCCGGTGTCCTTGAAGCGCCGGTCGAGCGCGCGCTGCATGTTTTCCCACAGCGCGTAGCCCCAGGGCTTAATCACCATGCAGCCGCGCACGGGACTGTTCTCGGCGAGATCGGCGGCCTTGATGACCTGCTGATACCACTCGGGATAATCGTCGGCGCGGGTGGGCGTGATGGCGGTTTTGGGCTGGGCGTTGGGAGGAGGAGGCATGGAGGGAAGAGGGCGCGAGGGCCGGTCTGCCAAGCTACCGGACTGCGCCCGGCGCGCAATGGAATTTTCACGGAGCGAACCGGATGCCGCCGGAATCGGCTCGGCGCCCCCATGACATCTCTTTGACAACCTTCCCGCACCTCTTGCACGAAACTTTTTGCCCCAACCTGTGTTTACCCTCGTGTCCATCAACGGCGCGGAACGACAAAATCCCCGCCGCCCACCTTTCCAATCATCACTCATAACCATCTTAGGAGAACAAGCCCATGAACACCAAAATTGACGCCCAAATCTGGAATTCCCTCTCGCCCGTGCAGAAGCGCGCCATCGCCGAGCGCATCACGGTCGAGGACACCACCTCCCGCTTCGACAAGAGCGAAGTCGCCGCCTGGGTCGGCACGCTCTTCCTGTCCGCCGCCATCGTCGGCTTCGCGCTCATCGCTCTGCGGTAACTTCCCAAGGCAATTCACCGCCAAGGCGCAAAGGGCGCCAAGAATAAATTCTGTCTAAAAAAACTCCTTTGCGTTCTCCGCGCCTTTGCGGTGAATAATGAAAGCCCCTACACCAGATCCGTCGCAAAATACTCGAGCGCGACGGTGAAGGCCGCCGGCTGATCCACATGCAGGTTGTGCCCGGCGCGGCCGAGGGCGAGGATTTGATGCCGCGGAAAATGGGCGGCGATGGCCGGCCGGTCGGCGTCGCGGATGAAGTCGGATTGGTCGCCGCGCAGAAATAGAGCTGGCCCTGGATAGGTTTCGCCGGGTGCGAGCGGTGAACGCGCAATGGCCGGCAACGCCGCCGCCAGCCCCGCGACATCCACGCGCCAGCGGAAAGCGGCGTCGGCCTCGCGCGCGAGATTTGTTACTAGAAAGCGCGCCAGCGTTTCATCGTGCAGTTGCGCGCGCAATTTTTCCTCGGCCTCGGCGCGGGAATGGAGCGCGGCCAGATCGAGCTCCTGCATGGCCGCGAAGGCCGCTGCGTGCGGCGGGGCGTAATCGCGCGGAGCGATGTCCGCCACCACCAGCGCGGAGAGGCGCGCAGGCTCATCCACCGCCAGGCGCATGGCGATTTTGCCGCCGAGGCTGTGCCCCAGCAGCAGCGGCCGCCGCACGCCGCGCGCGTCGAGCCACGCCGCCACGTCCGCCGCGCAGGTCTTGAACGAGTAATCGCGCACCGGCGGCGGGGCGAAGGGCGACTCGCCGTGGCCGCGCAAATCGAGCGCGAAGACCTCGAAGCTGCGCGCGAGCAGCTTGCCCGCTGTCGTCCAATTGCGCGACGAACCCAGCAAGCCGTGCAGGATGACGAGCGGCGGCCGGCCCTCGCCGCCGAAGTAACGGTAAGCCAGTTCCAAGGGCATGAGTTAAGCATGGAGTTTCGAGTTTCGGGTTGCGAGTTTCGAGTTGGCGACAATGGCGAATGCTCGACGGCCGGGCAGTGATCGGTTTGAGGGCACTGGCTCTGTTTGCCGGCTTCGTAGCGCGGTGCTTCAGCCCGCGCTTCTTTCCAACGAATCATGCAGAGCGCGGGCTGAAGCACCGCGCTACGATGGGAAGATTCTTCAAACACCACCTATTTTTGTGCCCGAGATTCAGTTTGATCTCCATGCGTTCGCGGCGCACAATCCCAGCACCCCATGAAAACCTACCGCTATGTGAATTTCCTTTGGGACGACGCCCAGGCCGCCGCGCTCGACCCGGTGGGCCGGCTCGTATACCGCTCGAACCTCCTCGGCGGCGACCAGCGCATCACCAACACCGGCGGCGGCAACACGTCGGCGAAAATCGCGGAGAAAGACCCGCTAACCGGCCGCGCGGAAAAAGTCCTGTGGGTCAAAGGCTCCGGCGGGGATTTGCGCACCAGCACCCGCGCGTTTTTTTCGTCGTTGTATCTGGACAAGCTCCACGCGCTTCAAGGCCTTTACGCCGCGCGCCCGGACAAGGGCATCAAGTCGGCGGCCGAGGACGACCTGGTCGGGCTTTATTTTCACTGCACGTTCAACCTCAACCCTCGCGCCTCCTCGATTGACACGCCGCTGCACGCCTTTTTGCCCGGCGCGCACGTGGACCACATGCACCCGAACGCGATCATCGCCATCGCCGCGTCGGCGCACAGCGAAAAACTGACGCGCGAGATTTTCGCCGGCGAAATGGCCTACGTGCCGTGGATGCGCCCGGGTTTTGAACTTGGGCTGGCGATGCAGGAAATAGCCAAACGGCAGCCCGACATTCGCGCGATCATGATGGGCCAGCACGGCTTTATTTCCTGGGCCGACGACGAGCGCGAATGTTACACGCGCACCCTCGACTTCATCGAGCGCGCCGCCGCGTTCATCGAGGAAAAATACACCGCCAAGGGCGGCGACGCTGCGGCGTTCGGCGGCGCGAAATACCAAACCCTGCCGCCGGAAAAGCGCCGCGCCGTGTTCGCCGCGATCCTGCCCTGGCTGCGCGGCCAGGTCTCCTCGCACCAGCGGTTTATTGGCACCGTGCAGGAGGACGAGAAAATTCTGCGCTTCGTCAACAGCCGCGACGCCGCGCACCTGGCCGAGCTGGGCACGTCGTGTCCCGACCATTTTTTGCGCACCAAGATCAAGCCGCTCTACGTGGACTGGAATCCGCAGGCCGAGGACGTTGCCGCGCTGAAGCAGAAACTCGCCGCCGGCATCGCGCAGTATCGCCTGGACTACGCGGCCTATTACCAAAAATGCCACCGCGCGAATTCGCCCGCCATGCGCGACCCGAATCCGACCGTGGTGCTCATTCCCGGCCTCGGCATGATCGCCTGGGGCAAGGACAAGAGCGAATCGCGCGTGACCGCCGAATTTTACAACTGCGCCGTCGAGGTCATGCGCGGCGCGGAGGCGATGGACCGCTACGTTGCGCTGCCGCAGCAAGAGGCTTTTGACATCGAATACTGGCTGCTCGAGGAGGCCAAGCTCAAGCGCATGCCGCCGGAAAAGGAACTCGCGCGCCGCGTCGTCATCGTCATTGGCGCCGGCTCCGGCATCGGCAAGCAGACCGCGCACCGCGTCGCCCGGGAGGGCGCGCACGTCGTCTGCGTGGACTTGAATGAAGCCTCCGCGCAGGCCACGGCGAAGGAAATCACGGACAAGCTTGGCACGGGCATCGGCGTCGCGGGGACCGGCTTGTCGAATTGCGGCCCCGCGCTCGGCCTCGGCGCGGACATCACCAAGCGCGAGAGCATCCGGCGGATGCTCGACGACGTGGCCCTCGCCTACGGCGGCTTTGATTCCATCTGCGTCACCGCGGGCATTTTTGTCCCGAGCGACACCACCGGCCATATTCCCGACGACAAATGGGCGCTGACTTTTGCGATCAACGTTACCGGCAGCTACCTCGTCGGCGACGAAGCGGCCAGGACCTGGCGCGAACAGGGCCTGCGCGGGAGCCTCGTGCTGACGACGAGCGCCAACGCCGCCGTCTCGAAAAAAGGCTCCATCGCCTACGACGCGTCGAAGGCCGCCGCGAACCACCTCGTCGGTGAACTGGCCATCGAGCTGTCGCCGCTGGTGCGCGTCAACGCCGTCGCGCCGGCGACCGTTGTGCAAGGCAGCGCGATGTTTCCGCGCGAGCGCGTCATCGGCTCGCTCGCGAAATACAACATCCCATTCTCAGAAGACGAAAGCACCGACTCACTCGTGCATAAGCTTGCGCAATTTTACGCCGATCGCACGCTGACCAAAACACCCATCACTCCTGAAGACCAGGCCGAGGGCTATTTCCTGCTGGTCAGCGAGCGCCTCAGCAAAACCACCGGCCAGGTCCTGGCCGTGGACGGCGGCCTGCACGAGGCGTTTTTACGGTGAGAGGAAAATTTGAATTAAACCTGCTTTCCCATGGTGCAGACCGCACTATATTACTTCCATGTTTTTGTCCATGGCTGCTTCATCGTTGCAGTGCCGGTATCTCTGTGTGCGCTCCTTGTTCGTTACGGCAAGAACGAACCGCCATGGTCAAAAATCGTTAATCGAATATTAAAAGTTTATGGGAAAATTGAACCACCGTGGTACGTAATTGCCAATCGGCTTTGTTGCTTATTGATTTTGCTATGGGCGTTGTTTGGCCTCGCGCAAGATCACTTCGCGCAAACTGAATCATACAGGTTTTTGCACGACTTTCACCTTTGGTTGGGGTGTGCCTTTTTCAGCATGTATGTTTTTATACTATTTTCCCGCGGCGAAAGACGGAAATACAAGCAACAATTTAAGGAAAAAATGAACCCACCGGCCAACTATAGTGATGGCGGCAGCTTGTCCCACGGCGAATAGGTCGCCCGCCACGCGGCCCCCAACGGCCATTTACCAAATCGGGTGCAAACCCGGCACCCCGGTGAGTTGGTGGATTTTGCGGTCGCAGGTCAGGAGCGGCAGCCGGTGTTTTAACCACGGAGAACACAGGGCACACGGAGGGAATTTAATCAGAAACATGAAATGCAGCAGCATCCTTCTCCGTGTCCTCCGTGTTCTCTGTGGTTAAGTTTCTAGGTCGGCGGCTTTAATTTGTCCCATGGCGATGCGTCGGCCTTCCATGCCGCCGCCGCGCGGCGCGATTTGGTGAGCACCTCGCGCGTCTGCCGGGCGGCCGCCGCTTCGACCCAGTCGCGCAGGAGCGCGGGCGTCATCAACCGTGCGCCGCACGCCGCGGTGGCGTCGCTCAGTAGATTATCGCGCGTGGCGACGACAATTTCGGGCGGCTCGCGATTTTTCTTGCGCGGCCGGCGGTCTTCGGCGGGCGGCAGCGTGGCGTTGGCGACCAGTTGCTCGATGACGCCGTCCGCGCTCAGACCGCGCGGGCCGAAGGCGTAGGAAAAGGTCAGTTCCCGCCCCGGCCGCTCGACGCGGATCTCATCGCCATTGCCGTCGAAGACCATCGTTACGCGCCAGCCTTCAAGATCGTGGATGGGACGCAGAAGGGTCGCGAGCTGCGTGCGCGCGGCGTCCGGGCCATGCTTGGCGAGCGCGGCTTTCAGCTCGGGCCAGGCATGGATCACGTTGTAGGCATCCACAAGCAAATGGCGGTCGGGCGGCATGGGGCTAATTTCTGAATGCTGAATTCTGATTGCTGAATGGGAGGATACCGATTCTCGGTGATAATTCGACACCACAGTTGGCGACGCCGTTCAGCATTCGGAACTCAGCATTCAGCATGTAGAACTCAGCATTCAGGAATTCGATAATGGTTTGCGTCCACCCGATCCAGATGGCAACCTTAACCCCCCTATGCCGCCCGACTACCAGCATCCGCCCTCGGGGCTGTTTGTTTACCGCACGCGCGCGCATTTCTACGAGATTGACGCCCTGTGGGTGCTGCACCATTCGCGCTACCTTCAGTTCGTCGAGCGTGCGCAACAGGCGCTGTTCGACGAGTTAATGGGCGCCAAGGAGTTTTCCCCGGAGAAGTATCCTGATCTCTATGTGGTGGTTTCGCGCGTCGAGATTGATTACCTGGCGCCTTTGCGCGGGGTGGCACCGTTCTTGGTCGCCCTGTGGGGCGTCAAATTGCGCGAGGCGGGATTGACGGTCGGCTTTGAGTTCCGCAGCGACGATGGTGCAACGCTGCATGCCCGCGGCGAGCGGACGGTCTGCAAACTCGGCCTGCAAACGCACGAGCCCACCGGCTGGAGCGCCGAATTCCGCGCCCAATACGAGCCGTGGGTCGCCGCGGGCGCGGCGTTTTGCCTTGAGCGCTGAGCATTTTACGGAATTTTGCGAACCCCCGCGCTTTATGTATTACGAAGATCATGACATTACGTTGGAATTACCGGGCGAATGGGAACGTTTGGCGAATTCACGTCCCGATTTAATCGTGTTTCGTGAAGCCGCCCTTCAACGACAGCTTTCCGTTTCAGTTATGCAATTCGCCAAGGCGAATCTTTCTGAAAAAGATGTTCATCAGGTTGTTGAACGATTGTATGCTCACCGCATTGAAGCCGAACGCAAGGGACTCGCCGCTGGCGACCCGATCATTAGTGACGGCGTTAAGGTTTCCAGCGGCAAATCACTTGGAGTCTTTTCCGGGCTTGAAAAGGGTTCAAGCAGATTTTTTACCGGCTACGTCACTGCCAACGCCAAGACTGCGGTTGTTTTATATTTGGAGAGCATTACTCGTGAAGCGCGGACGCATTTGGAACTCGGCAATAAAATTTTTCTAGGCCTTACATTGAAATCTTCTTGAGAAGGCTTGCCTCCACTCCTGATTTCTGCCAAGCAAGAGGCCGGCCCCGGGTTACCCCGGCGACCGGCCTTGTAAACGGCAGGCCTTGCTCAAGGGTCACTGCCTAGCTGCTTGGTTGCTATGCTATATTTGCCGTATTCCTTGGTCAGGGCTTGCACCCTGATGCCAAGTTAAACACCCGTTTGGAAGGAAAGTTCCACCAAGGCGACATTTTTTTCGCCCTGCCCCGAATATTCAAACCAAGGTTAGCTTTGTGGTCAAATAGGCTGGGTAAAATGCAGGTTGGGCTGGTCTTAAAGCATTGAACAAAAACAAGATAATTTATTTCCCGGATTCAAAAACTTCCCATTCCGCGCTCCATACTTCACACTCCACACTCCACACTTTCCCCTCCCCCCATGCCGACCACCTACGAAACCCTCCGCGCCGACATTGTGACCGCCCTTAAGGCGCGCGATGCCGCCGCCACGCTCAGCCTCCGCACCGCCGATGCCGCCATCCAGCGCGCCGCGATGGACGCCAACAAACCGATCGACGATGCCCTCGTGACCACGACGCTGCGCAAAGCCGTGAAAAACCTTGCCGACGCCCGCGCGGAATTCGAAAAAGGCGGCCGGGCCGACCTCGTGGCCGCCAACACCGCCGAAATCGCGCTCCTCGAAAAATACCTGCCCAAGCCCTTTGATCCCGCCAAACTCGAGGCGCTGGTCGCCGAGGTCATCGCCGCCACCGGCGCGCAATCGAAGAAGGACATGGGCAAGGTCATCGGCGCGCTCAAGCAACGCCCGGAGGCCGCGCTGCTCGATTTCGGCGCCGTCAGCAAGCTCGTCCAAGCCAAACTCCCGTGAAGGGAGAAAGAATTCACCGTACCGCCTTCACCACGAGCACCGTGGCAATCACGACGAGCGCGACCACTACAATAAAATATACCATAAAAATCCTTTCCCCGGATGGGTTTAGCGTTGGGTTTGCAAGTCATGGAACATGTTCAGCAACATAGCGCTCCAATGGCGCCCGCGCTATGGGGGTGTTGACCCACCGCACCCCATGGGGGGGGCACGCTGGGTGAAAAATCACCTCAAAATGAGGACCGCCCCCGCGACGACGACGGCCACGAAAGCGATAAAGAAAATCACAAAAATCCCTACCCACGGCGGTTCAGGGTGGCGCCGAAAGGTTTCGGCGCGCAAGGGGTTACCTCACGACGAGAACCACGATGATGACGGCGACGGCGATGGCAGCGATGAGAAATATCATAAGAATCCTGGAGGGGTTGTGAGTTGATGATTTGGGCGGTAGAAGCGACCAGCAGTATAACGACACCGCGCCGCCCCCGCTATGGGGTGTTATCCCACCATCACCCAGGGGGGTGCCGCCCCCCAGAGGCAATTGCCCTTGGTTGCGGTTCCGAATCATCTTGATAAACGCGCAGGCGAGCCTCGATTTATGCGCCGCCAGGGGCCAGGTCATTTCACCATTCGTACTGACTGGCGGTCGAGTTCGACCAACGAAGTCTTGTCCAGGGCGGTCACAATGGCGGGCAGGTGCCGTCCAAACAGCGATTTAAGTTCCCGGGCGCGCATATTGCCCGTGCGCACCAGCACCAGCTTCCATGGCTTTCCCTGCAGGAGGTGCGAATAATAGAAATCCGTGTCCTTGGTGATGACGACCCAGTGCTCAAGCAAGGATCGCTCGTTCAGAGAACTGTCGGGGGTTTGGTTGCCCGCCGGTAATTGGCTGGTATGCAGGGCGTCGTGCCCCGCCGCTTGCAGCAGGGCGCACAAGCCCGGAGGCAGGTGCGCATCCACCAGAAATTTCACGCGAGCACCAGATGCTGGCTTTTAAGCTTGAGGGATTGGGTCGCAAACTCGAGGCAGGCGCGCAAGTCGTCGCGTTCCAGATCGGGAAATTCGCCCAGCAAGTCTTCAAAGGTGTCCCCCGCCGCCAGGTATTCCAACAGCGACTCGACCGGATACCGCAAATGGCGGATGCAGGGCTTGCCGTGGCAGACCTCCGGGTCAATCGTGATGCGGGACAAGAGCGTGCTCATGACATGTTGGTGTTCCAAAATGGGACAAAACTTCTTGCGCGAATGTTGTTTAACTTAATCCATGTTGGCGATAATCGCAAGCGCCAAACCAAGACGGAGGGACGCAACGCATGGAGCTCCCTTTTGCAGGCCAAAACAAATAACTACTCCCCCCGCACCAGCAACGCCACCGCGTGGGCCGCGATGGCCTGGCCCGCGCCGATGGCGTCGCAGCTTTCATTGGTCGTGGCTTTCAAACCAATGTCCTCGGGCGTGACGCCGAGCGTTTGCGCCAGGCGCGCCTTCATCGCGGGGATGTGGGGCGCGAGCCGGGGCCGTTCCGCGAGCACCGCGATGTCCACGTTGCCGACGCGGTAGCCGCGCGCCAACGCCTCGGCGACGGCGCGGCGCAGGATTTCCTGCGAATCCATCCCGCGGAAGCGCGGGTCGGTATTCGGGAAAAAGTGGCCGATGTCGGCCAGGCCGATGGCGCCAAGCACGGCGTCCGCCAGCGCGTGGGTCAGCACGTCGGCGTCGGAATGCCCGTCGAGGCCGAGTTCGGAGGGGATGGCGACGCCACCCAACACCAGTTTCCGCCCGGCGGCAAGGCGGTGGATGTCATAACCAATGCCAACACGAATGGAGGCGGACATAAAAATTGTTTTTTATTGAACCACGGAAGGGCACGGAGAACACGGAGGAAACGTTTAAAATTTCAGTCTTTTAATGGCAAGCTTCTCCGTGTGCTCAGTGTTCTCCGTGGTTAAAAATTCATAATACTATACTTTGACCGCGGCGTGGTCGTTGCGGGGGTTTTTCTGCGCCAGCGACGCCTTCACCAGGCTCGCCCCGAATTGCCACAGCGGGCCGGTCACCGAACCGGATTCGCCGATCACCTCGTCCAGCCCGGCGATGAAGCGCGTGATCTCCGCGTCGCCAATCACGAGCGGGGGAAGTGCCTTTACCACGTCCAGCCCGTGTGCCGCGACGTGCGTCAGCACGCGGTGCTTTTGTATGAGCGAGGTGACAATCATCTGCGCATACAGCCCGTGATCTACCGTGTGCAGCGCCTTCCAGGCCATTTTCGACATCAGCGATTTCGGCTCGTGGAATTCGATGGCGAACATCAGGCCTTTCCCGCGCACTTCCTTGATCCACTCGTGCTTGGCCTGCAAGGCGCGCGCGGCGGTCAGGAGCTGCTCGCCGCGCCGGGCGCAATTCTCGACCAGGCCTTCCGTTTCGAGCACATGCAGCGTCGCCAGCCCGCAGGCCATGGCCAGGTTGTTGCGCCCGAAAGTGCTCGAGTGGACGACGCAGCGGTCCATGCGCGAGAACACGCTTTGATAAATCTCGCGGCGCGTGCAGATGCCGGCGGCGGGCACGTAACCGCCGCTCAAGGTTTTCGCGATAGTGAGGATGTCGGGATCGAGGTTCCAATGCTGGAAGGCGAACATTTTGCCCGTGCGGCCGAGGCCCGTCTGCACCTCGTCACAGATGAAGAGCGCGCCGTATTGCCGGCACAATGCCTGCGCCTGCGGCAGGAAATCGTCGCGCGGGATGAAGACGCCCTTGCCCTGCACCGGCTCGGCGATGAACGCCGCCACGTCGCCCGCGCGCAACTTCGTTTCGAGGTCGTCGAGGTCGTTGAAGCGCACGCGCTCCGCGCCCGGCAAGAACGGCCCGAACCCCTCTTGAAAATGTTTGTTGCCCGTGATGGACAGCGCGCCGTAGGTCAGCCCGTGGTAGGCGTTTTCGAGGGCGAGGATGCGCGCGCGGCCGGTGTGGCAGCGGGCGAACTTGAGCGCGCCCTCGACGGCCTCCGCGCCACTGTTGCAGAAGAAGAACGCGTCGCGCCCCGGCCCGGTGTGCTTCGCCAGCGCCTCGCCCAGCAGGCCGGAAAGCAGCGCGCAATCCATCTGCACCATGTTGGGCAAATCCAGGTCGAGCACGTCCTTGATGGCCTGCTTGACCACGGGGTGGTTGCGCCCGATGTTGTAAACGCCGTAGCCGCTCAGGAAGTCGAGGTAGTCCTTCCCATCCATGTCGTAAAGGTAGGCCCCCTCGGCGCGCGCGTAAACCTTGTCGAACCCGATGGTGCGCAGCACCTTGACCAGTGTGCGGTTCAGGTGCCGCTCGTGCAGGTCGTAGTTTTCCCCCAGGCGCGTGTGGACGATGTCCTTGAGATCGAAATCCATGGTAAACCGCGCACGATAAACCCCCGCCGCCCCCGGCGCAAGCCCGCAGCGCGGTTCGGTGGTGCCACACGTTCGATTGCATTGAGGGGGATAGTGTCAGATGGGGGTTGAAAGAAGAAAGCTGGAGATGGGAGTGTGGCAAGAGGGTCGGTGGGTGGAATGGGATGGGCGGTCAGGTTGGCGAGCAGTGTCTGCACAACCTCGTGGTGGCCGTTCGTTACCACGACACTTCCGAGAAAGCGCTGATAAAGCCTCGCTATTCGGGGAATAATTTCGTAGCAACTTAACGTGGAAAAACTAAACGCAAATGGCAAAAAGTGTCCTGAAGTCCACGGCTAAGATTGTCGCCTCGGTACGCGCGGCCGCAAGGCTGTTTGAAGATAAGCCCTAGTCCGACAACCCGCCCGCCGCTTTACTCCTTTGGAAACAGCCGGAAGCGCGATTGTTCGCGGATGGAGAACAGCGACACGGCGAGATACTGGTCGGTGGCGCGGAGGCGCCGGCTGACTTCGCGGGCGAGGTTGCGCAGCATGGTCGCATACACGCGCGTGTTGCGCAGGTTGAGCTTGTGCAGGTCCACATTATCAAGCGCCAGCACGACGGTGTTAGCGTGGGCGACGACCGTGGCGGAGCGCGGCTGTTGGTCCAGCAACTCCATTTCACCAAACGTGTCGCCCGCGTGAAGCGAGGCGATTTTCTCTTGGGATTCGCCCTCGCGCGAGACGATCTGCTTGAGGATGTCCACGCCGCCCTGATAAATGACGTAGAGGGCGCCGCCGCGTTCACCCTCGGTGATGATGCGTTCGCCACGTTGGAAGTTCCCGATGCGGAACAGCGCCGGCAGATCGGTCACATCCTCCTCCTCCAAGCCCGCGAACAAGCCGTGCCGCTTGAGGAAGGACGGGTCGAGGGTAATTTTGGCTGGGACGGACTTGCTCATGAGCGGCGCAACAGCAGAGGCGGGGGAAACAGTCGGCTGAAGGCTATTATGCATAAAACAGGGATTCTAGCAAGTCTAGGTGGCGAAGGAGAGTAAAATAGTTCCGGGCATTTTTTGCTTCGCGGTGAACGGCGCATCGTAGATTGGCAAAAGATTACGCCGCGTAACGGAGGAACAATAATTCGGAAAGAGATCGGTGACCGGCCCAGCCAACCGTGATCTCCGAAGGAGCGCTTCTGCTACTCGCCCCAAAACGGAAAAACTTTAATTCGTTTAACACCGAGGGGTGAAAGGGCGGCGTTGAATGTTAATTCATTCGTTCAAATGGCCTTGTCCACAAGTTATCCACAATTTCGCAAAACGCGTCAATAACAGATCAATAATTTTACAAGCTTTTATTAATCAATGTCTTGCACCACAAGTCCCGCGCAGTATGGCCAAGTCGCCCGCGCAAAGTTGTCTGGCTTTGTCATAACTGCGGCGCTCGAGAAAATGGACTAGTTCCGACGGCATCTCCGCGCGATTTTGGGCCAGTAGAGTCTCGACCTCGGTCAAGCTGGTCATTAATCGCCTTAAGCCCTGCGCGCCCGGGGGTGGGGCACACACCACCGATAGCAATTCGCGTAGTGGTGGGAGCCATTGGGGGACAGTGATGCTCATTACTGCTTAGTTTGCTTCAAATTGATTACAATGCAACAAAACAATGACCAAACCAAGTGCTTGCGGATTAAATATTCTATAAGTTATTTATTACGAAAGACTAAAAACAATAAATTAAAGCCAAGGTAGACTAGACAGACAAGTATGTCTGTCGTTTCTATATTTTAGGGTTATTGTTTCTTGCTTCTTTAAATTAACTGCGTAAAGTCAGGAACCAAATTTACCACCCCCTGTTTTACCCTTCAATTATTTCCATGAAGAATCTCTCGTTTGCGAATCGGTGGAATGCCGATTTGATTGACCAATACTACGAAAGCTGGCTGCGCCAACCTGAAAGCTTGGAGCCGGACTGGCGTGCATTTTTTGAGGGCTTCGAGCTGGGTCAAACCCGCACCGAAGCCGAACCCTCCGCCACGGCCACGGCCACGATGCCCCCCCGGGGGGGGGGGGCGGAGGCGACGGCGCTGACGGACTCTGTCCTGCAGGCGTGCGTGGCTGGCGCCATCTACGCTTACCGTGGAATTGGCCACACCCAGGCGCACCTGAACCCCCTGCAAATCCAGGCGCCGCAAAATCCGCGGTTGTCATTGGAACGCCTGGGCTTTACGCCCGCCGACCTCGACCGTTTTTGCTTCACGGGCAATTACCTGCATGGGGGGGTGATGACCGTGCGCGAATTGCTCAGCCGCCTGCATGAAACCTATTGCGGGCGGGTCGGGATTGAATACCTGCACATCCAGGACACGAAGCGACGGCGCTGGCTGCAGGCGCGGATAGAGCCGACGAACCTGAAGCCGGCACTGCCGCGAGCTGAAAAATTGCGCGCACTGCGGAAAATTTCGGAGGCGGAAGTGTTCGAGAGTTTTTTGCACACGCGCTATGTCGGGCAGAAGCGCTTTTCGTTGGAGGGTGGGGAAACGATCATTGCCGCGTTGGATGCGCTGGCCGAGCGTTGCCCGCAATCCGGCGTCGAGGAGCTGGTCATGGGCATGGCGCACCGGGGCCGGCTCAATGTGCTGGTCAACATTGTCGGCAAATCCTACGAATACCTCTTTCGGGAGTTTTCTGAAAATTACCTGCCGGACACGACCCACGGCGACGGCGACGTGAAATACCATCTGGGCTACGAGGCGGATTTCACGACCTCGGGCAGAAAAATCATTCGTATTGGGCTGGCAGCCAATCCGAGTCACTTGGAAGCGGTGGACCCGGTGGTGCAAGGGAAGGCCCGCGCCAGCCTGCGGCGCCGCGACGACATGGTGGAGCGCAAGAAAGTCGTGCCGGTGCTGATCCATGGCGACGCGGCCTTTATCGCGCAAGGGGTGGTGGCGGAGGTGTTCAATCTCTCGCGCCTCGAAGGCTACCGCACCGGGGGGACGCTGCATTTCGTGATCAACAACCAAATCGGTTTTACAACGGAGCCGAAGGACGCGCGTTCGAGCCTGTATTGCACGGACATTGCCAAGATGATCGAAGTGCCGATTTTCCATGTCAATGGCGACGACCCGCTGGCGATGGTCATGGTGACGCAACTGGCGCTGGACTACCGGCAGGCGTTCGGCGACGACGTGGTGATAGACATGCAGTGCTACCGTCGGTACGGCCACAATGAAGCCGACGAACCAGGGTTCACCCAGCCGACGCTTTACCGTCTGATTGGGCAGCATCCGCATATATCGCAAACTCTCACCAAGCAGCTGATCGCGGATGGTGACCTGACGGAGGCGGACGCCGCCCAATTTTCCCAGCAATTCCAGCACAGCCTGGACGAAATTCTCACCCGGGTGCGCAAAAACGAGGAGGAGCAAAAGGTGGCGAGCGAAGGCCAGCGGCCCTCCAGCATGCGGAAGCCCTTCCGCCCGCATTATTCCTTTGATTCGGACCCGACGGCGGTCACGGCTGAAAACCTGGAAAAAGTAGCCCGCGCGCTGACGACCATACCGGCGAATTTCAGCCTCAACCCGACCATCCGCCGCCAACTGGATGAGAAGTGGGCGAATTTCCAAAAAGGGGAGGGCCTCGACTGGTCGTTTGGCGAAGCGCTGGCCTTTGGCACGCTGTTGCAGGAAGGCACGCCGGTGCGGCTGTCGGGCCAGGATGTCGAGCGCGGTACGTTCAGCCAGCGCCACTCGGTGCTTTATGACATGACGAACCGCACGCCGTATGTGCCGCTGGCGAACGTGGCGCCGGGGCAGCCGCGTTTCTGCGTGCATAATTCCAGCCTGTCCGAATATGCCATTCTCGGTTTTGATTACGGCTATTCGCTGGATTTCCCCGAAATGCTCTGCCTGTGGGAGGCGCAGTTTGGCGACTTCGCGAACGGGGCGCAGGTTATTATAGACCAGTTCATCACGAGTTCCGAGTCGAAGTGGCAGCGCACCAGCGGCATCGTGCTGCTGCTACCGCACGGCTACGAAGGGCAGGGGCCGGAGCACTCGAGCGGGCGGGTCGAGCGGTTCCTGCAGGCGTGCGCGGAAAACAACATCCAGGTGTGTAACCTGACGACGCCCGCGCAATTGTTCCACGCGCTGCGCCGGCAGATGAAGCGCAATTTCCGCAAGCCGCTGGTCATCATGTCGCCGAAAAGTTTGCTGCGCAGCAAGGACAAGAAGACGAAGATGCTCCAGGCGGCCTCGAAAGTGACGGACTTCACCGAGGGGCGCTTCCAGGAAATCCTGGACGACCCGTTGCAGCCGAAAAGCCCCAAGCGCCTGATCTTTTGCTCGGGCAAGGTCTATTACGACCTGCACGCCGTCCGCAACGACAACAACATCCGCAACACGGCCATCCTGCGGGTGGAGCAATTTTACCCGCTCCACACGGAATTGCTCCAGCGCCTGCTGAAAAATTACACCGGGTTCGAGAAGATCGTCTGGTGCCAGGAGGAGCCGCGCAACATGGGCGGGTGGACCTTTATGGCCCCCATTCTTGAGCAAATCTGTGGAATAAAGCCCGTTTACGCCGGCCGCAAGGCCAGCGCCAGCCCCGCCTGCGGATCGTCCAGTCTCCATAAAATCGAGCAGGAAGCGCTGGTCGAGCACGCCTTCAACGCCTGAGCCTTACCCCTATGATCGAAGTTAAAATCCCCGCGCTCGGCGAATCCATCGCCAGCGGCATCCTCGCCAAGTGGCATGTCAAGGACGGCGACACCGTCACGCGCGGCCAGCCGATATTCGAGTTGGAAACCGACAAAATCACCTCGGAGGGCCAGGCTGAGTCCAGCGGGCGCATTGCGCTCAAGGCGGCAGTCGGCGCCGAGGTCGCCATTGGCGAGATTGTCGCGGTCATTGACGAAACCGCAGCCACGGCCAGCGCGCCCGCGCCCACGCCCGCGCCCACGCCCGTGGCACCGTCTGCCGCTGCTCCGGCCCCACCCGAAACGGCCAGTTCGAAACTCGAAACTCAAAACTTAAAACTCGAAACTTTATCCCCCGCCGCGCGCCGGGTGGCCGCGGAAACGAAGGTGGATCCCGCGACGGTTGCTGGCACCGGCAAAGGCGGGCGTGTAACGAAGGGCGATTTGCTCGCGGTGGCCACCGCGATTCCTGTGCCGGGCGCGCCGTCGCTGGCCAGTCCGCCGCCGCCGGTCGTCTTCACCCCGCCGCCCGCGGCCGCACCCGCGACGGAGGCGCGCACGACGCGCAGCAAAATGTCCCCGCTGCGCAAACGCATCGCCGAGCGGCTGGTCTCCGCGCAGCACAATGCGGCGATTCTCACCACCTTCAACGAAGTGGACATGGGCGCGGTCATGGATTTGCGCAAGAAATTCCAGGAGGACTTTACCGCGCGGCACGGCGTCAAGCTCGGCTTCATGTCGTTTTTTGTGAAGGCGGTGGTGCAGGCGCTGCAAGCGGTGCCGGCGCTGAACGCCCAAATCGAAGGCGACGAGCTGGTGCAAAACCACTATTACGACATCGGGGTGGCCGTCGGCACCGACCGCGGGCTGATGGTGCCGGTGGTGCGCGATTGCGACCGGTTGTCGTTTGCCGAAGTCGAAAAGGCCATCGGCGCCCTGTCGAAAAAAGCGCGCGAGGGAAAAATCAAAATCGAAGACCTGCAAGGCGGCGTTTTCACCATTTCCAACGGCGGCATCTACGGCTCGATGCTCTCGACGCCGATCCTCAATCCGCCGCAAAGCGGCATCCTTGGCCTGCACAACATCAAGGAGCGCGCGATGGTGGTGGACGGCCAGATCGTCGCGCGGCCGATGATGTATCTCGCGCTGAGCTACGACCACCGCGTGGTGGATGGCAAAGAGGCCGTCACCTTCCTCGTCCACCTCAAGCAAGCCATCGAAGAGCCCGCGCGGCTGTTGTTTGCGCTTTGATATGTCTGAATCTCGCTACGATCTTGTGGTGATTGGCGCCGGGCCGGGCGGCTATGTTGCCGCCATCCGCGCCGCTCAGCTCGGCCTGCGCACCGCGCTGGTCGAGAAGGATCCGTTCCTCGGCGGCACCTGCCTCAACGTCGGCTGCATCCCGAGCAAGGCGCTGCTGCACTCGACCGAGCTTTACCACACGGTGGCCACGCAGGCCGCGATGCACGGCATCAAGGTCGGCAAAATTTCCCCGGACATTCCGGCGCTGATGAAGCGCAAGCTGGAAGTCGTCAGCAAACTGACCGGCGGCGTGAAGCAGTTGCTCGACAAGCGCGGCGTCACGATCGTGCAAGGCCTCGGCAAACTTGGCCCCGGCGGCCGGGGCGTCGAAGTGCTCCGCGCCGATGGCGCGACGCAAAAACTGGAAACCAAAAACATTTTAATTGCGACCGGCTCGACGCCGGTCGAATTGCCGTTCCTCAAATTCGACGGTCAACTGGTGGTGTCAAGCGACCACGCGATTGCGTTTGCGGACGTGCCGGCGAAACTCGTCGTCATTGGCGCGGGCGCGATCGGGTTGGAGCTAGGGTCGGTCTGGGCGCGCTTGGGCGCGGAGGTCACGGTCGTCGAGTTGCTGCCGCGCGTCGCGCCGACGTTTGACGAGGACATTTCCCGGCTCGCGTTGCGCATTTTCCATAAGCAGGGGATGAAATTCGAATTGGGCGCGAAAGTAACCGGTTTGAAATCGGAAAACGGCCGCGCCGCGCTGACGGCGCAGCGCGACGGGCAGACGCTTGAATTTCCGGCGGACAAAATTTTGGTTGCCGTCGGGCGCAAGCCGAACACGGCGGGCTTGGGCGCGGCGGAAGCGGGGTTGAAACTTGAACAGGGCCGCGTGGTGGTGGACGCGCATTTCCAATCGAACCTGCCGAATGTTTACGCCATCGGCGATGTCATTGTCGGCCCGATGCTCGCGCACAAGGCTGAGGAGGAAGGCATCGCCTGCGCGGAAATTCTGGCCGGCAAGGCGGGGCATGTGAATTACGCGACGATTCCGAGCATCGTTTACACCGAGCCGGAAATCGCCTCGGTGGGCCTCGGCGAAACGGAAGCGAAGGCCAAGGGCGTCGCGGTGAAGACCGGCAAGTTCAACCTGGCGGCGAATGGGCGCGCGCTGTCCGCGGCGGCCACGGACGGTTTCGTGAAGATCATCGCCGACCCGAAAACCGACCGCTTACTCGGCGCGCAAATCATCGCGCACAACGCGTCGGAGATGATCGCCGCGATCACGCCGCACCTCGAATATGGCGGCAGCGCCGAAGATGTGGCGCGCACGGTCACCGCGCACCCGACGCTGGCCGAAGCGATCAAGGAAGCGGCGCTGGCGGTGGACCAGCGGGCGATCCATGCGGTGTAGGGGCCGGTCTCACACAATTTTGCAGGGGATGATGGCGTCCTCGTCGAAGGAATAGACGGCGCAGAGGCGGTGGTAGCCGTCCGCGATCATGACCCGGCCGATGGCTTCGTCGCGTACGAGGAGGATGGGCGAAATTTTTTGCCTGGCGGAAATTTTGGCGCGGTCTTGCTTGACGTGATAATTGTCCGGCCCGAGCAAAGGCAGCCGGGCGGCGCGGAAAATATCCTTGGCGTGGAATTGTGTCATGGGGGCGCGCCGCAGTTTTTTCGCCAGCTTTTTTGGGCGCGGGGGCGCATAAAGGAGGCTCAAGTAGGACGCGGCCGCGGGATAATCATGGTCTTGGGGTTCGGTGGCCCAGGTGATTTTGTTTTTGGCGTTCATGGTGGGGGTAGGGTTCAGTTCCCAAAAAAGGTATCGCGCACCAGAAGCACATACCGGTCCACGCCCGAATGCAACCACGGCCAGGCGTAGTATAAAAATCCGCCCAGGGCGAGCGAGGGGCCAAAGGGGATTTCCTGGCCGAAGGTCCAGGTGGAGGGACTGGCGACGGTGTCGGCGGGGGCTGTTTCATCCGCTGGGGATGGCGCGCTGTTCTCGGCAGAATTAGTTGTGCCAGTGCTGGCGCCGCGCTGGCTCAACAAATTTATGACGGCTTGAATCGCGCCGACGACGGCGAAGGTCAGCACGGCCACGACCGCCGTATGCCAGCCGCAAAATGCGCCGACGCTGCCGAACAGCAACAGGTAGCCTTCGCCCGCAATCTGGTGGTAGTCATCCAGCGCGGGGCCAGCAGGCGCGTTGGGGAAAAAATAGTGGCGAATTAAATTGGCGAACTCCATCACCCACAAGGCCAGGCCCGCGCCGATGACCGCAGAGATGGCGGCCAGCGCGCCGCCGCGAATGGCGTTCACAAACCAAATTTCCGTGGACGCCACGCCCTGCATGCGCGGAAAAATCGCCGACAAAATCACGCCCACGAAAACCGCGAGCACCAGCCACGGTTCGCTCAAGATGAAGCGCGAGCGTTTCAGAATGGTGAGTGCGAGAATGACGCCGAGGTAAATCGCGCCTGG
This sequence comes from uncultured Verrucomicrobiae bacterium, assembly GCA_963765205.1. Taxonomy (GTDB): domain Bacteria; phylum Verrucomicrobiota; class Verrucomicrobiia; order Opitutales; family JABDGR01; genus JABDGR01. The sequence continues at coordinate 103,918 of CAVXVB010000008.1, read as the reverse complement.
CCAGATCAGCAAGGCGCCTCCGTTATGCCCCATCCAAACCAGCCCATGGAGCACGGCAATCAGCACGGAGAGAAAAAGAAAACCGACCGCGAAAACGCGGCGGCCGAGCGGGTTGACTTCCGGCTCGGCGGACTCGGTGGCGTCTGTATCTTCGGGCGACGGTTCCGGCGACGCGGATTTTTTCCCGCTTCGCAGCGACGCCAGCCCGCTGAACAGGATGATGGCAAACAAGCCCGCGAAGGTGCCGATGAAGAGTGAAGCCAGCGCGCCGCGCCAGCCGCAAAACGCGCCGATGCAGCCCATCAGCAGCATGTCGCCGTAACCCATCGCGGGCTTGCGCAAAAAATAGCCGCCGAGTTCGCCAATCCAGTAAATGAAGCCCGCGCCGGCCACGGCGCCCGTCAGCGCGACCAAGCCGCTTTTTTGCGCGACCGCCCAGTGCCACGCCCCGCCCGGCAGGCCGTGAATTTGCGGCCACAGCAGCGACAGGGCCAGCCCCGCGAGCAGGCCGCCGATGGTCGTCACGTCGGGCAACTGGAGGCAATCGAGGTCAATCATCGCGCCGAGCAGCAGCAGGGAGAAAAAGACCATGCCGGCGACCGCCGTGGCCGGCGGCAGCTTCATCCAGAGCCATAAATACACGCCGGCGGTAAGCGCTTCGATCAGCGAGTAGCGGATGCTGAACTTCCGCCCGCAGCAGCGCGCCCGCCCGCGCAGGATGAACCAGCTTAGAATGGGGATGTTGTCATACCAGGCGATTAATTGCCCGCATGCGCAATGCGAGCGGGGCGTGACGATGGACTGGCCCGCCGGGATGCGCAGAATGCAGACGTTGAGAAAACTCCCGACACACGCGCCCATGTAGAACGCGACCACCCGCAGCAGCCACGGGTGCGTGTCCATGATGAAGTGAAGGAGGTCAGGCATGGCGGGGCGGCAAACCAAGCGCGGCGCACGCGGCGTCCATCATGGTTTGGGCGATGTCTTCGGGCTTAATAACTATACCTTCGTGGGCTTTAATCCAGATGGTAAGCGATTTGGCACCCTGCCAGACGAGCATACCAAGACCATCTGTAGCTTGTAATCGGCGTGCTTTGGCTTCAGCCACGAATCTTGTCGGCCCTCCACGATTGTAAACCATATCGAATACGCAGGCTTTATTGCCTAACAGACTAACGTCGAGCGGCAGCGGATCGTCAGGTTTCATTCCCAGGGTCGTGGCGTTGATCACGACTACATCCTCAGGCCACTTGTTAACGGGAGGCTCGGATAGGGAAAAGTCATGTATCTCAATCTTGGTCGGAAGATCGGATTTAATTTCGCGGTTGATGTATGCATTCACGCGCCCAACAAAATTCAATCGTTTTTGCTCATTACGACCCCCAACCCATAAAACCGTGCATCCGCGATTTAAGCATTCATCCGCGACACTGGATGACGCTCCGCCGATGCCAAAAATAACAACAACTTTTTTCCGTAAATCAATTTTAAGATTCTGTTTTATAGCTTGAGCCATCCCATAACCATCTGTGTTGAATACCTTCCGTATACCATTTTGGGTAAAAATCACAGTATTTGCGGCATCAATTGCGCTGGGATCAAAATAGGTTTTCTCGATGCCAACGCCTTTTGTAGATATATTGTCTTTGCTCAAGATTATCGCGGCTGTTTCTTTGTGGGGCACAGTTAGATTAACGCCTGCGAATTTATTTCCCTGAAGTAAACCGAATGCGTCTTCTAATTCATCCTCTTTAATGTCAAATTTGAAATATTTCCAGTCCTTCAATTGTGGATGCTGCTTTGTTAATTCCGCGAGCGCAGCGTTGTGCATTTGCGGGCTGACGGAGTGGGCGACCGGGTGGCCGAGCACGGCGAGGGAGGGGGGCAGGCCGGGGCGCAATTGTTCCCACTGGGTGAGGTCGGCCAACGTGTAAACCTGGCGGTCATCAAGTGGGTTCGGCATGACGGCGGTAGGCGAGGTCGAACTCATGGACAAATTCGGCGAAGAGCTTGGACTTGGCGTGGTCGCGCGCGGCGGTGTATTGGTTGACGAGGTTGCGGCAGCAGCGGGCGAGGACTTCGCCGATGGGCGCGGGCATCAGCGCAGCCGGCTCGAAGGGTTGCTCGATCTGGCGGAAATAGGCGCGCAATTCGTCCGCGCTGCGGAAGGCGCCATGCTCGTAGGCGTCAATGTAGAACGGCTCGGGGCCGGTGAAGCAGGCGACCATAAAGCGGCCGGGGAGGCTGATCGGCTCGAGTTCGATGCCGCAGCGCAGCGCGACGAGAATATAGACCGCCGAGAGCGTGAGCGGGATGCCGCGACGGCGCTGGATGACGCGGCTGAGGAAGCTGTTGCGCGGGTCGTGGTAGTGCTCGGTCTCGCCGCGAAAGCCGTATTCGTGGAAGAGCACCTGGTTGAGGACGAGGCATTTTTTGCGCGGCGTCGAGGGCGTGAGCAAAAGCTGGCGGCAGCGCGCGGCCGCGGCGTCGAGGAAGCCGTGCGGCTCGGCGGCATTGAGGACGGGGAAAACGGTGCGCTCGATCATGAGCAGGCCGGTCTCCAGCTCGTAGGTGAACGAGCGGATCATGTCCAGGAACATCTGCACGGTGTCCTCGCCGCCGAGGTCGCGCAAAAAGCGGCGGGCGTGGGCGGCGAGGGCGGCGTCGGGGCCGTCGGCCGTGGCGCGGAGGAAGGCGAGGCCGGCGTCGCCCTGGCGGCCGAGTTCGTCGAGCAAGGCTTCGCGCACCTGCGGCGTGGGGTCGTCGAGCAGGCGGCGCAAGGCCTCGGTGGTGGCGGGCAACGGGGCGTTGGTCGTCATCGCCGGGGAGTGGAGCAGAAATTGGCGGGAGGGGCAATCAAGAAGGAGCAGTGGGGCAGAGGAGCAAAGGGACAGAGGCACAGAGGAACAAAGGCGCGAAGGCGAAACAGGGACAAAGGCACTGAGGCATTGAGGCACTGAGGGCATAGGCGCGGAAGCGAGACAGGGACAGAGGGACTGAGGGACAAAGGCGGCGGAAGCAAGACCGAGACCACATGGGCAAAAGCGTTGAGGCGTTCAGGTTCGAAGCAGGGAAAGTTGCGAGGGTTTTTTTCTTACCCTCAGTGCCTCTGTCCTTTTGTCCCTTCCTTGAAAAAAATGGAGCCGGGAATCGGATTTGAACCGACGACCTACGCATTACGAATGCGCCGCTCTACCAGCTGAGCTATCCCGGCCTAATCGTTGAAAATCAACGAGTTAGAAAATGTTTGATGCCCCCTGAAATACAGTGTTGTAACCCGCACCTGTAACCTGATAGGTTTGAGGGCATGGAAAACTCACAGAATCCCGCGAAATCGCAGGATTACACACTCGTTGCTGAATGCCTGTATCGGTGTAACGCATCCGGCATCTACTATGCGCTTTTCAAACGCGGGGGCAAGCAAATCCGTCGCTCTTTGAAAACTTGTGATAGACGGCTGGCTGAGCGGCTCCTGATGCAGCTTAAGGAGAAGGTCGGCGGCATCCAACCCACCCGCGAGCTCGCCCGCCTGACCTTCGGTGAGGTGGCGGACAAGTGGTTTGCCACTTGGCGCGGACACCTCAAGGAAAGCTCAAGGTTGCGCCGCGAGCTCGCCATCAGGCAACTTAAGACCACCTTTGGCACTCTTCCGGTCCGAAACGTAACCCGGGGAACGTGTGAAGACTGGGCGGGTGAGCGCAGTCACCATGTGGCGGCGGCGTCCTTCAATTTGGAACGCGATACCCTGCTGCTTGTCCTGAAATACGCCAAGCGCGAAAACTTGATTTTGGATAACCCGGCTGAGGTCATCCAAAAACGTCGGCAACCCAAAGCGGCGATTGTCATTCCAAGCCGGGAGCAATTTGCATGGATGGTTGATTTCCTTCGCAAACGCAGCACCAGAACTGAACCCGCGGCTGATTTGATAGAATTACTGGCTTATTCTGGTATGCGCAAAGGTGAGGCGAACGCCTTTCGTTTGGCGGATGTGGACTTCAAGCGTAGCACCTTCACGGTGACGGGCGGAGCAACGGGAACCAAGAACCAGGAGGCCCGCGTAGTGCCTCTATTCCCCGTCCTGCGCGACTTTCTGGACAGGGTCAGGGAAACCCGCCACCCCAGTCCTAACGAGCCTCTGGTGCCAATTTCGGACGCAAAAAAAGCCCTTAACTCGGTCTGCAAATTTAAGGGCTGGCCGCACTTCACCCACCATTGTTTGCGGCATTACTTCGTCAGCAACGTCCTCGAAAAAGGCGTGGACTTTAAAACGATCGCCGCTTGGATTGGACACAAGGACGGCGGCATTCTCGTTGCACGCACCTACGGGCATTTGCGAGACACGCACTCCGCTGAGATGGCAAGCCGGATAGTGTCGTAAAAATCCAAGCAAGGAATAAGGCCCGGCGCCGCGCAAGCGGCGCCGGGCCTAACCTTGTTTATATATAGAACATTCGACAGAAGAAATCGTGCATGACATTTGAAAAAGATAGCGGTAGAACCTTCGGGAAGGTTACCATGGTAACTTCTGGCGCTTGCTGTCCTCGTAACATGCAGGATTGGAAAGGACGAACTGGAGGCTATTGAGGAAAAGGCTAGGTTGCGGGGGTTGGATTTGTCGGAGTGGGTAAGGATGATGATTTTGGCGAACTAAATTGGCCATGCGATAACAGCAAGTTCGGCCAATACACCCTGACGCCTGTTTATAGCCGCAATATCCCATGTTGCTTCGGTTCCAACCATGCTTGTAAGTGAAAATAAAGATGCGGCCAAAAAAGGCTTTTTGATTGTGAAACCGTAATTGCCCACCGTCGTATTTTGGGTGGCCTTAAATAAGGCTTGGTTGCCTAGCCGAAATACGTAAGCTCTTTGTTCTTGCTGGGCATGGTTAAATATGTTCGTCTCCAAATCATTGTCCACCCCCTGCCCGGTGGGCAATGAAATTAGTTTGGGTGGTTTTTGGGCCGCAATCTATTTGTCGACAGGTATTTCCGTTAGTCGTTTGACAATCAATGACTTCCAAGTTAGGACACTGCCTATGTTTGCCTTCACTTGCGATTTCTTCACCTCAAATCTTGACTACCCCATGCGTCGCAGCCGTAAACGGGAAGCACACTGGATTGAGCTAATAGCGCTCTTGGCGGGGCTGTTTATATTAGGGTGGACAGTCTCCCCGCAGTTTCGCGCTCTGGTGTTATGGACGGCCATCGTTGTTGTCTGCGTGGGGGTAATCGCCTTGGTGGTGCGTATCAAGATGAAGGCTAAGCACCGCTCCGTTTCAACCCAGCCGAATGCCTCTTTACGGGTCGCTCATCCCTGGCTCACCCAAGCGCAGCCTGCCGCTGTCACCTCTGAACCCATACATTTTACTCCTGAACCATGGGCGTGGCGAGCGCCGCCAGCCTCCGTCACACCTGAACCCATAGGCTTTACTCCTGAATTGCTATCCGCACTCGAATGGCGGCGTTTGGAAATGCTGGTGACGCTCTACTTCCAAAAGACCGGCTACGTGGCGCGACGGAACAGGGTAGGGGCGGATGGCGGCGTGGATATCATCATCAGCCACCCCGGAGAATCGCAGCCTGCGGCCTTTGTCCAGTGCAAGGCATGGCGGGTTTACACGGTGGGCGTCAAACCCGTCAGGGAGCTATTGGGGGTCATGGCTGCGGAAAAGGTGGGCCATGGCTTCTTTGTGACGACGGGCGACTTTACGGCCGAGGCGGTGCAATTCGCGCGGGGTCAGTCCCTTGTCCTTGTGAGCGGCTCTGACCTGCTTAAAGACCTGAACCAACTGCCCGAGGCAGCACGCCGGGAAATTTTGGCCGAAATAACAGCCGGGGACTATACCACCCCGACGTGCCCTCGTTGCGATGTGAAGATGGTTGAACGGCAGGGGCCAAGGGGAACTTTTTGGGGGTGCAGAAATTACCCCCGTTGCCGCCAGACTTTTAAGATGGAAAACGACTAAGAAGTTCTGCCTTCCTGCCTTGTAAATTGCGAAGCAATTTCCTTGGCCGCGCGGCCTTAGAGCGCTACCGCCTCTACGCAGCGTCGCACTCATGGATGAGCAAGCTTGCGAATCCCCCTTCACCAGCTAATTGCAACTTTGCTTCTTCGAAAGCTTGGTTTCGTCGGAAAGTTTTTTGTGCTGGGTGCTGGCCAGTGTGAGATTTCACCTTTGCCTAAAGTCTAAGTGCCATAATAGACAACCTGTAACCCTGACCTGTAACCTGATGAACGAATGCGCGCATTCGCATTTTTTTAAGTTTTTTGCCTAGGCCGGGCGATTTTTTCGCCTGCTGGCATTTTCCCCTCGTAAAACGAGTTCTTTCAACAATCAGAACTCGTCACAATCAATAATACTTAAAAAGATTAAGCGTAGTTTGGAATTACGAATGCGCCGCTCTACCAACTGAGCTATCCCGGCCTGCGCCGCGCCCAGGGGGCACGCAGGCAAGCGGTGATTATCGGGAAATGGCCGGGTCCGCGCAAGATTTATTTGGGGAGGGGGGTAGATTTGAAACGGCGATGGCGGCTTGCTACGCAGCGTCGCACTCATAGATGAGCAAGCTTGCGAAGTCCCCATCACCTGCCAAACAAGCTATGTGTATTTCAAGCTATAATCTGATGGGTGGAATTTTGCCTTCTTAAAAGTAACATTGGAATATGCTAATTTCAGCAGTTCTATTAGAGATTGAATTGTATCGGTCTTGCAACGAACCCCAAAATCAACATTCTTATCCGCGGAGGCTGGTTGCAGGCGCGTGGCACACTTGCACTTCCACATTCACATGGACCAGTTCCTCGTGAATCAGGAGGGCCTGGCGGTATTCCGCCGGGGTTTTGGGGTGGTGGGCGACGAGGCTGATGATGGCCGCGAATTTATTGACGCCGACCTGCCAGATGTGGAGGTCGGTGATCACGGCGTCGCCGTCCGACTCGATGCCTTCACGAATGACCTCTGGCAAATCGGAGGCGGCGGGCACGCGGTCCACCAGAATGGAGCTGGTGTCGCGCAGGAGCGCATAAGCCCAGGATAAAATGACCGCCGTGCCGACGAGGCCCATGGCGGCGTCCAGCCAAGTCCAGCCGAAAAAGTAACCGGCGCTCAGGGCGAAAATGGCGCTGAGCGAGGTGACTGCATCCGCGAGGACGTGGAGGTAGGCGGCCTTTAGATTCAGATCATGATCGTGGCCGGCGGCGGCGTGGTCGTGATGATGATGGTGGTAATGGGGTTGGTCTTTCAGCACGAAAGCGCAGATAAGGTTCGTGGCCAGGCCCGCGGCGGCGATGAAAATGGCTTCCCGAAAATGGATGGTTTGCGGCGTGAGCAGGCGTTGCACGGATTCGCCCGCGATGAGCAGGGCGATGAGGGATAAGACAATCGCGCTGGCAAACGCGCCCAAGACGCCGACTTTGCCCGTGCCAAAGGTGAAGCGGGCGTCCCGCGCGTGGCGGCGGCCAAAGGCATAAGCCACCGCCGCGAGGACAAAGGCCGCGACGTGGGTGCCCATGTGCCAGCCGTCCGCGATCAACGCCATCGAGTGGAAAAAATGACCGGCAATGATTTCCACCAGCATCATGGCGGCGGTGAGCGCGACCACAATGCGGGTGCGTTGCTCGGCGGAGGCGGTGTCGCCGGTAAAATTGTGTTCGTGTTTGTAGATGGAGCTGTCGGTGGTGTACATGACGGAAGCGGCTGAGGCAGTGCGACAACTTAAATTTTGGATAAATTGTCGGCGCGGGCCCATTAAAGGCAATCAAAATGGAAAACGGGCGGAACATCCAGCAACTCTGCGCCCGCCGGTTGGTGGTCGCTAAGGTGGTGGAGGGCATCCAGGCGGCATGCACCAGACCCCGCCTGCATTGATCCCCTCCAACAAAAAACCCGCCTCGAGGGAGGCGGGTTGTTCGTGACGGGCGGAGGTTGGGTCACTAAAATCCCGATGGCCGTCTGCTCTTGTGCGGCAAACCGCGCGAAAAAACGCAGGGACCGCGTCTTGAATGAGCAAGTCGGCGAAGGTATTTAATGAACGCCAAGGCTTGCCGGATTTTCTCCGGCAAGCCGGTGGCGCCCAGGGGGCAGTGGGCCGTGGGATTACGCTTTGGGCAGCGTGACCACGAGCATGTTTTCCTTGCGGTCAACCGTCATCTTGTCGGCCTGCACAGGGCCTGGCAGCGTGAGCAGTTGTGAATAGAGGGCTTTGCGCGAAACAATGGCGCCGTCCTTTTCATTCTGCGCGGAATTTGCCCCCGAGGGGGTGTCTTCGCTCTTGGCTTCGATCTTCAGGATTTGTCCTTCGATGGACACGTTGACGTTGTTCATATCGCGGGCGGGCAGATAGGCCCGGACCACGTATTTATTGCCCTCCTCCTGCACCTCGAAGGAGGAATCGAAGCGGGCTTGGTTAAAGACCCCGCCAAAGCCCGGCTGGTTGTGATATTCCGCGAAGGCTTGATTGAAGATGCTGTCCATATCCCGCTGCATGCGGTCCATCTGCTCAAGCACGTCGCGGTCCCACGCATCCCAGCCAGCCAGCGGGGCAGCGGGCAGGGCGGCGGGTTTGGTGTCGGCAACATCCGGCGCCTTGGGGACGTTGATGACGATCAGATTGTCGTTCTGCTTGCGTTCGATTTGGGGCGCCGACTTGGGGGCGACCCCGTCAAGCTGGATGTTTTGCTCGTAGCGCCCCACCTTGCCGTCGGCGGGAGCGACAATATGCAGGGTGTTGCCGGTGAGGTTGATTTCCACCTTGGTCAGATCGCGACTGGGCAGATTCAGCCGCACGGTGTAGCCATCCTGCTGCTCCCGCAAATCCACGGAGGCGGTGGCCACGGTGGATTGGCCGGGGTTGGCGGCGTTTTTATCCTGACCGAGGCCCAGCCAGGTGTTGTGGAATAATTGCGACATATCGTCCTGCCATTGCTTCATTTTTTGGATGAAGGGGTCGGAACTGGTCGGGCCGCCGTCAGCAGCCCGGGCCAGGGTGGCCGTCGCGAGCATGAAAACGCCGACGGCGATGGCCAACTGGCGGCCTTCCCGAAGAATGAGTGCGCTTGTTTTCATGGTGATTCCTCCTCTGGGTATGGTTGGTGTTATGGATGGAACTTGGATTAGGGCGGTAGGATCCTGGGACCGGGGGCGTCTGCGCGCCCCGCGGCCCGGCGGCCGCCTCAATTGACTTTGACTTCGATTTGTTTCGGGCGGGCCGCCTCGCTCTTGGCGATATGCACCGACAGCAAGCCGTCCTTGAATTCCGCGTTCACCTTGTTGGCGTCCGCGTCATCGGGCAGGTCAAAACTGCGCCCAAAGCTGCCATAGGAGCGCTCGATGCGGTGATATTTCCGGCCTTTTTCCTCCTTCTCGAATTTGCGCTCACCAGCGATGACAAGGACGCCATTTTCGACCGTAACCTTGATCTCGTTGCGTTTGATTTCAGGCACTTCGACCTTGATGAGGTATTCTTTGTCATCTTCGGTGATATCAACCAGGGGCGCCCATTGGGCCACGGTGATTGATTCGTTGCCGTCAGTATCGCCGCGCTGCTGGCGGCGACCCAAGAGGCCGGAGAGACGCTGTTGCACGTCCTCGAGTTCCCGAAACGGATCCCAGCGAGTTAATACATTCATAATGCAAGTTTCCCGGGCGGAAGTGGTGTTTTCTGCGACCAACCTGGTCCCGCCTTTGACCGGGCCGGCCTGCAAACCCCCATTCTTGAAGGCTGCAATTTTTTCCCCATCAAAAAACATGCCATTTTTTGCCGTTTTCATAACCTTTTCATTTACAACATCCTGCCTGGATTAATGGGGGCTTGCGCGAGCGAAAATGACCCAGATTTATAATCGCACGATGGCTTATGAAGGGTCAAAATGTCCCACGATTATGTTTGGGGGCGTCTTGGCGTGCTTTTCAATCCGCAAGAGATCCCTATGCCGCGGGGCTTGCGCAGGCACTATGGCAACTTGACATGACGGTCTTTGTCGGCCAACAAAAAACCCGCCTCGGGGGAGGCGGGTTTTGGCTGGCGGGCGAAGACAACGCGATTTTTACGCGTGCTGTTCCGCGTGGAATTCGACGGGCCGCGTCGTCGTGGTGCTGGGCGTGGAGTTTGGCGGCTTCGTGGTGGTGGTGCTCGGCGTGGGCGTGGTGGGCGTGCGCGACGTGGGCGTGATGACCGGCTTTTTCGTGGTGGCCGGCTTCGTGGGCCTCGGCGGCGGCATGGTGGTGCCGGGCGGCGTGTTCGTGATGGCTGGCAGCTTTGCGGTGATGCTCAATTTTGTGTTCGTGCGACATGGATAACGGGGGGGGTTGGGTGGGTTAATCAGTGGCAGCCCCGGGAGTGGGGCCGGGCGATACAATACGGGCGGCATGCGCCATTTGTGCGGCGATTGCGTGAAAAGGAGGGGGAATTAAGGGAGCATTTAGACGCGTGTGCACCCAGGCAGTGTGGGTTTTCATCGGCGGCAAAACGGGCGCAGCAAGTCTGCGCCCCTACAGCAAAAACAGCGTGGTTTTGTAGGGGCGCAGTCTTGCTGCGCCCGCCTGTATAAACACGACGCCCACCCCGGTTTATTCTTGCCTGCGACAGAGGCATCTTAAATCCTGCGTATCCCATGCGCCCGAGACGCCAGTTGACCAAGCAGCAGAGACATCAACGGCTAAGGCCCTTGCTCATTTTTCTCGCCCTGCTGGGCTTTGTTTTTGAGTGCATTGTGGCGTGGGTGAATTCGCCGGTGAGCGCGATACCCGCAAAACCATGGGGTTTGGCCCCGTCGGTGAATCCGCTGCCGATTGTTATCCTGGCCCTGGTCGGTTGCGCTTTGAGCGTCTCGGGCTACCGGACTTTGTTTGTCGAGAAGGACCGGGGGCAGGTGTGGAATGTCATCCGGGCGTGGCGGTGGCGTTACCTGCCGGGCACGCTGGCGACGCTCCCCGGAGTCATCGTGGTGTGCGAGGTGTTGCATCATTTCGCGCCGTGGACGGGTTGGGGCTGGTGGCACTTGCTCGGCGGCGAAGGCAACCCGGCGTTTGGTGAGGTGGACTTGGGTTCGAGCGCGGCGGGGCTGGCGATCAGCGGCGTGCTGGCCGTCACTTTTCCGCTGCTCTTTGCCGTCGCGGCGATTCGGGAGGCGCGCGCCGAGGAAGTTTCCTTCCGGAAGGGCAACCAAAAGTTGACGGTGAAACGGCGCGTGAGGCGCGCGCTTTGGTTTGGGCTGGTTCACTGCATCATCGGCATTCCAATCTACGCCGGGTTCGCGCTGACGGTGCCGGGCCTCTGGCTCGATTATGTTTACCAGCGCGGTTACGAACGGGCGGCGGCGCAAGGCCCGCGCGAACCGCGGCGGGCTGCACTGCTCAGCGTCTTGCGCGCGCGTCAAAGCGCGTTGGAGGCGCAGGCCAAGGCGGATGAACGGTGGGTCAACCTCTATGCGCGCAACGTGCCGCTCGCGCGCGCGGAGGCTGAACCGATGTCGGCCACCGGGTTGCTTTTGCGCAGCCAAGGCGTGCCTGTTTTGGGTGATGCAGAACCCCCCCGCGGCGCGGGAAGCCGGGCCAATCGCCGCGGAGGCGGCGAACGTTTTGGCGACCGGTCTGCTCGAAGTTGCGGATGGCCCCACCCCTAACGACCTCGCCGAAGAAGCGGGCGTCAATGCCGCCGCGGCGCAGCATGCGTTTTATAATCTGCTGCTGATTGTGTTGGTCGAGATCGTGGTGCTCAGCGGGCAGGGATGAATGCTGCCGCTTCGCAACTGGTTATGGACTGGATGGACAAGTATTGCCTCAGTGACCGACCAGGCCGGTGGCGAGATACTGGCCGGATACTTTGTCATTCACCAGGAACAGGGCGACTTGCCAGTGGCGCCTCATCACCAGCCCGGCGTTGGGGGCGGTCCAGATTTGGTCGCAATAGAGGTAATCCACATGGCTTTGGTTCTGCCATTGGGCGTCGCGCGTCACGGAGCAGGTGAAGCCGTGGGCTTCCATGGTTTTCTGCGCGTCGTGGAGCGAAGTGCCGGTGGGCACCCACTGGCGGACTTGATAATAGGCGTCGGTGTAATCTTCCGGCAGCGGCGGCGTTGAGGGCGAGGTGAAGCAGCCGGCCGTCAAGAACAGCGCGGCCGCCAAAATTGCGCCGAGGCTGCGGGTGAAGGGTTTCATATGCCATGCTCTTCGAGGAAGGCGCGCACGGCGTCCGTCTCCGCGGGCAATTCGTGGCGGATGACGGTGCGGTCTTTTAACATTTCGAGCGCAGGGGCGGTCGGCTCGAAGCCGAGGGTGTCGCGGATGGTCTCGGGGAATTTCGCGGGGTGCGCGGTGCCGAGGACGACGGTGGGGCGGTCGGGGTCCACGTCGGCGAAGCCGCAGGCGGTGTGCGGGTCGGCCACATAGCGGAAGCAGGCGTAGAGGTCGTCAATGATTTCGCGGATTTCCTCGTCGTTGGCGTGGGTGGCGCGGAAGACGCCGGGATCGAAATTCGGGGCGGCCCACTTGCCGCTGCCGCGCAGATTTTCCATCACGCCGCGCACGGCGGCGGAGTCGTGCTTTTCGAGATAGTAAAGGAAGCGCTCGAAATTCGACGCGGCCTGGATGTCCATTGAAGGCGCGAGGCTCGGGAGCACGGGGCCGCTTTCGTAGCGCCCGGTGGTGAAAAAGCGGTAAAGGATGTCGTTTTGGTTGGTGGCGACGCAGAGGCGCCCGATGGGCAGGCCCATCTCGCGCGTCAGCCAGCCGGCGAAGATGTTGCCGAAATTGCCGGTGGGCACGATGACCTCGAGGTTGTTCGCCTCGCGCGCCGCCGGGGGCAGGCGCCGCCACGCGTGGATGTAATAAATGCACTGCCCGAGCGTGCGCGCGAGATTGATGGAATTCACCGCCGAGAGCCGCATCTTCGCATGAAAGGCTTGGTCGGAAAACAGTTCCTTCACGATGCGCTGCGCGTCGTCGAAGTTCCCCGCGATGGCGATGGGGAAGACGTTGCTGGCACCGGTGCAGGCCATCTGGCGCTCCTGCAGCGGCGCGACGCGCCCGCGTGGGTAGAGGATGAAAATCCGCACGCCTTCGAGGCCGACCAGGCTGTGGATGGCCGCCGCGCCGGTGTCGCCGGAGGTGGCGCCGAGCACGTTGATGAATTCGCCGGTGTGCAGAATCTGGTTCGCATACAGGCCGCCAAGCAGTTGCATCGCAAAGTCCTTGAAGGCGAGCGTCGGGCCGTGGAACAGTTCGAGCACCCACAAGCCGTCGCGCAATTCCACCAGCGGCGCGACGTCGGGATGGGCGAAGCGCACATAGGAGCGGTCCACGAGGTTGCGCAATTCGGCGGAGGAAACATCGGTGGCGAAGAGGTGTAAAAATTCATAGGCCAAATCCGCATAGGCGAGGTTCGACCAGCGCGGCAGGAGCGGGCGGATGTCCGGCAGCTTTTCCGGCAGATACAAGCCCCCGTCGGGCGCGAGGCCGCCCGCCACCGCGGCGTTGAAGCCGACCGGCGCGCACTGCCCGCGGGTGGAGATGAATTTCATGGTGATGGGTTCACCGCAAAGGCGCAAAGGGCGCGAAGACAAATAATTTCTTGGCGCGCTTGGCGTCTGGGCAGTGAATCTTCAGGTCTTGCCCAACTCGAACGCCGCGTGGACGGCCCTCGCGGCGGTATCGGCCTGGGCGGGGTCAATCGCCACGGAAATTTTTATTTCCGAGGTCGTGATCATCATGATATTAACCCCGGCTTTGGCCAGGGCCTCGAAGAATTTCGCGGCGACGCCGGAGTGCGTCCGCATGCCGATGCCCACGGCGGAAACCTTGGCGATATCCGCCATCGGCCCGAGTTTGCCCCCGCCGAGGGTGGCAATCACTTCATTGAGCACCTTTTCCGAGCGCGGCACGTCCTCCTTCGCCACCGTGAAGGTCAGGTTGGCGCGGCCGCCACGCCCGATGTTTTGGATGATCATGTCCACGACGACGCCGTGGGCGCCGAGCGCCTGAAAGAGCGTGGCGGCGACGCCCGGCCGGTCGGGCAGGTCGTTGAGGGTGAATTTCACCTGGTTTTTGTCCACGGCCACGCCGCGGACCAGGATCTGTTCCATGTTGGGAGCTTCGGTTTTCACAATGGTTCCGGGTTTGTCATTGAAACTGGAGCGAACCTCAAAGACGACGTTGTATTTTTGCGCGAATTCGACGCTGCGGGCCTGCATGACCTTCGAGCCGCTGGAGGCCAGTTCGAGCATCTCGTCGTAGGAGAGCACGTCGAGCTTGCGGGCGTCGGGGACGACGCGCGGGTCGGCGGTGTAAACGCCGTCCACGTCGGTGTAAATCTGGCAGATGTCGGCCTGGAGCGCCCAGGCCATGGCGATGGCCGAGAGGTCGGAGCCGCCGCGACCGAGGGTGGTCACCTGGCCGTCGGTGCTCAGCCCTTGGAACCCTGCGACGATGACGACCTTGCCCGCGGCGAGCTGCGCCTTGACGTCGCCGCCGGTGACATCGAGGATGCGGGCGCGGGTGTGGGCGTCGTCGGTGATGATGCCTGCCTGGGGGCCAGTGCGCGACACGGCTGGCACGCCGATGGCGTGTAAAGCGATGGCCGTCAGCGCGATGGTCTCCTGCTCGCCGATGGCCAGGAGGGTGTCCATCTCGCGCTCATCGGGGTTGGAGTTGAGGGCCTTGGCGCGGTCAATCAACTCGTTGGTCACGCCGCTGCGCGCCGAGACGACGACGACGACGTGGTCGCCGCGGTCGTGGTGGGCCTTGATGCGTTTGGCCACGTGCCGGATGCGGTCAGGGTTGCCGACGGAGGTGCCGCCATATTTTTGGACGATAAGAGCCATCGCGGGAAGAGCGGGGAAGGAATGGGTAAACGTGCCTTAATGCCCGAACGGCGCGCGGCTGTCAAACCTCGGAGGAGGGTGGTCGCCATTTATGGCCGCAATGCCTTCTTGTCGAGGCGCGGCCATCCGCCTATTCTCTTTGTTCCGCGCCGGTGGCCGGAACCCAACCTCATGATCGTGCTCAACTTCGAAGAAATGCGCGTGCTCGGCGCGTTGGTGGAAAAACAGATCGCCACGCCTGATTACTACCCGCTGACGCTCAACGCGCTGGTCAACGCCTGCAACCAGAAGAACAACCGCGACCCCGTGGTCAGTTACGGCGAGGCGACGGTGCTGCGCGCGCTTGACCGGCTGCGGCAAAACCAGCTCGCCTTTGCCTTCGACGGCGCGAGCGCGCGCGTGCCCAAGTATGGCCACACTTTTCCCAAGGCGTTTGAACTGGAAACCCCGGAAGTCGCCGTGCTGTGCGTGCTGCTGCTGCGCGGGCCGCAAACGCCTGGCGAATTGCGTTCGCGCACGGCCCACCTGCACAACTTCGAATGTCTGGCCGCGGTCGAGGAGGTCTTGCAACGCCTTGCCGCGCGCGCCGAACCGCTCGTGCGCAAATTGCCGCGCGCGCCGGGGACGAAGGAATCGCGCTACGCCCATTTGCTCGGCGGTGATATTAACGTTGAAACCGCGGCGGAAGCGCCGACGCCCACGGAACCCGCCGCGCCTCCGGTGCCCACCGACCCGGAACGTGTGGCCAAACTCGAAGCTGAAATTGAAAAACTGCGCCAGCAATTCAACGATCTCCAGGCGCAGTTTGCCGAATTCCGCAAGCAGTTTGATTAGAAGGCGTGTTAGAGACCAAGACAATTCACCGCAAAGACGCAAAGAACGTCAAGGAAGATTTTGACAGAATCACTCCCGGCACTTCGTGCTTGGGTGAACAGAATTAACAGAATTTATTCTTTGCGCCCTTTGCGCCTTGGCGGTGAATTTTCACGCCGGCGTCGGAGTTACTACGGGCGCAGATTCCTCCGCCGGGGTGGGGGGCGTGGTGGCGGTTTGGGTGGCGGGGCCGGCGCCGTGGGCCACCGCTTCGCCGGTTTCCGTGTCGAGGCGCATCGAGATGAGGCGCGTGACGCCGCGTTCTTGCATAGTCACGCCGTAAATCGTCTGCGCCGTCGCGATGGTGCGCTTGTTGTGGGTGACGACGAGGAACTGCGAATAGCGGGTGAAGTCGCGCAGCATCGCCGTGAAGCGCCCGATGTTCGCGTCGTCGAGCGGGGCGTCCAACTCGTCGAGCACGCAGAAGGGGCTGGGCTTGACCATGTAAATGGCGAAGAGCAGCGCGAGCGCGGTCATCGTCTTTTGGCCGCCGGAGAGCAGCGAGATGCTGCGCAGCTTTGTACCGGGCGGGCGGGCGACGATTTCCACGCCGCTGTCGAGCACGTCCGCCGCCTCGACCAATTCCAGGTCGGCCTCGCCGCCGCCGAACAGTTTCTCGAAGGTGAAGCGGAAATTTTTGCGGATTTGCTCGAAGGTGTCCTTGAACAGTTGCAGCGAGGTCTGGTTGATTTCGTCAATGGCCTTGACGAGGTCTTCCTTGGATTTCCAGAGGTCGTCGCTCTGCGTTTTCAAGAAGTCGTGGCGCTCGCGCAGCGCGGAGTATTCCTCGATGGCGACGAGGTTCACCGCGCCGATGCTAACGATGCGCTCGCGCAAATCCTTGATCTCGCGCGCCAGCGGTTCCCAGTCCGTTTGGTCCATGGCGGCGAAATCCTCGTCGGTCGGCTCGCCGCGCGGGCGCTTGGGCTTCGGCGCGAGGTCGGCGTCTTCGTCCAAGTCGTCGAGCTTGACGCGGGTGGCAAATTGCTCGTCCGCGCTCCACAATTCGCGCTTCCAGTCAATTTGCCGGATGTCGAGCTGGTGCTCGGTGCGGACTTTTTCCTCGAGGAAGGCAGACTGCGAACGCTCCTCGGCGAGCTTGACCTCGTGGGCGTGGAGTTCGGCCTCGCGCTCGCGGCGGCGGTCGCGCTCGCCGGCCAGGCCGGCTTCCAACTCGTTGATTTCGTGCTCGCGGCGCAACACGGCCTGGCGGTCGGTTTCGAGCGATTCGGTGGCCGTCGCAAGGGTCTGCTGAAGTTGCGCAGCGCGGGCTTTTTGGTCGGCGGCGGATTTTTCCAGCTCGGCGATTTGCTCGCGCGCGGCGTCAATTTCCTGCGCGCGGCGCAGCAGGCGGGTGTCGAGGTCGCGGCGCTGGGCCTGCAGCTCGCCGAGGTTGCGGTCGAGGATTTGGACGCGCTGGCGCTTTTCGGCCAGTTCGAGGCGCGCTTCGGCCAGGGCCTCCTGGCAGCGGTCGCGCGCGGCGCGCAGGCCGGTGAGCTTTTCCTCGCCGGCGGTGATGGCTTCTCGCTCGCCGGAAATTTGCGCCTCGGCCCCGGCGAGGTCGGCCTGGGCGCGGGCGTGGCGCTGCTCGGCCTCGGCGCGGGTTTGCTCGAGTTCCTCAAGCTGGCGGCGCTGGCGGCCGGCGTTGTCGGCGTTTTGCGCGAGGGCCTGCGCGAGTGTTTTCACCTGCGTCTCGACAGTGGCGACTTCCTGCGCCAGCTCGCCGACGCGCGCGCGTTTTTCGGCGATCAGCGCCTCGGCTGCGTCCAATTCCGCCTGCAGGCGCATCGAGGTTTCGGTGTGCTGCGTCAAAGCCTCGTTTTTGGTTTTGAGTTCCTTGCGCAGGCGGCGGATGTCGGATTCGCGCTGGAGGAATGAATTCTCTTTTTTGCCACCGTCGGAGACACCGCCAAAAATCAACCCGCGGCGGTCCACGACTTCGCCGCGCGCGGTGGCGGCCAGCCCGAATTCGAAATCCGGGTGCGCGGCCCAGAAGGCGAGGAAGTTTTCCAGCGAATCGGCGAGGTAACAGTCGCCGAGCAAATTTTCGAGGCGCGGCTGCCAGGCGGCGTTCCCTTCGCGCAGTGCCACCGCGCCCAGCACCGGGCGGATGCCCGCGGGCAGGTCGGCGGGCGCGGAAATTTTGGCGCGCGACGGTGCGGGTACCTGCAAGCACGCGCGCCCGAGCTGCCCGGCTGCCAGGCGGCTTGCGACTGGCCCCGCCGCGGCGAAGTCCGCCAGCGCCAGCGCATCCGCGGCCGGTCCGAGCAACGCCTCGATGGCCGGCGCGTCGGCGTCGTCAATCTCAACCAATTTCGTCAAAATCGAAAAAGTGCCTTTGGGCAAAACGTCTTCGAGTTTACCCTGGAGAATCGCCTTGGCGCCCTCGGAAAAGCCCTCGAAACGCGCCTGCAAGCCCTCCATCGCTGCCAGTTGCGCCGCGCCGCGCGCGAGTTGGCGGTCCAAGTCCTGGATGCGCGCCTGCGTGTCGCGGAATTGCAGGCGGAGCGCGGTCTCGGCAGCCTGGGCCTCGGTGGCGGCTTGTTGCGCCGTGGCATGTTCGCCCGCGCGAGCGGCCCGGGCCGCGGCGAGTTGCGCCTGCTGCTGATCCAGCCCGGCCTGTTCCTGCGTGAGCTGAAAAACCGCGTCGGCCAGGGCGGCGTGCTTGATCTGGTAAGTCTTTAAGTCAACTTCGAGGTGGGTGCTGTTGGTGCGCAGGCGCGTGATGCCGCTTTCGAGCACGAGGAGGTGCTGCCGGCGGTCCTGCAAGGCGCGTTCGCCGGCCTCGAGCGCGGTCTGGGCGGCTTCATGATCGGCCTGGCGCGTGCGGAAGGTGGAGTCGGAGGTGCCCATCGAGCCGAGCGCGCCCTGCTGGTGCGCGGAGTCGGCGGACATGCGCTCGTCCAATTCGGCCAGTTGGGCGCGCAGGCCGGAAATTTCGCTCTCGATTTCGCCGAGGCGCCCGCCGAGGTCTTCCTTCCGCACGAAGGAAAATTCCGCCTGGCTCTGGGCGCTTTCCATTTCCGAGCGCAGGTCGAAGACGGCCTGCTGCGCGTCCTGCAATTTGCGCGTCAGTTCCGCGCGGTCGGCCTTGAGTTCGGCCACGCGCTCTTCGCGCTCGCGCAGGGTCGAGGCGGTGTCGGCGGCGGCGGCCTGGGCGGCGGTGGCGAGGCTCTCGAGCCGCGCGATGGCCGCCTGGCGCTGGGTAAAGAAATGCGCGTTGTGGGCGAGGTCGAGCTTCGTCAGCCGGTGCTTGAGGCGCTGGTAGCGCAGCGCCTTGCCCGCCTGGCGCTTGAGCGAGCCGATTTGCCGCGCGACCTCCTCGATCACATCGGTGGCGCGCGCGAGGTTCTGCTCGACGAGGGCCAGTTTGCCCAAGGCCTCGCGGCGCTGGCTCTTGTAGCGTGTGATGCCGGCGGCCTCCTCGAAAATCGAACGCCGCTCGGCCGGGTTGCTGGAGAGAATCTGGTCAATCTGCCCCTGCACCATGAACGAGTAGGAGACGCGCCCCACGCCGGTGTCCATGAACAGCCGGTGGATGTCCTTGAGGCGGCATTGTTTGCCGTTGATGGAGTATTCGCCCACGCCGTCGCGCCCGACGCGGCGGCCGATCTCGACTTCGTGGAAGGCCGTGCCGAGCTCCTTTTCGCAATCGGTGAACGTCAGCGAGACCTCGCAGACGGGCAGAGCCTTGCGCGTGTCGGTGCCGGCGAAGATCACGTCCTCCATCTTGCCGCCACGCAGGGCCTTGGCGCTCTGCTCGCCGAGCACCCAGCGGATGGCGTCCACGATGTTGCTCTTGCCGCAGCCGTTGGGGCCGACAATGGCCGTCACCCCGGGCTGCATCGCAATGCGGGTGCGGTCGGCAAAACTTTTGAATCCGTTGATTTGGACTTCGCGGAGGAACATGCGCGCGGGTGAATGGTGGGCGTTAAACCGCGCACTACAGAGCGCGCCGCGCGCGCCCGCAACGTTTTTTTGCCCAAATGAAACAAATTTTCTTCACAAACCAGGCGCCAACCCTGCGCACAAGCCGGTGAATAACCTGCGCATAAGGCGTGAATAACCGTTTTAGGCCATAGCTCCATTGAGGGCGCAGCAAGACTGCGCCCCTAACCTCAATAGGCATGATCAATGTCACAACGCATCAAATTTGTCACACTCTTGACGCCGTTTACTCATTCCAAAGGCTTTTAGATGAGGAGATAAGCTTCATTCGAGCCGGATGGGCCAGACGGGAAGCACCTGGCGGGGTTACAAGTCAAGAAGGTTGGACTGCAAATTTCCTCAAGTGGCATGGTCCAGACCATCTTGGCTTCATAAAGCCAGTCAAGGCAGATTAAAAAGCACGACCTACCCGAGCACCCCGCCGTTCTTCAGCGCGTCTCTTAAAATTTGCGCGAAGTGGAGGGTGCGGAGGGGGTGGCCTTCTTTTTCCGCCAGGCCGGCGAGGTGCATCAGGCAGCTCGAGTCGCCGGAGACGAGCACGTCGGGATTGGCCGCGCGGACGTGTTCGAGTTTTAGGTTGCCCATGCCGGTCGAAATATTCGGGAAGGCGACCGAGAACGTGCCCCCGAAACCGCAGCATTGCTCGCCTTCGCCAAAAACGACGACTTCCACGCCCGCGATGGAGCGCAGCAAACTGATCGTCGCCTCGCCGCTTTTCGTGCCGCGCGAGTGGCAGGAGGTGTGGAACGCGATTTTCGCCGGGTATTTTCCGGGCCACGTTTTCACGCCGAGGCCGTTGACAATGAAGTCCGCGAGTTCCCAGGTGCGCCCGCCGAGTTTTTCGACGTTGCCGTGGTCGGCTTCTTTTTCAAATTCGAGGGGCGCGCCGTGGATGAGCATGGCCGCGCAGGACGCGCTGGGCACGACGACCGGCGCGTCGCCGGCAAAAACTTTTACGGTGTGCCGCACGACGCGCCGCGAGGCCGGCCAGTCGCCCGCGTTGAACGCCGGCTGCCCGCAGCAGGTTTGCGTCTCGGGAAAATCAATGGCGCAGCCGAGGTGTTCGAGCACCTCGACGGTCGCGCGCGCGGCGTCGTCGAAAAACGCGTCGCACAGGCAGGTGGCGAGCATTTGCACGCGGTGGCCGGTCGGGCGGGTGGGGGAGGGGGTGCTCATTGAGGAGAGGGCGAAGGGGCAAAGGGACTGAGGGACAAAGGCACTGAGGCGACTAAAGCGACTGAGGCGACTGAGGGACTAAGGCACTGAGACACTGAGGCACTGAGGCGGCAAAGAAAAAATTCCGCGCAAACTCCTTTCGAAGCGGGCGCAGCGAGACTGCGCCCCTCCAGGGTCGCGTCGGTTCTCTTGTAGGGGCGCAGGCTTGCTGCGCCCGCGGCATTCGTGCGAAATCATTTCGTTTTTCAATTTTGAGACAGATTCCCGGCGGAAAGTCAGCCTAATTGCGGGGCGTGTAAATGGTTTGCTGGAGGGTGGGCGCGAGGTGGGCGCGGAAGGCCGCGCGGTCGCGGACCACGCCGAGGGCGACCCACTGGCTGGCGAGGTTGCCCAGCGCGGTGCCTTCGAGCGCGAAGGCCACGACCGGCACGCCCGCGGCGTCGGCCGTCGCCTGGCAGAGCAGCCGGTTTTTCGCGCCGCCGCCGACCATGAGGATGCGCCGGAAGGTTTTCCCGCCGAGGCGCGCGAGCATCCGCAACGCGCCGGCATGGCCCGCGCCGAGCGAGTCGAAAATCAGGCGCGCGTAGCCCGCGACGTTCGCCGGCGGCCGGGCTTTTTTCTTTTTGAGCTGCGCGTCAATCGCGGCGCGCATCGAGGGGGGGTTGCCGAAAACCGGGTCGTTCACGTCGAGCAGGACTTTCGGCGCGGGCAATTTTTCCGCGGCTTTGATGAGCGCGGCCCATTCGCCGGCGCTCTGCGGGCGCGCGCTGAAATCGAGCAGCGTCCGTTCGAGCAGCCAGAGGCCGACGATGTTCGTGAGCGGACGATAACCGCCGCGGCCGGTGCGTTCGTTGGCCACGTGGGCCTGGAGCGCCTCGGGGCCGAGGATCGGCGTGTCGTTCTCGCAGCCGACCAGCGACCAGGTGCCGGAACTGATATACAAGTCGCCGCCCGCGGGGTCGGCCGGCATCGCGTCGTAGGCGCACGCGGTGTCGTGCCCCGGGACGACAATGGACGTGACGCTCTTGAGTTCCGGCAGCCCGCGCACGCGGCCGAGCTTCGTGTTCGCCAAAACCGGCGGCGTGAACCATTGCGGGGGAATATGAAAAAATTCGAGCGCCGCGCGCGACCAGTCCCGCCCATGCACGTCGAGCAATTGCGTGGTGCTGGCGATGGACATTTCATTCTCCATCCGCCCCGCGAGCAGGTAATTGAAATAGTCCGGCAAAAACAGGCAGCGCGTGGCGAGGTCGGTGACGGCCGGGCAGTTGCGCACGACTTCCGCGAGTTGGAGGCTCGAATTATAGAAGACGTTCGGCAGGCCGGTGGCGGCGTAGATGTGGTCGAGGCCGCGCGCGGCCAGCGCCTGGAGGCCGGCCTGCGTGCGGGCGTCGCGGTAGGCGTGCGGCGGGAACACGAGGCGCCCGGCGTCGTTGAGTAGCACATGGTCGCACCCCCAAAAATCCACGCCGACGGACGCGAGCTTCGGGAACTGCGCCTTCGCCTTGCGCAGGCCCGTGCACACCTCATTCCACAATCCAGGCAGGTTCCAGTAATCGTGAACCCCGAGGGCGTGGAAGGCGTTCGGGAAACGGTGAACCTCCGTCAGCGCAGGCTTTTTACCCCAGACGCCGACGATGACGCGCCCGCTCGTCGCGCCCAAATCCACCGCCGCACAGGTTACAGAAGCCATAAGAAAACAAGATTGTGCCCGTTTCCGCGCATGGTGTAAAACCAAAAGAGAGAAACCACACGATGGTGTCCCAAGCCAATCTTGACAGCCTCTTAAAAATCTCTATAAAGGCTGTATGCATACTCTCACCATCACCAGCGCGAAGCAAAACCTCGGCAAGTGGCTCAAAGCCGCCGCGGCCGGCCAGGATATCGGCATTGTCAGCGGTGCCGACATCATCGCCCTGCGCAAGGTGCCCATCGAGTCCTCCGACTACGCCCAGCGCGAATACGGCGTGACGGAGGAACAACTTGACCGGCTCGCCGACGCTTCTGAAGCACTGGCTGAACGCCTGCGCGCCTCCGGCGAATTGGAAAAATATCGTTTCACCCCTGAACAACTGCGCGAAAAAATCGCTCATCATTCTGTCCACCGTCCAGGCAAAAATCGCCGTTCTGCCTGAATTGGAAAAGCAGGCCTGCTGGCTCGCTCTGGGCCGCTTGTGCGAGGAATTCGGCCAGCCACATCTCCACAGTGGCCTCGACATCCGCAAATTGCGGCGACACACTTTCGAGTGCCGGGCGGGGTTGCATTGGCGCCTCGTTTTCCTGGATGCCCAGGACGGTCTTCACGTCCAGTTTCTCGGCAATCACACCGAAGTGCATCGCCTGAACCAAAGCGGGAAATTTGATTAACTCGCTTACGCACCGCGCGCGGATGCCTCCCAAATCGTCGTGTCCAAGTCCCGGAGTTTCACGCCGCTCTGCTCCGCGGCATGCTGCAAGAAATCAAGCGCCTCCAAATCACTCACGGAACGGTTTAGCACCTTGCCCACATAAGCGCGAATATGGACATCGGGCTTGGTGGTGTTTGCGCCAAAGAGCATTCGCAGGTATTGAAAGCCCGCCAGTCCAAAACCATGGACATGCACCATCAAATAATCTTGTGGGCGGGCATCATTCGCCCATTTTTTAAGCGAAGTTTCTTCTGAATCCATCTTCATTCGTTGAATCTCGCCTATAACATAATCCACCACTCCCGATAAAGTTTCCGCCCTAGCCGCATCATGATAATCCAATGCTTTTTCCATAAAAACTGCCAGTGTCGGAAATGTATTGATGAATCCGCGCAAATCCTGAATTTTTTGAACAGCAGGATACGACGATTCAAACCGATCGAGTCGTGGAACAACGAAGTGATCGTAATGCCGGTTTAAGGATAAAACACAATCAATCGCCTTTAATGCCGGAAGCCGCTTCCAGCAACGATCCGACGAAGGTTGGATGGGGCCAAGCCTTTTGAGTTCGGTGACAACGAGAGCAACATCTGCCGGTGACATGCTTGGAAGCTATTCCTGATAGCTAAACTCAAGCAAGACAGAACGCGACTTCACTTCTTCCCCAACTGCCCCATCACTTCCTCGGTGAGTTTTTGCACGAGGCCTTCGAGTTCGGCGTTGGTCATTTTCGCGGGTGAGGGGCCGGCGGGCGTCGCGCTCGTCACCTGCCGGTCGGCGATTTGCTCCCAGGGGTCGCAATCGCACAGGTCGGCGGTCTTCAAATTCAGGCGCTCGTCGGGCAGGCCCAATTTCTTTTTGAGGTCGAGCAGGATTTTAACCTCGTTGGCCGGGATGGTCGTGCGCTTGGTCGGCAACTGCGCGGCGACCCAGAGCGTGCGGCAGTAGGAGTCCGTGATCTCCATCTTGAAATAGGCGTCCTCGACGCTGACGCCCCAGCAGATCACGCCGTGGTTGCCCATCAGGATGGACTGGTGCTGCGGCGCGAGTTTCCCGAGAATTTCGCTCATCTGCGGGCTGCCGGGCGTCTTGTATTCGGCGACGGGGATCGTGCCGACAAAAACCTCGACCTCGGGAATGAGGCATTGCGGCGGTTCGAGGCCAGCCATGGCAAACGCCGTGGCGTGGATCGGGTGCGCGTGGACGACGGCGGCGGCGGTCGGCACCGTTTTGTAGATGCCGAGGTGCGAGAGGATTTCGCTCGTGCGCTTCCAGGGGGCGTTGCCGGCGAGCTGGTTGCCCTCGACGTCCACGAGGCAGACCATGTCGGGCTTCATGAAACCCTTGCTGACGCCGGTGGGCGTGCAGAGAAAATAATTGCCGAGGCGGGCGGAGATGTTGCCACCGTTGCCGTCGTTGTAATCGCGCTTCCAGCAGCGGCTGCCGATTTCAACAATGTCGTCCTTGAGTTTTTTCGCGAGCGGCGAATTAAACAGCGCGAGGATGTCGCCCTTCGAGGCGGCGGGCGCGGACGCGGCGCTTTTCGCCGGCTCGGCGGGCTTGGCCGCGGCGGGCGCGGCAGTCGGCGCGGCCCCGGCGTTGGGGTCGTAGATGATTTTGACGCCGGCGGCGACGAGCACGTCGCGCGCGCCGGGCGTCATCCGCGTGGATTCGCGGCTGAAGCGGAATTCCTTGACGCCGGATTTGGCAAATTCAGCGGCTTCTTTTTGGGAGAAGAGTTTCATAATGGATGGGGCGCAGAGCGCGGCCAAAGCCGGGCATCACGCGCGGTGCGGGTCCTCGGGTTGGTAAAAAACGGTGTCAATCAGCGCGGCGCAATAGGCGTCCACGGGCGTGGGTTTCTCGAACGGGCGGGTGGCCTCGGTGCTTTCGCACACGCCGATGGTGCCGCCGGGGCCGGCGCCCAACTGGTCGTAAACGACGATGGAATAATCGTGGTCCTGGCCGGTCTGCGCCGTTTTCGGCCCCCACGGCAGCGCGACGAGCAGGCGTTCGCCGTTGAGCGCCGGATGCCGCACGGAGAGCGTGACCCGGCCGATGACGGTAGCGAGCCTCATGCGACGCTCCCTTCCGTGGCTTCGTCCACGATGCCCATGATCCACCAGCGGCACGGGCTGCGCGGGTCCTTCAAATAAGTGCGCGCCCAACTGCCGTCGCTGCAGAGAATAACTTTTTCGTGCAGCGCCGTGCCAAGCGGGTCCACGACCACCTGCGGCGGCCCGTCCGGCTTGTCCGCCAGGTCCACCGGTTGCGCGATGAGCAGCCGCGCGCCGTTGAAGCTTTTGTGCTTCACGGTCGAGGTGACATAACCGCGGATGATGGCCAAACGCATAAGAATAAAAGATGGAAAATGGAAGCTGGAAAAAATGGCGGAAGTTGGTGGAAAATAAATTCGGTTTTGGGTTTTATTTTTCTATTTTCCATTAATAAAGATTTAGGTTCTCCACCATCACGCACCGCCGCGACCGCGTGAACGTCATCGGCGTCGTCACGCCTTCGCCCGTCGGGGTGGCGACGGAGAAGGAGAGGAAGCCCTCGCCGCCGAGGCCGAGGCCGGTCATGCACGGGCCGTTTTTGATGAAAAGCGTGGTGTCGGCGAGTTGGGCGAACTTGGTGAGGTTCGTGATGTTGCGGCTGTGCATGATGGCCGTGTGCTTGTAGTTGTGCTCGCTGCGGATGGCCGCGGCGATGGCCTCGTCCACATTCTTCACGCGCACTATCGGGATGAAGGGCATCATCTGCTCCTCCTGCACAAAGAGGTGGTCTTCCTTGGTTTCGCCAAACAGGAGCATCGTGGCCGGCGGCACGTCGAGGCCGATCGCCTTCGCCAGCACCGCGGCGTCGCGCCCAATGAAGGATTTGGTGACGTGCGCGTGCGCGCAGCCCCCGCCCTGCCCCGGCTCAATCGTGAACGCCTGCTTCGTCAGCGCCTCAATCTGGGCCGGCGAAAGTTGCACCGCGCCCGCGTTTTTGAGCGCGGTGATGAGGCCGTCGGCGACCGACTCGACGACAAATACCTGTTTCTCGCCGATGCAGAGCAAATTGTTGTCGTAGGCCGCGCCCTGGATGATGCAGCGCGCCGCGCGTTCGAGGCACGCCGTTTCGTCCACCACCACCGGCGGATTGCCCGGGCCGGCACAAACCGCACGCTTGCCGGCCTTCATCGCCGCCGCGACGACCGCCGGGCCGCCGGTGACGCAAAGCAATTTCACATCGGGATGCTTGCACATCACGTCAAAGGTCTGGAGTGTGGGCTTGACGACCGTGGCCAGCAGGTCGGGAATGCCGGTCTCCGCAAAAATCGCCTCGTTGTAGGCGCGGATGGCCAGTGCCGCGACGCCGCAGGCCGAGGGATGCGTGTTGTAAACCACGCTGTTGCCCGCCGCCAGCATGTTTATGGCGTTGCCCGTGAGCGTCGGCACGCTGTGCGTGGCCGGCGTGACCGCGCCGATGACGCCCCAGGGCGCGAAGTCAATGATCGTCAGCCCGAAATCGCCGCTGAAGGCCATGCGTTCCAGCATCTCGACGCCCGGCACCAGCTCCGAACAGATTTTGAGCTTTTCGATTTTGTGTTCGAGGCGGCCGATTTTCGTCTCAGCGAATTCGATTTCGCCCCACGCTTTCGCGTTCTGCACGCAGGTGCGCCGGATCGCCGCGATGGCCTTCTTGCGCGCCGTCACGCCCTCCTCGCGCAATTGCACGAATGATTTTTGCGCGGCGGCAATGGCGTCCTCCATCTTGTCGTAAACGCCGAAGCCGGTCTGCCCGCTGCGCGCGGCGGACTGCTGCGTCTGCAGGCGCGCGAGCACCTCGGCCACGACGCGAGAGATGATTTGCTGCTGGTCCATGGGAAGAGGGAGTTGGGAATGGAAAAAGGAAGATGGAAAATGGAAAAAACTTTCTACGATTGTCCGTGGATTTTAGTTTTTGTCTGGCTTGATTTTTCCATCTTCCATTTATTTGGTTAGCTGTTGGCCGCATAGACGACCTTCTTGCCCACGTCCACCGTGTCCACGATGCCGATGACAATGGCGTCAATGGGCGTGTCCTTGTCCTTCGCGCCCAGGCGCGCGGAACTGCCCTGGGCGATGAGGACGACTTCGCCCTCGCCGGCCCCGAGGTCGTCCACCGCGACGATGGTATTGGCGCCGGGCTTGAAGCCCTGCAAGTTGGCCGGGTCCACGAGGAGGGGCCGCACGAACAGGAATTTCGAGCCGGTCATCTTCGCATTCTTTTTGGTGGAAACGATGTAGCCTTCGACACGGGCGAGAATCATGGCAGAGAGGAGTTGGAGTTGAGGAGGGCGCCGCCGGTGAAACGGCGAGCGCCGCGACGACGACGCAAGCAGCCGTCCAGGCGGACGCCCTGAATAGGCACCCGCGCCGGATTATTTCTTCACCGGCAGCTTGGGCAGGACGGTGGTGAGGTCGCCATGCGGGCGGGCGATGACGCTGACGGACACGACTTCGCCGAGCGATTGCGCGGCGGTGCGCCCGGCTTCCGTCGCGGCCTTGACCGCGGCGACATCGCCGGTCACCACGACGGTGACCATCGCGTTGCCGACCTGGGTCAGCGGGCCGACCAACTCGACGTTGGCCGACTTGAGCATGGCGTCCGTCGCCTCGACGAGCGCGACCAGACCGCGGGTTTCAATCAATCCAATGGCTTGTTGGGACATAGTTTTATATAGGTTGAAGGTTGCAAGTTGCAGGTTAAAAGTTGTTGCTTTGGTGTTTCGGATTTTTAGTTTCGAGTTTCTAGGTTCAGGTTCAGATTTCGGTTTCGGCTTTGAAATTTCAGAAAAGAATGACGGGGTTCGTTTTTTGGAATTTTGTTTCGTAACTCGTAATTTTTACTTTTTACTTCTTAAATCATAAACCTTAATTCCTTCCTTGCAGCTTCGCCCACGCGTTGCGTGCGATCACAATTTCTTCATTAGTCGGAATCACCCAGACTTCGATTTTGGAGTCGGGCGCGGAGATTTTCGCCTCGGTGGCGTGCGTAGTGGCGTTGGCCTGGGCATCGAGTTTCAGCCCGCAGAAATCAAGGTCGGCGCAGACGGTTGCGCGTAGCTCAACCCGGTTTTCGCCGATGCCGGCGGTGAAGATGAGGGCATCCGCGCCATTGAGCGCGACGAGAAAGCGCCCGAGATAACCGCGAATGGCATTGCTAAAAACGGCGAGGGCGGTGCGCGCGTTTTCGTTGCCGGCAGCGGCGGCTTCCGCGACATCGCGCACGTCGCCGGTGGCCAGGCCCGACATGCCTTTGAGCCCGGCGTTGGTGGACAACTGTTTTTCAACCTGCTCAAGGCCGAGACCCAGGTCTTTCGCGAGGTAGAACGCCGCGAACACGTCGAAATCGCCGACGCGGTTGCTCTGCGGCAGGCCGCTTTGCGGCGTCATCCCCCAGCTTGAATCAATCGCTTTTCCCGCGCGCACGGCGCAGATCGAGGAACTGCCGCCGAGGTGGCACGAGATGAGGCGCAAGTCCGCGCGCCCTTTGATTTGCGCGAAACGCTCGGTCACAAACCGATGGCTCGCGCCGTGAAAGCCCGTGCGCCGGATGCCCAATTTTTGCTCCCATTCGAGCGGCACCGGGAAGCGCGTGTTCTCGACCGGCAGGTGGTCGTAGAACGCGGTCTCGAACGTGCCGATGCACGGCAGCTTCGGGTAGAGCCGGTTGAACGTGCGTACCGCGTTGACGTAGGGCGGATTGTGCGCGGGCAGCAGCGTGTAAAGCGCCTCCATCGCGCCCAGTACTTTTTCATCCATCACCTGCGTGCCGCTGACGCCCTTGGCCATCACGGGTTTAAAGCCGACCGCCGCCAATTCATGGAAACCCGCGAGCACGGTGCCGCGCAACGCGTTTTCCACATGGGCGATGGCCTCGTCGCAATTGGCAAACTTCGCCGTCCCCGCTGCCGGCGCGCGCCCCGTGATCTCGACACGCCACGGGCTGTCGGCGGCGCCAATGCGCTCGACGCCGCCCTTGGCAAGCAGTTGCTCGCCGGGCATCTCGAACAAGCGGAACTTGAACGAGGTGCTGCCGATGTTGGCCACGAGAATTTTGCCCATGGAGGGTTGGTGAATGAGGTTGCCGGTTTGCCAGCGTCCGCGGACGGCTCGGAAAGCCGTCTCGACCCTTACTTGGCGGGCGCGGCGGCCTTCGACAGGAATTTGCCGAGCAGGTGCAAATCGTCGTGCGGGCGCGGGATGACGTTGACGGCGACGACTTCGCCAATCGCGGCCGCGGCGGTCGCGCCGGCTTCGACGGCGGCCTTCACCGCGGCGACATCGCCGCGCACGAAGACGGCGACATTGCCGGAGCCGACTTTTTCCCAGCCGAGCAATTCGACCGTCGCGGCTTTGAGCATCGCGTCGGTCGCTTCGAATTGGGCGGTGAGGCCTTTGGTTTCCAACATTCCGATGGCTTGTCCTGACATGGTAGTAATGGGTTGAAGTTTTCTGGTTTCTGTTTTTTTAGTTTTTAGGTGGCGTTTAGGCGCCGATGAAGAAGTCGAGCAGGCCGGCCGCGGGGCGGGCGATGGTGTGCGCGGCCACCAGGTTGCCGACGCGCTGCGCGGCCTCCTTGCCGGCGGTCACCGCCGCGTTCACGCTGCCAACGTCGCCTTTCACGATGGTGGTGACGAAGGCCCCGCCAATCTGGATATGTTTTACCAGAGAGACGTTGGCCGCCTTCACCATGGCGTCGCTGGCCTCGACGAGGCCGACATAACCTTTGGTTTCAATCAGTCCGATGGCGTCATTCATATAATTAGGTGTTTAGGATGTTTTGGTTGATTTTATTAATTTTGTTAATTCGGTCAAAAAATGTTCAGCCCTGGCGCACCAGCTCGCAGCGCTGCGCGCGGGCCAGGTCGCAGCAATTCGCCTCGTCCGTGTCAATATGCACCTCGAGCTTGAAGGACGGGTCCACGCGCACCAGCAGGTCGTCAAAGCGCGTCGAGCATTTTTGCGATTCGACGCGCAGGGTCATGTGCTCGCCGGCCTTCACGCCGTAATAAGCCGCATCCGCCGGACTCATGTGGACGTGCCGCGCCGCGCGGATGATGCCTTCCTTCATTTCGACGACGCCTTTCGGCCCGATCACCACGCCCGCCGCCGAGCCTTTGATGTCGCCCGAAGCGCGCACCGGAACGTTGATGCCGAGGTAAATCGAGTCCGTGTAAGCTAGTTCGATTTGCGTGAGGTTGCGGCAGGGGCCGAGAATGCGCAGGTTCGGGATGATGCGGTCGCGCGGGCCGACGAGCGTGACGGTCTGCCCCGAGGCAAACTGCCCCTCCTGATAAAGCCACTTGTGAACGGTCAATTGCGTGCCCTTGCCAAAAAGTATTTCCACATTCTCCTGCGTCAGGTGCATGTGGCGCGCGGAACTGTTGACCACGAGCGTCGGCGGCGCGGCCACGGACGACTCGCGCCCCAGTTGCGCAAAGAGCGACTGGCGAATCAACGATTCGACAAGAGAACGGTTGGGCAATGGCGCGGCCATGAGTCAGGGGTAAATTAGTCCTTTAACCTTTTATGACTGCTTGCAATCATAAAAGCGAGGTCGGGAGTGTCAACCCATTATTTTCAGGTTCTTCAAAATATATTTTCTGCTCAATTTCAGCGTTTGACTTTAATGGAGCCTGCGGCACATACGACGCTATATGACTAATATCAGTCATATAATCCGGTATTCCCTCTACCTTGAGCGCTTCAGCCGGTGCATCGGTTAAAAGAGCCGTAACCATGTCCCATCCTCCGAGAAAAGTATGCGCAGTGCGGCCCAGCTTGGTACGGTCGAGCAAGACCGCCGTCGCGCGGCTCTGCGCGATGACCGCCTTCTGTAGCGCGACGACGGCTGGCGATGAATTCCACAATCCCTCGCGGGTCATGCCCTCCGCGCCGAGAAAGGTCAGATCGAATTTCCAATAGGCCGCGCTGCGGCAGGCCTCGTCGCCCAAGAGCACCGATTGCCGGCGCAGCACCTGCCCGCCGAGCAAATACACGGCGACGCCCTCGACTTCCGCCAGCAAGTCCGCCGCCGGCAGGTTGCTCGTAACGC
Source organism: uncultured Verrucomicrobiae bacterium (assembly GCA_963765205.1). Taxonomy (GTDB): domain Bacteria; phylum Verrucomicrobiota; class Verrucomicrobiia; order Opitutales; family JABDGR01; genus JABDGR01. The sequence continues at coordinate 72,608 of CAVXVB010000008.1, read as the reverse complement.
AACTCAACGGACGCACCGGCGCGACCCGAATGGCCTCTGCCAGGGCGAAAATCGTGGTGCCGGCATCCAGGTAAATCACCGACTCCGGCCTGATCAATTCCAGCGCCTGCTGGGCAATGGCCTGCTTGCCCTGCATCCCCGTGGCCCGGCGGCTGCGAAACGAAGGAAAACGCAAATTGTAGTCCGCGAGCGCGCCCCCAAAAGTGCGGGTGATGAGATGGCTTTTTTCGAGGGAAACGAGGTCACGGCGCACCGTCGCCTCGGATATGCCAAACTCCTTGCATAAATCCGCAATCCCCAGATAACGATGCCGTTGTAAAAGCTCGCCCAGACGGCGCCGACGGGCCTCGACTACATGTTTCGCCACTCTCATAAAAACAATATATGCAATAAATGAGCGAATGCAATCAATTAAATATATTTTGCGAACAACTTTTCCTCTTTCGCTCGGTTTTAATCGGCTGGACTTTGCCTCCAAGCCGCTTATGTTCACCATCTTAACCCCCTCCGCCCCTTGAAAACTACCGCGCTTTCCCTTTCTATTCTTAGTCTACTGATCCTCGCTGGCACCCCAATTGGAGCGGCTGAAGCCACGGCACCCTCCCCGGCCCCATCGGCCAAGGCCGCCGCGCAATTCAATGTGCGCGATTACGGCGCGGTCGGCGACAATGCGACGAATAACACCGCCGCCTTCCAAAAAGCTTTCGACGCCTGCGCGGCGGCCGGCGGCGGCGAAGTCGTTGTGCCTGCGGGCAATTATATCATCGGCAGCGTCGAGCTGCATTCGAACACGACGCTCCGACTCGAAAAGGACGTGTTCGTCATCGAATCGCCGGACATCGCCGACTACCCGCTCGTCACCGGGCGCTTTGAAGGCGCGACGACCCAGGTGCACCGCGCCATGATTTTTGCCAGCCAGGCCGAGCACATTGCGATTGTCGGGCCAGGCGGCTTCGTGGCGAACGCCGGCCTCGCCTCGCTCCGCAACCCGCGCGCGCCCGTCGTCCTCGAAACGATTGACTGCAACGACGTGACGTTCGACGGCTTCAGCCTGCAATACGACCGCACCGTCAACACCGACATCTGGTGCATCCATCCCATGTTTTGCACCAACGTCGTCGTCAAGGGCCTCTACATCCGCAGCCAGGGCACCAACGGCGACGGCATGGACCTAGACTCCGACGCCAACGTCGTGGTCGAGAATTGCGACATCAGCGCGGGCGACGACGCCATCTCCATCAAATCCGGGCGCGGGATGGAAGCCGTGCGCTACAACAAACCCTCGGAAAACATCGTCATCAAGGACAGCACCCTGCGCAGCGTCCGCTTTGCCGCGCTCGGCTTCGGCACGGAAATCTCCGGCGGCGTGCGCAACGTCACCGTGTCGAACTGCACGATTTCCGGCGTGCAAAACGCCATTTTCATCAAAAGCCGCGACGGCCGCGGCGGCTATATGGAAAACATTTCCTTCGACAATCTCACCGTGGACGCCTCGCCAACCTTCGTCGGCATTGACCTGATTTCCAAAGGCATCCAGGCCGCCGAGCCGGTGCCCGGCGATATCGAGAAATGGACCCTGGTGCGCAACCTCAGTTTCACGAACATCAAAGTCAACAACGTCCGCACGCTCTTCGAGACGCAGGCCAGCCGCGCCGGCCCCGGCGTCGCGCCCGAACGGCCCATCGAAGGCCTGACCCTCGCGAACATTACCGGCACCTGCCAGCGCGGCATCACCCTGGCGAACGTCGTCAACGCCAACTTTAACAACATCACCGTCACCGGCTTCACCGGAAATTTGCTGAACCTCACCAACGTCACCGGCACCGGCCTGGACGCCCCGACGAAGACCGCGGGCGCGCCGGCAGCGTCCTCTGCACCGGCGGCCACGGCGACTCCATGATGACTCTTTGCGCCAGCAAGCCCAATCCAATCCTACATGAAAAACTCAGGTAATAAGGTGCAGCCTGACCCCTTTCGGGCCCTGACCCCTTTCCGGCCCGCCGTCTTCGCGCCACTAACCTCCAATCCAATCCTTCCACCAAAAACTCGGGTAATAAGGTGCAGCCTGAGACCTTTCCGGCCCCCGGTGGTAATGCAGCGGATTATATGCCAGCCGACCCAGATGCACTCCCACTTAAGATAAACTTTGGCACAGGAAAATAATAATGAACACCAACGAAATAGTTGTTGAAAGAGACACGTTTTCCATTCTTAGTCGAGAATGTGCGGGAATTATCGATATGCAAAAGCGTCTGCCAGATTTTGTTTTTAAACGTTCCTTCGCCAAATATTTTGTTATTGGATACCATTATATCTACAAAAAGGAATTTGGGTCGTTTCTCTTTAAAGCGGCCAGTTATTTCGGCGACGAGTTGGTCAATTACATCACGATAGAGCCGCACCCAGTCGATGGATACTATCCGCGAAATTCCTTTTTCGGCCTAGCTTCTTTTAAGCCAGCGGATTTGACTGACAGATACGTGTCTACAATGTATTGCGTACGAAATGGCCCAATGTTTTTAGCTGGCGTAGATATTGGAGCTTTTTGGGGATCGTCACTCAAGTGGGGAATATTTTGCGACCGAATTTCCTGGGAGCTGATCGTGATTGCAGCTCCGGGTGATTTTGACGCTCAGGCTATCGGCGGTTTCGATTGCATGGACGCCGCTGGCCTTTCAAATTATATGAAAGGGCAGTATCATTGGAAGCCTTCGGTTGCTATCGAGTTTAACAAGAAATTTTTACCAAACTACAACATGGCATGAGGGCCAATAGAGGGTCAGGCTGCACCTTATTACCTGCCTAGAACCATCCTTTCGCGTCGCTTTCCGCGGATGCACGGCGGCTTTGATCTTGAGGCCGACGGTGTTCAGGGCTTCGGGCAGGTTGTAGGCCAGTTGCACGAGGCCGATCGAAGGGGGCAGGCCACCCTAGGGTTGTTCGGGCTGCAGCCGGAGCAACCCTGGGAATCTGTGGGTATAAATAATTTTGCGCTCTGAAGGAGCTTATACCAACTCAGAATTGTTTTGGGGCTTTTGGATGCGGCGGTTTTGTCCCGGGGAGCGCGGGCGTCCCGCCCGCCGTCCTCGGCGTCTCGCCGAGGACATCTTCGAGAATCGGCTGCGCGAGACGCATTGCTGGCATTTGCCAAGAGGCGGTCGGCGGGACGCCGACCGCAGCGACCGGGACGGTCGCGCTTCCCGGGACGGAAGAAACGCGCCAATTGCGCCAACGGAGCATTCAATGAAATTGCGCCTTTTTCGGCCCCACACTTTTGATTGTCAAACGCGCTCGGGGCGGGCACGATGCGTCCTTTCCCCTTTCGCATGAGCGCTTCCCCCATTGACACGTTTGCCGCGCATTTGACGGCCGAGACGCACAATTCCGTCTATAAAAGCACCAAGGCGACGCACGAGAAGCGCACGAAGGTGCTGTTCGACCATTTCCCGGACGCGAACCGGCTGCGCGAGATCGCGGGCGAGATCAAGCAGCACGTCATCGAGAACCTTGACACCTACCTGCCGGCGGTCGAGGAAAAGCTGCGGGCCAACGGCGCGCAGGTGCATTGGGCGCCGGACGCCGCAGCCGCCAATGAGGCCGTGCTCGCCATCATGCGCCAGCGCAACGCGACCAAGATCGTCAAGGCCAAGACCATGGTGAGCGAGGAGACGGAACTCGCGCATTTTCTCGAGAAGAACGGCGTCGAGTGCCTGGAAACCGACCTGGGCGAATTCATCGTGCAGGTGGACCACGACCACCCGAGCCACATCGTGCGCCCCATCATTCACAAAAGCCGGCGCGAGGTCGCGGTGTGCTTCGAGAAAAACGGCCTGGGGGCCTACAACGACGACCCGAACGTCATCACGCAGCGCGCGCGCGCCTTCCTGCGGCAAAAATATCTGCAGGCCGACGTGGGGCTGACCGGCGCGAACTTTGTCGTGGCGGAAAGCGGGCGGCTGGTGCTCGTCACCAACGAGGGCAACTCGCGCTTCTGCCTGGCGGCCACGCGCTGCCACATCGCCATGGTCGGCATCGAGAAAATTTTGCCGCGCGACCGCGACCTCGCGCTGCTGCTCAACCTGCTCGCCCGCTCGGCCACCGCGCAGCAGTTGACGGTTTACACGGAATTCATCACCGGCCCGCGCAAACCCACGCAGCCCGACGGCCCGGACGAGATGCACATCATCTTCGTGGACAACGGGCGCATTGACGTGCTGGCGACCGAGTGCCGCGACATTTTGCGCTGCATCCGCTGCGGCGCGTGCCTGAACGTGTGCCCGGTTTACCGACAGGCCAGCGGCCACGCCTACCGCAGCGTGTATCCCGGCCCGGTCGGCGCGGTGTTGTCGCCCTTGCTCGCGAAGGAAGAATTTCCCGAGCTGGCGGATTTGCCCAAGGCCTCGAGCCTGTGCGGCGCGTGCCAGGAAGTGTGCCCGGTCAACATCCCGATTCCGGATTTGCTGCTGCGTCTGCGCGACAAGAACAAGCGCGCGCACGGGCCGTCGTCGGGCACGCCGCCGATGGGCGCGTGGTCGGTTTTGGCGAGCCAGCCCGCGGCGTGGAAGGCGGCGCTGGCGCTGGGCGGCGCGGTGAACCACGTCCCGCGCATCCTGATGCCTGGCCCGTTGCGCAAGTGGCAGGATTACCGCACGCTGCCGCCCTGGCGCGGCGGCGAATTCCGCCACTGGCTGAAAAACCGCCCAACCCCGAAAGGAAAATCATGAATGCGCGCGAAGACATGTTGGGCCGCGTGAAGGCCGCTTTGGCGATGCTGCCGGAGCGCGCCGCGCTGCCCGACTGGGACAAGGAATTGGCCATCGCGCGCAAACTCGTCGAGCACCGCGACCCGTTCGACGATTTCGCCGAGCGCATCAAGTTCGCCAATGCGATGGTGATGACCGACATTGCGGCGGTTGCCACATTTTTGAAAAATGGCGGGTGGCTCCGCGGTTATTGCGACCCCGCCCTGTTGGCCCAATTCGCCGCGTCTTTCGGCCCGGAGTTTACGCTCGAAACCGAGTTTGACCGCACGCGCGTGGATGATTTTGCCTTTGGCATCACGCGCGCCGCCGGCGGCATCGCCGAGACAGGCACGATTATCCTCAATGACACGCTGACCTCGCGGCGCCTCGGCGCGCTCGCACCCTGGGTGCATATCGCCGTGCTGCCGCGCGGGCAAATTCTCCGCACGCTGACCGACGCCGTGCTCGCCTTCGGGGGCGATCCGAACGTGATCTGGGTCACCGGCCCGTCGAAGACGGCGGACATCGAAGGCATCCTCATCGAAGGGGTGCATGGTCCCGGCGTGCAAATCGCTTTGGTGTTGTAGTAGAATAACTTGTCCAACGCCTATGACGGAAATCCCGCGCGCAGGTCATCGGCAAATCGGAATCAAGGCCGCATTGCCGGTGTTGATCTTCGCGTTGCTATTGACCGGGTGCGGGAACACCCCATTGCCCCTCCTCACCGGCAACCAGGGCGGTCTTTTACCCGGCATGATTTTGCCGCAGGCAGCGCCGCCGGCGAAGTCCACGGTCGCGACGGGTTATACAGGCCTGCAGGATCAAATTCTGCCGGACGGGCAAATCCTGCGCCGCGAATACCTCATGGGCCTCATTGTTTCGGAAACGTGGTTTTCCTCTCTTCGGCTGCCGGTGCGCCGGGTGGCTTACCAGGAGGGCCAGATCCCGGCCGAGATTTTTGAATACGGCGCTGACGGCAAGCTGTTGCGCCACACCTTGTTTTACCCGGGTTCGCGGCAACCCCAGCGCTATGAGGAATATTCGGACGGCCAGCACATTGTGCTCTTCAGCACTTTCTGGCCCAACGGCAACCTGCATATCATTTCCGAGGCGGACGTGGCCACGCCGGGCGGCTTGGTCAACCGCGTCCGCGAGTGGTATGCTGACGGCTATCCCAAAACACTTTCGCAAAACTTTATTCTCAAGGATGAGGCGGGCCATGCGGTGGCCCAGCAATTGCAGGGCGAGCAAACCACCTGGGATGACCAAGGACAGATTACGAGCGACCAAATTTTCGACCATGGCCGTCTGGTGCGTGACCTTCTGGTCGAAAGAAACACCGCCAGTCCTTGAAGCTGCGGCATCGGCCATGGCCGATTTCTTTCCCCACGCCGGCGGGAACCATCGCTCTTGCGCCGGGTCTTTGGACTTTATCTTCGCCCAAATCCGGCTAAGATGAGACCTTTGAATATGAAGCCTTTAGGGAAATTCGGCTGCATCGCGCTGCTGCTGGCGGCGAACGTGGGCGCGTGGGCGCAATCCGCCGCGCCATCGGCGGTGACGGACCTTACGGCCACGCCGTCCACGTCGGCTGCCGTTCCTGTCCCGGTGCTTGCACCCAACTCCATAGATTTGCCACCGCCGCCATCTCCTCGGGTTCCGTTTACGTCTCCGGCACCCGATACTGCGGAAAATGCGGGCGTGACCGAAGCCATTGTGGCGGGCCAATCCGCGCTTGGAATTGGGGTGGCTTCCGTTGCGGTTGACTGTTTTCAGGACGCGTTGAACAGATCAGGATTGGACCAAAGCATCAAAGACCTGTTGCATCTGAACCTCGCCACGGCGTATCTCGCGCTGGGGGACGCGGCCAAAGCGGCGGCGGCCCTGAACGCGATCGCGGAGAACAACACCCCCGCCTATTTGTTGCGCGACACCTTGCTCAAGGAACAAAACCAAAAATGGGATGACGCTGCCGCGCAATTGGCGCGCATTATGCCCGCCAGCCTCAACGCCTTGGATTTGTCCTGGTATTACATGGCGCAGGCCACCCTCTCCGAACAGCAACATAACTTGACCGCCACCAACGAGGCTTGGAACCAGGCCATCGCCGCGGCGGCCAATCCGCTGCAACAGGGCCAATTTGAGGCCTCGCGCCTGCGTGCGCAAATCCTGCTCGACCCCGCCGCCGCGCCCACCCACCAGGCGGATCTGGAAAAGAGCCTGCAGGACCCCAATCTTGATTCCGCGCTCGGGGCGAAAGATGCCGGTTTACTCGCCGTCATTTATGACCAGCAAGGCCGCCGTGGCGACGCCCTCGCTTTGATCAGAAAAAAATTGATGCTGGTGGACTTGGATCGCCAGACTCTCGACGCCCTCCGCCTCGAATATGTCATCATTGACCAGGAAGAACCCGACCCGGCCAATCTCGCCGACGACCAAGACAAACTCAAAAGCATTTTAAACGACGTGCCGGACAGCGGCGCCCCCGATAGCGCCAGTCTCCGCCAATTGCAGGAAATCGCGCTTGCTCAATTGCAACATATTGTGCCCGGCATCAAAAACACAAACCCGGACGGCCTGGCCACGCTCAAAGCCAGTATTGACAAAATCGTCAACGACGCATCCGCCCACCCGCTCCTCAAGCAATTATACCTGCTGCAAACGCAATTGGATTTGGCATTGCAAAAATACCCCGAGGCGACCGTGGCCGCCCAGCACATCCTCGATTTGCCGGCCGAACCCGGTCACGACCCTGCGCGCGAGGGTGCGTGGCGCACGCTGGCGATCATTGCCTGGAATGCCCCGGTGCCGAAATACCGGGACGCCGTAAGCAACCTCAGCGCCTTGCACGCGGCCCTCCCCGGTGACATTAATGTCACCGAATTGTTGGCGGATTTGTATTTTCTCATCGGTGATGCCAGTGGCGACCCGGACGATTACCTTCACGCCGCCGACTATTACCAGAGTCTCCTCAACGACCCGTCCGCAGGGCAGCGCGGGACGCACCTCGTGCGCGCGGTCGAAAGCGAATTAAAGGCCAATAAATTGGACGAGGCCAGCGCCCTGCTGGATGCCGCCGTGGCGCGCTACAATGACATCCCGGCCATGGATCGCTGGAAGGCCGAGTATAACGTGCTCTGGGCCTTGCGCGGGCATGACCGCGTCCCCGAGGCGTTCAACCGCGTCGCCCATTTGCTCGATGCCAATCACGGCCTCGACTTGCTGCCGATCGCGTTGCGCCTACGCTTGCTTTGGCTGGATGCCGACCTCGCGGTGACCGTTGACGATGCGAACGCCGCCGAGAAGGCGAAAGTTTTCGAGGGCGAAGCTGAAAAGGCGCAGCAATTGCCGGACCTGGATTTGGACGCGAAGGAACTGGCTGCCAACGGGCTGTTGCTGCAAATGCAGGCCGCGGCGAAAATGAACGACCCCAAGGCCGAACTTGGATTTTATGATATCCTCGAGGCGAAAGACGGATTTTATGTGAATTCGGATGCTGCGGTATATGCCCAGTTCATCATCGCACACGAGCTGGCTGCCTTGAATCGGTATGCAGAGGCGCAGAAGCTGATGGAAAACCTGGCCGACACACCGGCCTTCAAGGACTTCAATGGGCCAATCAGCCAGGCACCGCCCGGCGCCGAATATGCGCCATCGGCCCGTTATGAAGCGGCCATGGACGCCGTTTCCCTCAATCGCAACGGGCCTTACACGGAAGCACTCGGCCTTCTCAAGCAATTCGTGGACGACTACGCCAAAAACCCCCTCTATGCCGGCAGTTCGCTCATCTACAATGTTCGCTATGAGCAAGGCCTCCTGGAATTATCCAGCAATGATTACTCGGCCGCCTATGACTACTTCAGCAACTTGCTGGGTCTGTTGAAGGGCAAGCCGTTGAGCGACACCATGTATTCCGCCGCGCTGATCGCCCGCGCCATGTGCCTGGTGGCGATGGCGGCGGAATCGGACGGCGACCTTCCCACCGGGGTGGGCGGTGACTCGGCCGCCAAACGCCAGGCCGAAATGCAGGATAAGCGCAACGTGGCGATGAGTGAACTCGAAGACCTCTTCAATAAAACCCAACTGGTCCCAGTCGCCCATGTGCAGGCGGGCGTCCTCTTGGGGCATCTGCAGGCGGAAGACGAAACCAACCCCGACTCTGCCATGAAGGCCGCGATTCCAACTTATTACCAGATTTTCAATAGCTGTGTCGTGAGTCCTAACGACACGGCGCTGGCTGTGGATCGCGACCCCGACGGGCGCTACTGGGTGGCGAGATGTTGCTATGAATTGGGCCACCTGCTGGAGAAGCTAGATAGAAGGGACGAGGCCCGCATTATTTATCAACAGACGATAGATCGGCACTTGAGTCAGGACTATGACAAAACCTTTCAGGACTTGATTGACACGCTCCATGCGCCCGCCGCGTCAACGGCGGTGCAACCCGCCCCGGCTCCGCCCTCAGCAACCCAGCCGGCTGCAATCGCGCCCGCCCCTGCCCCGGCCCCTGCACCGGATACTAATAGTGGAAATAACCCAGGTCCTTAGGCCGCTCTTTTAAACGCGCTTCCGTCCACCTTCCGGCTTGCCACCGCGCGCGCGGCCGTGTTTGCTGGTGGCCATGGATTTGCCAGCCTATCTTCCGGTCTTGATTCAATTCCTGCTCGCCGTGGGGATTGCGGTGGCCATTTTAATTGGCAACCGCCTCTTCGGCCAGCGCGCTGCGCCCTACCCGCGCAAGGACTCGGCCTACGAGTGCGGCATGGACCCCATCGGCGAGCCGCAGCCGCGCTTCTCGGTGAAATTCTACGTCACCGCGATGCTTTTCATCATCTTCGACCTCGAAGTGGTTTTTCTCCTGCCAGCCGTGCTGATCTACCGCGAATTCATCGCCGCGCACCTGCCCATTGTGCTTCCCTTACTATTCTTCACCGCAGTGCTGGCGCTCGGCCTCGGGTATGAGTTGCGCAAAGGCGCCATTGACTGGGAGCGTTAAGAAATTTTAACGCGGTCATTCTCTCCCAGCCGGAATATGTCGTCTGCGGGAACAATAGGATTGTGCGGTCTGACCGCATCCCGTTAGCTTAACCTTTTTCCACCCGCCACCTGCCATGCGTCTCGACCGATATTTCGCCAAATCGCGCATTCTTGATTTGCGCAGCGGCGATTTCGGCTCCGCGCTGGCCGAGTTGCTGAATGCGCTGCCCGTCCAGATTTTTGCCAAGCGCACCCGCGAGCAGCTCCGCGCCGAACTGCTCGAGCGCGAGCGCACGATGACCTCCTATCTCGGCCACGGCGTCGGCCTGCCGCACTTGCGCGTGCCGATGAAATTCAATTACATCTTCGTCGTCGGGCGCTGCCCGCACGGGCTGGAGTTCAACGGGGCCGGCGATTACAAGAATTTGCGCCTGGTTTTCCTGATGCTCGCCGGGGAGAAGGAAAAATCTTATCTCACCGTACTCGCCTCCCTCGCCCGCGTCATTGAGGACCGCGCGCTGCTCGACCGCCTCACCGAAGCCCCGGACCTTGAAACCTTTCAGCAGATCGTCAAACAAGTCTTCCGCGGCGGCGCGGGCCGCACCGATTCGCACGAGAGCAAGTTCAACCGCCTCATCCTGAACGTCGCTGCCAAAGTCGCCCGCGGCGCCCGCTGCTCAACCATCATGGTGTTTGGCGACACATTTGCCGGCGGCGTGGACCTCACCCACGCGTTCGGCGCGCTCAAGACCATTCTCGTCACGCAAACCGCGCATGAAGTTGCCGACCTTCCGGGCGTGGCGGATGCCATCATTCCCGTGCGGTCCTTTTCCAACAACCGTCTCGGCCAGTTGCGCAGCGCCGTGCTCATCGGCCTGACCCGCGGCATCATTCGCAACGACGAGCGCCTCTGCTGCCTCGGTGGCATCCCCGCCAGCAACCAGTTTGACACGGTCGTGGTCGTGGATGTCGAGCGCGAATTCCAGTCGGTTTTCACGCGCCAGACCGACATGCTGCCGGAGACCGTCAAACCCGAGGTGCTGGAACGCGTGCTTGGCGTTGCCACGGAACTGGCCATCGAGGGGCGCGAAGGCCGTCCCGTCGGCTGCCTTTTCGTGCTCGGCGAATCGGAAAAAATCCAGCCCTACATCAAGCCGCTCGTGCTCAATCCCTTTTTTGGCTACAAGGAGGAGGATCGGAACATTCTCAACCCGTTCATGGATGAAACCGTCAAGGAGTTCTCCTCGCTCGACGGCGCCTTCGTCATCCGGGGTGACGGCGTGCTGGTCTCCGCCGGTAGCCTCATCCATGCGCCCGACTACGCGCACCAGCTCCCCAGCGGCCTCGGCTCGCGCCACGCCGCCGCTTGCGCGATTTCGCTGGCCGCCGATTGCCTGGCCATCGTGGTTTCCGCGAGTACCGGGCAAGTCACCCTCTTCCGCCGCGGCCAGTGGCTGCCGCTGACCGAGAAGGGCATCAACCGCAATTTATAGGCCGCCTTTTTGACTTCAATGACCGCACCTGTTTATAGAGTGGACTTTTCGCACATCCATGGGCGCGGATTGTTCGCGGTGCAAGACCTCGCCGCCGGTGCGCCGGTCGTCGGCTATCATGGCGAACGCATCACCAAGGCCGAGTCCGCCCGCCGCCGCGGGGCGCAGGGCAATGTTTTTATTTTCGAACTGGATTCCGACCACGACCTCGACGGCGACCAGCCGGACAATGCGGCGCGCTTCGCCAACCATAGTTGCGATCCCAATTGCGAGGCCGTGGCCGCTGAAAGCCACCTCAGTCTCCGCGCCCTGCGGGCGATTGCTGTCGGCGAAGAATTGACCTTCGATTACGGCTATCGCCTGGCCGCTTTTCCCGGTCATCCCTGCCGCTGCGGCGCGCCGGCCTGCGCGGGCTTCATCGTGGCGCGCGCGGAACGCTGGCGCGTGCGCCGGCTGCTCAACCGGCCCGGCCGCAGCCTGGTCCAAGGCGCAGGGGCCACCCGCCCGGAGGTTTGCGCGTGAATGAGAACCCCCTGCGTGTTTTGGTGCTCACCTCGAGCACGGGCGGCGGCCACGATGCGCGCGCGCGCGCCTTGCAGGCTTGGGCCGCCCGCGTGGCCCCGACGCCTCCTTGGGCCGTCGAGCAACAGCAGGCGCTCGAAGAAACGCACGTCATTTACCGCTTGGGTGTCGGCATTTACAACGCCATCCAGCGCTATTGGCCGCGCCTGCACCATATTTATTACAATATCCTTGAAATTAGTAATTTCTGCGCTGGATCCGGCGAAGGCGGCGTCATGGGCCGCGCCGTCTATGTCAAAAAAGTCCGGCAGGCGCGGCCGGACCTGATCGTCAGCACGCACGACCACCTCAATCACGGCTTCTTTGCCGTCGCCCGGGCGGCGTTGCCCGACGCGCCGCCCAAGTGCGCGACTTACTGCACCGAACTCCATGGCGGCTACGGCTTCAGCAAACACTGGGTCAATCCCAAGGCGGATTTGTTCATCGGCGCGGTGCCCGAGGTTTGCGAGTTCGCCCACCAGCTCGGCCAGGCCCGCGAACGCATATTTCTAGGCGGATTTTTGCTCCATCCGGCGTTTTGGGCTCCGCCCGACCCCGCTGCTAACGAAAAGTTTCTGCGTGAGGAAATCGGCCTCGCCCCCGGCCGCTTCACACTGTTGCTCGCCACCGGCGCCAACAGCGCCCAAAACCACCGCGCGCTGCTGGACGCCCTGGTCGCCCAAGGCCCGCTGCCCGCGCCGGCGCAAGTCATCGCCCTTTGTGGGGACAATGCCCGGGCTTTGGCCGAATTGCAGGCCTGGGCCAAGCTCCATCCTGAATTACCGGTGCGGCCGCTGCAAAAAATGCCGCATTTGGCGCAATTGATGCGCGTCACTTCGGTCGTCGTCGCCCGCCCCGGCACCGGCACCACCACCGAGGCGATTTTGTGTGGCACCTCCATCCTCTTCAATACCTTGGGCGGCATCATGCCCCAGGAAATGATCACCGTGAAGTTTTGCCGCGAACACGGCTTCGGCCACGTCCTCAAACATTCCGCCGACTTCGCCGCCATTGTCCGCGCCTGGCTGGCCGACCCCGCCACGCACGCCGCCGAGCGCGCTCGTGTCCTCGCTGCCCGCCCCGACCGCACTCCGGCGGACATCATTTGCCGCCTAAGTGAACTTGCCGCCACTAGGCGGTGAACGATGCTTTTCGCATAAAAATGTTTTCCGTCTTGTGCCGGAAAGTCTGCCCCCCAACATCCCGCTATGCGCCTCTATTTCATGGGAATCTGCGGGACGGCCATGGGCCATGCCGCCCTGCTCGCGCGCGAACTCGGCCACGACGTGTGCGGTGCGGACACCGGCGTTTATCCACCCATGTCCAGTGTGTTGGGCGAAGCTGGCATTCAAATTTTCGAAGGTTACGACCACGAGCGGCTGTTCAGCCTGCGGCCCGAACTGGTCATCGTCGGCAACGTCACTACGCGCGGCCACGACGAAATGGAGTGGCTGCTCGACACCCGCGCGCTGCCCTATGTTTCGCTGCCCGCCTTTTTGGGCGAAATCATGCTGCGCTGGCGGCGCAACCTCGTCATCACCGGCACGCACGGCAAGACGACCACCGCGACGCTCGCGGCGTTTTTACTGCGCGCGGTCGGCGTCGAGGCCGGCTGGCTCATCGGCGGCGTGCCGCGCGACCTGCCCGGCGGCGCGCTGGCCGGCCGGCCGGAGACGCCGTTCGTCATCGAAGGCGACGAATACGACTCGGCCTTTTTCGACAAACGCAGCAAGTTCATCCACTACTACCCCTGGCTCGTCACCATCAACAATCTCGAATTTGACCACGCCGACATTTTCCGCGACCTGGCCGACGTGCAGCGCACTTTTGCCCACTTGCTGAAAATTGTGCCGCGCAACGGCTTCGCGCTCCTCAATGGCGACGACCCCAACATCGCCGCCCTGCCGCCTGCGCCGTGGACGACCCTCGTGCGCGTGGGCACCGGAGAAGCGTGCGACCTGCGCATCGAGAATTTTGCCGAGGACGACAGCGGCGCGCGCTTCGACCTCACCTGGCGCGGCCAGCCCTGGCAGACCGTCCAGTGGGGCCTCACCGGTCTGTTCAACGCGCGCAATGCCGCCATGGCCGCGCTCGCCGTCGGCCTCGCGCTTGATCCCGAAAACCCCGCGCGCCTGCCGCTCGCCGCGCTCGCGTCTTTTCAAGGCGTGCGCCGCCGCCAGGAAATTTTGCGGGAGGACGCCAGCATCATGGTCGTCGAGGATTTCGGCCATCATCCCACCGCCATCCGCGAGACGCTCTCCGCCCTGCGCCAGCGCCATCCCGACCGTCGCCTGCTCGCCTGCTTCGAGCCGCGCAGCAACACCGCGCGCACGCGCGTCTTCCAGGGCGGGCTGCCCGCCGCGCTCGCGCCCGCCGACCACGTCCTCATCGGCCCCATTTACCGGGGCGAGAAAACCCCGGAGGCGGAGCGGCTCGATTTGGATGCGGTCTGCGCCGAGATTAACTCGGAAGTCGCGCACCTCCCCGGCGTCCTCGCCAAGGCCCGGCATTTCGACACGAATCCGGAATTGCTCGCCGCCGCGCTCGAAATCGCGCGCGACCCGGACCACCAGCCGAGCCTCGCCGTCTTCTTTACCAATGGGTCGTTTGATGGTATCGTCACAGAATTCGTGCAAAACGCATGAGGGAGTTATGGCAGAATCCATCCAAAGATCCAGCAAATGGTGGCTGGTAGCCGCGTTGATCCCAATTATTACAATAGGGAGCGGTCTGTTATTTGCGTTTCTGGAGCCCAAAGATGAGGATGACTGGCTGGGGATGAGAATAATCTTTCCGATGGTTTTAGGCATGGTTTCAGGTATTATTCTTACATGCATTGCCGCGGCAATTTCCATAAAGAGGAATGATAAACAAAGCAAGCGGGCGCTTTTTTTTCAATTTCTTGGGTTATAATTTTAGTTGTATTGCTATTAAAAATGTAACCAAAACGAGTGATATTGAAATTCGGAGGACAGTGATTACAATGGTTAGCATCATCACAATTCGAGTTTCATTTCGGCTTCCGTGGGGACGAAGCCCACTTTGGCATAAAGCGCGCTTTTTCCCGGCCAGAAGTGCAGCGTGATTAATTTGCTGCCGGATGCCCGGGCTTTGCCGATCAGCATTTTTAGCAACTCGGTGGCGATGCCCCGGCCGCGGTATGCCGACCGCACATATACGTTCATAATGTAGGGTTGGATGCCGGAGGGATTTTTCAGGCGGGGTGGGTGACGGTCATAAACCATTCCGCTGACGCCGACAATGATGCCGTCCGCTTCGGCCAGCGCGGCCACAAAATCGCCGCGCGGCAGCATCGTCGAAAAATAAGCGCGGACGGCCTGGGGCAAGCCCGTTGCTTCGCCGCCACCCTGTCCGCCTTCCGCCAGAAACTCCAGGCGCAAATTGACCAGCGCTTCAATATCGCCGGGGACGGCCCACCGATAGGAGATTTCACTCACGGCTGCTTCGCCACGGGCACGAAGCGCTTGACGAGGATGCGCGAGTTGCGGCCGTTTTTCGCGTAGTCCTCCTGCTTGGCCGCCGGCAAGTCTTCAATCGTGCCGTCCGAGAATCCGCACACGTCGCGGAAAAACGAGTAGCTCTGGGTGGAGAGCGCCAGTACGCGCGCATGGCCGCGCCGCTGCGCCTCAAGGCACGCAAACTCCGCCAGCTTGTGGCCGACGCCGCGCCCCTGGTAGAACGGCGTGACGAACAAGGAGGCCAGCTCGGCGGCGTCCGTCCCCTCGAGGGGCAGCAGGCAGGCGCAGCCGATCACGCTGCCGTCAATTTCATAGACGTAGTAATTGTCAATGTCGCGCTCGATCTGGTCGCGCGTGCGCTGGCGCAGCTTCTCCGTCTTGATCGCGGCGCGGGTGATGTTGTAGATGGCCTGGGCGTCCTTTTTGCGGGCGGGGCGGATTTGCTGGTAATCGTTGGCGTGGATCATCGTGCCCACGCCGACCTTGTCGAAAATTTCGGTCAGCAGCCCGCCGAAGACGCGGCCGTCGAGGATGTGCGCGCGGGGCGTGCTGCCGGATTCGAGCGCGCGCACGGCGTAGAGCGCCTTGCTCCGCAGCCGCTCGTCAATTTGCTCCGCGTGCTTTTCCAGCATGGCTTCGAGCTGCTCGAGCGGGATGTTCGCCTCGACCTGGCCCCCCAGCAGCAACCCCGCGTGTGGTGTGAGGAAAATCAGCTTCGAGGCCTCCAACCGCATCGCCAGCTCGCTTGCCAAGTGGTCGGAATTGATGCGCAGCGAATTCCCGTCGCGGTCGAAGCCAATCGCGGAGAATACCGGCACGATGTCGAGGTTGAGCAGTTGCCGGATCAACTCCACGTCGAGCTTGTCCACCTTGCCGGTGAAAAGCTGGTCCTTGCCCTTCACGATACCCACTGGCACGGCGCGCACCGCGTTGCTCAGCGCGCACTTCAGCCCCGCGTGCGTGAGACCCTCGATGACTTGGTGACTGACCTGTGCGGAGGTCTCGATCGCCAGCTTCAACGTCGCGGCGTCCGTCGGCCCGCCGCCATAGACATCGGAGATGGCGGCCTGCCGCTGTTCCGCGAGGCGCTTGAGCTGCCGCCCGATGCCATGCACCAGCACGACGCGGATGTGCAGGCTGCGCAGCACCGCGATATCCGTTAGCAGGTTCGGAAAATTTTCGTCGTCCACAATGCTCCCGTCCACGGCCAAAACAAACACATGGTCGCGGAACTGCGGGACATAGCGCAGGATGCCGCGCAAGTCCGCCGGTTTAAGTGCGCTTGCTTCGTCCGGCCCCCAGGCGGTCGCGGAGGAAGAAATGGTGTCGCCGTCAGTCATGAGTGAGTCAAAGCAGATTTTCTTTTAGCGGACGCGCGGCGCGATGCAACGAGGAAAATATTGCGCGCGGCGCGCGGCGCGGAAATGATGCGGCACCATGCCGCCCGTTCGCGCCCCGCGCCCGACCACTCCCGCCGCTGATGAAAAATCCGCGCCGGCGAATTTTGTCGAGGGTATGCAGGCACTCCTCGCGCATTTGGAATTGGAGCGCGGGCTGGCGCGCCACACGCTGGACGCCTATGAAAGCGACCTCACCCAATGCGCGCGGCATCTCCATGAAATCGGCGCGGCGGATTGGCGCACCGTGCGGCCCGAACAAATCTCGTCCTGGCTGGTCACTCTTACGCGCCGGGACTACGCGGTCGCCAGCCTCGCGCGCAAGCTGACGGCGGTGCGCCTGCTGGCGCGGTTTCTGGTGCGCGAGAATTGGCGCGGGGACGATTTTGCCGCGCTGCTGCCCGGCCCCAAGCTTCGCCGCAAGCTGCCCGGCACGCTCACGGCGGCGGAAGTCGTCCGCCTGCTTGAAGCCCCGCCCGCGACCACGCCGCACGGCCTGCGCGACCGCGCGATGCTCGAGCTTATGTATGCCAGCGGCCTGCGCGTGTCGGAACTGTGCGCGCTCAAATTGACTTCGGTTGATTTGGAGCAGCGCATTGTGCGGGTGTTCGGCAAAGGGTCGAAGGAGCGTCTTGTGCCCTTTGGCAAGCCTGCGGCGGCAGCCGTGCAAATTTATCTCTCCGGCGGCCGCTCCGCGCTGGTCAAGGCCCGCACCGGGAGCGAGCTGTTCCTCAGCCAGCAGGGCAAGGCCCTCTCGCGGAAAATGTTCTGGGTCTTAATCAAGCAGCATGCGCGCCGCGCGGGCCTCACCCGCCCGGTCAATCCGCACTTGCTCCGCCATTCGTTTGCGACGCACCTGCTCGCGCACCGGGCCGACCTGCGCGCCATCCAGGAGATGCTCGGCCACGCCGACCTCGCCACCACGCAAATCTACACCGCGGTTGCCGGACGCCGGCTGATTGACGAACACGCCAAACACCACCCGCGAGGAACGAGGGGCAGGCAGTAATAGTGTGAAGTGTGGAGTGTGAAGTGTGGAGTTCAAACTTCACGTTCCACACTTCACGCTTCACACTTGCCTCGCGCTTCTTCCTTGCCAGCGCGTTTCCCCGCCGGTAAAAATACCCCATCATGAAAGTCACCATCTTTGTCACCCCGAAGAAAAACCTGCTCGACCCGCAGGGCAACGCGGTCGGCCACGCCATGGCCAGCCTGGGCCTGCCCGCCGAGCAGGTGCGCGTCGGCAAAACCATTGAGTTCTCCGCCCCCGGCCCCGACTCGCCCGAATTCCGCGCCACGCTCGAAAAACTCTCGCGCGATCTGCTCAGCAACCCCGTCATCGAGGACTTTCACTACGAAGTGCAGGCCTGAACGAGGTGACTGCGGGCGATTTTACGCGGGGGCCAGTTCCCGGGCGTGGGCAATCTCGCGACGCTTGACCGGACGAACCTGGCTGCACAGCAACGTCGTGACGGCCACAGTCTCGCCGTCCAGCGTGGCAAATTCGACCTCGAAGCCCTCCCCGCGATTATGCACAAGCACAACGGTGCCAATATCGCCCTTGGCCAGCCTTTTTTCGGGCAGGTCGGCGGTCAGAACAACATCATCAAGTTCCCGGATCATGTTTTTTTGCGCTTGAGTGGATAGGCGGTGACGAATCGTGGCACTTCCATGCTAGTATCTATAAACCAAACTGCCCGCACATGCAAGGTCTCTCCGTTGGGTGAACGTAGCGTCCCGTCAATCACGAAGCGAGCACCAAAAGGCGACGATTCCTGGGTGGTGATTTCGTGGTCAAGCGCATGTTGTCGAAGGGCTTGAGCAAACCCCGTCCATTCCTCTGCGGTAAACCCATGTTGCATAAAAAATGCCGCTTTACTCTTTCCGCGATGATGGGCCGGCGAAAGCAAATAATCCACCACTTTGGCCCTTGGGATGCTGGCAATGCTGGTATTGGGCAGCTTCATATTTCACCTTGTAATTGGGCTTGAAATTATCAGTCAAAAAAATGAAGCGATGCAAATAAACGAATTTCGAAAGAGGAGAATTTTTCAGATAGATGGCTTGTCAAATCTGAACATCCACGATCAATGCCGCATGATCAGAGAAGGCAGTCTCGTCGGAGCCAGCCAATTTTATGCGGCTGATTTCGCTTACGTAGCGGGCTGCCGTAACGCCGAGCCGGGGGCTGACCAGCGCATAGTCTATCCGGGAGGTGACGCCGGTTTTGGACATATAGCTCCAGTCGCCTTCAGGGGGCGGCAATTGCCAGCCGGCTTCGGCCAACTGATTCAAATGCCGCGCGCCAACATAACGCAAATGTGTGGGATCGGCATTCAAGTCGCCGATAAAAACAATTCGTTTATGGATGGTAGGTGTCGCGATTTGCACAAATTCCCGCCAATAAGCATCTTTTTTTTCATTTTCCTTATAGGCTGGAACTCGCATACCCACCACGTCCAGATTTTCATCCGGTAAGTGCATATGCAGGAAATTTGAGTTATCGGCCAAGCTAACTGTCGGAGCCTTCAGCTTGCCGGGAATAATTCTGGTTTGGGAAGCGATCAGCACTTGGTTATGCGAGCCACTTTGTGTTGAAACTAGGGAATGGCACAGACCGATCTTGGCTAGTGAAGAGAGCAGGCCGGTGCGAGAGGAGCCATGCACATATTCGTTTAAGGTCAGAATATCCGGTTCGAGTTGCGCCATCACCTCCGCAAAACCAGCGCGAATCGGACGCTCTTTGGTTTGGTGGCCGAGATTCCAAGCAACGATGCGCATGATGGGGGTGCTTTAGATAAGAATGCCGATGAAGATTGAACGCTGCCCAAGAGAGATCAAGTCGTTTTTGCTTTGCCTCCTGACGGTTTTGTCATTGGGATGATCCTTCATGAAAATCATCCGTTATGCGCCGTTGGCCGGCGGGCCGCCGCACTGGGGCTGGCTGGACCCGGAGGGCCGCGCCCGGTGTTTCGAAAGAGGCGGCCGATGGGGCGCATGGAAGAAGACGGACGACCTAGCGCTGGGGCTCAAGCTACTCGCCCCCGTGGCGCCGCCGGTCATTTTTGCCATCGGCCTGAACTACCGCGAACACGCCAAGGAAACCGGCGCGCCGATTCCCCAGTGGCCGATGCTGTTCATGAAATCGCCGCTGTCCGTGCAGAATCCTGAAGACGCGATACAATTGCCGCGCGGCCTGCGCAGCGAGATGGTGGATTACGAGGCCGAACTGGCCATTGTGCTCGCGCGCCCGTGTAAAAACGCCACACCGCAAGCCGCGCTTGATTACGTCGCCGGCTTTTGCTGTGCGAACGATGTCAGTGCGCGCGACTGGCAGCGTCAGTGGGGTGGGGGACAATTTTGCCGCGGCAAAACCTTCGACACCTTTTGCCCGCTCGGCCCCTGGCTCGTCACGCCGGACGAACTTCCGCCCTCGCTCGACCTTGGCGTGCGCACCCGCGTCAACGGCGAATTGCGCCAGAACGCGCGCACCAGCGACATGATTTTTTCGGTGCCGGAACTCATTGCCTTCCTCAGCGGCTCGACGACGCTGCCCGCCGGCGCGGTCATCCTCACCGGCACGCCCTCCGGCGTGGGGATGGGCCGCACGCCGCCGGTCTTCCTGCGCGCCGGGGACGTGGTGGAAGTGGACATTGACGGCTTGGGGGTGTTACGCAATGCTGTTGTCGAAGAGGTTGTTTGAGTAACCCCGCCGATATGCCCGCTTCGTCTTCATCGCCCTTGGACAAGAATGGAAAGCAAACCGCGGCTCGCCGGCGCCGGCCCGACTGGTTGGAGCAGCCGGCCATTTGGGTGGTGCTGGCAATTTTGGGCGTCGTGGTGCTGGCCGGTGGTGGCACGCCGGTTTGGGCGCGTGGCGGGATTTTAATCCTGATCGGCGCCTGGGTGGCGGCCCGGCCGCCGACGGCCGCACCCTCACGACTTTTCGAGATGGCCATGCTGGCGCTGCTGGCGCTCGGTCTGCTTTCGTCCTTCCTGCCCGCGTCATGGCTGGGGCCGAGAGCGTGGCGCGGGGACCTCGCGCGGCTCGGCGTTGTGCTGCCCAAAACCAACGCCACGGCGCCCTGGCTGGCGGGGGAGGCCATCGCGCAGCTCGTGGCCGGCCTGGCGTGGCTCTACCTGTGTCTGAATCTCCGGCTCGGCCATGAGTCGCGCAAGTTTGCGCTTTGGGGGCTGGCGTTGTTGGGCGCCTTGCTTTCGGCAGGCGCGGCGGCCGGCAATATTCTGCATCACAAGTATCCGCTGGCCACGGATGCGGTGAATTTCACGTATTTTCCGAACCGCAATCAATCGGCGATCTGGTATTGCTTGAGCGGCATTGTGGCGTTCGGCTTGATGATCGAAGGGCTGCGCCGCCGCCGGCCCCGCTTTTTGCTGGCCGGCCTGCTGCTGGCACCGTGTTTGCTGGCGCTCGTGATGGGGCGCTCGCGCATGGCGCTCGCGTTGTTTGCCGCTGGCTCGCTGGCGGTTTTGTTCGTGCGCCTGGGGCGGGAGGCCGGCGAATACATTGTGAAGGTTTTGATACCCCTCGGCATCGTGGGCGCGACGCTATTATTCATTTTTGCCGACAAGGAAACCCTTGAACGCCTGCCGGGCCTCGGCACCTCCGCCGCGTCCGATGTCTCGGCTTCGCCCGAGTTCCGGCTCTTGCTCTGGCATGACACTCTGCACCTCGTCGAGGCCCAGCCTGCCGGCGCCGGCCTCGGCCAATTCTCCCAGGTATTTCCCCAATATCGCAATTATTCCCGCACCTACCAAAGCATACTTCATCCGGATAGCGACTGGTTTTGGCTGCTGGGCGAGGTTGGCTGGGCCGGTCTCCTCACTGTGCTGGTGGCCGTCGGCGCGCTCGCCGCCCGCTATTTGGGCCAGGATGGCCAAACTTGCGGGCCGTATCGCAACCTTGCCGCCCTCTGCGTTGTGCTGTTTGTGTTGCACAGCCTGGTGGACGTTCCCGCGCATCGGTTCGGCACTTGGATGCTTGTGGCGTGGCTAATTGCCATCGCTGCGCCGGACAAGGAAACGCACCCGCACACGCTCGTCCCCCAGCTCGTTTGGCGAGGGGCAGGGGTTATTTTACTTGTCATTGGCGCCCTCTGGCTGGCGGCGCAGGCCGGCGCCCCGCTTGAGAGCACCTTGGTCGAAGGCCGGGCGCTTGACCAATCCAAAGCCGCCCTGCAAGCCAACGATGCGGAGGGGATGTTGGCGGCCGCCCGAACGAAGCCAGGCCGTCCAGCCCTTGCAATGGTGGCCCTATTTCCAGCGCGCGCGCGCGGAACTCGTTTTGGAAAACAATCCCGTCGCCGCGCTGGAAAATTTCCGCATTGCGCGCTTGCTCGATCCGACCACGGCCCGGGTGGCCTTCACGGAAGGCCTGCTTTGGGAACCCACCAACCACGCCCAAGCCTTCGCCGCCTGGCGCGAGGCGCTCCACCGCGAAGACCCCACGCCGGAAGGGTTGTGGGCCGATATCCACAACGAGTTGCGCACCTGGCCCGACGGCGAGGACTACGCCAGCATTCTCTCGAAGACCAGCCCTGCCGACCGCTGGGTGTTTCTGGCCCGGTATATCGCGCCCGGGCGCGTCCCCGCGGAAATGGCCGACGAGGTGCAACGCGACCCCGGGCTGGCGCAATACACCCCCGCCCAACGCCGGGACTTGCTCGAGCGCTGGGCTGGCACGGACCCCGCCGCCGCGCTGGCCTATTTGCATGACCACCCGAACATTGTGAACGAATCGTGGCAAATCGAAATGGCCGCGCAGGCGGCCTCCGGCCATCCGGGCGACGCCTTCGACTTGGCCCAGGCCCACCTGCCCCCCGTGCCCCTGCCGGATTTTGGCCCGCACGACGACGAGGATGACGCCAGCCTGCGCCTAGCCATGCAGCAATACCCGGCGGACCTCGCCTCCGCCGTCGTGCTCCTCAAACGCCAAATTGACGCCAAGAATTTCGACGACGCGCTGGCCACCCTGCGCGTCCTCGCCCAGCGGCCCAACCCGCCCCCCTTCGTCTCCTGGTGGACAGCCGATTTGCTCGGGCGCGCCGGCCAAAAAGCCGCAGCCTGGCAGGCCCTCCAGCCATATTTCGACTACGAACGCAGCCTCGACGAGAAAAAGCCCTGAAGCACGGCAAAAATTGTTGGGGGTCTGCCGGGTGCTTGCCCTGCTACGGGGTAGATTGCTGGGCCGCGGCGGCGGCCGCAGGGTCTCGCTTTTTCCATTCGGCCATCACTTTATTTACTGTGGTTGTGCGCTCATTTTCGTTACTGATGCTCAAAGCCATTTGATATGCTGTTTGCGGATTTTCCAGAACAATCGAGGCAGCGACGCCACTTAGGGCTGAATCGCGGGTGGCGCCAGCCGGCAGGCTGGCGACCCATTGTTCGGCGTCCTGCTCGCTGCGGTTGGCCCAATTCTTCGCCGTGGTTTGCACCGCGTTATAATAAGCCGCGCTATCGCTGGGACTTGCCGCCAACGCGGCCATGGCCTCATCTGGATACTTCATGCTCCAAGTGGTTGCAACCGAGGCAAGTAGTTGGTCTGTGCTGGCGCTCGGTAGGAGGTTTTGGCCATAATTCCACGCCGCCACGGGATCCACGGCGGCCCAATTATTGACCGAGGCGGAAACAGCCGCATCATGGGCGGCGCCCGCCGGCAGCGATTCAGCCCAGTTGAGCGCGTCCACACTATCGCTTTGCGACCATAAGTTGGCCACGCTGCCGACCACGCTGTTTAAGTCAGGATTTTGAACGAGGGTTGCCGCATAAGCAGCGGCTCCCGCAGGATCCGCTTTCATCCAGGTATTGACCACATTCTGATAGGCGGTCACCTGGGTGGCAACGGGCGTATCCGCGGGAAGATTTTGCAGCCATTGGGTTGCTGAATTCACATCCAGGCTGGCAAGACTCGTGGCTAAGTTCGTGATGGCTTGATCGCGGAGCGGGCTGTCAGGAAGCTGGCTGACCAGATTAGACGCCATGATGGGGTTGGTGTTCGAAAGCAGGTTTGCCATGCACGCTAATGCTCCTTCCTGCGAGGCGCCTTCCAAATTACTCTTAACCCAAGCTAGGGCAGCAGAGGGATCAACCGTGGCCCAGTAGCCAGTGGTAACTGCCAGGTTATCGTCTTTGGTTGCGCCGTCGGGCAATTGCGAAACATAAGCTAAAGCGGCAAGGGGGTCGGTTGTTGCCATGTTTGCCAAAACTGTATCTATCGCAGCACTTTGGATTGTGCCAGTTGCGTTGTTGTTCATCCAGGTGAGTGCCGCGGCCGGGTCTTGATTCAACCAATTGTTAAACAAGTCGGCGGTAAGTAAGGCCCGGTCCCGATCGCCGCCGGGTGGCAGCGAAGTAATATATTCTCCCGCCGACGCCGGATCTTGCGAGCCAAGGCCAGCCAGGCTACTATTCATTGCCATATTTCTTGCGTAGCCGAGTGGAAGGGACTCGGCCGTCTTGAGGGAATCTGCGGGATCAATTTCGGCCCAACTTTGAAAAAGACTTGCGCTGGCCGCTAGGCTCGCCGGGCTGGCGGGAAGCTGTTGGAGCGCGGCGAACGCAGTCACCGGATCTTGCTCCCCCCATTTTTGAAATACAAGACCAAACGTTTTAGCGTTTTGGTCGCCTACCGGCATTTTGCGCAATGCATCCAGAGCCGCCTGAGGATCGCTGTCCGCCAGGTTGCTGATCACCACGTTGGCGAGCGAATTACGGGTGGTGGGATTGTCAATTTGACTCAAGGCAGCGAGCGCAGCGTTCGGATCCAGGTGCGACCATTGGTCGAAGACAGTCCGCAACACATCGGGACCCGCCAGCCCCGGAGGCGTCTGTTTAAGCGCGGCCAAGGTGGCGGCTGGGTCGCTTTGCACCCAGGTGGACAGCACCTGGTCTATTTCGGCTTTGCGAAAAGAGGCCCGGCTTAATTTCGTGGCGGCATCCAGGGCGGCATGGGGATCCAAGCCAGCCCAAGCCGCGAAAACGCTGGTAATCTCGTCCGTCTTGCCCGATTTCAAGGCATTGGCTTGGGCATACACCAGCGCATCTTGCGGATCAGTTGCAACCCACTTCGCATAGGCCAAATCGTCCATAATTTGACGAAGATTGGCGTAGGGGCACGCCGCAGCTTCATCCAGCAGATGGGATAATTCCGCCACCGGAGTTTGCTCGACCAACTTGGCGATGGCTGCGATGCGCGCGCCACCGGAGTATTTCTTCAAAATCTCCGCGAGTGGGCTGTTGAGATCCCAAGCCAATTTTTGCGGGATGACGGCAGCGCCTTTTTTTGAAGCAACCATTGCCGGGGTTGTATTTTTCCTGGAAGCGGGCGTGCGCGGCGTAAGAGAAGCTGCGCGTTTACCCATAAACCAACCCCCCGCAAAGACCACGCCTAGAATTGAAATAACAATAATAACCCATACGACGCGATAGCGTCGGCGAGATGGCAGCGACGGCAGACTTTTCGATCTGGTCGTGCTGCGTAACTCAGATGTGGGTGTGCTCATAACGCGTTGAGGATTTTTTCAAGCACCCAATCTTGGAGAACATGATGGGTGTTTTGCGCGTGCCCGGCAAGGGTATTTGTCCGTGCGTAATCGCAGCTCATTCGATGTCGGGATGGGTGACACTGATGCCGGTGAGGACGAGAAGCGCCCGCTTATTTCGCGTTGGTGGGCGGCAGCTCGACGATGGCTTGGTCGAGGAATTGTTGCATCTGTTTCGTCGCGTCGGCCAGCGAGGGCGCGTTGGTGATGGCGACTTCGAGCAGTTGCTTGCCTTGTTTGCGGTCGGCGCCCCAGGCGTCGAGGAGGCGGTCGCCGCGTTCGCGGCCGGTCTTTTCATAATAGGGGTAGCCCGCCGGGTCCCACTGGCAGTAGAACACAAATTGCGGCGTGCCCTGGTAGGTGAATTCGTAGGTGTTGAAAATCAATTCGAGGTTGCCGCGCCGCCAGTCCAGGTTGGCGCCTTGGTGCTGTTCGACCCAGCCGACGGCCGGCAGGCAGCTCTGCGGCGAATGCACGCCGCCCAATTGCGCCGCGCGCGCGCGCGTCCACTGCAAATTATACAGCCGCCAATACCGCCCGCCGTCGTCCGTCCACGCGGCTTCACTGCCCGTGTTGTAAAAAAGCACCTGGCGCAAAGCCGCGGGAGTGGCCTCAACTTTGGCCTGCGGGGCGGCGGCGGCGAGGTTCAGCTTCCAACCCGCCTTGTCCGCCACGTCCGGCCCGCGTGCCGCATACCACGCGACGCTCGCGGGCCACGCGCCCGCCAACAACCCCAGCAGGACGATGACGGCGCCGTTGGGCAGCCAGTGCGGCGCAGGCTCCCGCTCCGTTTCAATTCGCGGGACGATTTTCTCCCGGGGCCGGGCCAGCCACGCACCCGCCAGCACGGTGGTGAAGCTCAGGCCAAAAACCAGGTAGCCCGTAAAGTCATGCCAGTGCTCCATCAGCGCCGGGCCGCCCGTCGCGGCCATCCAGGCCAGGATAAAAGTCCGCAGCAAATTAAACAGCACGGCGATCAGCGACGCCCACGCGAGCAGGCCCGCCCGGCCCCACGCGCGAAACCGCCACCATTCGCCCACCAGCCAACCCGCCATGATGGTGGACTGAATCGAGCGCACGCCGCTGCACGCTTCCTCGACCAGCACCGGCGTGCCATGCACCTGGATGATGTTGCCGTTCTGCTGCGCGCTGTAACCCATCAAATTCAGGATTTCCGTCACCACCCCGGCCACAAAGGTCATTAAATCATTTACGACGGTGATTTGCAGCAGGCTCGGCCACGGCACCGCGAATAAAAACAACAGCAGCGCGGGCCCAAAATGCCGCACCCACGGCCACCCGCCCCAGTGCGCGAGCAACCAAGCAGTCGCCGTCAGCGCCAGCAACGCCTCGCCCCACGCCAGCAGCCGCCAATCCGCATTCGCCGAGAAAATCACCGCGATGGGATAGTGCGCCAGCGCCACCAGCGCCAAAAACGCCAGCAGCGCGCCCACCCCGCGCCCGGGCTGCGGCGCGGGCCGGTCCTCCATCCGCAGCCACAGCAAATACGCCGTCAAAAACGGCACAAACAAACCGTAGCCATATTGGTCGCTGATGGACCACTCGAACCACAATTCCCCCGCCAGCCAGACCCACAGCAGCGCCGCCAGCGCGAGATTCAGCTTCGCCGTCGCGCCCAACCCCACAGCCCGGGCGGCGGGTGGCACGGAATCGGCGGGAAGCGTGGCGGAAAAAGCGGTCATGATAAAAAGATAGCCGGATCGGGTCTGACAAATGCGCCAGACAATTCATTACCACAAAAAACGCAAAAGACGCATAAAATAAATTTTGGGCAGGAATGGTTTGGGGTGGGCTTTGAGTTTTTTTGTAGGTTTTGTGGTAAAAATTTCCAAAGCAATTTCTTGGCCTGAGCCCTTAATTGCCAAAGATGCCCAACCCAATCCAGCTCTGCCACAAAATCCAGACGACCGCAACCGCGCCCGCCGCCAACGCGATGCGCCGGACCCAATTGCGGCGGCGGTCGGATAATTCGCGCACCCCCACGCGCGGCCGGTCGAACGCGCCGCGCGCCGCCGACCCATCGTAGCTGGTGCGCGTCACCCGGGCCGTGAGCGGCAGGCCGCCGCGCCGCCGAAACAGGCGGTTCCACCGATGGTGTAGAGAGCGTTTCATGGCCGATTGGAGAGGCATTATACGCCAAATTCCGCGCCGGGGACAGCTTCGTTTGGCGTTGCGTTTGGCAATAATTTAAAAGAAAATATTTTCCGTGAAGATGACGACCCAAATCCTGCGTGCCCTCAAAGGCCAGCGCCCCATCGTCTGCGTCACCGCCTACGACACGCCCACGGCCCATTGTGCCGATGCAGCGGGAGTAGACCTCATTCTGGTCGGCGATTCGGTGGGCAACAACGTCCTCGGTTTTGCCAACACTGTGCCGGTGACGCTCGACATGATTGTGCATCACGCCGCCGCCGTCGCCCGCGCCAAGCCCGAAGCCCTGCTCGTCGCGGATTTGCCCTTTGGCGACGCCCACCTGAAGCCCGGCGACGTGGTCAAGGCGTGCCGCCGGCTCGTGCAGGAGGGCGGCATCGAGGCCGTGAAAATTGAAGGCGGCGCAGCCCTCGCGCCGTTGGTCGAGCGCCTCGTCCAAGCCGGCATTCCCGTCATGGGCCACATCGGCCTGCAACCCCAGCAAGTCAACGTCCTCGGCGGCTACCGCAAATTCGGCCAGCGCGGCGCGGAGGCGGACGCCCTGCGCGCCGATGTGGCGGTGCTGGAAAATGCCGGCGTCTTCGCCTTCGTCGCCGAGCTGGTGGACCCGCGCCTCGCGGCGGAATTGACGCGCACGGCCCGCGTCCCCCTCATCGGCATCGGCAGCGGCCCGGATTGTGACGGTCAAATTTTGGTGGCGCATGATATTCTGGGCATCAACGAGCGTGCGCCCTCCTTCACCAAGGCCTACGCGCATTTGCACGACACGATGCGCGCGGCCTTCGCCGCCTACGCGGAAGACGTGCGCAACCGCGTCTTCCCCGCCACGCCGGCGTCGGCCCGGCCTATGGTGGCGCCACCTTCGCCGGAGTAAAGTTGTCAGGACTTGCGCCCGGCAGCGGTTTGATTTTAGATATTGACATTCAAGTTATGCGCTCTAGAGTCCAGCCATGCGCTTCGTCTGGGATGCCGCCAAGGAACGCGCGAACATTGCGCGCCATGGCGTGGATTTCAGCCGGCGCAGCAGGCTTTTGCCGATCCACGCGCGGTCGATCTTTATGATGCGGCGCACAGCAACCGGCGCGAGTTGCGTTGGTGGCTGCTGGGCCGGGTGGACGCACGCATCCTCCTCGTGCGTTATACTCATCGTCCGGGCGGAGTCATCCGCATCGTCGGCGCGGGTTATTGGAGGAAAGGACGCGACTACTATGAAAATCACTGGAAAAACCAAACTCCCTGAAGCGCCGGCGTTCGACGCCGAAGGCTATCAGGTCAATCTCGCCGCGCTCAACGGCCTGCCACTACCCGACTTGCGCCGGGTGGTCACGCAACCCCTCCGGCGCGGAGGCGCGCGGCGCGGCGCGGGTCGCAAACCCACGGGCCGCCTGCCGATCTTGCTGCGGCTGGCGCCCGCCACTGTGCAGGCGTTGCGCTCGACTGCCCGCCGCCAAGGCAAAACTCTTTCCGACGTGGCGGAATCAAGGCTCGCGCACGTTATGATTATGGATAGCCAATTTTGCAGGGAATTTCTTAAAAATCCTTCCAACGGGTCGATGCGAGCACATCAGATATTAAACCCGGAGGAACAACAGAAACTTAAATATATGAGTTTAACAGATCAATGGCGTTACTTAGGCGAGAAGTGGAAAGAATGGCGGGCCTTTAAACGTAGTAGTCAAAATAAACAATGGTGCTACCTTTATGAATTCACTCCAGAGATTTGTGCATGGGGGACAAGCTCCAAATCCAGCGATCGTGTCAGGAGGGCAGGCTTATTTCACGAAAAACTAACAGGGAAATACGATCGTCGGGTTGATTATCTCATGTTAAAAATGATATATGGAATGCCAGAAGTTTGGGTATTTGAGGCAAGAGATATGGCAGAAAAAGCAGAATCTGATTTGAAATGCCACTTCGGCCAAAATCACTGTTTCCGTGGTTTTCCATGTAAGAACAGGGTGGAGATTTCCAAGTATATTGTTAGAAAGTTCAAAAATACTGCTCATTGGAAGCAGCAGTCATCAGACACTCAAGAGAAATTCCAAGAATATTTAGAAGAGGTATTCTTTGCAAAACTCAAACACCCACGCACCGGGCATTCATTTTATTACGGGGATAGTCTAGAACCTGGCTTTTTGAGGGATATTGGTCGTTCTTATTTGGAGCCTGCAATCCAAGCGATGCTGCAGATAAAATTTTATAAAGACGATAAAAAGTAGACAACAATCCTTATTCAAGCTAAAAAGGGCAGGGCGGGAGTCAGGTTACACATCTCCCCTTGACTCGGAAATGAATCCAAAGGCGAACACCTAGTTTACTTCACGCCGATTCCAAAATGATGTTCCGGTAGGGAATCGTGTCGGCCGTGCGGATGAGGCCGAGGCAGGCGGGCACGCGCTTTTTGAAATCCGCGTGCTTTTCATAGCGGATTTTGACGCCGTGTGCGCGCAATAATTGTTCCGCCGCCTTGACCGCCTCGGCGGAGTTGCGCGCTTTGAATTCCCGCGCCATGAAGGCCGCGCCGATGGAGCACGCCGGCAACAGCGCCGCGAGCACCTGCGCGACCGTCGGAATATCGTCGGTCAGGCTCAGGTCAATCGTCGGCACTTGCGGCCAGGACGGAAAACCGCGGTCGGCGATGACAAGGGTGTTCGTGTGCCGGAAGCGCCCGAGCAGCTCGAGGAGGTGGGGATTGAGGATGCCGTGTTTGAGCATGGGGATTATGTTCACCGCCAAGGCGCGAAGAGCGCAAAGGGAGTTTTTTTTCAGAAATTATTCTTAGCGCTCTTTGCGTCTTGGCGGTGAATCGTCTTGGGCTAGTTTGTGCCCGCGGGAGCGTGCAGGTTGAGGCCCGTGATTTTCAGCGCGAAGTAATTCGCGCCGCCGGTTGGGCGGTCGGCGGGCAGGGTGATTTTCAAGCCCGTTTCGTCCTGCGTGCTGTCAAGTGCGCCGTCGTGGCCGAGCAGTTCGACTTTGATTGGCCCGTTGGTGGCGACCGCGCCCTTGGCCAGCGAGGTGATGACTGCTTGTTCACCCGGCCAGGCCGAGGCGATGGCGTAGAGCGTGTCGCCCTTGGTGGTAAAGTGGTAGCTCAGAGCGCCGCGGCCCGCGCCGCCTTCGCTGAACTTCGTCCACGCGCGGGTGCCGTAAATCGCGTCGCCGTTCACGTCCAGCCACGCGCCGATGCCCAACAGTGTGGTCTGCTGCGCCTCGGGGATGGTGCCGTCGGCCATCGGCGAAATATTGAGCAGGAAATCGCCGCCCTTGCTCACCGTGTCAATCAACTTGCCGAGGACGGCGTTCGCGTTGGACACCGTCATGGCCGTGCTGTAGCCCCAGGTGCTGCCAATCGGGTCGTCCACCATCCACGGGCCGGGGCGGATGCCCGCCGGCGAGCGCGTGCCGACTTTTTCAAAGTCAATGATTGAGCCGATTTGCTTCGTGTCGTCATTGCTCGGCGCGTAGGCGAGGTATTTGGTGCTGATGGAGACTTCCTTGCCCCATTGCTGCGCGCGATTGTAAAAGTAGGCGGCGACGTGCTCCTTCAGCGGGTCCAGCACGCGCAGGTTGACGCCGTTGTCAAACCAGAGAAGATCCGGCTGGTATTTGTCAATCAATTCGAGGTTGCGATTGACCCAGTCGGTGAGGAAGCGCGTCATGCTGGCGTCGCTGCGGTCGGCGACGTGGTAAAAATCCACCCACGCCGGGTCGTAGAGGTCGGCTTGCGCGGCCTTGAGGCGCGCGTTGAGCGTCGGGTCGGGCACGATAAAGGTAAAGTTTTCCATGCCGTGGTTGGAGACGCCGAATTTCAGGCCCTGCTTGCGCACGGCCGCGGCGAGGTCGCCAATCAAGTCGCGCATCGGCCCCATGCGCTTGGCGTTGAACGGCGTCACCTGGCTGTCCCAGTTGGCGAAATTATCGTGGTGTTCGGCGGTGGGCACCACGAATTTGGCCCCGGCCTTTTTGAAGAGCGCCGCCCAGGCGTCCGGGTCCCAATTCTTGGCGGTGAACAACGAGATAAGATTTTTGTAGCCGCCGCCCGCCGCGGGGTCGCCGAAGTGATCAATGTGCCACTGCAATTCCGCGCCGCCGGAATACATGTGCTTTTCATACCAC
This sequence comes from uncultured Verrucomicrobiae bacterium, assembly GCA_963765205.1. Taxonomy (GTDB): domain Bacteria; phylum Verrucomicrobiota; class Verrucomicrobiia; order Opitutales; family JABDGR01; genus JABDGR01. The sequence goes on along the minus strand of CAVXVB010000008.1, from coordinate 41,110 downwards.
TCCGCGGCGCTGTTGTTGTTCCCGCCGCCATGGGCGGCGACGGAATAAATGCCCCAGTGCATGAAAATGCCGAACTTGGCGTCCTCGAACCAGGAGGGCGTCTGGTAATTTTTCTGAATCGAATCCCACGTCGGCGCGACCGGCCCGGGCGCCATCGGCGTGGTGACCGCTTTGTCCGCGGCCGCCACAATCTCCGGCGTGGCGTTCGGCCCCATGACGCCGTAGTCGTAGAGCGTGGACGTAGGCATATCGCCGCGGTCGGGCTTGAGCGGGCGAGGGCTGTCCTGCGCGGTCAGGGCCGGGCTGGCCAAAAATAAGGCGAAGGTGAGGAAGGGGGCGATGGCAAGGAGGCGGGCGATGGGTTGCATGGGGGTGGAGGTAAATATTTATGTGAGAATTATTACGGGATTGAACATTTGATAAACCCAACTCGATTATCAAAAAGGACCGTTTTTCAAATACCACTTGCCGTTGATTTTGATAAAAGTAACGGAATCCGCATTACCGCCAACCGCGTAGCCCCCATCAGGCGAGGGGATAATCCCCTGTTTCCAATAAATGGCTTCGTCCCCCGTGGCGTTAAAAGTCGGGGTCTGGTCTTCCAGGGCTTCCCAAGACCGTGCAATCGTGTCGTGAAGCTCTTGCGTTGGCTGTTGCAATTCCGGTATCTGGTCACCCTGCTGTTCGTGCTCTTCCATTTCTTGATAGAGATCGGGTACAAATTCGTCCGGCTGGACGTAAATTTTATAGACCTCCACCGGATCACCAGTCCGATACAAACGCACAATGTCGGAGATTGCGGTTTTCAAATCGGCTTGTGGGTCGGCGTTGGGGTCTGGTGTCTGGGTGGCGGCAACGGGTGTAGTGTCGGGTTTCTGCCCGAGCGGAGCGACGCTCGGCGGTGCGATCGGTTTGGGCGCTTCGACTTTGCTCAGCGCAGGCGCATTGGCCTTGGCGGGCATCGGCGCTTCGGACGTTTTTTCTGACATTGCTGTCGTTGGGCGCATGAACCACCAGAGGCCGAGGCCCACGATGGCGACGGCAAGGGCAACCCAGATGAAATTTTTTGGCTTCATCGTTTGCTTGGGAATTTATACCAATTTCAAATTATGGTTGGACTTGAGGATGGAGGGTTTTCGTCCCGGGGAGCGCGGGCGTCCCGCCCGCCGTCCTCGGCGTCTCGCCGAGGACATCTTCGAAAGCCGGCGAATGGAGCTGGCCCCCCTGCTTTTGCTAAGAAGCGGTCGGCGAGACGCCGACCGCAGCGACCGGGACGGTCGCGCTCCCCGGGACGGAAGAAACGCGCCTGCGCCGGTTCTGCGCTCCAGTGCGATAGAGTCTAAATTCATTGGGTGAAGTGGTTTTATCCGTGTTGCGCTTTCCTCGGCAAAATAATTAGCGCGCGGTCGCGACGAGCGATGGCTGGCCGCTGGTTGTCGCGTCGGCAGTTTTCGTTTCCGCCGGTGTGGCGTCCGAGGTGAGTTTCAGGCCGGTGATTTTCAGCGTGTAGAAAAAATCGCAGGGTTTGTCGGCGGGGAATTTGACGGTCAGGCCCTGGTCGTCCTGCGTGAAGGTCAAGGGGTCTTTGGCGCCGAGGAGTTCGACCTTCTCGATTTTCCCAGCGGGCGCCGCGCCTTTGGCCAGCGAGGTGATGACGGCCTGCCCGTTCTCCGGCCACGCCATCACGATGGCGTAGAGCGTGTCGCCCTTGGTGGTGAAGCGGATTTCCTTCGAGGTGTAGCGCGAGAGGACCATGTCGCCTTCGCCAGCCTTCGTCCACGCGCGCGTGCCATAAATCGCCTCGCCATTGACATCGAGCCAGCGGCCCATGCCGAGCAAGAGGCTCACTTCCTCGTCCGGGATGGTGCCGTCGGGCTTGGGGCCAATGTTCAGCAGAAAATTGCCGTTGCGGCACACAGCTTCGACCAATCGTTCGAGGCCCCAGATGGGGCCGGGCAGGTGGCCGGTGTCGGCGGTCAGGTAACCCCAGCGAGAGCCGGGCGAATCATGCACCTCCCACTCCGCGGGTTGAATGTCCTTGGGCTGGCGCATCTGGCGCTCGTAGTCCTCAATGTGGCCGCCCTGCGACGCATTGCCCTTGGTGATCATCGAGACATCCTTGCCCAGCTTCGTCGCGCTGTTGTAAAAATAGGCGAAGACCTTCAACTTCAGCGGGTCGAAGAGCGGCGGGTTCACGCCGTTGTCCCACCACAGCAAGTCGAGTTGGTATTTGTCAATCAGCTCGTCGTTCTGCTTGACCCAGTTGATGAGAAACCGCCGGCAGGCCGCGTCACTGCGGTCGGCCACGCTGTAGAAATCGGCCCAGGCGGGGTCGTATAAATCCTTCTGGTCGGCTTTCAGCTCGGCGAGCACGTCCGGCGGCACGGCGGTCGGGTTGACGAAGGTGAAATGCTCCATGCTGTGGTTGGTGACGCCGAATTTCAGGCCCACCTTATGCACCGCGACGGAGAGGTCGCCGATGAGGTCGCGCTTCGGCCCCATGTTCTTGGCGTTGAATTTGTTCACCGCGCTGTCCCAGAGCGCGAACCCATCGTGGTGCTCGGCCGAGGGCATGACGTATTTCGCGCCCGCCTTCTTAAACAACGCCGCCCAAGCGTCGGGGTCCCATTGCCACGCCGTGAACAGGGGGATGAAATCCTTGTAGCCAAATTTATCCAGCGGGCCGAAATTGGCGACGTGCCATTGGTAGGTGGCGGCGTCGCCCACCATGTTTTTGTCATACCACTCGCTGCCGTGCGCGGGCACGGAGTAAAGGCCCCAGTGCATCGAGATGCCGAACTTCGCATCTTGATACCATTGCGGGATTTGATGCTGCTTCACGGAGTCCCACGTCGCTTCATACGGCCCGGCGGGAATGGGCGGGCAATCGGCGGCCGCCGCGGCCACGACGGCGGGAGTCGTCTTGGGGCCGGATTGCGCGGCGGCTTGATGGGGCAGCGCGGCCAGCGCGGCCAACACGAAGAGCACCGCCGGAGCGGCGCGGTTGCAACGGGGGTGGGGTTTCATAGGGAGGTCAATGCCCCGCAGCTTGTGGCGGGGAGTTTCATTGCAACAAAAGCCTGGTTGATGGAGGTGTCGCGCGCAAGTTTACATGGACGGTCAAAGGCCGTAGGCTTCCGCCGCCGTTTCGCCCAGGATGCGCGCTTGCTCCGCGGTGGAAAGTTTGCCGATCCAGCCGCGCACGAGTTTCACCCAGCGCGCATAGTCGCAGGCCACCAAGCACACCGGCCAGTCGCTGCCGAACAGCAGCCGCCGCGGCCCGAAGGCTTCGAGTACCGTCTCAAAATACGGCCGCAATTGCGCCTCGGTCCAGTGCAGGTAATCGGCCTCCGTCACCATCCCGGAAAGTTTGCAATAGACATGGGGCCGCCGCGCCAACTCGATGATGTTTTTCCGCCAGGGCTCCAGCAACCCATCCTTGATGCGCGGCTTGGCCAGGTGATCCAGCACGAAAATTTGCTGCGGGTGGCGGTCCACGAACTGAATCGTCTGCGGCAGGTGACGCTCGAAAATCAGGATGTCGTAGGCCAGTCGGTGCGCGCGCAACGCTGCAATACCGCGGGCAAAGTCCTCGCGCAGCATGTAACATTCGTCCGCCTCCCGTTGCAGCACATGGCGCACTGCGCGCAGCTTGGGGTTCGTCGCCAGCTCGCCGAGAATATCCCCGACCTCCGGCGCAATCAACGGCACCCAGCCCACCACGCCGCGCAAGAAGGGATTTTCCCCTGCCAATTCCAGCAACCAGCGCGTCTCCGCCAGACTTTGCCGCGCCTGCACCGACACCACGCCGTCCACGCCCGCCACGCAGATGGTTTCTTGCAAATCCGGCGGCAGGAAATCGCGGCGGATGACGTGCATGGCGTCGTCAATCCAGCCGAAGTCCTGGACGTTAAAGCGCCAAAAGTGGTGATGGGCGTCAATGACAAGCATGGCTCAGTCCACGGTCACGTGGATTTTGGTGATCTCGCCGGGGTTGTCCGACCAGGCCGCCAGGGCCGCGCCGGCTTCGCCGAACGGCACCGTGCGCGTGATTGTCTCGGCGACCGGGTAGCGCCCACTTTCGAGTAATCCGATTACGGCGCGGAAATCTTCGATGGTCGAGTTGCGCGAGCCGAGGATATCGATCTCCTTCATCACAAAATATTTCGTTTCATAAGACACCGGCGCCTTCGCATAGCCAATATACACGATGCGCCCCGTGTAGCAGACGTGCTCGACTGCGGCCAGGAAGGTGGCCGGCGCGCCCACTGCCTCGATGCAAACGTTCGCGCCGTCGCCGTTGGTCAGCGCCGCCACCCGTTCGGCGAGATTCTCACTCCGCGAGTTGATGACGTGCGCCGCGCCGGCTTTTTTCGCCAGCGCCAGCTTCCCATCCTCAATGTCCACCGCGATGACGTTGGCGCCGCGGTGCAGCCCGGCGGCGGCGATAACCCCAAGGCCAATCATGCCGCAGCCGAACACGAGCACGGTGTCATTTTTCGCCACGCGCCCGCGGGCCACGGCGTGAAAGCCGACCGCCAGCGGCTCAACCAGGGCCAGCTCGCGCAAACCCAGTTGCGCGGCCACGATTTTTGACCACGGCACCGCAAGGTAATCTGTGAACGCGCCTTCCTGCTGCACCCCGAGTGTTTGGTTGTAACGGCAGGCATTTACGCGCCCGCTCCGGCACGCCGTGCATTTTCCGCACGCCGTATAGGGCATGACTGTCACCTCCAGGCCGACGGGCAGATTCGCCGGCACGCCGGGCGTCACCGCCTCGATAATGGCGGCGATTTCATGCCCCGGCACGCGTGGGTAGGTGACCAACGGATTCGCGCCGCGAAACGTGCTCAAGTCCGTGCCGCAAAAGCCCAGCCGCCGCACGCGCAGCAGCACATCGCCGGGTGCGAGCGCGGGCTTTGGTATTTCGCCGTAGGAAAATTTTCCCGGCGCGTCAAGGACCAGTGTTTTCATGGCGGTCAATTATTCTCCGGGCGGCCCGAGGGCCAGGTCAGGTTATGCACCGGCGCGAGGATTTTTTGCACGTCGGCCAGCAGGGTTTGATCCAGCGGCTCGGCGAGGTCGCGCAAGTTTTGCAAGACGCGATGTGGGTCGGCGGTGCCCACGATATTGGTATGGATGGCAGTATTCGCCAGCGAAAATTGCAGGGCCAGTTTGCCCAAGTCCGACCCGCGCGCGCGGCAGAGCGCCGCGGCCTCGGCGCATTTCGCGCGCAGCGCGGCCGGCGCGGGATGCCACGCGGGCGGCCCTTCGTTGCTCAACAGCCGCATCGCCAGCGGCGCGGAATTGAAAATCCCCACGCCCTTTTCCCGCAAATACGGCAGCAAATCTTCCAGCGCCGTGTCGTTCAGGCAATAATGGCAATACGACTGGATCTGGTCCACCGGCACGCGGTCGAGCACGGCGCGGAACAGCCGCACCGGCAGGCAGGAAATCCCGACAAAGCGCGCTTTGCCCGCCGCCTTCACTCGGTGCAGCGCGGGAATCGTCTCATTCACGATCTGCTCCAAGTCGCCAAACTCCATGTCATGCACCTGGATGAAGTCCACGTAAGCCACGCCGAGCCGCGCCAGACTTTCATCCACGCTGGCGGTCACGCGCTGGGCCGAGAAGTCAAAGTCCGTGGCCTCCGGCCCGTAGCGCGCGACCTTGGTGGCGAGGAAATACTTATCGCGCGGGACGCCGCGCAGCGCCTTGCCCAGCACGGTCTCGGCCGTCGTCGCGCCGTAATAAGGCGCGGTGTCAATCAGGTTGATGCCGTGGTCGAGGGCCGTGTGCACCGCACGGATGCCCTCGCCCTCGTCAATCGGGCGGAAGGCCGATCCGAGCGACGAGCCGCCGAAGGCCAGCGCCGAAACCTTGAGGCCCGTCCGGCCCAGCGTTCGATATTGCATAAAGGAAAAATGCGCGTGCGCGTGAACCCGGATGACGGCGTAAAATCCTGTTTACATCAAGCTGAAATCACCACGGGAGGGCGCTACTCACTTCCCTTCAGGGCGCGGGCTTGATTTTCACCAGCAGCACCCCGTGCGCCGGCACCATCGCGGAAAACTCGGTGTCAAACGTGCCGAGATCCTGCTGCCGCCAGAGGTCGCGCACCAGGCGTCGTCCCGCCAGGCCCAGATCCGCCCAGGCGGCGGTGACTTTGCCCGGGCGCGGGCCAACGTTGAACAGCCCGACGGCGAGGGAACCGTCTTCGAGCGGTTTGGCATACACCAGGCCATTGCCACCGGGATTATTACGCATGTTCACGTTCGAGAGCAGGGTGTAGTTCGGATACCGATCGAGAATGTTTTTCGCCTCCGGGTCGGCGTCGGAGAGGGCCTTGCGCAAGGCGTCGCTGATGGCGATTTGCTCCGGAAAGGACAACTCGCTGGTGGGTGGCGGCGGCCCGCCCCGGCCACCCACGGGCGGCGGCGGTTGAAACGGCGGGCCGGAAACCCGCACGGCGGCTTTCCCCAAGGCGTCCTGGTCCACCGCCAGGACTTCGTCATTGGTCAGCAGGCTCAAAGTAAAGGCGTCGAGCTTGTCCATCTCGCAGCCAATGAGCAGCGGCGCGGAGAGCAGACACCATAGGCTGACATGCGTGTATTGCTCATCCGGCGTCAACCGTGTGGCGTGAATGGGCGAACCGACGCTCACATAACCCACCACCAACATATCCGTGTCGTTCCAATGGCCCGGGCCGGCATAGGGCGCCCACTGATCCTGCCCGAAGCCAATTTCCGCAACGCCGTGGTGGTAGTCCGCCGCGCGGCCCCACAAGTCTCCGATGTCGCCGGTGGTGCGCCAGCAGTTGGCCAGGCTGGCCCAGTCGGCCGCGTGGTTAATCGGCGCCGCGTTGGACAAGCTGAAGACGATGTCGCGTCCGCACTGCCGCAAGGCGCCACCCATCTCGCCGGTACTGGCGGTGTCGTTTGGATTCCAGTCGTATTTGAGGTAGTCGAAACCCCAGTCCGCCCATTGCTTGGCATCGGGGGTGACGAAATGATACATGCCGATGTGGTGAAAATTTCCGTTGGCCTGGACGGCCCGGTCCCACACGCCGTCCGGGTCGTCACTCGAGCCGCCGCCAAAGCTGGCGTAAGAGGTGATCCACGGTGTCGAGTAAATCCCCGCCTTCAGGCCCATTTGGTGGATTTGGGCGCACAAGCCCTTCATATCGGGGAATTTGTCATTGGCCAGCAGCGCGTGGTCCGGCCCGGTGCGCATGCCTTGCCAGGTGTCGTCAATGTTGACGTAGGTCCAGCCATGGTTGGCGAGGCCGGACGAAACGAGAATTTTGGCCGATTGCAGCACCTTGTCCTGATCCACATTGCCAGCCCAGGAGTTCCAACTGTTCCAACCCATCGGCGGAGTCAGCGCGATTTGCTCGCCAATGACGATCTTGAAATTACGCGTGGCTTTGCCTAGGGCATTTTCAGCCGTCAAGGTCACGGCGTAAGTTCCCGCCGTGGCGGCCACGCCGGAAATTTGGCCGGTGTTCGGGTCAAGCGTCAAGCCGGTGGGCATGCCGTCCGCCGCAAACGTCATAGGTCGGTCGCCGGTGGCGGGAATGGTGTAGAGAAAGGGGCGGCCCGGACGCTCGCCGTAAATATTCGGGCCATTGATGCGTGGGGTGTGCGGCTCCCGCGGAGTAAGAATGTAGTTGCTCAAATCCGGCAGTGGCGGGGCGGGCGGGCGCGCTGCCGCGCCGTAAATATTTGGCGCAGCCAGCCCGGCCAAGAGCGACAAGGCGAGTTGAATCAACGCAGGTTTCATCGGAAGTGGGCGGGAAACGCGCCAGCCCCTTGATTTCATCGCTTTTTGAAACGCATAACAAGCGTGTAATGTTGCGGATTTTGTCCCAGCCCGCGTCGATGTTTACAGCTTGGCGGGGCGCGGCCGGTCGCCTTTACTGGCACTGGATGAACGTCACCATACTTGGAGCCGGGGCTTGGGGCACGGCGCTTGCGTTGCATTGCGACCGCGCCGGCCACGTTGTCACCCTCGTGCCCCGTCGTCTCGAAGCCGCCCTCGAGCTTGCCGCCGCGCGCGAGAACCGGGCCTACCTGCCCGGCTTCAAGCTGCCGCCCAGCTTGCAAATCGGCCTCGAAATCCGCCCCGCACTCATGGAGGCTGAAGTGGTGCTGCTCGCCTGCCCGATGCGTGGCCTGCGTGCCCTGGCCCAATCCGTCCGGGCGCAACTGGACACCGCTTGGGCCAAGCCCATGTTCATCACGCTCTGCAAGGGCATGGAAATGGGCACTTTCCAACTCCCTTGTGCGATTGTGGCCGAGGTAATTCCCGACGCGGAGACGGCGGTGCTCTCGGGCCCCTCCCACGCTGCCGAGGTCGCCGCCGGACAACCCACGGCCGTAGTGCTCGCCACCCAGGTTGCCGAGGAACGCGCCTGCCGGGTGCAAACCGCCCTCAGCAGCCCCACGCTGCGGGTTTATCGTACACGCGATGTCATCGGCGTCGAAGCCGCCGCCGCGCTTAAAAATATTTACGCCATCGGCGCAGGCTTGTGCGACGGCCTGGGCTTGGGCGACAACGCCAAGGCCGCCTACCTCACCCGCGCGCTTCATGAAATGACTGTCCTCGGGGTGCGCCTCGGCGGCCAAACGGCGACCTTCTACGGCTTGGGCGGCTTCGGCGACTTTGTCGCCACCTGCAATGGGCGCTGGAGCCGCAACCGCACGTTTGGCGAGGATATTGCGCGCGGCCAGTCGCCCGCCGCTTTGCTGCGCGAGCGCCCCACTGTGGTCGAGGGTTACGGCGCCACCGCCGCCTTTGCCGCCCTTTGCCAGCGTGAAAAAATTGACGCCCCCATCCTTGCTGAAGTTCACGCCCTCCTGTATGCCGGCCGCGACCCGCGCCAGACCATCCAGCGCCTCATGGGGCGGGAATTAAAAGTCGAGGACTGACCGCGAATATTCAACATCGAACATCCAACTCTGAAATCTCAAATCTAAAATTTCAAATTCCAGCCTCACCGCTGCAATTTTCAACATTGGATGTTGGAAGTTGAAAGTTCGATATTGGATGTTGATTTCCCCCCATGAACAAACTCCCCCGCCATCCTCTGACCGACGCCGAAGTCCACGCCGCCCTCGCCGATTTGCCCGGCTGGGCCTTCACCGGCCATAAGCTGGTCAAACACTTCCAATTTAAGAATTTTCGCGACGCGCTGACGTTCCTCGTCCGCGTTGGCTTCGAAGCCGAGGGTCTCGACCACCATCCTGAAATCAAGAACGTTTACAACAAAGTCGAGCTGGGCCTCAACACCCACGACGCCGGCGGGCGCGTGACCGCCTTGGATGTCGAACTCGCCCGCCGCATCGAAAAGACTCCCGTCGCGCGCGCTTGAACCGCCTAGTGATGCCCGCCGAGGAGGGATTTGCTCATGCCCAACACGCTCAGGACGATGCTGACGGCGAGGATGGCGACGAGGATGAACGCCGTGCCGAGCGCGCCGCCGGTGATGACGATGGTGAGCAACTGGAACTGTTCGGTCAATTGCTGGCTGTGCATTTTGTAGATTTCGCGGAAGCTTTTCGCGATGTTACCGGTGTTTTCACCGACGGAGAGCAGGTCGAGGTCCAAGTCCGGGAGCACGGCGTAGCGGCGGAAGGCGTTGGAGAACGAGGCGCCGTCGTTAATAAGCCCGCGCGCGGCGTTAAAGCGCGCCTGGATTTTGGTGTTGGTCACGGTGCGTTCGGTCATCCGCAAGGTCTCGGTGGTATTCAGGCCGCTTTCGAGCAGCGTGGCGCAAAGATTGGAGATGTGGCAGATGTCCACATTATAGAAAATGGTTTTCAAGAACGGGATCTTCAGCACCCAGCCGTCGGTGGCGGCGCGGCCTTCCGGGGTTTTGCGCCAGCGGTAAATGGCCACGGCCACGATGCCCACCACGAGCATCACGGCCCAACCCCAGCGGGCGGCAAACGACGAGACACTGATGAGCATGGCCGTCAGGAAATTCATCTGGCCGCCCATGCTCTTCATCATGTCGGAAATGCGGGGCAGCAGAAAATACAGGAACAGCAGCATGACGCCGAAGGCGAGGGTGCAAATGAACAACGGGTAGGCCAGGCCGCCCATGATTTTCTTGCGCAAACCCGCCTGCTCTTCGAGATTATCAATGACGTTCTTGAGCACCGGGATCAGATTGCCAGTAGTTTCGCCCGCTTCCACGAGATGGACGGTCGCCGTGTCAAAGCTCTTGGGATAATTACGCAGCGCGTTGGCGAAGGTGCGGCCCTCACTGATGTCCTTCCACAACCGGTTGGCGATGGAGGCCTGCTTGGGGTCGCTCACGCGCACACTTAACAGGCGGATGGAATCGCCCAGCGGCATGCCGCCGCCGTTGAGTTGGTATAATTTTTTCAGGAACGCCAGCGCGTTCTTGCCGCCCTTGAACTCTTCCGGCTCCAACAATTTGGGCGGTCCGCTGGGCTTGCCTTGCGCGGTCGTCTCCGGCACTATGGAACCCTTGGCGGTGGCCACCGCCTCGGCGGCCGCGGCGCCGCCCTTGGTGGTGATGTCCACCGGGCGCAACTGGCTCAGCCGCAGGCGCTGGATAACGGCACCCCGGTTCGGGGCTTCCATGACGCCGGTTTGCGTCTCGCCCTTGGGGTTCATGGCGCGATACGTGAAGGTCGGCATGGTGGATAGAATGGCGAAGGGGCCGGTTGAATTGAAGAAAAAAAGACGGGGTGGGTTGGCACCGGGAACTGCGGTCGGTTCCAAGGTGGGGGCAGGTGCGGGGCCGAAAGACGGGTGCGGTGGTTAAACCCGCAAAAAATCAGGCGGGCTTGGCGTCCGGTTCCGCGGCTGGCTCCGCAACAGGGGATGCTTCCACGATGGCGGGGGTTTGTTCTTCGGATTCCATCATTTCCGCATAGTCCATGACCTCGGTGAGGGCGGTCAGGCCGCGCTTGCAAAGTTCCCAGCCACAAAGGGTGAGGCTGCGCATGCCATGATCCACGGCGTAATGGCGGATTTCCTGGGCCGAGGAACGCTTGAGGATGAGGTCATGCACACCTTCGTCAATATGCAGCACTTCGGCCAGCACAATGCGACCGCGGAAGCCGAGGCCGCGGCAGGATTCGCACCCGACCGGCTTGCATAATTGATGGGCGAAGGCAATTTCCTTGGGATCAATTTTCAGGGCGACCAGGCAACCGCCGACAAAAGCGATGGAGTCGTCCGAGGGCTGCTTGCACACCTGGCACAAGCGGCGCACGAGGCGCTGGGCGACCACCATTTCGAGTGACGACGCGATCAGGAACGGTTCGAGGCCCATGTCAATGAGGCGGGTGACGGCGCCCGGGGCGTCATTGGTATGCACCGTACTCGAGCACCAAGTGGCCCGTCAGCGAGGCGCGGATGGCGATGTCGGCCGTTTCGCGGTCACGAATTTCACCGACCATGATGACGTCGGGGTCCTGGCGCAGCACGGTGCGCAGCGCATTGGCGAAAGTGAGGCCGATTTCCGCATGCACCTGGGTCTGGTTGATGCCCGGCACTTCGTATTCGACGGGGTCCTCGACGGTGATGATGCGCAATTCCGGGTTGCGCACTTTGCGGATGAAGGCGGTCAGGGTCGTGCTCTTGCCGGAACCGGTCGGGCCGGTGATGAGGATGATGCCGTGCGGGCGCTTGAGCGCCGGCTCCATCTTGGCGATGTCTTCCGGCAGGAAGCCGAGTTCCTCGATGGACAGCGGCTGGGAGCTTTGCTGCAAAAGGCGCAGGCTCACGCTTTCACCGTAGAGGGTGGGCAGGGTCGAGACGCGGATATCAATATCGCCCTCGCCGCCGGAGGAGAAGCCAATGCGGCCGTCCTGCGGGCGGCGGCGTTCGGAAATGTTCAGGCGCGCCATGATCTTGATGCGCGCAATGATGGCGCTCTGCACGCGCACCAGGTTGTCCGGCACGCGGACGGGCACGAGATTGCCGTCAATGCGGTAACGAATGACCAGCACATCCTTGCCCGGCTCAAAGTGAATGTCCGTCGCGCGGTCTTGCACGGCTTTGCCAACGACCTCATTGACGAAGCGGATGATGGCGGCGTTCTCGTCCTCCTCCTCTTCGTCCTTCTCCTCGGCGATGCCGGAAAGGTCGGAGTCATCCAGGCTGCCCGCGCCGACACCGAAGTTTTGGGTGACGGTATTGGCAATGACTTCCGCCGGGCCGAGCGACCAGACGGCGCGCTTGCCCGTGACGGCGCGGATCCAGTTATCCCAATGCGGTTCCGGGGGCCAGACTGTCACCAGCGCCACTTCATCGGGGGCCAATTGGTCGTTTTCAATGGGCAGGCATTGGTATTCGTGAACCAGGCGCAGCGGGACAGTCTTGGTCGGACTCGGGATCAGCTTGATCACCTCGGTGTGCGGCAGCTTGGTCAGCTCGCACAGGCGCTTGAGCACCTCCGCCGGGGTGGTGGCGGTCAGATCGGCCAAGCGGCGTTGCCGGTCGGCCAGCGGCGTGTCGCGCAGGGAAGCCTGCTTTTCGTCGTCGAGTTGGGCCAGCCAGTCCGCCAGCGGTGAGAATTGGGAAGCAGTAAGAGGCATCGGGAAAAAGGAAAAAGGACGGTCAAAAACGGTGTCGTTGTCCATCCAAAGGGTGAAAATTAACCGCCAGTTGGCGTGGCGAGTTGCCGACGTGTGGCACCGCCGCCACCGGCGCCGGCCGCCGTCGTTGTGCCGCCCGTGAGTCCGGCATTATTGGCGCCGCCGCCCACGCCCGCACCACCACCACCGCCAAAACCACCACCAAAGCCACCGCCACCGGCGCCACCGCCGAAGCCACCACCAGCACCACCACCGAAGCCGCCGCCACCGGCACCACCACCGGCGCCGCCGAAGCCACCACCGCCGACACCGCCGCCGCCGCCCAGACCGCCTGCGCCACCACCACCGCCACGGCGTCCGCCACCGCCCGTGCCGTTGGCGCCAGCCGCACCACCACCTGCAAAGCCGCCGCCGCCCAGCCCGCCACCGCCCAGCCCACCACCGCCACCACCAAAGCCACCGCCACCACCCCGGCGGCCACCGACAGCCGCGCCCACGATGAGCGGGGCAGCTTGCCCGGCAATGGGCACGGGTTGGTAAAGATTGTTGACGGGCTTATACAGATCCACCGACACGCCCTGGCGGCCGCCGGTATTCACGATCACCGTCTTGCCTTCATTGGCTACGCCAGTGATTTGCACCGTGCCGCCGCCCGGAACCGCCCAAGTGTCGTTCATCAACATCCAATGGCCCTGCGTGCCGCGGATATCCCAAACATCAAAGTAGGTTTTGTCGCCTTCCACGGAGAAGCCGCGGTATTGCACATTCACGGCCACCGGCGCGGTAATGCGCGCAACCTGCGTGGGTGCAACCGGTGCGGTCCAATTGGCGGGCACATAAGGGTCGTTATCATTCACCACGCTGGCCAGCGCGCCGGAAGCCGACGGGGGTTGGGCCGCAACAGGCACGACCACGGCCGGAGCCGCGGCGGGTTCCGTAGTGGCGGCAGCGGGCGCGGCACTCGATGCGGCCGCAGCGGGTGCCGCAGTGACAGGCGCCGGGCTGGGCGTGGGCGCCGGCGCGGCCGGCGCGGCCTGGCCAAAGGCCGTGGAAACGGTGGGAAACAACCCCGCGGCAAGCCCGGCCAAGGCACCGACTGTGAAGCGGTGACGCAGAATCTGGGAAACCGACAAGCAAGGAGTGGTTTTCATCGTATTGGGAATTAAATTGTGGAAAAGTATGCAGGCGCGCAAGACACGAGCCAGTGGCCGACCTATTTATTAAAACCCCCGGAACTGATGGTTGGTTGCGCTGGAACCGCAGGCGAGGATAAAACGGAGGGGGGTTCAGCCGGCGGGGTCGAAGCGGATGAGACCGGGACGGGTGGCGGCGAAGAGGCCGGGGCCGGAGTTTCCGCGGCGGCGGGTGCCGCGGCCGGGACCATGGGCGCGGCGGGTGCGGGCGGGGTGGGGGCCGGATGCGGCGTGTGATCGTCCGACGGGGGGCTTTTGGCGGGATTGAGTATCGTAGGGGCCGCGTAAGGCGTGCCTTGTTCCAAGTCATCGCTGTCGAGATTGTGGTCGCGCAGGTATTTGACGGTCAGCGCGCTGGCGGGGGAATTCTGGGCCATTTCCGCGCCCATTTCCTCGGCATCCGGGGAGCTTTTGATGATGGTCGGCTTGATGAAAACAATCAACTCGCTCTGGCTGGAGTCATAGGTGTCCGGCTGGAAAATCCCGCCAATGATGGGGATTTCGCCCAGCAGGAACATGATGCCGTGCGTGGAGCTGACACTGCGCTGGCGCAGGCCGCCCAGCACCAGGACATCGCCGTCATGCACCGTCACAAAGGAGGTGATATCGCGCGTGCCAATGATGGGATTGTCGTTGCCGTTGATGGACACTTCCGACACCACGTCCGACACATTCTGGGAAATGTTCATATACACGCTGCCGTCCTTGCCGATGAAGGGGACGACCTGCAACTCGATGGTCACATTGGTGTAGGAGATCGCATTGGTCGTCGTCGGGGTGACGGTCGTGCCGATGCTCACGGTGGAGCTGGAGATGGTCGGGATCCGCTCGCCGACGCTGATCAAGCCCAGGGCATTATGCGTGATGGTGATGGAGGGGTTGGACAGCACCTTGACGTTGCTATTTTGCTGGGCCACGTTGAAGATGGTCTGCAAATTCCAGCCGGTGAGAATGCCGTTGATGGTAAAGGCTGGCGTGGTGACGCCGCTTTCCGCCGTGGGGCCGGATGCGCCATACGTTTTCGGGCCGCCGACGGTCGCGTTAGTCGTGCCGTTGGCCGGGTTGAAGCCGTAATTTACATTGAAGGAGGACAAGCCCGTGGCCTGGTCCTTGGTGAGGGTTACTTCCGTCACCACCGCGTCAATATGCACCTGCGGCAGAACGATGTCCACCTGGTCAATCAAACTGCCGATTTGGCGCAGGTCGGAAGGCGTGCCATAGGCGACGATGGAGTTGGTGCGCACGTCCGATTGGATGGTGACATAGGGGCTGAACTGCTGGTCCCGCGCCGCCGCCGGAGCCGCCGCCGCCGCCGCGCCGCCCGCCGCCGCGCCCGCGCCCGTCGCGCCGCCGCGCACGCCCGTGGCGCCTTGCACACCCGTGACCACGGCGTTCAACAGCGTGGCCGTGGTGTTGGCGACCGCCTGTTTCAAGGAAAACACCTGCGTTTTGGTCGTCGGGTCCACGTCCATGTCCATTTCATCGAGCAGTGTCTTGACCAAGGCGTGGTTGGCCTTCTTGGTGACGACGATGACGGAATTGGTCCGCGTGTCGGCCGAAAAGGAGGTGACCCAGCCGGCTTCGGCCGTGCTGTCCGAACCGGCGGCGGTCGAAAAGTATTTGACGAGCGGTCCGGTCGCCAGGGCGGTCAGGTTGGTGACCACCGTTTGGGCGCTGGCGTTGACCAGGGTGCGGTAAATGATGTCGTCCTGCGCACCCACGGGCCGGTCGAAGTGTTTGAGGATATCGGCGACCTTCTGAAGGTTAATCAAGGTGTCGGCCACGAAGATGGTGCTGTCCCCGCCCAGACCCACGGGGTCAATGGTGCCGTGCTGGCTCAGGAAAGGGGCGATGCGTGCGACTGCGGCGGCCGGAGTGATGTTATCCAAGTGATAGAAATGGCCATAAATCATGCCGGTCGGGTCGCCATTTTGCAGCAAGGCGTCATCCGCCTCCGGAATATCGAGGCCGGCGACATTGTTGGCCACCTCCGCCTTGAGAAAGTTGTCCCCCATCGGGACGAGGGCCACACCGTTCAAGGAAAGCAAGGTTTCCACGGCTTTGACCACGTCCTTGCGGGGCAGCGCGTTGTTCGGGCCGGCATCCGTCGAGAAGATGATGCGCGAACCGGTGGCCACGGGCAGGTTCTGATCCTGGAGGATGATTTTGCCCGTGTTGCGCTGGAGCCACTCGAGCACTTCCTGGAAAGAATTGCCGGGCATGTTGACGATGATCAAATCATCCGGATTGGGCACGGCGCCCACTACCCCGACTGGCACGGGCGGCCCGCCGGCCGCATTAGGATTCCCGCCGACGGCGCCATTGGCGCCTGGAGCGGCCCCCGCCGGCTGCGCCACTTGGGTGGTAATCGCATTGCTCGTGTCAGCGGCAGCCGCCGCTACGCCGCCGTTGAAACCGCCGCGACCGCCGCGGCCTCCACGGCCACCGCCGCCCGTTCCCCCCGCGCCGCCGCCGGGACCAAAGGCTCCACCAGCGCCACCGACACCGCCGGCACCGCCGAAACCGCCGGCGCCACGCCGGCCACCGCGGCCACCGGTGGCAACGGGAGCGGCCACCGCAGCGCCGGCCGCGGGCACCGTGACGGGCTGCGGCGGCGCGCTGGGCGGCGGGATGGGTGCTCTGGGCCTGGGCCAGAAGCGGCAGGGTCGCCAGAAGCGCGAGAATGATCTGCGCAAGGCCGGAGGTGCGGCGTCGCGTGGGCAGGGAGGTGGACAGTAACGAGGACATGAGAAGCTTTATTGAGGTTGAAAGGTAGAAAATCAGGCGGGGTGTTATTTGATCGCCGAGGGGGTGGCCGACACGTCCAGCGCGCCGGGTTTGAGTTCGAGCGCCCAAACCTGCACGTCGCCCGTCATCAGGTGCGGGTCGGTGCGGTCCGGTTGCATGGTCAATTCATCAATGATGAGATAGGGCTTGTCGGCCAGCACGCGCGAGGTGAAATCCACCAGGCTGCGGAAGGGCGTCTTGACGAAGTGAACGGTGACTGCGTTCACGTTGAAGATGCTATCCTTCTTGTTCGAGTCGTTGCGGCTGGACTGGATGGCCGGCGTCGGCACCTGGGCATCCCGGCCATAAGCAGTCACGCGGTTGACGAGTTCGGTGGACGAGACGGAGGTCTTGAATTTGTCCTGGTAATAGGCGATTTTGGTCATGACGCCGGGCTTTTGGTTCAGTGTGTCCTGCTGTTTTTTCAGCATCGCCTTCTTGGCGGCGACATCCGTCTGCAAGGCTTTGCCTTGGCGAATCAACAGGCTGCCCCAGAGGACGACCACGCCCAAGGCAAAGCCCAGAAGCATGACGCGCTCGCGCGACGACATTTTTTCAAACCAAGTCTGCAGGGGACGGAGAGTCATGGAGAAAGGGCGGCGGGAAACCGGGAGAAAAGTGGGGGTGAGAAAAGGAGGAGGAGGGCAAGAATCAATCCTACTGGGCGGGGGCGGCCGCATCCGGTGCGGGGGCGGGCGCAGGAGCCGGAGCAGGTGCGGGTTCGGGCGCGGGGGCCGGTTCCGGCACATTCACATTCGAAACGATGTTAGGGCCGGATTGGGGGGCGGGGATGGCCGGGCCGTTATCCACACCCTGGCTGCCATCCGCTGTCTGGTTTTGGGCGTCCCCTTGGCCGGGCTGGGCGCCGTTGGGATTATTAAAAACATTCTGGCCCTGGTCCTCACTGGCTGCCACTATTTCTTGCGGAGGTTGTTCCGGCGCGGGCGGCGGTGGTTCCGGCGGCATTTCCTCATTGGGGGGCACCGCGTTAAAGGACAAATTCAGGGTAAATTTGTAAGTCGGCGGATTGGACAGGACGTTGCTTTGCACGTTGAGGTGCTCCTGGTCCAGGGTCACCAAGCCCGAATCATTGCTCAGCGATTGCACGAAATCAGACACGGCCTGGCTGTCGGTGCCGATGCAATCAATGCTGAGCTTGTTGTTCTCATAAGCCCGGGTCTTGACGTAGTAAACAAAGCCCTTCTGTTTGTCGGTGGGGCGCATGGGGTTGATGGCCCCCAGCATTTCAAAGGGATGGAGTTCGTGGTCCACGAACTGGGAAATTTGCGTCAGCAACTTGATGCGCTGGTTAACCAAGTCCACGTCGGCGGTCTGCGCCTTGATCTTGTCCTGCGCTTTGCCAACCCAAATCTGGCCATAAATGACGCCGCCCTGGGCGATGACGCACAGCAACGCGGCCACGCCGGCCACTTTGAGCACCAGGCCCGCCCTCGCGGTGGCTTGGCGGCGGCTCTGTTCCGCCGCGCGGAAGACGCCGCCGCGCAAATCGGCCGACCAGCGTTCCGCCAGCCCGCCGGGAGCATGCCCCGCCACGCGGGTGGGCGCGGCGTCCGCCGAGGCATAGTGCACAAAGGAATAACTCATGCGGTCGCGCGCGCCGCGCACGCCTTCGGGTTGGGCCAGCAAGCCGGGGGCGGCAATCTCGCGGGCGTGGGCGCCGAGGCGCTTGAGGAGGTTTTCGCGTCCGGCAAAAGCCTCGGCGACGGTGTCTTCCTTCAAACGCTCAATTTCCACGCGCGAGGGGACGGATTCCCCCGTGCCATAATGCAGCGCGGTCACATGGCCGGCTTCCCAGATAAAGACCCAGTGCGCGGCGCCGTCGGCGGGCGCGGCGGCGAAGAACGAGGGCAGGACATGGTAAAAAGACTCGTCCGGCGAAAGTTGCGCCACATTCAACCGCTCGTGAAACGCGCCGAAGATGAGCAGTGAGCGGCCCTTCTCGTTCGTGAGGTAACCCCACGCGAGTTGTTCAAGTGGGAGCGGGGCCAGGCCTTCCAGCGTCACGCTGGCAAATCCATCCTGCTCGGAGGGCTGCATGCCGTCCGGCAGGGGTTCGGCATGAACCAAGAGGTAGGGGGCGGGAACAAAACGAACGGCCGGGAAGCTCGGAAACGTCGGTTTTGAAAACAGCCAGGAGGTTGCTGATAATGGAAGCCACGGGTAAAGGGAAGGGGGGATGATGGGGTATGGGAGGGCCGGCGCAAACCAATTCAGGCGGGGAAGGAGTCAGCTTTGAGAAAAAGAAAGGCGTTGACAACCAATTTTGTCACGCCGCGAGGGCAAACCCTTCTACGGGTGGAAAGTTTCATCGAGGTGGGCAGATTGTTGAAAATAATGGGTTCAGGGAAGGTCATAATTCTCGGCGTAGTTCACAATGCTCCAGGGATACGAGCCGCTGGTGTTCGTCACGACCGGGATGGTGCCGCCGGAGCCGCCGCCCGAGGTGGTCGTGGTCGGCACGCCCGTGCCCGTGGCATTGGGTTGCACGATGGTCGAGAGTAGAAAATGAGAGTCGCCGAGGGAAACCATGATGTTTATTTTTAAAAGCATGGCTTGATAACCGACGCCGATATTGGTCGTGTTCGCCGTGGTGGCGGTGCCGGTGGTGCCTGTTCCGCCGGTCGTGCCTGTGCCGATTTTGGCCGCGGCCCCGCCACCCGTGCCGCCGCCTGCTGCCGCGCCACCACCACCTCCTCCACCACCCGAACCGGCGCCGCCAGCTCCGCGTCCACCCGCACCGCCTCCGGCCGCGCCACCGCCGCCTGCGCCAGCACCGCCGCCCCCGGCTCCTGCACCGGCTCCCGAACCAGCACCGCCACCCGCGCCGCCGCGGCCTCCTCCGCCACCCGCCGCGCCTGCGCCGCCACCGGCCCCTGCACCGCCACCGCCTGCGCCCGCACCGCCACCACCTGCGCCGCCACCGCCTCCTCCACCGGCACCGCCGCCACCGCCAGCACCGCCTCCACCACCACCTGCGCCGAGCGTGGCAATGACCGCGGCGCGGGCGGCGTCAAGCGCCGTCGAGCTGCCACCCACGCCGAGGGCGGCAAAGAGGGCCGAGTTGCCCGAGGGGGCGGCCAGGGTGACGGCCCCGCCGGCCGCGGCTCCGCCGGTCGTGTTGCTGGTGGTGTTGCCCGTGGTCGTACTGCTGGTGCCATTGGCCGAAATCACCCCGGCCGTGGTCATCTCATTGGTATTACGAATCATCAAATTATCGGGCGCGCCGGGGATGCCATCTTCGCCCCAGAGGTAGGATTCCAGCGTCGGTTCGTCAATCTCGGCGAGATACTGGTCCGCCGCCCAATCAAGGACTTCGGACGGCGCCGTGTTGAGGTTCACCGGGCCGCCGGAATCGTGCAAAGTGACCATGCGGCGGAACTGCTGGTAAAGCGGCGTTTCCGTGCCGTTTTCATCCCAGAAGAGGTCCTGCCAGTTTTTCAGGTAGTGGAATTCATCCCAATCCGTGATATTCGTGTAGGTCGGGTCGTAGCCGGGGGAGAGGGTCTCGTAGTAATCCGGCCCCGCGCCGTCGGAAGTGAAGTTGCCCGTGTAGGGCAGGGTCCAGTCCCGGAAGGTGTCGAGGAGGACTTGCCCCTGGGAGGGGTCCACGCCCATCGTGTCAAAGATGGCCAGGATGTCGTTGTCGCTGGCCCGGTTGATGGGGATGAGGCCGGTGAGGTCGGTGACGGTGATGTTGACGGTCATGCCGTTGGGCGGGGCGTAAATCACCGCAATATTGCCGCTTTCGCCGCCCGAGGTGGAATTGCCCCACGCCGCCTGGTTGAGGGGGTCGCCCCAGCCCTGGTTGGGGCCGTAGAGGCCACCGTCCAACTGGAAGTAGGTGTTGAGCACGGCGATGGTGGATTCAAAGGCCGACCAGGCGACCAACTTCATGTTGTCGCGACCGACATACATGCCGCGCAAAATAATTTCCTTTTGCGCGATTTCGACGAAGGCACTGATGAGCGCCGAGAGCACCAAAATGGTTCCCAGGACGATAACCAAAATCGTCCCGCGCCGCCGACGGGCGGGCGGGCCGGCCGGCGGCGCCGCGGCGGGTGCGGCGGAGTCGGTTGGGTCGGGGGAGGGCGCGTGCATGGGCGTGGGCTAGTAAATGGGAACCGGGCTGCTGCTGGTGCTGTTGCCGCTGGCGGCGGCGCCGGTGGTGGTCGTGGTGGTGTTCCCGGTGGTGGCGCTGCCGACGGTGGCAGCGGGCATCGGCACGGTGATGTTGCTGATTTTGCCTTCGATATCAAAGGTCAGCCGGACAAAATCGGGGAGGATGTATTCGCTGTTGGTGGGGTCCGTGGGCGGCTTGTCGGAACTGTCCCAATCATTGGTGGTGGGATCGAAATAAAAGTAGGTCATTTTAACCACGAGCGAGGAGAGCAGGGTTTTGCGCACGGGATTGATTTCAATCATGTTGGGGGAATAAGGAGGCACCCAGACCAGATCAAGGCCTTCGCCTTCCGGCGGAGCTTTGAAATAGAGAAAACAGCGAATGGGCACGCGGGGGCCTTGGCCCAAACGATAATCGGGCTGTCAGTGGGCAATACGAAAGTCAGTGAGGGGTCTTCCGCAGTGGAAACGCCCGGCGGCCAGCCCCAGGCCACATAGCTGGTTTTGGACACAGGGGCGGGGTTGTTGGAGGCACTGGTCGAGCCGTCGTCCGCAGTCGAATTGGCGGTGGAATTGGCGGTAGTGTTGCCGGTCTTCGCGGTCGTGTTGGCGGTGGTATTGCTGGTTGGGCTGCTGGTCGTATTGCTGGTGCTGTTGGCCAGGGAGTTCTCCGTGGGCGCCATGGGGGTGCCGGCCCGGCTCGTGGTGATATTGAGGCCGCCGATGGTTAAATTGGTGGCGCTGGTGGTGCTCGTCGTGTTGCCGGTGGTATTGCCGGTGCCGTTGCCCGTGGTGTTGCCGGTCGCGTTGCCTTGGTTGGGGTTCACGGGGATGGCGGTGTCGGGCAGGGACGTTTGAAAGGCGTAACTGACGAAGGCGACGACGCCCAATTTGTGGTGGTCCAGGCCCGGGTTGTTTTCCGCATCCGTCAGCAGCATGAAAGATGAATACATGAACATCGTGGCGCGCCGAGGATGAGCACGGAGATGGCGATGGCCATCAGGATTTCCACCAGCGTGAAGCCCGCGCGCGCGCCGCGCCCCGCACGCGCCAGAGGCAGGCACACCGGTTTCGGCGAAAGGGTGGAGGCAGGTGGGTTCATGGCCAAGGTTGTTCGGTGCGCACGCTTTGCAGGTTGCCCTCAATATCGCTCAAGTCGGTGGCGCGCACCTCGGTGTCCGACCACTGTGGGCGCAGCAGCATCAGGACTTCGGTGTCGGTTTCCGCAGGCACGTCCTCATTGCCCGAAAGCGAGATGGCGACAGTGACTTTGAACAAATCCGGCGTGTCCAAGGTTTCCGATTCCACCATGTCCCAATGGCCGGTGCCAGCGGTGGGCGTTTCCACGTCGCCGCCCATGCTCAGTGAATCCGTGTCGGAAATCGTCAAAATCTGATCGCGCACGAACTGGAGGTTGCGCTCGTTGCCTTCCTTGATTTCCATCAGGCTGATGGCGGTGATCGCGTTGTTCGCAGCCTCCGCGAGCACTCCGACCGCCAGCATGAAAATGAACATGGCGACCAGGGTCTCCACCAGCGAAAACCCGGGTTGGCTTTGTAGTGGGGTTTTCACGGGAGGTTGGGCACGTCCTTCGGCGGGCGGGGTGGCGGCCCTTCGGAGAAGGGGTCGAGCCGGTAGGTTAAATCTTTGTCATCACCCGAGGAGAGGGTGACTTTGACGGGCGCGGTGGTTCCCGTGGCGTGGAAAAGCAACCGGGGGACGGAGGCATTGGCATAGTTGATGCCGTCATCGCTTTCCGGGTTGGGGTCGTCGCCGAGGTCTTTGACCGGCTCGATGGGGGTGAAGGTCAGTTTCAAGGTCACGCTCGGGTCATCCTCGCCATCCGCCGCCTGTTCGAGGACGTTGCCTTTGTCGTCGAGAATGTCGAAAGAGTGGTGGTCGCCATTGTAAGTCAGCATGACTGAGTCCATCCGCTGGAGGGCGAGGAAGCGGGCTTCGCGAATGGAAGATTGCAGCACTTTGGGCGGCGGCTGTTGGTCAATTTGGGTGGCCATGCCCACCATGTTGGCCACGGCCAGGCCGCCGACGATCAGGATCAGGCACAGTGCGATGAGGATTTCCGTCAGGGTGAATCCCGCGGCCGAGGCAAACTCCGCCCGCCTGCACCCCCGGGTGCGGGCGGCCCGCCGCGGACGAGGGTGGCGGAAGCCGGCGGAAGCCGGCCGGCTGGACGGGGAGTTTTTCACCAAGGGCAGGTTGGTCAGTCAGCGAGAGGGGAAATGCACACGCGCCAAGGGCGAACCGCTTATTGAGGCGGGTTCCAGTTGCCGATAGTGTCGGGCGCGCCATCCTGGCCGGTCGGGCCGTTGGACCACACGTCATATTTGCCGCCGGTTTGGCCGTGGGTCGAGGGATAGGCGTAGTGGTAATAATTCTTCCACGGGTCCAAGGGCACGTCGGTGGTGGTCAGGTAGGGGCCTTTCCAGCTCTGCGCATTTTCATCGGTCGGGCAGGCGATTAAGGCACCCAAGCCGTCTTCGGTCGAGGGGTAGTGCCCCATGGCCATCTTATAAGACAGCAGGGGGGTTTCCACCGATTGCGTGACGAAAATCTGTGCGGCGGTTACTTTGCCCGAGTCGAGCACGCCGTTGAGGTTCGTCACCGCCACGGTCACGATGATGACGATGAGGGCGATGGCGATCAGGATTTCCGTCAGCGTGAAACCCGGGGCCAGGCGGCGCGGATGGGCGGTGTGGGCGGCGCGAACGCGCCGGAATGTCATGGGGATGGTCATGGTGGGATGGGTGTAAGAGGTTGAGTGGGGTGGCCTTGAATGCTTTTGCCGCATCCGGGCGAGGATTACAATAGGAAACAGAACAGACGGGGGAAAGTTGCGGGGGATTGGTTGGGCAAGAGAGAATTTGGCGGTTAATTTGTAATAAAGATGTATCCATCAATATATTTCGCGGACCAGGGAACCGGGCCATTTACGCGGGTGAATTCCAGTTGCCAATGGTGTCGGACGCGCCGTCGCGGCCGGTTGGGCCGTTGGACGATACATCATAGTTGTTGCCCGTTTGGCCATGCGTCGAAGGATAAGCATAGTGATAATAACACGATCTTGTCCTCGATCTGCATTTCGGTGTGGTTGAGCGAGATGCGCGCCGAATAGACCACTCCTGCCCTTTGGCGCGCTGGAGAAGCACCCGCCCGGTACGATCGCGCGACGATAGTTTGGCATCTGAAGCCAGGACAGCACATTTGTTCGACTTTTTGTTCGGATTGGAATGGCGGATTTCCGCCTTCGGCTCCTATCCGCCCTACGCCATCGCGATCTGCCTTACGGCCTTGGATCACGTGCAGCGGCTGCTCCGGCAGAAAGTAGCGCCCCAACCGCGCCATTGGCAGATTTCTCCTCATTCATTTATCCTTTGCCCTACGCCTACGCCCTACGCCCTACGCCATCGCGATCCGCCTTACGGCCTTGTTTCGTTATCGTGCCCGCGTTTCACGGGAGTGTCTTGGCAACACGGAACCCGCCGGAGTTGGAGCGGTTTCCTCCGGGCGGTGCTCTGGAGCGGTCGGCAGAGCGCAAAATCCAGGGAAGAGTGGACCAGCTGCCGCCCCGTATAACCCGAAACTCGCACTGTCCTGTCGTCCAGGAACTGCCGTCCACGGGCGCTCCGTCATAGCTTGTGTTCCAGCATCTCCGTCCATTCCCAGGCGTTACCCAGCATGTTGGAGAGCCCGAATGGATTGGACGGAAAGCTGTCGACCGGAGCCGTTTGCCTCTTGTCCCATCGGCTACCGCACTGATCGCAATCGGCCTTTCTAAGCCGATCGCATCACCCCACCAACGTTCCGTCCTGGTTCCCGCGCGCGCCGCATATTCCCACTCGGCCTCACTCGGCAGGCGGTACGGACCGTCACCCTCGGTCGACGTTAGACCTCGCAGCTTCCGTTCAGCCAGGCAATGTCGGCCTTCGCATCCTGCCAGTTGATGCAGACGACTGGGTCGCGGTCCGTTTGAGCGAACCCGGGGTCTCTGCCACCCAGCTTCCGGATCCTGTAGGTACTTGTGGCTCGCAAAAAGGTTACAGCCGCCTGAGATCGAATACCCGGTCTCGCGAACGAAAGCGGCAAACTCACCCCGCGTTACGTGATATCTTCCCAAACCGAACGACCGACCGATACTTACGGAATGTTGAGGGTGTTCCATCGCCGTGGAGAACCGAGCTAGCGGGACCTCTCCATTTGGCAGGGATTCGAGATCCCGCGTCGTCTCCTTGAGTTGATGAACCCATGAGGAAACTCCCGGCTGGAATGATCACCATTTCAGGGCACTCGGAACAGTCGCGGAATGCCATGGCTTGCGTTTCTGGACCCGCGGTCGCGGACCCGCCGAGAGAAAATATCAATGCGGCTATCCACGCCGGGAACAGCTGAAAGCGCCGCAGCCAGCCAGCGAAGTTGGATTCTAGATGCACTCGATCGCGCATTATCCTGGCTCTCCTACTCCTTAGAAATTTGGCGCGATGCGCAGCTCAAGCTCAGCGAATAGCGCCACGAGCTGATCGTGCTGGGCGATGCGGTTGCCGAATTCGATATTCATCGCCTTCTCGCGGACATCGGCGGTTTCCTCCACGAACCGCAATCCGGCATCGAGCTTGTCGATGGCGGCCTGTGTGCTATCGGCTTCGGCGTCCTTCTGGGCCATCTGCTGATCGAGCGCGTTGATTTTTGCGATCTGCTGCTCGGCCTGCGCCATCATTGTCGCGCGGGTGCGCGCCACCTCGTAAGGCGCGGTCCCCGGAGGAGGGGTAAAATCGACCGGCGCGTAGCCGCGCCCGGGCGCAAGGCACGCCTCCGTCTTTATGGCTTCACACCCCTTCATAGAGCTACCGGCACCTCCTGTTTTTAGCCCATCTCCACCTCAATCCCAAGTGTATCCCCGGCCACACCACCCGCGAAAGACGGTTCGGCGACGGGCGCTCGATCCGGATCGTGCTTGACGAACCTGCGCCGCCATGATGTCTTGCCCGGCATGAGCACCGCCGCGCCCAAAACCCGTCTGTGGTGGCCCACCTCCTAAAGGTGGCCGGTGCGATGCTTTTTTCATCAATCGTCGAAGGCCGTCTCGCAGTGCGACGGCCTTTTTGTTGTCCTGTGTGGCGTTCCCTCGGCCAATTTCGTAAGAGGATCCCATGAACAGGACCGTTTTCTCGCTGCCGGCCCATAGCGAATATCGCACCCGCGGCGGTCTCGCCGTATCGCGGTCGGTGGAGCAGTTTTCCGGCGGCGCCAGCCGGCTCGATGATCTGATCGACCTGCTCGATCGCCGCCGCGGCGTGGTGCTGTCGTCGGGCACCACGGTGCCGGGCCGCTACGAGAGTTTTGACCTTGGTTTCTCCGATCCGCCGCTGGCGCTGGAAACCGCGGGCACCGGTTTTTCGCTGACCGCGCTGAACCCGCGCGGCGAGGTGCTGATCGCCTTCCTCGGCGACGCCCTGCGCGAACCCTGCGTGGTTATCACCGAGCGGAGCGCTTCGCGGCTCGAGGGCCATATCGTGCGCGGCGCGGCGCCGGTCGACGAGGACCAGCGCACCCGCCGCGCCAGCGTGATGTCGCTGGTGCGCGATCTGGTGGCGGCCTTCGCCGCCCATGACGATCCCATGCTCGGCCTGTTCGGCGCCTTCGCCTATGACCTGGTGTTCCAGATCGAGGATCTCGTGCAGAAGCGCGCCGCGCGAGACCGACCAGCGCGACATCGTGCTCTATGTGCCGGATCGCCTGCTTGGCCTATGACCGCGCCACCGGGCGCGGCGTGGTGCTGAGCTACGATTTTGCCTGGAACGGCCAATCCACCGAGGGCCTGCCGCGCGACACCGCCGAGAGCGTCTATGCCAAGACGCCGCGGCAGGGGTTTTCCGATCATGCGCCCGGCGAATACCAGGCCACGGTGGAAACCGCCCGCGCCGCGTTCGCGCGCGGCGATCTGTTCGAGGCGGTGCCGGGCCAGCTGTTCGCCGAACCCTGCGAGCGCTCGCCGGCGGAAGTGTTTCAACGGCTGTGCCGGATCAATCCGTCGCCCTATGGCGCGCTGATGAATCTCGGCGACGGCGAATTCCTGGTTTCGGCCTCGCCCGAGATGTTCGTGCGCTCCGACGGCAGGCGGGTCGAGACCTGCCCGATCTCGGGCACCATCGCGCGCGGCGTCGATGCGATCGGCGACGCCGAGCAGATCCGGCAATTGCTGAATTCGGAAAAAGACGAATTCGAACTCAACATGTGCACCGACGTCGACCGCAACGACAAGGCGCGGGTCTGCGTGCCCGGCACCATCAAGGTGCTGGCGCGGCGCCAGATCGAGACCTACTCAAAACTGTTTCACACCGTCGATCATGTCGAGGGCATGCTGCGGCCGGGCTTCGATTCGCTCGATGCCTTTCTGACCCATGCCTGGGCGGTGACGGTGACCGGCGCGCCGAAATTGTGGGCGATGCAGTTCGTCGAGGACCATGAGCGCTCGTCGCGGCGCTGGTATGCCGGCGCCATCGGCGCGGTCAATTTCGACGGCAGCATCAACACCGGGCTGACCATCCGCACCATCCGGATGAAGGATGGGCTGGCCGAAGTGCGGGTCGGCGCCACCTGCCTGTTCGATTCCGATCCCGCCGCCGAGGACCGGGAATGCCAGGTCAAGGCGGCGGCGCTGTTCCAGGCGCTGCGCGGCGATCCGCCGAAACCGCTGTCGGCGTTCGCGCCGGATGCCACCGGCTCCGGCAAGCAGGTGCTGCTGATCGATCACGACGACAGTTTTGTCCATATGCTGGCGGATTATTTCCGCCAGGTCGGCGCCAGCGTCACCGTGGTCCGGCATATCCACGCGCTCGACATGCTGCGGCGGGATAACTGGGATCTGCTGGTGCTGTCGCCCGGCCCGGGCCGGCCGGAAGATTTTGCCATCGCCGAAGACCATCGCGGCGGCGCTGACAAGAAGCTGCCGGTCTTCGGCGTCTGCCTCGGGGTGCAGGCGATCGGCGAATATTTCGGCGGCCAGTTCGGCCAGCTCGGCCAGCCCGCGCATGGCCGGCCGTCGCGCATCAAGGTGCAGGGCGGGCGGCTGATGCAGAACCTGCCCGATGAAATCGTGATCGGCCGCTACCATTCGCTCTATGTCGAGCGCGACAGCATGCCGGAGGTGCTCAGCGTGACCGCCAGCACCGAGGACGGCGTCGCGATGGCGATCGAGCACAAGACCTTGCCGGTCGGCGGCGTGCAGTTTCACCCGGAATCGCTGATGTCGCTCGGCGGCGAAGTCGGCCTGCGCATCGTCGAAAACGCGTTCCGGCTGGGCGAGGAGATGAATTGAGATGATGGGGAATTTCCTAAGATCGTCATTCCGGGGCGCGAGCGAAACGAGCGAACCCGAAATCAGAGGTTGTGGCGCGAGATTCCGGGTTCGCGCGGTCGCGCGCCCCGGAATGACAGCGAGTTGAAAAGAGAGACCAATGACTTTTGAATATGACTTGAAGGCCTCCGTCCGCACCATTCCGGACTATCCGAAGCCGGGGATCCTGTTTCGCGACATCACCACGCTGCTCGGCGACGCCCGCGCCTTCCGCCGCGCGGTCGATGAACTGGTGCAGCCCTGGGCCGGCAACAAGATCGACAAGGTCGCCGGCATCGAGGCGCGCGGCTTCATTCTCGGCGGCGCGGTGGCGCATCAGGTCTCGGCCGGCTTCGTGCCGATCCGCAAGCGGGGCAAGCTGCCGCATACCACGGTGCGCATCGCCTATTCGCTGGAATACGGCCTCGACGAGATGGAGATGCACGCCGACGCCATCCGCCCCGGCGAGCGGGTGATCCTGGTCGACGACCTGATCGCCACCGGCGGCACCGCGGAGGGCGCGGTCAAGCTGATGCGCCAGATCGGCGCCGATGTGGTCGCGGCCTGCTTCATCATCGACCTGCCCGACCTCGGCGGCGCGGCAAAACTGCGGGCGATGGACGTGCCGGTGCGGACGCTGATGGCGTTCGAGGGGCACTGAGGCCGCCGCTCCGCGCCGCGAATGACCCGTTTGAAATCCTCCGGCACGCGTTACGGCCATCGATTGATCTGTGTCAAAGGATACCCGCCATCTTTCGGTAATTGTTCAGGAAAAGCGGACATGCGGCCCGACAAACAGGCAAGCGAGGAACTTCGAGGAATGTGCAGGGATCTGGAACTCGCCGCCGGGCTCGGTCGCAGCCGCGGCCCGTACCCCGGGTTCCATCGACCGCCGCGATGCCCGGCTTCGCGCGCATTTCGTTTCTTGACCTGACAGTCATGCAGGCTCACCGCATGAGTGAGACATTGCCAACGCGATGCCTGAGGTTGCCCGCGCATCAGGCCCCGGCAGGTAAATCGTCTCTGATAGATTTTGGAAGTCCCTTCCGCCATTTTGAAAAACAACAACAGGAAGACCGGCATGAGCAACGACAAGGCACAGATCATCTACACGCTGACCGACGAAGCACCGATGCTGGCCACGTGCGGCTTTCTGCCGATCGTTCGCACCTTTGCCGCGCCGGCCGGTATCGACGTGAGACCCCAGCGACATCTCGGTGGCGGCGCGCATCCTGGGCGAATTCCCCGACTATCTGACCGATGAGCAGCGCTTGCCGGACAACCTGGCCGACTCGGCAAGCTGACCCTGCGGCCGGAGACCAACATCATCAAGTTGCCCAACATCAGCGCCTCGGTGGCGCAGCTGGTGGCCGCGATCAAGGAACTGCAATCCAAGGGCTACAAGCTTCCCGATTTCCCGGAAACCCGAAGACCGACGAGGAAAAGCCATCCGGCGCGCTACGCCAAGTGCCCCGGGCAGCGCGGTGAATCCGGTGCTGCGCGAAGGCAATTCGGACCGCCGCGCGCCAAGCGCTGTGAAGGAATACGCGCGCAAGAACCCGCACGCATGGCGCGAGTGGACAAGGCCTCGCGTACCCACGTGTCGCACATGCACCACGGCGACTTCTACGCCGGCGAGAAGTCGATGACCCTGGACCGCGCCCGCGACGTCAAGATGGAGCTGATCACCAAAAGCGGCAAGACCATCGTGCTCAAGCCCAAGGTGGCGCTGCTGGACGGCGAAATCATCGACAGCATGTTCATGAGCAGAAGGCGCTGTGCGACTTCTACGAAAGCAGATGCGAGGACGCCCGCAAGACCGGCGTGATGTTCTCGCTGCACGTCAAGGCCACCATGATGAAGGTCTCGCACCCCATCGTGTTCGGCCACTGCGTAAAGATCTTCTACAAGGACGCCTTCGCCAAGCACGCAAGCTGTTCGACGAGCTGGGCGTCAACGTCAACAACGGCATGGTCAGCCTGTACGACAGATCGCAGCCTGCCGCCGTGCAGCACGACGAGATCATCCGCGACCTGCACGCCTGCCACGAGCACCGTCCCGAGCTGGCCATGGTCGATTCGGCCAAGGGCATCACCAACTTCCATTCGCCCAACGACGTCATCGTGGACGCTCGATGCCCGCGATGATCCGCATCGGCGGCAAGATGTGGGGCGCCGGACGGCCGCCTAAAGAGATCAAGGCGGTGATCCCTGAGTCGACCTTCTCCGCATCTATCAGGAGATGATCAACTTCTGTAAGTCGAACGGCAATTTCGATCCGAAGACCATGGGCACCGTGCCCAATGTCGGCCTGATGGCGCAGCAGGCCGAGGAATACGGCTCGCACGACAAGACCTTCGAAATCCCGAGGACGGCGTCGCCAACATCACCGATCTCGCCACCGGCGAAGTGCTGCTGAGCGCAGAACGTGGAAGCCGGGCGACATCTGGCGCATGTGCCAGGTCAAGGACGCGCCCGATCCGCGACTGGGTGAAGCTGGCCGTCACGCGGGCCCGCAACTCGGGCATGCCCGCGGTGTTCTGGCTCGATCCGTACCGTCCGCACGAGAACGAACTGATCAAGAAGGTGAAGGTCTACCTCAAGGAGCACGACACCACGGGCCTGGACATCCAGATCATGTCGCAGGTGCGTGCGATGCGCTACACGCTGGAGCGCGTGGTCCGCGGCCTCGACACCATTTCGGTCACCGGCAACATCCTGCGCGACTACCTGACCGACCTGTTCCCCATCATGGAGCTGGGGACCTGCGCCAAGATGCTGTCGATCGTGCCCCTGATGGCCGGCGGCGGCATGTACGAAACGGGCGCCGGCGGCTCCGCGCCGAAGCACGTGCAGCAGCTGGTGGAGGAAAACCACCTGCGCTGGGATTCGCTGGGCGAGTTCCTGGCCCTGGCGGTGTCGTCTCGAGGACCTCGGCATCAAGTCCGGCAACAACAAAGCCAAGATCCTGGCCAAGACATTCGACGCCGCCACCGGCAAATTGCTGGACAACCGCAAGAACCCATCGCCCAAGGTCGGCGAGCTCGACAACCGCGGCAGCCAGTTTATCTGGCGATGTACTGGGCCCAGGAATTGGCCGCTCAAACCGAAGACAAGGAACTGGCAGCCAAGTTCGCGTCCCTGGCCAAGACCTGGCCGACGACGAAAAGAAGATCGTGGCCGAACTCGCGGCCGTGCAGGGCAAGCCCGTCGACATCGGCGGCTACTACAAGCCCGACATGGCGAAGGTGACCGCGGTGATGCGCCCCAGCGCCACCTTCAACGCCGTGATCGAGAGTTTTGCCGCCTGATCGGTCTTGCCATGTCAGACCGAATGGAGCCCATGAAATTGAGGCTTGATCAGCTGACGTCGTCATGCCCGGCCTTGTGCCGGGCATCCACGCTTTTCGGCCCAGCAGCAAGCAAGACGTGGATGGCCGGGGCAAAGCCCGGCCATGACGAGTTATCGAGGCCTGGAAATGCCGGATGTAGTTTTCCACGTCATCACGACCGCTGCAGTATCAGGCTCAGTTCCAGCTCGCGAAAACTGAGATAGTTCCTGCGGATCCATTGGTGC
This sequence comes from uncultured Verrucomicrobiae bacterium, assembly GCA_963765205.1. GTDB lineage: Bacteria > Verrucomicrobiota > Verrucomicrobiia > Opitutales > JABDGR01 > JABDGR01. The sequence goes on along the minus strand of CAVXVB010000008.1, from coordinate 9,485 downwards.
AGTTCGGTCGATGAATCCTTCTCGCTGCGCAGATAGCCGGTGAACGAGAAGGTCAGCCGGTCGATATAGGTCTTCAGGAACGCCGGCAGCGCTGCGATGCGCAGGATCCGGCCCTGGGCCATCGCGTCCGGCAGTTCGCCGCGCACCACGTGTTCGTTGTCGATGGTGACCAGCGCATTTAGCGGGATCTGCTGCTTCAGCGTTGCATAGCCGCGCGCCGAAACCCGGTCGGTGTCGGCGACGAACAGGATCACCGGCGCGACGCCGCGCCGCGCCGCCTCCTTCATGAAGCCGATTTCCTCCGACATCTTGAAGAATTCGTCGAAGGCGTGAAAGCCGAGATCGATCACCTTGGCGACGCTGTCATTGACGATCAGGCGGTCCATCAGCGCCATCTTGCCGAAGGTGTTGTCGACCTCGGCGGTCTCGGTGATCGCAGGCAGGTATTCGAGCAGCGACGGCTCTTTCAGGTTGATGTCGAACGCCGCCACCTCGCCGTTCTTCAGCAGCAGGAATTCGCTGAGCTGCCGCGCGATCAGCGTCTTGCCGACCAGCGGGCGGGGCGAGCAGATGATGTAGACGGGCGTCGTGGCCATCCCGCGTATATCAGGCGGAATCGACGCCTGATCCAGCCGTTTGGCGGCGAATTGGCAACTATTTTTCGCCGCTGCGCGCGCCCGGCTTGCCCGAGCCGACCAGGTCGGTGAGCTTGATGCGGTCGAATTCGCTCCAGACATTGGCCAGCCAGTGGCGGACATAGCCGCGCAGCACGAAGGAATAGTTGGCGGCCTCGTCGTGGGTGCCCTTGTTGGCGACGAATTTCAGGAACGGCACGGAGGCGACCTCGACCTGCTCGTAGGCCATCTCGTTGAGCTTGGGGATGGTGAGCTCGGTGGCGTCCTTGATGCGGTGGAAATAGGAATTGTAGGTCGCCTGGTCCCACTCGAAGAAGCTGGGTGTTGTTGATGAAGTTCTTCACCAGGAAATATTTCGCGCCGACTCATGAAATTGGCGGTCTCGGCGATCTCGTCCAGCGAGGCGATCGAGGGGCCCAGTATATGGAACACGGCGAAAGTGATCTGGCCGGACTTGGCGGCGTCGAGAAAGCCGATATCGCGCAACGACGCCAGCGCCGGCGACAGCAGGCCGGCGCGGACGTCGATCACGGTGACGGAGGGGCTCGCCGCGTTCAGCGTATCGAAGATCTTCATCTGGTCCGCGGTCGTCGTCATGTCGACGATCTCGGTGATGTCGGGGTGGAAGCGCATCAGGGTGCCGCGCGGGGACTCGGTGTCGAAGGCGCGGGTCGGCACGTTGTTGGCGCTGAAATAATCCAGCAGGGTCCGCGACGACCGTGGTCTTGCCGACCCCGCCCTTGTCAGCACCCACGACAATCACTACCGGCTTCGCCATGAACTTCCCTTACCCGCCATTTTTGTCTGACGCATGATCCTAGAACAAACCAGGCCGCTTGTTGGCGGAGAAATCCGTATCCGCTGTGGATCATGTCTCCGAATTCGCGCTCGTCCCCCGATCAGCGCGATTCCCCTGCTTTGGGCGCGAACATGGCAGAAACAAGGGGGAATTCAATGGACTAGAGGGTCGTTTGCGACAATCCCGCCGATTTCCTTGACCGGCGGAGGTCAGGATTGGTGTCGGCTGGCGGGTCCGCCTAGCGGCGGCCCCACGGGCCGCGGGATGATCGCCCCAAGGGCCTTGAGACGCCCCCTGCGACGCGTCGGCGGGGCTCTGGGCGTCGCTCCACGGGCCGGAAGGCAGCGGCGGCGGGGCTTGGCCGGTGGCCGGATTGGCTGGCCCGGTCTTGCCGGCGCCATCCGAGGGCAGCGCCAGTGGCCCGGGATCGTGTCCACCGGCAATTTCACCAGCGCCTGTACCCTCGTCTGCACCGAAGGATGGGTCGCGAACAGGTCGCCGAAACCCTCGCGCGGATTGTCGAGGCATAATTCCATCACCGCCGAGGTCGCGCCGGGAAATTCGCCGCGGTTCTCGATCTTGCGCAGCGCCGAGATCATGGCGTCGGGATTTTTCGTCAATTCGACCGACCCTGCATCCGCCAACAGTTCGCGCGACCGCGACAGCGCCAGCCGCACCATCTGCGACAACAGCCACGCCAGCGCGATCAGCGCCACCGCGACGATGATGACGATGATGGCGCCGCCGCCCGAGCTCTCCGGTCGTTGCCCGAGGACGACGAGGTGTCCGAGGAGGAAGACGAAGACGACCACGAGCCGCGGCCGTATCCGCCGTAATAGCCGAAATTGGTGAAACTTCGGAAGAACAGCTCGGCTTGACGTTGTCGACGACCTGGACGGTGTTGGCGTCCGACTGGCGGAAGACGGCGAGCACGATCGCCGGGTCGCCGCCTGACCCACCCAGCGATCTGCTTGTTCTCGACCGATTCGTAAACGCTGGCGATTTCGCTCAACCGCACCGGGGCGCCGTTGCGCCACGCAACAACTGAAGGTCTGATAATCCGCCGCGCATGGGTCATCTGGCCGGTGACGTCGACGGTGACGTTCTGGCGCTTGCCGAGCCCGGCGTCGACCGGCGTCGAGGAATTCGCCGCCGCTACGGCGGCGTTAACACTGTTCGAGCGTCAGCCCGCGCGCCGCCCCACGTCGGGATCGACCGCGATGCGCACCGCGAACTTCTGTTGGCCGAACACCAGCACTTGGGCGACGCCGGAGATCTGCGAGATCTGATTGGCGAAGACCTGTTCGGCGTAGTCGTCGACCTGCGACAGCGGCAGCGTCTTCGAGACCAGGGCGATGAACAGAACCGGGCTGTCGGCCGGATTGATCTTGCGGAAACTCGGCGGCGCCGGCAGTTGCGGTGGCAGTTTGCGCAAGGTCGCCAGATGTTCGACTGCACGTCGAGCGCCGCCCCGTCGATGTTGCGATCGAGGTCGAACTGCATGACGATGTTGGTCGTCCCCAACGCCGAGGACGAGGTCATCATCGTGATGCCGGGGATCGTCGCGAAGGCGCGCTCCAGCGGGCCGGCGACCGACGAGGCCATCGTGTCGGGGCTGGCGCCGGGCAGCGACGCGTGACCGGAATGGTCGGAAAATCGACGCGCGGCAGCGCCGAGACCGGCAATTGGCGATAGCCGAACAGGCCGAACACGATGAACGAAAGCATCAGCAGGCTGGTCATCACCGGCCGGCGGATGCAGAGTTCGGGCAGCGACATCAGCTTGCCCCTCGGCGGGTGCGCGCTCGACTTTCGAGCCCTCGATGAGCAGCAGCGCGCCGTCGACGACGACGGTCTCGTCGCCTTTCGAGGCCCTTGAGGACGATCGTCTCGCCGTCCTGAGTGCGGCCGACTTCGACCGGCTGCACATGCGCCGCGCCGTCGACGACGGTGAAGACGTAATTGCCTTTCTGGCCGATCTGGATCGCCTCGCGCGGCACGACGACGATGTCGGGTTCGGTGCGCAGCGTCAGCGTCAGGTTGCACAATTGCCCGGGCCACAGCAGCTCGTCGGCATTGTCGAAAATCGCGCGCGCGACGATGGTGCCGGTCGTCGGATCGACCGAATTGTCGACGAGCGCCAGCTTGCCGGTCGCGCTGCGTTTCGCGCCCTGCGGCGTCGCGACCACCTGCGCCGTCGGCCATCGCCTCGTGCAGCGACGGCAACAACGATTGCTGCACCGAGAAGGCGACATAGATCGGCGAGATCTGATTGATGGTGGCGAAAACGCCGTTGGCGCTGTTGTCGGAGGCCTTGGCGATGTTGCCTTGCTTGATCGATACGACGCCGACCCGGCCGGAGATCGGCGCGGTGACGGTTGACCAGCCGAGCTGAACCTCGAGGTTCTCGATCGCCGCTTGATCGGCGAGGATCGCGGCGCGGCCGCTCGCCTCGGCGGTTTTGGCGTTGTCGAGATTGAGCTGCGGCGTCGCTCCTCGGGCGACGAGGTCGGTGTAGCGCGACGCGTCGCGCTGGGCCTGCTCCAGCGCTGCCTGGTCCTTGGCGAGTTGCGCCTGCGCGCCGTCGATTTGTGCCCGCACCTGGCGCGCGTCGAGCTCGATGAGCGTGTCGCCGGCCTTGACCTCCGCTCCGTCGGCGACCAACACCTTGTCGACCGTCGCGTCGAAATGCGGCCGCAACGCCACGGAGGCTATCGCTTGCGCTGTGCCGATCTCCTCGAGCTTCCATGGCAGGTCTTTGCGAGCGGCGTGGCCGACGACGACGGCGACGGGCGGCCTCGACGCCGCCGTCGCAGTCGGGCGGCGCCGCTTCCGGCTCCCGAGCCGATCGGCGCCAGCGCGTGCAGGCGCATGGCGAGCGGCCCGGCGGCCGGCCACAATGCGCCGACGGCGGTCGGATCATAGGCCGCGTAAAGGCCGACGACGACCGCAGCCGTCGCGATCAACGCGGCAAAGCGACGAACTCGCATCTCAGCTCGATTCCGCGTCCCCAAACGTTGAGCCGCGTCGCGCCGCGCGGCGGAAACCGCGGCGGGACCGGCTCGCCGTTGCGGACCGGTAGAGGGTAAACTCCCTCGCCTCAAGGGTCTATGCGCTCACATGGATGTGAGCGGGCTGGAAAAACCTGATCGCCGGAGGAACGAACGCGACGCTCGGCGGCGGAAACAAGGCGAAGCGCGGATCTGCGAACGAGCGGACCCATGCGCCGCGCCGCATACAACCACGGCGCGAGATGAAATCAAGCCGCACGCGCCGCTTCCCCGCGCAGCCGCTGAAATTCGAATTGAACCGCTTCCGCGCCGTGGCGGCGCTCGAGGCGACGGACGATGAAATGACCGCGCGCCAGGGTCTGGAAGTATTCGGCGAAGGCGAGATTCACCGCCGCGCCGCCGATCGCGCCGACGATCGGGACGGCCTGGGCGGCGAATTTCTCCCCGGCGACGAGGCCGAAGCGCGCCGCGATTTGGGCGATCAGTCGGGCGAGGAGCGGCGCGCCGTCGCTGGCGATCTTGCGCCCAGCGAGAAAGCGCGCGCTTTCGGCGACGGAGCGTGCTAGCGCGGCGCGCACCGCGAAATAGCCGCCCTCGATCGCCGCCTCGCCGGGTTCGCCGCCGAGCGCGAAGACTTCGAGGCAGGCGAGCGCGCCCTCTGGCTGCGCGGTGTCTTCGCCCTCTTCGCGCGCGATCTGGGCGATCGAGCGCATCAGGATCGTGGTTGAAATCGGCAACTCGACCGCGGTGGCGAACGGGCCGAAGGCGCCGCCGATCGCTCCGGAGGCGGCCGCCGCGGCTTTGTGTGCGCCGCGCGCGGCCTTGGCGGGGGCGCCGTGGTCGATCGTTTTGAGCGCGACGACGAAGGCGGCTCTCAGCGCGCGTTCGGCGGCGCGGCCGCCCAAGCGTCGCAGCGAGGCGGGTAGATTTCGGCCGATCGTTTCGACGCTGCGGCCGAGCCGCTCGGCAAGTCGGGCGGCGAATCCGCCGCCGTCGAGGCAGCGGGCGGCGAAAGCGAGTTCGTCGAGTTCGGCGCTCGACAATCGCGACGGTATGACGAGGACGGCGGTCAAGGGATTTCGCCTTCCGGTTCGCTCGAGCGGCGGCGTCGCGCCGTCCCGCCTTATGTAAGGCCGCGTCCGGCTTTCCCCAAGAGCGGACTCAGGCGAAAGCCATGATCGCGAGGCTGATGAGCCCGGCCGCCGCGCAATAATAGGAGAACGGCCGCATCGCCGAGATTTCATGCGTGTTGAAGTAGCGCATGAGGAACGCGAGGCTGATGAAGGCGACGACGCCGGCCACGACGCCGGAGAGGAGCGCCGCGCCGCCGAGCGTCGCGCCTTGATGCAGCAGTTTCGGCGCCTCGAGGACGGTCGCGCCGAGAATGATCGGCGTCGCCATCAGGAACGAGAACCGCGCCGCCGCCTCATGGCTGAGGCCGGCGACGACGCCGGCGGCGATGGTCAGGCCGGAACGCGAGAAGCCGGGGATCAGGGCGAAGCATTGCGCGACGCCGACCGCCAGCGCGCCCTTCCAATTGAGCTGTTCGAGGACGCCGGTCGCTTCGCCGGCGATATGGTCGGCGAAATAGAGGAGGAAACCGTTGACGATCAACACGAAGGCGGCCAGCGTCGGCGTGCCGAAGGCGTCGCCGAGCAGCTTGCGGAATCCGTAGCCGACGATCACCGCGGGGATCGTCGCCAGGACGACCATGGCGAATACGCGCCGGTTGACGCCCGAGCGCGGGTTTGACGAGCGAGCGACCCGAGGAAAGCGAACCAGTCGCGCCAGAAATAGAGAAACAGCGCCGTCGCCGTGCCGAGATGCATGACGACCAGATACGGCAGGAAATCCGGCGCGCGCTCGTCGATCGGCCAACCGAGCAGCCGCGGCAGGATGACCGCGTGGCCGAGACTGGAAATGGGGAAAAGTTCAGTGACGCCCTGCAGGACGGCCATAACGACGGCTTGGAAGGCGGTCACGCGCTGAACCTCGCGAGTTCGAGGGAAGATCCGAGACGGCTTCCCTTAATACAATCGCCGATTTGTGTCCTGCGCGCGACGGGCCCGTCCACAGAGCGGGCAAAACAAAACGCCGGCGAGGCAGCCCTCGCCGGCGTTTAAAAGCGTTGGCGTCGAAACGGCTTACTTGAGCGCAGCGCCGACTTCGGTGAACTCGCTCGACAGCTTCGTGCCGAGGGCCGACAGAGCGCCGATGATGAAGACGGCGATCAGCGAGGCGATAAGCGCGTATTCGATGGCGGTCGCGCCGGGCTCGTTGGCGACGAAAGACTTGAGGGACTTGATCATTACCTTGCTCCTGCTCCAGAATGCGTGCCCTCCGGCGCGTTGACTTCGCCGCTTGGGACAGGGGCAATCTAGGCAGCGGCCCTTGCAGTCAGGTTAATTCGACCATGTGGAATTCATCCGACACCCGCTAGCTGTTCGATTGGTAAAGGACGCCTAAATCCGTCGGCGTCAGCGCGCCTTCCAGTCGAGGCGATTGGCGCCGCGGGGCGCCCTTCTCGCCGTTCCTCGCCGGGCCCCGGGCTCAGCAGACGCTGCGGCCGCACTTGTGAACGGCGTCGATCTTGTCCTTGAGCTGGTCGTAGCCGACAGCGCCGACCACCACCTCCTGGCCGACGACAAACGACGGCGTGCCGTTGATCTGCAGCGCGTCGGCCATACCCATGATTTCCTGCAGACCGGACTGGATTTGCGGGTTCGCCATGTCCTTGGCCAGCCGGTCCATGTCGAGGCCCATTTCCTTGGCCACCGCCAGCGCCTCGGTCTTGCCGATCGGGCCCTTCATGCCGAGCAGCTTGGTGTGGAACGCCCAGAAGCGGTCGCCCGGCAACTGGTTGCGGGCGGCGCTGGCGACCTGCGCCGCCTCGACGGAGCCCGGCCCAGGACGGGAAAGTCCTTGAGGACGATCTTGAGGTTGGGGTCGTCCTTCATCAGCTTGGCGATGTCGGGCAAGGCGCCTTTGCAATAGTGGCAGTTGTAGTCGAAGAACTCGACCAGCGTCGCGCCGCCTTCGAGATTGCCGACATTGGCCTGGAAGGGCGACGAAAAAAGGGGACCGGCGCGGTCGGAGACCGCCTTCTCCCGCTCGGCCTGGGCGGCCGCTTTGTCGCGCTTGTCGAGCGCCTCGATCGCCTCGCGCAGCACCTCGGTGGCCGACGAGGTAATCCCGGGTCATCGGGCCGAGCTCCTGCTTCTGCGCCGGCGTGAATTCGTCCGCCGCCGCGGGCGCGAGCGGCGCCAGCGCCGCCAAGCTGATCGTCGCCGCGACAAGGGCGGCCCAGTGAAGCTTCATGGCGATCTCCTCGCGCGTCCGGCGCGTCATGCTTTCATGCCCCGAATCGGTGGCGGATTCAAGGCGATTGCGGCTGCGCCGCGATTCGACGCGGGTAGGCGAAACGCGGCGAAGCGAGACGAAACGAAAACGAAACCGGCGCTTTCGTTTTACCGCCAAAAGGCTTCGTTTGAGGCGCGCAACGAAATCGCCGATTTCGCCAATCTGTGTGAAATCAATGCGTTACATTGCATTTCATTTCACCGAGCGCGATGCGCGCGGCCGATCCCGTCGCCACCCGTTTGGTCCCGCGCGGTCCAAGAGCATTGTCGCTACAGCCTGGCCGCTTGCCAAGGCATTGTTCGTCAGGGCGGTCGAAAAGCGCTCGCTGCGCGCCGAGGCGTCGGCGGGAACGCGACGTCGCGCGCGCCACGGCGGCCGCGATCGAACGGGCTTGTTTCGAACCGAGGAGCGGTCCTGTTTATCTCGCTGGGCGACAATGCTATCCGACACTCCAGGCGGCCGCCGCCGCCTCGAGGCTCGAGCGCCCATGATCGTCGTGTTCGGCTCCATCAACATCGATCTCGTCACTCGGGCGAACATTCCCGCGCCGGGCGAGACCACGATTGGCGGCGATTACCTGACCGCGCCCGGCGGCAAGGGCGCGAACCAGGCGCTGGCGGCGCGGCGCGCCGGGGCGAAGGTGGCCTTGGTCTGGGCCTGCGGCGCCCATTCCTTCGCCGGCGCGGCGCTGGCGATGCTGAACGCCGACGGGCTCGACCTCAGCGCATCCCGCACGGTCGCCAAGCCGACCGGGGCGGCGTTCATCGTCGTCGATCCGGCGGGAGAGAACGCGATCGTCGTCGCAGCTGGCGCCGAATGCTATGGCGAGAGCCGAACAACTCGAGGGCCTTCCGTTCGGTCAGGGCGACCTGTTGCTGTTGCAGCGCGAAGTGCCTGACGCGCAGGTCGAGGCGGCGGCGCTGCTGGCGAAGAAGCGCGGCGCGCAGGTGATGCTCAACCTCGCCCCGGCGAGACCCCGAGCGCGGCGCTGCTTGGCGCGCTCGATTATCTCTGCGTCAACGAGCACGAGGCGGCGACGCTCGGCCGCGCGCTTGAGATCGACGCCAGCGAGCCGGAAGGGATCGGCGCCGCGTTGGCCCGCCGCTTCGGCTTCGCCGTCATCGTCACCCTGGGCTCGGCGGGGGCGGTCGGCTTCGTCGCCGGCGAGCGAGTTCCTCGCCCCGCGCCGAAGATCGTCGCCGTCGATACGACCGCCGCCGGCGACACCTTCGTCGGCGCCTTCGCCGCCGGGCGCGACCGCGGCCTGCCGTTCGCCGACGCAATGAGGCGCGGCGTCGTCGCGGGCAGCCTGGCTTGCGCCAAGCTGGGCGCGCAGACCAGCATGCCGACCGCGGTCGAGATCGAAGCGGCGATCGGCGCATAGGATGCGCTGGTCCAGCTGGGCGCGCGTTTGGCCGGATCGAGCGCGCCGTCGCTCATGACGCTGCGGCCTTTTGGACCAGGGCAAGCGCGAAATTCCTGATCTGGATTATTAAGCGCCTGGGCGTGCTGGATAATCGAATGCGGGCGGCGGTTCGTTCTGCGCCCGGGGGAAACATGTCGAAAATCAATCGTGACGGCTTCACCACCACCTTCGGCGTGCTGGTGGCGACCCTCGGCTCGGCGATCGGCCTAGGCAACATCTGGACTTCCCTCGCTGACCGGAACGAACGGCGGCGCG
>CAVXVB010000007.1:0-420900 GCA_963765205.1 uncultured Verrucomicrobiae bacterium | reverse complement strand
AATCGGGCCCGCGTCACCGGACGGGCAAGGCGTTGACCGGCGGCGAAACATTGGGAGCCTGGTAGCAAAAAACTCGCGAGGCGGTGTTACGCACGTGTTGCTCGGTATAAAAGGCCTCGGTCATGCCCGGCGGATCGGCGTGGGCATCGGATGAGGCGGTAGTCCATGGCCACCATGCCGGTCGTGTTCTGATATCCCAGATAGGTCGCTTGAACGGGGGCCGGCCTGCGGGCGAATATCGGCGATCAATTTTAGCAGCGATCTGTCCGGCCAGATCGACGAGGATATCTATTTTATCCTCGCGCACGCGTTGTGCCACGGCGTCGTCCGCCAGGGCCAACACATCGCGCCAATGATCGGCCGCGGCCTGAAACCGGTGGGTCGCGGCGTCCGGCTTGCCGTGCGAGTAGCAAAAAATCTGGAATTGCCGGTGATCGTGGGCCGCGAGCATCGGCTCGCTGAAAAACGCGACCGCGTGTTCGCGGAAATGGGGCGACACGTAGCCGATCCTCAGCGGCCGGTCCGCGGCGTGCGAGCCGTTGGCCGGCGGCACGGTGTTGCCGGTCAGAGGGTCGGCATGACGGCGGGCCCAGGCCCTGTGTTCGGCGAGCAGCATGGCCGCGTCGTAACCCGGATGAAAGTTGAGCGTATAGATCAGATTGCTGTGCCACGCCGCATTGGCGGGGTCCCAACTCCACGGCCCGGCGGTAGGCCGCGATTCGGCATCCATTTCTCCCTGCATTTGCAGCCGTCGGCGAGATGGGCCGTGGCCAGAGGGCCATTTGCGGATCCAGGTCAAGCGCGTAGCGGCTGGCGGCGACCGCTTCGTCAGCTTGGAGCCAGAATATTGAAAGCCGGGAGAAACGTTGATGTTAGCATGGATCATCGAGGGTTTGTGTTGCAGGGCCCGGCAAAAAGCTTCGATCACGCTTCCAGCGGCTGATCTTGCTCGCGTAACACCGTGCCGAGGTTGTAGATGCACTACGGCAAAGTGTGGGACATATCTGGAATAGCCCGGCGATAGATGTGCGATGGCCTCTTCGGGGCGGTCTTGGGCTTGAAGCGAAAGCCCCTGCATGCAATGGGCCAAATGCGAGTTTGGCGTGGCGAACCGGACGGCAGCCTCGAAACCGAGACTACTTCAGCCAGCTTTCCCGGCGCCCGCAGGGTATAGCCGAGTCCCAGGTCAGTTCGCCATCGTCGGGTTTCAGCCGGACAGCGTGACCAAAGTACAAAGCTATACAAGCCATATTGCCGCCGCCGTCCACAGGACGCTGGGCCAGGTTTCGATGTGCGGCGGCATAAGCGGGCTGCAACCGCAGGGCCTCGCGGTAGCAGTCGGCTGCCGACGCATCGTCGCCGCCGGCTTGCCAGGAGGGTTCCGAGATTGCTATGCCCCTCGGCGTATTGAGGATTGATGCGCAATGCCTGGCGATAGCAAGCAATCGCCGAGACGGGTTGACCCGCGTGCCGGTCAGCTTTGGCCAGCGTGCCATGAAACACGGCCTGACCGCCGTCGATGCGAATGGCCTGCGTCACGAACTGGATCGCCAATTGCGGGTTGCCGGATTGAAAGGCGAGCAAGCTGAGCAAGTGCAAGCGCAGAGGGGGATGGCAAGGCTGGCTGCCAGCACCTGGCGGTACATCTGCTCGGCCTGGGCGAAGATTGCCGGCGTTGTGAAAATCGATCCCGGCCTGAAGGGCATCGGCAACGTTTATCATTGATGACGGTCATCCTGCGGAAGGTCTGGCGGGCTGCCGATCGCGAGCGGTGGGGGACGGGGTTCTCGCACCACGGGCACCACATTTGCCGATAGGCGTGGTTCCAGGTTGAGGTTAAAGCCGGGAAAGACGATTCAACGGCGCGGAGGACGAGCGGCCTCCGCCGCCGCAACTCGAGCCCGCAACTGGGCCAATCGTTGCAGGTCAACTGGCCAGAGAAGCCGCGGTCTCGACGTATTGCTCCACAGAAGCCGGCGATCGAATCTCTCGAGGCCCCAGGTTGGCCAGCACGCTACCGCCGAAACGCGAAAGGCGTAGCTGTGGCCTTCGAAGCATGACCACCGGAAACGCCCATCCAGATCGCGTCGCACGTGGTCGTGTGCCCGTTGAACGGGAAAGCATCGAGCGGGATGTTGGGGCTTGTTGTTGCACGTCAGCAGATAGTCGGCCTTCACGACATTTGTTCGTGCCAGGGTCGATCCGCGCGGATGAATCCCCCGCTGTTTAACCGCCCCGAGCCAGCGTAATCCCGTTCGAGTAGCCGCCGCGATAGGCCAGCACGAGCAGTCGGGAATTGGGCCACGCGCATGAGAATCTTCGAACCAGGTGTCGAGCACTTGCCGGGTGATTTTTTCGGATAAATTGTTGAACGACCCGAACGTCACGCGGCCGGAGGCCAACGCCGGCAGCGAGCAGTGATCGGCGGCATTTCGTCCAGGGGTCGATAGCAGAAGAAACGGCAGCGGGAGACGCACCAGCCGTTCGGTGTAAAAGGGATCGGTCAGAACCGGGCGGGTCGGCCCGCTCGTCGGTAGAGCCGGTAGTCCATGGCCGACATGCCGGTGGTGTTTTGATAGCCCAGGTAAGTGACCTGGATCGGTGACCGGGCGAGCGGGCAAACGTCAAACAAGCCGGTTGCCGCCAATATGGCCGGTCAGATCGACCAGGATGTCGATGGCGTCATCGCGGACCGCTGGGGCAATCTCGGCGTCCGATTTGCCGGTCACAGACGCGCCACTGGTCGGCCGATGCCCGCACCGCGCGACGTCGTGGCGTCGACAAGCTGCGTCTCGACGTCGGAGTAGCAAAAGATTTCCGAACTGCCCGTGATCGTGCACCGCGATCATGGGCTCGGCAAATGCGTGCAGGGGGTGCTCGCGGAGATCGGGGGAGAAAGATATCCGTTGTGCAGCCGCCGTGGATCGTCCGATCGTTCGTGTGCGGAGGGGCCGTCGCGGTCAGCGGTTCGGCGTGCCGGCGGGCCCACGCGAGATGGTCGGCGAACAGGCGGGCGGGGTCCGAATCGGGCCTCGAATAAAGAGCGAGTACAGCAGATTGCTGTGTCCGCCGGCGTCGTCGGGCTGCAACTCGACCGCCCAGGCGATGGCTGCAATCGCCTCGTCGTTGCGCCCCTTGCTGGTGCAGGCCGATCGCCAGGTTGCCATGAATCAGGCCATTGTTGGGCTCGAACTTGAGGCCCGCCAGGCAGACGTCGACCGACTGATCCGGCAGGTTCATGGTCTGATAAATGGCCGCCATGTTCATATATACCGCGGCATAGTCGGGCCGGAAGCGAAGCACGACTTGAAACGAGGCGATCGCCTGGGCCGCCATGCCTTTCAGTTTATAGATATTCGCCTGACTGAAGTGGGCCAACGCATACTCGGGGTTTTGCTGCAACGCCCGATCCCACAGCGCCGGCGCCCAGTCGTCGAAGCCGCCCCTGGGGTTTCCAACAGCCGGCTGTGGTGGATATTTCCAGGCGTCGAGTTAAAGCCCGGTTTCAGCCGCACGGCGGTTTCAAATTCGGCCTCGGCGGCCGCAAGCTCGTGGCCCCCTCGAGCGCGACGCCGAGATTGAAATGGGCTTCGGCAAAATCGGGCTGAACGCGGAGGGCCTCGCGATAGGCCGAGATCGGATTCATCAAGCCTTGCCCCTGCTCGCGCAGGCGCAACTCCCCGGTTGTTGTGGGCCAAGGCCGTGGCGGGGGCCAGCCGCAAGGCTTCGCGGTAACAGGCGATGGCCTGGTCGAACTTTACGCTGACCTTGATAGACGACTCCCAGGTTGAGGTGATACTGGCCGTTGCGCAGGAGCAAGCTGCAAGGCTTGCTCGAAGCAGCGGATCGCGTCGGCGGGGGTTTCCCCCAGGCCTGCAGTGCCGTCCCCAGGCTGCTGTGGGCGTCGGCAAAGGAGGGATTCAACTCGATCGCCCGGCGATGGCAGGCGATCTCGCCTTCCAGGTCTCCGCGCATCGAGATCTGCCCCAGGTTGTTGTGAGCCTCGGCAAACTCGGGACGCAGCCGGATCGCGGTGCGAAAGGCCTCAAGGGCTTCCTGCGTGTGGCCGGTCGCTCGCAGCACGTTGAAGATTGTTGCGGGCCTCGGGCATGTGGAGTTCAATCGCAGGGCCTGGCGGAACGACTGGCCGGCTTCGGTCAGTTTTCCCATGGCCCGATAGACTTCGCCCAAATTGGAATGGAAAGCCGGCTGGTCTCCACGCAGGGCAATCGCCTGGCTGATCAGCTTGACGGCCGTGTCGTGGCGGCCGACCTGGTGGGCCAGCAGGCCGAGCAGGTGCACGCGTCGGCATGGTAGGGCTCGGCTTGCAGAATCTGTCGATACTCAAGGCTTCGGCCTCGCGCAATCGCCCGGCCTGATGATGCGCAACGGCCGTCGAAAGGATTCCGCCGTCGTAACCATTGTCTGGAGTCGGGAAGATGTGTTTGCGAACACGAGAAACATGAGTGCCGTGGGTGCGAACTGCCATGCCGCGTCGAGCGCCTGACGTGCCGTCTCGCTCAACTCCCAAGATACGCGATTCGCGATGCAATTTCACGCCGGGCGGGGGTGCTGTCGTGTGCGGGAAGGTTGAAGCCTTGTCGGCTGGCTATAATGACCCCCATGATTTTCGACGGCGATCCGCCGAAATGGTTTGTGGCCACGGGAGCGGTCATGGCAATTGCTATAATCGCGCTGCTGACCGCCTCGTTGCTCGGCTGGCTATAGTAGCCACCTATGATCGAAGCCCCCACGAAACCGCATGGTTCCAGACGAATCTGCGAAATATGCTCGTGGCGACGTTCTGGGTCGCCGTTGCTTGCGGTGGGCACAGCCATCTTGCGAGGCGAGGCGGTAGAACCGATGGTTATGTGGTGCTGTTTTCCTTGCTCGCCGCGTTTTGGTCGTTGTTGGGGCCCACTGGAACGTTCTGGGCACCTGGGCTTATTTCGCCGTGTTTTTCGCGGTCATATTCTGGCTCCCAAACAGGCGATCCTGGGCGAGTGACTGATTGGGAAATCTGATTTCGGATGGACGTGCTGCCTCCGAGGCGGTTTGCTTTTTGCCTCACTCCCGCTCGCCTATAATGGTCCCCTACTCGACAAATCGGCGAAAACGATCGGCAGCGTCTAATCTAAAGCGCAACGCGAGGTGAATTGCTGTTGGTGAAAACATCGCTGGGAGTTCGACTAGTCGACCCATTTCCAACGACTGGTCGAACGGAGTCCCAGCGATGGCCCATCAGCTTACTTTGGAAGAACGAGAACGCATATCCCAGATGCGCTACGCCCGGTTTACGAACGCCGAGATCGCTGAAGAACTGGGGCGGCACCGCGCGACGATCAGTCGCGAGTTGGCGCGCAACTCGGTGGCCGGCGAATACCGGGCCGTGGCGGCTCACGAGCAGTCGCGTCAGCGGCGCCACCGCCGAAGGTTGGTACGGAAGATGGATCGGCCCGAGGTGGACGAGTTTGTGCGGAGCCATTTGGTGCATTACTGGTCACCCGACCAGATTGCGGGGCGATCGAAGCGTGACTTTCCTGGCGCGCGCTGCCGGCAGGTGTCGCACCAGACGATCTATTCCTGGATCCACGCGCAACCGAGCGCCGACCGCCAGCATTTTACGGGCTTCTTGCGGTTCGCCGGGCGTCGCCGGCCTGGCGATGATCGCCGCGGACGCATTCCCCGCCAGGTTTCGATCGAGGGCCGGCCACGGGTGGTCAACGCGCGACGGCGGTACGGTGATTGGGAGGGAGATACCGTCGTCGGCGCACGGCAGTCGGGAGCGGTCGTGACGCTGGTCGAACGCAAGAGTGGGTATTTGCTCTCCGCAAAGAGTTGCGACCGCAAGGCCCGACGCGTGGCCGACAAAATTCAATCGCGGTTGGGCCGGCTGCCAGCCAGGCTGCGCCGGACGGCGACCTTCGACAACGGTAAAGAGTTTGCTGAGCATGAACGGCTGAGCAAACGACTCGGCATGAACGTCTACTTCGCCCAGCCGTACTGTTCCTGGCAACGAGGAACGAATGAACACACCAACGGCCTGTTACGGCAGTTCCTCCCCAAAGGCACCGACCTGCGTACCGTCTCCTGGCAGGAGTTAGAACATTACACCACACTGATCAACGACCGGCCGCGAAAACGGCTCAACTATCGAACCCCCGCCGAATTATTCGAGCCTCTTGTTGCAATTGAGAGTTGACGCTGCCATCCTAAAGCTGGCCGGCATTGCCGCGGTATATGGAATTGCCTTTTTCGTCGGTTGGCGCAATGGCCCGGTTCTCTTGATGTCCGCAACCCTAATCGCCTACGCGGTAAACGCCTGGGCGATTTCTTCAATGCTCCTGACGAAGTGGGAGCAGCCAGAGCGGACATTCGGAATGCTTGGGTTCTCCGCGATGCTCACCTACGCCGAGACCTTCCCGCCATTTTTTGTCGCGGTCTCACTCTATGGCTCCTGACACCGGTATTTTCAGGATCTCTGATTTCGGACTGGCGGCGCTCCCCGCAAGGCACTTCTTACACTCTCACCCGCTCGCCTATAATGGCCCGCGATGAGCAAACGCCCCCCCAGCTCGACTTGGGAACCAATCAGCAGAGATGATTTGCTCTCGCTGATCGCTGCCGGCGAATCAGAGATGGAACCTCCTCTGCGCGCATTTTGGGATCAAATTCGCATCGAGCCTGTACGATGGTGCTTCCACCATGGGGAATATTGGCGGCGGTTTTTGGATCGTCGCGATCATTGGTCAGCAAGTCATCTGGTACAACGACATCGAGAACGGGTTTAACCAGGGTCTCTTTGAGTCGTTCGGACGCATCAAGGATTACTGGTGTGACACGCTGAGGCTGCATCAATGCGTTTATCGGGTGTACGCTGAGTTTCGCGGCGAGAAGCGCCTGCCCTATCGAGCTGGGCCGCCAGAGCCGCTTCCTGAGAATCCAATTTCAGACTGACGCACTCGCCGCAGGGCGGCTTTCTTTTTTGCGCTCTCCAGCTGGCCCATAATTGCCCTCCATGAGCGAAGGCCCCGAAACTAGACTGACGTTGTTGGTCCTTTGGATCGGCCGCGTCGTTTGGGTCATTTCGCTGCTGTTGCTGGTGGCTGCCGCGATTGCGTTTGCGATCCGAGTGCACCGATACTTGTGGAGTTGGTTCCCAAAGCCCTCCGATCTGGACGAGCCTGTTTCCGAGAATCCGATTTCAAGCTGATGCACAACCAATTCAGGGGCGCGTTATGAATGCAAAGGAATTGTTCGGCGTGGCAGTTAGGACGATTGGGCTGTGGTTGATCGCCAATGGGGCAATCTCGATGACCGCCGCTTTGCCGGCGCCTGAGGCCATGATCGGTTCCGCGGTCTATCTGGTCGTCGGGGCGATCCTGTTTTTTCGGGCCGAGGGATTCGTGCGGACAGCCTACGGCAGTTCGGATACAGTGTGCCGCACTTTGTGAGTGAGGGAACTTTCGTTTTGCCCTCCGGCTCGCCCATAATGGCTCTTTATCAGCGAAGGTTCAGGAAAATACCGTCGACGATGGCGCTTTGCCTATAGCTTGCAAGCGACGTTTATTGCGGTGACGATTGCGGCCGTCGTGGCGGGATTGTCTACGAACCCGCCTTCCCTGATCGTCGAAGGGCTGCCGCTGGCTTTCCCGAACCTTGTCTTGGCGGCAGCAGCATCCGGAGTCGTGCTTTGGATTGGAATCGGAGTTATTGTCTGGAATCTCGTTTCTGGCAGGCTAGAAAAGCGGTATCGATTTGTCGATTCGCGCCAAAGTCTGACGATTGTGGCCCTAGTGGCGATGGCTGCCACGCTTTTGTGGGCTTTGAAGCTGTCGGCAATCATCGAGTACAACGATTCGCTCTACCGAGGTCTGCAATCGTACACAGACGAGGAACGGCGCAACTTCAATGATGAGATAAGGACGTTGAAATTCGAGTTGCAAGAAAAGCCGCAGCGGATTTCCAAAAATCCAATTTCAGACTGACGCACTGCCTGTTTCTCGGCTGGCTATAATGGCCCTCAATGAGCAAAGTCCCCGACAAACCACGCTGGCCTCGGTTTGCGTACTGGGCGCCGCTTGCTTCGTCGCGACTGTCGTTTGCTTCGGTTCCCCGGACCAAATGAACGCATTCATACTGTTCGCCGGAGCTTTAGTGCTGGCGGTGAGCCCGTTCGCCGCGATGGGAGAACTACTTGGCTATCCGCGCTTGAGGACTGGCCGTCGGGCTGGCAATCGGAACCTTGTATTTATTCGCGATTCTGCTGGTGAATTTC
This sequence comes from uncultured Verrucomicrobiae bacterium, assembly GCA_963765205.1. Taxonomy (GTDB): domain Bacteria; phylum Verrucomicrobiota; class Verrucomicrobiia; order Opitutales; family JABDGR01; genus JABDGR01. The sequence goes on along the minus strand of CAVXVB010000007.1, from coordinate 412,622 downwards.
GGAGGCGTTCAACTTTAGCGTGGCGGAATGCCAGGAGCTGTTTTCGAAAACCTGATTTCAGACTGAACCCCTCCCGCCCTATAATGGGGCTATGAGCGAAGGCCGCAAAGAATACTTGACCGGACTTGCTTCCGACCTCCTCTTTTCGTGTGTTGCCTATTGCGTATTGGGTACGGTCCTGGGCCTGTGCGCAATGCTCTTTCATCCTCAGGTCGAGCAGGTCATTGGCTACAGAGCAGCTAGCCTGTGGTGGTTTCCCATCGTTCTCGGATACTGCGCATGGCAGTTTTGGCGGTTCCGCTGGCTTCGACGCCAAAGCCACGGTCGGGCGATTTCCAAAGAACTGATTTCAGACTGACCCACTCCCTCGAGGTCCACGAATGGCCATCCCGCGAGTCGGTCGAAGAAAGAAGTGGAAATTGACCCGCATCAAGGCGAAGCGTGTCTCGCTTCTTAAGAAGCTCAGTGATCCCAACGATAAAGACGATCCGCGCTGGGTCGCTCGTCGGCTGGCAGCGAACGAGGCGGTAATCGTGAAGAAGGAAAAGGCCAAGGAGCAAAAGCAACGAGACAATAAGCGCGGTCCGACTCGCCGGCCAAAAAAAATCGCGGAAACTTGATTTCAGACCGACGCACTCCCCGCACCGTCGGTTTTTTGCACGCCTGCGCATTCGGCGTGGTACATTGGTAGACTCCGGAACACGTGCGCGCGACTGGGCACCTGGCGGGCAGGGCTTTAACGATGTTTGGCGCCCCGCGGGCCAAACCGCTGGCTGCATGAGCGTTTCTATCCTCGAGTTTTGGAAGCTAGCCGTTGCCAGCGGGCTGCTTTCGGCTCCGCGGTGCAAGGAGCTGCACGCCGCGTTCGCGGCCATGAAGGGGGCGGCCGAGCAGGCGAACTGTGCGAGCCTGGCCGAGTGGCTCGTGGCCGGCGGGCGCTGTAGCAGGTATCAAGCTTCGTTGCTGGCGGCCGGGCGGCCCGGGCCGTTCGTGTTTGGCGATTTCGTCGTTTGCGAGCGGATCGAAACCGGCCGGCTCGCGCATTGCTATCGGGCGACGTACAAGAAAACGCAAGCCGTGCTGTTGATCTTCGCGGCCCAGTTGGCGGGGCGCGGCGACCCGGTGGACGACATCGAGCGGCAGACCGCGGCCGCAACGACCGTCCGCAGCCCGCACGTCAACCGTGTTTATCAGTTGCAGATCTCCAACGCGCACGCTTTCGTCGTCCTGGGGGATTTGGCCGGCCAAAGCCTTCGCGAGGCGCTGGGCAGTCAGAAGTTCTCGTGGGAGGCGGCCTGCCGCGTCGGCTTTCAGGCTGCGTTGGGGCTGGTGGTGCCGGATGCGCAGGGGATCGCGCACGGCGGGGTTTGTCCCGAGAATTTGTGGATCGACTCGGCGGGCACGACGCGGCTGTTGCAGTTTCCGCTGACGCGGGATGCCGCGGCCATGAAGCGGTTCGAGTTGCCGGCGGCCGATTATTTGCGCGCCGAGCTGGCGGATGCGGGCCAGGCGTGCAGCCCTTCGACCGATTTGTACGCGCTGGGGTGCACGCTGTTCGAGTTGCTCGTCGGTCGGGTGCCGTTTGCCGGCGGCACGATGCAGCAAAAGCTCCGGCGTCATCAATCCGAAGTGCCGCAAAGGGTCGACCGCCTAATGCCGGGCGTGCCAGAGGACGTGGCCGATCTTGTGGCCGAGATGGTCGACAAGGAACCGCTACTGCGCTGTCAAACGGCGAGCCAGGTGGCCCATCTCTTGGCGCCGCTGGCTTCGGGCTCGAAACACACCACGGCCGGCCCGCCGAGACTCGATAGCAATACGCCGCGCCCGGCTACGGAGTCTGGCAAGCGCCGGCCTGGCAGCCACCGCCGCAACAGGCCGCGAACGTCGCGCCCAAAGGCGACTCCGCCGGCGGATCGCGCGGCACCGAAGCCCACGCCAGCGGCGCCCGAGCAGGGGGAAATCGCCAAAGCGAAGCCCACGCCGCCGAAACCCGCGGCGAGCAAGCCCGCGATGCCCAAACCGGCAATGCCCGGCACTCCAATGCCCAAGTCCCCAATCCTCAAGCCAGTGGCGGACAAACCACGAACGTTGGGTGAAGCGACACCGGCGGCGAGCCCAAGGAGACGGCCGGAACGCAACGGGACGACCCCGGTCAGGCGGACGCGGGCGTCACACGAGAGGCACGGCAATCGCCGGCGGACACGGCGGCTTCGTCCGGCGAAGAGACGCCAGATGCCAACGCGCTTGGGAGGCGCCGCGTATGTCGAGTTTCTCGACTCGGGCCAAGGCGTCGCAAGGGCGGTTTTCGAATACGACGATCGTCGGCGCGGGGGTTGCTTTGGCCCTGGTGGCCGTGGTCGTGGTGGCGGGGTTCGCATTGCGCGGATCGGACGAGACAGCGCCGCCGCCGGATGCCGGCGTGGCGGTCAACGAGCAGATAGCAGTGCGCTGCCGAATCGACGGCTGGCGAGACGGCGGCGGAGCCGGGCGTAAGTGAATCCTTGACGCCGAGGGGCACGGCCAAGAAAGCCGCGGCGGAAGTGGACGACGATGGCGAGACGCTGTGGGCCGCGCCCCCCGGCGGCGCACTCTTCGACGCTCGATTATCTGCCGTCCGGCGCAAGGTGATCCTGGTCTGGCGGCCGGCCGAACTGCTGGCGAGCTCCGAGGGGGCGAAACTGTTCGACGCGCTCGGTCCGGCGGGCGACCTGGCCAAGACGGAATTGACCGCGATCCTCGGTGTCGAGTTGACGGACGTGGAGCAATTGACGATCGCTTGGCTGCCGAACGAAGCCGGCGATTTGCAAACGACGTTCAGCCTGCGCCTTGCGTGGCGACATTCCCGAGGCGACGCTGCTCGAGCGCTGGTCGAGCCCGCGGGCCGCTGAACATGGGTCGAAGAAATACTTTCAGGGCGCTCGGTTTGCCTACTATCTTCCGGCCGATGGAGCGGGGCGCGTGGTGGTGATTTCGCCGGACGCGATGATGCAGGAAATCCTGGCGCAGGACGGCCCGCCGCTGCTGCGCAAGGGGATCGAGCGGTTGCTGCGCGACACGGATAGCTCGCGGCAGTTCAATCTGCTGCTGGCGCCGAGTTATTTGCTGACCGACGGCAAGGGCCTGCTGGTCGGCAGCCTGGCCCAACTGCGCGATCCGCTGGCCGCTTTTCTGGACGAAACGATCGAGGCCGTTTCACTGAGCGCCAACTCGGAGACGATTTGTTTTTGGAGCTGCGCAATCGGGACGACCGAGAAAATGCCGCAGGCGCGTCGGCGAGCTGCTGCGGACCCGGCTGGACACCGCGGCCAACGAGGTGGAGACGTACGTGGCCTCGCTCGAACCGCAGCCCTATGGCCGGCTGATCGTGATGCGCTTTCCGCCATGATGCGGCTGCTGAGCGACTATACGCGCAGCGGCGCCGAAAACCGCCAGGCCGTGTTGCGCTGCTATCTGCCGGGGATCGCCGCGCACAACCTGCTGCTCGGCGCCGATCTGGCGCTGTTGGAGTCGCCCGGCGAACCGACGGCCGCCAGGCCGCGCAGACCAAAGAGCGGCCGACGACGGAGGCGGCGCTGCGGAAAAAGATCTCGCTGAGTTTTCCGCGCGACACGCTGGAACGGTGCCTCGAGATGCTTTCCAAGGAGATCGACGTGGACGTCGTTATTCTTGGCCCCGACCTGCAATTGGAGGGGATCACGAAGAACCAGTCGTTCGGGCTCGACGAGCGCCAGCAGCCGGCCGGCGACATCTTGCAAAAGGTGCTGAAACTGGCCAATCCGCAAGGCAAGCTGGTATATGTCGTCAGGCCGCAAGGCGACCGCGAGGCGATATTCGTCACCACCCGCGCCGCCGCCGCCAAGCGGGGAGAGAAGATTCCCCCGGAATTCGATGCGAGCCCGGCCTCCCAACCCGATGCCAGCGGGAAAACTTCCCCCAGAAAAACGTAAGCCGGCGCATTGGGCCACCGGCCGTTGGCACTATACTGGATACTGGTCAGCCAGCGGCGACGTGGAAAATGGAGGCGCGCGTGCCGCGGGCTTCGCCGTTTCTTGGGATTTGTCGCGAGTCGACTTGAGCCGGCCCCCGTTTTATTGCGGCCGAATGGAACGGCCGACTGACGACGCACCTGACAACTCGAATGCTTGCCGTGGAACTGTTCACTATCCAATGCACGACATGTCGGGTCCGACTCAAGGTCAAAGATGAGTCGGCGATCGGGGATATTCTTGCTTGCCCCAAGTGTGGGAGCATGGTGCAAATCGTGCCGCCGGTCGGTTGGACGCGCTCGGCCGGCGAGCAGCCCAGTTCGGTAGAGTTGGCGATCGGGTCCGCCGCGCCGTCTGCGACGAGCAAGCCGGTGGCCGAACTACCGAAAGCCGCGGCGGTGGTGCCGCCGGCGCTTCCCGCGGCGCGAAGCGTGCCCAAAGCGCAACCGACCTCGGCAACGGCATCGACCGCGAGCGCGGCGCAAGGCGCCAGTCGTTGCCTCCGCGAAGGTTCCCGTGGCGGCGGCGAAGATTCCGGTCGCGGCCGCGGCTGTGCAAATTCCCGTGGCCGCGCCCCCCGTGGTTAGCCCCCCCGAGGCTTCAATGTCATTAAGTGCAGCGCTGCGAGCGCGGCTGGGACAAGATTGGATGTTGTATGGCGGCGGACTGTTGATGGGCGTGCTGGTGGGCACTTGTGTTTGGCTGGTGATTGGATTCGGCTCCGCGCCAGTGGCTCCGGTCGCGGTGGCTCAACGGTCCGCGAACAGCGCCCTGCGCCGATGCCAGCCCCCAGCGACACGACCGTGGCGCCCAGGCCCTCCCAGCCGCAAGCAGCAGGAGTGATGCCGCCGGGAGTGACCCCGCGTGAAGCGAAGGGTGGAGGGTTAAAATTTGCGCCACTCCCGCCGCAAGCGGCTGGGTGATCTGCGCAATCTGCGGTTTCAATTTCTTATCGAACAAAGTGTCGAAGGCCTCAAATTATTGTCGTTGAGCGGGGTGGCAGGCAGGTTTAGCATTTCGCTCCCCTACCCCATGAAAGTCTCCCAATTTTCACGCTTCGCCCTGCTCCCGCTGGTGCTGGCTTCCCTCGTTTCCGCCGCGGATGCCCCCGCGCCCGCCGCCAGCCCGAAAGCCGCGCCAACTTATGACGCCGCCATTGCCACGCCGCTCCAAAGTGGCCAGGTCATACAGCTCTTTCCCGAGGGCGTGCCGGGGTGGAAGGATATCGGGCCGGAGACCGTTTCGGGGACGACCTACACCAACATCAGCAACCCGCGAATGTTCGTGCATTTGCCGCCGGCGGGCACGCCGCAGAATGGGACGGCGCTGATTTATTGCCCCGGCGGCGGCTACGTCCATGTCAACACGGGCGGTTCCATCGAGCCGATTTTCAACCGCCTCGGCGTCACCGTTTTCACCCTCGTTTACCGCTGCAAGGAATTCGGCGCGCCCGCGCCGCAGCAGGACGTGATTCGCGCGATCCGCCTCCTGCGCGCGCACGCGGCGGAATTGGGCCTCAACCCCAATAAAATTGGCGTGCTGGGCGACTCGGCCGGCTCCCATGTGGCGGCGAGCGCGGGCACCCTGTTCGATGATCCAGTCGTGAACACCGGCGCAGAGTTGGACAAGGTCAGCGGGCGGCCCGATTTCATGATCCTGCTGTTTTCCGTGCTGACGATGGAGGCCCCCAACGAGCACGACCAATCGCGAAGCAATTTGATCGGCGCCCATCCGACTCAGGAAATGATTGACCACTATTCGCTCGAAAAGCACGTCAGCGCGAACACCCCGCCGGCGTTCCTCGTGCATTCGCAGCAGGACACCACCGTGAGCGAGGAAAATGAACTGATGTTCTACGAGGCCTTGCGGAAATTCAACGTGCCGGCGGAATTGCATCTGTATCCGCTGGCCACGCATGGCTCGGGGCTGGATGCGAATTTCGGCCCCACCTCAATCTGGCCGAAGCTGTGCGAGGAATGGATGCGCTTCAACGGCTGGGTGGACCCGTCGCCGACTTCGCTGCTGAAAATTCAAACCAACCCAAAGCTCGGCGCGCGGTGAACGGGGTGCGGCAGGCGATTAATTTTTGGCCGGGGCGGCTGGCGTCGCAGCGCCCTGCGCGGTCTGGGTGATATTTGCGGCCTTCGCGGCGGCGGCGTCATCCCAGATTTTCACGTATTTGGCGGTGTCTTTTTCAAAATCGTCCATGCAACTGTCGCAGCAGAATTTGATTTCGCGGCCTTCATAAACAAAAGAATAGGCGGTGTTGTCGAGCACGTCGCCCATCACCAGGCAGGTCGTCAGCGGGTAGGGGCGGGCGGTTTTGTAGGCCTCGGTGATTTTGGCCATGTAGACCGATGGATTTTTCTTGAAGGTGTCGGCTTCGTCGGCGCTGGCGAGTCTGACCTGGTAGCCGTCCTGCACGAAGTTGACGGTGGCCGCCTTGGGGCCGAGCTTCACACCGGAAACGACCGACGTGCTGAAGGGGTAGGGTTTGCCGACGATGGTGGTCGTGGCGGGCATCGTGGCGGGCGCGGCGGCGGCGGCCGGGGTTGCCGACTTCGAGCAAGCGCCCAGACCGAGCGCCAGCAGGAGCAGGAAGAAGAAGCGGGAAAAGTGTTTCATGGCGAAAAGTTTAGACCTTCAATATTGGATTAGGTTGCCGCAGGCAAGAAATTCATTTCGCCGCCGGCGCGGCCTGCGCGTCGGGCGCGGGCGGGGCGAGGCTGTTGAAATAGACTTCGATGTTCATATAGCCGGAGGGGTCGAGTTTGGTGGCGGCGGCGGAATCCTGGGAGTCGAGGCCGTGCGTTTTGGCCCAATCGTCGGGGATGCCGTTGCGGGCCGCGCCCGCCGGCAACGGGCCGCTTTTGATCTCGCCGAGGCCGCCGGCGAGGGCCTCGCCCTGGGCGTCGGTGTGGGGGAGCGTTTTGCCCAGTTTGCCAAGGGAGGTCAGTTCGGTGATAAGGCGCGTGTCCACCGCGTCGCGGTGCAGGGAGCAACCGGCGCCGGCCACCGCTTTGGCATAGGCAGTTTGCGCGCTGTCCACGGTGAGGGGAATCAGCGGGTGCATGACGGGCGCATTGACAAAGGTGGGCAGGGTGTAGGTCTTTTCATCGGCACGGTGGAAATCCTCTGGCGCGGCCAACTTCCCGTTGAGCTGGCCGTCGGCGTCGAGGTCCACATAGTTGCCGGCCTGGTAAACATGGTCGGTGGCGAAGAACTCCCCGGCAAAGCGGTTGTTGGACGAGGGGCCTTTGATGAAATAATTATTGATGACATCCAGGTCGTGGTTGGCGCCGGAATGGCCGCCGCACAAGCCGGTGCCGCCCCAGTTGTAAACGATGTTGTTGACGAACTGGACTGTGCCTTTGACCTTGGGATTGCGGCTTTCATTGCTCATCCACAGGTTGTGGCTGAGGGAAATGTTGGTCACCGTGTCAATGAGCGCGCCGAAGCTCTGCGGGTTGACGCCCTCGGCCACGATGCAGTATTGCAAAGTGATATTGGTGCTCCCCACGGTCATGCCGACGTTGTCCCAGCGGCCCCAGGCAATGGAGCAATGGTCAATGATGATGTTGCCGCTGCCATCCATGCCGAGGGCCTTCTTGCCACGGTCGCCGGCGACGCCCTGCCGGAAGCGCAGATAGCGGACAATGGTGTTCGAAGCGAGGGAAACGCCGTTGCCGTAGATGCAAATGCCTTCGCCCGGCGCGGTCTGGCCCGCGATGGTGATATTGCTTTTCACGTCAATGGCTTGGACGATTTTGATGGTTCCGCCGATGTCGAACACGACGATGCGGTTCGGCTGGCTGACCGCGTCGCGGAACGAGCCGGGGCCGCCGTCATTCAGGTTTGTGACATGATAAATCGTCCCACCGCGCCCGCCGGTGGCGAGCGCGCCAAAGCCCTCCGCGCCGGGAAAGGCGGGCAGGTGCTGCGGGTTGGCTTTCTCCACCGTCATTTTGGCGGCCTGCGCGGCGGCATCCGCGCTTTTCTCCAAAGCGGCGCGCTGGGTGTCGCTCAAGGTCGCTTCATCCGTGCCCTGCGTGCCCGTGGTGGCATTGGCCGCTGGGTCAGCGGGTGGCGTCACCGTTTCCGCAGCAACCGCCAGCACGTTGCCAATGGCGGCACAAGCCAAAGTGCCGGCCAAGTAACCGATATTGCGAGTCCACATCATGGTGATGGAAACCCCCCGTGAAAAAATGTCTTCACGACTTGGGCGGGGTAATGGGCGTGCGGTCCACCTTGTAATTCTGGTTCAACTCCAGCCGCAAATAGTCCCACACAACCCCGCTTTGGAGGTCACCACCCGGAACCGTGAGCGTCATTTCATTTTCCCCCGGCTTGAGCAACGCGGCGTCGAACCCCATGGGGTAACATTCCTGCCAAACACCTTGATCGGTGTTGTAGCGAATGGCGTTGGTGGCCATCACGGGAATGGCCCCAACACTCTGACCGTTAACGGCCACCGCGAGGCCGCCACCGCCGTCGGCGCCAGCCAAGGCCACGCGCAAGGTCGCGACTCCCTGCACCGACTTATCCATGTTGAACTTAATCGTCCAAGTGGTCGCCCGGCCGCGGCCCCACATCCGCCAGGGGCCGGTGGTGTCGGTTTGCGGATAGTCATTCAGGGAAAACGCCTTCACCCAGCCAAAGCGCTGGTTGGCGGGATCCTTGGCCTCGGGATTAACAAAGGAAAGGTCTGTCGCATGGGGGACCTCCTCGAAGAACCAATCCTTGTGGTAGTCGCTCTGGCCGACGGTGTAGGTTAGGTCGTTCGGATACAGCAACGCGTAGCGCAAGTTCCAGCCCCAGAGCCAGTAATTCGCGCCGTCGCCCTTGTAGAACTTGTCGGCGCTGCGGTCGGGATAACCGATTTCCCAGACTTGCGTGCCGTAGCGCACGGGCTTCCATTCCAGCTTGCCCAAGTCCAGCGTCTTGCCGGCTTCCACCGTGATGTTGGCCTGCGCGAATTCACCCAGCACGCCGTCCGCAAAGGCGTGGAGGGTATAATTGCCCGGGCGGACTTTGGTGATCGTAAATTTGCCGTCTTCGCTGCCGTCATTCCAAAATTCGTAATGTTTGCCGTCCGTGACCCACGTCGTGCCGCCGCCACCGGCACCACCACGCCCGCCGCCCGCGCCGCCGGCGGCGGGAGCGGAATCCGGATAGGCCAGGCCGACCGTCAGGTGGGCCAGCTTGGTCAAGGGCGCGGGCGCGTAGGGGTCGTTGAGCACAAGCTGGCCGGTGACGTTCCCGCGCTCATTTAAGTGCGGGTAATCCACGCCGTTGACCCAGTCATACGGCCACGCCGCGTTTTCCTTTTTCGCCTGCGCCAGTGCATCCTGAAACAGGGCGTTCGCATTGTTCGTCCAAGCCGCCGGCACAGTGGGGTTGCCCGCGGTCGCCGCCAGCGTGTCCAAGTCCGCCTGCGAAGGCGTCTGGTAATTGGACAACGCGTTGACATACACAAAAATCGGGCCGACGACCTTGTTCCAGTCTTCGCCGGCGGCAATGTTGCAGGAGGTATTGCGCCCGTAATGGCTGCCTTTCCAGTAATCGAGAATGATCGGCGTCGGATTGCCATTATCGCCAAAGTGGCAGTCGAGTTCTTGTTTCGTCGCGCCGCCACTCAAGTATTCGATGGTCGGGTTGATTAACCAGATGCCGACGTGGTTCGCAGTGCTCGACCAGCCGTAGGCCGGGCACTTATATTGCACGCCGGAATAGCTGTATTTGTGCTCGACGGAATTTTTATAGACCCCGACGCTCATGATGCGCTGCTCCTTGGCATGGACGACCACGCCGGTGCCCCAGTCGGTGGGCGCGCATTCGAGCATGTTGCGGTCCTTGTCCACCGAGATCCAGTCATAGGAGCGGTCCATCTCGATGATGAAGCGGCTCTCCGCGCCCACACTCGCCGCGCCGTAGGAGGCCGGGTGGGAGAAAATCGCGTAGGTGTAAACGCCGCTTTCACCCCGGCCGAGGGCGTAGCGGATTTCCATGTCGCAATACGTGCCGCCGCCGGCCGCACCGGCACCCAACTGAATCTGGCCGCCGGTGACGCCTTTGACGGAGACCTCGGCGCGCGCGCCGCCGTTTTTCACCGGGTCAATTGTGACGGCGTCGGTCAAGCCGCCGGAACGCGCCGCGGCGGAAGGGTCTTGCTCCCAAATCCCCGAAGCGCGGGCGTTCCCGTTGCCCATCGTCTCCCGGCCCTTGTAAATCATAGACTGCAGGTTGCCGGAATTTTTCAAAATCACCACTTTGACTATGCCGTTGTCCAGCGTCCAAGTGCGCTCATCCTCGGTGAGGGTCACGGGAGTGGAGGCGGCAGGCTTTTCCACCACCGGCGCGGAGGCATCTGCGGCGCGGAGGGCGGGCACGGCGAGGGCCGTGGAAATAGAAATGAACGCAAAGAGGCGGCGCAGGCCGGAAGACAGGTGGGTATTCATGGGGTTACCTTTCCGAACGGGGGGTGATAAGGCTTGTCCGAATTTCCAAATCCAGGGGCAATTTACCCAGCCAAACAAATTCAACCCCACGATGCAAGGATGCAAATAACGGTTCCCGAAATTCTGGATGACTTACCCCAGCCACGGTGCATGGCTTTTTGGCCGGGGCGGCGTCTCCTTTCGAATTGGCCGCCGTCAAAACGAAGAGGAATGCGAAAATAATGTTAATTTGGCGGCAAAAGTCTTTTGCAACTTCCTCACGTTTTGCAACGTTATTACCACGTTACCCCAGGATTACGCCCGCCCACCTATTCCAACCCCTGTCATTCATGCCCGGCCGCGTGTATTTGCCTCTTTTCCTCGTGCTGGCCCTTTTGGCCGCCGCGCCCGCCCGCGGCCAGGATGGCGCCGTCCTGCACTGCCAGCCAGGCCCCTGGGGGCGCATCACCTACCACTACATCTACCTCGCCGCCCCCGACAGCATCATCGACGACTTTCCCCTGCCCAGCCCGCTGCCGGATTGGTGCTTCAAGGGCCACGATCTCGACTGGGTGAAAACGTTCCTCGCCACCGTCGGCCTCGACGCGCCCGCCCTCACCCGCCTCACCGCCGACCCGCGCAGCCAGCCCGACGCCGAGGGCGTCATCACCCTTTTCCCCACCGAGGCCGACATCCTCGGCCTAACCGCCGCCCACCGCGAAGGCCTTTATCAGGAATTGGCCAAATATGATGAAAACCCTTATTATCACGACCCCCTTTGCGTCCCCGACGGCAACGTGGACGAGTGGCTGCGCGGCTCGCCCATCCCCAAGGACGTTGTCGAGCTGATCCGCAAACTCGTTTACCACCAGGGCGGCGGCCTGTTCTTCAGCGACCTGCGCCTCGTCTTCAAATACGCCTCGAGCGACACCGAGGCGCGCCTCTGGGCCAGGGCCCTCACCCGCCAGCGCGCCGTCGTCGCCGATCTGCGCGTGGACGGCACCGACGACCTCGCCGCACTGCAACGCTACTGGAGCGCCGACTTCCACCGGCCCGACGCCCTCCCCATGCTCGACGCCGCCGCGCAGGTGGACGGCGGCTCGAACCTTGACCTGACGCACCTCTTCCCGCCCCTGCCCCGCGCCCTCGTCTATTCCTTCACCTCGCCCGACATTGAGCGCACCGGTCAGACCCCCAACTGCCACTGGACCTCGCTGAACTTTTTCAACTACACGCGCCAGAACATCCTGCTCGACCTCAAGCTCGCCACCAGCGCCGTGCTCAGCGATTACACGCCCGTGGAACCGCCCTACACCTTTGGCGACGTGCTCTTTTTCCTCGATGCCCAGGGGAACGCGTATCATTCCTGCGTGTATATCGCCGACAACCTCGTCTTCACCAAAAACGGCGAAAACGAAATGATCCCCTGGCTCCTCACCCGCTTCGACGACGTGCAGCAACTCTACAGCCGCGAACCCAACTACAAAATCCAGGCCTACCGCCGCAAATTTCTCTTCTGACTCTTATGGCTGCGCGGAAGAACACCATTTTGTTCTTGGGCGAGGGGCAAGACTACGGCATCTAAAGCTTCATGCTTTTTCCCCAGCCATGTCTTCAAACGCCCATATTCTCACCTTCATAGCTACCTTGGCTGGGCTGGCGCTAACGGCATGTTCCACCGTTCCACCTGTGGTGAGTCAGAATGCAACGGTTAATAGCGAGGCACCAGGGTCGTCCCCAGTTGAAAATGGTTTGGCGACGAAGCAATCATCACCCCAGTTGCCGCCAACGCAGACTACCCCCAAAGTGATCGCTGTTTCCGCGGGCGGAGGGTCCTGTTTGTTTATCGAAAGTGACGGCAGTCTCTGGGGAATGGGCTGGAATGGTTATGGACAATTGGGCGACGGCACCACCACAGATCGTTACTCACCCGTCAAAATTGTCGCCGGCCATGTCACCGCCATCGCCGAAGGAGACGGCAACAGCCTTTTTCTCAAGGACGACGGCAGCCTCTGGGGTATGGGCTTGAACGAGCGAGGCCAGTTGGGCGATGGCACAAACATCAAGCGACTCACGCCCGTGCCAATTGTCGCCAGCGGGGTAACGGCGATGGCCGTGGCAGAATCCCACAGTCTTTTTCTCAAAAGCGACGGCAGCCTGTGGGGCATGGGCGCCAACGACAGTGGGGAACTGGGCATCGGGGCCACGGTGGATCAGCCCACCCCGGTGGAAATCATGCCCGCCGGGGTGAAGGCGATTGCGACAGGAGATGGTTACGGCCTTGCTGGTCAATCGGGTTATAGTCTTTTTCTCAAGAGTGACGGCAGCCTGTGGGGCATGGGTGAAAACGACAACGGGCAGCTGGGTCTCGGCACCAACGCAGAACAGGATACTCCAGTGCAAATTGTGGCTGGAAACGTGACCGCCATCCCCGCGGGCGGTGCCGGCCACAGTCTTTTTCTCAAGCGTGACGGCAGCCTGTGGGCGATGGGTACAAATGGTCAAGGCCAACTCGGCGATGGCACCAAGACGAATCGCCACCAGCCCGTGCAAATCATCGCTGGAAATGTGACGGCCATCGCCGCGGGAGGCTATCATAGCTTGTTTTTGAAAAATGATGGCAGCCTCTGGGTGATGGGGTGGAATGCCAACGCACAGCTGGGCGATGGCACTAAAACGGATCGAAACCGGCCCGTGCTGATGCTCACCCGAGACATAATCGCCATTTCTGGGGGAAACGCGGTCAGCCTGATGATCAAGCGTGACGGCAGCCTCTGGGGGGTCGGCTGGATGGGCTATGGCAGTGGCCGCACGGGAATTGGCCAAATTGGCAGTAGTCCGTCAGGCAATCGAAGATTGCCCGCTCAACTTATCCCAGCACTGCCAGGCGCGACCCAAGCCCTTTGGTCGCCGGCCCATTCAGAGCCGCTGGACCTGCCAGCAGTCGCGGCGCTTCAAAGCACGATGCAGGGGCGCTTGGACGCCGCGCAAAGCAATTTACAAAGGGCCTATGATGCTCTCATCGTGGCAACGAAGGCCAATCATGGTGGATATGTGGAAGAGGCCCAGTCGGAAGTGAATCAGGCGCAGTCGGATCTGGCCGCGGCCTTTGCCTATTTGAAAACGCATCCTGAGATTGACCCGCTGGTGGTGGGGCCGGTGCCCGCGGATGCGCCAAGGGTGCGACCCGCCGGCATTCCAAGCTCCGATCTCAGTCCCAATGACAATTATCGAAGCCCTCGGATGGTAGATGCCATAAATGGTCTCAACGGCGCGCTGGAACAGTTTATAAATGGCGAACCAGGCAGCGTGGGCCTCCTGGTTTCGGGCCTGGGTGGCTATCGCGACAAAATCATCGAGGATATTGTCAAGGCCTCGGCCAGTGTGGCCCATGCGGTCGACTTTTCCCATCATGTACTCACGACTCCGGCGGATGCCGCGACCGACTCACCGCCCGTTACGATCAAGCAATAGGAGGACTGAAAAGGTTTCAAGCTGCACCTTATTACTTGAGCTAGATTAGGTGATGAACGGCGGGCGAAGAAATGTGAGGCAGACTCGTCCCATCCTCACGCCCACTATTTGCCGCGCTGCGGGCCACGCGAAAGTCACCGATTCTCCCAAAAACCAACTCATCCAACCTATCCAACTCAACCAACCATCCCAACGCAACCAACCGACGATTGGCGTTTCCTTCGTTCCTCGTCTATACTCACGCTGACCCTGTCCCGCCCACCCAGTCGCTGCCACCTCCACACTCTCGCCGAACAAAAGCCCTCCTCTTTGCAACCAGATACTCGCCCTCTGATCCTTTGCTCCTTTGCTCATTTGCCCCCCTCCCCCCCTCCCCCTCTTCAAAATCTTTCAGCCCACCCATGTCCAACCCAGTCCAACCCAATCCAAGCTCATTTTTCATAGGGAGGAGGCCCCTCTGCGTCTCCGAAGTGAAATCCCCTTTGTCCCTTTGCCCCTTCGGCCCATTCCCCCCCCTCACACACATGTCCAACCGCAACCTTTCAGTCCGCAAACAGTTCCGCCGGAATCTTGTAGTCTCGGATCAGCCGGTCACGCAAGGCGTGGGCGTCGTCCACGCGTTGGAGCTGGGTGAATGATTTCACGAGTTCCACGCCGGCCTCGTTCATTTGCTGGCGCACGGCCGGCAGGTCATCAAAGAGATCGTAATGATGATCCCCTTGCTTGACCACTGGCGGCGGATTGAGGCCCAAGGCCGTATAACAATGCAACAGACCCTGCCAGGCCTCGTCGCCCTCCCGGTTCACCATGATGGCCTGGAGGTAGGGCACGGCGGCCGCGCTCCAGCGGCCCGCCCCGGCGAGCGCGTCGCCCACCAGCAGGGGGCCGGACAATTCATCAGGCAGAATATGCTGAATCCAATGGCCTGCGGCCGCCGCCTCGTCCCAGTGCTGCAAGGCCATCTGGGCGCGGCCGAGCTGGAGGTAGAGTTGAAAATTCCCAATATCGTTGATCTGGCTGGAAGGGACGCCACGGCGCAACGAGGCGTCGTGCCAAGCCTGGTTGACGTGGCGGTCCACTTCGACGGCGCGGCCCAGCATGTCCACGGCTTTCTGGTAAAAGACGCGGGCCGCGTCGGCCTGGCCGCGGTCGGCGAGGAACTTGCCCTTTATTTGATAATAGATGCCGAGGTTGACGAACACAGTTTCGTCCCGGTGCTCGACGGGAATTTCCACTTGATCAAGAATGGCGAGGCTGGTCTGCGCCTGGGCGATGGCGGCGTCCACAGCCGGCTCATCGCGCGCGCCGTCGTCCCAGAGCGCGGAGGCATAGCCCTTGTAGCCTTTGAAACTCTCCGGGCAGACGGCGATGACGCTTTTCCAGACGGTCGAGTTGTCGCGCCAGTCGGCGTTGCGCGCATAAGTGCGCAGGCCCAACGCGCCCAGCACCAGCGCCGGCAACGTCCACACAGCGAGGTTGCGGCGCGCCGCCGGCCACGCAGTCAGACGGGCGGCGAGCAGTTTGCCCACCGCGCAAAGCGCCAGTGCGGCCACCACGCAAAAACCAATCGAAGGCAAATAGAGGAACCGCTCGGCCATGATGCTGCCGATGAGCACGAGGAGATTCGAGGTGGGCAATTGCATCACCAAGAAAAACAGGATGCCCCACGCCAGCAGCGGCTGGCGTGCGCGCCACCGCCACGCGACCCCAAGCAGCGCGAGCACCGCCGCCAGCGAGGCCCACGCCAAAAAATCACCCGCCGTGTTGCCCGCTTCGCCATAAAGCGGAATTTGGTGGTAGGAATAATCCGCCGAAAGTTTGTGAGGAAAAACAAGCAGGCCCAGATAGCGGCCAAGGACACTGATCGCCGTCAGAAAACCCTGGACGGGCGTCGCGCCGACGATGGGATTGTCCACAAAACTCTGGGTCAGCACGGGCGAATGGCTGACGAACCAGTAACGGATCCAGCCATACAGCAACAGGGCGGGCGCCAACGCGACACCCAGCGCCGGGCCGCATTCCCGCGCCGCGGCCCGCAGACGCGCGCGCCAGTGGGGACCGGGGATTTTCGGCCAGCGCCACACCCAATCATAAAGCACCACAAAGGCGCAGATCATGATTGCGCTTTCTTTGGCCAGCACGCCGAGGCACGCGCTCCCGGCCGCGCCCACCCGCCACGCCCACTTCCGCGCGCCCGGCGTTTCCGCCGCACGCACATAGCACCACCCACCCGCGAGAATGCCCAAGGTTGCCAGCAAATCCGCGCGCCCGACGATATTGGTGACCGCCTCGACGTTGACCGGATGCACCGCAAACAGGGCCGCCGCCAGCGCGGCCACCGCGAGTGTGCCGCCCAGCCGCCGCACGATGATCAGAACCAACCAGGCATTGATCCAATGCAGCAGCAGATTCACCAGATGGTAACTGGCCACCCGCTCGCCGCTGCCGAGGACGGCGTAATTGAACAGGTAGCTAAGGGTCGTGAGCGGCCGATAGAGATCGCTCTCGACGGGCCACCAGTAATTCTTGGTGAAAATGAGTTGCAGGTTGGCGGCCGTCCACGCGTGCAGGCGCGCGTCCTGGGCGATGACCACGCCATTGTCAATCGTCAGCCCGGCCGAAAAAGAATTGGCGTAAAAAACCAGAATGAGCAGACCCAACCCCAAACCCAGGCCCAGCTCGCGGCGCCACAGGACGCGCCCGGGGACTGGGGCCGCGGCCGGCGGCGGCCTTGGCGCCGGCGGCCGGTTCTGGCGGCGGTTTTTGGGCATGAAGACTCCCGCCCATGAAGCAGCGGGGGGTTGCCCCGGTCAAGCCCAACCTCGGGCCGGGGTGGGGCTGGCCCATGATAGCCCATACCATCGGTCAGACCGGCCGTCACCCGGGAATAGCGGGGGCGGCTGTCTTGTCCGGAGGAGGTGGAATTTGCCGAACGAATATGAATAATAATATTGAATTAATCGTGATATGTAAATTCCGAAAATTTCCCGAAATACGGTCAGAAAGAGCCGTCTTCTGCACCAACGTCGCTTCCCCGTCCTGAAATTTGGGCAAAAAAAGGCCGGCAACCCTACCCCTAAGGTTGCCGGCCACTTATTTTCTATTTTATACCCCAAATGTAAGCACATTTAAGCTTACGCTCCCAATAAACCCAAAACGGGGGGAAATTGCAACAATTATTTTTCCGCCCCCCACGCAACTTGCTGGCAGTAGGAGGGTTAATGCAAAAAATAGCCAGGCCTAATCTTGCCATCGAGAGAAGGCGGTCGGGCTGCGGGCCGGGATGGGGGGCAAATTTGGCCCCGGCGGGGGTGAAAAGCGCGAAACTCCTGCCGTTGGGCGCGGTTGCCTCTAGTATGCGATATAGGCCAGTGCCGCCCGCAACATTCTCGTTGCCGGGCGGCGGTTCTTTTCGATACAAGCCATGACCGCCCTCCGGGTGCCCGCACCGATGAAGCCTCGCCTGATTTTTATCCTTCTGCCTTTGCTGGGCTTCTGGGCCTTTCTGGCGTGGTGGCTCTTCCGGGCCAACACGGTCAATAATGCCGCGGTGGCGGGTAATCATGGCGGCGTCCTGGGCCGGGGCGACAGTGCCGCCGCGGACACGCCGCGGCCGGGCTTCTCCGAATTGAAGTCGGCCGTGCTCGACGCCTTGGAGCTGCCAGCCGGGCCGCACCGGCTCGAAATGGTGGTCGCGGCGTTCGAACTGTGGGTCAAAGCCTACCCCAACGAGGCCATGACGTGGGGCGAGGATAATTTTGAGGGCAAGGAGCGGCTCGCCTGCATGAAAACGGGCATCGCCGATTGGTGCGACATGGACCCGGCCGCAGCGGCGGATTGGTTGGACGGCATGGTGTCGGACGCCAGCAAGGTGGACACGGTCGTCTCGCTGCTGGATGATTGGGCGAAAAAAGACGGGAAGGCGGCCGCGCAATGGCTGCTCACGAGACGTCAATCCCGTCCAACGCACCCAGGGCTTGCAGGCGCTGGCGGATACTTGGTCCAAGGCCGACCCGGCGGACGCGACCGCGTGGGCGATGCAGTATTACACGGATGCGCAGGATCCGTCCGCCTTCCAGGCCGCGCTGGCCAATTGGGTGCAAAAGGATGCCAAGGGCGCGCTGGATTACGTCGAGAGCCTGCCGGCCGGCGACACGCAAAACGTCGCCTTCAACAACCTCGCTTTGCAATGGGCGGCGGTGGATCCGCTGGCCGCGTCGCAGTGGGCGGCCGCGTTGAGCGACCCGCGCCAGCGCGACGAGGCGCTGGTCAACGTCGTGGATTCGTGGGCGCAGTGGGAGCCGACCAAGGCGGCGCTGGCGATTGGCAATTTCACCGACACGGACACGGAGGAGGCTGCCGCCGCGGCGTTGGTGGGCCGCTGGGTCAACAGTGACGCCGTGGCCGCCTCGGCCTGGATCAACCAGCAACCGGCCGGCGAGGTGAAAGACATCGCGATCACTTCGTTCACGAACGGCCTGTTTTATCATGATCCCACCACATCGTTGACTTGGGCGATGGCGATAACGGATCCCACCCGACGCAGCGACCAGCTGACCGCACTCGGGGACGCGTGGTTAAATTACGATCCGCCCACCGCCCAGGATTGGATCAATGCGAACATGCCCGCCGAGATTAAAAGCCAGCTCCTTTCCACCGGCGGGGATGGCACGACGGCCAACATAGCCGCCGAGGACGTTGCGCCGGAGTCGGCTCCGCAGACCGGCCCGTATATCGTAACGGCCCCTGAACCCGATGAGGCGGCCAACGCCACCCTGCCTCCGCCACCGGACTCCGCGCCGCAACCAACGACGCCGCCCGCCGAAACGCCTGGGGACACCCTGCCGACCATTGACTCCCAGCCCGCTGGAACGCCGGACAACTCGCCTCCCACCACCACTCCGGCACCGGACGCCGGGGTGATTAATTAGGAGCCTTGCAATCCGGATTTTTCCCGCGAAACGCGCCCGCGCGCTCAGCGCACTTTGGCAGGAACTGGGCGGGAGGGGCTACGGCCCGGCCTCTTCGGCGGGTTTCGGATTTTCTTTTGGACGGAATGGTGCGGAGGAACTTAAATCGTCCTCGAACGGGGCCATCATGCGTTTGATGTGGGGGCTGAAATAACGCTTGTTTTCCCGGACGGCCTCGAGGCCGCTTTTCAGGCCCTGGAGTCCCTCGGCCTTTTCCACAAAGCCGTCCACGCCGCCCTGCAAGGCGGTGCGCACGGTGTGCGGGTTGATGGTGCCGGTGAAGATGAGAACTTTGCACGCGGGGAGCTTGCGCTTGAGAATGCTGAGGATTTCCAGGCCGTTGACCTCGGGCAGGCGGATGTCCACGATCACCAGTTCCGGCTTGGTTTCCAGGACGCCGCGCAGGGCGTCGTGGCCGTTGCCACTGGTGCCGACGATTTCCATATCCGTGAAATTACGGATATACTCGCTGCAAAAGTCGAGCACCATGGCTTCGTCTTCGATGAGAAAGACCCGCTTGATCATCCGGAGATGATGGCGCAAGATTGCCACCATGTCAAAGTGAAAGACCTCATATGCGAGATAATAGGGGCGGCCTGGGTAGAATGCCTTGGGTGGCGGCTTGGGGTCTTTAACGGGGAACCTGCCGGGCAGGGGAGCGGGTCGAAAGCGGCGTATGACTCGCCTGCTGATTTTGCGTGCGATTTTCCGCGAAATACTGCAAAGTAAGCCTGTCTTCATCCCGTCCCCATGAGCGAACACGAACGATTCCTGCCGCACATCAAGCAGATCCGCGCCGCCGCGCACGAATTACCCGACGCGGAGCTGTGGCCCAGCGAGGACTACATTGTCGAACTGAAAGGCTCGACCAGCAGCCACCTCATCACCTTCAAACGCACCCCCTACCGCAGCCGCACCCGCGGCCAGACCTACAAGTGGCTGTATGAGGGCAAGATGTGGGTGGTGTGAAAGGCAAGGATGAAGGATGAGGGATGAAGGATGAAACGGGATAATTCTGAATGCTGAATCTTCATTAAGGAAGTTCGCCTTGGTCCTCGCATGAATTTCGTTAATTATTCATAATTAAACATCCAGCAATCAGCGTTGCCGGATTCATCCTTCATCTCTCATCCTTCATCCTTTCCCCATGCCCTTCCTTGGCCTTGATTACGGCGCCAAACGCTGGGGCCTGAGTTATGGCGACGAACTCGGGCTGGCTTTGCCGCTGCCGCCCGCGATTGCGCCAAAGCCCGCCGACCGCTTCGCCCAGGTCGCCCGCGAAATCGCCGCGCGCAAAATCACCGAACTCGTCGTTGGCTACCCCTATAACATGGACGGCACGGCCGGGTTCAAAGCGCGCGAGGTGGACGCCTTCATCGCCGAACTGGAAAAACGTTTCCGCCTGCCCGTCCACCGCACCGACGAACGCCTGACCACGCACGAAGCCCAAATCAAAACCCGCGCGAAACCCTCGAAGCGCCGCACCCCCGCCGCCCAACGCGCCGCCCGCGCCACGGGGGAAGTGGACTCCCGCGCCGCCGCCATCATCCTCCAGGACTTTCTGGACACGCGCCACGGCCCGGCGCTTTTACCGGAAGAAGAAGTTCTCTAGTTTATAGTTTCTAGTTCTTAGTTACTGATTGAACCGAAAGGCGGTTTGGATAAAACTAGAAACTAGAAAACTTTTGCCCTCCATGCGCCCGCCGCCTCTTTTGCTCGGTCTGAACATTGACCACGCCGCCACGCTGCGCCAGGCCCGCTACCGCCATTTCGCACGCGACTGCGGCCAGATGGTCGAGCCGGACCCCGTCGCCCTCGCCGTGTGCGCCGAGCGCGCGGGGGCGGACGGCATCACGCTGCATTTGCGCGAGGACCGCCGCCACATCCAGGAGGGCGACGTGCGCCGCCTGCGCGAATGCGTGCAGACGCGCCTCAACCTCGAAATGTCCTGCACGCCGCAGATGGTCGCCTTCGCCCACGCCATCCAGCCGGACTTTGTCTGCCTCGTGCCCGAAAACCGCGAGGAGGTCACCACCGAGGGCGGGCTGGACGTTGCCGGCCTGCGCGAGCGCGTCGGGGAGACGGTGCGCGCGCTGCTGGGCGCGGGCATCAAGACGAGTTTGTTCATTGACCCCGACCCGGTGACGCTGGAAATCGCCGCCGACCTCGGCAGCCCGTTTGTCGAGCTGCACACGGGCGCGTTCGCGCATTCGTATTACGGGCCGGGCCGCGCCACCGAATGGGAAAAGCTCCACCGCGCCGCGACGTTCGGGCACGAACTCGGGCTGACCGTCAACGCCGGCCACGGCATCAACTACGTCAACATCGCCAAGGTGCGCGCCCTCCCGTGGCTGCACGAGCTGAACATCGGCCACAGCATCCTCTCCCGCGCGCTGTTCACGGGCATCGCGGAAGCCGTCCGCGAAATGAAGGCCCGCATGAACGGGGCGTAAAAAACTCCCCTTCGCGCCATAACTGCGAAAACAAAGTTTTGAAAAGTTTGCGTCCATTCATGGCCGAAAACCCTCGCCGTTTTTTTCCATTTTCCGTCCTTTTGATTTTTCCGGTTTTTCCATCTTCCATTTTCCATCTTCCATTCTTCTTCCCTCCCCCATGCCCACCCCCCCCGAATTCTTCCTCGGCCGCCTCGTGCTCGGCGTGGGCACGGACCTGGTCGAGGTCGCGCGCATCCGCGCCGCGCTCGAACGCCATGGCGACAAATTTTTGCACCGGCTCTATACCGACGAGGAAATCGCCTACTGCCGCCGGCACCGCGACCCGCACCCGTTTCTCGCCGCGCGGTTCGCGGCCAAGGAGGCGGCGTCGAAGGCCTTCGGCACCGGCATCGCGCGCGGGTTCGGCTGGAAGACCTTTTCCGTCGCCCACAACGAACACGGCGCGCCCCTCGCCGTGCTGGACGACACCGGCCAAAAACTCCTCGCCGCGCGCGACGCCACCGGCCTGCTCGTCTCGCTCAGCCACACCGCCACCTTCGGCCACGCCGTTGTTTTGCTCGTGCGGTGATTTTTAAACCCAACCCCATCAATCCTCTTGCTGGTTCTTTTTGTAATCCTTCGTGATGCCCAACTCCTGAACTCGTTGAGATGCCAACCTTTCAAGGCGTCGAGCTTGCGTAAGCAAAGTGCGGCGAAGTCCCTTTGAAACGTCCCGTTCACTTATGACCCGTGCCAGTGCCGCGATTGTGCCGGCCCTCCGAGCAAGTCGAACATCCGGATGCTTCCTTTGCCGGTAAATTTCATCCGGGATGATTCGTTGGCGATATGATTTTGGCAATTTGATCTGTTCCCTGGGCGCAATGGATTTCTCGTTTAGAGCATTTTCGATTTAGATAGACGCATATTGGGCATGACCAAAGAAGCCTTGGCAATGGGTGGAGGTGAAGGAGGCGAGGGCTGGAACCAAAGCGGTTTGGAGGTCCGTGAGGGTTCGTGCGGCGGCTTGCCGAAGATGGGCTTTGAGTTTGGCGAAGGCCTGTTCGATGGGGTTGAGATCGGGGCTATACGGCGGCAGATAGCGCACGCGGGCGCCGCGGGCGGCCAGCACCGCGGCGACGCTGGCCGTTTTGTGGGTGGCGAGGTTGTCGAGGATCACGGTGTCGCCCTCCCGCAATTCCGGGCCGAGCACTTGTTGGAGGTAGGCGGTGAACACGTCGGTGTCCACTGCGCCTTCGATCAGAAAAGGCGCAGTCACGGCGTCCACGCGCAACGCGGCGATAAAGGTGGAAGTGTGCCAGTGCCCGTGGGGCACGCGCCCGAGGCAACGCTGGCTGCGCGGGGCCCGCCCATACAGCCGCGCCATCTTGGTGTTCAAGCCGGTCTCGTCGATGAAGACCAACCGTCGGCTGTCCCAGCTGGGCTGATCCTGGCGCCACTGGTGCCGGGCCGCTTTAACGTCGGGTTCGATCTTGCTCGGCGGCGCGCGTCGTTTTTTTTATAGCTCAAGCCCAGCCGCTCCAGCCGGTGCCACAGCGCGTTGAGGCCCAGCCGCACGCCGAGTTGCTCGCGGCAGCGCGTTTGCAGTTGCGCCAGCGTCAGGTCGGGCTGCGCCGCGATCCACGCCCGCACCTTGCGCTCATGCTCCGCCAGCCGGGAGCGGCGGCAGCCGCCGATTTGTTTCGGCCGGCAGTGGCCCCGGCGGCGGTATTGGTTCCAGAAGCGTTCGGCGCTGCTGCGGCTGACCCCAAAACGGCGGCAGACCTCGCCCGTGCCTTCCCCGGCTTCGCGCGCCCGCACGATGCGCTGGCGCAAATCTTCCGAGAGTGGTTTCATGGTGGTGGCCTCCTTTTCCACCATTATACACCGCTTTCAGCAATACGTCTATTTAAATCGAAAATGCTCTAGTACTGCGCCCAATGCTGATTCGCTAAGGACTTTCTCAAAGACGGTAAACTCGGCTCTGTTCAGATATTCAAGTTTTTCGGTTGCCGGTATCTTCTTCATTTCATCATCGAGGGGCCAGATTTCAATTTCGGCTACCTCGAACGGATCAAGCACGTTCATGGCAACAGCATCTGTGCGCTGATTTGTGAGATGTCTGCCAATTCGCGCCCTTAATCCTTCAAACGTCTGTCCCACATAAATTGGTTCCAGATCGTAATCATAAAAAGCATAAACGCCGTGTACTCGAACTGCCAACCCTTCGGCCCTTTTCGTCAAGCAACGCAAAAAACCTGGATACGTGCTAATCATCGTAAAAGCTCATCTCGTAATCGTCCAATTCCAAACCCGCGCAGCATTGTGCCACGGCATCCTGGCAGCGGTATCGATCCTTCACTAAAAGCTCAACCGTGTAGGTGCCGACATCGCAGAGAGAGGTTCCAGCACCGACTAGTCTCCCGCAGCGAGATTTTCGCAAGGCATTATCTAATGCCCCTACTATCTGTAATTTTACTTCCTGACTTTTCACGCAAAAGAAATAAACGCAGGCTTCGGTTTTTAATTGACGCTTGCTGACCATGACACAAAAACCTCCTTCCGCTCTTTTCGTTTGAAATTCAAATCAGAATGCAATGGATTTCTGATAATACTGTGGAAGGGCTTTTCAACAAAATTTCTAATGAGCACCAGGTAAAACCTGTTTACCAAGGCTTCGGCCATTGCATATTCGAGCTCGGTGAATTGAATTTGGCCGGTTTTGGCTCTTAATCCTTTTACCTCAACCGCAGAGTATGAATTGTTCACAGGATGAGTCATTTTGAAGTCGAACCCACAGCCCCAGCTTGTTGTGTCTGAAAGCGACATCCCAGCGAATTCAGTCATGCCAGGCCAATGAGCCAAGAAATACTCTTCTGCGGCCTTGCCTGTAATTAAGCGTTTGGCAAATGCTGATTCAGCGTCCGGCTCGTGCGCCTTGATGACTCTCTGCACTTCTGCCATCTGCTCTAAGCCAGTCTCTGGTGCAACAAATCTTTTAATAAGGCTGCCTAGATCAGTCAAGGTAGCGGCTGCAAACGCATCCATAATCGCCTTGCAAAAATCCCGCAAGGGCCGCCCATGCCAGCCCTTTCTTTCGTTAGGAAAATATGGATCAAATTCATCTCGATAATTTTTGATAGACATTGGCTTCGCGCCCAAACCATATCCGAGTGCGTTGTATGCCTCAGCAAAATTCTCGAACCCCAAGAACTTCAACCCTTCCCGCCCATACTTTGACAAAAAGAGACCGCAGACAATTTGTCTGTCTCTATGGGTTAGAGTATTTTCCATTACATTCATAATTCTAATTGTTTAATTTTCTACGCAAATTCCAGCAGTACCAACGGCGGCCGGCGGTTGCCCATCCTCTTCATGGTGTCCACAAACCCCCAAAATGCGCTGGAATGCTGGCCGGCCAGCCCTTGGCGTGAACCGGCCAAGGATAGGTCATTGCACGGGAAGGAGGCTGTAGCCAGAGCGACATTGGGCATCGTGGCCGGGTCAATTGCGTGAACATCGCCAACCTCGAAATGGGCCTCATCGTCTCCAAAATGGCCTTGATACATGCGAACCTTATCTTTTGTCTATGTCATTGGCCCAGACCACCCGCCAGCCTGCCTGCTCCAGGCCCAGCCGCATTAAGCCGATGCCGGCGAAAAACTCTGCCACGTTTTTGTCGTTTTTCATTTTAACACAGGGCTTTGCGAATTCGAGTGATAGTAGATGCCTTACCCGCGCAGTGTTCCCAAATGCTCAGAACTTTCCAACCCTTTTTTCGCAATATCCGGGTGACCAGCTTGTCCCGAGCCTTGTTCCGAGCGATCTTTTTAGTCCAAAAGGGTCGGTTTGTTGCCGGCATTTTGCATTTTTGAGGGTGTCCATGCCAAAAGCATCCATCCACAAAAATGGCGATTTTGGCTTTGAGAAAAACAAAATCCGGATTGCCAAAAATGCGGATGCCCCGTCGCCAGCCCGTAATCCGATGCCTGCGAAGCAGCCTTGTTAAAGCCACCTCGGTTGTTTTGTTGCCGCGACTTCGGATCCGCGACATAATTTCAGAGCGTTTTTTCTTAGTGAACACATCAACCATGCCATTGCTTAAACCCCGGTTCGACACCCCGGCAACCCCGAAAAGTTCGCCTACCTTTCTGCCGCGCAATTGTTTTGCCCGTGGGGTAATTTCCTTGTTTCATCATTCGTAATTTGAAAATTCCCCCATGTCCCCTCCCCGCACCGCCCACCCCATCCTGACCTGCGCCGAGGCGCGCGCGTGGGAAACGCGCGTCCTGGGCGACGACCCCGAAAAGGCCTGGGGCGCGATGCAGCGCGCGGGCGCGGCCTTGGGTGCGGCGGCGTTGCGCGACTTTGTCCAATGGCGGCCGCTGCCGCGCGACCCGCGCGTGCTCGTGCTGGCCGGCGCGGGCCACAACGGCGGCGACGCCCTGCTCGCCGCGCGCGAGCTGCTGCGCGCCCGGCCGCGCGGGCGCGTCACCGCCGTGTTGCTCGAACCGCTGGAGAAATCAAAGCCGCTCACCAAACGCGCCTGGGACGAATTGGCCGCGATGCCCGGCGTCGAGCTAATCACCCCGGAACAATTCCACCCGCGCCTCGCCGCGGGCGAGACGTGGGACTTTCTGCTCGCCGGCCTTTACGGCATGGGTTTCCGCCCGCCGCTGCCGGAGGCCGCGCGCGCACTCATCGCCGCGGTCAATGACACGCCCAATGCGGCGGGCTTCCGCGCGGCGGTGGATTTGCCCAGCGGCATCGGCGACGAAGCGGGCGACCTGGCGTTTCGCGCCGACTTCACCTACGCCGCCGGCATCGCCAAACGGCCGCTCTTCGAGAAGGCCAACGCGAAGTGGACGGGGCGCATCCGTTACCTGGACCTCGGATTTTTCGAACAGGATTACGACGGCCCGCGCGCGTTCGCGGACGATCTTTTGCTCCCGGAGATTCTCCGCTCCGTGGGGCGCTTGCGCGCGGCCGACGGCGACAAGCGCGCGTATGGGCATTTACTCGTGGTAGCCGGCTCGCGGATGTTTCCCGGTGCGCAGATGTTGAACGTGCTGGGCGCGTTGCGCACGGGCGTGGGGCTGGTCACGGCGCTGACGCCGCACAGCCACGCCGCCGCCTTTGCCGCCGCGCGCGCCGGAGGCGATGTGGCGCGCCTGCCCCGAGGAGATGGATGGCGGCCACGGCGGGGCCACCTTTGGCGCGGTGCGCGAGTTGGTGCCGCGCGCCTCGGCCGTGCTGGCCGGTTCGGGCCTCGGCCGCGGCCACGTCACGCAACAGATGCTGCCCCTGTTCGTCAAAACCTGCCCGCTGCCGCTGGTGCTCGACGCCGATGCCCTGATGCCGAGAGTCATCCAGGCGATGTTCGAGCGGTCGGAAGCGTTTGGGCCGGTGATCCTCACTCCGCACCACGGCGAATTCGTGCGCCTCGCGGGCGAGGGAGCGGACTTGGCGGAATTTTGCCGCAAATTCAAAGTCTTCACCGTGCTGAAAGGCCCGGTCACGCGCATTTGCGACGGCACGCGCACCTGGTGCTCGACGCTCGGCGGCCCGGTGCTCGCGCGCGGCGGCAGCGGCGACGTGCTCGCGGGCATCATCGCCGGACTGGTGGCGAAACGCCCGGGCGACCCCATGCTGGCGGCGGCGCGCGGCCTCGTCTGGCATGGCCTCGCGGCGGACGCGCTGGCCCGCGCGCGCGGCGACACGGCGGCCTTCACCGCCGAACTGGCCGCCTTCATGCCCGAGGCCTTGCGCGACGAATGGGGGCCGTAGAACAGCCTTCGGCTGAGGCCGTTGTAAAAACGCTCAACGTTCAACGCTTAACGTTTAATGTCTGATTCCGCTTCTCCAATGAATTTAGACCATATCGTAAGAGAGCGCTCAATCGGATTGGGCGCGCTTCTTCCGTCCCGGGGCGCGCGACCGTCCCGGTCGCTGCGGTCGGCGTCTCACCGACCGCTTGTTTTTCATCATGAGTGGAAAATCTTGATTGTATCCTAACTTAAGCGTTGAACGTTAAAAGTTGAATGTTGGCCTATTTTCGGTTTTGATAGCCGTGTAAGTTTCGTTAACACGCGAAACGACGGAGCCTTAACGCACTAACGACCACCTAATCGGAAAATGCCCTACCATGGACGACGCGCTCACTCCCCGCCAGGCGTTGATGGTGCTCAACGCCCTGCCCAACATCGGCCCGATCACCACGCGCCGGCTGCTGGCGGCGTTCGACGGCGACCCGGCGCGCGCGTTGGCGGCGTCCGCGAGTGAATTGAAACGCATCGAGCGCGTCGGCCCGGTCATCGCCGAAACCATCACGGGCTGGCGCAGCCATTTCGATTTGGCGGAGGAGGAAGCCGCGTTGACCAAACTCGGTGGAAAATTTGTGACGGCTGAAGACCCCGGTTACCCCGCGCTATTACGCGATATTCCCGACCCACCCGCGGGCTTGTATTGCCTGGGCGACTACGCGGGCGCGGATCGCGCGGCGTCCATCGTCGGCAGCCGCCGCGCGACGCTCTACGGCCTTGCGGTGGCGAAACGCCTGGCCGGCGATTTGGCACGACTGGGCTTCTGGGTCGTCAGCGGCGGCGCGCGGGGCATTGACCTCGCGGCGCACGAGGGCGCGCTCGAAGCCGGCGGCAAAACGGCGGTGGTGCTCGGCTGCGGCGTGGACATGGTGTATCCGCCGGAGCATCTCGATCTTTACCGGCGCATCGCGGCGCAGGGCGCGGTCTTCAGCGAATTCCCGCTCGGGCGCGGGGCGGACAAGCAGACGTTTCCGATGCGCAACCGGCTCATCGCCGGGATGGGCCGCGCGGTCATCGTCGTCGAATCCGACGTGAACGGCGGCAGCATGATCACCGCGCGGCAGGCGGTGGATTACGGGCGCGAGGTTTTCGCCGTGCCGGGGCGCATTGACCAGGCTTCCGCGCGCGGCTGCCACAAACTCATCCGCGAGGGCGAGGCGAAGTTGCTCACCGGCCTCGAGGACATTCTGGTGGAGTGGAAATTCACCGGCCAGTTGGACATCCAAATGGACCAGGCCCTGCCGCTGGCCACTCCCGCCAGCGCGGAAATTTTGGCCGCGCTCGGCGAAGACGCGCGGCGCATCTTCGCCCTGCTCACCGGCGGCCAGCCCTTGCACATCGACGAACTGGCGATCAAGGCCGAACTGCCCAGCGCGCGCGTGGCGGCGTCACTCTTGCTGCTCGAATTAAAACGCCTCGTGGTGAAACGCGCGGATGGCCGCTTCGAAGCGCGATAAAAAAATTGAACCACGGAGGACACGGAGAACACGGAGAGGACTTTTTACAAACTCTCCGTGTCCTCTGTGCTCTCCATGGTTAAAATTTCTCTATCCCGGCGGCCAGCGCAGCGAGCGGCCCGCGAGGAGATGCAGATGCAAATGCGGCACGGTCTCGCCGCCGTCGGCGCCGCTGTTGATGACGACGCGGTAGCCGCGGCCCAGGTTGAGATCGCGGGCGATGCGCGCCGCCGTCAGCAACAAATGGCCCAGCAGCGACTGGTCGGCGGGGCTGGCCTCGTTGAGGCGCGCAATGGGTTTTTTCGGAATGAGGAGGATGTGCGTGGGCGCCTGCGGGTTAATGTCGCGGAATGCGTAGCACACGTCATCCTCGTAAACGGCGCTACTGGGGATTTCGCGCTCGATAAGGCGCTGGAAGATGGTCTTGTCCGGCATGGCGGCTTGCTAACACAAGAAAACCGGAAAGGCGAAGAAAGAATTGGTGGGTGAAAGCGGGAGGTGAAAGGCCGCCGCCCGCTGCCATATTATTTTGCCCGATTACTTCACGCCCGCCGTGGCCAGCGCGTGCGCGAGGTCGGTCTCCACCGGCATGATGGCTTCAAGTTTTCCCAACTGAAGCACTTGCAAAACCGGCTCGGTCGGATTGAGCAACACCAGCTTCGCGCCGCGGCCGGCCAGCGCGCGCGCCGTGGACAGCAGGATGCGCAAGCCGAGCGAGGCGAGATAGGTGGTCTCGGACAAATCCACGACGGCGGGCTTGCCGCGCGAGGCGACCACGGCGGTGAATTTCATTTCGATCTGCTGCACGCCCGCGAGGTCGAGCTTGCCCGCCAGCACGACGTGGGTGACGTGGTCGTCCGACCGGATGATTTTTAGTTCCATAAGCGGCTTTTTTGTGAACTTAAACAAATCCGCGTTCCAATCCAACCCTGAAATTCAGGGGGTCGGGTTCATTTTGCTTCGGTTCTTTGCGGGATGGTTCCGGGCCATTTCCAGTTCCGAATCTCCGGCAGGTCCTGGCCGTTTTTGTCAATGTAGAGCTTGTGTTCAATCAACTTGGCTTTGAGCTGACGCTTCAAATAGAGGCCCGGTTCGCCGGTCTGCGGCAGGCGGTCAATCGCATCCATCACAAGGTGGAAGCGGTCGAGTTCGTTCAGCACGGTCATGTCGAAGGGCGTGGTAATGGTGCCCTCTTCCTTGTAGCCGCGGACGTGGATGTTATCATGGTTGGTGCGGCGGTACGTCAGCCGGTGGATGAGCCACGGGTAGGCATGAAAGGCGAAGATGACCGGCTTGTCCTTGGTGAACAGCTCGTCGAAATCCATGTCGCTCAACCCGTGCGGGTGCTCGAGTTGCGGCTGGAGCTTCATCAGGTCCACCACATTGACCACGCGGACTTTCAGGACGGGCAAATGCTCGCGCAAAATGGAGGCGGCGGCGAGCGTCTCGAGCGTGGGCACGTCGCCACAGCAGGCCATGACGACGTCGGGCGCGGCGCCGTCGTCGTTGCTCGCCCACGGCCAGATGCCGATGCCCTGCGTGCAATGTTCGATGGCGGCGTCCATCGCCAGCCATTGCGGCGCGGGATGTTTACCCGCGATGACGACGTTGACGTAATGGCGGCTGCGCAGGCAGTGGTCCATCACGGACAGCAGGCAGTTCGCGTCGGGCGGCAAATAAACGCGCACGACCTCGGCCTTCTTGTTCACAACATGGTCAATGAAGCCGGGGTCCTGGTGCGTGAAGCCGTTGTGATCCTGCCGCCAGACGTGCGAGGCCAGCAGGTAATTCAGCGAGGCGATTTTCCGCCGCCACGGCAGATGCGAGGTGACCTTCAGCCACTTGGCGTGCTGGTTGAACATCGAATCCACGATGTGGATGAACGCCTCGTAGCAATTAAACAGCCCATGCCGCCCGGTCAACAGGTAGCCTTCGAGCCAGCCTTCGCATTGGTGCTCGCTGAGCATTTCCATCACGCGGCCGGCGGGGGCCAGAAATTCGTCGTTGGGCACGGTCGCGGCGTCCCATTGGCGCTGGGTCACATCAAAAATTTTCTCGAGGCCGTTGGAGAGCGTCTCGTCCGGACCAAAGACGCGGAAATTGCGCTGCTCGTGGTTGAGCTTCGCCACATCGCGCAGGAAAGCCCCGAGCACATGGGTGTCGCCAATGCCGGGCACGCCCGGCGCCGGCACGTCCGCGGCGTAGTCGCAAAAATCCGGCATTCGCAGGTCGCGCAGCAGGATGCCGCCGTTGGCATGGGGATTCGCACCCATGCGCCGTTCGCCCTTGGGCGCCAGTTCGGCCAGTTCCGGTTTCAGTCGGCCCTGTTCGTCGAAAAGTTCTTCCGGCCGGTAGCTCCGCAGCCAGTCTTCCAAGAGCTTGAGGTGTTCGGGATGCGCCGCCGGGTCGGAGAGCGGCACCTGGTGCGAACGAAAGGTGCCTTCAACTTGGAGTCCATCAACCATCTTCGGCCCCGTCCAGCCCTTGGGCGAATTGAGGACGATCATCGGCCAGCGCGGGCGCGTGAGGTTGCCGTGGCCGCGGGCGTCCTGCTGTATTTTTTTGATCTGCTCGACGGCGATATCGAGCGTGGCGGCCATGGCCGCGTGCATCGGCCCGGGCTCATGGCCCTCGACAAAATAGGGCGTCCACCCATAGCCGCAGAGCAACTGTTCCAATTCCACGCGCGTGATGCGGGCGAGAATGGTCGGGTTGGAAATTTTGTAGCCGTTGAGATGCAGGATGGGCAGCACCGCGCCATCGGTGGCCGGATTGAGAAACTTGTTGGAATGCCACGCGGTGGCCAGCGGCCCGGTTTCCGCCTCGCCATCGCCGACGACGCAGGCGACGATGAGATCAGGATTGTCAAACACCGCGCCGAACGAATGGCTGAGCGAATAACCCAGCTCGCCGCCCTCATGGATTGAGCCGGGCGTCTCCGGCGAAGCATGACTGGGAATCCCGCCGGGAAATGAAAACTGCAAAAACAACTTCCGCAGCCCGGCTTCATCCTGGCTGATGTTGGGGTAGATCTCGCTGTAAGTGCCTTCGAGGTAGGTGTTGCCCACGACAGCCGGGCCGCCGTGGCCGGGGCCGGAAACATAAATCATGTCGAGGTCATATTTCTTGATCACCCGGTTCAGGTGCGCGTATATAAAGTTCTGTCCAGGGGTCGTGCCCCAGTGCCCGAGCAGCATGTGCTTCACGTCCGCGAGCGCCAGCGGGCGCTTGAGCAGCGGATTATCATAAAGATAAATCTGCCCGACTGCGAGGTAGTTGGCCGCGCGCCAATAGGCATCCAGGCGCTTCAGTTCGTTTTCGGTCAGGGGATTATTCATGGCGAGGGAGGTTGGGACGACTGTTCCAATATAGCACGAGTTGCGCGGGCGATTACCACCTCTTCATCCGTGGGGATGATGCGAACGGTGACCCGGCTGGCGCGGGCGGAAATGATGCCGCTGTTTTTATTGTTTTTGGGCCGGTCCAGGACGATGCCCAGGAAATCCAGGCGCGCGCAAATTCGTTCACGGATGGCCGGGGCGTTTTCTCCAATACCGCCGGCGAACACGAGCGTGTCCAGCCCTCCGAGCGCGGCGGCGTAGGCGCCAATCCATTTCCGGGCCTGGTAACAGAACAGCGCGACGGCCTCCGCAGCCCGCGGGTCGGCGGCCTCGCGCACGAGCAGGTCGCGCATGTCGGAACTGGTTTCGGAAAGGCCGAGCAGGCCGGATTCCTTGGTGACCATATCGTTAAACTGCCGGGGCGTCATTTTTTCGGTTCGCGCCAGAAACCAAACCAGGCCGGGATCCAAATCTCCCGAGCGGGTGCTCATGGGCAGGCCGGCCGCCGGCGTGAAGGCCATGCTGGTGTCCTGGCATTTACCGCCCTGCACCGCCGCCATGCTCGCGCCATTGCCCAAGTGCGCCAGCACCAACCGGCCCTGCGCGACCCGGGAACCGGCCAACCGGGTCAATTCTTCCAGCAGGTATTCGTAGGAAAGGCCATGAAAGCCGTAGCGCCGCACGCCCTTGGCCTCCAAGCGGCGCGGGAGCGGGAGCATTTGGGCCACCCGGGGCAGATCGTGATGGAAGGCCGTGTCAAAACACGCCACTTGCGGCACCGCGGGCCACTGCCGGTGGAAAGTTTCCAGCAACGCCAGTTCCGCCGGCAGGTGTTCGAGGTCAAAAGGACTCAAGCGGCGCAGTTCCTTTAATAACTTTGGCGTGACGAGCACAGGCTCGGTAAACCGGGCGCCACCGTGAACGATGCGATGCCCCACTGCGGTAATTTTTTCCAAGCCAACCTGCCGGCGGAGCCAGCGGATCAAGAAATCCGCCGCCACCCGATGGTTCGGCGCGACCAGCGATTGGGTTTTCTTGGGCGTGTGCGCGCCCACGCGGTGCGAAAACCGCGCTGTGGGCAAGCCGATGCGCTCGATCTCGCCCGCCATTCGCCGCGTGGGTGGATGGCCATCGCTAAACAAGGCAAATTTCAAGCTCGAGGATCCGCCATTGACGGCCAACAGGAGGCTCAATGGAGAATTTTGCTTTCCGGATTTCATACACGGTCAACGAAGACATCAACGCCAACCCACTGACATTGAGGGCAACGCCGCGCCGCCGCAAGGCATTAGCACGCGAATCAAGTTACAAGAACGCGACAGGGACAGCGCCGCTGGGCCAGTTTGACCTCACAACAGCGGCCCGAGCAAATGCGCGAAATCCTCCATGAGCCGCCGGTTGGCCCCGGCGCCGGCGTGGCCGGAATCGAGGTAGGTGACGCAATCACGGCAAATCGTCTCGGTCCACGCGGTCAGTTGGCGGATGGGTTCGGGCGAATAGAGAAATACGCCGATCTCGAAATTGACGAACAAGCTGCGCAAATCCATGTTGGCCGAGCCCATGAGCGCGACTTCGCCGTCCACCAGCACAAGTTTGGCGTGCATCATCTTCGGGCGGTAGAGCAGCACCGCGACCCCGGCGTCGTGCAACTGGCGCAAATAATAGTGTCGCGCGAAATCAGCGAGGAGGTGGTTCGAGTTTTCCGGCAGAATCAGCCGCACGCGCCGGCCCAGGTGCGCCTGGATGAGCAGCGAGCGGAACAGCACCTCGTCGGGGATGAAATAGGGCGTTACAATCGTCAGCTCGCGCTTGCATTGCTGGGTCAGGATCAGCAGGCGTTCCCAGAGCACGTCGCCCGCGACGTCCGGCCCGCTGGCGACGACCTCGACCTGCTCGTCGCCGCGCGCGGGGGGCGCGTAGGCGAGCAAGTCGCTAAAATCCCGCGGCGAATCGCCGGAGGCAAAGCACCAGTCGCTGACAAAATTCCGGTTGAACTCCGCCGCGACCGGCCCCGCGATCAGCGCGCCGAAATCCACAAAGAGGCCGGGGTTTTCGTGGGCGTCCATGAAGCGCCGGTCAATGTTCTGGCCGCCGACGAGGACGCGCTCGCGGTCGAAAATCGCGAACTTGCGGTGGTTGCGCAGATTGGCCGAGCCTTTGGTTTGCAGCGGCAGCACGGGCAGGAAGCGCACCACGCGCCCGCCCGCGCGCCGCAGCGGCCCGGCCAATCGCCCCCATGCGCCGAAACTGCCGAGCGAATCGAGCAGGAGCTTTACCTCGACGCCGGCGCGGGCGCGGGCCGTCAAATCATCCATGATCTGGCGCGCCGGCTCGTCGTGCCCGAAAATAAAGGTTTGTAAATGGATTGTTTTTTCAGCGCGGGCGATTTCCGCACGCAGCGCCTGGAAGGCCGTGACGCCGTCGGGCTGCATCGCGAAGGAATTGTGCGCGAACTTGCGCCGGGACGAAACCAGCGCCCGCGTGCTGGCCGGCGGCGGCGACACCACTGCGAGGCCCGCGGCCAGTTGCACGGCGAAGGCGTTGACCTGGAGCTTCGTCCGCATCAGTCCGCGGATTTTGTAGCCGCCAAACAAAAAATACAGCGGCACGCCGAGCCAGGGGATGAAAAAAATGAGCAGCCCCCAGGCGAACACGTTGCTCGGCGTGCGTTTTTCCAGCATCAGCCGCGCGCCAATCAGCAGCGCCAGCACAAAGCCGATGAAGATGCGCAAGTGCTGCCCGAGCAAATCCAGGGCGATCAGCCACACGTCGTGCGCCCAATGTGCCGGCTCGGCCAGCAAGACGGCGGGGGCAGTGGAAATGGCGGCGAGCATGGGAGGGGAATTATGAATTAAGATTTAAGAATTAAGAAGGAAAAAGGGCGGGGTCGGGAAAATCAGGCCACGCGATGCTGGACGTTGCTTATTCCTTCTTTACTCGGAATTTCGCCGAGTGTTACGCTGGGGCATGGCCGCCACCCCCAAACCAAAACCGCGCCGCAACCGCGCCCTGCTGTGGTTGCTGGCGGGGGCGGTGATTTTTGCCGTGGCCATCTATAGTGCCATCGGATATGTCTACGTCTACGATAGGACGTTGCCCGACGACGCAGACTTGCTGGTCACCAGCCCCACCGTGCCCGACCAACAGAATGGCCTACATGCGATTGAGAAATTCGATAAATCCACTCTTGCCCAACTCGACTTTGTCCTTTTCGCTAATGCCCATGATGTTGATGATGAAACCGCGAGGAAAATTCTATTGGGCGAACAGGCGAACGAGGCACTCATCTCCGCGTTTTTGGCTCAGGCGCAACCGGCGCTGGCCCAAGTCGAGGCCGCCGTTACGCAACCTTACTTTGAATTTTCAAGTCAAGTGCATGTTGATACTCTGGCTCCTGTCGCACCCTTGCTCAACAGCGGCAAGTCTTTGCTACTCACGGCGCGGCAGGCCAAGAATCTAGGCGATTATGAAACCGCCGTGCGACAAATCCTGCTGGCCAAACAACTGAGTGACCGTTTGGCAGGAAGTCATGGCATGATCCTCCATGCGCTTACCGCCGTGACTATTAACCATTTGGTACAAAGGGAAGCCATACGCTGGTTGAACGATCCCCAAGCTTCTTCCGCCATGATTGCTTCCCTCGCCCATGTTTTTGGGCAAGAAACTGATTGGACTCCCTGTTATCAACAAGCCTTTCGACTCGAATACCAATACTCTCTTGCGTGCCTAAACACAGCAATGATACATCCGGAAGTCGTCGCCAAGCTGAGTGACAGCCAAGACAATTGGGCTTGGCGTCTCATTGTATCCAATATCAAGCTTAACGAGACGAGATATATAACCGCGGAATATTTTCGGGCCGGCGTAACCGGGGCCGAATTAACCTATGCGGCGTTGCTACGGGAAAAGTCGGAGGCGTTGACCGAAGCCGACAGGAAAATATCGCCGTGGGAAATTCTATTGCCCAATGGAGGAGGTCGCTATTTTCTCTCCATCAACTTGCCGCAACTTGCTAGCATTCTTGGAACGGCATATCAAGCTACCGCGACCGATCGCTTAATGCAGGCCGGCTTTGCCCTGCGCCACTATTACGACGACCACCACGCCCTGCCGGCGAAACTGGCCGAGCTGGTGCCGCAATATATTCCCGAAGTGCCAATGGACCCCTTTGACGGCCAGCCGTTGCGCTACGATGCGGCGCGGGGCCTGGTTTATTCCGTCGGTGTTTCGCTCAAAGACAACGGGGGCAGCAAGTATTTGGTTAAATCCGTGCCCAATCCGGACGACGTTGATCCCTTTACCGACAAGGAACAACCCACGCTGGCTTTGGAGCTTCAAAAACCCGCACCGGCTGCGCCGGCGCAGCCCGCTAATTAAACTGCCAAATTTGCGACGAGGCGTTAGGCTGGCGGCATGGCGGTTTCCCCGGTGCAACTCAAGGAACTCCTGCGCGCGGAGGCGGCGCGGCTGGGCTTCGCCGCGTTCGGCGTGGCGGCCACGAGCGCGCCGCTGCGGCGGGAGTATTTTGCGCGCTGGCTGGCCGAGGGGCAAAATGCCGGCATGACGTGGCTGGAGCGCAACAACGACCGCCGGCTCGCGCCGGAGAAATTGCTGACCGCGCCGGAGGGCGGGCCGCGGGCGAAGAGTTTAATATTTGTCGGGATGAATTATTATCAGACGGAGCCGCCGCGGCGCTACCGCATCGCCAAATATGCGCTGGGGCGGGACTACCATAACCTCATGCTCAAGCGCCTGCGCCGACTCGCGGCCGTGGTGCGCGAACACGGCGGCGAAAGCCGCGCCTACGTGGACACGGGGCCGATTTTGGAGAAGCCGCTCGCGGCCCAGGCCGGGCTGGGCTGGCAGGGGAAAAATACCCTGCTCATTCATCCCAAGCTCGGCACCTGGCTGCTGCTCGGCGTGGTCGCCACCACGCTCGAATTGCCGCCCGACGAGCCGATGCGCGACCATTGCGGCGCCTGCACCGCGTGCGTGGACGTGTGCCCGACGCGCGCCATCACCGCGCCCTACCAACTCGACGCGCGGCGCTGCCTCGCCTACCTGCTCATCGAGCACCACGGCCCCCTCCCGGAGGAATTCCGCGCCGCCGTCGGCGACCGGCTGTTCGGCTGCGACGACTGCCTTGACGTTTGCCCGTGGAACAAATGGGCGGTCGCCACGCGCGAAGCGGCGCTGGCCCCGCGTGAGTATCCCGATCTGCGCGCGATGCTGGCGTGTAACGAGGACGATTTCCGCGCGCACACGCAAGGAACACCGCTCGCCCGCCTGAAATTGCCCCGCCTTAAGCGCAATGCCGCCATCGTCCTCGGCAACATCGGCGGCGCGGACGACCTGCCCGCGCTCAACATCGCCGCATGCGACCCCGACCCCATCATCGCCGAACACGCCCAGTGGGCGGTGGGGCGGATTCGGGAACGCGCCGGCGTGGTTAAGTAATCGAACAACCGAGCTTTACAGCGTACGTTTCTTGCGTTCCACTTCTTAATTCTTAAATCCTAATTCTTAATTCCCCTCGCCCATGCCCGACCCGACCACGCTGTTGACTGCTTTGCTCGATGCCGGGCCGAGGGGCTTTGTGTCCGGCGAGGAGCTGGCGCGGCGGCTCGGCGTGTCGCGCGTGAGCGTGTGGGCGCGGTTGAAAAAATTGCGGGCCGAGGGGCTGGCCTGCGAGGCGGTGCGCGGGCGCGGCTACCGGTTGCGCGCGGAGCCGGCGGCGCTGCACCCTGCCGTGCTCGCCGCGTATATCCGGCTGCGCCACCGCGCGAAAACGCCGCCGGGCCTCGACGTGATTTTCCTGCCCGAGATTGACAGCACGAACCTCGAGGCCGAGCGGCGCCTGGCCGCCGGAGCGCGCGCACCTTTTGTGGTTTTTGCCGCGCGGCAGACGGCGGGGCGCGGGCGGTTGGGGCGCGTGTGGCACAGCGCGGAGGCGGGCGGCTTGTATTTAAGCTTCGCCTTCCGCCCGCAATTGCCGCCCGCGCGGATGCCGAAGTTCACGCTGTGGATGGCGCTGCGCCTGTGCCGGATGCTCAACGAAAATTTCCGCCTGCCGGTCGGCGTAAAGTGGCCGAACGATTTGGTCCATGACGGCCGCAAGCTCGCCGGCCTGCTGACGGAGGCGCGCATGGACGCCGATTTGATGCGCGAGCTGATTTGCGGCCTCGGCCTCAACGTCAACGGCGACCCGGCGAAATGGGCCGGCGGGGCGCGGAGCGCGGCGGCGGCGCGGGTGGCCGGGACGCTCCAACAACTCAACCACGGGCAGCCGCTGCCGATCAATGCGGTCGCGGCGGACGTCGTCCTCACCGGCGCGCGGGCTTACGCGGATTTTATCGCGGGGCGCTGCGAGGCGGAATTCGATGAACTGTGGAGTCGCTACGACACGTTGCGCGGGCGCGAAATCACCGTCACGCTGCCAACCGGGGAAATCAAAGGCCGCGCGGCGGGCCTCGACCCGAGCGGCGCGCTGCGTCTGGCGCTGCCCGATGGCGCGACCCGCCTCATCCAATCCGGCGACGTGACCGTGGGCGGTTATTTGCTGAATGCGGGCAAGCCATTTGGGGCTGCATCGTCTCACGCATGATCGAATTTTTCGGATTCACCCAACCGGAAGATGCCCGAACGCCCATCTGACTGCTCATCGGCACAACCTGCACGCGGTTTAAAAAGCGATTGGCCGAATAATTGCTGATGATCACGGCGGGGCGCTGCTTGCGAATCTCGCCACCCACCGAGGGATCGAAATTCACCCACCAGACTTCACCGCGCTTCATGAAAGGCATCTCCGATGAGGTTCTCGCCCCATTCCAAAGCTTCGCGCTCACGGGCTTCATCTTGGGCCATCGCCTGATAGGCTGCGGTCAAATCGCGCTTAAGGACGTGCGGCCGGACGAGCTTTTCGATAAAACTACTAATATGCCCCCGCCCCATGACTTCATGAAGTCCTTGGTAAACATCCTCTTCGACAGTAATTGTTAATTTCCTGACCATATGCGTGCATGATACGTGTATGCCGAATTTTTTCAAGGCAAAACCCCTTTCCATCCCTACTTCTTTAACAACTTCCCATACTCCTGCAGCGACCGCACCTCGACGGGTTTTTTGCGGAGGGCTTTGATGCCTTGCAGGGCGGCGCGCGCGCCGGAGAGGGTGGTGATGATGCACACGCGCCGCAGGATGGCTTGCGAGCGGATGATGTTTTCGTCCTGGCGGGGAATCTGGCCGAAGGGGGTGTTGATGATGAGCTGGATTTCGCCGTTCTTGAGCAGGTCCACCACCGTCGGGCGGCCTTCCTGCAGCTTGAACAATTTGCGCACGGGCAACCCGGCGGCGGCGAGGGCCTGTGCGGTGCCGCTAGTCGAGCAGAGCGTGAAGCCGAGCGCGACGAGTTCGCGGGCGATGGCGACCGCGCCGGCCTTGTCCGAATCCTTCACCGATAAAAACACCTGGCCGCTTTCCGGCAGCGGGGGCTGGGCGGCCATCTGGGTCTTGGCGTAGGCGAGGCCGAGGTCTTCATCAAGGCCCATGACTTCGCCGGTGCTGCGCATCTCCGGCGTGAGTGCGACAGGCGCGCCGGGGAAGCGCACAAAGGGGAACACGGCTTCCTTGACCGCCCAATACGGCGGCGTGATTTCGCGCGTGAAACCGAGGTCGGCGAGTTTCTCGCCGGCCATGACGCGCGCGGCCAGCTTGGCCAGCGGCACAGCGATGGCCTTCGACACAAAAGGCACGGTGCGCGAGGCGCGCGGGTTGACCTCGAGCACATACAACTCGTCGCCCTTGATGGCGAATTGGATGTTCATCAGGCCGATGACCTTGAGTTCGCGGGCCAGCGCGTAGGTGGCCCGGCGCACTTCGTCGAGCATCGCGGGCTTGAGCGTGTGCGGCGGCAGCACCATCGCCGCGTCGCCGGAGTGGACGCCGGCGAACTCAATGTGCTCCAACATGCCGCCGATGACGGTCGTCGCGCCGTCGGAAATGGCGTCCACGTCGAGCTCGATGGCCTCCTCCAAAAACTTGTCGAGCAGCACGGGCTTGCCGGGCGCGACATCGAAGGCCTCGCGCACGACTTTTTTCATTTCCTCCTGGTCGTAAACAATGAACATGCCGCGCCCGCCGAGCACGAACGAGGGCCGCAGCAAAATCGGGAAGCCGATTTCTTCCGCCATCAGATGGGCCTGCTGGACTGAGAGCACGGTGCGGTTTACCGGCTGGCGCAGGCCGATTTTTTCGAGAATCTTTTTGAACAGCTCGCGGTCTTCCGCGTCGTCAATGCTTTCGGGTGAGGTGCCGATGATGTTCACGCCATGGGCCTTGAGGGCGGCGGCGAGGTTGAGCGGCGTCTGACCGCCAAATTGCACGATGGCGCCCTGACAGCCTTCCTGGTGGTAAATTTCGAGCACGTCTTCAAGGGTGAGCGGCTCGAAGTAGAGGCGGTCGGAGGTGTCGTAATCCGTCGAGACGGTCTCCGGGTTGCTGTTGACCATGACGGTCTCGTAGCCAATTTCGCGCAGCGCGAACGAGGCGTGAACGCAGCAATAATCGAACTCGATGCCCTGGCCGATGCGGTTGGGACCGCCGCCGAGGATCATGATTTTCGGCTTGGCGGTCTTCTTGATCTCGTTTTCCGTGCCGTAAGTGGAATAATAATACGGCGTGTAGGCCTCGAACTCGGCGGCACAGGTGTCCACCAAGCGGTAAACGGTGTGGATGCCGGCCTTTTCGCGCGCGGCGCGGACGGCGGCGGGCTTGGTGGCCGTGAGTTCGCCGATTTGCAAATCGGTGAAACCGGCTTCCTTGGCGCGGCGCAGGAGGTTGGTCGAGGGCTGCGCGCGGGCGGCCTTCAGTTCATTTTCCAGCGCGACGATTTGCCGGATTTGCTCGAGAAACCACGGGTCAATAAACGAGACCTCGAAAATCTGCTCGACCGAGAAGCCGGCCAGGAACGCGTAGCGGATGTAAAAGATGCGCTCGGCGGTCGGCTTGGCTAGGCGCGCGCGAATCGCATTCCAGTCGGTGACTTCCGCGCCGCCGAATTTGCCGCCGCCGCCCAGGCCGCGTGCGCCGATTTCGAGCGAGCGTAGGGCCTTTTGCAGCGATTCCCTGAACGTGCGCCCGATGGCCATCGCCTCGCCCACCGATTTCATCGAGGAGGTGAGCGTGGTGTCCGCGCCGACAAATTTCTCGAAGGCGAAGCGCGGGATTTTGGTGACGATGTAGTCAATGGTCGGCTCGAAGCTGGCGGGCGTCTGGCGCGTGATGTCGTTGCGCAGCTCGTCCAGCGCGTAGCCGACGGCGAGTTTCGCGGCGATTTTCGCGATGGGGAAGCCGGTGGCCTTCGAGGCCAGCGCGGAGGAGCGCGACACGCGCGGGTTCATCTCGATCACGATCATGCGCCCATCCTTCGGGTTGACCGCGAATTGAATGTTCGAGCCGCCAGTCTCGACGCCGATGGCGCGGATGACGGCGAACGAGGCGTCGCGCATCAGTTGGTATTCCTTGTCGGTGAGCGTCAAGGCCGGGGCGACGGTGATCGAGTCGCCGGTGTGTACGCCCATGGGGTCGAAATTTTCAATTGAACAGATGACGACGCATTGGTCCTTATGGTCGCGCATGACCTCCATCTCGAACTCCTTCCAGCCGAGCAGGCATTCCTCGACGAGCACCTGGTGCGTGGGCGAGACTTCGAGGCCGTAGGCGACCATGCTCTCGTATTCCTCGCGGTTGTAGGCGATGCCGCCGCCGGTGCCGCCCAGGGTGAAGCTCGGGCGGATGATGAGCGGGAAAATTTTGATCGAGTCGGCGGCGGCGCGGGCCTCCTCGAGGTTGTGGACGATGCGCGAGATCGGCACGTCGAGGCCGATCTCGATCATGATCTGGCGGAACAGCTCGCGGTCTTCGCCGCGCTTGATGGCCTCCTCCTTGGCGCCGATAAGCTGGACGCCGTATTTTTGCAGGATGCCGCGCCGGGAAAGTTCGAGGGAAAGGTTCAGGCCCGTCTGGCCGCCGAGGGTGGGCAGGAGGGCGTCCGGCCGCTCGCGGGCGATGATTTTCTCGAGGATTTCCGGGGTCAGCGGCTCGATGTAGGTCACATCGGCGAACTCCGGGTCGGTCATGATGGTGGCCGGGTTGGAGTTGACGAGAATGACGCGGTAGCCCTCCTCGCGCAGGGCCTTGCAGGCCTGGGTGCCGGAATAGTCGAACTCGCAGGCCTGCCCGATGATGATGGGGCCGGAGCCGATAATGAGGATGGTTTTTAAGTCAGTGCGCTTGGGCATGGCGGAGCGGGCAACAGCGGCGAAAAATTCCGGCAAGTTTTGGCGACGCGGCGCGCCGGGGCAAGCGAAATCAGGAAAAGCGGAGGCGACGGAAGCGACTGAGGCCACTAAGGATAACGGGACGCGCTTTCATTGAGAATCCGGCACGATTTCCAGGCGGAGGCAATAGTCCTGGTAGCCGAGGCGGCGATAGAATTGGATTGCTTGGGTGTTGGCGCAGAGCACTTCGACGGTCAGCCGCTTGCGGGGCCAGATTTGCGTCCGCAGGATGCGCAGGGCGGCTTGGCCGAAGCCCTGGCGGCGCTGGTCGCGCCGCACAAACAGTTGCCGCAGGTAAATTTCTGTTTCGTCCTCTCTATACAAGGCATACGCCACGGCTTCGGCGCCAGCGAGGAAGATGACGGCTTGATATTCGCCGGCCAGCCAGCCTTTCATCCGCTCGCGTAATTGGAGCACGGTCATCGGGTTGCGATGCCCTTCATCGCGGATGAGCTGGTGGTTCCACTCGGCGAGGAGATCCAAGTCCGCCTCGTCGGCAGGGCGGTGAATGAGCATGGCAGCGAAAACCTCGACAGGATTTAGCCGCGCGGTGTGCCGGTGCAAGCGAAATCAGGAAAAAGCTGGAAAAGGCGGAGCGACTGAGGATGCAGAGCGGGGTGAAGTTGATTATTGCCCAGGTAGTGATACAATTTGAAGCGAGCGTTGGTGAGGGGAGGGTGCGCGCCGCTCATGGTTGAACGGCGAAGCCTTCGAAAGCTATAATGCGGAGCGGCAGCGGTTCGCTGCATCGCCCGGTTAGGCGCGGTGGATGCGCCGCCAGCGGGCTTCAAGGACAACGATCGTCACTGCATAAACGGCCACGATCACTGCCGGCACGGCGATGAAGCGGAAACTTGGGAACAAATACCAGCTTGCGGTCACGAGGGCGGTGCGCGCCAAGGCGTGGAAAGTGCCGATCCAATGTTCGATCATCCAAGAGAACGGCAGCCACATCAAACCACTGAGGATGCCAACCGACAAAGGCAACGAGGTGTAGTCTGCCAGAAAGAAGGGAATCGCGATGGCGTAAACCAGCACCGCCGCGCCGACGGTGCGCAGAAACAGCCCATCAAACACGTTTTTGGGCCGCTCTTTGTCCAAGAAATTCTCCCCCGTAAAGCGGGAGAAGAACATGCCTAGATAGAGGATGGAACCGATGGCTCCAAAGAGCACCCAGACCTCCAAGCCAGGCGGTACAAAAACGCCCGCCACGCCGACGATCGTCCAAGCCACCGCTCCAGCCAGAGGCATCGCCAAACCACGACGCTGCGCAAACTCGCGGCGTTGCTCATCCAAGGTTCGCGGTGTGTTTAATGGGTTTGTATTTGTCATTTATCTTTCGAATAGGCATAAAGCAACTTTAACCACAAGCCAGAAGGACCCCATCCCAAAGTAAAATTTTAGGATTAAAATTGTTGCACTACCATTGCCCAGTCTGAATTGCACCCGATGGTAATCGGGTTTTTGAATGTTCAGCTATCAGCATTTAGTAATCAGCCATTTGCTTCCACCCCTTCGTCGCCTCAGTGCCCTTCCTGCGTGCTGAAGGGCATCCGGGTTTGGGTTGAGTCGGGGCCGACCGGGCAGGGGCGGGCGTGCCAAATCTCACGCGCGTATTCGTGGATGGTGCGGTCGGAGGAGAATTTGCCGGAGCGGGCGGTGTTGAGGATGGCCATGTGCGCCCATTTTTGGCGGTCGCGGAAGGCGCAGTCCACGTCGGCTTGCCGGGCAATGTAGGCCGCGTAGTCGGCGCAGAGGAGGTAGGGGTCGCCGTGCTCGAGGATGGACTGGCGCACGGGGAGGAGGGCCGTGGGTTCGTCGGGCGTGAAATAGTCCGAGCCGAGCCAGTCGAGCACGCCGCGCAATTCGTCGTTCG
The DNA here is from genome assembly GCA_963765205.1 of uncultured Verrucomicrobiae bacterium. Lineage (GTDB taxonomy): Bacteria > Verrucomicrobiota > Verrucomicrobiia > Opitutales > JABDGR01 > JABDGR01. The sequence continues at coordinate 368,490 of CAVXVB010000007.1, read as the reverse complement.
AGTTGTAATAGTCCCACGGATTGTAGCCGTTTTTCCAGAGTTCCTTCACCTGCTCGACCGTGAGGCCGAAGATGAAGATATTGTCTTCCCCGAATTCCTCATACATTTCGATGTTGGCGCCGTCAAGCGTGCCGATGGTCAGTGCGCCATTGAGGGCAAACTTCATGTTGCCCGTGCCCGACGCCTCCTTGCCCGCAGTGGAGATTTGCTCGGAAAGGTCGGCGGCGGGGATGATTTGCTCGGCGAGCGTGACGCAGTAGTTGGGCAGGAAGGCCACCTTGAGCTTGCCGTTGAGGCGGGGGTCGCGGTTGATGGCAGCGCCGACGGCGTTGATCGCGTGGATGATGTCCTTGGCCAGGTCGTAGCCCGGCGCGGCCTTGGCGCCGAAGATGAAGACGCGCGGCACGATGTCCAGATTCGGATTGTGGAGGAGGCGCCGGTAGAGCGTGAGGATGTGCAGGAGGTTGAGGTGCTGGCGCTTGTATTCGTGCAGGCGTTTGACCTGGACATCGAAGAGCGCGGTGGGGTCCACCGACACGCCGCATTCGACCTTGATGAGTTTGGCGAGGTGTTCCTTGTTGTGGCGCTTGACGGCCATGAATTTCTCCTGGAAGGCCGGGTCGCCGGCGTGTTTTTCGAGGCCGCGGAGGAGTTCGAGTTTCGTCGTCCAGTGGTCGCCGCCGAGGGTTTCGTCGAGGAGGGCGGCCAATTCGGGGTTGCAGGTGCGCAGCCAGCGGCGCGGCGTGATGCCGTTGGTTTTGTTGTTGAAGCGTTCGGGATACAGCTCGAAGAAATCGTGCAGGAGCGATTCCTTGAGCAGGCGGGTGTGCAACTCCGCGACGCCGTTGACGGAGTGCGAGCCGGCCACCGCGAGGTAGGCCATGCGCACCATCTTCGGGTCGCCTTCCTCGATGATGGAAAGCGCCATTTTTTTACCGCCGTCGCCGGGCCACTTGCGTTCGACTTCCTCGAGGTGGCGGCGGTTGATTTCGTAGATGATTTGGAGGTGGCGCGGCAGCACGCGCTCGAACAGCGGCACCGGCCATTTTTCCAGGGCTTCGGGCAGCAGTGTGTGGTTAGTGTAGCCGAAGACCTTTTTACAAATGGCCCAGGCGTCGTCCCAAGGCAGGTCGTTGTCGTCCACGAGAATGCGCATCAATTCCGCGACGCCGATGGCGGGGTGCGTGTCGTTGAGCTGGATGGCGACTTTGTCGGGAAAGGCGTCCCAGGTTTCATTTTGTTTGTGAAAGCGGCGGATGATGTCCTGCATCGAGCAGGAGACAAAGAAGAATTGCTGCAACAGACGCAGTTCCTTGCCCGACATGGTCTTGTCATTCGGGTAGAGCACCTTCGAGACGGTCTCACCCATCGCCTTTTCATGCACGCTCTCGACGTAGCCGCCCTGGTTGAACGTCTGGAAATCGAATTCGTGTTGCGCGCGGGACTCCCATAGGCGCAGGAAATTGACCGTGCCGGCGCCGTAGCCGGGGATGGGGATGTCCCACGGAATGCCGAGGAGCTTGCTGCCGGGCACCCAGACGGGCTTCCAGTCGCCCTTCGAGTCGAAGTGCGATTCGACCTTGCCGTAGAGCGGCACCTCGACCCGGTATTCGGGGCGGACGATTTGCCACGGGTTGCCGAAGCGCAGCCAGTTGTCGGGCAGTTCAAATTGCCGGCCGTTGACGAAGGTTTGCTTGAAGAGGCCGTATTCGTAGTGGATGCCGTAGCCGACGGCCGGGTAATCCAGCGTTGCCAGCGAGTCGAGGAAGCACGCCGCGAGCCGCCCGAGGCCGCCATTGCCCAGGCCCATGTCCACTTCCTCGTCCACCACGCGCTCGAAGTTGAGGCCGAGTTCCTCGATGGCTTCGCGCGCGTGTTCGTAAAGGCCGGTGTTGTGCAGCGCGTCGCGCAGCAGGCGGCCCATCAGATACTCGAGGGACAAATAATAGACGCGGCGGACGTTATGGCGGTTGTGCGCGCCCTGGGTCGTGATGAAGCGTTCGAGGATGCGGTCGCGCACGGACAGGCACAGGCAGAGCCACCAATCGCGCGGGCGGGCGGTGCGAATGTCGCGCGCGAGGGAGAATTTGAGGTGGTTAAGGATCGAGATTTTTAAGCCGTGGGTGCTGCCTTCCACGCTGAATGCGGGACCTGCGTCGGTCGGCACCGCGGTGGCCGGGTGCGGGGCCGTGCCGGGATCTCTTTTCATCGGCGGGCGCGTCAGGGGCATTTGCTTGGGAGAATGGGGCCGCAGAGTGGCCACCCCCGGGCGCATTTTCATTGGCGGTCGGGTCAGCGGCATCACTGGGGTGGGTTTGTGAGCGGCCGGGGCCGGATGCGGGCTGGCCGCACCAGAGAAAAGCTTCATCGGCGCGCGCGTCAGTGGCATCGGCCGGGTATTATTGCCGACATGGCGCGCCGGAGCCACCCCGTCCACGACGGGCTTGACGCGCGCGGTTTTCGCGGGCGCACGGGTGGCTGGTTTGCGGGAGGCCGTGGCAATTTTGGGCATGGGCCTGAGATTATTAGTGTTTTGGGCCGCCGGGAGAAGCGCGAAATGAGTGACGATTCCGCAACACTGCAACATCGAACGCTCAACATCCAACATTCAACATCGAATGTAGAAATGAAATTAGCATCGGTAATGAAGCACGAGTCATTGATGAAATTCGCGTCCGCATTTTCATTCGATGTTGGAAGTTGAATGTTCGATGTTGGATGTTACTCGAGCGCATCCGGATCCCCTCCGAGGCGCCGATAAAGGTCGCCAGCGGACAGTTCAAGGAACGTCGGACGACCGCGCGGACAGGTGAGCGGTTGCTTGGTAGCGAGCAGGCGCTGTGCCAGAGCGCGGATTTCCTGTTCAGCGGGCTGGTCGCCCAAGCGCAACGCGCGGGTGGCGGCCAGGCGCGCAATGTCGTCGTGGCGCAGTGGCGAGCCGCCGCGCTCGCGGGCCAGCTCGGCGAGGTCACGCAGAAAATGTTCCGCGCGGGCGGGGTCGAGCCAGTCCGGCACGGCTTCCAGGCGATAAAAATTGCGGCCGAATTCTTCGAGGGCAAAACCCTGCTGGTTGAGCCACGCGCGGTGCGTCTCGAGCGCGGCGGCAGCGGGCGGGTCGAATTCCAGTGGGAGCGGAAAGAGCAGGCGCTGGCTGGGCGGGCGCGCGCTGGCGAAGCGCGCCTGCAATTCCTCGAACCACACGCGCTCATGCGCCGCCCGCGCGTTGAACAACACCAGCCCGCCGGGCGTCTCGAAGAGATATACCTGCCCGCGCCAGCGGCCCAGCAGCCGCCAGGTGAAACGCAGGGGAGTTTCGAGTTTCGAGTTTCGGGTTTCGAGTTTTTGGGTCTCAGGTTGGGGCGAATGAAGCGGAGAACGTTCAACGCTTAACACTGAACGCTCAACGTTTAAGGAAGAGGGCTTTTCGGAGGTTATCGCAGTTGAGGTGTGGCTGACAACAGGTGCGTTTGCTTCGGTGGTTTTACTAGCGGGTGTCTTTACTTGAGCGTTAAGCGTTAAGCGTTGAGCGTTAAACGTTGGGGTCTCAAGCTTAACATTTGGACTTTGTGCACTACTACCCGAAAGCGCGCCCAGGCGCGCGAGCACCGCTCCCAGCACAAACTGCCGCACGCGCCCTTCGTCGCGGAAGCGCACTTCGCGCTTGGCCGGGTGGACGTTCACGTCCACCGCCACCGGGTCAATTTCCAGAAACAAAATCGCGGGCGGGTAGCGGCCTTTGGGGACGTGGGTGTGGTAGGCTTCGAGCACCGCGTAGGAGAGCGTGCGGCTGTCCACGGGTCGGCGGTTGACGAGCGTGATCAGCCCGTCGCGCGTGGGCCGGCCGAGGCCGGGCCGCCCAATCAAGCCGCTCAGGCGCAGGCCCTCGCTCGCATCGGCGGCTTCGGGCAGATCAACCAATTCCTCGGCCAACCGGCGGCCCCAGATTTCCGCGACGCGTTCGCGCAAGTCCGGGCAAGCGGGCGAGCGGAAGATGAGGCGGCCGTCTTCCAACAGGCTGAACGCAACGCCAGGGTGCGCGATGGCATACAACCGCACGAGCCGCGTGATGTGTGCCGCCTCGGTGTCGTCCGTCTTCATAAATTTCCGACGCGCAGGCACGGCGTTGAACAAGTGCGTGACCTCGATCCGCGTCCCCGCCGGGCAGCCGCATGCGCGCTGGTGCACCATTTTGCCGCCGTTGATCAGGATTTCCGTGCCCGCCGCGGCGTCCGCCGGACGCGAACTGAGCGTGAAGCACGACACGCTGGCGATGCTGGGCAGCGCCTCGCCCCGGAACCCAAACGTGCGCACGGCCTGCAGGTCGGCGGCCTCGCGGATTTTCGAGGTTGCATGGCGCATCGAGCGCGAGCAGCGCCTCGTCCGGCGCCAGGCCCGCGCCGTTGTCCTCGACGCGGATATAACTTTTGCCGCCGTGGCGGAACTCGACCTCAAGGCGCGTCGCCCCGGCGTCGAGGGAGTTTTCGACCAGCTCCTTGACCACGGCCGCGGGCCGCTCGACCACTTCGCCGGCGGCGATCTGGTTGGCAACGCGATCAGGCAGGATGCGAATGCGGGACACAAGGGAAGGATGAGGGATGAGGGATGAAGGATGAAGCACGAAATGCTGATTTCTGAACGCTGGTTCCTGAACCAATCAAAAGTCCCCAAGGTGGGCGACTGGTGCTTGGTGCCGCAGCATTCAGCAATTAGAAATCAGTAATCAAAATTTTCATCCCTCATCCTTCATCCTTCCTTTTTCATCCCTCATCCCTCATCCTTCATTCCTTCATGAATCGCCTCGCCCACGAGCCTTCCCTCTACCTCCGCCAGCACGCCGCCAACCCCGTGGACTGGTTTCCCTGGGGCGACGAGGCCTGGGCGCGCGCGCGGGCGGAGGACAAGCCCGTCCTCGTCTCCATCGGCTACTCCGCCTGCCATTGGTGCCACGTCATGGCCCACGAATGTTTCGAGGACGACTACATCGCCGATTTGATGAACCGCCATTTCGTCTGCATCAAGGTGGACCGCGAGGAGCGGCCCGACGTGGACCAAATCTACATGGAGGCTGTGCAAATGCTCACCCAGCATGGCGGCTGGCCGCTCAACGTGTTTTGCTTCCCCGACGGGCGGCCGTTTTTCGGCGGCACCTACTTTCCGCCCACGGACACTAATCGCGGCACCATTCCCTGGCCGCAACTGCTCATGCGCGTCGCGGATTATTTGGCGAAAAACCGCGCCGCCCTTGTCGAAAACGCGGACAACATCGTTAAAAACCTCACCCACGCGAACGAACCGCCGGGCGCGTCCGCCACTGCCGTATGGGACAACCGCGCGCTCGTCGCCGCCGCGCAATCCATCTGCACCCTGCACGACGACACCTGGGGCGGCTTTGGCGGCGCGCCGAAATTCCCGCCCGCGATGACGCTGGATTTTCTCCTTGCTGTGCGCGCGACCGCCGCCGCCGAGCATACCCCCGGTTTGGCCGCGCGGCTTGACGCCGTCGTCCACACCACCGCGCGCGCGATGGCCCACGGCGGGATGTTTGACCAGTTCGGCGGCGGCTTTTGCCGCTACAGCGTGGACGCGCAGTGGCTCATCCCGCATTTCGAGAAAATGCTCTACGACAACGCGCTGTTGCTCGATCTTTACGCCAAGGCGCACCGCCGGCAGCCCAAGGAACTTTACGCCGCTGTCTGCGAGGAGACGGTCGCTTGGCTGTGCCGCGAAATGCGCCATCCCGGCGGCGCGTTTTATTCCGCGCTCGACGCCGACAGCGCCGGTCACGAGGGCGCAACCTATGTCTGGACACCCGCGCAGGTGCGCGAGGTGCTCGGCGACGGGGGCGCGCGCGCCATCTGCGCGGCCTATAACATTACCGAGCAAGGCAATTTCGAGCACGGCACCTCGAACCCCGCGCTCGTCGAGGAGGATTTTTCCATCCGTGCGAAACTCGCACCCCTGCGCGAAAAATTGCTGGCCGCGCGGCAAACCCGCCCGCAACCGGCGCGCGACTCGAAAATTCTGCTCGCTTGGAACGCGCTCCTCGTGCGCAGCCTGGCGGAGGCAGCGTTTACATTCGGACGAAAAGATTGGTTCGCCGCCGCGCAACAATGCGCCGACTGGTTGTGGAAAAATCTGAGTTTCGAGGGCAGCGACGGCACCCGCCGGCTCCGCGCCATTTTTTACGAGACCGATGGAACTGTCGCCGCCGCCGACAACTCGAAACTCAAAACTCGAAACTCGAAACTAACACCCGCCTTTCTCGACGATTACGCCTTCTTCGCCGAGGCCCTGCTGACGCTCGCGGCCTATGCGGACTGGGCGCAGCCGGGTTCCGCGTTACTCGAACAAAATACCGCCCGCGCCCGTGCGCTCGTCGAAACCATCCGCGCGCATTTTCGCGATGCCACGCAGCCCGGCTATTTCTTCACCGCCGACGACCAGGAAAAACTCGCCGTGCGCAAAAAGGCATGGTGGGACAACGCGCAGCCCAGCGGCCACGCCGCGCTGGCGCACGCGCTGGCCGGCCTGCACGCGCTCACCGGCGAGGCCGCCTACGCCGCGGAACTCGCGGACTTGAAAAAATGCTACACCGGCCTCGTCCAGCGCGCCCCCATGGGCGTCCCGCACGCCCTCGCCGCGTTCACCTGGGACGCCGTCGGCGTGGCCGTCTTAAAAATCAAAGGCCCCTGCGACTGGGACGCGCTCCGCGCCGCCCTGGCCCAAAAACCATACCGCCCGCTCTGCCTCGTCGCCGCCCACGACCCCGCGCAACCCGCAGGCCTGCAACTCTGCGTCGGCACCCAATGCGCCCCGCCGACGATGAATCTGGCCGAGTTGATGGACCTGATATAGTGGAGAAGGGGTTCGGCGCAGGCTTGCATTAATCGCCAAATTGTCCTACCGTAAGTCTCATGACTGCAACGGTCCTGATTGAGCGGATTAAAAAGCTGCCGAGCCGCGAACGCCGCAAGGTTTTCGCATGGATGGATCACGAGTTGACCCAGCGCGAGGACGAAGTGGATCGCGTGGCCGCCCAAGCGGTGGCGGTAAAAATCGCGGTGGGCGAGCCAACCACGCCTTGGGCGCAGGTCAAAAAGGAAATTGGCCTGAAATGAATGCCTGGAGCGTTGAGCTTTCGCAGGATGCGCGCAAGTTTTTGCACAAATTGCGGGACGAGCGCCTGAAGGAAAGAATCGGACTTGCGGTTGACAGCTTGGCCGGCAATCCCCGTCCGCCCACTTGCAAGGCTCTGAGCGGGATGGAAAATACTTACCGCATCCGGGTGAGCGATCACCGGGTGATTTACAAAATCCAGGATCAGCGGCTGCTGGTGCTCGTGATTCAAATCGGTCACCGCCGCGAGGTTTATCGCTAAGCTCGTGGCCTCTCCAGACTTGCCTCAAAGCCATTTTACGCAAAAATAGGCAGTGTCATGGGCACCTTCCATATCAATTGCCGTTTGGAGAACCACGTTGACCGGCACAAGGCCGCGGCGGTACCGCGCCTGTTGGTGGACACTGGGAGCGAATACACCTGGATTCCGACGACGACGCTGGAGAAAATTGGCGTGGCCCGCGAAAAGAAGGATTTGGCGTTTCTCATGGCCAATGGCCAGACCATCACGCGCAGCGTGGGGTTTGCCATCATTCGCTTTGACGAATATTTCACGACCGACGAGGTGGTGTTTGCCAAGCCGGGCGATTTGACGACCCTGGGCGCGCGACCTGGAGGGGATGGGCCTGCGCGTGGACGCCCGCCAGAAAAAACTGGTCGCTTCCGGGCCATTGCTGGCGGCGTGAATGTAGCGCGTATGGGCTGCTTGGGTGTTGATGTTTTTTGGTAGGGACGCCTTTCCGAGCCGTCCGCGGACGCCTCGGAAAGGCGTCCATACCCGCGTTGCCATATTTCAAAATGCCTCACCATTATTGATTGAAGTCGTAAGAGAAATAAGCGTTGGCGGGAAGCGTTTCCTGCGAAATACTGGATGCCATCCCATTAACCTAGACCTCAACAAATTCACCGAAAAGGCGCGCGAGGCCGTCACTGAGGCGCAGGCCGAGGCGCGGCGGCGTTCGCACCAGCAGGTGGATAATGCCCATTTGCTCGCCGCGCTGCTGCATCAGCCGGAGGGGTTGACGCCGGCGCTTTTGCAAAAACTCGACGTGTCGCCGAACGCGGTCGAGGTCGCGCTCGAACGCGCGCTCTCCCGCCTGCCGAGCGTGACCGGTCCCGCGGCCGCGGGACAGATTTACATCACCCAGGGTTTTCAGGACGCCATCACGAAGGCCGAGGCCGCCGCCTCGCGGCTCAAGGACGAGTATATTTCCGTCGAGCATTTGCTGCTCGGCCTGGTCGAAGCGCCGGGTTCGGCGGAGTTTGGGAAATTTCTCAAGAGCTTCGGTTTGACCAAGGACAAAATCCTCGAGGCGCTCAAATCCGTGCGCGGCAACCAGCGCGTCACCACGCAAAATCCCGAGGCGACCTACGACGCGCTCGGCAAATACGGCATTGATCTGGTCGCGCAGGCCAAGAAGGGGAAAATTGACCCCGTCATCGGGCGCGACGCGGAAATCCGCCGCGTCATCCGCATTCTGTCCCGCAAAACCAAAAACAACCCGGTGCTCATCGGCGAGCCCGGCGTCGGCAAAACGGCGATTGTCGAGGGCCTCGCGCAGCGCATTGTGCGCGGCGACGTGCCCGAGGGGCTGAAGGACAAGACGATTTTCTCGCTCGATATGGGTTCGCTGCTCGCGGGCGCGAAATACCGCGGCGAATTTGAGGAGCGCCTCAAGGCCGTGCTCGCCGAAATCAAAAATTCCGAGGGGCGCGTGCTGCTGTTCATTGACGAGCTGCACACCATCGTCGGCGCGGGCAAGGCCGAGGGCGCGATGGACGCGGGCAACATGCTCAAGCCCATGCTCGCGCGCGGCGAGTTGCACTGCATCGGCGCGACCACCCTCGACGAATACCGCAAGCACATCGAGAAGGACGCCGCGCTCGAGCGCCGCTTCCAGCCGGTGATCGTGGACCAGCCGAACGTCGAGGACACGATTTCGATTTTGCGCGGCCTCAAGGAACGCTTCGAGTTGCACCATGGCGTGCGCATCACCGACAACGCGCTCGTCGAGGCCGCCGTCCTCTCGCACCGTTACATCGCCGACCGCTTTCTGCCCGACAAGGCGATTGACCTCATGGACGAGGCCTGCGCGATGATCCGCACCGACATGGACTCGATGCCGCAGGAACTGGACGAGTTGTCGCGCCGCGTCCTGCAGCTCGAAATCGAGGAGGCCGCGCTCAAGAATGAAAAGGACGAGGCCTCGAAGCGCCGGCTCGATGTGCTGCGCAAGGAATTGGCCGGCATCCGCACCCAGACCGCGGCCCTGCGCGCGCGCTGGGAGTCGGAAAAGGCCGAGCGCGGGCGCGAACAAAAAGTGCGCGAGGAACTCGAGGCCGCGCGCCGCGCGATGGAGGCCGCCGAGCGCGCCTACGATTTGACCAAACTCGCCGAACTGCGCCACGGCGCGATTCCGAACTCGAGGCCGAATCGGCGCGCCTCGAAAAAATCGAGGGCAAGAACACGCTGTTCAAGGAAACCGTCACGGGCGAGGAAATCGCGCAAATCGTCGCGCGCTGGACGGGCGTGCCTGTCACGCGGCTGCTCGAGGGCGAAAAGGAAAAATTGCTGCGGCTCGAGGACGTGCTGCACGAGCGCGTCATCGGCCAGGACGAGGCCGTCACGCTCGTGGCCGAGGCGGTGCTGCGCGCGCGCTCGGGCATCAAGGACCCGCGCCGGCCCATCGGCTCGTTTCTCTTTCTAGGCCCGACCGGCGTCGGCAAGACGGAGCTGGCCAAGACGCTGGCCGCCGCGTTGTTCGACTCGGAGGACAATCTGGTGCGCCTCGACATGAGCGAATACATGGAGAAGCATTCCGTCGCGCGGCTCATCGGCGCGCCGCCGGGCTACGTCGGCTACGACGAGGGTGGGCAGCTCTCCGAGGCCGTGCGGCGCAAGCCCTATTCCGTCGTGCTCTTTGACGAGGTCGAGAAGGCGCACCCCGACGTGTTCAACACGCTCCTGCAAATTTTGGACGATGGGCGGCTGACCGACAGCCAGGGCCGCGTCGTGGACTTCAAGAACACGGTCATCGTCATGACCTCGAACATCGGCTCGCGCTTCCTGCTCGAAGGCGTCACCGGTAATGAAATCCCCGAGAGCGTGCGCGAGAGCGTTCTCGCCGAATTGCGCGGCGCCTTCCGCCCGGAATTCCTGAACCGCATTGACGACACGATTCTGTTCAAGCCCCTTTCACTCGACGAAATTACGAAAATCGTGGACCTTCTGCTCGCCGATTTGAACAAGCGCCTGGCGGACAAGCGCGTGCGCGTCGTCTTCGACGACGCGGCCAAGCACTGGGCGGCGGAAAAAGGCTACGACCCTGTCTTCGGCGCGCGCCCCCTGCGGCGCTTTTTGCAAAAACAGGTTGAGACGCGCCTGGCCCGCGCCCTCATCGCCGGCGACGTGCGCGAGGGCCACGAAGTCCGCTTCACCGTGGACGCGAAAAAAGGCGAGCTGGCGATGGAGATCGCCGCCCCGCCTGAAAAAACCGATAAGCCTGCGGGCAAGGCGGGAAAGAAATAGCAGATCGAATGGCTCGCGCAAAGACGCAGAGAGAAGAATTGTCAGTTGTAGGAGCGACGCCATTACAAAATCCCTCCTTCACGGCTCTGCGCGCGAAATTTTTTCGGAAGCATTTTAATTCCACACTTCACCCTCCATGTTTCACCCTCCATGCTCCGCGCTCGCCTCCGCCGCCAGCAAGTCCTCGACTTTATATTTCAACAATTTGCGCCGCATCCAGTCCAGCGCGCCTTGCGTGGCGCGGGCCTTCACGGTCAGACGGTCGCCGGCATAACGCATTTTGCGCGACCAGGCGCCGTTGGGCGACGTGTAGGCGAGGAACACGGTGCCGACCGGCAGCTCCGCCGTGCCGCCCGTCGGGCCAGCCAGGCCGGTGACGCTGAGGGCGTAGTCTGCGCCGAAACGTTCCGCCGCGCCGGTGGCCATGGCCAGGGCCGTCTCCGCGCTGACCGCGCCGTGCTGGGCGAGGAGGCTTTCCGGCACGTCGAGCAGTTGCACCTTCGCGTCGTCGGTGTAGGAGACCACGCCGCCGAGAAAAATTTCCGACGCGCCGGGAATGTCCGTGAGCGCGCTGGCGAGCAGGCCGCCGGTGCAGGATTTCGGCCACGGCCAGCGTCGCCTCGCGCGCGCGCAATTCATCCAGCACCACCTGCGCCAGCGTCGCGCGGCCGAAGCAGACAAAGTCCTCGTCGAGCGCCACGCGCAGTTCCTGGCCGATAGCCTTGAGTTCCGCGGGGCCGAAATCGCGCGCGCCCGGCGCGATGCGCACGTCCACCATGCCTTGGTGCGCGCAAAAAGCGAGGCCGAGTCCGGGATATTTATCCACCACGGGGCGAATGCGCCGCTCGACATGGATTTCGGGCAGGCTGGCGGTGCGCAATTGCAAATACGCCTCGCCGGAGTGCAGCACGCCGGCGTCCTGCAGGCGTGGGAGCGCTTCGGCCTCGAACATCGGGCGCAATTCATTCGCGGGGCCGGGCAGCATGACGAGGATTTTGCCGGTGTGCTCGAGATAAATTCCCGGCGCGGTGCCAAAGCGGTTGCGCAGCAAGTGCGCGCCGCGCGGGCGAAAGCATTGCTTGCGGTCGTCCGCGCCCATCTTGCGGCCCACGCGCGCAAACCGCTCCTCGATGGCCGCTTCGGCGGATGCGTCGAACTCCAGCGGCAACCCGAGCACCTTCGCCACGGCCTCGCGCGTGTTGTCGTCCGAAGTCGGCCCGAGGCCGCCGGTGGTGACGACGATGTCCGCGCCCTGCCAGCAATCGCAAAAGGCGGCTTCGATCTCGCTCACCTCGTCGCGCACGACCAGATTGCGGCGCAGCGGCAAACCATGGCGAGCGAACTCGCCACCCAGATAATCGAGGTGCGCGTTGACGCGCAGGCCAAGCAACAATTCGTCACCCAAGGTCAGTAGATCGAGTTTTTTCACAAATGAAACAAAGGCCGCGCAGGTTAATCCTCCGCAAGTCCCTAATATACAGCATATCCCGGAAAAATCCAGCCCCCCGGCGGCACTTTCCGAGGAGCCAGAGCGCGGCTAGGTATAAAAACGGCTTGTTCCTCCGGTAGATACGCCCATATTGAAGGCCTCGTTCTTTTCCGCCAACACCCCCAATTACCCCCGCTGTGAAAACATTTCCCCTGTTCACTTCCTGGCCGCGTTGTGTCTCCGTCGCGAGCCTCCTGTTGATTTTTGCCGACGCGCGCCCCCAGACCGCTCCACCCGCCACCCCTTCCACCCCCGCCCCGTCGGCTGCCTCCACCTCGCCCGCCGCCCCAACCACCGCAGCGCTCCCCACGATTTTTGTTTGCGGGGACTCGACCGCGAAAAACAACGATAAAACCAAAACCGACCCGCCCCGGCAGATGCAGGGTTGGGGCACGCCCATCGCGGATTATTTTGATCCCGCCAAGGTGAAGATCAACAATGTCGGGCACGCGGGCACTTCGTCCCACACTTATTACAATGGCGACTGGCCGCGGGTGCTGCCGCAAATCAAGGCCGGCGATTATGTGCTCGAAGTTTTCGGCATCAACGACGGCACCACGCCGAACGGCCTCGGCGACGACGTGAACGCGCAGGGCGCGCATACCTACGGCTGGTATATGTCCAAGATGGCCACCGACGCGCAGGCCCAGGGCGCGCATGTTTTTCTGCTGACGGTGACCGCGCGCGACATCTGGACCAACCCGAAGGCCACCTTCACGGACGCCACGATCAAAACGCAGCAGGATGGTTACGACCCGAAGGACGACCGCATCGAGCGCGGCACCGGCAACGGCCGCTACACGCAGTGGACGAAGGATGTCGGCGCGCAGTTGCACATTCCGGTGCTGGATTTGACCAACCTCGAAGCCGACGTTTATGAGAAAACCGGCCGCGAAAAAGTCATGGTCAATTACACCGACCACAACCACACGGATGTCACCGGAGCGAACATTGTGGCGCGGATCATCGTCTCCGGCCTCAAGGCGTTTAAGAACAGCCCCTTCACCGCGATGCTCTCCGACAAAGGCAAAGCCGTGGAAGCGGCCGACGCGAAATATGTCACGGAAAATTTCGCGGGGGATTAGCCAGCCGATGCGAAACCGGCGGAGGCCGCGCTCAGCAGCGCCGCCGCTTCGGCCAAATAAAGTTGCGCCGATTCGTCCCATGAAAAAAATCTTTGTCGCCGCCGCCCTGTTGAACGCCGCCGTCGCGTTTGCGCAAACTTCTGCACCCGGTTCGACCAGCGCTTCCGCTCCTGCTGCCGCTGCCCCGGCGACCAACGCCGCGCCCGCGCCGAGCGATAATCCCGCTTATCCGCAACCCCCGCACGACAAACACGAGAATGACATCCCGCGTTACACGCAAATGGGCACCGTCGCCGTGGCTGGCGCGCCCGGCAGTGGCCGCTATTTCCCGCCCGTCCCCGCTGATCCCAAATTGCCCACCCTCTGGGTCATCGGCGACTCGACCGTGCGCAATGGCACGCTCGGCGACGGCGTGAGCAATATGGATCAATGGGGTTGGGGCGCGCCGATCGTGTGGTATTTCGACGCGAAGAAAATCAACGTGGTCAACCGCGCCTTTGGCGGCACCAGTGCGCGGAGTTTCTACGAAGGTTTCTTTTGGAAAAACTTGCAGCCGCAAATCAAAAAAGGCGATTTTGTCATCCTCCAATTCGGCGCCAATGACAACGCACAGGCCGATTTGCCCGGCACCGGCGACGATACGCAGGATGTCGCTGGCCGGGGCGGGCAGACCACGCTCCACAGCTTCGGCTGGTATCTCAAGCAATTCGTTGCGGAAACCTGCGCGCAGGGCGGCACCTGCATCATTTGCTCCCTCACCCCGCGCAAAAACTGGCTGCCCGACGGCCACCTGCGCCGCGATGACACCACGCATGCCGCCTGGGCCGCCCAGGTCGCCAAAGACACCAACGCGCCGTTCGTCAACCTCTATGAACTCATCGAGCGCAAGTATGACCAGCTCGGCCAGGCCGCGGTGGACCATCTCTACGTCCCTTGGCCGACGGCTGCCAAGCCCACCGGCGAAACTCTCCATACCGGCTGGGACGGCGCGATCGCCAACGCCGAATGCGTCATTTCCGGCCTCAAGGCGCTTAAGGACAATCCCCTCGCCCCTTATTTCTCCGACAAGGCGAAGGACATTCCCGCCGTGGATGTCAGCCAGCCGGAGCCCCCGCTCAAATCCGCCCCACCCGCGCCGGATGCGGCGAAGCCGGCCACATCGGCCCAGTAATGTCAGCCGGAAACTTCTTTACGTCTCGCGCAGCGCCTGTGCCAGCGGGCGGCGGGCGGCGCGCAGCGCGGGGAAAAGACCGCCGGCCAAGCCGATGACGCCCGCCAAAATTATCGCGTTGAGCATGATTTTCGGCGTGACGGAGAAGGCGAACGCCACCTGGCTGAAGGTTTGCCAGTTGATGGTCGCGGCGGTGAAGCCGTTGAAAATAAAATGCGCCACCGCCGCGCCCACAACGCCGCCCACGAGGGCCAGCACCAGCGACTCGAACAACACCGACAAAATCACCGGCCCCGCGCCAAAGCCCAGCGCGCGCAGTGTGGCGATTTCGCGCCCCCGCGCGGCGACCGCGCCATACATCGTGTTCAGCGCGCCAAACAAAGCGCCCAGGCCCATCATGCCCGCGACGAACACGCCGATGCCCTGGATGAAGGCCGTTACCTGCGTGGATTGCTCGGCGTAGAAATCCGTCTGCCGGACGACTTTGACGTTGAGCTGCGGGTTGGAAGTCAGCGCGTCTTTGAATTGAGCAAACGAGCCGGGCGTCGCCAGTTTGGCGTAAACCGCCTGATAATTGTCGCCGCGGTGATAGGCCGGCTGGAGCACCGCCGCATCCGTCCAAATCTCCGATTCGGCCACGCCGCCGCCGGCGGAAAAAATCCCGACAACCGTCCAATCCGTCTGCCCGAGGCGGATTTGTTTGCCCAGGTCCAGGCCGCCGAATTCGCGCGCTGCGCCCACACCGGCGATTAACTCGTTGCGGCCGGGCGTGAAGTTGCGCCCCGCCACGATCTGGATATTCCCGCGCACGGGAAACGCCGCCGGTTGCACCCCACGCAGCGGGACATTCGCATCCGTGCCCGTCGAGCGCTTGGGCAGGTTGATCACCACGAATAATTCCGCCGAGGCCAGCGGGCCGTCCGCATTGCGCGCGAGGCCGGGCGCGTCGCTGATGGTGCGGGCGTCTTCGTGTGTCAGGCCACTCGTCATTTCGCTGTCCGCACCGCTGCGCAGTACCAGCGCCACATCATCCGAGCCGGACGCCGTCATCGCCTGGCGAAAGCCCTCGGCAATGGACAACACACCCACCAGCACGCCCACCACGCCTGCGATGCCCACCACCGTGGCCAGCGCCGCGGCCCGGCGCATGGGGATCGTGCGCAGGTTGAATAGCGTGACGGACGCGACTTGGTTGAGCCAGTTGAACATGGAAAATCTTCAGAAAACAATTTTACGCCATCCGGCGCAGCGCCACCGCCACCGGCAGCCGCATCGCCTGCCAGGCCGGCAGCAAGCCCGCCGCCAAACCGAGCGCAAACACTAGCGCCACCCCGACCAGCAGGTCATGCGTGGGAATAAAAAACACCGGCAGAATGGAGGGTACCGGGCTGCCGCCCGCCGTCACCAGCCAGGCCAGGCCCAGCCCCGTCAGCCCGCCCAAAGCGGTGATCAAGCACGATTCGGCCAGAATCAGCCCGAGCACCAGGCCGCCGCTGAAACCCAGCGCCTTGAGCACGCCGATTTCGGTCACGCGCTCGCGCACGCCCTGCGCCATGGTATTGCCCGCCACCAGCAGAATTGTGAAAAACACCGCGCCGAGAATGGAAAGTAAAATCGTCCCGATGTCGCCGATTTGCTGGGCGAAGCCCTGGGCGAACGCGCCCTCGGGCTCCGTCTTGGTTTCATACGGGGAATTGGCAAACTCCGCGTCCACCGCCGCCGCCACGGCCGCCGCGTGCGAGGGGTCCTGGATGCGAATGGTATACCAGCCGACCATGCCCTTGTTCTCCTGCCGGCCTTCCTCGAAATAATCGTAGCGGAAAAAAAACGAAGTCGTGTCCGTCCCTTTGCTGGCGCCATCGTAGATGCCGGAGATCTCAAAATCCCACGCGGGTTGCTTCGCGGGCTGGCCCCAGATGGGCGAGGTCAGCGGCACATGGTCGCCGATTTTCCAGCCGAAGCGCGTCGCGGTCGCGCGGCCGACAATCGCGCCGTTGCGCGTGGCCAGCCACTTTTGCTTTTGGTCCTCCGGCAGCTTGTATTCCGGATACATGACCAAAAAATCCTCCGGCACGACCGGCATGTTGGAAAAGAAATTCTTCGGGTCTTGGTAGATGCCACCAAACCAGGTTTGGTGCGAAATTGCCGCCACGCCCGGAATCCGCGCAATCCGCGCCTGGTAGCTTTCGGGCAGGGTTTGGATGATCGAGACCTTGTCCCGCGTGATCAGCCGGTCCGCCTGCGCCATACTGACGCCGCCGGTGAGCGCCTGCTGGATCGCGCACAAAAACCCATAGAGCAAGAACGCGACCAGAATGGACAGCAGCGTGAGCAGCGTCCGCGTCTTGTGGCGCTTGAGGTTGGCGGCGATGAGGCGGAAATACTTCATGCGGGCATCTCCGTCGAAAGCTGCCCCTTGTTGAGGTAAACCGTGCGCGAGGCGCGCGCCGAGGCGTGCGGGTCGTGCGTGACCATGATGATCGTCTTGCCATGGTCGCGGCTCAAAGCCTGCAGGAGATTCAGAATTTCATCGCCCGATTTCCGGTCGAGGTCGCCCGTCGGCTCGTCGCACAAGAGCAGCGTCGGGTCCGTCACAATCGCGCGCGCGATGCCGACGCGCTGCTGCTCCCCGCCCGAGAGCGTGCGCGGATAATGCCGCGCGCGGTGCTCGAGGCCGACGACTTTGAGCGCCGTCGCCACATGCTCGCGCCGTTGCGCTTTGTTCAAGTGCGTCAACAGCAGTGGCAGCTCGACGTTGCGCTCCGCCGTCATCACCGGCAGCAGATTATAAAATTGGAAAACCAGGCCGACGTGCCGCGCGCGCCAGGCCGCGAGTTGGCGCTCGCTCAGTTGACCAACTTGTTCGCCGCCGATTTCCACCGTCCCCGCCGTCGCCCGGTCCAGCCCGCCAATCAAATTCAGGAGCGTGGACTTGCCGGAGCCGGAGGGGCCCATGAGCGCGAGAAATTCGCCCTGGGGCACTTCCAGGTTTAAGCCGGCCAACACATGGATTTTTTCCGATCCGCGTTGGAAAGTTTTTTCCACATTCTCGATGCGGATGAGGGCGCCGTTGGGGGTGCTCATGGTTTGGCCTCCGCAACGGCCACGCCATCCACCAGGGCACCGGCGTTGTCCACAATGATTTTTTCGCCGGCTTGCAGGCCCGCCGTGACCGCGATGTCGCTGCCGCGCACGTCGCCGACGGTGATGGCACGGCGTTCGGCGTGGCCGTCGTGGAAAACCCAGGCGAGGGATTTGCCATCAGCTTGTTGCACCGCCGCCTCCGGAACCAACACATCATGGGTCGCCGTCGTGGTCGTCGGCTCCGCGCTTTCAAACGCGACCTTCGCGCTCATATCGGGCAAAACCCGCGGATCAAGTTTTTCAAAGCCCACGCGCACTTTGACGGTCGCCTTCTGCCGGTCCGCCGTCGGGATGATGGCGATGACCTTGGCGGGAATCTTCCAGTCGGGATAGGCGTCCAGTGTCGCCTCAACTGGCTGGCCGGCCTGGACGCGGTTGATGTAGCTCTCGTTCACGTCCACGTCAATTTCGAGCGAGGCCATGTCCACCACCGTGCAGATGCCGGTGCGGGTGAAGCCGCCGCCCGCCGAGATCGGGGAAATCATTTCGCCCGGCTGCGCATCCTTGGAAATGACGACGCCGGCAAAGGGCGCACGGATGATCGTATCGTTCAGTTGCTGCTGCCAGACCGCGACGGTTTTTTCCGCAACCGTGACATCCGCCTGCTGCCGCCCCTGGCGCGCCTGCAAGACCTTCACGTCAGTCTCGTAATGGTCCAGATCGGATTTGCTCACAAAATTGCTGGCCGCCAGTTGCTCGAAGCGCTGCTGGTCGCGCACGGCGAGGTCCAAGTTCGCCGAGATTTCATTGAGCGCGGTGTTCGCCGAAACCAGTTCCGCCTGCGCCTCGTCCAAGCCGGCCTGGATATTCGTGGCATCCAGCCGTGCGAGCACCTGTCCCTCCTCAACTTTCATACCCTCCTCGACCAATACTTCGGTCACCTTGCCCGTGTTTTTCGCGGAAATCGTCGCCTCGCGTCGCGCTGTCACGTAGCCCGACGCGTTAAGGAGCGTCCGATCCTGGCTCCCCGCGCCTTCCTGCACAAGCGCCGTATGGACCATAATCACCTTCGGCAGTCGCAGCCAGAACAACGCCCCCGTCATGCCAGGCACTATAAGAATGGCGGCAGCGATGATCCACCCGAGCGACCGGGGCGGGGGCGCGGCGGCGCGCTGAATGCGCAATCCGTCAAGGGCGGGCGGTGGAATGTCCATGAGTTGACCAACCAGACCCCCCATCCTAGCAAGGAAGGCCCCGCTTGCAACCTTTACGTGCGAGTCGTCAAGTGCCCGTTTGCCATCAAACGCCGAAACGAAGCACCATCTTGGTCGCCAGCGGCCCCGGTCCTTCAATTGTCCGAGCCAACCCTCCAGCGGCCTCCAGATGCACCTGATAGAGACCCGGCGCATCCTGAGGCTTCGGCGGCAAACCCTGCTGGGCTGATTCCGCTAACCTTAGCTCGTCGGCGCAGAAGGTGCGGGCATGGGGGCCGGGGCTGGAGCGGGCGTTGGATCGGGAGCCGGTGCGGGTGTAGGCGCTGGATCCTGCGCGACAATTATGCGGGGCATGGCCGGCGAAAGATTGGGCACACTTGCCCCAATAACTTGCGAGGTCAAACCTGCGGTTAGAAAGAAGGTCAAGAGTGAGATTTTTTTCATGGTGGTGCGTGGAGGTTTATCCACCCTTATCCAGCAAGCAGGAGTTGTGCCAAAGAGCGCCTCCCCCGCGGGCATTATCGGCGGTGCGGACCCGCCTTGAATTATAACTTTAATAATTTATAATAAAATAACAAGTCCCCGCGGCGCGCCCGGTTCAAATCGCCCCGACTTCATATTTCGCCAATTCCCGCGCAAACTGCTGCTCGCTGCCAGCCAAAGGCAAGAGCGGCCCCAGGTGCGCCTGCAATTCGGCGGGAAACAGCCCCGCCATTTCGCGGAATTCGAACCGCACCTGTGCAATTTCGTGTTGCCGCAAGGCCGCGGTTTTCGCCGGATCGCGCACCTTATACGCCGTGTCCCGCTGCTTCTGCGCCAGTCGTGCCAAGCCGCCCAAATAAGAAAAATGCCAACCTCCCGGCGCCAGGCGAATCAAGCACTTGCTCATCTCGCCCCAGCGGAATTGCCACAGTCGGTTGGCGTCCGCCGCATACACCTTGCGAAAATTCTCCATCGTCGTCCCCGCCGTGCCAAACCATTCGCAGGGGTGCCCCGCCGCCGCCCCCACATAATCCACGCCCACCGCGTTCAAATACAACAAATGCCAGTGCATCTGAAAAATCGCCGCCGGGTAACCCAGGCGCAGCACGCCGATTAATTGCTCCACCGCGCGCCGGCTCGGAATTTCGTCCGCATCTGAATACAGCACGATGTCCTGGTCCCGGGCGTCGGCCAGCCCGGCGCTCAGCATCCGGCGGTGGTAATGCTCTGTGCTTTTGACGCCCGTGTGGCTGCCGCTCACTTCATAATCCGCCGGTGCCGGCGGCGGAATGAGGACATGGCGGATTTTTTCTCATACTTCTGGAAACGCGCCCGGTTCTGCGCAAACCACAGCGGCTTGGCCTCGCCAATAAACGTCTGCTCCGACTCGCCAATGACAAAGACATCCACCACCGGGTCGAGATAACTCAGCCGCGTCTCCAGCAGCTCCAGCTCTTGGTTGAATAAAAGCAGATCATAAACCCGCCGCGTGGGCGGTCCCACTTTCCCAGGACGCCCGCCACCGGAAGCACGCACCGGTGCCACTGTTGCTTCAGGGCATATTTTATTCGGGCGTTCATGGATGGGATTTTCTCGCCCCTCAGCCGAACCCCAGCTCCTTGAGCGCCGTGCCCGCACCGGCGAGGTTGGTGAGGTCCATTTCATAATAAAGGCGGGAGAGCACCACCCCGGTTGCGCCCCCTTGGAATGAAGCAATAACGTCGTTCTTCACTCCTTCCGGAGTGCGCTTGCTGGCCCCCGGCGGCACCGGCACATCCACGTCCACGCCCGGCCATACCTGCACCGCCCCGCCCGCGTCATCCAGGCAGCGACGTGTCTCGCGCTTCATGTAGTCGGAGGAGAATCCCGCCGCGCGCACCTGGTCGTAGGGCGCTTCCTTGTAATCCAGCATGTCATAAAACACATCGAGCATTTCCGCCCGGGGCGCGTCGCCGAAAACGTTTTGCCCCACGCTGTCGGCGAAGCTGCGCATCCGGTCGCCCGCGCAATTGGCGTAGAGCACCGGCTTGATGAAGTCGGAGTATTTCGCCATCGCGGCGTAGTCCATCTCCGCGCGGTGGAAGGGGCTGAAGGAAAGAGCGTGCCATACATGCCAGCCGACTTGCAACGACGGCTTGATGCCCTTCACTTTCTGGTAAATCGCCGCCATCAACTCTCCGCGGCTGTCAATCCAGAACTGCTCCCACGCCAGCAATTCCGGGTATTTCAGCAGGATGCGAAAGAACTCGACAAAGTAGCCGTCGCGCGGACGCTGCCCGGCCCGGCCTGCGCGCACATATTTTTCGATTTCGCCGAAGCCCAGGCGCGCGCGCGCTGCGTCAATGCCGCGCGTTTTTGCCTTGGCCACGCAGAATTCGCAAAAGCACGTCGCTTTCCCCGGATCGGAGCTCTGCCCGTTGTGATACGCGCCCAGCGCGTTAAACAAGCCCCCCTGCCGCTCCGAGGACCACATCACCCCGTCAATGTCATACGACCGCGCGTAGTCCTCGACCAACCCGAGCAGATACCCGATATACGCGGGGTTGTTGTTGCACGGCCCCGACGGGTGCCGGTCGGTGCGCCGGCCCTGAAAATCAATTTCATACAATGGCGCCCAGGCCGGGGCCGACAGGCTCTCGTTGTTTTCCAAAATCCACGCAAAGGTTTTGATCCCGCGCGGTTTCGCCGCCGCAATCGTGTGCGCCAGCACGTCCAGGTCGCCGAGTTCTTTCGCGCGCATATCGTCATAAGTCAGGCTCGTGTCCTTGTAATACTGCATGTGCGGGATGGCAAAATTGCCCCCGAGAAAACCCCGCGCGGGCAGGCCCGTCCAGCGGTTCACATTGCTGTAAATGAACGGAAACAGCGCGTTGACCCCCGCGCGCGTTTGCAAATCCTCGAGCAGTGGCCCCAGATCCGGCGCGGCCAGCGCCCCGACATTCATCTGGATGCCAATCGTGGGCGCGACCTTCGCTGCCGGCCCTGAGCCTGCTTGCGGTGAGCTCGTCGAACCGGTCGCAGGAGCTTCCGCTGCCATCAAGCGCGTCCGCGCCAGCGCCGCGGAAACGCCCAGCGCCGCCGCGCCTTTCAGCATGTCTCGCCGCTCCAAAGAAAATGTCTTCATAAAAGCCTCCGGGGTAGGAAGTGAACCATCAATGCTCGATCCATCATGACCCCCGTTCTCCCCAGGTCAATTCCCGTCCGCCCACAACTCCACACTTCACACTCCACGCTTCACGCTTGCTGATCGCTCCTTTACCATTGCCAACGCGGGTTCATACTCTAAAAATTTTGCCTTGTCCCTATCCAGCTTCCCATGAAAACCCTCGCGCTCCTTGCCCTGCTTTTTACCCCCCTTCTCATGTCCGCCGCCGATTCGCCATCCGCCGCACCCGCCGTCACGCCGCCGCTGCAGGACCAGCAGCAATTCCGCCTCTGGACTGGCGACGCCCCGCTTCAGCACGGGCAGGATCCCGTCAAGGACATCCCCAGCATGCAGGCCTTCCTTCCCGCCGTGGACAAAGCGACCGGTTCCGCCATCGTGATATTTCCCGGTGGCGGCTACCAACACCTCTCGATGGTCAACGAAGGCTCGACCATCGGCGCCTGGCTGGCGAGCAACGGCATCACCGCTTTCGTCGTCAAATACCGCCTCGGCCAGGACGATTACCACCACCCCGCTGAGATGGACGACGGCCAGCGTGCCATCCGCTTCGTCCGCACCTACGCCGCAGCCTGGAAGCTGGACCCCAACCGCATCGGCGTCATCGGCTTCTCCGCCGGCGGGCACCTCGCCAGCACCGTCGCCACGCACTATGATAAGGGTGACCCGAACGCCGCCGATTTTATTGACCGCGCCAGTTCGCGCCCCGACCTGCAAATCCTGCTCTACCCCGTGATCACCATGAGCAATGACGCGACCGTCCATAAAGGCTCGCGCACCTACCTCCTCGGCGCCAATCCGCCGGACGACCTCAAGAATTTCCTCAGCGCCGAAAAGCAAGTCACGCGCGACACGCCCCCCGCCTTCATCTGCCATTCGAGCGCCGACCCCGTCGTGCCCATCGCCAATTCGGACGACTACGTCGCCGCCCTCGAAAAAAACAACGTCCCGGTCGTTTACCTGCGCGGCCCCTACGGCGGCCACGGCTTCGGCCTCAAGGATTTCTGGAACGCCCAGTGCATCGCCTGGCTGCGGACGGAGAAGTTTTAATTCGCCCCATCCAACGCCAAGGATGTCATTGCGGCGGTAGTCTTTGCCATTGATTACGCGGCCATCATCACGTATTGATTGCCTGCCCCGATGAGACGCCCGTCCCTCGTTGGATGCTTTCGCGCGGTTCTCTACCTCGCCTTGGCGGCCACGGCTTACCTGACGGGCCGGTGGCAGGGAACCCTCGCGCTCGGGGTTCGCCTCGAGCCGAGAGTGCGCAGCCCCGCCAGCCTCGCCCTCGCTGCCCGAACCGCCGCGAGAGCCGCCGCCTATGCCAAGTATTTGGCTGTCCAGAAAAGGGTTGAGTCGGAACTGCACCCGCACCCGGCGGCGGATATCAATTTGGCGAAAGACCCCAAGGGCGGCTTGGAAAAACTAGCCAAACTCCCGACCGGCGCGAAAACGCAAGAAATGTATCGGGATGCCTTCGCGACTTGGGCAAGAAACTCCGCAGATGCCCCCGATGCGGCCGCCGCCGCACTAGCTCTACCCGCCGGGCTGGAGCGAACCGCCGCCTTGAAGGGGTTAACCGAAGGCTGGGCTGAGTCCGACGCCAAGGCCAGTTTAGATTGGGCCACTTCGCTATTGGCGTCGGAGCCGAATTTGCTCGAACAAGCCATGATTGCGGTTGGGAGCCAAAACAACGATAGCTGGCAGCCCGCGCTGGCGGCCCAATACCTAGACAAGCTTCCGGACGCCTCCGCGCGCAACCAAGCGATCAAGATAATCGGAACCTACTGGGGAAACGGATTCTATACTGGCGGGGAGGGTACCGGCCCCGCCGACGCGCTCGCCTGGCTCGACCAGGTGGCCACGGGCGAAACCTACGACAGCACCGTCACCGCCATTTTTTCCGGCCTCGGTCAAGTAAATCCAATCGCGGCGGCCAATTTGATTGATAAAGTGACCGAGCCGGATGTTCGCAGCGCGGTGCTTACCCGTCTGCTAACCTATTGGAGCGCGAACCCCGAGGCCGCCCTGTCGTGGGCGCAAAACTTGCCGGATACCGACCAGGCCGAACGTGACCAAGCCCTGCCGCTCATCATCAATAACATGGCGGAGAGTGATCCAGTCGCCGCCGCCGCCTTCGTGCAGAATTCCCCCAACCCGGCCATCTTCCAGCAGAACATCGCGAGCATCGCGCAGAATTTTGCGTCCGTTGATCCCCAGGCGGCGCTGGCTTGGACGAATAGCCTTCCCGACGGCGACGTGAAAAACAAGGCGTTGAGTAGTGTCCTGGTCAGTATGTCCGCCTCCGACTTTACCGCTGCTTGGAACGATGCCGCGAATTTGACAGACACTGAGACAGCGACGACCATTCTGGGCAACCTCGTCGGCAACCTGGCCAAAAAAAATCCCGCCCAAGCCGCCGCCCAACTGGGGCAGCTGCCCACGGAAGCCGCCCAAATTAGCGCCACAAGTTCGATTGCCTCCACTTGGGCGCTGGCCGACAGCGCGGGTTTTTCCGCCTGGGTAAACACTTTGCCGCCGGGCAGCCAGCACGATGCCGCCGTGTCGGCGGCCACGAAAGCGTTGCAGAACACAAAATTGCCCGTGCCGGAGCGCGCCGCGCTCGTGCAGGCGCTGACCAAATCCCTCCAGCCGAATCCCGCGCCCTGAACCCAACGGCCCATGAAAACTTTTCTCCGCAGCATCTTCCTCCTCAGCATGGTTGGGGTCTGCTACCTGTTTGGCCGGTGGCAGGCGATGCTGCCGCCCGCCGAGGCCAGGACTTCATCGCTCGCCCACCCAAAAGGGCCCGTAACGTCCAAGGCGGCAGCGGCCCCTGCGGCCGTTTATTTTACCACGCTCGACGAAGTCCGCGCCCTGTTTGCGGACCCCCATCGGTCATCCGACGATAAGCAAAGCTATTTCATGGAAGCCCTGCTGCCCGGGGTAAACCCGGCCGACCTTCCCGCCATCATCAAACTCATAACGGATTTACCGCCGTCAATTATGGAGCGCTTTGACAAAAAGTTTCTGTTGGGAGACCTCCTTAATCGGCTGGGCGCCGCTGATCCGCTGGCCATGTTTTCCCTTATCGATAATTATCCGGACCTCGACCAACGAACGTATATCGTTTCCACGGCGCTGGGCAAGCTGGCCGAGAGCGATCCGCAACAAGCCTTGAATATGCTGGCGCAACTTTCGTCCAGCGATGTTAATGCACCCATGGACTACGGTGCGATTTTCAGCGGCTGGGCCCAGGAGCATTTAACCGATGCCATGACCGCGGCACTCAGCCTTCCGACCGGTCCGAATCGCTCAGCGGCGCTCGAGGCGGTGGGTGCTGCGTTAATGAACCCCGACCCGGCGGCCGCCCTCCGTTGGGCCCAGAGTCTGCCGCCCACCGACGCAAACGTCCTCAACCGACTGGTCGAAAACGTCTTGGTCGTAGATGCACAATACGGCAACTTCGACCAGGCCACCGCCGCATCTTACCTGAATCTGGTAACCGACCTTTCCCTGCGCAACAACATTATCCATCAGATGGCTACATACCTTGATACACGCCCAGCCGCCGCGGTTGATTGGCTCAACCAAGTCGCAACGGGCGTCACTTACGACAATGCCATCAATGAAATTTTTTCTTTCTTCAATAATCCCACCCCGTTCGTGGGCGCATTGGACGAAGTGACCGAGCCGGGGGCGCGCACGGGCGCGATTGATGCTTTGGCCAGCCGCTGGAGCGAAATCAACGCCAACGACGCCCTGGCGTGGGCGCAAACCCTGCCGGACGCCGATGACACCGCACGAACCGCCGCGCTCAATACCATCCTCACCTCACTGGCCAAAACCAATCCCGCGGCCGCCGCCGATTTTGTGGAAAATTCCGACGACCCCGCGGACTTTCTGCCCGCCGCGCCCGCCATTGCGAAAACGCTGGCGACGACTGATCTTCAAGGCGCGCTGGACTTGACCGACAGCCTGCCCGAGGGCGCGACCAAAGACCAGGCCCTCGGCAATGTTTTGACGACCTGGTCCCAAACGGATTTCACCTCCGCCTGGAATTATGCCGCCGGCCTGCCGGATGACGGCGAACGTGGCACGGTGATGGCCAGCCTGGTCAATTCCACCGCCCAAAAAGACCCGGCGCAGGCCGTGAGCCTGATTGATCAACTTCCCGCCGGCCCCGCGCAACTCAACGCCCTCGGTTCCGTCGCCGCCACCTGGGTGAAGCAAGACCCGCAAGCCTTCACGACCTGGCTCGGCACGCTGCCCGCCGGCGACGCTCGCGACACCGCCATCAGTCAATTGGCTGCCTCGACGCAGGCGACAAAAAATCCCGCCGCTGTCCTGGCGTGGATCAACACCGTCGCCAATCCCGAGACCAAGGCCACGCTCCTCCAGAAGCTCACGCCAGCGCCGGCGAGCACGCCGAAGTGAAGTCAGCGGGCGAGCTGAGGCAGCTGGCCGCCAGCAATTAAAACGCTCAACTTTTAACGTTCAACGCTCAACGTTTAAGTTTGGAGGCACCCAAAGGTCTTGACGCATCATCGCACAGGAGGATTTTCCAATTTGAGCGTTAAAAGTTGAGCGTTGTAATAAGCTACCCCTCCGCCGGCACTTCGAACCAAAAGCGCGAGCCTGCCCCCGGCTGCGACACGACGCCGATGCGGCCGCCTTGGGCCTCCATGGCCAGTTTGCAAAAGGCCAGCCCCAACCCGCTGGACCGGTTGCGCACATGTTCGCCGACCTGGTAGAATTTCTCGAAAATCGCCTCTTGTTTCGCCAGTTCGATGCCCGGCCCATTGTCCTCGACTTCAACGCGCGCCGCGCCCAGACCGGTGCGCAACCGCACGGCAATGGCCCCGTCCTGCGGCGGGGTGAAGGCAATCGCGTTGCCCACCAGATTCGACACCACGCGCCCGAGCAGCCCCGGGTCGCCCACCGCCGACACGGGCCGGGGCGGCAGTTCCAATTCCAGCCGGCGACTGCCGAACAACGGACGCAGTGGCTCGAGCGCCTGGTCCACCACGTCCGCCAAGTTATGCGCCACGGCCTGCACGGGCATTTTGCCCTCCTCCATCCGGGAGATGTCCAGCAGCAAGTCAATCTGGTGGGCCAGGTTGTGCGAGGCGTGCAGCGCCTGCTTCAAGTAATGCGCGGGCCGCTCGTCCAGCTTCGCGCCCGCCGCCATTTGCAGCAGTTGCAAAAATCCCTCAAGGCCGGCCAGCGGCGTGCGCAAATCATGCACGATCATGTGCAAAAGACTTTCCTTCATTTGCTGCTCACGGCAGACCTCCGCCAGCTTCTCCTCGACTTCCAAGTGCAGTTGCCGGAGGCGGATGGCGTTGCGCACCCGCAGCAGCACATAGGGCAGGTCCGCCGGCTTCATCAAAAAGTCGTTCGCCCCGGCCCGCATCCCGCGCAGGCGGTCCTCGCGTTCGTGCAACGCCGTCAGCAGCAGCACGGGGATGACGGCGGTGCGGGGGTTGCTCTTCAGCCGCTCGCAGACGGCAAAGCCATCCATGCCCGGCATGTTGACGTCCAGGACAATGGCGTCCGGCGCCTCGCGCTCGACGGCGAGCAAGGCTTCCGGCCCGTCCGCCGCAGTGATGACGTGGTGCCCGTAGGCGCTGAGCCAGTCGGCCAGCAACATGCGCCCGGCGGGGTCGTCATCCACGACCAATACGCGCCCCGCACCCACGGGCACGGTGTCTTTCGCGGGGCGGGGCCAGGGCGCGGGTCCGTCGGGCATGGAGAGCGTGGCGTTGGACATGGCTTGAACAATAAGCGTTTTCATGGGCAAGGTCATGCCGAGGCCGGAGTAGAGGGCGTCGCGGGCAAAAACCGCTCCACTGCGGCGACAAAGCCCCGCGTATCAATCGGCTTGGTCAGGTAGCCGTCGCAGCCGGCGGAGAGAATGCGCTCGCGGTCACCCTTCATCGCGTGGGCCGTCAACGCGATGACGGGCAAATGGGCGGTGGCAGGCGTACCTTTGAGGCGGCGCGCGGCTTCCAGCCCATCCATCCGCGGCAGGCTCACGTCCATCAGCACCAAATCCACCAGTTCCCGCGCCAGGAGGTCGAGCGCGGTCTCGCCGTCCTCAGCCGTCAGGACCCGCACGCCGGAAAGCGTCAGCAAATCGGAGACCAACTCGCGGTTTTGCGGGTTGTCCTCGACGACCAGGATGGTTTTTCCGTGCATGGTGAGAATGGGGTTCAGGTGGAATTCGCGCACACGCGCTCCAATTCGTTCAACAGCTGTTCCCGAAAAGGCTTGGGCGTGATGGCCGCGGTCTGCTCGTGCAGCCAGCGCAGTTCCGCGGCCGACAAATCCTTCGCCGTGTAGATGCAAATGGGCAGGCCGCGGGTCGCCGGGTTTTTGCGCAGGCGGCCCACCAAGTCGAAGCCGGACATCCCCGGCATCGTCAAATCCACAATCGCCACATCCGGCATCTTTTCCGCAATCAGACGCAAGGCTTCATCGCCCGACGCGGTCGCCCGCACCCGGTAGCCGCGCGGCGCCAAGAGCGCCGCGATGCTTTCGCGCGCCGCCTCCTCGTCGTCCACGACCAGCACCTCTTCAATCGCCTGCTGCGTTGCGGTCCGGACGCGCGCGAGCGCGTCGAGCAATTTTTCCGCGCTCACAGGCTTGACGAAAAATTCGGCCGCGCCGAGGGATAAACCCAGCGGCCGTTCGTCCGTCACCGACACGATGACCACCGGAATGTCGCTGGTGGCCCGGGTCGCCTTGAGCCGCGCCAGCACGTCCATCCCGTTGGCGTCGGGCAGCAGAATGTCCAGGGTGATGGCCGCTGGCTGCAAACTGCCCGCCAGGCGCAGCGCCTCCTCGCCGGTGCCCGCGTGGGCCGTGTCATAACCGCCCGCGGTTAGATGTTCGCACATCAGGTGGCACGCCTGCGGGTCGTCCTCCACCACGAGAATCAACGGCCGGCCATTGGTGCGCGGCGCCCGGGCGGAGTCCGCCGCCTGACTCAACGCCGCCAGCGCCGGCTTGGGCGCAGCGGGCCTTTCCCGGGTTTCCGCCGGGCCGGCGATGGGCAGCAGCACAAAAAATGTGCTGCCCTGGTTTACGCAGCCCGGGCTTTCCGCCCACACCCCGCCCCCGTGCAATTGCGCCAGTTTGCGCGTGAGCGCCAGCCCCAGCCCCGTGCCTTCCTGCTGCCGCGCATACGTTGAGTCCACCTGTTCGAATTCCTCAAAAATCCGCTCGAAATTTTCCGGCGCGATGCCGATCCCGGAATCCGCCACGGTAATCCGCAGCCACTCGCCCGCCAAAAATGCGCCGGGCGCAAACCCGGCCGGCCCGCCCCGCGTTGGGCAAAGGGGTTGGGCCACCGCCTCGGCGACGAGGGTCACCCGCCCGCCCTTGGGCGTGAACTTGACCGCGTTGCTCAGCAGGTTGTAAATGATTTGCTTCGTGCGCGCCGGGTCCAGCCGGGCGCCCAGGCCCGCGTCCACTGGCGCCAGGTCCAGCACCACGCCCTTGCGCTCCGCCAGGCCGCGCGCCAGCGTCGCGCCCTCCCGCACCAGCTCCGCAACCCCGGTGCGTTCGGGATCCAGTTGCAGCCTGCCCGCCTCGATCTTGGCCAGATCCAGCAGGTCGTTGATGAGCAATAACAGGTGCCGCCCGCTCAACTGGATGTTGCCGACGTATTGCTGCTGCTTCTCATTCAGCGGTCCAAACAGCTTGTCCGACAAAATCTCCGAAAATCCGATGATCGAGTTCAGTGGCGTGCGCAGCTCGTGGCTCATGTTGGCCAAAAACTGGCTCTTCGTCCGCGAGGCCGCCTCCGCCGAGTCGAGCGCCTGGCGCAGTTCGCGCTCCAACCGCTTGGGTTCCGTGATGTCCGTGCTGATGCCGCCCAGTGCGTAGACCCGGCCCCCGACGTCGCGCAGCGGGAATTTGACCGTGCGGAAGGTGCGCCGGACGCCGTCAAAGCAGGTGATCTCGAAGTCAATCTCATGCGGGTGGCCCGCCGACAACACCGCTTCGTCCTCGCGCCGGATCATTTCCGCCCGCTCCGGCGAAAACAATTCCCCCGGCGTGCGGCCCACACATTCGACCGGCTCACGCCCGTGGAGCAGTCGCATCGGCTGGTTGAGTACCACGTAGCGGCCTTGTATGTTTTTCAGGAAAATCCCCGTCGGCGAATTGTCCAGGATGCCTTGGAGATTGGCCTGGCTCTCGGCCAGCGCGGCTTCCGCTGAGTGGCGCGCCTTGAATTGCTTGGCAATCACCCAGCCCGCCGCGCCCAGCACCGCCAGTCCGATGGAACTCGTGGTCACCGCCGCCGCGATGCTCAGGCGCGTCTGCACGTCGCGCTCATTGCTGCGCTGGGCCAGCAAATCATCCTCGGTGTCGCGCATTTGCGTCACCAGCGCGCGGATTTCGTCCTTCACGGCTTCGCCCGGCGCCACCGCCGCCACCGCCGCCGCATAGCCGGATTGGCGGCGGGCGTCGCGGCCTTGGTTGATGATCGTAATTTTCTGCTGCACCAATCCGGCCAGTTGTTCCACCCTTTGCTCCTGCGCGGGATTGCCGGCCACCAGCGCCCGCAGCTTGGTTAGCCGCGCGTCCAGTTCCTCCGGCGCATCCTGATAAGGCAAAAAATAATCCTCGTTGCCATCGATGATGTAGCCGCGGTTGGCCGACTCCCAGCCGAGCACCACCGAAAAGATGCCGTTGAGCTGCGCCTTGGCCTCCTCCGCGTGCGCCACCCACTGGGCCTCCGAATTTAACTTCGAGATGCTGTAGATGGACCCGCCAGCCATTAACAAAAAAATCGCCCCGGCGAACAAGATGCTCGCGGCCACGCTTTTTCCCAGGTGAGTTTTCATGGCGATTGCGGCATTGACAACGAAAAGTCCCTTGCCAAACGCGCGTTTGAAGTCTACCACATCGGTGGTTTTCCGCCACCTTAACATGATAATAAAAATCCCCTAGTTGCCACCGTCCGTTTACTATCGCCTTCTTTATGGCTTTTTAATTTCAATCTTTTTTTACATGATAAAAAGTTTGTAACATTTTGTTTTTTAGCTGGTTACACATTTATATCCCGCCCAATGGGGGCTATTTATAGCATTTGCATTACATTGGACTAAGGAATAACCCTTATTTCCCGGAAAAAAGATGGCCTCGTCACCCTATAATTTTGAATGAATTCACCCCATGGCCGATGTCAAAAAGCCCCCCGTCTCCGTCCCTGCCGCTGATTCCGCGTCGCGACTGATGGAAAAGCTGCGCCACCTGCCCCATCGCCCGGGCGTCTACCTAATGAAAGACCGCTTTGGCGCCATCCTCTACGTCGGCAAAGCTAAGGATTTAAAGAAACGGGTCTCCTCTTATTTTCAACGCGGCCGCCGCACGCATTTCGACCAGCCCAAAATCGCTTCTCTGATTTCCCTCGTGCGCGACCTCGATACCATTGAGGTCCGCTCCGAAACCGAGGCGCTGCTGCTCGAGGGCAAGCTCATCAAAGAGTGGCGGCCCAAATACAACACCGACTTCGTGGACGACAAACGGTTTCTCCTTGTCCGCCTGGATGAACGCGAACCCTTTCCCCGCTTCCGCCTCAGCCGCCTGCGCCGCGACGACGGCGCGCGCTACTTCGGCCCCTTCGCCAACGGCGGCTTCCTGCGGCGCACCCTCGCCGAGATGCGCCGCCAGTTCGGCATCCTCCTTAGCGACGCGCCCGCGCCCACGGCGCTGCCGGAAGGAAATCGCTTCCGCCTTTATGCCGACGCCCGCGCCGAAATCTACGGCCACCCCAACGAAGTCACCCCCGCCGACTACGCCGCGCGCGTCGCCGCCGCGCGCGATTTCCTTGAAGGCAAAGCGCGCGCGTGGCTGGCCGGCCTGCGCGCGCAGATGCTCGCCGCCGCCGAAAAACGCCAGTTCGAGCGCGCCGCCGAATTGCGCGACCTGCTCCAGGCCGTCGAACGGACCACCGCCAACACCACGCGCGACCGCCGCTTCCTGCGCGGCAACCCGGTGAAAAATCCCACCGCCGCGGCCGGCGCGCGCCAGCTCGCGGAATGTCTCGCCCTCGCCGCGCCCCCGCGCACGCTCGAATGTTTCGACATCTCCCACATCTCCGGCGAATTCGTCGTCGCCGCGATGGCCCGCTTCCGCGACGGCGCACCCGACAAAGGCGGCTACCGCCTCTTCCGCATCCGCGGCCCGATTCGCAACGACGACTACCGAGCGGTGGAGGAAGTCGTCGGCCGGCGCTACGGCCGCCTGCACCGCGAGCAAAAATCTTTTCCCGACCTGCTCGTGATTGACGGCGGCCTCGGCCAGGTTCACGCCGCGCTCAAGGCCTTTCTCGCGCTCGACTTGCCGCCGCCGCCGCTCATCGGCCTCGCCAAAAAAGAGGAAACCATCGTCTTTCCCGACGGGCGCGCCGATTTGAAACTTTCGCCCCATTCGCCCGCGCTCCAGCTCCTCCAGCGCCTGCGCGACGAAGCCCACCGCTTCGCCAACACTTATAATGCGAAACTCCGCTTGAAAAAAATCCGCGAAAGCCTGCTCGATGATTTCGCCGGCCTCGGTCCTGTCAAAAAAGCCGCGCTGCTCGAAAAATTCAAAAACCTCACCCGCCTCCGCGCCGCGACCATCGAGGAACTCGCGCAAGTCCCCGGCCTCGGCCCCCGCCTCGCGGCGCGATTGCGGAAGTATTTGGATGGGCTGGGGTGATGACAATTTTCACCGCCAAGATGCCAAGAGGACAAAGAGGGCCTTTTAACAAAATTTACAGAATTAGTTCTTTGCGCCCTTCGCGCCTTTGCGGTGAAACGCGCCATAAAACAAAACCCGGCAGGGTTACACCCCATCGCACCTATGGCGCTTTCCCGATAGGATGGCCGGCATGACCACTAAAAATGTTTTCCGCACGCGCGAGATTTGCTGCGTGCTCACACTCATGCTGTTCGGCGTCCTGGCCGGTTGCATTGTTGAACCCGTCGGCGGCCAAACTTATATCGCCCCCGCCCCCGTCGTGGTGCAGGCGGATGTCGGCATCGAAGGCGGTTTGGTTTATTATCCTGACTACGAGGTCTATTATGATCCGGGCCTGCGCGCCTATTGGTATAATCGCGGTGGCGTCTGGGTGACCGGCGGCGCACCGGCGGGCATTTCCGTGGACGTGCTGCTGCGCTCGCCCTCCGTGCGCATGGGCTTTCGCGATTCGCCCGCCAACCACCATGCCGAAATCGCCCGCCGCTATCCGCATGGCTGGAAGCCGGCGGAACGCGATCATCAACGTTAGATGCTGTTTTCCTCCATGCGATAACTGCGGAAACAGGGACTATTTTGACGCGCCGACGAAATGAGGAGCCGCTCTTGTTGCAACGATCTCATTTACAAAAACAGCAAATGCAGCACGGTGGTCGGGGCGGTGTGCATGGCGGCGGCTTCCTGGATGTAGGCGATGGCCGATTGGTAACGCCCGCGTGCCGACGCCGACCACCGCCGGCCGGGCGGGCAGGCCAGACGGCGCAGGCCGGTGGTGAGCAGGACGCCTTCGCGGTAGCCGGCCAGCGGGCGCAGCGCGGCGAGCACGCGCTCGCGAATCCAGAGCGGCTCCCAGGTTTGCTCGCGCAAATCGAGCAGCACAAATTTGGGCGCGCACCCCTGATGGGTCAGCAGACCCAGCAAAGCCTCGGCGGCGAAGCCAAGCGTGGCCGTGTCCGGCCCGCCGGGCGCGGCATTTTCGAGGGTGAAGTCCACGGCGGCCTCGACCCGCCGCGCCAGTTCGGCGTCGGCGCCGACCGCGACGCTCAGCAACGTGTGCAGCGCGCGCAGGGGCGGGGGCGGTTCGGCGGTGGCGGGCATGGAGGAATCGTCCTCCACGCATTGACAGGAATGCACCCGGATGAGAAGGGAAAGTTATTCACCAGAATTTTTTCCAACCTAAGGGTTGGCGGGAGCGCCACCCTGCGACACCGGGGCATTGGGCGACGACGAGGCACCCGAAGCTGCACCAGAAGCCGCAGCCGTTCCCGCGCCGCCGCGGCGGGCGCCGCGGCCACCGGCCCCCCGGCCAGCCCCGCCACGCTGGGGTGGCGCCATATAGGCCGCGATGTCCTTGGCCGCCTTGGTCTCGACCCCGCGCTTGCCCAGGAATCCTAGATTTTGGAACCAGTCAATGAAACGGTCTTGCCAGGTGCCATAGGGGATGAAACCGCGGTCAGTCAGGCCACCGGTCGAGGGCGGCTCGTCCGGCCCGACC
Organism: uncultured Verrucomicrobiae bacterium; assembly: GCA_963765205.1. Taxonomy (GTDB): domain Bacteria; phylum Verrucomicrobiota; class Verrucomicrobiia; order Opitutales; family JABDGR01; genus JABDGR01. Next base: position 334,407 of record CAVXVB010000007.1, on the reverse strand, counting down.
TGGTCGCCGGGATGGTGGCCTTCCGCATAGATGTGAATTTCCACATTCGGCACCCAGGCCGCGAGCATGGCCTTGAAATAGTCGGTCGCCCACATTGCGTGCTGCTCATCGCCCGAGCCCGCGCAGGCGATGAAGGAGGGCGGCGCATTGCGGGGAATCGGCGGCGGGTTGGCCGCGCTATACGGCGAGGGGCCGGGATAAATCACGCCCACAAAATCCGGCCGCGAGGAAATTTTTGCCAGCGGATTGTCCGGCGTGTCGTTTTTCTGGTCAAAGTCGGCAAACTCGACGGCCGCCGCCGTGGCCAGCTCGGCCCCGCCGAAAAGCCCATGATGCCAATTTTGTCCGGGTCAATGCGCCAGTCCGCCGCGTGGGCGCGCACCAGCTTGATGGCTTGGAGCGCGTCATACACCTCGTCGGTCTTCGGATCATAGCCACTGGTGCGCAGCCGGTTGCGCAGGATGATGGTGGTGACGCCGTAGTTGAAAAAATAGGGGACGAAATCGGCGCTTTCACTGCCAACGTTGAGCGTGTTGTGCCCGCCGCCGGCAGCGAGGATGACGGCCGCGCCGGTGTTCAGGTTGGAGTCCACCGTATGCACCTCGATGGAGGGATTGTGGATGTTGACAATGCTGCTGATCCGCCCCGGCACGGCGCGGTCCAGGCTGTATTGCTCCGGCTCATGCACGCGCGCCATGTTCAGGTAGGGCGAGCCGGGCGGAAACAGGGTGACCACCACCCCGCCGGGCAAAATCGGCTGCGGGGCATAAGGCGCACCGGTATCGGGACCGGGTTGCGGGACGTTCATCGGCGCGGGCAGCGGCGGCAGCGCGGCGGGTGCGGCAACCGGGGCGGACGCAGCAGCAGAGGCGGCGGCTTGGGCGGGAGCGGGCGGCGCATCTTGCGCGCCGGCGGTGGCGGCCACCAAGGCCGAGAGCAATAGTGGCCCAATGGCCAAGCAGGTTTTCATGGGGTGGTGAAGGAATTGCAGCGCGCGTCGGGGCGAGGGTTTGGCGGGGGCGGGCATGGAGAAATCGTTCTCCACGCATTGACAGGAAACGGCCCGGATGAGAAGGGAAAGTTATTCACCGGGAACTTTCCGTGGAAAATCTAATGGTTCAAAAGCTCAACTGATCTACGTAAAAATTCCTCGTGTGTCTCGTAATTAGGCCAGCCAAAATAGTAAAGTTGAATCACTGCGAAGACCGCCAACACAGCAACGGCTGACCACGCAACCACCCGCATCCGGCGAGATTCCCACCTAAATGCAACAATCTGAAGAGCAAGCAACCCGATCAAAATCGGGATGAGATCCGCAAGATTTGAGTGCAAATATTGCGACCAATCGAGCATCTTCATTTGAAAATCTGTGAGCCTCGCACTGACCGATGCGGCTTTATCCTCCCAGTTAGGCATGACCCACCACCATAGAATAAAATTTCCGCAACAAAGCAAGACAACCAAAACCACGCCAACCGCTCTTAATGTTGGTGAATTGCGTTTAGGGCTACGCAGCGATGGAATACTATCGGCGTTGGCGGACATGAATGAAAACTTATCCATGCTTTGACATGAATCTGTTCGAATTAAAAGGAAATATTTCACTCCAACGCCGACTTGAGGGCCTTGATTTCCTCGGCGAGGGCGCTGATGTCCTTGAAGTCCTTATACACGCAGGCGAAGCGGACGTAGGCGATCTGGTCAATTTGCTTGAGGCGGGCCATGAGGTGCTCGCCGATGGCGCGGCTGGGCACTTCGACATCGTATTCCTTTTCGAGCGCGTCGGTGACTTCAGTGACAAGCAGTTCGAGGCGCTCGGCCTCGATGGGGCGCTTTTCGGTGGCTTTGCGGAGGCTGTTCAGGATTTTCGCGTGGTCGAAATCCTCGCGCCGGCCGTCTTTTTTGATGACGAGAAAGCCCTCGCGCACGGTTTCCTCAAGCGTGGTGAATCGGTGGCCGCAGGCGAGGCATTGGCGGCGGCGGCGGATGGAACGGTTCTCCCGCCCGGTGCGCGTGTCCAGCACCTTTGAGTCCTCGTGGTTGCACTTCGGGCAGTTCATGGAAATTAAGAATGGAAGATGGAAGAAGAAAGAAGGAAGAATTTTAGACAGAATTAACAAAATTTACAGAATTTAAGATGGGGAGAGTTTTGGGACGCTGTTCTAAATTTTGTTAATTTTGTTAATTCTGTCAAAAAAAGTTAGCCCGTTAGAGTTCCAAAAAGTTCTTGAGCATTTTGATGCCACCTTCGGTGGCGTAGGACTCGGGGTGGAATTGCACGCCGTAGACGGGGAGGGTTTTGTGGCGCAGGCCCATGATTTCGCCCTCGGCGGTGTCGGCGGTGATTTCGAGGCAATCGGGCAGTGTGGCGCGTTCGACCAGCAGCGAGTGGTAGCGCGTGGCGGGAAAGGGGTTGGGCATCCCGTGAAACACGTCGGTGTCGTGGTGGCGGATGGGCGAGATTTTGCCATGCATCAGCCGGCCCGCGCGCACGACTTGGCCGCCGAAATACTGCCCGACGGCCTGGTGGCCGAGGCAGACGCCGAAGATGGGCTTTTTGCCCGCGAAGGCGCCGATGATGTCAAGCGTGACGCCGGCCTCGCTGGGTGAACACGGCCCGGGCGAGAGCAGCACGCGGTCGGGATTGAGCGCCAGCGCCTGGGCCACCGTGATGGCGTCATTGCGGAAGACGCGCTGCTCCACCCCGAGTTGCCCGTAATATTGGACGAGGTTGTAAGTGAAGGAATCAAAGTTGTCTATGACCAGCAACATGGCGGCGGCGGTGGTGCGAGGGGTGAGCATCGCAGGGTGAGGCGGCGGGGTCAAGGGCGGAGGAGGAGGTCAATTCTGAATGCTGATTTCTGATTGCTGAATTGCAAGCAGCGCAAAATGATGGAACCATATCTTGCAGCGGGATTGCATTCAGAAATCAGCATTCAGAATTCAGCAATCAGATACCCCTCCTTTCGCGCTTTCCAACCCGCCCCGCAACCGATAAGGATAGCACCCTCCCTATTATGACGGAAATCCTCCAAGTGGACCTCGCCGAGCGGAGCTATCCGATTTATATCGGCACGGATTTGTGGGACATTTTCAGCGAGGTGACCACGCGGCTGCGGGCCGATGGGCGGCGCGTCGCAGTGATTGCCGACCAGGTCATTGCGCGACGGCAGCCGGAAATGCTCAAGCGCGTGGTGGCCCTGGGCGAGGCGCCGCTGCTGCTGCGCGGCGGCGAGCGCACGAAATCGCTCGCCCAACTGGGCCGCGTTTACGACTGGATGGCGGCGCAGGGGCTGGACCGGCGCAGCGCCGTGTTCGCCATTGGCGGCGGCGTGATTGGCGACCTGGCCGGCTACGCCGCGGCAACGTATTTGCGCGGCCTCACGCTTTACCAGGCGCCGACGACGTTGCTCGCGATGGTGGACAGCTCGGTGGGCGGCAAGACGGGCGTCAATCTGCGCGCGGGAAAAAACCTCGTCGGCGCGTTCTGGCAGCCGCAGGCCGTGATCATTGACACCGCGTTCCTGCGCACGCTGCCCGCACGCGAGTTTGCCGCCGGCCTCGCCGAAGTCATCAAATACGGCCTCCTGGCCGACGCGGATCTTTTCCACCAAATCGAGCGCACGCCGGTGTGGCGCTGGGACCATCCGAGGCTGCCGTCGCTGATTGGCGAATGTTGCGCGATCAAGGCCGCCATCGTCGGCGGCGATGAGTACGAGCTGCACGCCAGCGGCGGGCGCGCGTTGCTGAACCTGGGCCACACGTTCGCGCACGCGCTCGAAAACACCGCCGGCTACGGCGAATACTTGCACGGCGAGGCCGTCGGCCTCGGCCTGGTGCTCGCCGCGCGCCTCTCGCAAAAAATCGGCTGGCTCTCCGCCCACGACGCCGCACGCATCGAGCGCGTCGTGCGGGCCTGCCACCTGCCGGTGCGCCTGCGCAAGAAGCTGCCGGCGGAAAAATTGCTCGCAGCCATGAAGCTCGACAAAAAAGTGCGCGGCGGAAAACTGCGCTTCATCGCGCTGCGCGCCATCGGCCGGGCCGAAACGGTGGACGACGTGCCGGAGAAAACCATCCGCGAACTCTGGCGCAAAGCCGGCGCGGGCTAGACGCCCCCCAAGACAGTTCGCCGCCAAGACGCCAAGAACGCAAAGTTGCATTTTGCCCTAAACCCATCCTTTGCGTTCTTGGCGTCTTAGCGGTGAAAAGATAGTTTCAAAAAAAAACTCCAAACTGCGCCCCTCCCCTTTCCCACTTTATTCATGGCCGGCTTCGACGAAAATCTGGTGCGCGAGTATTTCGAGCTGAACGGCTTCCTCGTCCGGCAGCTCAACAAATACCAGGTTCACTCGCGCCGCAAACGCGACGTGGAGGAGATTGACCTGCTCGTGCAAAACCCGGGCTGGAAACCCTCCGAGCACAAGCCGGGTTTTCAATTGTTCGCCAATGACCTGCCGCTCATCCGGCGCGCGATTGTCGCGGTCATGGGCTGGCACACGTCGCGGCTGACGCCTTCGATGCTCAAGAGCGGCTCGAAAATCCACGATTTTTTACGCAAGGAGGTCATTGACGTGGCCAACGAATTTTTCAGCGGCTACGCGGACCCGGCGGTCGCCAGCGAAACGAACCAGGAGGGCCTCATGCGCGTGCTGGTGCTGCCAAGCCTGCCGACCAGCGACCCGCTGCGCAGCGAGAGCATCAAACAGTTGCAGGAACACGGCGTGGACGCCATCCTGACGTTCCCCTCCATCCTCGAAAACCTCCTGCACCAGGTCGAAACCAACCTCAGCTACCAAAAATCGGACGTGCTGCAAATGATCCGTCTGCTGAAAATTTACGACATGGTCAAATCCCCCCAGGGCGAATTGTTTGAAGGCGAACGCTACCCCCGGCCCAGGCGGTGAGCCGCCCAATCGCGGTTTTGTTTTACTTCTTAAATCTTAATTCATAATTCTTAATTTGTGATCCACCCGACCGCCATTATTCATCCCAGTGCGAAACTCGGCGCCAACGTCAGCGTCGGGCCGTATGCCATCGTCGAGGACGGCGTGGAAATCGGCGAGGGTTGCGTGCTCGCGGCGCACAGCATCGTGCGGCGCGGCTCGATCCTCGGGCGCGGCGTGCGGTTGGACAGTTTCGCGGTCGTCGGCGGCGACCCGCAGGACTTTAAGTTCGACCCGGCCACGCCCAGCGGCGTGCGCCTCGGCGACGGCGCGGTGTTGCGCGAAGGCGCGACGGTGCATCGCGCGACGAAGCCGGGCGGCTTTACCGAAGTCGGCGCGGGCGCGTTGCTCATGGGCAATAGCCACGTCGGGCACGATTGCAAAGTCGGCGCCAAGGTCGTCCTGGCCAACGGCGCGCTGCTGGCCGGGCACATCGAGGTCGGCGAAGGAAGTTTTCTCAGCGGCGGCACGGTGTTCCACCAATTCATCCGCATCGGCGAAGGCGTCATGGTCAGCGGCAACGCGCGCATCGGGCTGGACATTCCGCCGTTCACGCTTGCCACCGAGCGCAACGAACTCCACGGCTTCAACCTCGTCGGGCTAAAGCGCCGAGGCTGCGACGCGGCCACCCTCGCCGAATTGAAGCTGCTCTATAAAACGGTTTACCAAGGCGGCGCGCCACGCGCGAACGCCGCCGCCGCCGCGCCGCTGGCGCAGACAGATGCGGGGAAGAAATTCCTCGCGTTTTTCGCCGGCGGCAAACGCGGATTCTTGACGCCGACCCGAGTTGTAACCACGGAGGGCACTGAGAACACGGAGAAGATGTAGTATATTCTGCGCTGACTTATAAAACCCTCACTCCGTGCTCTCCGTGTCCTCCGTGGTTCAATCTTCTTTGCCTTTGGCGCTCACCTGCGGCGATCCCTCCGGCGTCGGGCCGGAGATCATCGCGGCATGGCTGCGCGCGAATTTAGCGGAGGCCGCACGCGTCACGCCCATCGGGCCGCGGCGGTGGCTGGATGCGCTCGAACGTCGCGGGCGAGGCCGTCGGGCCGGCCGATTTTTCCGCCGAGCCGGGCCGGCCCACGGTCGCCGGCGCGGCGGTTGCGCTGGCGGCGCTTGAAGCGGTGGCGGCGGGCTGCCGTGCGGGGAAATTCGCGGCGGCGGTGACCGGGCCGGTTTCCAAAAGCTGGATGCAACAGGCGGGCTTTGCGTTTCCCGGGCAGACGGAATTTTTTGCGGCGCGCTGGGGCGGCGAGCCGTCCATGGGGTTCGCGGGCGGTAAATTGCGCGTCGTGCTGGCGACGTGGCATATTCCTCTAATGGAGGTCGCCCGCGCGCTCGACGAAGCCTGCCTCGCGCGCGCGGTGACGCAGGCCGCGCACCTTGCCCGCGCGCTGGGCGCGCCCGAGCCGCGCATCGCCGTCTGCGGGCTGAATCCGCACGCGGGCGAAGGCGGCCTGCTCGGCGGGGACGAGCGCGACCGGCTCGGCCCGTGGCTGGATAAATTGCGCGCGCGTTTTCCCAAGCTCTCGCAATGCGAGCCGGGCGACACGGCGTTCTGGCGGCAACTGCGCGGTGAGTTCAACGTCGTCGTCGCGCTCTACCACGACCAGGGCCTCGCGCCGCTGAAGACGGTGGATTTTGAGGAATCGGTCAACATCACGCTCGGCCTGCCCTGGGTGCGCACCAGCCCCGACCATGGCACGGCCTTCAGCATCGCCGGCCAAGGCAAAGCGAGTTGGAAAAGTTTTGCGAACGCCGTGGCGCTCGCGCGGGTGCTGGCGGGGCAATGACCATTCGAAAACTTATGAAACGCCCAAGATAGACCAAAGTAGGGGAAGAAGAACTGCTGGCGAAAGGGTCAAGATAACTGAAAACGCCATGCCCAAACGAAATATTTTTTGGCGTTTAACTTCCAGCCCGACCACATCTTCGGATCCCCATAGCAGTTCAGTTATCCAGCCCAGAGTATAACAGACATTTGCCGCCAAGGCATAAGCGACGACGCCAATAATCAGCCCCAACGGCTCTTCAACATCCTCACCGGGCTTCACAAAACGACTTCCGATAACCTCAATAAGTGCCACGGTAATTGACCCGGCAACCAATACAACAACATTGAATAATATTCGCCTCTTCTCCCACCAGATGATCGCGTCCAAGTCGAAATTCATGTTTACACTTTATAAAGCCCTGCATTCTCCGTCGAGCAAATATTCCAAGGCCAATATATTCAAAGTGGCCCATTTCCACTGCCGCGCGCGGGTTGACAATAGCGCCGCGTTGCGGGATACTGGTTTGTTGTGAAAATGCCTGAGACCACCCTAGCCCTGCCCGAGGGCGTCCGCGTCGGCGACGAACGGCTCGTCACCCTCACGCCCGCGGCGGGGGAGAAGGTGCGCAGCCTGATCGCGCGCGACGCGCAGGGCGAATTTCTGCGCGTGGCCATCACCGGCGGCGGCTGCAACGGGCTGAGTTACAAGATGCGCTTCACCCCCGAGGCGAAGCGCGGCGACATCCTCGTCCACAGTGCGGGCGCGCAGGTGTTGGTGGACACGAAGAGCGCGCTTTACTTCAAGGGCACCGTGCTGGATTACTCGAAGGAACTCATCGGCGGCGGGTTCAAGTTCACGAATCCCAATGCCAAGGGGAGTTGCTCGTGCGGGGAAAGCTTTAATTTGTAGAAGGGACAAAGGGACTGAGGCACAAAGGCACTGAGGCGACTGAGGGGCCAAGACCAAATCGCGCAGATTTTTTACCACGGATAACCCAGGCGCTCGCGCCGGGAGTTACACGGATAGCACGGATTTATGGCGGGGGAGGATTTATCCGTGCTATCCGTGTCATCCGTGGTCGCCTTTTTGCCGAACTTTTTGGATGGCCGAAGCTGGCGGTTAAGCGGGCGGCGTGGATGTGGGCGCGGGTGCAGGCGGGGCGGGCGGCACCGGAATTTTTGCGGCGGCGAGGCCGGCGCGGATGGCGCGCAGGTTGGGGAAGTCGGCGCCGTCGTATTGCGCGAGCACAATGCCGTTCATCGCGCAGTCCACGCAGAGCTGGACGCTTTGCTCGATCAAGTCCGGCGTGGCTTTCGGGCGCACGGCCACCGCGGACACGATCCAGAAATCCGGGCCGAGTTTTTGCCGGTTCTCGGTGAGCCATTGGCGCTTGGCCAGGAGGGCCGAGGCGACGCCGGCTTGCTCGGCGTAATCCATGATGCGCAGCGAGCCGAGGTGCGGTTTCATTTTGACGATGTCCACGCCCCAGTCGAGCGGGTTGCGCGCTGTTTGATGCATGTTGTAGCGCAGGTCAATGTTCGGCTGGAGCGGGCGGATGGCGTCGTGGATGGCCGCGTAATAGCGCGCGACGGAATCGCAGCGGAAGTTCTGCCATTGGTCCGCGGCGGGCTGGGCGCGCGGGTCGGCCAAGAGGGCGGCCTGGGCCTTCTCAAGATCGAAGCCTTGCGCCGCCGCCGCCTTTTTGCAGGCGGCGCAGAAACACGCGCCCTTGTCCGGGCCGCCTTCGTCCATCGAAACCGTGCAGGACATGACAAAGTCGGGATGGTAGTTCGCCACGAGGTCGGAAAACAGCGCGAGCGCGTAGGCGCGCGTGTCGGGATGATTCGGGCACAAAGGGCGCAGCCAATCGCGGACATGGGTGATTTCGCCGTGAATATTGCGCTCGACCACGTCGGCGAATTCGCCCTCGGCGCGTTCCTTGTCCACCAGCGCATGGGAAATTTCGACGCCGACTTGCAGCCCGCGTTTGCGCGCCGCATCCACCAGCACGTGGACCCAATCCGTTTGGTTCAACCAGTCGTGGTCGGAGAGGCGCGGCTTAATGCGGCCGTAGCGCGGGAGGTCGGGGTGCCAGTAAATGCGGGCGTCCTCAGCGGTCCAGGTCTGGCGCATGGGATTGTGTGGGAAAACGCCCCTGGTGAGCGGCCGCTTTTCCGGGTGCATCAGCCCGACGATGTAAATTGAGTTAATCGCCGACATCTCCTGCATATTATCGAGCACTTTCTCGACGCCCTCATCATGCAAGTCCCAGGCAAAAACACTGCCGCCGATTTCAAAGGGACGGACTGGCGACACGGCGGATGGCGTAGGCGTGGTCGCCGGAGCCGATGCGGCGCGCAGCCGGGAGGGCAACAACGCGGTGACGGTGGCAGCGCCGGCCAGCTTCAGGAAATCACGCCGGCTTGGTCCGGAAACATTCATGGGGTAAGGAGACCGAGAGAAAATATGCCCGGGCGCCCAGGCTGACGAGATTATTTTCGGCCCGGCCCTGCGTTTTCAATGTTGCGGAGCGCACCGAGACCCGGCATTGTTTTTGCGTGAGCGCGATTCCGCCGATGACCCTGCCCGATCCCGCCGAACTGGCGGAATTCACGCTGCCCGGCGCGTCGCCCGCGGGCGCTGGTTTGGTGGCGCAGATGCGCGAGCTGGTCGCCCATTTGCCGGGCGGGCGGTCCGTCGTGGGACGAATATTTTATGGCGATGGCGCTGCTGATTTCCTCGCGCTCGGCGTGCGAGCGGCTGCATGTGGGCTGCGTGCTGGTGTCGGCGGGGGAGCACAAGAACCGCGTCGTCGCCGCGGGCTACAACGGCTTCCTGCCGGGCGCGCCGCACATCTCGCGGATGCGCGACAACCACGAGCAGGCGACCGTCCACGCCGAGCAGAACGCCATCACCGACGCCGCGCGCCGGGGCGTGAGCGTCAACGGCGCGACGGCCTACGTCACGCATTTCCCGTGCGTCAACTGCACGAAAATTTTCGCCGCCGCCGGCGTGCGCGCCATCAAATACCACCTCGACTACCGCAACGACGCGCTGGTCCGGGAATTGCTGAAGGAATCGCGCATTGAATTGACGCAACTGTGACGCCGCCCGCGGTGTCTCACTTTTTAACCTCCCATGCGCATGAGCACGCGAACCTCCGCCACCGATGTCCCGACCGTCGCCGGCTCGCTTCTGCTGGCGCACCCGGATTTGCACGACGGGAATTTCCGGCGCGCGGTCGTGCTCATCTCCGCGCACTCGGCGGAGGATGGCGCGCTGGGCGTCATCGTCAACCAGCCGCTCGAGCGGACGCTCGGCGAGGCGCACGGCGAATTTGCCTACGGGCCGCTGGCGAACGTGAAGCTGTATTGCGGCGGCCCGGTGGCGAAGGAGCAGATGCTGCTCTCGGCCTGGCAATGGAATTTGGAGACGGGCGTGTTCCGGCTGCATTTCGGCATCAGCGCGGAGAAGGCCGCCGAGTTGCTCGAAAACGAACCCGGCACGGAAGTGCGCGGCTTCCTCGGCTATTCCGGCTGGACGAGCGGGCAGCTCGAACACGAATTGCGGCACAAATCGTGGGTGCTCGCGCCGATTGACAGCCCGAACCTCCAGCAAGAACACGGCGAAGGATTATGGAAACACCTCCTCGCGCGGGTGAAGCCCGAACTGCTCTTTCGCGCCGACGCCCCGGAGGACCCGTCGGTGAATTGAGGTTAAGCTACTTCTGCTGCGCGTGCGCCAAGCGGTGCAATTTGCCGCCCGGTTCGGCGTCGGCGGCCATCTGCTCGTCCCAAAAATCGTCCGGCCAGGGGTGCAGCAAGGCCTCCAACTCACACCGTTCTTGCGGGGTGAGGCGGTCAATGGCCGCCTTGATTTCGATCACCGTGCTCATGAAACTAAAATAACCAAAATCACGGGCTTGGCAAGCGTTCGCGAACTACCGCCCCAGCACGCGGCAGATCGTCACACCGTCGCTGATGGGCAGGAGGACCGACTCGACGCGGGGGTCGCAGGCGAGTTTGCGGTTGAGGGCGTCAATCGCGCGGCCGGCGGGGTGCCGGACCGCCCGGCCCAGGCGCCCGCCCCAGAGCATGTTGTCGAAGAGGATCAGCCCGTTGGGGCGCATCCGCGGCATAATCATTTCATAATAAGCGTCGTATTCCGTCTTGTCGGCGTCGAGGAAGGCGAAGTCGAAGCGCCATTTCTTTTCCAGTTTTTTGAGCGAGGCGAGGGCCGGGCCGAGGCGCAGCTCGATTTTTTCCTCCACGCCGGCCTTCACCCAGTATTCGCGCGCGAGGGTCGTCCACTCCCCGCTTTGGTCGAGGCAGAGCAGCTTGCCGCCGGCGGGCAGGCCACGCGCGGTGCAAATGGCGCTGCAACCGGTGAAGGTGCCGATTTCAATCGCATGATACACGCCGAGCGCGGCGACCAGCAGCGTCATCAGCGTGCCCTGGTCGCGCGAGATTTGCATCGGGGCGGCCTCGGGAAAAAGACGGCGGGTTTCCGCGCGCAAGTCTTCGAGCACCGGGTCATCCACGCCGCTGCGGCATTGGATGACGTAGCGGTAAAGCCGGTCGGTCAGGGCGGTGTATTTGAGCGGTTCGCGGCGGTTGCGGCGCTTATGCCAAGGCGTGGATTTCATGGGGAAATGCTGAGTGCGGAATTCTGAATTCTGAATGCGGAGGGCAGAGTGGGGAGCGTGAAGGGTGAAGTGTGGAGTCAAGAGCGGAGGCAAGGCGTGAACGTCAACTGCATACTTCATATTCCTCCCATCACTCACAATCCTGCTCGTTTTACTTTTTGGGGGTTTTGAGCAAATCACGCACGTCGAGGTCACGGGCGTCCTTCCAGAGGGATTCGAGGCGGAAGTGGTCGCGCTGGTCGGGCAGGAAGAGATGGACCATGATCTCGAAGGCGTCCACCACGAGCCAGCCGCTTTCGGCGCTGAATTCGACGCCGGCCAGGGGCGCGCGCTCCTCGTCCAGCGTGTCCTTGATCGCCTGGCGCAACGCCTTGAGGTGCGGCGAGGAAGTGGCCGTGGCGATAATCAAATAATTCGTGATCGTGGATTGCCCGGAGACGTCCAAAACGCGCAACTCGACCGCTTTTTTGTCATCAAGGGCCTGGCAGCAGCGTTGCAGCAGGCGGGGCGGGGCGGCGGTGGTGGTGGGCATGGGTTGGGTGCGGGTGGAGCGTAGCGCAAATCGGGTCAGCGGTAAAGTTTCTTTTCCTCGATGTAGGCGGCGACGGAGCGCGGGAGCCATTCGTCCACTTTCCGGCCTTGCTTGAGGCGGCGGCGGATTTCCGAGGAGCTGGCGGGGTGCTGCACGCCGGAGACGCGCCGCCACTGCAACACGCGTGCGAGCGCCGGGCTGGGCGCGGCGTTGGCGCAGTTGGCGCGGTCGAACACCGCGAATTCGACCATTTTGGCCAGAACCTGTGGCTCGTGCCACAAATGCAGGTGCGCGAATTGGTCCCGACCCGAGCAAAAACACCATCCGCGCGCGCGGCCACGCGGCTTGCAACTGCTGGACGGTGTGGACGGTGTAATTCACGCCGCCCGCGCGCGCTTCAATATCGAGCAGGGCCATGCGCGGATGGGCCGCCTCGGCGATGGCGAGCCGGAGCATTTCCAGCCGGTCGTCCACCGAGGCCACGGCGGGCGTGCTGCGCAGGGGCGTCTGCGCGGCGGGGATGAAAAAGAGGTGTTCGAGCCAGAGTTCGCTGAGTGCCTCCCGCGCCAGGGCCATATGGCCGAGGTGCGGCGGGTCGAACATACCGCCGTAGAGGCCGATGCGCGCGTCCCCGCGGATCAAAGTGGGCAACTTTCCGGCAGGCTCATCCGGCCGAACGGCAGAAGGAGCGGCCGCGGCGGGATTATCCATACATTTCGCGGATGACGGGGCGCAGGATGGAGCCGAGCTTTTCGAGCGCGCGCTTCTCGCGCATGGAAACTTGCTGGTGCGAAATGCCGATGCTGTGCGCGATGTTCATCAGCGTCTTCGGCTTCGTGGCCCGCGCCCAGGCCGAAGCGGCGCACGAGGACTTCGCGCTGCTTGTCGCTAAGCTGGTTGATCATGTCCTGCACGGCGCGGAGGATTTCCTGGCGGTTGAGCAGGTCGCGCGGGCTGGGCACGGATTCATCGGGAAGGGCGAGCGGGCGGTCGCCGGGGGCGACGAGAATATCGAGGGGAACGCGGGGCTGCAGCAGGGTGCGTTCGGGGCGCGCAGGGGCGGGCGCGTCGGGCGTGGCCTGGTTGGCCTCGCGCAAAAGTTGCGAGGCGAGGTTGACGGGGACGTGGACGGGGAAGCGCTCGCCCAAAAGATAATTGCGGATGGCGCGCGTGACCCACTGCTGGGCGTAGCTGGCAAAGGGCGTTTCGCCGTCGTCCACTTTGTCCACCGCATGGAGGAGGCCAAGGCAGCCTTCCTGCGTGGCGTCGGGGCGCTTGGCCGGATCATAAACGAGGCGCAGGGCGAGTTTGCCGGGCAGGTCGTGGTGCAAAATGTAGAGCTTTTCCTGCGCCTCCTTGTAGCGTCGATGCTCGCGCAGGATGGCGGTGCGCAAGGCAGTGGTGAATTCGGGCCAGTGCGCGGCGCTTAGGGGCATGTCCGTATCGAACCACGGCAGGTCATTGCGCGCGAGGCCCCAGCTTTCGGCCAGGCGCCAGGCGCGGTTGCCGGCCATGAGGCCGCGATAATCGGACAGCACCCAAAGCAGCAAATCCTTCTTCGCTTCGAGCATCATCGAGTCCACCAACCCGCGCAGGCCGATGCCGCGGCGCGGCGGCGGCAGGCCGAGTTGGGTGAGGCCTTCTTTGAAAAACGGCTCAAATTCCGGCACATGCAAAGCCCAGTCCATGCGCTGGCGATGGCGGGCGATGGTCTGGCGCGCGGACTTTTCCTCGGGGGCAATCGGCGGGAAGGGCGTCGCCTCGGCGGGGGGAGGGGGGGGGGAGGAGGGCAGTGCCTCGACAGCCAAAGCAGACGATGGGACCGGAGCGGCATCCGGTTCCATCAGCAGGTCGGCGGCGTGGGGGGCGCGCGGCACAACCGGGGTCTTGGGGCAGACTCCCATATTTGGGTATTGTATCCATCCGGGGCCGGATTGCAAATGAATTTCGCTGGCGGGAGGGGCGATTATCTGCCAAGGATGGCGCGGCCTGCGAGCATGGTTGGCTGGTTTGCCCGGATTGCCTTGGCCTCCGTGTTCTCTGTGTCCTCCGTGGTAAATGGATTGACCGGCAAAAAAACCCTTCCCCGGGTGGCGGAATGGCAGACGCTATCGACTTAAAATTGATTGGCCTAAACGGCCGTGCGGGTTCGAGTCCCGCCTCGGGGACCCTTTGCCATTTGGACAGTCTTGGACAAGTTCGCCCAAAGCCGCCCCAACTTGCTCGATTTCAGTGACTTCCGAAGGCGTGGTTTGATTCTGATATTTTTTGGGTTGGACAGACTTCGGAACTATGCCTTTGGCAATCCAAAGCGATTGCCCGCCTAAAGGGAAGCCGCAAATTGTTGACGTAATACCGGAAGGTTCCGGGGTGGAGTTATGTCCTAACCCTAGCCCACACAAAGACGGAGGTGGGTTGTGAAAATTACTCTTTGGCAGACGGCGCAGCGGGAGTTTTACGTTCTTTTGATTGGATTCTGTCCACGCATTTCGCCACCTCTATCAAAGTGGGGGTTGCGACGCCTTTTTGCACTACCAACTCATGTAGTGCCATTGCCACGATTGGAAGCCGCTGTGTCTCATTTGGCTCCCCTATCTTATGCAACAGCCCAATCGAAACCAATTCCGTTCGGTGTCTTTTCAGCCATGAATAAGCTGCGACAATTTTCCAAAAGCGAAAATCTAAAACCTTAGCATCCTTATATTTATGTCATTGTAGGATGTAAGAGCTACGACTTATTTTGCTCTGGAAAATGTCAACTAAGCTGGATTTTTATTAAAGAAGACGGGATACATATTTCCCACAAGGATAATCCAGACATAGACACCCTAGAGGCTGTCCGAAAAGTCTGCTTTGGTCAAGTGATGGGCAGATGAGGTAGCGCGATCATGAGGCAGCCGAGCGTGGCAAAAGCGCAGAAGAGCGAAGCGTGTTTTTCCCAGCGGGTGAGCAAACGACGGTGATAGCCCAGCCAGGCGATGGTGCGTTCGACTCTCCAGCGGCGGCGGTAGCGGCGCCGCGGTCGTCCGTCCTGGGTGACGTTTTCGGGCCGGCGGTTTTTGCGGTGCGGGGCGATCATTTCGATGCCCAGTTCGGCGAGGGTTTCGTCCAGTTCATCCACGTCGTAAGCCTTGTCGCCGATGAGGCGTTGCGGCTGGGCCTCGGGCTGGCCCAAGTCGAGCGTTTGCTGCACCATGTCGTGTTCGGGAACGCCAGAGGCGTCCACCGACAGCGCCAGCGGAATGCCTTGCCCATCAACGACTAACTGCACCTTCGTGCCCTTGCCCTTGGGCGACAGCCCCACGGCGTCACCACCGCCCTTGGCCGCCGCAAAGGTGGCGTCCACGAAGCATTCTTCCACATCGATGCGCCCAACCTCAATCAAGTGCCGGATAACTTGGGCGAACAGCATGCGGAAGGCCCGCGACTGGCTCCACTGTTGCAGGTAGTCATGCACGGTGGACTTGGGGGGAAAGCTGCGTGGCAGCAGCTTCCACGGCATGCCCGTGTGCAGCATGAACAGGATGGCTTCGAACACCTCCCGCTCGTTGGCCCGGGGCCGCCCAAACACGCTGCGCTTGGGCCGTTGCAACACAGGACTTATAATCTCCCATTGTTTGTCAGTTATAAACATCCCACTCCGAAAGCACCTTCCATGCCGACTGGCCTACTTTTCGGACAGCCTCTAGAGGCATCCGCAATTCAAGCTCACCGCAAAATCAACGCGGAATTAGGACATATCCGCCAACAGGCAAAATGGTTGTGATCGGCGAAACCAGCTCGAAAGATGAAAACGGAATTTTTGTTCCACAGATATGCAACGCTGTTAATTCGATTCTATCCCAGAGCGCGGGCTAAAGCACCGCGCTACGAGTCGAGACAGTTACAAAAACAGAGCCTACTCAGTCGGGTCTGCAAAAATCCCGAGGGGCCGTCGGCAAGCGACGCCCCTACAACTAACCAGGCGGGAGGGGTCTTGCCTTTTCACCGGAAGCGGCGATAATGCGGGTATGAAAGCCGTTCGACAGGCTCATGGACGCCGTGTTTATCACTCCGACCCGGACATTCTGGGCGGGACGGTGGTGTTCGTGGGCACGCGGGTGCCGGTGCGCAGCTTGTTTGACTACCTGGAACGGGGCCGCACGGTGGATTATTTTTTGGAGAGTTTTCCGTCCGTGACGCGCGAGCAATGCCGGGCGGCGCTGGAGGAGGCCAAGGAGCACGCCGTGGAGGAGGGTGCGCTCGCGCATCCTGCTTGACGAAAACCTGCCGTGGCAATTGGGGCCGCTCTTGACCGGCCACCAGGTTTCCACGGTGGTGGGCATGGGTTGGGGCGGCATCCAAAATGGCCGGCTCCTAGCCTTGGCGCAGGCGCAATTTGATGTTTTCCTGACGTTGGACCAGGGCATCCCGCACCAGCAAAACCTGCCAAAATTTGAAATCGCGATCTTGCTCGTGCGCGCCGTCTCCAACGACCTCGACGATTTGCGTCCGCTGCTCCCGGCGATGCTCGCGGCGGTGACCACGGCGCAAAAACGGGCGCTGACTGTCGTGGAGCTTTGACGACGCACGGTTGGCCCCCCTTATATCCCATCGCCTGACCTAATTTCGTCCCCGTTTTTTTAACGCCGTTTTTATATTCTATTTACCGGCGGCGGCTTGACTCCGGGGGGATTCGTTGGTTTATTAACCCAGCGGGGGCGTGCTTAACACCGGCTGAAGGGTTGGGCGTGCCCCGGCGACTTCCTTTCCATGCCCGCCACCCAAAACACCCCGCCGGCCGACGGTATTGAACGCGTGCTCATCGTGCAAAACAAGATGGGGATTCACGCGCGCCCGGCCGCGATGATGGTGCGGGTGTCGAATAAATTCAGCGACGCGGAGGTGTGGGTGGAAAAGGACGACGAGTCCGTCAATGGCAAGAGCATCATGGGGTTGATGATGCTGGCGGCGGGGCATGGGACAAAACTGCGCTTCCGGGCGAGCGGGGACGGGGCGGAGGCGTTGTTGCGCGAGATGGAGGCGTTGTTCGCGCGGAAATTCGAGGAGGCGTAGGGCGGGTGAGGAAAGTTCACCGCGAAGACGCAAAGGGCGCGGAGGAAAGAATTTAACCACGGATGGCACGGATAGCACGGATGTCTTTCATCTCGAAGGCAGCGGCCACATCTTCTTATCCGTGCTATCCGTGGTTGTCTTGGATTGAAAAGACGGCCTTCGCGGCTTGGCGGTGAAACCCAGTTCTCCTCAAGAACCGCGCTTCAGGCTTTGGCTTTGGCGTCTTTGCTCTTGGTCGCGCCGAGGAGGGGGGTGCGCAGGCCGCCGGCGATAAAGACGGAGAGGCGGCGGAGCATGGGTTCGAGGTTTTCGGTGTTCAACTGGCGTTCGACGCCGGGCTGCCGGCCCTGCCAGGCGAGCGCGCCGATCATTGAGGACATGAGGAAATAAAATTTCCAATCCAGCTCGGCGGCCGGGACGCCGGGGAGGGCGTCGCGCAGGGCGGCGTGGAAGATGCGCCAGAATTCGTCGAGGTTGCGGCGGTTCAGCTCGCGGGTGAGCGATTGGGGGACGTTGATGGCGCGGCCGACCATGCGCGCGACGCAGACGCTCGAAGTGCGGTTTTCCTGAAAGACATGGAGGAGGGGCAGGAGCATGGCCTCGCAAATTTGCTCGACGGGGAGCGGGCGGCCAAGGGGCGTGGCAGCGCGCGCGACTTCGAGCAGGCGCACGCGCTCGGCGTTGAGGGGGACGAGGCGGCGCTGCATGATTTCCAGCCACAACTCTTTTTTGGAGGAGAAGTGATAATTGACGGAGGCGAGGTTCACGCCGGCCAGGCGGGTGATTTGGCGCAGGGACGCGGCTTCGTAGCCGTGCTCCGTGAAGCAGCGCTCGGCGGCGCGGATGAGGCGCTCGCGGGTGGCGGCGGTGGATTTGCGGGGGGTGGCCATCCGACGGGGGTAATTCAAATAAGCGTTTAACTTTATTTGGGCCGGGATGCAATGTTTAGCGTGAAAAATCGTTTGGAAAAGCAGGTCGCCTTCCTCACCCCGCAGTTTAAACCGGATGATATCGTTCCATAGATTAGGTTGCCGGCCGGTTTGCCGAATTTTCCCGGGTTGTGCGGGCGAGGTGCATTTCGCGGCGCGCAAGATGAGTAAGATGAAACCTTGGCGGCGAGGCCGGCAGGTGTTAGAACCGTCCGGTATGATGAATTATGGGCCATGGCTGGGTGAGTTTCTGCGACAGGCGCGGCGAGCCGGCCTGGCGGGCTGGGTCGCGGGGATATTTTATCTCGGCGGCGCGAGCTTAATCTGCGCGGCGGCGACGTTGACGGGACTGCCCGGATTCGGCACGGGCGGGCCGACTCAGACTGACTTGCTGACGGAAACCCACACGCAGGCGGACTTGCTGGCGGAGACGAGCGCGGTCGCCCCCGGGCAGCCCGTGACGGTGGCCTTGCGTTTGAAAATGGATCCGGGGTGGCATACGTATTGGATCAATTATGGGGACGCGGGTGGACCGACGACCGTCGAATGGCAACTGCCACCGGGGTGGACGGCCGGGCCGCTGCAATGGCCGACGCCAAAAAAACTGCCCCTCGATAATTTCATGGATTACGGCTACGAGGGCACGGCGGTGATGCTGGTGACGCTCACGCCGCCCGCGGGCTTGAAACCAGGCGACACGGCCAAACTGGCCGCCAAAGTGGACTGGCTGGAGTGTTCCGACGCGAATTGCAAACAGGGGGGGGGCAATGTTTCGCTAGAGTTGCCGGTGGCAGCCACGGCGCCGGTTGATGCCGCCAACCAGCCGGAGTTTGACGCGGCGCGGGCGGCGCTGCCCCAGCCTGAGATGATGTTTGACATTTCGGCTTGGCGGCAGGGCGACCAACTTTTTCTGGGTCTGGAGCCGCGGACCGGCGCGCAAGTCCCGGCACAACTGACCGGGGCGTATTTCTATTCCGCCGACAGCCAGACAAAAGCCGCCGCGCCGCAGATTTTGCACCGCACCCGCGCGGGCTGGGTGCTCGAACTGAGCCGTGCCGCTTCCGCACCCTCCGGCGTTACAACACTGCCCGGCGTATTGACGTTCGACGGCGCGGGGAGCGCGGGCTTCGCCGTCGTCGCGCCGTTGGATAACACGCCGCCCGCAGCGTTCGCGGATTTCGCGGCGACGATGGCCGCCCCGGCCCCGGCGGGTGGCCTGGCGGGGTTGCTGGTGCTGGGGTTTTTCGGTGGATTGATATTAAATATTATGCCGTGTGTTTTTCCGGTTTTGGGAATCAAGGCGCTGGGGCTGGCGCGGCAGGCGGGGGCGGCGGGAGGGAGGGTGGCCGGGCACGGGCTGGCCTACACGGCGGGCGTGGTGGCAAGCATGTGGGTGCTGGTGGGCGTGCTGCTCGCGTTGCGCGCGGCGGGCGCGCAACTGGGCTGGGGTTTCCAGTTGCAGTCGCCGGGGTTTGTCATTGGGCTGGCGATTTTCTTTTTACTTTTTGCGCTGAGTTTGAGCGGCGTGTTTGAAGTCGGCGGCTCGCTCATTGGCGCGGGCGGGGATTTAAGCGAAAAAACGGGATTGGCGGGGTCGTTTTTCCAGGGCGGTCTGGCGGTGGTGGTGGCGACGCCTTGCACCGCGCCGCTGCTGGCGCCGGCGTTGGGTGCGGCGTTCACGCTGCCCGCGGGCGCGGCGTATGTAGTGTTCACCGCCATCGCGCTGGGCCTGGCGTCGCCCTATCTGGTGCTGTCGCTGTGGCCCGGGTTGGCGCGGGCGCTGCCGCGGCCGGGGGCGTGGATGGAGACATTTAAGCAGCTCATGGCGTTTCCGCTGTATGCGACGGTGGGCTTTTTGCTCTACACGCTTGCCGGGCAAGTTACGCCGGAGGAGCGTTTTTTAAATATCCTGCTCGCGCTGGTGCTGGCGGGGCTGGCGGCGTGGTTTTACGGGCGCTATGCGACAGCCGCCGCCAGCCCGGCGCGGCGGCGCGCGGGGCAAATCGGCGGGTTGCTGTTGCTCATTGCGGCGATTGCGGTGGCGTATTGGCCACTGCAGGATTTGGGTTGGCAACCGTGGTCGGCGGAGCGCGTGGCCGAATTGCAAAAGGAAGGGCGGCCGATTTATGTGGACTTCACCGCGCGCTGGTGCCTGACGTGCCAGGCGAACAAGGATGTGTTATTCCACTCAACGGACCGGGTGCGGGCGGAATTCAACCGCGAGAACGTCGCCCTGTTGCGGGCGGACTGGACGGCGAACGACCCGGCCATCACCGCCGAGCTGGCGCGGTTTGGGCGCTCATCGGTGCCCTTCGATTTGCTTTACCTACCAGGGCGCGCCGACCCAGTTGTCCTGCCCGCCGTGCTCACGCCGGATATTGTGCTCGAGGCGTTGGCCGGGAAAACGGCGGCGCCCTGACTAAACCACGGAATATTGGTGTGTATCCAGGAGTGGGGCAGTGCCAGCAGGGAAAAAGCGGCCATCAGGCACCCCACGCGGAGCGCGCCCTCGAACGTCATCACCACCAGCCCCCACTTCAAGCCACAGCTTCGCCGCAAGATAAATCCTGTCAGGCTGACCCCGAGCATCAACAGTGCCGTCAATTGCACGATATACAGGGAGGTGAAAAACAGCGCGACTTGAAATGCGTAATCCGCCCAAAGGGCGCTCATCCAGCCTACGCTGAGCAGCCATGGCGGCGTCTCCGGCGCCTCCAAGGGGTGCAGCCGGCGGCGAATTTGCGCCGGGCCGATGTAACGGTGGGCGATTACCAACTGCGCGACCTCAAAAATCACGAAGACCAAGGCCAATCCGGCAATGACTTTGTTGTGCATGGGATGGATGGTCTATATCCCTTCGGGCCGCGCGCTGGCGAGAATTTCTCTTTGTTCCCCGCGGCGGGAAATCACGGCAAAGCGCCCGACCAGCAGCACGGCGACTACCATGACGCCGAGGGCCAGCGCCGCCCACACGCCCGGACCGCCCCACCCTTTCACCCAGCCCCAATAGCACGCCAACGGCGCAGCCACCAGCCAGTAGCCCGTGAACGAAATGGCCGTCGGTACGCGCACGTCGTGCAGCCCGCGCAAAATGCCGAGGCTGGTGATCTGGGCGCCATCGAACACCGCGAACGCCGCCGCCCACAAGAGCAGCGTGGACGCGAGCGACACGACACTGCGGGCCTCGGGGGTGTCCGGCTTCAAAAATAATTGGGGAAGCTGATGGCGCACGAGCAGCACGCCCAGCCCGCACGCCGCCATGAACGCGCAGGCCAGCCCGAGGCTGTTCCAGCCGATGCGCCGCGCCTCCCCGAAATGGCCAGCGCCAACGGCCTGGCTGACGCGGATGCCCGTCGCCTGGGACAAGCCCAGCGGCACCATGAACGCGACCGCCGCGATGTTCAGCGCGATTTGGTGCGCGTCGAGCACGACCTTGCCCAGCATCCCCGCCAGCAACGTCGCCAGATTGAACACGCCCACCTCGAACAAAATCTGCCCGGCGCTCGGGCCGCCCAGAACCAGCATCCGCCGCAGACGCTCGCGGGACAGCCGCGCCAGCACTCCGCGCGGCCACTCGGCGCGCAATTCCGGTGATAACTGCACGATCAGAAACAGCGCCAACCAGGCCGCCAGCCGGGCGATCAAGGTGGCCAGCCCCGCGCCCGGCGCGCCCATCGCCGGCGCGCCCCAATGCCCAAAAATCAAAATCCAATTCAAAAATACGTTCAAGGCGACGCTCGCAGTCAGCACGATGAGCGGCAACCATGGGCGGTTTTTCGCTTCGCAATAATTTTTCACCGCCGTGTAGCCAAGCACCGGGATGATGGACCAGCCGATCCAAGCAATGAACGGCTGGGCGGCGGCGATGACCTCCGGCTCAACCCGCGGCACCGCGTTGAGCCAAGGCAGGCCCACTTGCAAACCGGCGCTGCAAATAAAGCCGTAGGCGACCGCCAGACCCAGGCCGTGGCGCAGGATTTCGCCGGCTTCCTCGCGCTCGCCCGCCGCGTAAGCCGAAGCGACCAAAACATGCACGGCGACGCAAATGCCAAATCCGGCAATCATGGGAATCCACACCACCAGGTTGCCGAACGCCACCGCCGCCAGCGGCGTCACGCCTAGCCGCCCGACCATGGCGGCGTCAATCAAAGGCATGAGCATCTGGCCCAACTGCCCGATGATCATCGGGACGGCGAGGGCAAGTGTGGGCCGGGCTTGGTTCCACCAGGAGCGCATGGGCCACCAAAGCCTAATCGCGCCCGCGGGCCAAGACGGATTTTGTCACGGTTGCATGGCGGGAAGTTTCCCTTTGACCAAAAGCTTGCCTAGGGCACCACTCGCGATTTGCAATCGGCGGCGGTATCCGGCAAACTGGCGGCTTCCCCTGGCCCGCCCGGGTGGCGGAATTGGCAGACGCGATGGACTTAGGATCCATTGGCCGCGAGGCCGTGCAGGTTCAAATCCTGTCCCGGGCACTTTAGTTCAGGCCGCACCGAGGATGGCAGCGCCGGGGCGCTAAGCCGCCACGAGTTCATTGCTCACCGTTGGCCTCCATTTATGGCACCACGACGGAGGCTTGCCTTTTGGGTGGAAACGGCGAAAATGCTTTTATGAAAAACAACGTTTACCACTCCGACCCTGAGATTCTGGGAGGGGCCGTCGTGTTCATCGGGACGCGCGTGCCGGTGCGCAGCCTGTTTGACCACCTTGAGGAAGATTACACGCTCGATCAGTTTCTGGAGAGCTTCCCCACGGTGAAGCGCGAGCAGTGCCTGGCCGTGCTGGAGGAGTCCAAGAATCGCACGGAGGAGGCCGCCCTTGCGCATTCTTCTTGATGAGAATTTGCCCAAGGAATTGGCACCGCTTTTGACGGGCCACGAGGGCCGCACTGTTAAACACATGGGTTGGGCGGGCTTGCAGAACGGCAAGCTTTTGACCCGCGCCCAGACGGAGTTTGATATTTTCCTGACGCTGGACCAGGGCATCCCATACCAGCAGAACCTCGGCAAATACGAGATCGGCGTCTTTTTGCTCCGCGCACGCAGCAATTCCATCCGCAACCGGGAGCCACTCGTTCCGGCGATTCTCCAGGCAGCACAGCGACCAGTAAAGCGCAGTTTGACCGTGATTGAGCTTTGAGCGCTCATGCGCACCCTCCCGCGGGGGGCACCCCTCCGCCTTAGTTGTTCATCTTGAAATTTTTGCTGATGTATTCGAAGTCGTCCTGCACGTCCTTCAATTCATCCGAGAAATAATATTCAATAATAAGGACGTTGAAATGCGCGCTGGAGAAAGCAAAGATTTTGATGCCGCCGGGAAAGCTGCCAACGATTTTCCCCTTCAGGTGCAAGCCTTGGCCTGTGTGGCTGCCCCATTCATCAATTTTGGTCCGGGTCAGGGTGGTGATGGCCGGGCCATCCAGCTTTTTTACCGTTTCACTGACGATTTTGGCGGGATCGCTCGTTTTGGGCGAGATAGTGATCTGAACGTAGCTGTTTTTCGGGCTGACCAGCGTGAAATTGGTGTTCGGGTCAAAATCCTTGGCCCCTTTGTCCGGTTGCCATGTATCGGGATATTCCAGGGAAAAGTTTGGGTTATTGACTGTATCGTAAATGATGCCGGTGACGGCATCGGGAGGCAGTTTTTCGGCGGGCCAGACTTTGTCTGTCCCTGCCATGGAGGCGGCAGCTTGGACCGCCGGGGCGGTGGCGTTTGCCGTGCCGGTGCCGGAGGCGGCCGCGCTCGCGGCGGCAACACCCGGGGCGGCCAGCGCCAGCCTGGGCTGCGCCAACAACACCCATGCCGCCAGCCAAACCAGCCGCCAAGTCATCCCAGCGTTGGGCTTGAGCGCTGCAGAGGCGGTCAATAATGGCATTCCACTCATGTATATTATCTCCAGGAAAAAATGTTGCAATAATGTAATATTGAGAAGGCGGATTTGGTTCGGTCAAATTTCACAAGTGGTCGTCTATTTTTCTTTCAACACCCAGCCGCCATCCCAATCCATCGGCGGAGGCGACTGCTGGTAATAGGCGCAGCGTTCGAGATAATTTCCGCAAAGGAAATCGGCCCCGCCCATCTGCGCGTTGGCCGAGCGGAATAATTCCGCGGCGCCGGCGAAATCGCGCGTGTAGTATTTGGCCACGGCGGATTCATACGCGGCCAGGCCCGGCGGGGTCGCGGCGCCCGCTTCACCCAGCGGCGCATACACCCGCACCGCGAGAGACTGGCCCTTCACCATCATTTTGTCCACCTGCCGGTAAATAAAAAGTTCCTTCGTCATTTCATAAATGGATTCGCCGACCAAGATGGGCTGGCGGTATTGTTTCGTGGCGCTTTCCAGCCGGGCGGCCAGATTGACCGCGTCGCCCATGACGGTGAATTCCTGCCGCCGCGGGTGCCCGATGCGCCCGACCACGCTCCAACCGTGGTTGATGCCGATGCCGAGGGTCAATTGCTGGCGGCCGGGTTGGTCCTGCCAGCCCGCATTCAAGGCCTTGAGTGCGGCTTGCATGCGCAGGGCGGAGCGCACGGCGTGCTCGGCGCCGTCCGCCGGGGGTTGCGCGCGCACGTCGCCCCAGGCAATCATGAGGGCGTCGCCAATGTATTTTTGCACCGTGCCGCCTTCCTCCTGCACAATGTTTACCATGGAGGAAAGGTGCTCGTTCAACTGGGCGACGAGCGCCTCGGGGCCGACCTTCTCGCTCCAACTGGTGAAGTTGCGGATATCGCCAAAGAGGATGACCACTTCCTGGCGCTGCCCGCCGAGGCGTTTCTCGAAATCGCCGCGGTGGCTGAGGAGCAAACCCGCGACGCCCGGCGAGACCATGCTCTCAAACATGCCCAACATGCGCTGGCGCTCATATTGTCCGAGGATGTAATCATATAGCGTGCCAAACACGCCCGTGCTGATGAGGATGAGGGCCGCGCCCGCCACCGGCGCCACAAACAAGTTCGACCAAAACAAATGCTGCGAGGCGATCAGGAAAAACGCCCCCAGACTCATAAAGAGGCTCATTTTGACCATCACCGAGTGCACATACAGCGAGACCATCAGCGCCAGCGCGCCCAGCCCGATGGCCAAGACCAGCACCACCCAATCGGGCGCGGGCACCAGCCACTCCTCGTTGACCAGGTTGGCGAAAGCCGTGGCCTGGATTTCCACTCCGGGCATATAGCCGGCCATCGTGTTGTATTGGTCGGAAAAGTGCGCTTCCCCAATCGGGCCGAAAAACACCACTTTGTTTTTAAAATACGCCCCATTGTCGTAAATCGTGTCCCAATCGCGCAGCACGTCCTCGAGGCGCAGGGTCGTGATCGTGGGGGGGACCCCGGCCTTGGGGTCAATCGGAGGATAATAATTGATGAGCATGGGCGAGTCGGGGTCGCGTTGCGGTGGTTGGTGCAACACTCTTTTGGCCGCCATCCAGGCCAGCGAAAACTCGCTGTGGGGCGGCACATCCACACCCGGGTTGCGCATCCGCTCCATGATTTCGACCCCCTTCAAGTCCCAATGGTTCTGAATGTTGCGCACCAAGCCGTCGTCCTCATTCAATCGGACCACGCCGACGATGTCCTCCCCCCCGGCGTATTTGGTCAGCGCGGGTTCCGGCTCGATAATCATCTGCTGGCTGCCGGGGGCCGAACCGCCCAATTGCGATGCGATAACGATTGAAGTATTGGAGGGATCCACCGGGTCGGAGTATGTTTCAAAAATCCTACCACACGCGTCATCGCCATCCGTATGGCCATTGAACACCAAGTCGTAGGCGACGAATTTCGCGCCGGCGCCTAGAAACCGCTCGGCCAGATCGCCCCACAGTTGGCGGTCCCACGGCCAACTGTCCGTCAGGTATCTCAATTCCGG
The DNA here is from genome assembly GCA_963765205.1 of uncultured Verrucomicrobiae bacterium. Taxonomy (GTDB): domain Bacteria; phylum Verrucomicrobiota; class Verrucomicrobiia; order Opitutales; family JABDGR01; genus JABDGR01. The sequence goes on along the minus strand of CAVXVB010000007.1, from coordinate 308,658 downwards.
CAGTTTGGCGCGCGCCAAAGTGCCCGTCTCCTGCTTGAGGACGTTAAACGTGGTGTCGTAGACCCCGATGATGACGATGTCCTTGGGCGCTTCCCGGGGGGGGCCGATGTCCCAGCGCCATTGCAGCATGTAATTTTCAAAAACCTTCACCCAGGTGCTCTGATCCTGGATCATCCAGATATAGACGGCCGTGACAATGACCACAAACGCCGTCTGGATTAAAACCCGTCGACGCAGAAGGAATTCAAAAAGGCGGCGAATGGACATGAAGGCTCCCGTTTTGTCCGTCTCCGCAGCGCAAGGCAAGATATTTACTGGGGTATTTTACCCAATAAATTGACCCGTCGAAACCCCATTACCTATTGTCCAACCGTTTGAGCGGGATTGGCGCAGGGGGTTTGCGGCCAAATTGCATCGCCTTTCCCGCCGTCACTTATTATCTCCGGGGGTTGACTGACATGACGCCCCTTGCGCCCAAACCCATCCTCTTCGGCGAGACGCTCGCGTCGCTGACCGAGCGGCTGGCTGCGCGCGGCGAGCCGGCCTTCCGCGCGAAGCAAATCCTCGAATGGGTTTACAAAAAGCGCGTGCGCGAGCCAGCCCGGATGACCAACCTCGCCGCGCCCCTGCGCGCCTGGCTGGCGGAAACCTTCGAGTGCGAGCCGGCCAAACTCGTCCTCACCAAAACTTCCTCCGACGTGACGGACAAGCTGCTGCTCGAATTGCGGGACGGCGCACTCATCGAAACCGTCGTCATCCGCGCGCCGATGGAAGGGGTGGGGGCAGACCGCTCGCGCAAAACCATTTGCATCTCGACCCAGGTGGGCTGCGCCTATGGCTGCCGGTTTTGCGCCTCGGGCCTCGCCGGCTGGAAGCGCGATTTGTCGGCGGGTGAAATCGTCGCCCAACTGTTGGCCGTCTGCCAGCAGGAGGACGCCCGCACGCCGCGGGCGCACGCGGAACTGGCGTCGTTCGACAACATCGTCGTCATGGGCATGGGCGAGCCGCTGGCCAATTACGACAACCTGCTGCGCGCGCTGGGCATCCTGAACGCGGAGTGGGGGCTGCGCTTTGGGGCGCGGCGGGTGACAATCTCGACCTCGGGCCTCGCGCCGGAAATCACGCGCCTGGCGGGCGAACCGCTGGGTTTCCGCCTCGCCGTCAGCCTGCATGGGGCGACGGACGAGGTTCGCTCGCAAATCATGCCGATCAACCGCAAATACCCGCTGGCGGAGTTGCTGCCGGCGGTGCGCGGCTTCGCGGAAAAGCACGGGCGCATGGTCACACTCGAATTCATCCTCATCGCGGACGTAAACGACTCGCCCGCGCAGGCGCACGCCCTGGCGCAAATCGGCCGCGACCTCCACGCGCACGTCAACCTCATCCCTTATAACACCGTCGAAGGCCTGCCGTGGAAACGTCCAAGCGTGGAAAAGCAAGATGCTTTCGCGGACATACTGCGCCACGCGGGCGTGCCGGCGACGCTGCGGCGGGAAAAAGGCCACGACATCGCCGCCGCCTGCGGGCAACTGCGCCTGCAAACCGAACAAAACCGCACCACCGCCAAGGCGCGGCAGATTTCCGAAAGCGTGGCGAAGGCGGTGCATTAACTTATTTTCCGCAATCCAAATTGACCACGGATTACACGGATAGCACGGATGCAAGAACTTACGCAATGATCACCGTAAAAGTCCGTTCATCCGGTGGGTGAACGGTCAAAACTCCCCATCCTCCTGGGAATCTGTGCTATCCGTGAAATCCGTGGTTTCAATGGCGGTTTTTAGGATTAAGAGACGCCACGGGTCGACCTTCACTTCGTATTCGGCAACAAGGGAATGCCCATGGCCGTCTGGCCGGGGGTGCCATTGGGGACCAGCATGTCAATCACATGGCCGGTGAACGAATGCGGGTCGGCGGCGGCGTGGCCGATGACTTCGTATTGCGCGTTGAGCCAGAGCAAAATGTTGCGGCCGCTGTTTTCATCCTGGCCAAAAGCTTTGATGCCGTAGTCGTCCAAATTGCGGTCGTAAACCATGACGACGTTGGGCGGGTGGGCCTGCAGTTCGTCGAGAACGTGCTGGGGCCCGGCAAAGCCGAGGGCGACGGGCTGGAATTCCTGCTCGGCGAGCGGGCAGCGCACCCGCAGGGCATAATTGATGGCGACGCCATCGGGAAACACGACGAGTGTTTTCGCGTTCGGCGTTTTCAACTGGAACGCCTCGATCATGTGTTTGTAGTCCCCGCCGAAGGAATAACCGCGGGAATCCAGCAATTGCATATTTTTAAGAATCGGACGCATGGGATCAAAGGTGTAAAACTGGTCGCGGCCCTCGCCAACAAGCAAAGTTTTCAAAGCGTAGCGGCGCAAGTTGAAGCGGGCCAGGACTCCGGCATCAAACAACAGGAGGAGTGTAAGCACCGCGGGCAGCAGCCAGTTCGCGCGCCGGCTGCCGGGAGCAGGCCGCGCCGCCTCGACCAGCATGACTTGGATCCAAAAGAGAATAGCCAGCGGCATCATGAAAAAACCAAACTGGCCGAACTGGCCGTTTAAGATCATGCGCGCCTGCATGAGTGCCGCCGCCGTTCCGACGACCGCAAGGCCGAGCAGACGGGTGGCATCCGCGCCGCCGCGCCATGCCCGCCATGCGCTCCCCAGGGCATAAACCAGGGCGCCAAAGCAGACCGGGAAAACAAACGCCCGGCCTGCATCCACAAAAACCCCGGCGCGCCAGCCGAGCCACTCGAGGGCCGCCGCCGCCGCCACCACCACCACGAACGCCCACTTCCCCGCGCCCAACAATGGCAGCCGGGTCCAATCCCGCGCGGCCGCCACCATGATCGCACATAGCGCCAGCAGCACACACCCCACGCCCAATTCCGACCAAAAATTCGCCCAGGGCTGGTTGAAGCCGAAAATGTCCAGCATGATGGGCGCATTTTCGACCACTCGGCGGAAGGAGCTGTTTAACATCATGAACGGCACATAATCCGCCGCGTGCAGCGCATAGGCCAGGCCACCCCGGCTGAAAAAAAAAGCAATACCGGCAACCAGGCGCACAGAAATCCACCAGCCAGCCAGCTCAGCACCCGCATCGCCCAGCGGCCTGCACCCCACCAATCGGAGGATGGCGCCGCTTGCCGCGCCCGGCGGATCACGCCCACGGCGAAATAAATTCCCAACGCGCCGGCCGAGGCGAGCATCGGCTCCGGTTTATCCAGATAAGCAATGCCGAATCCCCACCCGGCGATACCGAGCCAAAGGGGACGCTCGGATTTTAAGTGTCGCAGGAGCGCCCATATCACTAAGAGCAAACCGGTAAACCCATAAGTGGCCTGCGAGGCATAGGGTGTGATGAAATTGTAATTGGCGATCAAGGTGTAATTGCCAAATGCGAAGACACACAGAAAAACCACCACGCACAGCCACGCCGTCAGCCGGTTGCCCAGCGCGCCGAAAATCGCCCGCAACAAGAGCAATGCGACCACGGTGATGGCTATGTTGAGCCACACCATCGTGTCCAGCCCGACCCCGAACAGCCGGAAGGCCGCCGCCTCGACCAAATGGGGCAGCGGGCCATACCAACTCACGACTTGGTCGTAAAGCAAATCGCCTTCGCTCAGACGCCAGGCCACATAGAGGGAACGGGGGAAATCAATCAGCGGATCCATCCACCGCAACCAGCTTTGGTTCAGTAGGAAAATAAACAGGGCGGCGATGGAGAGTGGGTCTGCCATGCGCAGCATGAGGCTCAGCCAGCGCGGCAGGGTGGGCGCAGACTCCGGCGGGCGCGCGCCGGCCGGGTGTTCAGCCGATGGTCCGCGGGAGTTCATGTTGGGCGGCGTTTCTTAACCGCAAGGGGCGGCGCAGCGCAAGCTTGAAGGCGAGTGGTGAAAAACAAAACGTGGATAAAATTTACTTCGCGGCGGGTAGCAAAGGCTGTCCGGCCTGGCCAGGGGTGGCCTTGGGCACCAGCAGATCAACCAAGTGGCCGGTGAGCGAATCGGGCGACGTGCCGGTGATCCCAATGACTTTGTATTGATCATTGAGCCACTGCACCAGGTCGCGGCCGCTGGCTTCGCTATCGCCAAAATATTTCGCGCCATAGTCCAGCAAGCTGCGGTCATAGATCATGACGACGGCGGGCGGATGGGCCTGCAACTCGTCCAGGACGTGTTTGGGGCCGGCGTAACTGAGGGCGGCGGGCTGGAATTCCAATTCGGCCAGGGGACACGGCACCCGCAAGAGATAATTGACAGCGACGCCCTCGGGGAACACGACCAGGGTTGGCGCGTCCGGCGTATTATTGTTAAAGGCTTTAAGCATGATATTGAGCACCCCGCCAGCGGGATAAAAATTGGGGTCAAACGTGTAGAAATGGTCGCGGCCCTGGCCGACCAGGTAATTCTTCAGGGCATAGACGTTGAGGTTGCCGCGCGCCACCGCGCCGGCGTCGAACAACAGGATGAAGGAAAATACTGCGGGCAGCAGCCGGTTCACGCACTGGCTGCCAGAGGCTGGCCGCACTGCCTCGACCATCATCAAGTGAATCCAAAACAACACCGCCAGCGGCATCATGAAAAAACCAAATTGGGCAATCTGCCCGTTCAAAATCATGCGGGCGAGCATCAGCGCCGCCGCTGTCCCGACGACCGCCAAGCCCAACGCGTGCTCCGCATCGGCGCGGCCTCGCCACGCCAGCCACCCGCTGCGCAGGCTATAGACGCCGGCGGTGAGGCAAGTTGGAAAGACAAAGGCTCGCCCAATTCCAAGCACCAAGCCGGCGCGCCAGGCCAGCCACTCGCCGACCGCGCCCGCCGCCAGCACGACCGCCAGCAAAGTCCACCAGGCCTCGCCAAAGCGCGGCTGCCGGGTCCAATCCCGCGCGGCTATCACCATGGTCGCACACAAGGCCACCAGTATGGCGCCAGCGCCAAGCTGCGACAGAAAATTGGTCCAGGGCTGATCAAAACCAAAAATCGTCCGCATGAATGGCGAATTCTCGACCGTGTGACGGAAGGAACTGTCCACCATCGTGCAGGGCACATAATCCGCCGCATGCAGCGCATAGGCCAGGCCGCCCCGGCTGAGAAAAAAAAGCAGCACGGACAGCCAGACGCACAAAAACCCGCCCAACAGCCAGCCGGCTGCTCGCGCCATCCAGCGGCCCGCGCCACGCCAATCCGGAGTCGGAGGTTGCGGCCGGGCCTGGCGGATAAAGCCCACCACCAAATAAATTCCCAGGGAACCGGCGGCGGCCAAGAGTGGCTCGGGTTTGTCCAGATAAGCTGATGCCGAAGCCCAGCCCGGCGAGGCCGAGCCAGAGGGGGCGTTGCGACTTAAGATGCCGCAGCAGCGACCATAACACCAGCAACAGCCCGGCAAAACCATAAGTGGCCTGCGACGCATAAGGGGTGATGAAATTGTAGTTGGCGACCAACCGGTAATGGCCGAACCCAAAAACGCAGAGGAAAACCATCGTGCAGATCCAGCCGGACAGCCGGTTGCCTAACGCGCCGAAAATCGCCCGCACCAACAGGAGCACGACGGAGGTGACCGCGATGTTGAGCCACACGATCGTGTCCAGCCCGATGCCGCACGCCCGAAAAGCCGCCGCCTCGATTAAATGGGGCAACGGCCCATACCAACTTGCCACCTGATTGTAGAGCAAGTCGCCTTCACTCAAGCGCCAAGCCACATAAAGGGAACGGGGGAAATCAATCAGCGGATCCATCCAGCGCAGCCAGCTTTTTGTCAGCATGAAAATGAATAGGGCCGCGACGGACAGGGGGTCGGCCACCCGCAGGGCGACGCGCAGCCCGCGCGAAAAAGTGCGTGGCGCGGGCCAGGACTCCGGCAGCCGCGCGCCGGCGGGATGCTCGGCCGATGATTCGCGGGGGTTCATGGAAGGGCGGCATTTATTAGCCGCAATCAGCCACCGGACGCGAGCTTGAAGGCGGGCGAAAGCCACCCACAGACCATGCCCTAAGATGCATTCTAAAACGCTCAACTTTCAACGCTTAACGTTTTAACGCTCAAATAAAAAACCTCCCGGACGATGGATGCGTCGAAAATCGTCGTGGCTCAAAACTTAAGCGTTGAGCGTTAAAAGTAGAGCCCACGTTGTGGGCGCTTTATATTTACCGGCCCGTGCCCGCCGGTGGCTTCGGCGTCATCAAATCAATGGGATGGCCGGTGATGGTCTGCGCCCCGGGCTGGCCCGCCATATCAATGATGACCTCGTGCTCACTCAGCCAGGACGCAATGTCCCGGCCGGTGGCGGGGCTGTCTCCAAAATAATGGGCGTTGAATTCGGACATGTCCCGAATAAAGAGAAACACCGCGTCGGGCGGATGGGCGTTCAATTCGTCCACCACATGCTGCGGCCCGACGTAGCTCAGCGCCACCGGGAGGAACTCCAGTTCCGCCAGCGGCGTGGGCACGCGGAGGTGGTAATTCACCGCGATGCCCTCGGGAAAGGTGGCGAGCGTGCGGGCGCCAGGGGTGTCCCGCTGGAACATTTCAATCATCGTCTTGAGCTTCAGGCCGGAAGGGTCCATCTCCGGCGGGAACGCATAAAAATGGTCGCGCCCGACGCCCACCACGAAAGTTTTGTCCGCATAAGCCGCCAGTTCCACCTCGAGCAAATCACGGACGCCGGCCAATAGGGCGAGGGAAAACACCACGGGCAACAGCCAGTTGCCCCGGCGGGGATTGCATCCCGCCGGGGCCGCGGCGCTTCCACCACCATGCAATGAATCCAGAACAGCACGGCCAGCGGCATCATGAAAAATCCGTAATGGTTGATGCGTCCGTTCAAGATCATGCGCACGAACATCAGGTTCGCCGCCACCCCCACGACGGCCACGCCGAGGCCATGGGCAAAATTGGCCCGACGCTGCCACGCCGCCCGGATGGCCACCGCCACCGCCCCAAGCGCCACCAGCAACACCGGGAAAACCAAGGCGCGGCCGAAGCCCATCCAGTAATTCGCCTGCTCGCCCAGCCTGACGCCGACCACGCCGGCGGCGCCGGCCATGATCGCCCACGCCCACCATCTTGTATGGCCGAATTTCGCGCCCGTCGCGCACCGCGCCGCGACAATCATCACCGCACACAGCGCCACAAGCAGGCCGCCGGTCAATGATTGCTTGATAAAATTATCCCACGGATGGTCGAACCCGGAAATTTCCCGCATGACGGATGCATTCATGATGGCGTGGCGAAAAGTGCCGCTCACCATCGTGTAGGGCGCATAATTCGTGGCCAAAAGCGCATAAGCCAGGCCGCCTTTGACCCAAAAGAAGAGGAACACCGGCAGCCAGAGGGCGAAAAATCCCGCTGCCAGCCAGCTGGCCGCCCGCGCCAGCCAGCGGCCCGCGTTGTGCCAGTCGGCCGCGCCCGGCGTGGAACGCGCGCAATAAATCCCCTGCGCCGCCAGATAAATCCCCAGCGCCCCCGCCGCCGCCAGCAAACCCTCCGGCTTGTCCAAATACGCGACCGCCAGCCCCAGCCCAGCCACCACGAGCCAGCGCCGCCGCGCCGAGGCCAAATGGCGCAACAAGGCCCACAAGAGCAGCAGCAACCCCGCCAAAGTATACGTCGCCTGCGAGATATAGGGCGTGATAAAGTTGTAGTTGCCCGCGGGCGTAAAATCACTCAGGGCAAATACCACCACAAACACCACCGAGCCCAGCCACACGGACAATCGATTGCCCAGCGCGCCAAATATTCCCCGCAGCAACAACAGCACACCGACGGTTAGCATGACATTCATCCACACCATTGTGTCGAGCCCCACGCCAAAAATTTTGAAGCCCGCGCCCTCGACCAGATTCGACAGCGGCCCATACCAGTTCGTGACTTTTTCATAGAGCAGATCCCCCGCGCTCAGGCGCCACGCGATATACAGGTTTTTGGGGAAATCAATCAGCGGGTCCGGCCAGCGCAGCCAGCTTTTCTCCAGCAAAAAGATGAACAACGCGGTGACCGAGAGCGGCTCCACGACGGTCAGCGCGAATCGCAGCCAACGAGCGCCCATCCCGGCCCGTGCCAGCGCGGGTGCGGGCGGGCGGGCCGCTGGGGTGGGGTCGTTCATCCGCAGGATTTCCCATTTTTAAGGGCCGTCCGCCAGGAAACGCGAGCTTGAAGGCGGACGCCCAAAAGGAGGTTCGCAAATTTTGAACTCGAAACCGGCTCGCCAAAACTCGAAACTCTCCCGATGGATCCTTCGCCGGAAGCTTTGCTCAACGCCCTAAAGACCGTGAAATACCCGGGTTTCAGCCGCGACATCGTCTCGTTCGGCCTCGTGCGCACGGCCACGGTGCGGGACGGCTTCGCCCAGGCGCGGCTCGAAATCACCACCGCCGACCACGATATTCCGAAAAAGCTCCATGACGCCGCCGTGGCCGCGTTGCGCACTGTGCCCGGCGTGCAGCGCGCGGAGGTCGAAGTCGCGGTGAAAATCCCGGCCAAGACCTCCCCACCGGCCGGCAGCGGGGCGACGGCGGCGCTGCCCTCGCAGTTGCAGAAAGTCCGCTATCGAGTCGCCGTGGCCAGCGGCAAGGGTGGCGTGGGCAAAAGTACCTTTGCGGTCAATCTGGCCTGCGCCTTTGCGCAACTGCTGGCCAAAGCCGACGGCCCTCGGGGCGTCGGCCTGATGGACTGTGACATTTACGGCCCCTCGGTGCCGCTGATGCTCGGCGTGAATGTGCGGCCGGAAATCGAGGGCGAATTGCTGCAGCCGGTCGAAAATTTCGGCGTGCGCATGATGTCGCTCGGCCTGCTGATAGACGACGATGCACCGGTCGCCTGGCGCGGGCCGATGGTGATGAAGACCATCCAGCAATTTGCCACCCAGGTCGCTTGGGGTAAATTGGAAATGCTGGTTGTGGACTTGCCGCCGGGCACAGGCGATGCCCAAATCACCCTCGCGCAGACCGTCCCCCTTTCCGGCACGGTGATCGTGACGACCCCGCAGCTCGCGGCGGTGTCCGTCGCCCGGCGTGGGGCGATGCTGTTTGACAAGGTTAATGTGCCCCTGCTGGGCGTGGCGGAAAACATGAGCTTTCTGGAAAACCCCGACGGCACGCGCCAGTATATCTTCGGCGAAGGGGGGGGGCCGCGCGCCGCCCAAGAGTTGCACACGGAGTTCCTGGGCCAGGTGCCGCTGGACACCCGGGTGCGGGTCGGGGGCGACCGCGGCATTCCGGTGGTGGTCAGCCATCCGGCCACGCTGGCCGGGCAGGCCTTTTTGAGCATGGCTGCGCGCCTGTTGGAAAAGCTGGACAAGGGTCTGGTAAAAACCTAATAAGGCAAAATCCCCACTTTGTGTATAAGCGCAGCTTAAACCGCCTGATTTTTCACACATTTGACATTGCTGATATCTCTTTGTTTTGTTAAATTGTTGTGACAATGGCCCAAACATCCTCTTTGGCTTTTGGCCGGCTTGCTGCCTTCCCCCATTCCCGTTTGCTCGACGAGAAGATGAAGACCCCAGACACCAAGACGACCCCCGGCAATCACGACTTTGTCAACCGCTCCAGCTTCTACCAGGAATATCTGGCGGAGCGGGAGGAGATTCTCCGTCATAAGTGGATTGAATCGGAGAAGGCCGGCCATGACATCGGCTTCGAATACGCCTTGATTGACTGGGTGCGCAACCACCGTGATAAATGGCGCGCGAAACGCCGCGTCAGCAATTCCGCTTCCGGCCTGAATTTGAGCAACTGAAGAAGCAGGAAGCTTGGAGCGGGGAGGGAAGGGTGGGTATTCCTGAAAGCTGAATCTAGCTTGGGAATCGGCAGCAAATCACCAACAGCAATCAGAATTCAGCAACCAGGAATTCTTGCCCTTTTCTTTTCTCCCTGCTCCGCGCTCCAACCTCCCTGCTGCTAAAGCTTCACTTCCTTGTGCAGCGTGTGCCGGCGGAGAAACTTGTTGAATTTCATCTTCTCGACCTTCTCCGGCTTCACGCGTTTATTGCGCGTGGCGAAATAGCGGGAGGGCGGTTTGCCTTCCTTGCGAGCTTCCGAACATTCCAAACAAATGAGTTCCCGGGCCATGATTGATAAAGGTTAGCCCGCCAGCTTGGCAGCACGCCGCGGTCGGTGCAACTGAAAAAGAGAGGCGACTGAGCCACCCTGCACCCCTCAACCAGCCTTGGCAAAAGTTCATCTATTCAATAGGCTGGGCTGTCATGCCGACTTTGTTTGATCCGCTCCTCATTGGTGAACTGCAATTGCCCAGCCGCATCCTCATGGGCCCGCTGACCCGCTGCCGGGCCAGCCCGGGGCGCGTGCCCAACGTCCTCATGGCGGAGTATTACCGCCAGCGCGCCTCCGCCGGCCTCATTTTTTCCGAAGCCACTTCCGTGACGCCCATGGGCGTGGGTTACCCCAACACGCCGGGCATTTGGTCGCCGGAACAAGTGCAGGGCTGGAAGGCCATCACCGCCGCCGTCCACACCGCCGGGGGGCGTATGCTGCTCCAACTGTGGCACGTCGGGCGCATTTCCGATCCCATCTTTCTTAATGGAGCGCAGCCGGTGGCACCCAGCGCAATTGCCGCCGACGGCCATGTCCGCCTCGTGCGGCCCGAACGGCCCTACCCGATTCCGCGCGCTTTGGAGACGAGCGAAATCCCCGGCATCATCGAGGCCTACCGGCAAGGCGCGGCCAACGCGCAAGCCGCCGGATTCGACGGCGTGGAAATCCACGGCGCGAACGGCTACCTGCTCGACCAGTTTCTCCAGGACAGCACCAACCGACGGACGGACGAATATGGCGGCCCCATTGAAAATCGCGCGCGCCTGATGCTGGAAGTCGCTGACGCGGTTATCTCCATTTGGGGCCATGGTCGCGTAGGCATGCACCTGGCCCCGCGCGGCGACGCCCAGTCCATGGGCGATTCGAACCCGGCGGCCACGTTCAGCTATGTGGCACGGGAACTTGGGCGCCGCCGCCTCGCCTTTATCTGCGCGCGCGAGTCCCTCGGCCCCAACCGGCTGGGCCCGCAACTCAAGGCAGCTTTTGGCGGCGTGTATATCGCCAATGAGGGATTTACCCAGGCAACCGCGGAGCAGGTGCTCGCCGCGGGCGAGGCGGACGCCGTTGCCTTCGGCAAACTTTTCATCGCGAATCCGGATTTGCCCCGCCGCTTCGCACAGAACGCGACGCTTAATCCGCCTGATCCAGCCACGTTCTACGGGACTGGCCCGCACGGCTATACCGATTATCCGTTTTTGCCGAAATGGGTGACATCTTTGCAATACGGGCTTCACCCCACGCCGCGCCTCGGCTGGATGCTTGCCTTGCGGCACGTGGGGATGCAAACTGCCAGGCATGAACCTGTATTTGCTGCGCCATGCGGAGGCTGAGCCGGGCGAGGCAGACGCCGACCGGCGTCTGACGCGCAAGGGCGAAAAGCAGGTGGACCAACTGGCCACGTTCCTGCGCAAGCATGAAGTGGAGCTCGACATCCGCGAAATCTGGCACAGCCCTTTGCTGCGCGCCGTGCAAACCGCCGAGATTTTCCGCCGAGAACTGGACCTCACCCTGCCACTGCACGAAGCGCCCGGCCTGCGTCCGGAGGACGACCCGCGCCCGATGGCCCTGCGCCTTGCCTGCTCGCGCAAATCCGTCGTCGTGGTCGGGCACAACCCGCATTTCGAGGCCCTGGCCTCCTGCCTGCTCAGCGGGCAGACCGAGCCGGTGCTGATTGATTTCAAAAAATGCGGCCTGCTCCACCTCGAACGCGCCGAAGACCCGGGCCGCAACCGCCCGCTGGGCCACTGGATCCTCGGCTGGTATCTGGTGCCCAAATTACTCTGATCATCCCGCCAACCCTCAATCCACCAACACCATGATAGACCTCATCAAAAAAACCGTGCTCGCCGGCATCGGCGCCACCGTGACCACCAAGGAAAAAGTCGAAAGCGCCCTCCACGAATACGTTGAAAAGGGCAAGCTTTCCGCCCAAGACGCCAAAGGCCTGGCCGACCGCATTGTCGCGGATGGCAAGCAGGAATTCGAAACGGCCAAGCACGAGCTGGGCCAGCGCTTCCAGGAGCTGCTCAAGAAATCAAACTTCGCCACCCGTGAGGAAATGGCCGAGCTTGAAAAACGTCTCGCCGCGCTCGAAGCCCACCACGTTGCCGCGACCGCGGCCACGCCCCACAAGCCGGCCGAAGCCGCCCACGCCCATAAGCCGGCCAAAGCCCATCACTAGCCCGCCGCCGCCCGCTCGCGTTCATCCTCCGCCGTCTCGTCCGTGAATCTCAATCCCCTCCATAAGCTGAACAATCTGGTGCGGTTCACGGAAATCGTGACCGTGCTGATTCGGAATGGGTTTCAGGAATTTCTTGAGCAAATTGAGGCGCCACCCTCCTGGCTGACCAAGCGCACGCCCTTGCGGCCGGAACGGCTGAACATCTGGCAGCGCATCCGCGTCACCGCCGAAGACCTGGGCCCCACCTATGTGAAATTCGCCCAAGTACTCAGCACCCGGGCCGACGTGCTGCCAGAACCGTTGATTGACGAGTTGAAACGCCTGCGCAACCAGGTGCGGCCGGTGCCGTGGGAGAAAATGCGCCCCATCCTCGAACGCGAACTCAAAGGCGCGGTGGAAGAAGTGTTCGCCGAGTTCAACCCCGAGCCGGTGGCCGCCGGCTCCATCGCGCAGGTATATAAGGCCCGCCTGCACACGGGTGAGTTTGTCGCGGTCAAGGCCCAGCGCCCGCACCTGCGCAAGGAAATGAAGGCCGACTTGGAAATCATCCATTGGTTCGCGCATCAAATGCAGCTCCACCTGCCCGAGCTGCGCGCCTACGACCTGCCGACGGTCGTCAACGAAACCGGCGAAAACATGCTGCTCGAACTCGACTTCACCATTGAGGCGCGCAACTCGGACTACTTCAATCAAACGAACCCATATCCGAAGGAAATTTTTGCCCCCAAGGTCTTTGACTCCTTCACGACCAGCCGCGTCCTCGTCCTGCAATGGGTGGACGGCGTGGAACCGGCGAAAGTTGGGTTGCCGAAGGAGGAACGCGCGCGCCTGGCCACCATCGGCGGGCGCTCCGTGTTCAACCAGATTATGATTTCCGGGTTCTTTCACTCCGACCCGCACACGGGCAACGTGCTCATCACCCCGGACGCCCGCCTGTGCCTGATTGACTGGGGCCAGGCCGGCCAGCTCACCCGGATCATGCGCTATTTCCTGGCGGATTTGTTTGCCGCGATTTCCGCGGACGACCCGGAAAAAGTCGTGCGCATCGTGCTGGCCAACGCCATCACCAAACGCCGGGTGGATGCAACCCTGCTGGAAAAAGACGTTAGCATCATGCTGCGGAAATACGCGGGGAAGGACAAGGGCCGCGAGTTGGGGCGCATCATCCTCGACCTGCTCTATGTCTTCGGCTCGCACGGCATCCGCCTGGCGCGGGATTATGCGATGCTGGCCAAGGCCGTCCTCGCCATCGAGGAAGTCGGCGAGATTCTTGACCCCGCGTTTGACATCCGCTCGATCTCGGAGCCGTTCCTGCACGAGCTCAACCTCGAACGCTGGCACCCGCACACCCTCGCCCGCCTGCTCTATTGGGACTGGCGGGCCACCCTGCGCCACGCCCGGGAAATCCCCGGCACCGTCATCCGCCTCCTGCGCAACCTCGAGGAAGGTGAGTTCAGCATCAATTTCGTGCACAAAGGGCTGGACGGCCTGCGTGAGTCCTTCGAGCACGGCGTCAACCGGCTGGTGCTGGCCATCATCATCGCCGCCACCCTGCTGTCCTCGTCGCTCATTGTCTCGCGCGTCAGTCTGGCCGATTTAAGCAAGTTCCCCTACGTGCTGGGTAAATGGGGTTTTGTCGCCGCCATGTTCTTCGGCTGCTGGCTGCTCTATATTACCGTTCGCCACGGGCGGAAGAAGTAGTTCCTCTCGCTAATGTTCGGAACCGACAAAAACTTAGAACACAATCTCACGGGGCAGCTCGCGCGAACGAGACAGATCAATTTTGGTGAGGTCTTCGGGGCAGGATTGTAAAAGTTCCAATAATGACCTGTGCAGTGCCGTCTTTTTTGTGCGTGCCTTTTTCGGCGCGGAAGATTTTTTAGCCGCGGGTTTTTTCGTGACAAGCATGACGGGCATCGAGGCGGGTTGCTTTTTCCTGGTCGGAACAGGGGGCGGCAGCTCCACGGGCGGCGGGGGAGCAGGAGGCTTCGCCGGCTGCTCCCATTTGAAAATCACCGTGGAGAGGCCGGGGAGGGCGATGGCGGCGGAGTATTCGCGGTGGTCCCAGGGTTTCGCCTCGGCGAGGACTTCGCCGAGGTTGCCCAGGCCGGTGCCGCCGTAGCAGGCGGCGTCGGTGTTGAGCACTTCGTGCCAGCGGCCCGCGCGCGGCAGGCCCAGCCGATAGGCCAGGCGCGCCACGGGGGTGAAATTGCAGGCAATGGCGTAGATCGGTTCCCAGTCCGGCCCAATGCGCAGGAAGGTAATCACACTGTTATCGGCGTCGTGGGCATTGATCCACTCGAAGCCGCGCGCGTCGAGGTCCAGTTCCGCCAGGCGCGGCTCGCTTTGGTAGAGGCGGTTCAAGTCGCGCACGGCGAGGCGCGTGCCCTCGTGGTCGAGGTATTGCAGGAGGTGCCATTCGAGCGGGGCGTCGTATTTCCATTCGCCGGACTGGCCCCATTCCTGGCCCATGAACAGGCATTTCTTGCCCGGCCACAGCCACATCAGCGCGTAGAGGGCGCGCAGCGTCCGCGCCTTGTCCGTCATCGCCCAGGATCCCATTTTCAAAATCAACGCGCCCTTGCCGTGCACGACCTCGTCGTGCGAGAACACGGAGATGAACTTCTCCGTGAATTGATACAGCATGGGAAAAGTCAACTGGTTGTGGTGATGGCGCCGGTGGATGGGGTCCTTGGTGAAATATTCGAGGGTGTCGTGCATCCAGCCCATGTTCCATTTGAAGTCGAAGCCCAGGCCGCCTTCGCTGGCGGGCTTCGACACGCCGCCAAAGGCGGTGGACTCCTCGGCGATCATCAGCGTGCCGGGGAAATAATGGTGCGCGAGGCTGTTGGTCTTGCGGAGGAATTCAATCGCCTCGATATTTTCGCGCCCGCCGTATTTGTTCGGCACCCATTCGCCTTCCTTGCGCGAGTAGTCGAGGTAGAGCATCGAGGCCACGGCGTCCACCCGCAGCCCGTCCATGTGGTAGCGGTCGAGCCAGGCAAGGGCGCTGCCGGTGAGGAAGCCGCGCACTTCGTGCCGCCCGTAATTGAAAATGAGCGTGCCCCAGTCCTGGTGCGCGCCCTGACGCGGGTCGGCGTGCTCGTAGAGGTGGGTGCCGTCGAATTCGGCCAGCGCGAAGGCGTCGCGCGGGAAATGCGCGGGCACCCAGTCCATGATCACGCCGAGGCCCTGCTGGTGGAAAGAGTCCACCATGGCCATGAAATCCTGCGGGCGGCCGTAGCGGTGCGTCGGCGCGAAAAAGCCGGTGCCTTGGTAACCCCACGAACCCTCGAAGGGATATTCCGCCAGCGGCATGAATTCGATGTGCGTGAAGCCCAGTTCCTTCACATAGGCGCCCAACTCAGTGGCGGTCTCGCGGTAAGTCAGCGGGCGATGGCCGTCGTGCGCCTGGCGTTTCCACGAGCCGAGGTGCGCCTCGTAAAACGACAGCGGCGCGCGCTCCCAGTTGGTGCGCGCGCGGCGTTCCACCCACTCGCCGTCGCCCCATTCGTGTCCGCCGAGGTCCCAGACAATCGCCGCGTTGTGCGGAGGCGGCTCGAAGAACAGGCCGTAGGGGTCGGTCTTGAGCACCAATTTTCCGCCGCCGGTGAAAATCTCGAATTTGTATTTCGCGCCGGGTTCGAGGCCGGGGATGAAAATCTCCCACACACCGGACGCGCCGAGCGAGCGCAGCGGGTGGTAGCGCCCGTCCCAGCGGTTGAAGTCGCCCACCACCGACACGCGCCGCGCGCTGGGCGCCCAGACCGCGAACGACACTCCCTTGACGCCGGCGTGCTCGCGCACGTGCGCGCCGAGTTTGCGGTAAACGAAATGGTCGTTGCCTTCGTTGAACAAATACAAGTCCTGCTCGGAGAGCGTGGGCAAAAAGCCGTAGGGGTCGTAGAACTGGCGGATCTCGCCGTTCCCGCGCGCGACGCGCAGCCGATAGGGGAACACCGTGGTGCGCCCTTCGATAAACCCCTCGAAAAACCCCGCTGGATGGATGCACTTCAGCGGGTAGCGCCGTTCCGGCTCCGACGACAAATCCACTACTTCACACGAGCGCACGTTGTCCAAAAACGCCCGCGCCACGAGGCCCTTCTTGCCCTGCCACGTCAGCGGATGCAGCCCCAGCACGGCGTGCGGTTGCGCATGGAGCGCCCCGACAATCGAGGCCAAATCGTTTTCGCGGACAATCATGCGGGGGGCAGGAGGTAGGGGATAGAAGGCGAGCGTAGCAGTGGAAGTTGGAAGATAGAAGCTAGAAGTTAGGGAATTGCAGAGTGTTTTAGTTTCTAGTTTTTAGTTAAGGCGGGATGGGAAGTGAAAACACTCGAATTGAAAAACTATAAACTAGAAACTAGAGCACTCCCCAATTTCGTCCCCATCCTCGCATACAATTCCCGTCCGGCTTTGGTCTGCGCAACCAAATCGTCCGCCAGCCGCACTTTGCCCGGCTCGAAAAGCGTCGCCGTCGCAGAACCGCCGAAGGCGAAGTAGCCTTTTTCGTCGCCGCGACTTACCGGCCTGTCCGGCGTGAAAGTTTGGTTGATGCTGCCCACGTTCGTCGCGCCGATTTCCAGAAGCAGCACCCGGCCGAATCGCGCGGTCGTCAAAATGGTCACCGCGCGCTTGTTCTCCCAGAGATACGCCAAATTCCGCCGCAGCGCGATGGGGTTCACGCTCCACAGCGTGCCCGGCAGCCAGCGCGGCGCGCCGGGCGTGCCGTCCGCCGGAAAATGAAACCGGTGATAGTCCACGGGACACAGCCGCGAAAGCACCAGCGCGCCGTGCGCGTAAGTTTTTGCCAGCTCCGCGTCACCGAGCAGCGCCGCCAAATCCCATTGCTGCCCTTTCACGAACACACCCTCCGCCTGCGAGGCATCGGGAAAGCCCAAATGCCGTCCGTCCGCGCCAAAGACGACGGTGTTGGCGTCGCCCTCGAGGGGCCGCGCGCCGGGCTTGAGCTTGCGCACAAAGAAATCGTTGAAGCTGGCGAAGTTCTCCGGCCGCTCGGCAAACTCAGAAACGTCGAGGCCGAATTTTTCGATGAAGAGGGGAATTTTGTCGCGGGTCGCCGGCGAACTCATCCACCAGCCATACCACCGGGCCAGCCAGGCCCGGCGCGCGAACGCCCAATTCGTGAGCCTTCCGAACGGGTTCTCATACGCCCAGCGCAGCGCCGCCTCGCCGTAAACCCGCTCGACTTCGACGCGGCCCGTATGCCGGTTGAAGTATTCAATGGGCTGGTTGGGAGCAGACGCAGACGGGGCTGGCATAATGAGTTTACGGTTTTCGGTTTACAGTTTTCAGTTAAACCACCGCCCGTGGTGTTGCCCACGACCGTAAACCGTAAACCGCAAACGGTAAACTCCGAATTATCCCCCACCCCATTATCGAATTTGCGCGTAGGTTTGGGCTGGAAATTTATTCATTTCCAGCGGGTGATTCTGCGTTCGAGCACTTTGGCGTATGGCTTCCGCTCCAGTTTGCCATCGCGGGACCAGGTGACGACAGCATAGAGTTGCGACATCGTAAAGCTGGCCAAACTCCAGAGTTTGACCGGCTCGCTGATTTTGGCGAAATACTCGGGCTGGCCGGCGGCGTCGAACTGGAGGAGCCATTCCTCGGGCGTTTCCGTTTCGGAGCGTGTGCCGGGGTCGGCTTTCCAGAAGTGGCGGATGGTGAGGCTCCGCAGTTGGCCGGCGTCCCTTTTGCGCCGGCTTTTTTGGCACGAGAGCTTGAAGTGCCCGATGCGCAGGGATTTATCGCCCCAACTGATTTCCTTGGTTTCGGTTTCGCCGTTTTTCAAATTCACCATCACGTCGTGCCCGATGTCGGCGTGGCCGGTCAGTTGACCGCCGCGGGAAGTGGTGGTCGTCTTTTTCCAATACTTCACGGGACTGTCGGGCTGCATCCGGGCGGCGGCCTCGACGACGGCGTGGCGCGCCTCCTCGTCGTGGCCGTCCGACTCGATCAGGCGCAGGAGATGGGCGTTGAGTTCCAAGGGCGTCATGGAAGGGCGGCCGGTAAAGGCCTGGTCTCATTATAGACCCCGCCGCCCCCAAAAAGCGCACAAAAAATTGTCTAAGGGTCAGTTTCAGACCTTGCCAGAAGCTGGCCATGCCTTTCACGTAGCGCGGTGCTTTAGCCCGCGCTCAGAAAGTTTCTTCATCCTCAAAGCGCGGGCTGAAGCACCGCGCTACGTAATTAGCAAATTGACCCACTATCAAAAATTTGGAGCCCGGCGCGCGTTATCGTCTTTCCACCACTGCATCACACCTGCGCGCCGCTCAAGGCTGAATCAATGCCGGATGGTCCGCCGGCCGTTGCCCGAAATAGATTAGGCCCGCGACCAGCCACGGCGTCGCGATGTTCAATGTCGTAGTCGGTATCAACAGGGCTTCCAGCGCAGTCAGCGCGCAGGCCAGCAAGATCATCCACTTGGATTTCGCCGGGGCACGCCGGACCAGTTCAAAGCCCAAGAAGGCGGCCAAAAAGGTGAAAAACGGACATCCCACCCAAAAGACAAGCGGCAACCCCAAAACAACCAGCGGCGACAAAACCAGGGCGACACCGGGCCAGAAACCTCCGGCCAAAGTATTCCGCCACGCGGCGACATGCCGTTCCGCCAGCACGGCGGGATCGCCCAGTTGTTCCGCCGCCAGCCGGGCGGCCTCGGCGGGCGGCAGCCCCTGCCGCACGGCCGCTTGCTGCAAGTCTTCGTAATGCTCGGCGGTTTCGCGGACGATCCGGCGCACGGTCAGGGCCGGGCAGCCGAGTTCGACGAGTCGCCGTTGCAATTGTTCGATGGAGGGGACGGCGGGCATGTTGTTTTCAGGCTGTGCCAACCGGTTGCGCGGAGCCAAACGGTGATTCTCGCAGCGAACGCTTGGCCACGCGCCTTTGCCAAGCCAGCATGGTTGCGACAACCAACAAGGGCATGGCCACGTTGAGCCAGTGTAGCAGCCAGATTAACAATGGCACGTTTGGAAGGTGCCTCCACGCACCCCAACTCCAATGTCCAAAGCCAGTGAATGAAATGAAATACGAGATCTGTGGAATAGGAAGCATGATCCCGTTTAAGTCGTCGGCAACAATCGCACCCGGTGGCAGGTCTGCGGCTAGGGGATATGTCGGCACCTCAAGCCAAAGTCCGTTCATCTGCTCGAATTCGTCCCGCCAGGCTGGGTTCACTGGAACGCTTAGGATCAGCCTCCCGCCGCGATGGGAAGCCTGCGTGTGGGCAACATCACCCATGGGATTGGGACGTTTTGAAGCTTTATAAACAAAGCCATACCCCTGCGGGGTGGTCACGGTTATTTGCAACCCTGAATCCCATAGTGAAGCCCGGGGATGAGACTGTTTTTCCCACGCCTTATGCAATGCCGCATCCATGGCATCCAGGCCAGACGCATTTTGCATGGTTTGATGATCACCCGCCAAATTGGGCAATTCCGCCTTGACCATATCGTCTGTAATATATTCGTGATGAAACAGGTAGAACGCCTCGTTCGAAGTATTTATTTAGAGAAATAGACCTTGCACGGCCAGCAGGATGCCGATGATCCAAATCCATCGGCGCCTCACCGCCATTTGTTGGGCGCGCAAACAAAAGAAAACCGTCACCAGCGCAGTTATCGCAAAAATGCCCCCATAGACGGCAAAATAGGCCAAGAGGAAAATTTTAGATTCGTTAATCGCGAGCAGGATATCTACCGCGATGTCGGGCAGCTGGCCGCCGTTTATCAAACCATACACGTGCCAAATCCCAGCTGTAGTAACCAATGGCAAAAATCCAAATGTGAAAAAGGCATGTCTCGCCCACCACGAAGACTTCCGCAACACCTCGACATGGCGCTCCGCCAATACATCAGGGTTGCCCAATTGTTCCGCGGCGCGCGCGGCCGATTCCGCGGGCGGCAGGCCTTGCGCTTGGGCGGCGTGTTGCAAGTCTTCGTAATGCTCGGCGGTTTCACGAACGATTTTACGTGTGGCCTTCACCGGGCAACCAAGTTCCACGAGCCGACGTTGCAACTGCGCGATGGGGTTGGGGTCAGGCATGTTGCGCTCCCTTCACGGCGGCGACGGCCTCGGTCACGCGGCTCCACTCGCGTTCGAGGGCGGCGAGGCGCTTTTGGCCGCGCGCGGCGAGTTCGTAGTAATTGCGGCTGCGGCCCGCGACCTCGCGGCGGCGGCTGCGCACGAATTTCTCCGCCTCGAGATAATGCAGGTAGGGGTAGATGCAGCCCTCGCCGAAGGACAGGGCGTCGCTGGTCTGCACCTGGATTTCCTTGACGATCTCGTAGCCATACATCGCGCGGCGGGCGAGCAGCCGCAGCACCAGCAGCTCCGGCACGCCGTTCAGGAAGCTCGGGTTGGTCGGGGTGGTTTTGGTGGTCATGCTTCCACCATACATCACATCTTGAGGTATGTCAAGCCTCTAAGTTTGAGGTATGAGAACAGTTCGGAGCGGGAAAATCTCACGCAGCGCAGCGGTGGCTTGGGCGACGGTCTAAGCCAGCGTAACCAGGGACAGGTCGGCAAAATAGCGCCGCAGATAGCCGCGATCCAGGGTGGCGAGGCGGTCGGCTTGAATCTGGGCATGAGCCGCGATGAGGAAATCCGGAATCAAATGCAGGCGCGGGCCGCCTGCATCGCGATAAGGGCGGAAGCCGCGCCCGGCCTGCCGCGCGACCGCCAGGTTGCTGGGCCGCAACTCCAGGCCCAATTGCCGAAAAATGTAGGCGTATTCCTGTTCGTCCATCACCACGGCGAAAAATTCCGCGGCGACGACTTCGCCAACGCATAGGCCGCCTTCCGTGCGGCAATCAGCGAGGCGTTCCGCCCAGCGGCGCCCTTCCGCCTCACCCCGATAGATGGCGATGAGCACGGAGGTGTCCACGGCGGTAATCATGGCAATGCAACCGGCCCGCGCAATTCGTCGAGCCATTGCGCGGTGCTTTTGCCTTTGAGCTTGCGCGCGCCCCGCCCCACCACGGCGAGCATGGCCCGGCGGTCAAACGCCCGGGTCGCTTTCAAAAACGGCGCGGTCTCGTCGAATTCCAGCACGTCGCCCTTCTGCAGGCCGAGGCGGCGGCGCAACGCGGCAGGCAGGGTGATCTGCCCCTTGCTGGTCAGGGTCGCTTGCATGGCGAAAAGGTAAGGCAAAAGAGTAAGGCAAGGCAAGTGAAAAAAATTGCCCTTTACCCCTTGACATACCTCGCCCATCGAGGTATAGTGGCGGCATGTTCAGCCGCGAACTCATCGCCGCCTCCGCGCGGCCCCTGCTCCTGTCCATCCTCGCCGAGGGCGAGAGCTACGGCTACGCGCTGGCCCAGCGCGCCCGCGCCCTGTCGCAGGAGCAGGTGCAGTGGACGGACGGGATGCTCTACCCCGTTTTGCACCGGCTCGAAGAGGAGGAACTCATCGCCGCCGAGTGGCGCGAGGCCGAAAACGGCCGCGAACGCAAATACTACCGCCTCACCCGCGCCGGCCACCGCGCGCTCAACCAGGAAAAGGCGCAATGGCTGGCCGCGCACCACACCCTCACCCAATTATGGAACCCCCGCCCCGCTTCGACTTAGACCAGGCCGTCGCCGCCTGGCGCGCGGAACTGGCCCGGCATCCCGGCCCGGCGCCCGCCGACCTGCGCGAACTCGAAGCGCACCTGCGCGACGGTTTCGCCGAGCTCAAGAAAAAAGACCTCAGCGACGAGGAGGCTTTTCTCGTCGCGCGCCACCGGATTGGCCCATCTGCGCCGGTCGCCGATGAATTCACCAAGATCGCGACTAAACGAAGCTGGGCGCCACGGGTATTCTGGTTGGTGTTTGGCGTTTTCGCACTCCTGCGTTGGCAAGAGGCCTCTCTTATGATTTGGCGGGTAATCCTTTCCTTGTTTGCGGAACTATCTTTTGATTACAGTGGTTCACCAGGCAACTGGGAGCAGGATTTATTGGGCAATTACATACCGGCCTTTGAATGCCTGCTTTTGTATCTGGTTCCCCTGGTGGTGGCCGCTTTCTGGCTCGCGCGCGGCGTGCCGCGATTTTTGGCCAAGCGGCTGGTCACTCGCCATTCGGTTGCTATGACGGGCCTGGGCATGTTTTTATGGCCCATGGCGATTTACTTCATCAATAGCACCATCGTGGATTTCCTTAATACCTACATCCGGCATGGCACCCAGAATCTTTCGAATGAATTTTTTGTGAGAACGAGTTTCAAATTCCTTCCCATATTGGGGAACAGTTTCTTTATCAGTTTAGTCTGGCCACTCCTGCTGTTCACACTGATGGTCTGGCTGGCCCCGGGCCAAACAACGACCGCGGGGAAAACGGCGACGGCAGCGTGAAGCAGATCAATTTCGTCCTGGGCTGCACGCCCACACCTCATTATGGAACCGTCAAACCGCTTCGACTTAGACCAGGCCGTCGCCGCCTGGCGCGCGGAGTTGGCCCGGCATCCCGGCCCGGCGTCCGCCGACCTGCGCGAACTCGAAGCGCACCTGCGCGACGGCTTCGCCGAACTGAAAAAAAAAGACCTCAGTGACGAAGAGGCCTTTCTCGTCGCCCGCCACCGCATCGGCCCGCCGAAGCCGGTCGCCGGCGAATTTGCCAAGCGCACGCCGCAGCGCGTGTGGCGTTCCCGGGTGTTTTGGTGGACGTTTATCGCGGTTTTTGGCTCATTCGCCGGATATGCGTTTATCATGAAAATAGTTGCTCCAATATACCAAGCCACCGCCACCTTGAGGGTGAATAAGGTCATGGTCTCCGCCATGCAAAGCTCGCCAACAGCCGACCAAATTAGCCCGGAAGAATTAAACACCGACATCAGCTTGGTGGCAGAACGTGAAGTCGCCCAAACGGTGGCCGACCAGATGACCCCCCAGGAACGCCAGGACTTTTTATTCCCGTTTTACCGCACCAATCCCTCCGATCCGGAGGCGAACTTGGTGGATCGTCTGATGACGCAGCGCATGGTGTCACCTGGCCGCCAAGCTTACACCATAAATGTCTGGGTCGAGCATCCCGACCCAAAAATCACCGTCATCGTCGCCAATGATTTCGTCAGGGCATTTATCGAGCTGCGACAATCGAGCAGTCTTGCCGTTGCGGAGCAATATCAGATCGTGGACCCTGCGGACGGGCAGGTGATCGAGACCGCACCCAAGACTCTTCCTATCCTGGTCGCGGGACTTTTGGCCGGTCTGGCGGCCGCTATTGTGCTCACCCTCCTGATGCGGTTGCTATCCTCGTCCCGGCCCCCGCCACCGCCGGCGGAATCGGTGTTGTAGGCGGCATTATATGCGGCACTTTGGCACTAAGCATCCACATTCGGAACCAGCGTGGCGTGGGAATCCAGCCGCGCCAAGGCCAGCGAGGCCTTTTCCAGCAGCATATTTATTCGCGGGTCTTCCCACGTCCATGGCTGATTAACCAGCGTGGGGGAAAAGCTCTTGAACTGATATTGCTGGCGCCAAACGCCCGCACGGAAAGATTCCATTTTCATGCCCGAAATTGTTTACGCAACCACGATCAAAGTCAAAACTCAAGGACTCGCCGATACTGACACCCCGCTGGCAGCGCAAGCTCCCATCCTCATGTCAGGTTGCAGCATCTTCCACGGCGAAAATGGCGCACGTGCCTTCCGTCCCTTTGATGGTGAGGTCGGCCAGTTTATGCAGCGCCACCTCGCGCGGCCAGATCACCGGCAAATTATCCGTGACGAGAAAATTCTTTTTGAAATGGATATGAGACGCGTTTAGCCGTCGGACAAAATTAACACACGGCCCAAACAGCGGCAGCGCTTGACGCTCGCCGCCGCATTCGTTTTCCGTGCGCGCAATTCGTCCAAAGGTGACCGCCAGGCGCTGGGTGATGCGCATTCCGTTGGGCATCGTAAATTGACAGGCAGATTTATGCAATTTTACCAAGCCCGCCCCGATTTGCGCCTGGCGGTTGGCATCTGCCGAGGCAGTCCAAAGAGAAATTGCACTATCGCCGATGTAGGACACAACTTCGCCGCCCGATTCAGCGACAAGGCCACAAGTCAATTTCAAGTATCCGTTTAGCGCTTCAACTAACTGAACAGGCGTGATGCTCGGTGTGAATTGAGAAAAACTCGCCACATCGGAAACCGCGATAATGGCGTCAATTTCCTGCATGGCAAATTTTGTGTTCCGGCGTTTCTTTCTCCTCGCTCCCTGCTCTACGCTCCGAACTCCGAACTCCGCATTCCGCGCTCCTTAAAAAAACCGGATGCTCTTCGACGCGGCTACGGCCGTCGGTTGGGCGGCGGCGGCCTGGGCGGCGTGTTCGGCGTCCGTGCAGGAGGAATTCGTCGGCGCGTCGGCGGCGACGACCGTCGGCTGCACGAGGCCGTGCTCGAGCATGTAATGTTCGACCTCCTCGCCGGAGATATCGGCCAGCATCACGTCGTCAATTTGGACGCAGGGCGAGAGGGGCTGGCCGGATTTTTGCACCATCTCCGCGTAATTCTCGCGGCTGTTGATGATGTCAATGTCCTCGAATTCGAGGCCGTATTTTTTGAAGACGGCGCGGACGCCGCGGCTCCAGCCGCAGGAGGGTTTCAGGTAGGCGCGAATGTGCATGGTGGTGGGTGAACGTTGGTTGAAGGAGGACGAAGCTACGCGAGTTTTGGGCGGAAGACAAGGGTGGATGAGGAAAGAAAGGGGCAGAGGGACAAAGGCACTGAGGCGGCAAGCGATGGGCGGACAGCTCTGTATCGAATTTTTTAGCGCCTCAATGCCTCAGCATCTTGGTGCCTCAATGCCTTCGCCCTTTGTTCCTTTGTCCTTTTGTCCCTCGGCCACCCCCGCCTCTTGACAAACAAGTATTCATCCGTTCACCTACCCTCATGCCCATCAACCACCTGTTTCTCGACTTCAACGCTTACTTTGCGTCGTGCGAGCAGCACCTGCGCCCGGAGTTGCGCGGGCGGCCGCTGGGCATCGTCGCCGTCGCCGCCGAAACCGGCTGCTGCATCGCGGCCTCCTACGAGGCCAAGGCGCGGGGCGTGAAAACCGGCGCCCTCGTGCGCGACGCGCGGCGGCTGTGCCCGGACATTTTATTCGTCGTCGCGCGGCCCCGGGAATATGTGCGGCTGCACGAGGACTTGCTCAAGGTCGTCGAACGGCAAATGCACATCGAGACCGTGCATTCGATTGACGAGGTCTCCTGCCGGTTGACCGGCCGCTGGTGCGAGCCGGCGGCGGCACGCGCGCTGGCCTTGCAGATTAAACAGGCGATCCGCCGCGAAATCGGCCCGGCGTTGCGCTGCTCGATTGGCCTCGCGCCGAATCTCTTTTTGGCGAAAACCGCCAGCGACCTGCAAAAGCCCGACGGCCTCGTGGTGATTGATACGCCGGATTTGCCCGGCGCGCTCCACGGGCTGGAGTTGCGCGACTTGTATGGCATCGGCCGGCACATGGAGGAGCGCCTGCGCCGCGCGGGCATCGCGACCGTCGCGCAGTTGACGGCGGCGGACCACCGGCAACTGCGCGCGATTTGGGGCGGCGTCGAGGGCGAGCGCATTTGGGCAAAGCTGCGCGGCGCGGATTTTCCGTCCGACCCGCCGCGCAAGATGCACGTCGGCCATTCGCATGTGCTCGAGCCGGAGTTGCGCACCGAGCCGCGCGCGCGCGCCGTGCTGCACCGACTCTTGCAAAAGGCGGCGATGCGGCTGCGCGCCCTCGAATACTTCGCCGGCGAGTTGGCTTTGTCGGTGGACTATCTCGGGCGCGAGGATTGGCGCGCCGATGCGCGGTTCGACCCGACGCAGGACACGGTGGAACTGGCCCAGGCGCTTGACAATTTGTGGGCGCGCCGGCCCGCGCTGCCGCCGGGCGCGCGGCCCTTTTGGGTGGGGGTGGTGTTGACGAGGCTGGAGCACGCGCACGACCACACGCCGTCGCTGTTCGCCACGGCAACGGCGCGCCGCGCGGCCTTGTTGCACGCGGCGGACGAACTGAACAAGCGTCACGGCAACGGCGCGATTTATTGGGCCGCCGCACACGAGGGCCGCGCCTCCGCCCCCATGAGGATTGCCTTCAACCGCGTGCCCGACGCGAAATTGGAGCAGGAGACGGATTGGCGAGGCGGGCCTCCACCCGCGCGCAAG
Organism: uncultured Verrucomicrobiae bacterium; assembly: GCA_963765205.1. GTDB lineage: Bacteria > Verrucomicrobiota > Verrucomicrobiia > Opitutales > JABDGR01 > JABDGR01. Next base: position 282,290 of record CAVXVB010000007.1, on the reverse strand, counting down.
CGCCCGGCCCCCGCGCAGATTTTTCAGACACGCCGTTTGTCCGTATTCGAGGAATAGAGCATCTTCGGTTTGGCTGGACGCGCAAAACGCTCAACTTTTAACGCTTAACAGGCTGTTGAAAAACTCCCTGTGCCTGAAAATAGACATGGTTTTGGGGGATGTCTGGATAAGGGTGAAATCAAAATCGTCGCCTGTAGGCTGGTTTGTGCGACGATTTTATTCGTAGTGCTTTGACAAGAATTTTCTGAAAGGGTATTTCAACAGCCTGCTAAAGCACCGCCACACATTCCCGCCATGTCCCTGCTGCACTTCGTTTCCGCCGGCCTCGAATTCGTCATCTTTGTGCTGGCGCTGAAGCTGGTGTTTGAGCGCAAACGCTACATCGGCGTGGCCTGGGCGGTCGCGTTTGGCCTTTATATGTTTTACGACCTGGCCAAAAGCAACGGCTGGGGCTTGTCGCGTGAATTTCTCGACACCATCTTTTTTATCGCCACGCTGTCCGCGCTCTTTGCCATCTGGCAATTGGGGCGGAAGAAGGGGTAGGCTGAAAGTATTTTCACCGCCAAGGCGCAAAGAGCGCCAAGGGCAGATTTTTGACAGAATTAACAGAATTTACAGAATTTATTCTTTGCGCTCTTTGCGCCTTCGCGGTGAATTGCCTTGGACGTTAAAACCAAATTTTGGCCGCGGACTCAGAGAATAAGCTTTCGCCGCACCCTCCGCAGGGCGATGGCGCTCAGGCCCGCCGCGTAGATGATGAGCACCGCGGCGCGCAGGGCGGCCTCGCCGGGGTGGAAATCATTCCAGAACGCCATTTGTGCCAGCCGCGCGCCCTGATACAGCGGCGAAATGTTTACCACCACGCGAAACCAGCCCGGCGCGCCGCCAACGGGAAAAAACACGCCGGAAAAAAAATACAGCGGCGACACCACGAACGCATACGCGAGTTGGAATTGGTCAATGTTGCGCACCAGGGTGCTCGCAATCAGGCCGATGCTCCCGCACGCCAGCCCGACGGCCGCGCCAATCAGGGGCATCGCCAAAATCCACGGCAAAAAGGCGAACAGCCCGAAGCACGCCAGCACCAGGCTCACGCCCGTGGCCATCAGCGCGCCCTTGATTGCCACCCACCACAGCTCGCCCAGCACAATCTCGTCCACGCCGATGGGCGTTGTCAGCATCGCCTTGAAAATCGCCTCGAAGGTCATCTGCACGTAGAAGCCGTAGCTCGCCTCGAAAAACGCCGTGAACATCGCGGTGGTGCAGGCCAGCCCCGGCGCGAGAAACACCACATAAGAGTGCCCCTCGACCTGCTTCATATACGGACTCAGGCCCATGCCGAGCGCGAGCAGTAGCAGCGCGGGGTCCACCGCGGTCGGCGAAATGTTGGCGAGGAAGTCCTTTGAATAGACCCGCCAGTTGCGCACCACCAGGTGCCAGGATAGCTGGAGTGATTCACGCATCTTGGTCCAACCCCTCCCCGGTGATTTTGAGGAAAACATCTTCGAGGTTCGTCGGACGCAGTTGCTGCGCCTCGACGCCGATCTCGCGTTGCAACCGCAGCAAGTCGTCAAGCGTCGGCGCGCGCGCCAACAGCACGTCCCCGCGGTTGTCCACGACGCAATGGGCCGCCCCGGCCAGCTTCGCGGACAATTCCGGCGACACGGCAAAAATCGCGACGAAGCCCGGCGTGTGCGCGCGGATCAACTCGCGCGGTGAGCCGGCGGCGGCGACCACGCCGTGGTTAAGCACGACGACTTGGTCGCACAGCGCCTCGGCCTCGTGCATGTAATGGGTGCTCACCAGAATGGTTTTCCCCGCGCGGCGGAAGTCGGCCACCTTTTCCCATAGCAGATGCCGCACGGCCGGGTCGAGGCCCGTCGTTGGCTCGTCGAGGATGAGCATTTCCGGGTCGGCCAGCAGCGCGCGCACAAACGCGAGCCGCCGCTTCATGCCGCCCGACAGTTCGTGAATGGTCGCGTCCTTTTTATGGTCAAGGTTCAAGTGGCGCAGCAGCTCGGTCACGCGCGTGGCGCGCCGCTTGCGCGCCAGGCCCACGAACCGCGCGAAGAGCAGCATGTTTTCCTCAACGGTCAAACCCTCGTCGAGCGCGTTCTCCTGCGGCACAACGCCCAGCCGGCGCTTGATGTCGCGCGCCCGCATGGCGGGGTCCAGCCCGAAGACCGCGAGGTCGCCGCCCGTCCGCCGCACTGCGCCGTAGAGAATGCCGATGAAAGTGGACTTCCCTGCGCCGTTCGGCCCCAGCAGCCCGACGCATTCACCCGGCCGCACGGCGAGGCTGACCCCGCGCAAAGCCTCGGTCTCGCCAAAATTTTTGCGCACCGCGCGCGCTTCAATGACAAACGGCATCGGAGGTGTTTAACGGTAGCCGGAAAATAAATCGATGGCAAATTCCATCCGTGGGTCAATTTTTCATTCCATAGCGCGGTGCTTTAGCCCGCGCTCGGGAACATTTGTGAAGTTTAATGCGCGGGCTGAAGCGCCGCACTACGGAAAGGCGTGGCCCCACGATAACCGCGCTTGCCAGCGTCCGCGCTTGAATCAAAATGGGATGGGGATACATTCCGCACTTTACATGAAATTGATTTTTACGTTCCTCCTGAGTGCAGGCCTGCTGACGGCAGCGCTTTTTTCCGGCTGTGCGGTGGCGAACGACCCCGCCGCCGCCGCGCCCAGCGCTAGCGCGCCGCCCATCAACCTCGCGGTGCTTTATCCCAACGAACCGGGCTTTCCCGCAGACCCTGTGGCCGCCGTCGCGTGGATGAAAAAGAAAGCCGCCGTCAATGATGCCCAGGCGGAATACGCGCTGGGCTGGGCCACTTACCTCGGTGTCGGCGCGCCGCCGGACACGGCCCAGGCCACGCAACTTTTCGAGCAAGCCGCCGGTCAGGGCAATGAGGAGGCCATGCTGAGTCTCGGCTGGGTGCAATATGACACGCCCAATATCAACGGCACGTCCAAACTGCCGCCCGGCCCGAATCCGCACGGCTATGAACTCGCCGCCGCGAAGGGCAACGCCATCGCCACGGAAATTTTGCGTGAACAAAAAAACTCGATGCCTTCGACGACGCCTGCGGTGGTGATGCAATGGTTTCGCAAGCTGGCCAATCTTGGCGTGCCGGAGGCGGAGGTTTTGCTCGGGCGCTACAACCTCGCCGGCTTGGGCGGCCTCAAGCAAAACATTGACGAAGCCGTCCAGTGGCTCCGGCTCGCCGACGCGCAGGGCAGCGGCGCGGCGGACGCTACCCTCGGCATCCTCTTTGCCCAACGGGACGATGGCGCGAAAGACCTCGCCGCCGCAATCCGATGGCTCAAATTGGGCGCCAACCGCGGCGCACCGCTGGCCCTGAGTTTTTTCGGCACCCTGACCGCCAACGGCGACGGCGTGCCGAAAAACGAGGTCGAGGGCCTGGCCATGATGTATGCCGCGCAGGCGCAAGGCACCGTCTGGGATCTGGCCGCACTCACCAATTTCGAACAGCGCCTTGACCCGGCCCGCCGCGCCGCCGCTGAAAAACGCAGCGAGGAAATCCTTGGCCCCGAAAAACTCGCCGCGCTCAAACCCGCGCCGTGAATAATGGTCGTGGCCCACCTCGATCGCTGATTTATTAAACCAAGCCCCGCCGGCGCGCGAGGTCGGCGGCTTGGGTGCGGTTCTGCACTTGAAGTTTGCCGAGAATGTTCGAGACATGGTTTTTAACTGTGCCTTCGGCGATGTGCAGCTTGTCCGCGATTTCCTTGTTGGGCACGCCCTGGGCCAGCAGCACCAGAATCTCGCGCTCGCGCTCCGAGAGCGGCTCCGCAAATTCGCCGGGCGAGTGCAGGGCCGAGCGCAACGCGCGCGAGGCGATCTCAGGCTGGATAAAGGTCTCGCCGGCCAGCACGCGGCGAATGGTTTCAATTAATTTTGCCGCCGGCTGGTCTTTCAACAAATAACCCATGGCTCCGGCGCGCACGCCTTGAAAGACATAATCATCGCGGTCGAAAGTAGTCAGGATGATGATTTTGGCCTCGGGCCACACCTTGCGAATCGCGGCGGTGGCCTGTACGCCGTTCATCTGCGGCATCTGCACATCCATGAGGATGATGTCCGGTCGCAGTTGCAGGGCGAGTTTGACGGCGGCAGGGCCGTCTTCCGCTTCGCCGGCCACGCGGAAACCCGGCTCAAGATCCAGGATGGTCTTCAGCCCCTGCCGCATCAGCGTCTGGTCTTCGGCCAGCAGAATTCGAATGGCTTTCATCAGGTAATGATCGGCAGGCGGGCTTCGAGAACCGCGCCGCCCTTGGGAGAGGCCAGCGCGAAGGTTCCACCCAGGCCCTCGACCCGTTCGCGCAAGCCGCGCAAGCCGTAATGGCCGGGTTTGTCTTCCGCGCCCGGAGGCAGGCCGGCGCCGTCGTCGGCCACGCACAGGATGACCTCCCGGGGCAGCAAGTTCAGGTTCATGTGGACTTGCCGAGCTTGGGCATGGCGGCCGACGTTCGTCAATCCTTCCTGCGCCACGCACCAGAGGACTCCCGCCACCACCGGCGGCAGGGTATCGGCCCCCGCGGCCACCTGACAGTCCACGGCCAGGGAATATCGCTGGCCCGCGTCGGTGCAAAGGGCTTGCAACGCCGCCGTCAAAGGGCGGTCGCCGAGTCCGGAGGCGCGCAGGTTGTCCAACGCGCGGCGCAAGTCATCCATGCTGGAACGCGAAAGTTTCTGCATCTCCTCGAGCGCCGCCGCCGCCCGCGCCGGGTCCATGGCCAGCAACCGTTGCGCAGCCTCAAGTTGGACGGTTAGGGTGACGAGTTGGTGGCCCAACGTGTCGTGCAAGTCTCGCGCGAGGCGTTCGCGCTCGCGCAACGTCGCCAGTTCACCCTCGCGCTGGCGCGCCGACTCCAGCGCTTTCTTCGCCGTCTGCAATTCTTCGATCAAACGTGCTTGTGCCTGATTCGTAGCGTTTTGGCTTCGAATCAACAGCCCCAAGGCCGCCGTCAGCACTATCGGGTAAATCGAGCTAAACCAGTCTCCGAACGAATAGGCCGCCAAACGGTCCCAGCCCTGCGTGATGGGAAGGTAGAGGAAGCCGACTGCGGCGAACAGGCTGGCGGCCCATCCCGGCGGCAAAACCGCGAACATCATGCCCACATATACCAGCCGCACCCACCAGAATTCATTTTGGGCCACGGGTGCCACCGCCAGCGCCAGCCCCAGACTGGCCGCAAAAAACGCCATCTCCCCGGCCTTGCTCGCCGACCAAAGATTGCCCTTGAAAATATGCCGCCAGGCATAGAGCGCAAATTGCGCCGCGACCAGCGCGGAGCCATACGCCGTCTTGGCCGTCCAAAAATCGTGGATGCGCAACCAAAAATAGAAACAGATGACAAACCCGCCTAGAAACATGTAGTGAAAAGCTTGGCACGACCAAAGCTGCAGGCGCGCGAATAGGGTTCCAGGCGGGCGGGCCTGATTGACGGTTGCTTTTGCGAGATTGTTCATTTTAAGGATGGGTCAAGGGTATATGTGAGGTTGCTTGGCGGCCAAGGCTTGAGCACGTGGCGCGGAGCCGGTTGGGACACGCGTGGCAAGCATACCCGAAGTGGTGGCGGGCGAACAGACCCCGAGGTCACGATTGGCGTAGGTAAATAGCCATGGTGTCAGGCGTGCCCGGCGAACCACCAGAATTCCAAGCTGCTCTCATGGAGTGAGGAACACGGTGCCCCACATTCCACATCGCATCTGCAAAACGCCGAATGGCGCTCACGCCTCCGTCAAATTGCGCAGGAGCCGCACGGGGGTGGGGCCATTGGGGCGGAAACTCAGCGCGCTTTGCCCGGCCAGTGCCCGCGTTTTGAGCATCGCCAGACCCAGGCCCCCCACTTCGCTGAAGACCCGGCTGCGCAATTCGCCCGCCACTTCCGCTCCCGCATACAGCGGCACCGGCGAATCATCCGCGGGGCGCGTGGTCGGCACGTTCCACTCCACCAGCCACAAGGCGCGGTTGACATGGCCCTGCGTGTGCAGGCGTGACATGATTTCCTGGCCGGAGTAGCAACCCTTGTCGAAGGAGACGCCTTCACGCTCCAAGCCCGCTTCTTGCGGCAAATCGCCCGGCCCGGCGTCGGCCGGCACCGCCGGCACGCCGGCCAGCAGGCGCGCGGCCAGCAAGGCCTGCGCGGGGGCGGCCTCGATTCCCTCGGCCTCCAAGTCGCGTGCGATGCTCTCCAGTATTTCTGCGGGCGCAAGAATGTCCCAGGACGAATAGGGCGTGGGGCGCCGGCCCATCCAGGACTCGGCCCCCGCCGTCCGGGCCAATTCCTCGATCAACCCAGCCAGGCTTTCCTCATAGTGCTCCGCCCAGACGTGGAGCAACTCCAGCGGCCCGGTCTCGTCGTGCAATTCCACCTCGTCGGCGATCAAATGCGACTCGAGGTGGCCGCGCAGGAGCGCCGCCGGGCAGTCGTAGCTGAGCAGCAAAAAGTCCCCGGGCGATTTTTGGATCACAAAACTGTCCGCCTGGATTTTCCCCTTGTGGTCGAGCCACAATCCATAACTCACGGGATGCTCGACGCCCTCGACCTTCAAATCGTTCGAGAACTGGCTCTGCAAGAACCGGAATGCATCCGGCCCCGTCGTGCGCAGCACGGCGGCGGGGCGGCTTAAGCAATGATAGACATGCATTTCCGACATGGGTGGCATTCCTTATAGCTTCTGTTCTTGCCCAGAGCACGCAAATTTGATGTAGTGGACGGCTTTACCCCATCCAGCCCCAGCCAGTCAGTGTGGAGTGTGAAAATTCTGAATTCTGAATTCTGAATTCTGAATTCTGAATTCTGAATTCTGAATTCTGAATTTCGCCCTTCGCCCTTCGCCCTTCAGAACTAAAAACTAGAAACTAAAACACTTTCTTCTTCCGTGCCCAAAGTTACCGACATCAACATTTCCTCGAATCGCGCGCTGCCGACGCCGCGCGAGTTGCTGGCCCGCGTCCCGCGCTCGGAGGCCCAGGCGGACTTCGTCGTCCAGAGCCGTAATGCCTTGCACCGCATCATCTTCGGTGACGACCCGCGCTTTCTGCTCGTCGTCGGCCCGTGCTCGATCCACGACGTGGCCGCCGGCCGCGAATACGCCGAGCGCCTAGCTGCGCTGAGCCGCGAAGTCGCCGACCGCCTGCTTCTGGTCATGCGCGTCTATTTTGAGAAACCGCGCACCACCGTCGGCTGGAAGGGCCTGATCATGGACCCGCACCTCGACGGCACCGGCGACATCCCCACCGGCCTGCGTCTGGCCCGTGAATTTTTGCGCACCGTCATTGACCTCGGCCTGCCGACTGCGACCGAGTTGCTCGACCCCATCACCCCGCAATATATCGCCGACCTCATCTGTTGGTCCGCCGTGGGCGCGCGCACGACCGAATCGCAGACCCACCGGCAAATGGCCTCGGGCCTCTCGATGCCCCTCGGCTTCAAAAACGGCACCGACGGTTCCATCCAGACCGCTGTCAACGCGATCAAGGCCGCCTGGGCGCCGCAGACTTTTCTCGGCATCAACGAAGACGGCCAGGCCTCCGCCGTGACCACACGTGGCAACCCAAACTGCCACCTCGTCCTGCGCGGCGGCGGCAATGGGCCGAACTATGACGCCACGCATGTTGCCGCCGCGGAAAAGTTGCTGCGCGAAGCCGGCCTGTTTACCCGCATCATGGTGGACTGCTCCCATGACAACAGTGGCAAAAAGCCCGAATTGCAGCCCATGGTGTTCGCGAACGTGCTCGCGCAGCGCGTCGGCGGTTGCGAGAGCCTCATCGGCGCGATGCTCGAAAGCAACCTCCACGCCGGACGTCAGCCCGAGCCGAAGCCCGGCGCGAAGCTGCGCCCCGGCGTCTCCATCACTGACGGCTGCATTGACTGGGCCGCGACCGAACGCCTCGTGCGTTCTGCGCATAATGCATTGCAACCCATCAGCCCCGTTCTTATTGAAAAGTAGCCGTTCTCTTTCGCCTGCTTCCGCTTTTTCCATCTTCCATTTTCCATCTTCCATTCTTTACTCATGCTTCTTAATTCATAACTCTTAATTCTTAACTCCCCATGAAACAACCCATTCGAGTCGCCGTCACGGGCGCCGCCGGCCAAATCGGCTACGCCCTCCTGTTCCGCATCGCCTCGGGCGCCATCTTTGGCCCCGACCAGCCCGTGGCGCTCAACCTCATTGAAATCCCGCCCGCGCTCGACGCGCTCAAGGGCGTCGTCATGGAACTCGACGACTGCGCGTTCCCGCTGCTCACGGAAGTCGTGCCGACGGCCGACCTCAACGAAGGCTTCAAGAACGTCAACTGGGCGCTGCTCGTGGGCAGCGTGCCGCGCAAGGCCGGGATGGAGCGCAAGGAACTCCTCGGCATCAACGGCAAAATTTTCACTGGCCAGGGCCAGGCCATCGCCAAAAACGCCGCGGCGGACGTGCGCGTGCTCGTCGTCGGCAACCCCTGCAACACCAATTGCTACATCGCGATGCGCAACGCGCCCGCCGTCCCCGCCGAGCGCTGGTTCGCGATGACGCGCCTCGATGAAAACCGCGCCAAGAGCCAGCTCGCGCAAAAAGCCGGCGTCCACGTCAGCCGCGTGACCAACCTGTGCATCTGGGGCAACCACTCCTCGACGCAGTATCCGGATTTCTACAACGCCAAAATCAACGGCCGCCCCTGCACCGATGTAATCGGCCACGAGGAATGGCTCAAAGGCACCTTCATCCCCAATGTGCAGCAACGCGGCGCAGCCATCATTAAGGCGCGCGGCGCGTCCTCCGCCGCCTCCGCCGCCAACGCGGCGATGGACAGCGTGCGCTCGCTCGTCACCCCCACCCCCGCCGGCGACTGGTTCAGCGTCGCGGTGTGTTCGGACGGTTCCTACGGCATCCCGAAAGGCATCATCGCCTCGATGCCCATCACCAGCGACGGCAAGAAATGGTCCGTCGTCCCCGGCGTGCCCGTCAATGAATTCTCGAAAGGCAAAATCGCCGCCAGCATCGCGGAGTTGCAGGAAGAGATTTCGTTGGTGAGTGAATTGATTCCGAAGTAAAAGACGAAATTTTAACCACGGAGAACACGGAGGACACGGAGAGCTTATTTCTCTGTGTCCTCCGTGTTCTCCGTGGTTCCATAATTTTCCTGCTGCACGTTAAGCTTGCCCTGTGTCAGAAAATCGCTACTTTAAGCCGTTTTCCCGCACACTTTCGCGTCCCCTTCGTCTAGCCCGGCCTAGGACACCAGGTTTTCATCCTGGCGACTGGGGTTCGAATCCCCAAGGGGACGCCATTTTCCAAAAAGCCCGCCGCTCGAATGAGTTGCGGGTCTTTTTGTGGCCTGACCAAGCGGCCATGTCCTATAGCTATCCTGCGACAAGCGACCGATAATTGTGTGTTTTGCTGATTGCTGATTTATTTGATTGTTGTGTTCACCGCTGCCAATATCCCCCCGTTCACGCCTCACCCTTCCCCATTTTGCCATGAAGCTCCCCCGCCCCATTCTGCCCACCCTCACCTTTGCCTTGAGCGCGCTTCTCTTCACCGCCTGCGGACGGCTGTTCGCGCCGGCGGCGCCCGCGGTGCGCGCCAATTGGCTCACGGATTTTGCCGCCGCGCAGGCCCAGGCCAAGGCCGGGAACAAACTCGTGTTGCTCGATTTCACCGGCTCCGACTGGTGCGAATGGTGCATCAAGATGGACGAGGAGGCGCTCGACACCCAGCCGTTCAAGGACTACGCCGATGCCAATCTCGTGCTCGTCGAGGTGGACTTCCCGGAGCACAAAAAACTTCCCGACAAACTGGCCCAGCAAAACGGGAGTTTGCAACAGAGATTTAACATCGAAGGCTACCCCACCTTCGTCGTGCTCGGCCCCGACGGAAAAACGCTCACCACAATGGTGGGCTACCAACCCGGCGGCCCGGCCTCCTTCATCGCCCAACTCAAAAAATTCGCGCCAAAAACCTGATGGCGGACCGTTGATCACCCGCGCCATGCTTCGCAGCGCTTGGCGTCTCCCTCAACGAATCCTGCCGCGTCTCCAAGGCGCCGTGAGCACCGTTTGACATTCAGCCAATCCGCGCGCATCTTCGCCCGATGCTCCCGCGCCACGTGCAACCGGAACTGCTCGACTCCCTGCCGCCGGAGCATCCGGACGCGCTGCACAACCGGCGCGATTTGCGTTTTTTCAACGCGCTGATGGGCAACCACCGCTGGTTCGCGCGCACGCTGCGCAAACACCTGCACCCCGGTGACCGCCTGCTCGAACTCGGCGCGAGCGAAGGCGACCTCGCCAAATATTTGCGCCGCCACCTGCCCGGCCAGACTTTTTCGCACACCGGACTCGACTTGTGGCCGCAGCCCGCCGACTGGCCCGCCGCGCAGGACTGGCACCGCGCCGACCTCACGACTTTTTCCGGTTACGCAAATTACAACGTCATCATCGGCAACCTCATCCTCCATCAATTCGAGGACAACGTGCTCGCCGGCCTCGGCCATCAATGGCGCGAGCACGCGCGCATGCTCGTTTTTTGCGAACCCGCGCGCCACGCGCTCCACCTCGCGCAACTGCCGCTCGCGCGGCTGGCCGGCATCAATTATGTCAGCCGCCACGACGCCCGCGTGAGCATCGAAGGCGGCTTTTGCGAACGCGAACTGCCCCGCCTGCTCGGCGTGGACGCCCCCCCCTGGCGCAGTGGAGTGGCCCGTACTTTCCTCGGCGCATATCGCCTTATTGCCGTGCGCAATGATTTATAAATTCACCGCAAAGACGCGAAGACCGCAAAGTTCCAAAAAAATTTCTTTGCGCCCTTGGCGTCTTTGCGGTGAATCTCCTCCCATGCCGCAACCCATCACGATCATCGGCGGCGGCCTGGCCGGCCTAGCCCTCGGCGCGGCGCTGGCGCGTGCGGGTGCCGGCGTGTCGCTTTGGGAGGCCGGGCGCCTTCCACGCCCGCGCGTGTGCGGCGAATTTATGAGCGGCTTGAAGCCGGCGACTATCGCGCGCCTCGGCCTCGCGCCGCATTTGCGCGGCGCGACGGTGAACCGCACCACGGGCTGGCACGCGAGCGGGCGCCTGCGCTGGGCCGCGCAATTGCCGGAACCGGCGTTGGGCCTCTCGCGCCCCGTGCTGGAAGAACGATTGATGCACGACTTTGTTTCCGCCGGCGGTGAGTTGCGCCTCAACACCCGCGCGCCCACGCCGTCCGCGGGCGGGGAAGATGCGCCCGGCCAGGTATGGGCCGCCGGCCGCCGGCCCGATGCCGCCAGTCCGTGGCTCGGGCTGAAAATTCACTGCCGCGACTTGCGCGTGGGCCACGACTTGGAAGTGCATCTCGGCCGCGGCGGCTACGCCGGCGTGGCACGCATTGAGGACGGCCGCGTCAACATCTGCGGCCTTTTTCGCCTGCGCATGGAATTGCGCGGCCCGCGCGAATCGTTGCTCCTCGATTATCTCATGGCCTGCGGCCTTGAGAAACTCGCCGCGCGCATCGCTGCGGGCGGGCCGGACCCCGCGAGCGCCGCCGCCGTCGCGGGCCTCGACTTCACACGCACCTGGCCCGCCGGTCCCGGCGTATCGCTCGGCGACCACCATGCGGCTATCCCGCCCTACACCGGCCACGGCATGGCGCTCGCGCTCGAAAACGCCGCCGCCGCGCTCGACCCGCTGCTCGCCTATGCCCAAGCCCGGCAGGATTGGCCCGCCACCGCCCAAGCCATTCGCCGTGCCGTTTCCGCCCAGCAAGACACGCGCCTGCGCTGGGCGCGCCGCCTGCATCCCTACCTCTTGCATCCTTTCGGCCAAACCCTTCTGCTCGCGCTCGCCGACACACGCCTGCTCCCCTTTAACTTCTTCTACCGCGCCACCCACGGCAAAACTCTCTCATCCGTTAAAGCCGCGCCCGCCCCGGCTTGATTGCCCATCCCTTCAAATCTTTTTGGTTTCTGTTTCATCATTCGTCATTCGTAATTTTTACTTCTTAATTCTTAATTCATAATTCTTACTTTTCTTCCGTCCGTGTTCCTCCACTCACTCGCCAACGTTGTCCCCGCCCAGCGCCTGACCCAGCGCGAGTGCTGGGAAGTCCTGCGCCAGGCGCCCTCGCTGCGCAAACTGCGGCCCGGCTCGCGCGCGCTGCTGGAAAAAATCCTCACCGGGGACAGCGGCATTGAGACCCGCCATTTCGCCGTCGGCGACCTGGACAAAATTTTCGATCTCGACGCCGAGGCCCTCAACCGCGCCTTCGAGCGCGAGGCACCCGCCCTCGCCGAACGCGCGCTGCGCGCCGCGCTCGCCCAGGCCGGCCTCGCCCCGCACGATTTGGATGCGCTCATCATCTGCACCTGCACGGGTTATTTGTGCCCCGGCGTGTCGAGCTTCGTCGCCGAACGCGCAGGCTTGCGGCCCGACATTTTTTTGCAGGACATCGTGGGCCAGGGCTGCGGCGCGGCCATCCCCTCCCTGCGCAGCGCGAGCCACCTGCTGGCGGCCCAGCCCGGCGCGCGCGTGGCCTGCATTGCGGTCGAAATCTGCTCGGCGGCGTTTTATCTCGATGACGACCCCGGCGTGCTCGTCTCGCTGTGTTTGTTCGGCGACGGCGCGGCGGCTAGCATTTGGAACGGCCAGCCCGGCCCGACGGGCCTGCGCTGCGATGGCTTCGACACGCTGCACCTGCCCGCCGACCGCGAATGTCTGCGCTTTGAAAACCGGGGCGGCAAATTGCGCAACCGCCTCGGCAAAACCGTCCCCGACCGCGCCGCGACGGCCGTGCGCGCGCTTTACGACCGCCAGAACGGCGCGGCGGAAAAAATCGGCCGGGTGCTCTCCCACGCCGGCGGCAAAAAAGTCCTCGAAGCCGTGGGTGCGGCGCTGGGCGGAAAGTTCCCGCTGGCGGAAAGCGCCGCCGTCCTCCGGCAATACGGCAACATGAGCAGCCCGTCCGTCCTCTTCGCCCTCGGTGAACATTTGCAGAAAAGTTTCCCGTCCAATCCTGCGGCGTCCGATAATGGCGCCGCGCTGGATTTGTGGCTCACCTCCTTTGGCGCAGGTTTTTCCGCGCATTCCTGCCGGTTGACGCGCGTCCAACCTCAATAATGGGATGCGCCGCCAGCGGCGCTCCGGCAGTTTTCACCGCGCATCCAAAAACAGCGCACTCTCGAGATTGCCGGCGAGGTATTTATACGTGGCCACGCCGTATCCGTGGGTGCCCCATTTCTCGCCGAAGGAATTTTTGAAGAGGAATTGCGCGTCCTCGATTTTGCCCGTCTTCGTCAGGTAGCCCACCAGCAGCACGGCGTGCGCGGATTTTTCCAGTCCCGGTTGCCCGTCGAGTTCCGCATTGTCCGCAAAGTTTTTTTGCTCAGGCCATTTCATGCCGGCAATGACCGGCACGCCGGCGTTGAGCACCTGCACGATGTTGGCGATTTGCATTTGCGGCCCGCGGCCCGTGATATAAAAGCCGTCCACCGGGCTGCGCTTTTTCGCGCGCTCGATCACGTCCGTCGCCGGCTCGATCACGTGCGGATCGGTGAGCGTGAAATGGTAGGGCAGCTCCTCCGCCAACGCGATACCGTAGGCGCGCAGCGCTTCGGCAACTTCATTGAGGGAAAAGCCGATGTCCAGCGTTTCCGAGTCGCCCTGGGGCACGGCCAGGCCGACCTTGCCGAGCGTCTTGAGCGTCGCCCAAATCAGGTATTCCTCGGAATACTCCGGCGCCGGCCCGGCCGGCGGGGAGCGCTGGTATTCGAGCGCGCCGACCAGCGCGAACACCGCGCAGCTCGGGCGCGCGCCCTGGCTTTTCACGTCAATGCCCAACTGGTCGAAGCGCGGCTGCATATTAACCTCGCCGAAAATTTTCGGCGGCTGGCCGAAGCGCTGCAAAATTTCCTGCGCGGTCAAGGTCGGCGGGCCTTTGTCGCCGGCGGCGGCATTGGCCTGGACTTGGTGCGCGGTGTTCTCGGCCTGGCGCTGCGCCTCCTCCGCCGCGGCCTTGGCCGGATCGTAGCCGAAACGCTTTTGCAAATCCGGCGGCAAATCGGCCAGCGGCACGGAGGTGATGCCGTCCCGATGCCCGAGGACAACCGACACGGGCGTCACCTGCAAAATGCGCACGTCATAATAGACATTCGCGCCCACCTGCACTTCGGGGATGACGGCGGGAAACGGCGGAGGGGCATTCTGTAGCGCGCGTTCGCCACCGCCCAGCGGAGCTGCGGTCGCGGCGCTCGCAGCCGGGGCCGCAAGTGCCGCCGCCTGGCCGAAAGCCGCCGCGCCCAAGCCCAGCCACATCGGCAAGGCCGGCCATAATTTATGCAGGCAAGGTTTCACGGGGGGTTTTCATCTTATCAAAAATTTCCCGCCAAGAGAACTTTTATGTTGGAATGCTCGATTGCTTGATTGCAAAGTTGCGAAAAAGCATCCCGGCCATTTTCAGCATTCAGCATTCAGCATTCAGCATTCAGCATTCAGCATTCAGCATTCAGCATTCAGCATTCAGCATTCAGCATTCAGCATTCAGTCCAACGTCCGCCGGAAGCGCACGACGGCGATCGTCATCACGACCAGGAAGAACAGCCCAATGGGCCAGATTTGCGGCCACACTTCGGCGAAGCCGTTGCCCTTGAGCAGAATCCCGCGCACGATGCGCAGAAAATGCGAGAGCGGCAAAATCGAGCCGATGGTCTGCGCCCACTGCGGCATCCCGCGAAAGGGAAAGAAAAAGCCCGAGAGCATCATTGAGGGCAGAAAATAAAAGAACGCCATCTGCATGGCCTGCAACTGGCTTTGCGCCAAGGTCGAGAGCGTGATGCCCATGCCGAGGTTCGCGCAGATGAACAGTAAAATGCAGCCCGCCAGCAGCCAGAAGCTGCCGATCTCCGGCACGTCGAAAAGAAACCGCGCCGCAGCCAAAATTACGCTCGCCTGCACATAGCCGATGGCAATGTAAGGCAGGATTTTCCCCAGCATCACCTCTGCCGGCAGGGCCGGGGTCGAGAGCAAATTCTCCATCGTGCCGCGCTCCTTCTCACGCACGATGGCCATCGCGGTGATGTTGCACATGGTCATCGTCAGCACCAAGCCGAGCAGCGCCGGCACGATGTTGAGCTGCGAGCGCCGCTCCGGGTTATACATCAGGTGCAGGCGGTAATCCACGGGCGTGGCCGGCGGAGTGACTGCCGCGAACGTCCCCTGCAATTCGCGCGTCGCCGCCTGCTGGATGACATCCGCCGCGCCCACCGCGTTGCCGACGGCGACCGGGTCCGTTGCGTCGGCTTGCATGAGCATTTCCGGGTGCTGGTTGCGCAAGAGGTCGCGCGAAAAATTCGGTGGAAAGGAAATGACGAACATGGCGTCGCCGTCGGCGAGCATCTCCGCCGCATCAGCCTCGCTCACCGGCTCAGGCTGGATTTGGAAATAGTCCGTGTAGCGCAGCGCCTCGACGATGGCGCGCGGGATGGGGCCGGTGTCGCCCATGACGACGACGGCGGGCAGATACTTCGGGTCGGTGTTGATCGCGTAGCCGAACACAATCAACTGCATCAGCGGGATGCCGAACATCATGGCGAACGTCAGCCGGTCCCGGCGCATCTGGATGAACTCCTTGAGCGCGAGGGCGAAAAACCGCCGGAATGAAAATCGGCCGCGCATGGTCAGGAAAAATTGTCCCGGGACGCGCCCTGGAGTTGGATGAAAACATCTTCGAGCGACGGCTTGGTCAGCGTGGCGGTCACGTTCGGGGCGGCGACGGACTCGACCGCCGCGCGCACCGCGACGGCGTCGGCCCCGCAGATGTGCAGCGAGCTGCCGAACGGCACCACCGAAATCCCGGGCCGGCCGTGCAGCGCCACGACCAGCTCGCTCGGGTTCGCGCATTCCAACCGCCAGACCGTCAGCCCCGCGCGCTCGACCACTTCATGCACCGTGCCATGCGTGAGCAACTTGCCGAAGGACAGGTAGGCGACGCGGTGGCAGCGCTCGGCCTCGTCCATGTAGTGCGTGGCAATGAGCACGCTGATGCCTTGCGCCGCCAGCCCGTGGATTTGCTCCCAGAAATCGCGCCGCGCCTTCGGGTCCACGCCCGCCGTCGGCTCGTCGAGCAGCAAAAGCTTCGGGCGGTGCAGGAGGCACGCCGCCAGCGCGAGCCGCTGCTTCCAACCGCCGGAGAGCGTGCCGGCGAGTTGCTTGCGCCGGGCGGTGAGGCCGAGCTGGTCGAGCGTCGCCGTCACCGCCGCGCGCCGGTTGGCCAGTTGATAAATGCGGGCGACAAAATCGAGGTTTTCCTCGATGGACAGGTCTTCGTAATAACTGAACTTCTGCGTCATGTAGCCGACTTCGAGGCGGATGCGGTCGGCGTCGGTGCGCAAATTATAGCCCAGGCAGGTGCCCTCGCCTTCATCGGGCGTGAGCAGCCCGCACAACATGCGCATGAACGTCGTCTTGCCGCTGCCGTTTGGGCCAAGGAAGCCGTAAACCTCGCCGCGCCGCACGTCAAAATCAATATGATCCACGGCCGTCCGGCTGCCGTAGCGCTTCGTCAAACCACGCACATCCACGGCCAAGCCGGCCGCGCCGTTGGGCGCGCCCGGCGCAGGCCCGGCGACAGTCGGCGCGGCGTTCATGGCGACAGGCTCACTTCGGCGGGCTGGCCGGCGTGCAACTCGCGCGCCACCTTCGGGTCGAAATCCGCCTCGACGCGAAAAACGTATTTGTAGTTCTGGCTCTCGCTATAAATCACCGGCGGCGTGAACTCGACCTGCGTCGAGATGAAGCTGATGCGGGCCGGCACAGGGTTCAGCCCGTCGAGCTTGACCGTCACCATCTGGCCCAGCTTGACGCGGTTGATTTCCGTCTCCGGCACGTAGAACAGCGCGCGCAATTCCGCCACCGGCAGCAGCACGACGACCGCCTGCCCGGACGCGACGCGCTCGCCGACGCGATACAACGTGTCCTGCACCCAGCCGGCCTGCGGCGCGGTTTGGGTCTTTTGGTCGAGCGTCCATTGGGTCTGGTCGCGCACGGCCTTGGCGGCGAACAAATCGGCCACGGCCTGGCTGATCTGGTCGTCGCGCGCGCCGAGCTTGCCCGTCGCCAATTGGTTCGCGTCGCGTTGGGTTTGGGCGGTTTGCTGGTCGGTCGTGTAGCGCAGGCGGTCGAGGTCGTTCTGCGAGACGAAATTGCCCGCCTGGAGCTGCTGGTTGCGCGCGTATTCGGCCTTGGCCTGATCCAGCAACGCCTGGTCGGCCTTCAGTTGGTCGTCGAGCGCAGCCAGCTCGGTGTCGCGCAGGCCCTTGCGCAAATCCTCCACATGCGCCTGGGCGGAGGCGACGTGCTGGTCCTCCTGGCGCAACTCATCGGCCTCCGGCTGCGGGTCGAGCGCGAACAGCGGCGCACCGGCCTCGACCCAGCCGCCGCGCTGCACCTTCAACTCGGCCAACTGGCCCTCCTGCGGCGAGGCCACCCCCAAGAAGCGCCCCTCGAGGTAGCCCTGGTAAACGCCGTCCTTGTGGCCGGTGGTGTCGCCGCACCCCGCCAGCAACGCCACCACCCCGGCCCCGGCCAATAGAATTCCCGCTAATTTCATACGGGCGTTTATGATGGGCCAAGGGCGCAAAGGCAAGCCTGCGGCGGACGACACTATTTACGCATTTTTCAAATTTACTAACGCAGGCAGGGACAACGCGGGTAGGGACGGCTCTACGAGCCGTCCGCGGATCCCGCTAAAACGGGAGAGTGGCATCCCCACCTCATTTTTCCAAAAAATACTCGTCAATGGCATCAATCGTGTGGCCGCTGAGATGCCATTTCCCGTCAATTTTGACAAAAACCATGGGCATGCTCGCCGGGACATTTGTGCCGGGCGGGAGCATGTTCGGGGCCAGCGTCATTTGATAGGTCGCCTGGTCGCCGGTCGCATTTATTTCCGGCGTTTGGTTTTTCAGGTCTTGGACCAACTGCGACAAACCTTGCATCATCTGCTGCATTAGAGGAATAGCCATTGCTTGCCGAATACGCTGCTCCATTTCCGCTTTTTGCTCCGGCGGTATCTTGGCCAAGTCGGCGGGCGGGCCGTATTCAAACACCCCGACAAAGTCACTGGCTTGGAGTAGCGTTGCGACGTTGTCGATGGCGGCGTTCAATTCCGCCGGCGTGGCATTGTGGGCGGGATCACCCACTATGGGCTGCGGAACCGTAACGGGCTTGATTGCCGGCGATGTCATTGGCGCAGCAACCTGCGGCAGCGTTGGCGCAACCACCTTGGCTTTGACCATCGTGGACCCAGGGGGCTTGGCCTCGGCCACGGCCGCCGTTTCTTGTGGCGAATGCAGGTAGAATATCCAAGTAGTTGCAATAATCAGAACGATCACCCCGGCAAGGAGGATTTTGTTTTTGGTGCACATAAGAAGAATTTTTAGAAAAACACCTTCCGCAGCGACGCCCGCGCCGGTGCCCACGCCAGCCCCCTTCCCCGCCACCGCCACCCCAGCCACGTTCGCGGCCAGCCCAACCGGCGCGGCTTGCACGGAATTTTCGCTGATGGCCGCAGCCAACGCCACGGATGACGCCGTCACGCCGCGGCGCGCAAAATAGGCGCGCAGTTTTTCCAGCGCGCGCTCGATGCGTTTGTTGGCCGAGTTTTCATTCAGCCCCAGGAGGGTGCCGACTTCGCGGTGGCTTTTGCCCTCGAAAAAGCGTAACACGATGGCGTCGCGGTCCGGTTCGTCCAGTTGCCCGACGCCTTCGTCAAGCAACGGGCGCAATTGCTCCCAGTTCACGGCGGCGGTGGTGGTTTCTTGCATGGCGGAAGCCTCCTGTTCGTGGTGGCGACGGCGTTGTTCGCCCCGGACGGCTTTGCTGGCGGCAAAGCGCGCGCTGGTGTGCAGCCAGCCCGCCAGCGTGGCATGCCGGGACAGCTCGCCCGCCTTGCGCACCAGGTCGAGGAACACGGTTTGCGTGACATCCTGGGCCAGAGGCGCGTCCCCGGCGGCTTGCCGCAGGACGACGGAATAGACCAGGTCCACATGCCGGCGCACCAGCTCGGCAAAGGCGGCCTCGTCGCGGCGCGCGGCATAATGCGCCAGCAATTCGTGATCGGGGGTCATGGGGGTGGCTTTACAGTATAGCACCCGCCCGCCCAAATACCTGACAAAAAAAAGCGTGATTTTACGCCGGCTGGAGTTTGGCTTCGTTTCGAATCATAACCGTCGGGTTGGGATTGGCGGGGGGATGTCGAGTTTGTTTTCGAGCAGCGTTTGCACATGGTCAGCCATGCCCCAGCGCGCTTGGTAGAGGCAGTCCTCGACGGAATGGCCGATGCCGGTGAATCCTTCCAAGTCGGAGGAATAGAAGCCAAAGAAATCCGGATCTGCAGTGGCTTCGATGATCAGGGAATAGGGAAGTTTAATCATGAGGTAAACGAAGAGTCGGCTGCGCGAGACGCGCAGCCGTGCGACCGGGACGGTCGTGCCCCCCCGGGACAAAGAGGCAGGCCCATTCAAGCCGCAGTCTCCGTCGCGGTATTGTCCTAATTCAAAGGAGGCAGGGTATGCGTCGCAAGAAAATATGGCTCCGGCTCTTCCACTAAGAACTAAAAAACCAAGCGCTAAAACACTTCACTCCCCATATTCCGCGCGCAACTGCTCCCACAATTTTTTTTGGGACGGGGTTTCGGCGGGGGGAACGCGCACGGCGAGCACCGCGTATAAATCCCCGCGCGCGCCGCCGGGCTTCGGCAGGCCCAGCCCTTTCAGGCGCAGTTGTTGCCCAGCGCCCGCGCCGGCAGCGATTTTCACCGCGACCGATTTCGCCAGCGTCGGCACGGTTTTTTTCGCGCCCAGCGCCGCCTCCCAGGGCGCCAGTTCCAAATCATAATACAAGTCCGCGCCCTCGACGCGAAAGTCCGGGTGCTTTTGCAGCCGCACGTTCAAAAACAAATCGCCCGCCTCGCCACCCGGCGGCGCCGGTTCGCCTTTGCCGGCGACACGGATGCGCTGGCCGTCGCCCACGCCCGCAGGGATGCGCACCTTGAGCGTCTCGGTCGCGCCCTTGCCGGAGCCGCGCCGCCGCAGGCTGAGCAGCCGCTCCGCGCCGTTGCTGGCCTCCTCGAGTGTAACGAGCAGGTCCGACTCCAAATCGCCGCCGCGCGCGGGGCCGGCGTCTTCCGCCCCGCCCCCCCAGGCCGCGCCGCCGGGAAAGCCGCCGCCCGCGCCGCCGAAACCGCTCCGGCCCTGCGAAGCGAAAAAGTGTTCGAAGAAATCGCTGAAGCCCGTGGTGCCGCCAAAATCATACTCCATGCCCTCGCCACCGGGGCTGGCCGCGCGCCGCCGCGCACCCCCGCCTGCGCCCGGCGGCGGGCGGAACTGCGCGCCGTGCTCCCAGTCCGGGCCGAGTTCGTCGTAACGCTTGCGCTTGTCCTTGTCGCTGAGCACCTCGTAGGCCTCGTTGATCTCCTTGAATTTCTCCTCGGCGCGCTTCTTGTCCGTCGCGGTGTCGGGGTGGAATTGGCGCGCGAGCTTGCGGAAGGCCTTTTTCAGGTCTTCCTCGCTCGCGTCGCGCGGCACCCCGAGCGTCTTGTAATAGTCCTTAAATTCCATGGCCATGAGACCTATATGCAGAAACCACCCCGCCGTGGCAAGATGGGGAATGGCCCGCCGTTTTGGGGATTATGCGATTTTGCAGAAATGTCCTCCCGCCCATTCCCGCGCATTGCATCGGGCGGCGGGCGTGGTATAGTGGTGGCAGATGCGCCTCTATCCCGGCAACCGCGACAATGAACCGCTCCGCTATTTCGGACGGGTGCCCGTCTATGCCGCGACCATTCTGGCTGTGCTTTACTGCGTGGGGCTGCTTGTGACGGTGGTGCTCGACACCGCCGGTTGGCCGGTGGGCAATCTCGAGTTCTCGACGGAGGATTTCTTTTTGCGCGGCTGGCTCTGGCAATTGCCGACCTGCACCTTTGTCAATATCCCCAGCTTTTTCTTCCCGTTCGGCGTCTTTTTCTTTTACCGCTTCAGCGTCGAGCTGGAGCAATACTTCGGCCGCCCGGCGTTCCTGAAACTCTACGCGCTCCTGCTCGCGACCATCGCCGTGGTGCTGGGCGCGTGGCGCCTGGCCGGCCGGCCGGGAATGTATGACGGCATGAACGAAATCACCATCGGCGTGTTCATCGCCTACGCCACGCTCTACCCCAACCTGGAATTCTTCGACTGGGTGCCGCTCAAGTATGTCGCCTTCCTCTGCATGGCGGTGGACGCCCTGAGTTATGTCAACTACCGCAGTTGGCCCGGCCTTACGGTCATGCTGGCCATCTGCGCCGTCAGCTTCGGCTGCGTCCGCTATGCGAAACTCGGCGGCTCGATCGAGTTCGGCGACTGGGCACGGCGGCTCAACCCCTTCCGCCGCCGGCCCAAATTCCGCGTCCTGCCCTCACCCAGCACGCCATTGCCCCGCGCCGGCGGCCTGGCCAACATGGCCTCGGTGGACGCCATTCTCGACAAAATCGCCCAGTCCGGCTTTGCCAGCCTCACCCCGGATGAGCGCGACCAGCTCGAACAAGCGCGGGATATTTTGAATAAGAAAAGGCAGTGAATGGAAGGGGCAAAGGGACAGAGGCACTAAGGCACTGAGGGGCCGGGCAATTCACGACGCTCGTCAATTGTGATTTGCATTTCATTTCATCCTCCGAATTCCCTCTGTCCCTCTGCCCCTCTGTCGTCTCAGTGCCCCTCTCCTTCCTCCGCCAGCCACCGCTCGGCCTCGATCGCCGCCTGGCAGCCCAGGCCCGCCGCCGTCACCGCCTGGCGGTAAACATGATCGGCGCAATCGCCCGCCACATACACGCCCGGCGCCTTCGTGCGCACCGCGCTGCCGGCCTCCGGCAGAAAATAGCCCTGCTCATCCAACGGCAGCGCGCCCACGAAGGCTTGCGAGTTCGGCACATGGCCGATGGCGACAAACAGGCCCTTCACCGCGAGTTCTGACGCCGCGCTCGTCTTTTTATGTTTTAGGGCCAATCCGCGCACGCGCCCGTCGCCACCGGCCAACACCCGCTCAATGTGGGTGTCCCAAACCGGTTGGATTTTCGGGTTTTCCAGCGTGCGCTTCGCCATGATGCCCGAGGCCCGCAGCTCGTCGCGCCGGTGAATCAAGTAAACTTTCGTGCAAAAGCGCGTCAAGAACAACGCCTCCTCGCAGGCGGAATCCCCGCCGCCGGCCACCGCGACCTCCATCCCCCGGTAAAAGGCCCCGTCGCATGTCGCGCACGTCGTCACGCCCTTGCCGCCAAACATTTCCTGCTCGCCCGGCACGCCGAGCATCCGCGGCGACGCGCCGGTGGCGATGATGAGCGCGCGCGCCCGATACGCCTGCGAAGACGAATGCAAAACTTTCTCCGGGCCGGACAAATCCACGCGCTCGATGAAGTCGCTCTGGAACCGCGCGCCGAACCGCGCCGCCTGCTTACGCAGCCGGTCCATCAACTCGAAGCCATCCACGCCCTCGGGAAAGCCGGGAAAATTTTCCACTTCCGACGTGGTGGTCAACTGGCCGCCCGGCTGCACGCCCTCAATGACCAGCGGGCGCAGGTTGGCGCGCGCGGTGTAAATCGCCGCCGTCAAGCCCGCGCAGCCGGTGCCCAGAATCAAAACGTTTTCCATGATGCCTTGAAGTAAAAGCGAAATCCGCACGAGGCCAAGGAAATAAGGGATCGAAGCGCCACAACCTCCCGCCCACCCTCACCCGCTTCGTGCTTGGCTCTGGCCCACCAGGCACTAAGAACTAAAACACCAAAGCACTCGTTGTTATGTTAATTGACACCCATTGCCATCTGGCGGAGTTCGCGCGCCGGGGCGACGTGCCCGGCGTGCTCGACCGCGCCGCCGCCGCCGGGATCGCCCACGTCATAACCATCGGCACCGGGCCGGACGACTGGGCCCTCTACGCCGGCCTCGCCGCTGCGCACCCGGGCCGCGTGGACTACACCATCGGCCTCCACCCCTGTGACGTTCCCGACGACGATTCCTGGCGTGAATCCGTGGCAAAAATTCAAAGTTTTTTCGAGCGCGCGGCCGACGCCGGACCGCGCCCCGTCGCCCTCGGCGAAATCGGCCTCGACCGCTTTCATCTGCCCAAGGAACCCGCCGCCGCCGCCTTTGCCCGGCAGGAAGCCGCCTTCCGCGCCCAACTCGCCCTCGCGCGCGAACTCGCCTGCCCCATCGTCATCCATTCGCGCGACGCCTTCGCCGAGTGCGTGCGCGTGATTGATGAAAGCGGCGTGGACTGGCGGCGCGTCGTCTTCCACTGCTTTACCCATGGGCCAAACGAACTGCGCACCCTGCGCGCGCGGGGCGGCCGCGCCTCCTTTACCGGCGTCATCACCTACAAAAATGCCGCCCCCGTGCGCGCCGCGCTCATTGCGCAGGGGAGCGAAGTCTTGATGGTGGAAACCGACGCGCCCTACCTCGCGCCCGTCCCGCATCGCGGCCAGCCCAACGAACCGGCCTTTCTCGCGCACACCGCGCAGGAAGCCGCGCGGTTGCTTGATCTCCCCTTCGCCGAACTTGCCGCCCGCACCACGGCCAATGCCCGAGAGTTTTTTGGGCTGCGCTGAACTCTCAACCCGTGCCAGAGTAATTCACCGTAAAAGCGTGGAGATCGCAAAGAAGGATTATGGCTTTGGCATTGTCCTTTACGCCTTTTGTTCCTTCACGGTGAATAAATCCCCGCTCACGCGCGGGTACATTCAAAAAGGGCGTAGCCGGCCAGGAGTTGCGGCCAGAACTGGCAGGGCGTGCGCCAGTCGCCCGCGAGGTAGGCGCGCCGCGTCACCCGTGCGCCGACCGCCGCGCAAAACTCCTCGAAGTCGCCCACGGTCACGGGATTGCTCGGGTGGCTCTTATACCACGGCTCCGGGTAAACCTCGTTGCGCACGCGGCGGCCGTGGAGGAACATGTGCCAGCGGTTCAGCCAGAACCCGTGGTTCACGAAGCCCACCGCGACGTGCCTGCCCACGACCAACGCGCGTTCGAGCACCGGCCACGGCTGCGCCAGCTCCTGCACCGTGCGCGAGCACACCACCCAGTCGAACGCGCCCGGAGGGTAAAAATTGAGCACCTCAAATATGTCCCCCTGATACGCCGTCACCCCGCGCCCGACGCAGGCGATGACGGACTGCAAGTCGCTGTCCACGCCAACCGTCTGCGCGCCCTTGGCGTGCTGGAGGTGTTCCAGCAGCAAGCCTTGGCCGCAACCGAGATCAAGGACACGGCTGCCGGGCGCAATCCACTCGCTCAGGATGCGCTGGTCGGTGCGCTGCTTAAGCTGTTCGCGCGTGACATGGGCCGCGGCGGGGTTCGGCGCGGGCAGGGCGGCAGGGGAAGGATGGGTGGTGGCGGCGTTCGCGGCAGCCTCCAGGTTAAAGGGACGCACTTGGCTTTGTTCTAAAATTAAACCATGGATGACACGTATAGCACGGATAAAAAGACCAAAGCAACGGCTCTGCTGAGGAAATGTATCCGTGCTATCCGTGCCATCCGTGGTTGTTTTTCGGGGGGTAGGACATCGCCTACGACGTGCCGGCGGGCGCGGGGGCGGCGGGGCGCAGGGCGGGGCCGCGACCGGGCACGGCGGGGAATTCATCGGGGTGGTCACGGGCGTAATCAATCCCGGCTTGCACGTCTTTGATGGCTTGCTCGACGCCTTGGATGGCTTTTTCACGGAAGCCGCCTTTGTCAGGCAGGGCATCGCGCAGGGCGATCCGGGCAGAGTTCAAATCCAGCAGGGCGTCGCGCATCCGTGGCTGGCGTTCTTCCCCCAGGCTGCCCCGCAAGCCGCGGGCCGGACCGCGCGCGCTGGCGGCGGCTGGCGTGGAACCGGAGGAAGCTGGCGGAACGGGCAACGTGGGGGCGGGTTGGCCGAGGAGCAGGCTGCCACCGGCACAAGTGACCAGAACGGCGGCCAGCAGGGTGTTTTTCCAGAGTGTTTTCATTAGGCGCTCCTTTCGGGGCGGGATGGGTGAACAGGGTTGCTGAGGCAGCCAAAAGATTGCCATCCTCCGTATCGCCGAGGCGAGCCATTTTTACCGGATGCGGGAACTGCCTTTGATTGAGAGGAAGGAACCGCCGATTGCGCAGATTTTCGCAGATTGGATATTTGGGCCAATAAATCTACGTCATCTGCGGTTTCCATTTTCTCTGTGGGTAAAGCGTGGCAAGAATCTCTTCGGCCTGTGCCGGACCAGGGATTATAAAATCGGCGGTTTTTACAGTCCGATTAGGATTGCGGCCTTGAGACATAACTTTTACACAATAACGCTTAACAAAACGCACCCCGTTGCGTCTTAATGGCAGCAGGGGCGTCCGTGCCCGTTTTGGCCTTCCGGGTCGCCGGTGATGCTGCGGCCCATTTTGTATTTTTGTTTTCTCCGCCCACGCCGGCTCAACTTCGCTTCCGCCCATGAAAGCCTTCCGCAAATTCCTTCTTTTCGTGCTGCCTGCTTTTGTGGTCGGCGCCACCGCGGGCTATTTTGCCCACGTCCCCAAAGCCGCGCCGGCTAAAGGCCGCCTGCCGATTCGCGCCTCCGCAAAACAGCCAGACCTGCCTCCGCTCGCTCCCGCGCCCATCGCATGGGATGCCGCCAGCCCGCTCGGTAAGGCGCTCGCCGCGCCCACCGCCCAAGCACGTGCGCAAGCCGTGGATGCTTTGGTGGCCCAGAGCAGCGGTTTCGCAGCTCGGAACTTTGCTCAACCAGGCGGTTTCCGCGCCGCGCCAAAGCGACCGCGATTATGTGCGGCAGCGCGCGTATGCGAAATGGGCGGCCTCCGATCCGAAAAATGCCGTCATTCACGCCCGTGCCGCCGAACAAGTGGAAGGCGACAATTCCGTGACCCATTACGTCTTTACCGCTTGGGCCGAAATCGCGCCGAAAGACGCGCTGACCGCCGCGGAGGCGCTGGACACGACCCAACGCCGCATCGGCGCCATCAATGAAGTCCTCAACACCTGGGTGCAAAGCGACCCGGTGGCCGCGACGGGCGCCGCCCTCGCGCTGCCGCCGGCGGATTACGAAGGCGGCGCCAATAACCCCGGCGGCAGTTACTACGATGAAGACGGTGGCTTTGTCGTCAACAATGGCAGCGGTCACCTCAGCCCCCTGTTTGCCGCCTGGGCGCGGCAGGACCCCGCGAGCGCCTACAACGCGGCCATGAAAATTGACCAACCCACCGATCATGCGGATGCCCTGCGCGGCGTCATGGAAACCTGGGGCAAAATTGACGTGGCGGCCGCCTGGAGCGCGCTGGACAAGGAGCCGCACGCGGAAATTCGCCGGCAAATTGTCGGCGAACTGCTCGTGGCCGAGGCCCGCCTGGACCCGTTGTCCGCCTATGCGCACCTGCAAACCTTGAGCGAAGCGCGCGACGACCAAAACACTTACCACAACGTTTTTGCAGCCTGGGCCCAGCGCAGCACGAGCGACGCCTTCGCGGCAGCCAAGGCCATCACCCATGAAAGTTTTCGCAACGCCGCCCTGGCGGGGGTCTTCAGTTTCTGGGCGCAATACAAAGCCGAGGACGCGCTGGCTGCGCTCAAGGATTTGCCCCTCATCGCGCAGCGCGCCATCGTGCCCGACCTGGCCCTGAACCTGGTGGACACCAACCCGGACGCGGCCCTCAAGCTCCTCGCCGCCATCCCCCTCGGCAACAATAACAACTGGCAATACCGCAACATTTTCGACCGCTGGGCGCGGCGCGATCCGCAGGCGGCCTTCGCGGCGGCGCTGAAACTCAAGGGCAATAATAACCGCGACAATGCCTTGCAGGCGGTTTTCCAGGACTGGATCATGTTTGACGACGACGCCATGATGGCCGCCCTGGCCAAGCTGCCGGTCGGCCCGACGCGCAATAATATCGTGGGCGAGATCGCGCAAAACCTCGCCCAGACCGACCCGCAGGCCGCGCTCGCGCTGCTGGATTCGCTGGGCAGCGCGGGCCTCTCGCGAAACTCCAATATCTACAACCAGGTCTTTGGCGCCTGGGCGCAGAACGACCCGCAAGCCGCCCTCGCCGCCGCCCAGGCCCTGCCGTTGGGCAAGGGCGGCCGCCAGGCCGTGGAGGGCGTCTTCAACGCCTGGATGCAAAACGACCCGACCGCCGCCATTGATGCCGTGCAGAGCCTGGACAACGCGCCCTTGCGCCGCGACATCATCCAGAACACCGTTCAACAAATGGCCTGGCGCGATCCCGAAAGCGCCGTGAAACTTTTGCAGACTCCCGGCATGATGGTCGGCCTCAACCAGCCGTGGATTTGGAACAACGTCTACTCCCAATGGGCGCAGAACGACCCGCAAGGCGCGCTCGCCAGCATCGCTAACATCACCAACGGCCAGGCCCGCGAGCAAGCCATCCAGGGCCTTTATAGCGGTTGGGCGAATGAGGACCCCGACGCCGCTTTCGCCGCGCTGGGCAACATCACCAACGCACAAACCCGCCGCAACGCGGAAAACAACATCCTGAACACCATGGCCAATAACGACCCGCAAGCCACGCTCGCCCTGCTCCAAAGCCTGCCGTTGACGCAGCAAGACCCAAATTCCTACAACAACATCTTTAGCCAGTGGGCCAACCAGGACCCCGTCGCCGCCGCCGCGAGCGCCGCGAGCCTGGGTGTGGGCCGCGCGCGCACCAACGCCCTGCAGGCCATCGCCAACTCGTGGGGCAATGCCGACCCGCAGGCCGCGCTCGACTGGGCCAATACTCTCCAGGGTACCGAGCACAACAACGCCTTGGGTAGCATCATTGGGGGCATGGCCAACGAGGATCCCGCAGCAGCAGCAGCCGCGCTCGACCAATTGCCCGACAGCAACCGCCGCAGCACGCTGGTCCAGCAAATCGCCGTCAGTTGGGCCAACACGGACCCGAATGCCGCCCTCCAATGGGTGGATACCGCCGCCGGTTCGGGCACTTACGACAATACCGTCACCCGCATCCTCGGCCAGTTGGGCCAGAGCGACCCCGCCAGCGCCGCCAGTTACATCGCACAAATGGACGATGGCACCGCCAAAAGCAGCTCCATCGCGAACCTCGCCAGCAGTTGGGCGCAAAACGACGTGCAATCCGCGCTTACCTGGGTGCAGCAGTTGCCGGGCGACAGCCTCGAAGACACGCAGGCGCGCAAAAGCGCCCTGCAAAACGTCCTCGACACCTGGTCCAATTCCGACCCGGCCGCGACCGCCGCGTATTTGCAAAACGTCTCGCCGAACGATGTGAACGTGAACAACGTCGCCAACAACCTGGCGCGCACCTGGGCGCAGACCGACCCGAACGCCGCCCTCCAATGGGCCAGCGGATTGCCCGACACCTCCGAGCGCAACGCCGCCCTCGGCACCGCCGTCTCCCAACTCGCCAATGCCGACCCGCAAGCCGCCTATGATTACGCCGAGCAACTGCCTGTGGGCGACACGCGCAACCAAATCGTGGGCAACGTCATCAGCACTTGGAGCAGCCAGGATCCCGCCACGGCGGTGAATTTGCTTAACTCCAGCGGGTTGACCGGCTCCTCGCTCGACAACGCCGTGGGCACGATTGCGACCAACTGGCTGCGGGACAATCCCTCCGCCGCCTCCCAATGGATCAACACGCTGCCGACCGGCTCCCCGCGCGACACCGCCGTCACCCGCCTCGTCACCTCACAAGCCGCCAGCGACCCTGCCACGGCTTTTAATTGGGCCACGACGATTGACGACCCCACGCAACGCGCGAACGCCATCCGCACAGTGACCACCCAATGGGGTAATAAAGACCCTGACGCCGCCATCACCGCCCTCCAGTCCACCCCAGGCCTGACCGACCAGCAGCGCACCACCCTGATCACGACTCTCCAGAACCAGGCCAACGCGCAGCAGCCGCGCAGCGCGCCCGGCCCGCTGCCCGACATCCCGCAGAGCGGCAGCTATCGCACCAGCAACGGCGTGACCGTCATCACAAATTGAGGCAAGGCGGAGGCGGGCACAGGCTGAGTCCAAATTTTTACCAAAGGCGGATAAGGCAAACCCCGCGTTTTTTCGCCGCAAACCTGCAAAAAGCCTTATCGAAATCCCCTCGTTGGGCAAAGGATTTTGCTTTTCGGGGCCGCCTTGGGGATATATCCTTATACGCTGCATGGCTGCTTGGAAATTATCTCGATGGCCGGTGATGATCCGCGCGACTCTTTGGAGCCTCGGCGCGGCGGTGGCGTTGGCGGCCGGGGCCTTCGCACAACCGGCGCCTTCAGCGCCCCCGGCGGGTTCTTCCACGCTGCCGCCGGCCAGCGCACCGGTCGCAGGCACGGCGGGTGTGAAACACACCGTGCAACGGTTTACCGCAGACGGCACGCCTTATGAGGAGGATGTAACCGACTTTTTGCCGGATTTGTCGCAGGGCGACGCGGTGTGGAAAGGCCAGGTGGGCGCGTTCTATCGCGGGGCGACGCTGACGTTTGTGCTGCTGTTATTGGCGGGGCAATTGTGGCGTTCGCGCCAGCAGGCCCGGCATGTGAAGCAGTTGCAGCAACAGGCGAAGGAGCTGGCGTCCGGCTCCGAACAGCACCAGCGCGAATTTTTCCGCAAGCAGCATTTGCATTTTGAAAACACGCCGCTCGTGGTCGTCGAGCTGGACTCGGAACGGCGGGTGAAGGAATGGACCGGCCGGGCCGAGGCCGTCTTTGGCTGGCGCGCGATGGAGGTGTTGGGCAAGCGGGCGGAGGAGCTCGGTTGGGTGGATGGGGCGGGAGTGGCCACCTTGCGCGAGGCCCTTGCGCCCGCCACCGGCGCGGAAAAAGCCGGGCGGATCATGACTATGCGCCATCTGGCGCTTGATGGCTCGCTCCGGTTGATCGAGTGGCACATTTCCGTGCTGCCGGGCGAAAACGGCTTGCCGGAAAGCGTGCTCGCCCTCGGTTTGGATGTCACCGAACGCGAAGCGGTGGCCGAGGATTTGCGCCGCGAGCAGCAGCGCTATTCCCTCACCGCCCAGGCTGGCGGCGCGGGGTTGTGGTCGCTGGCCACGCCGCAGGGCAATTTTAGCTGGGAGGACCCCTTGTCCGAACTGCTGGGCTATTCCCCGAAGGATTTCCTCGCGCGCGTCCCGCAATGGCTCGAATTGTTTTTGCCGGAAGACCGCCCGCGCTTCGAGGAGGCGCTGGCCGCCGCCCAGCGCGAGCCGGGCGCGCGCCAAATCATCGAAGCGCGGCTGCGGCACCGCGACGGCTCGTATCGCTGGTTCCAACTTGCCTTCGCCCTCGAAACCACGGCCGGGCTGGGCGGCGCGCGCATCCAGGGCACGGCGGTGGATTTGACGCGCGTCAAGCTGGCCGAGGAAAAGTTCCGCGGCCTGGTCGAGCAGTCGCTGGCGGGGATTTTCATTTTGCAGGAGAACCGCGTGGTTTACGCGAACCCGAAGTTCTGGGCCATCGCCCGTTCCGGCGGCGCGCGCCCGCCGCTGCGCCCTGAATTCCTCGAATTGCTCCTACCCGAAGATCGCGCCGTGACGGCGGAGCGCCTCCGCCCGCTGTATGCCGGCACCGGGCGCGAGGCCACGCTTCTCTTCCGCCTAGCCGGGCCGCAAGGCGCCGCGGTGGCGGTGCAGGGGCATGGCATCGCCTCCGAGCACGAGGGCGAGCCGGCCATCCTCGGGCTGGTCATGGACGTGTCGCACCGCTTCGCCCAGGAGCAGACGTTGCGGCGCCTCTCCCAGGTGGTCGAGCAAAGCCCGGTCGCCATCCTCATCACCAACCCGGATGGCGTGATAGACTATGCCAACCGAAAATTCTGTGAGGTCTCCGGCTACCCGCAGGAGGAATTGCTCGGGCAGATGCCGCAGTTGCTCAAGTCCGCCAAGACGCCGGTCGAGTTTTACACGGAATTGTGGGCGCGCTTGCGCCAGGGCAAGAAGTGGGAGGGCGAATATGTCAACCGCGCCAAGGACGGGCGGCACTTCACTGTGCGCGCCAACCTGTTCCCGATTTTCGACGAGGCCGGCAACGTCACCCACTGCGTCGAGATCATGGAGGACATCACCAGCCAGCGCTCCCTCGAGGAGCGCCTGGCCCGCGCGCAGCGCCTCGAAAGCATTGGCAACCTCGCCGGCGGCATCGCGCACGATTTGAACAACATCCTCGCGCCCCTGCGTCTCGGCGCGGAGTTCATGAAGACGCTGCCCTTCGCAGGCAAGGAGCGCGAAATCATCGAGGTGATGGACATCTCCATCAACCGCGCCTCCGAGCTGGTGCAGCAAGTGCTGACATTCTCCCGCGGGCGGCGCGGCAAGCGCGAGCCGCTCTGGCTGGTGCCCATCATCGGCGAACTCGAGCGCCTCGTGCGCGAAAGCTTCCCGCGCGACGTGCGCCTCGACATCCGCCTCGACCCCGCCCTCGCGCCGGTCAAGGCCGACTCGACGCAGATTTTGCAGGTGCTGATGAATTTGTGCGTCAACAGCCGCGACGCCATGCCCGCCGGCGGCGTCATCACGCTGGCGGCCGACAACGTGGTGCTCGGCAGCGCGCAGACGGCGAGCTTCCCCGGCGCGGCGCCCGGCCCGCATGTGCGCATTCGCGTCTCGGATGCCGGCACCGGCATCCCCCCGCCCATCCGCGAGAAAATTTTTGAGCCGTTCTTTACCACGAAAGACGTGGGCAAGGGCACCGGCCTAGGCCTGTCCACCGCGCTCGGCATCATGCAGGAACACAACGGCATCATCGAGCTGGAGTCCACCGGGCCGCAGGGCACGATGTTTGTAATCTACCTCCCCGCTTCGGCCGAGCTGCCCACCCCACCGCCCACGGCGCCCGGCAATTCCACGCTCAAAAAATCCGCCGAGCGCGCGGCGGAAGCCAAAGCCGGCCTCGGCCACACCGTCCTTGTCGTGGACGACGAAGTGCCTCTGCGCCAGGCTGTGGCGTTCATTCTCGGCCAACGCGGCTACACCGTGCTCGAAGCGTCGGACGGTTTGCAGGCCATCGAGGTGATGAAGGCGCGCGGCGGCGAAATTAAAGTCGTGCTACTCGATGTGATGATGCCGCGCATGGACGGCGTCGCCACGCTCAAGACCCTGCGCGAGCTGCGCCCCGGCGTGCGCGTCATCGCCACCTCCGGCGTGAACCACGACACCCGCGTCGAGGCCCTCCGCCGCATGGGTGTGCAGGACTTCCTCCTCAAGCCCTACCGCAACCAGGAACTCCTCGAAGCCCTCGCCACCTGCATCAACGGCGGAGCAGCATAAGTCACTCCCCCATCAAAAACTCGCCTTGATTGATGACTTCGGCCTGGTCGGGTGGGACGGATTGGGCCAGCAGCCATGCCAGCGGCGCGCCTGCGATTGACGGTTCCTGCGCGAGGCGGGCGAGGAGCAGCGCGGCGGCAAGAGCGTCGAAAAGCGCACAATGCGGCCGGCGGCGGCGGGCGGGGCAAAATTGCGCGGCGAGAGCGGCCAAATTTTCCGCAAGCGAAAAGGTGGCGACGAGATCGCTGAGCTGGTAACTGGGTAGGTTGGGGTAAAGGCTTTCGTAAATGCGGCGGGTGTCCAGCCACGGGCCCCAATCGGCCACACGCGGCGCGGCGGCGGGGTTGGTCGCGGCAAAGTCCGGCACGGCGGGCGGCACGGGCCAGGCGCGGCGCAGCAAGGCGCGCTCGACGGGCGCGTGGTGCGCGGCGAAGGGGCCGCTTTGTCGGAGTTCGGCAAAGAGAGCCTGCTCGGCGGAGAAAGGCGCCACCCCGGCAGTGTCCGCCGCTGAGATGCCGTGCAGCGCGCATTCGGCGGCCGCGACCGGCCCGGCGGGCGCGCAGAGGCGCGTGTGCGTGCCGGTGATTCCTCCATCCAGCAGCGTGGCCACGCCGTATTCGACGACGCCGCTCGAGCGGCCGCCCTCGAAGTCGAGCACATGGATGGGAGTGGAAATCCAACTCATGCATGGAAAATGGAAGATGAAAAATGGAAAAACAACTTCATAACTCGGCATTTTTCCATCTTCCATTTTCCATCTTCCCTTGAGTAGAATGAAAAAATGAGCACCGGCCCGAATTTTAGCATCTATCGCGACTTCATTGGGGAATTGGTCGCCGCCAGCGGGCCGATTGTGCAACAGCACTTTTGGGACCCCGCGCTGGCCGTTGAGCACAAGAGCGACCTTTCGCCCGTGACCGAGGCCGACCGCGGGGCCGAGGCGGCGATGCGCCGCCTCATCAACGCGCGCTTTCCCCAACACGGGATTCTGGCCGAGGAATACGGGCCCGAACGCGCCGACGCGGACTGGACCTGGGTGCTCGACCCGATTGATGGCACGAAGTCGTTTGTGCATGGCGTCCCGCTGTTCGGGACGCTCATCGGGCTGCTGCACGAGGGCCGACCGGTTTTGGGCGCGATCCACCAGCCGATTCTGAATTTGTTATGTGTGGGCGACGGCGCGGCGACGACGCTCAACGGTGCGCCGGTGCGCGTGCGCGACACGCGCACCCTGCCGGAGGCCACGCTGCTGACCACCTCGCTGGGTTCCGATATCCCGCAGCTCCACAGTGCGGCGGCACGGAAGCGGCTGCTGGGCGCAGCCGGGCTGGTACGGACGTGGGGCGATTGCTTCGGCTACCTGCTCGTGGCCACGGGTCGCGCCGACCTGATGGGCGACAGCGTCGCGCACAACGCATGGGATGTGCTCCCGCTGGTGCCAATCATCCGCGGCGCGGGCGGCGTCATCACGGACTGGCAGGGTGGCGAAGTCGGCGGCGGCAAGTCCTGCCTCGCCGCCAGCCCCCGCCTGCACCGCCTCGCGCTCGATTTGCTGCTGACGTAAATGTCCCTGTCATGCTAAAATCTCACGAAAATGAGAATAATTGCTCCTCGACGGTTGCGCGAATATGCGCGAAGACATCCAACATCCGCCCCTGCGTTAAGCCGATTTAAACAACTGGCTGAAGCAATGACCTGGTGCTCATTTAATGACCTCAAGAACAATTTCAACCATGCGGATCAATGTGTGGTTAAAACCGGAAGGATTTTACAAGTCATTAATATTCAAGGTAAAAATTTCAGACTTATTGTCCATGTTCATTTCGATCGAGGTCGTGTATACATCCGGGATTTTTTGCCCCATGCGGAATATTCCAAAAACGAATGGAAGAACCATCACTAAAATACCGCAGGCCAATCCGAAGTGAAAACTAAGCGATGGCGATGATGCCAATGTAGCAATTTTCTCTTGCCAAAAACCTGAACTACGCCTAGATTAACGACATGAGCCATCGTGTTTCCCTTTCCCGGCTGCCGGCCAAAAGTATTCCAGAGACCTACGAGGAATTGGCCCGAGTCTATATTCCGCGGCCTATTCGAGATGAACAGGATTACGAAGCTGCCATGGAAATAGTTGATTGGCTCGCCGGGTTTAAGCTAAACAGAGACCAGGACGATTATTTGGACGCTGTGACGACTTTCGTCGAGGTTTACGAAGACCGAACCGAGCCTGCGCCAAAGCAGAAAATTAGCGGATTGGAGATGCTGCGCTATTTGCTCGAGGAAAATGGGCTGGCCGTAAAGGACTTGGCGCGACTGCTCAAGGTTGACCCGTCGGTGGCGAGCCGCATCTTAAGCGGACAGCGCAAACTGACGCCGGAAGATTTCCGCCGATTGAGTGACCGTTTTTGCGTCCCCGCCGACCTTTTTATCCGGTGATTCTGAAAATTTGCGAATGGCTAATCAATGCCCGCGCACGCCGCTATTGAAGGGGTCCGACCAGGGAGCGTCGGATGAGGGATGGAACGACTCTTCAAAATCATCAAAAGAATTCACAGGATGTGTCTGCTCATACTGGAGGTCGGAATCATCCACTTTACTCTGCACGGCGCCTTCAACCAGGACACTGCCCGCCGCAATGGGGACAATCGCGGCGTCCCGCGCGTAGTCGTCATCCACATCGGCGCAGCCGCCCGCCAGCCAGCCCACCACCAGGAGGCCGGCAACCCAAACGCAAGTCACTTGTGGTTTGGCATGCATAGAGTGCAAGTTTTAAACCCCAATCGGCGGCGATGGTTCCACCATTCACTCCGGCCGGGGCAGCTGGCGGATTTCGGCGCGGGTGGCGACGGCGAGGGTGTTCGGTGGAAGGTAGCCGGCGAAGGCCATCGCGGGGAGCACGGCGGCGCGCCGGCCCAAAATCGCGCCGGGTTGCAGCACCGCGTTGCAGCCCGCTTCGGCATCGTCGCCCAGGAGCGCGCCGAGTTTGCGCAGGGTCGTGGCAACGCGCCCGGCGGGGGTTTGCACGGGGACGGGCTTCTTATCGAGGCGCTGGTTGGCGCAAATCGCGCCCGCGCCGAGGTGCGCGCGGTTGCCGAGTACCGAGTCTCCAACGTAATTATAGTGCGGGGTCTGCACACGGTCGAGCAGCAGGCAGTTTTTGTATTCGCAACTGTTGCCGAGGACGCCGTGTTCGCCGACGATTACATTTCCGCGAATAAAAACGCCGGGGCGGATTTCCGTGTGCGCGCCAATCCAGGCCGGGCCTTGGATCACCCCGTAGGGCGGCAGTTTCACGGTTGGGTGCAGAAAAACCAAACCCTCCAAGTGGAGTCCGGTGGGCACATCTGGGCGCGGCGCGAATTCCTGCGCGGGCACGCTGGCCAGCGCGGCGACGATGCGCTCGACCCACGCCCACGGCGGAACATCGGGCGCAAAAAACGGCGCAAATCGCGCCAGCGACGGCGGCAGGGTAAAGAGTTCGTCGGAACGCATGGCGGGAAAGGGGTGCGGCAAAGGGACCAAGGTTCAGTGGCCACCGAAAATACTGCTGTTTCGCCTCCGAGGATAATGGCGCGGCGGAGAATGGAAACTCCATAATCGCGCCAAGAATAGGGCCGGTTGGGATAGTTTGAAATGCTTCCGGCCGCCGGCCAGGCCAGCGAAGCCAAGCCCAAACCGACACCCGGCCAAATGGTTGTCAGGCCGCGCCTCGCATCAAACGCGCCGAAAGCGCCCCTAATCCCCAATCGCATACCGGACAAACCGGCGCACGACAATATTCTCGCCCGTGCGCGCGATGGCCTCGGAGACGTATTCCTTCACGGTTTTGTTCTGGTCGCGCACGAAGGGCTGTTCGAGCAGGCAGACGGTGCCGAACCACTTGTCAATTTTGCCCTGCACGATTTTCTCGACCGCGGGCGCCGGCTTGCCGGCCACCTGCGCCGCGGCGATTTCCTTTTCCTTGTCGAGCAGTTCCACCGGCACTTGCTCACGGGTGACAAAGAGCGGGCTGGCCGCCGCGATTTGCATGCAGAGGTCCTTGGCAAGATTCTGAAACTCGTCGGTCTTGGCCACGAAATCCGTCTCGCAATTCACTTCGATGAGCACGCCGACCTTGCCGCCGAGGTGGATGTAGGAGGAGATGAGGCCCTCCTTGGCCGCGCGGTCGGCCTTTTTCACGGCGGAGGCGATGCCTTTTTTGCGCAGCCATTCGGCGGCGGCGTTCTGGTCGCCCTGGTTCTCGACCAGCGCGCGTTTGCAGTCCATCAGGCCCGCGCCGGTTTTGGCGCGCAGCTCGTTGACCATCGTAGCGGAAATGTCGGCCATGGGAGGAAATATTGCGGGAAATTATTATTCGGGTTTTTCGGACTTGTCGCCGGCGGGGCGCTTGGCACGGCGCACAAAGGGGCGCGGGGCCGCCAGGGGCTCTTCCTCCTCCTCGGCGACCACGATGTCGGCGGCAATGGTGACTTCCGGCTGCACTTCCTGGAACTCGGGGCGCACGATGGGCGCCAGGCCGCGTTGCGCGGTCTTGACCTCGCGCCGGGCCAGGCCGTTTTGAATGGCCTCCAGGATCACGTCGGTGATCAGGCGGATGGACTTCACCGCGTCGTCGTTGCCGGGAATGGGGTATTTCGTCAGCGACGGGTCGGAGTTCGTGTCCACCAGCGCAACGATGGGCACGCCGATGCGGTTGCCCTCGGCCACGGCGATGTATTCCGTCTTGGTGTCGATGACAAAGAGCGCCGCGGGCAGGGAGGTCATGGTTAGCATCCCCTCGAAATTGCGGTGCATGCGGGCCATCTCGCGGCGGATGGCGGAGGCTTCCTTCTTGGGCAGCTTGTCGAGCTGGCCGTCCGTCTCCATGCGCAAAAAGCGGCGGTATTTTTCGAGGCTGTTTTTGACCGTGGCGTAATTGGTCAGCGTGCCACCCATCCAGCGGCTGACGCAGAAAGGCATGTTGGTCGTGGTCGCGGCCTCGCGCACGATTTCCTGGGCCTGTTTCTTGGTGCCGATGAGCAGGATGTCGCCCCCGGCGGCCACGGTGTCCTCGACATAGCGCGCCGCAGCTTCGAGCAGGCGGTGCGTTTTTTCGAGGTCAATAATCGAGACCCCCTGGCGGTGGTCGAAGATGTAGGGTTTGGATTTGGGGTTCCAGCGGCGTTTTTGGTGGCCGAAGTGGACGCCGGCGTCGAGCAGGTCTTTGACGGTGATATTCATGAGGGGAACTGGCTCCGTATCCCGGTCGTTGGGTACCATCGCCGGCCGCGGAGTGCGGCGGGGGGGCCAAACAACCAGAACCTAGGATCTGGGTAAACGGTGGATGGGTTAAATTCCGATGGAGATTGGGTTGAGGCCCCCATGCCGCCATCGGCACCCGCATGAGGGGAAAAGGGAGACAGTATAGGCCGCCGCCCCGAACGCAAGCGCAGAATCGGCGGGGCGGTCACGCAGTTTGATAGGGACGGCTCTCCGAGCCGTCCGCAGACGCTAAACCCCAAAAACCCCCAGCTTTAGCCCCGCCTCCTTTTCTCCTTGCGCTCCTGCGGCGAGCCTGTAGCCTTAACCCTTCCCCGGTCTCAGAGGTATCAATTCGGGCTGTAGCGTAGCCTGGTAGCGCGCTTGCATGGGGTGCAAGAGGTCGAGAGTTCGAATCTCTCCAGCCCGACCATTTTTCTTCAGTGTCAACCGGTGTCAGAACGTGCCTAGAAGGCTCATCTTCAGGGGTTTGCGGAGGAGGCGCTCCGTATCCATTATTGTCAATGCGTGACATGAAAGGCCCTGAAATGCCCCTATCGTCGGTGCCTCCTTCAAGTACCCGGCCATTTTCGGGGTCTTGAGAGACTTTCCAAAACTCCGCGATGCTGGCAAACGCGCCCTGGGTCGAAAGGAGCGCCTTGTCCGTGTAGTATTTCGTTGTCTGCTTGATGTCACGGTGCCGCAAGGCGCGTTGCGTAATGTGCATCGGCACCCCCGCT
This sequence comes from uncultured Verrucomicrobiae bacterium, assembly GCA_963765205.1. GTDB lineage: Bacteria > Verrucomicrobiota > Verrucomicrobiia > Opitutales > JABDGR01 > JABDGR01. The sequence continues at coordinate 244,042 of CAVXVB010000007.1, read as the reverse complement.
TGCGCCATATGTGTGCCCAGAGTCTTGCGGAAGGCGTGCAGGTCGAATCGGCGGCCCAAAGTGTCTTCCGGCTTGATCCCGGCCTTGAGCAGGTCTTTCCGCAGCGTTTCGACTTTGGGGACATGGCCGAAGAAGGCCCGCGCCTCGGGTTGCCAGTTTGCCGGACGAAAATCGCGAAGTTCTTGCAAAATGGCCGGGGCGATTTCGATGATGTCCGGCTTGCGATTCTTGCCGACCGACGCCTTGACGATGATGACCGGGCGCTCGATGTCCAATTTGATGTTATCCCAGGTCAGGTGGTTGGCCTCGTTGCGCCGCAGGGCGGTGTAGTAGAGCACCCGATAGATGAAGGCCCGCATATCGGGCGCCGACTTGAAAAGCTGGCTTAATTGCTCATGGGAGAGCGCAAACCGGAAATCATCCTCATCCAGCAGCTTGACCTGATCGGTATTTTCCAGCGGGTTTTTAGGAAGCAAGCCTTTTTTCACGAGCCAATTGAAGAACTCTTTGGCGATGCCCAGGTAGTCATGGAGTGTTTTCGGCTTCCGCCCCGCTGTAACCCGCCATTCATCAAAGCGCACGGCGTTCGGGTCGCGCAAGGTGGTCCAGCCGCATTCCTTGAATAACTTCGCCAGCACGATTCCATATTTGCGAACCGTAGCCTTCGATTTTTTGCGGGCTTGGAGATCGCGCAGGAACGACTCGGATAAACTGGCGAGGGACTGATCTGCCCATTCCGTGAGCGCCTTTACTGTCGGCACGCCGGCGGCCTCCTGTTGCAACTGTTGAAACAACGCCTCCGCCCTCTTGTCGGCCACGCGCTTGTCCGTCGTGCCAAGACTGCGGAAAACGGGCTTGTGCTCGTTATCAATGCGCAACTCCGCAAAGTAGATTTTGCGGCGGGTTTTGCTCACCTCGTTGCGGTGGGGAATGTAAACGCGAAATCTCATGTGGTTTGCCCTCCGTTGTTATTGCCCAAGAATTTTTGCACCTGGCTCAACCGCCAGAACGACATCCGGCCATCTTTTTCCGGCTTTGGGAAATGTCCAGCCGCAATCCGCCGATAGAAAGTGCGATTTTCATAGCCAATGAGCTTGAGCACTTCCGGCTTGCGCAGGCGTCGGTCAGGTTCGCTAGAGGTGGTGGAATTTGAATTGTGCATTTTTAGCTCCATTTGAAGAATTCCTTCCATTCGACGACTCCGATGCCGGATTTTTCGATCATCCGGGCCATTTTCATGCCGAGCTTCATAAAGCTATATGCGCTCAGTCCGCCATAGATGGCGTCGCCCAAAATCATCGTGGCCAGTGCTTTTCCATCCGCCATTCCGAAACCTTTCGCCCATCTATTCAAACTCTCGATTTCCGTCTTGGACAATTTAATGGCCAGATCAATGTCGCGCGGCCCGCCAACTTCAAGTTGTTCGCGCTGCCAGCGGGAGTCCCACTGGATAAACTCACCATCCCAGTCCGGTTTGGCCCCTTCTAATTCCTCCCGGGTGATCTCTTCTTGGCGCACCGCCCGGTCCTCGAATTCTTTTTTCCAAGCCTTGCATTCACTCACCGGGACGAAGCCGTAAGGTGAAGTGCGAACCTCGCGGCCGCGTCGAAATAGACCCGTTTTGTTCTCTGTTACATGAAACAGGAACAAGGAGAGTTTGCCGTCTTTGACCCGCCGATGCACTGCGGCGCGGGAAACCGGGCAATACATGCTAACGCCGCCGGGGCTTACGCATCGGCCCGCGCACTCGCAAAGGGCATCAAACCAAGCCGAGCATTCTTCCTCAGAGCCTGACTGACGCCAGACATGCGAGGGCCCGACCCGCGTGCCAATGATCTTTTCCATCTCGGGCGGGACGACTACAAAAGGGAATGAATTTTCGCTCATGAAACCAAAATAGTCTAAAAAAACGTTTCGTCAATCACTATTTCATCAATTAATTAAAAGTTGTTTTCTCGATTAAATTTACCGCCTCAGCGGTAATGCTTGCCTCCAAAGGCGAAAACGGAAAACATCCCTAGGAAATTGTCAAAGTAATACCGCCGAAGCGGTATAAATTTAGATTTTAGTTGCAAAGCTGGCCGATTTTGACAATAAAACAGGTCTTTTACCGCCTTAACAGTAATGAGCCTCGTAGACCTGATTGTTCAAACCCGCAAGGCTGCTGGACTGACCCAGCAGCAATTGGCAGAGCTTGCGGGCGTGGGTAAGACTGTAATCTGGGATTTGGAAAATGGCAAAACCACCGTTCGTTACGAAACCCTGGTGCGCGTTTTGCGCGCGCTGAACATTCGCGTGACGGCAAAATCGCCGCTTGGCAAAGAGGAGGTTCCGCTCACATGAGCACGAAGACCATCTTTCGCAAGGCCAAGGTGTTCAAGGCGCGGGTGCTCGCCGGCGTTTTGGAGGAAACACCGGGAGGCTTTCGATTCTCCTACGACGAATCCTACCAAGGGCCGCCCGTGTCCCTGACGATGCCGATTGATCAACGCGAATGGGAATGGAAAAGCTTTCCACCATTTTTTGACGGCCTGCTGCCGGAAGGGATGCAACTGGAGGCGTTGCTCAAAGCGCGCAAACTTGACCGCAGTGATTTTTTTGGCCAACTGATCGTGGTGGGCCAGGACTTGGTGGGGGATGTCACCGTGGAGGCCGTGACATGAACCGCTGCCCCATTACTTACGAGGTCGTGCCCAAGGCCGGCGATTTTTCGCCCGCTGGCCTGCGGCGCTTGCATCCGCAATTGCAGCGCCTGGCTCCCTTGCCCTTCGATTCCGCCGCGCTGATTCAAGAGGCCGCGGCGCGTGCGCCCAAGATGTCCATTCAGGGCGTGCAGCCCAAGCTTAGCGCGGTGCTGCGCATCAAAGAGGGGCGGATGGAAATTGTGGATCAGGGCGGGCGCTTTATCCTCAAGCCGCAGAATCCGCAGTATCCCAACTTGCCCGAAAACGAGGCGCTGACCATGACCCTGGCCCAAATCGCCGGGTTGGCGGTGCCCGACCATGGAATGCTCTATGCAAAAGACGACAGCCTGGTCTATTGGATTCGGCGATTTGACCGGGTGGACCGGGATCAGAGAGTGGCCGTGGAAGACTTTGCCCAACTCAGTGGCGCCAGCCGTGAATCGAAGTATAGCGCATCAGTCGAGGACGTGATCAAAATTATTCAGCAGCGCTGCACCTTTCCCAGCATTGAACTGGCTGACTTTTATCGCCGCTTCCTCGTGAACTGGCAGTTGGGCAATGAAGACATGCACCTGAAGAATTATTCCGTCATTACCTTGGAAGGCGTAATCAAACTTGCGCCCTGTTATGACTTTCTCAACACGACGATTCACCTGCCGCCGCCGCAGGAGGAAAGCGCCCTGCCGCTTAATGGAAAAAAACGGAAATTGAGTCCCGGGGATTTGACCGACTACCTCGCCCGCCAACGCCTGGGTCTTAATGACCGCACAGCCGCGCGCATCATGGCCGATCTAAGGGCGGCGCTTCCTCAATGGAGAGATTTAATCAAGCGCAGCTTCCTCCCAGCAGCACTTCGCGATAAATACCATCGCCTGATGGAACAACGGTCAGCGGCGCTGTTTGGCAAAAATCCAAATTTATAATTATTCCAGAATATACTGCTCAGAAACGTCGCCATATGTAGCGCAGGAGGCCCCAAGTGTAGTCTGCAAAGTTCCCCGACAGTTTAACGAAAAAGGCTAAAGCAACTGCGCAGAAAAAGGCCTTGATTGCCGTTGCCTTTGTACCCCAAATATACCGCGCCCATGGTTTAAGCCACAGTTCAATAATACCCGTTTTACCTATGGTCTCCATCCACTCAACCTTGCGGTTGGCATTAATTTTGTAGGCTAAAAACGGAATTCCTCCATTTATACCTTGATCCTTAATGACCTGATTCTGAATTAGATCCCTGCTTTTCAATTCATTAAAAACCTCCACGGCCTCATCTGGTGAGAGTCCAGGGTTAGTTTGATCTGGATTTTCTCTGGTTAAGAGACTTGAGGCCGAGATATAAATCTGCGGCAGAAGAATCAAAAGCTGCAGTCTTTAAGAGTAAATTTAGATTACTTCGTTCGGCTTGTAGAAATTCGACAATTTCAATTAACCTTGAAGCTCCTGCATTGGGCCCATCCCACGCGGGATTTCTCAGAATGCCGGCATCAGTTGGAGTGCCTCTTGCGATTATCTGCGCTGCATTGATAGCCAATTTAGCTGACTTAATTGTATTTGCGTCGCAACAGCCCGATATCTGGTGACTCATGGACGATTCTGATTGTTGATCGTTTTGTCTGACGAAAATTAAGCAGTCTGTTTGCATGAGAAAGATCAAGCAGTCGCTTGCGCACCTTCTCCAATTCAGCCTCGATACGCTTTTGATGATCAATCATGGCATGAAGCAAGGAACCGGACAGAAGGTACGAAATGCCGACACTTTGTCAGTGCTAGCGTGAGTAGCTGCTACATGTAACTGATTGGTCAACAGTGAGTCAAAAGCAATTTTGCGTCCATCCCGCAGACCGGGGCGCTACTGTGCGTCCGCTTCGCATGCGCTTCATCTCCCGCCCATCCGCGCGCCGGACTGCGGGCACATGATTTCGACCGCCTGACGCAGACCGTCACAAAACAAGTTTTGCACGGACTGCGCTTAACCGGCGGCATCGAGCCAAGGCATTGGCGGTAAAGGGTGGATTCAGCTTGTCGGTAGCAGGAGGCTCAGGCCGCCCCTGCACCTGGCCTATCTCGCGCGATTGATGCGGCTCAGGGCGTGGTATTGGGCGTGGAGACAGATGGTGTCGAGGATGGGTTCGTTTTGGCGTTGGAGGGATTGCTCGTATTCCTGCCGGGCGCTTTCGCTAAACTTGGCGAGGTCGGGAGGATGAGGGACGTTGAGGGCCAGGATGAATTCGCGGAGTTTGTAGGCCCAGCGGCGGCCAAAGAGGCGGTTGAGTGAATCCATGTCGCGGCAGCCGAAGCGTTGGGCGACCAGGGCGACTTTCTTTCGCCAGACCCTGGCATTGCCACCGACCCAGCAGAATTGCGCCCCAGCCATGCGTTTTTTGGATGCCGCTCGGGAGCAGCCATAGAGGCGGTAGCGTTTTTCGCCGGGTTTACGGTCCGCGTAGCCTTTGGCGAGGTAACCGGAGAGGTAGCGACCCATGGCCTTGCCACAGGTGCGAATGGGGCAGAGTTGAAAGCGCCCAAACTTATACCGGCGCAGACGACGCCGTGCAGCTCGCTTGCCAGTCCCATGACGGCCAGGATGGCGATTCTTTGACCGTGCAGGCTTGCCCCAAAGGTCGAGTCCGATGGCTTTCCAGAGGGCGCGGATGGGGTGATCAAGCGGCGCAGCCTCGCGCATGAGCATCCGATAGACGCCGTCCTGGCCGTGGGTCTTGGCCCGGCGCTTGGCGGCCTCGAATGATTGGAAATTGAAACCAGTGCGGACATCAACCGGCACCTGGACCAGCAAATGAAAGTGCCAGGCTCCGTCGGCATGGCGTTCAATGACCCGCCACCAGGTGCCAGGGAAGTATTTCGGCAGGATGCGACGGCTCAGGCTATGGAAGGCCCGTTGCGCTTCTTCGTAATCGTAAACCTTCTTCTCAAAAGTGAGCGTCCATTCCAGGACATGGTCAATGCCAGCCGTATCAATGAAATTGGCTAAGTTGAGGTGGAGGGCGTAAGCGGCCTTTTTTTGATACGAGGTATTGTCGCTTTGTAAGTTGCTTTGTGGGTTGGGCTTGGAAGCCGACGAAGCTGTTTCGTCTCTGTTAATGATTAGTTGACAAGGAAGCGGCTCGCTACGCTCGCCGCTTCGGGCGGCGGGGGCCGGCGCGCCCGCTGACGCGGGCGCATCCGGCCCCTCGCACGCCCGGGCTGGGATGAGGGCGTTCATGTTCCTTCCTCCCATTCACGCCGTTTTGAAATCGGCCCTTCGATTTTTTCGAGGACACCGAGCTTCACCAGGCGGTCAAATACCGTGCTGGTTGACGCGGGCGGCGGTTCGCCACGAGGCCGCGACTTGCCCTTGCGCCAAGTGCTGAAATGCGGCGCGAGCCACGACTTGTCGTAGTTTTGCGCCTTCGCATACCACGCTTCCAGCCGCCGTTGTTGCTCGGAGGTGTTCATGGCCGGCCCCCTTTCGTTGAATCAACGATGGCCAAAATGGCCACACGAAGGGCAGGCGGTAACTTTTCCCAAACGGTGACAACACGCGCCAACTCGGGGCACGGCATGACCGGTGCGTCGGTGCCTCCTTCAAGTACCCGGTTTGGCGTGGATTTCGCTATCTTTTTACTGTCAACGGGTTCCGATTCAGAGTCATTTGAGTTCGAATCTCTCCAGCCCGACCATTTTAAGTCCCTTGGAAAGAGGGAGTTGCGAAAGTCAGGATAAGTCAGCTATCGGCCGAAGGCGCAGAAAGTACATGCCTTTTCTGGCCCGTTACAGCCCGGTAAAAGTCCGGATGCAGAGACTGACAACTCGTTATTTTGCATTTTGCATTCTGCGTTTTTCATTATCAGACTGTGCCCATGGCGAAAGCTTCCCCAAAGGCCATGCAACCTCCGGCGGCCAAATCCTCGGCGTTGAAGGCCGGCTCCACCGCGCAGGCGACCTGGGGCGGGCGCTTTGCGACCGGGCCGGCCGCGCTGATGCTGCAATTTAGCGAATCTGTTTCCTTCGACCGCCGGCTCGCGCCGTTCGACATCGCCGGCTCGCAAGCCCAGGCGAAGATGCTCACCAAGGTCGGCCTGCTCACCGCCGCCGAGCGCGACGAGATCGTCCGCGGCCTGAACGAAATTCTTGCGGAAATTCAAGCCGGTTCGTTTGCGTGGGATACCGCGTTCGAGGACGTGCACATGAACATCGAGCACGCCCTGCGCCGGCGCACGCCCGCCGCCGCGAAACTCCACGCCGGCCGCAGCCGCAACGACCAGGTCGCCACCGCGATGCGGCTGTGGTTCAAATGGTCCTGCGCGCACCTCTACACCGCGCTCGGCGATTTGTTGCGCGCGCTGGTGGCGCAGGCCGACATGCATCAGGCCACCATTTTGCCCGGCTACACGCACCTCCAGCGCGCGCAGCCCGTCACGGTCGCGCACCATTTGCTCGCCTATGTGGAAATGTTCGCGCGCGACCGGGCGCGGTTCGTGGATGTTGCCGAGCACGCCAACATTTGCCCGCTCGGCTCCGGCGCGCTCGCCGGCACCACGCTGCCGATTGACCGCGAGTTCACCGCGCGCGAGCTGGGCTTTGTGGATTCGCAGGGCCGCCCGCGCCTGACGCAAAACAGCATGGACGCCGTGGCCGACCGCGACGTGTTCATCGAATTTCTCGCCGCCGCCGCGCTCTGCGGCGGGCACGCCTCGCGCGTGGCCGAAGACTTGATTTTGTGGAGTAGCGCGGAGTTCCGCTTCGCCGCGCTGCCCGAGGCCTTCACCACCGGCTCCAGCCTGATGCCGCAGAAAAAGAATCCCGACGCGCTCGAGCTCCTGCGCGGAAAATCCGCGCGCCTGCAAGGCCATTTGCAAACGCTGCTCACGCTCGTCAAGGGCCTGCCGCTGACCTACAACCGCGACTTGCAGGAGGACAAGCCGCCGGTGTTCGATGCCTTCGACCAGCTTTCGCTCAGCCTGCAAGTGCTCACGCAAGTCATCGCCGGGTTGGAAGTCAACCGCCTGGCGTGTGCCGCTGCGGCAAGCGACCCGCTGCTCCTTGCCACGGACCTCGCCGACCACCTCGTGCTCAAGGGCGTGCCCTTCCGCGACGCGCACCATGCCGTGGGCGCGCTCGTCGCGCTCGCGGAAAAATTGCGGACGCCACTCAACGAGCTGCCCGAAAATGAAGCCCGCGCTCTGGCACCGAAGCTCGGTAAAAACTGGCGCGCGGTGTTCGACCCCGTCTGCGCGCTCGCCGCGCGGGAACAACCCGGCATGCCCGGCCCGAAGCAAGTCGCCGCGCAAATTGCGAAGTGGAAGAACGTTCTTTAGTTTTTCGTTCTCTTGTTCTTGGTTTTCAATTCTCGAAGTTTGGCTGGAAATCCGTGTGCCAAAACCAGAAACCCATCACGATGAACTTTTGTTGCCTTAACCACTTTGGTATTTCCAGTGGCGCGGTTTGCCTGCGCAGAGCCATTCGATCGTGGTCGTCAGGCGCTTTACCCGCGTTTCCGGCCGTTTCGCCCCGGTGATCCATTCGACATATTCCCGCCGCTGGCTTGGGCTGAATTTCTTAAACGTCGCGGCGGCGGCTTTGTTTTGGTGCAAGGCCTTCGTCAAATCGGCCAGCGGCCGGGCCTCGGGCTTGGATTTTGGAGCAGGCCGCGCAGGAATGCCGGCTTCATTGCAGTGCGCCGCCTCGCGAATATAACGCAGCAGCGTGCGATCATCGGGCAAGTCCTTTAACGACGTAATGCGGCGCAGACGCCCCCGGGTGTCCGCGCCGTCTTTTTGCAAAAACGTCCGCATGTCCTGGCGCCAGAAGCCGAAAGCACAATGTTGTTTGAACGCGGACATGAAGCAGAGAATGCCGTGATGGACAAAAAACGGCGAATGCCACTTGATGGTTTCCTCCGCGGCGGGGCAGGCCTGATGGATCAGCGTGCGCAGGTGCCGCAGAATCGGCCGTGCAAATTCCGCCGCCTCTGCGATATAGGCGTCCACCCGGGGGTCGGTGTTCTTACTCATATCTGCCCATTACATGGAAACTATCCAGCCGGGCGCAAGCCCTTGATGCAGCGCGCCACTTCCGGCGTTTTCATCCACCCTTCATCCCTCATCCTTCATCCGTTTCTAAACTCCACGCTCCACACTTCACGTTTCACCCCCTACACTTCCGCTCCGTGCCCGCGACCATCCAGCCCACGCCCGCCGCCCCGCCCGCCATCGCCGCGCGGGACGCTGCGCGCCGCGCCGCGCTGGCCGCCGCGCTTGCGGAACTTTATCCACACCCCACCGCGCTCATTTTCGAAATCGGCTGCGGCCACGGGCACCTGCTCGCTGCTTATGCCGCCGCGCACCCTGACAGATTTTGCCTCGGCGTGGATTTGGTCACCCAGCGCATCGCCCGCGCCCAGCGCAAACAACGCCGCCTCGCCTTGGCCAACCTCGCGTTCCTGAAGGCCGACGTGGCCGAAACGCTGGCCACGCTGCCGCCGCCTGCGCGCCTCGCGGGGATTTTCGTGCTCTTTCCCGACCCGTGGCCCAAACGCGCCCACCATCGCCGCCGTCTCTTGCAAACAGAACTGCTGAACGCCCTCGCCGCGCGCGCGGAACCCGGCGCGTGGCTGGCGCTGCGCACCGACGACGCCAGTTTTTTTGCCTGGGCGCGCGGGCAAATCCAAAACCACCCCGCCTGGCGCTGCGCCCCGGAGATTCCCTGGCCCTTCGAGCACCCGACTTATTTTCAGGAAATCAAAGGCCCGCATCAATCACTCGTGGCGGCGAGGAGATAAACGCGACCCACCGGGAAGACGCCAAAAACGCGCAAGAGAAATTTTTCCCGAACGCGGCCCGCCGCCTTCCAGCCGGTGAAGGCGGCCACCCGCAAAAAACATTGCCGGAGCCGGCGATGGAGAATAGTATTTCCCCTCGTTTAAATCGGCTGCTTCCGTCTTACGTGAACAACTATTTTCCCGCCCCCGCCACGCCGCCGGCATGCCTGGAGGAACTCCTGCCGCGCTGGCGCGAAGTGCCGCTTTACCGTGCCATGCTGGCCGCGCACGGTCCAACCGCCACGCCCTTTGATTTCCGCACAGAATTTTTCCGCCTGCCCTTCATCACCAAGCGCGATATTCGCGAAGGCTTTCCCGGCAATTTCCTCCGCAATGGCCAGTTGCTGGAGGATTTATTGCAACGCGAACTCATCGAAATGGAGCACACCGCCGGCACCTCCGAGGAGCAGACGCCCGTGCTCTTTGGCCGCGGCTGGTGGGATGAGCAGGAAGCGCGCGCGCTGCGGCTCAACACCGTCGTAGCCCGCGCCCTGGACGAGCAACCCGGAGCGCGGCGCGTGACCCTCACCACCCCCGTTTGCAATGGCCAGGCCTGCTACACCAACTGGCTCGCGCGCGGCGAACGCACCGTCGGCGCGACTCTCTTCGTCAATCTCGCGCGCATTCCCTTTCTGCTCAAGGACGCCGAATTAGCGCGCATGGCAGCGGAAATCGCCGCATGGCAGCCGCTCTTTCTCGACACCGACCCCGTCCATGCTGCCTGGTTTGCGCTGTATTGCGAACGCAGCGGCCTGCGCTTTCCCTCACTGCGCTTCATCCTCGGCAGCTACGAATACATGAGCGTCACGCACCGGCGGATTTTGGAGCGCGTGTTCCAGGTGCCCGTTTTCAACCTCTACGGCTCGACGGAAACCGGCCACCTGCTCATGGAGGACGAACATGGCATCATGCGCCCCAGCCCGGATACCGCGTTCTTCGAAATTGTCGAGCCGGACGCCACCGGCATCGGCGACCTGGTGGTAACAACCCTCAGCAACGATTACATGCCCCTCGTGCGCTACCGCATCGGCGACCTCGTCCAGCGCGTGGCCGACGCCCCTACCCCAGCCTACATCGTCCATGGCCGCGCGCGCGATGCCCTGCGCCGACCCGATGGCCGCCGCGTCACCACGCAGGAGGTGGATCAATGTTTCGCGGACATCGCCGGCTTGGCCCATTACCAACTCCGCCAAATCGAAAACGGCGGCGCATGCCTGGATTATATCCCCGACCGCGCGCCGCCCGGCGCCGAAGACCTGCGCCAACTCGTCGCACGGCTCGAAAGCCTGCTCGATTCACCGCAGCCCATCATCGCCGCCGCCGTGGAAGCTCTGCCGCCGACCCCCTCGGGAAAATTCCGGTTGACGTATCGGGCGTGAGGAGGGTGGGAAGTTTCGGGTTTCGAGTTTCGAGTTGTAAACTCAAGATTGCTAATTGCAAATTTCAGATTTCAGATTTTCAACGCGCCTCAGTGCCTCAGTGCCTCAGTGCCTCAGTGCCTCAGTGCCTCAGTGCCTCAGTGCCTCAGTGCCTCAGTGCCTTCTGCGTTCCCCTTAAACGTTAAACGTTAAACGTTAAGCGTTAAGCGTTAAGCGTTGAACGTTGAGCGTTAAACGTTAGAAAATGCCTTTTGATGGCCTTTTTGTTTCAACACTCCCGCCGCCTGCTTTTCGCCCTAGCGCTGGGCCTGCTGGCCGGCTGCTCCCGCCCCGCACCGGCCACTTCAGCCGCGCCGCCCGCGCCCCCCGCGCCCATCTATTACTCCTACGAAATCGTTAACTCTTTCCCCCATGACCGCAGTGCGTTCACCGAAGGCCTAGTCTTTATCAATGGCCGGCTCTATGAAAGCACCGGCCTCAATGGCCAGTCCACGCTGCGCGAAGTGGATTTGACGACCGGCGCCGTTGTGCGCGAAATCGCCCTGCCTAGCCAGTATTTCGGCGAAGGGCTGACCGTGCTCGGCGACAAGGCCTACCAACTCACTTGGCAGAACCAGCAGGGCTTCGTTTACGACCTCGCCACTTTTAAGCAGGTGGGGCAATTCACTTATACGGGCGAGGGCTGGGGCCTGACCACCGACGGCCACTCGCTGATCATGAGCGACGGCACCAGCCAGCTTCGCTTTCTCGACCCCGCCACCTTCGCCTTGCAGCGCACCGTCACCGTCGCGAACCAAGGCCAGCCCGTAAAAGAGATCAACGAACTCGAATACATCAAAGGCGAAATCTATGCCAATGTCTGGCAGACCGATTACGTCCTCCGCATTGACCCCGCCACCGGGCGCGTCCAAGGCGTGATTGATTTCCGCGACCTGCTCCCGCCCGCTGAGCGCGCGCCCGACACCGATGTCCTCAACGGCATCGCCTACGACCCGGCCGGCGACCGCCTCTTCGTCACCGGCAAACGCTGGCCCAAGCTCTTCGAAGTCAAACTCCGCCCCCTCATTGCGTCGCCGTGATCGTTAGAAGCGCTATTCACGATTACCGTGACCTGCCCCGCCCTGTCTGTGATTTCGACTATGGCGGGGCCCAGATTAGGCCGGTGCCGCTGTCCACGGCCAAATTGGTGGCGGTGTCCACGACAAAATTGTCCTGCTCTGTCACTGGCCCCGACCGAACCGCGCCGCCCTTCGGCGTGCCATCCAACAACTCGCCCGGGCGGAGATGAATCACCTGCGTCGGTGTGTCCACTTCAAAAGTCGAACCCGCCTCGACATTCAGCTTCTTCACCTCGCCTTGCGGCATGCCCCCGCTCACCTTGAGCACCACGTTCGACCGGCTCGGATCTTTGGTCAGGCGCAAAAACGTCCCCTCCGCAGCCTGATCGTAGGGTGCCTGGCGGAACATGGCTACCGCCATTTCCGTGCCCGCCTTTACATGGATCGTCGTGCCGTTCGAGAACACCAGCAGTGCGTTGGCGCCTTTATTCGCCACCACTTTGCTCCCCTCCTGAAAAGTTTCCCCGCGCTTTAACGGGGTCGCCGTGCCATCCGGGCCGACCAACTGCACGTCGCCCACCACAATCAACGCCTGCACCTGGCCTTTCAACTCCGGCACCCCGGGCGGCCAGGGCGGCGGCTCGACATTTGCAGTCGCCGTCGGCGCGCTCGCGGCTTGCGCTGCTTTTGCCGCCTCATTCAACGCATCGGTCAAGGCTTGCACCGTCGCCGGTAATAGTTCGCCTGTCCAAGAAATCGTAACACTCCCCTGCCCGGAGGTGCCGTTGTAGCCCTCGCTTATTCTGGTTATGGATTGGCCGCTTCGTTGCATCGCGTCAATAAACGTGTTCGCCAACTTTTGGAAGGCCGCTTGCGATATTTTTTCGTCCCACGAAATCGAAACATTCCCGCCGCCGATGGAGCGGTCCACGGTTACCGTCGCCATCGTTTGGCCGGGCTTGTTGCCCGTCCCCGGCACACTCGCCGACGCCGGCCCGGGTGGAATCGAAGGCGGTGGCGGCGCCGGCAATCCGGCCTCCGCCAGCGCCGTGTTAACAGTGTCGTTCAGGGCGTTCGCCAAATCCCGGGACGCCGTGGTCCGAAGATTGGTGCCCTCCATGCTGCCACCGGTTATCTGGCCAGTCGTTGGATCCACGGACAAATTCACCGTAATTGTGGCGGCGGTGTTAATGTTGGCGTTGGTGACGGTGGTCGAGGTGCCGTTCGCATTGGTCGTGGTCGTCGTCACCGTCGGTGTAAATTGCATCGACCTAACCACGCGCTCCATATTCAAAGACTGGTCCGTCGCCGTGACGGAAAACACTCCGCCCTCGCGCAGGTGAATTGGCCCCATCAGCGTCGTTAGATCAAAAGTGGAACCCTCCGCGGTGTTCAGTTTTTTCACTTCTACTTGCAGCCGGCCCTTGGTCAATTTGAGTTCTATATTCGACCGGCTCGGATCCTTGGTCAGGCGCAGAAATGTCCCGTTCGCCTGCTCATCAAACGGCGCCTGCCGGTATTTTACCAACTCCACTTCCGTGTCCGCAGTTATATGCAACGTCGCGCCATTCGAGAACACGAGCAGCGCGTTACTGTCTTTATTCGCCACAATTTTGTTCCCTTCCTCAAAAGTATCCCTGCGGTTCAACGCGCGTGCCGTGCCATCCGTGGCGATCAACTGCACGTCACCCACCACAATCACCGCCTCCACCTGGCCTTTCGTCTCCAGCTCGCTCGGGGACGCAGCCTGTGGCGCGACCGCCTCGCCGGGCGTGGTGTGCGCGCATCCCGCCAGCAGGAAAAGAAATGCCAGATACCCGTGTTTCATACGCGCCTTTCTTGGTTGACTATGCCACCATCTCCGCTCGCCACCCAGATAAAAAAAGTGTAAAAATTCGCGTGGCATTGGCGTTTTCCATATCCCTTCCGCCGCCCAGTCATCCAACAAACTTCAAAAGTTTCCCACCGGACACTTTCCATCGCTTTCCTTTGCTTAACGCTCCCCGCTCCCTGCTTTTTTAATTCTTAATTCTGCCTTCTTAATTCTTCCTTCCCATGCCCAGCACGCTTGACTCGATCCGCCAATCCCTCCGCGCGAAGGGCGTCCGGCGCGCGCTCATCACCGTGCTGGTGCTGCTGGCGGCGCTCATCCTCTACCTGAACATCGAGCGCGCCCGGGGCCTTCAGGCGTGGACTGATTACCAAGCCCACGCGAAAGCGGGGGGCTGGTGGCTCGATTACGCCAGTTTCGCGCAACCAGCCGTGCCCGATGATCAAAATTTTGCCGCCGCCCCGCTCCTGCAAAACCTCGCCCTTTCCGGCAACGATGCCGCCGCCGCGCCGGCCCGCGATTTCCAAAAGCGCTTCGACGCCCTTATTCCCGAAGACCACGTCCCCAATGGCCTCGGCGATTTCGGCCATTGGGAAACCGCCCAGCCCGTGGAACTGCAATTCTGGCGCGACCATTGGCAGACGACCGACCTGCTCGGCCCGCTCAAACAATTTGACGCGGAACTCGCCGACTTTGCCGCCGCCGCGCGCCGCCCGGAAACCCGCTTCCCCCTCGAGGGCGAACCCGCCGCGGCCAGCCTCGGCGCGCTCCTGGACAACTTCACCCGCCTGACGTGCCTGACCGAGCTGCGCGCCCTGGCCGAGCTCGACCAAAATCTCCCCGGCCTCGCCGCCGACGATGTGACCACCTTGCTGCGCGCCGCCCGGCACTGCGCCGCCGACCCGGAGATAAACTACCAAATGCTGGCCGTGGATTTTCAAAGCGGCGCGATCCCCATCCTCTGGCAGGGCCTCGCCCAACACCGCTGGAATGACGCCCAGATTGACGGCCTCGAAGATGAAATCGCCAGCCTTGACCTGCTCGCCTCGAGCCACCGCGCCTGGCAGTTCGAAGCTGCGTTTTCCACCGCCGCCTTCGAGCAAACCCTCGGCACGCCCGAAGGCATCCCCGCCGACAATGCTGCCCTCGCCGGCCTGGCCAACATCTCCGCCCGCTTTCCGCGCGGCTGGCTCTACCAGACCATGATCGGCTTCCGCCGCTTTTATGATGGCGGCATCCTGGGCTGCTACGATTTGGCGCACCACCGCCTCGACCCCGCCGCCGTCGCCAAAGTCACCAAAATGGAGAACGACATCACGGCCAGTTGGTCGCCCTATAATTATCTGCTCAAGACCCTTGCGCCCGCGCACCAGACCCTGATGGTCATCGCCGAAGCCCAGGCGGGCCTGGACCTCGCGCGCGTTGCCTGCGCGCTCGAACGCGCCCGCCTCGCCACCGGCCAATATCCGGAGAAATTGGCCGCCCTCGTGCCCGCCTATGCCAGCGCCCTCCCGCCCGACCTGATCACCGGGCAGCCCCTAATTTATAAGCGCGACCCCGGCGGCGAAAAATTTGTCCTCTACTCGATTGGCTGGAACAACCAGGACGACGGCGGCTGGGTCGCCCCGGCGCTTAGCGACCGCTGGACCGCCGGCGACTGGACGTGGAGCTATGAGCCCCAGCCGAAGCCATAGGGCGCGCTTAAACGACCCTAATTCCTTTTCTTCATCAACTGCTGAACAATGGCGAAGCGGGCGATGGCTTCGAGTTGCTGGATTTCGGCGGGGTCGAGTTGCTTGTCGCGGGCGGCGGCGAGAGCCTTTTCGGCGCGGGCCTGGGCGTCCACGGCGGCTTGCAGGTCAATTTTGCGTTCGTCCATCGCGGCGTCAGTGAGGATGGAGACCACATCGCCGAGGACGCGGGCGAAGCCGTTGTCCACCGCGACGCGGGTGGGGCCGGGCTGGTCAGCGTCGGGGTGCGAGGCCGGGAGGGACGTGTTGGGGCCGGCGTTGGTGAGGCGCACTTCGCCGGCGACCACCTGCGTCAACAGTGGGACGTGGCCGGGCAGAATGCCAATTTCCCCGGAGGTGGTCGGGATGAGGACGGACTCCGTCGTGCCGCGGTAAACCCGCCGTTCCGGGGTGACGATTTCGAGGGTGAGAGGCATGGAAGAAGAAATTAAGAATTAAAAATTAAGAAGGAAGAAACGAAAAGTAAGAATAACGAATTACTAATTACGAAACAAAGAATGCGAAGTTTCGAGGAAGAAGGGAATCCGGCTTTATTTGGCACTTACTTCTTAATTCTTAATTTTTAATTCTTACTTCTTCGAGGCGGCGATGACTTCATCAATGCTGCCCTTCATGTAGAAGTCGTTTTCGTTGACGTGGTCGAGTTCGCCGTCGAGGATCATCTTGAAGCCCTTGATGGTTTCGGCGACGGGGACGAGCTTGCCGGGGAAGCCGGTGAAAACTTCGGCGACGTGGAAGGGCTGCGAGAGGTATTTCTGAATCCGGCGCGCGCGGGAGACGGCTTGCTTGTCGTCGGGCGAGAGTTCGTCAATGCCGAGAATAGCGATGATGTCCTGCAAGTCCTTATAGCGTTGGAGGATTTGCTGGACGCCGCGGGCGACCTTAAAATGGGCTTCGCCGACGAATTCGGGGGCGAGAGCCTTCGAGGTCGAGGCCAGCGGGTCCACCGCGGGGTAAATGCCCAGCTCGGCGATGCGGCGTTCGAGCACGATGGTCGAGTCCAGGTGCGCGAAGGTGTTGGCCGGGGCGGGGTCGGTGAGGTCGTCGGCGGGCACGTAAACGGCCTGGAAGGAGGTGATGGATCCTTTTTTGGTCGAGGTGATGCGTTCCTGGAGGATGCCCATTTCCTGCGCGAGCGTGGGCTGGTAGCCGACGGCGGAGGGCGAGCGGCCGAGAAGCGCGGAAACCTCGGAGCCGGCCTGCGAGAAACGGAAAATGTTGTCCACGAAGAGCAGCACGTCCTGGTTTTTTTCGTCGCGGAAATACTCGGTCATGGCGAGGCCGGCGAGGGCGACGCGCATGCGGGCGCCCGGCGGCTCGTTCATCTGGCCGTAAACGAGGGCCACTTTGGATTTGGAGATGTCATCGAGCTTGATGACGCCGCCTTCGCTCATTTCGTGGTAAAGGTCGTTGCCTTCGCGGGAACGCTCGCCGACGCCGGCGAAGACCGAGTAACCGCCGTGCTTCATGGCGATGTTGTAAATCAGTTCCATGATGACGACAGTCTTGCCAACGCCCGCGCCGCCGAACGCGCCGACCTTGCCGCCCTTGAGGAACGGACAAATGAGGTCAATGACCTTGATGCCGGTTTCGAGGATGGTCGCCTCGGTGTCCTGGTCCACGAGCGCGGGGGGCGCGCGGTGAATCGGATAGCGTTTGTCGAACTTAACCGGGCCCAAGCCGTCCACGGTGTCGCCGATGACGTTAAAGATGCGGCCCAGCACGCCTTCGCCGACGGGCACGGAGATGGGCGCGCCGGAGTCAACGACTTCCTGCCCGCGCACGAGGCCGTCGGTCGAAGTCATGGCGACCGCGCGCACGAGGCCCTCGCCACGGTGCTGCTGCACTTCGAGGACGAGGCGCACCGCGTCCGCGGCGCGGCCGCTCACTTCGAGCGCGTTGTAAATTTCGGGGATCTGGCCCTCGGCGAACTGGACGTCGACGACGGGACCAATGACTTGAACGATTTTTCCGGTGTTCATGGAATTAAGATTTATGATTTAAGATTTATGAAGTGGAAGCGCCGTGGGCTTGGTGCGCGTGTTTTTGCAAATGGAAACAAAGAGGCGGATGAGTTCGTCGGTTTCTTGAAGCAACGGTTGCAACTTGGAGTTGGGGAAAATGTTTTCGGCTTGGATGAGTTGCAGCCAGTATTCGGTTTCGTCCAATTCCTTCAGGCAATCACCCATTTTGGCAATGAATTCGGCGCGCGACCGGGCGCGAAAAGCTTCGCGGTGGTTGGCGCCCACCGAAGTGCCGGAGCGCAGCAGTTGTCGGCCGAGCGTTTGGGAGACGGGCTTATGGGGAAGTGAGGCATAAAGACGGATGATGCGGCGGGAAAATTGGAAGGTGCGGATTTTTAGATCAATCAGGGGCTTGTCTGCGGCGGTGTTCATGTTTCATAAATCATAAATTTTAGTTCGCGGCTGACGCCGCCGCGATTTCCAGGATTTCCTGGGTGATGCCGGCCTGGCGGGCTTTGTTGTATTCGAGGCTGAGGTCGGCGACGAGCTGCTTGGCGTTATCCGTGGCGTTTTTCATGGCGACCATGCGGGCCGAGTGCTCACTGGCCTTGGCCGCGAGGATCATCGTGTAAATCTGCTGCTTGAGGAAGAGCGGCGGCAACTCATTGATGATGACGTGCGCGGACGGCTCGAATTGGATTTCGCGGTCGTCCTTGATTTCCTCGCCCGCGCGTTCACCGAGGCGCTGGTTGAGTTTTTCGAGTTCCTTCTCGAAGGACTCGAAGGGCACGAGGGCGTCGAGCGCGGGATCCTGGCGCAGGGTGTTCACAAAATGCGAATACATGACCTCGATGGTGTCAACTTTGCCATCCTGGTAGGCCTGGGTCAGGAATTCGACCACGGGGCGGACTTCGTTGTAGCCGACTTTGTCGGTGACAATGAAATCGGCGAGGAGGTCGCGGCCGGTGCGGGCGATGAATTGCGTGGCTTTGCGGCCGACGCAGACGTAGCTGGCCTCGCCGGGCTTGATGTCGTTGAGGAGGCGGAAGAGGTTGCCGTTGAGCGCGCCGCAGAGGCCTTTGTCGGTGGCAATCAAAAGGATGCCGCGTTTCTTGACCGGGCGGGTCACGAAGAACGGGTGCGCGGTCTCGTGCATGCGGTGCAGCGCCGAAATCGAGGATTTGCGACAGCAGCAACGCGTAGGGCCGCCCGGCGAGCGCGGCATCCTGCGCGCGCTTCATTTTCGAAGACGCCACGAGCTGCATCGCCTTGGTGATTTGGGCGGTGTTTTTGACCGCCTTGATGCGGCGGCGAATCTCGCGGATGCCTTTCATGGAAAATTAGGAATGGAAGATGGAAAAGGGAAAAAGAAGAGGAGAAAAACGGATTCAGGCCTCAACAAAGAAGGATGCGGGTGAGATTTTTCCATTTTCCATCTTCCATTCTGGCTTAACTAAACGTCCTCGCCCAGTCTTCGCAGGTGGACTTGACTTCGGCGGTGAGGGCGTCGGAAAGTTTGCCTTCAGTGACGATTTTCTTTAGCAGCGGAGCTTTGCGGGTGGTGAGGTATTCATCCAGCGAGGCGGCGGCGGCGACAATTTTTTCGCGCGCGATGGGGTCGAGGATGCCGTTTTGCACGGCCCAGAGCAGGACGATTTGCACTTCCGTGCTTTTGGGCGCGAGCGCGGGCTGTTTGAAAAGCTCGACGATGCGCGCACCGCGTTCGAGCTGGGCCTTGGTGCGGGCGTCGAGGTCGGAGCCAAACTGGGCGAAGGCCGCCAGTTCGCGATATTGCGCCAGCTCGAGCTTCACGCGGCCGGCTACTTGCTTGTAGGCCTTGATTTGCGCGGCGGAGCCGACGCGCGAAACCGAGAGGCCGACGGAAATGGCGGGGCGGATGCCTTGGTTGAACAGGTCGGTCTCCAAGAAAATTTGGCCGTCCGTGATCGAGATGACGTTGGTGGGAATGTAGGCGGAGACGTCGCCGGCCTGTGTTTCGATGACGGGGAGCGCGGTCAGCGACCCGGTCGAGCCTTTGACCTTGCCGCCGGAAAGGGCCTCGACGGCTTTGGCGTTGAGGCGCGCGGCGCGTTCGAGCAGGCGGGAGTGCAGATAGAATACGTCGCCGGGATAGGCTTCGCGGCCGGAGGGGCGCTTGAGAATGAGCGAAATCTGGCGGTAGGCCACGGCGTGCTTGGAGAGATCGTCGTAAACGATGAGCGCGTCCATGCCGTTTTCCATGAACCATTCGCCCATCGCGCAGCCGGAGTAAGGGGCGAGGTATTGGTTGGCGGGGTTGTCGGCGGCGGGGGCGGCGACGATGATGGTGTTGGCCATCGCGCCCGCGTTTTCGAGCGCCTTGACGGTGCGCGCGACGTTCGAGTTTTTCTGACCGACGGCAACGTAAATGGAATAAACCGGGCGGAACTTGGGGTCGCCGCTGGCCAGACCTTCCTTGTTCATCTTGGCCTGGTTAATGATGGCATCAATGGCAATCGAGGTCTTGCCGGTGGCGCGGTCGCCGATGATGAGTTCGCGCTGGCCGCGGCCAATCGGGATCATCGAGTCAATGGCCATGATGCCGGTGGCGAGGGGCTGGTCCACGGATTGGCGGGCGATGATGCCGGGGGCGATTTTCTCCACCGCATAAGTTTCAGAAGTGGCGATGGGGCCTTTGCCGTCCATGGGCCGGCCAATGGCGTCCACCACGCGGCCCAGCAGCGCCTTGCCGACGGGCACGGAGAGGAGCCGCCCGGTCGTCTTGCCTTCGTCGCCTTCCTTGAGGTGGGCGTAGTCGCCCAGGATGATGGCGCCGACTTCGTCTTCCTCGAGGTTCAGGGCGATGCCAAAGACCCCGCCGGGAAACTCGATCATTTCGTTATACATGACGGCGGAGAGGCCATCGAGTTTGGCGACGCCGTCGGCGAGGGTGACGATGCGGCCCACGTTGCGTTGCGTGGAGCCGGTTTCAAGCTTGGCGATTTCCTGCTGGATTTGTTCGAGAACGGAGGGCATGGGAAGGTGGAATTAAGAATTAAGAGGGCAGAATTAAGAAACGGGAAATAAGAATTAGGAATTTCCCGGCAGGGATTGGAAAGATTTTTAGGTGTGGTGAAAGATAAGAACGAGGGCGGGTTGTTTCTTAATTCTTAGTTCTTAATTCAAATGAGCGCCGTTTGCAGCGCGGTCAGGCGGCTGGAGAGGGAGGCTTCGTAGATGTCGTCGGCCACCGAGGCGCGCAGGCCGGCGATGAGGGCGGGGGCTTCCCGCGCTTCGAGGCGGAGGGCGCGGCCATATTTTTTCTCGAGGCGGTTGCGGAGCGCGTCGAGGTCGGCGGGGCTGGCGTCGCCGGCGTGCTCGACGAGGATGCGGCCGCGACGGTCTTCAATTTGCAGGTAGCGCAGGTAGGCTTTGAGAATGGCGCGCTGGACGCGGGGTGGATGGCCGCGCAGGGAGGAGAGGACGGCGTCCACCCGCGCCGGGTCCAACTGGCTGCCGGCGTCCAAGGAGAGCCGGGCCAGTTTCTTGGCAAAATCCTTATACTGGCGGTCGAGGGTCATCGGGGGATAATGGAAGATGGAAAATGGAAAAAATGAATGAAGTTAAGACGAGTTCAATAGCTCGAAAGACGGTGGCTGGATTTTTCCATTTTTAATTTTCCATCTTCCATTATTAGTTCTTCGATAAATCTTGCGCCGCACTGGTGTTAAAGCGGGCGCGTTCGTCGGCGGTGAGGTCGCGGGCGAGGACACGGTTGGCGGTGGTGACAACGAGCTGGGCGACTTCGCGGCGCAGGTCGTTGAGCATTTGCGAGCGTTCGAGGGTGACGGCTTCGTGGCCCTTTTTGATAATGTCCTCGGCCGAGCGGGTGGCGTCCTGCGCCGCCTTTTCGACGAGGGCCTTGCCCGTGTCGCGCGCCTCGGCGATGACTTTTTTGCCTTCGAGGGAGGCTTGCTTGAGGACTTCGGCCTGCTGCGTCTCCGTGTCAGCGAGTTTTTTCTTAACTTCCTCGGTGAATTTCAACCCATCGGCGATTTTCTTGTTCCGTTCATCCACCGTGACGAGGATGGGCTTGATGGCAAAGCGGTAAACAATGACGGAGACGATCGCGAAGTTGATAATTTGGGCGATGAGTAGCACGGGCTTCACGCCAAAGGGACCGAAGATTTTGGTCACCAGGTCCAGGGGGCCGTCGGCGGCGAGAAAGTGGAAGGCGTCGTGCATGGCAAAAATCTTTTGGGTGGGAAAAGGAATGGCGAATCCGCCGCCGCCCGGCACTGGCCGGGACGGCGGCGATGCGCCGGGAGGGTTACTTCTGCGGGACGAGGAGGCCGTAGAAGGCCACGGCTTCGGCGAAGGCCATGCCGAGAATGCCGATGACGATGATTTTACCGAAGGCGTTCGGATTGCGACCGACGGCTTCCGCCGCCTTGGAGCCGACCAGACCGACGCCGATGGCCGCACCCAGGCAGGCGAGGCCGCCTTTGAAGGCGAGGAAGGGACTGACGGCTTCGGGAGCCGTTTGAGCAACCAGCATCGGAGTGATGTGGCTGGCGAGGTGGGCGATTTCGTTGATCATGGTAGTGTTGGTGTTTGTTGCGTGCTCTCCGTCCACGCGTAGCATGGTCCCGGAGGGCGAAAGATTATATAGCGAGGAGCAGGGAAAAAGAGTTTGGGAGGATTTAATGAGCGTTTGCGGGTTTGGCGTCGCCGTGGGCGGCGTCGCCATGGTCTTCCTCGGCATGGTCATGGTCTCCCCCTTCATGGTTGCAGATGAGGCCGATATATACGGCCGTCAACACCACGAACACAAAGGCTTGAACGATGCCGACCAGCAGCTCCATGAAATAGAAAATCGCCGGCAAAACCCAAGGGCAGATGTTATACATCGCGTCGAGCAGGCTGTCCCCGCCGAAGACGTTGCCGTAGAGACGGAAGGACAGGGACAGCAGGCGGGAGAGAATGGAAATAATTTCCACGAAGCCCACCAGGAAGAACACCGGTGAAAGCGCAAAGTAGAGCAGGATATGCACTTCCTTCTTGTTGGCCTTGTTGCCAAAAATGTCTTTCGCCAGCGCGCCGATGCCGGCGTAACGCAGGACGAAATAAAGCCAGGCGGTGAATGAGACGATGGTCAGGCCGAGCGTCGTGTTCAGGTCGGAGTCCGCGGGGCGGAAAATCGTGGTGAAGGTACCATCATGATGAATCAGCCCAATCGAACCGGCGCCAGGCAGCAAGCCGCCCCAATTCATCATCAGGATGAAGATGAAGAAGCTGATCAACAGGGGAAAAACCTTGCCAATCATGCGCTGGCCGACAATCGGTTCAAAGATGTCGCGCAGGCTGATGACGACGGTTTCGATGACCGTCTGGCCGCGCGAGGGCACCAGTTGCGGGCGACCCACCGCCCAGCGCACCAGAAGGATGAGGACCAGCGAGAAAAACCAAGTCGTCACCATCGAATTCGTAATCGGAAAGCCGCCGACGCTGTAAATCACGGAGGCCTGCGGGGCCACGCCCTCGGCGCCAAAGGCAGGCGTGGCCCCCGCCAGCGCCAGCACGGGCGCCAGCAGGGCGTATTTCTTCCAACGGAGGGAACGCAAAATCATGGTGGCAGAAAGCAGCCAAAACCGCCGTCTTCCAACCCAGGGAGCCTGGGATGGAAATGGGGAGAGGAGACGATGGCGGCAACGCCCCCGCCCCGTCAATCGGATTTTGACTCCTTAAGATTAAATTATGGGGGACTTTAGGTTACAATTAGGCTTCCTAATCGGCGCTGGGGTATTAGCGATGCAGGGAATCAAGCGGGCTTGCTTTGACCCCCTGAGGTCGCTAGGCATTGGCCATGTCAAGCGAGACCATGCCGCCCAACGCGCCACCCGCGCCCAAGGAGCGCTTGCTGGGGCGCGACCGCTTTCAGGAAGCAGCCTTTTGGGTGCTGGGCGCCTTCCTCGCCGGCCAGATTTGCCTGATGGCGTGGCTGGATTTGCGCTGATTTGCGGGCCTGTAGCTCAACGGTTAGAGCAGAGGACTCATAATCCTTTGGTTGCCGGTTCAAATCCGGCCAGGCCCACTTTTCTGGAGGCCAAAAAAAATCGTCCGCCCAAACGGACGCTTGGGCGGACGATGAAGAAGATCGGTTGATACCCCGCAAGCTTACGCCTGCGTGTTGCGCTCGGCCGGGGCGGCCTTGGCCAGGGCGCGCTTGCGGCGCCAGCCGACCAACAGCATCGCGCCACCCGCCAGCAGGCCCCACGTCGAAGGCTCGGGCACCACGACAAAGTCGAGCGCCGTGCCGCCGTTGGCAAAGATGAAGTAGCTACCCTCGTCGCCCCGGCCGCCTTCCCAGACATTTACGGCCTGGAGCTGGCTCAGCGACAAGCCCAAGTTCTCCATGTTGCCGCTGGAGGTCAACAACGTGTAAGTATCACCCAGGGTGCCCGTATCCATGAAGTCGAATTCGATCGTGTCATCGTTTTCGGTGGTCACGGTGCCCAGGACATTTATCCGGTCGGAGGTGTTGCCCGAGTTGCTGAGGTGGAAAACATTGGCCACGCCCGGCGAGGGGCTCCAGATCAGGTTGCCTGTAATAACCAGCGTATCGAGGGTCGCCGCGGTGACGATGGCATATTTGCCCGAGTTGCTGTAACTCAGATTTGACGTTAAGCCGGGTGCCAGCGCGCCGCCCTCGTCATTCACATTCGCATCAATGTTGCCATTGCCGCCCAGATAGGAGCCGAAGCCAACGGTGATGGCCGACTGCACCGTCCCGTTCACGATCAGTCCGCTGCTGCTTACAACCAAGCTGCCCGTGTTGGTGTTATTTCCTGTCAACACGAGAATGTCACCCGTCACCGACACGTTGGTGATATTGGTCGCTTTGCCGGTCGTTGTCTCGGCGACCGTGACGCCTTCTTCGCCAACCACATTCGTGATGCCGGTGCCGCTGATGACGCCCGCATAGGTGGTCGTGGTGCCCGCCTCGTCGTAGTTGAACGTGCCGTTGTTGGACACGTTGCCGGCCAGGCTGGGGGCGGTGGAGAACTCGCCATCCAACGTAAAGGTCGCGTTGCTGGCGATCGTCGTGCCGCCCGCGTAGGTGTTGTCCGTGCCATCCAAAGTCAAGGAGCCGTTGCTCACCGTGGTGGATCCATTGTAGGCGGCGTTGCCCGACAAAGTCAGCGAGCCATTGCCCGCCTTCACCAAGGAACCAAGGCCCGTCAGATCACCGGTGTAATCGTTGGTCCCATTGTCCCCGCCTTCCGTCAGCACGACGCCTTGGGCGGTTCCATTCGCATTGGTCAGCGCGATGCTTTCATTCCCTTGGAGTTCAGCCATCGTCACCGCCGTGACGCCCGAGCCAAAGACCAGGTTGCCGCCGCCCGTGTTGTAGTTTACATCACTGAACTGCAGAGCGAGGCTGCTGTTCACTGTCAGGGTGCCCGCCGTGATGTTGGTCTGGCCGGTGAAGGTGTCGTTGCCGCCCAGGGTCAGGTTGCCCGTGCCAACTTTCACGAAGTTCGCATCCGTGGTGGGCAGGGTGCCGTTCGGGCCGCTGACATTGCCGCTAATAATGCCCGTGAAGGTCGTGGAGGTGTTGTTGTTGCCCACGGTCAAGTTGCCATTCCCGGTCAGGGAACTCATCGCCACAGTGCCCGCGCCCGCCAGTGAGCCGAAGCTGGCGTTCAAGCCGTTCATGGCATAGGTGGCGCCCGCGGCAACCGTCACCGCCGTGTTCGCGGGCAGGATGTTCGCGGTGTCCTGTTGCACCGTGCCGCCCAGGATGTTGGTCGCCGTGGCATTGTAAGTGTAGGGCGTGGCACGGTCCAGGATGATGGTGCCGTTGCCGTTGAAATTCACGCCGTCCCCGGTGTTGTTGGAGGTGATGCTTGCGTTGGCGCCCAAGGTCAGCGTCGAGTTGGCCTCCACCGTGAGGTTGGCAACGGTGCTGTTGAACGCAAACTGGCGGTTGCTCGTCATCGAGTTGTTGGACGCGAGTTCCAGCGTGGGCGTGTTGCTCGTCGGGGCGGTATTGTTGCCCATCACCAGGACCGACGTTGGCGCACCCAAGTTGCTGTCCGAGCTGATCACCAGGATGCCCTTGCTGACCGTCGTGTTGCCCAGGTAGCTGTTGTTGCCGGTCAACACCAGCGTGCCGTTGCCAATCTTGGTCAGCGCCAGCTCGTTCGCCGCGGTGACGGTGAAGTTGCCGTTACCCAACCCCAGCAGGCCCGAGTAGGTGTCCGTCGTCGTATTGCTCGCAAGGTTGATCGTCAGGAGGGACGCGGTGGCGGCGCCGCCCTCAATCGCATTGGCGGTGCCGTTGCCCTCGACCACCAGGCTGGTCAGCGTCTGGTTCGCAACCCCATTGTTGTCACCCAGGATCAAAAGCCCGCTGCCCGTTGCGCCGTTGCCCAATTCCAAACTGGAAGAGGTCGAAGTCGTCAGGCGGTTGGCGCCGCCGGAGAGGATCACCGTGCCCGCGCTAATCTCAATCGTCGAAATATTGGAGGAGGCCGCCTTCAAGATCAGGGTGCCGTTGCCCGTCTTGTTAAAGAGCGAAGAGCCGGACGTGCTGTCGAGCAGATTGCCGGTCAAAGTCAGGCTGTCGGCATTTACGTCCAGGCTGACCGACTGCGTGATTGTGTCATTGCCGGTGCCCAACACGAGATTCCCCGACCCGATAAACTCGAAGCTGTTGTTAATCGTGAAGGTGTTGGTTCCCGTGAGCGTCAGGTTCGCGCCGCTCGTGTTGTCAATCGCGCCGCCGTTGATGATGACCGGGCCGGTGCCCAGCGCCGTCGCATTGTTGATGTCGAGGTTGCCTGCATTCAGGATGGCGTCACCGGTGGTCGCGGTGTCATTACCCGAGAGCACCAGCGTGCCCGCGTTGATGGTCGTGTTGCCCACATAGGTGTCGTTGCCCGAGAGAATCAAGGTGCCCGTGCCAATCACGGTAATGCCCTTGTCCGTGCCCGAGGCCGCCTTGAGCACCCCGCCGCTCAGGGTCAGGGTCGAGCCGGTGTTGATATTGGCGGACAGCACGCTGTTGCTGGTCAGCGCCACCAGCGCGCTAATGGTGTCATTGCCTTGCGGCACCAGCAACGTCGCGGCGATCCCGCTGCCGTCGTCGAACGTCAGCGTGTTCGTGGTCGCGTTCCCCGCGGCGATGGTGAAGGGCACCGTGCTCAGGAAATTGATCCCGCCCACCGTCCGGTTGCCGTCCAGTGTGATGGTGCTCGGGCTGGAGATAAAGCCATCGGCCAGCGTCACGGTGAAGTTGGCGCCCGCGCCATTCGGCGGCAGCACCGTCTCGTTCGAGCTCGGTGTCACAAAGCTCCAAGCCGTCGCATTGCCCCAGGAGCCGCCCGTCGCGAGAATCCACTGGTTCGGCGCCAGGCTGCTGGTGATCGAAATCTGCACATTGTCGCCGTTGACGATGCTGAAGCTGTCCGAGAAGTTGCCGAACGTGGGTGCGTTCGCCCAAACGAAGTTCGACACATTGCCCACCCCGCCCACGGAGGTGATCAAGGTGTAGTTGGCGGTGCCGTTTGTGCTCAAGAATTGGTCGCCATTGCTCTGATACAGGTCGAAATCCACCAGGTTGCCGCTGAAATTGGTGAACCCGGTTCCCGTCAGGACGATTTTGTCGGGGTTGGCGGGGGCGGATGTGTCGAAGTAAATCGGCACCAGCGCGCCGGCGGCCAGGCTCAAGGAACCATTGATGGTGGTGATGCCGTTGCCGGTGGGAACACCGGGCTGGAACGTCGCGCCCGAACTTATCGTCACCGCCGAATTGAGGGTCGCGCCGCCGCCGTTGCTGATCAGCTTGCCGCCATTGGCGATCGTGATGCTCGCGTCGGTCGTGATCGAGTTCGCCTCCACTTTCAGCACGCCGCCATTGTTGACGAAGACGGGGACGGTCAGGCTCTTGCTCGCCGTGTCCAAGGTGCCATTGGCCCCCACCACCACATTGCCGCCCGTGATGCTCACGCTGGTGTCCGTCACATTGCCCAGGAACACGGTCGCGTTGCTGATGTTGGTGTTGCCCGTATAAGATTCAGTGACCGCCACCCCGGTGGTCGCATTAAAGCCCAGGTCCAAAACGCCGCCGCCGTTGATGGTGAAGCCGCCATCCGTCGCCCCGCCCGTATTCCCCGTGTCGGAAGTCAGGTTTTGCATGAGCGTAACTGTGTCGCCGGCCGTATTCAGGGTAAAGCCGCCCAGCCCGATCTGCGCCTTGGTCAGGCCCGCGATAAAGTTCGTCGAATTGCCCGTCGGAACGATGACGCCGCCATTAAGCGTGAGTGTCGAAGTGCCGGTGCCTGAGCCACCCTGCCCAATGTTGGTCGCAATCAACGTGGCGCTGCCGGCCGTGCCGTTGCCCAGCACATAGCTGCTGCTGGTGGAACCGGTGCCGCCGGTGCCATTGCCCAGAATCAAGGCATAAGTTCCGTTGGTTCCGCTCAAGTCTATTGTACCTGAGGTCTGGTTCACCGTGCCAGTGGCGCTCACGCTGCTATTGGCCGTGTTCCCTACCCCAACGTAGAGGTCATTGGCATTGATGTTACCGGTGCTATTGAAGGTCAACACGCCGACCGTGCCATTGCCCACGTCCACCTCGGCGTTGGTCGAGAGCGCGCTCGATCCGCCCATGCTCACGGTGCCATTGACTCGAACCGCGGCGCCCGTGCCGCTGTTGTTGGCCGAAATAATCGCGTTGTTGGTGAAGCTGACCACTCCGCCCAAAGTCAATACCGGCCCGTTCAAGGTGGTGTTGTTGAAGACGTAGGACGTGCCGCCCAAATTCAAGCGCCCGGTGCCATTCGTCGTCAACGTGAAGCCGTTGCCCAAAATATTGCCGTCCAACTCCAGCACGCTGACCGAGGTGCCCGCCTGGTTGATCACGGAGTTATTGAGCAGCGTCACCGCGCCCGTGCCGGTATCGAGATTCGTGGAACCGCCGAAGGTCAGGGTGCCGTTCAGGTTGATGGCGTTGTTCGAGGTCAGGGACGTTATCGCGCTGCCGCTGGTGTTGACCAAGTGTCCGCCGATAATGGTGATCGGGCCGCTGCCCAACGCGCCCGCGCTGCCCACGTTGAGGGTGCCGGAGACCAAATTCACATTTGTGCCGCCGCCCGCCAGGGTCGAGGTGCCGTTCACCGCAATCACGCCGCTGTTGCCGCTCGTGCCCAAGTTCACCAACGAGGCCGCCGTGGCGTTGGCCGCAATCGCCGCCGTCACATTCGCCACCGTGTCGCCGCCATTCGCCAGCGTCACCGTGATGACATTGCCCACCACGCTGCTCACCGTCGTGTTCGCGCCCGTACCGGTCACATAAACGATGGAGACGCCATTGTCCGCCGTGCCGTTCGAGGTGCCGGTATAAACCACACTGCCCGCGTTGGAATCAAATAGCGTCGTGTTCGTTGCCGCCACTCCCAGGGCGCCGCCGCTCAGCGTCGAGTTGCCGGCGCCGGTGAGGGAACCATTGCTGAGGGCCAGGACGCCGCTGCCCACATTGACCACGTTGACCAGGGCGGAAGCCGCCGAGTTGCCCTGGATCGCCGCCGCCACGTCCGCCCCCGTGTCGCCCCCGTTCTTCATCGTCACGATAATCGTGTTCCCGCTCACGCTGGTCACCGTCGTGTTCGTGACGGAGCTGTTCCCCACGGTATATTGGATGGTGATGACATTGCCCGCCGAACCGGGCGAGGCGGCCGTGAAACTCAGCGCGTCACCGGCGACATTCGTCGTGTTCGACGCCGCCAAGCCCGTGCCGTTAAACGTGTTGGTGCCGTTCAGCGTGAGGGTCGAGTTCGCGCTGTTCATGTTCACATAGCCGCTGCCGACAATATTGGCGGAAATGGTGGTGTTGCTGGTGCCATTGGTGGCGTTCGACGGGCTGATGGTGACGCTGGCCGGCGAGAAATTGCCGCTGCCCGCGATGGTGGCCGTGTTCGCGGTGAATGTCGCCGCTCCGGTGGTCTGCGTGCCGGCGGGGAGGGTAATAACATCCGTGTTACCACTTACCACCAAGTTGGCGGCCAGGCTGCCACCCAAGTTCAGGTTTCCACTGGTCAAGATTAGGTTGCCGGCAAAGGTGCTCGCGCCGTTCAGCACCAGGTTGCCGCTCGTCGTCGTCGTGCCGGTCACGGTCAAGTTGGCCGCGCTGCTGCTGCCAATCGGACCGCCGAAGGTGAGATTGCTCGCACCCACCAGCGTGATCACCGGGGTGGTCGTATTCAAGGTCACCGCGCCCGTGCCCAGGTTCAGGTCGCTGCTGCCCGTGAAGCTGAAGGAATCATTGATCTTGACCGGATTGTTGGTGGCGATGGTCACCGGGCTCCCGCTGGTGTTGTCCAGGTTGATGCTGCCGTTAATCGTGAAGAGGCCCGTGCCCAGCGGCGACGCCGTGCTGTTGCCGCCCGCATTCAGGTCCAGGTTGCCGTTATTGACGGTGAAGCCGCCCGCAAAGGTGTTGAGGCCGGACAGCACCAACGTGCCGCTGTCTTGCTGGGTCACCGCCGCCGTCCCGCTGCTCTGGCCGATATTGCCGGCGAGGCTGAGGGTCAAATTCGGGGCCACGTCCACCAGAATGCCGCCCGCGTCCATCACGGAGTTCGCCTGGACGGTGTTGTTGCCCTTGGCGTCCGTGATCGTGCTCGCATTCGTGCCGCCATTGCTGAAGGTCAGGATATTGCCCGTGGTCCCCACGATGTCATAGGGCGTACCGCTGGTGAACAGCAGGCCGCTAAT
Source organism: uncultured Verrucomicrobiae bacterium (assembly GCA_963765205.1). GTDB lineage: Bacteria > Verrucomicrobiota > Verrucomicrobiia > Opitutales > JABDGR01 > JABDGR01. The sequence continues at coordinate 213,802 of CAVXVB010000007.1, read as the reverse complement.
GTGCGGGTTGACATCCAGCGTAACGTTGGTCGCGTTCGCGCCCTGCGCCAGAATGTTGAACGGCCCGAATTCCGCCACCGCGCCCACCCCGTTGATGATGTTGCCGGAAATGTTCGCGGAAATGCCCGGAATTCCGTAGTTCCAGTTGGCCGCATTGCTCCAATTGCCACTGGCCGAGGCCGTCCAGTCGAAATTGTCCGGCGGCGTGGTGATGTCCACATAGAAGTAGTTGTCGGTGATGTTGCCGACCGTGACCGGATTCTCGCCGAAGATGTAATCCACGCCCGTGACCGCATTGAGCACGTTCGAGGAATTCAGCAGGTTCGGGTTCAGGCCATACACGCCGCCCGCCGTGCCCGTGTATTCGAACAAGTTGTAGAACCCGGTGGTGGACCATGGCGTGCCCAGGTTGACGCTCACCGTGGCATTGGGGTTGAACGTGTAGAAGTTGAAGGTTGTCCCATTCCCCAGTGTCAGGCCGTTCGCGGCGCCGACATTGATGGAATTGAACATGTCCACGGTTCTGATTTGGGTGTTCCCCCCCGCCCCATTGAACGTGATGTCAATGATGCCACCCGTCACATTCATCGCATTCACGTTCAAGTTGTTGGGCGTGAGCACGCCGCCCGTATTCAGCGGGCCGCCGATGGGCGCCTGGCCGCCGGTGCTGTCCGTCACCACATTAAAGCCCGGCATCAAGTTGCCATTCATCAAGTTGACCGTCCCCTGGATGGTGCTGTTGGAGACCAGGTTGCCGCCATTCACGTTCACCACGCTCGAGGTCATGAAGGGCCCCGTCACCGCCAAATTGCCGTTCAGAATATTCGTCGCGCCCGTGTAGGTGTTGGTGCCATTGAAGTTCCACGAGGTGCTCCCCACGATGCTGACGTTCGTGGGAACCGTCGTGTTCACGTCGGTAATGGTCGGCGCGAAGTTGTTGATGCCATCGAAATTGCCGTCGAAGCTCAGCGTCGGCGAAGTCGTCGTGGCCGTGGCCACGATGTTCCCCGTCGAGCTGAAGTTCAGCGCGCCATTGGCGCCCGTGCCGTCCGCCACAATGTCGCCGCCGAGGTCACTCGTGGCATTGCCGATGGTAAAGAGGCGATCCGTCGTGACGCCGGCCGGTGACGTGGTCGAGCTGCCTGTATAGGCGAGGGTGCCCCCATTGAGCACCAAACTGCTGGCGTTCGCGCTGCCGGCGCCGATGCCGCTGTTCTGCCCCCCATTGGCCAGGAACGCCACACTCATGGTGCCGCCGTCAATTTCGGTGGACCCGGTGTAGGAATCGTTGTTTTGGTTCATCACCAAATTCCCGGCAATCAGGTCCTGCACGCTGCCGTTGCCTTCGATGTCGGACGCCAGACCCGCCGACGTGGCCGTGACCCCGGCCCCATTCGAGGCGCCGCCATTCATGCTCAGGATGGCCGTCTCGGTGATGTTACCCGTGGTGTTCATGGCCAGCACCAGCAAGCCGTTGTCGTGCATGTTGCCCGCCGTATGGTTCCCCATGCCCAACGCCGCGACGGAATTGTCGCCAATTTGCAGCACCGCACCCGGGTTGATGGTCGTCGTGCCGAGGAAGGCGCTGTCCGTGCCGTCAAAGATGAACCGGCCGGCGACAATGTTGATGGAGGTGACATTGCCCGTGTTCGAGGATATGTTGGCGCCGAAGGAGTTCTCGATGTTGCCGGAGAATGTCGAGGTCGTGTTCGGCAGGCCGATATTGTAAGTCACATTCCCGGAATTGGTGGACGCGACCAGGACCGAGGTAAGATTGGCGCCCGGCGCGGCGTTCAAGGCGCCCATGTTCCAGACGGTGCCGTTGCCATTGTCACGCGGGGCGAATTGCACGCCCGCATCGAGATAGACGGTGGCATTGGTGAAACTGCCGCCTTGGCCGGTTTGCGGCTCCCATTCGAATACGCCGTTAAGAAACACATTCCCGGTGAAGCTCCCGGCCGTGCCCGTGTATTCGACGACGTTGCTGCCGTCGAAAACATAGTTGCCCGAGCCGGTCACGTTGATCCCGCTGAATTGTTTGCCGCCGCTGATCAAGGTCACGGTCGCGCCGGGGTCAATCTGCAGATTTTGGCTGTTCAAACCGTGAATGCCATTGCCCGCATTGATCGTCGAGGTGCCTTTAACTTCAATCGTCCCGGTGCTGAGTGCGGCGCTCGTGCCCACGTCGCTGGAGGCCAGGTTGGTGAGGTTGATGATGGAATTAATCAGCAGCGTGCCACCGGTGTAAGCGTTGGCGGCGTTGGTGCCGACGACAAATGAGCCGCCGCCTTCGATCACCAATTGGCCGGAGCTGTTGCCGTAGTTGCTGATGATGGGGTTAACCGTCAGCACGTCGCCGACCGGAATGTAAAAAGCGCCGCCGGACACCCCCGCCGAGCCATTGCCGAGGGCGATCCCGCGCGTGCCGGCAATGGTGACGTTCCCGTTGACGACCAGCGCGCCGCCGTTCAAAATCACCGAAATCGGGTTGAACGTCGTCGGCACCGTGCCCAATTGCAAGTCATTCGTGATGCCGATGCCGCTCAATATCCCCGTGCCGTTGCCCAGCGTCACCGTGCCGCCCGTCACATTGCCGGTGCCGCCCACACTCACCAACTGGGATGCGGTGCTGTTGGCGAGAATCGCATTCTCGATGTCCGTTGTCGAGTCGCCCCCGGCGGCCAGGGTCACCGTGACAACGCTGCTATTGCCGGTGCCCACCACGCTGCTGACCGTCGTGGTGTTGCCGCTGCCGGCGATATAATTGAGGGTGACGCCATTCTCCGTCGTCCCGGGGATCACCGCCGTGGTCGTCAGGGTGCCGTTATTGGTCGTATTCCCCGCGAAGCCCAGCGTCGTGGTGCCGGCGTCAAGGATGACGCTGCCCGTGATGTTGCCGGAGTTGCTCCCTGCCGCCAAGGTCAATACCCCGTTGCCGACCTTGGTCAAACTGCCGGAACCGCCGCGGCCAACCGGGTTGGCCAGCGTGACATTATTGCCGTTCGTGTCGAAAATGCCATTGCCCGTGAGGAAGATGTTGAACTGCGACGCATCGGTCGCCGTTCCCGGCGCCCATTGCAAACCGCCGCCATTCATGATGATATTGCCCAAGCCCAGGTTCGTCAAAGCCGAGAACTGGATGAGGCCCTGGCTGAGAATTGTGTTGCCCACGTAGCCGTTGGAACTGCTCGCGTTCAGGCCGCCCAGCGCCAGCACGCCGCCGCCGGTCATGGTCACGTTGCCCACGGACCCATCGCCGATGTTGCCCGCCAGTGTCACCGTCAGCCCGGCGGCACGTCAAACGTGGCATTGCCGCCCACGATGGTGATGTTGCGGCTCACGCTGCCATTCATCGAGATGTCACCCGTGGCGTTGGACGCGAATCCATTGGTCGTGGAAGCCCATTCCAACAAGCCGCCGCCCAGCACAATATTGCCGCCCACGCCCAGGCTGTTCGCGTTGTTGACGATTGTCGTGCCCGCGTTCAGCGCCGTCGTGCCCGAGTAAGTGCTGTTCCCAAACAGGCTCACGTTGCCCGCGCCGCCCAGGGTGATGTTCCCGTGGACGGTGCCGTTCGCATCCGAAATGGGACTGTTCAACGTCACGCCCGTGCCGGAGGCGGCATCAATATTCATGCCGATGTTCGCCGCCAAAACCAGCGGCACATTGACCGTGTGGTTGCCCCCCGCGATGAAGAGGATCGCTTGGTTGCCGCTGTTGTTCATCGTCAGCGACTGGGTGCCATTGGCCGTGTTGAGGGTGTAGGCATTCGCCCCGGAGAGCGTCAGGTTGCCGATCGTAAAGTTGCCGTCCACAATCACCGAGTAAGGGCCGGATTGGATGGCCGGGAACACCGCTTGCGCGCCGGCCGCGTTGGGCACCACGCTGTTGTTGCCATCCCAGTTGGCGTTGACGCTCCAATTGCCACTCGAGGTCGTGTTCGCCGTCCAGAAACCCTGGCTGGGCGTAAACGCCACGGTCGCCGCGTAAATGTCGGAATTCCCTCCGGCCAGCGGCGCCAGACTGAAGGTGAAGCCCACCGGGGCGCCCTGCCAGTTCAAGTTGTTGAAGCTGCCTGCGCCGCCGACAATCGTCGCGTTGGGGCCCAGCTCGAACATCGCATAGGTGCCGGGCGTCGTGAAGGGCGCGCCGGTGCCCAGCACGCTAAATTCAAAACTACCGCCGGCAATCGTCAGGTTGTGGGTGAATTCGAGCAGGCTGGTGTTGAGCGAAGTCCCCGCATAGGTGAGGTTGCCGCCGACCGGATTGACCTCCACATTGAAAATGCCGCCGCCATTCAAGGTGACGTTGCCCGCCGTCAGGATGCCGATCACCCCGTTGCCCGGGGTGATCATGCCGCCGTTCTGCACCGTCACATTTTGGCTGATCACGCCGTTGTTGTTGATGTTGCTCAAGTTGCCGTTGCCCGTGACCAGGACGTTCGAGTTCACCAAGGTCCCATTGATCTGGAGAATGCCGTTGGAAACCGTGGTCAGGCCGGAATAGGTCTGGTTGCCGTCCAGCGTCCACGTGCCGGTGCCGGTCTTGAAGATCGAGGTCTGGCCCGCGCCGTCATCCACAATGTTGGGATACATGTCGCCGGTGCCATTGCCCGTCAGCGTCAGGTTCTCCGCCACGCCCAGCCCGCTGACGCCGATATTGCCGGGGTTGGTCATGACCAGCGCGCCGCTATAGGCATAGACCAGCGCGTTCGCCTGCGGGTTGCTGTTGATGGCCGCCGCCACGTCATTGCCCGTGTCGCCGCCGGCCTTCAAGGTCACCGTGATGTTGCTGCCGCTCACCCCCACCGTCGTGTTCGCGCCAGTCCCTTGCACATAGGAGATGGCCACGCCGTTGTCCGCCGTGCCGGCCGCTGCGCCCGTGTAATACAGCGTCTCACCCGCGAAGCTGGTCGTGTTGGTGGCCAGGGCCGCCGGTGCGCCGCCGCCGGCCGCCGTGCCGCCCGACAAGATCGAAATGGTGCCGTTCGTCACATTGCCCGTCAAATTGCCGCTGACACCCGAGGCGTCGAAGAAGCCGCCGTTCGGCGAAATGGTGAAGAGGCGGTCGCTGGTGGTGCCATTGCCCACGTATTGCAACGTGCCGCCGTTGAAGAGGAGGCCGGCGGTCAGCGTCGAGCTGGCGCCAATGGGGCTGGGCACATAGGCGTTGGCAATCAAGCTCGTCTGAATCGTGCCCGTGGTCATGATCGTCGTGCCGGTGTAGGTGTTGTTGCCGTTGAGCGTCAGGATGCCGGTGCCGATCTGCTGCACCGTGCCGGGGCCGGTGATCGGATTCTGCACATTCTGGTTGCCGCCGTAGTCAAAGCTGAGGTTCGCGTTGTCCAGCACCGTGCTGTAAACATTGGCGCTCGTGGCATTGAAGCCCAGCGCGCCGGTCAGGCCGCCGTTGCCGATTTGCAGCGTGCCCCCCTGGATCGTCGTCAGCCCCGAATTGAGCTGCGAGTTCGTCCACGTCCAGGTGCCGGTGCCCGTTTTGGTGATGTTGTAGCCGTTGCCGCCCCCCGCGTCTTCGATGACGCCATTCCAAGTGCTGTTGAGATTGAGCATTCCCGTCACCAGGAAGCCGGGCTCGGCGGTCCCATTGGGATCGCCAATGGTGGTTGCGGAAGTGCCGCCGTTCAGGTCCCCCATGTAGATGGTGGCTTCGTCGAAGTGCCCCTGCGTCGAGGCATCGCGCTCGATCAAAGTGAAGCCGGCGCCGCCGGGCAGCAGGGTGGCGTTGCCAAAATCATAAATCGCCGACGGGGAAAGAGGGGCGTTGGTAAACTGGGGGATCGCGCCGTTGCTCAGCAAGCCCGTGGTGAAATTCATCGTGACCCCCGCCGGGACGCCCGTGATGCTGCCGTTGCCGGCGTTCGCAATCTGCCCGCCGCTCTCCACCGTGGAGAAGAGGCGGATTTCCCCGGCGTTCCCCGAGCTGACCGAGAAGAGCACCGTGCCGTTGTAGCCGACAAAGTTGGTGCCTGCTTCAAAGGAGATGAGGTTGTTCGCCGTCGGGAACAGAACTTCCAGCACCACCGAGCTGTTGGTCCTCGAGACGACGGAGTTGATGTTGTTGTTCGTCGTCGCCGTGGTGCCGTTGTTCGCGAAGTTCACGGGAATGATCGTCGAGAAATTGCTGCCGCCGTTCGGGTTCGGCTCCAGGATGATGTTGTTGGCGTAGGTCTGGCCGCTGCCGTTATACCACAAGCCGCCGCCCGCGCCTTCCAGCACGACGTTCACGTTCGGCGAGCCGAAGGGCGCGGCGGAGGAGTTCGGCGAAATCAGGAAGCCCTGCTGCACAATGATGTTGCCGGAGAAGGAGGACGTGTTTGCGGTCGTGCCTTCATTGCCGCCGATGGCGGACGTCAAATTGCCCGACCCGGTCTTGATGATGTTGCCGTTGCCCGCCCAATAGGTGATCGTGAGGTTCGAGGCGTTGCCAATCGTGTCAATCGTGACATTGGCGCCGTTGAGAACGTTGAAGCTCTGGTTCCCGGCCAGCGTTGTGTTCCCCGTGGTTTCCAGCGTCGAGCCATTCACCATGTTGAGGTAATTGACCAGCGCGCCGGGGTTCGCGCCGAGCGAGGTGTTGGAGCTGATGTCCAAGGTCGAGCCATTGCCGACAAAGTAGTTGCCCGTGAAGCTGGTCGTCGCATTGCTGCCCACGCTGCCGCCTTGCATGAACAATGTGCCATTGCCGGACAGGGCCAGATTGCCCGACCCCACCAAGCCGCCCTCAAAGAACTGGGTCTGCCCCGCCCCCGTGTTGATGTTGGCCGGCCCAACCGCGCCCAAATAGGCGTTCGGGTCGTTGTAGACGCTGCCCAAGGCCACCGTCAGATCCGAATTGGCCGTGAGGTTCGAATTGATCAAATTCAAGATCTGCGAGGCGGTGCTGATGATCGAACCATTCGAGTTCGTCGCCAGATTGATGGTGACGTTGGTCTGCGTGGTGTTCGCCGGGTTGGGCGCCACCGTCACATTCGCCGTCGGATTGTTCGGGCCGGGGTTGACGTAGGCGACATACAGGTTGCCGCTCGAAACCCCGGGTTTCGCCGTATAGACGATGCTCGTGGCATTGCCGATCGTCAGCGTGTTCTTGACAACGTTGACGTTGAAGTCGGTGTTGCCCACCTGGAACGGATTGTTGCTGTTGGCGAAGGCCAGGTTGCCGGTGCCGAGGAAGTTGATGTAGAGGTTGCCGAAGGTGACCGGCGTCAGGCTCACCGTGGTGTTGCCCGCGACGGTGTCCAGATTGCCCGCGTTAATCACCAAGCCGCCCCCGCCCAAGGCTCCCGCGCTGCCAATGGCCAGCGTGCCGCCCGTGAGCGTCGTCCCGCCCGTGTAAGTGCTCGTGCCGGACAAGGTTTGCTCGCCCGGACCGTTGATCGTCAGCGCGCCGTTGCCGGTCAGCGTGCCGTTAAAGATGCTGTTCGTGTTCGCCAAGGGCGCGAGATTGAGCGTCACCGCGTTCGGGGTCGTGGCGATATCCTGCAGGTTCACCGAGCCGTTGCCCGTCAGGGAGCCGATGTTCGCCGTGAGAATGGCGGAGTCGAACAGGAAAGAGCCGCCCTGGTTGCTGACGCTGAGGGTCGCGTTTTCCGCCGCCAGGCTGTTCGTGCCGCCGCCCGGCGCGCTCAGGATCACATTGCCCGCATCCGAATAGAACGAGCCGGTGAAGGTGTTCGTGCCATTCAAGCTCAAGTTCCCGGTGCCCGCCTTGGTCAGATTGCTCGCGGCGAACGTCATTGGTGATGTTCGTGCTGATGAACAGGCTCGACACTCCCGCGCCAAAATTACCATAGGTGAAGATCGCCAGCTCACCGCCCGGATTGGCCGCCTCCAGGTTCCCCGTCCCGCCGATGATCGGTGCCGCCCCGCCCGCCCCCGCCACATTCGCGCTGACCAGGATGCCGTTCACGCCCAGGGTGCCGTTGATGTTCAGGACGTTGCCCGGCGCCCCGTTCGGCTGGTTGAAGCGCAGCGAATTGATGGCGTAGTTGTTGGTCACATTGATGGCCGACGAGGTTGAGGGAATATCCGTGTTGATCAACGGTTGGTTGCCCACGCTCGGCGCCAGCTCGCCGTCGACGGCGACCAAGGTCGCGTTCGCCGCGCTGTCGCCAAAGTAAGTCCCAATCGTGCTGTAGGGCACAATGGTGCCGCCGGGGCCAATCGCCGCAAAGTCCGTCGTCGTGCCGGCAAAGGTGTTGTTGGAATTTACCGGGAACGTAACCACGGCAAACTGCGCCCCCGTGTTCGGGTCGGCCAACTGGAAGCCTTGCGACCCGGTGACGGTCGTGACCACGTCACCCGCCGCAAAAGCCGTCGTATTCCCCGCCGCCACGCCCACCGCGCCGCCACTGAGCGTGGTGGTGGCCGTCGTCGAGACATTGCCCAGACCCACGTTGCTCACCGACACCAGCGCGGTGGCGTTGGCGCTGGCTTCAATCGCCGCCGTGATGTTGGCCAAAGTGTCCCCGCCCGCCTTCGGCGTCACCGTGATGGTCGAGCTGTTCCCGGAGCCGGTCACCGTGACATTGTCGCTGGCACCCGTCGGCGTGGCAAAAACAACCTTGATGCCGTTGCCGTTGGCGCCGGCGAAATTCGTCGTGTTCGCCGCGAACACCAAGTCGTCCACGATGCCCGGGGCGATAATGTTGACGGCGCCGCCGGGGCTGCGCGTGATCGTGCCCAAGTTGACGGTCAGCACCCCCGTCGCGTTATTCGTCAGCGAGAGGTTGGAGCCGCCAATCAGCGGGTTCGTCGTCACGCTTTGCGTGTCGGTGCCATTGCCGATGACGGCCAGCGTGGCGCCGCCGCCCATCGCCAGGGTCGAAGCCGTGCTCAAAATATTGTTCGTCGGCGCGCCCGGTTGCGTGAAGTCAAGGGCCAGCGTGCCGCCATCCACCGTGGTAATGCCGTTGTAAGTATTCTGCGCGCCCAGCACCAAGGTGCCATTCCCCAGCTTGGTGAGGCCCAAGCCCGCCCCGCTGATCACGCCGTCGAGGGTCAGCGAATTGTTGCTGACCGTGATGCTGGGCGTGGTGCTCAACGTGACGTTGCCCGAGCCCATGCTCAGGCTGGTGGCCGTCCCCAAATAGGTGAAGTTGCCGTTGATGAGCAGCTGCGGATTGCCGGACATGGTGGCATTGACCCCCAAGGCCGTGGTCAAGGCCGCCGTCGTGTTCGTCCCGCCGCCCGCCAGCGATGTCGCCGCCATCGGGGTGGCGAAGCCGGCGCCGGAGCCCGCATCCTGCGCCAGCACCACTGTGTTGACGAGCGAGAGGTTGCTGAACGCCCCGGTGTTATCAATCAGGCTGACAATCTGCGCGGCCGATGAAGTCACGCTGCCTTCGGAGTTCGTGCCCAAGTCCACAATGATGTTCGTCCCATTGGAAGCCGGATCAATGCCCAGGGTTTTATTGGCGCCCCCGTTGACATACGAGATTTTGATGCTGTTGCCGCCCGCGCCGGACGCGACCGCCGTATAGGTGATGTTGGCGTTCGCGCCGATGGTGTTGTCAAACGCGCCGCCATTGATGGTCAGCGTGCCCGTGCCCAACGCCTGCGCGTTGCCGATGTTCAGCGTGCCCGCGTTCAAGGTCAGCCCCCCGGTGAAATTGCTGGAGCCGTTCAAGGTCAGGATGCCCGTGCCGGCTTCATTGAGCGTGCCCGGCAACACCGCGCCGGAGAGATTGGAAGTGCCCAGCAAAGCCACGACGCCATTGCCGTTGCTCCCCGAGGTTTCGCTCGGCGTGATCAAGGCGGCGACACTCGAGTTCGCATTGATGGCCGCGAGGACATTGGCCGCCGTCGCATTGATGACGCCGTTGGCCGTGTCGCTCAAAGTCACCGTAATCACATTCCCCGTCACCGCGGCGGTGGTGCTCGCGGTGCCGTTCGCGGCCTTCACATACTGGATGGTGACGTTGTCGCCCGCCGTCGCATTCACCCCGGTCAGACTGGCGTTGGTGCCGTTGACGGCCAAAATCAGATTGCTGTTGGAAGTGCCAAAGCTGGTGGTGAGGTTGGCGTTGATGGACGTGCCGGTAATCGTGCCTTCGATGCTCAAAGCCTGGCCGTTGGTGTTCAAGTTGCCCGTGACACCCGGGCTAACCGTAACCAACCGGGCGGCATTCAGATCGGTCGTGGTGCCGGCCTGCAACGTCGCATTGCCCGTGAAGGTGACGCCCGCCGCCGCCGCGCCCAACGCGCCGTCCGCCGTGCCCGCCGTGGACAACGCCGTCGAAATAATGTTGAGGATGCCGCTGCTCAAAACCGTGCCCCCGGTGTAGGTGTTCGCCGCGCCGCCGTTGAGCACCAAGGTGCCATTGCCCTCCAGTTGGAGGATGCCGCCTGTGTTCCCCGTCACATCTTCAATATACCCGGACACCACGGTCGAGGTGTTGGTCGACACGTTGAACGTGCCGTTGCCCAGGGTCGCGTTGCCGACCTCGATCACGCGGTTGCCGCTGATGGCAAAGTTCGCATTGAGCGCGCCGCCCTCGATGAGGATGTTGCCGGAGGAGGCCGTCGTGCCCGTGAGCGTGGGCACCAAGCCCAATTGCAGGTCGTTCGTCACCACCAGATTGCCGCCCGTGAGGAGAATGTTGCCATTAAAGTAAACCCCGCCGGTGATGTTCCCGTTGTTCCCCGTCAATTGCAGCGCGCCGGGGCCGGCTTTGACGATCTCCGAATTGCCGCCAATCACCCCCGCCAAGGTCAAGGTGTTATTGGTTACCGTGATCGTGTTGGTGGCCGAGGACGACGAGGTGGCCAGGGTTATGTTGCCATTCAAGCCCAGCGTCAACCCGGTGGTGGAACCAACATAGGTCACCGCGCCGTTGGGATTGATGTTATTCGGATCAACGAAGCTAATTGGTATGGGGTTAAGGGTGTTGGTGAGAGTTGTGTTATTCACCACCGACGTAAACCCGAGGCTGTCAATGCTGCCACCCTGGAGATAGAGCGTGTCCTCCGTATTGGTGGTGCCGTTGCCAAAGATCGCCGCACCGCCGATTTTGAGCGTGCCGCCCTCGAGGGTGATGATCCCGCCTTCAATGAAATTGTTGCCGCTCAGCGTTTCACTGCCGGGGCCGGCCATGATTAGGCTAAACTGCGCAGCGCTGGCCAGACTGTTGATGTTTCCGCTCAACACCGCATTGACCCCCGCGCGCGGCGTGAGTGCCAGCGTGCCATCGCTGAGGATGACGATATTCTGCGTGCCCGCAATACCCCCAACCTGGGCGAAGCCGGAGGGGTTGAGTGGAATATTAAGCGAGCCGCCCTGGAAGATAAGTTCACTGTTTTCCAGGAAGGAATTCACCGTCGTGCCATTTGCGCCGTTTTCAGTGCTGACCGGACTCAACTGGATGAAACCTTGGTCCAGGTAGGTATTGCCGGTGAAAGGGGTAAAGCCGTTGAAGCCCGGACCGCCATCCACTGCAAGGTTGCCCACCCCCATCTTTACCAGACTTGTCGGCTGGCCGCCCACATTGGCAAGAATGGTGTTGGTAAAGATTAGCCCGGCTCCGCTGGAGCCGCCAAGCTGACCCTGGACCACGAGAAGGTCGCCGCCCGCCGCCACCGGGGTTATGGCGCCGTCGGCGATTTCAGCGGTGTTACCGTTGCCGATGCCGTTCGAGACCAACACGCCGCCCACGGCCATCGCATAGATCTGGTTGATGTCAATAATCGGATTGACGCTTTGCGGCGTCAGGTAGGAAATATCCGACATCGTCACATTCGAGGAGAGTTGGAACTTTTGAAGTGGCGAAGACAGGGCGACGCTTTCCGTCGGCGAGTTGACATTGCTCAAATTGGCGGCGGACGTGATCAGCGTGTAGCCGTTCACTTGGTTCAGGGGCACAATGGGCGCCCCGGTGGTCGAGGCATTGCCATACGCGCCCCAGTCCACCCCGTTGTTCGCGGTGCTTAAAACCACAAACGGTGTATGATCGCTGTCGGTGATGTCGTGCGCATTCAGGCCGGCGCTCGACGGGGTCAGGAAGTTCAAGGAACCATTGCCCGCCTCCGTGAGTTCCAGCACGCCGCCCGTCGTGCGCGACATCGGGCCAAAGTTAAGGTTCACCGTCGGGCCGCTCGCCGCCGCCGAACCGTTGATGGTGACCGTGGCCACGCCGGTGCCGCCATTAATCTGCGTGCTGCTGAAATTTTGCGTGTCGGTCAGGGCCACCGGGATGGCTTGGAGCAAGAGGGTGCCTCCGCCATTCAGCACCAAGGCCGAGGTCCCATTGATCATGTTCGTCGAGGGCGCCCCGGGGCTGGCGTAATTGAGCTCCAGGGTGCCGGAGTTGATGATCGTGCTCCCATTGTAGGTGTTGAACCCGAACAGGTTCAACGTCCCGCTGCCGGTTTCTTCCAAGCTCCCATGCCCCACAATGTTGCCGCCGAAATTCAAGGTGTAAGTCTGGGTGTCAATGATCCCGGTGAGGCTGCTGCCGATGCTGACCGTGCGCCCCTGGCCAAGGGTGAAGGTCGAGCCAAGTTGCAGCGTGGCCGTGTTCCCAAAGATCAGCGTCGCATTCGGATTGCCGCCCAGCGCGCTGTCTTGCGACACATTCAAGGTGCCGCCCACCGTGGTGGCGTTGCCCAGCGTCGTGTTGCCCGTGTAAGTGTCGTTCTGCGTAATCGGGAAGGTCAAGGTGCCCGCGCCCACCTTCGTCAAACCACCGTCCAGCGTTAAGCCCAAGGTGAGGTTGTGCGTCAAATTCTGTGCAATCGTGATGTTAAAGCCGTTCGTGTTGATGATCGCCCCGCCCGCGTTGTCCACCAGCGAATTGACCCCGAGGGCCCCGCCCGAAATGAAAGTCGTGTTCGCGGTGGCGCCATTAACCCCCGCGATGCTGCTGTTGGCCAGGGCCGTCAAAATGCCGCCGTTGAAGTTAAACAACACCGAGCCCGTGGTGCCGACATTCGCCGCCACGATCGACGTGGTCTCCAAATTGCCGCCGCTGAAATTGTAGGTTACGTTGGTCGAACTGAGCACATAGGAGAATTGGCCGCCCAATTGCAACCCGCCGCCCCCGGCGCTGTTCCCCGTCAAAATCACCGTGCCCCCGGTTTGATTGACCAGCGCCGTCGTAAAGTCGGAAACCGAGTCGCCCGTGCTGCCCTCGCCGATCCACAGGTCGTTCGCGGTCAGTTGCGAAGTGCCGCCGATATTCAGCGTCGAGTTGATTACGCCTTGCAGGGCGCCCGTGTTGCCCAAGCCCACTTCCACGTTGCCGCTGTTCAAGATGCCGTTGCCGGTCAGCGTCAACGTGACATTGTCCCCCGGATTGAAGCCGAACACATTGTAGCCTTGGTTCGTGGCGTTGCTCGGCGCCCCCGCATTCACCACCGCCCCCGTGCCAATGGTGATGACTTCATTGCCCGTCACCGACAGGTGCGGGGCGTTGATGCTCGAAGTGAGATTCGCCGCCGCCGTGCCATTGCCCCCGAAGGTCAAATTCCCCGCGCCGGTGACCGCCAGCGTCTCGCCCGGCGTCCCGGTCTGCACTATCGCGTCATTAATCGTCGTCGTCCCAAAAATGCTGGTCAGCGTCGCGTTGCTGGTGGCATTGCCGCCCGTGAGGGAGGCCAGGGCCGACGCATTGAGCAAACCGGTGCCGGTGCTGTTCGCGCCCAGCGCCACGGTCACGAGATTGCCCGCCGCGGTGCCGTTGGTCACCGAGGAATTGCCAATCAAATTGAGAATGCTGTTGGCCGTCGAACTCACATTGTCGTTGGCGTCCGTGGCCAGGTTGATGACGATCGCGTTGCCCGTGACGGACAGGCTGGCCGCCGAATTGGCCGTGCCCGGCTTCACATAGGTGATGCTCACATTGTTGCCCGCCGCCCCCGCCAGGGTGGCATTGGCCGGGTTCACGTTATAAACCAGCACATTGCCCGAAAGATTGAGCGTGGAGTTGCTCGCCAGGGTCAACGTGCTTGGCGTGGCGGCGTTCCCAAAGGTGAAGCTGCCAATGTAGTTCAAATTGCCCGACCACGTCTGGTTGTTGTTGATGCTTAGGGCGCCGCCCAGACCGTTGAGCACACTGGCGTTGTTGACGATGAGCGCACTCGTGCCGGCGTTGCTCAAGGCCCCCGCGCTCGCCAGATCCAGCGTGCCGCCATTAACCGTCGTGTTGCCGGCGTAGGAATTCGTCCCGGTCGGATTGAGGGTCAAGGTGCCGTTCCCAATCTTGGTCAGGCTGCCGCTGCCGCTCAGGATGCCGCTATACGTGGTGTTGAAGCCATTGGCGCCAACCGTCAAGGCCACCGCCGCGCTGCCATTATTGGTCAACGGCAGGGTCTGGTTGCCGCTCAAGCCACCCAAAGCCGCATTGGGCAGGCTGCCGAAGCTAAAGGCGCCGCCCGTGGTGGTATATGACAGCGTCGCGTTTTGCAGCGCGGTGCTGATGCCCAGGGTCAACGTGCCGCCGGAGAGAATCGAAGCCGTGCCGTCAAAGGTGCTGGCGCCCGTGAGGGTCAGCGTGTTCGCCGCCACCTGGGTCAGATTACCCGTGCCGGAGATGATGCCGCCAAAGCTCGTCGAGCCGGCTTCGTCAAAGTTCAGGACCGCGTTGTCCTGGATATTGCTGAAGGACGGCAGCGTGGCGTTCATCGAGCCGTTCACCGCGCCATTCCCCAATTGCAGCGTGCCCACGTTGATGACGGTGCCGCCCGTGTAGCCTTCCACCGCGTCCAGAATTAACGTCCCGGCGCCGGCCTTCACCAAAGTGCCCGTGCCCGGCACGGAGGTGGCAAACGTTTCCGTCGTGCCATTCGTGTCAATCGTGTCCAGGCCGGTGCCCAGGGTGATGTTCGGCGAAACGTCCGTGCCGGTGCTGGCGACCGAATACTGCAACCCGCCGCCGGCCAGCGTGATGACGCCCGTGCCAAAGTTGGTCGAGCCGCTTGCCACCGAGGTGAAATCAATCAGGCCGTTGGTGATGATGGTGCCGCCGGTGTAGGTGTCATGCCGCGAGAGGAACAGCGTGCCGGCGCCGGCCTTGACCAGCGTGCCGGCCCCGCCCAGCGCCGTCCCAAACGTCTCGTTGTTGACATTCGTGTCAATCGTGTCGTTGCCCGCGCCCAGGCCCGTCGCCCCGATGAGGCTCGAAACGTCCGCCGTCAGGCCCAGCGTGTATTGCACGCCACCGCCGCTGAGCACCAGCGCTCCGGAGCCAAACTGCGCCAGGGCGTTGAAGTTGATCAGACCGCCGGTGACCGTCGTGCCCCCGGAGTAACTGTCGCCCGACCCGCCGAGGGTGAAGATGCCCGTTCCGGACTTGGTCAAGCTGCCGCTGCCCGTCAGGTTGCCGGAATAAGCCGTCGAACCATTGTTTTGGCCGACCGTCAAAGCCACCGCCGCGCTGGTCCCATTGGTCAAGGCCAGGTTTTGATTGCCGGTCAAGCCGCCCAGGGTCGCCGCCGAAAGCGAGCCGAAGCTCAAAGCGCCCCCCCCGTGGTGACATAATTAAGCGTGCTGTCTTGCAGCGCGAGCGGAACGCCCAGAATCAGCGTGCCCGCCTGGATGCTGGTCGTGCCGTTGAAAGTGTTCGCGGCATTCAGCGTCAAGCTCGTGGCCGCGGTCGAACTGCTGCCGCCGCTCACCACGATGGGCGACCCCGTCGTAGCCAACACCCCCGACCCATTTTCGCCGTTCGCCAGCACCGCGTTAATCAGCGTCGTCGCCGCCGGCGTGTTCTGCAGCAACAACATGATCTGCTCCGCTGTCGAGTTCGCCGTCGGGGTGGAAGTGCCGTTCGCCAGGGGGGTCTGCGAAAGGGCGGCCACCACGGCCGTGCCGTCATTCCCCGGGGCAATCGTCGGCGTCACCAAAGCGGTGACGCTTGTGTTGGCGGCCAAGGCGGCCAGCACCTGATTCGCCGTCGAAGTGACGCCGCCCGTGGCATTCGTGGCCAGGTTGACGGTGATGTTGCTGCCACTCACCGCCAGGGAAAGCGGGGTGTTGTTGCCCGCGGCCACATAGGTCACGGTGTCGCTATTGCCGCCGCCGCCGGTGGTCTTCGCGGTGTAGAGGATGTTCGCGTTGGCGCCCACATTCGTGGTCAGGTTGGCGTTCCCGCTCACTGAGCCTAAATGCACCGTGATGTTGCTGCCGCCGCTGACAGTGACACTCGGCGTCGCGCCCAACGCCGTCGGCGCAACGTAGGAAATATTGTAGGTCAAATTCCCACCGGCCACCGCCGTGAAGGTCAAGTCCTTCTGGCTGCCAAAGGTCGTGGTGTTCGAGGCCTGGCCCGTGTTGATTCCATTCTCCACCAACCCGCCCGTGCCCGTGATCAGGTTGTTCACGGTCGTGTTCACGCCTTCGTTGTAGATCAATATGGCATTGTCCGTGATATTCGAGCCGGTCGCCACGCTGCCGATGCCGGAGGTCGAGCCATTGCCCAATTGCAACGCGCCGCCGGTGATGATCGTGGTGCCCAGGCCGAGCGAGGCATTCGCCACGCCGCTGTAGGTTTCCGGCTGCGTCAACGTCAGCGTGCCGCCACCGGCCTTGACCAGGACGCCCGTGCCGCTGAACCCGGTCGAGGCCAGGGCCACGTTCTGGCCGTTGGTGTCAATGGTGTCGAGCGCGTTGGTGCCGCCGATGGTGATGTTGGGCGAAAGGTCCACCGTCACGCCCGCGCCCCATTGCAGCCCGCCACCGCTCAGCACGATGTTGGGCTGGTAGCCGAAGTTCGTCGCCGTGGCGCCTTGGGTGTAGGTCGTGTAGTTGCCGGCGAACGAGAAGTTGATTTCGCCGCCGCTGATCGTCGTGGTGCCGTTAAACGTGTTGTTCGCCCCCAGGAACAGAATGCCCGTGCCAATCTTCGTCAGGTTGCCGACATTGTTGACCGTGGTGCCGCTCAAAGTTCCGGTAAAGGTGGTCGTCTGGTTGTTCCCGCCTTCAATGAGCGTGATGGATTGCCCGGCTGTCGTCGTCAACTGCAGGTTCGCCGTCAAATTCACGGTGCCGATGTTGGGCGACAAAATGCCCGGCGCAAATTGGAGCACGCCGGCGCCCGGCCCATAATTCAGGGTCGCATTTTGCAGCGCATTGTTGTTGCCCAGCAACAGGGTGCCGTTGGTGATGTTGACCGGGCCGTTCAGGTTCGGGTCCGCGGCGTTCAGGGTCAGCACGCCGGCATTAACGCCGCCGGTTAGGTTGGCGCTCGCCGCTGTGACCAGGCCCGCCCCCGTGCTCCCGGTCGTGTTGCTGGCCACGATGAGGCTGGTGTTGCCGTTAATCGCGCTGATGACTTGCGTTGCGTTGGAAGTAATGCCCGCCGCGGTGCCCGCCGTCCAGGTCGCCGACTGCACCGGCACCACGCCGCCGCCCACACTGTCCGTCGCCGGTAGGGACGCATAGACCACCGTGTTGACCGCGGTGCCGTTGCTGAAAGTGGCATTGGCCACCGTGGCATTGCCAATCAAACTCGCTATCTGCGCCGCCGTCGTGGTCACGTTGCCATTCGCATCCGTCGCCAGGTTGATGACAATGTTGGTGGCCGTCGAGTTGCTGGCCACGCCCAGCGTCGAATTGGCAACGCCGGGGTTCACATAGGCAATGGTCACTGCGGCCGCGCCTTGTTTCGGAGCCGTGAACGTCACCGCCGCGTCCGGCTGCGACGTGCCCAGCGTCGTGTTGGCTAACGTGCCCGAGGTATTGGTGGCCAGGCTCACATTGACGGTCGTCGCGCCGCCGGTGAAGGTCGTCGCCGCCTGCGGTATCACCAAGCCCGTGCCGCCCGTGTCACCCGTGGTGAGCGAGGCGTTGACCAAGGCCTTCACGCTGCTGTTGGCGTTGATGGCGTTAATCACGCTCTGCGCCGTGGTGTTCGCCACGCTGAGATTGCCCGTCGCATCCGTGCCCAGGGTGACCGTGATGACGTTGCCCGTCACCGAGGCCGTCGTCGGCACGCTGAGGCCGTTGCCGTTCACATAGGCAATGGTGATATTGTTGCCAAAAATCCCCGCCACACTGGCCGTGGACGTGTTGGCCGAGTAGGTGATGCCGTTGTTGCTGGCCGTGTTGCCCGTGGCGAGGTTCGCCGCAATGTTGGCGACCGATACCCCCAGCGACGAGTTGGCGATTTCGGGATTAACCAAGGCCACCTGAATCCCGTTCCCCAAATTCGAAAGCGTGGTCGGCAGCGAGTAGGTGATGCTGGCATTGGCCGCGCCGGTGGTGGCGGCGGTGCCGTTGGTGCCATTAAATCCTTGGATGATCAGGTTGCCGCTGCCGCCAATCGCCGAATTAAACGTCACGTTTTCCGCCACCCCACCCGTGTTCACCAAGTTCAAGGTCACGTTCCCCGTGGCGATGCCGTTGGTCAGGTGCGACGAAATGTCCAGGTTCGGGGCGCTCACATTCGGCCCGTTCCATTGCAGCGTGCCATTATTCACCACGATTTGCCCCGTGCCAAAGCTGCTCGCCGAGTTGAATTGCGCCGTCGCCGTGCTGTTGATCGTCGTTCCACCCGTGTAGGTGTTATTCGGCCCGGACAACGTCAGCGTGCCGTTGTTGACATTGATGCCGCCGCCAATTTGCACATTGCCCGACAGGGTCAGGGTGCCGTTGGTCGTGATGTTGCCGTTAAAGGTGAGCGTGCCCGCCAAGGTCAGCGGCTGGCTGTTGGCGGTCTTGATCAAATTCGTGCCGGCGACCGACCCGCTCAAATTGCCGGTATAAATGGCCGCCGCCGCGTTGGTGTTGTTCCCCAACGTGAGCGTCAGCGGAGTGGAGCCCGAACTCAGCACCAAATTCTCGTTGCCGGACAGCTCGCCGATGCTTGCATTGGTCAGCGTCCCAAAACTCAGCGCGCCATTCGCCGAGGAGTTGCCGAGGATGAGGTTGAGCGTCGAGTTCGCCAAGGCCGTGTTGCCGCCCAGCACCAGGGTGCCACCCTGGCCAATGTAAGTTCCGCCGGTGAAATTCGTGGCGGTCAGCGTCACGGGGTTCGTTTGCAGGATAAACACGTTGCCCGCGCCGGTGATGGGGTTGGACAACGTGATGGTCGGGCCTTCGTCAATGATCAGGTTGGTGCTCGAGGCCAGACTGATGCTCGAGTTGGGGCTGATGCTGCCCGCCGTGCCATTGCCAATTTGCAGCGTGCCCTGTGAAACCGTGGTATTGCCCGTGTAAGTGTTCGCCCCGGTCAAAGTTAATGTGTTCCCGATGGCGGCCGTCGCGCCCGACAGGGTGATCGGACCGAACGCCGTCACCAGCCCGGCGCCTGTGCCGCTCAACGATGGCGTCACATTGCCGGTGACGCTGCTGTTCGCCAATTCCGCCGCAAGGATGTTCGCCGCCGTCATGTTCGAGGCAATCGAGGCGTTGGCGCCGTTCGCCAGCGTGAACGTGCCCAGCGTCGTCACATCGCCCGCACCGGTTTGGGTTGGCGCAATGTTCGCCGTCAACACCGCATTGGCCGTCGCATTGCTGTTGATCAGGTTTGCAATCGCCGTCGCCGTGTTGGTCGTGGCATTGATCGTGAGGTTGGTGCCGTTGGCCAATGTGGTCGCGGCCTCCGAAGTCGTAAAGTTGCCTGTGCTATTGGAGCCCACGGCCGCGGTAATCAAAGACGGGGCAATCGAAAGCGTCGCATTGCCAAGGGCGGTGACGATGTTGGCGGGAGAGTCGCCACCGGTCTTGGGCGTCACCGTGATGATATTGCCTGACACCGTGACCGTATCTGACGCACCCGAGGGCGTGGCGAACACCACCTGAATGTTGTCACCTTGGGCCCCGGCCGCTTTGGCGGTGAAGCTCAACTGATTCGTGCTCATGGTCGCGTTGGCGGCGGTGGCGGCCGTCGTCGCCAAGTCCACGACCACGTTTGTCGCATTGGCGGAGGCGATGGTCGGCGCGGCCAGGAAAGTTCCCGGGTTCACGTAACTGACCGTGATCCCGTTGCTTGACGTGCCCGATTTTTCGGACATGAAGAGCAGGTCTTCATTGTTGCCAAAGCTGGTCGTGGCATTCGCATTCACGCCGTTGTTGGAGGTCGCCAGGCTCACCACCAGGTTGGTGCTGTTGACCGTGAAGCTCAGCGGCGAGTTCTGGGTGCCCGGATTCACATAGCTGACGTTGAAGGCGTTGCCCGCCGTGCCGGCGGCCACGGCCGTGTAAGTGATATTGCTGTTGGCGTTGGTGAGCGCCGTCGTGCCCGCCGCCTGGGTGGCCGGCGTGTTGCCGTTCTGCGTCAAATTGCCCGAGCCAAAGACCACGTTGCCGTAGGTGAAGTTCAGCGGCTCGGCCAGGGTCAGCGTGGCTATGGTCCCGTTCGAGATGTTCGGGCTGAGCACTTGGATCGAGCCCGGCACCATGCCTTGCAGCGTGGCATTACCCAGTTGCAACGTCCCGTTGTTGACCGTCACGTTCGAACCCAGCGGCGTGGCCGATGCGGACGTGTTAAAGGTGCTGTTGTTAACCAGCACGAGGGTGCCGTTGCCCGTCTTGACCAGCGTGGCCGGACCCGTGGCGCTCGCAAGGATGCCGGCATAGGTGCTGCTGACGTTGTTGTTGCCCAGCGTGAAAGTAAGGTTCGAGATGTCCAGCGTCTTGTTGCCGTTGAGGCCGCCCAGCGTCACCGCCGTCAAGCCGCCGTTCGCAATCGTATTGGTCGCGTTCACGGCGTTCAGGTTGAGGTTCCCGATGTTCCCGCCCGTGTTGTAGCCGGTGATGTTGGCGTTTTCAAGGGCCAGCGAGCCGCCCAGAATCAAATCGCCCGGCGCCGTCGTCGCCGCCGCCGACGTGGAGTTGAAGGAAACCGTGGTGATGGTGTTGTTGTTCGTTAGCGTCAGCGAGGCGGGGAGCGACACGCCGTTGGCCAGATTGGTGGCCGCCAGCGCGCTCAGGTTGCCCGCGCCCGTGCCGGCGACCGTCAGAATCCCCGTGACCGTGGCGTTCGCCGTTCCATTCGTGAAGGCGCTGGCGATGTTCGCCGGGGTGGTGATGGAGACCGTGTCCACGCCCGCTGATTGCAGGGTGTTGTTTCCGCCGGTCGCCTGGCCCAAGGTCCCCGAAAAATTGGCCGAGGGAACACCGGTGCCGGTGCTGGACGCCGTCACCAAGAGGGCGGCCGCGGGATTCGCATTGACGTTCGCCGCAATGTTGGCCGCCGTCATGGTCGGCAGTACCACGCCCGTCGCATTCGTGGCCAGGTTGACGGTGATGGTGTTGCCACTGACCGCCACGGATGCCGGCGTGTTGTCGCCCGCCACCACATAATTCACCGCGATGTTGTTCCCGGCCGAGCCAATCGTGACCGCCTTGTAGTCAACGCCGGTGCCGGTGCTCGTATTGGAAGTGCCGCCAAGAATATTGCTG
Organism: uncultured Verrucomicrobiae bacterium; assembly: GCA_963765205.1. Taxonomy (GTDB): domain Bacteria; phylum Verrucomicrobiota; class Verrucomicrobiia; order Opitutales; family JABDGR01; genus JABDGR01. The sequence goes on along the minus strand of CAVXVB010000007.1, from coordinate 192,445 downwards.
GCCGCCGTGCCGGTGGCGTTCGTGGCCAAATTCACGGTCAACGCATTCCCCGTCAGCGTAAAGCTCAGCGGTGAGTTCGGCGTTTCCGGCGTCACATAGGCAATCGAGATGTTGTTGCCCAACATGCCGCCGTAAGTCGTGTTCCCCGTCCCATTGGCCGTCCACGTCAGCGCCGTGCTTCCCGAGCCGGTGGTCAAATTGGCGAGCGTGGTGTTCGTGTAGCCGTTTTGCACCAAAGTGCCCGTGCCCTGGATAAACGTCGTAACCACCGTGTTGGCCAGGGCCCCATTCACGATGGACTGCGTATCGTTGAATATCACCACCCCGGGGGAGGTGATGGTGCAGGGTGCCCTCCGGCTGCGTGGTGTGGGTGGTGTTCAAGGTCGCATTGGGCTGCGTGCCGTCGCCAAATTGAATGACCCCGTTGGTGACCGTCCAGCCGCCGCTGAGGGCGTCATTGGGATTGATGAACACGAGCGTGGAACCCACGTTGCCAATTTGCGCCAGGGTGCCGCCGCCGGAAATCAGGGTGCTGAGGGTCAGCGTGCCCGCCGGTTCGTCAAAAGCAAGGTTGCCAACATCGTTGATGCCCGAGGTGCTGGTCAACACGGTCGTGAGGCCCGCGGTGTTGTTGCCCAGTTGCAAAGTGCCAAAGGGAATCGCCGTCGCGCCGGTGTAAGTTTGGTTGCCGACCAGCACGAGGGTGCCCGACCCCGTCTTGATCAGCCCGCCGGCCCCCGACAGCGTGCCGTTGTAGGGCGTGGCGGAGGTTATGCTGTTGGCGCCGACCGCCAAAATCACGGGATTATTCCCCGTGTCCACCAAGGGGATGCTCGCGTTGCCCGCCAAACCGCCCAAGACAAACGTGCCGCCCGCCCCCGCGAGAAACTGGAGCGTGCCGGCCGTCGTGCTATTGGACGCATACGTGCTGTTGCCCAAGGCATTCGAGCTTCCCAGATAGATGCTGCCGGCCCCGGCGGCTATCGTCGTATTGCCGTCGTAGGTATTGGTGCCGGACAGAATCAGGCTGGCGGTGCCATTTTCGCTCAAGTTGCCGTTGCCGCTGATGTTCTGCGTAAACGTATAGTTGCCGGCGGTGAGTCCCGGCGCCGAACTGCTGATGTTAAAGGTCAGATTCGAAAAGGTGGAATTGCCCAGGTTACCCGACAAGTTGATCGGCCCCGCCAGACCGCCGGTGCTGGTTGCGTTGTTGCTCAACGTCAGGTTGCCTCGGGTCGTGCCCGCGCCGACCGTCGTCGTCCCAAGGTAGGTGCTGGTCGCCACCAAGGTGGTGATGTTGCTGCCGGTTTGGATGTCCAAACCGGAAGCCGCGCCATTGCTGGGGCCGGTGATGGGGCTTGCCAACGTCAGGTTACTAACGGTGATCAGTGTGCTGTTCGTCGCAACCTGGGTCAAGGTGCCGTTCACGTTGGCGGTCACCGTGCCCAACGTGAACCCTTGCGCGGTCGGATCAAAGGTGTCGCCGGAAGGCAGGGAGAGTGTGCCGCCGTTCATCGTGATCAAGCCGGTGCCCAGCGGATGGCTCGAGGTGCTGTCGTCCGCCGAGGTCAACAGGATGGTGCCGCCGGCGACGGTCGTCCCGCCCGCATAGCTGCTCAGATTGCCGCCGAGCGTCAGGGTGCCGCTGCCGACTTTAAAGATCGAGCCTGGCCCGGTTAAGTTGCCGGAATAGCTCGAGCTGCCGTTATTATCGCCGATGCTGAAGGCCACGCCGCCGCCCTGGTTGTTGATCAAGGCCAAATCCGTGTTGCCGTTGAAGATATTGATGTTGGCCGCCGTGACGGGGTAGCTTGCGGTCGCGTTCGCATAGCCGAAGGCCAGAATGCCGCTTGTCGTGGTGTTGTAGTTCAGCGTGGTGTCCCGCAAGGCCAGCGTGCTGCCCACCACCAGCGTGCCCGCCTGGATCGAGGTGGTGCCGGTGTAAGAGTTGTTGCCGGTGAGCACCAGGTTCGTAAATGGCGCAATCAATTTCGGCGACGCCGCCGTGACCAAACCGGCGCCAGCCGTGACGCCAAATGCCTGCGGGCCGGGCGTGAGGGTCACATTGCTCAGGTAATTGTCAATGCCGCCGGTATTGCTATTAATGGCCGCCGTCAAAGCCGCCAAGACATTCGAGGCCGTGTTGTTGGCGGTCACATTGCTCAAGGTGACAATGACGGTGTTGTTGGTCGCGTTAACCGAAACGGTCGGGTTCGCAACTGTGCCGGCCAGATACTGGATCGTCGTGGTCCCGCCCGCCGCGCCGGCGGTCGCCGTGCTCGCCGTAAAGGTCAAGCCCGTGCCTTGGCTGGCCGAACCGATCGTCGCCTGGTAAAGCGGCGCGCTCATATTCAAGGGTCCCGTCACGCTGACACTGCCATTTCCGGTGTTATTCGGCACCGCGACGGAGGGCGCAATCACCGGCGTCAATTCAGGCGTCACCAAGGCCAGCGCGCTGCTGCACCCGGTCAGGGCCGTCAGCACCTGGGTCGCATTCGCGCCGCCCGCGGGGAGCGTCACCGTAATATTGCTGCCGGAAACCCCCACGGTCGTGGTGGAACCGGTGCCTTGCACATAAGAGACGGTAACGCCGGCGCCCGTCGGGTTCGCCACGGTCGCGACGTAGGTCAGGCCGTTGTTGGCCGTCGTATTTCCCGTCGTGATCGAGTAAATGCCGCTCGAGTTCTGGCCGGCTTGCGACACGCCGCCGCCGCCGCCCAGCACCGACGAGTAAACGGTGTCCAGCGGCTCGTTAAACAGCAGGCTGGAATTGTTGGTGAGGGCGGAATTGATCAGGAAGCCCGGCAACGTGCCGTTGCCCAAGGCCAGGCTGCCGGCGTTGATGAACGTCGGCCCGATAAAGGTGTTGTTGCCGGTCAGCGTCAGCGTGCCGGCGCCCTGCTTGACAATGCCGCCCACGCCCGACAGCGCCGTGGACAAGGTGACGCTGTTCCCGTTGGTGTCGAAGGTGTTCAAGTCGTTCGTCGGCCCGCTGGCCAGCACCGGGTTCAGGATGCCGGAAACATTCGTGGCCGTGTTGGTCGCCCATTGGATGCCGCCGCCCAGCAGGGTGACGCTGTTGGCCCCGCCATTGCCAAAACTGCGCACCGAATTGAAATTCACCAAGCCGCCCTCAATCACCATGCCGCCGGTGAAGGTGTTGATGCCGGACAGCGTCAGCGTGCCCGAGCCGATCTTGATCAACGAACCGGCGCCGGTGCTGACATTGCCGGATATAATGCCGGAGAAGGCGCTGCTGACATTACCCTGGCCCAAAGTGAGCGTCACATTCCCCGAGCCGGCCGTGGTCACGAGCGCCAGGTTGCCATTGCCGGTGAGGCCGCCCAAGGTCGCATTCGTCAAGCTGCCGAAACTCAGCGTGCCGCCGCCCAGGTTGTCATTGACCGTGGCATACTGCAACGCCAGGGGGGCGCCCAGCGTGAGCGAGCCATTGCTCAAATAGACGTTGCCCGAAAAGAGATTGCTGTTGTCACTCAGCGTCACCGGGGTCGCGCTGCCATTGAGGCCGCCGCTCAGGGTAAAGGTGCCGTTGGTGACATCCCCCGAGCCGTTGCTGCCCGAACCCAATCCCGCGGTGAGCACCGTCGTGTTGCCGTTCAGGGCGGAGAGCAGCGCGCTGGCCGACGTCGTGATGTTCGGGTCCACGCCGCCCGTCAAATTCAAGGTCGTCGCCGAGACCAAACCCAACCCGTTGCTGTTCGCGGCATTGGCGACCGTCACCAACGCGGCCACCGAGGTGTTGGCCGCAATCGCCGCCGCCACCTGCGCCGCCGTCGCGTTTACCACCCCGGTGCCGTTCGTGCCCAGGGTCACCGTAATCGTGTTGCCCGTGACCGACGCCGTGGTGGCGGTGTTGTTGCCCACGCCATTCACATACTGCACTGTGATATTATTGCCCGCGAAACCAAAGTAGCCGGTGGCTCCCGTGCCGTTGGCGGTGAACACCAAGTCGTTGTTGTTGCCAAAGGTGGTCGTCGCGTTGGCCGCCGTGCCGTTCCCGTCCGTGGCCAGGCTGGCCACGATGGCCGTCGCCCCGCCCATCAGCGGCAGCGACGCCGTCGTCGTCACCGTCGTGTTGATAATTCCCGCGCCCGTGCTGGTGACATTGGCCACCGTCGCGTTGGTCGCCGTCACCAACGCGGCCACCGTGGCGTTGTTCGCCAGGGCCGTGATGACGTCAGCCGCCGTGTCCCCGCCGCTTTTCAAAGTGACCGTGATGACGTTGCCGCTGCTGGCCGCCGTGGTCGTGTTGCCGCCGCCTTGCACATATTGGATCGTGATGCCGTCGCCGTAAATGCCCGCCACCGACGCATTCGCCGCGTTCGGCGTGATCGTGATCCCGTTGTTCGCACCCACCGAGCCGACGAGCAGGCTCGCCGTCGTGTTGTTGACCGTGACGCCCAGCGCCTGGTTGTTGGCCTCCGGGTTGACGTATTGGACGGTGATGTTGTTGCTAATCGGCCCAAAGACGTTCGCAAACAGGTTGAGGTTCGTGTTCGCCGGCGACTCGGCCGCCACACTCAGGGCCGGCATGCCCGGGTTGACATTAATGTTGCCCCCGCCGGAAAGCAGGCCCGAGAAGGTTTGCGCCGTGTTCTCATTAAAATACAACGTGGTGCCATTGTTGATGGCGATGTTTCCGGAAGTGTTGCCGCCATTGCTGCCGATGTTGCCCAGCGCAAGGGTGCCCGACGTGATCGTCACATTGGGCAGGCCGCTGGAGCTGACGCCGCCCGCCAGCGTCAGGATGCTCGTCCCCGCCGCGGCGGTCAAATTCGCGCTGCCCTTCAGCGGCGTGGCGAGGGTCACCTCATTGCTGTTGGAATTGAAGGTGATGTTCCCGGTAACCAGCCCGCCCGTGCTGTTGAGGATGCTCGAAATATCCGCGCTCGGACCCGTGGCCTGCGGCGCCCAGATGACGCTGGTGCCCAGCGTGCCATTGATCGTCAGGTTGGCGTCGCCGTTGGCGCCAAAGTTATTGACGTTGTTAAAGTCAAACGCGCCGCCATTAAGGAACGTCTGGCCGGTGTAGGTATTCGGCGTGGTGAGGGTCAGGGTGCCGTTGCCGACTTTCGTCACCGTGCCGCCGTAACTGTTTACGTCCGTGATGGTGCCGTTGAAGGTCGTGCTCAGATTGTTCAAGCCGACGATCAAATTCAGGACCCCGGTGGTGGCATTGGCGGAGGGGACCGAATTGGACAGGTCCAAGGTGCCGTTGCCCGCCAGGGAGCCAAACGTCACGCTGGTCAGGCTGCCGAAATTGAGCGTGCCAACGCTGCCATTGGTCAGCGTCAGCGTGCTGTCTTCCAAGGCCAGCGAGTTGCCCAGCGTCAAGGTGCCGGCGTTCACGCTCGTGGGGCCCGTGAAAGTGTTGATGCCCGTCAGCGTCAGGATGCCGCTGCCGGCTTTGGCCAGGCCGCCGGGGCCTGTCAGCGACGCGCTCAACGTCACATTGTTCGCCTGGGTGTCGAGGGTGCTGTCCGTGCCGCCCGAGAGCTTAAACGTCCCAAAATAGTTGTCCACCCCGCCGCCGTTGCTGCCCGGGGCCAGGGCCGCGCTGACGAGCGCCGCCGCCGTGGCGTTGCCGTTGATGAGCGAGACCACGTTTGAAGCGGTCGCCGTCGTGTTCAGGGCCACGTTGATGGTGGTGCCGTTAATCGTCAACCCCGTGGTGTTGGACGGGGAAAGCCCAAAAATTATCGTGATGTTGTTGCCGTTCGAGCCGTCCGCCAGGGTGGTGCTGCCGTTCGCGGTGATCACCAACCCGATGTTGGTGTTGGTGAAGGCGGGATTCAAATTGTTGGGCGTCGAGAAGGTTGCGTTCGCGCCCATGACGACCGGGTTTAACCGGCTGCTGACGTCAAGGTTGGTGTTCAGCCCCCATTGCAAGCCGCCGCCCGCCAGGGTAATTTGCCCCGTGCCAAAGTCGCTGAGGGAGCTGAAGTCTATGAGGCCGGCCGACAGTATGGTCCCGCCACTGTAGGTGTTCGGAACCGCCAGCGTCAGAATCCCTTGGCCGGCCTTGACCAACGTGCCGTTGCCGGAAACCGGCGTGTTGAAAATCACATTGTTGCCGTTCGTGTCCAGCGTGTCGTTGCCGGAATTCTGCGTGAGGTTCCCGATCAGGCCGCCGAACGGCCCCTTCAACTGGCTCGAGATGTCCGTCGTCGTGCCCGGCGCCCACTGGATGCCGCCATTGAACAACACCAGGTTGCCCGTGCCGAAATTCACCCCCGAAGCGAAATCCACTTCGCCGCCCGTGATGACGGTGCCGCCCGTGTAGGTGTTCGTGCCGCTCAAGGTCAAGATGCCCACGCCGCTCTTGAACAATGAGCCTGCGCCGAACAACACGCCGCTGTAAACCCCATTCGACACCACCGTGCCCGCCGCGCCCGCCGTCGGATTGGCCGCATTGGCCAGCGTGGTCGCGGACAACGCCCCCACCACCCCCGTGCCGCTGCTGGCGGCCGTCACCAACGCGCTTGCGGCGGAATTTGCGTTGATCAGCGCCGCCACGGCGGCGGCGGTCATATTCGAAGCGACGGCGCCCGTCGCATTCGTGGCCAGGTTGACCGTGATGACATCGTTGCCGCTGACGGTCACCGAAGGCACTGTGTTGTTGCCGCTCACCACATAAGCAATGGAAAGGTTCCCGTTTGTGTTGTTCGGGGTCGCGGTATAGAGCACCCCGGTGCCGGTGCTGGTATTCGAGGTGCCGCCCAGGATGCTGCTCGTGGCCGGGCTTTGGAATCCATCAATGACCAACTGCACATTCTTGCCATTCTGCGGGTTGGTCAGCGCAATGTTCTGGTTGCCGGTCAAGCCGCCCAAATCCACGATGGTCGAGTTGCCGTAATTGAACGTGCCGTTGGCATAGTTCAGGATGGAATTCTGCAGCGTGGTGGTGCTGTTGTTCGTCCCGTTGGTGACCGCGATGGCGAGCGTGCCGCCATTGAGGTTGATCGTCCCGTTGAAACTGTTGCTGCCGGTGAGCGTCAGCGTGGTGGCCGTCGAAATCGCGCCCCCGCCCAAACTGGTGGTGTTCATCCCCGTCAGCAAGCCCTCGCCCACGTCGTTCCCGGAGGCCAGATTCGCCGACACCAGGTTCAGCACGTTCGTGTTTCCGGAGATCGCCGTCAGCAGGTCCTCCGCCGTCGTCGTGATGTTCGGGTTCAGTCCGCCAGTGAGATTCGTGGCCAGGATGGTTCCCGTGCCATTCGTGATTAGCCCCGCACCTGTCTCGTTACTCGCGACAGCCGCCGTCACCAGAGCGCTGGCCACCGCATTAACCGCCGTGACCACCTGGGACGCGTTGGCCGTTATCGTGCCGGTGGAACCATTCGCAAAAGCCGTTGCGCCCGCCGTCGTCAGGTTGCTCGTGCCCGTCCCGGCCACGGCGCTGAGCAAGGCGCCCAACGTGGCATTGGAGGTCAGATTGGCCGTCAGCGCCGTCTGCAGGGCGGTGGCGTTCGTGGTAATCGAGGGATCCGTGGCATTCGCCAGACTCGTCAGGCTGACATTGGACAGCGCGACCACCCCCGTGCCGTTGCCGATGGGGTCGCTGGCCGAGACGAGATTGGCGGCCAGGGGCGTCGAAGCGATGGCCGTGACCAATTGCGCCGCCGTCGTCGTCGGGGCATCGGCGCCATTGGTCGCCAAATTCACCGTAATGTTGTTGCCCGAGACCCCGATGGAAAGCGGGGAGTTCGCCGTGGACGGAATGACATACGCAACTTTAATGTTGTCCTGCGCCGTGCCCAGCCCGACCGACGTAAAGGTGACATTGCTGCCGGTGGCCGTGCTGTTGGTGGAGAGATTGGCCGCGGAGGCGCCGTTCAAGCCGCCGGTCAAGTTCGTCGCGCTTAACGCCGTCAGCGTCGAAGCACCCGTGCTGCCCGTCGTGTTGGCCGCCGTCAGCACGGCGTTGGCCGAGGAATTGCCGTTTATGGTCGTGATCAACGTCGCGGCCGTGGTGCTGACTGTGCCGCTGGGGCCCGTCGCCAGATTAACCGTAATGAGGTTGCCGGTGACATTTAGCGTCAGGGGGGTGTTATTGCCGGCAACCACATAGGCAACTTGAATGTTGTCGGTCGCCGTACCGTTGGCCTTGGCCGTGTAGGTAATATTCCCGTTGGCGGGCCCGGTGGCCAAGTTCGCGCTGGTGAAACTCCCGGTGGCCAAATTCACCGTCAGGTTCGTGCCGTTCACCACAAAGCCGAGCGGCGCGTTACTGGTCTCCGGATTCACGTAGCTGACACTGATGCCGTTGCCGGCCGTGCCGCCAAAATTCGTCGTGTTGGCCGTGTAAGTAAGCCCCTGCACGGTTTGGTTCGCCGTGGCATAGCCCGTGTTCGCCAGGTTGACGGTGATGGTGTTGGTCGTGGCATTAACGACGGCGGTCGTGCTCGTCGTGGTGGCGTTCGGGTTGACGTAGGCAATGTTGATGCCGTTGCCCGCCGCCCCAAACTCCGTCGAGGTGTTCGCCGTGTAGGTGACGTCATTATTGCTGCCAAAAGTGGTCGTAAAATTGGCGCCATGCGCGGTTCCGTCATTCGCCAGATTCACCGTGATCGCGTTGCCCGATACCGAAAAGGTCGGCGCGCCGGTGCCATTGGCATATTGGCTATCCAAGGAGCTGTTGGTAAACCCCGTGTTATAAGCGACGGTGATGTTGTTTCCCGTCGGGCCTACGCCCGAGGCCGCCGTATAAAGAATGTCATTGTTGGCCCCGGCCACCGTCGTGGTCAAATTCGCCACCTGCCCGGCGGTCGAGTTGACGTTGAGGACGCCGTTGCCGGAAATCGCGCCGCTAATCGTCGCCGAAACCGGTTCCTCCATCGTCAGGTTCGCGTTGTCCGAAATGTTGTAGGCGATGCTGAAGGTGGCGCCGACGGCGGTGCTCACCGGCTGCCCGCCCGCCACTGCGAAATTGCCCAATTGCAAGGTCCCGTTCGTTACGTTCACGGTCGCGGAAGTGGCGGAGCCATTGCCGCCGGTCGTAACATTGATTGTCAACGGTTCGGCCAACACCAGGGTGCCGGTGCCGGACTTGGTGATGGTCTCGCTGGCATTGCCGGGCACCGCCGTCATGCCGACATTGCCCGAGAGAGCGTAAGTACCATTCGGGAACAGGATATTGTTGGTGAGGGTGATGTTGTTGCCATTGGTGTTAAAATTCGCATTGCCGATATTCGGCGTCGAGGGGGAGGGGACGCCCAGTTTCCCGGTGAAGTCGCCATTGTCCCCGGAGGTGCTCAGGTAATTCGGCGCCCATTCCACGCCGCCGCCGCTGATGTTCAAGCTCGCCGCTTGGAGGCTGGTATTGCTATTGGCCGCGCCATCAACGTTGGCGCCCAAGGCGTTTATATTGCCAATTTCAAGCTGGCCGCCCGTAATGTTGGTGAAACCGGTGTAAGTGTTGTTTTGCGTCAAATATAGCGTGCCGCCGCCGGACTTGGTGAAGTTGCCCAAGTTGCCCGAAAGCACGCCGGTGTAAGTGGTGCTCGCGCCGTCCCCGCCCACGTTCAACGTGATGTTGGTTCCGGTGGCATTCGTGAGCGCCAGATTCTGGTTCCCGCTCAAGCCGCCCAAATTCGCCGTCGTCAAGGTGCCGAAGCTCAAAACCCCGCCGCCGGTATTATATATGAGCGTCGAATTGCCCAAGGCCGAGGAGTTGGCCATCACGATGGTGCCGGCGCTGATGGTCGTCGTGCCATTGTAACTGCTCCCATTCGTCAAATTGCCCAGGGTCAGCGTGATGGCGGGGTTCGTGCCGCCCGTCAGATTCGCCGTGCCCACCAGCGCGCTGACTAGATTCGAACGTCAAGGCCCCGGTGCCGACCCCGCCGTCACTGCTCGCCAGCGAGGTGCTAATCACCGCATTGGCGGTGCTGTTGATGTTCAAATCGGCCATGATGGAATTGGCCGTCGAGGTGATGGTCGAGTTCACCCCCGCAACATAGGCGCCCGGGCCGGTGGTGGCGGTTATCACCGGGCCGGTGTCGGCCAGGGTGATGTTGGACGTCGTGGCCACTTCCGTGCCGTTGCCGGCGCTGCCCGGCGCAAGCGTTGCCGTCACCAGCGCATTCGTCTGCACATTGTTCATGATGGCGTTGATGACATTCTGCGCCGTGGCATTCGCCGTGGCGTTGGCCAGGCTCACGATGATGTTGCCGTTGCTGACCGACGCCGTGGTGATGTTCGAGGTCGAGCTTTGGGCATACTGAATGTTGATGTTGCCGGCCCCCGCCCCGGCGTTCACCGCCGTGTAAGTGATGTCCTTGTTCCCGCTCAGGTTCGTGGTCACGCTGGCGGTGTTGCCCCCGGTGGCCCCAAGGGTGACCGTAATCGCCGTGCCGTTGACCGCCACCGCTTCCGCCGCATTCGCCCCGGTATATATATAGGTTACCGTGATGTTGTCGCCCGCGCCGCCAACCAGGGAGGCGTTCGAGGTGTTCGCCGCAAAGGTCAAATTGTTGTTCGCGCCCGTCTGGTTGGTCGTGTAGGTGGCATTCGCCAGGACCCCGGCCCCGGTCAGGGTCACTGAAGTCCCTCCATTGCCGCCGGAAATGGTTCCATTATAAGTGGTGCTGCCCGGCTCGGCAAAGGTGAGGGCACTGCCATTACCGATGGAAATGTTGCTGGCCGTCAGGATGCCGAAGGCGGAATTGCCGCTGAAGTTGGGGCCAAAATAGCCGAGCTGAATCGGGCCGGTGGCGGTCGTGGTGCCGCTGTAGGTCTCCGTGATCCCGAAGGTCAGTGTATTATTGGTGCTGAGTTGCTGCACGCCGCCCGTCCCGGTGATGTTGTTCGTGACCGTGTAGTTCGAGGGCTCGTTAAAGATGAGCAACGCGCCGGCGGAGTTAATGTTACCCGCAATCGTGCCCATTTCCGCGGGGATGCCGGTTACCGAACCGTTCGACCCCAACCGCACCGACCCCGAACTGATGGTCAGCACCGGCGTCACCGAGTTCACGCCGCCGCCAAAATTATTGGTGCCCACCAGCACCAACTGGTTCGGGCCTGCGCCCTTCAGGGTCAGGTTCCCCGGGCCGGTAACGTTGCTAAAGGTCAGGTTCCCGGAACCACCATACGACCCGCTGTTCGTGGAAGTCGTCACCGTTGTGTTTACCGCCAGCGTGACGCCATCGTTGAACACCATGCTGTTCGAAGCGTTGGCGATGCTGGAATTGCCTTGGGTGTCGAACGTGAAGTTGCCGCTCGTCGCGTTCCCGGCCGTGCCGATGACGACGGGAATATTGAGCACAATCGCGTTGCCGCTGTTGTTCTCCAGCACGCCGGAGTTGATGACCAGCGCGCCGTTGCCCGCGCTGTTGTTTCCACTCAAATACAGCGTGCCGGCGTTGAGCGTGAGGTTGCCCGTGAAGGTGTTGTTGCCCGAAAGAAAAACGTCGCCCGCCGTGGTGGACTGGCCGATGGTGATGCCATAACCCTGGCTGACGCCCAGGACGTTGTCGTTAATCGGCCCCGAGACCGTGATGGTGCCGTTGACGCTGGTCGTGAACGTGAGGCTGTTGGCCAGGGTGACGGGTGCGGAGATGCTCAGGTTCACCGAGGTGTTGCTCATGTCAATGCCGCCGCCGCCGGTGACCGACAGGTTGCCCAGCGTCAGCGCCGCCGCGGCATTGGTCGCATTGCCCGTGATAAAAATGGCCCCCTGCGGATTCTGCACCGCCAGCGTGCCCACCCAAACCCCGCCGCCCACCGAAATCGTCTGGTTGAACGACTCCAGCGTGCCGTTGAATATCAACTCGTCGCCGCTGCCGGCGGTGGTGTTCAGGGCGATGTCCTGAATGTCGGTGAGCGCCTGGTCCAGGCTCAACGAATTGTCGGCCTTGTCCACGATGGTTAATTGCGCTCTCGCCCCCAGGGGAACCAGGAGGCCCGCCAGCAGGGCGCCAAAAAGAAAAATGATCCCAGGCCGGACTTTCGTCCGGTCACAACGAGTTTGGTGGGTTGCGTTCATGTTGCAGAAACAGCGGTCGGGGGTGAGATTTTTTCCCTCGGATTTCAGCCCGGGTTGCCGCACTGGCGCAACCGGACCGGAAAACCAAGGGGGGGGGGGGTTTATTTTTAAAGGGGTGGGGGTGGGGTGGAAACCAACGGCCTGACTGGCGCATCATCAACGCTCGCCGCACAGCGGAAAAACGCCTTTCCCAGGGGAAAACGCGCGGCGGCGGGCGGCGGGGCAACGATCATTCAAGGGGTTTTAAGGGGTTTTAAGGGGAATTAAAGGGAATAATAACCCTTATCAGGAGTTGGGGGAAAGCAACGGGCGAAAACACCTAAACGCGGCCTTCCCGTAATCTAACTCGGGAACACACGCGTTGGGGGGTGAGGGTAGAAGAATCGCAGCTAACTTCCATTATTGTAAAAAAATTGTAGGGCGCAACATATTTCTACGAATTTTTTTCATTTTTTTTAAGAGCGAAAACCGCCCCTTTTATCCCCCCTGCCAAAAATGACTGGCCTGGGTCAATAATAACGTTCTTAAACGTAGTATTTATCCTTTTTATTCACAGTTTACCATCCTGCCAAGTCTTTGATTCAGAGCAAAAGACATGAGTTGTTCACATTTTGGTTTCCTGCTTGGAACCCAGCCCGCCCATTGCCACTTCATTTGAATTTTCTAGGGTAAAATGCCTAGATGCCGGTGCTCAGATGTTCCCTCTTGTCGTTCGTTATTCATGAACTCCGACCGGGCCGTGGATCGCGTAATTACTCATTATTTCTATTAATTATAATATTTAAATATATAAAAGTTATTATTTATAGTCTAAAATACTGTTTTATCCTGCCTCGTCGGCGACGGTTGGGCGAAGCCCGCCGCGCGCCTCATTCCAGCCCGGGCAGGGTGCCTTGGCGCGGGCCCGGGCGGCGGAATGCCCCCGGGTTCAATTCGAGCGCGCGCGGCTCCAGCCCCGCCTTCCGACACGCCAGCGCGAACAGCCCGGCCCAGGTTTCGGTCCAAATTCCCTCGCCCGTCATGCGGGTGCCGAAGCGGGCGTCGTTCAACCGCCCCGCGCCGCCGCGCAAGTCGCCGAGCCGCTGCAAAATGCGGGCCTTCTGGCCGGGAAATTCGCGGTCCAGCCAGGCCGTGAACAAGTCCTTGACCGCGTAAGGCAGGCGCAGGGCCTGGTAATGCGCGAAACTGGCGCCGGCTTGGGCGGCGGCCTGGATGAGCGCGGGCATCTCGGTGTCGTTCAAGCCCGGGATCATCGGCGCGAGATTCACGCCGACCGGCACCCCCGCCGCCGCCAGGCGCGCCACGGTGTCCAGCCGTTGCCGGGGCGACACCGTGCGCGGCTCCATCCGCCGGGCCAAATCAGGATCGAGCGAGGTGAGCGAGACGAGCACCGCCGCGCCGCGCCAGTGCGCCATCTCGGCCAGCAGATCGAGGTCGCGCGTCACCAGGGCGTTTTTGGTGACGATGGTGACGGGGTTGCGGAAGCGCGCGAGCACGGCCAGACAGCGCCGGGTCAGCGCGAAACGGCGCTCGGCCGGCTGGTAGCAATCCGTCACCCCGCTCATGTTCACCCACGTCGGATCCCACCGCGGATGGCTGAGCGCGGCCTCGAGCAATTCCGGCGCGGCGTGCTTGACCATGATCTTGGTCTCGAAATCCAGCCCGGCGCTGAAACCGAGGTATTCGTGGGTTGGGCGGGCATAGCAATAGATGCAGCCGTGTTCGCAGCCCCGGTAGGGGTTGATGCTCTTGCGGAAAGGCAGGTCGGGGCTGTCGTTGTGGCTGATGATGGTCTGGGCCTGGTCGGGAATGAAGACGGTGTCGGCGCGGCGGGCTTCCACCAATTCTTCGGCGGGCAACTGCTCCCAGTCGGACACGGCGACGGCCTGCTCGAAACGATTCCGTGGATTCTCCTGCGCCCCGCGCCCACGGGCCAAGGCGGCCGGGGGTAGCGGGGCCGGGGAACGGGGGGCATGGGAAAGATGGGAAATTGGGGAAGAATTAGCAGGATGGGAGGACATAGTGAACATAATAGCATGAAACGGCGGGGATGACAACCCACTTCCCACGGTTGGGAAATCGAAGAAGTGTTGCGCTACCCTTTTGATTTCTGAATCTTTCTTGATTGCTGATCTCTAAATATCGAACCCCGATTTCTGAATCCTGATCTCCAATTTCTGACTTCGGGTTTCTGACTTCGGGTTTTTGAAATTTGCGACTTTCCTCCCCCCTTCGCCCTCCTCCCCCCTCTTCACTTCTTAATTCTTAATTCCTAATTCCCCCCTCCCATGCCTTCCTCTTCCAAGCCCCCGCAACTGCGCTCCGTCCTCACCGGCCTGTCCGGCAATGAAATGTATTGCCTGCGCCAAAAGGGCTTGGCGCCGGGCGACATCGTCATCGGCAACAGCGTCCACTCGATGGGTTTTCTGGGCGGGCTGGGCGCGGGGCTGCAAAGTGTCTTCGGCGGCGAAGTGACGCAAATCACCGACATCATCCATGAGGGGCGGCAGGCCTCTTATGTGCGCATGACCAAGGAGGCCACCGACCGCGGCGGCGTCGGTATCGCGGGCGTCACCAGCGAACTGAAACATTTTCGCGGGAACATCGAATTCCTGTCCGTCGGCTCCTGTCTGCACGGCAGCGGCGACGCACCCGAGCAAGTGTCCTTCACCTCGGATTGCGACGGCCAGGAACTTTACCTGCTGATGGATGCCGGCTACACGCCGGTCAAATTCGTCTTTGGCAACATCGCCTACGCCATCGGCGTCGGCGGGGGGCTGCTGGGCGGACTGAAGAGCATGGCGCGCGGGGAAATCCGCGAATACAGCGACGTGTTCAACGCCACGCGGCACATGGCGCTCGAACGCGTCATGCGCGAGGCCCAGGCGGCCGGCGCGAACGCCGTCCTCGCCATCGAGACGCGCATCATGCCCTTCCAAGGCGTGCATGAGATGCTCATGATGGGCACCGCCGCGCGCCACCCCGCCCTGCCGGGGAATTTGCTGAACGGCCAACCCGTCACCAGCGACCTGACTTGCGAGGAAATGTGGAACCTTGCCAATCTGGGCTACGCGCCGCTCAAGCTCGTGCTGGGCACCGCCGTGTATTCGCTCGGCCTGGTCGGCGGCTTCATGGCCGCCCTCAAGTCCTTCACGCGCGGGGAAATCAGCGACTTGACCTCCCTCATCTACGACGCCCGCGAACACGCCCTCGGCCTCCTCAAGCGCGAGGCCGAAGCCCTCGGCGCGGACGACGTCGTCGGCATCCGCACCCACGTCCACGAATTCCAGGGCCTCATCGAATTCATGGCCATCGGCACGGCGGTGAAACGCCTCCCCGGCATCGGCACCCTCACCCCCACCCTCCCGCCGCAAGCCATCATCCGCGACCGCGAAACCTGGATCAGCGACGACGATTTGTTCATCACCCGGGTGGATGACCGGCAGGGGTAAAGGGCGGTCCCTCACTTCTTAATTCTTAACTCTTAATTCTTAATTCCCGGCCTCACGCCGGAAACACCGGGTTGACCTCCATCGTCTGGCCGGGGCGCAGCACGATGTCCTCGCCGGTGGCGGCGATTTCGTCGTTCTTGAAAATGCGGATCGTGACGGGCTCCTTGCCCGCGCTGGGGGCGACCCAGCGCCACTGGCCAATTTCCACAAACTCCATTGGCACCCCTTTGTCCTGCGAAAGCCCGGGGCCGGTGCCGCGCACAAAAGGCTTGTTGCCGATGCCGATGAGCACATTCGCCGTCAGCGAGCAGGCGCTGAGCGGGCTGCGGCTGGCGCGTTTGCGGCGGATGGTGTCGGCCTCGCGCGCGAGCAATTCGCCCTGCGTCGGGCCGTTTTCGACCGTGCTTTCCGCCGCCGGGGACGGCGGGAAAACAATCGGCGTGTTTTTCTTCGCCTCTTCGTCTTCGGCCCCGCGCAAGGCCAGCGCCTTGGCGCGGGCCGCCCGGCGGAGTTCCGAATTGGTTTCAGCTTCGACGGGTTCGCCCACAACCTCGGCCGGGGACACTTCCTTGGCGGGCGCCACTGGCGCTTCGAGCACAACGCTCGCGGTAGCTTCGACGGGTGTTTCCACTTCGACGGGTACAGCTGCTTCGGCTGGCGCGGCGGCGGTGGCAACCGGCATCGGCGGCTTGGATTTCCGCGGGCGGCGCGCGCGCGCCATGATGATGCCCGCCACTGCCGGGGTCTCGCTGCTCGATTGCGCGCGAGACAAGGCCCGGGACATCATCGTTTGCTCCTCCGGTGTTTTTTCCACCGCCGGCTCTTCGACGGGGGTGGGCGCCTCCACGGGAGCGGGCGCAAATGCCGCGACCGAGCCGAGATAGGCCGGCTCGCTGGATTCCATCGCCGCGCCGCCGGCGGCGACCAAAACCGGTGCCTCGGCCGGCACAGGCACTGGTTCCTCAACCCGCGCGACCTCGCGCACGCGCGCGGGCGCTGACACGGGGACTGACGCCACCGGAGCGGACGGGGACGGGGCGGAAAGAGGCCGGATATGCGCGGCAAGGAGGCCGAGGGTGTCTTCCAGCGCGGTGATTTTAGACTCGGTGGTTTTAAATTTTTCCGCCTGGTCCTTCCGGAGGCGTTCGAATTCCCGCGTGGTGGCCTGCGCCTCGTCGGCGACCGCCGCGGCGCGGGCGGCCGTTGCCTCGCGCAATTCGGCCACCGCCGCCTCGAGGCCCTTGTGGACTTCCATCAACGGCGCAAACCGGGCGTCAAAGCGGCGGGCGGAATTTTCCAGCGCCGCATTGGCTCGCGCGGCGTGCTCGACGGCCTCCGCCGCCGCCTGGGCCTGGCGGCGCCATTCGCCTTCCGCGCCAACTGCAGAACCACCGCCCGCGCCGCCACCGGCCAAAATCCGCCAACTGCCCGGGGGAAAAGCTTCGAGCGCGAAAGGCGTCACCATGATCACCGCGCCGAGCGCGACCGAGCCGAGGCAAAACAACTGGGGCAGCACACCCACCGCGCCGCCGGTCATCCACACCCCGAGTGCGACGGCCAGCAAAGTCGCGTCGGCGACGAAAAACGGCCATTTGGGAACGGCCAGGCGGGTGGCAGGAACAGGGTGGGAGTCGTCAACGGAAAGCATGGAGCAAATACGGACGGCGTCCTGCAGCGCGCAGAGCCGCCACAAGGGCGAGGTTAACGCACTTCACGCGAAGCACAAGCCTGAATTACATCGCACGCGCATTTTTTGCCGCCCCGTTTCATCCAGAGCCGCAGCAAAATACTGCGTTGTTGGGTAAAATAAAATCCCGCGCCACCCGCACCCGCCTACCCGGCCGGTTCTTCCTCCGGCTTCGGGATGAACACTTTCTTGGTGTCGGTGCTGTAATCCATGATGCCGGCGTAGCGGCCCCAGGCGATCATGGTTTCGAGGATTTGTTCCGGATTGTCAAAGGGCAGCGCCTTGGCGATGTCCTTGAGCACGATGTCCGCGTCCACCTCCCCGTTCTCCTTCAGGTAGGCCAGAATGATGTGGAAGAGCCGCAGTTTGTGGAGCTGGTCGGCGAACATCTTTTTCCGGTCTTCGCGGCCGGCTTCGTGAAAGGCCCGCCCGAGCGCCGTCAAAAACACCTCGTTCTTCGGCGTGTCCACCAATTCCAAAATTTCCGCGGCCTTGACCACGGAAATGGTCTCGCCAAAGCCTTTGCCGATCTCCCCCGAGATGTCGTAGATGTTCGGCAGATCCGGGGTGGTGTGCAAAATGCGGATCAGACCGATGATCTGGCCCACCGGCACGCAGGGGATGGACTCCATCCGCGTCTTCGCCCGCGAGATCGGCTGGCCGGGTTGCGGCGGCGGTTCGGGCGGATGGTCCGGCAGGGTCAGCTTGGTGATCGTCTCGTGAATCGTGGTGACCAAGGTCTGGAATTCCGGTGATTTGGTGTCGCGCGGGTAAGGCAGATGGTTTTCCAGCACCAACCCCAGCCGGCCCGGGCGCGGAAACAAAATGCAGATGCGCGTGGCCATCTCGACCGCCTCCTCGATGTTGTGCGTCACCATGAAAATGCTCCGCAGCGGCGTGGCCTTGTCGCGCCATAGGGCGATGACTTCCTGCCGCAGGCTTTCCGCCGTCAGCACGTCGAGCGCCGAAAACGCCTCGTCCAGGCACAGCAGCCGCGGGTCGGCCACCAGGGCGCGCGCCATGCCCACCCGCTGGCGCATCCCCCCCGACAGCTCGCGCGGGTAGGCCGCCCGGAAATTGCGCAGCCCGATCAGGTCAATCGCCTTCTCGACGGCCGCGTCCTTGTCCGCGTGCGTCATCCGCTTCGCCGTCAACCCCACCGCGACGTTCTGCTCGACCGTCAGCCAGGGATACAGCGCAAAAGTTTGAAACACGATGGACGCGTAGGGGTTGATGCCCTGCAGCGGCTGCCCGTAACACAAGACCTGTCCGCGCGTCGGCTGGGCCAGGCCGGTCAGGCAGCGCAGGATGGTGGATTTGCCGGACCCCGACTGACCGAGCAGCGCCAGCAGCTCGCCCTCGCGCACCGCCAGGTCAATCTGGTCCAGCACGGTGTATTCGTGCCCGCCCTCGAGGGAGAAGCTTTTGGAAACCTGGCGCAGCTCGGCAATGGGTTCCAGCCCGGTCGGGCCGTTCGCGGTGGGATCTTGGCTCATGGGAAAAAATCAATCCAAACGGTAGCGCCGTTCCGCGAGGTCGTAAAGCCGCCTCCACAGCAGCTTGTTGGTGACCACGACAAAAAGCGACATCATGCAAATGCTGCAAATGATCAGCGGGGTGTTCCCGGAGGTCGTCACGTCGGAGATGAACGCACCCAGGCCGTCGGCCTTGAGGGTGGTGTTGCCCCAGGTCGCCAGTTCCGCCACGATGCTCGCGTTCCACGCCCCGCCCGCCGCCGTGCAGGCCCCGGTGACCCAGAAGGGAAAAATGGACGGCAGAATCAGCAGCCGCCAGCGCGGCCAGCCCGCCAGGCCGTAGATTTGCGCGGCTTCCTTCAAGTCGGTCGGGATCGCCATGGCCCCCGCGATGACATTAAATAAAATATACCACTGCGTGCCCATGGCAATCAGCAGGATGCTCCCCCAGTTCATGGAAACATGCCAGGCCACGTAAAACCCGACCACGAACGGAAACGTCATGTTCACCGGAAACGAGGCCGCAATCTGCGCCAGCGGCTGCGTGAACCGCGCCACCTTCGGATGAAAACCCATCCACACCCCGACCGGCGTCCAGATAATCGTGGCCAGGATGGTCACCGCGGCCACCCGCAGCAGCGTCAGCAGGCCCAGCCAGCCCATGTGCGCGAAGTCCGTCGGCTTCACGTTGTCCCGCACCGTAGTCGCCCCCGCCCAAATGCCCTGGGCCATTTGATAGACCAGCCACGCCGCCACCAGCCAGCCCGCCGCGCGGATCGCCACCTTCGCCCAACTGGGCCGCGCCCGGACCACTTTGCCCGACACTGCGGACACCCGCACTGTCACGTTCCGCAGCCATTCGGAAAACGGCGCCCAGATCCGTCCGCGCGCCCATGTAAACACCTGCGTCGCCCGCAGCAGGTCAAACATCCAGGAATGCGGCGCCTCGCCCGATTCCGTCATCTCGATCTTGAACTTGTCCGCCCACGCCAGCAGCGGCCGCCAGATGAGCTGGTCGCTGCCGAGGATCAACACCAGCATCGCGATGATGGCCCAAAAGGCCGCCGCGTTGTTGCCCTGATCCACCGCCGACTGCATATACGAGCCCAAGCCGGGCAGCCGGATGTTCTTGTTATAGACGCTGATGGCTTCGCTGGCGGCCACGAAAAACCACCCGCCCGCGAACGACATCATCGAATTCCAAATCAAGCTGTGCATCGCCGCCGGCACCTCGACCGTCGTGAACCGCTGCCAGCGGTTGAGGCCGTAAGTCGTCGCCGCCTCCTGCAAGTCCGTCGGCACCGTGATCATCGAATGGTAAAAACCAAACGCCATGTTCCAAACCTGCCCCGTGAAAATCGCGAAAATGCTCGCGCATTCGACCCCCATCAGGCTCCCCGGGAACAACGCCATGAAGCCGGTCACCGTCGCCGAGAGAAATCCCAGCACCGGGACCGACTGCAAAATATCCATCGCGGGCAGGATCAGCGCGCGGGCGATCCGGTTCTTCGCCGCCGCGTAGCCGGTAATCAGCGTGAACACCATCGAAAATCCAAAGGCGATCCACATTCGCAGCATTGTCCGCCCCGCGTAATAGGGGATGTTCCACAAGTCCATGGACAGCGGCGGCATGCTCTTCTCATCGAAATGCACCAGCATCCCCCGGCCGAAATGCAAAACGCTCCAGCCCAACCCGAACAGACCCAGCAGCACGACCAAGTCCACCCAGCTAAACCTGGTCCGCCGGCGGTCGGGGTGGGAAGCGTAAATTTCATGGGCGCAGCAGGCGAGTGAATCGAAGGGCGGTGCCCCCGCGAACGGAGCGGGGGGCATTGCCTCTTGCCGCAAAGCCCCGGCAAAGGCAAGGCTCGGATGGTTAAAAACCTGTCACGGAATCTCCGGCCCCGGCGACGGGTCTGGCGGCCCCCCCAGCTCAACTCGCTTTCCGCACCACCGTGTCCCGGGCTTCGGGCAATTTATCGGGGTAGTCCAGGATGTAATGCAGGCCGCGGCTTTCCTTGCGCTGAAGCGCGCATTCGACGATCAGGCTGGCGACGAGGACGAGGTTGCGCAGCTCCAGCAGCCGTGGCTCGACTTTGAAATTCCAGTAGTATTCGTCCACTTCGCGCGCGAGGACTTCAAGACGCGTCCGCGCGCGTTGCAGCCGTTTCGTGGTGCGGACGATGCCGACATAATCCCACATTGCCTGCTTGAGTTCGGCGGAATTGTGGGTGAGAACGACGCGCTCGTCCGGGTCCTGCGCGGAGCCGTCCACCCAGTCCGGCAGGGCGAGGTTGCTGGCGTGATGCGCCGCGAGATAATCCGCGACGGCCAGCGCGCCCCGATGGGCGAGGACGACGGCTTCGAGGAGCGAATTACTCGCGAGGCGGTTCGCCCCGTGCAGGCCCGTGCAGGCGACTTCGCCGCAGGCGTAGAGGCCCGGCAGGCTGGTTTCCGCGCGGAGGTTCGTTGGCACGCCGCCACACAGGTAATGCGCGGCGGGCACGACCGGGATCATTTGCTTTTCGACGTCAATGCCGTGGCGCGCACAAGTGGCGACGATATTGGGAAAATGTTCGCGGGCCACGCCGGGCGCGAAGTGGGTCAGATCGAGCCAGACGTGGCGCGCGCCGGAGCGCTTCATCTCGGCGTCAATCGCGCGGGCGACGATGTCGCGCGGGGCGAGGTCGGCGCGCGGATGGTAATTTTTCATGAAGGCCGCGCCGGCGGCGTTGCGCAGGACGGCCCCTTCGCCGCGCACGGCCTCCGAAATCAGGAAGCGTTCATGACTGGTCGTGTAGAGCGCCGTCGGATGGAACTGGATGAATTCCAAGTCGGCCACCGCGACGCCCGCGCGGTAGGCCATGGCGAGACCGTCGCCGGTGGCGATGTCGGGGTTGGTGCTGAATTGATAAACCTGGCCGACGCCGCCGGTGGCGAGCAGGACGGCGGGCGCGCGAAACGTGAGGACGCGGCCCGCGCGCACATCAAGCGCGTAGAGGCCGAGCACCTCGTCGGGCGCAGCGGCATGGCCGCGCGCGAGTTTGCCGCGCGTAATGAGGTCAATCGCAAAGAAATGTTCGAGCGTGGTGATGTTAGGCGACGTAGCCGTGGCGTGGAGCAGGGCCTCCTCGATGGCGCGGCCCGTCACGTCCTTGACGTGCAGGATGCGGCGCGCCGAGTGCCCTCCTTCCTTGCCGAGGGCGTAGCCGCCGCCGGCCTGGGTGGTGAAGGCCACGCCCATCTCGGCGAGTTCGTGGATGCGCGGCGGGGCGTCCTCGACAATGGCGCGCACGACGTCCTCACGGCAGAGGCCGTCGCCACATTCGAGCGTGTCGCGCACATGCGAATTGAAATCATCCGTGCGCGAAGTGACGGCCGCAATCCCGCCCTGGGCATAATTCGTATTCGACTCCGCGCGATCTTTCTTGGTCAGGATGGCGACGCGCCGCCCCTGCGCCGCGAGCTTGAGCGCGAAGCTCAGCCCCGCGATGCCGCTGCCCACGACGAGCACATCGTAGTCGGTGGGCGGGGGGATGGTGGCGGTGGACACGTGGGGCAATGCGGAGAGTTCACCGCGAAGGCGCAAAGAACGCAAAGAAGGATTTTTTTGACGGGATTTAACCTTGGCGCTCTTCGCGCCTTGGCGGTGAAAATCAACGTTAAAACACAATCTACACCTCCAAATTATCAATCAACCGGATGTCATTGACCCAGACGGCGACGGCGATGAGGCCTTTGCCGGGGACGACTTCGCGGACGGGGATGAAGGACTCGCGGTCCACCAGCGCTACATAGATGACGCGGATGCGCCGGCTTTGGGCGAGCACATGGGTGACTTCCGCAAGCACGCGGTCGGGCGAGCGGATGCCTTCGTCCACGAGGCGCTTGCCTTCGCGCAGGGCGCGGTAGATTTTCGCCGCCTCCCCGCGTTGTTCCTCGCTGAGATATTGGTTGCGCGAGGACATGGCCAGGCCGTCCGGCTCGCGCAGCGTGGGGGCGACGACGACCTCAACGGGGAGCCAAAGGTCGGCGACCATTTTCTTGATCGTGGCGACCTGCTGGGCGTCCTTCTGGCCGAAGACGGCGAAGTCGGGCCGGGTGATGTTGAAGAGAAGGTTGACGACCGTGCAGACGCCGCGGAAATGGCCGGGGCGCGAGATGCCGCAGAGGCCTTTGCTGATGCGTTCTTCGCTGACGTAAGTCGAGTAGCCGGGCGGGTAGATGTCGGGCATTTTCGGGGCGAAAACGATGTCGGCGCCGCGCTTTTCGCAGGCGGCGAGGTCGGCTTCGAGCGTGCGCGGGTATTTGGCGAAGTCCTCGTTCGGGCCGAATTGCGTCGGATTGACAAAAATGGAAACGATCACGACGTCGGCCTTTTGCTTGGCGGCGTCAATGAGGCGCAGGTGGCCCTCGTGCAGCGCGCCCATGGTCGGCACCAGGCCGATCAATTTGCCATGCGTGCGCAGGGAAATCGCCAGCGACTGCATCTCGGGGATGCTCGGGATGGTTTGCATGGGGGGGGCGCGAGCGGGACGGCCTGCCCGTGACGTTTAGGCAAAAAACCCGCCCGCCACAAGCCCAACCACCAAGGCTCGCGGCCTTTTTTAATAGGTGATTATTTCAGGAACCGTTTGCCATGCGCATCGGCGAAGGAATGGCTTGTCAAAGGGTGAATTGTGGCCCATGCTGGCAGCCATGTCCGTCGCGGAAATGAAGCGAGAGGCGATCGAACTCCCGGAGGCGGAGCGCCGGGAACTGTCTGCGTTTTTGCTGCAACTGGGCCGGGAGCGCAACGAGGAGTGGCGGCAAGAAATGAGCCGGCGGATGCGCGGCATGGACACGGGCCATAAGATGACCCAGCAGGAGTTTGAACAGCGGGTTGGTTTAACCGAAAACTAGCCCGCGTCATGCCGGAGGGTTACACTTACGCTTTGTCGGAAGCCGCGAGCGAATACGTGTTCCGGCTCCCACGCCGACAACAGAAACGCGTGGCCAAGGCCTGCCGCTTGCTAGAGCATTTTCGATTTAAATAGACGTATTGCTGAAAGCGGTGTATAATGGTGGAAAAGGAGGCCACCACCATGAAACCACTCTCGGAAGATTTGCGCCAGCGCATCGTGCGGGCGCGCGAAGCCGGGGAAGGCACGGGCGAGGTCTGCCGCCGTTTTGGGGTCAGCCGCAGCAGCGCCGAACGCTTCTGGAACCAATACCGCCGCCGGGGCCACTGCCGCCGAAACAAATCGGCGGCTGCCGCCGCTCCCGGCTGGCGGAGCATGAGCGCAAGGTGCGGGCGTGGATCGCGGCGCAGCCCGACCTGACGCTGGCGCAACTGCAAACGCGCTGCCGCGAGCAACTCGGCGTGCGGCTGGGCCTCAACGCGCTGTGGCACCGGCTGGAGCGGCTGGGCTTGAGCTATAAAAAAAACGACGCGCGCCGCCGAGCAAGATCGACCCGACGTTAAAGCGGCCCGGCACCAGTGGCGCCAGGATCAGCCCAGCTGGGACAGCCGACGGTTGGTCTTCATCGACGAGACCGGCTTGAACACCAAGATGGCGCGGCTGTATGGGCGGGCCCCGCGCAGCCAGCGTTGCCTCGGGCGCGTGCCCCACGGGCACTGGCACACTTCCACCTTTATCGCCGCGTTGCGCGTGGACGCCGTGACTGCGCCTTTTCTGATCGAAGGCGCAGTGGACACCGACGTGTTCACCGCCTACCTCCAACAAGTGCTCGGCCCGGAATTGCGGGAGGGCGACACCGTGATCCTCGACAACCTCGCCACCCACAAAACGGCCAGCGTCGCCGCGGTGCTGGCCGCCCGCGGCGCCCGCGTGCGCTATCTGCCGCCGTATAGCCCCGATCTCAACCCCATCGAACAGGCCTTCGCCAAACTCAAAGCCCATCTTCGGCAAGCCGCCGCACGAACCCTCACGGACCTCCAAACCGCTTTGGTTCCAGCCCTCGCCTCCTTCACCTCCACCCATTGCCAAGGCTTCTTTGGTCATGCCCAATATGCGTCTATCTAAATCGAAAATGCTCTAGCCGAGACTCCGCACCGGATTGGAGGTTACCCGACCACCGACCATACCGGACGTGTTTTACAAAATCTACAGGTGGACGATTGGGTCATCACTTACTGGACCGACCACGCGGTCAAAGAAGTTCGTATCGTCGAGGTGCTCCAGATTTGAGAAGACAGTGCGGACAAACGCCGACTGCCTCAATTCAGCAATCAGCACTCAGGAATCTCTTCCGCCCTCCCTGCTCCCTGCTACTTCACTGCGGCGGCTTCCGCTTCCTTGGCCTTTTTGGCTTTGGCCTCCGCCTTCGCGGCGGCCTCGGCTTCCGCTTTGGCGGCCGCTTCGGCTTTGGCTTCGGCGGCGGCGAGGCCGGCTTCCGGCGAACTCGTCGCGTCAATCGCGCCCGCGGCTTCAAGCAGTCGGCGTTCCTTGACGCTCGTCGCCTGCTTGCCAATGCGCTTGCGCAGATAATAGAGGCGGGCCTTTTGCGTCACGGCGTCGCGCTCGACTTCAATCTTGGCGATGGTCGGGGCGTGCACCGGGAAGACGCGCTCGACGCCTTCACCGTAGGAAATGCGCCGCACCGTGAAGGTCTCGGCCACGCCGCGCCCCTTGCGCGCAATGACGATGCCGCTGAAAATCTGGACGCGCTCCTTGTCGCCTTCCTTGACTTTGGTGTGGACGCGCACGCCGTCGCCGACCTTAAAGACGTCGCGACCGGTCTGGAGTTGCCCGCGGGTGATTTCAATGACGATGGGTTTCATGGGAAATTAAGAATTAAGAAGGAAGAATTAAGAAGTCAGAGAGAGGAGGCGATAGGGTGAAGGGGGAAAGGGCGAAGGGCGAAGAAGAAAGATGAAGGGAACGAAGGGCTAAACCTGGAGATAAAAGAGGAAAGGGGCGGAGATTGATTTCTTAATTCTTAAATCTTACTTCTTAAAATCTTACTTCTTAATTTGGTTGTGCAGGTCCGGGCGGCGCTGGCGGGTTTTTTCGGTTTGTTGTTCGCGGCGCCACTGGGCGATGGCGGCATGGTTGCCAGAGAGCAAAACCTCGGGCACCCGCCGGCCACGGAACTCAACAGGCCGCGTGTATTGTGGGAAACCGAGCAAACTGCCGTGAAAGGAATCCTGGGTCAAGGACAATTCCTCGCCGAGCACGCCGGGCACCTGGCGCGCCACGCAGTCAATCAGGACCGCGGCGGGCAGGGTGCCGTTGGTCAGAACGTAGTCGCCGATGGAGACTTCGCGATGGACCAGCAAATCGCGCACGCGCTGATCCAGGCCTTCGTAATGGCCGCTGATGAGGACGAGGTGCCCCGCACCCGCCAATTCGCGCGCGAGGCCGGTGCTCAGCATCTCGCCATCAGGGCAAAGGTAAATGACCATGCAGCCAGGCGTGGCGACGGCTTCGATGGCTGCGGCAACCGGCTCCGGCTTGAGCACCATGCCCGCGCCCCCGCCGAACGGGCGGTCGTCCGTGGTGTGGTGCTTGTCGGTGGCCCAGTCGCGCAAATTATGCACCCGCACGGCGATCAATCCCTGTTCCTGCGCGCGCCCGACGATGCTCTCGCGCAAAAACCCCTCGACCATGCCGGGGAAGAGGGTCAGCAGGTCAATGGAAAGACGGGCGGACACGACTACGAAAAGGATGAAGGATGAAATCCAAAAAACCAACCCGGGAAAGCGGGGATTAACGCAAAAATAATTGTGCAGCATCAAACCTGCGTGCCGCCGTTCTTCTCATCCTTCATCCCTCATCCTTCATCCTTGGGCTATCCTGGGTTACGTCGTAGCCGAAACACCGACCGCCGCCACCACGGCTTCCACGGGCGCGGCCGCCTGCGCTTCCGCCAGGCCTTTGCGGGCTTTCTTGATCAATGTCCAGACGGTGTCCGACGGTTTGGCGCCGACCTTCATCCAATGGTCCACGCGGTCGAGGCGCACGGTCAGCGGGTGCTTGGTGTCCTGGCCGGTGGGCGAGGGGTGGTAGGTGCCCAAAATCTCGATGAACCGCCCGTCGCGGCGGGTGGTGTGCTCGCAGACGACCAGGCGGAAGATGGGCGCGCCTTTGGCGCCGTGACGTTGCAGACGGATTTTGAGGGCCATGACCAGTGGATGAGGATGTGAACCAGCCCGGAAGGGCCGGGGGAAAACCGGATATCAAACCCGGTGCCGGCCCAAGTGTCAACGGTAATTGGCAGGGGGGTGCAAGAGGCCGGAGGATTAGCGGAAGGTTTGCCTCGAGGACAACATTATTGACAAGGCGCCTGCACGAGGGTGCCCGAAGAAGTCGAAAACGTGTTCGCGATGACTTCACCCTCCACCTCGCCTGGATCCAATTGCACCTGGCCATTGGGCGCCAGGACAATGCCTTGGATAACGGATCCGTTGCCGCCGCCGGCCGTGTGCAGCACGCTGCCGGTGCCAGTAAAGTTATAGATGACATTGGTGCTCGTCAGCCCGCCCCCAATCACCATCCAGCCACCATTGGAGGAGCCGTTTAACTGCACCGAGCCGGAGATATTCACGATCACAGTGCTTCCCGCGGGGGCATTCAACACCAGGGACGCGGGGTGATTCAGGCTGATATTGGTAAAATCAAACACATAGGTGCCAACGACCGTTTCGGTTATGGTCAAATTCGAGTTGTTCAAGTTAATGCTCCCAAACGTTTGGGTGGGAGTCATCGCCGCCAGCGTGGCAGATTCATTCACCGCCGCGGTCCACGCTGAATTCAGCAATGTGCCATCAATGACCGTAGTCTCCACTGCAGGCCCGCTGCTGGTATAGCCGGGGCTCAAATAAACGGTCGTCTCATCCTGGGCATTCGTTTGCTGGCCGCCACTTTGCGCCCAATTCCCCTTGACCACCCCAATCGAGCCGCACTGATAGGCGGAGTCCGAGTTATTGCTGGCGTTGTAAACCAAAACGGAAAAGCCGGCGGCGTCGCCGAGATTGATGACACTGCCCGGAATGACATTGATGGGCTCCGAAGCGGTCGTGGAACCGAAGTCGTCCGTCGCGGTAACGGCCAAGGTATGGAGGCCGACGCTGGTCAAAGGCAGCGTTCCCGTGCCCAAGGACGTGCCGCTGCCGCCCGGACCCGTATTGTTGCCCAAGTCACCTGTAGAGACGGAGATGGGAGTGCCATCCAGCGTCGCCGACAATTCGGTGACGCCGCCGTATTCGCTGAAGCCGGTAAACGTCAAGGGCACGGAAATGGAATTGCCCGTCAAGGTGTAGGTGGAATTGGCGGCCGGGGTGTCAATCACCACGCTCGGCGGGCCCGCTTTGATGTTTACGCCCAACTCCACCGATTGGGAATCCACGCCATTGGCATTCGCGTCCGTCGCCGTCACCGTATAAATGCCAGGTTCGGACACGCTGAAGGTCCCCTTCGCGGTCGCGGTGGTGTTGGCCTCATTGAGGCCAGTGGGCACCACGCCCAGGCTGATGCCGTTGACGGTGCCATTCATGGCAATCAAAGGTGAACCATCCGAGGTGTTTCCCGTGAAATTATACGCAATGGAGATATTACTGCCGGCACTCGGCACATACTCAAAAAAACCATTTTCTGTCGAATATTCGACGTTCTCGACTGTGTCCACCTCCGTCGAATTCCCCGCCACATATTCATAAGAGCCGGCCTGCAAGGCATATTGGGTGTTATTGATCGGGGCCAGGATGGTGACGCTGGGCAAGCCCAGCAAGCCCGGCGGCAGCGCCACAGTGTCATTGATCGTGCAACCCTGGTCGGTAACGCCCAAGGAGCTCGCCCAGCCGCTGGTCTGAATTCCATAGCCAAAACTGCCCGCCCAATTGCCCGCGGGGATGGTCGTCGTCACGGTGACCGCCACCTGCTGGCTGGGGCCGGTGAAGCCAATCGTGGCCGCGCCGGTTTGGGTGGCGCCGACAATCGGGCCCAGAAGATTGGTGATATTGCCCAACAGACCGCCCAGCAACGACGTGTTCGAAGAGATGGTGACAAAGCTCAAGGCCTGGGAGGTGGTTACCCCAGTGGGCGCGGACAGGAGGGTCAAATTGAGGGTAACGGAGTAATTGCCCGCGGGCAGATACTCAGGCGACGTGATGATCAGCGTATATGACGCCGTATAGGGCATATTGCCCTGCTCAATCTGTTCAGGAATATTGTAGGTCACCGCCCCGGCGCCACCGGAAGTGCCGGCGAAGGCGGCGGGGGCGGCAAGGAGCGCAGAGAGTGCCGCCACCGCGGCAAACACGGGGCGAATCGAGGAGAACCGACGAAGAGCTTGGACGATTTTCATGACAGTGGTGCAATTGAAAGGGTTTTTTGAATACTCTCAATCTAATGCCTTTTTCTTCTGGGGGCAAATCCTCATTTTTCTTTTCTAGGTAAATAACTTGTAAATTTTGCGCGTAATACAGGGACGTCCCATACAGATTAGGCCTCACCTTATTACTTGAGTATGTGGAGGATGCGATGAAGTTTTGGGGTTTGGCGATGAATCCAAATGACTTGGCCCAGATGGGAGGAGGTTGGGCGAGTTAAAAGGGCGGGCGCAGGAAACACAGGGTGCAGCTCAATTTTTGGATGGTGACTTGGCCTCGCAGAGCGAGGCTCCGAACCTAGCCGTGGACTTCAGTCCACGGAACCTGGTTGGCGTTCCCCGCGTCGCGTCGCGACGCTTAAAGGAGACGCCTCAGCGCAGGGCTCATAGCAGGGGCTCATAGCAGAGGTCAGGCTGCACCTTTTTACCTAGATTTGCAGGACGCGATAAGGTTTTTGGCCATGGCGATGAGTGCGGATGAGTTTGCCCAGGGAGACCGGGCGGGGAAAGCCAACATGGAGGGCACCTGGCGCAGCGCAAGGAGCTGCCCGTCTGTGTAGCGAAGCCATTGCTTTACAAATTGCGGGCTGGCATTTTCCGGCGCGGCGCGTTAATCGGCAGGGATGGGCGCACCGCTCAAAATACCCTCCTCGCTGGATCGCCGCGCCGCCATTGTCGGGCTGGGGCTGATTGCCACCCTGTTGTTGGCGGGCGGCGTGGTGCTCAATTATTTTTTCTACCTGCGCCCGTTGCAGCAAAGCCGCGCCGCGCAGGCGTGGACGCAAGTTCCCTGCCGGATTCTCCAATGCCAGATCACCACCCACGTCAGCCACGGCTCGCACGGCAGCACCTCCACCACTTACAGTCTGACACTGGCTTATGCTTACCTGGTCGGAGACCGCACCTACCAGTCCAACGACTACGATTTCACGGTGGGTTCGACGAGCGACTATAATTGGTGGGCGGCGGGGATGAGCCGGTTCAAGCCCGGCACACTGTCCGTCTGTTACGTCAACCCGCAAGACCCGCGCCAGGCGGTGCTCGTCCGCGATTTTGACCACAACCCGGTCATGCTGATTTTTCCGTTGGCGTTGGGGGTGGCCGGCGCGGCCGTGGCAGCGGTGCCCGCTTACCGGACGTTGCGGCGCCTCAAATTCGGCGAATCCGTTTTGGAAATGAAGGACGCCCCGGCGGCGCTGGGCGGCCCGCTCACGGCCAACATTGTCTTGAGCCATGCCCTCCAGCCGGCGGCGGGCTTTGCGCTCAAGCTCTCGAACATCCATCACCTCGTCACCGGCACGGGCAAAGGCCGCCATGTCGAGGAGGAGATTCTGTGGCAGGAAGAAAAGCAGGTGGATGCCAGCCTCGGCGATGTCATTCCCGTGGCATTTACGCTGCCGAGGGACGCGGAAGCCACCGACACCACCGACAAGGACAACCGGACCTTCTGGCGGCTGCACGCCACCGCAAAATTGCCCGGCGTGGATTACGCGGCGGAATTTGAAGTCCCCGTCGTGGCCGCGCCGCGCTCGGCTCCTGCGCCCATCCCGCCGCGCCCGCCTTCGGAATCGTCCTCGCTGGCGCAGGCGCGCCTCGCCATGGGCATGCCGGATCCGGCGCGCCCGGTGCCCTTCGTTGGCAGCGACGATGAAGCCCATTTCCAGCAACCCGCCCATTCGCGCATCCGCGTGCGGGACACCGATGCCGGCAAGGAATTCTATTTCCCCGCGTTTCGCAACCGCGGCGCGGCGGTCTTCCTGGCGTTTTTCACCCTGTTCTGGAGCGGCGTCGTTTGGTTTTTAATTGATCACCACGCGCCGTTGCTCTTTCCCGTCGTGTTTGGTTTCTTTGCTGTCATCCTGGTGTTGTGGACGCTGCACGAATGGTTGGCGACAACCCGCGTGGTCGCCGGGCGCGACGGCCTCACCCTGGCCAAGCATCTTGGCGGGGTGGGGCGCACGCGCACGCTGGCGGCGTCGGACATCCGTGAAATCAACATCGTTCACGGCGAGACTTATAACAACATCGTATTGTATAATATCCAAATCATCCGGCAAAACGGCGGCTTGGTGACGGCCGGCGACGAAATCCCCGACGCGCACGAAGCCCACTGGCTCGCCCTCGAAATGGCCCGCTGCGCGGGAGTGGGGAGGTAAGCGGGTGAGGTTTCTGATTGCTAAATTCTGAATGCTGAAATTCCTGTAAGCCGGGTCTCGATTGTTTCCCCTTGTCCCTTTGTCCCTTACTTCTCCGCCTCCGCCGCAAAGGGGTTCGGCCCGGTGTGGCCGCTATGCTCGGCGAACTGCTTGCACATGAGGGCGAGGTTTTCGCGCACCAGGTCGCCCATCGAGGCCGCCTGCGCAAAGCGGCCGTCCTGGTGGTGCTCGGCCAGTTCGGCCCCGAGCTGCGCGACTTTCTCCGGCGGGGCCAGCTCCGTGTGTTCCATCGCGGCGAGAAGCTGCCCGATGCGCGCGCGCTCCGTCTCCGCGCGGCGGAAGATGAGGGCCTGCTCCTCGCGCCGGTATTGCCGCGCCGTCTGCGGGTTGAGCCGCTTCTGGCAATACTCGACCAGCGCGAAGTTATCCTTGAAAAACTGCGGCAGGTAAAAGCGCAGGCGGCCGTTATACGACTGCTGGTCGAAGTCCATCGCGCGGATGCGCACCTGCACGCCCTCGAAGTCCGGCACCAGCACGACGACGAAGTTATACGCGCGCATGTCGCCCAGCAGCCGCACAAAGCACCGCTCGTTGAATTTGACCAGTTCCTTCGCCAGGCGCACCGACGACACGTGCGGGTCGTGCAGCCAGCGCTCAATGAACACGTCGCCGGGAATCCCCGCCAGGTGCTCCTCGACGAGCGTCCCGCCGCTGGTGAGGAAATGCAGCCGGTTGGGCGAGAGCAAATGCTCGAGCTCCAGCCCATACACGCGCGAAGCGTCGGCCTTCTTCACGTAGAAATGGTCGAAGTTGTCGTTATAGGAATTGACGATGCGCACGCGGAACGGGTTGCTGTTGCCGAAGGTGCAGTAGTCAATCCGGTCCACATACAAATGGTCCATGACGGAGATGCTGCCCTCGGCCTGCATCAGGGCGTAAATCTCCTTGAGGCCCTGGTGCAGCGCGGCCATCTGCTCGCGCGGGTATATGACAGACTCCCACAGCGTGTCACGCCCGGCATGGTCGAGCAGCGGCGCACCCTCGGAAAAGCCCGTCAGGTCCTTGTAAGTGACGGGCAACTGCGCCTCGCGCCCCCAGCGTTCGAGGTAATCGCGCAACGGCGGGCTGACGGCATAGGCGGGTTTCCTCGCCGTTTGCAGGATGGAGAGCGCGTCATCGGCCATTTGCAGAAGTTAGCAGGACAGGCGGCGAAGGCAAAGGGAAAGGCTTGCCCTCCGCAGTCCCGCCACACGGGACGAAGGAGGGAGCAGAGGAGCAAAGGGGCTGAGGCACTGGGGCGCTGAGAATGATGAGCGGAGGGGATTTGATGTTTGTCCAGTTCTAACTGAACTCAAGAGCAATCGAGCTTTTGAATATTCAGCAATCAGCATTTAGAGAATTTTCAAAAATAGTGTAGCCATTTTTAGAAAGGTGTGTTATATTGCGGGCGCATGAAAACCATCTCGCTGGATTTACGGGAACGCATCCTGGCCGCGTATGACGCGGACGAGGGCACGCGGGAGGAGGTGGCTTGGCGCTTCCGGGTTTCCCTGGGGCTGGTCAAGAAGCTGCTCCAGCAGCGCCGCCGCCTCGGCGACCTGCGCCCCCAGCGCCACCGCAGCGGGCGCAAGCCGCGCCTGCGCGAACAACACCGTCAGCGCCTGCGCCGGCTGGTCGCCGAGAAGCCTGACCGCACCTTGCGCGAATTGCGGGAGGCGTTGGGCCTGGACTGCGCGCTGCCGACGATTCATTATGCCCTGGCCACGCTGGGCCTGACCTATAAAAAAAACGCTGCGCGCCGCCGAGCAAGACCGGCCCGACCTCGCCCGGCGGCGGCGGCGCTGGCGGCGCCGGCAAGGCGGCTGGGACCCCGCGCGGCTCGTTTTCCTCGATGAAGCCGGCGGCCAAAACCAATATGACGCGCCTGCGCGGCCGCGCCCCCCGCGGCCAGCGGCTGCGGGCCAAATGTCCGCACGGGCACTGGCGCACCACCACGATGCTCTCCTCCATCCGGCTGGACGGTTCGACCGCCTGCCTGACCATCGAGGCGGCCACCGACACGGACGTTTTCCGCGCCTATGTGCGCGCAGTGCTTGCGCCCACCCTGCGCCCCGGCGATGTGGTGATCATGGACAACCTCAGCCCGCACAAAAACGACCACACCCGCACGCTGATCCGCGCCGCCGGCGCGAGCATCGAGTTCCTGCCCGCCTACTCGCCCGACCTCAACCCCATCGAAATGATGTGGAGCAAAGTCAAATCCCTGCTGCGCGCCGCCGAGGCCCGCACCGCGCCCGAACTGCTCACCGCCATCGGCGCGGCCCTGCGCCAGGTCACCGCCCAGGATGCCGCCCATTGGTTGGCCCATTGTGGCTACAGCTTTATCTAAAATGCTCTATTCTATGGGTTAAGGAGGCTAACCCATGAGACCTTATGGCAGTCCCGAACAGTTGGAGCAGCGGCGTCGCAAGGCGCTCGCTTTGTTGGATGACGGCTGGCGACCGGTGGACGTGGCGGAGCAACTCGGGGTGGAGCGCCGCAGCGTGCGGCGCTGGCGGGCGCGCGCCCGGCCAGTGGCCGTCCGCCCACGTTGGCGCCGCGGCAGCGGCCACGGTTGGAACGTGCGTTGTTGCGCGGGGCGCAAGCGGCGGGGTTTGCAACGGATCTGTGGACTTGTCCGCGCATCGTGACGCTGCTGCGCCAGCAGTTTGGCGTGAGTTACCAGGTGGATCACGTCGGGCGGCTGCTGCGGGCGCTGGGCTGGAGTCCGCAACGGCCTCGGCGGCAGGCCCGCGAGCAAGACCCGGCGCTGGTGCGGCAGTGGCGGCGAACGACCTGGGTGCGGGTGAAAAAAACTCCGGCAGTTGAACGCCACGCTGGTGTTTATCGACAAGAGCGGGCTGCTCCTCGCGCCGCTGTTGCGCCGCACCTGGAGTCCGCGCGGACCAACCCCGGTCCTCCTGCAGCGCACGCGCCACCACGAGAAGGTCTCCGTCATCGCCGCCCTGGCCGTGCGGGGCGAGCGTGGGCCGGCCCGGTTGTTTTTCCGGCTGCATCCCAAGGTGAATATCACCGGCCCGCGCATCCGGGCGTTCCTCAACCAGGTGCGGCGACAACTGCGCGGCCCGGTGGTGTTGTTGTGGGATCGCCTGGCCGGGCACCTCAGCGCGCCAGCACGCGGCTTCGCCGCGCAAAACCCGCGTTTCCACTTCGTGTTCCTGCCCCCTTATGCTCCGCAGTTAAATCCGGTCGAGGGCGTGTGGAGCTGGCTCAAACGCAATCCCCTCGCCAACTACGCCCCCGTGGACGCCGCAGAACTAAACCGCCACGCCCACGGCCACGCCCGCACCCTCCAGCGACGACCCAATCTCCTGCGCGCCTTCCTCAATCACAGTCCCCTTTTTGTCGGCCTCCAATAGGACTTTACTTATGCAGGTATCAATAGCCTCGCCCCCTCGCCCCCTCCGTGTTCTCCGTGTTCTCCGTGGTTAAAATCACGGGGCGGAATTTGCGGTGGGCGCTGGGTCGGCGGCGAGCCGCGCGGGCCGCGCACCCGCCCCGCCGGTTCAGTTGCCCTGCGACTTCTCGTAGCGGGCCTTGATGCCCGAGGGGCTTTCGTTGGGCCGGGTGATGGACTTGCCGTCGTAATCTACCTCAATGTACCAGCCCGCAATGTCCGTGCTCGAGATGGATGTCGAGCTGCTCGACACCTTTTTCGACTTGGAGCTCGACGTTGAACTGGAAAATTGCGCGGTGATCGGCGTGGTTTCAACCTGTTTGACGCCCGCGTGCGGAATGTCAATCGTGGCGCTGCCCGAGCTGTCGGTGAGCGTGTCCGTGTTGCTGGTGGAACTGGACGCAATCGTCCGCACATAAACATGATAATTAACCGTCAGGCCCTTGATGTCCCCGTCGCCCACATTGCGAATCGAGATCTCGAGCCACTTGGACGCCGTCGCATCCGTGCTGTTCGATGAACCACTTTTGCTCTTGCCGCTGCCCGACCCGGTGCCCGATCCGCTCGTCGGCGCCACTTTGAAGGTGCCGTTCTTCTTTTCCACGTTGATCGAAACTAGGGGAACCGCGCCGGGGACGTTGGCGGCTTGCGCCAGAGAGAAGCGGCCCGCGAGGGCGGCGACGGCCAGGACGGCCACCAACACCAACAAACTCACCGATGTCGAACGTGGGGTTGCATTCATGGTATGGGGGTTAAACATGAAGGGGGGGCTATAAGTTGCACGAATCATGTCCATCATGATGGCGCATCCGGGGGTAGGCAGCACTTTTGGACTGGCCACGCTCTTTGGCCGCTCAAAGCCCACGGCAGGTCATGGGAAAGGATGGGGCTAACTATCGTTCATTACCCAATTTTTGCAAGGTATAAGTTGGCCGTTTATTTGTAAATGATTTGTCCGGGCGCATGGCGCGCCCTTCCCCTCCCACGCAGCCCACAATCGCCTGCGCGGCACTGTAAGGGCGTCGCTTGCCGACGACCCCGGCTTGGAATCAAGAAACCGCCTGTTTTCTTCAAAGCACAAAAAAATGGACCTGCTCTCGCGCTGCGGATTCCGCCCGTTGGCGACAATCAGCCGCCCACCATGGGACGCTCGAAAGTATATTTGAGCGGTGCAGGCAATTTAGTTTCGGCCCCTTCCTTGACCTCGACCACGACGTGATTGGCGCTTCCGGTCATCGAGCCGCCGGTCGCCGTAATTACATAAAAGCCCGGCGGCAGATTCTTAATCACAAAGTTTCCCTTATCATCGGCGTAGGTCGCCGGCACGTTGGCAAAGATACCGCCGCGACCGGTCAAGGAAGGGTCCATCGAATTCTCCAGCGCTGTGACACAGACCAAGGCATAGACGAAAAGTACGGGATCCGTCGGCTCCGCGGTGCCGGCAATAGAGCCCGTATGGTCAGGATCGCCCAAGCCCTTCGCCAGGGCCGCCAAGGTGATTTTTTGACTCGAGGACGCCGATGCCGCGGGCGGTAACCCGCGGGTGGCGGTCGCGGCCGACACGGTCGTTGTTGCGCTTGCTGGCGCCAATGCGGTCGCCCGTGACCCTCTGGTGGCATAGCCTAAGTCTACATTATTTGCCACCAAATCCATATTCGCCACGACCACCGCGCGCATGATGAGGTCGCGGTTTCCACCGATTTCCCCGATGATGGGGCGCCCCTGCTGGGGAAAGCCAATAAATACGTCATACCCAGCCCTTAACGATTTTTCTACC
The DNA here is from genome assembly GCA_963765205.1 of uncultured Verrucomicrobiae bacterium. Classification (GTDB taxonomy): domain Bacteria; phylum Verrucomicrobiota; class Verrucomicrobiia; order Opitutales; family JABDGR01; genus JABDGR01. The sequence goes on along the minus strand of CAVXVB010000007.1, from coordinate 156,102 downwards.
GTGGCCAAATTTTTGCCGCCAGTTATAACAAGAGGAGCCGAACCGGGCGGAGCCCATCCCCCCGCCCCCCATGACCCCCCGGACGCGCCATCATACGCGCCATAATAGTTGAGCTCGCGGACGCGCGAGGCCAGCGAATTATCCTCGGGGTGGGCTTTGACGTAGTCGAGGCCGTGCGACACTGCCGTTTGGGCCTGCAAGAGGGATCCCAGGGTCGGGGCAAAATATTTCGTCGAATCGGGAGGTAACTGTTTAAGCGCGGCAAGGGCCGTGTCCAAGTCCGTGGCCAGTGCCTGCAACCGGGTCGTCGCCGTGTCTTCGCCGCTAAGGGCTTTCCGTTTGGCTTCCGCGATGGCGGCGGCCAAAGCTTCCGGGAGCGGAGCCGGTGGAACCTTCGGAACCGCTCCAAACGCGGGGGGTGACATCGGCGGCGGGGGTGGGAGAGGCGGCAGTGCGGGCGCGGTTGCCGCCGGGGCGGAGCCTGTCGCAGCCGAGCTTGGCGCCCCATCCGCAGCCGAGGTCACGGAAGCGATCAAGCCAGCCAGCAACGCCGCAACCACTGCGCCGCAGGCAAAATTTCGGGGCAAAAACACGGGGATCTCCGTATAACCCCATTTCTTCACAGGGAGTTTCATTTTTTCTCCCCCAAGTTTACTCAGCGTGCCTGGCATTGACGGGGATTCTCGCAATCCGGTTTAATCCCCAAAACCGCTGTTGAAACCACGGATTTCACAGATAACACGGATAGAGCATTTTAAATAATTATGTAGCCGCCTGGCATGAGTTGTGCTACTGTAGGGGGAATGAAAACTCTATCCTTGGACTTGCGGGAACGTATTGTGGCGGCCTATGATCGGCAGGAGGGAACAAGGGAGGAAATCGCGCACCGGTTTAGGGTGTCGCTCGGCATGGTCAAAAAGCTGCTGCAGCAGCGCCGGCATAAGGGTGATATCGCGCCCCGGCACCACTTCGCGGGACGCAAGGCGTGGCTGCTGCCCCAGTTTGGAGAGAAGTTGCGCCGGCTGGTGCAGTCCAAGCCCGACCTTACGCTGGAACAGATGCGCGCGGCCTTGGGTTTAAAGTGCACGCTGCCGGCCATTCATTACGTTTTGGCCCAGCTGGGCCTGACCTTTAAAAAACGCTGCGCGCCGCCGAGCAAGGGCGGCCCGACATCGTCCGGGCACGGCGGCGGTGGGTGCGCGGGCAGGCCGGACTGGATCCCGCGCGGCTGGTCTTCCTTGATGAATCGGCGGCCAAGACGAACATGACCCGTTTATATGGGCGCGCGCCCCGGGCGCAACGTCTGCTGGCCCAACGCCCCCAGGGGCACTGGTGCACCACGACCATGATCTCCTCCATTCGCAGGGACGGCACGACGGCCTGTCTAACCGTCGAAGCGGCCACCGATACGGAAGTCTTCCGGGCCTATGTGCGCGAGGTGCTCTGCCCAACCTTGCGGCCCGGGGACATTGTGGCCATGGACAACCTTGCCCCGCATAAAAACCCGCAAACCCTCGCGCTGATCGAAGCAGCCGGAGCGCAAGTGCGATTCCTGCCCGCCTACTCACCCGACCTCAATCCGATCGAACTGATGCGGAGCAAAGTCAAAGCCCGGTTGCGGGCTCTCGAAGCACGCACCCAGGCAGACTTGCTCGCCGCCATCGCCACCGCCCTAGGCAGCGTCACCGGACAGGACGCCACTCATTGGTTTGCCCATTGTGGTTATAGTTTTATTTAAAATGCTATAGACCTGAGCGTGAAGAATTTCGACTGCTGACCCATGGGGTAAATGGGTATTGCCATAAATAGCCATCCCTGTCCTTACATCCGTGTTATCCGTGGCATCCGTGGTCAAATTGAACTGCGGAATGAAGATTGAAGCCGCCGCCTACACCGTAATCTGAATATCCACGCCGGCGGGGAGGTTCAGTTTTTTCAGTTCGTCCACGGTTTGGGCCGTGGGTTCCACGATGTCAATGATGCGCTTGTGCGTGCGCAATTCAAATTGCTCCATGGACTTCTTGTCCACATGCGGGGAGCGGTTGACGGAGAGTTTCTCGATGCGCACCGGCAGCGGCACGGGGCCGGCGACGCGGGCGCCGGAGCGCTTGGCGGTTTCCACGATGTCAACGGCCGACTGGTCAATGATGCGGTAGTCGAAGCCTTTGAGTTTGATGCGGATGCGTTGGCTGGCCATGGGAGGAAATTAGTTTCGGGTTTTGGGTTTCGAGTTGGGAAATGCGCCAGCGTTCTGGGTTGGGTCGCGGCGGGCGCCCAAACCGGATGGCATCAAACTGGGAAAGAACGGGGAAGCCGGAAGGAATTAAGAAGTTGGAGAGTGGAGGGTAGAGGGTGAAATGCAGAATGTAAAACGCAAAATGCAGAATTTGAAATTTCAGATTTGGGATTTCGGATTTGAGATGAAAAAACGAAAGCCGGGTGCGGTATTGGGGATTCAGCATTCAGAACCCAGCATTCAGGACTTCATAAATCATAAATCTTAATTCATACCTCAAATCGTGCGCGCGACTTTGCGCGTGGACGAGTCCACGATCTTCGTCAGCAGGCTGTTGGGCACCTGCTCGAAATGCGAGGGTTCCATGGTGTACGAGGCGCGCCCCTTCGACAGGGAGCGCACGTCCGTCGCGTAGCCGAACATGGTTTCGAGCGGCACGTTGGCGTTGATATAGACCAGGTCGTTCTTGGTTTCCATGCCCTGGATTTGCCCGCGGCGCCGGTTGAGGTCGCCGACGACGTCCCCCTGATACTGGCTGGGCGTGACGACTTCGACCTTCATGATCGGCTCGAGGAAAATCGGCTTGGCCTGCTGCATGGCGTCCTTGAACGCAAAGATGCCGGCCATCTTGAACGCCATTTCGTTCGAGTCCACTTCGTGGAACGAGCCGAAGACGATGGTCGCGATGAAATCAATCACCGGATAGCCCGCGATGGTGCCGTTCTTGGCGGCTTCCTCGATGCCTTCGATGCTGGGCTTGATGAATTCCTTCGGAATCACGCCGCCCACGATGTCGTTGATGACTTCCACGCCCTTGCCTTTGACATTCGGCTGGAGCTTGATCTCGACGTGGCCGTATTGGCCGCGGCCGCCGGACTGGCGGATGAACTTGCCCACGCCCTCCGAATGCGCGGTGATGGTTTCGCGATAGGCGATTTGCGGGCGGCCGGCGTCGGCCTCGACCTTGAACTCGCGGAACAGGCGGTCGCGGATGATTTCCAAATGCAGCTCGCCCATGCCGGCGATGATGGTCTGGCCGGTTTCGGAATTCGAGGAGAGCTTGAAGGTCGGGTCTTCCTCGGCCAGGCGTTGCAGCCCAATCGAGAGTTTTTCCTGGTCGGCCTTCGTCTTCGGCTCGATGGACATTGAGATGACCGGCTCGGGGAATGTCGGCGGCTCCAGGCGCAGCTCGAGGTCCTCGTCGCACAGCGTGTCGCCGGTGACCACGTCTTTCGCGCCGACGATGGCGCAAATGTCGCCGGAATAAATCGCGTCCACGTCCACCCGCTCATCGGCCTTCAAAAACAACAGGCGCGAGATGCGCTCCGAGCGCCGCGTGCGCGGGTTGTAGAGGGTGTCGCCTTTTTTGAGGGTCCCGGAATAGAGGCGGAAAAAGACGAGCCGGCCGACGAACTGGTCGGTCCAGAGTTTGAAGACCAGGCCAATCGGCTTGTGCTTGTCGTCAGGGACGATCTCGGTGGTGGTTTCGTCGTCCCGGTGCGCGGTCATCGGGCGCGCTTCGAGCGGGTTGGGCAGGTAATTGACCACGCCATCGAGCACCATTTGCACGCCCTTGTTCTTGAGCGCGCTGCCGGGGATGACGGCGACAAATTCCTGGGTCAGCGTGGCCTTGCGGATAGCCGCGCGAATTTCGTCAATGCTGACTTCCTGGCCATCGAGGAATTTTTCCGCGACGCCGTCGTCGAAGTCGGCGAGGGCTTCGATGAGCTTGTCGCGCCAGAGTTTCGCATCGGCCAGGTGGGTGGCGGGGATTTCTTTTTCGTGGAAGCGCACGCCGCTCGGGTCGGTCGGGTCGTATTCGCAGAGGACCATTTTTACCAAGTCAATGATGCCGGTGAAGGTCTCACCCGCGCCATAGGGAATGAAGATCGGGTGGGCGTTGCCGCGGAGCTTGGTGCGGATGTCGTCCAGCGCCTTGAAAAAGTTCGCGCCCGTGCGGTCCATTTTATTGACATAGGCGATGCGGCACACCTTGTATTTGTTCATCTGCCGCCAGACGGTTTCCGACTGCGGCTGCACGCCCGCTACCGCGCAAAAAACGGCGATGGCGCCGTCGAGCACGCGCAAGGAACGCTCGACCTCGGCGGTGAAGTCCACGTGGCCCGGCGTGTCAATGATGTTGATGGCGTGGGGGATTTTCGCCCAGCGGCCTTCCTTGGTCGTCCAGCCCGCGGAGATGGCGGCGGCGGTGATGGTGATGCCGCGCTCGCGCTCCTGCTCCATCCAGTCCGTCGTCGTGTTGCCCTCGTCCACGTCGCCCATTTTGTGGATGACGCCCGCGTAGAAAAGCACGCGCTCGGTGGTGGTCGTCTTGCCCGCGTCAATGTGCGCGGCGATGCCGATGTTCCGCGTGTATTCCAGCGGAAAGCGGCGGTTCGGCGAATTGGCGGGCGATAGGGCGGGCAGGGCGTCGGTGGCACTCATGACTTAAACGGGGAAAGATTTTGGGAAAGAATGAACAGCATTTACAAAATTAAGGGGAAATCTTCGGATAGAATTAATAAAATCAACAGCGTGGCCCGAGGGGCGTTTTCTCTTCGCTAATTCTGTTAATTCTGTAAATTCCGTCTAAAAATATAAACTACCAGCGCAAATGCGCGAAGGCGCGGTTGGCCTGGGCCATGCGGTGCGCGTCCTCGCGGCGCTTCACCACCGTGCCGGTGTTGTTGTAGGCGTCCACGATTTCCGCGGCCAGCGCCTCGCGCATCGGCAGCCCCTTGCGGCCCAGGGCCGCCTCGACCAGCCAGCGGAACGCCAGGCTCTGCTGGCGCTCAAAGGTGATTTCAACGGGCACCTGGTAGGTCGCGCCGCCGACGCGGCGGCTCTTCACCTCGAGCTTCGGCCGGCAGTTTTCCAGCGCGCCCAGCAGCAAATCCACCGGGTCGCCCTTTTCGAGCTTCTCGCTGACCTTCTCGAACGCGCCATAGACGATGCGTTGGGCGACGGTCTTCTTGCCCTCGCGCATGATGGTGCTCACGAGGTGGGTGACCAACGGGCTGTTATAGCGCGGGTCAATGGCGCGTTCTCGTTTGACGGCTCGGCGGCGGCGGGACATGGGAGGTAAAGTGTTTTAGTGCTTGGTGCTCTAGTGCTTGGTTTGAAAAATATAATTCCGGCAAAAGAAGAAAAAAAGGTTTGGCCTCAGTCCCTTTGTCCCTCTGCCCCTTCGGCAATTACGCCGCCTTTTTTTCCTTGGGGCGCTTGACGCCGTATTTCGAGCGGCTGCGGCGGCGCTTTTCCACGCCCACGCAGTCCAGCGGCCCGCGCACAATATGATACCGCACGCCCGGCAGATCCTTCACGCGCCCGCCGCGCACCAGCACCACGCTGTGCTCCTGCAGGTTGTGGCCCTCGTCCGGTATGTAGGCGATGACTTCATAGCCGTTGGTCAGGCGCACCTTGGCGACTTTGCGGATGGCGGAATTCGGTTTCTTGGGCGTGCGGGTCATGACCTGCACGCACACGCCGCGCTTGAACGGATTACCCGCCAGGGCGGGAGCCTTGGACTTGAAGCGCGGCGCGCGTCGGGGGTGCCGGACGAGCTGGTTGATGGTAGGCATGGAGTGGGAAGACGCGGAATGGTCGCAGTGATGGGAAAAAGCTAACCAAGGTAGAGGGCCGGGCGGAAGAGGCAAGCCTATTTTACGGGTCGGGGCGGGGTGCCCCTAAAAAAAGTTTTGTTTGACGGAAAAAATATGCCATAGTGCGCCTAGTTTGGCCGTGGGCTTGGCCGTCTCCGCCCCTTGACATGCACTCCCCCTTTCATTCCTTTCGACTGGTTTCCCTCCTGGCCATCAGCGGTTTGGCCGCCGCGGCCACCGTCTTTTGCTTGATTCCCAACCGCACGCGCGCCGCGCCGGCGTCCTTTAGCGCACCCCCCTTGGTCGTCATCAAGGCCGTTCAGAAGTTTGGCCCTCTCCCGACCGCCACCTCGACTGGCCCTGCCCTCCCGGTCGGCAAAGGCGCTGCGGGCAGCACCTACGCCCCCTCCCCCACCAGCGAGCAAACCTGGCTCGAAATCACCGTCAGCAATGTCGGCGATGGTGGCATTACCGGCCTGACCGTCAATTACCACGTCTTTTCCAAGACTTCCACCGAGGGCAAGACCGCGACCGTGACCATGAAGGATGACTCGGGCACGCAAAATGTGGACATCCCGTTCGAGAAAAGTGTCGTCGTGAAAACCCCGCCCATCACCAAACAGATTAGCAGCGGGCTGCCGACCTCCGGCAATCGCGGTAATGGCGGCGGCACCCAGACCACCGCGAAAAAAGGCGCCAAATCCTCCGCCGTCACTTCCTCGACGGTGACGGACATTGCCGGCTGGTATATCGAGGCGGTCACCACCGACCCGAACAAACCGATCAAAGCCATCGAAAATCCCACCGGCATCGTCCAAATGTTCGAAAGCCTGCAAAGTCAGAACGGCAATCAATGAGGATGGCCCAGTCGGTTTTTTCGTAATAAGGTTGATTTTTGGCCCAAAAATCGCTTAACTTTAACACGAAGTTAACGTTGGAGAATTTCTGCAACCTATCAACTCCCCGCTGGTTTATACCCTGTTGCCATGAACACACCCCTGCGCTCCCTATCCTTTGCTTCCTTACTCACCACCGGCGGCGTTCTTTTCGCCGCCGCGCTTTGGTTCAACTCCGGCGCTACCCTCGACGCGCAAAACGCGCCCGCCAAGCCGCCGCTGATTTCTCTCTCCGTGAAACGCAACCAGGGCGACTACGCCGTGGCGGTGACCGCCCAGGCCGCGCAACAAGGCAAGGGTGGCAAGGGCGGTGGTGGTGGCGGCGGTGGTGGCAAGGGTGGTGGCGGCAACACCGTGTCCTCCGACGCCAAGGGCAAATCCTGGATTGAAGTCACCGTGCGTAATTTGGGCGGCCCGGCCACCGGCCTCGTCGTCAATTGGAACGTTTACGTCAAAACCAGCACGGCCGCCTCGGGCGGCGCCAGCATCGCCTGGTCGTCCCTGTCCGGTTCGCAAACCGTGGACCTTGACGCGGGCAAAACCACCTTGGTAATTTCCGACCCCGTCACCACCGAGTCAAACATCTCATCCACCATGGGCGGCGGCGGCGGGGGCAAAAAAGGTGGCGGCGGCGGCGGCGGGGGTTCCTCCTCGAGCACCGTGGTGCAACTCTGGGGTTATTACGTCAGCGCGACTTATAACGACAAGCCGATTGGCCGGGCGGCTGAAGACCCCATGAACGCCAAGGCGACCTACACCAAGAATGGCGGGAATTAATTTCCCGGGTTTTTCCTCCAAGGGCGTGCTTCCGCATCGGCGGATGCACGCCCTTGCTGTTTATCCGAGTCGTCATGGCTCCTCGTCCGCGCCCCCCGCCGCCAGCCTGGATTTTATTTCTGTTGGTATTTTCGTCGCCAATAGCTGCCACGGCCCGCTAGTTTCGGCCCACCCCCGGACTTTTATGAAATACTTGTTCGCCGCCCTCGGCTTGCTCTTGCTGGCCGGCCCGCTCGCCGCCGCCGCGCCCCTGCGGCAAAATCTCAATATTAACCGCGACTGGAGATTCAAATTGGGCGATTTTCCCGGCGCCGAAGCGCCCAAATTTGACGACTCCGCCTGGGACGCCATCGGCCTGCCCCACTCCTTCAGCACTCCCTATTTTCAGGGCAAGGATTTTTACGTCGGCTATGGCTGGTATCGCAAACATTTGGACCTCAAACCCGAGTGGGCCGCCCAGCGCGTCTTTCTGCGAATTCGCCGGCGCTTTTCAGGACGCCCAGGTCTTTGTCAACGGCCACCTCATCGGCGGGCATCAAGGCGGCTACACCGGCTTCTCGCTGGACATCACCGCCGCCATCCACCCCGGCGACAACCTGCTCGCCGTCCGCCTCAACAACAACTGGAACGCCCAAATCGAGCCCCGCGCCGGCGACTTTAATTTCATCGGCGGTATTTATCGCGACGTGTCTCTCGTCGTCACCGACCCGCTCCACGTCACCTGGTATGGAACCTTCGTCACGACCCCGAACGTCTCCGCGGAAGCCGCCACCGTCAACGTCAAAACCGAAATGCAAAACCAATACCCCGTGCCCAAAAACTGCGTCGTCACCACCGACCTGCTCGACCCCGCCGGCCAACCCGTCGCCCATCTCACCTCCACGCAAATCATCGCCGCCGGGGCCACTGTGACTTTCGACCAAACCAGCCCCGCCATCGCCGCACCCAAACTCTGGCATCCCGACCACCCCTTTCTCTACACCGCCCGAACCACCGTCTCCGACGTCGCCCAACCGGTGGATGATTACCAAACCACTTTCGGAATCCGTTCCATCCAATGGACCGCCGACCAGGGCCTCTTTATCAATGGCGGTCACTACTATTTTCACGGCGCTGACGTGCATCAGGACCATGCCGGCTGGGCCGATGCCGTCACGGAATATGGCTCGTATCGCGATGTGAAATTGATGAAGGACGCCGGCCTGGATTTTATTCGCGGCTCCCATTACCCCCACCAGCCCGCCTTTGCCGACGCCTGCGACCAGTTGGGCGTCCTCTTCTGGTCGGAAAATTGTTTCTGGGGCCTCGGCGGTGCCCATCAGGAGGGTAACTGGACCGCCAATGCCTACCCGCCCAACCCCGCCGACCAGCCCGCCTTTGAACAAAACGCCCTCGCCACCCTCCGCGACGAAATCCGCATCTTCCGCAACCATCCTTCCATCATCGCCTGGAGCATGTGCAACGAGGTTTTCTTTTCCGCCAATTTGGACCAAGTCCGGGGCCTGCTCACCAAGCTGGTTAATCTCACCCATCAGCTCGACCCCACGCGGCCCGCCGCCATCGGCGGGGCGCAACGCGGCGGCGTGGACAAACTCGGCGATGTCGCAGGCTATAACGGCGACGGCGCGCGCCTCTTCATCAACCCCGGCATCCCCAACGCCGTGACCGAATACGGCAGCGTCACCTCCACCCGTCCCGGCAATTACAACGGCCAGTTCAAACCCTCCGATCAATTGAACTTTGACACGCCGGAATTTCCCTGGCGCAGCGGGCAGGTCGTCTGGTGCGGCTTCGATTATGGCACCATCGTCGGGCCGGCCGCGGGCTCGAAGGGACTCGTGGATTATTTCCGCATCCCGAAGCGCTCCTGGTATTGGTATCGCAACGAGTATGCCCATATCCCGCCGCCCGCCTGGCCCCAGCCCGGCCTCCCCGCCCAGTTGGCGTTGACGGCGGATAAGACCGTCATTCATGGCACCAATGCGACCGACGATTGCCAGTTGCTCGTCACCGTCGAGGACCGCGCCGGCCAGCCTCTCAGCAATTCACCCCCGGTGACCTTCACCATCGAATCCGGGCCGGGCGAATTCCCCACCGGGCGCTCGATCACCTTTGATCCGCAATCCGACATCGCCATCCGCGACGGCCAGGCCGCCATCGAGTTCCGCTCCTATGACGGTGGCCAGTCGGTGATTCGGGCAACCTCGCCCGGCCTGACCGATGCCACCATCACCATCACGACCGAAGGCGAGCCGGCCTTCGTCGCCGGGCAAACGCCGCTCGCGCCCGACCGCCCCTACGTCCGCTACGTCAAGCCCGGCGCCGCAGCCACGGATATCCAGAACATCGCCCTCAACCGCCCCACCAGCGCCAGCAGTGAAGCCCCGGGCCACACCGCGGCCGCCGCCGTGGATGGCAACCCCGCCACTTTTTGGTCCGCGTCCAACCCACAGTCCGGCGCCTGGCTGCAGGTGGATTTGGAGCATCCCTACAACCTCACCTCCATCGAAACGACCTTCACCGGCGCCGGCCCCTTTCAATACAAAATCGAAGGCTCCCCCGACGGCGCCGCCTGGACCTTGCTCGCCAATCAGTCCCAATCCACCGGCACCGGCCCGGTCCGCACCGACGCTTGCGCCAAAAACGACCATTCCCAGTTTGTCCGCGTAACCTTTACCGGCCTGCCCCCCGGCCAGCCCGCCGCCATCGCCGAAATCAAAATGTTCGGCAATTACTCGCCGTAAATAATCATGCTTTATCTTAAATGAATTGTGTTGTGTAGCCCATCGTGCCTAAACGGTGCCGGCGGCTTTCTTCGTCCCGGGGAGGGTCTGGCCGCATGGCTGAGTTGGTGCATTTCTTCGTCCCGGGGGGCGCGACCGTCCCGGTCGCTGCGGTCGGCGTCTCGCCGACCGCTTTTTTTCAAAAGTCCGCCGCGCATCCCTCGCCGCCTACGCTCGAAGACGTGCTCTGCCCGCCATTCAACGTTTCTCGTCATTCTTAAAAACGCCATCACTTCATCGCTTCCCACACCGGCCCCCATTTACCGTTTTTGCCGCGCGGGCGACCAGCAGGTCGTGCGGCCGCCAATTTCCGCGCGCTGCAGCAGCTTTTTTGTTTTCGGGCACACGCCGCCGCCCCTCCAACGATGGTTGAACAACCACGTATCGGGAATATGAACATTTAAATCCGGCGGCAATTTCCCGCCGACACCCGCAATTACGCGCAAGGCGTCGCGCGTCACTTCCTGAATCGTCGCGTGCAGCCGCGCCGCGATTTTTTTCGCCGCCGCGCGCCCCGCCGGCCGCGCGGGATGGATTTCCGCGCGCCACAAAATCTCGTCCGCCATCCAGTTGCCCACACCGGGAAAATGGCGCTGGTCGAGCAACACCGCCTTGACCGGCGCACGGGCATGCCGCGCCAGCACCGCGTGCACCCGTTCCGCCGTGAACTCGCCCGACAAAATTTCCGCCGGCAAATTTTGCAGCCACGGCGGGCAAACGCCTGGACGGCCGGCAGGCCGAACGGTAGGGACGCCTCTCTCCCGCTTTAGCGGGATCCGTCGGATGCGTTCGTTTGACGTCCATGCCCTGACCCGCCCAAATTGCCGCGGGTCACGAAACACCAAGGTCCGCCGCGCCAACCGCAAAATCAACGCGTCGTGCTTCTGCGCGCGATAATCCGGCCCCTCGACGCGCAATTCGCCGGTCATCCCCATGTGCAGGCCGAGCCAGAGAATTTCCCGGCGAGCCGACGTGGGCTGAAACACAAACCACATTTGCTTCCCATGCGTGGCGGAATCCACCAACCGCGCGCCGGCCAGGGTTTTCGCCAGCGCCGCCGCGCCGCCGGGGAATTCGCGGGCGAGCTGGCGATAGACGCGCGAGCGCGGCTGGACTTGCGCGGCGCGCACGGTCTGGCGCGCGCCGGCCTCCCACCACCGCCGCCGGAAAAATTCGACTTCGGCTAATTCAGGCATGGAAAACCCTAAAGAAGTTTAGACAGAATTAACAGAATTAAGAATTGCCCAATTCCGGCCCGAAGGGAACCTTCGTTTAATTTTGTTAATTCTATTAATTCTGTCTAAAAAATCTTCCGTGAAAGCCGCTTCTCCGCTGTTCGTGGACTGGGGCCGCACGGATTACCGCGCGGCGCTGGCCCGGCAGGTTGCGCTCGTCGAGGCGCGGCGTGAGGGGCGCGTGCCTGACACGCTGGTCTTCACCGAGCACGACCCGGTCTTCACCCTCGGTGCACGGCCCGGCGCGGCGCAAAATGTTTTGTGGAACGCCGCGGAGCTAAAGAAGCATGGCCTCGCCGTAGTCGAGACCACGCGCGGCGGCGATGTGACCTACCACGGGCCGGGCCAGATTGTCGGCTACCCGGTGGTCAGCCTCGAACCGCGCCGCGATTTGCACGCCTACCTGCGCGCGCTCGAGCAGACGCTGATCAACACCCTCGGCTGCTTCGGCCTGGCGGCGGCGCGGCGCGCGGGGCAAACGGGCGTGTGGGTCGGCCGGCGCAAAATCGCGGCCATCGGCGTCGCCGCGCGCGCATGGATTGCCTGGCACGGCTTTGCGCTCAACGTGGACGGCGACCTCGCGCCCTTCGCCGGTATAGTGCCCTGCGGCCTTGGCCCAGAGGTAGGGGAAGTTACTTCGCTGGCTAATGAACTCGGCGAGAAAAATCTGCCGTCAAAAGACGAAATCAAAAGTGTTTTGGCGGCGGAGTTTTGGGGGCAGTTGCGGGAATATTCGGTGGCCAAGAAGGATCGCAGGGACAAAGGGACAGAGGGACAAAGACACACAGGCAAATAGTTGTATTGGCTTTTTCTCTTCCCTTTGTGCCTCTGTCCCTTTGTCCTTCAGTACCTCAACTCCTTCGCCCTTTCCTTCCCGGTCCCTTTCTGCTCTAATTCCCTGATGCCCACCCTCCGCAAGCCCGACTGGCTGCGCGCCAAATTGCCCGCCGGCCCGCGTTACCGCCAAACGCGGGAGCTGGTGGACAGCCATGGGCTGCACACCGTCTGCCAGTCCGCCCAATGCCCGAACATGGGGGAATGCTGGTCGCGCGGCACGGCCACGATCATGATTTTGGGCAACATCTGCACGCGCTCGTGCTCGTTTTGCGCCGTGCAAACCGGGCGGCCGACGGAACTTGATTTCGGCGAACCGGCGCGCGTGGCCGACGCCGTCGCGAAAATGGGCCTGCGCCATGCGGTCATCACCTCCGTCGCCCGCGATGATTTGCAGGACGGCGGCGCGAGCGTCTGGGCGGCGACGATCCGCGCGGTGCGCCACCGCAATCCCCAGACGGCCATCGAGGTGCTCATCCCCGATTTTCGCGGGCAAGTTGAACCGCTCGACACCGTGCTCGACGCACAGCCGGACATCCTCAACCACAATCTCGAAACCGTCGAGCGCCTCCAGCGGCCCATCCGCAAAACCGCGCGCTACGACCGCACGCTCGAAGTCCTGCGCCATGCGAAAGGCCGCGGCTTCGTCACCAAATCGGGCATCATGCTCGGCCTCGGCGAGCGCGAGGACGAAATCGCCCAGGCCCTGCGCGACCTGCGCACCGCCGGCGTGGACATCGTGACGATTGGCCAGTATCTGCAACCGTCGCCCGCGCACGCCCCCATCGCGCGCTGGGCGCCGCCGGAGGAATTTGTGCGCTGGCGCGACTTCGGCATGAACGAACTTGGCTTCGGCGTCGTGGAATCCGGGCCGCTCGTGCGTTCGTCGTATCACGCGGACGAGCAAAGCGCGCGCTACGGCGCGGAAGCGGCCAGCGCGTAGGAATTCACTTGCAAACATATCCCCGCCATGAACACCAAATTTACCGCCATCATTGAACAGGACAAGCATGGCTTTTACGCCTACTGCCCCGAATTAAAAGGATGCCAGACTCAGGGCGACACCGTGGAAGAAGTTTTGGACCATCTGCGCGAAGCCGCCCTGCTTTATCTGGAAACACTCAGCCCGAAAGAGCGCGCGGAAGCGGCGAGCGCGTAAGTTGACCCGATAATTCGCCCGCTCCGTCGCCGAGCTGGGCAAAATTTCGGTAGTAGTAGAGTGCGGTTCGACAGCCGTTCTTTTCGTAGCGCGGTGCTTTAGCCCGCGCCCAGTAGTGTCCCCGCGGGAAGCAGCGCGGGCTAAAGCACCGCGCTACGAAGAAACCTATCCTTCAAACTATACCACTACCAAAATTTCAGGCGTGCAGGGGGGGCGGGCGTGGCGCAGAATCCGCCCATGCCCCCCCTGGCCGATGCGTTGCGCGAAGTTGTCGGGCCGGAACACGTCCTGACTTTGCCGGCCGACCTCGAGCGCTATGCGCGCGATGCAACGGCGGGTTACGCGCAGGTGCCCGCCGCGGTCGTTTTTCCCGGTGACGCGGCGCAGGTGGCCGCCGTGTTGCGCGCGTGCCGGGCGGCACGCACGCCGGTGGTGCCGCGCGGCGGGGGCACGAGCTTGAGCGGCGGCGCGGTGCCAATGCCGGGCGCGGTCGTGCTCAGTCTCGAAAAATTCAACCGCATTCTGGAAATTGACGCGCATAACCTCACCCTGCTCACCGAGCCGGGCGTCATCACCGAACGGATTGACGAGGCGGCGGCGGCCCACGGCCTCTTTTATCCGCCCGATCCTGGCTCGTTGAAAATCTCGACCATCGGCGGCAACGTCGCCAGCAACGCGGGCGGCCTGCGCGGCATCAAATACGGCGTCACGCGCGACTACGTCCTCGCCCTCGAAGTCGCGCTGCCGGACGGCGAGCTCGCGTGGCTCGGCTCGCAATGCCGCAAGGACGCCGCGGGTTACTCGCTGCGCGATTTGTTCATCGGCTCGGAGGGCACGCTGGGCGTCATCACCAAAATCCTGCTCAAACTCCTCCCCCGCCCCGCCGCCAAGGCCACGCTGCTCGCCACCTTCCCCGCGCTCGAAGACGCCGCCGCCGCGGTTTCCGCCATCATCGCCGCGCGCCTCCTGCCCTGCACGCTCGAATTTCTCGACCGCAAAACCCTCCACTGCGTCGAGACCGTCGCCTGCCTCGGCCTGCCGGTGCAAGCCGGCGCGTTGTTGCTGATGGAGACGGACGGCCATCCCGCCGCCGTGGCCGACGAGGCCGCCCAGATGAAGCAAATCGCGCTCGCGCACCGCGCCCTCGAAGTGCGCCAGGCCGCGAACGAAACCGAGGCGGCCTTGCTCACCTCCGCACGCCGCCTCGCCTACCCCGCGCTCGCGCAAATGCGCCACACCGCCATCCTCGAGGACGTGACGGTGCCGCGCAGCGAACTCGCGGCCATGGTGCGCTTCATCGAGGCGGCGACGCAGCGGCACGGTGTCGAGTGCGCCACCTTCGGCCATGCCGGCGACGGGAATTTCCACCCGACGTATTTGACCGACGAGCGCGACCCCGCGGCGATGGCGCGCGTCCGCGCCGCCTCGCGCGAGATCGCGGTCGAGGCCCTCCGCCGCGGCGGCACCGTCAGCGGCGAGCACGGCATCGGCCTGGCCAAAAAAGCCTACCTGCCCCTCCAGCGCGACGCCGGCTCCTATGCCTTGTTAAAGACCATCAAGCGCGCGCTCGACCCGGAGAACCTTTTGAATCCGGGGAAAATCTTCGATCAGTAAATTGAACCACGGAGGACACGGAGAACACAGAGGGGGTTTTTCCGTCTTCCATTTCTTGTCTTTCGTTCTTAGCTTCTCCGTGTTCTCCGTGTCCTCCGTGGTTCATAAATTTCTTTTTCGGCGCGACCCGCGCTTCCTCCTTTTCGGCCTCGACGCGGAACAGACTTCCTGGCGCGGGGTCGGGCTCCTCGCCGTCGTTTTTATTGGCTCACTCCTCCTCGCGGCCGTGCTGACGCCGCCGGCCTATTGGCTCGTCGAGTGGTGGCACAACCAAACCAACTCCGCCACCGCGACATGGCTGCTCGGCAAGGGCGTGGATGTTTATTTTGACCGGCTCAGGATGGCCGCGATTGTGCTGGGATTGCCGTGGTTGATGTCGGTTTGCCACTTGTGGTCGTGGCGCGACCTGGGCCTGGCGTTCAACAAACCAACTCTGCGCGCGGGCACATTTTGGTGGCTCGGCGGCCTGGCCCTGATCCTCGGCTTGGCGTGGTGGGAAAATGCCTCACCTGCGATGTCCGCCAGACAAATCCTGGGCAGATTGCCCACCGCGCTGTTCGCCGGGCTGATTTTGGGCTTCCTCGAGGAAGTGATTTTTCGCGGCCTGATTCTGCGGATTTGCTACACCGCCACGCGCCGCCCCTGGCTGGCGCTCGCCACCATGTCCGCATTTTACGCCTACACCCATTTCAAGGTGCCCGCATCCGTGTGGCAGCACATCGCCCCTGGCGTGCATGGCGACACCGGCTTCTTCGTCGCGTTCTGGACCACGTTCGGCATCACCGAGAATTTCGACCTCGCGCAATTCACCGCGCTCTGGCTCCTCGGCCTGGTGCTCGGCGCGCTGACGCTGCGCACCGCCTCGCTCTGGCCGGCCATCGGCCTGCACGCCGGCTTGGTCACGGCCATGTATTATTACCGCGGCAGCGGCCTGGCGGACGGCTGGGCGGCGGCGGGCGTGCTGGTGGTCCTTTTGACGTTGGTTATCACGATTCGACGGAATGAACGCTCAACGCTTAACATTTAACGCTCAACCCTCAAGTCAAAGACATCATACGGGCATTTCTTACTTGAGCGTTAAACGTTAAATGTTAAGCGTTGAGCGTTCCCCAAAATCCTCCCGATGCCTCCGGCCATCGAAAAGCAACTCACGTCCGCCGGCCGCGCCGTGCTCGACGTTGTCTTCCCGCGCTGGTGCGTCGGCTGCGCCGGGGTGGTGCCCACCGGGCCGCTCCAACACATGTGCGAAGCCTGCCAGGCGAACATTGTCTTCTCGCGTGCGCCGCATTGCGCGACCTGCGGCTGGCCCTTTCCCGGCGAAGTCGGCGGCGCGCGGCGCTGCCCGAGTTGCCTGGATTTAGACCCGGCCTTCGGTGAAGGCCGCACTGGCATGCTTTTGAAAGACGCCGCGCGCGCTTTCGTGCATGAGTTGAAATACCACGCCGGCTGGCACCTCCGCGGCGATTTGCGCGGGCTCGCGCAACGCATGGGGCCGCTGAAAAATTTCGTGCGCGGCGCCGTGCTCGTCCCCGTGCCGTTGCATCCCCGGCGGCGGCGCTGGCGCGGGTTCAACCAGGCGCGCTGGGTCGCCGAAGCCCTCGCGGCCGACGGCGGCGCGGCGGGCCTCGAGGAACTCCTCGACCGCGTGCGCGACACGCCGACCCAGACGCGCCTCGACCGCGCGGCGCGCGAGTTGAACATGAAAAATGCCTTTGCCTTGCGCCCCGGCGCGGTGGTAAAGTCCACCCAGCGTTATGTTCTGGTGGACGATGTCTTCACCACCGGGGCGACGTTCAACGCCTGCGCCAAAGTTCTGCGCCAAGCCGGCGCGGCTCATTTGGATGTTGCGAGCCTTGGCCACGGCTGACCTTCAACAGCGAGTCATCTCAGATTACCCTATCGAAACAGTTTCTTAACCAAGCACTAAGCACCAGAACACTAAAGCACTCAGACTTGTTGCCGAAACTATTTTTGAACAAGGACACTCTCCTGCGTGTCCCTTGAACCAGAACCTCCGCCGCTTTCCGCATGGCCCCGCTTTTCACCAAACCCAGGTATTCGACCGTTACGGTCAAGAAGAAGGACATCCCGAAAGGGCTGTGGGAGAAATGTCCCCTCAGCGGTGAGATCGTCTATCGTAAAGACCTCGAGGCGAACTGGAACGTCGTGCCCCTCAGCGGTTACCATTTCCCGCTCGAATGCCAGCGCCGCGTCACCCTCCTGGTGGACGAAGGCACCTGGCAGGAATTCGACACCGGCCTGCGCGCCGCCGACCCCCTCAATTTCACCGGCGAGTCCTCCTACACCGATAAGCTCGCCCAGCACCGCAAACGCACCGGCCTCACCGACGCCGTCATCACCGGCGCCGGCCACATCAACGGCCTGCCCGCCAGCCTCGCCGTGATGGACTTCCGCTTCCTCGGCGCGAGCATGGGCGCGGTCGTCGGCGAAAAAATCACCCGTGCCATCGAGCGCGCCACCGAGCGGAAAATCCCCGTCATCATTGTCGCGGCCTCCGGCGGCGCCCGCATGTATGAAGGCATCCTCAGCCTCATGCAAATGGCCAAGACCAGCGCCGCGCTCGCCCGCCACTCCCAGGCTCGCCTCCCCTACCTTTCGATCCTGACCGACCCGACCATGGCTGGCGTCATGGCGAGCTTCGCCTCCCTCGGTGACGTGATCCTCGCCGAACCCGGCGCGCGCATCGGCTTCGCCGGCCCGCGCGTCATCGAGGAAACCACGCAGAAAAAATTACCCGAAGGCTTCCAGACCGCCGAATTTTTGCTCGAACACGGCCTCGTGGACCAGATTGTCCCCCGCAAGCAAATGAAAGAAACCGTGACCGCCCTGCTGAAATTTTTCGCCAACGGCCACGGCCAGCGCAACGGCACCAACGGGCAACTGGCGAGATAATTTGAAGGAGCACGCTCTTCGTGGCGCGGTGCTTTAGCCCGCGCTCGGGGGACATTCGCCAGTCTCAAAGCTCGGGCTAGAGCATTTTAGACAAAACTGTAGCCGCAGTGGGCAAACCAATGGGCGGCGGCGGTGACTTGGCGCAGGGCCCGTCCGATGGCGGCGAACAAGTCAGCCGCGGTGCGGGCCGCGGCGGCGCGCAGGCTGGCCTTGACTTTGCTCCCCATCCGTTCGATGGGGTTAAAGTCGGGCGAGTAGGCGGGCAGGAACTCGACGCTCGCGCCGGCAGCGCGGATCAGCGCGAGGGTGTGGTCGTTTTTGTGCGGGCTGAGGTTGTCCAGGACCACCACGTCGCCGGGACGCAGCGCGGGGGCGAGGATTTCGCAAAACGTCGGTGTCGGTGGCCGCCTCGATGGTCAGGCAGGCGGTCGAACCGTCCAGCCGGATGGAGGAGAGCATCGTGGTGGTGCGCCAGTGTCCGTGCGGGCACTTCGCCCGCAACCGCTGGCCGCGCGGAGCCCGTCCGTGCAAACGTGTCATGTTCGTCTTGGCGGCCGATTCATCAAGGAAGACCAGCCGCGCGGGATCCCAGCCGCGTTGGCGCCGCACCCACCGTCGCCGCAACCGCGCGAGGTCGGGCCGCTCTTGCTCGGCGGCGCGCAGCGTTTTTTTTATAGGTCAGGCCCAGCGCGGCCAGGGCGTAATGGATCGTTGGCAGCGCGCAGTCCAGGCCCAACGCCTCCCGCAATTCGCGCAAGGTGCGGTCAGGCTTCTCGGCGACCAACCGCCGCAGGCGCTGACGGTGTTGTTCGCGCAGGCGCGGCTTGCGCCCGCTGCGGTGGTGCTGGGGGCCGTCGCCCCCCTGCGCCGACGTTGCTGCAACAGCTTCTTGACCAAGCCCAGCGACACCCGAAACCGCCAAGCGACCTCCGCCCGCGGGCCTTCGTCCGCGTCATACGCGGCGAGGATGCGTTCCCGCAAATCCAACGAGGTGGTTTTCATCTCCCAAACTGTAGCAGCTTCCCTGCCAAATGGCTACACTATTTTTGAAAATGCTCTAAAGCACCGCGCTACGGAAGATGGGTTGCATGGATCTCTGCATTTTATATCCGAACCGAAGGCTCAACATTTAACGTTTAACGCTCAACGCTCAAGTTTGAAGTCCAGAAGGATTTTCGCCCAGTGAACCCGCCGAAAGGGCTTTCTTAATTGAGCGTTGAATGTTGAACGTTAAACGTTGAGCGTTGAATGCCTTAGCCTTCTTTATCCCACGCTCAACGCCGCGCGCACCACCCGCTGCGGGTCGGGAATTTGGAATTTTTCCAGCGGCATCGAATAAATTTGCGGAGCGTCCAGCGCCGAGACGCGCTTCACCGGCGCATCAAGGTCGTCAAACGCCTCCGATTGAATCAAGTGCGAGATTTGCGCGCCGACTCCGCAGAAAGGCTTGTTTTCTTCGACCAGCAGCACCCGGTGCGTCTTGCGCACGGATTGCAGGATCGTCTCCGTGTCCAGCGGGCGGATCGAGCGCAGGTCCACCACCTCAGCGGACACATCGTGCTCGGCCTGCAAAATTTCCGCCGCCTTCAACGCGGTAAGCACCGCGCGCCCATGCGCGATGATGGTCAGGTCCGTCCCCGCGCGCTTCACGTCGGCCACGCCTAGCGGAATCACGTAGTCCTCGTCGGGCACCTCGCCCTTGTCATTATACAAAATCGTATTTTCCATCACATAAACCGGGTCGTTGTCGCGGATGGCGGCCTTGAGCAGCCCCTTGGCGTCATAGGGCGTCGTGGGGCAGACGACCTTGAGGCCCGGCGTGTTGGCGATGAAATTCTCCGGCGTGTGCGAGTGCGTCGCGCCGACGTTGGTGCCGCCGTTGGCCGGCCCGCGGATGACGATGGGCAGGTTGATCAACCCGCCCGACATGTAGCGGATGCTCGCCGCGTTGTTGAACGCCTGGTCGAAGGCGACGTAGCTGAACGACCAAAACATCAATTCCATCACCGGCCGGATGCCCAGCATCGAGGCCCCGATGCCCAGGCCGATGAAGCCCGCCTCGCTGATCGGCGTGTCCACAATCCGCTTCGGCCCGTATTTTTCGAGCAGGCCCTCGGTGACTTTGTAGGCGCCGTTGAACTGCGCGACCTCCTCGCCCATGATCACGACGTTCGGATCACGGTCCAGTTCCTCGGCCATGGCATGGCGCAACGCTTCGCGGTAGGTGATGACAGGCATGGGAGAAGTTTGGGAATTCACCGCCAAGGCGCAAAGCGCGCGAAGGGGTTGTTCTTGGTGGGAAAATTTTCTTTGCGTCCTTTGCGTCTTCGCGGTGAAAAATCGGGTTTACTCCAAATCCTGAAAACTAATCCGCCCCTTGGAGTTTGTTTTCTCCGTGCGGTTGTCCTCTTCCCAATAGATATCCTGCATGATGGATTCCGGCTGGGGGAAGGGCGAGTCGTCGGCGAATTTGGCGGAGGCCTCGGCTTCGGCGCGGGCCTCCTCGTCAATTTTCGCGATCGCGGCGTCATCGAGCACGTCTTCGAACTGAAGGCATTTTTGAAACAACGTGATCGGGTCCTTGTTTTCGCGGTAATCGGAGATTTCCTGCTTGGCGCGGTAAGTATTGTCCGGGTCGGCCACGGAGTGGCCGCGATAGCGGTAGGTGTAAATTTCCAAAATGGTCGGCTTGGATTCCTCGTGCGCGCGCTTGATCGCCTCGGCGGTTTTCTGGCGGACCTCGTAAAGGATGTTGCCGTTGCACAATTCCCACGCCATGTCGTAGCCCTCGGCGCGCTTGGCCAGCGGCTCGCCCGCGCTGGAACGTTCCTGACTCGTGCCCATCGAGTATTTGTTGTTCTCGATGATGAACACCACCGGCAAACTCCACAGCGCCGCCAAATTATACGCCTCATGCACCGCGCCCTGGTTCACCGCCCCGTCGCCCATGAAGGTGAGGCAGCAGCCCTTGACGCCCTTGTATTTCAGCGCGTAGGCCAGCCCCGTCCCGAGCGGAACCTGGCCGCCGACGATGCCGTGCCCGCCCCAGTATTTCTTGTCCGGAGCGAAAAAGTGCATCGAGCCGCCCTTGCCCTTCGAGCAGCCCGTGACCTTGCCCGTCAACTCCGCCATGCACTCGTTCATGCTCATGCCGACGGCGAGCGCGTGCCCGTGGTCGCGGTAAGCCGTGATGATGTGGTCGTGTTCGCCCAACAGCGAAACCGCGCCGACAGCCACCGCCTCCTGGCCTATATATAAGTGCAGGAAGCCGCCAATTTTGCCCTTTTGGTAAACCGGCACGCACCGCTCCTCAAAACGCCGGATGCGGATCATGTCGCGGTAAAGGCGCAGCTTGTCCGCCGCGGTCAACACGGCGTTGACCGGGTCTTTGGCCAGGGCGGCCATGGCACGCGGTTCCAATTCAGGCTTTGACGCCGGGGCGCGGGTGGCGGTTTTGGTGCTCACGAGGGCAGGGATGGGTTGGCGGAATCCGTGGAGCAAGAACCATGCACGCCCCGCGCCCGGCGGGCAATGCAAAAAGAAAGCCCGAAGGGACAAAGGGGCAGAGGCACAAAGGCACTGAGGGGCCAAGGCGGATTGCTGAGTTCTGAATGCTGATTGCTGAATATTCAAAAACTCTGTTGCGACCCGGCCCCCTTAAAGCTGGACAAAAGTAAAATTCCCCCTCGCCGGCACCGTCCCTCTGTCCCTCTGTCCCTCTGTCCCTCTGTCCCTCTGTCCCTCTGTCCCTCTGTCCCTCTGTCCCTCTGTCCCTCTGTCCCTCTGTCCCTCTGTCCCTCTGTCCCTCTGTCCCTCTGTCCCTCTGTCCCTCTGTCCCTCTGTCCCTCTGTCCCTCTGTCCCTCTGTCCCTCTGTCCCTCTACACTCGAAACTTTAATCAAACCTATCCAACGCAACCAACGCATCATTTCCCAAAAGACGCAACCTGTGGTAAACTCGCCCATTTCCCGCAAGAATCCCTCCGCCCTCCCGGCCGCCGGCGACCCCGGCGCGACCGAATACTACCAATACTTTGTCATCACCGCCGCCATCCTGGTCGCGCTCAAGCACGCGCTCGACCTGTGGAAGGGCCACCTGCGCCAGCCCGACCCGGTCCCGCCCCTCCACAAGGAATATGCCTCCCGCGAAAACCTCGCCGACCTCGACGCCCGCCTCGACGGCCTCGTCGCCGACTTCGAGCGCAAGGCCGAGGACAACCACCGCGCCTCCGCCACCTCCCGCGAAAAAGTTTACGAAAGCATCCGCGCCCTCGAACGCGGCGTCGCCGCCCTGCAAAAAGAAGCCGAACTCCTCACCCAGCGCCTCCACCACCTCGACGCCAAACTCGACCGCCTCATCGAGCGCGGCGCCCGGAACGCGGAAGGCTGAGCGACGTATTACCGACACGAAAACCTCTCTTGACACCTCATGAATCCATTCATCCAGCCTTCCGGAGCGCGGTGCTTTGGCCCGCGCTTCTAACCAACAACGATGTAGAGCGCGGGCTGAAGCACCGCGCTCCGGATTAAGCCCATTTGAAGAAACCATCTCCAAAACCAAGAACCAAGCAACCAAGCACCAGAAAACCAAAACACTTCCCCCTCCCATGTCCCCCGAACAACACCTGCTCCTGCGCCACGCCCTCCTGCGCCAGCTCGCCGCCGCCGCGCCCGCTTCCCTGCCCCCGCCACCCTCCGCCACGGCGTCCTCCTCGCCGGCTTTCGCCTCGCGGAGGACGCCCTCGCCGCCGAGCTGGACTACCTCGCCGGAAAAAATCTCCTGGAAATCGTCCCCGCCGCCCTCTCCCGCGGCCTCCCCCGCGCCCGCCTCACCGCCGCCGGCCGCGATTATCTTGAAGCCGAACACTTGATTTAACATAGCAAAAAAAACCGCCACCCCCGCGCCGTTCGCCGAGCATCCGGACCACTTGCGCAATGCCCGCTGCCAGACCGACGAAGCGGTTCGCTTGCTGGGCCCCGGCCACGAATACGCCAGCGAGGCGCTGACCATGACCTGGCAATTCCTTTTCGACCTTTTGACCCGCTGGAAAGGCAAAAAACCGAAACTCACCGACCTGAACACCGTGGCCGGTGCCATCTCCAAACTCGCGCAAAGCGCCCAGGGCTTGAAGAAGTTGGAACACGATACCCGTGAATATGAAGAGCAACTCAGCGCGCGTCACGTCGCGGCGGAAAAAGCACTCCAGGTTCTGGTGCAAAATCCCGGCCTGCCCGCGGAAATGCGCGAACAATTGGAGCGGGAATTGCACATTATGGGATGAAGCGGCCGAGGCGACTGAAGCGACTAAGGGCACTGAGGCGACTGATGGGCCAAGACTAATTGCTGAGTTCTGAATGCTGATTGCTGAATATTCATAACAACTCGCGGGCAGCTCGGTTCGGTTAAGGCTCGCAAAAATCAAATTCCCCACCCCTTTCCCATCCTCAGTCGCCTTTGTCCCTTTGTCCCTTTGTCCCTTTGTCCCTTTGTCCCTTTGTCCCTTTGTCCCTTTGTCCCTTTGTCCCTTTGTCCCTTTGTCCCTTTGTCCCTCTGCTCCTTCCGTCCCATGCTCTTCCTCCCCTAGCTTCACGAACTCATTCCGGGAACAGTTTTGCGACGGCAATAACCTGATTCAATGGGAAAAGCTGACGAAATTGTCCTGTCTGGAGATCAGCGAAAATCCAACCGTAGAATTAGCGCCTGCAAATTAGTACTTTTTTCCACCCCCCCACTGCGGGCTTGCCGGGCGACGCTCGCACACTACAATTACCCTTCCCCACCCCCCGCGTTGCCCCCATGAAATCCCCGTTGATTTACCCCCGTGTTTTGTCCCTGATTCCCCACGCCGCCCTGCAAAACGACCCACCACCGCCGGCGGCTACACAATGGTCAATTGCACACTGCACTCGATGACGCCGGTGGCGATCGCATAGCGGGTCAGGCCGGCGGTGTCATGGAGGTTGAGCCTGCTCATGAGGCTCTGCCGGTGCTTCTCAACCGTCTTGATGCTGAGGCCAAGTTCCGCCGCGACTTGTTTGTTGGCCGCGCCCTCGGCCACCAGTTGCAGCACCTCGGCTTCGCGGGACGTCAGCAGGGCGCCCTTGGCCTTGCGCAGGCCGGCCCGGCCACCCGGTTGGTTTTGGTTATGCCGCAGGCGCCGGGCGATGGCGGGGCTGAAAAAGGCTTTGCCTTGCGCGACGGCGTGGACCGCCTGGGCCAGAATTTTGCCCGACGACTGTTTTTCCAGGAACCCGGCCGCGCCGACCGCGTTCATGCGCTCGACATACGCATCGTCGCTGTGCGCCGACAAAATGAGCACCCGCGCGGCCGGCTGGGCGGCGAGAATTTGCCGCGTCGCCTCCAGGCCATTGAGCAGCGCCATGGCAATGTCCATCAGGATGACATCCGGCCGCAGGGCCTGCGCCAGTTGCACCGCTTCGCGGCCCGTTCGCGCCTCGCCCACAATTTTAAAATCCCCGTCCAGCTTTAGCAGCGCGCACAATCCCTGCCGGACGACGATGTGATCTTCGGCCAGGAGGACGGTGATCTGTTTCGCCACGCTCATTTTTTCTTGTTCTCCTGCTTGAAGCGGCCCCGCGCCGGGCTGCGCGCCCCGACCGCCACCACCGTGGGCGGCAGCGGAATGCGCACCTTGATTTCCGTGCCGACATGGCGGCGGCCGGATTTGACCGTGAGCGCGCCCCCCACGTAGGTCGCGCGCTCGCGCATGCTGAGCAGGCCGAGGTCGCCCTTGCCTTTCCGTCGGGCCGGGTGGTCATCCGAATCAAAGCCGTCCCCATCATCCTGGATCACCAACTGCACGAGATCGCCCAGCTTGGTCAGGTGTACCTCGACGTGGCGGGCGCTGGCGTGCTGCTCCACGTTGTTCAAGGCTTCCTGGAGGATGCGGTAGAGCGCCAACTCGGTGTCGACCGGCAACCGCGCGGTCAGTTCCACACAGGCCAGCTTGACCAACACCCCCGTCCGCGCCGCAAATTCCGTGCTGGTGGCGCCCAAAACGGCGGCCAGACCCAGTTGATCCAGAACCCCGGGCCGCAGATTGCGCGAGATGCGCTCGACTTCCGCGGCCGTCTGGCCGAGCAGCTCGCGCAGGATCATCGCCTCCTGCTTCGCCGGCCCTTCGCGCACGGACAGACTGTCCGCCAGCGCCTGGCTGCGAAAGAGAATGGCGCACAGCAGTTGGGTGATGTTGTCGTGCAGTTCAAGGGCCACGCGCCCGCGCTCGGCCTCCTGCACTTGCACCACGCGGTGGGTCAACGCCCGCAGGAGTTCCTCAGTGCGCCGGGCCTCCGTCAGATCCGTCACCACGAGGCCGACGGGGGCACGCGTATAGCCATTTTTGCGCAGCCGGCGAATGGAGATTTGCGCCGACATTTGCGAGCCGTCGGCAACTTTCAATCGCACCTGGATTTTTGCGCCGGATTGACCGGCCCGTTTCAGCAGGGGCCGGAAGGCGGCCAAATCCTCCGCCGAGAGGAAACGGCGAAAGGAACTGCCCATCACTTGCTCGAGCGGACATTGAACCATGCGGGCGAAACACTGGTTGGCGTAAAGAATCGTCTTGTCCGCCGTCAGCGTCAGCGCCCCTTCGTTCATGGATTCGATGAGCATCCGGTAGGCGTGCTCGGCGCCTTGCAGCGTGAACACTTGCGGGCCTTGCCTCCCCGCGACCAGCACCGTGTCCACCTCGCCGGTGCGAATGGCGCGGAGGGTTTCCTCCGCGTCGGCCAGGCGGAGCCGCAGTTCCGCGAGTTCGCGGGACGGCTTGGGGTGGGCTGAACCCTTATGGCGGCGGGCTTTCAAACGGTGCTTTTAGCTGCGGAGTTCAAATCCATCTCGACCAGCAGGCCGGTGAGGTTGAGCAGGTTGCCGATGAACCGGCGGATCGGCCGGGGAAATTCCTTGATCAGCGTCGGGGTCGCGACGATCTGGTTGGCGCGCGCCAGCTCGGGCTGTTGATAGATGTCAATCACTTCGAGTTGGCAGTTGCCCTGCAATTCGACGGCGCATAATTGCCGGACGCGCAGGACCGCTTCACGCGAGCGGGTCGTGGCCCCCGCCACGAAGAGCCGCAAAACGTATTGGCCCTCGGGCCGGGGGGGCCGGGCCTTCGCCGCCGCCGGGTTTCTGGTTTTGCTGTTTTTCACGCGCGTTCGTCTCGGTTAATCCGCCAGCCGCAAATCCAGGCCGACCAGCAGGCGGTCGGTTTCGGAAAGGTTGCCGATGAGGATGCGCACGGGGATCGGCAACTTGCGCACGACCGTGGGCACGGCCAGGATTTGGTCGCCTTTGGCCAGATGGGGGTGCTTCTGCAAATCAATCACGGTGATGCGATAGCGGCCTTTGAGGTGGCTTTCGCAAATTTTCTTGAGGTTGGAAAAGGCCGTCACGGATTTGGGCGTCTGGTCCATCACATAAAGACGCAGTTGCCAGAATTTGGCACGCGGGCGAGGGGAGCCGGCGGCGGGTCGTTTTATTGTTTTGGCTTTCATTAGTTTCGCCTCCCATTGCGGTGTTTGCCAACCGCGCTGCCCGCGACCGCGACATCCGCCTGGCGCAAGCGCCCCAACTCCGTCCGCTCGGTCTTCAGCAAACGCGTTTGCGTGCCAACCTGCTCGTCAATTTGCCGCAGTTCGTCGGCGCTGGCTTCGTGCTCGGAGCGCAAGCCGCTGATTTGCCGTTCGAGCGCCTCGCGTTTGTGCTCGAGTTCGCGCTTGCGGCGGGCGGCTTCCTGGTGGCTGGCGAGAATGCCGGCTTTTTCGAGGGCGCTTTGGGCCACGCGGGCGGAGCCGGTCAACACGCCACTGGGGCCGATATAGGCGTCCACGAGGTCAATGCCCCGGTTGGAAATCAGGAACTCGCGGATTTGGTTTGAGTGGGCCATGCCGCGCGCCTTGAGCACGTAGAGCACGCGGTTGCGTTCGCCGTTGCCTTCAAAGTCCTGCAACAACAGCCAGGAGTCCATCAGCGAGGACATGGCCATTTCGCTTTGTTGCAGCGCGTGGCCGCCTTGGGTCAAACTCGTGAACAGCGAAGTGACTTGGCTGCCCTTGAGATAATCAATCAGCCGGGTCACCATGCCCTTGCTTTCGGAGTCGGTGCCGGCGTCCATCAGGCTGGTAATCGGGTCTATGACGACGACGGCGGGTTGAAACGCGTCGATTTCCTTAAACATCGTCGCCAGGTGCATTTCCAAGCCGTAAAGCGAAGGCCGCGCCGAGTGGAAACGCAGCAAGTCTTTCTTGACCAGCGGCTCCAGGCGCAACCCAATGGAATGCAGGTTGCGGATGATTTGATTGGGCGATTCCTCGAAGGAGAAGAAGAGCACGCGTTCCCCGCGCCGGGCGGCGGCTTGCGCAAAGTTGGCGGCGACAATGGTCTTGCCCGTGCCGGGCGTGCCCGTCAGCAAAATGCTGCTGCCGCGAAAAAACCCTTTCCCGCCCAGCATGGCGTCCAGCCGGGGGATGCCGGTGCCAATCCGCTCGCTCGAGATTTTGTGGTTCAGACCCAGCGACGTGATGGGCAGCACGCTGATGCCCGTCTCGCCGATGAGGAAGGGAAATTCGTTGGTGCCGTGCAGCGCGCCGCGATACTTGACCACGCGCAGGTGCCGCGTGGCAATCTGGTCATTGACGCGGTGGTCGAGCAGGATGACGCAGTCGGACACGTATTCCTCCAGCCCGTGGCGGGTAAATTGCTCGCGCCCGCGCTCGGCGGTGATGACGGCGGTCACGCCCTTGTCCTTGAGCCAGCGGAAGAGCCGGCGCAACTCCGCGCGCAGGATGGCTTCGTTGTGCAGGCTGGCAAACAAGGCCTCGAGCGTGTCCAGCACCACGCGCTTGGCGCCAATGGAATTAATCGCGTGATTGAGCCGGACGAACAATCCCTCGAGGTCATACTCGCCGCTTTCCTGGACTTCGCTGCGCTCGATATGCACATAGTCCACCAAAATTTTTTTGCGCCGGACCAAGCCCGCCAGATCAAAACCGAGCGAGGCGACATTGGCCTTCATCTCCACTTCGGTCTCCTCGAAGGCCATCAACACGCCCGGCTCATTGAACAGCGTCGCGCCGCGCACGAGGAACTCCGCGCCGAGGAGCGTCTTGCCGCAACCCGCGCCGCCGCACACCAGCGTGGGCCGTCCGCGCGGCAACCCGCCACCGGTGATTTCATCCAAGCCCTGGATGCCTGTGCGGCATTTGGGCAACAAGGTGGCCGGGGCGGCGGGTTGGGCGCGGGTACTTTTTCATTCGCGCGTATTCTCGCATCGAATCGCGCCCAACAGAACCGCAATCGGACCTGCCCACATGGGGTGTTCACCTGCTCTCCAAGCCGGGTAACGAGGGCCGGGAGCGGCCATTGGGCGGGTTAGTTTCGGATTTCGGGTTTCGGGTTCCAGGTTTCGAGTTTCGAGTTCAAGATTCACATTCTGCCTTCCTCATTCCTCATTCCTCATTCCTCATTTTTCATTTTGCATTCTGCATTTTGAGTTTTGAGTTTTGAAAACTGAAATCTCAAATCCCCTCGCACCCCAATCACCCCTGCTGCACTCCCCACTCCACCCTCCCCATTTCACCCGCTCCACTGCAAGCTTGCCGGACGCCGCCTCCGCACTACAATTATCTTTTCCCACCCCCGTTGCCCCATGAAATTCCCGTTCAGTTACCTTCGTGTTTTGTTCCTAATTTCCATCGCCGCCCTTTTTGGCGCAGCCACCCTCGCCGCCCAATCTACTCCCGCCGCTTACTCCGGGCCGCTGCCCCAGCCCGCCGTGCCCGGCATTCCCGTCCCGCCGATTCCCCATCTCGGCCAGCTCCCCGCCATCGCGCCCGTCGTCAGCCAGCCGGTGACGATTACGCAGGACGCGCAAAACTACGTCCTCAGCAACGGCGTCGTCACCGCGACCATCAGCAAATCGAACGGCCATATGACGACGCTCATGTATCACGGCCTGGATTTGATGGGCCACAACTCCGGCGTGCCCGCCGGTTATTGGGAAACCAACCCCAGCCGCGCAGTCGCCTCCGTGACAATTGACCCGGCCAGCAACGCCGGCGCGCGCGCCGAGGTTTCCGTCAAAGGCCCGAGCGGCAACTTCATTCAGGAAGTGCGCTATGCGATGGGCCGCGGCGAAAGCGGCGTTTACACTTACGCCATTTACTCGCACACCGCCGACATGGGCGGCGCCTCCATGGGCGAAAACCGCTACGGCACGAAACTCAACCCCGCGATTTTCGACTGGCTGAGCGTGGACGCAAACCGCAATTTGCTCATGGCGACCAGCGCGGACTGGGACGCCGGCACGCAGATGGGCGGCATGAAGGAGGCGCGCTACCTCAACACCGGCATCCACCAGGGCCAGGTCGAACACAAATACGATTACTGCGGCTACCAGTTCTTCACCCCCGCCTTCGGCTGGTCGAGCACCAAGCAGCACCTCGGCTTCTGGTTCATCAACCCCACCATTGAATTCCTCGGCGGCGGCGTCACCAAGGACGAACTAGATTGCCACCTCGACGACAATACCGGCGGCGACCCGCTCATCCTCGACTACTGGAAAGGCACCCACTACGGCGGCTGCAACTGCAACGTCGCCGCCGGTGAGGTCTGGAGCAAGGTCGTCGGCCCGATTTATCTCTATTGCAATTCCGTCGCGCAGCCCTCGGCCGACGTCGCGGACAACTCGAACGCCCTCTTCCTTGACGCCCTCCAGCAGGCGCAGAAGGAAAACACCGCGTGGCCCTACGAGTGGGTCAACGGCGTGGATTACCCGCACGCCGCCCAGCGCGCCACCGTCACCGGCCAGCTCGTGCTCAACGACCCGCAGGCGAAAACGACCAGGCTGCCGAACCTTTTTGTGGGCCTCACCTATCCCGATGAAACTACCGACGACAGCGGCCAGGACTGGCAGAAGGACGCCAAGCACTATGAGTTTTGGGTCCGCGGCGACGAGAACGGCCAGTTCACCATCCCGAAAGTGCGGCCCGGCACCTATGAACTCCACGCCATCGCCGACGGCGTCCTCGGCGAATATGCCAAGGCTAACGTCACCCTCGCCGAAGGCCAGACCCTCGATCTCGGCAAACTCAACTGGCAGCCCGTGCGCTACGGCACCCAAGTCTGGGACATCGGCATCCCCAACCGCTTCGGCTCGGAGTTCCTCGACGGCGACAACTTCTGGCACTGGGGCTGGTATATCCAGTATGCCAAGCTCTTCCCCAACGACGTAAATTACACCATCGGAAAAAGTGATTATAAAAAAGACTGGTTCTTCGAGCAGGTGCCGCACGTCGAGAGCTTCGACGGCGCCAATAGCGATACCCAGGGCCGCGCCACCACCTGGACCATCAATTTCCACCTCGACACCGCGCCGGTCGGCTCGGCGATCCTGCGCCTAGCGATTTGCGGGGCAGGCAACAACACCGTCATTAACGTCGCCGCCAACAGCCAGGCCGTCACCACTGTCAACCGCCTGCGCTACATCAACGCCACCAGCCGCGACAGCATCGGCGGCTATTGGACCGAGCGCGACGTGACCTTTGACGCCGGAATGCTCAAGGCCGGCGACAACAACATCCAGCTCACCATCCGCGCCGGCCCCCTCACCAACGGCATCATGTATGATTACCTGCGCCTCGAATTGAATTCCTTGTATAAACCCGACGGCACCAAGATCTCCGCCGCGCCGGCGATGCAACCGACGGCGACAATTTCGCCGCTGGCCTTCGCGGCCACGCCGACCGCCGGAACCCTGCCGCAGCGAAGTTCGACCAGCCCGCCCTGAGGGCGGTAATATCGTCAGCAATTTAATCAACGCACGGTAGGGCGTCCCTACCCTCCAGAAACGCCTCTATCGCCCGCCCTTTGGCATGGGTTTGTGTAGTTTGCAGCTTCGGCGGTGTCATTATAATAAAGCACCCTCATGGATGACCACGCCCTGTTGCAGGAATACCGCGAGCGCCAGTCGGAGACCGCCTTTGCCGAACTGGTGGCGCGCCATGTCCGCCTCGTCTATGCGACGGCCTTGCGCCTCACCGGCGAATCGCAGGCGGCGCAAAACGTCGTGCAGGCGGTCTTTTTGCTCCTGGCCCGCAAAAGCTGGATGGTGCGCCACGGCCGCGCGCTGCCGGGCTGGCTCTACCGCACGACGCACCGCACCGCCCTCAATGAATTGCGCAAGGAACACCGCCGCCGCCAACGCGAGACCGCAGCCATGAACAACGCCGAACTCGACTCAGGCGCCTCGCCCATGCTCGCCCAACTCCTGCCCCTGCTGGACGAGGCGCTGGGCCAATTAAGCCCCCGCGACCAAAACCTCATCATCCTGCGCTTTTTTGAGAACAAGAGCCTGCGCGAAGCCGGCGCCGCGGCGGCGTTGAGCGAGCAGGCCGCGCACAACCGCATAGCCCGCGCCATCAAGAAAATGCGCCGGTATTTCGCGCGCTCGGGCGTCACCGTGGCCTCGACCGCGGTCGTGACCGCGCTCACCGCGCCGTCCAGCCAGGCGGTGCCGGCCAGGTCTCGCCGCCAGCGTCACAGGGGCGGCGCTGGCCGGTTCCGGCGCGGCGTTGGGCATGGGCGATATGTTGCTCAAGTTTTTTCTCACCATGAACACCAAAACCCAAATCGCCCTTGCGCTGGTGGCGGCCAGTTTGATTGCGCTGCCGTTTTTACGCTCAGCCAATCTCCCAGATAATAAGATACTCACGACCCCGACAGTTGCCGCCGTCGCCAACCAAGCAACCCCGCCCGTTCCCGCACCGGCCACGTCGCCAAGCCAACCATCGCCAACTTTGGCGCTTGCTCAATCTACGCCGTTGGTTGCACCCACGCCCGCCGGCACGCCGGGTTCGCCTCCCTTGCTGGTGGCCGAGTCCAGCCCGCCCCCCACCGCAACCACGCCAAATTCGTCGGGCAGCGTGCCAGCAGTTCCACCCGCCAGAACCATCTCCGCGCCTCCCGCCCAGCGCGGGCGGGCCGGTGCCGGCGCATCGGCCAGCCAGCCGCTTTCCCATAATGTGGTCGTGCGCGTCACCGGCAATCTGGGGCCGGACCATCCCGTGGATGTCACCTTCGTGGGCATTGGACATTTTTTGCGAGAGTTCGTCTTTGGCACCGCACAATTCAACGGCGGGCCTTATCCTGTGCAAGAGGCTGTCCAAGGAACGATCCGAGGCAATATTTCGCTGGTTGCAGACAGCTATCAAATAAGTTTTGCCTCTGCCGCGAGTTCACTTGACGCCAAACCCAACGGCTTCATTACCGCCAATAGCTCATTGGTTCTGAAATCCGGGGAAACGGCCTCTGTCGCCAGCGACGATGGCCTAATAAACCTCAAAGTGACCCTCACCGAAGTGCCCAACGCCGGCCCACCCGCGGGAACCGGGGGAAGCCCCACGCAAAATTTTACAGTGAACATCCAAGGTGCCTTGGCTCCAGATATCCCGGTTAATGTCGCCTTGACCACCACGATGGCGGGGCTTGGCCAGGGGGTCGAAGAATTGTATCAAGTGGCCGCGGTGCCACTGGCCAACAGCCCAGCCTCGCATGCATCAAACCGCGTCACGATCATGAAGCCCGCTCCGAGTGCAGCGGCGGATCCGGGCACTTATCAGGTGGGATATAGCGCGGATTTTTCAATTAACGTCCCCACCACCACTCCCTCAGGTAGCGTCATCGTTTTAGGTGGCGGGGACGACCTTTGCAGTGGTTCGGTCCTGCTCAAAGTTGGCCAGACGATCACCGTGCAGGACGCCCAAGGTTTGGGCAGCCTCAATATAACCCTCACCTCCGCCGCTTATTAATGGAATCAACGCCTTCCATCCTTTCCAACCCTTTACTTTATTCCCCTTATATGAAAACGCCTCATTTCGCCATCCTCTTGCTCACTTTGTTAACTTTGACACTGGCCGCGCAAGACGCTCCGGCCTCCGTACCGGAGGCCGCTCCCCCCGCGCCAACTGGCCCTCGACGCACAATCGGACCGCTCCCCCCTGGCGCCGTCGCCCAAGGTGCCCGAGGGCAGAACTTCAACGCGCCCCAGCCGGCCGCCCCGCCAAATATGGGTTCCCTGGCCATCCATTTCACGGGCATGGTGAATACCAACGTCAAGCTGGACGTTACCGTGACCGCGCAGGGTGCCAGCCCGGACGACGAAACGATGGATGTCCGGGTAATATCTATAACCCAAAGTGGTGATGGCTATCTGGTGAATTACGAGGCGGGCGCCAATGTCAATTTACCTAGGGCGGGTCCCCAACCTGGCGCATCGGGCTGGGTTTTCCTCAAACCGGGGCAACCGGTCACCACCGTGAAATCCCCCAACACCGACGTGACTCTCACCCTCACGGAATAGTCCCCTTGGGTGTTGCGCGACAAGGGACGCTTCTCCAAGGCGTCCCTGCCCCCATGCGTCTCTCACGATCATTGCCATTATTTTAATTTCCCCACCCGCCTTCGCCGCGATGCTAGCCGAAAAAAATTCTGCCTTGGCGCAGTTCGACCAGCCCGCCGTGAGCTCAAAAGAACCTTCGATGCCTTCCTCGTTCATCTATCAGTTCCACCGCCGCTGTGTCCTTGACGAAAGCCACCCGGCGGCTAGGATGTCTCCATGAGTCTGCTGGAACTTAAACAAGAAGTTTGCCGCCTGGGGAAACGCGATCGGCAGGAATTGTTCGCCTCCCTTTTGCGCCTGAAACACGAGACGCCCGAGTGGCGTCGCGCCACCGCCAGTCGCATCCGGGCCATGAAGGCCTGGCGGCGCGTCTCCGCCGAGGAATTGGAAACCAAGATTGCCCATGGCTGAACCCCAACCATACCGTCCCGTGTTTTCGGATCTCGCATTGTGGGACAGGGTTTGTTTCGTAGCGCTGAGCTTTAGCCAGCGCTCCGAGTTGCAGGAGTATTGAAAAAGCGCTGGCTAAAGCTCAACGCTACGAAAATGCGTCACGACACCCCCCCGAAACCATTGCCAAACGTGGAAATCTTGTTATGCTGTTGGGCATGGAAACGCCGCCGGCCCATTTTTCGCCCGCCGAACCCCTGCCGCCGCTCGAGCTGGCGCCGGGGCACGCCGCGGCCGGCCACCTGCCCGGGCCGTTCAATGAGGAGGCCCTCGTCCAATTTGCCACGCAATTGCGCGAGCGCGTGACCGCCGGGCCGCCCACACTCGGCCTTGTTTTCATGGCGCCGCCGTTTTACGCCGCCGCCCGTGAGGCGCTCGAAATCATCCGCCTCCACGCGCACACCCCCTTGCTCGTCGGCTGCTCGAGCCACGCCCTCGTCGCCACCGGCCACGAAATCGAGCGCCACGCAGGCCTCGCGCTGGCCCTCTTTCATTTGCCCGGCGCGGAACTGCACGGCTTCCATTTCCCCGCGCGCGACGTCGAGGCCGATGTCGGCGCCGGCTATTGGGTGCGCCAATCCGGCGTCGCGCCCGAGCACGCGCGCGGCTGGCTCGTTTTTGCCGACCCGTTCCATATGCGCACCGACCAATGGCTCAGCGGCTGGAATGCCGCCTACGCCCCGCGGCCCATCCTCGGCGGCCTCGCCGCCGGGCGCGACGGCGAATTTGCCAGCCAGTTGTATTTGAACGGCCACGTTTACGAGGAAGGCGGCGTCGCCCTCTCCGTGGGCGGCGCGGTCGGCCTCGCCGGCCTCGTCGCCCAGGGCTGCGAGCCGGTGGGCGAGACGTGGACGATCACGCGCGCCGAAGGCTACGTCATCCACCAAATCGGCAACCGCCCCGCCTATCAAGTCCTCCAGGAAACCTTCCAGAACCTGCCCGAGGCCCAGCGCCAGCGCGCCAAAGGCAACATCTTTGTCGGCCTCGCCGTCAATGAATACACGGACGAATTTCGCCGCGGAGATTTTTTAATACGCAATATCCTCGGCGGCGACCAGCAGTCCGGCGCGCTCGCGGTGGCCGCCTTTCCCCGCCCCGGGCAGACCCTCCAGTTCCAGTTGCGCGACGCCACGGCGGCGGCGGCGGACCTCGCCGAGCACCTCGCGCAAACCCGCGCCGACCTGGCCGGCCGCCTCGTTTACGGCGGCTGCCTCTGCGTGTGCAACGGCCGCGGCACCCACCTCTTTGGCCGGCCCGACCACGACGCCGGGCTGATCGCCCGCTCGCTCGGCCCCCTCGCCTTCGCCGGCTTTTTCGGCAACGGCGAATTCGGCCCCGTCGGCCCCCACAATTTCATCCACGGCTACAGCGCCACCCTCGCCCTCTTTACCAAAGTGTGAAGGCCGTCGCTCATCCTTAAAATGAAGAGGCCGGGCCGACTGCATCGGCCCGGCCTCCGTGCTCGGACGCCCCTGTTTGCGTCCTTACCCCTAAATTGTTTTCGCGGAATTACGCCCCGCTGCCGGCGGGAGCCGAACCGGCCTCCACCGGTGCGCCATCAGGCGGCGGGCCAAAACCGGGGCCACCCGGGCCACCGCGACCGCCAGGCCCACCCGGGCCACCACGTCCGCCAAGCCCACCGCGACCATCACGCGGGCCACCCCGACCACCCGGGCCACCGCGACCGGGGCCAAAGCCCGGACCGCCTTGTGGAGGCGCTCCATCCGGGTTGTCCGCGCCATTCCCCGAAACCGAATCACCGGCCGGAGGCGGGCCATCTTGCGCGCCCGCGGGCGGCGGGCCAAAGCCCGGACCGCCAGGCCCACCGGGGCCGCCGGGGCCGCCCGGCCCACCGCGAAATCCGCCCGGCCCACCGGGACCACCTTGATCGCCAGGGCCGCCGGGGCCGGCATTGGGATTTTGGTCGCCCACGCCCGCCGGGGCTTGGGTTACGGCGGGAGCATCCTGGGCGAATGCAAGGTTGCCCCCGAGGCCCAGGGCCAGGGTCATCGCTATCAGTTTGAAAAGTGTATTCATAAATTTTCTTTTTTGAGGATTGCGGTTGGAAAGCCCGCCGTGGCCGCGGTCAGCGGCTTCCGGGGGCGAGGAACTTGCCCAGATAAACCTCAGCGCCCGCGGATAGTTGTCTTTATTCTTCGTAAAAGTTTTACGCGAACCAAGATTCTTGCAACCCCGCCCCCTCCGCGCGGTTTCCGCACCAATTCAAACGCCCGTTTGCCAAAACTTCACCGCCCAGCCGCAAAGAGCGCCAAGCCGGCCTCTTATGCAAAAGCCTCCTTTGCGTTCTTCGCGTCTTGGCGGTGCATGGTCTTCGGCTTCAAACACCTACCCGCCCGTCGTCCCCTGGTATTGCGCGCCGCCGAAGCCAGAGAATCGGGAAGAAGATAATGGACAGGAACGCCAGCCCCACGCCAAAGCCCGCGCCTTTGCCGAATTTTTCCGCCACCGCCAGGCACGTCAGAATCCACATGATGAAACTCACCAGGGGAATAAAGTATAGAATCAGCCACCAGCCGGGCTTGCCCGACACCTTCAGCAGCACATACCAGTTGTAAATCGGAATGAGGCTGGCCCACCCCGGTTGCCCCGCCTTGGTGAAAATTTTCCAGAACATAAAGGCGAATACCAGGCAGCAAAAGGCCAGGGCGACGAGCAGCGGGGCCAAGCCCAGGTTGGGCAGGGGCGGAGGATTCGTGGATGGATTCATGGGAGCGGGTTGGGTTGAGGTTGGAGTTGGTAACGGAAAATTTTGGAATAGGTGGATTTAATTTTCGAAAAATGGTCGCCGCTGGCCTCACATCCCGCCCATTTTGTCGGGGTCCACATACCATTTCCCCTCAATTTTCTCGAATGAGAACGGCTGCGTGCGCGTGTCCTGCCCGGTGGGGTCGGACACGTCATAAGTAGCCTTGTCGCCGGCGTCATTCATCGTCGGCGTCATGGTTTTCATGTTTTGCAGCACCTGCACCATCATCTGGATGCCCATCTGCGCCTCCGGCTGGGCCATCATCTGCTGCAAGTTTTGCTGCATGCCCGCCATGTCCGCCGGCGATATCTCCGCCAGCTTGTCGGGCGGGAAATAGCGCATCATCGCCGTATACAGGTCGCCGGCTTGCAAGAGGCCAATGATGTCATCAATCGAAGTGCCCAATTCCCCCTGCGGGTCCGTCTCCGCAGGCGCGGGCCGCCACCTCGCCCGTCGGCTCCGCCGGCCCGTTCGCCGGGCCGGCCACCGGCGGGGCGATTTGCGTCGGCGCCAGCTTCGGCGCTTGGATCTGTTGGGGTGCGGGCTTGGGCGTGGCCACCGTCTTTTCCGGCATCGCCGCCGGGGCCGGGGTGTGGAACAGCCACGCCAGCGCCACCACGGCGATGGCGCTCATCAAAATGACGGCAAAATTACGGCGGCTCATGGCGGTTTCATCAAATCCTGTGGCTCCTTCTTATTTAGACACCATCAACGCGGGAAAACGAACAAGAAATTTGTGAAATCGGCGCAAAAGCTGACCGGCCAAAACGCGCCCCAGCGTCAGTTATTGCCCTTAACATACCAATGGCCGTCAATTTTTTCAAAGACCATGGGTCGCGTCATGGCCGGAATGTCCAACCCGCGGGAGGGATCAATGATCGCCGGGAGTTTCATCTGGTAGCTCGCCTCATCCCTGGCGGCATTCAGGACGGGTGCCTGGTTTTGCAGGGATTGCCAACCCAGCAGCAAGGCGCGGGCAAATGGCTCCGTCGCCGAATCCGTCATCCATTGCTGTGCATTTTGCACCATTTGCGCTTTTGCCTCCGGCGTCATCTGGGCCAATTCTTCCGGCGGGGTGTATTTATCAAAAAACGCAACCACATCGCCAGCCTGCACCAAATCAACCATGTCGTCAACGACCGCACTCAACTCCGCCGCGGTTGCCTGTTTGTCTGTATCATCGGCCGCCACCCTTGGCGCCGTGGCCGCTCCGGCTTTCGTCGCGCGCGGGGCGACCGGCGGCGCAAGGCCTGGCGCTTCGACTTTGCTTAACGCCGCTGTTTCGACGTTTACCGGCGCGGACCCAAAACCCTCGGCGGCTTTCAGCGGCGTTGTCGCTGGCACCGAACTACGTAGGAGCCATGCCATTCCCACGACGGCGAAGATGCCCGCCAAGACCATCGCAAAATGCCGCGGTTTCATGGCGGGTTGGCGCAAGCTAAAAACCCTCGCCACCCTTGATATACCACCGGCCGTCAATCTTTTCAAAAGTCATCGGCTGGGACGGCGGCAACGCCATGCCGGGCTGCAGCATGTCCGCCGTCGGCGTCATCTGGTAGGTGGCCTGGTCGCCGGTCGCGTTCATTTGCGGCGTTTGATCCTTCAGGGATTGGAACATCCGCGTCATCCCCTGGATCATCTGCTGCGCTTGGGGATCGGCCATCGCTTGCTGCATACCCTGCTCCATTTCCGCTTTATCCTGGGGCGTCATCTTGGCCTGGTCTTCCGGCGAAGCATATTTTTCGAACAGGCCCACAAGGTCGCCGGCCTGCATCATCGAAGCAATATCGTCAATCGTGGCATTCAATTCCGCCTGCGTGCCCTCCGCGGCCGGCGCGGCTTCCACCGCCGCGGGCGCCGCCACGGGAGCCTCGGCCACCGATTTGGGCACCACCGGCGGGGCCAGTTTCGGCGGCTCAACCTTGTTCGGCGCGGGCGCGGCAATATTGACCGGCGCGGGGGCCATCGCCAGCTTGGGCGTCGCCGCCGCCGTCGGCTGTCGGAACAGCCAGACCGCCAAAACCGTGATCGCGATCACCAGGACAATCAGCCATAATTTGCGCATAAGAAAAAGTGGGCCGGGCGCCGGCCCGGCCGCGGGTCGGCCCTCGCCTGTCTGTTTACGACAAATTCCCTGCTTTGCCCAGAATAAATCAGCCTC
This sequence comes from uncultured Verrucomicrobiae bacterium, assembly GCA_963765205.1. Taxonomy (GTDB): domain Bacteria; phylum Verrucomicrobiota; class Verrucomicrobiia; order Opitutales; family JABDGR01; genus JABDGR01. The sequence continues at coordinate 117,261 of CAVXVB010000007.1, read as the reverse complement.
CTGTTTATAACGTCACCTTGTCCACCCCGCTCCCTATTTCACCGCCCGGACGCCAGGAATAAATTCTGCCAAAAAAATCAGCCTTGGCGATCTTCGCGACTTGGCGGTGAACCCCTCCTCACACCGCGCCAACTTTGACCCGGTGCCGCGCCTCGTTCACCTTCAACGGCCGGCCCTTCATGTCCTTGCCCTCCAGCCCCTTGATCGCCGCCTCCGCCTTGTCGGCGTCCACCTCGACAAAGGCGAAGCCGCGCGAACGGTTCGTCTCCCGATCCACGATAATCTTCACCCCATACACCGGGCTGAATCCGGCGAACAGGTCGTGAATTTCGGTTTCAGTGGCGGAGAAGGGCAAATTGCCCACGTAAACGGACTTTTTCATGGCGAACCAATGCGGCGGCAAGGCAGCGTCCCATCGAGAACATCATCCGATAGGGTCTGTCTTCGTTAAACTGAGCATAGAGCGTGCCAGTGCTATTGCTGAATGCTGGGTTCTGAATGCTGAATTCCGCCCCCTCCTGGAATGCTTTGCGTGGCCAACCCGCGCAAAATCATCTATCGGCTTTCTCTTTTCCGCATTCCGCATTTCCTCCTCTTCCCTCCTCACGGCTCCACCGTCATCGTCCCGTGCATCCCGGCGGCGTAATGACCGGGAAAATTACACAAAAACGGGTATTTCCCCGGCGCGGGCGCGGTGAACTCCACCGCCACCAGCTGCCCCGGCCCGGCCAGCTCCGTGTGCGCGAAGACCTTGTCCATCTGCTCCGGCGGCAAATACCCCGCCGCCTTCGCCTGGGCCGTGGTGAGGTTGAACATCCGCGCATCCGTCCCCGGTTGCAGGATGACAAAGTCATGCTCCATTTCCACGCGCGGCCGGTGCCCGATATTCGTCAGCTCGACCCGCACCGCCTGCCCCGTATGCACCGTGAAGCGATTGCCGTTGAAGCGCATCGCATCCTCCGCCGTGACCTGGACCACCTGCTGGCTCCCATTCATGATGGACGGAATCTCCGCGTCCACCGGCCCCGTCGCGGGCGCAGCCGCCGCCGGCGGTGCGGCCGACTGCCCGCAGCCCGCGAGCGTGAATAGCAGCGGAACCCAAACGACGCGGAAAACTTTGCGGTGCATGTTTCACCGTATGTCACTCGCCGCGCTTTGTCAAAATTTCGGCGACGAAAATGTTGAGCTAATCATCGTCATACCAAAGGCCGTTGATTTTTATAAACCAGCCATCGGCAAAGGCGCCTTCTTTGGCCCCCGCCCCATTATCCCCACTTCGTGGCACGGCAACATCGATAACAATCCCATCGGGAGAGGTTTCGGTACTGATAGCCACCGGTATTTCAAATTCGACCACCTCCCCTTCCGGTGTGGTCCCAGTTCTGGCGGGCCAAGCGCGCTGAAACAACCGCAGATATGCCAACTTTTGTTGATAATAAGCCTTGATATTTGGACTGCTGTCTATATCGGCCTGGGTAATATCCCTTTCCCAAGAAGCGATCATGCCGGGCGCTTCATCGAGCTGGATGAATCCAATATCATCGCCCGTTTCGAGCCGGCGCACCATATCATCAATCGCGGATTTGAGTTCCGCGCGCGGGTCAGCGGTTGCTTTGGGATCGGGGTTCAGGGCAAACGGAATCCCTCGGTGCAACGGAACATTCGGCCAGTCCGCCACCACCGGCGCGGGCGGGTAAGTGGCTAGCGCGACTTGGTTAGGCTTGGCTTGGGCACCTTGACTTGGTGCCAATGGGGCGACCGTGGCGCCTTTGCCAGGCGCGGAAGCGTCTTGGGCGGAATGCTTAAACCACCAAAGTAGGGCTCCAGCCACGGCGAGAGCCGCCATCGCACCAAGAATTTTTTTCATGGCCGTTGCCAAAAAGTGGGGGTTATTCGGATTTTCGCGTCGGGTTGAGCAATCGCTCTTCCATGGCCGCGATGGCTGTTTCCCGCTCGCGCAAGGACGCTTCGCGGATTTTCAGGCTGTCGAACAGCGCGGCCAATTCCTGCTCGCGCTGCCCGATGGCTTTTTCGCGGGCGGCTAAATCGGGCGGGGTTGCGGGTTGCAGGTTGCAAGTTGCAGGTTGCGCGACGGGAGTAGCAGTTGCGGGTCGGGCGGCCGGGGAAATAGTTTCGGGTTTCGAGTTTTGGGTTTCGAGTTTTGGGCAGGGCGTGGCGGGGTCGGCGACCGGCGTCGCGGCTGCCGTTTCTTCCATTTTCCTTTTTCCATCTTCCATTATTGGCGTTTTCCGCTCCCCGCTCCCCGCTCCCTGCTCCCTGCTCCGCGCCGCAGGTAGCGGCGACGGCGTTGCCGATCGCCTCGGCCCCGGCGCGAGCTTCGGTTGCAGCCGCCCGGCAATCGCGCCGGGGCACTTGATGTAATACTCCGCCATTTTTCCCGGAATGTGATGCTGGCCGGCCGCCTCCAAAGTGGCATACGGCAGCGTCGGCCCCACGCCGATGATCTCGAAATCCGCGTCCGCGCTGGTGAATACGACGAGATAGTGGATGGTCTTCTGGTTCCACAATTCGCCGATCCCCTCATGCGCGTCGGGGTCGGCCATGCTCATCAACTCGCGGAGGGGGATTTCTTTCATGGGCGCAGGCGGGGCGGGAGGTGCGGCTAACCTCAAGACCATTCACCGCAAAGACGCGAAGAACGTAAAGGAGGATTTTTAATTCGGCATCCTTTCTTTGCGCCCTCCGCGCCTTGGCGGTGAATCGCCTTGGGGAGTTACGCCCACCCTAGTCCCGCGCCCCCCGCTTGACAACCCCGTTTCAACGCCGGCGGATTATCGTGACACCGCGCGGCCGACCCACTTTATTGGGGCCGCAATCTACCGGCATGAAACTTCCGTTTCCCACTTTGCACCAGACGCTCGTGCTGGCCGTCGCGGGCCTCGTTTATTACCTCGCGCTCATCGGGTGCGCGCAATTGCTCCGCCGCTCGCACAACCTCCAGTTCGGCCGCTTCTACCACGCCTTCGCCGCCGCCGCCGCGCTCCTGGGCGGCCTCACCCTCTCCGGCTGGGTCCCTTCCTGGAATCCCAACCTCGTCCTCAACGTCGGCGCGATCACCGTCCTCCTCTCCGCCTTCCCCCTCATCGCGCTGCTCAATCGCGTGCTCTGGACGCGCACCCTACCTGACGGCCGCCGCGCCGACGCCCCGCGCCTGCTGGCGGACACCACCGGCCTCCTCGTCCTCCTCGCTGCAGCGGTGGTGGTCTGGAGCGTTATTTACAAGAACACGCTCCCCACCACCCTCCTCGCTGGCTCCGGCGTCGCGGCCTTCATCATCGGTTTTGCGATGCAGGACTTGCTGGGCAACATCCTGGCCGGCTTCGCCCTTTACGTCTCGAAGCCCTTCAAAGTCGGCGACTGGCTGCTGGTGGACACTTACCATGCGCGCGTTCTCGAAGTCGCCTGGCGCTCGACCCGCCTGCTCACCAACGACGAAGTCGTCCTCGAAGTGCCCAACAGCGACCTCGTCAAGCGCCCCATCATTAATTTTCACCAACCGGCGCCGCGCCACGCCCTGCGCGCGGCCCTCGGGTTGCACTACAACGTGCCGCCTGCGCGCGCGCTGATCGTGCTGCGCCACGCCGCCATCACGGTGCCGGGTGTCTGCCCCGAGCCGCCACCGGAAGTTTACATCAAGGAGTTCGCCGCCTCCTCCGTTAATTATGAAATCAAATTTTGGGTCGAGGACCACCGGCTGATGAACCGCGTGACGAGCGAGGTGCTTTCCCATTGCTGGTATGCCGTGCGCCGCGCCGGCATGGAAATTCCCTTCCCCACCATCACCCTCCACCAGCCCGGCCCGCGCGACCCCGCCGCCGAGGCCCGCGCCGCCGCCGCCGCCGCCCTGCGGGCCCATTCCATCTTCAGTTTCCTCTCCACCGCCCAGGTGGACGACTTGGTGCAGCACAGCTCCGTCGTGCTCTTTGCCCCCGCCGAGCCGCTCGTCGAACAGGGCGAACACGGCGCGAGCATGTTCCTCGTCGTCCAGGGCTACGTGGATGTCCGCGTCGCGCGCAACGGCGTGACGAAGGTCGTCACCCAACTCGGCCCTGGCGACTGCCTCGGCGAAATGTCGGTGCTCACCGGGGAACGCCGGTCGGCCACGGTGGTGGCGCTGGCGGAAGTCGAGGCCGTCGAAATCACCCATGCGGCCTTTTCGGCCTTCGTGCGCCACAACCCCGAAGTCCTCAACCGGCTCGGCGAGCTGCTGGCCCAACGCCAGCAGGCCAACGTCGAGCCAATGCCCGGCGCCGCCCCGGCCGCGCCCCCCGAAATCCCGCGAAAGCATCATTCGCCACCTCCGCGCCTTCTTCGAGCTGGGCGACTGAGGCGGAAGGGACAAAGGAGCAGAGGCACAGAGGCGGCTGAGGAAAATTTCTGATTGCTGAGTCCTGATTGCTGAACAATCAAGAAATTAGATTGTGCAGAATTAATTTCGCACTCGACAAAAATCAATCCCGCCTACGCTCTTCAGCCTCTGTCCCTCTGTCCCTCTGTCCCTCTGTCCCTCTGTCCCTCTGTCCCTCTGTCCCTCTGTCCCTCTGTCCCTCTGTCCCTCTGTCCCTCCCCCTCACATCCACTCCTTAAACTTCTTGATGTAGTAGTGCTTGCCGATTTGCGTCAGCACGCAGTAGCCGAAGATCGTCGCGGCCAGCAACGGCCAGTAGGCCGGCGGCAGCGCCACCATCCGGATCGCCTTCGCCATCGGCGAAAACGGCAGGTAGCACCCCGCCGCAATGACGGACAGCGTGAGCAGGATCACCGGCGTGGACGCCCGACTTTGCACGAAAGGGATTTTTTCCGTGCGGATCATGTGCACGATCAGCGTCTGCGTGATCAGCCCCTCGACAAACCAGGCCGACTGGAACAGCGAGATGTTGTGCTCGTCCGCCGGGTTCAGGCCCACGCCGAAGAGATACCACATCCCCAGAAACGTGGTGATGTCGAAAATCGAGCTGATCGGGCCGATGCAGACCATGTAGCGGGCGATGCTGCCCGGCGCCCAGCGCCGCGGAATTTTCAACCAGTCCTCGTCCATCCGATCCCACGGGATGGCGATTTGTGAAATGTCGTAAAAAAGATTTTGCAGCAGGATCTGCACCGGCAGCATGGGGTAGAAGGGCAGGAAGGCGCTCGCCACCAACATGCTGAAAACATTCCCAAAATTCGAGCTGGCCGCCATCTTGATATACTTGATGATGTTGCCGTAGGTGATGCGGCCCCAGATGACGCCGCGCTCCAGCACCAGCAGGCTCTTTTCCAGCAGGATGATGTCCGCCGCCTCTTTCGCGATGTCCACGCCCGTGTCCACCGATATCCCCACGTCCGCCTCGCGCAGCGCCAGCGAGTCGTTGATCCCGTCCCCCATGAAGCCCACCGTGTGGCCGTTTTTCTTGAGCGCGCGCACCACGTCGGCCTTTTGCGAGGGCGTGAGCTTGGCGAAAATGGTCGTGTGCTCGATGCGCTCTTTCCAGTCCTGCGGCGTCCACGCTTTCAACTCTTCGCCCACCACCACCCCCTCCACCTCCAATTCCACGTCGTGGCAGACTTTGCGCGCCACCAGGGCGTTGTCGCCGGTGAGGATTATCACCGCCACGCCGTGTGAGCGCAGCAGCCGGAGCGCCTCCGGCGCGCTGTCCTTAGCCGGGTCAAGGAACGCAATGTAGCCACTGAAGGTCAGGTCGCTCTCGTCCGCGATTTTATATTCCCCAGCCGCCTTGGTCACCTCCTTATAGGCCACGCCCACCAGCCGCAGCCCGTCGTTGTTGTTGTCGTCGCGCAATTGGCGCAGGCAGGCGACCGTTTCATCCGACAGCGGGGCCACCCGGCCGTCCTCGACGACGTGGGAGCAGATTTCGAGCATCTCGTCCACCGCCCCCTTGCACACCAGCAGCGTCGGCCCGCTGCCGTTCGTCGGCTTGATCACCACCGACATGCGCCGGCGGAAAAAGTCGAACGGCAGCTCGTCAATGCGCGCGTAGGCCTGCGCCGCGTCCTGCATGGCGGGGAACAGTCGCGCGTGGTCAATCACCGCCCGGTCAATCAGGTTTTTTAATCCGGATTGATATAAACTATTAAGATAGGCCTTTTCCAGCACCTCCGCGCGCTCCTCCCCGTGCACGTCGAGGTGCTTGATCAGCGCCACCCGGTCCTGGGTCAGCGTGCCGGTCTTGTCCGTGCAAAGCACGTCCATGGCTCCGAAGTTCTGGATGGCGTTGATGCGCTTGACCACGACTTTTTCGCGGGCCATGGCCACCGCGCCGCGCGCCAGGTTGGTGTTGACGATCATCGGCAGCATCTCCGGCACCAGCCCCACGGCCACCGCCACGCCAAACATGCCGGCTTCCAGCCAGTGTTTGGCCAGCGTCTCGTCGCTGCCGCCTTTGGTGGTCAGGCCGTTGATCAGGATGACGATCGGCACCATCACGACCATGAATTTGATCAACAGCATGCTGACCTTGTTGACGCCAATGTCAAACGAGGTCAGCGGGCGCTGCTCGACCAGCTTCGAGGCCAGCGCGCCCATTTGCGTGCTCGGCCCGGTCGCCAGCACCACCGCCTTCGCCGTGCCGCTGACCACGGAGCTGCCCATGAAACACAGATTGGGGGTTTGCAGCAGCGCCCCTTCGCCCCCTTCATTGCCACCCTGGCGCGCGTCTTTTTCCACCGGCATCGCCTCCCCGGTGAGCGCGGACTGGCTGACAAACAAATCGCGCGATTCCAGCAGGCGGCATTCGGCCGGTATCATGTCGCCGGCCGAAAGCTTGACGATGTCCCCGGGGGCTATGTCCTGCATCAAAATTTCCGAGGCCGCCGGGTCCATCGAGTCCGGCTGGCGCTCTTCCCCCTCGTTCTCCGTGCGGTAGACGGTGGCCAGGTTGCGCACCATTTTGCGCAGCACGTCCGCCTTCACCTGCGAGCGGTATTCCTGCCAGAAACGCAGGATCGTCGAAACGGCGATCATTGTGAACATGAGCAGGGCGTCGTCGGGCACCCCCAGAAAGCGTGGGTCGCCCGGATCGCCCGCCGCCGGGTCGCCGGGGTCGGCGGTCAACCAGGATATTATGGCCAAAAACAATAGAATATAATTGAAGGGGTTGCAAAAGGCGCGCCAGAGCACCCGCGGCCAGGGCGCCAGTTTGTGCGGGACCGCGACGTTGTGCCCGTATTCGTCCAGGCGTTCGCGCGCCGCCGTCCAGGACAGGCCGGCGGGCGAAACTTGTAGCTTCTCCAACAGCTCGGGGGCGCCCAGCTTCGCCGCCTGGAGCAACCAGGCTTCGCTCGCATTTTGGCCGGGCGCCAGCCGCGCGAACTCTTTCCCCGGGCCCGGTGCGGAGGCGGGAACCGGCGGGTTGGGGGCGGATGCAGCCATGACAGGGTTGGGTAAAAAGACGGAAAGGCCCTACGTTAGCCGTCCCCGCTGGAAAAGCTAGAGCGGAAACATTAAATTTCCATATGTCGCCCACCCCCTCCCTTTACCCCGTTAAAATTTTATGAGGTAGTGCCGCCCCTGCCCATCCACGAATTCCAATTGTCGCGCCTTGTCGTCAATCAGCATCCATTTCAACCCCGTCGACTTGTCCACAATTTGGCCCGGCTCAAAAATCTGGCCGCCGACCGACAGCTTGGGGCTGGCTCCGGCGTCCACAAAATCCACCCGCATGGCCCGCAAATATTTGGCTGCGGCGGTTTCCGCCGGGCCGTTCGCGGTGATTTCCGTTGGCTTGGCCGCGGGCGCATTGCCGCCGATGACCACCGGCGGCGTGGCCTGGATGATGGCCGCGTCCTTTTGATCCTGCATCAAAATATAGTAGGATTCGCCCCCGACGATCAACACCAGGAGGCCAAGAATGATCAGCAACGGCACCTGGCTGCGCGGCGCCGGCCTGGATTTCGCTTTGGCCGAAAATGGCGTGGCCGAACTGGCGCGCGTCAACGGCCCAGTTTGCAGCCCATCGGGTGCGGCGAGTTCATTGGCCGCCATCAGCGGCGAGCCGGGCGGCGGGCGTTTCAGCGGCAGGCCTGACGAACCGGAGGCGGGCCGCCCAGGGGCCGGCCCGGGCGGGGGCACGGGTGGCGGTGCTGCCGCCGTCGGGGGCGATGCGGGCGGCGCTTCCTCGACGACCTTTTTTCGGGCAAAGGCAAAGCGCGGCAACGCGGCGGGTGGGGCCGGCGCGGGGGCGGGCGATGCCGGTTCCGGCGCGGCCGGCGCCTCCTTGGGGCGCGCAATTTGCAGCCGCGGCTTCGGATTAGTATCGCTTGTGGTATTGGATTCCGGACCCATCGACAAAAATAATATCGTGCGGCAATACGGCGGCGAGCTTCAACTGCAAATCATGGTTTACGAAATCGCCGTTGCCGAAAGTTTGGCCTTTCACCAGAATGCGTTGGGAATTGGCGGCGCCCAGCATCACGCCATTGATCAGCATTTGATCCACGAAGGCTTGCGCGGCGGGATTCGGGCCGGCGGGCGCAGCCGCCGGAATAGCGGGAGCGACTGGCGGCGCGGCCACCGCCACCATCGGTGGCGCAACCACGGCGGGAATCGGCACCGCTGCGGGTGCCGGCTGTGGCACCGGGCTGGACATGGGCGCGGTCGGCGAAGTCGCAGCGGGCACTGTCGCCGTGGGCATGGGCAGCGGAGGACTCGAAGCAACCTGTGTCGGCACTGGGCTGGGCGGGAGCGGGAGTGAAACGGGCGAAATTGGCGTGGGTGCGGGCGTAACGGGAGTCGGTGCGACGCTCGGCGTCGAACTGGCCACGACCGGCGCAGGAGCCGGCGCGGGGGGCGAGACCGCAACAGGCGCAGGCGTGGAAACAGCCGCAGGACTTACAACAGGCGCAGGAGTCGAAATAGGCGGAGTCGAGATGGCCACCACAGGCGCTGGAGGTTGCTCCGGCGGCTGCGCAGGCGCAGCAACCACCGGCTCGGTCGGCTTATTATCCATCGCCAGTTCGGGTTGCGGTTTGGGTGGTGGCGGCAAGGGCGCAGGCATTGACGCGACCACCGGAACCGATGTGGGCGTCGCCGGGGTCGAAGCAACGTTGATGGCGGGTGGGGGCGTTTCAATCGGGCGTCGCAGCGGCGGCGGGGCCACGGGTTGCGCGGCAACCATGGCCGGCGGTGGCGTGGGCGCGGCGGGTTTCGGCGGCGGGTTCGCCGCGACTTTCACCGGCGGAGCATTTTCCGGCGGATTTCCACTCTGAAGCAGGAAATACGCTCCCAATCCGAATAACACGACTAACAGTCCGATGCCTGCAAACATCATCGGCCGGCGATTCGTCGCGCGCACAGGCGACTTTTTGGGCTCGATCTCCACGGACTCAACTATTGCTGGCGCGACCTTCGCCGCGACCGGGGCCGGCACCGTCTTAACCGGGAGCGGGATCGGCGTCGGAACCTTGGGCGCAACCTTGAGGGGCGCGGGAGCCGGCGTCACCACCACGGGCTGTGGTGTGGGTGGAGGCGCGGCTGGCGGGGGCAGTGGTGCGGCCACCGGCGCCTGGGCCGCCGCCTGCGCGGCCTGCCGGTCGCGCTCGGCTTTCTTCAGGGCATCGCTGATCAGGCTCATGGCAGGTGTTGTGTTGGTAGTTTACATCATCGTTCAGTCGAATTAAAGGTCAATCAAATTGTGCCGAAAAAGCCCTTGACATACACCAAAAGTATGCTATTTCTATACTATAAACGCCCTTCGAGTTTGATCCAGCCAAGTCGGCCTCGAATAAAATCAACCATGGGATTGATTTTGTCGAGGCCCAAGCTATCTGGGCGGACGAGAAGCGCGTCGAAGACATCATGCCCAATCCTTCCGAGCCAAGATTCCAGATGGTGGGTCTGGTTGGTGACACGCTTTGGTCCGCCATTTTCACCAATCGCGGAGAAAACATCCGCCTGATCTCTGTTCGTCGCGTGCGCAAATATGAAAAGGAGCGTTATCATGACCAATAAAAAACAACTCACCGCGGAAGAACTCGACGCCCTGCATGATGCCGGCGTGGATATGACTCCGTATATAGACCGCTCGCTTACTCGCCGGCCGGGCCTCGAGGCGCAACGCATCAACGTGGACTTTCCACAATGGATGGTCGCCTCACTCGACCGCGAGGCCGGACGCCTCGGCATCACGCGGCAATCCATGATCAAGTATTGGATTTCCGAACGGTTGGATGCCCTGCAACGGGCCGCGTCGGCCTATGATGCGCCCCGGCTGGACTCTCCGCGCGTGGCCGAAGACCCGGCCCCTTACGGCCACGCGCCGGCCCGCCCGCCGAAAAAGCCACGCTGAGGGGTCAGTCCAACTGCGCCTGGTCTTTCGCCGCGCGGCGCACGTCGAACCAGTTCACTTCCTCCGAATCGCGCGCGTAGGCCGCGAGCAGCGCCTTGTCGCACAGTGAATTGACCAGGCGCGGGATGCCGCGGCTGCGGCTGCTGATCGCGCGCAGCGCCGCCTTCGTGAAGCGCGGCCGGCTGCTCGCGCCCGCAAGCGTGAGGCGGTGCTGGATATAGGCGTCCACCTGCGCGCGCTTGAGCGGGCGCAGTTCGTAGAAAACCAAAATGCGCTGGCGCAATTGCCGCAGGCGCTTCTCCGCGAGGTGCGCCTTCAACTCCGGCTGGCCGATCAAAATAATCTGCATCAGTTTTTGCGTGTCCGTCTCCAGATTCGACAGCAAACGGATTTGCTCCATGACCTCAAAGGAGAGGTTTTGCGCCTCGTCAATGATGAGCACGATGTCCTTGCCGTCGCGAATGCGCCGCAGCAGCGCGTCGTTGAGCCGCCCGGTCAGGTCCGCGTTGTCGAGCGCCAGCGGCGCGCTGCCCGCGCCGGGCGGAATTTCGCCCAGCTCGCGCAACACCGCGGCGAGCAGCTCGCGCTCGGTCAGGCGCGGGTTGAGGATCAGCGCCGTGTCCGTGCGCGCGGCGTCGAGTTCGTTCAGGAACACGCGGCACAGCGTCGTCTTGCCGCAGCCGACTTCGCCGGTGAGCACGATGAAGCCCTTTTTCTGGGCCATCCCGTAGCGCAAATGCGCGAGCGCCTCCTGATGCGTGGGGCTCAGGTAGAGGAAGTTGGGGTCGGGGGTGATGTTGAAGGGCATCACCTTGAACCCGAAAAACTGTTGATACATGGCGCGCCCCCACCCTAGCGCGAAAGCCTGCCCCCCGGCAATGCCTTTTGGCTGGCGGATAATTTGCCAAATTTGATTCAAACTGACCCCGCCCGAATTTTCCTGGGGATAATCCCATAAACCCAACCGCCGCTCCGCACTTGGCAAAGCCATAAATTAATGCTTAATTGGCCGCAATCCCCCGCTGCCCATTAGTCATCGAGTAAGTTCCAGTCCCGACCCACCTTTGCCCCTTTTGTGTCTTTTGCGTTTTTTGTGGTAAAATTCTTAATCCCCGCTCCCCATGAAAACCCCCTCCCTCCAAATCCTCGCCGCCTTCGCCGTTGGCGCCATCGCCGCCTTCGCCCTCGCCCAAACTTCCCAGCCTGCCGCCCCCGCCGCTTCCGCGACTGCGCCTGCCCCCGCGCCCGCCGCCGCCGCCAACACCGGCACCATCGTCCACCCCATCTCCAAAAACATCACCGACCGCCTCACCAAATCCACCCGGCACATGGATGTCGTGAAAATCAAACAGGGCGACCGCGAAGTGGAAACCCTCGTCTATTATCCGATGGACAAAAACAAAGCCATGGCCGTCGTCCTCGTCCATGAGATTTTTGGCCTGAGCGATTGGGTGCGCGCCGCCGCCGACCAACTCGCCGAAGCCGGCTACATCGTCCTCGTCCCCGACCTGCTCTCCGGCGAAGGCCCGAACAAAGGCGGCACGACGGACCTCCCTGAATCCCAAGTCACCGTGGCCATCGGCAAGTTGCCCCCGGAACAAGTCCTGGCCGATTTGGGCGCCGTGATGGACTACGCCAAGAAATTGGACGCCTGCGACGGCAACCTCGCCATCGCCGGATTTTGCTGGGGCGGCGGCAAGGCCTTCGCGTTTTCGACCGTGAACAAGGACATCAAGGCCGCCTTCGTGTTCTACGGCGCGCCCATGCTCCTCGTCGCGGACATGCCCAAGGTCAACGCCCCCATCTACGGCTTCTACGGCGAGACCGACCGCAACCTCGCCGCCGCCGTCCCCGCCGAAACCACCGCTATGAAAGCCGCCGGCAAAACCTACGACGCCGTTGTTTATCCCGGCGCCGCCCACGGCTTCATGCGCCTCGGCCAGTTGGACAACACCAACGCCGCCAACAAAAAAGCCGCCGAAGACTCCTGGAAACGCATGCTCGACCTCCTCGCCAAAATTGACGCCCCCGCCCCTGCCGCCAAACCCGCCGATTCCGCCGCGCCCGCCGCTGCTCATTCCTCTTAAACTTGAAATTCATCAATCCCGCCGCGATTTTAGCCTTTAATCATAATATCCAAAACAACACCATGCCTCCTGATATTTCAGAGATCGTTAAGAATTGGGTCGAAGCCTTCGCCATCATCATTGGCGGCATTTGGACCTTTTACCTCTTTGTATTGAAGAAGCGATTTGAAATTGAGTCACTTGATGGTGATTTAAAAATAGATTCAAATGACCTTTCTAATGCTTCAGTTGTTGTTACGGTTCGTGCCTTATGGAACAACCGAGGCAAGTCTCCTATCGAGCTCAATACGAAAGAGATTTTAGTGTCAGCATACAGCATTCCACAAAACCTGAGCAGCTGCCCCTTAAATGAAGAAAACAGGCAGCATCTTCAGTTAGTGACCAAGCAGAATCCATATGAAACATATCCTAGTTGCATCTTGGAACCCAAGACCGAGAGCACCCTTAGAGCACATTTCGTGCTGCCAAAAGGGCCTGTATACTTGTTTCGCTGGGAACTGACGTTCCTCAAAGGAGGCGGTTGGTTCAAGGAGATTGTCTGGGCGAGCAAATAAGGGACGTACGGGGTCGGGTTATTCTATGTTCTTTCCTGACTACCTTAAAGCCCACCCATCAAATGCCAGACCACCCCGCCGATTAGCGCGAGACAAACGAGGATGCAAATCACACGGATGATAAAAACCGCCACCTTGACCGCGATGATTAGCGCCACGACGGCGATAAAGACGACCACCGCCAGCATCAGCGGCGAAGCTTGGTTAAGGCCAGCCTCAGCTATAATTTGGGGAAGATTCATCGGGTGAGAGGATGCAATCTACCACACAAACGCCCAAGAAGCAAAAAATGAACGGTGGCAAGGGGCATTTAGGTGCTCATCTCGGGTTTTGCGCAGTCACGGAGTGACGACTCGAAAATAGCCATGGACTTCAGTCCATGGGAACGGAACGCCCTCCACCGTGCGTCGCGTAGCGACGCTTGAGGTTCCCGCCAACGCGCGGCTGCGCTTCCGTCAAGCGTCGCTACGCGACGCGGGGGAACGCCGACCAGCTTCCGTGGACTGAAGTCCAGGTTTACGCCCATGGTTAAACGCGTAACCTATTAGGCCATAGCGTCTTAACCTAGTAGCTTGGCGACTTGGATCAGTAAATTTCAGGTATTGGATAATCATCAAATATGTATAATAATATTAAACAAATTATATATTATTGTTTATAATAACTTTTTGTCTATTTCTATTTGATGGCCACCAAACCACTCAACGCTATTTAGCGGTAGACGAATTCGTCGGCATTGACATTGAGGGAGTCTTTAGAGCGGCAAGGGCCTTTTTTACATCGTTCGCTTGTTCAGCAGTGCTGGCTTGCAGTTCCAACCAGACGATCTTTCCGTCCTTAACAAGGAATGACTGTCGGTTGCCGCGACTGGAAAACTCCGCGCCGAAATCGCGCACGGCCTCGCGCGCCGCCTCCTATTCCGGCGTGCCCGGCGCGGCTTCCGTCACTCCGCGCACTCCGGGCATGCCGTTGCGCTCGCAATAAATGAGCCAGTCGCGCAAGGGCAGATGCTTATATAAATACACAATGGAGCAACTCTCCATCAAGCCATCGGTGGCGGTGACGAGCCATTGGCCCGGCGCCAGGTCCACGCCTTCATAAGCCAGCTCATCCGGCAAAAATCGCAGCGGGCCGGAGCGCGCCTCAAAAAACCACAGCGGCGCAAAGCGAAACGTCGCCGTCAGCATGGTGCGCGGTAAATTTAGTTTCGAGTTGGAAGCGGAATCATCCTGGCTCGAAAAGTCCGCCGGCGCCGCGCAACGCTGCCAGACAATTTCGTGGACGGCGTATTTTTTGCCCAATGCATCGAGCATCTGCTTGACGAGCAGCGCCAGGCCCCGCGCTGGTTGGGTTCGCAGGCGTGCGTCGCGGTCAGATTGCCATAAAAGAACTCCAGCGCGCGCTGGTGTTGTTGCGCGACGGGTGAAGCATCGTCGGCCAGAATTTCCCCATCCAGCCGCGCGACGGATTTCTTCCGCTTGGCCGCCACCCCCTGCAACACGTCGTCGCGCCGCTCCATCGCATCCCACAGCAGCGCCGCCGGCCGCAGGTAGCCCAGATGAAAGGCGTCGAGCGCCCGCGCCAGCGACTCCGGCGACAGATGCCGGATCGGGTTGAAGCGCAGGCGGCGGTCGCTGGTGATGCGCTCGCACGTGAAGTGCGGCGAGGGCGCGGGGCCGGGGGCGGAGCCAACCGGGGTGCGGCCGTTGGCGGAAGCAGTGGCGGAGGAAGGCATGGGCGGTCTTGGGACGCCATGCACCTTACCACAGAAAAATAAAAAGTGTTAGTGCTCGGTTGGCTGCGTTGGCTAGGTTGGATGGGTTTGATCGGTTGGGTAACGCAAATTTCCGATTGCTGAGTGCGGAGTGCGGAATTCCAGAGCCAAAAACCAACCACGCCCACCGAAAACCTGTTAAGCTGAATCGCTTCCAGCAATTCCTTCCGTCACTTTTGTTCCGGCGCCACGGGGACACTCGCAGCGCCGGACAAGGGAGGCACGGCCGGAATCACGAGGACCTGGCCGATGCGCAGGCGCGCGGAATCCACCCCGGGGTTGGCCTCTTCGATGGCCCTTACGCTAATGTTGAATTTGCTGGCGACCATGCTGAAGTTATCGCCTCTGACGATGGTGTAGGTGTGCTCTGGAGTGGCCGCCGGCGATGCGCAACCGGCCAGAAGCAGAAGGAATATGACGCTCGCTAGGTAGCGGGCTGATCTGGTTCTTTTTGAATTTCGAATCGGTATCATAAATATTGCGATCCGGACAATTTCACCCGTAATTCCCATTCCATGAACCTTTTGGAAGGTCGTCAATTCCGTTACATAGAGTCTATATAGTCCATCCAGTCCATTTGCGATTGAGTGGTGGTAGGGGCCACATTCGCCAGACCGCATTCCGCACTCAGCACTCAGCAATTCCCCCGGTCATTTCTTCTCCACCACCGCCGTCGGCAAGTCGGGTACCGCTGGCAAGTCCGGCAGCGCGGGCGCGCCCTCGGCGTTCGCGGGATAGCCCGGAATCGCCGGGCACTCGACCGTCTGGTCCTTGAACAGCCGCAGCGGATCCATGCTCACATTCCACGTGGGATTTTCCATTTTGCCGTGGAGTTTGAAAGTGAGCGTGTTGCTGAAGGGATTCGTCAGGTTGGAGATTTGTTTGAAAAAAAAGGAATTGGATTCGCCCAGGGGAAAAATCAGCACGTTGAAATTCAGGTCGTCCGCCCCGTAATTGTAAACACCGGCGGAGACGACCCGCGCCGTCGGCCCCGTGACGACCAGGTTCGGCAAGCGCACGAATTGATGCGCGATTTGCAAATCGCTCGTTGCGTCGGTCAAATTGAAATTACCCAGCGACACTTTCGAGTCCTCCAGCGCGCGCGAGAGGCCGCCGAGCAGGTGCAACTGCCCGAGTTGCGCGCCGGCCAGCCGCGCTGTGCCGCGCGCGGCCAGCGAATCCGGCTGGTTGAGCGTCATCCGCCCCGCCAGCGCCACATCCAGCAGCGCCGGATGCGCGGCGTCGCCGGGGCCCACCGTGGGATTCTTCGCCGCCGCCGCCTCGGCCGGAGCCGGCGCAGTGGTCGGGGCCGATTTGTCCCTGTAACCCAACTGGCTCAATGCCTCGAGAAAATCTGTGGCCCGCGCCGAGCGCAGCAGCGCGGCAAAACTTAATTCGTCGGCCCCCTTATGATGCACGAGCCTGGCTTGCGCCTGCACCGTGCCTCCCGCCACGGTAAAATCGCAGCGCGGCACGTCTGCCCACGTCCCATAATCCGTGAAATCAAGCACCAGGGAATCGAGCGGCACCCGGTAGGCGTGAAAGGGCGTGGCCAGCTCGGCGTGAATTTTGGTGGCCATTGCGCCCGGCCGCGCATTCGCCGAGCCACCCACCCGCTGGTCCACCTGGGTGACGGGCGGGATCGGGCAATCCAGCGGCCGCAACGCCGCGGCCATCTCGGGGCCGCCCAGCGCGGCCACGGTCGCCAGCGGCAGCGTGCTCTCCACGATGGCCCGTTGCTCGATGAACTGCATGTAATTCGGCTTCATCGCCCAGACCAGCGCGCCGGTCAGGCCGCCCCCGCCGCTGGCCTGGGCGTCAATATCATAAATTGCTATATAATCGGGCCGGGTCCGGGCGCGCAGGCTCAGTCGGTCCGTCGGCACGCCCCGCACGCGCGCCCCCGCGGCGGCCACCGCCAAATCCACCGTGTTCTCCGGCAACGGCGCGTCCCAGTTCCCCAGGTAGGAAAAATCAATCTGCGGCCACTGGCCGCCGGGCACAATCGCCTCCCACAGCGGCGTCCACCACTCCGCCCACTTGAAATACGGATCCAGCACGCGCGGCTCGATGTCGCCCCAGGCGGCGATCCGGAAGTCGTGGGTCCGTAAATTCTCGAAATACCCCGCCTCGAGTCTGCCACGAACGGTTCGCGCCCGCCACCCGCGGCAGCTCCAGCACATAGCCCCCCGCCGCCTCGCGCGTCAGTTCGCCCTGCGCAAAAAAGGTGTCCAAATTAATTTGTTCATAGTGGACATCATCGGCGAACACCGTGAAATCCGCCGCCTGCATCTGAAGGTCCGGCGCGAGGGCGACGTGGCCGTTCACCTGCACCGGCCCGGCCAGTTGCAGCGGCCCGGCCAGCTCGGGCAATTGCTGGTGCGTCGCCGCCAGGATCGTCGCCAGGTGCGCCTCCGCGCGGATCTCGAAATCGCCCCCATGCCAGTCGAGCGTCCCGTCGTGCGGCGCCAGCTCCGCCGTGCCGGTAACTTGCGCCGCGTCCAACCCCTGCGTGACATGCGCGGAAAACGGCAGCCGCGGCCATGCGCGCAAATCCAGCTTGGCCGCCACGCTGTCGCAGGCAAAATCACCCAGCTGCGTGGTCGCCGCCGTGATCGCGCAACGCGGCGGCGCGCCACTGAATATTCCCGCCGCGCCCTCCGCCAGGGGAATGCGCGCCGCCACCGCCTCCGCCGCGAAAATTTCGTGCTTCGTCCCGTCCGCTGCCACCGGCGCGTAGTGGACGGATTTTATCCAGGTGAAGAGCGGGCCATTCGCGCGCAAGGCCTGCCCGTCCCACGTCGCATTGAGCCGCAGCGACTCCCCGTCGAATTCGAGCCCGGGTATCGGCGGTTGGGCCTGCTCCACCAGCGCGGTAAGGTGGATTTTTGTCAGCCCGGGCTCTTCGCCCTCGAGCCGCACCGCGACCGAGGGATGGTCCGCGCGCGCAAATTGCGGCTCGAGGTCCAGCACCGCGCGCGCAAATTGCCGGTAAAGCGCCGCGAGGGTCGCCGTCGGCGCGGGCCTCACCGTCAGCGGCTCGAGGAAAAACGTCCCCTGCGCAAACAACTGCACATTGAGAAAGTGCCCATGCAGATGGTCCAGCAGCCACCAATGCGCCCCCTGGCTCAACAAAGCCGTGTCCAGCCGCGTGATAAACGGCTCGCGCAACCCCGTGGGCGAATCTTCCGGCAGGCAATAAAAATTCGCGTTGACCAGCCGCACCTCGCTGAACGACAGCCGGTGCCCGAGCAGCAACGTCAGCCAGTCCGGCTCCGCATACAGCAAATCCGCCTCGGCCACCGGTTCGGTTGAGCCCGCCAGGAAAATCTTCGGGTCGTGCAATAACAAACTTCCGGAAAAACTCACATCCAGCCCGCTGAAGGAAACCACCAGCCCCTGTTCCTTCAGCCGGTCCTCGAGCGCGTGGCGGGCAAAACCCGGCAGCCGCAAATGCTGGTCCGTGCCCAAAAGCACCAGCGTGAAAAGCTGCAAACCCAGCACCGCCAGCAGCGCCAGGTTCAGCACCAGCCGCAACAGCCGGAACCACCACGGCGTCCGGCGGCGGGCGGGAACGGCGTTGGGCGCGGGGTCGGGCACGGGCGGGGAAGCTTTCCATTTAAACCATTCCCCCGCAGATTCCAAGCCGGGTCTTCACCCCGCGTCCACTCCCCTCCACCCCGCCCCATCTTCCGGCTTGCCTCCTCAGCCCCAACGGTCTACGTAAAAAGCACCTGGCATCCCCGTTCCCCCCAGTTTGGGATAATGTGTTTTCACCCCGTTTAGGAAAGGCAACCCCATGCATATCGTCGTTTCAACCGGCCTGCGCCCTTGGTTGGCGTTGGCTTTTGTTTTCGGAGCGCTCGCCCAGCCGGCGCTTCACGCGGCGGACTCCGCCGCCCCCGTCGTCGCCCAACCCGCCGTCAACTCCCCCGTCACCGTCACCGACAACGGCACCTCCTGGATCCTCGACAACAGCATCATCAAGGCCACCGTCTTGAAAAGCTCCGGCAAACTCACCTCCTTGATTTACCACGGCGCCGAGACGCTGACCCGCAACTCCGAAGGCTGGGAGCAATACCCCTCCGGCACCGTCACCCAGGCGCTGACTATTGACCCGGCTAAAAACGGAGGCACCCGCGCCGAAGTCGCCGTCAAAGGCGTGGATGGCCGCATGGACATCGAAGTACGCTATGCCCTCGAACGCGGCGTCAGCGGCTTTTACACCTACGCCATTTACTCGCACGGCGCTGGCTACCCCGCCGCCGGCGAAGGCGAAAGCCGCTTCATCAACCAACTCACCGCCAACTTCGACTGGCTCTCGGTGGATGCCGACCGCAATATGCCCATGTGCAGCAACGCCGACGAGCGCACCGGCGTCGTCATCCACGCCAAGGAACAGCGCATCCTCAACACCGGCATCTATCAAAATTCCGTCGAGCACAAATACAGCTACTGCGCCCGCATGTATCAGCTCCCCGCCTACGGCTGGTCCAGCATCAAGGACCACGTCGGCGTCTGGTTCATCAACCCCTCCAACGAATACCTCGGCGGCGGCCCCACCCGCATTGACCTCGTCTGCCACATGGGCGCCACCATGCTCGACTACTGGACCTCCGGCCATTACGCCGGCGGCGCCGAATGCAACATCCTCGCCGGCGAAGTCTGGAACAAGGTCGTCGGCCCCATCTTTGTCTATTACAATTCCCTCCAAAACCCCCAGACCCCCTCCCAGGCCGACCTCGACACCCTTGCCGCCACCGCCGGCAACCCCACCATCCCCGCCGCCTGGACCAATAACGCGAACGCCCTCTTTCAAGACGCCCTCAACCAGGCCAAAGTCACCCAAGCCCAGTGGCCCTTCACCTGGGTGCAAGGCGTGGACTACCCGCAGAAAGACGGGCGCGCCACCGTCACCGGCCAGTTGGTCCTCAACGACCCCCAGGCCGCCTCCACCAAATTGCCCCACTTGAGCATCGGCCTCACCCACCCCGATTACATCGGCGCGGGCGGCGCTTTTGCCCAGCGCTCCGGCAACGGCAACAAAGTCACTTGGGATCACGACGCCAATTACTACCAGTTCTGGGCCAACGGCCACGAAGACGGCCACTTCTCCATCGCCAATGTCCGTCCCGGAACCTACACCCTCCATGCCTTTGCCGACGGCGTGCTCGGTGAATTCGCCCAGGCCAACATCACCGTCGCCGCCGGCCAGAACCTGGACCTCGGCCAAATCGAGTGGAAGCCCCTCCGCTACGGCCAGCAAGTCTGGGACATCGGCTACCCCGACCGCACCGGCGGCAAATTCCTCAAAGGCGATGGCGCCGATTACTGGCTCTGGGGCTGGCCCCTGCGCTATGCCCTCCTCTTTCCCAACGACCTCACCTACACCATCGGTAAAAGCGATTACCACAAAGACTGGTTCTTCGAGGAAGTCCCGCACGCCACCAACCTCTCCTTCGTGAACCCCAAGGCGAAAGATCCCGCCAACCAGCGCTTCGGCTGGGTCAAAGGCGAGTCTCCGGCTGACTATCCGCAAACCGACCAAACCGGCCCCTGGCGCATCTATGGCCAGGGCCGCGCCACCACCTGGACCATCAAATTTAACATGGACAAGCCCTCGCAAGGTTTCGCGGCTTTGCGCGTGGCCCTGGCCGGTGCCGACGGTGGCCGCACGCTGGACGTGGCCGTCAATGGCCGGAGCGTTGGCGCCATCGGCGACAACAGCTCGGTCGCCAACGCCCCGATTGTGTCCACCAACGCCATCCGTTACAACACCGACATGGGCATCTGGCAGGAACGCACCTTGACCTTCGACGCCACCCTCCTCAAACCCGGCGAAAACACCATGACCCTCACCGTCCCCGCCGGCGATGTCACCACCGGCGTGGTCTATGACTACCTCCGCCTCGAATTAAACCAGTTTTACAAACCCGACGGCACGCCCCTCACCCCGCCCAAGTCCTAGCCCGGCCCTTCGCCCCATTGCCGCCAGGGGCGTCGCTCGCCGAAAACCCTCCTGGCCGCTGGCTATCTATAAACATCACGGCGTGCCCGTCGTATTCGCGGCCGGTGCGGCGCTGCCCGCCGGGGCGGCTTCCGTCGCTGCCGGTGTTGGCGTCACCGGCGGGACGGGCGTCGGGGCCGCGGGCGGTGGCGTATTCGTTGCGGGTTCCACCGGTACAGGCGCCGGCCCCGGCGCAGGGGTCGCCGCCGGCGGCCCCGGCAGCGGGTTGATCGGCTGCGAAACCTGCTCCAGGATTTGCGTCACCACCGCGGGCCGGTTCGCGTCCGGGGTCAGCATGCCCAGGTCGAAAATCAGGCCCGGGGCCAGGTCGAAAATGGCCCCCGGCGCGGGCTCCTTGGCCCCGCCGATTTGCTGCGACCCATGCAGTGCGTCCGTAAAATAAAAACTCAGGGTCTTGTTTTGCCCAGGCGTCGCGCCCTCCGCGGGGATTTGCACCACCGCGTCCAGCCGGAAGCGCCACGGCAGTTCCACCGGCGGCGTCGGGGCTGGCATCGGTTGTTGATAGTCGTCGGTGAACGCCGCCGCGCGGTAATCCTGCACCACAAACTTTTTTACGTAATTGAGCAAATCCAGCAACGCCGTGCGTCGCGCGCTTGTGCTCGTGTCCGTGTTGGGCAGATATTTGTCCCACGTGGTGTTGTCCGGCAACGTTCCATTATAGATGTCCTGGTTGTCGGTCAGGTGGCTCAGCTTGAGCGTGGTGATTTGCGCGCTGGCCGGCAGGCTCTCCAGCACGCGGTCGCGGAAGTGCAGCGGCTCCGCATCCATTTGCGGTTCGAGCTGGTTGAACACCGCCCCGTCCAATTCATATACCGTGTCCGCGCCCTCGACCTTGGCGTAGTAATGCGGGGCCGCCGTCGCATCCGCCGCCGCCGTCTCGCCCAAATCCACCGTCAAGACTTGGTCCGTCGTGTGCAGCGCGACCGTGCGCCACGGCACGGCCAGGCCAAACGGCGCCAGGTCGCCCGGCGCGTCACTCGCAAAATTCTTGGCGGCCAGGTTTTCCAGGCCCATCAGCAGTGCCTGCACCGTCGCCGTGTCCGCGTCAAACGGGTGCGGCTGCCCCGCGCTGTCCTTGTCCCGCACCTGCCACGTCTGGTTCGCCAGATGGTCCACGATGACTTCGCTCTCCGGCGATTTGACGCTCAGCGTCGTGACCTTCGTCGGGTCAAAATCCAGAAAATGGCGCTGCCGCAGCAAATCCTGCGCTTGCGGCAGGATTTTCGTGAACAAGTCCCCCTTTTTCGACAGGGTGAACACGACCTTGCTGCCCTCCATCTGTCCATAAACTTCCGGCGCCGCGGCCGGGGCGTCGGGCACATCCGCGCCCACATGCAGCGTCTGGCTCGTTTCGCCCTGCAACTCAACCGTGTAGTTCGACTCCGCCAGCCCCAGCCGGGTCGCATCCGCCGCCTCGGCCGGCGTCAAAAATCGCTGCACCTTGAGGTCATCCAGCGCGGAGATGACGCGGTTTACATTCTCCGTGTCCGCCGGCCGCCGCAGCGGGGTGTCAAGCCACCACACATCCCCATCCTTCACAAACTTCACCAGGTTCGGCGATTTGATGGACAAGCTTTGCGCGTCAAACCCCTGCGTCGTAAAAATACTGTCGTCCCGCAAATCCTCGATCGGCGCAAACAGGCTCGCCAGCGCGCTTTGCGCGATGACGCGCACGATCTTGTCCGCCGGGTTCATGGCGTAAATATTCTCGCCCCGCGCCGTCGGCTTGCCCACCAGCAGCGTTTGCGTGTGAGTCGCATCCGCCAGCGTCACCTCCAAAATCGGCTGGTCGAGGCCGAAATCCTTCAAGTTTTGCCCCCCTTGCCGGAGCTCCTCCGGCGTGATGTTCGCGCCCACGTCCAGCTCTTGCAAATTTGAATAGATGGCGCGCACCGCAAATTCATTCGCCGGCCAGTCAAACGGCTGGACGATGCGATACGGGCTGTCCGGCGTGTCCCGTTTTATCTCGCGCACCTCATTGCGCGCGTGGTCGTTGATCAGGATGCGGTCCGGCGTGAAATCCCGCGCCACCGGCCCGCTCGCCTTCGGCTCGATCGGCGGCGGCCGGTTCAGCCGCCACAGCACGAAGAACACGGCCAGGTTGGCCAGCAGCAAAAGCAGGGTGAGTTTGAAGCGCATGGCGGCGGATGGGGAAAAAGGTGCAGGGATTCACTCCGGAATTCAAGTGCGGTTGCGCACCCAGAAAACCATCAGCCCCAACAGCGCCACCGCGGCCGGCACCAGGCCCAGCCGCCACGCCAGCCCCACATAGCGCGCGCTGCTGATCTCCAGCTTCGACTGCACCGGCAGCCGCGGGTGGATGTTCAGCAGGTTATCGCGGCTCGTGAGGTAGTTGAAGCAATTCAAAAGCAAATCCGGGTTGCCCGACTGGCCCGAGTATTTATTCATCAGCACAAAGGCATCTCCCACCACCATCAACCGCCCGCCCGGCAAATCCGCCGTGCCATTCGCGTGCTGTTCGGACAACGCCGCCACCGACACCGAGCCAACCGTGTCCTGCGGGCTGGGTTGCGGCCCGCTCGGCCCCGTCCAATCCTTGAACACGATGGCTTGCTTGGAACTGAACAACAGTTGCGTCACCTGCTGCTGCTGCTCGTCCGGCGTCGTCTGGTCCACTTCAACCGGCCGCGTTGGCCCAAACAACAGCGTGATCTGATGGTTGCTCATCGCCGCAAAGCGCACCATCGGGTTCGGGCTGGGATGATCCGACGGGTCAATGATCGTCCCGTAATCGGCCGTTGAGTGCGCCGTGTCTTCCACCACCAGCCGGTCCGTCGCGTGCAGGCCCCAGTCATGCAGCAAGCCCTCCAGCCCGGCGTTCCGGCCCGGATCCATGAAAATCAGCACCCGCCCGTTGCGCTGGCCCAGGTATTTCCGCAGCTTCTCGATTTCCAATTCATTGAACGGGCGGTTGGGATCGGCGATCACCACCAGCTTCGCCTTCTCCGGGATGTCCGTCTTGTCCCCCAGCAGATTGATCCCCTTGAGCGCAAAATTCCGCTTGGTGAGAAACTCATTCAAGCCCGACAAGCCGTAAATTTTGTCCGTGCTGGTGAAGTCCAGCTCGCCATGCCCCTGCGTGAAATAAATTTCGTCCGGCTCGGTCTGGATTACATCCAGAATCGCCGACGTGATCGCGTTCTCCCCGTTGAAGCCCGTTGGCGTCGGCTGGCCCTCCGCCGTCGTCTTCGTGTCGTAAAGATCCGCATTGTTCAGCGCGTGGAAATGCTCGCCCCGCATGACCAGAACGCGCGTGTAGGGCGGGATGCCCAGGCGCAGCAAATCCTCGTAGCGCGCCGTCTCGACCAGCGGGTTGAGCGCCAGATGGTTGCCCGGGTCGCCCGGCCGCGGGTTGATCTCCAGTGGGATGCCCGCCTTCTTGCCCGCCTCGCCATATTCATCCAGCAGCCGGTCAATCTGCTTGTTGCTCACCAGCGTGCTGTCCGACGCGTCTTCCGGCAATATCGAAATGATCTGCAGCGGCGCGTCCGGCGTGTGCGGCACCTTCTGCTGCAGGTAGGCCAGCGTCTCCGGCCCCAGCGAAAAATGCCGGTCCGGCGTCAAATCCCACCGCTCGTAATGCTGCGCCGCCACATAATTCAGCGTCCCCACCAGCGTCAGGCCGAGCAGGATCTGGGTGGCCCGGTTGAGGCTTTTCACCCAGCGGGCAAAACGAAATTCTTCCAGGCGCGCGAACATGGGATTAAAATATTTTGTAATATCGGCCGGCCGTCACGCCGTCGCGCGCGCCTCGACCACCAGGGTCGTCACGCCCAGCACCAGCAGCGTGTTGCTCGCGTAGAGAAAGAACGGCCGCGTGTCCACCACCCCCCGGGTGAAGTCGTCCAGATGCCGGAATACCTGCAAATAATCCACCGCCGGCTGCAGGTGCGACAGCCACGCGCCCTGCAACGACCAATGCTGCAGCAAATTCCCGCTCACAATCAGCACCAGCAGCAGGCTGAACGACAGCATCCCCGCCACCAGCGTGTTGCGCGTCAGGCTGCTCGCGAAAATCCCCAGCGCGATATACAACAGCCCGCTGCTGCACACAAACAGGAAGCCCCCCGTCAGCGACGCCACGTCCCGCAGCGGCGAATTCGGTCCGTCGCGTGCAGGTATCGGATCGCGATCCACGGGAAAATCAGCGTCAGCGCCCACAGCGCCACATAGAAAAAATACGCCGCGAAATATTTCGCCAGCACAATTTCAATCGTCGAGGCCGGCGTCGTCAGCATCGTCTCCAAAGTGCCAAACCGCCGCTCCTCCGCCAGGCTCTTCATCGTCAGCAGCGGCACCACAAAGAAAACCGGAATGTAGAAAATCGAGAAGTACAGCGTCGCCGGCGGATCGCTCTGGAACGCCGCGTCGTAATTATACAGCACCCAGTAATAGAAGAAGCCCATCACCAGCAGGAACAGCACCGCCGCGCTATACGTCGCCACCGACACGGCCAGCATCCGCAGTTCATGCGCTAACAATAATGGAAAATGGCGCATGACAATAAATTATTTGAGCGCCGCCAACGGCGTCAACGCATCCTGGCTCGTCTTCGTCGCCGCCAGGAAAATTTCCTCCAGCCCCGGTTGGATATGCGCGAACTCGCGCACCCGCCAACCACCCCGCCGCATCACCGCCCCCAGCAGCGCCTCGCCCAACCCCGCATCATCCATCGGCCCCTCCAGCCGCAAATCCACAAAGCCCTCGCCGTCCGCCGCCGAGCACGCCGCCAGCCGCAGCGCCGGATTCACCTCCGGCAGCAACCGCTCGAACGCCCCCACATCCCCGCTGAGCCGCAGCCGCCACGCCGCCCGCGTGAAAAATTCCCGCCGCAGGCTCTTCAACGTCCCCGCCGCCACCAGCCGCCCCTGGTTGATGATCATCATGCGGTCGCAGCACAATTCAATCTCCGGCAAAATATGGCTCGAAATCAACACCGTCAACTGCCCGCGCAACGAATCAATCAGCCGCCGGATGCTCTGAATTTGCACCGGATCCAGCCCAATCGTCGGCTCATCCATCAAAATCACCTCCGGCTTGGCCAGAATCGCATCCGCGATCCCCACCCGCTGCCGGTAGCCCTTCGACAACATCCCAATCAACTTGCGCTGCGTCTTGTGCTGCAACCCGCACGCCTCAATCACCTCCTCGACCCGCCCCTTGATCTGCTTGCGCGGGATTTCCTTCAACCGCGCGCGGAAGTGCAGGTATTCGCTCACCCGCATGTCGTCCGGCAACGGGTTGTGCTCCGGCATGTAGCCCAGGTGCCGCTTCGCCTCCTCCGGGTAACGCGCCACCGGAATCCCCGCCACATACGCCCGCCCCGAAGTCGCCGACAACAACCCCGCGAAAATCCGCATCGTCGTGCTCTTCCCCGCCCCATTCAGCCCCAGAAAACCCACAATC
Source organism: uncultured Verrucomicrobiae bacterium (assembly GCA_963765205.1). Lineage (GTDB taxonomy): Bacteria > Verrucomicrobiota > Verrucomicrobiia > Opitutales > JABDGR01 > JABDGR01. The sequence continues at coordinate 91,084 of CAVXVB010000007.1, read as the reverse complement.
TCCCCCCGCGCCACCGTAAAATTCAAATTCTGCACCGCGCGAATCGTCCCATAATCCTTGTTCAAGTCAATCGCCTGCAAACTCGGCGTCGCCGCTGTCGCGCCGTTCTTCGCACCGGCGCCATTGCCCACCACCCCCGGCGCAACCAGCGGCAATATCCCAGCCGGCGGGCTGGCAGAAGGTGGGTTGGACATTGCGACAGACATGGGAAACCCAGCGGACCAAACCGCGGAAGCGCAAGATATACGCGATTTACGGGCGGGAAGGCAAGTGACTATAAGCGACTGAGGCCACTGAGGCGACTGAGGATGCCGAACTGAGGCGAAAATCATATTGTCCAGCTTTAACTAAACCCGGTCGAAATTGAGCTTGTTGAATATTCAGCAATCAGCATTCAGAATTCAGCAATTTGCCTCGGCCCCTCCGTCGCCGACGCCTTGATTCTAACTTCTAACTCCTAGATCATTTTAGACAAAACTGTAGCCGCAGTGGGCAAACCAATGGGCGGCGGCGGTGACTTGGCGCAGGGCCCGTCCGATGGCGGCGAACAAGTCAGCCGCGGTGCGGGCCGCGGCGGCGCGCAGGCTGGCCTTGACTTTGCTCCCCATCCGTTCGATGGGGTTAAAGTCGGGCGAGTAGGCGGGCAGGAACTCGACGCTCGCGCCGGCAGCGCGGATCAGCGCGAGGGTGTGGTCGTTTTTGTGGGGGCTGAGGTTGTCCAGGACCACCACGTCGCCGGGACGCAGCGCGGGGGCGAGGATTTCGCAAAACGTCGGTGTCGGTGGCCGCCTCGATGGTCAGGCAGGCGGTCGAACCGTCCAGCCGGATGGAGGAGAGCATCGTGGTGGTGCGCCAGTGTCCGTGCGGGCACTTCGCCCGCAACCGCTGGCCGCGCGGAGCCCGTCCGTGCAAACGTGTCATGTTCGTCTTGGCGGCCGATTCATCAAGGAAGACCAGCCGCGCGGGATCCCAGCCGCGTTGGCGCCGCACCCACCGTCGCCGCAACCGCGCGAGGTCGGGCCGCTCTTGCTCGGCGGCGCGCAGCGTTTTTTTTATAGGTCAGGCCCAGCGCGGCCAGGGCGTAATGGATCGTCGGCAGCGCGCAGTCCAGGCCCAACGCCTCCCGCAATTCGCGCAAGGTGCGGTCAGGCTTCTCGGCGACCAACCGCCGCAGGCGCTGACGGTGTTGTTCGCGCAGGCGCGGCTTGCGCCCGCTGCGGTGGTGCTGGGGGCCGTCGCCCCCCTGCGCCGACGTTGCTGCAACAGCTTCTTGACCAAGCCCAGCGACACCCGAAACCGCCAAGCGACCTCCGCCCGCGGGCCTTCGTCCGCGTCATACGCGGCGAGGATGCGTTCCCGCAAATCCAACGAGGTGGTTTTCATCTCCCAAACTGTAGCAGCTTCCCTGCCAAATGGCTACACTATTTTTGAAAATGCTCTGGCTTCTAACTTCTTCTTCCGTTCCCACCCCACCGCCAACCCCTTCAACAACAAATCCGGGTCAAACTCGATCTCCCCCAGCCACGCCCGCGGCAACAACCCCGCGCTCCCCCCCGTCGCCACCACCCGCGCATGACCCTCCCCCCGCCGCCGCATCTCCTCGAGCAAGCGGTCCAAAATCGCCCGAATCATCCCCGCAAACCCCGTCGCGCACCCAATCTTCATCGCCTCCACCGTGCTCGTCCCAATCCCCGCCGACACCACCAAATCATTGGGGTCCAGCTCCGGCAGCAACGCCGTCTGCTCGTGCAAATAACGCGTCATCAACGCCAACCCCGGCGCGATAATCCCCCCCGCATACGCCCCCCGCGCATTGATCACGTCAAACGTCACCGCCGTGCCCAAATCAATCGCCACCGCCGGCGCGCCATACGCCGCCAGCGTCCCGATCGCCAGCGCCAGCCGATCCTCGCCAATCTGCTCCGGGTGCGGATAATCAATCGGCAACCCCAGCACCGCGCACTCCCGCCACGTCAAATGAAACAACGGCCACCCCGTCGCCGCCAATAAAGGCTCCACCACCGCCGTCGCCGCCGGCACCACCGAACAATACGCCACCCCCGCCGGCGTATGAGGCCCCCCCGCCAACTCCGCGAACCGCGGCCCCAACCCCGCCACCGGATCCGCGATCAACCGCGTCGGCACCGCGCACTGCCACTCCAGCCTCCCCCCGCGCACCACCCCCGCATGCGCCCGCGTATTGCCAATGTCGAGACAGAGGATGTTCATATATGCGGCACTTCTTGCGATTTAAAGTTTCATCCTCTAACGGTCATTTTTTCGAAAGCTGGGCTTTGTTTGCGAGTAGATTCGCCAATTCTTTTTGCCGCGCCTTTTGCATTACAGGATCATTGTCGACCCAAGGCCAATTTCTTATTGCCGGATGCAGCGGCGGCGGTTCGTATGCCATCACCTCAAGTTGGATAATTCTAACTTCGCGGGCCTTAATAATTGCGGCTCCGTGGAGGATACGGTCCTGTGCCGCATATTCGTAGCCAATCGCCCATAGGCCTTCTTGGGGTTCGCTCCCATGGCGAAAAACAGAGGTTTCTTGCGCAATCGGTTCAGGCAAAAAGACGGATGGTTTGACCATCTTTGAATTGAACTGGCTTGACGACGTGAGAAACCGCGCAAGATCCTCCTCGTCAGTGACCTGTTCAGGCAGCCCGGAAGGAAGCGTTTTCATTTTTCGTAATCGCGATGATGCCTTCAATGACGCGCATCGGGATTTGCTGACCATCGAAACGTGCGACCCCGTGGCCTCGATCCGTTCCGTCCAGCCACGCATAAGCCAACCGATTGTTTGCGCCCACGCTCAAAGAAAAGAGACGGTTGCGCGATTCAATCCAGTCCAAGGAAATGGCCCCGTCGGGTTCAACAGAAAATTCCGGCAACGGTAAAAAGTCAGGCAACGCGCGCAGAAAGCATTCTGCGGTCAAAATGGTCCGTGGATGGATGGCAATTGTTTCATCCATGGCATACTCATCGGCCAGCATCATCAAACGCGAAATTGCTTCGGCCTTCGCCCCGAATTGCGCTTGCGATTGTTCCATGGCGGCCACGATGGCGGTGGCCGCCCGATTGATCTCCTTGGCCGCAGGCGAAATGGCGCTGCCCTCCCCACCCATCGCATGGAAAGCGGTAAATCCGGCTAAAACGCTTATTGTTGAAATAGGCTGATACATTTTTCAGTAATTGTATTTCTAAAAACCCGGTTTTTCAAGTGTCTTAATGACTGGATTTTTTCGGCGATTGCAGCCCAATTGCCGGGTTCCTGCGTTGTCGCGCTTGCCGCAGTTATATCAAAAATCAACGGAAGCATATCGTTTTCTGGAGGTTGAGCCGCCAGAATTATGTTCACTTGATTCTTGGTCTCCACTTCGACGGCGGCATGTTGATGGAGAAAGCCGATAAGCTCAAATTTCTCTTCATCGGGCAAGTGCGGGCCAATCTTGAGATAGTCATCGAGCTGAACTTTTACACCCGGCTTGGGCAACAAGATGCGGTTGATATATCGTAGCCGAAATCACCCGGACTTGAACGGGTGAGGCAAGCTTGACGAACAGATTCCAGGTTCGTTCCATTTCCTGCAAATAATCATCCAGCGTGGAATAGGGGGCAAGGCGATTGAAGGAAAAGCCTTGCGTTCGCACCTGCACGAGTTGCCGCCCATCGTCTTGCAGGAATTGAAGGCCTTGCATTTTGTGCAGGGTGGACACTTGTGCTGGTGCTCCCAGTTTCGGCTCCAGACGGAGTTCTTGATTGAAAATAGTTTGGAATTTCGGATATTGCGGTTGGAATGACGCCCGCGCGGATGCTTCCAAGGTCGAAATTTCTTGCCCCGGCGGCATGTCACAATCAATGTCGAGCACCGCTTCAATAATTGGCGCGTTTTTCAACTTTGGCATTGGTTCATCCATGGCAGATTAGGTTGGCGCGATTTTTTTAACTTGGAAGCCGCCTTGATTTGACGGCGATTTTGGTTGGGGGTCAAATAGAAAGACCCTGGCAAGGCGGGCCTTTGACCGTAGACCCTCCGCGCTCTTCGCGCCTTTGCGGTGAATCATCTCTCCGCTCCCCCTCAGTGCCTTTGTCCCTCTGTCCCTTTGCCCCTCAGGGCAACGAGCAACAACGACACATCCGCCGGCCCCACCCCGCTGATCCGCTGCGCCTGCGCCAGCGTCGCCGGCCGCACCAACGCCAGCTTCTGCCGGCTCTCCGCGCGCAATCCCGGCACCGCGCCATAATCCAAATCCGCCGGCAACCGCACATTTTCCAAGTGACGCATCTTCTCGATCTGCCGCATCTCCCGCTCCCGATACCCCCGATACCGCACGCGATACACCACCTCCTCGCGCACCGCCGCAGCCAACGCCAAAAACTCCGCCGGCAAAATCCCCCCTTGCCCCTCGCAGCCTTGGCGAAGTGGGGTCTCTGCCCTTTCATTTCCTCCTCCGTGTTCTCCGTGCCCTCCGTGGTTAACATCTTCTCCTTTGCGCCCTTCGCCCTTTGCCCCTTCCGCACCCTTCCCCTCTTCCACTTGAGTGTTAAGCGTTAAACGTTGAACGTTGAGCGTTCGTTCCCTCTCTTTTCGCCCCTCGCTCTTCGCCCGTTTTTTCCATCTTCCATTTTCCATCTTCCATTCTTCCTCCCTCTTGCTCCCCGCTCCCCGCTCCCTGCTTGCGCAGCCAATCGCCCACACTCCCGCCCTTCACCCGCTCCGTCTCCAGCGCCGCCGTCCACTGCTCCACCAACCGCGCCTTCTCCCGCATCCGCGCCAACCGCTCCGCCGGCACCAGCCCATGTCGCGCCGCGTGCTCGACCAACCGCAGCTCCGCGCTCCCGTGGTTGAACAGCAGCCGATGCTCTGCCCGGCTCGTGAACATCCGATATGGCTCCGACGTGCCCTTCGTCACCAAATCGTCCACCAGCACGCCGATATAGGCCTCGTGCCGCCCGAGAATGAACGGCGCCTCGCCCCGCACCCGCAGCACCGCGTTGATCCCCGCCACCAACCCCTGCGCCGCCGCCTCCTCGTAGCCCGACGTGCCGTTGATCTGCCCCGCGAAAAACAGCCGCGCCACCTTCTTCGACTCCAGCGACGGCTGCAACTGCGTCGGCGGCGCAAAGTCGTATTCCACCGCGTAAGCCGGCCGCATCATCGCCGCCCGCTCCAGCCCCGGGATGCTGTGCAGCACCCGCAACTGCACCTCGAACGGCAGCGAGGTGGACAACCCGTTGATATACCACTCGTCCGTGTGCCGCCCCTCCGGCTCCAGGAAAAGGCGATGGGATGTTTTATCACTAAATCTCACAAACTTGTCCTCGATGGACGGACAATACCGCGGCCCCACCCCCGCAATCTCCCCCGCATACATCGCCGACAAATGCAGGTTCTCCCGCACAATCTGCGCCGTCTCCACGCTCGTATCCGTCATCCAGCACGACACCTGGCTCTCCCCCGGCCTCCAGCCCAGCAAAGTCTGCCCCGCCCGATGTTCCACGTGGAACATTACGCGAAGGGCGGCGGATAATGTGGAGAATGAAGGGTGAGGGGTAGATTTTGGAATTGGTGCCAGGGAATCAGAAGTCAGGAGTCGGGAGTAGGCTGCCCGGTTGTCCTTCGCCCCACCCTCTTTGCTCTCATTCCCTTCTGCTCTAGGGCAACTTTCTTCCATTGTCCATTTTCCATCTTCCATTCCACCTTCCACATTCCTCCCTTCGCCCTCCGCCCCTTCCACAGCCGTCCCCTCTTCCATTTGAGCGTTAAACGTTAAACGTTGAGCGTTGAACGTTCCGTATTGCTCTTTCCCCTCGCCTTGCCCCTCGAAGCCTTGGCGAAGTGGGGCCTCTGCTCCTCTGCTCCTTTGCTCCTCTGCTCCCTCCCTCCCCCGCTCCCCGCTCCCCGCTCCCCGCCCTTCGCCCTCTGCCCGTCGCGCCATTGTCGCGTTCTGGTCTTCTTCTTCCATTTTCCATTTTCCATCTTCCATTCTGCCCTCCTTATGTTCCACGTGGAACATTCCCCCCTCCACCCCATATCGCGTATCGTAAAAAGCAAACAGCGTCGGCACCACATCCCCAGGCTGCTCGCGGCATTTCGTAAAGTCTATGCTCGACCCCAAAATCCGCGGCGGCGTCCCCGTCTTCAGCCTCTCCAACTCGATCCCCGCTTCCAGAAAACTAGCAGACAGGCTCTTGGACGAAAAGTCCCCCAGCCTGCCCCCCTCGTTCTTGTTGCGGCCGATGTGCATCAACCCCCGCAAAAACGTCCCCGTCGTCACCACCACCGCCCGCCCATAAAACTCGATATCCATGCTCGTCCGCACGCCCACCACCGCGCCGCCCTCAAAAATCAACCCCGTAACCACCGCTTGGAACAGCGTCAAGTTCGCCTGCAACTCCAGCACATGCTTCATGCGAAACTGGTAAGCCTTCTTGTCGCACTGCGCCCGCGGCCCATGGACCGCCGGCCCCTTCGACGCGTTCAACAACCGAAACTGAATCGCCGTGACATCCGTGTTGATCGCCATCTCGCCCCCCAGCGCATCAATCTCCCGTACCATATGCCCCTTCGCCTGGCCGCCAATCGCCGGGTTGCAACTCATCTGGGCAATCGTGTCTACATTACCCGAAAGCATCAGCACATCGGCCCTCATCCGTGCCGCCGCCAGCGCCGCCTCACACCCAGCATGACCCGCCCCGCAGACAATCACGTCATACGGCTTGGCCTTGCCTAGGCGAATCTCTTTAGGATGAGAATTCATACAGACAGACCGGTCTGTTCTTATTCACAAGTTGTTGACAGTGAAGAAAAGGGTGGGGGGAGGTGATTCACCACGAAGAAATGAAGATCACAAAGGGAAGGTGTTGAAGTGCCAGGTTGTGATTTGAAATCCATGCATCAATTTGCCGAAACTTCCGTAGCGCGGTGCTTTAGCCCGCGCTCTGGAATATTCGTCAGACTCAAAGCGCGGGCGAACAAATAGTGAGCGTGGAAAGATTTTACGGCGGAGTTTTTGATCCTAACAATTCCAAGCGCGAAAGGAAAGGACAAGATGGTCATGAGAACGCCCTGCGGACCATCTGGACCAAGCTGCAACCCCTGCTCGCGTCCCCGCCCGAAACCCCGCGCCGGCGCATCGGATTTAACCAGGGGGAAAGTCCATGATTAATGCATTCTCGCGCTGAGCCGCAGAAGTGCAGGTCGGGAGCAGGTTGAATCTGCGGCCGCGAAATCTGGCTTCCCTTGGCGTTTCCATTAAATTACGGTTTGAGCGTGGATGACGAACTTCCATTTCTTGTGGCAAATGAGCCTAAGGCTCCGGCCGTGGAGGAGAGGCGGGGTTCTTATGGAACACATCGGGATTATCTTTCGCGGGCATCGCCGGCGGCGGAGATTCGGATGCAGCTTATTCGCGAGAATGCCCTGGCGGCCTTTCAAGCGCACATCACGGAGGAGCGTTGCCAGGTCATTAATTTTCGGGACATGAATGCGACCGAGCTGGGTCGCGTGCTGGCAAAACATCCGATGCTGGCTAAGCCTTTGATGATTCTGTGCAACGTCGCCGAGCGCGCAATCGAGCGGGATTTGGGCTTGAAAGGATTGAATTCCTACAGTCCACGATTTCGGCGCGATTCCGCAAAGGCCCTCGCCGGCTATCTTAAACCGTTTCTACCCGAGCGCACGGAATTGAACAGTTTTTGCGCCATTGACCGACTGATGTTTTTGGACAAGGAAATTCGCAAGGGCAAAGGCCGCTGGGAGATCATGGTGCGCGCGGCCCTGGACAACGCGGCCAAAAAGACCGGCCTGCCGAAATTATTCAAGAAACGGCATTTCGAAATTGGCGGAGAGAATTTTGAACTGGATGCCGCTTACCAGGCTACGGGACCAATTGCGCTGGCCGTGGATATCAAACGCATCGAGGCGCGGCGCGACATCCACAAGCGTTGCGATGAGATTGTGAACAAAGCCGCGAAATTCAAAGCGGCCCATCCAAGGGGGAAATTCATCGCGTTCATTTATTACCCGTTCACCGACGAGCACTCGAATGTTTCCAGCCGGTTGAAGTCGGAAAACATCTACGTCGTTGTTTTCGCCAGCGAGCATCCCGACTCGATTTTGAACGCTGCACTCACTGCCCTAAAAGCAAAATAGTGCAAGCTGCCCGTTCCGCTCACTATTTGACCGCCTCGAAAGTCACTTTGCGATAAAGGTCGGGTTGGGCGTCCTCGAGGCGGCGCTTCGCGAGCGCAAAGTATTTCGCGTCCACCTCGAAGCCGACGGAGTTGCGGCCCCATTGCGTGGCGGCCAGCAGGGTAGTGCCCGTGCCGGCGAAGGGATCGAGCACGGTGTCGCCCGCGAAACTGAACATGCGGACGAGGCGCTGGGCGAGCTCGAGGGGAAACGGCGCCGGATGTTCGCGCGTGCTGGCGCCGGTCAGGCTCCAGGTTTGCTGGCACCATTCGCGGAATTCCTCCTTGGGCAGCCGGCTCAGGTCGCGCTGGTGTTCGGTGGGCTGGCGGTAGCCACCCGGCTTGCGCTGCATCAAAATAAATTCCATGTCGTTTTTGATGATGGCGTTCGGCTCGTAGGGCTTGCCGAGAAACTTGCTGCTCGTGTTGGCTTCGAAGTTGGCGTTGGATATTTTCAGCCAAATAATGGGATTAAGGTTATCAAAGCCAATTTTGCGGCACCGCACGGTGATGTCCGCGTGGAGGGGCATGACCAAGTGCCGGCCATTTTTTTTGCGTGAAAGGCAAACATCCCCGACCACGCACACGATGCGGCCGCCGGGCACCAGCACGCGCAAACATTCCCGCCAAACCTTGTCCAACTCATCGAGAAATTGCTCGTAGTCTGCGACGTGCCCGAGTTGGTCGGGATGGTCGTTATATTCCTTAAGCGTCCAGTAGGGCGGCGAAGTAATCACCAAGTGCACGCTTTCGTTTTTGAGACGGACCAATTTCCGGCTGTCGCCAAGGAAAAGACGGCTGGAGACCGGCACGTCTTCCAGCAGGCCAGAGCCACTTTCTCCCAAGTCTGGACTAGGAGCATCCGTCGTTTTTGAGCCAATTTTTATTTCCTGTAACACGTCGGGCATCCTGTCCACCGATCAATCTGCTGGCAAATGATAAATGAATAATGAAACGGCGTGGCGTGTCGGCAAGCGGCGCGCCCGTAGTTTTATTTCCCGATGCAGAATTGGGCGAAGAGGCGGTCGAGCATGGCGTGATTGTCGAGGGGGCCGGCGATTTCGGCGAGGGCGGTAAGGGCATCGCGCAGGTGGGCGGCGAGGAGTTCGGCAGGCGCGTGGGTTTCCAGCTTTTCGAGGGCCGCCGTCAGAGCGGCGTGGGTTTGCCGCAGAGCGTCGGCGTGCCGGGTGTTGGTGAGGATCAGATCGTCGTGGGGTAGGGCATACGAGGTTTCAAGGGCGATTACAAGTGCGGCACGAAGTTGTTCCAGCCCTTGACCCGTCTTGAGAGAGAGTCTAAGATGCTTGATATCAGGAAGAAATGAATCATGCGTAAAAGAGACAGACAGGTCTGTCTTGTTCTCAATGACAAGCGTGTTTTGGGGGTGAATGACCTCGATTAGAGGCTGGGGCAGTGTAGGAGAGGGCAGGGTGCTGTCGAGGACAAGGAGCAGAAAATCGGCAGTCGTGATTTTTTCAAACGCCCTGCTAACACCTTCCATCTCAATAGGATCGGGAGAAGCAGGGAGCGGGGAGCAAGGGGCGGGGAGGGTGTTGGGTAAAGTTTCGCGTTTCAGGTTTCTAGTTTCGAGTTCCCAATCAGTTGACCGGGGGGTGGGGGGTGGTATTTCTGATTTCTGACCCCTGATGTCCGAATTCTGACTTCTAGTTTCTAGCTTCTGACTCCTGACTCCTGATTCCTGACTCCTGTCTTCCTGACTCCTGACTTCCTCCGGCAACCCGGCCGTGTCCGTGATCTGAATAGTATAGGGGCCGGCGGTGAGGGTTTCTTCAAGGAAATCGCGGGTCGTGCCAGGCGTGGGGCTGACGATGGCGCGCGGGCGCCCGAGCAGCGCGTTCATAAGGCTGGACTTGCCGGCGTTGGGCGGACCGGCGATGACGACGCTGGCGCCGTCGCGCAGCAGGGCGCCGTAGCGGGCGGTGGCGAGAAGTTTTTCAATCTCGGCGGCGAGGCCGGCGATTTTCGCGCGGAGGGTGGCGTTGTCTTCGGCGGGCAAATCTTCCTCGGGGAAATCAATGTAGGCCTCGGTGGCGGCCTGGATTCGGAGAAGCGTGTCGGAGAATTCCTGGACGCGGCGGGAGAGTTCGCCGTCGAGCTGGCGGCGGGCGGCGCGGAGGGCCCCGTCGGAGCGGGTGCGGATGAGGTCGGCGACGGCTTCGGCCTGGGCGAGGTCGAGTTTGCCGGCGAGAAAGGCGGTGCGGGTGAATTCGCCGGGTTGGGCGGGGCGGCAGCCGCGGGCGAGGAGGTCGTCGAGGATACGGCGGACGATGAGGGGGTTGCCGTGGCAGGCGATTTCGAGGAGGTCTTCGCCGGTGGCCGAGGCGGGGGCGGCGTAGTAGGTGAGGACGATTTGGTCGAGAGATTCGCCGGCGAGGGTATGGTAGTGGCCGAAGGTGGCGTGGCGGGGGGCGGGGGTTTGGCCGGCGGAGCGGCCGAGGACGGCGGCAGCGAGCACGGGGACAAGGGGGCCACTGGCGCGCACGAGGGCGAGCGCGGATTCGCCAGGGGGCGTGGCGGCGGCAGCGATGGTTTCTCCGAGGGGCATGGGGGAGTAAGTTCCTGGTTCCTAGTTCTTGGTTCCTGGTTCCTGGTTTTTCGTTTTAGTTTCGATGGGCGAGGGGGAAGGATGACGGATGAGGGATGAAGGATGAAGAAAGAAATGCAGGTTGAACGGTGGGGTGGGGGATAGGAAAAGGATGAGGGATAAAGGATGAAAAGAAAAATGCAGATTCAAGCACGGAGGGCACGGAGAGGAGTGAGAAGTTCCTCAGTGTCTTAGACCCTCTGTCCCTCTTTTCCTATAGTTGCATTCTTCAGGCCTGACAGGGGGCGAACATTTGTTCTAGTATGCGGGTCTAACTTGCTTATGGCCACTTACGTTTACGAAACGATTCCGGAAAAGCCGGGCGACGAGGTGCGGCGCTTTGAGGTGCGCCAATCCATGCGGGATGCGCCGTTGACGCGCGACCCGGAGTCGGGCCTGCCCGTCAAGCGCGTGATTTTGGGCGGCTTCGGGATTATGACCAAGGGCGCGGCCGCGCCAGCGGCTCCGGGTTGCGGGCAAGGTGAGTGCGCGCTGCCGGCGGGCGGCGGGCATGTGTGCGCGAGTCCGTTTTGCTGCCAGAATTGAGCAGGGGAACAATTTGGCTTGAAAATCTGGAAGCGGGCGCAGCAAGTCTGCGCCCCTACAAGAACACGTTGGCCCGGATGCAGGGACGCAGTCTGGCTGCGCCTTTAAACCGGGAGTGCGCCCTGAACGGCGGCAAATAATTCTTGCGCCGGGACGGCGGTTGGCGGAGAATTTCGCGCATGACTGCGGGTATCCACATTAAGAAATTTCGTGTCACTGCGAACGGGCGCGAGGTTAAGAATCCGTTGCTGCAGGGCTTGGTGGTGGCGGTGGTCGTGGCGGTGCTGGGCGCGGTGATGGTGTTTACGACGCTGATGCTATTGTTGCTGTTCCTGGGGATTTCCGGCCTGTTGGCGACGGTGTTTGCAACCGTGTGCGCGGCGGTCGCGTTGATGGCGGCCGGGCATCCATTGCTGCGCGCGTGCGGGCGGCGGGGGTTTTTCCAAAAGACGGAGGATGCGACGGGTGAAACGTCGCTGAAGATTACGACGGTTGGCGCATTGGAGCGGAAATGAACGGGCGCTTGGTTGCAAGTTGCAGGTTGCAAGTTTGCGAGTGATTTGTTCGAGGTTTTGGACGTTTTTTTTCGTAATTCGTAATTCGAATTTCTGATTTATAATTCCCCTTTGATTCTCCACGCCCTCCGTGGTTCAATTTGCATTTAGTTCTTCATCCCTCATCCCTCATCCTTCATCCATGCCCGCCGATCCGTTTCAACTGCAGGCGCTGCTCAAGCGCTGGTTTGGGTTTAAATCGTTTCGGCCACTGCAGGAGGAGATCATGCGCGCCACACTGGCGCACCGGGACACGCTGGTGGTTTTGCCGACGGGGGGCGGGAAGTCGCTGTGCTTTCAATTGCCGGCGCTGGCGCGGCCGGGGTTGACGGTGGTGGTGTCACCGCTGATCGCGTTGATGAAGGACCAGGTGGACGCGTTGCAGGCGGCGGGGGTGCCGGCGACATTTTTGAATTCCTCGCTGGGCGCCGACGAATCGCGGAGGCGATTGCGCGGGTTGCACCAGGGGGAATACCGGCTGCTCTATGCGGCGCCCGAGCGGTTGATGCTGGCCGGCTTTTTAGAGGACTTGCGCCGGTGGGACGTGAACTTGTTCGCCATTGACGAGGCGCATTGCATCAGCGAGTGGGGGCATGATTTCCGACCGGAGTATCGGCAACTAGCCACGTTGCGCGATTTATTTCCGCAGGTCGAGGTGATGGCGTTGACGGCGACGGCGACCGAGCGGGTGCGGGAGGACATAGTGCGGCAACTGCGTTTGCGCGAGCCGGGGTGTTATGTGGCGAGCTTCAACCGGCCGAATCTGCACTACCGCGTGGCGGCGAAAAAGGGGGCCTACGAGCAGGTGTTGGATTTCGTCCAAGGCCGCGCGAAGGAGAGCGGGATCATTTATTGCCAGGCGCGCAAGACGACGGAGAGCATCGCCGAAAAACTAACCGCCGACGGGGTGCGGGCGGCGGCGTATCATGCGGGGCTGGATGGCAAAATGCGCACGCGCAACCAGGAGGCGTTTTTGCGCGACCGGCTCCAGGTCGTCTGCGCGACGGTCGCGTTTGGCATGGGCATCAACAAATCGAACGTGCGGTTTGTCGTCCACTACGATTTGCCCAAGAATATCGAAGGTTATTATCAGGAGACCGGGCGCGCGGGGCGGGACGGGCTGCCGAGCGAATGCCTGCTGCTGTTCAGCCCGGGCGACCGGATTAAATACGGCCAATTCATTGATGAAAAGCCCGATCCGAAAGAGCGGGAAATCGCGCGGGCGCAATTGGAGCTGATGGTGCGCTACGCCGAAGTGCCGTCCTGCCGGCGCGCGCATTTGCTGGATTATTTCGGCGACAAGCTGCCGGGCGACAACTGCGGTGCCTGCGATAATTGCCTGACGCCGCGCGCAACGTGGGACGGGACCATCGCGGCGCAGAAATTCATGTCATGCGTCTATCGCATCCGGGAGAAGGGCAACTTCGGCGTGGGGCTGCTGCATGTGGCGGACGTGCTGGGCGGGGCCGACACGGAAAAAATCCGCAAGTGGCATCATCAAGCGCTTTCGACTTACGGGATCGGCGCGGAGCACAGCCGCGCGGAGTGGGGCGCCATCGGGCGCGAGCTGGTGCGGCTGGGCTACCTGCGCCAGAACGCGGAGCAGTTTAACATCGCTGAATTGACGGACGCGGGCTGGGCGGCGCTGCGCGCCCGCCAAAAAATCACCTTCGCCCGGCCGGTGGCCGCGCCCGCGCCACGGAAGGGTCGGACCTACGAACCACGCGGGGAAAATGCGCCCGCGCCGCGCCGGGAAAAATCCCGGGCCGGGGAAATTGCCTGCGACGAGCCGTTGTTCGAGAAACTGCGCGGGCTGCGCCGCCGGCTGGCGGACGAGCGCGACGTGCCGGCGTTTATCATCTTTTCCGACGTTTCGTTGCGCGAGATGGCCAGCCAGCTCCCGCGCGACGAGTCGGAATTCGCGCGCATTAGCGGGGTGGGGGAGAAGAAGCTCCGCGAGTTTGGCCCGACGTTCCTGACGAAAATCGCGGCGCACCGGGCGGAAGGCGGAAGTTAGTTTGAAAGAAAATAAAGCCACGGAGGGCACGGAGGACACAGAGGGGGATTGACTTGATAATTTTCTCCGTGTTCTCTGTGCCTCCGTGGTAAAAATTCTTTCCTGAAATTGTGACATGCCTGCTTCCGATTCCATCCGCCTGCGCGGCGTGCGCGAGAATAATTTGCGGGGGCTGCACCTGGATTTGCCGCTGGGGAAGTTGATCGTGGTGACGGGTTTGAGCGGGACGGGGAAATCGTCGCTGGTGTTTGAGACGCTGCACGCGGAGGGGCAGCGGCGCTATGTCGAGACGTTCAGCGCCTACACTCGGCAGTTTTTGGAGCGGCTGGACCGGCCGCGGGTGGACAGCATCGAGAACATCCGCCCATCCATCGCCATCGAGCAGACGAACACGGTGAAGGCCTCGCGCTCGACAGTGGGGACGATGACGGAACTGTGCGATTATTTCAAAGCGTGGTGGCCGCACGCGGCGCGGCTGCACGACCCGGAGACGGGAGAAGTGATCGCGGACGACAATCCGCGGACGATTTGGCACCAGGCGCGCGCGCAATGGCCGGACGAGGGGCGGATGGTACTGGTGGCGTTCGCGGTGCGGAAGCCCGCGCAGTTGTCATGGGCGGAGATTTTCGGGCCGCTGCGGGCGCAGGGGTATACGCGGGCGGTGGTGGTCGGAGAAAGAATGGAAAAGGGAAAAGGGAAAAACCGGAATAAACCAGGGGGGGCCGGCGCAAGCGATGGCCCGGCAGTGGCGCGGCTGGAGGACTTGGAAAAGAATTTTGCGGAGTTGCCGACGGGGGCGGTGTTGCTGGTGGTGCAGGACCGGGTGGCGCTGGCGGCGGCGAACGAGACGCGGTTTCTCGAGGCGGCGCGGGCGGCGCTGCATTTCGGGCAGGGCGCGCTGCGTTTGCTTGACGACGAGGGCCTCGAGCTGGGCCGGTTTTCCGAGGGTTTGCATTCGCCGCACACGGGGCGGAAATTCCGGCCGGCGACGCCGGGGCTGTTTTCCTTCAACTCGCCCTTGGGGGCGTGCCCGCGTTGCAAGGGGTTTGGGCGGGTGATTGAAGTGGACGAGCGGTTGGTGATTCCTGATCCGAAACTGAGCCTTGCGGGCGGGGCGCTGCGGCCGTTTCAGGGCGAGGTTTACGGCGAGAGCCAGCGCGATTTGCTGCGGGCGTGCGCGAAGCATAAAATTCCGACGCAGATCGCGTGGCGGGAGTTGAGCGCGGCGCAGCGGGAGTTTGTGCTGGCGGGCGAGCCGGGCTACCGCGAGGGGACGTGGCAGAAGCATTGGTATGGCGTGCGGCGGTTTTTCGCCTGGCTCGAGGGCCAGACGTATAAGATGCATGTGCGGGTGTTCCTATCGAAATACCGCACGTATTCGACGTGCCCGGATTGCGGCGGCGCGCGGCTGCAGCCGGAGGCGCTGTGGTGGAAGTGGCGCGGACGGACGCTGCCGGATTTGTATCGGATGCCGGTGGAAGAATTGTTGGGGTTGTTGGAAAAGGAATTTGCAATCAGAAATTTGAAATCTGAAATGGGAAAAGAACCGCTGGCGAGACCGGCATCAGAGTGACTTGGCGCTCGAGGGGATTTTCACCCGCTTGCGCTATTTGCGCGAGGTAGGCTTGGGTTATTTGACGCTGGACCGGCCGACGCGGACGCTTTCGGGCGGCGAGACGGAGCGGGTGAATTTGACAACGTGCCTGGGCTCGGCGCTGGTGGAAACGTTGTTTGTGCTGGATGAGCCGAGTGTGGGACTGCATCCGCGGGACATTCACCG
Source organism: uncultured Verrucomicrobiae bacterium (assembly GCA_963765205.1). Classification (GTDB taxonomy): domain Bacteria; phylum Verrucomicrobiota; class Verrucomicrobiia; order Opitutales; family JABDGR01; genus JABDGR01. The sequence continues at coordinate 75,386 of CAVXVB010000007.1, read as the reverse complement.
GCTGATTGGGATTTTGCGGCGGCTGGCCGACCAGGGGAACACCGTGGTCGTGGTCGAGCATGACGAGGCGGTGATGCGGGCCGCCGACCACATCGTCGAGATTGGGCCGGCGCCGGGCAAGCTGGGCGGGCGGCTGGTCTTCAGCGGAACGGTGGCGGAGTTGCTGAAGTCGCCGGAGAGTTTGACGGGGCAGTATTTGAGCGGGCGGAAGACGCTGGCGAAGCGAAGGAATGCGGAGCGCAGAGTTCGGAGTGCGGAATCTTTTGCCAGGAGGAATTCCGGTCGGAAAAATTCCGAATTCCGAACTCCGCATTCCGCATTTCTCACCCTGCAAGGCATCACCCTGCATAATTTGCACAATCTCGATGTCTCCATCCCCCTCGGTCGTCTGGTCGGCCTTTGCGGGGTGTCGGGGTCGGGAAAGAGCACGTTCCTCGAGCACGCGTTGTATGAGGGATTGCGCGCGCGGCGGGGCGAGCCGGCGCAGGAGCCGGCGGCGATGGCGCGGGTGTGGATGCCGAAATTTGCCGAATTGATGCTGGTGGATCAATCGCCGGTGAGCCGCACGCCGCGCAGCAACGCGGCGTCGTATTGCGGCGCGTGGGAGGGCGTCCGGCAATTGTTCGCGTCCGGCGAAGGCGCGCGCGCGGCGGGCTTCACAGCGCGGGAGTTTTCGTTCAACGCGGGCGAGGGGCGGTGCGCGCATTGCCAGGGATTGGGTAGCGAACGCGTCGAGATGCAATTCATGAGCGATTTGTATGTGCCGTGCCCGGAGTGCGGCGGGCGGCGCTTCAAGCCGGAGGTGCTGGCCTGCGCGTGGCAGGGGCACAGCGTGGCGGAGGTGCTGGCGCTCGAAGTAGGCGAGGCGGCGGAAATTTTTACGAAGGAGGAAAAAATCGCGGCGCGGCTGCGGGCGCTGGTCGAGGTCGGGCTGGGCTATTTGCCGCTGGGGCAGCCGTTGAACACGCTGTCGGGCGGCGAGTCGCAGCGGTTGAAACTGGTACGCTATTTAGGCGGACTCGAGGATGGCGCGGGGCCGTCGCTCTTGTTATTGGATGAACCGACGACGGGGCTGCACCGCGACGACGTTGGGCGGTTGCTGCAAGTGTTGCAGCGGCTGGTGGATCGCGGGCACAGCGTGGTGGTGGTCGAGCATCAGTTAAGACGTACTGGCGGCGTGCGACTGGTTGATCGAGTTGGGGCCGGAGGCAGGCGCGCGGGGCGGGCAAATCGTGGCGGAGGGCACGCCGGAGGAAGTGGCGCGGGGAACGACGGAGACGGCGGGATTTTTGCGGAAGCAGTTGCAGGGGGCAGAAGAAGGCGGGTTGCAGGTTGCAAGTTGCAGGTTGCAAGTTGAGGAAGACGGGGTTCAGGTTTCGAGCTTGGGGTTTCGAATTAAAGACGGGGAAAAGTTGCAAGTTGAGGAAAATGAAAAGGCGCTGGTCGGCCAACCTGCAACTTGCAACCTGCAACTTGCAACCGAGTGGCAACCTGCAACGACGCTGCGCGTCATTGGCGCCCGCGAACATAACCTGAAAAATTTATCGCTGGAGTTGCCGCGGGGCGAATTCGCCGTCATCACCGGCGTGTCGGGGTCGGGGAAATCCACGCTGGCGTTCGACATTATTTTCGCGGAAGGGCAGCGGCGGTTTATGGAGAGCATGTCGTCGTATGCACGGCAGTTTGTGGAGCAACTGCCGCGGCCGGACGTGGACGAAGTGGCGGGGCTGCCGCCGACGGTGGCCATCGAGCAGCGCGTGACGCGCGGCGGGCGCAAAAGCACGGTGGCGACGGTGACGGAGGTCGCGCCGTATTTGCGGCTGCTGTTTGCGCGGCTGGGCGTGCCGCACAGTTTGGTGACGGGAAAGCCACTGGTGGCGCTGGGGCGCGAGGCGGTGGCGCGACGGTTGCGGGTGGAGCTGGCGCGCCGGCGGCGCGCGGCGCATTTATATTTGTTCGCGCCGCTGGTGCGCGGGCGCAAGGGGCACCACCAGCCGCTGGCCGAATGGGCGCGCAAGCACGGGCACGCGCTGCTGCGGTGCGACGGGCAGTTGGTGCCGGTGGATAAATTTCAAAAGCTGGATCGTTACCGCGAGCATGACGTGGAGGTGGCCGTGGCGGATTTTGGAACCCAAGCGGCGCGGAAATTTTCCGGCGCGGAAATCGCACGCGCGCTGGACGGCGCGCTGAAGGTCGGCGAGGGCGCGTGTTTCTTGTTGGAGCCGAAGGGCGGCGAACCGGTGTGGTTCTCGACGACGCGGACGGACCCGGCGACGGGCGAGGCCTTCGCCGAATTGGATCCGAAGAATTTTTCGTGGAATTCGATGCGCGGGTGGTGTCCGCGCTGCCGCGGGCACGGGCGGTTGTTTGCGGAGGTGGATGCGAACGAGGATTTGTATGCGGAAGCGCCGAGTTACGCGGAGCCGATTGAGGAGATTTGTCCCGCGTGCCAGGGCGCGCGGCTGAACCCGATTGCGCGGGCGGTGAAACTATATTTCGCTCGGGGGCCGGCGCAGTCTCTGCCGGAATTGCTGGCGCTCGCACCGGCGGTGTTGCTGAAGCGGCTAAAACATTTGCAGACGGATGCGCGGGGCAAACTAATCGCGGACGAAATTATTCCGCAGATAGCCGAGCGGTTGAAATTTTTGGACCGGGTTGGGCTGGATTACTTGACGCTGGACCGGTCGGCGGACACGTTGTCGGTCGGCGAGGCGCAGCGCATCCGGCTGGCGGCGCAGTTGGGGTCGAATTTGGCCGGGGTGCTGTATGTGCTCGACGAACCGTCCATCGGCTTGCACGCGCGAGACAACCGACGGCTGATCGAGTCGTTGCGCGCGTTGCAAGAGCACGGCAATTCGCTGCTCGTGGTCGAGCACGATGAGGACATGCTGCGGCAGGCGGACCGGATTATTGACCTCGGGCCGGGGGCGGGCACGCATGGCGGGCGCGTGGTGGCGCAGGGGTCGGTCGCGGAAGTGATGAAACATCCCGAGTCACTGACGGGGAAATTTTTGCGCGAGGGCTTGCGACATCCGCGGCGGGGAAGTTGGCGGAGCGTGCCACCGGGCGGCCCCGGCGAACATCGAACATCCAGCATTCACCATCGAACATCCAATGAGAAAACAAATACAAAAACCAAAAATTGGCTGGTGGTGTGGGAGGCGCGGTTGAGAAATCTGAAGGGTGGGAATGCGTGGTTTCCACTCGGGCGGTTGATTATGGTGTGCGGGCCGTCGGGCGCGGGGAAGAGCACGTTGGTGCGCGAGGTGCTCGAGCCGGCGGCGGCCTGGGCGGCGGAGCGCGGGTTGGCGCGGGTGGAATGGCCCACCTACGACACGGCTATGGCGGGCAAACTGTCGGCGCAGAGCGGACGCCTCGGAGAGGCGTCCCTACCGGGGCGCTCTCCACCGGGGCAGAAAATGGCGCGGCAGAAAACTGCGCCGCCGCCGTGGCGGGAGGTGGCGGGGGCGCAGGCGTTGGCGCGGGTGATTGAGGTCGGGCAGGACCCGATTGGGCAGACGCCCCGCTCGACGCCGGCGACGTATATCGGGGCGTTCGAGCACATTCGCGCGTTGTTCGCACAATTGCCGGAGGCGCGGGTGCGCGGGCACGAGGCGGGGTGGTTTTCGTTCAACACCAAGGGTGGGCGCTGCGAGACGTGCGCGGGCGCGGGGCGCGTGAAATTGGAGATGAGTTTTTTGCCGGAGGCGTGGCTGCCATGCGAGGAGTGCGGAGGCGACCGCTATGGGCCGGAGTTGCGCGAGCTGCGCTGGAATGGGAAAAATCTGGCGGAGGTGCTGAAGATGTCGTTCGAGGAGGCGGCGGGCTTTTTCGCCGCCCACCGGAAGCTGCGCGCGCTACTCGAGCTGATGAACGAAACGGGGTTGGGTTATTTGACGCTGGGGCAGAGCAGCCCGACGCTCTCGGGCGGCGAGGCGCAGCGGCTGAAACTGGTGAGCGAGCTGGCGCGCGGGCTGCCGGGCCAGGCGGCGCGGTTGCGCGGCGGAGCGGCGGAGCAGCACCTATATATATTGGAGGAGCCGACCATCGGGCTGCACCAGGCCGACGTGGCGCGGCTGATTGATTTGCTGCACCGGTTGGTGGAGCCAGGGACACACCGTGATCGTCATCGAGCACCACCTGGATTTGATCGCGGAGGCGGACTGGGTACTCGAGCTGGGCCCGGAGGGCGGCGACGCGGGCGGAAAGATTTTGTATCAAGGTCCGGTGGCAGAATTGGTAGGACGGAAAAACTCGCCGACGGCGCCGTTCTTGAAAGAAAAATTAAGAATTAAGAGTTAAGAATTATGAATTATGAAATAGCCAAAAGAGGAACGGACTTCGTGTCGCGGGCCATCGCCAGCCTTGAGAAACTTTCGTTGCCAAACGGCGGAAATCTCGCACGCTAATGTGTCTGATGTCTTGGCTTTTTTACATTTTATCGGGGGCGTGGCTGCATAATCCGCTGTTCCTGCTGCTGGCCTTGTTCGAGCTTTGGATGGTGGTGGACGCCGCGCGGCGCGGGGAGTGGCTGTGGCTGGTCCTGATGCTGATTTTCCCCGGTTTATGCACCCTGCTGTATTTCTTCCTGGTTTTCCGCGGGTCGGTTTCGACGACGCAGGGATTTGAGCTGCCGGGCTCGTATGACCGGCGGCGCATCAAGGAATTGCAGTCGCAAATCCACCATCTGGACAAGGCGTATCATCATTCGCAACTGGGCGACATTTACTTCCAGCAAGGCAAACTCACGCAGGCCGAAGCCTGCTATCGCGCGGCGTTGGAGCGCGAGCCGGAGGACCTGGCCACGCGCGCGCATTTGGGCCAGTGCCTGCTGCGGTTGAAACGGCCCGCCGAGGCACGCCCGCTCCTCGAGGGCGTCATTGCCGAAAACCCGAACCACGATTACGGCTACACCATGATGGCGCTGGCGGAAACCATGACCGCGCTGGGCAAATCCGACGCCGCGCTGAAGCTCTGGCAAGCGGTGAATAAAAACCACTCCTATCCGCGCGCCCAGGTGCAGCTCGCTGAAATCTATATCGCGATGAACCAGCCGGAACCCGCCCGCGTGGAATTGAAAAGTGTCATTGCCGACGACGCGTATGCGGCGCCCTTCCAGCGCAAACGCGACCGCGTTTGGGTACGGCGGGCCAGGAGCTTGCTGCGAAAAATTTAGGGCGGGTTGGGGAACCCAAGGCTTTTCACCGCCAAGGAGCAAAGGACGCAAAGAAGGATTATTGGACAGAATTAATTCCAGGCTGCTATGTCCTCGCGATGGGTTCAATCTATGCACAGAGCGTCCTTGACAATGGAATGAATTGCGTAGATGTTAATTCAAAGGAAGTTAGGATTGTGTAATCCCAAATTTGGGGCCGTATTTTGCCTTTCCAAACATCATTCCGGTTATGGATGATCTTACCCCACTAGGCCCGGAGCCCGGTCCGGATCCGGAGCCCCGCACGATGCCGCCGGCCGCGTTGTTGCTGGGGTCCATGACGCGGGCGACCGCCACGCCCATCGCCTACCGGCCCATGTATCGCGCGCCAGAGCCAGCCCCGCCATTTTGGACGAAGGTTTGGTTTAAATTGATGGTATTCCTGTTGGCCGTGGTCGCGGGCGGGTGGAGCTATTATCATTATGTCTGGCAATACCGGCTGCCGCAGGAGCGGACATTGACCACGCAGGAGGGGAAGGTGCTGCCGGTGCGGCTGGAGGCGCGGCTGGGCAACCTCCTCAAGCTCACGCTGCTTGGCGACGGCACGAAGGAACTGTATCCGATTGCGCTACTATCGGACGAGGATCAGGCGTTCGCGCGGAAACTGGCGAGGTCGGCGTTGGTGCTGCCGCTCAACTACATGCTCAAGGACGCGCGGGGCAACGCGCAATCGGTGAGCCTGCTGGGCCGCAATGATTTTCTCCTGCAATACAAGACCACCGCGGATCAGGTCATGCATTATTTGCCGCTGACTGATTTGCCGACGATGGAACGGGCGGTCGTGGATGCGCTGCCAAGCGGCCTGACGATCACCTGTCCGTTCGATTATTTTTTCGTGGATGCGGCGGGGAACCGCACGCCGGTGGAGATTTTGGGGCGGGATGCAGCCCTGGTCAGATACACGGTGGTGGCGGACGGAAGCGAGCATCTGGCGGCGGTCAAGCTGTTGCCCGCCGTGGATCAGGAAGTGATCGAGTCGCTGCCTGAACAGCAGATCACGGTCAAGTATCCGGTGGATTATACCTTCAAGGATGCGCAGGGAAATGCCGTCGCGGTGAAAATTCTGGGCCACTCCACGGACCTGGTTAAATACTCCCTGGCGACGGACAGCAACGAACAGATGAAGCCCCTCAGCAAGCTTACGCCGGTCGAGCAGGATTTTGTCAATGCGCTGCCGGCTTCGCTGCAGGATCAATTTCCCCTGCGCTGGACGCGGATTGACCAGGCGGGCAAAACGCTGCTCGTGGAGATTACGGCCCGCAGCAAGGACCTATTTCAATATCTTGTGCTGGGAGCGGATGAAAAGACGCCCACGGATGACGCCGCCGCGGTGAACGACGCGTTGACGAAGGGCGAGGCGCATTATGGCCTGATGAGCACGCTGCCGGACGCGGATCAGGATTTGCTGCGGCTGTATCCGGACACCCTGCAGATCACTTATCCCTTTAGTTGCACCTTGACGGACAGTAGCGGCCGGAGCCAGCAGGTGTCGGTGCTGGGCCAGACCCGGACGACGGTGAAGTTTTCCCTGCTGCCGGACGGGAAGACCTACGATTACGACGTGGCCAAGCTGGCCGCCACGGATCAGGCCTTTTTGAACACGCTGCCAAAAACCCTCAAGCAGGAGGTGGCGCCACCGCCACTACCACCCATAGTTAAGACGTTGTTCCAGACGATGATTGACGACCAGAAAAAAATCGACCAGTTAAATATAGACCTTGCGTCTACAGATTTGCCCAACGAGCAAAAAGGGTTTATGCAGAATCTAATCGGCAAGGATCAGGCCGAAATTACCCGCAATCGGGCGGAGATCGCCAACAATTTCAACGACCGCATTACGGCCCTGCAACAAGCCAACGTAAACTTGGAAGAGCGCCTGGTCAGCGGCCAGATATCCACGGATGAAAAAAACACGATCAAGGATCAAATTGAGAAGAACAACCAAACCATCGGCGCCCTGCGGGATCAATTTCACTCCCTGCAAACGGCCGACACCCTGATTGGCGACGAACTGAAGTGATGGAGTGGCGGCGGCGGCCGACGAGAATAATTTTGACTCGGGGCCTGGCGCGTGGCTTGCTGCACTTCGGCCATGACCAAAATCACCGAGATCCATGCGCGCGAGATTCTGGATTCGCGCGGAAACCCCACCCTCGAGGTGGATGTGAAACTTTGCTGCGGCACGTTGGGCCGCGCCGCGGTGCCTTCGGGCGCGAGCACGGGCGAGCACGAGGCGCTGGAATTGCGCGACGGCGACGTGCCGTCGAAACGCCTGCCCAAGGGGGCGGATCATAAGCGCTATGGCGGCAAAGGCGTGCTGACGGCGGTGGACAACGTGAACACCGTGATCGCGCCGGCGCTCGAGGGGTTTGACGCGTGCGACCAGCTCGGCGTGGACCGCGCGATGCTCAAGCTCGACGGCACGGAGAACAAGGCGAAGCTGGGCGCGAACGCAATTTTGGGCGTCTCGCTGGCGACGGCCCGCGCGGCGGCGGCGGCGCTGCATCAGCCGTTGTATAAATACATCGGCGGCCCGAATGCCAAAGTTTTGCCGGTGCCCATGATGAACATCATGAACGGCGGGGCGCATTCGGACGCGCCGATTGACATTCAGGAATTCATGATCATGCCGGTGGGCGCGGAGTCGTTCCGCGAGGCGTTGCGCATGGGCGCGGAGATTTTCCACGCGCTCAAAAAAGTGCTCAAGGGGCGGGGACTGGGCACGGCCGTGGGCGACGAGGGCGGATTTGCGCCCAAGCTGGAGAGCAACGTGGCGGCGCTCGAGGTCATCGCCAAGGCGGTGAAAGAGGCGGGCTACAAGCTGGGCAAGGAGGTCTGCCTGGCGCTGGACGTGGCCGCGTCGGAATTTTACGACAAGAAAAAGGAGAAATATGTTTTCAAGAAGTCGGACGGCTCGGAGCGCACAGCCGAGGAGATGGTGGCCTTCTATGCGGGTTTGCAGAAGCAATTCCCGATCATTTCCATTGAGGACGGGTGTGCGGAGGGCGATTGGGCGGGGTGGAAAAAACTGACAGTCGCGCTGGGCCACACGACGCAAGTGGTCGGCGACGATGTGTTTGTGACGAACACCGGCTTCCTGCGCCGGGGCATCCGCGAGGGCGTGGCGAATTCAATTTTGGTGAAGGTGAACCAAATCGGGACGCTGACCGAGACGCTGGACGCGATTGAGATGGCGAAGGAGGCGCGCTACACGGCGATTATCTCCCACCGCTCCGGCGAAACCGAGGACTCGACGATTGCCGACCTGGCCGTCGCCACCAACGCCGGCCAGATCAAGACCGGCTCGCTATGCCGGACGGACCGGGTGTGCAAATACAACCAGTTGCTGCGGATTGAGGAGGAATTGGGCCGCTCCGCGATTTACGGCGGCAAGCTCGTCAAACTGGGGGGTTGAACTGAAAAGGCATGGGGTAGGGACGCCACTCTCCCGCTTCAGCGGGACCCGCGGACGGCTCGGTGAGCCGTCCCTACCATGCTCCGTTTTTCAAAAATCCGCCCTCTTGGCGCGATTGTTGAATTGCTGAATCGCAAAATTCGCGTAATGTGAAAACAGCCGGTCGTTCCACCATCATGGGGACGGCCCGCTGGGCAATTTTACCATTTATGTTTGGCCAAAAAAACAAGCACTTGGATGGTTCCCGCGTGGAGGCGAAGCCGAAGGAAACAACGGTTTTTGCGCCGCGGCGCTCGCCCGTGCGTCCGTTTTGGGGGCTGGTCTGCCTGGCGGCGGGCGTGTTTGCCGTGCTGGCGTGCCTCAGCTACCATCCGGGGCAGACGGTGTATCTATCCTCCTGGCTGTCCGACCTGGCCGATGGCACCGCCGGCGTGCCCAACAAAGTCGCCGGCACCGTCGGCGCAACGTATGCGGCGCTGACGAATCGACTGACTGGCTTTCCCGGCATGTTCCTCGCGCCAGCCTTTGCGCTCTGGCTGGCCTATTTGTTTTTTGGCCAGCGGGCGCACCTGGTGCGGTGGTGGAAGTTTGTGTTAATGGCGCTGGCGCTGGCGGCGGGCGCGGGCCTGGCGGATATGGTGTATCATGAGACGGGTGGGCAGGCCTCAAATTACCTGCATAATGGCTACGGCGGCGCGCTGGGCGATTTGGTCTATGGGAGCGGGCTGGCGCAGCCGCTGGGGCGCGCGGGGAGTTTGATTGTGCTGGGCTTGGCTTATGTGGTTTGCCTGGTCTTGATTTTTACCGAGCACCCGGGGCAGTCGTTGGAATGGTGGCTACAGGCGTGGATGGGCTGGCGCACCCAGCGCGCGGCCAGCGCGAAGGCACTCCGCGCCGAGCAGGAAAAGCAGAAGGCGCGCGAATTGGCGGACACGGCGGCCAAGGCCGCAGCGCTCGCGGTGGTGGCCAAACCTGCCGCGCCCGCCAGCCCGCCCTCTGCGGAAGAGCGTGGGGTGGACGCGCCAAAGGGCCACGGGACGTTCAAGGCATCCCAGCCCACATTGTTCAATGACGGCGTGGCCGAGGGGCACGCGCTCACGCCGGAGGAGATCAAAATCCTCGGCGGGCGCGACGCGGCGGCGAAGTTGAAAGCCGCGCGCGCGGCGAAGGAACGCGAGGGGCCAAAAATCATCGCCGAGGAAAAGGTCGAGAAGGCCGCGCCCGCGCCGCCACAGAAGCGGGGCGATTATGTTTTCCCGCCGTTGTCGTTGCTGGCCCCGCCGCAGGCGCGACAGATTGACAGCGCGGAGTTCCACCGGCAGCGCGCGGAGCAACTGGTGCAGACGCTCTCGGAATTCGGTGTCAAGGTGCAATATAGCGATATTTACACCGGGCCGGTGATCACGCGCTATGAAGTGGTGCCGGCGCCGGGCGTGCGCGTCGAGAAAATCGTCAACCTCGACAAAAACCTCGCGCTGGCCTTGAAGGCGGAGGGCGTGCGCATCATCGCGCCGGTGCCCGGCAAAGGCACGGTGGGCATTGAGGTGCCGAACCGCACGCCGGCGGGCGTGTGCCTGCGCGAGATCATCGAGTCGCGGGCCTGGAATGAATCCACCGCCGAAATTCCCATCGTGCTGGGCAAGGACGTGACGGGCAAGCCGATGGTGGTGGATTTGACCAAAATGCCCCACGCGCTCATCGCCGGCTCGACCGGCGCGGGCAAGACCGTCTGCATCAACGCCATCATCGCGTCGCTGCTGTTCAAGATGACGGCGAAGGACCTGCGCTTCATCATGGTGGACCCGAAAATCGTCGAGATGCAGGGCTACGACAGTTTGCCGCACATGCTCGTGCCCGTCGTCACCGACCCGAAAAAAGTCCCCGCCGCGCTGAAATATTTAATCCGCGAGATGGAGCGGCGCTACAAGATGTTCGCGCAGGTGGGCGCGCGCAACATCGCGGGCTTCAACGCGAAAATCGTGCCGGACGACCGGTCCCAGAAAAAAGCCGAGGAGCTCGACGCCGAACTTTCCCCCGAGGAACGCGCGGCGGCGCGCGACCTAGCCGTGCCGCGCGACGCGGATGTGATTGAAATTAAAAAGGAAAAACTGCCGTATATCGTCTGCATCATTGACGAGCTGGCCGACTTGATGATGGCGGCGCCGGCGGACATCGAGACGTGCGTGGCGCGCCTCGCGCAACTCGCGCGCGCCGCCGGCATCCACTTGATTTTGGCCACCCAGCGGCCGAGCGTCAACGTCATCACCGGCATCATCAAGGCGAACCTGCCCTGCCGCATCGCGTTCAAGGTCGCGTCGAAAGTGGACTCGCGCACGATTTTGGACACGGGCGGGGCTGACGCGCTGATTGGGCGCGGCGACATGCTGTTTGTGCCGCCCGGCTCGGCGAATTTGGTGCGCGCGCAGGGCGCCTTTGTGTCCGACGAGGAAATCACGCAGATTGTCGAATTCCTCAAGTGCAACGGCGACCCGGAATACGACGACGACGTGCAGGCGCAGATCGAGACGGGCGGCGACGAGGACGGCGAGGGCGGCGACCCGGACGACGAGGACTGGGACGACAAATTGGTCCCGCAGGCGCTCGACGTGCTGCGTTCGACCAAGCGGGCCTCGACCTCGATGCTGCAGCGCCGCTTGAAAATCGGCTACAACCGCGCCGCGCGCATCATGGAAATTCTGGAGGCCGAGGGAATCGTCGGCCCCGAAAACGGCTCCAGCCCGCGCGAGATTTTGAAGGATTTGGAGAGTTTGTGAGGCAAATATGGAATGGGCAAACGCGACTGTCCGACCGAAGCGGTTTTCAGCCTTGTGAATAGGGTGGGCATGCGATGGAATGCATTCATGCCGGGTTCGCTTAAACGTTCCGAAGCGATTGTATATGCAAACAGACGATCTCAATCCCTCGCCGAAAGAGCTTGGCCAGCGACGGCGTTGGTTTGAGGCCTATTGCAAACAACTCGAGGAAAATTCAGTATACAGAGAGGCAAAAACTGGCATTCGCTACGCCTGTCCATGCTGCAAGTTTTTAACGCTGTCCCAACGTGGCGGGTTCGAAATATGCCCGGTATGCTTTTGGGAAGATGACGGGCAAGCCGAACAGGATGCCAAGACTGTGCGCGGCGGCCCCAATGGTTTGCTCAGTCTTGAGCAAGCGCGGAAAAATTATATGGAATTTGGCGCCTGTGATGAAGGATCAAGAAAGCATGTCCGTCCTGCACAGCCGGATGAAATGGACGGGCAAAATGCGTGAGGACATGGCCGAGGCGACAGACTCGTGTCAGAGCGCCGAATTGGTGTTGAGCTTAGTTTGAATTTGATTAGATTAGAACCTATCTCAAATTTGACGAACAAGCAAAAATCTACCCATTTTCTACCAACCTCGGATAACGCGCTAGAGGGAAGCCGCTTTCCAGGATCCATAAAAATGGGTCAAATTTCTGCATAAAATCGAATTTGAGATAGGTTCTAGAGCCATGAACTACCGCGATATCATCACTATTGAAGCTGGCAAGCGCGGGGGCCGACCGTGCATCCGCGGGATGCGGATCAGCGTTTATGATATTCTGGGCTGGCTGGCCGCCGGCATGAGCAACGAGCAAATCATGCACGACTTTCCGGAATTGACGGTGGAGGATATTCGCGCGGCGCTGGCCTATGCCGCCGACCGCGAGCACCATCTCGTCAGCACGTCATCGTGAAACTTTTGTTTGATCAAAACCTCAGCCACTTGCTTGTCAAACGGCTGGTGGATTTATTTCCCGCGTCGTCGCATGTGCGATTGCTGGGGTTGGATCAGGCTGACGATGGGCAAATCTGGAATTATGCCAAGGAACACGGCTTCACCGTGGTTTCCCAAGACGCGGATTTCGCCGAACGCAGCCGGTTATAGGGGTCTCCGCCAAAACTCATCTGGCTTCGATGCGGCAATGCCACCACGCCCGAAGTTGAGGCTCTGTTGCGGAAAAATGCGGATTTATTGTTGGAATTGGAGCGAAATGCTCAATTGAATTTTCTGGAGATTCTTTAAATTGCTTGAAGTTCTCCAAGCTCATATGGCATCTGCTGCTGCCTCATCTCATTTGCCTTTGCCCACGGTAAGGGTTGCCGGGGTGGAAGTGGCCGCGCCGACGGAATTGGTGACGGTGACGGTGTAGTCGCCGGCGTCCGCGGCTTGGGCGTTGGCAATTTTTAATTGCGCGTTGGTCGCGCCGGGAAGGGGCGCGGCGTTTTTGAACCATTGGTAGGTGGGCGCGGGCGAGGCGGCGGCGGTGACGACGAATTCCACGGCATCGCCGGGTTGCACGGTCTGGCTCGCGGGTTCGGCGGTGAGGACGAGGGAGTTGGTGACATGGCTGGCATCAGGATCGCCGTCGGGATAACCGACGATGAAGGGCTTGCTCTTGGCAGTGGTGACGCTGGAGTTGCCGGTGAACTGGATATTGGCCGCGTCGTAAATCTCGAAGCCGTATTCGCCGGAGAAGTGGACGTTGTCGAACAGGACGTTTTCGACCGGATAGCCCGGCAGGCCCCAGATGACGTTATAACCCCGCCCGCCCGTCGAGGTGATGTTGCGGAAGGTGAGGTTGCGCCAGACGGGGATGGCGTTGGCCTGGCGGTTGCGCACCGTGCCAGTGGCCTGCGTGACGAAGAAATTCACGAAGCCGTTGTCCGCCGCGATGCTCGCGTTGTCCTGCGCGACGCGGGTGGGGGTGATATAGTTGTTGCCGCTGGCGACGCCGGGGTTGCCGACACGAATGTAATAACTGTAAATGACAATGGGATACTGCACGTTCGTCATCGTCATGTTGGAATAGCTGATGTTCTGGGCGAGGCCGCCCTGGGTTGGGTCTGCCTTCACACGAATGCCGCTGGTGGTGTTGGTGAAGGTGCAATTGGTCGCCACCATGTCTTCGACGCCGGCATTGGTCTGCCCGCCGATGGAGAGGCCGTGGCCATCGCCAAACGTGCAGTTGGTGACAATGATGTCGGCGCAATGGACGCTGCTGCCTTTGACGGCGATGTTGTCGTCGCCCACGGAGATGTTGCAGTGCGCGATGTAGATATGCTGGCCGGAGGGGTCAATGCCATCAGTGTTGGGGGAGGTGGCGGGCGACTGGATGGTGAGGTTGAGCGCGGTGAGGTTCGAGCCGTTGCCGCTGAAGGCGACGTGAAACATCGGCGAATTCTTCAGCGTGATGTCTTCGAGGAGCACGCGTGAGCTGCCGGAGAGGCGGACGAGGTAGGGGCGGGCGATGTTGCCGCTGCGAAACGCGGCCCACCAATCCGCGCCCTGGCCGTCAATCGTACCGTGGCCGCTAATGACGAGGTCGGCGGCATTGTTGGCGGAGATCATGGCCGCACCCGCGCCGCGCGCGCCGAAATGGGCGAGCGGGAAGAGGCGTAGGGTGCCTTCGATTTGAAAATTGATTTTGCCGTAGAGCGTGAGCGGGCCGCACAGATACGTGCCGGGAGGAACGAGAACTAAACCGCCGCCCGCGTCGCGCGCGGCATTGATGGCGACCTGGATGGCGGCGGTGTCGTCGGCCACGCCATCGCCGAGGGCGTGGTAGTCGGTCACGCTGAAAATATTCAGGGGAAGGCCGCTGGGTTGCGCGGGCAGGGTTTGGGAGGAAACGGCGAGCACCGCGGGCGAGCTGTGCAGCGGGCCGTTGAGGGCGGGCGAAGTAATCGTAACGGTATAGACTCCGTCGTTGGCAGGCTGGGCGTTGGCAATCTTGAGCTTGCTGGCTTTCGCGCCGGAGATGTTGCCGCCGTCAACGAGGGGCTGGCCGTTGAAGGCCCATTGGTAAGTAGTGTCGCTCTGGCCGATGGGGCCGGCGGAAAAAGTGGCGGTCGCGCCGACCAGGACGGCTTGCGAGGAGGGGCCGAAAAAAGTCGGGGAATGGTTGGACACGGCTGGGACGTTCGATGGTGTTCCAGCGGGTTGCGCAAAGGCGGGCGAGGCGAGGCAAAGCGCTACTGCGAACGAGAGAAAAGTAGATGGACGGGGTAAGTTCATGAAGTTGAAAAATACCGACGGGGCGCAACAGAGTGAGGAAAAACCACGTTGCTACTTTGGTGGCGGCGGCGGGGAGTTGAGGGAAGCGGCGTATTTCCGGGTCAGAGCGGAAAGTTCGTCACACACGCTCTTCTGAGCAGGGTCGGCGGCCAGGTTTTTCATTTCGAGCGGGTCAGCGTGCGGGTCGAAGAGCATCGCGTCGTTTTTGCCGGCGGGGCCAAATTCGGCGTAGCGCCATTTTTCGGTGCGGACGGCGACGCCGTGGAGGGTGGCGCCATCCTCGCTCCAGACGCTGTAAGCGGGGCGGTTCCACGCGGCCTGGGGATTATTGAGCAACGGCGCGAGGCTGACGCCTTCGAGCGGGTCGGGCGTCGTAAAATTGCACAGTTCGAGGAGCGTGGGGTAAATATCGAGCGACTCGACCACGCGCAGGCAGGACTGGCCGCGGCCCTTCAGGCCGGGGGCGGAGATGATGAGCGGCACGCGCGTGCCCATCTCGAAGAGCGAGCCGGCCTTGGACCATTTGCCCTTTTCGCCAAGTTGATATCCATGGTCACAAACAAACACGATAACGGTGTTATCGCGCAAGCCTAGGCGGTCCAGCTCGGCGAGGACACGGCCGAGGTTCCAGTCGGCCCACGAAATGGCGGCGATATAGGCGCGGATGACTTCCTTGGCCTCGGCTTCGCTCGCCCCGCGGCCGATGAACAGGTCGGCATTGAGCATGCGGATGGCGGCGGGCGGAAAGCCCGGGGGCACGGTGGGCCACGCGGCGAAGTCCGGCGTGAGTGCGATTTTGTTCACGTCATACAAATCGAAAAAATGCTGCGGGGCGCAGGGCGGGCTGTGGGGCTTGACGAAGCCGCAGCCGATAAAAAACGGCTGGTCCTTGTATTGATTCAGGTATTGGATGGCCGTGTCGGCGGTGTGATAATCCGGGTGGCGTTCGCCCATGCCGTCGAGGACGACGAGGCGGTCGGAGTGCGGCGCTTGGGAGATGTCCTGCGGCAGTGGGGGCAGAACGTTCGCGGGCTGGGGTGGGACGGGACCGCGCGTGACGACGAGGTCGTGGCCGCCCGCGCCGCCGTCGCCTTCGGCCACGCCGCCGCCGACTGTCCAGGCCTGAAGATCGTCGAGACCGCCGTGGAAAATTTTGCCGGTGCGGGCGGTGACGTAGCCATTATTCTTGAAAAATTGCGGAAGGCTGACCCAGTCGGGATGGAGGGTGCGGAAATTCGTGCGATTGCCGAGGACGCCGGTGCTGGTGGGGCGGCGGCCCGTCATCAGCGAGGCGCGCGAGGGATTGCAGAGCGGGAACTGGCAATAGTTGCGATCGAAGCGGACACCGGCCTTGGCGAGGGCGTCGAGGTTGGGCGTCTGCGCGCCAAACCTGCTGCCGTAGCAGCCCAGCTCGACCCGCATGTCATCGGACATGAAGAACAACACGTTGCGTTTGCGCGCGGGGACGGGCGTGGCCGCCGGGGCTTGCGCGCGGAGAGTCGGGCCAAGGGAGGCAGCAACGGAAGCGCCGGCGACTTGGCCGAGGAAACGGCGGCGGGAAAGGCGGGGCATGGGGCGGAGAAGTTGGGAATTACGAATAACGAATTACGAAACCAAGCGTCGAAAAACAAGGGGCCGCGGGCGGGATGGGGGCGGGGGGTTGGGCGAAAATATGGCAAAAATGAAGAAGGTCGTCCATCCCGGTTTGGGGGTGGGGTGGAGGCGGACGGCTTGGAGAGCTGTCTTTATCCAAATTTCAAAATGCGTTACTCAAAGAGGTGTTTCACACCCGGTCCTGCAGCGCGCCTTCGCCGACGGGGGCGGGGTGGGCGAAGTGTTCGAGGATTTCGCCGAGGAGGTAAATTGAGCCGGTGGCGACGAGGGTGTCGCCGGGCGCGCCGAGCGCGCACTGGCCGGGCGCGGGAAAAATTTCCGCGACGACGCCGGGGCGCACGGGGCCGCGAAAGGCGGCGGGCACGAATTGGGCGAGTTCGGCGGGCGGGATGGCGCGGGCTTGCGCGGGTTGAAGCAAAATGATTTCCCGCGCGTGGCGGGCGGCGACTTCCAGGAGCGCGCGGGCGCGGAATTCGCCGAGCGCGCCGACGAGGACGATCGGCGCGCGGCCCGTTTCAGCGCGGAGGCGGCGGAGTTGTTCGTCGAGGGTTTGCGCGCCTTCGGGATTGTGGGAGGCGTCGAGGATGAGGGTGCGGTTGGCGGACAGGGGGAATTTTTGCCAGCGCGCTGGCCAATCCACTTCGGCGAGCGCGGCGGCGGTGGTGGCAGCAGGAACGGTCAGGGGTTTTTCGAGGACGCGGGTGGCGAGCAGGGCGGTCGCGGCGTTGGCGCGTTGGTGCGAACCGGCGAGGCGGGTCGCCGGATATTTTTCCAAATCCTCGCCAAAAATTTCACGGACGCTGTGCAGGGGCGCGGCGCGTTCACGGGCAACGGCGCGGATGGCGGCCTCGGCTTCCGGCGGCACGCGGCCCAGCACCACGGGGACGCCGGGCTTGAGGATGCCGGCTTTTTCGCGCGCGATTTTCTCGAGCGTGTCGCCGAGGTATTCCTGATGGTCGAGGCCGATCGAAGTGATGACGCAGAGTTGCGGCTGCACGACGTTGGTGGCGTCGAGGCGGCCGCCGAGGCCGACTTCGATGAGGGCGAGGTCCACGTTTTTGCGCGCAAAGTGGAGGAAGGCCGCGGCGGTCATAAACTCGAAGAAGGACGGCTGGTCGTCCGGGTCGCGGGCGGCGAGGGCGGCGGCGTGGGGGCGCAGTTCGGCGACATAGCCGCAGATTTCATCGGGCGTGAGCGGGACGCGGTTGACCTGGATGCGTTCGCCGAGAAAGACGAGGTGCGGCGAGGTATACATCCCGACCGTGCGGCCCGCGCGGCGGTGGAGGGCCTCGAGCATCGCGCAGACGGAGCCTTTGCCGTTGGTGCCGGCGACGTGAATGACGGGATACGCGCGCTCGGGGTGCCCGAGGCGTTCCGCCAGCAGCGCCATGCGGTCAATGCCGTATTTCGGGCCGACTTGCTGCTTGAGGCCGTAAAGGTAGGCTTTAGTGGAAAGGTAGGTCATGGAGAAGCTAGAAGCTAGGAGTTAGAAGTTAGAATTCCGAACTTCAACTTCCAACTTCCAACTTCCAATTTCCAGATTCCAGCTTCTAACTTCTAGCTTCCAGCTTCCGAATATAATCTTGTCGAACTAGGCGGCGTAAATCCATAATGAAGGCGCTTTTTTATGAAATACGCGCGTTTGCTGTTTATTGTGGTGGTGCTCGTCGTAGGGATTTACATGCTCTGGCAGTTCAGCGCGCCGAGCGCGGATGCGCCGGCGAAACCGGCGGATGCCGCGCCGCCCGCCCCCGCGCTTAAGCCGATTATGTCGGCGGTCATCGCACCGCCGAAGCTGGCCGTGGCGCCACCCGTAGCCCCACCGGTGGCGATGGCGTCCTCGCCTGCGGCGGCCGCGGCGACGCCCAAGCCTTTTGATTACCAGCCGCAGCCGGACCTCAATGATTGCATTAATCAGACGATTCAATTGTTGGAGGCCAAAGATGTCCTCAGTTTGGTCAAAACCCTGATGCCGCCTGATGCCATCCAGCGCATGGTGGCCAGCGGGCAGGCCGCGTCGGTGGACGATATCGCGGCGATGTATAGCGCGCGGTCGGATGTGGACCAGTTGATGCTGCAGTTGCAGGGGGCGCTGGAGACGGTCAAAGGCCAGACGCCGGAAATGAATGCGGACGGCACGCAGGCGACATACAAGATAGCTGTGCCCTATACGGGCGTGGGCAGTTCGAATGGCAATGTCGTATTCATCAAGGTCGAGGGGAATTGGTATTTGCGGTGAACGCCGGCCTAGAATTCAACATTATGAAATTTTTGCGATTGTTCGTGGGGGTCGTTGTGCTGCTTGGGGCGGGCTATGCCGTGTGGAGTTTCCGTGCGCCCGCAAAGTCCGCCACGCCGGAACCCGTGGCGAATGCGCTGGCGACCACGCCGAAGCCGATTGTGCCGGGCATTGCTCCGCCGCGGTCCGCGGTGGCGGCGCCGATTTTGCCACCGGTGGTGGTCGCGGCACAGTCCGTGTCCGCGCCCGCCGCTGCTCCCGCAGCCACTGGTGAGTTAGAGCCGCAGCCGCAGCAGGACTTGGATGCCTGCATCGCCCAAACCCTCAAAATACTCGAGGCGAAAGACATCCCCGGCCTGATCAAGACGTTGATGCCGCCGGACGAAATCCAAAAAATGATTGCCAGCGGTCAAGCGGCGTCGGTCGAGGACATTGCCGCGCAATTCAGCCAGATGCCGGACCTGGATGAGCGGCTGGCCCAGTTGCAGCAAACGCTGGAGTCCGTCAAAGACCAGACCCCGGAATTCAATGCCGACGGCACCCAGGCGACCTACACGCCAGGCGCATCCAGCGGCGTCTATAACAGCCCCGGGGGATCGAGCGGCACCATCACCTTCATCAAGGTGGACGGCAATTGGTATTTGCGGTGAGGGAAAATCCTTGTCCGGTTTGCGGACCGGCGGTGTATAGTAGGCAAAACTCCGCGCCGCCGATGACCACCGATGCCGAATTGCTCCGCCGCTATGCCGAGGGCCGCGACGAGGCGGCGTTTGGCGAGCTGGTGCGGCGACAGATGGATTTTGTCTATTCCGTCGCCTGGCGCGTGACGGCCAACGGCGCGCTCGCGCAGGATGTGGCGCAAAGCGTCTTCACCCAACTAACGCGGTCGGCGGCGGCGCTGGCCCATTACGACACCCTCGCCGGCTGGCTGCACACCACGGCGCGGCACTGCGCCATCAATGCCGTGCGCGGCGAGGAACGCCGCCGCGCCCGCGAACAGGAGTCCGCCATCATGCAAACCACCTCCACTACGTCGGCAGTGAACTGGAAGCAGATTGGCCCACTCTTGGATGAGGCCGTCGGCGGCTTGCGCGAGGACGACCGCCAAGCCGTACTGTTGCGTTTCTTCCAGGGTTCGAGCCACCAGGAAGTCGGCGCGGCGCTGGGCTTGAGCGAGGACACCGCGCGCAAACGCGTCGAGCTCGCGCTGGAAAAACTGCGCGGGCATTTTGCGCGGCGCGGTGTGACGGCGACCTCGGCGCTGCTGGCGGCAGCTATCAGCGCGAATTCCGTGCAGGCCGCGCCGACGGGCCTGGCCGAGAGCATGACCGGGGCGTCGCTGGCAGGTGCGGAGGCTGGCGCGGGCCTGGGCATCGGCGTGGGCGTCGCCGCGGAAGGCATTTTCCTGAAAATTCTGCTTATGAGCACCAAAAACAAAACCCTCCTCGCCGGGGCGATCATTCTAATGGTCACCGTCTTGTGGATGTTCTTTACGCAATCGCCAGGGAAGCGACGACGGCCGCCAAGGCAAAGGAAGATGTCGCCGCGCCCGCGCCATTGGTCACAGCACCTAAGGTCATGACGGTGCCGATTGCGCCGCCCGCGCCGAAACCAGACCCTGCGTCAGTTGCCGCCGCTCAACCCCAAACTACACCAGCCTCCAATCCGAACGCTAATTCCAAAATCGAGTTGAATGCCGCCTTATCGGACATGGCGCGTTTGATGCGGATTGGCGACTGGGCGGATTTTTATCAAAATTACACTCCGCCCGATAAATTAGACCCCCGCTTTACACAAGGGGAGATAGACAATGCCCGCACGGAGGCGATTCAGGACTATTCTAGTTTCCAGCGGCACAACGAAGCAGAAGCGGAGTCTTACGAGGAACTTGAGAATCAGTCCCCAACTTTCAACGACGCTGGCGACGAAGCCACCTATATCTACAAGGATTTTAATGGAGGACTCCACCCGCGGACCCTTGTCAAAATTAACGGCCAGTGGTATTGGAAAGAGTTCCAGTATTTAGAATCTAATCCTATTTTCCTCATCTGGATTTTGCTCATAGAGATTAAATTTCATTGATTATCAATGAATTATAAAATAAATCTGGACAAAGACGTTTATTTATGGTTTGTTGGGCAACGAACCTAAGATACCCCGTGCCGTCCAAGAAAAAGAAAATCCAAATCAAAGCATCGAGCCGCGCTTCCAGCAAAAGCGCGAGCAAGGTGCCAAGCAAAGCCGCAGGCAAAGCGCCGGAAAAACTTTTTCCGCACTTTGACCGGATGCTGTCGCGCGCGGAGCGGGAGGCGCACTTGAAGCAGCGCGGGGTGGTGTGCTGGTTATTTGGCTTGTCAGGCGCGGGGAAGAGCACGCTGGCGCTGGGGTTGGAGCGGACGTTGTTCGCGGAGGGACGGCTGGTGCAGGTGCTGGATGGCGACAATATCCGCGCCGGGCTGAACCATGACCTGGGCTTTGGCGACCTGGCGCGGCGGGAAAATATCCGGCGCGTGGCCGAGGTGGCGAAGTTGTTCGCACAGTCAGGCGTGATCGTGCTGGCGTCCTTGATCACGCCACGCGAGGCGCTGCGGGAGCTGGCGCGCGAGATCATCGGCGAAAAAGACTTTTTTGGCGTTTACGTGAAAGCGTCGCTCACGGCCTGCGCGGCGCGGGATCCCAAGGGGATGTATAAGCAGGCCATTGCCGGAGCGGTGAAGCAATTCACCGGCGTGGACCAGGAATTCCAGGAGCCGGACACCATGCGGGCCGACCTGGTGCTGGACACGGAGAAAATGGACTACGCAGCGAGCATCGAAAAACTCTGGTCGGCGCTGAAGCCGCATTATCAATTAAGAAAGAGTTGAACCACCCAGACCTGGAAAATTACGAAATTCGAATTACGAATTACGAAACGGGGCCACAAAAGGATTCCAAAGATATTTCCTCGGTGGCTTGGTTTCATAATTTGTAATTCATAATTCATAAATTTGATTTCATGCCCTCCTACCTCGTCAACCACCTGGCCCAGCTTGAGGCTGAGGCGATTTACGTCCTGCGCGAGACGGCGGCGCAGTTTCAGCGGCCGGTGCTGTTGTTTTCCGGCGGCAAGGACTCTATTGTGATGACGTGGCTGGCGCGCAAGGCGTTCTGGCCGGCGCGGCTGCCGTTTCCACTGGTGCATATTGACACGGGGCACAATTTCCCGGAGACGATTGAGTTCCGCGACCGGTTCGTCATGGAGATGGAGGCCGTTTTGCAGGTTGGCTCGGTCGCGGAAAGCATCCGGCAGGGGCGGGTGGTCGAGGAAAGCGGCCCGGCGGCCAGCCGCAACAAATTGCAGACGGTGACACTGCTGGACACGCTCACTGCGCTGAAAGCCGACGCGGCGCTGGGCGGCGGGCGGCGCGACGAGGAAAAGGCGCGCGCCAAGGAACGGTTTTTCTCCCACCGCAACCAGTTCGGCGAATGGGACCGAAGAACCAGCGGCCGGAACTGTGGAATATTTTCAACGGGCGCAAGCATTTCGGCGAGCACTTCCGCGTGTTCCCGCTTTCGAATTGGACGGAGATGGACGTGTGGCAGTATATCAAGCAGCAAAACATTCCGCTGCCCAGTTTGTATTTCGCGCACCGCCGCCCGGTGCTCGAACGCGCGGGCACGCTGCTGGCGGTGACGGATTTCATCACCGTGCAGCCCGGTGAAAAGGCGGGGGAACGCCTTGTGCGCTTTCGCACGGTCGGCGATGCAACCTGCACGGGCGCGATTGAATCAACCGCCGCCACCCTCGACCATATCATTGACGAGGTGGCCGCGGCGCGGGTCACGGAGCGCGGTGGCCGCGCGGATGACAAGCGTTCCGAGACCGCGATGGAGGATCGGAAGAAAGAGGGTTATTTCTAATTATGATTTATGAAGTCACGCAAGCGCCATTTTTTGCTTCATAAATCCTAAATCTTAAATCTTTTTTTACCATGAGCACCGGATATTTGGACATGGACTTATTGCGCTTCACCACCGCGGGGAGCGTGGACGACGGCAAGAGCACGCTCATCGGGCGCTTGCTGTATGACAGCAAGAACATTTTCGAGGACCAGCTCGAGGCGGTCGAGCGCGCGTCCAAGCAGCGCGGCACCGATTATGTGGACCTTGCGCTGCTGACGGACGGGCTGCGGGCCGAGCGCGAACAGGGCATCACGATTGACGTGGCCTACCGCTATTTCGCCACGCCGCGGCGCAAATTCATCATCGCCGACACGCCGGGGCATATCCAATACACGCGCAACATGGTGACGGGCGCCTCGACGGCGAACCTCGCCATCATCCTGATTGACGCACGCAAGGGCGTCATTGAGCAGACCTGCCGGCATGCGTTCATCGCCAACCTGCTGCGCATCCAGCACGTTGTCATTGCGGTGAACAAGATGGATTTGATGGAATGGCGCGAGGACGTGTTCACCGAAATCGCCGCCGCGTTCAAACAATTCGCCTCGCGTTTGGACAATCTGGTCGAGATGACATTCATCCCGATTTCGGCGCTCAAGGGCGACAACGTGGTGGATAAATCGAACAATATGCCCTGGTATCAGGGGCCGACGTTGCTCTACCACCTCGAAACGGTGTATGTGCGGCCGGACGCGAACCACGTCGAGGCGCGGTTCCCCGTGCAGTATGTGATCCGCCCGCATATTTCGAAATATCACGATTTCCGCGGCTATGCCGGGCGGGTGGCCGGCGGGGTGTTCAAGAAGGGGGACGAGGTGGTGGCGCTGCCTTCGGGCTTCAAGTCGCGGGTGACGGGCGTCCACACGATGGACGGCGAACTGCCCGAGGCGTTTTCGCCGCTGTCGGTGGCGATTACTTTGGCGGACGAGATTGACATTGGCCGGGGCGACATGCTGGTGAAGGAGAATAACCCGCCGCAGATCGGCCAGGAAATCGAAGCCATGGTTTGCTGGTTTTCCGAGACGAAGTTGCGGCCGCGGGGGCGCTACATCTTGCGGCACACGACGCGCGAGCTGCGCGCGGTGGTGCGCGAGGTGCGCTACAAAGTGGACATCAACACGCTGCACAAAATCGAGGCCGATCTCGAGCTGGGCCTGAACGACATCGGGCGGCTGAGCCTCCACACCTCCGGCCCGCTGTTCTACGACAGCTATCAAAAAAACCGCGCGACGGGGAGTTTCATCTTAATTGACGAACAAACGAACGCGACGGTGGCGGCGGGAATGATCGTGTGATGAATGGAATATGGAAAAAGAAGAATGAAAATTTGAACCGGCCGGCACTTGGAATGGAGGCCGGTGGTTGGGCGGGGCGCCTCCACTTCCAAAAATAAAGGCGGGCCGCCTACCCCTAAGCGGCCCGCCACTGATTTTCGATCTCGTTGCTGCTTGTTACCCCATTCTCCCGGAGGAGATGTTGCGCCTCCATTATACCACGTTTCGTGCCAAGTTTTCGGGACGGGAGATAATTCGCCCACAAAATTGCCGTCGGGCCTATGATCCGGCAGCAAGTGCCAAACGGGCAAGGTGTTAGGTAAGTCGGTCGCCGCCGTTCCACAGGCCAGAGAGGGACGGGCAGATTTATCCCAAGCTTCCGAGTTTGCGCAAAAATGGCGCAAAGGAAATTTACGACTTGGGCGGCGTGATCGGCGTGCCGTCCACTTTGTAAGCATTGTTCAGTTCGAGACGCAGATAGTCATAAACGACGCCGCTTTCGAGATCGCCAGCGGGCACAGTGAGGGTAATTTCATTTTCGCCCGTTTTGAGGAGGGAGGCATCGAAGGTTTTGGTGCGCTCTTGCCAGACGCCGGTGTCGGTGTTGTAGCGGATGGCGTTGGTGGCCACGATGCGGGCGTTGGCGGCGGAGCTGTTATCGCCGATGGCCCCGACACTCTGGCCATTAACGGCCACGGCCAGGGTGCCACCACCGTCCGCGCCAGCCAGCGCCACACGCAAGGCCGCGTAGCCCTGCGAAGGTTTGTCCATATTGAACTTGATGGTCCACGTCGTCGCGCGGCCGCGGCCCCAGGTGCGCCAAGGGTCGGGGGAGCCGGTCGGGAAGGACTGGACCCAGCCATAGCGCTGGTTGGCGGGGTCTTTGGCGGCGGGATTGACAAAGGACAGGTCCGTCGCATGGGGGACTTCCTCAAAGAACCAGTCCTTGTGGTAATCGCTCTTGCCGACGGTGTAGGTAATGTCGTTCGGGAACAAGAGGGCGTAGCGCATATTCCAGCCCCAGAGCCAGTAATTGGCGCCGTCGCCCTTGAAGAATTTCCCGCCGGTGCGGTCGGGGTAGCCGATTTCCCAAACCTGCTTGCCGTAGCGCACGGGCTGCCAGACGAGCTTGCCCAGTTCCAGCGATTTGCCCGCCTCGACCGTGATGTTGGTTTGGGCAAACTCGCCGAGCACGCCGTCGGCAAACGCGTGCAGGGTGTAGGTGCCGGGGCGGACATTGGTGATGGAGAACTGGCCGTCCTCGGCGCCGTCGGTCCAGAATTGGTAGTAATTGCCGTCGTGCGGCCAGGTAATGACATTGCCGTTGCCGGCCCGCGCCACGAAGCCGCCGGCGTTGCTGATGTAATCGGGATGGGCGAGGCCGACCGTCAGATGGGGCAGCTTGGTGGTGGCCGCCTGCGGGTCGTTGAGCACGAGCTGGCCGGTGACGTTGCCGCGCTGGTCTTTATGCGGGTAGTCTACGCCATTGACCCAATCGTAGGGCCACCGGGCTTTTTCAATTTTGGCCTGAGCGAGGGCATCCTGAAACAAGGCGGTCGCGTTATCCTTCCAAGCGGCCGGCACGGTGGGGTTGCCCGCCGTGGCGTTCAGGGTGTCGAGGTCGGCCTGCGAGGGGGTCTTGGGGTTGGCCAGGGTGTTGCAATAGACGAAAACTGGGCCGACGACTTTGCTCCATTCTTCACCCGCAGGGATGTTGCAGCCCGCGCCGCCGGCGTAGTGGCCGGCGCACCAGTAATCAAGAATGATCGGGTCGGGGTCGTTATTGGCGTCGAAATGGCAGACGAGTTCCAGTTTGGAAGCGCCGCCCGAGAGGTATTCGGTGGTGGGGTTGATTAACCAGACGCCGACATGGTCCTGGGTGCTGGACCAGCCGTAGGCGGGGATTTTGTATTGCACGGCGTTGTAGCTGTATTTGTGCTCGACGGAATTCTTGAAGAGGCCGGTGTTCAGGATGCGTTGCTCCTTGGCGTGGACGACGACGCCCGCGCCCCAGTCCTGCGGCGTGCATTCGAGCAGGTTGCGGTCGGCATCCACGGAGAGCCAGTTAAAGTCCTTGTTCAGCTTCGTGATATAACGGTTTTCGCCGTAACTGCCCGCGCCGTTGGCCGCCGGGTGGTTGTAAATCGCGTAGGCGTAAATGCCGCTTTCGCCGCGGCCCAGCGCGTAGCGCAGCTCAATATCAATGGCCCGGCCGGGCGTGCCTTTGATGGAGACTTCAGCGCGCTCGCCGCCGTTGGTCGCCGGGTCAATCGTCAGACTGTCGGTCGCGCCGGCTGGCAACGACTCCCAGTAACCGCCGCCGGTGCTGCCCATGGTGTTGATGCCGTGAAAAACCAGCGCCGTCATCCGGCCGTCGCGCTTGCCAATCGTCGCTTTGACGATGCCGTTGTCGAGCGTCCAGTTCGCGCCATTGTCGGTGACGGTGACGGGCGCGTTGACGGTGGATTTGGCAACGACCGGGGCCGCGGCGTCCGCGGCCTGCAGCGCCGGCTGGGCCAGCGCGGTTAAAATGGAAACCAAAGCCAACAAACGGCCCAGGCCGCGAGTCAGGGGGGTGTTCATGGGGCAACCTTTCAGAGTGGGGGGTGATAAAGACGATCTGAAGTTTAATCCGGGAAGTTCCACCAACTAAGCAAATTCTTGCGCCCAGGGCAAGGAGGCAATGGATGGGGACCAAAGCCCGATGCGCGGAGAGGCCGCCCGTCCCGTCACTTCAGCGCGGCAGCGAAGGCCGCCTCGATTTGCACATACGGCTCCGCGCCGACGGAAACGCGGATGAGCGCGGGATCGAGCCCGAGGCGGGCGAGCTGCGCGCGCCCGGCGGGCGTATTCACGAGGTCGTAATGCGCAAGAAACATAAAAGGGCACAGGAGCGTGAAATTCACGCCAAAGCTCGGCCCTTTGACAATTTGCACCCGGTCGTAAAAGCGCGCGAGGTCGCCATGCAGCACGAAACTGAACACACTGCCGTTCAGCCCGGGCCGGCGGGCGAGGCGCGCGAAATTCGCCCGCGATTTTTCGTCGCCAGTCCAATGCACGGATTTCACGGCGGGGTGGCGCTCGAGAAATTGCGCAAGACGCGCGGCGGACACGGTGGCCTTTTCCACCAGCGGCGCGTAACCGTCAATTTGCGCGGCGAGGCGCGCGAGATCGCGCGGATAATGCGGCGCAAGGTTCGCGGCCACCGCCTCCCGCAGCCGCCCAGTCCAGCTCGAAGCGGGATTAAACACGACCGCGCCACCCATGACATCGCCTTCGTTGCCGGCAAATTTGGTCAGGCTGTTGACGGCGACATCGCTGTGCGGCAGCACGTCCACGACGCGCGGGCTGGCGAGCGTCGGGTCGGCAATGAGGGCGGCACCGTGCTTTTGGCAGAGAGCGTGGAGCGCCGGCAGGTCACCCGCGTGCAGGAGCGGATTGGTGGGAAATTCGGCGACGACTCCGGCGAGTTCCGGGCCGTGTTTGGCAAAAAAAGCTTCGAGTCCCGCGGCGTCAAACACGTCGGGCCAAAACCGGCAGCGTTCGCCGGGGCCAAGGAATTTTTGCAGAATCTCGGTGGTATCCACGTATTGCCAGCCGAGCTGGAGCCAAAGACCCCGCCCGCGCGGAAGCTGTGCCGCGCGCACCGCTGCGAAGACTTCGTAAAAGGCCGTCATGCCCGAACCGGTGAGCAAAATATCCGCCGGGTCGGCGACACCGAAGGCCTCGGCGAGGTTGGCGCGAACTTTGGTGGCGGCATCGCCGGAGTAGATGGCTTCGGCGAATGGCGAAGTTGGCGCGCCCGCGGCGATTAAAATATCCTCGGCCTGGCGCGAGGTGATGGCCGCGCCGGTATGTTGATGGAAGGCTTTCGCGCGCGCCAGACTTTCGGGAGCTTTTTCAATCTCCACCGCCCACGCGCCGCGCCAGGCTTTCAGCGCGGTGGTTTGCCGCGCGAACCGCGCCATACCTGTTGCCAATCGCTCCGTCTGCACGAGCCGGACTTCGGTGTTTGCGCAGCCGAGTTCCCGCGCGGCCCACTGCTGGGCGTGGGCGACGAGGGGATTGGTCAGAAAGCGCGGGTAGCCGGAGCGCATGGCGGCAACGACCTCCGGCCGGCGCTCCTCGTAGCCAATCACGTCAGCCAGGCGCGGCAGGCTGCACAGCACGGCGTGCGGCGAATCGGGCACGGGCTGGCCAAAGGGAAGGTCGCGAAAAGGAGGCATAGGAAGAATGCGGAGTTATGAATGCTGAATGGCGAAATGAAAATGTGAAAGACGGGATGCAAAAAGTGGATTTTTAGGGAATTTTCCACGCAAGTCAGTGCTGAAAATTTATTTTGCCGTCGAGGGGCGTGGCCGCCATAACCTGCGGCATGGCTGCCGCCTCCTCTTCCTCTTCCGCGTGGGTTCCGCGCGACCTGATTCGTTGGGGCATTGTCGGCTGCGGAGACGTGACCGAAGTCAAAAGCGGGCCGGGTTTCCAGAAGGTGGACGGTTCGCAACTCGTCGCCGTCATGCGCCGCAACGCCGCGCTGGCCGAGGATTATGCGCTCCGCCACCACGTGCCAAAATGGTTCAGCGATGCCGACGCGCTGATCCGCGACCCGGACGTGGACGCCGTGTATATCGCCACGCCGCCCGGTTCGCATCTCGAACTCGCGCTCCGCGTGGCCGCCGCGGGCAAGCCCTGCCATGTCGAAAAACCGATGGCGCGCAGCGCCGCCGAGTGCGACCAAATGGTCGCCGAGTTCGCCCGCGCGCGTTTGCCGCTGTTCGTCGCCTATTATCGCCGCGCGCAGCCGCGCTTTCTCCAGGCGAAGGAATTGATCGAGACCGCGCTGGGCCGCGTGACGAACGTCCATTACCAATTCACCGACGCGCGCCACGCCGCGCCCCCCGGTGATTTGCCCTGGCGGCTCGACGCCGAAAACGCCGGCGGCGGATTTTTCCTCGATATCGGTTCCCATACGCTCGACCTGCTCGATTTCTTTTTCGGCGCGCTCGAGGACGTCGCGGGCCACGCCGCCAACCTCGCCTCCGGCTACGACGTCGAGGACACGCTGGCACTGAGTTTCCGCACGCCCACCGGCGCGCCCGGCACCGCCACGTGGAATTTCGCCGGCGCGGTCCACCCCGCCGAAGATTTTTTCCAAATCACCGGCACCCACGCGCGCCTGACCTTTTCAACCTTCGGCAGCGAACCGCTGCGCCTCGAAACCGCCGACAGGCCCGTGCGCGAATTTCCCTTCACGCCGCCCGCGCACGTAGCGCAGCCGTTGATTCAAACCGTCGTGGACGAATTACGCGGCCGCGGCACCTGCCCCAGCCCCGGCGCGTCCGCCGCGCGCACCTCGCGCGTGATGGACCGCGTGCTGGATTCCTACTACGGCGGCCGCAACGATGATTTTTGGAAGCGCCCGGCCACCTGGCCGGGGCGAAGCCGTCATTAACCAATCCGCGGAGGTTTCCGTTGCGTTTAATCATACGGAGGAAGTCCTTTCACGCCAAGCCGGCGAGCACGGCGAGGCGGGCTTTGAGGTCGGCGGAGGCGAGGGCGTAGCCGCCGCCCGCGCCGTCAATGAAATGCAGGTGGCCACCTTCGCGCTCGAAGATGAGACAGGTGACGAGGGCTTCCTTCGCGATGTGGAGGCCGTAGGCCAGTTCGCCCGCACGGTGGCGCGCTTCGAGCCACGCGACGAGGGCCGTGCGCTGCGCCTCGGTCGCGGAGAGGACCATGCGGAGCGTGCCGTCGAATTTGCGAAAATCGCTGTTGCGCACGACATCCTCCGTGTAGCGGCTCCAGTCAATTTTCCAGAACTTGATGCGATGACGCATGAACCAACTGCCGAGCGCGCTGAGGAAGCGAACGCGCAGTTGAAATAATTTTTGCGCGAGCACGCCGGCCTGGCTGCGGTGGACGCGGGTTTCGCGCGCGGCGGCGGCAGGGTCGCCCGCCAGTTGCAGTTGAGTGATGGCGATGGGATTGCCGGCCTGGTCGCCGAAAATTTCCACCAGTTTTTCGACCACGGTCACATAGATGCGCACTTGGTCGCCGGCGCGCGGCGCGGTGGCCTGCACGAGGAGCGCGAGCGTTTCGCCCTGCTCGCTGGGCACGCCGCGCCAGCGGCATTCGAGGCCGACAAAGGTCTCCGCCGTCGGCGCGGCGTATTCCTCGATGCGGTAGCGCGCGCCGGCCTGCGGGTCTTTGACCATTTTTTCCGCCCAGGCGAGGCCGTCGCCCCAAAACGCGGCGAGCGCAAAACGGTCGGAGAGCCGCACGCGCGCGACCGCGGCATCGTGGCCTGCGGCGCGCAAGTCGCGCATCGGCACGACGCCGATGCGCAGGTCGAGGTCGAACCCGTCGCGCGCCATGCGCCGCGTGGCGAGAAAGGCCGGGCGCACGCGGGCGAGTTCGGACTCGGGCAGCGCGAGGGTCGCGCCATCGCCGCCGAAGATAAACGGAATATCCGAGCGCCCAAGGGCGTTGAAGGAGGCGATGAGGAGCGAGCTGCCGACGAGGTTCACGTCCTTGTATTGCCCGCGCGCGATGGCGGCGGTCGAGCCTTCGACATCGCCGATGACGATGACCCAGTCGTCGGGCAGCGGCCGATAAACCTCCGTGCGGGTCACATCCGCGAACGAGGGGCAGACGGGCAGGGCGGTGTAAAAGGCAAAGGGGTCGGCGGCCATGGGGGGAGTTTAGACAGAATTAACAGAATTGACAGAATTTATGGAAAGACGGCGGGTGACCACGGATTGCACGAATAGCACTGATGCATACAAAAAGCCTAGATGCTGTCCGCGAAATTCGTGGTGAAAAAAATTCTGTCCATTTTGTTAATTCTGTCTAAAAATCCCTGGCTTATGATCGAAGTCATCCGCGAACGAATTTTGGCCGCCCCACCGGAGCGCGTGTGGGCGGTGGTCGAGCCGGTGGCGCGGCTGCCGGAGTGGTTCGCGGGCTTTAGGTCGGCGGAGTGGATCAGCGGAGCGGGGGTGGGACGGCGGCAGCGCGTGGGCGGGCAATGGGGGCGGAAGCATTTCGAGATCGAGCAGACCGTCATCATCCACGAGCCGCCGCGGCGGCTGGCCTGGAAGCACGACCGCGAGCTGCTCAACGGCCGGCCCGCGCCGCAAATCTCGGTGCGCGTCGAGTTTCATGTCGAGCTGGAACCGGCGGGCGCGGGCACGCGCGTGCGGCTCAACTCGCGCCAATGGCCGGACAATTTCCTGAAGCGATTTCTCCTGCGCCGCGTAGCCCAACACCGCATCGGCGGGATGATGGACGCGGCGCTGGGCCGGCTGGAGGAGTTGTGCGGGAAGTAATTCCATTGCAAAATTTTTAGCCGCAGCAACCGGACGAGCGGATGCTTGGGCCGCGTAGTGGCCCAACGAAAATAGCCGTGGCGCTTCAGCCCACGGTAGCGGATGATTAGATGCGAAGGCGTCGCGCAGCCGACGCTTGATTCTCGCCGTCATTCAAGCGTCGCTACGCGACGCAAGAACCAATTGCGCGATTCATTCCGTGGGCTAAACGGCCAATTTGAAGGGGCCGCAACGGGTGAAACCTTTAATTTTGAAGGCAAGACGGACATTTTAATTCGGAAGGACGGGCGTAATTTGTTTATTGCTGAATGCAAATTTTGGTCCGGAGCAAAAGCATTTCACGATACCATTGATCAGCTGCTTAAGTATCTTACTTGGCGAGACGCAAAAACAG
This sequence comes from uncultured Verrucomicrobiae bacterium, assembly GCA_963765205.1. Taxonomy (GTDB): domain Bacteria; phylum Verrucomicrobiota; class Verrucomicrobiia; order Opitutales; family JABDGR01; genus JABDGR01. Next base: position 43,926 of record CAVXVB010000007.1, on the reverse strand, counting down.
CGGTGCTTCTATTTGTGCGCAATGTCAAGATTTCAACGGTGTTAGATCAGATACCTAAATTGTTAGAGTCGCATGAGGGATTTCTAAAAATCTTGGCAGGGAGGCGACAGGGTGAGTTTTCTGCAATTATGAAAAGTAAGCGAGACCCATCACTTAGCCTTCGTTTAACAGTTGGCGTCTATCATGTGCCCAGTGATTCCCCGGGCAGTTGAGCATCCATTCTCATTTCCACTCCTCCGGCACGGGCCGGCTGTCGTTAAACTGGGACGGGAGGAGGATTTCGTAGCGACGCAAGGCGCTCATAATTGGCGGGGCCTTCCACGGTAAAAGGAATTCCTTCCACGGCCAGCGCGGGCAGGGCATTTTCCGGCACCATCATTTCACCCGTGGCCCAACTCTTGAAGGAAAAGCGGCCAGCCAGATAGCCCAAAGCCCGGCCTTTGGCGTGCTCGTCGGGATACCGCACGATGATCATGGGGTTACATTAACCTTTTCAGGGGAAATGGCAAGACTACGTGAGGAGGTCATTTCCCCCCTTCACTTCACCCGCTCGGTGATGATCTCCTTCGCTGATTTGCTTTGCGGGATGAAGGGAAGCACATGTTCGGTGTAGGGGACGATGACGTTGAGCACGTAGGGGCCGTCGTGGGCGAGCATTTCGCGGATGGCGTCGCGGAGGTCTTCGCGCTTGAGGACGCGGCGGGCCTTCACGCCGAAGCCTTTGGCGATGGTGACGAAATCAGGATAGATGCCGCCGGGGTTGCTCGGGCTGCCGATGTTTTCCGGGTCGCACAGGATCGTGTGGCCGCGGGTGCCGGCGTAGAAGTTGTCCTCCCACTGCACCACCATGCCGAGGTGCTGGTTATTGAGGAGCAGGCACTTGGCGTTGATCTTTTCGATTTTGGCGGTGGCGAGTTCCTGGATGTTCATCAGGAAGGAGCCGTCGCCATCCACGTCCACGACTTGCTTGTCGGGGCGGGCGACTTTGGCGCCGAGGGCGGCGGGGAAGCCGAAGCCCATGGTGCCCAGGCCGAGGGAGCTGATGAAGGTGCGCGGCTCCTTGAAATGATAATACTGCGGCGTCCACATCTGGTGCTGGCCCACGCCGGTGGTGAGAATCGCGTCGCCCTTGGTTTCCTCGAACAGGATTTCGATGGCTTCCTGCGGCAGGATGTATTCGGAATTTTTCGCGTAGCTAAAGGGGAAGGGATGCTCCTTTTTCCACGCGGCGATTTGCTTCATCCACGCGGAAATGTCCGGGCGCTGCCACTTCGTCTCGGCAATGAGTTCGAGGAGGCGCGCGAGGGCGTATTTGATGTCCGAGGCAATCGGGTATTGGGCGAACTTGTTTTTGTTGTGCTCGGCGCGGTCAATGTCGAAGTGGACGATGGTCGCGTGTGGGGCGAATTTGCTGACTACGCCGGTGACGCGATCGTCAAAACGCGCGCCGGCGGTGATGAGCAGGTCGCTGTCGCACACGGCCCAGTTGCCGGCGACGGTGCCGTGCATGCCGAACCAGTAGAGGCTTTGCGGGTGGTTGGCGGGGAAGGCGCCGAGGCCCATCAGGGTCGAGGCCACGGGGATGCCCGTCAGCTCCGCGAATTGGCGCAGCTCGGCGCTGGCGTCGGCGCTGAGAATGCCGCCGCCGATATACAGGACGGGCTTCTTGGCCTTGGCGATCAGTTCAAGAACCTTGGCCAGCTCGGCGTCGCTGGCCTTGGGCGGCTCGGGATAGCCGGCGAGGTGAATCGCGCCAGGGAAGACGGGCTTAATGATTTTCTGCTGCACGTCTTTGGGAATATCAATCACGACGGGGCCGGGGCGGCCGGTCGTGGCGATATGGAAGGCCTCCTTGAACACGCGCGGCAAATCCTCGGCCTTAAGGACGAGGTAGCTGTGCTTGGTGATCGGGAGGGTCATCCCGAAGAAGTCCGTCTCCTGAAACGCGCCCTTGCCGATGAATTGCTGGAAGACCTGGCCGGTGATGGCGATCAGCGGAATCGAGTCCATGTAGGCATCGGCGATGCAGGTGACGAGGTTGGTCGCGCCGGGGCCGCTGGTGGCCATGCAGACGCCGGCCTTGCCTGTGGCGCGGGCGTAGCCGTGCGCCATAAAGCCGCCACCCTGCTCGAAGCGCGGCAGGATGGTGCGGATGGTGGTCGGGCGCGTCAGGGCCTGGTGCAGCTCCATCGAAGCGCCGCCGGGATAGGCAAACACCACTTCGACGCCCTCGCGCTCAAGGCAGCGGACGACGACGTCCGCCCCGCGCATTTCGGGTCCCACCTCGTCTTGAGGCGGGAACGGCACGATGGGCTTGGCCTTGGCGGCGGTTTTCATGGCGTGGCGGGAGGGTTGGTTGATGGCTGTGTTTTAACGACTTATTAACAATCGCTTAGCACGGAATGGTTAAAAAAACATGTTTTGGGGCAAAAAGCAAGCCCGGCAATCTACTAGCCGTTGCAGGATAGATGGTGCGCTTCATTCGCCGCGCGGGGTTTAGCCGGCACTCTGGGTCGCCTGCGGGGCGATATCCTGCTTTCGCCGCCAAAGGACCGCGCGCTGGCGCAACGGCCGGTTTTCGTAGTGCGCGTTCAGCAATTCCACGCAGGCGGGCTGCTGGGCTTGGGCGGCCTTGGAATGCCCGCTCAAGGAAAAGTATTTCTCATTGCCGAAGGGAAAACAGGAGGTGAAAATGTATTTCACGGACTGGGCGGCGCAGGCCTGCAGAGCCGCCAGCGGGTTTTCCATGTGTTCGAGGACTTCGCCAAAAATGACCAGATCCCGGCCGGCCATCATGGCGCCATAATCGGTAGGAATCGTGAACGCTTGCGTCCGGAGCTTTTCCAAGGTGAATCGAAAAAGGGCGAAATTCGTCGCTTCAGCCGTGTCGTAGATGGCAAGCGTGGCCCCCAGCCTCGCAAAATACAGGGCATAGTCCGCGACCAGGCAGCCAAAATCCAAAACCGCCAACTGCCCGACCACTTCGCCCAGCGCGACCAACTCCCGGTAAATGCGGGCCGCCTCGGGATAACGGGTATAATCCAGCATGGTGCGAAAGATGTGCGGATCAATTCCCTGGCGCCAGCACCGTTCCTTGCGCTGATCGTGGGGCAGGCGGGCCAGTTCCGCAATGACCGAATGGGGGACGTTGTAATATAAGGCCAGAATCTCGAGCCGGCAGCAGGGCGTCGGCGCCTCCGTGAAGGATGGGCCGGGCGTGTCCTCGCGGATAATCTTTTCGAAGAGGCTTTCATATTTTCGGGCAATCGTGGAGACGGCAAATCGTTCCACGGAGGCCTGCGCCACGGCCGAGGTGGCCGACGACTTGGCCAGGTGGAGGCCGGCCAGGAGGCCGGCGGCCAGGGCGTGATCGTTCATGTCGCAAATCACCCCGTTGGCGCCGTCGTCAATGATTTCGCGGGCGCCCGCCCAATTCGTGGACACCACCGGCACGCCGCAGGCCAGGGCTTCCAGCAGGGCCAAGGGGTGTCCCTCACAATAGGAAGCCAGCGCCAGCACATCAGCATGGGCAATCAAGGAAAACGGCTCCGGGTGAAAATCCACCAAGGCCACCGCCTCGTCCAGGCCCATTTCCCGAATGGATCGTTGGATGGCGTCCTTCAGTTCGCCATGGCCCAGCAAGATGAGCTTCAGGGGAAGTTCCTTCCTGGCCAGCGCCAGGCTGCGGAGCAGCATCTGGTGATTCTTCTGGGGGGAGAAGCGGGCCACGCAAATCACCACCGGGCTGTTGGCGTGATAAAAGGGATGTGGGGGGCGTGGGGTGGACCGCGCGGTCCGCAATTTTTCGAGGTTGACCGGGTTGGGGATGACGGCGATCCGCTGGGGGGCAATCCCAAAGCGGTCCTGCAGGCTGGCTTTCACCGCGCGCGAGACGGCCACCACGCAGGTCGCTTGTGGATAAGTTTCGCGGATCCGGGTCCAATGCAGTGTTCTCGCTTTGTTACTCTCGCCAATTAAATATCGAACATAGGGCTCGTTCTGTTCGATGTAGACGACTGGCACGCGGTGGGCGCACAGCCATTGCAGGATGGCGGCGCGGATATTCATGCTCGATTGGGAACTGACCAGGATGACGGGGCTGGCCGCCGCCCGCACCACCGGCTGCAACCGGTCAAAAATCCGGAGGGCATCGGCCACCAGTTCATGCACCTCGGCCTTCAGCAGGTGGGGCGGGAGCATGGCGCCAATGTGTTTCACGCGGGCGGTCGTTTCGGGGTCCTTCGGCAACTTCGGCAGGACTTCCGTTGAGTCGGCTGGCGTCAAATATTCCGGATACATATTCAACGGGCCCAGTCGCCACAGGACCGGATTGAAGCGCTGCCTGTCCACCGCGTGAAAAATCTCCAATAAAGACCGTTCCGCGCCGCCCCCGTTCAGCCCATTGGCCAGAAAAATGATTTGGGGTCTTTGGTCGCTCATGGGGGTAGGCCACTTTATGCATAATCCAAAACAATGCGCGACTCGAAAAATTTTGCGGGTGCGAAACCTTGGCCCATATGGCCTCACCATCCTCCCCTTTGCAGCGCCTGAGCAGCTCAGCATCACGAAATGCACCCTGTTCCAGGATGGATCGTTCCTGCCTGTTGGCCACGTTATCTATTTCTGTGGTGGCATCCTCATGGGAAGCCAGTCCTTGTACTTAAAAATTGCTCGCCGCTCATCCGCTTGGGCAGACTGGCCGGCGTCAGGATTTTGTAAACTACTGAATGAGAATAAGTAAGCCGAGCTTAAAAAAGAGCGCCGCTACCGCACCACGAAAAAATCGTGAGGGAACCTCAAACTCTGCACCGATCGAACTACAGGGTTCCCCCCCCCCCCTTTCTAGGGTGAAACTTTTATTGCAAAAAAACAGGTGACCGCTAGTATCAGACTCAAACCAACACGCCTCAACCACCCGGTTATCATCCAGAAAGCGTGTTGATAATAAATACCCATCCCCAATGAAGGCCCTATGTAACCTTCACGCCGCTAACAAGCGGCGGTGGAAGATGCACATCTTACTGCATCGGGCTGGCTCGTGGCTAGGTGTGTTCGTGGTGGTTATTTTTTTGAATCAGAGCGGATGGGCGGCGGCTACGGATGTGACCCCTCCGCCGCATACTTTCACGGATAATCTGGGCCGCACGCTGCAAGCCAACCTATTGCGCGTCGCCAATCCGGATGTGTATCTGGTGAACGGGGCCGGCTATACCATCCATACGAAAATTTCCGATTTTGCCGCGGCGGATCAGGCCTATATTTTGCAATGGGCCAAAGCCCAGAGCCAGGCGGATCTACTGGCTGCGAGCGCGCTGCAGATTTCTGCGACGCCCAACCGCGCCGTCGGCGCAGCACGGCAGGGTGGCCCGCAAAGTTTCAAGCTGTCCTTAAAGAATCTCAGCACCAAATCATTGACGGGGTTGACCGCGAGCTATGTTCTCTTCCGGCTCCCGGGCACCGGCGGCAAAATCGTCCAGTTCCCCTTGCCGCGCCTCACCGGGCAAAGCACCCTTAAGCCCATTTCCCCGAATGGGACGATTACTTTTAATTCCATTCCCTTGACGAACCGCGACGCGCCGCTGGCCATCTGGGTGCGGATTTACAGCAGTGACGGCAGCATCGTGCAGGAATATTGTTCGACGCCTGACATCCTGCAATTTGAGAGTTGGGACAAGGGCAATTTGATTACCAATGTGGATGCGTCGGGCCGAGAAATCACCGAGGCAGCAAACCTTGGAGCGACAAACGGCAAGTAGCCGGTGGGCGGGCGGGGCGGATTCCGCCGCCACCCAGGCAACATTTCCCCTTTACGAAGCGGACCGGAAAGAGTAGTTTGGCGCGCATGCCCCGGACCCGCCCGCAGCGCAGGAATGGCCATTGTCTTTGGCGGCTGGGCGCGGCCTTGGCGCTGGCCGTTTGGCTCACCTCCAACTCGCCGGCGGCACCTGGTGCGAGCGCGGCAGTCACGTCGGAGTTGCATACCTTCACGGATCCGCAGGGCAACCCGGTGCAGGCGACAGTGGTGAGCATCGGCGGCGACAATGTAAATTTACAGCGCGCGGACGGTCACTCGTGGAGCGAACCCCTGGCCTACTTCAGCGCCGCCGACCAAGCCTACATACTCGAAAGCCAAATCCAGCAACGGGTCGCCCGCGGCCATCCGGTCTTCACCATCACCGCCTTCCCTGTCAATGCGGGCGAGGCCACGACCAACATCACCAATGGCGTGCGGGTCAGTTGGAAGGCGGCCTACAAAATCAATTTGAAAAACGAAACCATCATGAAGTTCACGAACCTGCGCGTGCGCTGCGTGGTGTTCAAGACGCCGCTCGTGCCGGATATTTCCGGCAACTACAACCTCGCCCTCGAACTGCATTCCCAGACCCTGCCGGTGGACGAAGCGGGCGCCTCGGCGACCAAGAGCATCCTGACCGACCAACTGGACATGCAGGCCTTTCAGGCCCGCGGCGCGTATTTCCCCACCGCGCCCAACGCCCACGCGGAGACCGACCAGCTTACCGCCATTTGGCTGCGCGTGTATGACAGCAATAATTTTCTCATCCAGGAATGGTGCTCCTCGGCGGATATTTTTAAGCAGGGCAATTGGGACGAGGAATGGGCCAGGGGGGGCGGCACCACCGCCGCTGGCCCGCGCGCCGGTGCCAATCGCGTCCGGTGATTTAATCTTTTTTGCGCGGCGCGTTGTGCTAGAATGCGCCCATGGCGCACGCGCATAAATCTGAATCCGGCGGATCTTCGCCCGGCCCGCCGGGCACCCCCGCCGCGCTCTTGGCGGCCTGCCGCGCGGCCGGATTGCGGCGCACACATCTACTCGAGCGCGTCCTCGCCGTGCTGCACGGGCGGGACGAGCCGGTGAGCATCGGCGATTTGCAGCAGGCGCGCGGCATCCGCGGCGCGTGCGACCCGGCCACGCTCTACCGCCTGCTGCAGCGCCTGGAGGCCATCGGGCTGGTGCGACGCATCGGCCTGCACGAGCGCGCTGCGCACTTCGCTTTGCATCGCGCCCACCACCACGATTACGTCGTCTGCCGCGAATGTGGTGATGTCGCGGCGCTCCCGATGAAATGCCCGGTGGAAAAGCTGGAGCGCGCAGTAGGCCGGCGCACCGGCTTCCGCGAGGTTTACCACGAACTGCAATTTTACGGGGTGTGCCCGCAGTGCGGAAAGGCGTGAAGGAGGCGGACCGTTTCACCCCGTAGCGGGCGGCGGCGGTGTCTCAGCGCTGGGCAAAATTTTGGAGAAGCTGAAGGCGAAAATGAAAACGGCCACGGGCAGGGCGTGGAGCAAGAGTCGCTTCAACGTCACGAAGACCAAATCGTCCAGCGGCAGCGGGGTGATAACGTAGGCGAGGAGGTAGGCCGCGAGTTGCGCGAGCAATAGCAGGAGCAAAACATAGGCCGCCGCGGAGGCGCGCGTGCAGAGGCCGATGACGAGCGCGCCGAGGGCGAGTTGCCAAAAGTAATTGCTGTCAGGATCGAGGAACATCCAATTATAAAAACGCCCGAGCAGCAAGGGCACGCGCCCGAGATTGGCCGTGATGTTAGCGGGCGTCAGGTGGCCGGGATAATTCTCGTCAATGTGCGGCAGCGAATGGCGGAAAATAATCCACGGCATCAGGACGAGCAGGCCAACAAGAGCGGGCCCGCCCAGTTCGCGAAAGTAGCGCGGGCGCGGGCGGCTTTTCCAACCGAGGGCCGCAGCGACCACGAGGTTGATGATGGCCAGCGCGATGCCTTCATTCTTGGTGAAGAAACACGCAGCGCTGAAAATGTCGGCCAGCCAGGCGTCACCCGCCGCGCCACCAACAATCCAGCGGGTGAGGTAATAGGCGCTGCCGGCATAGAAAATCGCCAGCGGCATGTCGGCGGTGCCCGGCGCGGCCCAGCGCAATACCACAGGCGCGCTCACGGCCAGCGCGGCCACGGCCCCGGCCGCGCAGCGGGGCAGCATCGGGCGCACCGCCGCGTAAATAAACAACGCGTAGCACCAGAACAAAAACAGCACCCCGCTCTTGCCGGCGATGTCGTTCACTTCCCCAAGGGCGGCATATTCGCCCGCCGTCAGAAAGGGCACCAGCAGGGGATAATCAAGGTGTGAAAAGTTCAGCGAGTAATCATGGAAATAATCGCCGAGGTTGGGCATCGCGGCAAGGCTCAGCACTTTCGCCTTGAAGCCCCAGGTGGATACGGCGTCCCATTCCACCAGCGGATATTTGTAGGCGAGGGCGGTGACCGTGTAGAGCGACCAGCCGGCCAGGATAAACGAGGGCGCCAGCAGCCAGTCCGCCTTCGCCAGCCGGGGCGCCGACCGGGTGGGCGTGACCAGCCCGCGCCAGCGCCAAAGGGGATAAAGCGCGGCCAGAGCGGCCAGAAAAATGAGCGCGAGCGCGGCACGGCTGGGTGGCACGCCCGCCAGCGAGAGCCAGAACAGCAAAAACGGCAGCGCCGCGCCGCCGAGCATCCCGGAGAGGGCGACGATTTCCACCAGGCGCCGTTGCGCGCGGCCCAGCAAAAGGCTCAGCAAAACATAGCCGGCCAGCAACAAGAGGCCGAGGTAGGCGGCGGTGCAGAGCAAGGGCATGGCGGTTAGGGCTTGGTGCGCGGCACCAGGTAATAGCGCGTGCCGCCGTCGGCCGTCTGCTCGACGATGATGAGGCCCGTGACGTGGTGCGCGTCGAGCCAGGCGGGCGCCGGGTCAAAGGCGGGAAAAGGATCACCGGTCGCGGCCTGCGGGATGAGCGTGGCGTCATCCGCTACGTAAACGCGCTTGGGATACACGGCGTAGGAGGCGCGGATATACTCGAAGGTGGACGCGGGTTGCAGGACGTCGTGCGAATAGTCGTAGCCTTTGAAGCGCAGCAGGAGGTTCCCCGGCGCGGGCCAGGTGGTGTATTTGGTGAACAGATCGTCCACGTAACGGGAGTTCTGCACGGCCTTGGCGGTGGATTCATCCAGCCCGGCCACCAGCGCGGGGGGATGGCGGTAGGCGTTGGCGACCGCGAAGAGCAGCACCGTCATCAACAGGACCAGGGTCGCGCGGCCCGGCGGCGCGGCGGCAGGCGCCTGGAAGCGCGCGGTGATTTTGCCGGGGAGGGTGGAGAACATGGGCCGGAGGCGGCTTGGTTCACCGCAAAGGCGCGAAGAACGCCAAGAATAAGCTCTGTCAATTTTTGTAAATTCTGTCAAAAAAAATCCCTTGGCGCTCTTCGCGCCTTGGCGGTGAATTCTTAACCCTTTACGGCCGCCAGTGGCTCTCGAACAGCACCTTGCCGCCTTTGCCGGCGCGGAAGGCGTGGTCGAGCGCCGCGCGCCATTCGCGCAACGGGTAGCGCGCGGCGACGGGCTGCGCCAGCACGCCGTCGCGCATCAGTTGAAAAAATTCATCCATCATCGCGTGCCCGACTTCCGACGGCTGTGCGCGCAGCCAGCGGTCGAGCCAGAACCCGCGCAACTGGATGTCGTTGAAAATCAAATACCGCGTCGGGAAGCGCAGCGGCTCCGCGCTCACGCCGCCATAAGTCACCACCACGCCGCCGGGCGCGACGGCCCGGCACAGGCGGCCAACGCTTTCGCCGCCCACCGCGTTCAAGGCCAGCTTGACCGGCGCGCCGCCCGTCCACCGCGCGGGATCTTTTTCGTAGCCCAAATCCTCCGCGACGACCGCCGCCGCGCCCGCCGCGCGCAAATCTTTTTCCGCCGCCGCAACGTCGCGCACCACGCTGAGACAGTGATAGCCCAAATGCCGCGCCAGTTGCGCGACGAGCACGCCGACCGCCGAGGTGCCGGCGTTTTGCGCCAGCCAGTCGCCCCGCTCGAGCGGGACAAAGTCGCGCAGCAGCCGCCACGCCGTCGGCGGGTTGATGAAGGCCAGCGCCGCCTGCTCGACCGGCACGCCCGGCGGAATCGGGCACAGCTCCGCCGCCCGCGCCACGACCGCCTCGCGCCACACCCCCGCCTCCTCCGGCATTCTCACGAGCGCCCCGATGGCCGGCTCCGCGACGCCCGGCCCCAGCGCGACAACCTCGCCGACCGCCTCGCGCCCGGCGACCGCCGGCAAACTCCGCGTCTTCCCGTAAGTGCCGTTAATCAAGCCCAAGTCCGAGTAATGAATCGCCGCGCACCGCAGCGCGACCAACGCCTCCCCCGCCCCCGGCGCGGGCAAATCCAGCACGACAGCCTCAATCACCTCCGCAGGCAATCCGGTCCCGTTCATAACGCAGGGCTTGGATGGGGAAGGGCATGGTGGGCAAGTCCGGAAAATTATTGAACCACGGATAACGCGGATGGGCACGGATAAAAGTCAGCGCGAAGGGCGCACGCTCACAGCGGCCAGAGCCTTCCGAATACGCTTTAGACAGCGTGCTTCGTTCTTTCGCAATAGCTCGTGCTGCCAGATTCGCAATACCTGCCAACCGCGTTTACGGAGTTCCCGATTGACCAACCGGTCTCGGGCTTTATTCCTGGCCAGCTTCTTTCTCCAGAACGCCCGATTACTGGCTGGCTGCGTGCCATGCTTGGGGCAGCCGTGCCAGAAGCAGCCATCGACAAAAACAGCAAGTCGATGCTTGGGAAATACGAAATCGGGCCGTCCAAAGAGACAAAAACGTCGCCGCCAACCAGTAATGTGGTGATGACGAAGCATCGCGGCCACAACAAGCTCAGTCGACTTATTGTCGCGTCCTCGTATCCGGGACATCACTTCCGAACGTTTTGACTGGATGAAAACATCAACCACGCGAGATCGGCCTATTTTGATTTGGTTTTTACATCCGAACGACGAGCTTTCGCTTTTCGGAGCGCATCATATCTAGACAAGAATTCTTTGTGATTGGCCTCTACCAGACGCAGCAAATCATTGTATCTGCGCACATAAATTTTTGCGTGCTCCAAGTTTTGCCGTACGCCTCTGACCTGCGCTGTGTCAACTACATCGCCGCACAGAAGGTAACCGATCACGTCAGTAAAGTGAAAATCCGGGTCGGAAGTCCGTTTAACATAGCTGCGCATAAAATTTACGTAGCTCTCAATTTGCCGAAGCTGTTTCTCTCCAGCTTTAGCTTGAGGTCGTTTGATTTCAACTACCACAAGGCTTGTGCTTTCACGCACGCATAAGAAATCAATGCGCCTGTCGTTACCAAGCGATTCAGCTTCTTGCGGGAACTCTTTTCTGAGAAGCTGGCTATATCGTTTTTCATCCGCAACAAGAGTCCAGCGTGGATCGAGCACCCATGGAAATTCCTTGAGGAAGTTGTGCAACGTTGGCACCTCCAATGCATTGGTGCGGATAAGCTCAGCGAGCTTTTCGATTGTTTTAATGCGTCCTTCGGTTACACGCATCATTTCCTTTGCTTCGACAACCTCCCACTCTCTAAACAAATCCAAAATGCGTGCAACATCGTTGACCTTGGCGTCACTGACTTCGCGGGCAAGTTCGGTAAAAGCGTTGAACTGCATAAAATCCAAGCAAATCTGCACCGCCTTTTCCTGTGATTCTTCATTTGCAATAGGATTGTCTGCGATGACGTTTTTGATGAGCCGATCGGCAATGCGCTTCACAGTCCTGTCACCGTATTGGTCTGCTTGCTGAGTGAATTTTTTGTATAGTGGATTCTCCGAGAGTTTGCGTTCGTTGTCTAGTCGTCTGCGCTCCGACCATAAACGAGCGGTTTCATTCACTTTTTGCATCCCCCATTCCTTAAGGGCCGCATTGGCTGGCGTATCCCAGACGAGGCTATTTCTTGCAGTGTTAATTGTGTCTTCGCCTGCGTCAACAAATTCTGCATGGATTTCACCCACAATATAAGAGAAGGCGTATTGTTGCCCAACAACTGCATCAAAAACAAAAGGAGCCTGGACCAGTTTGCCGCGCGCCATAATTACCACCCCTCGTTGAATACCGTCTTCCAGTTGTTTAGTATGTTTTAAAGCACCAATCCATCCTGATACCTTCCATCCCGTGTTGGGCTTGATTTCTTCATCTACAAACTTCCAGAGATATAATTCCCCATCAACATCTCGTTCGAGAAGGCGTGTGAGGTCACGTTCCGTCGCTGTTATTGGCGACCCGTTTACATACACTTGAAAATTATTGGCTGCACCTATAATGGAGAACCGTCGTGCAAGCTCACGACGTACGTGATCAATCGCTATGCACTTCGTTCGGAACTTTGTGATTCCTCGCATTACGACCCGCGTTCCCCTTTTTGCCATCCCTGACGGCGTAAGAGCGGGCATCAGAAGTTTACGTTGCGCCGAGCTGGCTTCGATTGCACTCTGGCTCATCACAAAACGTGATGTTTCGCCCTTGTGAGTCGTCTCGAGTTCAATCTCACCGGCAATTCCAAATGCGGAAAACTTACCAATGCCTTTTCTGCCCATGACCTTCCTTCCGCCCGGAGTCTCATCGGTTCCGTCCTCTTGGCGACGGTCACGTCCAACGATCAAATAGGCCGCCCGAATTGTTTGGTCACTCATACCGATTCCATTGTCAGTGACAATAATCTCTGACTTATCAGTTAGTGGCTGGACAGGGATGTGAATATCCACACGAGTAGCGTCAGCATCCCAAGCATTAGAAACTAATTCTCCTATTACGGGAGGCAGCGTCGAATACATCTGGAGGCCCAAATGTTTTATCGTCCCTGGGTCGAACTCCATTTGAAATGGAGGCCGCGCAGTGGAGTCTTTAGCGCTAATTATTTGTTTTTTCATTTTCAAGATGTATGCGGATTTGCATCGCATGCCGCCGAATAAATTCCGGCGGCAGCGCGTTGCCAATCATCTGCGCGGCGGAGGATTTCCCGCGCCGAAGTGAAAAAAAGTAGGTCATCGGGAATGTTTGCAATAACGCCGCTTCGCGCAAAGTGATCGTGCGATTTTTCGTTGGGTGCAAAAAACGGCCTTTGGACGGATTGAAGCAACCTCCGGTAATGGTCGGGGAAACTTCATCCCAAGCCATCCGCCCGTAAATATCCTTGAACCCATTGCATTTTTTATGGCATTCGAGCTGATTTTCGATCCCTAAATCAAGCCGGCTGCCGCCGTCTTTGGGGGTTAGTCGAATGCGTTGCTTCACCTCATCGCTGCGTCGTTCCGGGAAATTATGAAGCGGGTCATGTTTGGCTCCTTTGCCAAGTCTGGCAAACGCTTCGCGAACGGTCCGTTTTCGTTGCGCAAATTTGCCGAATGGGATTTTTGCGCCAAGACCGGCAACGAGGATGAATCGCCGGCGGCGCTGCGGCACGCCGTAGTCGGCGGCATTCAGGACATCACGGGTGCAGTGGTACCCCATCGCTTCCAATTCGGTTACGACCTCCTGGATGCGTCGGTCCTTGGCGAGGCCGGGCACATTTTCCATCATGATGGCTTTCGGGCGGAGGCCGCGCACGAATCGCACGAACTGAAAGACGAGGTCATTACGCGGGTCATCAAAGCCAACCTGGCCATTGAGCGTTGTAATAGTGGAAAAGCCCTGGCACGGCGGGCAGCCCGCCAATAAGTCGAGTTGGCCGGGGAGGAGTTTCAGTTTGCTCATCACCTCAGCAACCGGGAGGGTGCAAATATCTTGCGACCAGACAAAAACGTGCCGGTGGTTGGCTTGGTAGGTCTCAACGGCCAGCGGATCCTTCTCGACCGCCCCGATGACGCGAAAGCCCGCCCGCTTCAGCCCCAAGGTCAGGCCGCCGCATCCGGAAAACAAGTCAATGGCTACGGGTATTTTCACTCCCCCCGACTCTGCCATTTTGGTTCTCTGTCGTCGAGTCATTTATTATACGATTTTCCCCCTTCAATTCATCCGGTTGTTGATATACTGGCTGGGGTTGGGGGGCGGGAGCGGGGGGATTTTGGCGATGAAGGTGGTGAGTTGGGTGCGCTGGTCGTCCGTGAGTTGGAGGTTTTTAATGGCGTCCGTGGCGGCGGCGGGGTTTTGGCGGGCGAGTTGGTTGAGGACGCTGCGGTAGGCGTTCAAGCGCGTGGCGTCGGCGGTGATCGTGGCGGCCCAGGTGAGGGCGGCGTTCGGGTCGGCGGGGGCTTGATTGTTGACGAGGCTGATCACGGCGGCGTCGCGGTCGTTGCCGGTCGGGAGGGTATTGATCCAAGCCGAGGCGGCGGGGGGATTTTGCTGGAGCCAAGTCGTCGCGAGGCTGCTGTAGGCGTTGGTGCGCGTGGGGCCGTCGGGGACTTGATTGAGCGCGGACGCGGCGGCGGCGGGGGCTTGCCGCGCCCAGTCGGTGAGGACGTTGCTCATCAGGCTGGTGCGTTGCGTCGAGTCGGGCAGATTGGCGAGGTCTTTCCACGCGCCGGCGGGGTCGGTGTTGGCGATGGTCGAGATGGCGCGCGAAATGGCGGTCTGGCGTTGGGCGTCGTCGGTGAGTGCTTCGGCCCATTGAAGCGCGGCGTTCGGGTCGCTGGCGGCCCATTGGGCGGCGATGTTGGGGACAAGGGTGGCGTAGGTCGGGTCGGTGGCGAGGGTTTGGTTGAGGACGACGGCGGCGCTGGCGGGGTCCACTTCCGCCCAAGTGTTCAGGAGGCTTTGCATGGCCTGGCGTTTGGTGTTGTCGGGAATGCCGGGCGTGGAAGTGAGCCAGTCGAGCGCGGTACCAAGGTCCTGGCGGGAGAGCGTGGTGACGGCGTTGAGGATGGCGTTGTTGCGGGAGGGCGAGTCGGGCATTTGCGCGACGAAGGCCGCGCCGGAGGCCGGGTCGGTGGCGATGAGATTGCGGACGATGTTGTTGGTGGCATTGTCGAGGTCGGCGCCGGTGAGATGCTGGCCCGCCCAATCGAGGGCGGCCTGCGGGTCTTGTTGCGCCCAATTATTAAGAGTGATGGTGGTGGCTTGGCTTTTGGAGGGGCCGCTGGGCATGGTGGCGAGATAGTCGGCAGCGGCGGAAGGGTCGTTGGTGGCGATGCGGGCAAGGACATTCGTGATGGAGCGGTTGTAGGCCGCGCCGGTGGTGTTTTTATCCACCCAGCCGAGGGCGGCGGTGGGGTCGGCATCGGCCCAATTGTCCATGATGTCGTTGATGGCCGTGGTGCGCTGGTTGGCGTTCGAGATGAGGTTGACTTGCGCGATGGCGCCGGCGGGGTCGGAGCCGGCCATGTGGCGCAGGGAATAAAAGAGCGCGGTTTGTTTTTCCGTGGGGTTGGTGAGCGAAGCGGCCCACGCGACCGCGGCTTGCGGGTCGGCGTCGGCCCAATCGGCGGCGATGGCTTGCACGGCGAGGTTTTGCATTCTGCCGGCCGGGACTTGGGCCAGGGTGGCAACGGCGTCGGCGGGGTTTTGGGCGGCCATGCGCGAGAAGGCGTAGCTGTAATCGTCCTGCGATTGCATTCCGGGCGGGAGGCTCTTCGTCATGGCGAGCGCGGCGTGGGGGTCGAGGTTGCTTTCGTTAATGATGATGTTGCGCGCGGTGTCGGAGCGCATGGTTAGGTTCGGGATTTGGCCGAGAGCGTGAAAGGCGCTCGCGGGGTCGGACTCCGCCCAGCTATTGAAGACCGCGTTGAGGGCGTCGCGGCTTTGGTTGCCGGGGAGCGCTTTGGCCGCGGCGACGGCGCCCAGCGGGTCGGGGCCTTGGGCCATCGCGCCGAAAACGGAATTGAGGGCGTCGCCACGGAGGGAGGTGATGTTAATTTTCTTGGCGGCGTCGAGGGCGGCTTGCGGGTCCGTCGAGGCCCAGGTGCTGAGGACTTGGTCGAGCGGGCCGGCATCGTGGTCGTAACGTTGCGTGGCGGCGGTGCGGGCAAAGGTGAGCGCAGCTTGCGGGTTGTTCGCCGCCCATTTAGCGTAGGCCATGTCGAGGACTTTCTGGCGGAGCGCGGCGTCGGGACAGGCGCGGGCGGAGTTGATGAGGCCTGCAAGCTGGTCCGCCGGGAGTGAGTCCACGAGCGCGGCGGCAGCGAGGAAGCGTTCGCCGCCGGGAGCATTGGCCATAATTTGGCCGAGGGCGGAATTGGCATCCCAGCCTTGGAGGTTGGAGCGGTTGTCGCCGGCGGCGGTCGTGGTGAAGCGTATGTTGGCGGCGGATTTGGTGGGGGTGGTGTTTCCCGAGCGCGACGCGGCCGGCGCGCGTGTCGCCCAAAAATGCGCGGCCACCAGGCCGACAACGAAGGCGGCGAGGATGGGCGCGAAAATTTTGGGTGAGGGTTTCATCCGGCGGCGGGGGGACGGCGACGCATTCTGGTAGGGACGCCACTCCGTGGCGTCCGCGGACGGCTCGGAGAGCCGTCCCTACCCACATTGCTAAAAAACATATTCATGGTACTTAATAATAAATTTAATTATTCGGCACGAGTTGCTGCGCGCCGTTCTGGTATTCGTAATGGTAGCCCTGCGGCGGCGGGCCGGGGGCGTTGTAATTATTGATTCCCTTCGCTCCGTTTTGGGCGGCGTTCTGGATGACTTGGTTGAGCTGCGCGCGCTGGTCGGCCGTGAGGTTGGCGGAGGCGACGGCGGCCAGCGCGGCGTCCGGGTCGGTGCGCGCGGTTTGTTGGATAACGGTGTTGTAGGCGAGATTTTGGGCTCCGGCAGCGCTGACGCTGGCGGCCCAAGCCATCCCGGTGGACATGTCGTAGGAGCCGGGTGCGCCCCTGAGGAGATTTAGCACGGCAGTGTCGCGAGCGGGGCTGGAGGGGAGGGTGCTGATCCAAGTGGAGGCGGCGGCAGGGTCTTGGCTAATCCAAGTGCGGGAGATGGTGTTGATGGCGAAGTCTTGCTGGGAAGGGGTAAGATAGCCGAGGACACTGACGGCACCAGCAGCGTCAGAGTTGCCCCAAACGTTAATAACGTTGACCATGAGGTCGGCGCGCGCAGGGTCGTCGGTGAATAGGTTGGTGACAGTATTCCAAGCGCTGATGGGGTCGGAGCTAGCAACGGTGTTGAGAGTGGCGGCAAGGGCATTTAGGCGTTCCGGACCAGTGAGATTTTCTGACCAGACGAGGGCAGCGTCGGGGTCGCCTTGTGCCCAACTGGTGGCAATTTGAATGGTGGCGTTGGAGAGAAAGGCCGACTGGGGGTTGGCACCTGTCGGTGTCGAGGTGTCTAGGTTAAGGCTTTGCAGTTTCTGGGCGGCGGCGGCAGGATCCTCTTGGGTTATTTGTCCAAAGACATTTGACATGGCGGCGTATTTGGCTTGGTCGGAAATGTTGGGGACGGAAGTAACCCAAGCGAGGGCGCTGTCTATGTCTCCGCTGGCCATCGAAGTGGCCACTTGATTGATCAGGTCATTGCGTTGTTGGTTGTCGGGCATCGAGGCGACGAGTTCGCCGCCGGTGACGGGGTCGGATTGGATGAGGCCGGTGAGGGCGATGGTGCTGGCGGTGGTTTGGTCGGCGCCAGAAAGGTTGGTTTTGGCCCATTGCATGGCGGCGGCGGGGTCGTCCTGCGACCATTGGCCGATAGTTTGGAAGACGAGGTTGTTGGTGTTGGGAGTGGTGGGCATTTGCTGGATGACGTTCATCGCGCCCACCGGGTCGGTGCCGGCGATGTTTTGGACGATTTGCGTCAGCGCCATGGTTTGGGCGCTGCCAGTGGTGTTGTATTGGGCCCATTTGAGCGCGGCGGCGGGGTCGGTGTCCGTCCAATGGCTGAGGACATCGCTCATGGCCTGGTTGCGCTGGTTGACGTTGGGGATGAGGCTGAGGTCGTTGGCGGCGGTGGAGGGGTCCTGGCCGGAGACGTGGCGGATGGAGTTGAGGAGGGCGTTGTCGCGGTCGGCGGGGTTGCTCAAGTTGTTGGCCCAGGCGACGGCGGCCGCGGGATTGGCGTCGGCCCAATCATCGGCGATGCAGGTGATGGCGCGCTCGCGCATCGCGCCGCCTTGCAACTGGCTGAGGGCCTGTACCGCCGCGCCGGGGTCCTGCATGGTCAGGCGCGAGAAGATGAAATTGACGGGGTAACGCGGGGCGTTTTGCGCGCCTTCGGGCAGGGTGAGCAGCAATTTCAGCGCGCCATTGGGGTTAGAATCGGCCATGGTTTGCAGAATGCCGCCGGCGAGATTATTGCGGGTATTGACGTTGGGGACTTGATCAAGCGCGGCGAAGGCGGCGGCGGGGTCTTGCTGCGCCCAAGTGGTGTAAATTCCATTGAGGGCGTCATTGAGTTTGCCGCCGAGATTGAGGCCCTTGGCGGCGGCGAGGGCGGCCTGGGGGTCGTCGCTGGCCCACGAGCCGAGCACCGCGTTGATGCCGTCGGCCCGAAAGGAGATGGTATCAAGACTCTGCGCGGCGGCGAGGGCGGCGGCGGGGTCGTGCCCGGCCCAGGTGCCAAGGACGGCGGTGAGCGCGCCGGAATTTTTATCCCAAATTTTGGTGGAGGCGCGGGCGAAGGCCAGGGCTTTTGCGGGGTCGGCGTCGGCCCACTTGGCGTAGGCCATGGATTGGAGTTCGTCGCGCGCCTCGCTGTCGTTGCAAAAGCGGGCGGAGTCGAGGAGGGCGCCGAGTTGGTCGGGCGGGGTTTGGGCGATGAGGCCGGCGATGGCAAGGGTGCGCTGGCCGCCGTGCGTGGTGGCGAGAATTTTGGCGAAGGCGGAATCAGCCGACCAGGCGACCGCTTTCGGCGTGGCGTCCTCGCCTTGCACGGCGTTGGTGTAATTGGCGGAGAAGGGAGTGGGCCTGGTCGTCGCCTGACTAGGCGCGCGCGCGGGGCGCGTCTTTGACTGGCTCAGGGCAGCGCGATCATGCCAATAGACCTGCGCGACCCACCCGGCGGCAAAAGCCAGGAGGACGGGCAACCCGGTGCGGAAGAGTTTTTTTATCACAGCGTGGTAATGATTATAACATGGCGGCGGGGAAAGGTTTCCAAAAAAGTCTTTTGGTGCTTAGTTTTCCAGTGCTTGGTTGTCTAAACGCTTTTTCGAATGGGATTGATCCCGCGGGATGACCGAAATTAGCCCAAGCCGGGCGCGGAACCAAGCGGGCCTATGCTGTGTGATTATAACATAGTCTGCGCCAAACGGCGAAAACGGACAACTTAAAAACACACCGCAAACCTATTTTCCCCGACTACATGCCCAGTGCGTTGCCAAGGCGGCCTAGGTCGGTTTGGGCGATATACCAGCGGCCGTCAACTTTTTGGAAATGGAAGGCGCCCTGGCTGGAACCGTCGGCGGGATTGACGATGGGATAGGTGGCGACATCGCCGGTGTCGTTATAGGTCGGGGTCTGTCCGTCAAAAGAGGCCAGCACCTGGGCCATGACCGCGAGCCGGGCCACGGCTTGGGGTTGCTGGTTAAGCGAGTTCAATTGTTGTTCGATGGCGGCCATGCGGTCGGGCGGGATTTGTGCGAGAACGTCGGGCGGCGTGTAATTTTCGAAGGCGTCCGCGAGATCGCCGGTGGCGAGTAGATTGGCGAGGTCGGGAATGGCGGTTTCCAAATTCACTTGGGCGTCCACTTTGGGTGCGGCGGCGAGCTGCGCGGCGGCCATGGCCGGGGATGGCGCGGGCGGTTCCGCCGGCGCCAGCACCGGAGCCTGGACGGCGGATCTTGGCGAGGCCGCCGGATTCCGGGGTCGGGTTGGGCGCAGCGGATGATAATCTCACCGGCTCGGCCACGGCGGGCGCCGGGCGCGTGAGCCACCAGACAAATCCGCCGACGGCGAGGACAATCAAAACGAACAGTGGCTTTTTCATGGGGCTGATTTTAGTTGGTTCCCGCCGGGGAGGAAAGAATGTTTTGGCCTCATCACGCGGTGCCGGCGGCGGGGCGGAACCCGGCGCGTCAGGCCAGCCTATCACACCCGCAGGGAAACGCCCAGCCCCCGAAGTCACGAATTGCGTAGGCCAAGGGTCATGGCCGGTACTATGACGGGCGAATGAGCTGAAATCGACTATTCGACCGCCTGTCGAACTTGGGAAGCGGGATCGTCGCCATGACGACCTACATTTTATGATACCGCCTAATTCAGTCGTAGCGGCATGATGACGCAGAGGAAGCTGTCGAGCGTTTTGAAGATGCCGGGGCTAAGCTCGTCCTTGAACTCGAAGAAAACCTCGTCGTGGGACAGGGCGCGGAGGGGGTCGAGCAGAAATTGGGGGTTGAAGGCGATTTGCACTTCGCCGCCGGCGTAGGCGATGGCCATGGTCTCGTGCGACTCGCCGAACTCGGGGCTTTGCGCGGAAATTTCCAGCAGGTTTTTCGTGGCCTTGAGCCGGATGGAATTATTTTTGTCGCTGGTGACGAGGGCGGCGCGCTGCACGCATTCGGCAAGGAGTTCGCGCTCAATTTTGACGCGGTGCTCGGTTTCCTTGGGAATCACCTGGCGATAATTCGGGTAGTTGCCCTCGACGATTTTGGAGACGAGGTAAATGTTGTCCACGAGGCCGTTGCCGGTGGCGGCTTCGCCAATGGCGATTTCGAAGGCGGCCTGCCGGTCGTTAAAAGTAATTTCCGCGGTTACGCCCTGACCGAGCAGCCGGCTGAGTTCGGCAACGGTTTTCGCGGGGAGGATGAGGCTGCCGGCATTGGCTTCCGTGACCGCAACTTCATGGCTAACGAGAGCGAGGCGGCGGCCATCCGTTGCCACAAGCGTGAGTTTGCCGTCGGCAAAATTAAAATAGACGCCGTTGAGGATGTAGCGGTTCTCGTCCGAGGATTGCGCGTAGGCGACGCTTTTCAACATGCGTGCGAGGTCGGCTTGCGGGAGGGAAAACTTATGCTTGTCGGCAAACGCCGGGAGTTGCGGAAATTCTTCCTTGCCGATGCCCATCACGCGAAAAAGCGAACCCCCGGAGGAAATTTTTGCCTGATGGCCAGGCGTGCTTTCCAGCGAGACTTCAAGATTGGGCAGCGCCTTGACGATTTCCGCAAGCTTCCGAACAGGCAACGTAAGCGCGCCCGGTTGGGAAACTTCGGCCTTGATGCGGCAGCGAATGCCCAGATCGAGGTTGGTGGTCGTGAGCGCGACGCCGCCGTCCTCGGCTTGAAGGAGCACGTTGCTCAAAATGGGCATCGTGGCGCGGGTGCCCACGACATTGAGCACCTGTTGGAGGCCGGTGGCAAAATGGTCGCGATTGATTTTGAACTTCATGGAACGTTAGAAAAGGGGGAAAGGGAGCGGCTGGCAACCTCGAATCACGGAAATCTATGCTATCCAGATAAGAGGAATAAGGAATGAATTAAGTATACTCTTATTATGTCTGGTGAGCATCGTGACAACTCTAAAAAGCGGGCACCATCAAGGTGTTGCGATGTCATGGGAGGCGAAGAACTCTGGGGCTAAACCGGGGTCTTGGCGAATATCGCGACCGCTTGTCAGTTATGCGCAAGGTTCTTCACTAAAATCAGAAGGCTTCGTCGGCCTCCGGCTCGTCCGGATCGGGCGGCGGCGGCGGCTGTTGTCTGCGGCGGACGCTGCGACGCCAATAACGAAAGAGGCCATAAAAAATGTAGAAAAGAAAAAAGATGGCGGGCGAAAAGACCCGGAGCCGGTAAGCGATGGCGATGCCAATGATAAAGAGAATAAAGGGTCGAGCGGTCGTCTGGGTCTGCCAGTCAATATGCTTAAAACTCGGGTAGGGGACATTGCTGACCATCAGGAGCGCAACAAGGAGCAGCAAGGGCAGCAGTAGAATGGCGAATTGCTGGATGGTTTCCTTCTCGAAATCGAGGTTCAACATGGCAAGGACAAGCGAGGCTACGAAACCGGCGGCGGCGGGCGAAGGCAACCCCATGAAATCTTTAGTCGAGGCCGTGGAGGAAACACCAGGCAGAAGGGGGTTGGTGACGACGTTAAAACGCGCCAAGCGAACAGCCACACATAAGAGATAAACAAAGCCAACAATCCACCCGATTTGTTGAAAAAGGTCGGAGTATTTGCCCAAGCCGGGTCCGAGAATGAGGAAGAACACCATCAACGCGGGAGCCACGCCGAAGGAAACAGTGTCCGCGATGGAGTCGAATTCCTTGCCAAAAAGGGATTCGCGGCCTCCGAGGCGGGCGAGCCGGCCGTCCAGAGCGTCGCAAAAGGCGGCGAGGAGGATGAACCAAACCGCTTCGGTATAAAGTCCATTGGCCTCCGGCTCGGAAAGAGCGACATAGCGGGCTTGGATGCAGCGGATGATGGCGACGAAGCCAAAAAAAAGGTTACCGGCAGTGAAGAGGTTGGGCAGGAAGTAGATGCGTGCGGCCTCCTGCGCATTTTTGTATTTGGGCGGGGGCATCAGCACCGGTGGCCCACGGTCGTCCTCGGGTGGCGGTTGGGGGAGGATATGCATGGGCGGGAGACGGAAAAGTAAGAATTAAGAAAAGGGAGGCAAAAGATAGGGAGATAAAAAGCAATACCGCGGGCAAGATCCAGCAGACTGAATGGCAGGAATAGAACGTCTATCAGGAAACAGGGAAACCAGGTTTCTGTCAAACCCTTGGATGGGTGGGTAGTAATGGCGGGAAACTGCTTTTTTGGGGATTGCCAGGTTATGGGGACGGGGTTAAGTGCCGGGATAGGCCTTCACTTTTTGCACCCTAACCCCGCATCCCAAAATCCCATGTTGACGAAAAACACCTCCCTAGCGTTGGCCGTCGCGATGCTGGGCGTGGTCACGGCCGCCCAACCGATGTTGGGCGCGGAACCTGCGCCCGTGGCCACGCCTGCGGCCCCGGCCAAGGCCGCGACGACAGACGCGGTTGACCCGGCGGATCTGGTGCCGCATTACCGCGGCGGGCCGGCCACGCCGGCCGACCTCGCGGAAATGGCCAAGCTCTCTTCCCTGCCCGCGCTGGCTCCCGGCGCGGGTGAGGGCGATTACCTAGTGAAGCCGCCCTATGCTCCTGCCGCGGAGCAGAAGCTACGCCCCGACGTGCCCAAAGGCAAGGTGGTGAAGTTCACGTTGCAGGCGGCGGACAGCAAATTTTATCCCAACACCGGCCTGCGCGACTGGAAGTCCACGCGCGAGGTGACGGTCTACATCCCCAGCCAATATGTGCCCGGCACGCCGGCGCCGTTGTTGGTCACCCAGGATGCGATGGGCGCGGGCAACAACCAGCTTGCCACGATCCTCGACAACCTGATTGCCGACCACCGGCTGCCGGCGATGGTGGCGGTGATGGTGGCCAACGGCGGCGGAGACGCGCGCGGCAGCGAGCGCGGGCTGGAATATGACACGGCGTCCGGCAAGTATGCCGAGTTCATCGAGGCGGAAGTGCTGCCGCGCGTGACCAAGGACTACGGCGTCACGTTCACGAAGGATCCTGATGGCCGGGCCACGATGGGCGGCAGCTCGGGCGGCGCGGCGGCCTTCACCATGGCGTGGTTTCATCCCGAGCTGTATCACCGTGTGCTGACCTACTCCGGCACCTACACGAACAACGAGACGCCGAAAGACCCCGCGCTGCCGCACGGCGCCTGGGAATATCACGAGCACCTCATCCCCCAGAACCCCGCGAAGCCCCTGCGCGTCTGGCTGGAAACCGGCGAAAACGACCTCGGCTCGGTTAACACCGCCGCGGACCTGCACAACTGGGTGATCGCCAACGAGCGCATGGCGGGTGTGCTGAAGGCGAAGGGCTACCACTACCAGTTCGTCTACGCGCTGGGCGCGGGCCATGTTGACGGCAAGGTGGTCGCGCAAACGCTGCCGCGGGCTCTGGAATGGTTGTGGCAGGGCTACCAACCGGCGAAGTGACAGGGCGGCATCCTCAACGGATCCAGCACCACCGGAGGGTCATTCGGGGACAGGGCGATGACGGGTGGGTAAATCAATCGCCGCCGGGGTGCAAGGCGGGGTGGGGGGTGGTATTGTTATTTACAAACCTGGCGCGATGCGGGGATGATAGCTCCTGATGAAGGCACCCTTTCGATGAAGGCACCCTTTCGCAGTCCTTTCATCCGCGCAACCTTACTCGGGGCGGCGATGGTCACGGCTTACCTGCTGGGCCGGGCGCATGGCTTGGCGACGTTGGGACAAAGTGCGGCGGCGACGCACGCCAAACCCATGCGGAAGCTGACGGCACTCGAGGAGGCCTCGAAGTATTTCGGCAAGGCGAAGGACCTCATCACCCATAAAATTGGCAATGTCTTGCTTTCCGTGGATTCCGATGGCCACTATTATATCGGCAAAATTGCCATTGGCCGGTTGCTCAAGACCGACCCGCAACAGGCGCTGCTCGAGCTGGCCAAACTGCCCCACGGCGCGGAAACCAATGCCGCCTACCGCGACGCCTTTAACGAGTTGTTTGAAAATTCGATTGATGATCCGGATGCGAAACCCAGCGCGGAGGACTCGGCCAAGACTGTCGCGCTGGCCGAGACACTGCTCGCCGGGCCGGAGCGAACGGCGGCAATGCTGGGCATCGCCGACGGTTGGGCCAGGGCGGATGCGCCGGCGGCCCTGGCTTGGGCCAGCAGCCTGCCAACGACGGACGGCGCAGTGCTCAAGGAAGCGATGATGAGGATCTGGGACACCAACGCGACGCTGGCCGCGCAATATATTAACGACCTGACAAATGCCTCCGACCGCAATGAGGCGATAGGACATATTGCCGGGGCGTGGGGCTACACGGATGATTTCACAGACACGAATACCATCAATCCGTCCGACCCGGCGGCGGCGCTCGACTGGCTCAATCAAGTGGCCACGGGGAAGGCTTACGACGACACCGTGGACTTTATCTTCTTTAATCTCATGCAAACCGATCCGGCCCAGAGTATGGCGTTGCTGGACAAAGTGACGGATCCCACCGACCGCAGTTCGATGATTTGGGATTTGACGCATGGGGTGGGCAAAGCGCCTATGCAGGCCACGCTCGACTGGCTGCAAACCTTGCCGGACGCGGATGCGTTCGCGCGAACGGCCGGCATCAATTCGATGCTGACCACGTGGGCGAACCAAAATTTACAAGAAGCGACAGCCTATGTCTCGGGCGCCTCCAACCCGGCGGTTTTCCTCGCGGAGGCGCCCATCCTGGCGCCGGCGATGGCCAAAACCGACCCGCAGGCGGCGCTGAATTGGGTCAGCGGATTTCCCGACAGCCCGGCGAAGACGCAGGCGCAGGACAGCGTGTTGGCGACCCTGACGGCGACGAATGCGAACGGCGCGTGGAACTACGCCACCAATTTGCCCGCCGGCTCTGCGCAAGATGGCGCGCTGAGCAGTGTTGTGACAACCTTGGCGGCGACGGATTTTAACAGCGCCTGGGCCGATGCCACCAGCCTGCCCGCCGGCCCGGCGCGCGATAATTCGATGGAAAGCGTGGTCTCCGTGTTGAGCGCCACGAACCCCGCGCAGGCGGCGACCATGCTGGGGCAACTCGGCAGCGATGACGCGGCGGTCAGCGCCGCAAGTTCCATCGCCACTAATTGGGTGAAGCAGGATCCGGCGGCCTTGACCGCCTGGATCAACACGCAACCGGCCGGAAGCGTGCGGGATGCCGCGGTGACGGCCTACGTGGACGCGCAGGACAAGCAGAATCCCTCCGCCGCCTACGCGTTGGCCAACACGATGGACGACCCGACCCAGCGGGCCGCGCAAGTTCAAACCGCGCTGGTGCAGTGGGCAAAAACCGATTTGCCCGCGGCGGATGCCGCCGCGCAGACCGCGAATTTGTCCGACAGCCAGCGGGCCAGCCTTTTGGTGCTGCTTTCACAAGCCAGCGGTCCTCCCCCAATATCAAATTCCCCTTTCGAATGATAACCTCCTGGCGCAGCTTGTTTTTCTACACCGCGCTGGCCGGGGCGGCGGTGGGGTCGTCGTATTATCTGGGTCGCTGGCAGACGCAGGGCCTGGATGACGCGTATGCGAAAGTGGAGCAGGTGGACAAGAACTCCACGCTGTCAGCGACGAAGGGAAATTCCCCGGGGCAAGGCGGCCAACCGCGCCTTTCGGTGGACGAAATCAAACGGAAACTGGCGGCTTTGGGCACCCCGCCATTTAGTTGGGATGCCATTGACGATTGCGAGGATTTGTTGAAAGGCTTGGACCCTGCCGAAGCCGTCAAGTTGGCGATGGATATGCCGCCAGGGGACGTTCGTAACAATGTGATGATGGACATGATGCGATATTACGCTAAAAGTGATCCGCAGGCAGCCATGGATTTTTTGGTCAGTCTGCCTCACGATGACGCGATGTTGCTGTTCAGAGCGGTTGTGAGCTACGGTATGAACAGTGAAACGGCCAAGGTGGCGGCGCAATATTTGGATAAATTGGCTAATACAAACGTCCGCGATGGGGAAATGAAAAATCTGACGCTGGCCCTGGCCCGAAGCGACCCCGCGCAGGCGCTGGCTTGGCTCAATCAAGTGGCCACGCTTGATGTCTATACGAAGACCTTGGCGGAAATTTTCAGCAACCTTTCTTCGTCAGGAGATGAAGCGAGAACGGATGATGGCTTTTCGGTTTTGGGGTCTCCGGGCCATTCCAACCTCAATGCGGCCATCGCTTTGCTCGGCAACCTCACCGACCCGGCGCAGCGCGCAACGGCGATTACCGCCATGGCCGGCGGCTGGGGAAAATCCGACCCGCAGGCAGCCGTGGCTTGGGCCGCGAATCTGCCCGATGCCGACAGCACCGCCCGCACCGCTGCGTTGAACAACATCGTCGGCAGTTGGGCGAAGGACGACCCGGTGGCGGTGCTCGCCTTCGTGCAAAACAGCGGCAACCCGGCGCTCTTTCTGCCGGATGCGCCCGCCCTGGCCCAGGATTTGGCGCAGGGGGATGCGCCAACGGCGCTGGCCTTCGCGCAAAGTTTGCCGGCGGGCGCGACGCGGGACCAGGCGATGAACAATGTCTTGACCACGCTGGCCGCGACGGATTTTCCCTCGGCATGGAGCGATGCGCAGAATTTGCCCGAGAGCGCGAGCCGGGACTCCGCCCTGACCAGCCTGGTGGGTGTGCAGGCCAACATGAATCCGGCGCAAGCGGCGGATTTGCTCAGCCAATTTTCTGCCGGGCCGGCGTTGGAGACCGCGACGCAGACGCTAGCCACGACGTGGGTTAAACTCGACCCGCAGGCGGCCTCCATCTGGATGAACACTCTGCCCGTCGGGCCGCCGCGCGACGGGGCAGTGGTGGCATTGATTGCGGCGAAATCGCCGTGGGAACCGACGGCGCAAGCAGCCGTGGATCCGGGGTTGCTCCAATGGGCGAACACGATCGCCGCGCCGGCGACCCGCGTGGACCAGATTCAGCAAATAATCACCAATTGGGCCAACGGTGATCCCGGCGGGGCGCTGAAAGCGCTGCAATCCACCAATCTGCCCGCCGACAAGCGCGCAGCCCTCCTGAAAACCATCAAGCAAATGCAGGCGGCGGGCCGTTGAGCGCGGCTGGGAGGGCCTACTTTTTCAACCCCAGAAACTTCCAAAAGGACGGGTGTTGCTCGATGAGGGTTTCTTCGGTCAGGGGGAGTTTGAAGCGAAAAACGAAATCGGCGAGGGTGTGCTGGTGGAGAATGTAGTGCATGTAGAGAATTTCGCCGTTGACTTCAAAATAGAGGCGAAAGTCGCCGGCGCGGAGGCGGTAGAAGGTTTTGCCGTCGCGGGTGAAACGGCCCATGTGTTCGGCGCCGCTCGCGAGTTCATCCGGGTGAATGCCGCCCATGGCGTCCATCAATTCGAGTTGGGCGGGCTTGGGGAGTTTTTTTAATTCGGCTAGGGCTTGGTCGCTGAAATTGAGTTGATACACGGCAAGTAAAGAATGGAAAAAGGAAGAGGGAAAATGGAAAAATCCGGAACGCAGAAGGGCGAAGGGGCGGAAGTTTCCCGAAAGGGTTCTCGTTTTTAGTTTCTGGTTTTCTGGTTCTTAGTTTTCTCGTGCTGGGTGGGCGGAATTTCGATCGCGGGAGGCGGAAGGTTGGTGATGGGAACGAAGAGAGACGAACCGACCCGCCGGAAGTTGCAATGGCAACTTTCCTTCCGGGCGTTTGTCGGGTATAATATACACAGGCTGGGTCATAAATGTCAGGGTTTATCTCCGGGCCGCAAAAGGCGAGGGGGGCGGGCTTGGCCAACTTATGCATCTCCATGAATATCAGAGCAGTTCTAATACCAGCCGGGCGCGCGGCAACGATTTTATGGGCGTCAGTCGTCTCCTTCACCCTGGCGACGGGGGCTACCACGGGCGATGCGCCAGGCAATCCCTTCGGCGCAAAGCTGGCGGCCAGCGCCAGCATTCCGGCGGCGAATGTCGAGGGAACGCCCGCCAATCCCTTTGGGCCGAAGCCCGAGCCCAATGCCGCGGGGTCGGCGACGACGACACCGGGCCAGGCCGGCGCACCCGCGACTGATGATGGGATTGCGAAACTGCGCGCGATGCTCCTGCAGCGTTTTGATAAAAACGGCGACGGCAAACTCGACGCGGCCGAATTGACCGAGGCGCGCAAGGTGTTGAGCGGTAGTACGAACGTCCGCCCGCTGACACCGGCCCAAGCCGCCCAAGCCGCCAAGGGTCCACTATTTGGTCTGCGGCCGCTGCTCAACCGTTTCGACGCGAACGGCGACGGGGTTTTCGACGATGCGGCGCTGGCCAAAATCCACCAATTCCTCTTTGCCAACGCCACGACGACCCCAAACTCCGCGAACGATTTGGATGCGCTCCGCCGCGACATCGTTAGCCATTTCGACAAAAGCGGCGACGGCAAGCTGGACGACGCGGAGCGCGCCGCGGCGACGGTGTTTTTGCAGCAGATGATCGCGGACTTGGACCAGGCCGGCCGCCCGACGGGGGGCAAAAGCTCCGTAACGCCGCCAAGCCCAAGCATTCCGCCATCAAAGGCTGTTCCAGCGGGCACGAGCGGCACCGGGGCGGCGAGCGGGCCGACCCCGGCCGGTAGTGGTGAGCCGGTTATGCAGTGACGGCTTGGCGTAGCTTGATTTTATGAAGGGAGGTTGCAACGGCGACGCGGTGAAAAACCCAATTTTTGGGTATAGCATAAAGATTTCGTTACCGTAATGAAACTTTAATCTTTTACAGGACGTTAGAAGACGTTATCTATTATACCACTCTCTCGAAATACCCCCATCTTTTCTTAAATGTCAAGAATGCCCGGCCAGGCCCGCCATCAAATCCCCTTCATGAACCGTTTGCAGGGCGTTGAAGGATAATACCCTCCTCACTTATGAGCAACGTATGCAAAGACCTGCTTTGGCTGCTTTCGGGTGGAGTGAATGACACCATCCGCCATCGCAACGCATTGAAGGCGCAATTGGCCGTCACCCAGGCTGAATTAGGCGCCACTCAGGCAGAATTGCAAAAGTCCCAAAAACGCATGGAGGCCTTGCAGGAAAAGCTGCGGGGCTACGCTTCCGACTATGCCCTGCCCTTTATCATGGTGGTGGCGCTACCCAAATCCGCCAGCACTTATCTGGCAGAGACTTTGCGCCAAGGATTAAACATCCCATGGAAGGAAACCTCTTATGGGTATTTCCCCTTGGATCTTTTGGATCATCGCAAGTTTCGCGAATGTGCCGCGGGCCACACCGTCTCCCGCGCCCATATTGACCTCAACCCCAGCAATCTGCAGTTGTTGAAGAGTGATTGTCCGCGAATCGTCTTGCATTTGCGAGATCCGCGCCAGGCGCTGCTTTCGATGGTGCATTACATGATCCGCGGCTTGAAAGAGGTGGATGCACACTTTCCGACCTGGATCACCCCGGCCCCGCCGGCCGACTTATTTCAAGGCAGTTTATCTGGGGCGATTGACTGGCATTTGGCGAACTTGCTGCCGAACATGCTGGAATGGATTGAGCGATGGTTGTGCCATGCCGAATCTGGCGAAAGCCCGGCCGTCCTTGTGACCCAATACCAGGATTTGCGCGAAAACGTCCAAACCGTGGTTGGTCGGATCCTGAACTTTTATCAAATTGCCGCGGATGCCTATATTTCCATGGAGGTGCCCAAAGACCGGCATACCCTCTACCGCAAAGGAGAATTAGAGGAATGGCGCGCGGTTTTCAGTCCGACGCAGCAAAAAATTTGCGCCAACCTGATGGCGGACTACCCGCGGGTCAACCGGCTTTATGGCGATAAAAAAACCGTGGCCGTGGGCAATTTTAACTTGCCCGGCGCGCCCGCCCGCAACGGCAATCATCAAGCCCACGCGCTGCGGGGTCGCTAATCACAAAGCCAGTCACGCCGCGGATTCGCCGACGCCGGCCATGAGGCGCATCAGGGCGGCTTCGCTGAATTGGGCGCGGGGCAGTTCGCCGGCGAGGCGGCCGCCGCGCATGACGAGGATGCGGCCGCACAGGCCGATAAGTTCGGGGAGTTCTGAGGATATGACAAGGATCGCTTTGCCTTCGAGGGCAAGTTCGTCGAGGAGCTGGTAAATTTCGGCCTTGGCCCCGACATCAATGCCGCGGGTGGGTTCGTCCACAATGAGGATGTCACAGTCGCGGGCGATCCATTTGGCGAGAGCGATTTTTTGCTGGTTGCCGCCACTGAGCGTCGCAATCGAGGTTTCGAGTGAGGGGGTTTTGACGCGGAGGCGCTGGGCGTAGCGGGTGGCGAGGTCGCGCTCGGCGCGGCGGCGCACCCAGCCCAAGCGCGTCAACATCGGGAGCGCGGCGAGCGAGGTGTTTTCGCGGCAATTCATCGAGAGGACCAGACCCTGGCGCTTGCGGTCTTCGGGCACCAGGCCGCATTGGGCGGCGAGCGCGGCGCGAATCGAGCCGAGGGGGGCAGGGCGCCCATGGAGCGAAAGCTGGCCGGTCGCGGCGGAGTCGAGGCCGAAAATGGCTTGGGCGACTTCGCTGCGGCCCGCGCCCACGAGGCCGGCGAGGCCGACGATTTCGCCGGCGCGGACGGAAAAATTCACGCCGCTGAATTGGCCGGGTGAGGCCAGGTTCTCGACTTTAAGGAGTTCGCCGCCGGGAGGACGCAGGAGGTGGGCGGGTTCGCGCGATAGGAGTTCGCGGCCGATCATTTGCTGGACGAGGCGGTGCGGGTTGGTGGCGGCGATGGTGTCGGTGGCGATGTGATGGCCGTCGCGCAGGACGGTGACCGCATCGCAGAGGTCAAAAATTTCCTCCAGCCGGTGGGAGACGTAGATGAGGGTGAGGCCGCGAGCCTTAAGCGCGCGGATGAGGCGGAAAAGCTCGCGCGTTTCGCCGAGGGAGAGCGAGCTGGTCGGCTCGTCCATGATGATGACCCGGGCGCCGGTGCCGACGGCGGCGGCGATTTGGACGAGTTGCTCGCGGCCGGTCGAGAGGGTGCCGATGATGGCGGCGGGGTCGAGATCCGCGCCGATTTCAGCGAGGAGGGCGCGGGCGCGCTCGCGCAATTCGCGGCGGTTGACCCAACCGAGGCGGTTGCGCGGTAGGTCGCCGAGACAGAGGTTTTCCGCGACCGTTAGGTTGGGGCAAAAAGCAAGTTCCTGGTGGACCATCGCGATGCCGAGGTCGCGCGCGGCGCGGGGCGAGGCGGGGCGGACGACCTTGCCATCGAGAAGCAGTTCGCCGCCATCGGGCTGGTAAACGCCGGCGAGGATTTTGCCGAGGGTGCTTTTGCCCGCGCCGTTTTCGCCGACCAGGGCGTGGCAGGCGCCGCGCTCGATGGCGACGCTGACGCCGTCCAGCGCGAGGACGCCGGGAAAACGTTTCGTAATCTGGCGGAATTCGAGGAAGGGCACGGGAAGGGGGTGGTATTTTACCCCTAGGAGAATTCACTGCAAAGCCGCCAAGAGCGCAAAGGAAGATTTTTTTACAGAATTTACAGAATCACTCCCGACTCTTTATGTCTGGGTGAACAAAACTCATTCTTCGCGTCCTTGGCGTCTTCGCGGTGAAACGGAATTTAAAAATCACGTTTACTTTTTCGGCAGCCACACGTCCCAGTTTTTGGCGTAGTCCTCCACGTTGGCTTGGGTGACGGGGACGAGGGGGCTGTCCACAAAGGGGGCGGGCGGGGTCTTGTTGTTCACGATTTTGTCCACCAGCAAATTGACGGACATATTGCCCCATTCATAGCATTGCTGGGCGAGGAGTTCCTGGACGTGGCCGTCGCGAATATAGGCAAGCTGGGCAGGGAGCGCGTCCACCGAGACGCACTTGACGGTGCCGGGGGCCCATTTGAGGGCGTTCTCGGTGAAGAGGGGCCAGCCGCCCACCATCGCCCAGCCGGTGATTTGCGGGTTGGCCTGCATCGTCTCCTCCACGGCGGCGGCGCCGTCTGCGGGGGTTTCCACATGATTAATGACACCCAAAATAGTTATGCCGGGATATTTTTTGGCTTCGTCCTTGACGGCCTGCACGCGCTTCTGAAGGTTGGGTGCGTTGGGGTTGCCGGCCAGGATGGCGACAACGCCTTTGCCGTCCATAATTTTGGCGAGATCGGCCATGACCTGCTGGCCGCATTTTTCATCGTCCGTGCCATAGATGGCGAAGCGGTTGCTTTGGGGGGCGTCAGAATCGAAGGTGACGACGGGGATGCCGCTGGAGACGGCGTGGTTGATGGCGTCGGTGACTTTGTTGGCGTCCGAGCAGGAGACGGCAATGCCGCTGGCGCCGAGGGTGACCAGTTCCTCAATGTTGTCGGCCTGCATTTGGGCGTTTTCCTTGTCGGGCGGCGTGCGCCAATCAATCGAGATATCCATATTATATTGCGCGCTCAGGCGCTTGGCGGCGGCTTCCGCGCCGACGCGGGCGACTTGGAAAACGGGGTTGGCGTTGGATTTGGCGACAATGCCAATCACGATTTTTTTAGCGGCGGCCGGGGTGGCCGCGGCGGAGGAGCCGGAGGAGGCCGATTGGTTGCCGCCACACGAGGCGAGAAGCAGGGCCAGTGACGCGAGCGGAGCGAGGAGGGATAAACGGAGACGCATGGGGTGGAGGCGGGTTGGGGGTAAAAACGATACGGGGTGTGGCTAGTTTGGGGAAGTGGCCGGAAAATGCAATCTTGTGGTTGTGGTTGGGATGGAATGAATTTTCACCGCCAAGGCGCGAAGGACGCAAAGAGCGATATTTACTGCAAAAACTTGCTTTGTGCTCTTGGCGTCTTGCCTGTGAACGCCTTACCCCGCGCGGCGGGCGAGGCGGCGCTGGGTGAGCCAGGAATTGAATTTGTCGAGCACGACGGCGGCCACGACGACCGCGCCGGTGATGATCTGGCTGTAGTTTTGGTCAATGCCGAGGATGATGATGCCAGTGGTGATCATCTGGATAATGAGCGCGCCGAGCATCGCGCCCAGCGCGGAGCCGCGGCCGCCGCTCAAGCTCGCGCCCCCGACCACCGCCGCAGCCACCACATTAAGTTCGTAGCCATTGCCGTCGCCCGAGGAAGCGGAGCCGTAATAGCCCATGGCCAGCAGCGCGGCGAGGCCGGCCAGGCCGCCGCTCCAGAGATAGACGCCGAGTTTGACTTTGCGCACCGGGATGCCGCTGTATTGCGCGGCGACTTCGTTGCCACCGACGGCAAAGACGCGCCGGCCGGCGGCGAGGCGGGCCAAAAAGATCCAGCCGGCGGCCATGACCACCAGCATCACGAGCGGCGGCACGAGCGTGAGGCCATCCCCAACCTGAAATTTGACGAGGTTTTGCAGTTGCGGAGGAAAGTCGCCGATGGACTGGCCGCCACTAACGACCAGGGCGATGCCGCGAAAAATCGCCATGGTGCCGAGCGTGATAATAAACGGGTGCATGCGCAGGCCGACAATCAGGCCGCCATTCACCAGGCCGCAGAGCAGCCCGACGCCGACGCAAATCACGACCGCGAGGGGGACGTTGAGCGCCGGGTGCGCGCCTGCGCCGGGGCCGGTCGGGCCGAAGTGGCGCAGGGCGAGCGCGCTGAGCACGGCGGCCAGGGCGTAAATCGCGCCAACCGACAAATCAATGCCGCCGGAAATAATGACGACGGCCATGCCGACCGCCATGATGCCGATGAAGCTGGTGTCTTTGGCGAGTTGCGCGAGGCTTTGCGGGTTGAAGAATTTGTTGCGCTCGACAAAAATTCTTTCGCCTGCGGCGTCGAGAACGGGCTGGATTTCGCCGGTCGGGCCGCGTTCGAGCTTGGGCTGGCGGACGGTCCCGCCGAAAAACGTGAGGGCCAGGCCCATCACGAGCACGACGAGGACGAGGCCGACTTCCTGGAAGGCAAAGGGGGAACGCGGGCGCGAGGTCACGGCGGGAAAGCGGACACTAAAGCGGGCGACGGCGCGGGATGCAAGGCTGGGGCGGGAGATTTTTAGGGAGCGGATTGGGCGGGGCGAGACCCGTAGAAAGATTCGACAAGCTCACCGCGCGAAGGATCAGGGCGCAGGAGCGGGCTGTTTCAGTAGGGCGAGTTCAATGCGGGCGAAGCTATATTCGGTAAGCGTGCTGGCGCCGGTCGCAATACACTGGGTAAAGAGGGTGCGGGCGGCGTCCGTTTCATTTTTCATCAAATGAGCCATGCCAGCGTAATAAAAGGCTTCGCATTGGTGAGGGGCGGCGCTCTTGGGATCCACTGCGGCGGCGGCGAGGAAGTCGGCTTCGGTCAAATTTCCGATTAAAAAGAGGCCGACGGTTTTGGGCCAGCCCTCCTTCCAGGTGGGGACGACCGCGGCGAGGCCGGCGGGGGTGTCGTCGCGCTGCAAGCGGCGCAGGGCGAGGGCAAAAAAGAAGCGGGGGTAGTTGGCATCGGGCTGCAACTCAACACCGTTGGCATAATCGGCGGCGGCGCCGGCAAAGTCGGATTGGGCGAAGCGGGCTTTGGCGCGGTTGAAGTAGGTTTTCGCATCGCGTTGTCCCAGCGCGAGGGCCTGGTCGAAGTCGGGGAGCGCGCCTTCGAAATCAGCCTTGAGCATTTTGGCAAAGCCGCGGTTGTTGTAAATGGCGGCGTAGCGTGGGTTGGCTTCGAGGACTTGGGTAAAGTCGGCGATGGCGCCATCCACGTCGCCGGTATTTTGCCGGGCTAGGCCGCGGTTGCTGTAAGCGGCGAGGTCATTCGGATTGAGGATGAGCAGGAGGTTATAGTCGGCAATGGCGCCGGCGTAATCGTTCTTTCTCAATTTGGCGGTGGCGCGGCCGAGGGCGGCGGCCTGGTTTTTGGGGTCGAGTTCGAGGCAGCGGCCAAAGTCGGCGATGGCGGCGTCATAATTGCCAGCGGAGAGTTCGAGGCCGGCGTTGAAAAGCGGTGCATCGGCAAGCAAGTGATTTGGATTAAGCCGCACGCTGGGGGCCACGGTCCAATCCAACCCCACCTTCGCCAAGGCACCGGCAGGCAAGGGATGCAGGTAAGCAAGGTTGTGGGTCCGTCCACCACGAGATCCAGGCGTTCGAGCGCACCGAGGCCGATGACACCTACGGGATTATCGAGGCCGGTGAGGTCGCGCGCGTCCGCTTCCTCGACGGGCACCTGGGTCAAATTCAGAGGACCAAGATTAACCGCATCGGCCCACGCCATGGGAGTCGTGATTTTGGCGCGATCCGCAGGCGCGGTGGGATGGATGAGAATCGCGGAGCCGATGCTGGCTTGGGGGTGGGCGGTGGTCCAATCCTTCCACTGGGGCGGGAGGAGGGCGAGGCCACCGGGCCGGCCCGTATCCACGAGCAGCAAGCCGGTTTTGCCTTCGGGCTGGGGGATTTCGAGGACAAGTTCGTTGGCGGGGTGGATGGACAGCTTCAGCCAGCCAGTCGTGTCAGAGGGAGTGGAGGGCGCGGAAATCGTATGGGTGACGGGATCGAAAACTAGGAGATTAGTGCGAAGTTCCGGCCAGCCGATGGCCCCGTCCAATTTTTGCGGGATGGTTTCACTCCAGAGGTCACCGGAATAAATTTTAAACTGGGCGGTGAAGGAATCGGCCCCAAATTTTATCTGTGCGGGGGCGGAAAGGCCGAGCGCGGGCGATTCGGATCCGGCGGAGTTTTTCGAATTGTCTGCGGGAACCGGCGTAAATTGCAAGTTGAGCCAAGGCACCGACGAGTCGAAGAGAAACGACGAGGCGGCACCGGTGTCGAACATGATGACAGCGGGTTGGCCGTTGACGGTTAAGTTGGGCAAGTAGGCCCGGGCACTCGGGGGGCGGGGTGGGCTGGCCGGCGTGGCGGCGGCCAGCAGCATCCCGGCGAGGGCGAGGGCGGCATTCATGGGATGCTTCCGGGGGAGCGGCGGAAATAATTCTATTCGAGAAGGGACGGGGATGAAAGACAAAAGGCTTGATAAATAGGGGAGGCCCCTAAGCCATAATGAGGGTAATGCTTTTTAATGCGCATAACAAAACCCCGCTAATCGCATAAAGAAGCTTGGAAAAAACACCGCGGTTGCATCTTTGTTTCACCCCTCAGCCCACTCAACAGTAGCGAACGACAGGGTGTGCTGGATGGGTTCTCCGAGAATAACGCTCGCAGGCATGGATTTGGAGCTTTGCACCGGCTATAAAAGTCGCGCAGGCGAACGAGACTGAAGTAAAGATGATAGATCCATGAAGTCCCCGTTATTTTTTGCAAAATCAATTTGCCATCGGATGGCTCTGTCGTAATATGGACGGCCACCCCCCCAATGAAAGACCAAGGAGCAGAAGACAGGATTAGCGCGTGGCTCGTGCTGGCGGCAGGATTTGGCGTGCCCGCATTACTGATCGGCGCCATTCCGGTGGCTTACGATTTGTTGCACCATGACGCCCCAGCCCCTTCCATGGTGATGGCCAAGGCGGCGCCGGCGGCGTCCGCAGCCAGCCCGGCACCCCCCCCCCCGGAGAATCCCGGGCTGGCGGAGTTCCACAAAAACATCGAGCCGATTTTGGCGGAACACTGCTACGAGTGCCACGGCAATGGTGAAAGCAGCGGGAATGTGGCGTTTGACAAATTGACGACGGATGACCAGATCCTGAATAATCCCGAATTATGGTTTAAGGTGATCAAATACACCCGTTCGGGTATCATGCCCGCCGAGGGCAACCCACGGCTGTCACCGAAGGATCAAGCCACACTGGATAACTGGATAAAATTCGCCGCCTTCGGTGTGGATCCGCAAAATTTTGACCCCGGCCATGTGACGGTCCACCGGCTTAATCGCGTCGAATACCGCAATACGATCCACGACCTGCTCGGCGTGGACTTCAACACGGACGTGGAATTTCCTTCCGACGACATTGGCTATGGTTTTGATAACATAGCGGATGTGCTCAATGTCTCGCCGCTGCTCATGGAAAAATACCTGGCCGCCGCGCAGACGGTGGTGGACCAGGCTGTCCCGAGCACCTCCCGGGTCATGGCGACGCAATTGGCGACGGGCCGGCAGTTCCTGGACGCGGAGACGGGCAAAACCGGCGCGAGCATGAGCTATTTCACGCCGGCGAAGGTCAGCCACACTTTTTCGATTACGCAGGAGGGGGATTATGATGTGGCGTTTGAGGAAGGGTTGGGGAGCGATATCACCTTCACCACTGCGAATGCAACGGTCACGATTAATTTGGATGACCAGCAAGTCAGTCAAAAAGTCTATCCCTGGCACGGCACCAATTACGGTTCGGAAATATACCCCTCCTGGTTTGAGACTTTTCACGTGCATTGGCAGCCGGGCGACCACCAAGTCACGGTGGATCTCAAGCCTCTGGCGGGCGGCACGAAGAGCGTGATTGCCTACCAACTGCGCAAAGTCACAGTGCAAGGCCCGACCGACCCGTCCACATGGAAACACCCGGCCAATTACGAGCGGTTTTTCACCCGCGACGAAGCCCCGGCCGACCCGGCCGCGCGCCGCGCCTACGCGCGGGAATTGCTGGGTGCATTTGCCACCAAGGCATTCCGCCGCCCGGTTCCGGAGGACAGCCTCAACAACCTCGTGAATATTGCGGAGAAGATTTACAGCGCGCCCGGCAAGACCTTTGAACAGGGAGTGGCGCAGGCGATGGTGGCGGTGCTGGCGTCGCCGCGGTTCCTTTTCCGCATCGAGCAACTCGCAGTGGCGGCGGGCTCGGCCGGTCCGTTTGCGCCAGTGGACGAGTATTCTTTGGCGTCGCGGCTCTCGTATTTTCTCTGGTCCACGATGCCGGACGATGAATTGATGAAACTGGCCGCCAGAATATCGACAAGATCCATTGGTTTCGTCCCTTCGCAAACCGATTGTCAGATGATGACCCTGGCGATCTCTTCGATCGACGTGAGCCCCTGAAGCACCTTGTCGATGCCGTCCTCGCGCAGGTTCTTCATGCCTTCGGCCTGCGCCACGCGGCTGATCTCGTCGGCGCTCTTGCGTGGACGGTGCCGGCCTGCGGATGGCCTCGCTCACGATCATGACCTCGTAGATGCCGAGTCGACCTTTGTAGCCCGTGTTGTTGCACCGTGGGCAGCCTTTCGGGTGGTACAACGTCACCTTGCCCATGTCGAAGACTTCGGGTGGAAAGTCACTTTTCTTGAGCATCTCTTCAGACGGCTCGTACGGCTCCTTGCATTGCTGGCGAGAAGGCGACGCGCCAGGCGCTGAGCACGATCGCAGTCCACGGCCGACGAGGTGAGGAACTGTTCGATGCCCATCTTCGGTGAGACGAGACAGCGCGCCTGGCGCGTCGTTGGTGTGGAGCGTGGTGAGCACGAGGTGGCCGGTAAGGGCCGACTCGATGGCGATGTTCGCGGTCTCACGGTCGCGGACCTCGCCCGCCGTTTAGATGTCGGGGTCGCAGCGCCGGATGGAGCGCAGGGCGGCCGGGAAGGTCATGCCGGCCCTGGGGTTCGCCTGGACCTGGTTGATGCCCGGCAGGCGATACTCGACCGGGTCTTCGACGGTGATCACGTTCTTCTCGGGCAAGTTGATGAGGTTGAGGGTCGCATACAGGGTGGTCGACTTGCCGGAGCCCGTCGGGCCGGTGACGAGGATGGCGCCGTACGGCCTGGTGAACGAGCGCTGGTAGCGCTTGAGCGCCTTGGGCGCGAACCCCAAGTGGGCCAGGTCGAGCATGACGTTGCTCTTCTTGTCGAGCAGGCGCGTAGACGATCTTTTCGCCGTACACGGTGGGCAGCGTGGCGACGCGCATGTCGATGGGCTTGCCGCCGACCACGAGGCCTATGCGCCCGTCTTGCGGCACGCGGCGCTCGGCGATGTCGAGCTCGGCCATGACTTTGAGCCGGCTGATGACCCCGTTCTGCATGCGGCGCGGCACCGACATGACCTCGTGCAGCACGCCGTCGAGGCGGAAGCGCAGTTAAGTAGATCCTTGGCCTGCGGTTCGAAGTGGATGTCGCTGGCGGCGTCGTCGACGGACTGCGCGATCACCAAGTTCACCAGCTTGACGATAGGCGGTTCCTCGGTCATCTCGCGGATGTCGGTGATCTCGTCCTCGCCGCCCACGCTCAGGTCGTTGGCCGCGGTGACCTGGTGGTCGAGCCGGTTCAGCTTGCCGATGGCGCCCACGATGTCTTCTTCGCTGGCGATGGCCGGCACGATCGTGTAGCCCGTCATGATGCGCAGGTCGTCGGCGATCAGGACGTTGGCCGGGTCGATCATGGCGACCTGCAGGGTGCTGTCGTCGAGAAAGCGCACTGGTATGGCGGAGTAGCGCCGGCACAGCCGTTCCGACAACAGGCCGGCGGCGGACATGTCGATCTGCAGGGTGGTGAGGTCGAGGTATTCGATGCCGAACTTGGTGGCCAGCGCTTTGGTGAGGTCAAGCCGGAGACGAGCTTGTCGTCTAAGAGCTGCTCGCCGAGACGCTTGTGCGTCTCTTTCTGGCGCGCCAGGCTCTCGTCGATCTGCTCGGCGGTGACGGCCTGCATGTCGACGAGGATCTCGCCGAGGCGCTTTTTGCTGGCGCGCAGGGGCGCCGGCTGGCCGGTGGCGGCGGCCGCGTCGGCAGGTAACAGCCGTTCGAGGACTTCGTTGACGCCGCCCAGCTTGGGCTCGTCGGGGGTGACCGCGGCGATCGCCGACTCGGAGTCAGCGCCGGCGGCGATCTCGATGACCTTACCGGTCTCGACCTCGTCGTCGAACTCGGTCGGCCCGAGCGTGTCGAGCACGTCGGCCTCGGCTAAGCCGGAGAGGGAGTCGAAGCCCTCGTCGGGGTCCAAGAGTCTGGTCGTGGCCTGTGCTCACGAAGCCGTCGGCCCCCTTGTCGGCGTTGGGTGCGTAGTCGCTCCAGTCGTCGATGTCGTCGGGCTCTCGGCCGTCGGTCGAGACTACCTCGATCGCCGGCGGCTCTCCCTGGCGAGTCGCCACGCGACCGCGTCCCGACTCTTATCGTCGTGCGGCACTCCGCATCACTTCCAGTGGCGCGGCCCGGCCCGTCCACAGTTCGAAGCGAGAGCGCGGCCTGCCAAACGAGCATGGTCAAGCCGTCGATCGCCCGCGCTCCCGTCTCTCGGGCACGTTCGAGTCGGCGTCGGTCGGCCGCTGTCCGTAGACCACGTCGTACACGATGTGGTCACGCTGGATGTTATCGACCAAAACGCGCGGCACTTTAAGCGAGCCGGCCATGCCGAGGGCGGTCGCGTTGACCACGATGTCCACCAGGCGCGGCCTGGGCGGCGGTGGGCACGCATCGAGCACCACGAGCTGGAAACGCGCGCCCTCGTCGGCGGGCTGCAGCAGGGCGGCGAGCTTCTCGGCGTGACTCACCGTACGGTTGACGACCGTACAGCGACGCACGCCGACCCGCAGCAGGCCGAGCGCGGAGGCGCGCGCGCGCGCCGCCGGCGCCGAGCACCAGCGCCGAGGCGCCGGCGAGCGGCTCGCTGACCGTCTCCTGCAGCGCCGCGACGAACCCCCCGACGTCGGTGTTGTAGCCCACGAGGACGCCGCCGTCGACGACGATGGTGTTCACGGCGGCGATGAGCCGGGCGTCGTCGGCGACGCGGTCGAGGAAGGGCGCCACGGCCCTTTTGTGCGGCATGGTCACGTTGGCTCCCCGAAACCCGAGGCCGCGCAGGCCCTTGACCGCCGTCTTGAGCGTCGAGTCGGGGGCCACGGGCAGGGGCACATAGGCCATGTCGAGGCCCAGGGCGGCAAAGGCGGCGTTGTGCATGGCCGGGGAGAGCGAATGCGTCACGGGCCAGCCGATGATGCCGGCCAGGACGGTGGTTCCTGCGATCGTCGTCATGTGCTCGCCCCCAGCGTGGAATGGTCGGGACCCGCGGACGCGGCGAGGCGCCGGCCGCCGCAAGACAAGCTTGGCGCCCGGCGTCCGACATCCTTCCCGCCGCAAGCGGCCGAGATCAGCTGGAGGAGCCCACATTCGAACTCAGGTAGTCCTCGAGGATCTGCGCGGCGGCGCGCGCGTCGAGTGCGCCTTTGCCACCGCGCAAGTATAGGGGCGATCGCCGTGGTGAAGCGCTTCAGTCGTAGAGCACGACCGGCACGTCGATGGTGCGTTTGAGGCGAGCCACGAACGAGCGCACTTCGCGCGCCTGACCGTGCTCGGCGCCGTCAGGCCAGCCGGCAGGCCTACGACGACCAGCGACACGCCTTCGGCGGCCACGAGCTTCCTTCTCTGAGCAGGTCTCGAGGCCGGCCGCCGAGCCCGCGCGAGCCACGACCGTCAGGGGACGGGCAATGCTGCCGGTCTCGTCGGAGATCGCCACGCCCGTGCGCGCGACGCCGTAGTCGAGCGCCCCCCAGGAGCCGCACCTCTACGCTCCAAGGAGCTGCCTGACCTTGGCGATGCCCGCCTCGAGGGCGGCGCCCATGCCGCTCGCGTCGGTGCCG
Source organism: uncultured Verrucomicrobiae bacterium (assembly GCA_963765205.1). Classification (GTDB taxonomy): domain Bacteria; phylum Verrucomicrobiota; class Verrucomicrobiia; order Opitutales; family JABDGR01; genus JABDGR01. Next base: position 2,370 of record CAVXVB010000007.1, on the reverse strand, counting down.
CCGCCGCGGGCCAGGGTCGGCTTGCCGCCGCCGCGACCGCCTACGGCCGGCATCATGGCGGCCAGCACGTCGCCGGCGCGCAATCCGCGGCCGACGAGGGCGTCGGGCAAGGTCACCACCACGGCGACGCGCCCGTCGAGGTCGGCCAGCAGGGCGACGGCCGCGTCGGGCAGGGCCGCGCGCACCTCGTCGGCCAGCGCCAGCAGGTCGTCGGGCTTGCCCACCTCGACCGCGCCCGCCACCAGGGTCGCGCCGGCCACGTCGAGCGCCGCGGCCACCCACTCGTCGACGCGCGTGTGGCGCTCGCCGCTTTGCGCGGCCCGCACGGCGTCTGTTGAGCTGGCCGAGTTCTTCGAGGCGGCGATGCACGGCGTCGGCGACGCGGTCGGGGGCCACGCCGAGCTCGTCGGCGACGGCCGTATTCGCGGGCTTCGACCGCGCGGTAGTGCTTTGTGCAGGTCGCGGCCGAGGTGATCGCCTCGATGCGCCGCGTGTTGGCGCCCACCGAGGTGCTGGCGGTGATCTTGCAGAGGCCGATCTGCGAGGTCGACGAGACGTGCGTGCCGCCGGCGCAGCTCGCGGCTGAAGTCGTCGATCTCGAGGACGCGCACGAACTCGCCGTACTTCTCTTCGAAGAACGCCCAGGCGCCCTATCTCGGCGGCGTACTCGCGCGTGGTGACGAAGGGCCTCCACCGGGTGGTTCTCGACGATGCGGCGGTTGGCCAGGTCTTCGATCTGGCGCAGCTCGGCCACGGTCGGCGCGCGCCGCGTCTTGTAGTCGAAGCGCAGCCTGTCGGGAGTGACGAGGGAGCCGGCCTGGCGGACGTCGTCGCCGAGCACTATGCGCAGCGCGTTGTGCAGCAGGTGGGTGGCGGTATGGTTGCAGGCCGTCTGGTGACGGCGCACGGCGTTGACCATCGCCTTGGCGCGCTCGCCCTCGACCACGCTGCCTTCGGTGAGGCGGCCGACGATGACCTGGTCGGACTTGAAAGCACCACCGCGTCGACCACGTCGAGCTTGCCGGAGTCGAGGTCGATCCAGCCGGCGTCGGCGACCTGGCCGCCGCCCTCGGCGTAGAACGGCGATTCTTCGAGCTTGAGCGCCACGCGCCCGTCGGCGAGCACCCGGGCGGCGCGCACCATGGAGTAGACCTCGAGGCGTTCGTAGCCCACGAACGTGGTCCAGAGCGCCGGCGGTGTCGCGCTGGAAGGCCTCGAGGTTCGCCGGGAGCGGGTCTCCCCCGCTTTCTGCGCCGCGCGGGCACGCTCGCGCTGCTTGGCCATGAGGCGCTCGAAGCCCTCTTCGTCGACGCTCATGCCCTTGTCCTGCACGATCTCGCGGGTGAGGTCGAACGGAAAGCCGTAGGTGTCGTGCAGCTCGAAGGCGACGGCCGGAGGCAGCTCGGCGCCGGAGTCGCCCCCCCTGCGCAGGGCCTCGTCGAGGATGCCCATGCCCTGGGCCAGCGTGCGCGTGAAACGCGCCTCTTCTTCGGCGACGATCTCGAGGATCGCCTCGCGCGCGCCGAGCAGCGGCGGATAGGCCTCGGCCATGCGAGCCGATGACGTGCTCGCACAAGCGCGCGAGGAACGGCTCGTCGAGGCCGATCGACACGCCTTGCTGCACGGCGCGGCGGTATACGCCGCAGCACGTAGTCGCGGCCCTCGTTGCCGGGCAGCACGCCGTCCATGATGAGAAAGGCGATGCCGCGGGCGTGCTCGGCCATGGTGCGCAGGGCACGGGTCACCGGGTCGCTCGAGCCGTAGGTCTGCCCCGAGAACTCCTCGCCCAAGGCGATCAGAGAGCGAAAGGCGTCGGTCTCGTAGACCGTGGTGACGCCCTGATGGATGGCGGTCACGCGCTCGAGCCCCATGCCGGTGTCGATGCTCTGCGCGGCCAGCGTGGAGAGGCCGCCGTGCTCGTCCATCTCGTACTGCACGAAGACGAGGTTCCAGTACTCCATCCAGCGGTCGCACTCGCAGCCGGGGCCGCAGTCGGGCCGGCCGCAGCCGTACTTCTCACCCATATCGTAGTAGAGCTCGGTGCAGGGCCCGCACGGGCCGGTGGCGCCCGCCAGTTGCCCCAGAAGTTGTCGCCGCGCCCGAGGTGCACGATGTCTGCGTCGGTGAAGCCGTGCGACTTCCAGATGTCGATGGCCTCGGCGTCGACCGGCACCTGGTCGTCGCCTCCGAAGACGCTCACCTTGACGCGCGAGCGCGGGATGCCGAGCTGGTCTGAGAACTCGAGCGCCCAGGCGATGGCGTCGGTCTTGAAGTAGTCGCCGATAGAGAAGTTGCCGAGCATCTCGAAGAAGGTGAGGTGGCGCGCCGTGCGCCCCACGTTCTCGATGTCGGACGTGCGAAAGCAGCGCT
>CAVXVB010000006.1:0-14780 GCA_963765205.1 uncultured Verrucomicrobiae bacterium | reverse complement strand
GGTGAATCGAATCGGTGAAAATCTGCATAATCTGCGGTTCCTTCCATGATAAACAACCTATGGGAGTTGATTACCTCATCTATTTCCGGCCGTTGGGAGAGGCAAATTTGGGCAATAATATACTTGACACAGTGTAAATTCATGCTATATTGGGAGCATGAAGACAGAGATTCACTCCCCGGAAACGCTTATGGAAGCGGTTAAGTTCTTTGGTGAAGGCGACCACGCCTTTACCTTCATGCGCGACCTGCGCTGGCCGCAGGGCGTCAAGTGCCCGCAATGCGGCACGGACAAGGTGGGGTTTGTCGCCACCCGCAAGCTCTGGCAGTGCAAGTGCTGCACCGTCAAAAAGCAGTTCACCATCAAGACCGGCACGGTGTTTGAGGACAGCGCGCTCGGCTTGGACAAGTGGCTCGCCGCCATCTGGCTCATTGCCAACGCCAGGAACGGCGTCAGTTCCTACGAAATCCACCGCGCCATCGGCGTCACCCAAAAGACCGCGTGGTTTATGCTCCACCGTATCCGCCTGGCCCTGCAATCCGGCTCGTTTGAGAAGCTGAAGGGCGCAGTCGAGGTGGACGAAACCTTCATCGGCGGCAAGGCCCGCAATATGCACTTTGACCGCAACCAACGCCGGGGCCGGGGCCTGCCGGGCGGCGTCGGCAACGCCATCGTCGTCGGCCTTTTGGAGCGCGGGGCCAAAGGCGGCAAGGTCAAAGCCCTGCACGTTTCCAACCGCCGCCGCCCGGTGGTCGAAACCGCCGTGCGCGACCACGTGGAAAAAGGCGCGGCCGTGTTTACCGACGCGCTGCCCAGCTATAGCCAGCTCGCCCCGGATTTCCTGCACCAATTCATTGACCATGCCGAAACCTACGTCCACGGCAAGGTGCACACCAACGGCCTGGAAAACTTTTGGAGCCTGCTCAAACGCGCCATCAAAGGCACCTATGTCAGTGTCGAACCCTTCCACCTGGGCCGGTTCTGGACGAACAAGCCTTCCTCTTCAACGAACGGAAGGACAGTGACGCGGGGCGGTTTTTGAAGGCGGTGCATGGCGTAATCGGCAAAGGGTTGACCTACTTGGAATTGAGGGAAGGCAAAGGCGGTGATGATCTTCCGCCAGCCTCGACAGCGGCGTGGGAAGCGGTTTAATGGTTGCCGAAAAGCAGCTTGATAATTATCCATACTTCGCCGCCGCCCGTGAGTAATAACACAAGCAAAAGCACCAAGATGCCCACGTCACTATTGGGGCGCTGGCGGTATAAGTTTGGGCGATGGTTTAGGCGTTTATGGCGACGCCGAAAAGTGGAAATTGAGTTCATGGGATTTGCTGCCGTTATTGGCACGTTATTGGCGCAATTCGCGTATGACGTAATATCATATAACACACTCATAAACACTCAGAATACAGCTCAAAAACAACTTCGAGCGTATATTGGAATTGAGGGAGTGTCTTTTGATTACGCCCCAAAGCCTGACAACGATACAGAGGTTAATATCAGGGGATTTATTGTGAAAATTAAAAATTTTGGGCAAACAAATGCGTATAACGTTGACGTGCGAACGGGATATTATTCTGCTCCAATCAAAGACGGCGAAAAAGTCGGTGCATTGCCGGAAAATGCTAATTATGCCATTAGTTCCAAGCTCAATCCAAGCGGGTCGGGTTTGGAGGCGGTGGGAATCCTTGCGCCAGGGCAAGAGGCCAATGCACTGAGTCACGCCGACAAAATCACATTCAGCGAAGATTTTCTCAAAAAAAACTCGGTTTTTATGATTGGAGAAATTCACTATAGCGATACTTACGGACATCGCCATGTTTTTGATTTTTGCTATGTATTTATTCCCGATGCTGACGCCCCTTTGGATTTTCGTGCCACTGGGCCTCATAATGAAGAGCATGATGAGAACTAGCTCTTTCCCATGACCAAAGCGCAACCCACGAACGAAGCGTTTGACCGCTTCCGCGAGCTGGCGCGCCGGGTGATTGCCGTCCCCAAGGCGGCCGCCGACGCCCGCGCCCAACTCCGCAAGGCCCCGCCGCGGGCCTTGAAAAAGAGGGTCTAGCCGCCGCAACGCGGCTGTTGGCCCGGTGTATGGTTGGTTAGCGTTCACTGCGTCAAGTATGTTGTTACCCAAATTTGGGGCTGGCCAGCCATCCCTTTGGGGGTTAGATTGACCGGTGGTTCGCCCCCTTTTCGCAAGCGTAAGGGAGGTGGGTGTTTTTGGCCCAAAAAATGCTTTCGCGCGCGGGTGAAAATAGGGCTTGACGGAATTTTGGATAAGGATAGCGTAAACCCTTTCCCTACGAAGCGCCCGGGCGACCGGGCTTCCCTTTCGGCGGGCCCCTGTAGCTCAGTTGGCAGAGCGCGTCCTTGGTAAGGACGAGGTCGACGGTTCAAATCCGTTCGGGGGCTCCAGGAAGGTTCACGTCGCGCGCAACCCATCTCCTCGATCCCACCATGGCTAAAGAAAACTTCAATCGCACCAAGCCCCACGTCAATGTCGGCACCATCGGCCACGTTGACCACGGCAAAACGACGCTGACCACGGCGCTGCTCAAAGTCCAGTCCGACAAGAAGTTGGCGGTCTTCAAGTCCTACGCGGATATCGCGAAGGGCGGCACCGTGCGTGACGCCTCCAAGATCGTCACCATCGCCGTCGCGCACGTCGAATACGAGACCGAGAAGCGCCACTACGCCCACGTGGACTGCCCGGGCCACGCCGACTTCGTCAAGAACATGATCACCGGCGCCGCCCAGATGGATGGCGCAATCCTCGTCGTCAGCGCCGCCGACGGCGCCATGCCCCAGACCCGCGAGCACATCCTCCTCGCCCGCCAGGTCGGCGTCCCCGCCATCGTCGTGTTCATCAACAAGGTGGACTTGCTCGACGACCCGGATCTGCTCGACCTCGTCGAACTGGAAATCCGCGACCTGCTCACCAAATACAAATTTGACGGCAACAACACCACCATCATTCGTGGTTCCGCCATCGCGGCCTTGGAAGGCAAGCCCGAAGGCGTCAAGGCCATCGGCGCCCTGCTCGACGCCGTGGACAAAGATGTGCCCACCCCCGTGCGCGACGTGGACAAGCCCTTTATGATGGCCGTCGAAGACGTGTTCTCCATCACCGGCCGCGGCACCGTGGCCACCGGCCGTGTCGAACGCGGCAAAGTCAAGGTCAACGAGGAACTCGAAATCGTGGGCCTCGCGGACACGATGAAGACCACCGTCACCGGCCTCGAAATGTTCCGCAAGCTCCTCGACGAAGCCCAGGCGGGCGACAACGTCGGCGTGCTGCTGCGCGGCGTGGAAAAAGAGCAGGTTTCGCGCGGCCAGGTCCTGGCCAAGCCGGGCACCATCACCCCCCACACCAAGTTCATGGCCGAAGTTTACGTCCTGACCAAGGACGAAGGCGGCCGCCACACCCCCTTCTTCACCAACTACCGGCCGCAGTTCTTCATCGGCACCGCCGACGTCACCGGCGTCTGCGCCCTGCCCAAGGGGGTCGAGATGGTGATGCCGGGCGACAATCTGGCCATGGAGATCGAATTGCAGAAACCCACGGCCTTGGAAAAAGGCCAGCGCTTCGCCATCCGCGAAGGCGGCCGCACCATCGGCGCCGGCCGCGTCACTGAAATCACCAAGTAACCACAGGGGCGTAGCTCAATTGGTAGAGTAGCGGTCTCCAAAACCGTTGGTTGTGGGTTCAAGTCCCCCCGCCCCTGCCCATTTGAGCTTCCGCCACTTCGACGGCGCAACGATTTCTGCGCCGTGTGCCTCCCTCGCCCGATTTATGATTTCAAATTTATGATTTAAGAAGTTTTTCCAGCCCGCCGACCTGCCGCCTCCGACGTTTCATAAATCATAATTCCCAATTCCTAAATCTCCCCTCCCATGGCCGCACTTGCCAAAGCCCCCCAGCGCAACCCCTTCCGCCGCGTCGCCCGTTTTTGGAGCGAGACGATGGAAGAGTTGCGCAAGGCCACCTGGCCCAGTTGGCTGGAACTGCGCGACTCGACCACGCTGGTTATCATCACCGTCATTCTGCTGGGTGGCTATATCAGCGTGCTCGATTTCTTCCTTGGCCAATTGATGACCTTTTTCACCAATCAAGCCGCCGGCAAGTAAGCCGCGCCCCCCGTTTCATGCCCGAATCCGCCATTTCCCCCGCACCCGCCGCCGCCTCGCTCAGCGAGCCGCGCTGGTATGCGCTGCAAACCTTCTCCAACATGGAGGGGAAGGTGAAGCAATACCTCGACAAGTTCACCCAGGTCGAGGAAATGGGCGACTCTGTGCTTGAAGTGCTGGTGCCCTCGGAAACGGTCACCGAAATCAAGAATGGCCGCAAAAACACCAAGATTCGCAAATTCTACCCCGGCTACGTCTTTATCCGGATGCGCCTTTACGACGCCGACGACAAAATCCTCCAGCGCCCGTGGTATTTCGTGCGCGGGGTGCAGGGGGTCATCAACTTCATCGGCGACGAGCGCCCCATCCCGCTCAAGCAAAGCGAAATTGACCGCATCATCACCCAGGTGCAGGAAGCCCAGGGCAAGGAAAAGCCGAAGATCGAATACGCTGTCGGCCAGGAAGTCAAAATCACCGATGGCCCCTTCCACAACCTCACCGGGCGCATAGACGAGGCCGACCCCGCGCGCGGCAAACTCAAGGTCTCGGTGCCCATTTTCGGACGCTTCACGCCCGTCGAGTTGGAATACTGGCAGGTCGAGAAGATGGAGCAGAGCTAATTTAATTAGGAATTATGATTTAAGAATTATGAAATGCAACCATCCATCATGCATGGCTCCGCTCTGATTCATCTTTACTTCTCCCAGCGCCCAATTTACCGCCGTTTCCTAATTCATAAATCTTAATTCATAAACCTCTTTTCCCATGGCCAAAAAAATCACCGGAATGATCCGCTTGCAGTTGCCCGCCGGCGCCGCCAACCCCGCGCCGCCCGTCGGCCCGGCCTTGGGCGCGCACGGCGTCAACATCATGGGCTTTTGCAAGGACTTCAACGCCCGCACCAAGGAGCAGGCCGGGATGATCCTGCCCGTCGTCATCACGGTTTTTGCCGACAAGTCCTTCACCTTCATCCTCAAGTCCCCCCCGGCCAGCAACCTGCTCAAGAAAGCCGCCAACATCGCCTCCGGCTCGAAGACGCCCAACCGCGAAAAAGTCGGCAAGGTCACGAAAAAGCAAGTCCTCGAAATCGCCCAGTTGAAGATGAAGGACCTCAATACGCCCAACCTCGAGGCCGCCGCCCGCATGATCGCCGGCACCGCCCGCCAGATGGGGATCATCGTCGAAGACTAAGTAAGAATTAAAAAAATTCAAAAGTAAAATTCCTTCTTCCACTTTCCAATCGACTCACCGTCGGCAACTTCACCATCCACGCTTTTTTTAATTTTTCTTTCTTAATTCTTAATTTCCAATTCCCATGGTCAAACTCAGCAAACGTTACAAAAAAGCGCAGGCCGCCGGCGACCTCGCCAAGCCGCTTGGCCTGGCCGACGCCATCGGCCTGCTCTGCCGCATGCCCACCGCCAAGTTTGACGAAACCGTCGAGCTCCAGGCCCGCCTCGAGATTGACCCGAAGCAGACCGACCAGACCGTGCGCGGCACCGTCGCCCTCCCCAATGGCTCCGGACGCAAGGTTCGCGTCCTTGTTTTCACCGAAAATCCCGCCGAGGCCACTGCGGCCGGCGCCGACTTTGCCGGTCTCGACGATTTGATGAAGAAAATCACCGACGGTTGGATGGATTTTGACGTGGCCATCGCCACGCCCAACGCCATGAAGTCCGTCCGCTCCATCGCCCGCGTCCTCGGCCCCAAGGGCCTCATGCCCAACCCGAAGTCGGGCACCGTGGTGGATGACGTTAAGGCTGGTGTCAAAGCCGTCAAAGCCGGGCGCGTCGAGTTTAAAATGGACAAAACCGCCAACGTCGCGATCGTCGTCGGCAAACGCTCCTTCACGCCCGAGGCGCTCGCGCAGAACGCCGCCGCCGCGCTCGAGGCCCTCGGCAAGGCCAAGCCCGAATCCACCAAAGGCAAGTTCATCAAAAGCCTCACCCTCAGCTCCTCCATGAGCCCCCCCGTGCGTATTGACGCCAAGGAATATGGCAGCCTGTAAAGAGGAATTAAGAGTTATGAATTAAGAATTAAGAAGTAAAGCCATCAGCAACGCCAAACCGCAGCCATTTCCCCTGAATCATTCCTGGTTCCTTTTCGTTACTTCATAAATCCTGAATCCTAAATCATAAAATTTTCCTCCCATGCGCCCAGAAAAAAAATATCTCGTGGATGAAGTCGCCGGCCACCTCGGCAAGTCATCCTACGTGTTCCTGACCGATTACCGCAAGGTCACCGTGGCGGACACGGCGGACATTCGCGCCTCCCTGCGCCCCCACCAGGCTGAATACCACGTCGTCAAGAACAGCATCCTCAACGTGGCCGCGCGCGAGCGCAAGCTCCCGCAACTCGACGCCACCTGGCTCACCGGCCAGACGGCCATCATCGTCGGCGGGCGCAACCCCAGCGAGGTCGCCAAAATCGTCACCAAGTATTTCAAGGACAAAGAAAAGCTCTCCCTCAAAGGTGGCGTGCTCGGCCAGAGCCGTCTCAGCGCCGACGACGTTGTCGCCCTCTCCACCCTGCCCGGCATCGAGACCCTGCGTGCGCAACTGCTCGGCCTGCTCTCCGGCCCGGCCACCAGCCTCGTGCGCGTGCTCCAAGGCGTCCCGCAAAGTCTCCTTAATGTCCTGCAAGCCAAGAGTGAAACCGCCGCGCCGGCTCCGACCGCCGCCGCGTAGAGCTGGCCTTTTCCGTTCATTTCTTCATCAAACCTAAACATTCCGAAGAACCCCGTCAGGGACAAGGTGTCCTTAAATGCTCCGTTCCGGGGCGCTGACCGTTCAAGGAAGCTAATCACATGTCCGATATCACCAAGGATCAAGTCGTCGAGTGGCTGAGCAACCAGTCTGTCCTCGAAATCGCCGGTCTCGTCAAATCCCTCGAGACCAAGTGGGGCGTCAGCGCCGCGGCCCCCGTGGCCGCCGCCGCCGCCGCGCCCGCCGCCGCCGCCGCCGCGGCCCCTGCCGCCGCCGCCGAGGAAAAGACGGAGTTCACCGTCGTCCTCAAGGAAGCCGGCGCGAACAAAATTGGCGTCATCAAGGAAGTGCGTGCCGTCACCAACCTCGGCCTCAAAGAGGCCAAGGAACTGGTCGAAAGTGCGCCCAAGACCCTCAAGGAGGGCGTGTCCAAGGCCGACGCCGAGGACATCAAAAAGAAACTCGCCGCCGCCGGTGCGACGGTCGAGATCAAATAACCCTTCACCCGCCTCTGAGCATCCTCATTGCGATTTTTCCTCCGTGGTCCGACGGCCTTGGCATTGCGCCAGGGCTGCCGGGCCGCGTTTTGCGTCGGAATCGCGCGGGCCGCCGCCGCGCACTTTCCTGCTTAATTCTTAATTCCTAATTCTTACTTTTCCTCCCATGTCCGCCCACATCCAAGAGCGTCAAAACTTCGGCAAACTGCGTGAGATCATCCCGCCGCCGAATCTGATCGAAAACCAGATCAACTCGTTCCTCGAGTATCTGCAAAAGGATGTGCCGCCTTCGCAGCGCAAGCCCGTCGGCCTCGAGGCCGTCTTCCGCGAGGTCTTCCCCATCGCCAGTTACGATGGCCGCGCCACGCTCGAATACGTCAACTACAACCTCGTCGGCCCCAAGAACACCGAGATGGAGTGCATCCGCGAAGGCATCACCTATTCCATTTCCCTCTACGTCAAGCTGCGCCTGCGCGAGGAGGATGTCTCCACCGACGAGGAAATTTACATGGGTGAGTTGCCCATGATCACCGATCAAGGCTCCTTCGTCATTAACGGCGCCGAGCGCGTCATCGTCTCGCAGCTCCACCGCTCCCCCGGCATCTGCTTCGAGGCCACCCCGCATACCAGCGGCAAGACGCTCTTTTCCTTCCGCATCATCCCCGACCGCGGCACCTGGCTCGAAGTCCAGTTCGACCAGAACGACCTGCTCTACGTCTATTTCGACCGCCGCCGCCGCCGCCGCAAATTCCTCATCACCACCCTCCTGCGCGCCCTCGGCTTCGGCGCGGACTTCGACATCCTCAACCTTTTCTACAAGCTCGAAGACCTCAAGACCAAGAAGGCCCTCGGCATCGAGGACGTTTCCAAACTCGTCCTCGTCGAGGACATCGTGGACGCCGAGCGCGGCGTCGTGCTTGCGCGCGCCTTCGAGCCGCTGACCAAGACCATCATCCGCAGCTTCGAAAAAGCCAACATCGAGGAAGTAAAAGTCATCAACACCGCGGTGGACGACGGCGCCATCATCCGCGCCCTCAAAAAAGACCCGACCCACAACGAGGAAGAAGCCCTCAAGGACATTTACAAGCGTCTCCGCCCGGGCGAGCCGCCCACCGCCGCCAACGCCAAGAACCTCCTCAAGCGCCTCTTCCAGGACCCCAAGCGCTACGACCTGGGCCGCGTCGGCCGCTACAAAATTAACCAGAAGCTCGGCCTCAACACCAGCCTGGACCAGCGCACCATCGGCTTCGAGGACGTTGTCGAGGCCACCCGCTACCTGTGCCGCTTGAAGGGTGGGGAAGGCGTCATTGACGACATTGACCACCTTGGCTCCCGCCGCGTCCGCACCGTCGGCGAACTCCTCGCCAACCAGTGCCGCATCGGCCTCGCCCGCACCGAGCGCCTCGTCAAAGAGCGCATGACCCTGTACGATCAGAGCGTGGACTCGATCACGCCCCAGAAGCTGATCAATCCCAAGGCCCTCAGCACCGTCATCCGCGACTTCTTTGCCCGCAGCCAGCTCAGCCAGTTCATGGACCAGATTAATCCGCTGGCCGAGCTGACGCACAAGCGCCGTCTCTCCGCCCTCGGGCCTGGCGGCCTCAACCGCGAGCGCGCCGGCTTCGAGGTGCGCGACGTGCATCCCTCCCACTACGGCCGCATCTGCCCGATTGAAACGCCGGAAGGCCCGAACATCGGCCTCATCAACTCCCTCTCCACCTTCGCCCGCATCAACGAATTCGGCTTCATCGAGACGCCCTACCGCAAGGTGGATCACGGCCGCGTCACCGACAAGGTCGAATACCTCACCGCCGACCAGGAGGAAAACCACACCATCGCCCAGGCGAACTCGGAAGTGGACAAAGGCGGCAAGCTCACCGGCCGCGTCACCGTGCGCAAGCGCGACGAGGTCTTCGAGGCCGACCCCGCCATCGTGGACTACATGGATGTGTCGCCCAAGCAGCTCGTTTCCATCGCCGCTGGCCTGATTCCCTTCCTCGAGGACGACGACGCCAATCGCGCGCTCATGGGTTCCAACATGCAACGCCAGGGCGTGCCCCTGCTGCGCACGGAGAACGCCTTTGTCGGCACCGGCATCGAAGGCCGCGTTGCCCGCGACTCCAAGACTGTCGTCGTCGCCGAGGGCGACGGCCTCGTCGCGCTGGTCGAAGCCACGCGCATCATCACCACCCCCGACGGCAAAATCCACGCGCGCAACGACAAGGAGGTCAAGCACGACCCTAAGAAGGGCATTCACGTTTACCCGATGCGCAAGTTCATGCGCTCGAACGCCGCCACTTGTTTCAACCAGCGCCCCATTGTCAAGAAAGGCCAGAAGATCAAGGAAGGCATGGTCATCGCCGACGGCGCGGGCACCGACATGGGCGAACTCGCCCTCGGCCGCAACCTCCTCGTCGCCTTCATGCCGTGGAACGGCTACAACTTCGAGGACGCCATCCTCCTCTCCGAAAAACTCCTGCGCGACGACGTGCTGACCTCCATCCACATCGAGGAATACGAAGTCGCCGCCCGCGACACCAAGCTCGGGCCTGAAGAAATCACGCGCGACATCCCCAACGTCGGCGAGGAAGCTCTCAAGGATCTCGACCGCGACGGCGTCATCCGCGTCGGCGCCGAAGTCAAGCAGGGCGACATTCTCGTGGGCAAAATCACGCCCAAGAGCGAAACCGAACTCGCCCCCGAGGAAAAACTGCTCCGCGCCATCTTCGGCGAGAAAGCCGCTGATGTGAAGGACACCTCCCTCGTCGTCCCCTCCGGCGTCGCCGGCATCATCATGGACGTGAAACTCTCCTCGCGCGTGGACCACGAGCGTGAAAAGCTCTCGCCCTCCGACCGCCGCCGCCAGACCAAGAAGATCAACGAGGAATACCGCGCCCAGGCCGACAAGCTGCGCGAAGACCTCACCGAGGCCCTCTCGAACATCCTCCTCGGCGAAAAAATCCCGCTCGACGTGCTCAACGCCGAGACCAAAGAAATCATCATCCCCGCCAACCGCAAAATCACCAAGACGCTGCTGCGCCGCCTAGCCAGCGTGTCCCGCAACATCCAAATTGATCCTTCCCCGGTGAAGATCAAAATCATGGAGATCGTGGACAACTACCAGCACAAGTTCGACGACCTCGACCTTGAACGCCAGCGCAAGGTGGACAGCGTCGAAAGCGGCGACCTGGTGGACTCCGGCGTCGTCAAAAACGTCAAAGTTTACATTGCCACCAAGCGCAAAGTGCAAGTCGGCGACAAAATGGCCGGCCGCCATGGCAATAAAGGCGTCGTCGCCAAAATCGTCCCCGAGGAGGACATGCCCTTCCTGCCCGACGGCACGCCGATTGAAATCGTGCTCAACCCGTTGGGCGTGCCTTCGCGCATGAACGTCGGCCAGGTGCTCGAAACCCACCTCGGCTGGGCCTGCAAAAAGCTTGGCCTGCTCGTCGCCACCCCCGTGTTTGACGGTATCGCCGAAAAGCAAATCCGCAGCTACCTCAAGGAGGCCAAGCTGCCCGAATCCGGCAAAACCCGCCTCTACGACGGGCGCACCGGCGAGCCGTTCGACCAGGACGTCGTGGTCGGCTACATCTACATGATGAAGCTCAATCACTTGGTCGCGGACAAAATCCACGCCCGCGCCGTCGGCCCCTACAGCCTCATCACCCAGCAACCGCTGGGCGGCAAGGCCCAATACGGCGGCCAGCGCTTCGGCGAAATGGAAGTCTGGGCGCTCGAAGCCTACGGCGCCGCCTACACCTTGCAGGAACTGCTCACCGTCAAGTCCGACGACGTGCAGGGCCGGACGAAGATTTACGAGCAACTGGTCAAGGGCGACAACTCGCTCTCCGCCGGCACGCCCCAATCCTTCAACGTCCTCATCAAGGAAATGCAAAGCCTTTGCCTGGACATCCGCCTGGGCACCGAAGACGCGCTCGGTTTCAAGGCCGTGCCCCTCAGCGTCACCGGCAGCGCCTAACCGCGCCGCCCCGGTTTTTGCTTCCGCGCCCCGCGCGCCCCTTCATCCCTTATTCAGTTTATTTACTACTCACTATTACCATGAGCACGCCATCCGCCAATCCCACCGAAAAGGAAATCCGCGAAGTTTTAGGAGGCGAAAAAGAGCAGTTGTTTGACATGGTCGCCATCACGATCGCCGCGCCCGACACCATCCGTTCGTGGTCCCGCGGCGAGGTCAAGAACCCGGAGACGATCAACTACCGCACCTTCAAGCCCGAGCCGGGCGGCCTCTTCTGCCAGCGCATTTTCGGGCCGGTCCGCGACTATGAGTGCGCCTGCGGCAAATACAAGCGCATCAAGTTCAAAGGCGTCACCTGCGACCGCTGCGGCGTCGAGGTCACCGTCGCCCGCGTCCGCCGCGAGCGCATGGGCCACATTGACCTGGCGGTGCCCGTCTCCCACATCTGGTTCCTCAAATCCATGCCCAGCCGTCTGGGCCTGATGCTCGACATGACCGCCCGCAACCTCGAGCGCGTCATCTATTACGAGAATTACCTCGTCGTGGACCCGGGCAAGACCCCCCTCGAAGCCAAACAGCTCCTCAGCGAGCAGGAATATTTGCAGGCCATTGACGAGCACGGCGAGGACGCTTTCGTCGCCAAAATGGGCGCCGCCGCCCTCAAGGACATGCTCGGCAAGCTCCAGCTCGAAAGCCTCGTTGGCGAACTCCAGGAGCAGATGCACGGCACCCGCTCCAAACAAATTAAAAAGAAACTGGCCAAGCGCCTCAAGGTCATCCAGGGCTTCATCGCGTCCAAAACGCACCCCGAGTGGATGGTGCTCGACGTCATTCCCGTCATCCCGCCCGACCTGCGCCCCCTCGTCCCCCTCGAAGGCGGCCGCTTCGCCACCTCCGACCTCAACGACCTCTACCGCCGCGTCATCAACCGCAACAACCGCCTCAAAAACCTCCTCCAGCTCAAGACGCCCGAGGTCATCATCCACAACGAAAAGCGCATGTTGCAGGAAGCGGTGGACGCGCTCTTCGACAACGGCCGCCATGGCCGCGCCGTCACCGGCGCCGGCAACCGCCCGCTCAAGTCCCTTAGCGACATGCTCAAGGGCAAACAAGGCCGTTTCCGCCAGAATCTCCTCGGCAAGCGCGTGGACTATTCCGGCCGCTCCGTCATCGTCATCGGCCCCGAACTCAAGCTCCACCAGTGCGGCCTGCCCAAGAAAATGGCCCTCATTCTCTTCGAGCCATTCATCATCCGACGCCTCAAGGAACTCGGCTTCGTCCACACCGTCCGCGGCGCGCGCAAGATGATTGAAAAGCGCTCGCCCGAAGTTTGGGACATTCTCGAGGAAGTCACCAAAGGCCACCCGGTGCTGCTCAACCGCGCGCCGACGCTCCACCGCCTTTCCATCCAGGCTTTCGAACCCATCCTCATCGAGGGCGACGCCATCCGTGTCCACCCCCTCGTCTGCACGGCCTACAACGCCGACTTCGACGGCGACCAGATGGCCGTCCACGTCCCGCTCTCGATTGAGGCGGTCATGGAGTGCAAACTCCTGATGATGTCCGTCCACAACATCTTCTCGCCCTCCAGCGGCAAGCCCATCCTCACCCCGTCGCAGGACATTGTGCTCGGCTCTTATTACCTCACGCTCGAACCCCGCCATGGCGCGGACAAACAATCGCGCACGCAATTGTTTGCCAACGTCACCGACGTGCTCTTCGCCGAGTTCGAGGGCGCGGTCAACAAGCACACCTGGATCCGCTACGTCAACCCCGACTTTGGCCGCGACACCATCTACGGCCACAAGGAGAAGAAAATCCTCGTCACCACCGTCGGCCGCGTCATCTTCAGCACGCTCTGGCCGAAGGGTCTCGGCTTCGTCAACCAGCCCGTCGTCAAATCCAAGCTCGGCGACCTCATTCTCAATACCTACCGCCTCACCGGCAAGGAGAAGACGGTCGAAACGCTCGACAAGCTCAAGGAACTGGGCTTCCAGAGCGCGACCAAGGCCGGCATCTCCATCGGCATCGTGGACATGATTGTGCCCTCCGAAAAACCCGAGGTCATCAAGCGCGCCCGCGCCCGCATTGACGAAATCGAATCACAATACCAGAAGGCCATCATCTCCGAAGGCGAGCGCCACAACAAGATCGTCGAGGTCTGGACCGCCGCCACCGACGAAATCGGCAAATACATCTTCAACGTCCTCAAGGAAAATGGCGGACGCGACACGGTGAACCCGATTTACGTCATGATGGACTCCGGCGCCCGCGGTTCCAAGGCCCAGGTCCGCCAGCTCTGCGGCCCCCGCGGCCTCATGGCCAAGCCCTCCGGCGACATCATCGAGCGCCCGATTCTCTCCTCCTTCCGCGAGGGTCTCTCGGTGCTCGAATACTTCATCTCGACCCACGGTGCGCGCAAAGGCCTCGCCGACACCGCCCTCAAGACCGCCGACGCCGGCTACCTCACCCGCAAGCTCTGCGACGTGGCCATGGACGTCGTCACCGCCTCCGTCGACGACGGCAACCGTGACGGCATCTGGAAGCAGCCCATCTTCGAAGGCGACGAGGAAATCGTCCCCCTCGCGGACCGCATCACGGGCCGCTATTCGAGCGACGACATCCCCAACCCGCTCAATCCCTCCGAGATTCTCGTCGGCTCCGGCGAACCCATCACCGAGGCCATTGCCCGCCAGATTGTGGACACCGGCATTGACCGCGTGAAAGTTATGTCTCCGCTGACGCACATGCGCCAGAACGTCATTCCCGCCAAGTCCTACGGCATTGACCCGGCCACCAACCGCTCGGTCGAGGCTGGCTCCGCCGTCGGCATTATCGCCGCGCAGTCCATCGGCGAACCCGGCACCCAGCTCACGATGCGCACCTTCCACATCGGTGGCATCGCCAGCCAGGTGCTCAAAACGCCCGAAATCAAGGTTCGCCTTGGTGGCCGCGTCCATTACCGCGGCCTGCGCATGGTGCAGACCGCCGAAGGCGCCAACATCGTCCTCAACAAGACCGGCCTCATCTACATCCTCGACCCCGAAGACCGCGAACTCGAAGAATACAATATCGTGGCCGGTTCCGTCCTCTTCTGCAACGACGGCCAGGCCATCCAAAAGGGCGAAATCCTCGCCCGCTGGGACCCGCACAACATTCCTATTCTCGCCGAAAAGGCCGGCGTCATCTCCTTCAAGGACATGATCCCCGGCGTCACCGTCAAGCGCGAGCTGGACGAGGCCTCCGGCCGCACCGGCTCCGTCGTCATCGAGCACAAGGAAGACCTCAGCCCCCAGATCGAAATCAAGGACGCCAAGGGCAAGGTCATCGCCACCCACGCCATCCCCGTCGCCGCGCAAATCGTGGTCAACGACGGCGACGTGATCAACCCCGGCGGCCTCCTGGCCAAGACGCCCCGCGGCGTCTCTAAGACCCAGGACATCACCGGCGGCCTGCCCCGCGC
>CAVXVB010000005.1:0-690284 GCA_963765205.1 uncultured Verrucomicrobiae bacterium | reverse complement strand
CCTCCAGTTCCGAAGGGAGCAGCCCGAAGACCGCCCGGGTTCGGTGTCGGGAGACTTGTCGGGACCGTGATGCTGTAATCATAGTCGGCGGGCAGCGGCAGGAACAACTGTTCCCCGGTTACTTCTTCGTCGCCGGACAGGCGCTCCAGACGGAGGCAGCCGAATTCGGCGGTCAAAGCCCAACTGCGGGAAACGTCCTCCCGGGTTGAAGGCGGCCAAGCCGAGCGGCGTGGCTTTTCCCAGCAGGGCGAAGGTCCGCGGCCCCCTTTGCAGGATACAGCCCGGCACCGGGGTGATCCGTTTATTTTAGCACAACGCCATAGTTTGATTCTGAAACGATCCCGAGAAGCTTGCCTGCTTCTGGTGGAAAAGAAAATCCGTACTGTTAGCAAAAGTGAGTCGGGTTTTTCCCTAAGGCAGAAGCCGCTCATTTCCCAATCATCTTGCCTTCACCTCAACCGAGCCTAGACTCCGCGTTCCACGTTCGATCTGAGCACGCTAAGCCACAAGTCGCCATCCTTGGTTTTCACTGCCAACCACATTCATCGTGTCGCCCGCTGCCGGCCGATTCGCCGCAGCAGTCGAGTCTGTCGGGACTTGTAAAGAATCGAGCCGTTACCAGTTAGAGACTCCTCACGCCGGCTCCTGCGAGCGGATTTCAGCCGGTCGGTTGACGAGGATGCAGCAGCGCAGCCGGAAGCGGTTCTCCGAGTTGTGAACACGGCTTCGGTTTAGTTTCGTTTGCCGTTTCACCCCCACGGCTGCACCTCTCCTGCTGAATCCCTACGGGGTTATGGCATACCGATAGAACCCCTGCGGTGCGGGATGTTCCCCGAAATTGGTCAAGGTCAGGACGCTGCCGATGCCGTTGGTTAATAATATGCCAGGGACATTCGACCAGCTTCCGGAGCCCAGGCGAGTTCGGGACTGCAACGGATAGGGCTCGCCGGCGACGGACGAGGATGCCGACCGCTAACATTCGTGTCGCCTCAACCTTGACGGTGATATCTGGATTGGCGGGAGGAGTGTTCAGCGGAAGTCGGCCAGTTTGAATACGGTGCCGATGCTGTTCGTCCCGCCGTATCCGGTGGTCCCGTAGAAATTGCCGTCGCTGCCCTGCACCAGCCCGGCTCTGGATTTGCTCCATCGGTGGGCGACCGGCAAAGGAGTAAAGATTCGTGTAGCTGCCGCTGGGACTGATCCGAAACACGGTGCCGTTGGTGTTGTTCGTCCCGCCCTGCCGTAGGTCGTCCCGTAGAAATTGCCGTCGCTACCCTGCACCAGCCCGGCGTTGGGTCGGCCCCATCGGTGGGTGGCCGACAAATGAGTAAAGATTCGTGTAGCTGCCGCTGGGACCGATCCGAAACACGGTGCCGTTCGCCGTTCGTCCCGCCTGTCTTGGTTGTCCCGTAGAAATTGCCATCGCTGCCCTGCACCAGCCCGGCTTCTGGATAGGCCCCATCGTTGACCGCTGGCAAAGGAGTAAAGACTCGTGTAGGTGCCGCTGGGACTGATCCGAAACACGGTGCCATAGTCGTGTCGTCCCGCCGGCAGCGGTCGTCCCGTAGAAATTGCCGTCGCTGCCCTGCACCAGCCCGGCAGATGGATTGTCCCCATCGTTGGGTAGCTGCCAAAGAGTAAAGATTCGTGTAGCTGCCGCTGGGACTGATCCGAAACACGGTGCCGTAGTGCGCTCGTCCCGCCGTCAGCGGTCGTCCCGTAGAAATTGCCGTCGCTGCCCTGCACCAGCCCGGCTGCTGGTATTGCCCCATCGTTGGGGGAGCCGGCAAAGGAGTAAAGATTCGTGTAGCTGCCGCCGGGACTGATCCGAAACACGGTGCCGCAGTCGTTGTCGTCCCGCCGTATCAGGTCGTCCCGTAGAAATTGCCGTCGCTGCCCTGCACCAGCCCGGCACCGGACTGGCCCCATCGTTGGGGTAGCTGCCAAACGAGTAAAGATTCGTGTAGCTGCCGCTGGGACTGATCCGAAACACGGTGCCGTGCGTTGCTCGTCCCGCCTCCCGAGGTCGTCCCGTAGAAATTGCCGTCGCTGCCCTGCACTAGCCCGGCTAGTGGGACATTCGCCATCGTCGGCAGAACTGCCAAAGGAGTGAAGAACCGTCTCCACCTAGTCCTGCCCTGGCATTGAACGCTCGGCCAGCCAAGAGCAACAGGACAATGATCAATGGAATGTGAAGAGTTTTCATGGTGCTTCCTGCGCGGATTAAGGCGATGTCAGCCGGCATATTACTTCCTGCTGCAGTTCCCGCGATAAGATTGGTTGCGCCCAGCGCATGATAATGCGGCTTGTGCCGGCGCGGCGGTCAATTAGCCACGGCGCGATAAAACCGGGTGCGTGCTGTGGCGCGGCGGAGTCGGTGAATTGTATGACGCCGGTGACATTGGTCACCGTGCCCAGGGTGGTCCAGGTAAAGTGAGGTTGGTGCCGCTGAGGTTGGTGCTGGCCTCGATGAGGTAGGCTGAACCAATCGCGGGGCTGAGCCAGGTCAGAGAAAACGCTCCGTTCGACAGGAATTGCCATGGTCTGCGGACTGATCGTTGTCTGCCGCTGGCCCTCGGCGCTCACGTAGGTTGCCGCCACCGGCGCATTTGCCAGCGTGCTCCAGTCCGACGGGTTGAAGGTCACCGAGCATTAATGTACACGTTGAGTGTTGGACTGATGAACGCGGCGGTTTTTCCCTGGCCGTCCAACTGCCACAACGTCAGGGTGAAGCTCGTGGCCTAGCGACGTGTCTGAAGGTGACCGTTTGACACTCCGCATCACTGAACTCCAGCGTGTCGCCCCCACCGCTGAAGGTCGTCGTAGTGAGAATGGCGCTGCGGAACACACCGTTTGCCCCGGCGAGCGCCAAGACGTTGAACGTCAAGGGCTTCGTGTTGGAGGCCCGAAACCGCAAGCCCGGGAACGCCAGCCACGAAGGTGAGAGCGTTGCTCGTAGTGGGGCTGGTGGAAGTGCTAAAACGCGCGCGACGATGCCGGTACGGGGCGCCCATAACGCTGGCGGAGCCCATAACGCTGGTGGAGTAGGTGCCATTGGTGACGCCGGTGACCGAGCAGGTATAGGTGCCGTTGGTGCCCAACAGGAATATCGGCGCCGACGCGTTGGTCCCTTTGAGCGGCGCGAATGGGTGGCCAGGGGCAAGGATGTGGCGGGATTGAGGTTCTGCGTCCCGTCCGGGTTGAACATCGTGTGGCCGGCAGTGTCGGTTATTTGCGTAGTTTGGGCTGCGCCGCCAAAGGCCACGGTGATTAAGAAATCGAGCACGCCAAAGGGCGAGAGTGCGGCATTGTGGGTTGCACCGGGACGGTGCCGTAAGGCACCATAACCAATGCATTGAAGCCTCCGCCCCAGCCTTCGCGTGGAAACTCCCAGTTGTTGTCCGTTTTGAGGATGATGCGGCTTAGTTGTTCCTGGCTATATGATTATTTCCAGATGGGTTGGCGGCGGCGTTCTCGGTCGGTGAACTGACATCGCAATCGTAGACATCAATGTAGCAGTAATCACCCGAGCCGGGGGCAGGAGGTTCGAGATCATAGGCCACCACCACGTGGCCGTTTCTATGCCGTTGCACATGGCAATCAGTGGATGGTCGCCGTTGTTGAGGGCGGTCGCGATGGCGTTGGACAAGCCGGCGCTGGAGCCGGTGCTGTAGGACGTAAGGAGATTCAAGGAGCTGGCGGTACCAGCATAATAACCTAGGAATTCGGCGCTCAATTGGGCCATATGCTGGACATGGATGTAATTGGCGATCTGCGGCGACCATCCGTTGTCACTCGGACCTTGGAGGTTCCACACCGTATCGCTGGTCAAGTCCGGCTGGCAGAGGAAATAGCTGGTACGTCTGCCCCAAAATTGTGACGCTATAAGGCTGCTGCCCGTGCATCAAGCGCTGGCTGGCGAGAGAGAAGCCGAAACACTGTCCAGCACCCGGTCCAGAAGCCGGACAGCTCGTCCCCAGGAGCGCGTTCGCGATCGCGACGAAAAGATCCGCCATCGGATTGTTGATGCAAACACAGTTGCCAAACAAGCAAGCGCATATTTCAGTCTGGCCGGAGCCGAACAATGCCGTGTCTTCCACACCACAGGTGTAGCCATGCACAGAGTCTTGGAAAGCGCAGTCGTTTTCGAAGGCGAAACCACACGTATTGCGGTAGCAGTTGACGGTGAATGGCTGGGCGGAACAAGCGTTGGGGAAACCCGGTAATAAAACGCACAAGTTACCTGTTGTCGCGTACCGGGGGACCTGGGCCTGAATTTCCGTGCCGTCCTGGCTGATGCGCGTAGGGTTACACACGGCGTTAGTGTTCCCAAACATGACTTGCGAACCGGCGGCGAAACCACTCCCGTTAATATATACCGTCGAGCCGGGCATCAACGATTGCGGGGCGTTGCCACTGTTTGGACTGAAGCTGAAGATTTGCGGGGTTAAAGCTCTCACCGTGACCGTTCCGTTGCCGCCGGGCGTGAGCTGCGAAGTGTCCCAAACCAACAATCCGGCGGGCAGCGCCGGCAAGTCAAAACTGTTGAACGTCCCGGCCATGGCGCCGACAACCAATTGAAAGGTGTCACCCGCGACCAGCGCCGTGCTGCCGAGGTACGGCACGAAGAGAGTGCCCCCCAGGGTTACGGTGTTTCCGCTGGTCATCACAATCTCGTCGGCCCTGTTTGGCGCCTTATTGATCGCCATGCTGGTCACGCCATCGAGCTTGAGACTGCTGCCGAAGGTGAGCGCGCCGATGGAAGAATTACCCCCCGGACCCGGGGCCAGCGTGCCGCCCAAATAAACGGTGGTTGGGCCGTTAATAGTGCCCGTGCCGCCCAGGCTGCCACCGGAATAGACCCTCACCGCGCCCGAACCCGTGCCGCTCCCGGTCGCGTTGTTCACCAGCAGCGTGCCCCAACCAACGGTGGTGCCGCCGCTGTAGGTGCTGGCGCCGCTCAACGTTAGCGTGCCGGAGCCGATCTTGCCCAGCGCGAGCGGGCCAGCGGAGCCCTGAATAGTGCCGGCGAAGGTGCTGCTGACGTTATCTTCACCCACAGTCAGGCTGCTGGCGCCCGCCGCGCTATTGATAACCAGGCCGTCCCCCAAAAGGCCGTTGATGGTGGCGTTGAAGCCATTCAGGTCCAACTGGCCCTTATACGCGCTGTAAATGGTAACGTTGCCATAGCCCGAACCGGACGGGAGAACATACGAAGCCCCAAGCTCAGCCAGGCCGCCGGGCCGGAGGAATAGTACCCGGCCCATCCGTCCCGATGATCGTGTCGCCGGTGTAGTTGTTTCCGCTATTGGCCAGAACGACAGGCCCGCTATCCAGATTGATATTTAGCGTGCCGGCGCCGGTGATTTGGCCATTGATGGTGATGGACTCGTTCCAGCCGGCGTCAAAGTAGCCGCCGCTGGCCCCGAGGCTGATGGTCCGGTTCACATTAAGCACCGGCGCCGAGCCATTGTTCATCAGGCACCCGCCGTTGAGCGTCACCCTGCCCGAGCCCGCGCCCAGGGAGCCGTCGGCGTTGATCCGAACAACGCCGGTGGTGATGGTGGTGCCGCCGCTGTAGGTGTTGGTCCCGGTGAGCGTCAGTATGCCGGTGCCGACCTTGGTCAGCGCGATCGAGCCGGTAATGGTGCCCGCGAAGGTGCCGCTGGCGTTGTTGTTACCCACACCCAGGGTGGCGAGCGCCCCGCTGTTGATAACCAGACCGTCCCCCGAAAGGCCGTTGGCATTGGCGTTCCAACCATTAAGATCCAACTGGCCCATATACTTGTTGTAAATGATGACGTTGCCATAGCCCGCACCCGCAGGGAGAGCATATGCGGCCCCAAGCTGCAGCCAGGCCGCCGTGCCCGAGGAATAGTGACCCCGGTCCATTGGTGCCGATGATCGTGTCGCCGGTGTAATTGTTCGTGGGGTTGGCCAGGACGACAGGCGAGCCATCCAGGTTGATATACAGCCTGCCGGTGCCGGTGATTTGGCCATTGATGGTGAGCGGCTCACCCGGGCCCCAGCCGGCGTCAAAGTAGCCGCCGCTGGTCCCGAGCTGAATCATCCGGTTCCCATTCAGCACCGGCGAGGAGGCGTCGTTCATCAGGCACGCGCCGTTGAGGCTCACGTTGACTCTCGGGGTGCCTGGGACCGAGCCCAGGGAGCCATCGGCGTTGATCTGGACGACGCCGCCGTTGATGGTGGTGCCGCTGCTGTACGTGTTGGCCCCGGTCAGCGTGAGGATGCCTGCGGCCTGCTTGGTGAGCGAACCCGTTCCGCTGATGACACCCGCGTAAATCTGCCCGGTCGGGTTCGCGAAAACCAGGGTGCCCAGGTTCGTGATATTGCCCACCACACTGCCGTTGTTCGCCAACCCGTCCCCCAGTTGGAGCGTGCCGGGACCGTTGAGGGTTGTGCCACCGCTGTAAGTATTGGCGCCGCTGAGCGTGAGGGTGCCGGTGCCGAACTTGGAGAGTGACCCGGTGCCGTTAATCACGTTGTTGATCGTTACTGAGCCGGGGTCGCCGCTGACACTTATTATATTGAACAGTTGAGAGCCAAACGGCAGGGTCATGGTGCCGCTGCCGGTGATCGTCACGGTGCATGGGGGATTATTGATTATGCCGGCAACGGTGTGGTTGGCATTCATCGTGACGGTAAAAGCGGGGGTGCCGGTGCCGCTGTGGATGGCGAATTCCGCAGTTCGCCCATCCGCGATGTCCACCCAGGCTCCGGGCGTAGCTTGGCCGCTTGTGGACACGCTCCAGTCGTTGTTTTCCCAAGTGCCACTCAGGCTGCCAGTGTACGGGTTCGCTCCGGTCGTTCCTTGCAGGTCCCAATAATAAACGGCCGCCCCCGCGTGATTCGCAAGGAGCGAGAACGCGAGACCCAGGGCGGCGAGGTTGAATCGTTGTGAATTGGAGTTGAGGTTCTTCATGGATGAAATAGGCCATGCGCCGATGGCGGTGAGCTTCATTTTCATAAATAAGTTCTTTCCAAGGCCCGCTTCGTATGCATGCTATATAGCACACTAATGAATAACAGAGCAAGAAGTTATTTTCCACTTAAAGTGGAACGGGCGGCTGGGGGGACGTGGGGGGAGGATTATTTGCGCATGGCCAGCAGACACTCGACCGGCACGCATTTGTTCGCCATGACGCAGAAGAGACGGCACGGCGGTATCCCGGCATAGTTGACCAGAGCCTGGAAATGCTTCGCCGTGGGGAATTTCTCGCCCCATTCCCAGGCGTTGACGGTAGCCAGTGAAATGCCCAACTCGGCGGCGACATCTTTCAACGGCAGGTTGTTTTTCCTCCGCCACGCGCCAAAGCCTTTCGCAAAGTTGGTGCGGATATCACAGTCCAAAGGCGCGGCGGGCTTTTTCACGACAACAGAGATTAGCCAAAGGCTGTTACTCTGTCATTTCGCGCCGGCAACATTCGGCGCGCACAGATTTGACAGGCTCTCCCACCGTGAGGAGAATTCCGCCTGCCACTTTCTGACTGTTCGCATCGCCGAGCTTCACGCCGCCGGATTACTTTCCCTTTTACGCCGAGGGTTGCGGTTCGGGTGCTGTCGGCGGGGCGGCGTGGATGACCCGCCCCCGTCTTGGTGAATGTCGGCTTTCAGAATGGCGGCGGTTTCCCAATCCTCTTGCCTTCACCTCAACCGAGCCTAGACTCCGCGTTCCATGTTCGATCTGAGTACGCTCAACCCGCAGCAGAGACAGGCGGTCGAGACGATTCGCGGCCCGGTGCTGATTCTAGCCGGCGCCGGAACCGGCAAGACGCGGGTGATTACTTTTCGCGTCGCGCACATGATTGATCGCGGCATCGCCCCCGGCAGCATCCTCGGCGTCACCTTCACCAACAAGGCCGCGCGCGAGATGCAGGAGCGGGTCTTCAAGCTGATCCGCCGGAAAGGCCAAAGTCCAAAGTCCAAGGTCCAAAGTCACGGGTCCGGCGCTCAGCCCTCGGCTGCCGACCAACGCCCCACGATCTGCACCTTCCATTCGCTCTGCGTGCGCATTCTGCGGCAGCACATTGAGAAGCTCGGTACAAGCGCAACTTCGTCATCTACGACGAGTCGGAGCAACTGGGCGCCGTTAAGAAGATTCTGGCGCAAATCTCCGCCAAAGGTGAAAAGACCGACCCGGGTGCGATCCTCAGCTTGCTGAGCCGCTTTCGCAATGGCGGCGAGCGGGCCACGATTTTCGGCGATCCCAGCATCCGCGCCATGGCCGAGCACATCCAGACCCGCTACGAGTCCGCCTTGCGCGCGTGCAATGCTGTGGACTTCGACGATCTTATCATCCTCACGCTCCGGCTCTTCCGGGAGCATCCCGACGCCCTGGAAGCTTGCCGCGCCAAATACCGCTACGTGATGGTGGATGAATACCAGGATACCAATGCCGCGCAGTTCAAGCTCATCCAGGCCCTGACCAGCGAGCATCGCAACCTGTGCGTCGTCGGCGATGATGACCAGAGCATTTACGGCTGGCGCGGTGCGGAGATATCCAACCTGCTCGACATGGAAAAGCACTTCCCGGAGACCAAGGTCGTCAAGCTGGAGCAAAACTACCGCTCCACCAACACCATTCTCGCGGCCGCCAACGCCATCATTACGCATAACGTCCGGCGCCGCGGCAAGAAGCTCTGGTCCCAGAAAGGGCAGGGGACCAAGATCACGCTGCACGCCTTTGCCAACGACGAGGAGGAGGCGCGCACCATCGCCGAGCAGATCGAATACGCGCGGCTGGCGCAGCATATGCCGTGGGCAGACCAGGCGATTCTCTTTCGCACGAACGCCCAGTCGCGCCCGCTGGAAACCGCCTTGCGCCAGGCCGGCGTGCGCTATCACCTCATTGGCGGCCAGAGCTTCTTCGACCGACGCGAGATACGCGACTTCCTGGCGTACCTTAAGGCCCTGATCAATCCCAACGACGATGTCAGCCTGTTGCGCATCGCCAACGTCCCGGCCCGCGGGCTGAGCGACGTGACCATGGAGCGCCTCTTAGGCGCCAGCCACGAGCGCAAGTGCCCCGTCTTCGCGGTCATGAAGAACCCGGCGGTGGCGACCACCTTCCAGGGCAGGACGCGCGAGAGCATCGAGGGCTTTGTCGAACTCATCGAGCGCACGCGGGCGCGCCTGCACACCGAGAGCCTCGCGCACGACCCGCACGCCTTGCAGACGCTGGCCGACCATTTCCTGGAAGAGATCGGCTACTTCACCGAGCTGCGCCGTTCCGAGAAGAACCGCGAGACTGCCGAGAACCGCGTCCGCAACCTGAAAGACCTCATCGCCACGCTGGACGGCGCCGGCTCCGCCTCCGTGCCACCGTTCGACCGTCTCCAATCCTTCCTGGAGCAGATCACCCTGGATAACGACCGCGAAGACGAGAAGGAGGAAGAGGCGGGCGACGCCGTGACGCTCATCACGATGCACAGTTGCAAAGGGCTGGAGTTTCCGAACGTCTATATTGTCGGCCTCGAAGACGGCCTGTTGCCGCACTCGCGTTCCAAGGCCGAGGGCACGCTTGACGAGGAGCGGCGTCTCTTCTACGTCGCGGTCACCCGCGCCATGCACACGCTGACCATCAGCCATTGCGGCGGGCGCCGCCACGGAAGATCGTGGGGGCAAACGGATTCGTTGTACTGCCGCCGCCCTGGTCCGCCACCATCTGGCCGGTGATGATTGCGTCGCCTTCCTTCAAATCGCCGCCGAGGACGGCGGTGTTCACCTCATCTGTGATGCCGGTTTGCACGGGCACGGCTTTGGGCGCGCCATGGTCGAGAACATAAACGACCGATTGCTTGGTCTTGCGGCCGCGGCCCGAGCCACTACCGGCGGCGGTGGCGTTGCTTCCGCTGCCCGCCGGGCTGGCGCTCGTGGCGGCCGGGGCGGCCGCGCCGGTGTCGGTAGTGCGCGGGTGCCAGCGCAACGCCGCGTTGGACACCAACAGCACGTCCTTGGATTCGTTGACCAAAAATTTCACGTTGGCCGTGCGGTAGGGGATGAGCGTCCCGTCGGGATTGTCCGCGTTCACCTCGACCGTGTAAGTGACGACGTTCTGCGTCATGGTGGCGTTCCATCGCACTTTGTTGACGGTGCCTTGATACTCGCGGTTGATGCCCTCGACATCAAAGAGCACCGGCATCCCTTCCTTGATGAGCGGGATGTCCGCCTCGTTCACCGGCACCCAGATTTGCATTTTGCTCAAGTCCGTCGCGATCAGGAAAAGACTGGGGGTGCTCATGCTCGACACGACCGTCTGGCCGACGTCCACGCGGCGGTCAATGACGGTGCCGTTGACGGGCGAAGTAATGGTGCAGAAATCCAAATTGCGCTTGGCGCTGGATTGTTGCGCTTGCGCCTGTTCCACGGCGGCTTTGGCCTGGCTGATGGCCGCAGTGCCCACGTCCACCTGGGCCTTGGCCGTGTCATAAGTGGCCTTGTAGCTGTCATAGGTGGTTTTGGCCAGCGATTCGCCCGCGCCGAGCGCTTGTGCGGCCGTCCAATCGGCCAGCGCATCCTCCAGTTTGGCCTGATCCTGGATGAGATTGGCCTGGGCGGCGAGGAGGTTGGCGTTGGCGGAATCGAGGGTGGCATTGGCCTGGTCCAAGTCGGCCTGGTAGATGGTGGGGTCAATGATCGCCAGGATGGTGCTGTTCGGCAAGTCGTTCGGGTCGCCTTTGACCGGGGAGCGAAAGTCAATGGGGTTGCCATTGGTGTCCTTGCCAAAGGATTTGATGATGCCCCCGACCTGCGCGCCGACGTCCACCGAGTTCACCGGCTCGAGCGTGCCCGACGCGAGGATGAGTTCCTGCACGTCGCCGCGCGTGACGGCGACGGTCTGGTAACTGTTGTCGCCGGTGGCGGCATGGTGCGTCCACCAATAGTAGGCGAGCGCGGCCGCGGCGGCCAGGGCGAGGAGAAGGATGATCCAAAAACGTTTCATGGCTGGGTTAATCCAGGGTGTCGGGGGTTTTAGCCGCAAGCGCGGCGAGGTGGGTGTTCAGGCGTTCCAAATATCCGCTGAGGGCCGGCAACTCGTCTTCGTCCAGGCCGCCCATGACTTGGCGAATCTGGCGCTGGTGGGCGAGCAATACGCGACTGACCAACTTTTCACCTTTCGCGGTCAGGCGCAACTCGAAACCGCGCCGGTCGCTCGCCGCCTCCACCTGGCTGACGAGTTTCGCTTGGACGAGGCGGCGCACTTGCGTCGTCACGCTTGGGGGCTGCACGAGGAGCCGCTGGCCGATTTCCATCATGCGCAGGCCGCCCGTGCGGCCTTCCTCCTGGGCGCGGTGCAGCACGCGCAGGATGGCCCATTGCGGCTGGCTCAGGCCGAATTGCTGAAAATAAGGCCGCATCACTCGCTGAATCAGGCCAAACGAACGCAACACCCCGCCGTAGGCGATTTGCGAAGGGTTGCGTGGGCAGGTGGCGACCATGGGGACGAAAGCGGGCAACAGTATGCTTAGCCAACTAAACATCAACTAAGAAATTAGGTTCCGCTGGTCGGCGACAAATTTTATGCAGCCTGGCTTATTGACATTATAAGACCGGCCGAAATGGCATTGTGAAAAGCCGAAAAAAAAGGCCGTCGGGAGACGGCCTTTGTAATCTCAATGACCCGGCTCTGGTCATTATGTTTTCATGATATGCCGGCCCGCCGGGCGATTTTTGACCAAACCTTTGCCGCCGGGTGATTTGGCGGCCCGCGCTTTCGCGGCGGTCATGCGACCGCCTCTGCTTTTCTTGGCCATGGGAAATCCTGAGTTGAGGGTTGAGGACTGTTTTCGCGGCCATGATGGCCCCTTTACCCCCCTCCGACTATGAGGTGTAACCCTACCGTGGGCTGGAAATACCGCCGCGGTAAAAAATGGCGGAAGACCACGGATTACACGGATACCACGGATTATCAAATCGCGAAAAAATCCGTGCTGTCCGTGCCGTCCGTGATGAATATTTCTTTGTGTCATAACTTATTTTTCCGCCCACGCCTCCTCGAACCGCTCCGCCTTTAGCGCCATCCCGCTGGCGGCGTCAATTTCGATTACGCAGCCGCAGAGGCGCACGTCGCCCTCGGCCACTTCGCTTTTGCGCGGCATCCCATCGAGGAAGCGCGCTACCGAGGTCTGCACCGTGCGCCCGATGACGGACGCATACGGCCCGGTCATGCCCAGGTCGGTTTGGTAGGCGGTGCCGCGCGGGCGCAGCGTCAGGTCCGCCGTCGGGATGTGCGTGTGCGAGCCGAGCACCGCCGCGCAGCGCCCATCCAGATACCAGCCAAGGGCGACCTTTTCCGACGTGGCTTCCATGTGCGCTTCAACGATCCACGCGTCCGCCTCTTGGCCATGCTCACGCAGCAATTTGTCGGCGGTCGCAAAGGGGCACTCGGACTTCATGTTGATGAACGTGCGACCGAGGACCGTGAACACCCCTAGCCGGAAACCGCTCGGCGCGGTGACGACGAGGTAGGTGCGCCCCGGGCATTGCGGCGGCAAATTCGCGGGTCGGCACACGCGTTCCAAGCCGCCAATTTCCGCGTCAAAATTACGCTGGTCCCAAACGTGGTCGCCGAGGGTCAGCGCGTCAATCCCGGCCCCGAGCAGCTCGGCGGCGATGACCGCCGTCAGCCCCGCGCCGGCGGCGGCGTTCTCGCCATTGGCGACCACGAGGTCGAGGCCCAAATCCGCGCGCAAGGCCTTGACACGCGCCCGCACGGCATCGCGCCCCGGCCGCCCGACAATGTCCCCGAGAAATAAAATTTTGGGCATAAGGATCAATCCAAGTGTTTTGGTGCTTAGTGCTTTAGTGCTTGGTTGGCCCTTAGCAACTGCAAAGGGCAATTCCGCAGCGGTTCGGGCCATCCCCGCCCCAAGCACTAAAACACCCCGCCCCAAAGCACTTATAACCTAAAGTCTTGCCTTTTTGCGGGGTTCTGGTTTCTTTGACCGTTTTCCCCCTTTCCCGACATGCCTTCCCTTATAGTCCTGGCCGACGGCACCGCGCCTGCGCCGGTGTTGCTGCGCTTCCTGGCGACCGATGCTCCGGCGGCCCCGGTCGCGTCTGCTGCGGGCACGTCCATGCCGGCCAGCGCCGCGGGTGCGTCCACCGCTTTACCGACCGACCTTCCGCCGCCGGCCAGCCCCTTGAGCGCCTTGATCATGCCGCTGCTGTTTCTGGGCGTGTTCTTCCTGATTTTCGCCCCCCAGATGAAGCGCAACAAGCAGCATACAAAACTGCTCGCGGAACTGAAGAACGGAGATGATGTTATCACCACCGGTGGCCTCTACGGCACCATCGTCCAGGTCAAGCCCGGCCGTTTCGTCATTGAAATCGCCAAAGGCGTGCGGGTGGAAATTGCCCGCGCCAACGTCGAGGCGCGCGTCCCCGACGACGCCCCGGACCCGCCCGCCGCCGCCAAATAAAGCCCGAACCGCCCCACCATGAAAAGCAGCATTTATTGGAAAATCGCCTTCTCCGTCCTTTTGCTCGTTTGGGCGATGTGGAACCTGTGGCCGCTGTCGGACACGCCGTTCGACCAATATCTGGTCCAGCGCGCGAGCGCCCACACCGCCGAGCTGCAAACGCTCATCAAGCACGCGCAAGACCTCACTGCGCAGGCCAAGCAGGAAGAAACCGACCAGAAGGCCGCCGCGCAGGCCGCCGCCGCCGCGAACCAGGTCTATTTGCCCGATGCCGCCAAAACGGATTTCATCCAGCGCCACCGCACCTTTTATCTCTCGTTCAAAAGCATTTGCGAGGACGAGGGCCTGACCAAGGACGCCAAGGCCCCCGTTGATCTCTGGACCGAATTTTTCCCCAGCTTCAACGCTGGCGACACCAAGAACGTCAAGCACCGCAACGAGCTGATTCTGACCGAACTGCTCAAGGAAAGCAAAGGCCGCATCAAATACGGCCTCGATTTGCAAGGCGGCCTCGGCTTCACGCTCAAGCTCGATGATGCCTCGCTCAAGGACGCCACGTCCACCGTCCGCGCGCAGAGTTTGGACAAGGCCATCGAGATCATCAACAAGCGCATCAACGCCATGGGCGTGTCGGAAACCGTCACGCGCGTGATTGGCGATGACTCGGTGGAAATCCTGATGCCGGGCGCTTCGAGCAAGGACAACCCCGACGCCGCCGATGTGATCAAGAAGCCCGCCAAACTTGAATTCCGCATCGCCGAAGCCCCGCCCGGCGGCGTCGCGCCGCCGGCCGCGCAAATCCCGCTCGGCTATGAGTTGATGATGGAAGAGGATGATAATCCCGACACCGGCGATTTGATGGAGACGCCCTATATCGTTTCCACGACCCCGGTCGCCACGGGCAATATCATCAGCACCGCCTATCCCATCACGGACCCCACCACCGGCCAGTTCAAAGTAGCGGTGAATTTCACTTCGGACGGCGCCAAACTGATGGGCGCGCTGACAGCCAAGCTGGTCAACACGCCGCAACTGCTGGCCATCGTGCTCGACGGCAAACTCAATTCCGCGCCGCGCGTGAATGACGCCTTCAGCTCGAGTTGCGTGGTCGAGGGCGGCGGCGGGGGCTTCACGCAGAAAGAGGCGTTTGACCTCGCGAATGTCCTGAACAACCCACTCGACAAGGCCTTGACGCTCGAACAAATGACCGAGGTCGGCCCGAGCCTCGCGCAAGACGCGCGCACCAGCTCCCTGTGGGCGGGCCTGGTGGGCACCGCGTTGGTGGTGGTTTTCATGTGCGGGATTTATTCGTTCGCCGGCTTTTTGTCGGTCGTCACCCTGATTCTCAACGTGGTAATGATTTTGGGCGTGCAGGCCAGCATCGGCGCGACGCTCACCCTGCCCGGCGTGGCCGCGCTGGTGCTCACCATCGGCATGGCGGTGGACGCGAACATCCTGATTTACGAGCGCATGCGGGAGGAAATGAGCCACGGCAAGAACCTGTTCAATTCCCTCGAAGCCGGCCACGACCGCGCGCTGGCGGCCATTCTGGACTCGCACGTCACCTCGATCATCACGGCGGTCATCCTGATGTGGCTGGGCACCGGGCCGATCAAGGGCTTCGGCGTCATCCTGGCCATCGGCTTGGTGGCGAATCTCTTCTGCGTGCTGGTGTTCAATTACGCGCTGCTCGAGTTCGGTGATCGGCAAAGGCTGGCTGACCACCGGGAATTTGAATTTCCGCCGCCTGATCCCCGAGGTCAACCTGCCGTTCTACAGTTACCGCAAAATCGCCCTGAGTTGCTCGGCCATTGTCATTCTCATCGGCCTCGGCGCGGTGGTCTTTCGCGGCTCCCACGCGCTGGGCACGGACTTCCGCGGCGGCGATGAAGTCAGTGTCGCCTACACTCAGGAGATTTCGCAGGCCGACATCGCGTCGGTCGCGAACTCCCTCCACATCAGCGAGGCTGAGTCCACTTACCAAACCGAGTTGGGCACCGGGGCGAAGTTGCTCAAGATTCAAACGGATGCCAACCAGGGCAAGCCGCTGCTGGCGGCGCTCGCCCAAAAATATCCGCAGGCCAAATTGGCGGTGGACAGCGCCAGCATTGACCTCATCGGCGCGACGGTAGGCCAAAATTTGAAATGGAACGCCCTCGAGGCGCGTCGGCCTGTCGCTGCTGATGGTGATGGTCTATGTCGCCTTCCGCTTCGAGGTCGGCTACGCGGTGGGCGCCATTGTCGCCACCCTGAACGACTTGATCGTCACCGTCGGCTTATATGTGCTTTTTGGCGGCCAGTTCACCTCCTCGATGGTCGCCGCCGTGCTGATGATCATCGGCTATTCGCTCAACGATAAAGTCATCGTGTTCGACCGCGTGCGCGAGGAGCTGAAGCTCAACCCACACCTCAAACTCATCCAGGTGCTCGACCTCGCCGTGAACCGGACTTTCGCCCGCACGACCATGACGAGCTTGACGGTATTCCTCGCCGCGTCCTCGCTGTTTGTGTTTGGCGCGGGCGTGGTGCGGGAGTTCGCGCTCGTCTTCATGATCGGCATCGCCACTGCCACCGCCTCCTCAATTTTCATCGCCAACCCGGTGTTCTGCTGGTGGCACAAAGGCGACCGCAACCACGTCGAAGCCCACGACTTCGCCCCGAAACACGAATGGGACAGCTCGACCCGCAGCGCGCCGGCGGCGAAGTAAGGGGTGTGCGGGGCTCTCGTGAAGTTGCTGTTGGTCAAACCAATCAAGTTGACGTCCATTCAGGAATGAATAAGGTAAGCGCATGAGTTTCGCGGAAATCAAGGAGGCAGTCGAGAAGTTGCCCGCGCCTAAACGGCGGCAATTGGCTGCGCATCTGCTGGCGCTGACCCGTCGTTCCCGCACGGCCTTTCGCCGCGAAATCACGCGCAAGATTGACGACCGCAACCCCAAGCACTGGGTTTCGCTGGACGAGGCTGAAAAACAGCTTCTCTAACCGGCCTTATGGCCATGACTTACCGTCTGTTCATTGCGGTGGAGGTGATTGACCTTTTGGAGTCGTTCAGTCGTTCGCGTCGTCGGGAGATTCTGGCGCATTTTCGCCGCTTGCAGGATGCTCCCGGCCATTATTCCGATTACCTTGAAGCTGACGAAAGCGGGCGGCGGGTGGATGTCTCCGTTGTTCGCGGCTTGGCCATTTACTACTGGGTGGATGATGCTGACCAGCACGTGAAAATCTTGAAATTGATGGTGGCTGACTGAATTTTCCAATTTATAGCTTGTGACTTTCCCGCTTCTTTGCGGCTATGACTGGTTTCCCCCCTGTGACCCGCTGGAACTGTTCCCCCCCGCCGACCGAGGCCGCCGCCGCGCTGGCCCGCGACCTTGGCCTCAGCCCGGTGCTGGCCGGCCTGCTCGCGGGCCGCGGATTGGAGGATTCCGCCAGCGCCGACGCGTTCCTGCGCCCGCGCCTTGCCTTGCTGGAAGACCCGTTCCGCGTGCCGCAGCTGGAAGCGGCGGCGAAGTTGCTCGACGAGACGGTGGCGGCCGGGCGCGGCATCGTGGTGTTTGGCGATTATGACGTGGACGGGGTGACGAGCACGGCGCTGCTGGTTGGCTTGCTGCGCGCGTTCGGGGTCGAGCCGCGCTATGCGGTGCCGCGCCGGTTGGAGGAGGGCTACGGGTTGTCGCGCGCGGCGATTGAACGCGTGCTGGCCGACGGCGTGCCGGGGCTGTTCATCGCGCTGGATTGCGGCACGAACGCCATCGAGGAAGTCGCGGTGCTGCGCGCGCGGGGCTGCCAGGTGCTCATCGTGGATCACCACCGCTCGAAGTCCGGCCTGCCGGACGACTGCATCCTCATTAACCCGCACGTCCATGAAACGCCCGGCGCGCCGTGGAGCCAGCTCTGCACCGTCGGCTTGGTGTTCAAACTCGCGCACGGTTTTTTGAAATTGCGCCGCGCCGCCAACGACGCGCGGGCGATTGCGCTCAAGCTCGCCGACGCGCTTGACCTCGTGGCCCTCGGCACGGTGGCGGACCTGGTGCCGCTGGCGGGCGAAAACCGCATCCTCGCGCGGCACGGCATGAAGGTCCTCGAAAAATGCGCCCGGCCCGGCCTGCGCGCGCTCTTCGCCGTCAGCGGCCTCACGCCCGGCCAGGCGCTGGCGGCGACCGATATTTCCTACCGGCTCGGCCCGCGCATCAACGCCTCGGGCCGCCTGGCCGACGCGGCGCTGCCGGTCGAGCTGCTGCTGGCCGCGGACCTGGAAACTTGCCGCCAGGCGGCGGCAACGCTCGACACGCTCAACCGCGAACGCCAGCAAATCGAAAAGCAGGTGACGCTCGAAGCCGAGCGGCTGGTCGAGCAAACGCAGCGCGACGCGCCGGCGCTGGTCGTCTATGGCGAGGGCTGGCACCCCGGCGTGGTTGGCATCGTCGCGGGCAAGCTCTGCCGCCAATACGCGCGCCCGTGCATCGTGCTGGGCCGGGAAGGCGCGCTCGCCAAAGGCTCGGGCCGCAGCATCCCCGGCCTCAACCTGGTCGAGGTCTTGCAACCCTGCGCGGAATATCTGGCGCATTGGGGCGGGCACCCGATGGCGGTCGGCATCTCGCTCGAGCTCGCGGGCCTGGCGGAGTTTCACGCCGCGTTTTCGGCTTCGGTGCAAACGCACCGCGCGGCGCTGGCCCCGGAATCCACGGCGCTCGAACTGGCCGCGTGGCTCCAACCCGCCGACTTGAACGAGGAATTTTTGCACGATCTGGAATTGCTGCATCCTTTCGGCGAAGCCAACCCGGAGCCGGTGTTCGGCGTGCGCGGGGTGAAACTGACCACGCCGGATTTGTTCGGCAACGGGGAAAGCTACCGCTGCTGGGTGCCCGGCGGCGCGGGGCGCGTCGCCGCCGTCGCCTGGAAAAAGGCGGCGAACCTGCCGCCCGCGAACACGCCGCTCGACCTCGCCGCGAAGTTCTACTGGAACTTCTGGAACGGTCGCCAATACCCGCAGTTGGAAATTCTGGCGTGGCGGAAGGCGGAGTGAAAAGGTGGCGTCCCTGCGGGACTAAGGCGGGCCTGGATTATAAAACTCCGCTCAAAGTATTTTCGGTGGAGGTGGGACGGCGTCCGAGGTGGCTGCGGCTTTTTGGTGAATTTCCACTTCCTTGTATTTGTCCCAGAACAGGAGATGATGGCCGATTTTCGCGGCGAGGGCGTAGAGGATAACCGACGGATGTCCAAA
Organism: uncultured Verrucomicrobiae bacterium; assembly: GCA_963765205.1. GTDB lineage: Bacteria > Verrucomicrobiota > Verrucomicrobiia > Opitutales > JABDGR01 > JABDGR01. Next base: position 671,618 of record CAVXVB010000005.1, on the reverse strand, counting down.
AAATGGATCGGGATCAAGGTGGTAAAGCGTCAGCCCCAGGGCAAAGGCGGCTTGGTTGGTGAGGTCCAGAGCATATTTCCAAAACTTGGGTTAATCCAGTCCCATCCGTTTTGGCAACCCGAACCTCAATCCCGCCAAGGCGACCCCAACGATAATCAGCGAGGCAGACCAAAAATTCATAATAACCGCAAGGAGTGCGCCAAAAATGGCGACATCCACCAATGTTTTTCCGGCTGCTTTCAGGCCTGCATTCCGGTTTGCTCCGCGGGCCTCTTTCACGGTAAACCAAAATTCACCGGCAACAATGCCAACGGCCACTGCAATCAACACGACTGGAAGCCACACTTTGGAATGGGCAATCTGGGCAAAAATAAAGGGCAATGCGATAAGTGCGATGATCGTCAACCCGAGCAGGACTTTGTATTTTATAAGCTTGTCGGGTGGCTTTTGTGGAGCCGCTGCTGGAGTTCGCGGTGAATCTTCGGCCAAACTGTTTGCGGAACCCAAGGGACCATTTTCTCCGTCCGCTTCTTTTGTGTCCGGTTCATGCGCCTGTGGTCCACTGAGCAGGCGATAAAACACGAACTGGCCAATGGAGCCCAGTAGCAACCCAAGGAGATAAAGCAGGCCGAGGCCACTCACCACGATTACGGCGGCGAAGGGATGCGCCTCAAATTTTTTCCAGTCCTGGGTTAATAGCCAAATTATCGTCGTTGATAAGGCCAGCGAAATTAGCGCGGGCACGACGAGATCGCCCGACGGGAGTGCGGAGAGTTTATGCTCAAATCCTCCCTCGGGTTTCTTGGGCAGTTTTTTGGAGGTGTATCCCGCGAAGGTGCCCGTCTGGTGTAACGAAAAGCCGAACAGAACCAAAAACGCGCTACCAATCCAGGCTCGATGAAGGAAGCTATTCATGGCGGGAAAAAATCTTCCCGCGGCGGCGGCCTGCGCGGCATCGCCATTGATATGTGCGGCGTAGGCGAAGCTGCCTTGGGCGTAATCCTGCGCCAGCGCGAGCGACCCGCTCGCTGCGTGTAGGCCAAACGCCAGCCCACCGGTGGCAAAACCGCCTACCGCCAGGCCGCCCGCCGTCCACTGGCCGAAGGCCAGGCAGCCGATAGCCAGTGGCCCCACGGCGACTCCGCCAATTGCCACCAAGCCCATCGCCGCCCGGCCAATGCTAATAATGCCCACGGCAATATCGCCGATGGCCACGACACCGACCGCGCGGCCACCGATGGCCAGCCAGCCTCGGGCCTCGCCCCGCTTGCCATCGGGCGTCCGCCCGGTGTTGAGGTGCAGCAGGGGCAGGCCGAGCAATGACCACGGGCTGCGGAATTCCTTGGTTGCGTGCGGCTGGTCGCTCGGCACTTCACCCGTATAGTCGGGGATGCTCCACTTGATCAGTTTCGTCAGTCCCTCTGCCAGCCGCCGAGAACCCAAGAACAAGCCGATGGCCGCAGCGGTGACCAGCGCCGGATTTTGCCGCAAGTAGAGGGCCGGCACCGCACACAGCACCTGCATCGCGATGAACGTGACGGCAAGCATCACCAAGGCTTTGAACGCTCTCCAATTTACTGCACGCTGACGTTCGCGGTAAGAGTCTCCCTTTCCGCGCACGAATGCCTTGTAGGCTATTAACTGTCGAATCAGGCAGCAAAGGCCCAACCCGATGCTCACCAGGCCAATTCTGGAAACGAGGATCCAGTGTGAATCCAAAAACGGATTCTCGCCCTTTTTACCCGACAGCAACCAAATGGAAACCAACATTACCGCGATCGCCGCAATGAGCAGCAACGTCGGCTTGAGGAGCACCGTGCCAAATCCCCGCCAACCTTGCTTGATATGCTCCCAGTTGGCCTTTCGCCGTTCCTTGGACTTTTCCCGGAATTCCTGCTGCCGCAGTTTTCTCGCTTCGCGCGTGGCCTTTCGTTCTTCCACCGACAGGGGTCGGGCCGGAAATATGTTTTGCCCGGAAAAGGCCTTCAGGCCCGACTCCACGCCCAACAGGCCGGCGAGGAGGCCAATGAGCGGGCCGAGGAGGATGTTCAGCACGCCGAGGAAGCCGGTGGCCTTGGTGGCCACCAGCACGCCCTTGGCGGTGGTCGCCGTTGCCAGCGCCGCTGTTTTGCTCAGTGAAGTGGATGCGATCGGAATGGCCGCCATCACATTGGCGGTGAAGACCGGGCCGGGATTCGTCCGCCCGAGCGTGCCCTCGACGAGGGCGAGCACGCGTTCTTGCAGCATATTGCGCCCGCGCGCGAGGCGTTGCTTGACGGCGTCTTCGGTCAAATCGAGCGCGCCGGCCACGTTTTCGACCGACTGGTTTTGGCGGTAATAGAGGACCAGCGGCTCGCGGTAAGTCTCGGGCATCTCCTCCAGCGCGCGCCAGACGAGCGCGTGCTCGTCTTGGGCCATGGCGAGCGTGGCGGGGTTGGGTTCATCGGTTTTTTGGTTGGCGAGATTTTCCAAAGGTTCGCCGGCGTGGCTGGGTTCGCGCCGGTTGTCGCGGTGGCGGTTCAAGGCCCGGTTGCGGGCAATCCCGCAGAGCCACGCGCGCAGCTTGGCCGGCTCACGCAGGTCGGGCAGACTTTTCCACGCGGCCACAAAAGTTTCCTGCGCCAGGTCTTCGCTCTGGTGGACGTTGCCCGTCGCGCTATAGGTCAGCGCGCAGATGAGGGACTGGTAGCGCGCGACGATGTGCGCAAAGGCGGCGGTCTCGCCCGCCCGGCAGCGCGCGACGAGGGCGGCGTCCTCGATGGCCGGCTCCTCGACGCTGGGGTTTATCGCCATACCACTATGTTGCAATTTCCCGGCCTGCGGTGACAGGAAATTCGAGGGTGGGTCAATTTGAAATGGGTCTTGCGGCTTGCATGGGCGGAGGAAACGCCGCGCGCCTGCGCTCCTTCAGAGCGCAAATTTTTTGTGTTATTAGATTCCCAAGGTAGCTCCGGCTGCTGCCGAAGCAACCTTGGGCTGGATTCCTGCGCCCCGTTGGGGCGAAAGCCGCGAGGCCCAAATGCAAACTGGCCCACGACAGAAACTCAACCGGCATGGATTTCATTCGACTCCGGCGTGGTCTCCGTCGAATCCACAGCTACACCAGCGGGCCGCCTTTGGCGGCGTTATACTTGTTGAGCTGGGAACCGCGATACAGCCGCACGCAGACCGCACTGCCGAGCGTGCAGGCCCACAGCAACGCCGAGACTTGGAGGACAATCATGGCCAGGCTGGCGCCAAAGAGGGCGAGGTAGAGGATGTTGAGAAACTTGAGGCGCCCGGCGAGCGCCGCGAGGTCAATTTCGTTAGTCATGGGTGAAGCTTTCTTGGGTGGGTTTGGGTTGAAATAAGAACACACCACTAAGACGCCGGTGGAATGGAAATAAGAACAAGAAAAACAAAGTATTTTTCAGCCAACCAGGCCCAAAATTATTGCGCTCCCTGCCAGGCGCGGGTAGAAAAGGCGGTATGACGAACCCCCTCAAGACGATAACGGCCCAAGAGAAGATGATCTACGCATTAGCCGCAGCGTTTTTGGTGATAGAGCGTTTGCGTTACTACGGTGTATTGGGTGCATTCGCCGCACACGGCGTCTCCAAGTTGCTATTCGAGGCGTGGGGGACGTTGTTAGGTTTGTATATTGGCTTTAAAGTGATCGCGTGGCGTAACCGGGCCAGACTACAGAATGTTAAGACCAGGCCAGATTCAAATTAGGGCAATTACATAATTCAGACACCAAGATTTAGAACAAAATTCAATTCTTGGTCGTCGGCTCCAGCAGTTCCGGCGCTTGGAGCAGGCGGGGTTGTTTCTGAATGGGTTCGGTGACGGGGATTTCCGCCGGGCTGGCGGAACTGAGCTGGGTGAATTTGCGCGCGGTGACGAGCACGCGCGATTCGAGGGACGACATGGCGCCGTTATAAGCCTCGACGGCCTTGTCGAGCCGTTCACCGAGGCGCACAAAATGGCCGCCCATCGTGCCCAGGCGCTCGTGCAGTTCGCGGCCAAGGTCGCTGATTTCCGCGGCGTTGACGGCGAGGGCTTCCTGCCGCCAGCCGAAGGACACGGCCTTGAGCAGCGCGATCAACGTGGTCGGCGTGGCCAAAATCACGCGCTGGCCGACGCCTTCCTCGATCAGTGATGGGTCCTGTTCGAGGGCCGCGCTGTAAAACATTTCGCCGGGCAGAAACAGCACGACGAATTCCGGCGCGGGTTGGAATTGCTGCCAGTAGCCCTTTTGCCCGAGCGTGCGCAGGTGGTCGCGAATCTGCCGGGCGTGGGCGCGCAGTTTTTCCGCGCGGGTGGCGTCGTCGGGCGCTTCGAGGGCCTCGAGATACGCGGCCAGCGGCGCTTTGGCGTCCACCACGACGTTTTTGCCGCCGGGCAGTTTTATGATCATGTCCGGGCGCTGCTGGCGGCCTTCGTCGTTGGCGACGCTTTGCTGTTCGAGAAAATCGCAATGGTCGAGCATCCCGGCGAGCTCGACGACGCGCTTGAGCTGGATTTCCCCCCAGCGCCCGCGCACTTGCGGCGCGCGCAGGGCTTTGACGAGGTTGCCGGTTTCGGTTTTGAGGGCAGTCTGTGAGTCGGCCAGCCCCTGCACCTGGGTGCGCAGGGCCTCGTAGGCGCCGACGCGCGCCCGTTCGAGTTCGCCGAGTTTCGCGTCGAATTTGCCGAGGGTTTCCTTCACGGGCGCGACGAGCTGGTCAATCGCCACCTGGCGCTTGTCGAGGTCGCCGCGAGCGGATTCCTGGAATTTTTCGAGGGTGGACTTGGCGAGATCAAGGAACTGCTGGTTGTTGGTGCGGAGGGCCTCGGCGGAGAGCGCGGAGAAGGCCTCGCGCAGTTTTTTCTGCGCGTCGTCGAGCACGGCGAGTTTTTCCGTCGCGGTCCCGCGTTCCTTTTGGAGGGCGGTTTCGAGGGAGGCGACGAGGCCCGCGCGCGCGGCCAGCCCGTCACGCTCGGCTTTTAATTCGGTGGCGCGCTGTTCGAGGTTCTTCGCGCGCTCGCGGAGTTCCGCGACGGCGGCGACGCTCCGCCCGCGCAGCCAGAGGGCCGCGAGGGCTGCGCCGATGGCGAGGCCGAGCAGGAGATAGCCGAGATCCAACATGCCGCCACGCTAGGCGCGCGGCCCGGCGAAGAAAAGCATGGATTGTTCTGTTTTTCGCAAGCGAATTTGACCACGGATGGCACAGATCCCGCCATGGCGGGACGGATGGCAGAACTTGGGCAACTATCACCGCGAAAATCCGCTCGTCCAGTGGGGTTAATTTCTCGCTTGCGCCCTGCTGGTCTTGGATTACTTTTTTACGCCATGCCCCTCCCCCCAAAATATCTCCTGCCCCTTGCCCTCACGGTTTGTTCGGTTATTGCCAATACTGGCGTCGCGCAAACGGCCCGCGCCCGCTGCTGACAGCAGCGCGCCTGCCGCTTCGGCTCCGGCGCCAACGCCTCGCACCGCCCGGCCGGCGGCCAATGCTGCTCCCGCCGCTCCGCAACCTTGGGACCGACCTGCCAACGGGCCGCCGGTTTTTTGGGAAGATTTTGAAACAGGCAAGATCAACCCGAATTACTGGGTCCAGCGCGTGGCAGGCAATGCGACACTCACGGTGCAATCGGACGTGGTCGCACACGGCAAATACGCCCTCCAGGTTCATTATCCGAAGGGCACGGGGACAAATTCCTGGGCCTTTATCGGGATGACGGTGCAGGAATCACTGCGCAATCATTTTTACGGCCGCGCGTATGTGATGATCAAAGGCGTTCCCGCCACCCATAGCGTGTATATCTTGTCCGGCTCGGTGGGTTTCCCGATTGCCGACTTCCTGGAAATAGGCAGCGACCGCGGCCTCTTTCAACCTTCGTTTCAGTTGAACGCGCCCACCCCGGACCGTCCACGCAGCGAAACCACGAAGCAGGTCGGCGTCTATCCGGTGGGGAAATGGTTTTGCCTGGAATGGGAATTCATTGAAAAACCGGGTCGCATTGTCATTTGGGTGGACGGAAACTTGACGGTGAACCAGCCCATTACCCATCGGATCATGTATCCCGATGGCGGATTGACCGGCGGTTTTAAGGAATTTGACCTCGGTTTCCGCTCGTGGGCGCCATCCGTCGCCAACGACGTGGATATTTACTATGATGATATTGCGATTGGCGACAAGCCCATCGGCCAACTGACGCCCGTGCCTGCGCCGGCTGATGGCTCCGCCGCGAAATGATGCGCGGTAGGGAGCCGTCCCTACCCATTACATCTTCCCCCCATGCACCCCCAAAAACACCTCCTACCCCTTAGCCTTGCATTTTCTTTGGTTATCGCCAGCACTGGCATAGCCCAAACCGCCGTGCCTGCCGCTTCCTCTGCGGCCGCCAGTCCGGCGCCCGCCGCCGCACCAGCGGCCAGCGCTCCCGCCCGCGCGCTCCGGCCCCGCGGGACCGGCCCGCGGACGGCCCGGCGGTTTTTGCGGAGGATTTTGAATCGGGCGCGATTGATAGTAAAAAGTGGACGATTGCCGCCACCGGCAATGCCACTGTCACCGTAGAGAAAGACTTTGTCGCACACGGCAAGAATGCCCTCCATGTCCATTATCCGGCGGGAGCCCGGAATGCGATTGCCTTTATTGGCCTTACGGTGCCGGAAGCCCTGCGCGATCATTTTTATGGCCGCGCCTATGTTTATATGCAAACCATCCCTTCCGGCCACTGCGTCCTGATGACCGCCGGCTCGCCGGGTTACCCGACATCCAATTTCCTGGAAATCGGCATGCGCCAGAACCAGTTTCAGCCCTCGTTTCAGCAGAACGGGCCGAATGTGCCCCGCTACGAAGACCACCCGCTCCAAGGAACTCCGCCGGCGGGCCGCTGGTTTTGCCTCGAATGGGAATATAATGACAAACCCGACCAGATTGTCATGTGGATTGACGGCAAGCTGGCGGTCAACGAGAAATTTTCGAGCCAGGATCACTCCAAGACCTCCGGATTAACCGGCGGTTTCTTTGAATATTACGTCGGCTTCCGCTCTTGGTCCGCCCCCGCCAAGGATGTTGATATTTACTACGACGACATCGCGATTGGCGATAAACCCATCGGGCAACTGACGCCCGTGGCCGCATCCGCCCCGCCGACCCCGGCGGCAGCAGACGCCCCGGCCGATAGTTCCGCTGCGAAATGATGCGCGGTAGGGACGCCACTCCGCGGCGTCCGTGGACGGCTCGGATAGCCGTCCCTACCCGATACACTTTCCCCCCCATGCCCCTCCCCCAAAAATACCTCCTGCCGCTGACGCTCGCGGTTTGTTCGCTCGTTACCAATCCTGGCGTCGCCCAAACGGCGCCGCGCCTGCCGCGGCTGCGGCCTCCGCCGAAACCTCGGCGGCGTCCAGTAGTGCTTCCGCCGGCACTGCTCCTGCGCAAGGCCGTCGTGGCACTGGCGCCCCTCCGGCGGCGTCTGCTCCCGCCGGGCCACCGGCACCTTGGGACCGCCCTGCGGATGGCCCGCCGCTCTTTACTGAGGATTTTGAAGCGGGCGCCATCAGCGATAAAATTTGGACGACGATTGTCAACGGGAATGCGACGATCGCGGTTGAACAAGACAAAGTCGCGCACGGCAAAAACGCCCTCCACATTCATTATCCGAAAGGCTCGGGGGCCTATGCGTTTATTGGCATGACCGTGCCGGAGGCGCTGCGGGAACATTTTTATGGCCGCGCCTATGTGTTCATCAACGTCATGCCGACGGGCCACAGCGTGTTCATGAACGCCGGCTCGACGGGCTACCCGGTGTCGAATTTCCTGGAAATTGGCTTTCGCCGGGGAGTATTTCAACCCTCCATTCAGCAGAATGGGCCGAATGTGCCCCGCTTGGAAACGACCCCGCTGGTGGGTGGCCCGCCGCCGATTGGCCGGTGGTTTTGCCTCGAATGGGAGTTCATTGATAAACCCGACCGGATTGTCATGTGGGTTGATGGCAAGTTAGTCGCCAACCAGCCGCAGGCATTGCAGGGTAAAGACGCTGACCTGACGGGCGGTTTTTTTGAATACGCGCTCGGCTTCCGCTCCTGGGGCAACAATCCCACGGACGAAGATATCTATTACGACGACATTGCGATTGGCGACAAACCCATCGGGCCACTGCCGCCCGTGGCCGCGCCCGCTGCTCCGGCCGGCAGTTCCACCGCGAAGTGAGCAGCGGGAGGAGGCAATGTCCTGACTGCGAACTCCCCTGGCCGGCCGGTGTAAGGCCATATTTTTCCACCATGAACCCCCAAAAATACCTCACATCCCTCAGTCTCTCGGTTTGTTTGCTGATGCCTGCCACTGGCGCCGCCCAACCGGCCGCGCCCGCCGCTGTTTCGGCGGCGGCTTCCGCACCTGCGGCGATGCCCGCCGCCGCCAGCTCGTCGAGCAGTCCTGCGGCTGGTTCCGCGACGGGTCCCGGCCGCCGCAGCCCCCGGGCTGCGGCCGCTGGGGCGACCTCCCCCTCGTTTCCCCTGCAACCTTGGGATCGGCCGGCCAACGGCCCGGCACTTTTCACGGAGGATTTTGAATCCGGCGCGCTCAACGACAAAATATGGACGACGCACGTGACCGGCGCGGCCACCGTCACGGTGGAGCAAGACATGGTCGCGCATGGGAAAAACGCGCTCAAGATCACCTACCCGGCCGGCACCAGTCGTTCTTATGCCTTTGTCAGCATGGCGGTGCCGGCGGCGCTGCACGACCATTTTTACGGCCGGGCGTATGTTTATATCAGCGGTGTGCCCGACCCGCATAGCGTGCTGATGTTCGCCGGCACGACAGGTTTCCCGACGGCCAATTGGCTGGAAATCGGCACCTACACCGGACAATTTCAGCCCTCGTTGCAAATCAACGCCCCGACCCCGGATGTACCCAAGGGGGAGGTGCCCCCGCACCAGGGCGCCCTGCCGGTGGCACGCTGGTTTTGCCTGGAATGGGAATTCAACGACAAGCCCGACCAGATCGTCATCTGGGTGGATGGCAAGTTGACCACCAACGCGCCGTTTACCTATACCAAGGTCGTCAATCCCAACGTCAGCAAGACCAGCGGGCTGATCGGCGGCTTTACGGAATTGGACTTTGGATTCCGCACGTTTGCGCAGGCCGCGGCCATCACCAAGAATATCAACATCTATTTCGACGATATTGCGATTGGCGACAAGCCCATCGGGCAACTGACCCCGGTGCCCGCGCCGGCGGCGCAGGCGGCCAATGACGACACCGTGAAACAGATTTTGCGGAACCAAGCGATAACCATGCAACCGGCCCCCGCCGCGACCAGTTCCAGCGCGAAGTAAGGTTGGGTCGGGAACTGGGCGTTTCCGCCAAATGAAAGGCTTGGTTTATAAAACCCGGCAATGGAGGCCCTTGAACCGCCGGAAGCCGCGGTCAAAGGTCACCAGCTGCAACCCGGCGCAGACGGCAAATGCGGCGAGGTAGGCGTCGCTCCAGGAATTGGCGGAGCGCACGTCATAGTCCGAGGACAATTTTTTCCAAACCTCCTCAAGACCGGCGGGTTCCTCGACGAACGAGGCGTCGTTCCGCTCCAGCAAGCCGCGGTAGGTTTGCCACGCATCCGCAGCCGTTTGCGTGTCCGGCCCCATGACTTCGGGCCGGGTCAACAAACGCAACAGCGCCAATTGGGTGGGGCGGCAAAAAGCCCCCGGCGGCAATTCCGCTTGCCGGGCCAAGGCTTCCGCATGATGCGGGTGGGCGCGGTGGCTCAAGGCGAGCCAGACGTTAACGTCGAAGAGCGCGCTGATAGCGGTCGAGGTCATCTTGGTCGTCGAGAAAACTCAGGCTGCGCAGTTCTTTTTGTTGCAGCAGCGGGCCGCCGGGGCCGTGAAAAAGCGGGAAAATGGATTTTTTCTTCGGGGTCTTGGTCGGCGGGGCTTCGTGCAAAACGCTCGTCAATCCCTTTGCCACCAAGTCCTTCACTTTCACGCCGTCGCGCGCCGCGCGGATTTTGACCTCGCGGTAAAGGGCGTCGGGAATCTCCAGGGTCGTCTTCATGGAAACCCAGGAAACCAGAAAGCTGGGAAACTGGCAAGGCAAAACTGTTTGGCCACGGGGCGATGGGTGTTTCCAACTCCACAAGTGGAAGCTTTTTGCCGACCTATGCCCTTAAAACGCGTTTGGCGGCTGATGCCCAGCAGCGACTTTGCGAATCTTGCCTTTATGCAATAAGAACAACAAAGCCACTCCATAGGCCAAGAGCAACGTTGTCCAAAACCAGCAAAGGGAATAGTTAATCCAGAAATTTTGCGGACTAAGCTGGAAGGTCATGCCGTGGTTGATGATTTGGTAGCGCCCATCAAGATACTCGCCACCAAACCAGGATACAGGCGTGCCGGCAATAAATTCCCCATGAATGCCCCAAGCCATTAAAGCCAAAAAGAAGGGAATCAAGATTAGCATCATAATCTTGTTGGCCTTATTGGAGCGCACCCAATGGAAATATTGAGGTCTCATGGACAATCTTATTATAGTAACACTAAAAAGGCCGTAAATCAATCACGCTCCGTCAATCTGCCGCGCCAGTTCGGCGAGGAGTTCGTCCTCGCTCAGGCGCATCTGCTTGGTCGAGTCGCGCTCGCGGAGGGTGACGCTGCCGTCCTTCTCGATGGTGTCGAAGTCCACGGTGACGCAGAAGGGCGTGCCGATTTCGTCCATGCGGCGGTAGCGGCGGCCAATCGCGCCCGACACGTCCCAGAACACGTTCCAGCGGCGCTTGAGCTTGCGGTAGAGCGCCTCGGCGCGCGCGAGCAATTCCGGCTTGTTTTTCACCAGTGGGAAGACGGCGACCTTGACCGGCGCCAGCCGCGGATGCAGGTGCAGCACGACGCGCTTTTCGCCCTCGATGACGTCCTCCTCATACGCGCTGCACAGCACGGCGAGAAAGATGCGGTCCACGCCGACGGCCGGCTCGATGACGTGCGGAATGACGCGCGACTTCGCAGCCTCGTCGAAATACTCGAGCGGCTTGCCGGAAAATTTGATGTGCTGCTTCAAATCGTAGTCGCCGCGCGCCGCGATGCCCCACAATTCCTGCACGCCGAACGGGTAGTGGAACATGATATCCGTGGTCCCGCGCGAGTAAAACGCCAGCTTGGCCTTCGGGTGGTCGTATTCGGAGAGCCGCGCCGCGGGCAGGCCGATGGACATGAGCCAGTTTTTGCACCAGTCAATCCAGACGCGGTGCTCCTTCTGCCAGTCGGCGTCGGGGTGGATGAAGTATTCCATTTCCATTTGCTCGAACTCGCGCGAGCGGAAGATGAAGTTGCGCGGCGTGATTTCGTTGCGGAACGAGCGCCCGATTTGCGCGATGCCGAAGGGCAGCTTCACGCGCGTGGTATCCACCACGTTTTTGAAATTGAAGAACATGCCCTGCGCGGTCTCGGGCCGCAGGTAGGCGACGCCGCTTTCGTCGCGCAGCGCGCCGACATAGGTCTGGAACATCAAATTGAAATCGCGCGGCGGCGTGAGCGAGCCGGGTTTGCCGGTGGCGGGCGAGGGGATGAGCGCGTATTCGTCGGGCTTCGCGTTCGTGTAATCCCGGAGCACAATCGGCTCGAGCGCGCCCTGCTTGGCCAGCTTGCGCTTGAGGTCGAGCGCCTTTTCATCGGCCTCGGCCTGCATGTTGGCGTCCTCGAGCACGCAGACGTAGCCGATGGTCTCGCCCGCGACGACGACCGGCGCGAAGAACAACTGGTCGGCCCGGTAGCGCTGCTTGGACTCCTTGCAATCCACCATGGGGTCGGAAAAGCCCTGGATATGGCCCGAGGCCTCCCAGACCTTCGCGTGCGAAATGATGGAGCAGTCAAGGCCCACGATGTCGTCGCGCCGGTGGACCATGTCTTCCCACCAGGCGTTGCGGATGTTGCGGCGCAGCTCGGAACCCAGCGGCCCATAGTCAAAAAAGCCGTTCAAGCCCCCGTAAATTTCCGACGACGGATACACGAACCCGCGCCGCTTGCACAAGGCGATGAGCGCGTCCATCGTCACCGGCGCAGGCGTGGCGGGAACCGGTGCGGCAGCGGGCGCAGGTGAGGGCAAAGAAGGGGCGGAAGAATCGCTCATAGGCGCTCCATCCCTACCCGGCCCCGCGCCTAGTGGCAAGCGGGGAGTTGCTCTTTTGGCTGGCTGTTGGCGGGCGGCCAAGGCATGATGGGTAGTTTGACCCACCCAATGGACGCCAGCCACGCATCGCGCGGGCTGCTTTTCATCCTTCCGCCTCCATCCTTCATCCATATCTTCCATGCTTCAAGCCGGCATCGTCGGGCTGCCCAATGTGGGCAAAAGCACCTTGTTCAACGCATTGACGCGCTCGCGCAAGGCCGAGGCGGCGAACTACCCGTTTTGCACGATTGACCCGAATGTCGGCGCGGTCGAGGTGCCGGACGAGCGCCTGGCGCCGCTGGCGAAAATCGCCAAGACCGCCGTCATCATCCCGGCGGCGATGGAGTTTGTGGACATCGCCGGGCTGGTCGCGGGCGCGAGCAAGGGCGAGGGCCTCGGCAACAAATTCCTGGCCCATATCCGCGAGGTGAGCGCCATTGTCCATGTCGTGCGCTGTTTCGAGGACCCGGATGTCGTCCACACGATGGGCGGGGTGGACCCCGTGCGCGACATCGAGATTATTTCGACCGAACTGCTGCTGTCCGATTTGGAAAGCGCGCAGAGCCAGCTCGTCCGCGCGCGGGCCAAAGCCAAGGGCCACGACAAGGAAGGCGTGGCGCAGATGGCATTTTACGAGCGCGTCATTGAGCACCTCGGCGCGGGCAAACCGGCTAATTTGATGGAGTTGCACGCGGACGAAAAAGTCCTAATGCAGCACGCCGGGCTGCTCTCGTCGAAGCCCGTTCTGTTCGCCTGCAACGTCGCCGAGGCGGACATGGCCGCGCCGGAAAACAACCGCTACGTCGCGTGCGTGAAAAAATACGCCGCCGACCACCTCGGCGCGGGCTGTTGCGTGATTTGCGCGAAAATCGAGGAGGAACTGGGCGACCTGGCCCCCGCCGAAGCCGCCGAGTATCTGCGCGAACTCGGGGTCAAGGACAGCGGCGTGTCGCAGCTCATCCGCGCGGCTTACGCGCTGCTGGGGCTGGCCTCGTATTTCACGGCGGGCGAGAAAGAGGCGCGCGCGTGGACGTTCCGCAAAGGCATGACCGCGCCGCAGTGCGCGGGCGTCATCCACACCGATTTTGAGAAGGGGTTTATCAAGGCCGAAGTCGTGTCCTACCCGGATTTGATCGCCGTCGGCTCCATTGCTGCCGCACGCGAGGCGGGCAAATATCGTCTGGAAGGCCGCGACTACCTGTTTCAGGACGGCGACGTGGCGCTGTTCAAGTTCGCCAACTAAAACGGCCCCTGAAATAGCTGTCAAAAACTTTGCTTATTACGTGCATCGGCCTTACTTTTCGGTTTCTGGCGCTTATCCTTTTCCGGCATAATCCCTACGTTGGCTGAATCCCGCCCCACGCTTGTGTCCCTGCCCATCCTCCATCGGCGTTCGCACCTGAACGCATTTTTCCTCGCCACGGCTGCCGTCGCGGCGCTGGCCGCGTCCGGCTGCAAACCCCAAAGCGACGACTCGATTCGCGTCGAGCAAGTGCCGAAGGAAGTCGAATCGGGGCCTGTAGCCGCCAACCTCTCGGCGGAACTCCCGGCCGGCCATCCCGCGATTCCCGATGGCACGGCCGCGCCGACGATGGCCGGACCGGCGGGGGGCATGGCGGCGCTGCCCGGCATGGCGGAATTCACCGCCGCCACGCCGACGCCGAAGTGGTCGCCCCCCGCCGATTGGGCGGCGGAGGCATTGACGGCCACGCGCAAGGGAAGCTGGCGCGCGCCGGCCAATGCGGCTGCGGACCAACAGGCTGAAATTTCCGTGAGTGTGTTCGAGGGCCAACTCGGCGGCCTGCTGGCCAACGTCAACCGCTGGCGCGGCAAAGTCGGGTTGACGGCGGATTTGACGGAAGAACACCTCGGCGATAATGTGCAGAACCTTACGCTCAACGGCCGCGCGGCGCAGCTCGTGTCCCTCGACGGCCCGGATGGTCAAAGCCTTGATGGCGTCCTGGTGTTTTTGCCTGACAAGGTGTGGTCACTGCTGCTTTCGGGGCCGACCGACGCGGTCAAAGGCCAGCGCCCGGCCTTTCGCGCATTTCTCGACAGCATTCAGTGGCAGGATTAGACTACCCCTTTTCCCATGCGCGCCGCGTTCAAATTTTTCTCCTCGCTCCGGCTGACGGTCACGCTGCTGGCGTTTTCGATGCTGCTCGTGCTGCTGGCGACATTCGAGCAGGTGCAATGGGGCGTGTTTGAGGTGCAGCGGCGCTTTTTCGAGGCGATGGTGGTAATTTGGCAATACCCCGCGCAATGGCCGGGCGCCGACGCGCTGCACTGGTTGAAAATTCCGCTGCCGGGCGGGTTTTTGCTCGGCGGGCTATTGGTGATTAATCTTTGCTGCGCGCACTTCCGCTATTTCCGCGCATCGTGGCGCAAGAGCGGCATCGTGCTCATCCATGCCGGCGTCGTGCTGCTCATCGTCAGCGGCTTTATCACGGCCTATCTCCAGCAGGAGAATTACATGTGGATCAACGTCGGCGGGCAGGCAAATTACATCGAGTCGTTCCATAATCGCGACCTGGTTTTCATTGACCATACGGATCCGAAAACGGACACGGTGGTAAGCATCCCCGTGTCGCGCCTCGACCCGAACCAGCCGATCCACGACCCCGCGCTGCCGTTCACGGTCAAGACGGTTTTCTATTATCCGAACAGTACGTTCGGCATGCGCTCGCAAGAACCGAAGGCCAATTTGCCGGTGCTGCCGGCCGACCACGGCGTCGCGCGCAACCGCGATTTGAGCGTTATGCCGCTGCCCTACGATTACACGACCGAGGAGGCGAACTTCGCCAGCGCGGTGGTGGACATCGAAGGCGCGCATGGCTCGCTCGGCCAATGGCTCGTTTCAACACTGTTCGACGCGCGGACGCTGCCGCCGATTTTCAAGGACAGTTTTCCGCAGACTTTTACCGTGGACGGCCACACTTGGGAAGTCGCGCTGCGCCCGCGCCGTGAATACCTGCCGTATACGATCAAGCTCGATAATTTCATCCACGAACTTTACCCCGGCACGGATGTGCCCAAGCGCTATGAGAGCCAGGTGCACCTCACGAATGCGGCGACGGGCGAAGACCGGCCCGTGTTGATTTACATGAACCACCCGCTGCGCTACGGCGGGCTGACGTTCTACCAATCCTCGTTCGCGCAAGGCGACACCGCCTCGATGCTCCAAGTCGTGCGCAACCCCGGAGCGCCGCTGCCGTATATCGCCGTCGTGCTGGTCGGCGTCGGCATGGCCATCCATTTCACCCTGAGCCTGGTCGCCCATTTGCGCCGCCAGCCGCAGGCCGCGCGCGCGGCGAAACCCGCGCCCGGCCGCCGCCAGCCACCGCAACCCGCCGGTTCCCCCAAGCTTCCGCAAAACGCGGCCATCCGCACGCCATGAATAAAGCCACCCTCAAGAATCTGGCGTCGCTGCTGATCATTTTTATCGGCGCGGCCATCGTCGTGTCCGGCTTGCTGCCGCCGCGCGCGGACTCGGGCTATGACTTGGCGGGCTTTGGCAGGCTCCCTGTGCAGTTTGGCACCCGCGTGCTGCCAATAGACAGCGTGGCGCGCAACACCCTGCGCCTCTTTTCCACGCGCACCGAACTACCCGTGCCGCGCAACGGTGACGCGACCGATGTGGTACAATTGCCCGCGTTGCAATGGTTCCTCGACCTTGCGCTGCGGCCGGAACTTTCCGAACGCGCCAAAGTGTTCCGCGTGGACAGCGACGAAGTGCTGGGCCTCATCGGCGAGAAACAACAGGGCAGCCAGTATTTTTCCTTCACCGATCTTTCGCCGCACTTCACCGACATTGAGAACGCCGCCGACGTTGCCGATAAAAAAAAGCAGGACGAGCAACCGCTCAGCATTTTTGACGGCGAAGTCCAGCGCCTGCGCGACAACCTCCAGTTGTTCGAGCAATTGGCGCAGAGCTTCGTGCCGCCGGGCGATGAACCGGCCAAGGATCTGGCGCTCTGGCAATCATCGCTCAAAGCTGGCGCGGCGGCGGTCCTCGCCAAAGACGCGGGCAAGACCGTGGATCAGAACGTGCTCGATTCTTTCACGCTGCAGGCCCAGCGTTACATGAATATGGAGAAGGACGCCATCGTCGGCCTGGTGCCGCCGGCCAACCTCGAAGACCAATGGAGCAACCTCGGCCACGGCGCGCTCGAGGCGCTGCGCAGCGGGCAGGTCAGCCCAGTGCTGCTGCATTACGCCGATCTGGGCACCGCATTGCGTAAGGACGACCCGGTGGGGTTCAATGCGGCGGTCGCTGCGCTGCAAAAGGATTTGGATGTGCCCGGTGCGGCGCAAAAGGCGCGTTTCGAGGCGTTCCTGAACCACGTCGAGCCGTTCTACCGCGGCGCGGAGTTGTATGTCATGGCGTTTCTATGCGCGTGCATCAGTTGGCTGGCGTGGGGGCCGGAACTGCGGCGCGCGGCGCTGGGGCTGATTTCCTTCGGGTTTGCCCTGCAACTGCTGGGGCTGTTCGCGCGCGTGTATTTGACCGGCTACTGGGTGGTGACGAGTTTGTATTCCTCGGCGTTGTTCGTCGGCTTTGTCGGCGTGCTGGCGGGGCTGGTCATCGAAATTTTATTCAAGCGCGGCATTGGCGCGGCGGTGGCGTCGGCGGTCGGGTTCGTCACGCTGGTCATCGCGCACAACCTGCCCTTTAGCGGCGACGAACTCGCGCGGCCACAGGCCGTGCTGGCGACGAATTTGTGGCTCTCGACGCATGTGACGTGCATCACCATCGGCTATGCGGCGATGTTCGTCACCGGGGCGATTGCGATTGGCTACATTTTATACAACGCGCTTTCGCCGCGGCCCGACCGCGATTTGCTGCGCCTGCTCGGGCAACTCGTCTATGGCACGACGTGTTTTGCAACGCTGTTCAGCTTCGTCGGCACGA
This sequence comes from uncultured Verrucomicrobiae bacterium, assembly GCA_963765205.1. Lineage (GTDB taxonomy): Bacteria > Verrucomicrobiota > Verrucomicrobiia > Opitutales > JABDGR01 > JABDGR01. The sequence continues at coordinate 654,572 of CAVXVB010000005.1, read as the reverse complement.
TGCTGGGCGGCATTTGGGCCGACCAAAGCTGGGGCCGTTTTTGGGGCTGGGACCCGAAGGAAAACGGCGCGCTGCTGATTGTGCTCTGGTGCGCGATCTGCCTGCACGCGCGCTGGGGGAAGCTTTGCACGGAACGCACGCAGATGGCGCTGGCCGTCGGCGGCAACATGGTGACGGCGTGGTCGTGGTTCGGGGTGAACCTGCTCGGCGTCGGCCTTCATAGTTACGGCTTCATGCAAGGCACGTTTGTGTCGCTGATCATCTTCTGGCTCACGCAGTTGCTGATCATCGGCCTAGCCTTCCTCCCTGCGCGCTTCTGGAAGGCGCAGCCGGCGGTGGCGGCGACCTGAACGTTTGTACCCTGCCTGGCCCGGGGCGGCTTTCACCCCCAAAAAAATAATTGAAAAAAAGCCCTTGCTTTTTATTCTGTTACTATTATAGTAACAAACGTGGCGACCAACCTCCAATTCTCCATCGCGGTGCATTTCCTGGCCGGGCTGGGCTTCCAGTGCGGGCGGGAAGTGACCTCGGCCGCCGTGGCGCGCAGCGTAAACACCAGCCCGAGCTTTGTCCGGCGCGTGCTGGCAAAATTGTCGAAAGCGGGCCTGGTCACGACCGTCACAGGCCAGGGCGGCTCCTGCCGCCTGGCGCGCGACGCGGAGAAAATTTCCCTTCTTGATGTTTACCAGGCGGTGCAGGCGCCGAAGGCCTTCGCCATCCACAGCTACCGCGAGCTTAAGCCCTGCCCGGTGAGTTGCCACATCAAGGCGGCGCTGGAAAAATCCCTTGGCCAGGCGCAGCACTCCCTCGAGGCGGCACTGGCCCAAATCACCCTCGCGGACATCATTGCCGACATCCGGCAGCAGTGAATTTTTTAGCCTTTAATTGTTACTATGAAAGTCACAATTAATTCACGCAATCGCAACCTATAAAATAGAAAGCAAACTCCCATGAAAAACGATCCCAACCAGAAACTGTCGGGCAAAATCGCGGTGGTGACGGGTGCCTCCAAGGGCATCGGCGCCGGCATCGCCAAACAGCTTGCGGCGGCGGGCGCCGCCGTGGTCGTCAACTACTCCTCGAGCAAAACCGGGGCCGACGAGGTCGTCGCCGAAATCACCGCCGGCGGCGGCCGCGCCGTCGCGGTGCAGGCCAACGTGTCGAAGAAGGCCGACATCGAGCGCCTCTTTGCCGAGACGCAAAAGACCTTTGGCCGGCCCGACATCCTCGTTAACAACGCGGGGATTTATGAGGTCGCCCCGCTGGAGGGCATCACGGAGGAACACTTCCACAAACAATTCAACCTGAACCTGCTGGGCCTGCTCCTGACCACGCAGGAAGCGGTGCGGCGCTTTGGCGACGCGGGCGGCAGCATCGTCAACATCAGCTCGGTGGTGAGCACTTCCGCCCCGCCGAATATGTCGGTGTATAACGCGACGAAAGCCGGGGTGGATGTGGCGACGCGCACGCTGGCCAAGGAGCTGGCCCCGCGCAAAATTCGCATCAACGCCGTCAACCCCGGCATGGTGGAGACGGAAGGACTGCAAGCCGCCGGTTTTACCAGCGAAATGCAAAAACAGTTTGTCGCGCAAATCCCGCTCGGCCGCATTGGCCGGCCGCACGACATCGCGACAGCGGTGACCTTCCTGGCCTCTGACGACGCGTCGTGGATCACCGGCGAAACGCTCGTCGTCTCGGGTGGGATGCGTTAATTCAATTAATCCGGCCGAATGGCCATTGCTGGCGTGTGGCGAAACTGTCCGCTTGCCAACGGGAGGCGGGACGGGTTAGGGATGGCGCGCCATGAGCGACTCTTCCCAAACCCCCGCCTCCGCCATACCCCAGCAATTCGTCGGCGTCACCGCTGTCACGAAGGCCAACCTCTATTTCGAGGGCGGCGTGGCCAGCCACACGCTGCTTTTCCCCGACGGCGGCAAAAAAACCCTCGGTCTGATTCGCCCGGGTTCCTATCACTTCAACACCGATGCTCCCGAGCGCATGGAAATCGTCGCCGGTGCGTGCCGCGTGCGGCTCGACCAGGATAAGGCCACTCACGACTACGCCGCGGGCACCACGTTCGACGTGCCCGGCCGCTCCGGCTTCCAAATCGAAGTCGCCACCGGCGTCTGCGAGTATATCTGCTCGTTCCTGAAATAGGAGGCGGTGATTGAACCACGGAGAACACGGAGGGCACGGAGGATTTTTTCCATTTTCCCTTTTCCATCTTCCATTTTTCCTCTGTGTTCTCCGTGCCCTCCGTGGTTCCAGTTTCTTCCCCCCTGCCACGCTGGCGCTGCACTTGCGCCTATGACGGGACGGACTTTTTCGGCTGGCAGAGCCAGAAGGGCGGCCGCACGGTACAGGATTTTCTCGAGCGGCGGCTGGCGCAGATTTTTCAGAAGCCCGTGCGCGTCCACGGGAGCGGGCGCACGGATTCGGGCGTGCATGCCCGCGCGCAGGTGTTCCATTTCGAGGCCGACTGGGCGCATCCCGTCGCGCATTTGCAGCGCGCGTTGCGCAGCGGCCTGCCATGCGGGCTGGTGGTCACGTCCGTGCGCCGCGCTGCGCCGGATTTCCATGCGCGCTATAGCGCGAAGGGCAAGCGCTACCGCTACCGGCTCTACCTCGGCCACGCCGGGCCGTTCGAGTCCCGCTGGTGCTGGTCGTTGGGCGACCGTCCGCTGGACGTGGAAAAGATGCGCACGGCCGCGAAGAAACTACTCGGCCAACACGATTTCTCCGCCTTCTCCGGCCAATACGAAGAAACAGAGAACCCGGTGAAGGATTTGCGGCGGCTGTACATAATTAAACGCGGCCGGCGCGTCGAGTTCGTCATCGAGGCGAGCGGTTTTTTATACAAGATGGCGCGCGGGCTGGTCGGCGCGCTGGTTGCCGTCGGCCGCGGCAAATTGACCGAGGAGGACATCGCGCGCCTGTTGAAAAATAAAAAGCGCACCCAGGAAGTCACCACCGCCCCGGCGCTGGGCTTGTGCCTGGAGAGGGTGTTTTATGACGTGCCGCAAAAAGCGCGGAAGGAGTCCCGGCGCAACGCATAAGCGTGGCCCACTCCCGCGCTAGTTTGTGGCCGGAAGCGGGGCCAACAGGGGGCCGGTCGCCCTTAATGTGAGTGGGGCTTTTGGCACATACATGTCAATGATGTGCCCGGTGCTGGTGGCGCCGGGGGCATTGCCGGTGTTGGCAATGTTCTGGTAATGGTCGTTGATCCAAGCCAGGATGTCACTGCCGCCGGCCTGCGTGTCGCCGAAATATTTGAGGCCGAATTCAACTTGGTAATAGGGCCGGAAATGCAGAAAGATCACATCGGGGGGGTGGGCTTGCAAGTCTTGCAGCATTTGCTGCGCACCACCATAAAAACCCTGAAGGCCAGCGTAAAAAACCTGTACTGCCAACGGGTTGGGAATGCGCAGATGATAATTGACCGCAATGCCCTGGGGAAAGGCCACCAGCGTCCGGGCCGAGGGGGTACGGTCCTTAAATCCATTAATCATGGTCTGCGGCATCGGGCCTTCCAGGGAAATGTCCGCTGGAAAGGCATAAAAGTGGTCGCGTCCGGAACCGACGGGAAAAGTTTTCTTGGCATACATTTGGAGACTGTTCAGGCCAACCACCCCTGTGCCGAAGAGCACGATACCGGCCAAGGCGGCCGGCAGCAGCCCGTTGGCGCGGCGGCTGCCCGGCCCAGGCCGCGCCGCCTCGACCATCATGAGTTGAACCAAAAAGCACACCGCCAATGGTGTCATGAAAAAACCGGTATCGTAAAGGGTGACATTGAGAATCATGCGCGCGAGCATGAGGGCCGCCGCCACGCCGACCACCGCCAATGCGAGAGTGCGGGAAAAATCCGCCCGCTTATGCCAGGCCGACCAGAAGCTCCAGATGACCACCGCCCCGGCCGCGAGGAGGACGGGAAAGGCCAGCGCCCGGCCCAGGTTCATCCAGAAAAAAAGCAAATTATTTTCGTGCCCGATCCCCAAAGCAGCGGCAACGGCCACGGCGATGACGGTCGCCAGCCGAATCCACCACGCCAGACCAAACAGGCGTGCCCTTGTCCACCCCCACGCCAGCACGATCAATAGTTCACCAACCAGCACGAGCATCCCACCCGCGAGCAATTGAATGCGGAAGTTTTCCCCTGGATGGTCGAAACCCATGACTTGCATGTGAAAGATCGAATGGCTCACTGAATCGCGGATGGACTGGTCCATGAGGGTGTGGGGCACAAAGTCGGTGGCGAGAATCGCGTAGCTCAAGCCGCCTTTCGCCAGGAAGAAGAAAAACACCGGCAACCACAGGCAGGAAAACCCGCCTGCCAGCCATTTCAGGGCGGCCAGCCAATTCCAGCCTGGATTCGGTTGCACCTGCCCCCGGGCCTGCTGAATCATGCGCGCGACCAGATAGAGGGCGACCGCGCCCGCCGCCGCCAGCAGCGGTTCGGGCTTGTCCAAATACGCCACGGCCACGCCCAACCCCGCCACACCGAGCCAGCGGGGCCGGCCCGATTTTATCTCCCGCAGCAATCCCCAGAGCACGAGCAGCAGGCCCGCGAAACCGTAGGTCGTTTGCCCGGCATAAGGCGTAATAAAGTTGAAATTGCCCGCGGTGGTGCAGTGGTTAAACGCAAACACCACCACAAAAACCAGCGAAGACAGCCACACCGTCAGGCGGTTGCCCAGCATGCCCAAAATACTGCGCAACAAGAGCAAAACCCCGACCGTCAGCGCAATATTCATCCAGACGATGGTGTCCAGCCCCACGCCAAAAATGCGAAAGCCTGCGGCCTCAGTCAGGTGCGGCAAAGGCCCATACCAGTCGGCCAGATTTTTATAAAGCAAATCGCCTTCGCTCAGACGCCAGGCAAAATACAAAGTATCCGGAAAATCTATCATCGGGTCCAGCCAACGCAGCCAACTCTTGCACAACATGTAAACAAAGATCGCGGCCACGGACAGCGGGTCGGCAAAGGGCAAGATTTTTTGCCAATATTTTGTGGCCTGACCAGTGGGGGCGGGAGATTGATTTGACGGAGCCGGATCCCTGTCCCCCATCGGGAGGGGCACATCTAGTTTATTAAGTGATTCGCCCAGATGCGCATCGCTCCGCTCCGGATCTTCGAGGCGCTCAGAATTAGTTTCCATGTTCGTCGTTGATTAGTGTTCCAAGAAATGTCCAAAGAAGAAACAGGTTTCCATTTGTGATACAAGTAGATTGTCCTAAGATATGTTTCGCAACACATACGCTTATTTACCCTGGGTGTGGCGGTCCACATGTTCGATGATATACGGCGGGCGCTGTTTGACTTCATGGTGGATGCGGCCGATGTATTCGCCGAGGATGCCCAGGCAGATGAGCTGGACGCCGCCTAAAAAGAACAGCCCGATGGCTAGGGTGGCAAAGCCGGGCAACGTGTAGTCATTGAAAATTCGTAGAATCAAAAGAATGACGCCATAGAGGATGGAAAGACCGGCGGTGCAAAGGCCGACCATGGTCGCCAAGCGGAGGGGGATTTCACTGAAGGTGAAGATGCCGTCGGCGGCCAGCAGGAGCAGTTTGCGGAGAGTGTATTTGGGTTGGCCGCCCGCCCGCTCTCGCCGTTCATAGACCAGGCCGGTTTGGCGGAAGCCAACGTAGCTGCGCATGCCGCGCACGAAGCGCCGACGCTCCGGCATCGTCTTGAGGGCCTCGACCACGCGTCGGCTCATGATGCTGAAATCCCCGCTGTCGAGCGGGATATCAATGGGCGTCAGCGCCGCCAGCAGGCGGTAAAAGAGCCAATACATCAAGCGCTTGGGAAGGATTTCCTTGCGTCGTTGGCGGATGGCATAGACGACATCATAACCTTCCTGCAGCTTGGCGTAAAAGGCTGGCAGGATTTCCGGGGGATCTTGCAGGTCGCCGTCGAGGACTGCGACGGCGTCGCCCCGTGCCAGATCGAGGCCGGCGCACACGGCCATTTGGTGGCCGAAGTTGCGGGTCAGATGCACGCCGACAAAATGCGCATCCTGGTGGCACAGCTCGCGGATTAACGCACCGGTGGCATCGCTACTGCCGTCATTGACTAGGATCACTTCGGTTGGCGTTGGCAGCAGCGGTAGAACGTCCAGCAACCGGCGTTTTAGCTGATCGAAAATGGCCGCTTCGTTAAAGAGAGGGATGACCAGGGATAAAGGGGCTGCGGCTGGTCGCGAGCAGGCGTCGTTGAGCGAATTCATTGTTTGGCCTCCTTGCGGTAAATGGCCATGAGCGACGTGCCGAGAACGCGTTGCGGCAGAGGTTCCCATAAGCTCAGGAAACCAAGCAGTCGGTTGGCGAGACGGCCGGATTGCTTGAAACCGCGCCGGATGACAATTTGGGGGTCGGTTTGTCCCGTCACCCGTAAATTTCGCATTAGCATAATCGGGATCAGGGGTAATCCCCAATAAGTCGCGGTGACTCTCTTCAATTCCATGCTGGCACAAAGTTGCTCCAAGGTTTGGAGGGTGTAACGCCGTTGATGGCCCGCCGCAATGTCATATTGCGAATACAAACCCATGAAGGCGGGCACATTGATCAGCAGATGGCCACCGGGCTTCAAATGATAGAGCGCCGCCTCCAAGAACGGCTTTTCCTGTTCGATATGTTCAATCACATCAAACAGGATGAGCAAATCATATTTAGCCGAAAATTGGGGGTGGCGGTCAAAAATATTGTAGCAGTAGCGTGGATGGCTGGCGGCGACGGAATCGCGCAAGGCCTCGGCATTCAGGTCAAACCCGTCCACCAACACGCCGTAATTTTGTCCCAGCTGCTTTTGCACCAAACCATGTCCGCAACCGATTTCCCCGATCTTTTTACCCTCCCACGAATGTTCCCCGCTGATTTTTCGGAGCACATCAAACCGGCGCTTGATCCAAAAATGCGTGTCCTGGGCGACCTTGAACCATTCTTCCGCCATATGCACGGGCGTCGGCGGGGATAGATAAACGACTTCACTCATGATTTAAGTTAATAAGCTGGTGGGTCGTGATAAAGGCATCAATCAGCGAGACCTTTCTTAAAGCTACCAGAGTTGGGCGAACGGCTCAATCCAATTTTCTTGACCTGTCCTGCGAGGGAGGGCCGTCGCAACAAAAGTTTCTATTGACAAGGCGACGGCGGCGCGGAGGATGGCTGGCGCTGTGGTACTTTTGTAATATCTGTTTGCGCAGAACCGCTCGGTTGCCATCCACTCCGGCGGCTGCGAAGGATCGAATCTACCAGACAAGTCAACAAGCGGCAGAACCTTCTGCTCCAAATCGTCGAAGCGTTTTTGGTTAGTTTCCATGGTCGGGTTATTGAAATCTTTTTGTTCGAGGTTGCGGAGCCTGGGGGTGAGGTGATTTTTAACCTGGCTTGCGGGCGAGCACTTGATACTGCGCGCCGAGCGGGAGGGATGCCAGCCAGGGTTCCAGTCCGCGCAGCCAGCGCAAGGCGTGGGGGAAGAAAAACTGAAAATCCGTCCGCCAAATCTCGAAGCCGCCATCGTCCAACATTTGCCGCGCAGTCGGCGGAGAAAGCGTGATGGCATCGCGGTCAAACGGAATCCGGCTCATCACGTAGCGCGTGGCGGGATTCCAGGGATTGTTTTCCCACAAGGCAAAAATGCCGCCGGGCCGAAGGCTGCGGAAAACGTGGTTGACGGCCTCCGCGCGTTTATTGGGCGGGATGTGGTGGAAAACGCCGTTGCAAAACGCGAGCTCGAATTCCCCAGTGGGCTGATGATCTTTGAGCGAACGGAATTCGATGCCCGCGCCCCCATGTTCGCGCTGGGCCACGCCGAGCAGGCCCGCGGAAACATCCACGCCGAGAACTTTTTCCACCCGGATGATTTCCTTCAGCAATGGGGCCGCCGCGCCGGTGCCGCAACCGAAGTCGAGCGCGCTTTTCGGCGCAAAATTATTTTCACCCAGTATCTTGGCCAGCCAGGTGAGGCGGCCGCGCGCGAAAAATTCCTTGTCCTCGCCGGAGACGGAGAGGCCTTGCGCCAGCGCGCCGTCGTAGTCGGCGGCGTATTGGTCAAAGCTCGAGGGGTCGGGCAACGTGCTCATCGCCGGGCGAGGCCGAGGATGCTGGTGAAGAAACTGGAGAGGATGGTTTGAAAGCCAAGCGCGGCCAAGGTGACGCCGGGCACGACGAGGCGCATGGTGCGCGCGTAATCCAGCGGGCCAAAATCGGCGGCCCACCATTGTTCGGCGGCGACGGCCAGCAGAGCGGCGCCCGCCCCAAAGCCGAGCGCGCCGATAGCCAGCCCGCGTTCGAGGTTCAGCAGCTTGTAGAAATTGGTGAAGCCGGGGTCTTCGGGCAGCAAGCCTTCGTTGACGGCAAACGTTTTGGCAAAAATACCGAACAATAACGCTTGATAGCCCATCAGCAATGCGAGGCTGGCGAACAACAGGGTGTGGGCATCGAAGGTTGCGCGGCCGATGGTCACGCCGGGAAGGGCGAGGCCATAGCCGAGAAGGCCGAGTAAAATCAGCAGCGCGCCGGGCAGGCCAAACAGCCAGCGGGGACTGAACAGCAGATACAGGCGCAAGGTGCGCCAGCCGTCACGGAAGGTGCGCAGGTGGGGGCGGCGGGTGACGCGCCCGTCTGGATGCAGGGTGATGGGCACCTCGGCGATTTTCGCGCGGCTCAAACCGGATTTCAAAATCATTTCCGTGGCGAATTCCATGCCGGTGCAACGCTGGTCCAACTGTTCCCAAAAATCCTTGCGGAAGGCGCGCAGGCCGCAGTAGGCGTCGTGGATCGGCGCGTGAAACATGGCACGCGCCATAAACGAGAACACGGAGTTGCCGATCCAGCGGTGCGACCACGGCATTGCGCCGGGCTTGACCGTGCCACCGCCGGCGGGGAGGCGGCAGCCTTGCACAAGGTCACAACCCGCGCGGAGTTGGGCGAGAAATTTCGGCGCTTCGAGAAAATCGTAACTGTCGTCGGCGTCGCCCATGAGGACGAATTTTCCCCGCGCGGCGGTGATCCCACCCATGAGCGCGTTCCCGTAACCGCGGTCGGCAACGGGGACCACGCGCGCGCCGAGGCGGGCGGCGATTTCCCGGCAGCCGTCCGTGCTGCCATTGTCGGCAACGATGACTTCGCCGGTGATATTGTTTTCCGCGAGCGCGCGCAACGCCTTGCGGACGCACGTTTCGAGCGTTTCAGCCTCGTTAAGACAGGGCAGGACGATGGAGAATTCAAGAGGCTCGGTCACGCGGCCAATTTAAGGGATGGGCGGTCGTTTGGCGAGCGCAGGTTTGCGGGCGGCGTAGTAGGAGCAGAAAATTTCTATCGACAAGGCGGCGGGGGCGCGGAGGATGGGGGGCGCCATGGGACCTTTGCAACATCTCTTTGCGCAGAACCGCGCGTGGGCGGACGCCATCCGGGCGCGCGACCCGGAGTTTTTCCCGAAGCTGTCGCGCCAGCAGTCGCCCGAGTATTTGTGGATCGGGTGTTCGGACAGCCGGGTGCCGGCCAACGAGATCGTGAACCTGCTGCCGGGCGAGCTGTTCGTCCACCGCAACATCGCCAACGTGGTGGTGCATACGGATTTGAACTGCCTGTCGGTGATGCAGTTCGCGGTGGATGTGCTGAAGGTGCGGCACATCATCGTGTGCGGGCATTATGGGTGCAGCGGCGTGCGCGCGGCGCTGCGGGGCGACCGGATCGGGCTGGCCGACAACTGGCTGCGCCATGTGCAGGATGTCGCCGAGAAGCACCGGGCCAGCGTCCATCTGCCGCGCGGGGACGAATTGCGGACAAATGTTTTGTGCGAGTTCAATGTGATCGAACAAGTGGCGAACGTGTGCCACACCTCGATTGCGCGCGACGCCTGGCAACGGGGGCAGCCGTTGACAGTGCATAGCTGGATTTACGGGCTTAAAGATGGACTCATCCGCAATCTGGGCATGTGCATTTCCGCCCTGGGAGATTTAGAGCCGCAGTATCGGGCCGCGCAGGCGGCGATTGAATCCTCGTTGAAAACCCACTCATGAAGTTCCTGCCCGAGGTCAAGGTTCTTGGATTGTTTGCCGCGGGCGTGCTGCTGGGCGGGAGCGTGTCGGCGGCTGAAACGGCGCCGGAGGGCGGGGCTGCGACAGCTTTGGCACCGGCGGCGGGCGCGCGGAACATTCCACCTGCCCCAACTCCCGCTCCGACCCCGGTGCCCGCCGCGTCTCAAGCTTCCGCGCTTGCTGGGGTGGTCGAATCCGCTTACGGCCAAACGGCGGATGGCGCGAAGGTGGATTTGTATACGCTGACCAACCACCACGGCGCGGAGGTGAAGATAATCTCTTACGGGGCGACCATCGTCGAGGTGAGCGTACCTAATCGCGACGGGAAATTTGCGAATGTGGTGCTGGCCCCGGCGGCGCCGGCGAATTTCCTGCAGTTTAACCAGCTCGCGTCGGTGATGGGCCGGGTGGCCAACCGCATCGCCGGGGCGGGTTTCACGCTCGACGGGCACGATTACAAGCTGTTTGCCAATGATGGCGCGAACACGCTGCATGGTGGAAAGATCGGCTTCAATAAAGTCATCTGGAAGGCGCGAGTGCTGGCCATGGACAAGGCTGGCGAGCCGGCGGTCAAGCTCACCTACGTGAGCATGGATGGCGAGGAGGGTTTCCCGGGGACGCTCACCGTGAGCGTCACCTACACGCTGACCGACCAAAACACCTTCCGCTTGGAATACTCCGCCACGACGGATAAAGCGACGCCGGTGAACCTGACGAACCACGCCTATTTCAACCTCGCGGGCGGCACGGGCAATCCGAGCAATTATGAATTGATGATCAACGCCGACCGTTACACGGTGGCGGACGCGACGCTCATCCCGACGGGAGAGATTGCTCCGGTGAAGGACACGGCCATGGACTTCACGCAGCCGACGGCGCTCGGCGCGCGGGCCGCGCAGCTTGGCGCCGGCCCGCATTACGACCACAGCTTCGTCTTGAATAAGGACAAGGATGCGGGGAGCGCGCTGACGTTTGCGGCGCGGGTTTCCGAGCCGACGACGGGCCGCATCATGGAAGTCTGGACGAACCAGCCGGGCATCCAACTCTACACCAGCACGTTGAGCGCCGGCGCTCCTGCGGGCCGCGGCGGGCGCGCGCCAGGCTTTATCGCCCTCGAAACCCAGCATTTTCCGGACGCCGTCCACCACCCCAATTTCCCCTCGATCATCCTGCGTCCGGGCGAGGCCTTCACGAGCGAGACGGAGTATCGGTTTTCGGCAAAGTGAGGCAGAATCCTTCACCGCCCAGACGCGAAGATCGAGAAAATGGAGTGGAGTGCCGCGCGGGTGTCATCCTCGTAAGCCGATAGGCAAAGGCGTGAAATGCAAACACAGACGCCACTCGATAAATAATTGTCCCCTCAATGTGGACAAGATTATGACCTATAAATGCCTTGATTTAACGTTCTGGCGAGAGAAGGATTATGGCCAAGTTAGGCAATTATACCCCCTGTGTCCCATGAATATAAAAATCATCGCCTTTTTTTTCGCGCTGGCTGTTGGGCCCTTTATTATATTTGCGGCGGATGCGCCGGCTCCTGCAACCGCGCCGTCACCCGCGGCGGCTTCGGCGGGGGGGACGGCGCCAGTGGGCACGGGTCGGCGGGGCAACCGCGGCGCAGGCGGCGGCAATAATTCCTCGGGGATTTTTCTCCATGAAGGCGGGGCCGGGCTGCCCGCCTACCCGGTAATGGTCCGCCATGAAACGCAGGCGGCGCGCGCGGCGCGGATGCAATGGTTTCACGAGGCGCGGTTTGGCATTTTCATCCATTGGGGCGTTTATGCGGTGCCGGCGCGGGGCGAATGGTATATTAACCAGGGCAAGGTGCCGGTGGCGGATTACAAGGCGTATGCGAAGGGCTTCACGGCGGCGAAATATGATCCGCAGGCGTGGGCGCAACTGATCGCGGACGCGGGCGCGAAATATATGGTCATCACCGCGAAGCACCACGATGGGTTCACGCTGTATGATTCCCAGTATTCCGACTGGAACGCGGTGAAGGCGTCCGCCGCGGGCCGGGATTTGTTGCAACCGCTGGCCGACGCGGTGCGCGCGAAGGGCATCAAATTTGGCCTGTATTATTCGCAGTCGCAGGACTGGGTGAACCTCGGCGGAGGCAAGGGCAACACGCAGCCGTGGGACGACGAGCAAAAGAAGGGCGATTTTGACGAGTATCTCAAAACCATTGCGCTGCCCCAGGTGCGCGAACTGCTGGACAAATACCATCCGGCGTATCTGTTTTTTGACACGGAATACTCGATGACACCCGAGCGTGCGAAACCCTTCTTTGATTTGGTCGCGTCCCATCCCGACCTCATCATGAATAACCGCCTGGGCGGGGGCGTGCTGGGGGACACGGCGACGCCGGAACAGCAAATCGCCACCGACCCGTTGGGCCGCGGATTCGAGGTCTGCATGACGATCAACAACTCGTGGGGTTATAACGCCGGGGACACCAATTGGAAATCCGCGCAGACGCTCATCCACAATCTTTCGGACATTGCGAGCAAGGGCGGCAATTATCTCTTGAATATCGGGCCGACCGCCGCAGGGGTGATTCCGCAACCGGAAGTGGACCGGCTGATGGCGATGGGCCGCTGGCTGAAAACCAACGGCGCGGCGATTTATGCCACGGAGGCCGGGCCTTACGTTGACCCGCTCCCGTGGGGGCGCGCGACGCTAAAGGCCGAACCCAACGGCAGCACGACGCTTTACCTGCATGTGTGGGACTGGCCCGAGGATGGGAAAATACTTTTGCCAGGCCTTAAACAAGCCGCGCGGTCCGGCCGGTTGCTGGCCAATGGCGCCGCGGTGAACACGACGATGACGGACGCGGGCCTGGTGGTAACGCTGCCGGGCGCCGCGCCCGACCCGGATGTGTCGGTGGCCGCCCTCGAATTTGCCGGGCCGGTCTTGGTAGCCAACACCGCTTCGGTGTCGGCTGAGGTCGGCGGCGCGGGCGGAACGCCGACCGACCCGAGTGGGGGAACGCCAGGGAAATGAAGATTTTAACCACGGAGCGCACGGAGGACACGGAGAAAGTTAGTTTCGGGTTTCGGGTTGAATTCGGCTCCGTGTTCACCGTGTCCTCCGTGGTTTAATTTTCTTATCCAAAACAACCCGCGCCAAAAAACGATATTCTTTCAATCCTTGGCAGTGTCCTAATTTGGGCAATTATACGCTTGAATCATCAAGAATCTGTGCTATATTGAGGGCATGAATACAGAGAAAACCAGTCCACAAACCCTCATGCAGGCAGTCGAATACTTTGCTGACCTTGACGTTTGCCATACCTACATGGCGAGCATCAAGTGGCCCGATGGCAAGCCTACCTGCCCCGCGTGCGGCGGTCAAGACATTGGCAACATTGCCAGCCGCCGGATGTATCAATGCCGCGCCAAGGGCTGCCGCAAGCAGTTTTCGGTCAAGGTAGGCACGATTTTTGAGGATAGCCCTCTACCCCTCAATAAATGGTTCGTCGCCGTATGGAGCATTTCCAACGCAAAGAACGGTATTAGCAGTTGCGAACTGGCCCGCGCGTTGGGTGTCAGGCAGGCGAGTGCGTGGCATATGCTTCACCGTGTCCGCGTTGCGATGCAGTCCGGCACCTTCAAAAAGTTCGCGGGCGAAGTCGAAAGCGATGAAACCTACATCGGCGGTCTCTCCAAAAATATGCACGCCAGCCGCCGTCAGGAAGCCATCCATGGCACAGGCGGCGCGGGGAAGGCCATTGTCCACGGCCTGCTTGAACGCCATGGCCCGAAAAGCACAAGCGGCAAAACAGTTAGTCGCCAAGGCGGCAATTAGCGTTCTTCTTGCCGATGAAGGGGGAGTTTTAACCCCAAGACAACGATGCGCCGCCAAGGTGCAAAGAGCGCCAAAAGGGATTCATTTGAAAAACAGTTTTTGCAAAGTTTCCACTCTGCATCCTTCCTGTCCTCGCATTGAACATCAGCCTTAAGTTCGGCCCGCCCGCTTAAATTGGCCGGGTGTGGACGTGGGGTGGCAGGGCGTCGCGGATGTGGGCGGTGTCGGCGTATTCACGGAAGCGGATGATTTTGCCGTCTTGCAGGTCGTAAACATGGGCAAAGGCGGCCGTCATGAAACGGGCGGTCTCGCGGCTGGTGCCCCGGTATTCGCCGAGCGCCACCACGGTGTCGCCCATTTCAAGCCATTGGTGGACGACGGCCTGCCATTCCGTCCAGTCATCGCGATGCTGGTCAAATACCTCATGCACCACCGCCTCGGCCCCGACATGCCGGCCGCCGCCGGGAAAGCCCGCCGTGTGAATCCATTCGATCTCGGGCGCGAACAACTCGCGCGCGATGGCGTGATCGCCCTGGGCCAAGGCGGCGTAAAGACGTTGCACAGCAGTGAGATTACTCATGACAAACAAAGAGAAGCTCCATCCCGGAGCGCCGGAGGGCGCGGAAGCATAAGGGTTAGCGCGGCCCATGGGGTGGCCGCAAAGGCAACTACATCACCGACCGCCGGACTTCAGGCGTGTGGCGTACATCCTCGCCTTTGAGCAAATAGACGACTTCCTCGGCGATGTTGGTGGCGTGGTCGGCGATGCGCTCAAGGGACTTGGAAATGAAAATCAGCTCGATGTTGGCATGCGAGGTCTCCGGGTGCGCGGAAATTTTGTCGGTGATCCGGACATAATTTTCGCGGTTGAGGTCGTCCACTTCCTTGTCGCGCCGGGGCACGAGGATCGCCTTGTCCGCGTCTTCGGCAATGAAGGAATCCATCGCGTCGCGGAGTTGTTCGAGGGCGAGGTCGCCCATGCGGGGGATATTGAAGAAATCGTCCACTTTGCCGAATTCGGCGAGGCGGCGGGCGCGCTTGGCAATGCTGGTGGCCTCGTCGCCGGCGCGTTCGAGTTCGTGGTTGGCCTTCATGGCGACGGTCATCAGGCGCACGTCGTGGGCCACCGGCTGGCGCAGGGTGATGTAGCGCACGCACTCGGCGTCAATCAGCACCTCGAGCCGGTCAATTTCGTCGTCCAGGGCGATGACCTGGCCGGCCATGGACACGTCGTCCGCGAGGAGTGCTTGCATGGCCAGGCGCACGGAATCAATCGTGCGCTCGCCCATGAGGATGAGGTGCTTGCGCAGGTCCTCGAGTTCGTGGTGAAAGTAGCGTTTCATTTTTTTAGAAGGTAGAAGGTAGGAGGTGGAATCTAGAAGGTAAAAACAGTCGGCAGTGGCAATGAATTATTCTACCTCCTGCCTTCTATATTCCACCTTCTGATAAATCAACCGAACCTCCCGGACACATACGCTTCGGTCTGCGGGTCTTTCGGATTCATGAAAATTTGCTCGGTGGGGCCGTATTCAATCAGCTTGCCCATGTAGAAGAAGGCCGTCTTTTCCGACACACGCGCGGCCTGCTGCATGTTGTGGGTGACGATGACGACGGTGTATTGCGACTTGAGCGCGTGGATGAGCTCTTCGACCTTGGCGGTCGCGATGGGGTCGAGTGCGGAGCACGGCTCGTCCATCAGCAAAATTTCCGGGCGCACGGCCAGCGCGCGCGCGATGCACAGGCGCTGCTGCTGGCCGCCGGAGAGGCCGGTGCCGGGGCGGTTGAGGAAGTCCTTCACCTCGTCCCACAGCGCCGCCATGCGCAGCGACTCTTCGAGGCGCTTGTTGAGAAAAGCCTTGTCGCGCACGCCGTTGAGCCGCAGGCCGACAAGGACGTTTTCCGCAATCGAAAGCGTGGGGAAGGGATTCGATTTCTGGAATACCATGCCGACGCGGCGGCGCACCACGGTCGCGTCAATGCCGGGGCCGTATAGATCCTGGCCCTTCATCAAAATTTTGCCGGTGTGGCGGGCGCCGGGCGTCAGCTCGTGCATGCGGTTGAGCGCGCGCAGGGCGGTGGACTTGCCGCAGCCGCTGGGGCCGATGATGGCCGTCACACTGCCCGAGGGAATGTGCATGGTGACGTTCTTTACGGCTTGGTGAGTGCCGTAAAAAATGCTCAAGTCCTGGATGTCAAAGGCGATTTCCAGCGGCGCGGCGGGCGCGGGGGCCACGGGCGCGGGAGTCGAAGCCGGCGCGGGCGGTTGCACCGGTGCAGGGGCGGCGGGTTTGACGGGGTCGCTCATAACGAAAGGCTTGTTGGTAATAACGGGATTCATGGTGAAAAGGCGAGCAACATTCGCTCATTTTTTGCGGCGGCTGGACAGCACTCGAACCGAGGCGCTCAGCAGGAAGACCATCAAAATCAGCACCAGCGCGCCGGCCCATGCTTGGCGGTTCTGGTCGGCGAATGGGGAGATCGCGTAATAATAGATTTGGATGGGCAGCGCCGAAATCGGCTCCTTGATGCTGGTATTCCAAACCGAACTGCCGAGTGCAGTGAAAAGAATCGGCGCCGTCTCGCCCGCCACGCGGCCGAGCGCGAGCAGGACGCCCGTGATGATGCCTTTGAAAGCCGTACGCAACACGATGTTAAAGGTGATCTTCCAGCGCGGGATGCCAAGGGCCATGCCGGCTTCGCGGTAAGAATTGGGAACCAGCACCAGGACTTCTTCCGTGGTGCGCAGCACGAGGGGCAACATGATGAAGGCCAGCGCAATACCTCCCGAAAGTGCGGAATAACCTCCCATAGGAACCACCACCAGCGTGTAACCAACCAAGCCCCAGACAATCGAGGGCACACCATTGAGCACGTCGGCGCCAAACCGGATCAGTCCATTCACTTTTTCAGAACCATATTCCGAGAGATAAATCCCGCCAAGCAGTCCCAGCGGAACGCCCATCACCAAAGCCAAACCCATGAGTTCCAGCGTGCCGACGATGCCGTTGGCCATGCCGCCGCCTTCCTCCCCGGCCCCTTTGGGCAGTTTCGTGAAAAAATCCCAGTTGAGCGAACTAAAGCCCATCTTCAGCAAGTGAAATAGCACAAGGAACAGCGGCAACACCACCAGCAAGGCGCAAACCACCGCCAGAAAACTCATGAATGAGCTTTTCAACTTGCGATAATTATCGTAGCGGGAGTTCATGGCGGGCGTTAGCTTGAAAAGGAAAAATGGAAAAACAACTTCAGGCCCGGCGCGAACCGGCGGTTTCAATGGAACGAATCAAGATAAGCGCGCCGATATTGACGAGAATCGTGACGCCGACCAGTACCAAGCCGATTTCGAAGAGCACGCTGCGCATCAAATCATCCGAGGCTTCGCCAAATTGGTTGGCAATCACGCTGGCCAAAGTCCAGCCGGGCTGCAACAACGAGGCATGGATGACCGGGCTATTGCCGACCACCATCGTGACCGCCATGGTCTCGCCCAAGGCTCGGCCCAAGCCGAGTACCGCCGCACCCATCAACCCACGGCGCGCGTAACTCAGCACGGCGATGCGGGTGACTTCCCAGCGGGTGGCACCCAAACCGTAGGCGGCTTCGCGTTGCAAATCCGGCACCGAGCGCAGGATTTCGCGCGAGACGGAGGTGACAATGGGCAGGATCATAATCGCCACAATGATGCCAGCGGAGAGGATGCAGGAACCGGCGCCCTCTATCGGTCCGGCAAAAAGCGGGATGCCGCTAAAATGCTTGTTAATCCATACATAGACATTGTCGTGCAGCCAAGGCAGCAACACAAACAAGCCCCACAGACCCCAAATCACACTGGGCACGGCGGCCAGCATTTCAATCACCGAGGTCAAAGGCTGGCGCATCCACAGCGGCGCCAGATCCGTCAGAAAACTCGCCGTACCGATGCTAAGAGGCACGGCAATAATCAGCGCGATGGCCGCAGTGGACAGCGTGCCGAGGATGAACGGTAGAGCGCCGAAATTTTCCGTCACCGGATTCCAGTGGATATTGGTCAAAAAACCAAACCCATATTGCTTAATCGCGGTTGCCGAGCCTTTAACCAAAACGTAGGCAACCAGGAGAAAACAAACCCCAATCATCGACGCTGACAGGAAGGTCACTCCCTCAAACAAGCGGTTGCCCAAGCGATTCGGCATGGGCAGGTCGGCGGCGCTGGCCGGTAAATCGGCCGTGCTCACCGGCACGGCTTGGGTCGTGGCTTTATTCATGATTAGACAGAAAACCGGACGGAAAGGATGGGACTCTCCGCCCGGTTTGGTAATGAATGTTCAGCACTTGATGTGCCAGCAAATTTTGGTTACTTTATCGTGTCAATCGCAGTAAGAATGCGTTTGACCACCGCATCCGGGATGGGCGCGTAAAACTTATCAGCGGACATCTTCTGGGCCTTCGAGTCGGTGTAGATCCATTTGAGAAACGCGACCAGCTTTTGGCCCTTGGCCGGATCCTTCGACACCTGGGGAACCAGCAGCCAGGTGACCCCGGAAATTGGGTAGGATGCGTCGCCCGGGGCGTTGACATAGGAAAAACGGAAGTCATCGGGAATCGTGGCCGTGGCCAGTGCCTGGCTGACTCCATCAAGGGAAGCCGTGACATATTTGCCGGCGGCGTTCTTCATGTCGGCAAAGGCGATCTTGTTGCTGAGGGCGTAGATCAGTTCGACGTAGCCAATGCCGCCAGCGGTCTTCTGCACTTGGGCCGTCACACCTGCGCTGCCCGATGCTCCGACGCCGCCCGGCCACTCAACAGCCGTTTTCTTGCCCACATTTTTGTTCCATTCCGGACTCACACTGCAGAGGTAATCCGTGAATATGTAGGTGGTGCCGCTGCCGTCGGAGCGATGAACCGAGGAAATATCCGTGTCCGGCAGCTTGACGCCGGGATTAAGCGCGGCAATGGCGGGATCACTCCACTTGGTGATTTTGCCGAGAAAGATATTGGCCAGCGTCGCACCATCGAACTTGAGGGTGGGCACGCCCGGCAAATTGTAAATGACAACCACCGCGCCCGCGACCACGGGCAGGTGCAAAATTTTGCTTTTGGCGGTCGCCAGCTGGGCATCGGTCATCGGGCCATCCGAGCCGCCGAAATCAACCGTACCGTCCAAAATGTTCTTTTGCCCCACCCCGGAGCCACCGCCAGCATAACTGATTTTCACCATCGTATCCACATTGCCGTAATTTTCAGCCCAGATATCCATGATGGGCTTGACGAAGGTGGATCCAGAGCCGGTCAGAGTGACCGAGGTCGGGGCGGAATCGGCGGCATGCACCGAAAGGGTGGCAAGGCCCAAAAGGCCGGCAAGAAGGAGCTTTTTCATTTTTTTAATGAGGATGGGATGGAGATGGACGAGAGATTTGCCGCCGGGAGCGTTTTCGTGGCAGCGTCCCCATCCTAGAGAGGTATTGTGACAATTTCGTGACGCTGCGGTGAATTAGCCGGAAATATCGCAGAAATCCTCCGTGAGGTGACCCGGACATACCCAGGCCACCTATCATGGTTGGTCCAGAATCCTTCGGCTCACACCCTGCGCTCGCAGATACCCATTGCTAATCTTGAATTTTACCCTAGACCGAAAAATAATTGCATTGTTTTTGCAATGTAAATACAACTCAATTCTTTGCATTTCATTCTATGCAACGTTATTTTTATGTAAATTTAATTTTTAAGTTATTTATAGTAAATGTCTTAAATTAATATCTCCAAAGTTGGCACGAAGCATGGTTAGAACTTAAGCAGAAACTTAAAAATTTTCTCCCATGCACCACTCTGAAGACCCCTCAGATTCGTCTGTCACCTCCAACCCGACTGCCTTGGCCACCCGCCCGCTGACCTCGGAGCAGTGCCAGTTGGTGGAACGGCACTACCCGCAGGTGCGCGCCGTCGTATCGCAAATGCGCCACTCCCTGCCCAGTTGCGCCGACCTCGATGAACTGCACAGCGTGGGGCTGACCGGTCTGATCGCCGCCGTGCGCCGCTATGACGCGGGCCAGACCAAGACTTTCGAGGCCTATGTCGCCATGCGCATCCGCGGCGCCATCCTCGACGAACTCCGCCGCCTCGATTGGATGCCGCGCTCCGCCCGCCACCGCGCCCGCGAGCTGCGCAAGACCGTGGACAGCCTTGAGCAGACCCTCGGCCGCCTGCCCACCGCCGAGGAAACCCGCGAGCACCTTGGCCTCAACCGGTTGGACTACGACAAGCTGCAATTGCGCGTCAGCCCCGTGCGCTTTCTCCCGCTCGACAAACCGCTCGAGCGCGATAATGGCGCGGGCCTGCTCATGAATTTGCACGAGTGCATCGCCGACGAGAACACCCCGCCCACGCACACCCGCCTCGAACAGGAAGAGACTTTGGCCGCCCTCCTGCGCACGATGAAACTTTTGCCCGACCGCCACCGCCAGGTCATTCTCCTCTATTACTACCACGGTCGCCGCCTCGCGGAAATCGCCACCGTCTTCAAAGTCACGGAAGCGCGCATCTGCCAGATTCATGGCCAGGCCCTGCAACTCCTGCGCCAACGCTGGGTGGATCGGAATTAAGCAGAGCCAGTTGCAGGCGAAAACATAATTATTGGCCGGTTCTTCAACCTGCAACTTGTAACCTGCAACTTGCAACCCTCCCCCCACCTACCCTTGACGCCCCCGCCTGCGCCGCGCTAGATTGCCGGGTTTCCCCCACCCGGCCATGAGTGTTCCCGACCTCGATCATCCCGCGCCGCCCTTCGACCCTGTCGAGGCGGCCATCGCCGACGTGGCCGGCGGGCGCCTGGTCATCGTCACCGATGACGAAACCCGCGAGAACGAGGGCGATTTGATCATGGCGGCCTCCAAGGCCACGCCGGAAACCGTGAACATGATGATCCGCTACGGCAGCGGCATCGTCTGCGTGCCCACCGTCGAGCCGCAGCTCAAGCGCCTCGGCCTCGGCCCCATGGTCGCGCAAAACCGCGAGGCGCACCGCACGGACTTCATGGTCAGCGTGGATGCCGCCGACGGCATCACCACTGGCGTCAGCGCCTACGACCGCACGAAGACCATCCGCATTTTGTCCGACCCCTACGCCACGCCCGACCAGCTCGTGCAGCCCGGACACGTGTTTCCCCTGCGAGCCAAGCCCGGCGGCGTCCTCCAGCGCGCCGGCCACACGGAAGCCGCGGTGGACCTGGCCATCCTCGCCGGTCTGCACCCCAGCGGCGTGCTCTGCGAAATCGTCAATGAGGACGGCACGCTCGCCCGCCTGCCGCAACTCGCCGAATTCAAGCAGCGCTTCGGGCTGAAACTCATTTCCATCACGCAACTCATCCATTACCGGCACCGGCGCGAAAAACTCGTCAAGCGCGAAGCCACGCTGCCGTTCGATTCCGAGTTCGGGCATTTCGATTTGCACATTTACCGCACCCCGCTCGACGGGCGCACGCATTACGCCCTCACGCGCGGCACGCTCGACGGCGCGCCCACCCTCGTGCGCGTGCAGAGCGAGAATCTGCTGGCCGACGTGTTTCGCGCGCGGCAGTTCGGCGGCTTCCACGCGCTGGCCGCCGCGCTCGAACGCATTGCGAAAGAGGGCCGCGGCGCGCTCGTGTATATCGAGCAACCCGCTGGCGGCCTGAACCTCGAACCGCAGCCCGGTGGTGGCGGCCGCCTCGTGCCCGCGCCGTCGCGCATGGATTTCCGCGACTACGGCGTCGGCGCGCAAATCCTCGCCGACCTCGGCCTGCGGCAAATCCGCCTGCTCTCCGGCTCGCCCCAGCGCCGCGTCATTGGTCTCGACGGCTACGGCCTCGAAATCATCGAAACCGTCGCGTTGTGAGATTTTTTCCGGATTTGGCCTGCGCCGCGCTCGCCGCTGGTTTGGGCCGCTTCTCCTTTCAACTTCCATTCTGTTCTTGCCCTTACTTCTTAATTCTTAATTCCTAATTCTTACTTCTCCTCCATGAGCGATTCTCCTCCCGACCCGGCGCAGATTGACGGCGCGGACTATTTCCTCGGCATCGTCGCCGCCCGCTATAACGGCGAACTGGTGGACGCGCTGCTCGCCCGCGTGGTGGCCACGCTGCGCCAGCACGGCGTGCGCGAGCGCAATATCGAAATCCTGCGCGTCCCCGGCTCGAACGAGATTCCCTACGCCGCGCACATGCTCGCCGCCACCGGCGAGTTCGACTGCCTGATCGCCCTCGGCGTCGTCGTCGCCGGCGAGACTTCCCACCACGAGGTCATCAGCTACGGCACCGCCTATTCGCTGCACTCAATTGGCATGCAGTCGGAAATTCCCGTCATCAACGGCATCCTCACGGTGAATTCGCTCGAGCAGGCGCGCGAACGCATCGTGGCCCCGCGCGACCGCGGCGCCGAGTTTGCCCGTGCCGCCTTGCAGATGGCCTGGCACAAGCTCCAGCTCGTCGAGCGCCTCGACGAATTGGAAGACGAAAAGGAAGACCTCGACGAGGAAGAAGACGATGACGACGAGGACGAAGGCTTCGACCCGAAACAGCTTTTCAAGAACAACTGAAGGAAAAATTTTCATGCCCACCGACGAAACCGCCCCGGCCACCCCGGCCACCGCCCCGGCCAAAGCCAGCCGCCGGCGCGACTGCCGCGTCGCCGCGATGCAGTTCCTCTATATGTGGGACGCCAACCCCAGCGACGATTTGCCCGGCGTCCTGACCCACTTCTTCAGCGAGCAGGAGCACCCGCGCGAATACTACGCCTTTGCCGAGGAACTCATCCACGGCCTGCTCGAGCACCAGGCGGCGGTTGACGAACTCATCAAAAACCACGCGCACAACTGGGCCTTCAACCGCATCGCGCGCGTGGACCTCGCCATCCTGCGCCTCGGGATTTTCGAACTCCTCCACCGCCGCGACATCCCGCCAGTAGTGACCATCAACGAAGCCATCGAACTCGGCAAGACCTTCTCGAACCCCGACTCCCGCCGCTTCCTCAACGGCATCCTCGACAAAGTCAAAGACTCCCTCGACCGCCCCTCCCGCACCGCCGCGGAATGAAAAGGAAATGATCGCCCTGCTCGACTGTTCTTGATCATGATAAGAAGAAACAGCCTGAACCTGTTTTGGCCCTGATCTTTTTTTGGCTTTGTAACAAACAATCAAGGGCTGGGCAACAGTGTGAAGGAGTTGAGAAACGAATCTAAAATCGAATCGCCAGAGGTATCTTTTGGTGCGAAGACTGTCACTTCATAAACCTTGGAGCCAACCAAAAAGGCTCGCGTTTTATATTCGATATCAGGCGGGGTGTTAAAGGAACGAATATAATCATATTCTTTTCCTGGATGCCCATCGATAGAAACTTTTCTTTCATCCAGCAGCTTTGCATGCATTCCGGTTATGGTCGCGTCCCTCATAGCATTTAACTTTAAATCTGGCTGATGAGTTTCGTCATTCACAGGTGAGTCAATATATGCAACATAGAAATAAATCAACCCTGCATGGCCCATAAACAAATGGCGGACATAAACATAATCACCTTGAGAGGATTTCAGGTTCTGTGTCGTTTGGGTTAGTGGAACCAGCGATGTTACCGAAAAACCGCCTTCGGTAAATTTATATTCCTTCGCCTTTGGGGCCGACCCCGCCACGTCCTCATTGGCAATGTTGGGCAATAGCTTAAACGATTGCAGAAAATTGTTTGCCATGATGGTGTCTGCATTATCTGGCGTGATAACTGCCATGATCTGGTAAAGGCGCTGCCCAACCGTATAACACCGCGCATCGAAATTGAGCGTGGCACCGGATTTCGTGCTGATAGCGGTAATTTCGCGTCCTGGATGGCCGTCAATTGTCAACGGACTCTCGGCCAGCTTTGTCAACTGCATATCTTTCACTAGCCCATCACGAATTATATCTATGCTGCGGTTAGGATCAACGTGCTCAATATCCGCCGGGAATGTTGTATAGCCCACGATCAGAGCGAGTGTTTTATCACCCCCAACAAATAAGTGAAATTCAGGTGCGCTCTGTGAGGAATTTTTGCCACCGGCCAAAATTTGGGTCTGAGTGGCTAGGTTATTTATGCTCGTTTGATCGACCAAGGCTACTGGTGTCATAATGGAAAAGCCTCCATTTTCAGGCTTAAATTCAGTCAGTTTAGCTGCAGAAGGCAGAGACGCTGTGTCAGCCTTGATCTCGTAAGTAGCTAACAAAATTAACCCCAACAGAAGGACCAACGCATAACCTTTGCGCTTGTTCGTAATCGGACAAAACAGCGCCAGTCCCGTGAGACGGTTGTAGCTCTCCGCTGAAATCACCAAGGCCGGCCGGTGCCCCGCCTGTTCATGCCCGGCCTGCGGAGAAAAACGCAGCCAGACCAAATCGCCCCGGCGTGGAACATAGCCGGCCATCACCAAATCTCCCTGCCCACGGCGTCGTCGGTGAACTGTTCGCCCGGCAACTGCGCCGGCTTGAGGTTTCGCAGCAAATCCGCCAAATGGTATTTCGTCCGGCGCTCCGGCGCGACCACCAACCGCCCCCGCCGCACCGACAAATCCACCGCCGACCCCTCCCGCAGTGCGGTCTCCGCCGCAAACGCCCGGGGAATCCGCAAGGCCAGGCTGTTGCCCCACCGTCGAATTTCCGTTTTCATGGATATACAATGGCGCCACCCGGCCTGGCCGTCAACCCCTTAACTGCGCTGTTTCCGATTTCATCCTTCATCCCTCCCTCATCCTTCCTCCTTTTCTTCCCGCCCAACCCATCAAACCCATCCAACCAATCCAACGCAGCCAACCCAACGTTGGCCAGCCCGCTCGTTTTCGATTATATTTGCGCCCCGTGCCCCACTCCAATCCCCGCCGCCCACTCCCCACCTCGACCCACCCAATCGGAGTAAATCCAACCCAATCAAACCAAAAAAATAAAAAAAATTCCGCCACTGAATTGACAAACGACGCAGATATAAACTTCCAGCTCCTCGCTCCTAACTTCTAACTTCCCCCCTCCCCCACCGCCCCACATTCATCCGCCCACACAATCCCAAAGACGTTTTCTGGATTTCAAACGAGTCATGTTCCTGGCATCTTCGCCATTGCCATGGCACTCTTTTCACGAAATAATGTCCAATTTGAGCAACCCCCGGCCCGATGCGAATGAGGCGACCACACCAACAACATCTTTTTAACTCGCGGCTTTGGCGTTCGAGCGCCGTTGTTCTGGCCGCAATCACGGTGTTGGCCTGGCCGGCCTGGGGCGCGGACGCGGCGCCCGCCAGCCCGGTCGCCGCCCCGGCGGCGAACCCGGCCGCCCCGCGTCCCGCCGCCGGCCCGGAGGCTGCGGCACGCGACGCCCTGGCGGCGTTTTTGCAGAAGATGGAACCCAAACACTGGGACGCCATTTCCGCCATGAACTTCGACCGCGACCAGGCCAACGAGCGCATCAAGGTTTTCGAAGCGGGCAACAATTTCCAGGACCTCGCCGACACCTACCTGTATTACCTCACCAAGCTGCCCCCGGACCCGCAGGACTACCTCGACGTGCTGGCCGGCCTGAACAAAGTGCTGGCGGAACCCAGCATGGATGACAATGGCCTGCTCACGCTGACCTTTGAACTGGCCGACCAATTCCCCGCCGCGGCGGACGCGGTGCAGCAAATCCGCATGCGGCAGGCGAAATACTTCCTGGGCCTCGGCGGGCCGGAGGCCGCGCTGGCCGTGCTCCACCGGTTGATGAACCAGCCGGAAACCGCGCCGGCCGTGCGCGCGGAGGCCGCGGGCACCGCCGGATACTTGCACGAGAATATGGGACAAACGGACGAGGCCATCGCCGCCTACCGGATTGCTGGCCAGGATTTGACGACGGGCGCTTCCGCCAGCGAGGCGCTGCTGCGCGCAAGCTTGTTGTTGCTCGAACTCGGCCGCACGGACGACGCCCTGGCGGTCATCAACCAATTGCGCGCCGCCCCGGCGGAGATCCTCAACCAATACGCGACGAATGCGCCCGCCATCCAGGATATGCTCAACCTGACCGCCGACCCCCAAATGGCCCGCGCCTATTGGGATCACCAGCAAGCCTGGCTGGCGCAATGGAATATGCTGGCGGCCAAGCTGGGCGTCGTCAAATCCTCGCCGGCCTTGCTGGCGCCCTATATTGAGAGTTATCCCCAGCTCGAGGCCCAGGCCAGCATCGCCCTGAGCCAAAAAAATGCCGCCATTTATTTTCAAGCCACGGACCAATGGTTTCAATCCGGGCGCTTTCGCCCGGCCGACCTCATTGAGGCGGCCCGCAAACTGTATGAGGGCATTCCCCTCGCGCCCGACCACGCGGACGATATTTTGGCCCTCGGCGAAGTCCTGGAAAGTAATCTGCCCGCGGGCGAAAAGGACGTGTTGGAAAGTCTCGCCCAATTGCGCGCGGCCGCCTTGGTGAACGATGACAAACCCGACGTGGCCCGCGACCTGGTCCAAAGCCTCCTGGATAAATACGGCTCCGAGGGCACGACCGGCCAGGCGCTGGCGCGGCTTTTCGGCTTCACGGTTTTGCGCTCGAATTCCACCGCGAAATTTGGCGCGGCCGCCGCCGCCCTCCTCGCCCAGACCCTCGCCGACCCCGCCGCGCACGGCACCCAGCGGCTCTGGGCCGTCGCGGTGTTGAATGACTTATACACCTCGCTGGGGCGGGATGCGGACGCGCGCGCCCTGCTCATCAAGGAACTGGCGCAACCCGCCGACCCGGGCGACCCCAACCTCGCCATCCGCCAGGCGCTGCAAACCACGCTCGACAACTTGAACCAGCGCGCCCTGCAGGGCAAGGGGCTGGAAGTGGGCCTCGACGGCTGGTGGCAGCAGGCGGCCCTGCCTTGGTATAATTATGCGACGGCCCCGGCCCAGGCCGACCTTTTGAGCAAGGTGGACGACCCGGTCGTGGAAGTCACCCAGGATTTCAACCGCGCGCTGGACCACACCGCCTCGCTTTCCGTGCGTGTCGTCGCCTTGGAAATGGCGCTGGAAGGTTATCCGGATATGTTTGCGAGCGGGCCGGCGCTGGCGGACGGAACCAATGCCTTCACCGCGCGCGCGGAAATGCCCTCGGATTTGCGTTACCTCGCCTGGTCCCAAACCACGTTGCATCTCTTGGTCACCGGCCAGCGGGCGACGGCGGAAAAAATGTTCGCGAGCACCCCCTCGGGCAGCACAACCGAGGCCGATGATCGAGCGGATTTCGATTTGTGGGACGACTATCTCGCCCAGCCCCTCACCGTGGACGCGCAGCAAGCGTTTGCGCTCAAGGTTCTCGCGCTGCCCGCCATCCGCCACCCCAGCGTGCTGCTGCTGGCGCGCATCATCAATGTCCTGGCCAGTCTGAACGCGGTGGATACTGCGCAGGGGGACTTCAACCAATTGGGGCGGTCCCAGCTCGCCGGCGAAGCCGCGCAGGACTATAAGGATTTGAAAGACAGCGTCGGACCGCTGCTGGATACTTACAAGAACGTGCAGCCCGTGGCCGAAGCCATGCGCCAGCTCATCCTCGACTCGCAACCGCAGGCCGCCGCCGCCCAATGGCCCGCCGCCTGGCAGCAGTTGAACGACCCGTGGAATCCCGACCTCTCGCTCCTCACCCAGGACGAAGTCCACCAGGGCTTGCTCGTCTTCATCCGCGACCGCCTGCCCTATGGGCGCTATCCCCTGCAAGTCTTTATGGATTATGCCCAGACCCTCAGCTTTGATCCTGCGGACAGCGACCTGCGCATGAAGCTCTTTGAAACCGCCCAAAAACTGGCCACGCGCGACGAGGACCGCTTTTACGCCGCCTGCTACTTCACTTCCGTCGTGGACTTCGACAACCCCGACGTCGCCCGCCGCGGCTGGGCCGACCTCGCCCCCGCCCGCGCCACGGAGTTCCCCAAGGCCGGCGGTTTTATCCAATATTACGACACTTTGATGAAATGGCGCGTCGGCCAGGCCATTGACCCCGCCGCCGATTTCGGGTCGCTCGCCGCCGCCGACCTCGACCCCTTCAAGCTCCGCCTGGCCTTCGACTATTACTTCCAGCAGGGCGACCGCGACAACCTTCAGAAACTCATTGCCGCGCGGCCCGAGGACGACTTCAAGCAGCAGCCTGTGCTCGGCGGTTACATCAAGGCGCTGCGCCTGCTCAACAAGGCCGCGGCGCTCACGCGCGCCACCGACGTCGCCCACCAGGAGGCCGCCAAGGCGATCGTGGCCAGTTGGGCCTTGCCGGACATGGACACTATCGAGCCAGTCTTCGACCTCGCCCGCGCGCTTGGCGACCCCAAGCTTTATCCGCGGGAATGGATCACCGCCCTGCTCGCCACGATGCGCAACGAAAATTCGCGCGACGTCGTGCGCATGGAGGACGCCCGCTTGCAGGGCGACTGGGCCGGCGCGCTCGACGCCGCCACCAGCTACCTCGCGCGCAACCCGACCAATTACGACACCTATTGGAACCAGGCCCAGGCCCTCGTGCAATTAAACCGCCGCCCCGAGGCGCTCCAGCCCCTGCGCCTCTACGTGAAATACTCCCACAACGACGACTATTATCCCCAAGCCGTCGAGTTGCTGAAAAAAATCGAGGCTGAAAATCCCCCACCTGCGGCGGCGGCAAACAAATAAGCTTGTTTCGAGTAGGAAAGTTCAGGCCTCTGTTGATTAAAGTAGAGGTAATTGCTTTTTTTGGGTTTGCTGGGGTTTGATGGTGGCGGATAATTGACTATCGCCCCCTCGCCTCAATTGCCTCGCATGAAATCCCCCAGGTTGCGCAGTATTCTTCTTCTCGCGCTGGTGCTCTTCGTCGCCTTGGCCTGCTGGTGGCTTGGTCATACAGCCACCACGACGACCGCCGCTGCCATTACAGTACTCTCGCCACGCGCAAACGCGAACACTCCGGCCTCCGCACCAACTCCGACCTCTTCGCCAATCCCCACCTCGTCGCCAGCTATCGCGCTATTCACGACTCCTACCATCACTCCCCAACTAACGCTGAACCAGGCCCGAACCATCCAACCGCCGACCAACCTACCTGGCCCTGCACCGCTGAAACCAGAAGACGTCACTCAGGTCTCGACCGTGAAGGATTTCGGCAACCTTCGCTTTGCCGCCGGCTATGCGGATGGGACTGCGCTTGTCCAAGAGAGCTTAGACGATGGTCTTGCAACAAAATTTATCACCGACCCCGACCATGTGGAGATTATGCAACCACTCGCCCAATATAATCTGGCTAATCGCAACGCCATCATCCAAGGCGCGGGGTTGGAGCTCGCCAAGCCCGCGGGATTCATCTACCTGGTCGAAGAGGGCGGCCAGCAAGTTTCTTTCGCAGAGGCGCGAGTCATGGGAAACGGCCAAATAGATGTATCCACGAATTTTGGCGGCACCAATGAGTCGATCGTAACTGCGCTTGAAGAAGTGGCCGCGTTGGATCAGGTAAAGGCGGGATCATTCGAAGTGCGGCTGTTGATTCTCCCCACGGGACCGCCCCTGCCTGGCCGAGAAAGGGTGATTTGGCTCCACGCCGAGACTGATGGCACGAACTTAATTTATCCGCTTGATGCCAACAAACTACACGGCATAGAAGCCGGGCAATTATATACTCCGGACGACTTCTTGAACACGCTCTACCCGCAGCGGAAGAAGGCCCAGCAAGCCGCCGCATCCCCATAGCCATTCAAAAGTTACGCATGGCTACGCCGTGCGGGTTACTGGAAACATCACTCATGAATCGGCCAGCTTGGAGCATCACCACTTGGGTGGCCGGATCCAAAAAGGAATTGTGACCGAGGTTTTGAATCCAAGCAGCATTCGATAAATCGCAAGTCGCACGGCTCGAAACCCGTAACTACTTCGCCGCCGTGCTGATGGCGGCGGAGCCGCCGTGGAGGGGGATGGTGGCGCCGGTGTCGCGCAGCGTTTGGCCATCCCAGGTGAAAACTTGGATGTTCTTCTCGACCATGTTGCCGACGAGAATGGTCCGGCCATCGGCGGAAAAGGCCGCGCCTTGCGACCAATGGCCGATGGGCGCGCTCGCCAGCGGCGCAAATTTGCCGGCGCGAATGCGCAACAAAACCAGTTGGCCGTGGTCGTGGTAGAAGGGCGATTCCTTGGGCTTGTTGCTGCCGTCCTGCGCGATGACCGCGCAAATTGTGCCATCGGGCGAAAGTTTGACGCCTTCGGGGGTCTGCGGCACCGGTGCGATGTCCACCACGCGCACGGGGTCGGCCTGCAGGTCGAGCAGCGCGATGGTGTCCACGTCGCCATTGCCGTAGCCGACGTTGCCGACGACGGCGTAATGGCCGTCGCGCGTGATGTCCACGCCGTAGGGCCGCAAGCCCGTGCGCACATCGCGCCCGGCGAGCGTGACTTTCACGCCGTCAATGTTGAGGACGGTCACCAGGTTGTCGCCGTCGCGGCTGACGAGCGCGCGTTTGCCGTCGGGCGTGATGGCCACCGTGCCGAGCGCCGAGGTGGCGTTGCCAATCGTCAGCGTGCCTTCTGGCGTGACGGTCGCGCCATTGATGGAAAAAATGGAAATCGTGCCTTCCCCACGGTTGGCCACGAGCGCGAGCGTGCCCGCGCGGTTGATGGCCAGGCCGGACGGCCCCTGGCCGGTCGGCAGCGTCGCCACGACGTGCGGCGCGGCGCCCTGGATGTCCACCACGGTCAGGCGGTTGTCCGTGGTCGTTTTCGTCGGGTCAGCGGGGTCCACTTTCATGCAGTCGGTGACGAGCGCGTAATGCTCGTCGGGGGTGACGGCCACGCTGAACGGCGGCCCAATGACGCTGCCGGGGACGCCCGCGATTTCCGCCACGAGCTTGGGCGGCGTGGCGGACAAATCAATAACCGCCAGCGTGTCCGGCGGCGGATTTTTCGGCACAGTGATGACGCCGTTGACCAGTTCGGCGTGCGCGTCGTTGGTGGACACGGCCAGTTGCGCGCGGGCGGACAAGGCGAGGCCCAACGGGATCAGAATCAAAAAACGGTTTTTCATGGGGTAGGGCGGGGTAATGAATGGATAGTCCGGCGGCGGCAGGCGGACAAGCAATTTTCCTTGCCCTTCGCGCGCGGCGCACAATGTTTGCGGACACATGAATACCCTGCGGCGCATTTTCTTTGGTTCGCTCCTGCTTGCTCTCGCCGCCGGGCGGCCGGCCCGCGCCGAGAGTTCGGCCCCGCCGACATCGATGGCGTCCGCTGGCCCGGACACGTCCAATATGCATGCCTCGGCCACCTCGGTGGTGGTGCTTTCGCCCCTTACCTACACCGACGCCGCGGTGCTCGGCCTGGTCGAGGGCACGACGGAATTTTTGCCGGTGTCGTCCATCGGCCACACCATTCTCGCCACGCACGCCCTCGGGTTGGACCGGCAAATGCCGCTGCGCGATTCGAACGGCCAGCCCATCATTCTCTTAAACGGCCATGGTGAGAAGTCCATTGATTACGAGGACCCCATCGGCAGCGGCCAGCACCATGTCTTGCAATGGGTGGATAATCCGGGCAGTTCCGCCAACGCGGGCTTTCTGACGCTGAAAGACGCGGTGGATGTTTACAATGTGATGGTGCAGGCCGGGCCAATTGCGGCGATTTTAGTTTTATATTGGCGGCGGGTGTGGAGTTTGCTGCGCGGGGTGGCGGGTAGCGACCCGCAGGGGTTGCTCCTGCTCCGCAATCTTGTGCTGGCGTTTTTGCCGGCGGCGGCGCTGGGCTTTGTGGGCGGCAAGTGGATTCACGCGCATTTGTTTTCCTACCAACCCGTGGCGGCGGCGCTGGTCGCCGGGGCGTTGGTGATGCTCGCCGCCGAACGCTGGCGTAGGAAAAAAACGGTCGGTGTCACGGAAACGCTGGGGCCGGAATTGCACGAATTGTCCTGGCGACAGGCTCTGCTCATCGGCGCGTGCCAGTGCGCGTCGTTGTGGCCGGGCACCAGCCGTTCGATGACGACCATCGTCGGTGGCTACCTGGTCGGCTTGCGCCCGGCGCGCGCGGCAGAATTTTCGTTTTTGCTCGGGTTGCTCACGCTGACTGCGGCGTCGGGCTACGAGGCGGTCGGCCATTTGGCGGAGTTGCGCGCGGGGTTGCCCATGGGGCCACTGGTGCTGGGCATCGTGGTGGCCACCCTCGCGGCGCTAATCACAGTGCGCTGGTTTGTCAGTTGGATCGCCCAACGCGGCCTGGAGGTATTCGCGTGGTATCGCCTCGCGCTGGCGGCGGCGGTGTTTTGGGTGATGAAGGGGTGAGGAATCCCCGCTTTCCCGGCTTGACCGCGGGCGGCGCGCCGGGCAGTCTGGCCCTTCGGGCCGGTCGCGCCTCTGCGCCCCGGCCTTTTCTTCTTACCTTTTGTCACCATGGCTAATCCGAAACGCAAGCAATCCAAGCGGCGCAGCGCCCTCCGGCGCGGCGCCAACCGGTTCAAGGCCCCGCAACTGGCCAAGGACCCGACCGACGGCAGCGCCTTCCTCCCCCACCGCGTCAACCCCGCCAATGGCATGTATCGCGGGCGGCAGGTGCTTGATGTCGAGGTCTAACCACCCCGCGCGCGGCGGACCCCGACGGCGGCGGCAACCCCCTTACCCCACGCCATGAGCGCAGACCCAGGCCTGGCTTCTTCAAGCAGTGCCGGCAACATCCTGGCGGTGGACGCCATGGGCGGCGACCACGGCCCGGCCGAGGTCGTGGCCGGCGTGCGGCTGGCCTTGCGGAGCGAATCCACCCCCACGCGCATTTTGCTGGTGGGCGACCAGCCGGCCCTCGCACGGCTGCTTCGCGACGAGGGCTTGGCCAATGACGACCGCGTCAAAATTGTCCACGCCTCCGAAGTCATCGGCATGGATGAAAAACCGATTGCCGCGCTAAAGCACAAAAAAGATTCCTCGATGGTGCGGGCCATCGAACTGGTCAAGGAAGGCCGCGCGCAGGCGGTGCTCAGCCAGGGCAACACCGGCGCGCTCATGGCCGGCGGCACGCTGCGCCTGCGCCCGATGGAAGGCATTGACCGCGCGGCACTGGCCACGGTCATCCCCAGCCGTGGGCACCGTTTCGTGCTGATTGACGCGGGTGCCAACCCCGATGGCGAGCCCCAGCATCTTTTGCACAACGCCCTCCTGGGCAATCAATACGCGCACTGCGCGCTTGGCATGAGTCTGCCCCGTGTGGGCCTGCTCACCATCGGCACGGAGGAGGGCAAGGGCAGCGAGAAAATCCTCGCCGCGCACGATTTGCTCAAAGGCGCGAACGGCGTGCTCAATTACAGCGGCCCGGTCGAGGGCTTCCAGCTTTTCCGCAACGAGGTGGACGTGGTCGTGTGCGACGGCTTCACCGGTAACATTTTGCTAAAGGCGCTCGAATCGTGCTTCTTCATGCTCAAGGGCTTTCTCAAGGACGAGCTAAAGGCCAACCCCATGCGCAGCGCGGGCGCGCTGCTCTCGCAAGGCGCCTACCGGGCCATGCTGCATGAGCTGAACCCCGAGTCGCTCGGCGGCGCGCCGCTGCTGGGGCTGAACCGCCTCGTCATCAAGTCGCACGGCTCGAGCACGCGCGGCTACATCGCCGGCGCCATCCGCATCGCCGGCGAGGCCCTTGCGCACGACCTCACCGGCGCCATCCGCGCGGACCTGGACAAGCTGGCGGGCGGCAAGTAATTGTCTTGCTTTTCTACGGCATATGTCTTGCATGAAATCCATGCAAACCGAGACCCTTTCCATCCGCATCTCGAAAGCCGAAATCACCGCGTTGCGGCGGCGCGCGCGGCGGGAGCGTGTTTCGCAGGGCAGCTTTGTGCGGCAGGCATTGCGCGCCTACGGAGTTACGCCTGCTGCGGAAGCGCAGCCGGAGAAATCCGGGTATGATCGCATCAAGCACCTCGCGGGAATCTGTCGCGGCGGCCCCAAAGACCTGGCCACCAACCCGAAATATCTTGAGGGCTTTGGCCAATGAAAATCTGGTTGGTGGACACCGGCCCGCTACTTGCTTTTCTCGTCAGCTAAGAGGAGCATCACGCTTGGGTGGTTGAACAGGCCAAGCACGCACCTTCCACCGTCTATTCCTGCGAAGCGGTCATCACGGAAGCACTCTTTTTGCTTGAGCGGGAGGGGTATCCGCCTGAGACATTGTTCGCCTTGGTCGAAACCGGCTTTCTGTGCTGCAATTTTGATTTTCACCGTGAATATCATCAGGTGCGTGATTTGATGCGGCGCTACCGCGAGCAGCCCATGTCCTATGCCGATGCCTGTCTGGTGCGCATGGCCGAACTCCATCCCGAGGCCAGCGTGTGGACGCTCGACCGTCATTTTCAGGTTTACCGCTGTCACCAACGCCAGACGATTTCGTTGGTCGCGCCTTGGTAAACGATGGAACCAGCCTGCACTTGCATTTTCAGCCTTCCTCCCTCAGCCTATCGCCTTTCCGCGATGCCCACCTCGATTATCCTCCAAGGTCTCGGTTCCCACGTGCCCGCGAAACGGCTGACGAACGACGACCTTTCGCACTTGGTCGAGACCTCGGATGAATGGATTCGCACGCGCTCCGGCATCCGCGAGCGACGCATCGCCGGGCCGGACGAAAATCCCTCCGACCTCGCCGTGCCCGCCGCGCACGAGGCGCTCGCCCAAGCCGGCCTCGCGCCCGCCGACGTGGACTTGCTGATCGTCGGCACGATGACACCGGATTTGCTGTTCCCTTCGACCGCCTGTTTATTGCAGCACAAGCTCGGGTTGCGTCCGGTGCCGGCCTTCGACGTGGCGGCGGCGTGCTCGGGTTTTTTGTATATTTTGGAAATTGGCGCGGCGCTGGTGCGCGCGGGGCCGTATCGCAACGCGCTCCTCGTCGGCACGGAAAAAATGTCGGCGGTGCTCGACTGGCAGGACCGCGCGACATGCGTCTTGTTTGGCGACGGCGCTGGCGCGGCCGTGCTCACGCGCAGCGCTGAGCCAGGCGTTGGCGTGTTGGGCAGCATTCTGCACACCGACGGCGGCGAGGCGCGCCTGCTGCTCCAACCCGGTGGCGGCTCAGCCTGCCCTCCGACGCACGCGAGCATTGAGGAGCGCAAACATTTCTTGAAAATGAACGGCAAGGAGGTTTTCAAAATCGCCGTGCGCGAGATGGAGCAGGTCATCCGCGATTTGCTCGCACAGCATGGTCTCACCGCGGCGCAAATCACCCTCGTCGTCCCCCACCAGGCCAACATTCGTATCCTCGACGCGCTGGCCGTGCGCCTCGAAATCCCCCTCGAGCGCTTTGTCATCAATATTGACCGCTACGGCAACACCTCTGCGGCCTCGATTCCCCTGGCGCTGGACGAGGCGCACGCGGCGGGCCGCGTCCACCCCGGCGATTATATTGTGCTGGTGGCCTTCGGCGCGGGATTGACCTGGGGCGCAACGCTCATTAAATGGCACTCATGACAAAGCATTTTTCACATGGCGGGATGCACCGCTGGACCGCTATTCTGGCGTGCGCGGTGGCGGCGACGTGGCTGGGCTGCCCGAGCGCGCGCGCCGACCTCGTGTGGACGCCCGACGGTGGCTGGAAGGTCGAGGGCGGTGTGCTGGGGCCGTTGTTTGGCGACATGGGTGCGTCGAAAAGCGCGCTCGAGGCGATGAACAAAGCCAAGGACGCACAAGTGTCGGGCCATTATTGGAGCGCGCTCTCCCAATACGATCAGGTGATCAACAATTTTCCCGGCTCGGTGTTCGCGCCCGAGGCGTTGTTTCAGGAAGGGTTAATTTACCTGCAACGCCACCAATTCGAGACGGCGTTTGATTGCTTCGACCGCATCATCAAGCGCTACCCCGATTATCCGAGTTTCAACGGGGTCATCCGCCAGGAGTTTAACGTCGCCGATGTGATGACGAAGGAGCGGCCTTACCTGTGGGGCTGGTTGCCGTGGTTCAAGAACCCGATGAAGGCAAACGATTATTACGAGTCCATCGCCCAAAGCGCCCCCTCGACCCAATACGCGCCGATGGCCCTGATGAAAATCGCCCTCGTTTCGCTCAGCAATGCAAGCTTCCTCGACGCCGGCGATTCGGCGGCCACGGCCATTGACGCGCTTAAGCGCCTCGTCAACGAACATCCCGAAAGCATGCTGGCCTCGGACGCCTACCTTTTGCTGGCCAACGTTTACTCCAGCCTCGTGGTGGGCCCCTCTTACGACCAGGGCTCCACGCGCCAGGCCATCCATTACTTGGATGATTATCTGTTCTTTTACAAGGCCAGCGCGCACGCCGCCGATGCGGAGAAGCAACGCAATGACCTCCTGGATGTTTACTCGCGCTCGCAATTAGTGCTGGGTGACTTCTTTTATTACTACCGCAACAGCAACCGCGCCGCGCTCGTGTTTTACAACCAGGCCATCACCTTCGCGCCCAATTCACCCGCGGCCGGCGAGGCGCATGCGCAGATTGACAAAATCAACCGCGGCGTGCCTCCACCCATGACCCCCTATGACATGCTCTTTGGCCGGTATAACGACCACGCCCTCAGCCCCGTCGAGGAGCAGGGGCAGCGCATTGACACCCTGGCGAAGGAAGCTTTCGCCCAGCCGGCGGAGGGCGATTTCCAGGAAAAACCCGGCGACGAAACAGTTGAGACGGTCAGTGGCATGGTCGAGGCCCCCACGACGAATTTGGAGCCGTTCCTGCCCGCGCCCGGTACGCCGAGCGCCGTGCCGCAAGCGGGCCCGCTTCCCGTGGAAACGCCGCCGGCCGCTGCGCCGTCCACCAAAGGCAACCCCGCTCTCCGTTAAACGATTACCCGGCACCCACCCGTTTACTTCATGCCCCTGCTCCGGCTCAAAATATTCTTTCTTGTTGGGACGGTGCTGCTTGGCGTGGGCCTGCTGGCCGGGTGCGCGCACTACACCCTCGGCTCGGCGGGCCAGCTCGACTTCCAGTCCATCTACGTCGCCGTCGTCAAAAACCAATCCCTGGCCGCCCAAGTCGAGGAGCCGGTGACCCGCGAGGTGCGCCAAACCCTCTTGCAGGAGGGCAATTTGCGCCAGGCCAGCCAGGCCGATGCGGATGTGACGCTCGAAGTCGTTCTCACCAATTACGAACGCAGCGCCGCCGCGGTGCAGTTGGGCAACACGCTCAATGCACAATCCTATACGCTGACGCTCACCGCGCAATGCAAGCTGGTGGACAACCGGAACGGCAAAGTTTACTTCAAAGATCGCCCGGTCTCCGTGACCGAAGAGGCCTTTGTGCAAAACAACGTGGATTTCGGCGAATCCGAATACCAGAGCATCGCCAAACTCGCGCGCGACCTCGGCGTCAAAATCAAGGACGAAGTCGTGTCCACCTGGTGAGGATTTTGGCTTGTGAGCCAGGACGGAATTTTGGAGAATCCCCCGCATGAGCGACAAGCAAATGGTGCTGGAGCGGGTTCGGCAATTGCCGGAGGACGCTTCCGTCGAGGCCATCTCCGAGGAAGTAATAATTCTCGCTGCCTTGCGGCGCGGGGTCGAGGCCGCCGACGCCGGTCACACTCGCTCGCACGAGGAAGTTAAACTCCTTTTTGCCGCATGGAATGCAAGGTAATCTGGACAGAGCCGGCGATTGGCGACCTGCGCGAAATTGTCGCCTACATTGCCCGGGATAATGCCGAAGCCGCCGGGCGGATTGGCCAGGACATCATCGCGACGGTCGAGGTGCTGGCGGCATTTCCCCTGATTGGCCCGCGCCATGGAGACGCGCAATTGGGGGAAATTCGCGAGGTGCTTTGCTGGAATTACCGGATTTTCTACAGAGTTTCGCCGAAAAAGCGGCTTGTGGAGATATTGCATATCCGGCATGGTGCCCGTCGCGAATGGTAACCAACTTGCACGAGAATTTTCTCCCTCAAGCCAGCACTTTTTCCGTCCCATGAGCACCAGCCCCCATCCGCCCGTGGTCGTGCCTTCGTTGCTGGCGTCCAATCATGGCCGGCTGGCCGAGGGCTGCCTCGCTGTGGCCGAGGCGGGCCTGACCTGGCTGCACCTCGACATCATGGACGGGCACTTCGTGCCAAACCTGTCCTTCGGCCCGCAGGTGTTGGCGGATTTGCGCCCGTTGTGCCGGCTCTTTTTCGACACGCACCTGATGCTGGACAACCCGCAGGGTTACATCGAGCCGTTTGCCCGCGCCGGCGCGCAGCAAATCACCATCCACGTCGAGCCGGATTATCCGGTGGCCGCGACGCTCGCCCGCATCCGCGCACTGGGCCTGAAATGCGGCCTCGCCTTGAACCCGCGCACCCCCGCGTCGGCGGTCGAGCCGTTCTTGGCCCAGGTGGACAATGTGCTGGCGATGACCGTGCAGCCGGGCTTCGGCGGCCAGCCCTTCGACCACTCGGTGCTGGCCAAAATCGCGCAATTATCGAAGTGGCGCGCGGAGCGAAACCTCGCTTTCCGCCTCGAAGTGGACGGCGGCGTGGACGACATCACCGGCCTGCTCTGCAAGGCCGAAGGCGCGGACACTTTTGTCTGCGGCACCGCCTATTTCCACGCCCCCGACCGACGGGCGTTTGTGGAGAGATTGATCGCGTAGCCCGCTTTAAAACTTCTTCACACCGCGATCCCTTTTTCCTCGATGAGGCCTTTGAGCTTGCGGGCGACGGAGTGGCCGTGGATTTCGCGCAGCTTTTTCAGCCGGAACGCAACGGCGAGTTTGAAGGCGCGGTCTTCCCCGTATTTGTTGATGGAGAACGAGGTGCATTTCTGCATACCGGGTTCGGGCCGCCAGGTCACGGCGTAGGATTCGCTGACCACGCCGGCGGGCGTGCGCTTGACGCTGCGCGAGACGCCGAGCACGCCGGTGGTGTTGCGCGAGTCGCGGAACACGATGCGGCGGCCCCGGGGCTTGGTGGGCACTTTCGCGAGCCGGTCGAGCAGCGATTCGCGGTGCAGGCGGGCGGAGCCCAGCGCGGGGACGGAGCCTTTCCATTTGCCGTCGCTGAACAGCTTCGAATAGGTTTTGCCGTTTTTGTAGGCGCGGACAAACCAGCCATGGGTCGAGCCGGAATCAATGCGACTGATCCCTTTCATGTCGGGGGTGGTGGTGGTCACGTTATACATGGATTTGGGGGTTGAATCTTGTCGGCGTTAGGCAACAGCCCAACCTTTCTATCATTTCGCATCGGCGCTTACGTTGGGAAGTTAAGCAAAAAATTAACAAGATCTTGATAAATTTTGCCCCATCCAGCCCTTTCGCGCATAAATGGCGCAATTCGCCATCACCGATCATCCGTTTGGGCAGACCAATTAACCAGCCAGATTCTCGCCGACTTGGAGTGTCGGTGGAGATGCTGGCTTCAGGTGGTTTTCGAGATTAACCCACTCAAAATCAGAAAGTTCCATCAATGCCCCCTGGCCGCACGATATAGTTAAGGGGTTGATCTTCACTATCCTGCCCGGGGGCACGGTCGGATGGGTGCCAGCCAAGGGTCGCCCCCACCAAACCACCAGTCGGTTAAGTTGGCCGCCCCGGCTAACGTCGGTAAACGCGCCCGGAAAGGGCCGGGTGACGGCGCGGATTAGGTTGAAAACTTCGCGGGCCGGGCGGTTCCAGTCCAGACGGCCATCTTCGGGGGTGCGTTTGCCGAAATAGGTGGCGAGGGCGTGGTTTTGGGGCGTGCGCGGGGCGCGGCCGGCCAGCAGGGCGTCGAGTTGCCGGCCGAGGACGCTGACTGCTGCTTCGCGCACGCGCGGCAGCACCGTCGTAACCGGCTCGTCCGGCCCGATGGGAATTTTTTCCTGGTCCACGAGGTCGCCGGCGTCGGCCTCCTTGACCATGACGTGCAGCGAGACGCCGGTGTGGTCTTCACCATGAATGATGGCCCAGTTGAGCGGCGCACGCCCGCGGTAGCGTGGCAGGTAGGAGCCATGCATGTTGAACGCGCCCAGCGGCGCGAGGTCGAGCAGGCGGGTCGGAATCATGTTCCGATAATACATCGAAAGAATCAGGTCGGGCCGCAGCGCGCGGACTTTGTCCACCCACGCCGGGTCCTTCAGGGAATCCGGCGTGAAGACCGGCAGCCCGCGTTCCGCCGCCAGTTTGGGCACCGAGCGGAACCATTGGGTCTCTTGTCCATCGTCGGCGTGGGTAAAGACGCCCGCCACCGCTACGCCGCGCGCGAGCAACAATTCGAGGGTGGCGTAACCGACCTCGCTGTAACCGAAAAATAAAACGCGGGGTGGGGGCATGAGAAAAGCAAGATGGAAAAATTCCCTCCGTGTTCTCCGTGTCCTCCGTGGTACAAAATAAATTAGTCCGCGTCTTCCAATATCTCCCGCACCACATAGCGCGGGCGCTGCTGCACGCACTGGTAGGTGCGGCCGACGTATTCGCCAATCAGCCCGATGCCAACCATGCAGACGCTGATGAGAAAGATGACGATGGCCAGCAAGGTGAATACGCCAAAGGTCTCCCGGTCCAAATTGAGAATAAAACGGCGGTAGAGGAGCAGGGCAACCAGGAACAGGCTGCCGCCCGAACACGTCATGGCGAACAGCGTGAACAATTGCAACGGCACGAGCGTAAAGCCCGTGACGAGGTCGAAGTTCAGACGAATCAGTTTGTAGTAGCTGTATTTCGACTCGCCGGCGGCGCGCGCGGCGTGCGCGACCTCGACTTCGCCGTTCTTGCTGGCGAACTTGTAGGCCAGCGCGGGGATGAACGTCGCGCGCTCGCCGCTGCGCACGATGGCCTCCACCACGCGGCGGCGGTAGGCGCGCAACATGCAGCCCTGGTCCGTCATGCGGATGTCGGTGGTGCGCTCGCGGACGAAGTTGATGAGCCGCGAGAGGTATTTGCGTGCGAAGCTGTCCTCGCGCTGGGCGCGCACGCCGCCCACGGCGTCGCAGCCCTCGTCAATTCTCGCGAGCAGCTTGGGGATCTCCTCCGGCGGGTTTTGCAAGTCGGCGTCGAGGGTGACGATGATTTCGCCGCGCGCGCGCTCGAAGGCCGCGATGATGGCCATGTGCTGGCCGTAGTTGCCGTTGAAATCAATCACCCGCACCTGCTTCGGGCGCTGCTGATGGAAGCGCCGGAGCAGCTCGAGCGAGCGGTCGCGGCTGCCGTCGTTGATGAAGAGGATTTCCCAGGGGCGGCCCACCTGGTCGAGCACGGCGGCCAGGCGCGCGAAGAGCGGCTCGAGGTTCGCCTCCTCGTTGTAAACCGGCACGACGACGGAAATTTCCGGTACAGGCATGGGGAAAGAGGGGGGTTTACCGCAAAGGCGCCAAGAGCGCAAATAAAGATTTACTCGACTTAATTGCGATCATCGCGCCTTCGCGGTGCATCCTCAACCCAGAATCTCGCGCACCGCGCGGATGACGCGGCCCTGGTCGCGTTGGGTGAGGAGCGGGTAAAGGGGCAGGCTGAGGATGCCGTCGGAAATGCGCTCAGCCGCGGGAAAGTCGCCGCGTTTCCAGCCAAAGGTTTTCTGGTAATACGAATGGAGATGGCAGGCGGTGTAATGCAGCCCGGCGCCGATTTGGCGCTTTTTCAGTTCGACCATGAGCGTGTCGCGGTCCACCTTCGCGCCCGGTTCCACAATGGGCGCGAACAAGTGCCAGGCGTGGGTGTGCGCGTAAGCGGGCGGGGTGGGCAGGGTCAGCCCACGCACACCGCGGAGTTTTTTGAAATAGAAACCGGCGCGCGCGCGGCGCTTTTTATTGAAGCCTTCGAGCGCGGGCAATTGGTGGAGGCCCAGCGCGGCCTGCAAATCCATGAAATTTGATTTCAAGCTGGGTTCGACCACATCATAGTGGCCGAGGCCGGCGGTCTGGCTGTGGCGTGTCCAGCCGGCGCGGTCTATGCCGTGGAAGCGCAGCACCTCGAGGCGCTTGGCGAGTTTATCATCCCGCGTGACGACGCAGCCGCCTTCGCCGGTCGTCATGTTCTTGTTTGGGTGGAACGAAAACACCTGGATGTCACCGAAGCTGCCGAGGCGGCGGCCCTTGTAAACCGCGCCGATGGCATGGGCACAGTCTTCGATGAGGCGCAGTTTGTGTTTTTGGGCGAGGGCGTAAATCGCGTCGAGGTCGCAGGGGCAGCCGGCGAAATGGACGGGCAGGAGCGCGCGGGTCCTTTTTGTAATCGCGACGGCGATTTTTTTCGGGTCAATGTTGTAGGTGCCCGGTTCGACATCCACGAGCACGGGCTGGCCGCCCGCGAGTACGATGGTGTTCAGCGTCGCGACGAACGTCATGGGCGAGGTGATGACCTCGTCGCCGGGCCGCAGGTCAAGCGCCTTGAGCGCCATCCACAGGCCCATGGTGGCGGAGACGCAGCAGAGCGCGTGGGGCGCGCCGAAATACTCGCGCAGCATTTCTTCGAAGCGGGCCGAGCGCGGGCCGGTGGCCAGCCAGCCGAATTTCAGGCAGTCGGCGACTTCCTTGATTTCCGCGCGGGTAATCGTTGGACGCGCAAAGGGGATGAAGGGGACGGTGGGCATGGGGGGATGAATTCTGAGTTCTGAATTCTGAATGCGGAATGGGGGGCGGAGGGTGGAATGGGGGACGGGAGTCTGCGGTGTGGAGGAGCAGGGAGCGGGATGGGTAAGATGAGGCCGGAGTATAAGCTAAATGGGGCGGTAGCGCAAATGATCGGTTGGATGCGTTT
The DNA here is from genome assembly GCA_963765205.1 of uncultured Verrucomicrobiae bacterium. GTDB lineage: Bacteria > Verrucomicrobiota > Verrucomicrobiia > Opitutales > JABDGR01 > JABDGR01. The sequence goes on along the minus strand of CAVXVB010000005.1, from coordinate 612,124 downwards.
GATACGTTGGGTGGAATGAGGGAGAGCCACGGATGGCGGACAGCAGGAGTTAGGAGTGAAGCAGAGAAATCCTTCATACAGTATTATAGACAAAGGCAGACAATCTCCCGACGCAGGCGATGGTCAAGCCACTGCGGAAACACTGCCCTAGTGATACTCCCTTCGGGCGGCGAGGGCGCTGCGGAGGGTGTCGGCGTCGGCGTAGGTCAGGCCGCTGCCGCTGGGCAGGCCGAAGCCGATGCGCGAGACGCTGAGCTTGCGCCCGGCCAAGCAGGTTTCCTGAAGGTAATGGCAGGTCGCCTCGCCTTCAATATCGTTCGACAGCGCGAGCACCACTTCCGTGACCGCGCCGGAATCCAGCCGCGGCGTGAGCGAGGCGAGGTTGAGGTCTTCGGGGCCGACCTGGTGCAGCGGCGAAAGTTTGCCGTGCAGGACATGGTAGAGGCCGCGATACGCTCCGGCGCGTTCCATCGCCAGCAGGTCGGTCACGGTCTCGACGAGGCAGAGTTGCTCGACGCGGCGGGTCGGGTCGCGGCAGATTTCGCACAGCGCGGGCGCGGCGGCTTCGGCGGTCTCGGTCATGTTGCCGCATTGCGTGCAGCGGCGCAGGCGCGCGGCGGCGTCGCGCAAGGCGTTGAGCAACGGGTCAAGCTTTTCGGGATGCTCAACCAGCAGGTGCAGCGCGACGCGCTCCGCCGAGCGGAAGCCCAACCCCGGCAACTGGCGCAGGAGCTTTTGGGCATGGTCGAAACTGGAGGCCATGGTGCTTAAAGTTCACCGCAAAGACGCGAAGGACGCAAAGAGGATTTTTTTCTTTTCTTTGCGCCCTTGGCGTCTTGGCGGTGAAAAATATCGTTCAAATTAAGCAATCAAAGTGCGCGATAAACCCGTCATTTCCAACCTGAAACTTGCAACCTGCAACGTGCAGCTTTTTTCACCACACCCGCGCCCACAACAATTTCAAGTAACGGCTTTCCGGGCAATTCGACATCACGGGGTGGTCGGGGCCGGGGCCGGTGCGGTCGAGGAATTGCAGGCGGCGACCGCGGTGATGCGCGGCGGCGATCACGATTTGCGTGAATTCCTCCTCGGAGACCAGGCCGGAGCACGAGCACGTCACCAACAACGCGCCGGGTTTGGCGAGCTGGATGGCGAGGCCGTTCAGGTCGCGGTATTTGAGCCGGCCTTCCTCGTCGTCCTGGTCGAACACAAACTTGGGCGGGTCGAGGACGATCACGTCCCATTTTTCCTTGTTCAAGAGCATCTGGCGAATCCACATGAACGCGTCGGTGTGAATCCAGTTGATGCGCGCTTGGTTGAGGTTCGCGTTGCGCTTCGCCTGCTTGATGGCCTTTTCGTCGAGGTCCACGCCGGTGACCTCCTCCGCGCCGCCGAGCAGCCGCGCGGCGAGCGAAAACCCGCCGGTGTAACAGCACAAGTCCGCCACGCGCGTCTGCGGGCCAAGTTGCTTCACCCATTCGCCAAGTTTTTTCCGGTTCTCGCGCTGGTCGCAGAAAAATCCTGTTTTGTGGCCGCTGGCGAAATCCACTTCGTAGCGCACGCCATGCTCGCGGATTTTCACCACCGGCGGCGCGTCGCCGGCCACGGCTGGGCCGGTGATTCGTTCGATGCGCGCGATGGACGGGTCCACGCGCACGGTCGCCTTTTTGGCGCCGAGGCGCGCGAGCAGGCGCGGCAGCCATTTTTCGATGCGCCGGTAAACGCCGAGGCTGTGAATTTCCACGCACAGCACGTCCGCGTATTTGTCCACCACCAGGCCCGAGAGCGAATCGGCGTCGGAGTGGATGGCGCGCCAGGCGTCCGTCTGCGCCGGGTCGCGCAGGCCGGGGATTTTTTCGCGCAAGTCGCAGGCGCGGTCGAGCAGGCTTTCGAGAAACGCCTCGTCCACCGTTTCCTGGCCATGGTGCAGGACGCGCAGCGGCACATGGGCGCTCGGGTTAAAAAACCCCGCGCCGAAGCGCTGGCCGTCCTTGTCGTAAACGGTGACGAGGTCGCCCGCCCGCGCGTCCTCCGAGGCCCCGCCCAGCATCCGCGAGTAAACCTGCGGATGGTAGGTAAAGTATTTCAACTGCACCCACGGGCGGGCGCGGGCGGCGACGGACGCGATTTTGGGCGGAAGCGGCATGGGGCCAGCAAAGCGGAGACAGTGGCCAGGCGCAATCTTGATGCGCCCTAGCGGCTGCTTTTCCCAAAGATAAACTTGACCTCTATTTGCCGGGATCAATGGTGGATGACTCGTCATTAAATGTCGCGCGACCCTATTTCACTTCGCGGTGCGGATGCCGCCCGGACAGCTTTGGGCAAAGGCGTCCAGGCCAATCCTGGCGCGCCGCTCACACCGGAAATGATTGTGGCCCTGCGCGAAAACCTCGACGCCGCAAAACACCTGCTCAAGCAATCAGCCAGCTGCCTGAATACCCAGGGACATCCGATTTCACGCGAACAGGCCGCTCGGGTGGCCTTGGTGGCCGAACGCCGAATCAATGAGATTCAAGATGTCTTGCAATCCGGGCGGCAAGCCGCTAAAAACTAACTCACGATGGACGAGAACGAAAAATGGCTCATTGATCGTTTGGGCAACCGCCGGATTTCCGAAGCGGACCTAATGAGCTGCATTGACGTTTTGGAAGTGCTGCTTTCCTTGGATGCGTTGCCGGCCTTGCTCGCGGTGATGAAGGATTCTTCCCGGTCACCCCAAGCCCGCGCCTGGGCCGCCAAGGCGATAAACAAAATTGGACCACAATATCTGAAAGCCGAGCTGGCGGAAATCAGTAATTCAGCGTTCTTCGAACTGCGCGAGCTGGCCGCCATCGCTATCCATGGCCCAGCGAAACCGGTTGGTGCGGCTCATTAAGGTGCAAAGGGAGGGGTTGCGCGACACAGGATTGACGCCCTCACGCAAAGCGTTATAACTCGCGGGCGCGCGGCCTTTCTTTCCGAACGGGCACGCGTGTTGCTTCACGCCCAGCCGCCCATGCTTGCGCCCAAAAAACTCCTTGTCGCCAACCGCAGCGAAATCGCCGTCCGCGTCTTCCGCAGCGCCACGGAACTCGGCTACCGCACGGTGGCCATTTACGCGCACGAGGACCGCTTTTGCATGCACCGCTTCAAGGCCGACGAAGCCTACCTCATCGGCGAGGGCAAGGGGCCGGTCGCGGCGTATCTGGATATTGATGGCATCGTGGCGCTGGCCAAGGCCAAGGGCGTGTGGGGTGTCCACCCGGGCTATGGATTTTTGAGCGAGAACGCGCGCTTTTCCAAAGCTTGCCGCGACGCGGGCCTGGTCTTTGTTGGCCCGACGCCGGAGATTTTGGAAAAAATGGGGGACAAGACCGCCGCGCGCGAAATCGCCGACCTGGCTGGCGTGCCCACGCTGCCCGGCACCCCCCACCCGGTCAAAGACCCCAAGGATGCCGCCGCCTGGGCGAAAAAAATCGGCTTTCCGCTCATCATCAAGGCGGCGCACGGCGGCGGCGGGCGTGGCATGAGAGTCGTCCTCGAGGCCAAGGACCTCACCGCGCGCCTGGCCGAGGCCCAGGGCGAGGCCGAACGCGCCTTTGGCAACGACGAAGTTTTTCTCGAACGCTACATCCGGCGCGCCAAGCACATCGAAGTGCAGGTGCTCGGCGACCAGCACGGCCACATGCTGCACCTGCACGAGCGCGACTGCTCGGTGCAGCGCCGCCACCAGAAGGTCGTTGAAATCGCGCCCTCCGTCGCGCTCGATCCGGCCATCACGCGCGAGTTGTGCGCCGCGGCCGTGCGCATCGCCAAATCGGTCAATTACCAGAACGCCGGCACCTGCGAATTCCTCTACGACATGGACACGCACGAGTGGTTCTTCATCGAGATGAACCCGCGCATCCAGGTCGAGCATACCGTCACCGAAGTCATCACCGACATTGACCTCGTGCGCGCGCAAATCCAAGTCGCCGAGGGCCGCTCGCTGCATGATGAAGTCATGGCGCTACCGCAACAGGACCAAATCCCGCGCCTGGGCTGGGCGCTCCAGTGCCGCATCACGACCGAAGACCCCGAGAAAAACTTCGCACCCGACTACGGCAAGATTGTCAACTACCGCAGCGCCGCGGGCTTCGGTATCCGCCTCGACGGCGCGATGGGCGACACCGGCGCGGTCATCACGCCCTTCTACGATTCCCTGCTGGTGAAAGTCACGGCCTCGGCGCCCACGTTTGAAATCACCTGCCAGCGCATGGACCGCGCCCTGCGCGAGATGCGCATCCGCGGCGTGAAGACGAACCTGCCCTTCCTCGAAAACGTCATCAACCACCCGACGTTCCGCAGCGGCCAGGCCACCACCAGCATGATCGAGAACACGCCGGAGCTGTTCCGCTTCTCGCGCCGCCAGGACCGCGCCACCAAGCTGCTTAAGTATCTGGGCGATGTCATCGTCAACGGCAACGAGCAAGTCAAAGGCCGCCCCGTGCCCAAGCTCACCCTGCCGGTGATCCTGCCGAAATGGAACCGCATCCAGACGCCGCCGCCCGGCACGCGCGACCGCTTGCGCGAATTGGGCCCCGACAAATTCGCGCAGTGGGTGCTCAAGGAAAAGCGCCTGTTCGTGACCGACACCACCTTCCGCGACGCGCACCAGTCCCTCCTCGCCGCGCGCATGCGCACCGCCGACATGGCCGCCTGCGCCGACGCCATCGCGCGCCGCGCGCCGCAGCTTTTCTCGATGGAGATGTGGGGCGGGGCCACCTTCGACACTTGCCTGCGCTTTTTGCGCGAAGACCCCTTCCAGCGCCTGCGCTGGCTGCGCGAAAAAATCCCCAACATCTGTTTTCAGATGCTCCTACGCGGCGCGAACGGCGTCGGCTACTCGAACTATCCCGACAAGGTCATCCAGGGCTTCGTCAAACACTGCGCCGAGGCGGGCATGGATATTTTCCGCGTGTTCGACTCGCTGAATTACCTGCCGAATCTCGAACCCGCGATGGAGGCCATTCGCGGCCACACCACCTCGATTTGTGAAGCGGCGATTTGCTACACCGGCGACATCACGGACCCGAACCGCGCGAAGTATACGCTCAATTATTACGTCGAACTCGCGCTCGAATTGGAAAAGCGCGGCGCGCACATGCTCGCGATCAAGGACATGGCCGGCCTCTGCCATCCGATGGCGATTGCGAAACTCGTCCAGACCCTCAAAGGCGAACTGGGTATTCCGATTCATTTTCACACGCATGATTCGAGCGGTATCGCCTCCGCCTCGGTGCTCGCGGCCTGCGACGCGGGCGTGGACGTGGCGGACCTCGCGGTCGCTTCAATGTCGGGCCTGACGAGCCAGCCAAACCTGAATTCCGTCGCGCACGCGCTGCGTTTCCACTCCCGGGCCACGGGATTGGACGTGGATTTCTTCAACGAACTGTCTATTTACTGGGAGGCGGTGCGGCAGGCCTACGAACCATTCGACACCAGCCCGCGCTTCGGCAGCGCCGAGGTTTACAAGCACGAGATGCCCGGCGGCCAATACACCAACTTGCGCGAGCAGGCGGCGGCGCTCGGCCTCGGCGCGCGCTGGCCCGAAGTCGTGCGCTATTACGAGGAGGTCAACACGCTCCTCGGCGACATTGTCAAGGTCACGCCGAGCAGCAAGGTCGTCGGCGACCTGGCGATTTTCCTCCTCACGCGCGGCATTGAGCCGGAGAACCTCGTCAACCTGCCGCCGGGAACCGCGTTTCCCGAGTCGGTGGTGGACATGCTTGCGGGCGGCTTGGGGCAGCCGCTCGGCGGCTGGCCGAAGGCGGTGCAGCAAGTCGTGCTCGGCGACAAAAAAGCCGGCAAAGGCCGCCCCAAGGCGCCGCCGGTGGACATGGACGCCGCGCGCGAACACGTTCGCAAACTCTGCGGCCACGAAAGTGATGACGACGATCTTTATAATTACCTGATGTATCCGAAGGTCTTCGAGGAAATGGTCAAGTTTGCCGAGGATTACGACAATGTGGGTGTCATCCCCACGCCGGTGTTTTTCTACGGCCTCAAACCGGGCGAGGAAACCGCCATTGATATTGAGGAAGGCAAGCGCCTCTACGTGAAACTAATTTCCGTTGGCGACGCCGACGCCGAGGGCCTCCGCACGTTGACCTTTGAGCTGAATGGCCGCGCGCGCGAAACGCGGGTGCGCGACAAGTCCGTGCAGCCGCGCGGCAAACCCCGCCGCAAGGCCGACCCCGCCGACGCGAAGCAAGTCGGCGCGCCCATCCCCGCGATGGTCAGCAGCCTCTCCGTCTCCGTCGGCCAAAAAGTGGCCAACGGCGACAAACTCTGCGTCCTCGAAGCGATGAAGATGCAAACCACCCTCTACGCCCAAACCGACGGCGTGGTCGAGGAAATCGCCGCCCAAGTCGGCGACCGCGTCGAACCGAAAGACTTGATTTTGACGCTGCGGTAGGGGCGCTACAAAACCGATATGTGATCTAATGATTTTTTTAAGTTTTTTTCAAGTAAAAACATGCGTGACCAAGTCATATTCACTGACGATGCCGTCACGCACCTTCGCGCTGATGGAGTTCAAGAAGTTTTTGAATGGAGCGATCTTGCGGAAGTTGGTATTTTGACGACTGATGAAGGGCCATTACAGGAGGACGTGTTTCTATTATTGCTTAATTCAGATAAGAAATCTGGATGTGTAGTTCCACAATACGCCGAGGGTTTCACCGAACTTCTTCGTCGACTTCAAAAACTTCCCGGTTTCGACAACGAGGCGGCAATTAAGGCAATGGGGTCAACGGCTAATGCTAAATTTTTATGTTGGAGACGTCAAAATCCAGATGAAATCTACTCAAGCCGACCTAAGCAAGACATTGCCTGCTTTCGACCCATCCTTGACACACCCCCGGCGAGAGTGGTTTTTTGACGACCATGGAAGATACCTTGCGCGTGTTAAACTTGATGGTCGGCGACGGCATTATTGAAAAATATGCCATCGCTGGAGCCGTCGGCGCGGCGTATTATATCCAGCCCACGTTCACTGAGGATTTGGATGTGCTGATTCCGGTCCGCCTTAAGGGTGGCCTAGTGGATATGAGTCCGATTAGTAAATTTATGCAGGAGCACGGTCATCCCTTGGAATCGGTGGGGTTTCGGGTGGGGAAATGGCTGGTGCAGTTTTTGCCAATCAGCAATCCTTTGACGCAGGAGGCTTTGGAGCAATCCCGCGAGGTTCTTTTTGGGCAAACCCCAACCCGGGTATTGACGGCTGAGCACCTTGCGGCGATAATGCTGCAGGTTGGGCGCCCAAAAGATTTGGTGCGTTTGGCCGGGTTTTGGATCGGACAACAGTTGAACGAAGAGAAATTCCAGCAGATACTCCTTCGTCATTCACTGGTCGAAAAGTGGAGGAATTTTGTAAAACAACACCGTGCCCTAGAGCCTGAATAGCGATCTTGAAAACAGCCACCGAGGATACCATCCCCATGAGCCACCTCATCCCTTGGGCCGAAATTGTTCGCCAGCAAAACGCCAGTTTTCAAACGGTGCCGGGAGCCAATTGGGAAGCACGGGTGGCCGCGCTTGAGCGCATGGGTTTGGCGATGAAAAAATCCGGCTGGCCCGCCGCCGGCAAAAATTTGGCCAGCGCGGCTGCCGCCAGACCGGCTAAAAAAACAACCACCGCTTCCGGGCGGAGTTGATCGGCAGATTTTCTATCGCGCGGCTCGGGGTTTTGCGTTTTTTTGGATGAGCTTGCTTTGGACCCCATGCCCGCCTCAATTTACTCACGCCGCCGTCTTTGGCTTTGGGCCTTGCTCAGCATTGTCGCGGCGATGGTCGTTGTGGAGTTGCTGCCGGGGGACTTGTTTCTCTCATCGGCCGTCGGCGACGTGGGGCAACAGGCCTCGTGGCGCGCGATTACGGCGGATGGCATTCGCGCGGGGCATTTCCCGCTCTGGGATCCCTACACCTATGCCGGGGAGCCGTTCCTGGGGGATTTCCAGTCGGCGGAGTTGTATCCGCCGAATGTCATTTTTTTGTTTTTGCCGCTGGCGCGAGCCATGAATTTATCGTTTCTCCTGCATCTGCTCATTTTGGGCTGGGGCGTGGGTTATTGGGCGGCGCGCCGCGGGTGCCATCCGCTGGCGGCGGCGCTGGCGGGTGTGACCATCGCGCTGAGCGGGCCGGTGTTTCCGCGTTTGTATGCCGGGCATGTTTCAAATGTCTGCGCGACGGCGTGGGCGCCGTGGATTTTGCTCGCGTTGGAGGCGGCGTGGCGCGGGCCGGTGCTGCGGCCGTTGCTGTTGGCGGCGGCGGCGGTGGCACTCCAGATTCTGGCCGGCCAGCCGCAATTTGTGTTTTATGTGGCTATTGCCGCGGGCCTGCACGCCGTGGTGCAATCGGTGGTTGATCCAGCCGTGCGGTGGCGGGCGCTGCCGCTGGTGGCGGCGGCCTATCTGGGCGGCGCGGCGCTGGCGGCGGCGCAGTTGTGGCCGGGCTTCGCGGCGACGGCGGAGAGCGTGCGGCAAGGCTCCCTGGATTACAGCTTCGTGCGCATGTTCTCCTTTCCCCCGGAAAACTTGCTGACGCTGATCGCGCCGGGATTTTTCGGCGACTTGACCGCACACCCTTACTGGGGGCGCGGTTATTTTTGGGAAGCAATCCCGTTCATCGGTGTGACGGGCCTGGCCCTGGCCGCGCTGGCCGCGCTGGATCGCGAGCAGGGGAGACGCGCACGTTGCGATTGGGTGATGGCGGCTTTGTTACTGTTGCTTGCTCTGGGGGACAATACGCCGCTCCTGCGCCTGCTTTATGACCACGCGCCGGGTTTCGACAAGTTTCGCGCACTGGCCAAATTCGCCTTCCCGCTGGCGCTCTTTGGCGTGATGGCCCTCGCGGCGGGGGCGGATGCTGTGATTCGCGGGCGTCTCGGCCCGAAAATTTTTGCCCAGCTGTTATTGGTTGCCGGCGCAGGCCTACTCAGCGCGGGACTTTTCATTGGAAACCTGCCCGGCAACATCGCCGGCCTGATGGCTTACCTCCAACACAGCCCGGACAGTTACCTGAGCGCCACCCAGGCTGCGGACGGGCAATTTATCCACGACGCCGGCGTCGAAGCTGGCCATGCGCTGGCCATGGGCGGGGCGCTGTCGGCGTTATTGGGGATCTCGTTATTGCTGGCCCGATGGCAAGCGGGCTGGCGCTGGGCGCCCTTGGCGCTGTTGCCCATCGAGATGGTGGGTTTTGCGAACACCAATCTGGCGAGTGCACGCCTCGCCGATCTGACTCCACCATTGTTTCACGATTTTATCGCCGCGCATCCCGGCGATTACCGCATGCTCAATCCGGCACGGCCGTATGACAATTACTTTCTGGGGGTTTCCAGCATGTGGGGTAACGACCCTTTTGTTTTGAAACGCTACGCGGAGTTTATCCAGTTCTCGCAGAGCGGCGACCTCAACGCGGCGGGCCAATATGTGGAGTTTAGCAAGATCCCGCGGGCGTTCGGCCTCGTGCGCTTTGGCGTGGCCTTTATGCCGATCCCAACCAAACCGGGCGAATTTCACGTTTTTCATAACACCAACCCGCTGCCGAGGGCGCTGTTGGTCTCAAATTACCAGGTATTACCCGGACGCGACGCCATTCTCGCGGTGTTGGTGAAGCCGGACTTTGACCCGGTGAAAACCGTCTATCTCGAAACCGAGCCTGCACCCCGCCCGCAAGCCAACGCCGCGCCGGGCACGGTGCAAGTTTCGGACATCACCAGCGATTCGCTGACCATCGTAGCGGACACCCCCGCGCCGACGCTGCTCCTGATCACCGATTTATACAGCCGCGACTGGCGAGCGCGGGCGCTGGCGGACAGCGGGCAGACTCATTACGACATTATGCCCGCGGATTATATCGTGCGCGCGATTCCCCTCCAGGCCGGGCATCATCATCTCGTCGTTGAATATGCCCCGCCGTCTTTCCAGGAGGGTTTGCTGATTTCGGGCCTGGCGTGGCTGGCCTGGGCGGTTGGCCTGGGCTGGGTGTGGTGGCGTGAGTATCAAAGCACTGCCTAATCCTTGACACGCCCCCTTGGGGGTGGTAAACGTCAGGATTCTACAACACTTCCATGAAAAGAAGTGGGTGTTCCGCACCCGCTTTTTTTTATCCCATTTTTCACCGACCTCCCGCCGCCATGAGCAACGAAATCCTCACCGTTTTGGAATACATGGAGAAGGAAAAGGGCATCAGCCGCGCCGACATGATCGAGGCGATCACCCAGGCCATTCGCGGCGCCGCGGCCAAGGGCGTGGGCTTCGGCCAGGACTTGCGCGTCGAGATCAACCCCAAGACAGGCGCGCTCAAGGCCTGGGCTTCCTTCAAAGTCGTGGACTCTGTGGCCGACCCCTCCACCGAAATCCACATCGAAAAGGCCCATCTGTATTCCGCCGCCCCCAAGCTCGGCGACGTGATTGCCAAGGAAATTGACCCCGCGCTGCTGGGCCGCATCGCCGCGCAGACGGCCCGCCAGGCCATCATGCAGCGCGTGCGCCAGTTCGAGAAAGACCGCATTTACGAGGAATACAAGGACATGGTCGGCGACATCGTCACCGGCACCGTCCGCCGCCGCGAGCGCGGCGACTTGATGATCGAACTGGGCAAGACCGAGGCCACCCTGCCCCCACGCGAATCCATCCCCGGCGAGAACTACGCGCCGGGCGAGCGCATCCGCTGCCTGTTGCTTAACATCGAGAACACCGCGCGCGGGCCGGAAATCATCCTCTCGCGCGCCAGCGCCAAGTTTGTGCGCCGGTTGTTCGAGCTTGAGGTGGCCGAAATTTCCGACGGCACCGTGACCATCGAGGCCATGGCGCGCGAACCGGGCTACCGCACGAAAATTTCCGTCAACACCACCGACCAGAAGGTGGACCCCGTCGGCGCCTGCGTCGGCGCGCGCGGCGCGCGGGTCAAGAGCATTGTGCGCGAACTCGGTGGCGAGAAAATTGACATCATCCGCTTTTATCCCGACCCGCAGCGGATGCTCGAAGAGGCCATCAAGCCGGCGTTGCCCAAAAACGCCCGGGTGGACGAGCGCAACCGACGCATTTACTTCGAGGTCGCCGAAAAAGACCTCGCCATCGCCATCGGGCGAGGCGGCCAGAACGCCAAACTCACCTCGCGCCTCATCGGGTGGAAACTCGACATCTCGCGCGAGAAGCAGGAACCGCTGGGCTTTGAGGAGCGCAAACAAAAGGCCATCGCCGGCATCGGCCACGTCGAGGGCATCTCCGAGGCGCACGCCGCGAAACTCGTCGCCATGGGCATCAATTCCCTCGAGGCCGCTGAAGGCGTTTCCGCCGAGGATTTGGTGGGTGCCGGCTTTACTGCCAAAGAGGCCGAAGAAGTCATCAAGCGGCTGGCATCCGCGCGCGGCAATAGCCAAAACGGCGCGGCCGTTGAGAATGGCGTCTAACCCACGCCGCCGCGTGCTTCCGCTTTTTTTCTCCTCCCTTTGTAATATTACCACCTTTCCCCGCCGCAGTTCCTGAAGTCCCTCCATCTCCCGATATGAGCGTACGCGTCCACAACCTCTCCAAACAGCTGAACATGGAGAACAAGGAGCTGATGGACATCCTGAAGCAACAGTTTAATTACGACGTAAAAAGCCCCTCCTCGACCGTGGATAATATCACGGCGGCCGCGATTGTGGAAAAATTCAAGGACCGGATGACCCCGGTGGCGGCCACCCCCGAGCCGGCGCCGGTCGCACCCGTGGCGCCCAAGCCTGCGCTGCCCCCGGCTGGCGTGGTTAAGACACCCGAAATCCTTGACCGGGAACGCCGGGAACGCGAGGCGGCGGAGGCCGCCGCGAAAGCCGCCGCCGCCGCGACCCGCAACCCTGTTGGCTTCGCGTCGCCCGCCGCCACGCTGGCCGCGCCGAAATTGCCCCCGCGCCTGCCGCAAATGCCGGCCAAGCCCACTTCGTTTGCGCCCCCGCAACAATCCTCCGGCCCTGCCGTCCGCTATCCTGGCATGGGGGGCGGCGCGGGTGGGTCGCGGTTCCGCGCCTTCGCCTTCGGTGCCCAATTCCGGAGGAGGCGGCGGAGGGACCAAGCCCAAGAGCGCGCCGCCCTCGGGCGGGCGGGCGCCCAGTTTGCCCCCGCCCACCTCCCGGACGCCCCCCCCGCCGGCCAAAAGTGTGCCCCCGCCCGTGCCCGCGGAGGCAAGCTCCAAGCCACCCCTACCCCCACCTTCGCCGCTGGCCCCCACTGCCGCGCCGGAACCGATGAGCGATGGACGGGTGATCCCGATTAAGCCGCCAATTATTGTGCGCGACCTGGCCACCCTGCTCGGGGTCAAACCCTTTCGCCTCATCTCCGAAATGATGGAGATGAACATCTTCGCTTCCATGAATCAGGCAGTGGACGAAGAAGTCGCTGTGCGTTTGGCGCGCCGCCATGGTTGCACGCTCGAAATCAAGCATCGCGGCGAACAAGGGCCCGCCGGGCCGGCTCCCGTCAAGAAACCCGAGCCGCCACCGGTGGATGAATCCAAGTTTCTCGTCCCGCGTCCGCCCGTCGTTTGCGTGCTCGGCCACGTCAACCACGGCAAAACCACGCTGCTGGACGCCATTCGCAAGACCAACGTGGTGGCGGGCGAAGCCGGCGGCATCACGCAGCACACCGGCGCGTATCAAATCGAGCACAACCAGCACAAGATCACCTTCCTCGACACACCGGGCCACGCCGCCTTCTCCAAAATGCGCGAACGCGGCGCGAACCTCACCGACATCGCCGTGCTCGTCGTCGCGGCGGACGACGGCTTCATGCCGCAAACGGAGGAGGCGCTCAGCTTCGCCCAAAAAGCTGGCGTGCCCGTCATTGTTGCCATTAACAAAATGGACGCCAAAGGCGCGAACATTGACCGCGTCAAGCAGGCCATGCAGCAGCACGGCATCACCTCCGAAGACTGGGGTGGGGAGACGTTGTGCGAACCGGTTTCCGCGCTCAAGGGTCTGAATGTGGACAAGCTGCTCGACGCGATTTTGCTCCAGGCCGAAATCCTCGAATTGAAGGCCAATCCGCAGTGTCCCGCGGAAGGCGTGGTGATTGATTCGCAGGTCGAAATCGGCCGCGGCGCCACCGCCACCATCATCGTCGAAAAGGGCGCGCTCAAGCCCGGTGCCGCGCTCGTCTGCGGCCCCCATTATTGCAAAGTGCGCGCGATGGTGAATGACCGCGGCGAGCCGCTCAAGTCCGTGCCGCCCGGCACGCCCGCGCGCCTGCTCGGCTGGTCCGGCGCGCCCGATGCCGGCGCCCAATTCCACACCGTCAAGAACGACCGCGAGGCGAAAGCCCTTGCTGAGGCCGCCGCCCGCACCTTGCGCCACGACACCCTCGCGGACAACCCCGTCGAGCGCGTCGCCGATTTGACCGCCCTGCTGCAGGCCATCAAGGAAACGAAGCAAAAAGTTTTCCGCGTCGTCATCAAGGGCGACGTGCATGGCACGGTCGAGGCGCTGGCCGCCTGCCTCCAGGACATCAAGAGCGATAAGGTGAAGCTTGAAGTCGTCGCCGCCGAGGTCGGCCCCGTCAGCCCGAACAACGTCATCACGGCCAGCACCGCCGGCGCCGCCGTCGTCGCCTTCAACGTCAAATTGGAGAACGGCGTGGCCTCGATGGCCAAGCACAAGGGCGCGCGCATCATCCAGCACGACATCATTTACGAGTTGATCAACCAGGTGCGCGACGCCATGGCCGAGCTGCTCGACCCCGAGCTGCGCGAGAATAAAATCGGCGCCGCCGAAGTGCGCCAGGTCTTCCCGCTGGCCAAAGGCTTTGTCGCCGGCTGTATGGTCACCGAAGGCCGGGTCGCCCGCGCCGGCCCCGCGCGCATCCTGCGCAAGGATGTGGCCCTCTTCACCGGGCGCGTGGACACCCTCAAGCGCTTCAAGGACGACGCCAGCGAAGTGCGCGCTGGCTTTGAGTGCGGCATCCGCCTCGACGGCTTCGACGATTACCAGCCCGGCGACGTGGTCGAATGCTTCGAGATTTTACAAATCAAGCCGTCCCTATAATCATTCCCGCGCGCGCGCATCCGCGCCAGCACCCGCCCGCCCAACCGCACCGGGGAAAGTGGCGCCCGTCTCGCATTTCTCTCCTTCTTCTCATTCCTCCCATCTCTTCTTCCGATGTCGCGCGTCCTCCGCATTAACGAACTGCTCCTGCGCGAACTGAGCGATTTGCTGCACACCCGCTTTCGCGAGCAAGCCGTCAGCATCACGTTCACCGAAGTGGACGTGACGCCCGACCTGCGCGCCGCGCGCGTTTATTACACCGTGCTTGGCAACGCCATGGCCCGGCACGAGGCGGATCAATTGCTCGATGAAATTAAAGGCGAGCTGCGCACACGCGTCTTCAAGCGCGTCATCCTCAAATACACGCCCACGCTGAGCTTCCATTTCGACGACTCCCTCGTGCGCGGCAACCGCACCCTCGCCATCCTCGATGATTTGGAAGCTAAAGGAGAGTTCAAGGGCCAACCCAAAACAGAAGAGGAATAATTAAGAATTAAAAAATAAAATGCGTGCGGAATTTCCACCGTTTGGGTCTTTACTTCTTACTTCTTAATTTTGACTTCTTAATTTCGACCCATGTTTTTCCCCGCCCAGTCCCCCGCCTTCCGCCAACTGCTCGATGGCCTGCGCGCCCGGCCCGTCGCCGTGCTCGGGCACCTGCGCCCAGATGGCGATTGCATCGGCTCGCAAGTAGCACTCACGCGCGTCCTGCGCGCCGGTGGCGTGGACGCCGTGGCCGTCAACCAGGACCCGGTGCCGCGACTGCTCGCCGAATTCGTGGGCGACACGCCCTGGCGGCGCGCGGCCGATTACGCGCCCGCCCCTGGCACGGCGGCGGCTTGCGTGGATTGCGCCGACCTGAGCCGCCTCGGCCCACGCCTGCTCGAGCTGTTCCCGAAACCGTTCCTCGCGGTGGACCACCACGTCTCGAACGGCGGCTTTGCCGAGCACAACTTCGTCCTGGCCCAAACTTCCGCCACTGCCGAGGTGCTCGCCGGGTTTTTCTTCGACACGAATTTGCCGGTGGACGCCGTGACTGCGCAGGCGCTCTACCTCGGTATCGCGACCGACACCGGTCAATTCCGCTACCCCTCGACCACGCCGCAGGTTTTCCGCCTCTGCGCGCAACTCATGGCGTGCGGCGCCGACCCCGGCGCGGCGGCGCACCAGTTGTATGAGCGCGAAACTCTCGGCAAGACGCGGCTGCTGCAAGCCTTCCTCCATTCCTTGCGCAGTGAATTTAACGGGCGCGTGTGCGTTGGCTTTTTGCGGGACAGCGATTTCACCGCCACCGGCGCAAGCCGCGAGGACACCGAGGGCTTGGTGGAATACGCGCGGGCCATCGAAGGCGTGGAGGTCGGCGTGCTGCTCGAGGAGCGCAACCACGCGGTCAAAGGCAGCCTGCGGGCCAAAGACCCGCGTTATGCCATGCACCGATTCGCGCAGCGCTTCGGCGGCGGCGGCCACGCCTGCGCCGCCGGCTTCAATGTCAACGAATCGCTGGCGCAATTCACCCCGCGCTTCCTCACCCTCCTCGGCGAACACCTCGCCGCCGTGGGCCAGCAGCAGGAATTATGAATTATGATTTTAAGAATTAGGAAGTAAGCTTCCAGAGCCATCCGTTCCAGGCCCTTCTTCGCATAATTATCCAACTTTGTTTCATCCTTCATCCTTCATCCTTCCTAATTCCCCCATGCCTGCGTCCGATCCGCATCAACTCGAGGGGATTCTCCTCGTGGACAAACCCAGCGGCATGACCTCGCATGACGTCGTCGCGCGGCTGCGCCACCGCTTGGGCCTCCGCCAAATCGGCCACGCTGGCACGCTTGATCCGCTGGCCACCGGCCTGTTGGTCATCCTCGTCGGCCGCGCCACCAAGGTATCGCAATACCTGACCAGCCTCGACAAGGAATACGAGGGTGCTTTTGAACTGGGCAAAATCACCGATTCGCATGACGCCGACGGCGAAATTGTCGCGACCCATCCCGTGCCGGAGCTGGACGCCGCCGGCTTGCGCGCCGCGATGCAGACCTTTGTCGGCGACCAGTTCCAGACCCCGCCCATGTTCTCCGCGAAAAAAATCCATGGCGTGCCGCTCTACAAGCTCGCGCGCAAGGGTCAGGTGGTCGAACGCGAGCCGCGCTTCATTCGTGTGGATGTTTTTGAGTTGCTCGAATTCACGCCGCCCACGGCCACCTTCCGCCTGCGCAGCTCGAAGGGCACCTACGTGCGCACCATCACGCACGACTTGGGAACCAAGCTCGGCTGCGGCGCGACGCTCAATGCCCTGCGCCGCACCGCCTCGGGCCAGTTTCGCATCGCCGACGCCGCCGCGCTCGCCCAGTTCGACACACTGAGCCACGCCAACGTCCGCCGCCGCCTCATTCCCGTTTACCAGGCTGTGCCCAGCCATGTGCTGTAATGGGAGAGACGCCTCTACCCGGCGTCCGTGATAGACTGGAATTTCCATTTTCCCTTCCGCCTCATGAGCGCCCAACCTCATGCCGTTTCGCTTGCCAACGCCCGGCCCCCGCCGGGGCCGCTGCATTTGGCCATCGGCATGTTCGACGGCGTACACCTCGGCCATCAGGCAGTCATCGAGGCCGCGCTGCACTCGGCGCGCCAGGACGGTGGTACCGCGGCCGTGCTGACTTTTTATCCGCACCCGAGCCGCCTGTTCCGGCCAGAAACGCCAACCCGGCTGCTCATGCCGCCGGAGCAAAAGACGCAGTTTTTGCGCACGTTCGGCGTCCGCCTCGTCATTACCCAGCCGTTTACGCGCGGGTTCGCGCGCCTGCGCGCGGAGCATTTTCTCGCCTATTTGAAAAAACGCCTGCCGAATCTGGCCGCGGTTTATGTCGGCGAGAATTTCCGCTTCGGGCATGGGCGCGCGGGGGATGTCGCCTTGCTGGTGCGGACTGGGCGCGAACGAGGCCTCGCCGTGGTCAGCGTCGCCCGGCTGCGGCACAATGGCCGGCCCGTTTCCAGCACGCGCATCCGCGAACTGCTCGCGCGCGGCGCCATCGCCACTGCGGGCCGGCTCCTCGGCTACACCTATTATTGCGACGGCGTCGTCCAGCCCGGCCGCCAACAAGGCCGCCAACTTGGTTTCCCGACGCTCAACGTGGTCTGGGAACCGGAGACGCGGCCAGCCTACGGTGTTTATGTGGTGCGCCTGCGCACAACCACGGGCCGCTGGCGGCGTGGAGTGGCCAATTACGGCGTGCGCCCGACGGTCGAACAAGGGCCGGTGAAACCACTCCTCGAAACGCACCTGCTCGGCCGCGGCCCAGCGCCCGGCCCGCGCGCGCGGGTGCGCGTCGAGTGGCTGGAGTTCTTGCGCCCCGAGAAAAAATTCGCGACGTTGGATGCCTTGCGCGAGCAAATTGCGCGCGATTGCGTTGCCGCCGAAAAATGCTTTAGGAAGATGTAAACCACGGAGAGCACGGAGAACACGGAGAGGAATTCAACTCGAAACCCGAAACTCGAAACTATTCCTCCTCCGTGTTCTCAGTGCTCTCCGTGGTTCAATTAATTTCTTCATGAAACCCATCCGCTGTCTTATCACTGCCGGGCCGACGCGCGAGCACCTCGACCCCGTCCGCTTCCTGAGCAACCCCTCGAGCGGCAAGATGGGCTATGCGCTGGCGGCGGCGGCGGCGGCGGCGGGCTGGCGCGTGGATTTGGTCAGCGGGCCGGTCGCGCTGCCGCCCCCGGCGGGGGTCAAGGTGCGGCGCGTCGTCTCGGCGGTAGAGATGCTGGCCGCCGTGGAAAAATTGTTCGCGCGCTGCGACGTGCTGCTGATGTGCGCCGCGGTCAGCGACTTCCGCCCGAAAAAAACCTTCGCCGACAAAGTCAAAAAAGGACGGGCCGGTTTGGTCGTCGAGTTCGAGCCGACGGTGGACATTTTGCAAAAAGTCGCGGCGCGCAAACGCCCCGGCCAGCTTGTGGTCGGCTTCGCAGCCGAGACCCGCCACCTCGAAACCTACGCGCGCCGCAAGCTTCGGGAAAAAAACCTCGATTTCATCATCGCCAACCGCGTGGGCCGCCCCGGCGCCGGCTTCGAGTCCGACCACAACACGGTAATCTTAATCGGCCGCGACGGCACGCGTGCCGCCCTCGGCCCCGCGCCGAAGGCGAAATTGGCACGGGAATTAATTGTGCGTTTGTCCAAAACTGCAATATGAGAAGTCAAAAATCCCGTTGCATAAGGAGTTAGTATTGTGCAAACTAGGCCGAAAATGAGCATCTCTGCCACAGTCGAAGCGGGCAAAATTGTGCTGCCGCCGGGAACACCCTGGCCGACGGGAACGCGGGTGCGCTTTGAATTGGCCGAAGAGCAGCCTCCCACGTTGTGGGAAACGCTCAAGGATTTCGACGGCATGGCGGACGACCTTCCCGCCGACCTCGCCACGAATCTCATAAAGTAGCTCTCGTGAAACTGTATATTGAAACCACGGTGCCGAACTTTCTCTTTGCGGATGACGCGCCCGAAAAGAAAGTTGCCACCGAACGATTCTTTGCATGGTCGGGCATCAGCCCGGACGAGTATTTTGTGTCCGAACTTGTCCTGGCGGAATTGAACCGGGCCGAGCCAAGCCTACGCGGAAAATTGTTGGCCGTGGTCGCCCGCCTTGATCCACAACTGCTCGGTATTATCCCGGGAAGGTCTCGCGCAACGTTATGTGGCCGACGGGGCGCTGCCCGCGCGCTATCGCAACGACGCCTTGCATGTGGCGATTGCAGTTCTCAACCGCCTGGATGTTGTGGTAACCTGGAACATGAAACACTTGGCCAATGTGCGGCGCATCGAAAACATCAACCGGAGCAATTTGGTGATGGGCTTGGCGCCCATTCGCATTCATACTCCGGAGGAGGTGATCGGCTTATGAAAATTCCTGCAATTAGCGAACCGAAAGTCTTGCTGGAAGTCAGGCGGATCAAGGAACAGATTGCGCGTGAGGCGGAAAACGCCCCCGGCTATTACCTGCGTCTGAACGACACGGGAGAAAAATTGTTGGCTCCGTTTCGCCGGAAACGCACGAAAAGCCCCCGGCCTTAAAAAGTCATGTCCCGCCGCGGCCACCCTCTCGAACGCATCCTGGGCCGGATTGACGACCTCGATCCGGGCAACCTCGCCATCCTCGCCCAGCGCCTGGCGCGCGAGCGCGAGACGCTCGAGACCGTTTTCAACACCATCAAGGACGGCATCCTCGTGGTGGACCGCGACGGCGTCATCCAATACACCAACACCGCGGCGCGGACCCTCCTCGGCCTGCGCGAGCGCGACGCCGGCCAGGCGCGCCTCTGGAAAGTGCTGCCCGAACTGGCGCGCGCGCTCGACTTCGCCCCGCGCCCGAGCGGCGACCCACCGCCCGCCCGCGCCCTCACGCGCGAGCTGGAAATCACCTACCCGGAGCGCCGCCATGTGCGCCTCTACGTCGTGCCGCTGGCGGCGGACCGCAAGCGCGGCGCGGAGGGCCAGTTCGCCATCATCCTCAGCGATGTCACCGAGGAGCAGCGCTCGACCCGCGACCTGATCGAGAGCGAGCGGCTCGACTCCGTCACAATGCTGGCCGCGGGTGTCGCGCACGAGCTGGGCAACCCGCTCAACTCGATGAACATCCATTTGCAGCTCATCGAGCGCCAAATCGCCAAGTTGCGCGACAGCGCGGCCACCCAAAAAATCAAGGAGTCGGCCGACATCTGCGTGGCCGAGGTCGAACGGCTTGATGGCATTATCCGCCATTTTCTCGAGGCCCTCCGCCCGCAGCCGCCGGATTTGGCCGAGGTGGATTTGCTCGCCCTGCTGGCCGAGGTGCTCGCGCTGCGGCAGCAGGAGTTGGAAAACCTCGGCATCCGCGTCGAAGTCGAGGTCGTGCAAGCGCCGCCGCCGGTCTTGGGCGACCGCAACCAGCTCAAGCAGGTGTTTTTCAACCTGCTTAAAAACGCGATGGAGGCGATGGAGCGCGGCGGCCGCCTGCGCCTCGAAGCGCGGGTGGACGACGCTTGGGTGCAGATTGCCGTCGCCGACAACGGCGTGGGCATCGCGCAGGCGGATTTGCCGCGCGTGTTCCAGCCCTATTTCTCAACTAAGCGCGGCGGGCACGGCCTCGGCATGATGATCGCGCAGCGCATCATGCGCGCGCATGGCGGCCAGATTTCCCTCGAAAGCACGGTGGGCCGGGGCACGACCGTCACCCTCCAATTCCCCCTGCAAAACCGCCGCATCCGCCTGCTGGAAGCCGGGGCGTAACCGGCGCCGGGCTGCAAACCGGAGGGGAGAATTTCGCCCCCACCAAGATATTCCTGGAAAAGGAGTTGCCACCCGCTGCGCTTTTCCATTACACCCGCTCTCGTGAGCATGCAAAATGTGGGCGACCGGCTGGCCGAGGCGCGCAAGCGTCTGGGTATCGCTTTGCGCGAAGCCTCCGAAGCCACCAAAATCCGCACCGACTATCTCCAGTCCATGGAGACGGGCACGTTCGATTTCTCGCTGCCGGAAATTTACAAGGTCGGTTTCCTGAAAATTTACGCCCGTTACCTCAAGCTCGACGCCGGCCAGCTCGCCGCCGATTACGCCACGCAGTTTTCCAGCGCGGGCCGCGGTGACCGCAACAACCTGGGACGGCTGGACGCCCCCGGCGCTCAGCTGGCGGGCGGCGCGGCCGCTGGGCGCGAGTCGGGTGGCGCAAAAGATTACGACTCAGAACGCGCGAAGAACCAAATGGCCCTCATTCGCCTGGTGGCCTACCTCCTCCTCGCAGTGGCGGGTATTGTGGTGTTATTCCTGGGCTTGCAGCATTTGCTTAATAGCGGCACCAGCACCGAAAACACCGACAAGTCGGCCAGCATGGCAACCTCCGGGAATACATCATTACCAGCAGCCACTTCGCCCGCGCCGATGCCCACGCCCATCGCCACGCCGCCCGCACCCGGGATGTTGAAATTGGTTTTCACCGCCAGTGACGACATCGCGAGCCTGCAAGTCGTCCAACTGGACGGACGCAAACCGCTTTACACCAAGCCACTCAAAAAAGGCGCCTCGCAAACCGTCACTTCCAGTGGTCCCGTGGAAGTAAAAGTCAGCCAGGTGCAATTTTTGACCATTAAAGTAAACGACAATCAACCGCAGGGCATCGCGGATGGCAGCCACAAACCCTATTCGGGTGCCTTGGATTTCGATTGGCCGCCTTAATCCGCCGGCGTGGCCAAGCGGCCCAGGAATAATATGGCGCCGCTGGCCGGGTCGCGAATCAGAAAAAGGAACGGATGGTCGGCGCGGAAGACGGGCACCGGGCCGGCCCGCACAGCCAGCGCGTTCATGACGACGCCCGTGGCCGCGGCCGCCTCCGTCCCTTCCTCGTTCACCTCAACAAACGCCTGATGGACGACGTTGTTGATAAAAAGATCGCGCCGGCCGTCCATGCCGGAAAAATCAGCCTTCACTTGGTCATCCAAACTACCCACGTCGCCCGCTGCCTGCACCGTTCCGTTAAACGCCTCTTTCATGCCGAGCGCTTGCAAGGGTTCCACCAGTCCGTAATGCGCCTCGACCTTGAACTTGGGCAGATAAACATCCACCGGGCCTCCTCCGGTCGGCAGGCGGCCCAGCCAGGATGCCAACTTATCGGCAGTAAGGGACTTCTCCAGCGCGGGCAGGTCCGCGGGCGTTTTCGGCAACAGCGCGACGAATTCGAGGCTGTTTCCCTTGTAAGGCAGGGCGAGGATTTGCAATGGCGTCGCGTCGCCGGGCAGCTCGGCGTAGCGCGCGCCATGCATGGCATGATGCATGAAGGCAGTTTGTTTCACACTGCCATCACTGAGGGTGAACGCGGCGGTTGTAGTTGCTTGCGCGTCAAATTTCTCCACCCAGTTGCCTTTGAAGTAGATGGCGTTCACGAGGACGAGGCGGGTGCTCGGGCCCACATCGCCGGGCTGGAGGAGGTTCGGGATGCGCTGCTGGGTTTGCTCCGCGACCCAGGCATTGATGCGCAGGCGCGCGGCCTCGGCCTGCGTCCGGTAGTCCACGGTGAACGCATCGGACAAAAAATTAGTTTGAACTATTTTTATGAACTCGGGACGGAACGTGAAATACTGTTCGAGCCAGAGCGAATTGGCCACGGCGAGTTGCACGCCCGCCTGCTTGCCGGCGTCGGCGAGCGCCTGCTGCAAGATCGCGAAGGCGGGGGTCACCTGGTCGGTGGTTTGGCCTTCGAGATGCAAGGTCTGGGCCATTTGCGTGGCGGTGTCGCCGCGCGCGCCGGCCCAGGTCATGGCCAGGGCGGTCTCCAGGCTCCACGGTGAGAAAAAAACATTGGCCTGTGGCGCGGTCGCGATTTGCCGGTAGAGGTCGCAGGCAAACGCATTGCTGGCGCTGGCCAGGGCCGCCGGCGGAAGCGTGGTCGGCGGGGCGCTTTGCGCGAGCAAGGGGGGCAGGCCTGGCAGCAGCAAAACACCGGCCGCGCAGTGGCCCGCAAAGCGGAGGGCGCGAATATTCATGACGAAAGTCAGGGGGCAGGCCAGGCGCAAACAGTATCCAACTGGATTCAGATCGGCTTACGAATTGTCCGCTTCCTGGTGAATCTTGATGGTGGCGTCGTGGATATACTTCTGCAGCTGGTTGAGCAGGTCTTCCCGGTTGGGGACAAAGGTGAAGCGGTCGGAACCGAGCTGCCGATAGGCGTCAACCAAAAGGTCCAGCGGCGGGCGGCGGGTGTTGAGCAAATCTTTCAAGTTCTGGTTCATGTCCACCGAATTACCCATTTGGAGGTTGGTGGTAATAAGCTGGGCAAGGATGGCTTGGTTATGCGGGTCCATGCGGTGGGCGGCGTAAAGGAGGCGTTGGGCCTGGTCGAAGGCGCCATGGCTGAGAAAACGGTTGGCGATGGTCATTAGCGTGTCGGGTCGCGTGGTGTTCGATTTAATGAGCTCGGTGAGGTAGGCATTGGCATCGTAGAAGTTGCCAATGCCATAGTCGGCCACGGCGCGCATGCTGTCAAAGAGCAGGCGGTTCGGTTCGAGCCACTCCGGCTTGCTGAGGTTCAGGGTGTCCAGATACGCGAGCGCACCATGGTAGTCGTCGTTGGTGAGGTAGGCCTCGCAGATCAGCAGGGCGAAAGAGGCGAGGTTGAAATTGGATTTACCCATGGTCTTTAGGTCCATCTGATACTGGGTCTGCGCGTTGTCGAAGAGGCTTTTGGCGAGCTCCACGTTGCCCTGGTCGGTGGCAAAACTCGCCAGCAGGATCATCGCGGAGGCGTCCGCATGGAATTGGGTGGCGATCTCCTGCGTTTCGAGGGCCAGCTCCGCCTGGTCGCCGCGTTTGGCGGTGATATACAGTCGCTCGATGCGCGGCGCGGGATCGTCGGGCGCGGCCTCTTCGCGCAACAGGATATAGCCCTCCGATTGATCGAGGTCCCCCAGGTCCCGGTAGTAGCCGGACAACAGGCCGTAGATATACTTGTTGTTGGGAAAGCGGGTGCTGGCCTCCTTCAGGTATTTGGGCGCGTCGTAGATGCGGCCGCTTTCGCGCAACAGGCGGCTTTCCAGCAGGACGCCGTCCAAAAGCTGTTCGAGCTGGAATTTTTTGATGAGCGCGTCGGCGTCATCGAAGCGGCCTGAGTCAATATAGAGCGAGGCGAGGTTGAGGGCAAACAAGTCGCGCACGCTCGGGGTGGGCAGATTGAGGTATTGCAGGCAGATTCTCTCAAGCTTTTCCGGTTCGTGCGCCTGTTGCAGGCGCAGCAGGAAGTCATTAATGTAGTCGTGGCGTTCTTTATTGGTGTCGGCGGAGTCGCTGTTCTGGACGGCGTAGGGCAGGCCGGCCTCGAGGATGTCCAAGGAATTGTCAATCTGGCCGCGGTAATAAAGATAGTAAAAGTCGGCGAGGATGGTGCGGCCGTGCAGATTATCCTTCACTTTCATCACGCCGAGCCGGAAATCATTCAAGGCTTCATTGAGCTGGTGGTTATTCAGATTGATTTCACCTTGTTTGAGAAAGTATTCACCGACCTCGCGGTCATGCGCCCAGAAATGGGACGGCACAAAGAGCGTGAGATCCTCGACGAATCGCTCATCCTGGTCGCCGCGGTAAAGTTTGAAGAAGAAATACAAAGCCAGCGCCGCCAGCAGCCACGCCACCGCGCCCAACCCCAGGGTGGTGCCCAGGAGGCGCAGCCAGCGGATCCGCAACCGGCGCGGGCCGCCCGGATAACGGCGGATCGCCGCCAGCCCGAACCAAATCGAGGTGACGATCTCCGCTTTGGGGTCTCCGAAGGTATTTTCGTGGGCCATGATAATCAGGCGAGTTGCTTGTTGGATAAGTCCCGTGGCCAGGGGGTTGGGTTCCCTGGAACCTCAAGACGCTCAGGCAATTGACCCACAATGGACGCCTGGCGCCCTTTTGGCAACTGTGGATGCCTGGCGAGGCTTCTTCGATTCAGGCCGATACCTGACGCTTCATTTTAGCCACGGGCAGGGGCGCGGGGCGCCACACGGTGCCTGGCCTTGTTTCGATGCAGTTATTTTTTATGAAAAACCGGCTTGCGTCGCCCGGAAAAAGATGGTTGACCAAGGGGGGCTAATCCTGTTTCCTTTCACTATTCAGTCGCTACCCCTCCATTCGAACTGGACCAATCACAATGAAATTCTCCACCAAAACCATGCTTGCCATGGCCGCCCTGCTCGCGGTCGTGACGTTTCAGTCTCATCTCTCCGCGGCGCCTTTGCCCGCGCCACTCGACAGCTTGGGGCCCAATTTCCTGACCTTCAATGGCGCTGCGAGCATAGCCTATAACTCCAACGTCCTCTCCGCCCCGGGCGGCCCCAACAAGTTTGATGACCTCGTCTTTACCATCAATCCGGGCGTCCTGCTGGATTATGGCAAACCGGACGATGTGGGCGAAAGCACCTTGAGCTATAACGAGACGTTCCTGCGTTATGACCGGCATCCGTCCCTCAATGAGGAACTGTCCAACATCGGCTTGAGTTATACCCGCGTGCAAAGCCGCTTTACCTTCACCTTGACCGGCTCGTATGCGCAATCTTACCAAAACACCCCGAGCGCCGTCGGTGGCCCCAGCCTCACCTCCATCATTCGAACGGACACACTGAATGGTGGTGCTGACGTGCATTGGAACATGTCGGAAAAATTCAACTTTGATGCGGCCCTGGATTACTCCCAAAACACTTATCTGTATTCGGAAGGCCAGAACTTTAACAATTCCGACACTTATACCATTCCGGCCACGGCCTACTACGTTTACAGCTCGGACCTGAGCTTTGGCTTGGGCTACACTTATCAGCAGACCGATGCCAAGGGCTCCGCGGCCAACCCCGGCTCGGCGGCGGTGCATGAGAGCAATGAAGTCAGCCTCAACGCCCAATTGACTTCCTGGCAAAAGTTGACCGGTAGCGCCAACGTCGGCGTGACGGAAAACCATGTGACGGCGACCACCACCAATCCCTCGATCACCAGCACGACGGCCAGCTACGGCCTGAACCTCGCCTATGCCTATTCTGAAAAGGTCCACTTCACCGTGGCGGGCAGTCGTGGATTTTCCACGGGCACCCAAGGCCAAAATGTGGAAAGCACCAGTGGCGCTCTGGGCTTGAACTATACCTATACGGACTCCATCAATGTGCAGGCCAATATTTTGAATTACACCTACTCGCAATACCTCCAGACCACCCGCGACGACAACACCTACTCAAGTGGCATCACCATCAACTGGCTGGCCTATAACTGGCTGACGCTTTCGGCGGGTTACACCTACTTCATGAACAGACTCGAGCCTGCCGGGTGCCACCTATAACATCAACGTCGTTACGATCTCGGGCACGGTTAAGTATTAATCGTTTTCCGCGTCTTGACAGGAAACAGGCCGCCCAAACGGGCGGCCTGTTTTTTTTCGCCCCCGTCAATGAACTGTATTTGCCTCGATTCAACCAAAGCTGGCGACATCCAGCAGGTGTCGCGCCACCGCCATTAGTGCTGGCTGATCGACAAGGCGTCAATTTTCACGCTAACTTCGGCATACGCCGCATCCAAGGCGGTTTGCAAATCCTGGAGCTGTTTAAGGACTTTCGCATGGTAGGGATACAAGGGCTGGCTGGCCAGGTCATGCAGGTCGGCAGTCGCGATATTGTGCAGTTTAAGATGGAAGTCTTTGTAGGCTTCGATAAAAGCCTGTTTGCTGTTCTGCTGGTCGGCCAGGGCAACATCCGACTTTAATGCTTCCACCGCATTCCGGACATGCACATCGTCCGCCTGCGGCGGAGTTTTGTTGGTTAATATGGCAATCATGGTATTGGACAGGATTGTAATGGCCTCCAGTTTGACGCCTTCGGCGCTGAACCGCGCCCAGTCCAGCTTTTGCCAGCCGGTGGCCGGGTCAATATTATCCAGCCGGTAACCGAACCAGCGGGTGTTTGAGGTGAGGTCGAATTTTGTGATGGTGTCCTGATTATATGTGATGGCTAGGGTGGCAATGCCGATCACCAGCCCCGAGGCGCGGTCTATGATGGGGCTGCCGCTGTTACCCGGCACAAATTTGGCGTCCACTTCCACCAGTGCGGGGCCGATGCCCAGCAGTTTCCCATTGATTTGCAGCGGCACACTCGCCCCGAGGGAATTGCCCGGCACGGTGACCGAGTCGCCCACGCTGGCGTTGCTCTGCGGGTCATCCATGAGCTCCAGGTGGTTTTTGGCCAGATTTTCGGGAATTTCCAAAATCGCGACATCGTATTCCGTTGCGCCGTAAAGGGCGCCCGTGGTGGGATATTTGGCGCCGTCCATGCCCGTGATCGTGATTTTTTTGTTGCCGGACAGGACATGCTGGTTGGTCACAATGAAAAATTTCGTTTTTATTTTCGCAATAAAGCCGGTGCCCGTGGAGATGTCGCCGGTGATAATCACCAGCGACTTGATGGTGTCCTCCGGCAATGGCCCCCCCGTTGCACTCGCCGGCGCCACCGACGGGGTGCCTTTGGCCGGCGTGGCAAAAGCCCCGGGCTTGGGCACCAGGGATTTAAAATTGGTGCTCAAGATGGCGCCGGTGTCACTGACGGCCACAAATACGGATCCGTTCCCTGTCACACTCTCCAGATTCGCGGCACTGCCGCCGGTGTCGCTGGGCATCCAATCATTGCCATCCGCTGACGTTAAAATGACGCCGTGGTCGCCAACTGCCACAAATTCCTGTCCGGTCCAGCACACTCCGTGCAATCCAGACTTCACTCCTGGATTGCGCCTGGTCCACTTGCTGCCATCAGCTGAGGTCAGTATGCCATTCTTGCCGTCGCCCACCGCGATAAAAAGATCGTTGCCCCAGGCCACATCCGCCATGTGCCCGGTGTTGGCCATGGACTTGGCAAACGTCGCACCCCCATCATTCGACTGAATCAGGGCATTGATGGCGCCGGTCATGATCGTGTCTCCATTCCTCGTTCCATGCGTGAAATAAAAATTGCCGAAGGGCGCGCCCATCGTCCAAGTTGCACCGTCGGACGAAGACGCATTCACGCCGGTGTCGCCGACGGCGAGAAATTTGTCGCCGAGCCAAAAAACGCTCGAATATTTTTGGGTTTCATCCGTGGAGCGCATCGTCCAGCTCTTCAAATCCGGCGAAGTCACAATGGTCCCGCCGTCGCCCACGGCGACAAAAATTTTGTTGTTGGTCGCGACGCTCCACAGCGCTTTTTTCAAACCCGCAGGCGTGGTTGTCTTCCAGTCCAAACCGTCCCGTGAACTGACGATGGTGGTTCCACCCACTGCCACAAATTCCTTGCCCGACCAAATGACCTGCTCCAGCTTGGTGGCCGCACCGGTGTTGACGAGGCCCCAGTGATCCGTCGGGCGCGGGGCGGTCGCATTGGCGGGCGGCGGAGACGCGGCATTGGCGCCGCCGAGCGATTGCACCAGGGCCAGCGTGGCAAACACGACCGCCAGCGAGGTGTTTTTGATTGGCCGGCCGATATGCATATCAACGAGAAGAAAACCAATGTTACGATGATAGATTCTTATCACACGCGGAATCAATAGCGAAAAGACGGTGCGTTTTCGGGAATCAAGTCGGCTTGGCGCCGGTGCGCAATCCCGGCCCCTGGCCGGGGTTGCTTTTGCAGTTGCAGCCCACGGCCCCAGCCTGCATCATGGAAGCGTTGGTTCCCACCCCTTATCCCCATGAAACGCCGCCGGACAGGAAAAATCAACCCGGTCTTTGTAGCGTTCCTGATTCCGCTGCTGGTGATCGTCACGGCGGGGGTGTTCATGGTGGTGCGCAATCATCTGCGTCATTCGTTGCCCGCGTTCAGCGTGGAAGTCTATCGCAATTCGCCGAATGAATTACAGGGCAATCACTACAACCTCGACGCGCAAATCGAGTCGCAATTGCGGGTGGACGATGGTTTTGGCCGGATGCTGGTGGTGAAGACCCTGGACGCCGCCGGCGGGCGTCTGGCCGTCTTTTTGCCGGATGGCGTCGAGGGCGATTTCAATTCCGGCCAACGATTCCACCTGCAGGTGGTAATCAAGGACAAGGGTCTCATTCAGATCGAGGACATGTCGAAGTATTAATGGGTCTGCTCAAATCGGCTGGCCGGCCTTCGCCGCATCCACGCCTGCCAGGGCGTCATCAATGGCCGCGAGTTCCGCCGGAGAAAATTCCGTTTTTTGCAAAGCGGCGAGGTTGCTTTCGATTTGCTTCAACGAACTGGCGCCGGGCAGCACGCTGGTGACGGCGGGTTGCCGCAGCACCCAAACCAGCGCCATTTGCGCCAACGTCTGCCCCCGCGCCTGGGCGATGGCCGCGAGCTTTTGCGCCATCGGGCGGTGGCGCTCGACCGTCTCCGTCTTGAGGAACAGGTTGCGCGTGGCGCGCGAGCCGGCGGGCAGGCCTTCGAGATATCGGTCGCTCAAAATCCCCTGCGCCAGCGGACTGAAGGGGAGGCAGCCGATGCCTTCGCGTTCGAGCACCGAGAACAGCCCCTGCTCCGGCTTGCGGTCAATCATGTTATAACGCGGCTGGTGGATCAAGCAGGGCGCGCCCATCTGACGCAGGAGCTTCGCCGCCGCCGCTGTCTGCTCCGGCCCGTAATTCGACAAACCGACGTAAAGCGCCTTGCCGGTGCGAACGGCGTGGGCCAACGCGCCCATGGTTTCCTCAATGGGCGTCTCCGGGTCGGGCCGGTGGGAGTAAAAAACATCCACATGCTCAAGCTGCAGCCGGCGCAGGCTCTGATCCAGGCTCGCCAGCATGTATTTGCGCGAGCCCCAGTCGCCATATGGCCCTCCCCACATGGTGTAGCCGGCCTTGGTCGAGATGACCAATTCGTCGCGGTAGGCGGCAAGATCCTGGCGCAGGATCTTCCCGAAATTGATTTCCGCTGACCCCGGGGGGGGGCCGTAGTTGTTGGCCAGGTCGAAGTGGGTGATGCCGCGGTCGAACGCGCCCAGCACCAGTTCGCGCGCCCAACTCCGGTCGTCCTGGTCGCCAAAATTATGCCACAGCCCCAGCGAGATGCGAGGCAGCTTAAGACCGCTGCGCCCGCAGCGGGTATAGGGAATTTTTTCGTAGCGTTTGACTTCAGCAAAGTGTGGCATGGGGGCAAGCTGATCCTTATGCCCGAACCAACCGGCCGGTGGCAACCGCAAACGCCCGCGTCCCGCCCTGAGATTCAGCGTGCCAAACGCAGATATATCGGCTAGGCTCAAGGAACAAGCCCGGCTTTGGCCGGCCCGCCGCACGGCCCGTGCGCCGGCCACTTCCGCTCCCGCATGGCTCCGACCCTGACCAAACCCCTGACGCGCAAAGGCGGCTCCAGCGGCGTCGTCAAACAGTTCTCGGTCTTCGCCGAGAACAAGGTCGGGCGTTTGCACGATGTCGTCAAGCTGCTCGCCAGCAAGGACGTGCATGTTCTCGCCCTATGCCTGGTGGACACCACTGACAGCACCATCATCCGCCTGGTCGTGGACTATCCCGAGACGGCCGCGCCGCTGCTCTCCGGGCACGGTTTCTCGCACAGCCTCGCTGAGGTGCTGGCCATCGAAATTGACACCGAGGCGCGCCTCCAGCACGTCACCACCGCGCTCGTGCAGGCCGAGATCAACATCCATTACATCTACCCCTTCCTCATGCGCCCGCACGGCAAGACCGGCCTCGTGCTGCGCCTCGAAGACGCCGACCTCGCCGCCGAAGTGCTCCAACGCAACCAAATCACCATCCTGACCCAGAATGATTTGGCGCGGTGAAATACTTACTCCTCCACCCCGAACAGCGCGTCGGCGAAATTGGCGGCGGAGAAAGGCTGCAGGTCGTCGGGTTGCTCGCCGAGGCCGACGAAATGAATCGGCAGTTTTAGCTCGCGATAGATGCCGACCAGCGCGCCGCCGCGGCTGGTACCGTCGAGCTTGGTGATGACAAGGCCGGTCAGGTCGAACGCCTGATGGAAGACCCGCGCCTGCTCGATGGAATTCGAGCCGAGTGAGCCGTCGAGCACCAGCCAGCGGTGGCGCGGCGCGGCGGGGTCGTGCTTTTGCAGGACGCGCCGGATTTTTTTCAGCTCCTCCATCAAGTTGTGCTTGGTGTGCAGGCGGCCCGCCGTGTCGAGGATGACCAGGTCCTGCCCGCGTTTGGCGGCGGCCTGCCAGGCGTCGAAGGCCACGGAGGCGGAATCGGCGCCCGGCTGGCTGGCGATAATCTCGACGCCGAGGCGCCCGGCCCAGACGCGCAGTTGCTCGTTGGCCGCCGCGCGAAAAGTGTCGCACGCGCCCAGCACGACGCGGTGTTTTTCCTTTTGGTAATGCCACGCGAGTTTGGCCGCGGTCGTGGTCTTGCCGGAGCCATTGACGCCGACGAGGCAGATGACTTCCGGCTTCCCGGCGGCGGGCGAGAGCTTGGGCGGCTGCTCCGCGCCCGCAAGCACGCGCTGGAGCACGGCGGCGCCGAGTTGGGCGGCGTCCTGCCCGCGCAGGGCGGGGTCCTTTTTCCAGGCGGCTTTGATCTCGGCCAGCACCTCGTGCGCGGTTTCGACGCCCAAGTCCGCGCCGTAGAGGGCGGCTTCGATCTGCTCGATGCTCCCGGCGTCGAGCGTGCGCGTGAACAGCCCGCCGATTTTGCCGAACGCGGCGTGGAACGTCGGCGTCGTGCGCTTGAGTCCTTCGGTGAATTTTTTCAGAAACGCGAGCATGGGCGAGGGAAGATGGTGGACGGACAGGTCGGAAAGCAGGAAAGGGAACCACCAATCATAAAGGATTCGCGACACACTGTAAACTTATATGCTCGGTCGGCAGTGAAGCATTTGAAATAGGGTAATGCGGGTTGGGACGGCGCTCCGAGCCGACAGCGGACGCCACGGAGCGGCGTCCTGACCATAATGCCTCAGCACCGGAGCATGATAACCCAATCTGTACAAATGTCCGGTTTTTAGATTCAAGGGCGCACTCCAACGCCAGCCACGCCCAACACCCCACCCGCCCGCACCCGGATTAATTACTGAGGGAGGTAGTGCCGGACGCCGGCACCAACTGCACGATGCGCGATTTGACGGCGTCGTTGGGCTTATACTCGGGCTGATCGGAGTCCGCCCGCGCCGTCACTTGCACACCCGTGGTGGTCAACTGCGGCACCGGCAAATCCACATCCACCGCGCGCACTTCCGTCGGCTGCAGCCCGGTGAAGGTCTGCGTGGTTTGCGCGCCATTAACGTCCACCGTGACCAGAACCGATCCCAAAACCGTGTTCCCGCGATTTTGAATGGAAACCTCCATCGGCGCAGTCGGAGTCGTGGGCATCGAAGTCACGTTAAGATACAAATCGGCCACGGCCACGTCGCTGAGCGAGGTATTGCCCCGGTCGAGCACGCGGCCCACGTCCATCTCTCCCGCGCCGTAAAACTCGTTGGTGCCGGAGGCGGTGACCGGGCCGGCAAAGTCCGCATAATGCGTGAGCAGGGCCTGCGCCTGCTGGCCCGTCAGATTTGGGTTGGTGGACATCAGCCCGGCGATGGCCCCGGCCACCAGCGGCGACGCCGCCGAGGTGCCGGAAAAGGACATGATGCCGCCCGTCGTCACCGTGTTGATCCCGACACCCGGCGCGGCGATGACCAACTCCGGCCCGTAATCGGAAAAACTGGCGCGCTGGCCCGTCGCGTCCACCGCGCCCACGGCGATCACGCCGGGGTAGGCGGCCGGGTAACTGATCTGGCCATTGCCATCGTTGCCTGCCGCCGCCACCACGACCACATTTTGGGATAGCGCGTAATTGATTGCGTCTTCGAGGATGGTACTCGTCTGATTGGTGCCCAGGCTGAGGTTGAGCACCTGCGCGCCATGCGCGATGGCGGTATAAATTCCGTCTGTGACGCCGTAGACGTTGCCTTCATCATTGGCGCCGAGCACGCGCACGCTGATGAGGGAAGCGGCGGGCACGATGCCTTGTTCGCCATTGGCGCCGGCCAGCAGCGAAACCACCATGTCGCCATGGCCGAGCGTCGGCGGGTCCGGCGAGGCCGTCATGTCGTATTGGGCAATGGCTCCGCCGGTGCCGGTCAATATTGATGTCGTGCCGGGGGCCAGGCCGGTGTCGAGCATGGCGACGACGACACCCTGGCCCCAGTTGGCATTGTCCCGCGGAACCCCCAAGTAGGGCATCACCGAATCGCCAAACGGCCGCAGGGAGCCGGGGGCGAAGGGATCAATGGCGGCCGTGGGCGCCGCCGGCAGGCTGACCGTGTAATTAAGTTGCGGATCAAGCAGCGAGCCGTCGCCGCTCCCGTCGCGCACAAAGCCGGCCATGCTGGCGGCGTCGGGGAAGGCGATGCGCGCGGAATCAGCCTCGGGAATGCTGCCCAGCAGGGTGCCCCCGGCCGCCTGGGCGCGTTGGACGAGCGCCGCCAGTTGCTCCGACGAGCCTGCGCGAAAAATCACTTCACCCGGCACATAAGGCCCCGGGACAAAGGCCTGGTCGGCAAGCTGCGCGGCGGAATCGTTAACCACCTCCGGGGCGGGGGCCGCATCGGAAGCTTCGACGACCGGCGTCTCGCCCAGTTCGGGCCGCACGGCCAGCACGCGCGATTTGGTCGGCAAATTGTCGAGTCCGGAAATCTTCAAATCATCGGGCTGCCCGAGCAAAGAAACCGCGCGGCCGACCCACCAGCCGACGATGGCCAAAATAACCAGGAACACCGCCCAGCGGCCCCAGTTCGTGGGTTGATCCGGCGGGCGCGAAACGGGCTGAGGCGGGGGGAGGGGCCGCGCGGGCAGATTCGCCCGGCGTTTCTCAAAATCCTTGGGCAAATTCGGCTTCGGCGGGTTCATGGGGAGGCGGCGAAAAGTTACCAGGCCAGCCGCAAGCAGGGGGACGGATGCCTATTCTTCTTAAACCCGTGAAAAGGGCAACTGGTTTCTTAAAATCTGCGGTCCGGAATTCAAACGACCGTTTATTTTAGATGTTTCCACGGACCCCGCCAATCCCAGCGGGCGGACGGGAGGAAACGAATTGCATGGGTCTGGGGTTGCCAGTCAGCGTTCCTTCGCCTACCCTGCCTCGTCCTTTGGTTTTTTTGATCATGCCTGCCTATCCCGCCAGCGCCCGCCCCGCGCCCAATCCTCTTAAAAAAGCCGCGCGCACCGCCAACGGCTGGGGCTGGAGCTACATCCTCACCATCCTGGGCGCGCTGGGCGCGGGGTGTGTGAAAGCGGGGCCGCTCCGGGTGTTGCTGTTGAATTTTGGCATTCTTTGCTTCATCATCGGCGTATCGAGCTGGTTTGGCGGCGCCAACTGCTCAAGACCGGCCAGGCCCGGTGGGCGAAGGTGCTCGCGCTTAACCAGGCCTGCGGCACGCTGGCCCTGTTGTGGAGTTTCTACCTGCTTTACCAGGTGCCGGATCAAATCCTGGTGGATTATTCCAAAACCTCCGAGTTGTGGAACCGCGTCTTTCCGTTGATCAAATCCATGGATACCACGCATAGGCTGACGGATGCATATATCCTCCACAACTGGCACCAGACGAAAATGATCGGCGTTTACGGCCTCGGCGGGATAACCCTCCTCTCGCAAATCTGGGTCATCAGCCACTACCTGCGCTGCGCCCGCGCCATCGAGCAAGCCCCCGCGCCGCTCAGGGTTCCGCCGGTGTTGAAATAGAAACGTGGATGGCAAACGACTGGATATGGTGGGCGGCAAACGACCTGGTGGAACGCACCCCGTCTGTTCTTTTCTTTTGTTAATTCCGTAAATTCCGTCCAAAGTCTCTTTCACCGTGGCCGACGATTCCCAGACCGTGCTCGACGCGCTGTATCACATCTCGCGTCTGGTCAGCGACACCGAGGATGCCCACGAGGCCCTGCGCCTCATCCTCGATGAGGTCATGCGCGTGCTGCCAGCCTCGAGCGCGTCCATCGCGCTCGTCAACCCCGACAGCCGCCGGTTGCAAATCGAGGTCTTCCGCGGCCTGCCGGAAAATTCAAAAGGCATCGAGCTGCTCCTCGGCCAGGGCGTCACGGGCTGGGTCGCGCTGCACGGGCGCGCGCTGCTGGTACCCGACGTGCGCGCGGATGGCCGCTACTTGAAGCTGAGCGAAAATGTTCGCTCCGAAATGGCCGTGCCCATGCTGCTGGACGGCCTGGTCGTCGGCGTGGTCAACGTAAACAGCGACACCGTCAACGCCTTTGGCGACCATGAGGCGAAGATCCTCACGCTGCTTACCGGCGAGGCGACGAAGGTGGTCGGGCGCCTCTGGCTCATCAGCCAGTTGCGCGTGAAGGCGCGCCAGCTTGAATCGCTCATCACCACCGGTCAATCGCTGGTGTCGAAGCTCGAATTGCAGGCTGTGCTCGACACCGCGACGCGCCAGGCCCTGGGCCTCATGCCCTGCCGTCTGTGCGCGGTGCTGCTGCTCAACCCCGACGGCGAATCGCTGCGCCTGGCCGCGCTGGCCGGGCAGGACAACGACCCGGCCGACCTGGTCGAAAACCTCGCGCTGGGCGATAGCGTGATCGGCTCGGCCATCCGCCGCAAAAAACAGATCGAGGTGCTCAACCTCGCGCGCACGGAGGAGCACCACTTCACGCGCTTGGTGGCCAGCGCCGGGCTGGTTTCGCTACTCGTCACGCCCATTCTCGTCGGCGACCAGGTGATCGGCGCGCTCAATGTTTACACCGCAAAGCACCACCGCTTCAACAATGATGAGCGCCGGATTTTTTCCACACTCGCCAACCTCTGCGCCGTCGCCGCGCAAAACGCCGAGCTGTATGCGCGGGTGTTCGCCTCCGAGGAATCGTTGCGCAAGAACGAGCGCCTGACGACCCTCGGCCTGCTCGCCGCCGAAATCGCGCACGAAATCCGCAATCCCCTCACCGTCATCACGCTGCTGCTCGACACGCTCAACCTGAGCTTTCCCGAAGGCGATGCGCGCGCGCAGGACCTCGCCGTCATCCGCGAAAAGCTCGGCCACCTGGGCGAAATCGTCGAGCGCGTGCTGGGCTTTTCCAAATCCGGGACGGCGCTGCAGGCGCGCTGGTCGCTCGGCGCGGTCATCGAGGAAACGCTGCGGCTGCTGCGCCTCAAGCTCGAACAAAGCAAAATCACCGTGCAATTCCAGCCGCCCGCGCGGCCGCTCAAGGTGGATGCGCACAAAGGCCAGTTGCAGCAAGTGCTGCTCAACATCGTGCTTAACTCCGTCCACGCCATGCCCCACGGCGGCCGGCTTGAGATTGAATTGCATGAGGAGACGAAGGAAAACGTGCGCGTCGCGGTGGTGACGGTGCGCGACAGCGGCCCCGGCGTGCCGCCCGCGCTGCGCGCGAGAATATTCGAATCTTTCCTGACGGCGCGCCACGACGGCACCGGCCTCGGCCTCGCCATCTGCAAACGCATCCTGCGCGACCACCGCGGCGACATCGAACTCGTCGAAACCCCCGCCGGCGCCGGCGCAACCTTCCGCTTCTGGCTGCCCAGCGCGGGGTGAAGCATCAAAGACAGCGGCCGGAAATAATGCACCACATCAATGAAGGTCGTTTCCAAATTTTGGTAATAATATACCTATAACAACAGGCCTGTAACCGCCTAAGTCGGCCAGCGGTCAGGATTACCGCTGCTTCTTCGCGTCGCGCTTGGCCTTGTTGGAAGCCTGAAACGCGGCTAACTGCTCGTCGGATTGCTGCTTGGTGGTTTGGAGAATCTTTTTGAGATTGCTTCCAAAATCCTTCGCAGGAACGAGAGCGATTTCTTTGGCTGGTTGGGTTGTGGGCATGAGGAAAGTGGCCTTTTTAGAAAATATGATGCAAATCCGTATCCAACTATTTCGCCGGTGAATGGGTTGATTTTTTTCGCCCTCAACTCCATCCAGTGTTGCGTGTTCAATGTCTTCGCATTGCCCTAATTTACTCGTCCATGAACCGGAATTAAGCTGACGGGCGACATGAGTAAAGCGCCCTAAAGTGTCTTTATAAACCGCCACCTTTTCAAACCCTTTTTCTTGCGCGGAGGAAGTGCATTTTTTATAGCCCAAAAACTCAAATGCTCTGATGTAATTATCAAACGCATGGTCGGTATCATAGTCCCCGCTAATCGGCAGAGGCCAATATACCCCAGGCTCTCTTATGGTAGATAAGGGCCGCACGCTTGTCGAGCCGCTTCCGGCACCTTTGTGCCTTATGGATCCGCCAGGCGTTGCAAGGCCTGGCACCCGGCGACATTCATCAACAGCAGTCCCACGAGCAGGCCGAACACGATGAGGAACCGCCAAAGTTTCTTTGTCACCAGTGTATACAAGGTCAACGCAGCGTAAACCAGCCAGATGGCAATGATAATGGGGGTCGCACCCACCCGGTGCGTGGAGGAAGCCTCGGCATTCCGGTCAAAGTAGAATATCAGACCGAGCGGAAACATCCTCAACAACTGAAAAGTCAGCGTGCCCGGATAAGAGGCGTTGATGGCGAGACCCCAGGCCAGGCCGAGCAAGAACAGGCGGCCCGCGAGCACGAACGGGCGTTGTAGCCGGCGGATGGCTTTGGGCTGGGTTGTGGGTGTATCATCATCCATGGAGTGGAATGGGCTGGGTGGCATGATTAGGCGTAATTTGCGGGAGGGCAAACTAAAGAACCGTAAATTTGCAGCCCCCCCTCCGTCGCCTCAGTACCCTTTCCCAGTGCCTCAGTGTCTCAGGGCCTCTGCCCCTCTGCCCCTTCGCCCTTTTCCCCGCACCCCGCATTTCTTCTGCTCGACACGCCGCTGTAACTCCCTATAAATGACCGTTCCGCCGCTCATGTCCGTCGCCATTATTCAATTTCCCGGGTCCAATTGCGACTACGATGCGCTCTACGCGCTCGACACCGTGCTCAACGTGCCCGCGCGGTTCGTCTGGCACAAGGAAACCAGCCTGGGGGAGGCCGAGGCCGTGGTGCTGCCGGGGGGATTTTCGTATGGGGACTACCTGCGCTGCGGGGCCATCGCGCGCTTTTCGCCGGTGATGGCGGCCGTCAAGGACTACGCGGCCAACGGCGGGCTGGTCTTCGGCATCTGCAATGGTTTTCAAATCCTCTGCGAGGCGGGGCTGCTGCCCGGCGCGCTGGTGCGCAACGACTGCCTCCAGTTCCGCTGCGTGACGCAGACCATCCACGTCGAGGAGTCCACTGAGCAGTTCAACCGCAGCCGGCTGGGCGCGCGGTTGCGCGTGCCCATCGCGCACGGCGAGGGTAACTACCGCATTGACGAGGCGGGCCTCGACGACCTCGTCACGCACAAACAAATCCTGTTCCGTTACGCCGACCAGACGGGCGCGGTCAACGCGGCGGGCAATCCGAATGGCTCGGTCTCGAACATCGCGGGCATCCGCAACCGCTTCGGCAACGTCTTCGGCATGATGCCGCACCCGGAGCGCGCGGTCGAGGGCTTCCACCCCAGCGTGGACGGTGTGGCGATATTGCGGGCCTTCCTGGCCAGCCGGCCGGTGGTCGAGGAAGTGGGGCTGTCCATCCCGATGGAGACATAATTCTGAATTCTGAATGCTGAATGCTGAACATTTAACCTGATTGCGCCTGACCTAAACTCAAAGAGATTTCCGTTTTTCTTTTTCATTCCTCATTCCCAATTCCGCTCTTTTCATGTCCTCGCTTCCGCCCAATCCCGACCCGGTGCTCGATGCGGCCATCACGCCGGAGCTGGTGCGCAAGCACAACCTGCTGCCGGAGGAATACGAGCGCATCAAAACCATTTTGGGCCGGGAGCCGGCGTTGACCGAGCTGGGTGTGTTTTCCGTGACGTGGTCGGAACATTGTTCTTATAAAAATTCGCGCAAGCTCCTTCGGAATTTTCCCACCGCGAAAGCTGACCCGAACGCGCCCGGCCAAGTGCTCGTCAAAGCCGGTGAGGAAAACGCGGGCGTGATTGACCTCGGCGACGGCTGGGCGATCTGTTTCAAGATCGAATCGCACAACCACCCGAGCGCCGTCGAGCCGTTCGAGGGCGCGGCCACCGGCGTCGGCGGCATCATCCGCGACATTTTCACCATGGGCGCGCGGCCCGTGCTGCTGACGAATTCGCTGCGTTTCGGCGAATTGTCGTCGAAATCCGCCCAGCGCCTGTTCCGCGGCGTGGTGTCGGGCATCGCGCATTACGGCAACTGCATCGGCATCCCGAATGTCGGCGGTGATATTTATTTTGACGCGTGCTACGAGGGCAAACCGCTTGTCAATGCCCTTTGCCTCGGCGTGCTGCGGCACGACCAGATCAAGCGCGGCACTGCGCGCGGCCCGGGCAACCCGGTCTATTACGTCGGCGCAGCCACGGGGCGCGACGGCCTCGGCGGCGCCAGCTTTGCCTCGCGCGAGCTTTCGGCCGAAAGCGCGGCCGACCGCCCCGCCGTCCAAAAGGGCGACCCGTTCATGGAAAAACTTTTGCTCGAGGCCTGCCTCGAAATGATGGCCGTGCCCGGCCTCGTCGTCGGCATCCAGGACATGGGCGCGGCGGGGCTGACGTGCTCGACATGCGAAACGGCCGCGCGCGGCGGTTGCGGCATCCGCATCGAGCTGGACAAAGTCCCCCAGCGCGAGACGGGCATGAATTCCTACGAAATCCTGCTCTCGGAAAGCCAGGAGCGCATGTTGGTCATCGTGCAAAAGGGGCGCGAGGCGGAGCTGGAGACGATTTTCAAAAAATGGGATCTGCACGCCGCGCGCATCGGCGAAGTGACCGAAGGGGGCGACATGCTCGTCACCCATTACGGCGTGCCCGTCGTGCAAATCCCCGCGAAGGCGCTGACCGACGAAGCGCCGCTCTACGACCGCAAAGCACAGGAGCCGGCCTACCTCGCCGCGACGCGCGCCTGGACGCCCGAGGCGGCGGGCCTTGCCGACCTCGACTTGGCGGGCGCGCGCGAGGCGCTGCCGCAACTGCTTGGACATCCCACCCTCGCGGAAAAGCGCTGGGTCTGGCGGCAATACGACCACATGGTGCAGGCCGGCGCGGTACTGCTGCCTGGCGCGGACGCTGCTGTGGTGCGCGTGCGCCTCGGCGGGCGCGAGCGCCTGCTCGCCATCGCGAACGACTGCAACAACCGCTATTGTTACTTGAACCCGCAGCGCGGCGGGCAGATCGCGGTCGTCGAATGCCTGCGCAACCTGGCTTGCTCGGGTGCGCATCCGCTCGGGATGACCAACAACCTGAATTTTGGCAATCCCTACAAACCAGAGAATTTTTACATGATGCGCGAAGCGGTCGCTGGCCTGGCCGAGGCGTGCCGTGCGTTCGATGTGCCCGTGGTCGGCGGCAATGTCTCCCTGTATAATGAAAGCCCCGCTGGCGCGATTGACCCGACGCCGACCGTCGCCATCGCCGGCGTGGTGGACCGCCTTGAGCACGTTACCACTCCGCGGCTCAAGACCGGCGACGAAGCGCTCTTCCTGCTCGGCGGCTGGCCGCATGAATTGGGCGGCTCGTATTACCTCGGCGTACGCCACGGTTTCAAGACCGGCGATGCGCCGGCGGTGGATTTTGAGGCGGAAAAGAAATTGCAGAACTTTGTGCGCGCGCAAATCCGCACCGGCCGCGTGGTGGCCGCGCACGATCTTTCGGAAGGCGGCCTGCTCGTCGCCCTCAGCGAGATGCTGTTCGCGGCGCACAAAACTTTTGGCGCGGATTTGGATCTGCGCCCCGCCGCGGCCGCCGCGACGGCCCGCCGGGCGCAAGTATCGGCTCGACGCGCTGCTGTTCGGCGAAAGCCAGGGCCGCATCATTCTCGCCGTGAAGCCCGAATACGCCCGCGCGCTGCCCAAGGCCGCCGAAACGGCGGGCGTGCCGGTGGTGCTGCTCGGCGAAGGCCATGGCGAGGCGATTCTCAAAGTTGTCGCCGCCGCGCCGGTGGGTGATGGCACCCTCACCATCACCTGGCCCGTCGGCAAGCTCCGCGAAACGTGGACGGAAGCGATTCCGAAGGCGATGGCCTGACCCTCCCATGAGCGACCCAATTCAGCATCATTGCGGTGTGGCGCTCATCCGCCTGCTGAAGCCGCTCAGCTATTACGCGGAGAAATACAAGACGCCGCTCTACGGCTTCAACCAGCTTTTCCTGCTGATGGAGAAGCAGCACAACCGCGGGCAGGACGGCGCGGGCATCGGCTGCGTGAAGCTCGACATGCCGGCGGGCCGGGCCTTCATGTTCCGCGAGCGCGACACGCGGGCCAATGCGCTGACGTACATTTTTTCGAAGCAGCTCAAGGAATACAACGACCTGGTGCGCAAGGGGAGCGTCTTCCCGGAATTCCCGCTCACCGTGAAGGACCAGTTCGAGTTCGGCGGCGAGGTGCTGCTCGGCCACCTGCGCTACGGCACCTCGGGCAGTTATGACAAGGGCGCCTGCCACCCCTATTTCCGCAAGAGCAGTTGGAAGACCCGCAACCTGATGATCTGCGGCAATTTCAACCTCACCAACACCGACGAACTCAACCAGCAGCTCATTGACCGCGGCGTCCACCCCATCTTCGACACCGACACGCAGACCGTCCTCGAGGAAATCGGCTACTCGCTCGACGAGGAGCACACCCGCATTTTCCGCGAGCTGCGCGACCAGGGCGTGCCGGGCGCAGAAATCCCCGACCGCATCTCTGCGCAACTCGACCCCGTCGAAATTCTCCGCACTGCGGCCAAGGACTGGGACGGTGGCTACACCATCGCCGGCCTCATCGGCAACGGCGACTCTTTCGTCATGCGCGACCCGCACGGCATCCGGCCGGGCTACTATTTGCAGACGGACGAAATCGTCGCCGTCGCCAGCGAACGCGTCGCGCTCCAGACGATTTTCGGCGCCGAGTATGAGGCCGTGCGCGAGGTTTCGCCCGGCCACGCGCTGGTGGTGAAAAGCAACGGCAAGGTGATCCACGCGCCTTTTGCGGAGCCGGCCAAGCACCGCCATGGCTGTTCGTTCGAGCGCATCTACTTCTCGCGCGGCAACGACGCGGACATCTACCGCGAGCGCAAGGCCCTCGGCGCGCGCCTGTCCGACTCGATCCTGCGCGCCATCGGCCACGACCTGCACAACACGATTTTCTCGTTCATCCCCAACACCGCCGAGATCGCCTACTACGGCCTGCTCGACGAACTGCGCCTGCGCCGCCGCATCGAAGTCAAGGATGCCATCCTCGCCGCGCAGAAGGACGACCGCCTCACGCCCGCGCTGCTGGACCAGCTCATCCTCGACAACTGGCCGCGCGGCGAAAAAATCGCGCACAAAGACATCAAGCTGCGCACCTTCATCTCGCAGGAGGACAGCCGCATCCAGCTCGCCTCGCACATCTACGACATCACCTACGGCATCGTGCAGCCGACGGACAACTTGGTGTGCATAGACGATTCGATTGTGCGCGGCACCACGCTGAAGCAGTCCATTCTGCGCATTCTGGCGCGCACGAAGCCGAAGAAAATCGTCATCGCCTCGACCG
Organism: uncultured Verrucomicrobiae bacterium; assembly: GCA_963765205.1. GTDB lineage: Bacteria > Verrucomicrobiota > Verrucomicrobiia > Opitutales > JABDGR01 > JABDGR01. Next base: position 570,146 of record CAVXVB010000005.1, on the reverse strand, counting down.
CGCCGCAAATCCGCTACCCGGATTGCTACGGCATTGACATGTCGGAACTCGGCAAGTTCATCGCCTTTCAGGCGGCCATCGCGCTGTGCAAGGAGCGCGGCCTTGAGGAACTCTTGCGCGAAATCTACCAGGATTGCGTGCGCCAGGCCGGCCTGCCCGCGGGCTCGCTGCGCAACCATGTGCGCCGGCTCTACGACCTGTTCACGGCCGAGCAAATCTCCGCGAAAATCTCCGAACTGGTCCGCCCGCCCGCGAATGGGTGGACGGGCGAGGTGCAAATCCTCTTTCAAACCATCGAAGACCTGCGCCTGGCCGTGCCGACGAACGACGGCGACTGGTATTTCACCGGCCATTATCCGACCGCCGGCGGCCTCGCCGTCCTCAACCGCTCGTATATCAATTTCTTCGAGGACAAAAAGAAACGGGCGTATTGAAGGGTTATGGCTGGATGGTTCGATTGCTGGATTGTTGGATTGTCATTGATGCGGGGGATGAAATATCTCGGAGCAAGGTTGGGAGGTCGTATGGCACCTGGCCGGGGGCCATACTGAACCACAATCTTTTTTTGGGGTTCGGGGACGCAGTGTGTGTGTGTGTGTGGGGGGGGGGGGGGGGGGGGGGGTACGTTTTTGACCCTTGAAATGGATTTGGGGTTGAATTAGTCGGATTTACTCCGTTTGGGTAGAGGGGAATGAAAATAAATGTGGGTGCGATGGGTCAGCGGGCGGTGGTGTAGGTTCATGCCGCATAGTATAATAGATAATGAGAAACCACGCCAGCGTTGGGTTGGATGGGTTTGGTGGGTTGGATGCAAGCGGCTTCCGGCCCCGCAGTGGCGGGGGCTTGCCAACGGCCGGAATATATCTATTGTTATTTTCATGAAATCCAATGTGAGTGTTTCCGAGGGACAAAACAATTTTTCCGCAATAGTAAAGGCGGCGGAAGGGGGCCGGGTCGTGACCGTGACCCGGCATGAGACGCCCGTGGCCTGCGTCATCGGCCACGAGCGGATGGGCGCCATCGTGGAGACGCTGGAAATCCTGGCCAACCCGGCGGCGATGCGGGCCATCCACAAACACCGGGCGGGCCAAACCCAATTCGGCACGCTGGCGGAAATTGGCAAATGAAACTAAATCCCGAAGTTGAGACCACGGATGACACGGATGGCACAGATAAGCATGAGGAGGGGAAATTTTGACCACCAATCCGATGGGCGAATGGGTTTTTGCAGCAATAATCACTCAAGTGATTACATCCGTGCTATCCATGTAATCCGTGGTTGAATTGGACGCTCCCCCCTCACTTAAATCCGGTCGCTGTGGCGGCTTGGATGAGCATGTTATAAAAGAATTTGTAATCCGGGTGCTGGAGGGTGCCGGCGACCTGGAACTGCGGGCCTTGGGTGTAGCCGGAGGCCGCGTTGCCATGCGCGAGGTTGATTTTTTGCAGCATCGAGGCCATGTCGGCCTTGCCATTGAGCGAGAGATTCGCCAGGAGCGGCTGGTCGGGGATGGCGAGGCCTTTGGTGTAGGTGACCTTCCCGGTGCCGGTCAATTCAACCTGCGAATTTTGCACGTCGAACTGGCTGAAGTTGATGTTCAAATCCGCGGCCCGCTTGGCCTCAACGACCAGCTTGTTGTATTGAATGGCGTCGAGGTTCATCAGGAGCGTGCCAATCGAGCCGACGCTGGAGGTCAGGCCGGTCGGGTCTTTTTTGCCGAGAAGGCTGAGCACGCTGCCCGCGACGGTGGTGACGGTCTTGAGCGCGCCGGAGGACACGCCAATCTTGTTCGCCACGAGGTCGAGCAGGTGGAAGGTGCCGCCGCTGCTGGTCAGGGACAGGTCGAATTGCAGCTTGGCGAGCAAGTCGTCCACGTTCGCGCCCGCGCCGGAGGCATTGCCGGAGATGGAAAAATTGCCCTCGACCGGCGGGGTGGCGTTGGGATCGCGCGCTTTGAAATACGCGCCCACGTCGTAATTCTTGAAGCTCAAATCCGTCTGCAAACTGTAGGGCGTGTTTTTTTGCGCAGGATTGAAACCGAGCGCGGCTTTGAGCAAGAGGGGCGCGCCTTGAAAAATGCCGGTCACGCCAGGAATCTCCGCCTTGGTGGGTGAAACTTGGGCAGTGGCCTGGAAATTTGTAATCGAGAAGGACGTGAAACGAATGCCCTTGAGCTGGATTTTCGCCGCGCCCTGCCAGTCGCCCCAAAGGGGAATCGTGTCCGCGGCCACGGTGGGTGGAACGGTGACAGGCGCGGGGGCCGGGCCTTTCGGCGCAAGGGCCGGAGCCGGGCCTTTTGCCACGGGCGCGGGAGCCGGCACAGGCGTAGCCGAAGCAGGCAGCGGAGGAAACAGGCCATTTTTGACGGCCATTAAATCGTCAATGACGAGGTTGTTGCCGGTCAGGTTCAGGTTGAATTTGTGACTGAAGACTTTGGGGTCGGGGGAAGGGTCGAGGGTGAAGATCAGCGTGCAATCCGTCGGGCCTTGCTTGCTGTCGCCTTTGACGGGGAGGGTCAACTGCACGGCGTTAGTGGCCTGGTCGAATTTGGCGGTGGCGTTGGCAAAGGTCAGGTTGGTGGATTGGGTGGGCGAGTCGCGGATGGTCCAATTGGAGACGGCGCCGTTGAATTTCACCGCGCCGGCGGCGTCGAGCGCGGCGTCAATTTGCAACTGGCCGGCGGTGAGGTTATTGTATTTCGCCAGCACGGGTTGCTTGAGCAGTTGCGCGAAATCGGCTTGCAGGGAAATTTTGGCGTCGCGAGGCCAGGCCTGCCCGTTGATATGGGTGAGGGAGAAATTGCCTTGCGCGAGGGTGGCATTGGCGGAGGTGAGTTTCAAGTCGTCCACGCCGCCGGTGGACAAGCCATCCTGGTTGAAGGTGGCGGCGGGCTTGAGAGTGAAGGTCAAATCATTGACCAGGGGGACCGTCGTGTTTTTGTCGACCACCTGCGTGACCGTCAGACCCGAGGCGGCAAGGGGCGCGTTGGTCGCGAGGGTATAATTGCCATCGCCTGCGCCGCGCACGGCGAGGTCACCGGAAATTTCGCGGCCCTGGAGGCGGTAGCCCGGCAGCGCGAGGGCGAGCACGCCTGCGGGCAGGCTGTTGAGTTGCATCGTCAGCACGTCGCCCTTGAGGCTCGGCCAGAGATATTTGGCCATGCCCGTGGCATCGGGTTTCGCGGAAGGATTATTTTGCAAGGTGAGTGGCTGATCCAGTTTCACATCGGCGAGCGGTGCGCCGGTGGCGGGCGCGACGTGCGCTTCGGCCGAGGCGAGGGTCAACGCGCTTGCCGTGCGCGTGAGATTGACGCTGACCGCATAGGCGGGCTGGGTGCTCGGCAAATAGTCGCGCCACTCGGCGCCCAGCGGCTGCGCGGCCAGTGCGGCCAACTGGCCGTTCATGGTGAGGGCCACCGTCAGCGCGTCCTGGCTTTGCGAGGCGTTGATCATCGCGTCCACCAGCACGCCTGCGGCGGAAGTGGCTTGTGCGTGGAGATTACCCGTGATAGTGCCCGCCTGCCAGGAGCCTTCGGGAGTGAAGGCGAGCGTGACATTGGCCAGTTTGTCGTCAAGGTTCTGCGAATAGCGGGCCTTCTCGATGGTCAGCGGCGCCAGCGTATGCAGGACGAGGCCGGCGTCCGTGCCACCCTCTCCAGCCAGCAGAATTTTCCCAGTGAGCGGGTTGCCGGAAAATTTGGTGCCAGCAGGCAAAAACATTTGCGCGACGGTGAGAGGAAAACCGTTGAACTCAATCGTGGCGAGATTGCCGCTCATGGCAGGAAGCGCGGCGTCCTTGGCCAGCGGGAGGGTTATTTTTTGCAGCGCGTTGATGGAGGCGTAAGTCTGCGTCACGGTGCCCATGCCCTTCGTGAGCGTGGTTTGAAAAGAATTGATGACGAGGACGGCGCTTTTCGGGTCCGTGGCGGAGGTCGCGGTCGCCACGTCAAAGGTGCTGCTGAGGGTGAGTAAACCGGCGGGCGTCAGGAGGGGCAGATTCTGGCCGAGCGCCTGGCGGTCGAGGTTGTCCACATCCACGGACACTGTGAAATTCCCGGTGGCGGCGATTTCCGGCACGGCCGCGCCGGGTGTGACCGACACGTTGCCCGCAAATTGCGCCTGCACGGCGGTGCCGGCAAGCGACGCCGTTGCCAGCGTGGCGCCGGGCGCGGAGATGGCGTGGGCCTGGAAGGAAAAATTCCGCACCTGCGCGGAAACCGCCGGGGCCAGGTATTGCGCCGTGAAATCCAGCGCGAGGGAGCCATTGGCCAGCAGCGGGGTGCCATTCTGCTGCACGTCGAGGCCCGCGACGTTCAGTGGCTGGGTAGTGTTGGCAACAAGCGCGCCATCGTCGCGCGCGCTGAGGGTGAGCTGGCCGTTGAAGCCCTGGCCAGTCGCGGAAAATTCCTTGGGTAGGAACGCCGCGAGCCACGCCGCCGGCACTTGGGCCAAGGTCACTCGCGCCAAATCCGCGCCCGCGCCAGGCGGCATCTGGAGGCCTTTGTCGCCATACTCGACCGTGACCGGCTTGAGCAACTCGAGGGCGACCGCCGGCGCTCCCTCTTGGGGTGCAAGAGTGACCGACAGGGTTTTTCCCGCAATGGCCAGGGCGTGGGTGGACGAATTTCCCGGCGCGACATCCGCATCCACGCTCGCGGCGATCTGCACGGAGCCGAGGCCGGCGAGTTGGGGCGCGACATTTTCCAACTGCCTGGCATTGCCCGTGAGCGCGGCCTTGAGACTGCCGGTGCGGGCGGCGGCGTCACCGGCGAACTGCCCCTGACCTTGGAGGGAAAAGTCGGGCAATTTGAAGCCCAGGGCAAATGGCTCGATTTGGGCGCGCGAGAGGTTGGCGCTGAAATTGCCCGTGGCCGAGCCGGCCGTGCCGTAGTCGCCATTGACCGTGAGAAGCGGCATGGCGCCCGCTTCCGGCGGCGCGAGGAACAGCGTGAATTCGCCGCTGGCGGCACTGACGGGCTTGGCCGAAAGGTGGGCCTGGATTTTCGAGGGTTGGGTTTGCCCTGGCAGATTAGCGGTGAGGGTGGCGAGCAGATCCACGTTTGGGGGCATCAACGCGTCGTCGAGGGAGAGGCTGATTTGCGCGTCGGCGAGCATCCCCGTTACTTTCGCGCCGGGTGATTGGTCCTGGAAAATCACCGAGCCGTTGGCGTGGCCGGCGCTGCCCGAGCCGAGGTTTTGGATCGAGAACGCCACTTGCACGGAGCGTTGACCCGGCAGGAGCGCGGAGCCGGCCAGCTCGGCCTTCATAATCAACACCGAGGGGGGCACGCTTTTTCCGGCTGCCGCAGGAGTGGCGGGCGTGGGGGGCGCGGTGGACGTTTTTTTCGGTGGCTGGCTTAGGTCGAACACCGTGTCCTTGACGGTCGCACTCTCGATGGTCTTGGTATGTCCGAACAACAGATTGCCGAGGGAATACTGCACCGTCACGGAACCGACCTTGAGGGGATAGCCGGCGACCGTCATTTCCAGCCCGTGGACTTCGCCCTGGCTCAGGCCGAAGGAAACCCTGTCGAGCTTGGCGGATGGGTCGGTTTTGAGCAGGAAATGACGCGCCACGTTGGTCTGCACCCCTGAATTGAACGCCAACCCGACCCCGGCGATCAAGAGTAGCCCGACCAACCAGAAGATAATCAAGGCCCAGCGAATCAGCGACTTTTTAGCCATCTCTTAATGCAACAGAAAATTCACCAAAAGGAAACCTGAAAATTCATCCCCCCGGAGGGGGATTCGAGAATTCCCCCCATATCCACCCTGTCGTTAGCAGGATAGCGCCAGGGTGGCTCAATTTCACAAGGTTTTTACCCTTATCTTCTTGAACATTACCCCGGAATGACGATAATAGGGTCTTCAATTCATATTTTACCTACCATGAAATCCTCCCTTCTCAGTCTCAAGTCGCAACTGCTGTGTGCCGGCCTTTTGCTCGGTGCCGCTGCCTCTTCCGCCCTCGCCGGCTCGCTCGGCGTGACTTATGGCACCAGCGAAGGCAATAGCAACCTCAGTTCGACCGCGAACTACAGCCTTTCTGCCACTAACAGCACAACGAGCGCCAGCCTCACCGGCACTGCGTCCAGCAGCGTGGAGTTGCTGGGGGTGTCCAAGCCCTTGGAAACCTTTTCCTTTACCAGCGGACTCACCAAAGGCGTCCCCTCGAACAACGTTTCCCTCGTCGTTGGCTCGTATATTGTCTATTCCCAGACCACGGCGGCCGCGGTCACCTGGGACAAGTCCACGACGCAGACGTTTGTGAGCACGAGTTCAACGATTTCCGTGCCGTCGAGCGCCGGGGCGATACCCGTGGCCGTCACCGGCACCCTCTCCGGCAGCGGGGCCATTGACATGACGGCGGCGATGACCGCCACGAACGACAACGTGGTCCTTTCCGGCAACGTGAACAGTGATGTCGGCGGCACGGCCAGCGCCACGGTCGCCTCGAAATACGGTGATAAAGTCACCTTGACCTCAAATCTGGCCATCGGCAATGCCACCCTGGCCGCCAATGCCGCCACCGACAATGTCAAGACGATGAGCGGCACGTTCACGCTTTCACTTGATTTCGGCCAACCTTCTTCTCTTGGTCCAGTTGAACGCGGCCACCGCCGCCAGCGCACTGTCCGGCTCGGATACGCTGGCGAGCTTTGTGCTCCCGGCCCGCGTCTACACTCTCCTGAGCCTGTAAATTCCACCGCTTCAGCATTGACGCAGTGTTGGGTGATTGACGGCCTTAGCTCCAGCGGTTGAAATCCATGGAGTATTGAAAGGCCTTTCGTGGACGACCCGCCACCAACCCGACTTAAGAACCGACTCGGAAGCACCGGCTTAAAAACTAAGCTTGGGGTAGTTCTGCTCTTGCTGGCCGTGGCGGGGGTGGTTTGGTGGGTGGGGGATCAATCGGCGACACCGGCGGCAAATGCGCCCGGCGGCGCCGGCCAAAGTTCGCCGGTGGCGGCTCACGCGAACGCTACGGGCTACGAGTTTCAGGTCGGCGAGCAATTGGTTTATGATTTCACCGCGGAGGGCGCGCTGCGTCTGGGTTCGGCCAAAACGCCTGGCGCGGCGCCGGACTTGAAGCTGGCCGAAACCGGGCAGTTGCGGCTCACCGTTTACTCCGCCACCGGCGCAGGCTGGATTGTCGGATTTGTTTGGGACAAGGTTCGGCTGACGGCGGACAGTGGCGAAGGCGCGAATGACAAAACACCCGCCGATCTCGCGGGCGCGGAGGTGCTGGTGTTCATGGAAAAATCCGGGCGCATTGCGCAATTGAAGGTCCCGCTCGCGCTGTCGGCGGACGCGCGCAATAGCTGGCGCGACACGCTGGCGCGCTGGCAGGTCGTCCTGCCCCAAAGTGGCCACGCCACCCGCTGGACGCGCGTCGAGGAGGACGCCACGGGCGAATTTGTCGCGCAATACCTGCTGTCCGGCCCGACACTGCCGGGGGACCTCGTGAAACGGAAGACGCGCTACCTGCGCCTGAGTTCCGGCCCGGTCGCGCTCGCGTCCGCGTACAAAGTCGCATCTTCGGTGCAAATCCATTTCGACGGCTACCCGCGCGAGATTGTGGGCGCGGAGAAAATCACGTTTGACGGCATCCAAGCCCTCAGCCACACGGAGTCGAGTGGTGGTTTTTCGTTCGTGCTGGAGAAGTCCCCCACCCCGGTCGCGGCCCGCACGCTGGCGGAAATTGATCTGAATAAATATGTCACCACGACGTGGGCGGGCGAATTCAACGCCGATGAGGATGCCGCGGCTGCGGAGGATAACGGCGATTTCGCCACTAATCTGCGCGATTTGCGCGACCTTGTGCAAGCGGGGGCGATGAACAAACAGGATGAAATCCGCGTGGCGGAAAAACTCATCCACCAACTCAAGGCCACGCCGGGCCTGGCGGATTCATTGCTCGACGAATTGCGCAGCGAGGCCGACGGCAGCCCGCTGGCGTCGGCGCTGCTCGGCATCCTTGGCGCGGCCGGCACGCCCGCCGCACAGGCCGACCTGTTCGCCGTGGCCAGCTCGGAAGACTTGCCGGCGTCGTTCCGCGAAATGGCGCTGTTCTCCTATGTGCAAACCGGCGCGCCCATGCCGGAGGCGGATGCGTTGTTGGAGGGCCTATTCTCCCAAGGCGGCGATTTGGCCAACACAGCGCTGCTGGTGCTCGGCGCGGTGGGCGACAAAGTGCGCGACAGCGACCCGGCGCGTTTCGAGCAAATCAGCGATTATGTGCTGGGCGTGCTCAACACGCCCGGCCTGTCGCTCAATGATTACATCGCCGCGCTCGACGCCGTGGGCAACCTCGGCCCCAGCCAGGTGCCCGCCGCCGTCACCCAAGCGGCGCAAAGCGACAACGCGCTCGTCCGCCAGAATGCCATCGGCAGCCTCGCGCGGGTCACAACCGACGAGGCGCAGGCGCTGGTGATCAACGCCATCAAGAACGACCCCTCGCCCGATGTGCAGGCCGTGGCGGTCAAAACGCTGGCGGCGGAAAAAGGGCCGGCGGCGATTTCCGACCTGTCGGCCGTCGTGGCGAGCGGCAATTCCGCCGCCGCCCGTCAACAAGCCTTGACGCAACTCGCCGCGTTCGCCGCGACGAACCCGAACGTGGTGGCGGTCATCACCACCGCCGCGCAAAAAGACCCCGCCCAGGAAGTGCGCGACTACGCCAACCAGTTGCTGGGGATAATCAACGGCAGCGCGCAGAATGCGATGGTGCCGACGGGGCAGTGAAGGTTGATTGACTTGCGGTAGGAACGCCTCTCCCCCACTCCGCGATTGACACCCCCGCCTGGTTCGCTATTCGTAAACGTTCCCCCGTTTCGTTGACGGGGGTTAATCGTTGCCCTCCCTTATTCCTCCGATGTCCGCCAAGAAATCCTCCGCTAAATTGCTCAAGAAACCCGCCTCCGGCTCGAAGTCCAAAGGCCCGAAATACGTCTATGCCTGGGGCAATGGGCGCGCCGATGGCAACGGCTCGATGCGCGCCTTGCTGGGCGGCAAGGGCGCCAACCTCGGCGAGATGGCCCGCATCGGCCTGCCGGTGCCCCCGGGGTTCACCATCACGACGGAGGTCTGCAATTACTACTACGCCAACAAGCGCACCTACCCGGCCGCGCTCAAGGCCCAGATCGCCGCCGCGATGGCGGGCGTCGAGCAAATCATGGGCGTCAAGTTTGGCGACGCCGCGCAACTGCCGCTGCTGGTCGCCGTGCGCTCAGGCGCGCGGGACTCGATGCCGGGCATGATGGACACCATTCTCAACCTGGGCCTCAATGACCAGACCGTGCTCGCCGTCGAGCGCGCGACCAACAACCCGCGCCTAGCGTGGGACTGCTACCGCCGCTTCATTCAGATGTATGGCGATGTAGTGCTCGGCGTGCAGAAACGCGCGGGCGAGGACCACGAGCCTTTTGAAATCGTCATCGGCGACCTCAAGCAGGAGCGCTACAAGAACGCCGAAATCGAGGACACCCGCCTTTCGACGCTCGATCTCAAGGAGCTGGTCGTGCGCTTCAAGCGCCTGGTCAAGGAGCGCACGGGCCATGACTTCCCCGCCGACCCGTGGCAGCAGCTTGAAGGCGCGATTGGCGCCGTGTTCGGCTCGTGGATGAACGACCGCGCCATCGTCTATCGCCGCAAATATGGCATCCCGACCGAATGGGGCACGGCGGTCAACGTGCAGGCGATGGTGTTTGGCAACACGGGCAACGAGTCCGGCTCCGGCGTGGCCTTCACGCGCGACCCGGCCTCGGGCGAAAAAGTTTTCTACGGCGAATTCCTGATGAACGCGCAGGGCGAGGATGTCGTCGCCGGCGTGCGCACGCCGCAGCCGGTGCATGAGCTGAAGCAGGTCATGCCGAGCGCCTACGCGGAACTGGAACGCATCCGCGGCGCGTTGGAAAAGCATTTCCACGACATGCAAGACTTCGAGTTCACCATCCAGGACCGCAAAGTCTTCATGCTGCAGACGCGCAACGGCAAGCGCACCGGCGTCGCGGCCGTGCGCATCGCGTGCGAAATGGTGAAGGAGAAGCTGATTGACTGGCAGACCGCCGTCATGCGCGTGCCCGCCGACCAGTTGGACCAGGTGCTCGCGCCGGTGTTCGACCGCGAGGCGCTGAAGAACGCGCCCGTCATCGCCACGGGCCTGCCCGCCGGGCCGGGCGCGGCGTCGGGGAAAATCTATTTCAACGCCGAGCGCGCCGTCGCGGCGGCGGCCAAGGGCGAAAAGGTGCTGCTGGTGCGCGCCGAGACTTCGCCGGAAGACTTGCGCGGCATGATCGCCGCCGAGGGCATCCTGACCGCGCGCGGGGGCGTCAGCTCGCACGCGGCGCTGGTGGCGCGCCAGATGGGCAAGGTCTGCGTGTGCGGCGCAAGCGCGCTGCACATTGATTACAACGCCGTCACGCTCACGGTCGGGCCAAACACGTTCAAGGAGGGCGAATACCTCTCGATTGATGGCACGTCGGGGGCGGTTTACGCCGGCCAGGTCAAGACTGCGCCGTCGGACATCATCCAGGGCCTCTTGCACGGTGACGCCGCCGCGCGCAAGGGTTCGACGTATAAAAACTTCGCGCAGCTCATGGATTGGTGCGGGAAGGCGACGCGCCTGCAAGTGCGCACGAACGCCGACAGCCCGGAGCAGACGCGCAACGCCATCTCCTTCGGCGCATCCGGCATCGGGCTGTGCCGCACCGAGCACATGTTCTTTGAAGGCAACCGCATCTACTCCGTGCGTGAAATGATCGTGGCCGAATCGTATGAGCAGCGCAAAGCCGCGCTCAACAAACTCCTTCCCTACCAGCGGGACGACTTCGCGGGCATTTTCACGGCGCTCAAGGGCCTGCCCGCGACAATCCGCCTGCTCGACCCGCCGCTGCACGAATTCCTGCCGCACGACGATGTCACCATCCGCGAATCGGCGGAGAAAATCGGCGTCAAGCCGGAGCTCGTCTCGCGCCGCGTGGCGGAGTTGCACGAGTTCAACCCGATGCTGGGCTTTCGCGGTTGCCGCCTGGGCGTCACGTATCCGGAAATTTCGGAGATGCAGTGCCGCGCGATTTTTGAGGCCGCGGCGCAGGTGCAGAAAAAAGGCATCAAGGTGCGCCCGGAAATCATGATTCCGCTGGTGGGCTTCAAGAAGGAGTTGGATTTGCAGGTCGAAATCGTCCACCGCGTGGCCGCCGAAGTGGCGAAGGAAAAGAAGACCAAATTCGAATACCTCGTCGGCACGATGATCGAAGTGCCGCGCGGGGCGCTGACCGCCGGTGAAATCGCGCAGACCGCGCAGTTCTTCTCCTTCGGCACCAACGACCTCACGCAGACCACCCTCGGTATGAGCCGCGACGACTCCGGTTCGTTCCTGCCCAAGTATCAGGAACTCGAAATCGTGAAGAAGAACCCCTTCGCCAGCATTGACCAAACGGGCGTCGGCGAGCTGATGAAAATCGCGGTCAAAGGCGGCCAGGCGACGAACCCAAAGATCAAGCTCGGCATCTGCGGCGAACACGGCGGCGACCCGGACTCCGTGAAATTCTGCCACCAAATCGGACTGACGTATGTGAGCTGCTCGCCCTTCCGCGTGCCCACGGCCCGGCTGGCGGCGGCGCAAGCGGCGATTGCCGAGGCAAAGGCGACGACGGCGAAGAAGAAGTAGAGCAACCTACAATTCTTGTCTTCGCTCTGAAAGAGCGAAGGAGCCAAGCCCAGGGTTGATCCCGCCTTGCGGGAGAAACCCTGGGTCATAATATATCCCGTAATCTAAAGCGCCCTGTCAGGGCGCAGGAGGCTTTACCATGTCCCAATCCCTCGCCAAAATCTACATCCACCTAATTTTCTCGATCAAAAACCGCGAACCGGTGCTGACCGACGACACCCGCGCGGCCCTCCATGGCTATCTCGGCGGAATCCTGCGTGACTTGGATTCACCCGCGGTGGAAATCAACTCCGAACCCGACCACGCGCATTTGCTATTTACGCTTTCACGCACCCATACTCTGAGCGATATTGTCTCCCAAATAAAACGCGGCTCCTCCCCGTGGCTCAAAACCCAAAACAAAGCGTATGCCAAATTTCATTGGCAAAATGGGTATGGGGCGTTTTCCGTCAGCCAATCCGCCGTCGAGGAAGTTTGTGAATACATTCGCAATCAGCGAGTTCATCATAAGAAGGTGACCTTCCAAGACGAATTTCGGGCGTTTTTGCGCCGTTATGGCGTCGAGTTTGATGAGCGGCATGTGTGGGATTGAGTTGGCGGCTCCTGCGGTCTTACAGACCGCAATGACCGGGGTTCCATGTTTACCCAGGGTTGCGCGGCGCAACCCTGGGCTTGGCTCCCGCGACCCTTCAGGCCGCATCAGACGCTGAGGCAAAAGTCCCTTCCACGCCTACTTTTTCGGGGTCTTGATGGTCTTCTCCGGGTAAAAATGCCATTTTCCATCAGCTTTGTGGGCATGGATTTCCGGCCGACCCATCAAGTTCGCCTCGACGAGCATCTGAAAATACTGGCTGCGTCCGCATTTTAGCTCGCGGCACCGCTGCTCAATCTCCTCCCACCCGGCATTGGTGAAGGAATGGTCACCAACACGAGCAGACCAGTTTGACTGGCCGATGGGCTTAAAACGCAAGGACGGGTGAAAGGCATTGGCAGACCAGAGTAAGTAGTTCTTCCGCGCCAACTCTTTCGCCTTGGCGGGCAATCTGTGATAGATTTGCCAAAATTCCGGCGTGCCGCTGCTGGGAATATTCACGGCTCGCGCAAAATGTTGGACAATGGGCCTGTCCGGCCGGCGGCTTGGGCGGAATCTGCTTCACCGTTCAATGCTTCGAACTTCCCCGCCGTCGCATCGGCCTTCATCTGGCGGTCCCAATCGTCGTCCGTCCAGCCGCAGAGTTCGGCGGTGATGGCCGCCTGCTCCTCAAGGGAAAGTTTGGCAATGGCTGACTTGATTTCCTGCACGGTGCTCATGCAGGGACAATGCCACATGGCTTGGGATTTGGCAAATTGAATTTGTGGCCGCTCAATCAGCAGTGTAAGCCAATTTTCTCCATTGACCGCAGGTAGCACGGATGAATTCAGGCGACGGCGGCGTAGGGGCGGATTTTTTCAATTTCGTGGTGCTTGGCGCGCTGGGTTTCCTCCACGTCGTAGCGGTCCTGGAGGTTGAGCCAGAGTTCGTGGCTGGTGCCGAAATAGCGGGCCAGGCGCAGGGCGGTGTCGGCGGTGACGCCGCGCGCGCCGCGCACGATTTCGCTCACGCGGCTTTCGGGGATGCCGAGGTCGCCAGCCAGGCGATACTGCGACAGGCCGAGGGGCTTGAGGAAGTCGTCCAACAACACTTCGCCGGGGTGGACATTGGGAAGGCGGCGGGTGGGGAATTTGGTGTTCATGGTCGCCAATTACTAATTTATTTAAAATTAGTAGTAAATTAGCAATTCGTTTTCTGTAGAAGGCGCCAGGCTTGATCTAAGCAGCAAAAGGCCCCGGCGTCCTTGCGGACGGCCGGGGCCATGATACTGGCAACAACCTACTCTCGCGCCACATGCGTGGCACTACCATCGGCGGTTGAGGGCTTAACGAGCGTGTTCGGGATGGGAACGTGTGTTTCCCCTCACCTATGATCACCAGAGGGTGTTCCGCCGCGGCCGGGTGGATGGTCGGCGATCAGTTGGACGCTCGTGGGCGCCGGTCAACGCGTTGCGATGGGCCGGCCCGTTGTTGCAACGGGTCCGGGGGGCAGCGGCTGATTATGGAAAGATGACGTTTAATGCATTGGGGAAGGCCTTCGATTGGCCCAGCAGCTGACCTGACAGTAAACGAACGTTGATTATACATCACTGTTACATGATTCCAACCACGCCGTTCTGGTTTGTATGTAAAGCATACAGAATTGGCGTAGTGATCAAACCTCTCGGGTCATTAGTACCGGTAAGCTCAACGTCTTGCGACGCTTACACCGCCGGCCTATCCACCAGGTGGTCTACCTGGACCCTTCAGTCCCGCTTGCGCGGGATGGGAGAACTTATCTTGGGAGGAGCTTGGCGCTTAGATGCTTTCAGCGCTTATCTCTTCCGTGCATAGCTACCCGGCGCTGCCGCGGACGCGACAACCGGAACACCAGAGGCACGTCATTCCCGGTCCTCTCGTACTAAGGAATGAACCCCTCAATTCTCCAACGCCCACAGCGGATAGAGGACCGAACTGTCTCACGACGTTCTGAACCCAGCTCGCGTACCACTTTAATTGGCGAACAGCCAAACCCTTGGGACCTTCTCCAGCCCCAGGATGTGATGAGCCGACATCGAGGTGCCAAACCGCGCCGTCGCTATGAACGCTTGGGCGCGATCAGCCTGTTATCCCTAGCGTACCTTTTATCCTTTAAGCGATGGCCATCCCACGATGGACCACCGGATCACTAGAGCCTGCTTTCGCAACTGCTCGGCTTGTGAGCCTCACAGTAAAGCCCCCTTATACTCTTGCGCTCGTCGGCCGGTTACCATCCGGCCTGAGGGGACCTTCGCAATCCTCCGTTACTCTTTGGGAGGAGACCGCCCCAGTCAAACTGACCCGCTACCACTGTCCCCCAGCCAGCTCATGGCATGGGGTTAGAAGCCTAATCATCGAAAACTGGTATTTCATATTTTGACTCCACCCTCCCCGGAAGGAGGGTTTCGGTGTCTCCCAGCTATGCTACGTATCGAAAATCAAGCGCCAATAGCAGCTTACAGTGAAGGTGCATAGGGTCTTTCCGTCCTGCTGCGGGAACGCGGCATCTTCACCGCGACTACAATTTCACTGAGCATCTCCTCGAGACAGCGCCCAACTCGTTACATGATTCGTGCAGGTCGGAACTTACCCGACAAGGAATTTCGCTACCTTAGGACCGTTATAGTTACGGCCGACATTCACGGGGGCTTAGTCCCGGAGCTTGCACCCCAGGGTTTCACCTTTCCGCATTGGTCACATGTCACTCCCTATACGTAGTCTTGCGACTTGGCAGAGAGCTGTGTTTTTGCTAAACAGTCGGTTGGGCCGGTTCACTGCGACCCGCCTTGCGGCGGGCACCCCTTCTACCGAAGATACGGGGCTAACTGGCCGAGTTCCTTGAGGAGAGTTAACTCACGCGCCTGAGAATACTCATCTCGGATACCTGTGTCGGTTTGCGGTACGGGCACGATACAGACTCACTCCGAAGCTTTTCCTGGGAGCCTGGCATCAATGCGCTTGCTTCGGCCGTAGCCTCCGCTTGCGGTCACCTTTCAGCCTTAATGTCCGGTGGGTTTTGCCTGCCGAACGGCCTACGGGCTTCGAAGAGAGTTCATCACCTCTCCGCACTTAGCCTCCTCCGTCACTCCTGAGTTGATAACGTCTACATCGTGGTGCGGGAATATTAACCCGCTGTGCATCGGCTACTCCTTACGGCCTCGCCTTAGCTCCCGACTAACCCCGGGCGGACGAACCTTCCCCGGGAAACCTTATCCTTACGGCGACGAGGAATTCAACCTCGTTTATCGTTACTTATGTCTGGATTCTCACTTCCAAGCGCTCCACCGTCACTTGCCGTTCCGGCTTCAGCGCGCTTGGAACGCTCTCCTACCACGTGGCTTGCGCCACATCTACAGCTTCGGCAAACAGCTTAAGTCCCGATCATTTTCGGCGCGATTTCACTCGATGGGTCAGCTGTTACGCACTGTTTAAATGATGGCTGCCTCTAAGCCAACATCCCCATTGTCTATGTAAAACCACATCCTTTAAACCACTGAGCTGTTGTTTGGGGGCCTTAGCTGGTAGTCTGGGATCTTCCCCTCTTGCCGATGAAGCTTATCCCCCATCGACTGACTCCCGCACGGACTAGACCGGTATTCGGAGTTTGATAAGGTTTGGTAGCCTGGTGTGGCCCCTAGCCTTTTCAGTGCTCTACCCCCGGTTTCGCAATGTGCGAGGCTATACCTATATATATTTCGGAGAGAACTAGCTATTACGGGGTTTGATTAGTCTTTCGCTCCTACCCACAGCTCATCCGAGGCATTCTCAAGTGCCACCAGTTCGGACCTTCACCCGGTGTTACCCGGGTTTCATCCTGGCCATGGGTAGATCACCTCCGCTTCGAGTGCAATGCCAGCGACTGGACGCCCGATTTGGACTCGCTTTCGCTGCGCCTCTGGGCCGTGCGGCCCTTAAGCTTGCCACTGACA
This sequence comes from uncultured Verrucomicrobiae bacterium, assembly GCA_963765205.1. Taxonomy (GTDB): domain Bacteria; phylum Verrucomicrobiota; class Verrucomicrobiia; order Opitutales; family JABDGR01; genus JABDGR01. The sequence goes on along the minus strand of CAVXVB010000005.1, from coordinate 553,940 downwards.
TTGACTCCCAGACCCATTATGCAAAAGGTACGCCGTCACCCCACGAGGGGGCTGCGACCGCTTGCGGGCAATAAGTTTCAGGTACTATTTCACTCCCCTAAACGGGGTACTTTTCACCTTTCCCTCGCGGTACTGGTGCACTATCGGTCGATGCCGTGTATTTAGCCTTGCGCCGTGGTCGGCGCGGATTCACACGGGGTTTCACGTGTCCCGTGCTACTCAGGAAATCCCTAGGGCCGGTCCGGTTTTCAGATACGGGGCTATCACCCGCTTTGGCGCTTCTTTCCAGAAGCTTCTCCTAACCATTCCGGTCCCACGTCGGGCTCCTACAACCCCGGCGGGATAAATCCCGCCGGTTTGGGCTGTTCCCCTTTCGCTCGCCACTACTGAGGGAATCGCATTCGCTTTCTTTTCCTCTGCGTACTGAGATGTTTCACTTCGGCAGGTTTGGCTTCGCCGCCCTATGAATTCAGGCGGCGATCCCTGGTCTACAACCAGGGGGGTTTTCCCATTCGGACATCCCCGGGTAATAAAGCCTGCTTGCGGCTTCCCGAGGCTTATCGCAGCTTGCCACGTCCTTCGTCGCCAGGCATCGCCAAGGCATTCACTTATTGCCCTATGTTATTTGATCACCAACGCCGTATTAAATCGTATTGTCAGGTTTGATCTACTAGATTACTCAATGACTTTCCCACAATGCATTAAACTGTCAAAGAACGAAAAGTGTTTTCGTCTAAAAAGTGTATTCCGAGAGTTGATCCAAAAAATGGTGGGCCCAGGTGGACTTGAACCACCGACCCCGCGCTTATCAAGCGCGTGCTCTAACCAGCTGAGCTATGAGCCCGGGTGGGTGATTGATGAAAGTGGATTTATGATTTATGAAACCAGGGCGGAAGCCCCGCCCTCGCCAAATCCTCCTTCGTAAACCATAATTCATAAATCTCCAGTGGTGGAGCCGATCGGACTCGAACCGACGACCTCCTGCTTGCAAAGCAGATGCTCTTCCAGCTGAGCTACGGCCCCGATAAGGAATTAAAAAGGATGATTTAAGAATTAAGAAGTGGCCAGCGCCGGCGCGGATGACACCGCCCACCAATACCGTCCACCTTCCTAAATCATAAATCTTAAATCCTAATTCGCCGACCAGGCCGCTGGTCGTACTCGGAATAGACTTTCAAAGAACGAGTCCCGGCGCGGCGCTTGCGCGCGCGGCGGGGGTGCGTTCCCGAAATTTAATTTGTGCGATTGAGAGATTATCTCGTTGTTCCCCACCTTGCCGGCGTGAGCCGGCAGCGTGGGGAATTCGACCGTATGTCCCTACAGTTCATCGGGGCTTGGTTGAACCAGTGAGGTTCAACGTTCCCCAAGGAAACGGGACTTCTCCTTAGAAAGGAGGTGATCCAACCGCAGGTTCCCCTACGGTTACCTTGTTACGACTTCGTCCCAATCACCAGCCTTACCTTAGGATGCTGCCTCCGTTGCGGGTTGGCGCACATACTTCGGGTAAAACCGGCTTTCATGACGTGACGGGCGGTGTGTACAAGGCCCGGGAACGTATTCAAGGCGCCGTTGCTGATACGCCTTTACTAGCGATTCCGGCTTCATGGAGTCGAGTTGCAGACTCCAATCTGAACTGGGCCTGGTTTTGAGGATTTGCTCCACCTCGCAGTTTTGCGTCCCTCTGTGCCAGGCATTGTAGCACGTGTGCAGCCCTGGGTGTAAGGGCCATACTGACTTGACGTTGTCCCCACCTTCCCACCTCTATAAAGAGGTTTGTCTCCCTAGAGTCCCCGGCTTTACCCGCTGGCAACTAAGGACGAGGGTTGCGCTCGTTGCCGGACTTAACCGAACATCTCACGACACGAGCTGACGACAGCCATGCAGCACCTGTGCAAATTGTGTATTGCTACACTCACCGGCTTTCACCGGTTTAGAGATGCATGTCAAACCCAGGTAAGGTTCTTCGCGTTGCATCGAATTGAGCCACATGCTCCACCGCTTGTGCGGGCCCCCGTCAATTTCTTTGAGTTTTAGTCTTGCGACCGTAGTCCTCAGGCGGTGCACTTAACGCGTTAGCTCGAGCCCTGAGGGGGTCGAATCCCCCAAAGCCTAGTGCACAACGTTTACAGTATGGACTACAGGGGTATCTAATCCCTTTTGCTCCCCATACTTTCGAGCCTGAGTGTCAGGATTTGTCCAGCGGGCTGCCTTCGCCGTCGGTGTTCCTCACGATATCTACGCATTTCACCGCTACACCTGGAATTCCACCCGCCTCTCCAATCCTCAAGGCCAGTAGTTTCGGGCGCAGTTCCGGAGTTAAGCCTCGGGATTTCACGCCTGACACACCTGGCCACCTGCGCTCCCTTTACGCCCAGTGAATCCGAGTAACGCTTGCAGTCTCTGTATTACCGCGGCTGCTGGCACAGAGTTAGCCACTGCTTCCTCTCCGGGTTAATTCAGTCTTTGAACATTAATTCAAAGCAGTTTCTTCCCCGGTGACAGGGGTTTACAGTCCGAAGACCTTCGTCCCCCACGCGGCGTCGCACCATCAGGCTTTCGCCCATTGTGAATGATTCGAAACTGCTGCCACCCGTAGGTGTCTGGACCGTGTCTCAGTTCCAGTGTGGCCGATCATCCTCTCAGACCGGCTACCCGTCTTAGCCTTGGTGAGCCGTTACCCCGCCAACTAGCTGATAGGCCGCGAGCCCCTCCGGAACACCATTACGGTCCCCGGTTTAGTATGGCAACCATGCGGCCGCCACCACATGCGGTGTTAATTCGACTTTCCCCGAGCTATCCCCCACTTCCGGGTAAGGTTGCCCACGTGTTACGCACCCGTTCGCCACTAGACTTCCGGCAGTGCTGCCCTTTCTGTCCCGTTCGACTTGCATGTCTTAACCACGCCGCCAGCGTTCACTCTGAGCCAGAATCAAACTCTCCGAAAATAATTCTTCGGAAAGTCCTAAATCTGGTGATTCAGGACTAACAGAACCTAGTGAACACTGCGATAGTTCTAGTCACGTTTACTTTTACAAGTGAACATGCCCTTCGCCATCGCATGTTCACTGGGCTATTTAAATCAATTGAACGAGAATCCGCTCAATCGCACAAATAAAATTTCAAAGAACGCTGAAATTCGGCGCCGTTTTCATGGAGTCCCGGCCTCAGCCAGACCATGCGGTGCAGCCCCTTTTGAAGGGGGCAAGAGTTTGATTAGGCCGTAAAACCCCGCGCGTGTCAAGTGATTATCGCGGAAATCTTTCGCCCCAAAGAACACTTTCCTTCCCCCTGCCACGAACCCCGCAAGCGGGGTTGCAACTGGGGAAAACCGATAACAATACGCTTCTTCAGCAACTCCACAAGCACTTTCTGAAAAAACTTTTTCGCAAGGCTCATTCAGCCTCAAGGGCCACTTTATTCAAGAGGGATTGCTCAATAGACGATGAACATTTAATGTTCATTAATCAGCATTTTATGTCGAAATAAATAGGCATTTAATGTCACGATTTTTAAAGCAGCGGCGGGCCTTTTTGTTTATGACATTCATTTTCAATGACTTATGTAAAGCTTGTCCAAGTTGGTCCAAAAAATGATGGGAGCATGGGCATGAATCAACCCTTTTGCCGTTTTTTGCCCATTATTGGCCCTTGGGGTTATGGTACATTTATGAACATGAAAACAAATAGAGTGTTTCGCGCCGGCGTGCTTTTGACTCTCATGCTGGCATTCCTCTTCGCGTGCTGCAGCTACTACTCCTGGCAACATGATGTGACCATAATGGGAGCAGCCTTTAGCAAGGTGAGAATTGAGGACAACGGTCTCGTCATCGGCCAGTTGAAGCGGGACACGCTGATCGGCGGTCGCCCCTGCAAGCAGGGATGGGGCCCACCTCCAAGCCAACGGCGTGCCAGTCGGTTTCACCGCATTCCAGGAAATCGACGCCGGGCGGTTCAAAATTCCCCAAGACACCTGGGTGGAACAAAACAAGGACGGCGTGGTTACGGTGTGCTCGTTCCCACACGACACTGAAGTTCAGGGCCACTTGTGCCGCGGCGGCGGTTGGCTTGGCGGCGGAGCCGAAGGTGTCCAAACCTCGTTCTACGCCGACGGAGCTTTGAAAGAGTTTTTTCTGCGCCAGGACACCGTCATCCAAGACATTCCCTGCCAGGCTACCGTCTTCGCCTCAATTCAATTGTATGAGAACGGCCGGCTCAAAGCCTGCATCCTTGGCGAGAAACTGGTTCGAGAGGGCCACACCTACGACAAAGGCACACGCCTCGAATTCGATTCCAACGGACGGATTATTCCGCAATGATTTACCGGACGCCGCCAAAACCCATTGGCAACTAACGCAAATTGCGAAGCGCCTTTTCTGCTTATTAAGCAGCAGCTAACACGGCCAGCGGGCTAACTGTACCACTACCCGGTTCCTGCTTTTCTTTCAAGACGAATGAAGAATGATCGAAAGCGCAACCCATGAAAAATTCCGGCTCTCCGCGCAAAAACACTCTCCTCCGCCTGCTGGCCCTCGGCGCGGCCAGTTGCGCGGCGGGCTGCGCTTCCGCGCCCGCGGCGGCGCGTCCCTACGCCACCTTGCAATTAACGGAAATCAGCCAATCGGTCGTGGGCCAGCTCGCGCTCGTGTATAACCAGCAAAAACCGCAGCCGCCCGGACAACGCCTGTATCTGGTGGATCAAAACGTGCTCGGGCACAATGTGTCCGCCGCGCTGGCCGAAATCAAGGCGCACCCCGGCTATGGCGAAACTTTTTCCGAAAGCGTCGTGATGCACCGAACCTATGTCCGCAATACGCTGGGGGACGAAGTGTTTTGGGTCGAGTTGGACCCCTTCACCCTGCCCGGAACCTGGCTGCCGCCCCTGTCGCAGCCACCACTGCCCGCCGGCATGGTGACGCAGGCGCTGCCTCCCTCGTTCAATGCTCCCGCCTTTCCGGCTCCGGCGGCCAGCCCAGGCAACGGCAGCCCCGCCAACGCCCCCCAATGGGGCCATCCGGCTTCGCCATGCCCAACGAACATTTTATTTGGCTCACCGCAGACGGGCCGCTCGAAGCCTCGGTCGCCAGCCGCACGCTGTTTCCCCCGCCCTACCGCGACACCTTCGGCGGCCGGGCGGAAAGAGTCCTCGGGGGCACCGCGGAGGTCGTCGGCGGCGCGATCATCATCACCGGCGTGGTGGCCTTGGATATTCTGCTGAATAACCATTACTATTATCCTTACCATTACGCTTACCCATACCGTTAAATGAAAAGGAGCGCACGCATTAGCAAAAAATCCGGAAAAAAATCTCCTCATTTACTGAATGCCTGCCTAACCTTTCCATGATGCCACCTCCCCCACCCAACGCGCCCAACCCGGGCGATGCGCCCCCACCCAAGCCACCGTTCACCACGCTTTCACGGGTGCTCTGCATCCTCGCCCTGGCGGCCACCGCGGGCGCGATGTATGGGGTCCTGACCACGGATAAAATGGGCGCGCAGATGAAGCTGCTGGCCTGCGGCGGAGTTTTACTGGCGGGCGTGCTGATCATCGCCGTGGGCGCACATTTCACCGATGGTCGGCATCGGAAATAAAATGAGCAATCCGGCACCTCAGGCCTTGCTCCCGCCGCGCCATTCCTCGCCGAGGGCGCGGAGGTATTTCCAGGTGTAGATGCCGGTTTTGTGGCCGTCGCTGAAAGTGAAGGCGGCGCCGTAATTGCCGACCGGCTGCCAGCTTTGCACTTCGACGTTGGCAAAGTTCTTGGGGCCATCGCCGCCGTATTGCTGGCCAAAGATGTCGCGTTCGCCGATGTTTTCGGCGCTGGGCGAGCGGGCGCGCAAAAACTCCGCCGGCAGAAAATCCTCCGCGCCATCGGGCCAGCGCAGGGCGACTTCGCGGCCAATGAGCTGGAGGTCGAGCGGGGGTGGGGTCATGGGTAAACTGCCGGATGCGGCTTCAGCCTGGACCGGAAACGCCAGCGGGCGGCGCTTCCCGTTTAGGCTTGTGGGCGGCCGCGGGCAAAGGCGCGTGGCGATTCAACAGATTGAGTAAATTCACCTGGCGAACGGGTTTGACCAGCACATCGTCCAGTCTGGCTTTTTCCAGAGTGCTCAGGTCCGGGCAATCCGCTACCTCCGCTTGAATGATAATGGGCGCCAGCGGCCCGCCAGCGGCGCGTTCGCACTCACGGATGAGGGTGGCGGTTGCACAGCCGTCGAGGTCGGGCAGCCGCAGGTCCAACAACACCAAATCAAACACCCCGGGCCGGAACAATGCCAGCGCGCCCGCGCCCGTTTCCGCCGACGCAATTTCGCAGCCGGCATGTTCGAGCATCGTAGTGAGGATGAGGCGGGCTTGTTCGTTGGCATCGGCGAGCAAAATACTGCGGCGGCGCGCGCTGGCCAGCGGCATTGGCCAAGGCGTGCCGCTGCCGACCAGGGAGCGCCGGCGTTCCAGCCACGCGCTAAACCAGAAAGTCGCGCCCTCACCGAGGCGGCTTTCCACGCCAATCTCGCCCCCCATCATTTCCACCAGGCGGCGGCAAATGGAGAGGCCCAGGCCCGCGCCTTCGTAGCGGCGGGTGGCAGAACTGTCCACCTGGTAAAATGGCTCGAAGATGCGGGCGGAGTGTTCAGTGCTCAGGCCGATGCCGGTGTCGCGCACGCTGAAGCGCAACAAGTCGCGCTGGTGGCCGGTCTCGAAGCGCTCGACGCGCACCGTGATACCGCCTTCGTTGGTGAATTTGACGGCGTTGCCGATGAAATTGAGGAGAATTTGGCGCAGGCGCGGCTCGTCCAGCAAATAGCAGAAGGCCAGGTGCGAATCCAGTTGCATGGCCAGCGCGAGGCCCTTGCGGCGGGCGTCCTCGCTCTTGATGTCCAGCACGCCTTGCACCAATTCGCCCACCAGGCACGGGGAGACTGACAGGCTGGCGCCGCCGGATTCCAGTTTGGCCAAATCGAGAATATCGCTCAATAGCGTAAGCAAATGCTCGCCGGCGTTCTGGATGATCTGCAACAGCTCGCGTTGTTCCGGGGAGCTTTGCTGGTCGAGGAGCAATTGCGCCGCGCCGAGGATAGGGTTGAGCGGCGTGCGGATCTCATGGCTGATCATGGCCAGAAATTCGGATTTTGTGCGGGCGGCGGCTTCGGCCTCCTCTTTGGCCTTGACCATGGCCGCCATGGCCTGGCGGCGTTCCGTAATGTCATGCACAGTGCCAATCATTTTCCGCGGCTGGCCGGTGGCCTCGTCCACCACCACTTGGGCCTGTTCGTGAACGTGGCGCACTTCGCCGCCGGGCAGCAACACGCGATGCTCAACCGAATAAACCCCGCGCTCCGCAATGGCCCGGGCCACGGCCTGCTGGATGGCTTCGTGGTCGTCGCGGGGCACGCGACTGAAGAACAATTCGTTGGTCACCGTCACGCGACCCGGTTCGAAGCCAAAGATGCGGTGACATTCGTCTGACCAACGCAGCGGGTTGCCATTTAGCTCCGGGTTCGCGAGGTCCAGCTCCCAACTGCCGAAATGCGCGAGGTGCTCGGCGGCGGCCATCATGGCTTCACTTTGGCGGATTTTCTCCTCGTTGAGTTTGCGTTCGGTGATGTCCTGAATCTGCGAAATAAAGTGGAGTGGTTCGCCCTGCCGGTCGCGCACCAGCGAGACAGTGAGGTGAATCCAAACGAGGTGGCCGTCCTTGCGAAAATAGCGTTTTTCCAGGTCATAACTGGCGATTTCCCCGCCCAAGAGTCGCCGCACCAGCGCCAAGTCCGCCGCCAGGTCGTCCGGATGGGTGATGGACTGAAAATCCGTGGCGAGCAGTTCCACCTCGTGGTAGCCCACGATGCGGCAAAGGGCGCGGTTGACCTTGAGCCAGCGCCCGTCCGGAGCAACCAGGGCCATGCCGATGGAGGAGTGCTCCATGGCGGAGCGCAGCCAGTCTTCATTTTCCTGAAAGGACTGTTCCACGTGGTTGGTTGCAAGCCCATCCGGCGGCGCACGCCGTCATCAATTTCCTTGGCTTTTGAGCATTGCGCGGGGAACCTTAGGTGATTTAGGCTGTTCTGGCAAACATTATGGCACTCATTCCTGGATTTCGCTCCCTGCTGGGTTGGCTGGCTGCCCTCGTGGTCGCCGGCATGTTTGCTTTCGTTTACATCTATAATCCCTCGACCGCCATGCCCGCCGCCACTTCGTCCACCAGCACGCCGCCCATGCCCGCGCCGCAGAAAAAGGGGCCGCCGCCCGCCGACCTTGAAACGGCGGTTTTCGGCACGGGTTGCTTTTGGTGCTCGCAGGCCGTCTTCGAACGCCTCGACGGCGTCTGGGAGGCCACCTGCGGCTATATGGGCGGCACCGTCGCCAACCCGACCTATGACCAAGTCTGCACAGAGACGACCGGCCACGCCGAGGTGACGCAGGTGAAGTTCGACCCCAAAGTCATTTCCTATGCGCAACTGCTTGAGTGGTTTTGGCACATGCACGACCCGACGACCCTCAACCGCCAAGGCGCCGACACCGGCACCTCCTATCGTTCCGTGATATTTTATTTCAACGACGCCCAGAAGGCCGCTGCCGAGAGATCCAAGGCCGCCGCGCAAAAGAACTTCAAGGACCCGATTGTCACCGAAATCACGAAGGCCGGCCCCTTTTACAAGGCCGAGGATTACCACCAGGAATATTTCAACAACAATTCCGATGCCGGCTATTGCCGGATCATCATCGCCCCCAAGCTCGACAAGCTGAAGCTGCCCGAAGCGCCGACCACGGCCGGCAACGGAACCGCGAAATAGAACCGCCGCGCCGGCCGGTCAGGTGCGCGGGGTTTTGCGCCGCAGCGCCAGCCCTAGCGCAATGAGGGCCAGAACCTCCAACAGTATGCCGATGCCCAAAATCGGGCGCGGGGCGAGCTGCAGGTGCAGCAAAAATGGAAAGGCCGGCAACAAGACATCACGATGCCACGCCAGCGCCGCGCCGAGTGCCACCGCCAGCATGCCGATAAAACCCGCCAGCAGACTCAACACCACCCAAAATCCATTGCGCGCCAGGGCCAGCGCCCCCATCCCCAGGATGATCAACAGCGCGCCGATGGCCAGAAAGGGCCGCCCCAGCAAAGGGTTTTGCGTCAAGGCCGGGAGCACGGGCTTGAGGGCTTCGGGCCGCCACGCGAGGATTCCGCCAAATAGCACCGAACACAAACCCGTGAACACGGCAATAACACTGAGGCCCGCCAAAAATTGGCTGCGAACACCCAGCCGCACGTCAGCCGGGTCTTCGGCGGTCCCCCGAAACAAGGGTTGATCCAGTTCCTCCACCTTGCGCCCGGCATACCACCACAAAACCACGCCAAAGAAAAACAGCGGCGCCACGCCGAGCAGGTCGGCCCGCCGGTGCGCCAGCGTGTCGTTGGCATTAAACTTCAACAGCTTGCCTGCGTAGAGCAGCGCCGCCACGACAATGATAAACGCCAGGATGCGTAAAATGTGTCGCGCGCGCAAGCGCCGGGTGTCCGGCTTGCGTGACGCGGGGGGAATTAAAATGTCATCAATGGGGTCCATGGGGTAAACGCAGGGGCGGTTAAATTCATGCTCGACTCGGGCGGGCCATTGGCAGCGTGAGGCCCGGTGCGGGTGTGCCCACCGCCGCCGCTGCTTGCGCGAGGACTTCTTCGAGTGTTTCGAGATACTTCACAAAGCGCCGACGCCCAGCCGGGGTGAGCGTGACGGTCGTGTGCGGGCGGCCGCCGCGGACAGTCTCCTTGCGCTGGGCGATGATGCCGTCGTCCTCGAGGGCTTTGAGGTGTCGGTTGAGATTGCCGTCCGTCAAATCGCAGGCTTCCTTGAGTTCGCCGAAGGACAAGCCGTCCACCGCCGCGGCCAAAGCCGAGACCAGCGCGAGCCGGTTGGGCTCATGCATCACGCGGGAAAGCGCGGCAAAGGGGTTGTCGGACATGAACTTTGGAAGTTATTTAGTTTTTTGTTTTTAGTCGCTGGTTTTTGGCGGGCAATCACTCGACCTCTTCGGTGCCGGCGGGGGCGGGAAATCCAAAAAACGTGCGCAGCGCGGGCAGCGGCTTTTCGTCATAGTGCAGCACGAGGCCGCCAAAAAATTCGCCGATGAAAAACACCATGCCCATCACCCAGGCGTCGCGTGTGAACGACAGAGTCGGCAGGCCGAGCAGGCAGAGCACGCCACACAAGAGATAATAAAGCCCGACCCAGGACAGCCCGCGCGGCAGCACCGCCCGCGCCGTGAAATTCATCAACCCATACATCGCCATCCACATGCCGAACAAGAGGTTGAATTCATCGTGCAGCGCCAGCGCCGCCGTCAACACGCCGCCCACCACCAGCAAGGGGACGATTTCCAGCGCGGGCCGCAACCGGCGCGTGTCGCGCCCGACTTCGGGGTCGTGCAAGAACCAGTAAATTAGCGCCCAATAGTTGAGCACCAACGCCAGCGCAAAAACAATCCCCCAGCCCATCAAATGCGCCTGTGGCGTGTCCGGCATGAATGCCGAGCCGAATATCATCCCTGCCGCCAGCGCGACGCAACCGCCCATGGCGCGGGCGCGGCCGGAGTAGCCTTTGAATCGCTGTTTCTCCAAAATCGCCTGCTGGAGGTCGCGGACTTGGCGCAAGGCTTCATGGAGCGAGGTTTTCACGGCGATTGAATTATCACTTCCCAACTATCATTTCGCCCCCCATGGCGCAAGCGCGGATGGCGGCAGGGCAAAGCCGTGCAGGCGCCGGGCCGAGGCGTCGAGGACATAAACCCGCGCGCACTCCTGGCCGGGCTGGGCATCGTGGATGTTGAAATATAACTCGGGGCCAACCGTGCCGGGCAGGCCCAGTTCGAGCAAGGCTGCGGCCAAACCTGCGCCATCGGCGATCCCCGCCGCGCGCAACAGTTCCCGGCCCCGCCCAATCGCCGGAAACCCGGGAATCCAGCAACCGCCGCGCAGGTCGGCAAAGAGCTTGCGCCCCTGGTCGCGCAGGGCGACCCCCAGCCAGGCCAACGGCCCGCGCCGCCGGTTGCCCGCCGGTAAAACGCACGAACCCAGCAAATGCTCGGCCTGCAGGCCGGCGAGGTAGTTTTCCGCGCCGGTCGAGTCAGCCGGCCCAAACAAGGGCGTCAAAGGCAATAAAAGCGCGGCGGGTATCATCCAACCCTCGGCCGACCCCGGAAACGCACCGGACATCGCTGCGGCGGGCGCGGCGACGCGGGTGAGCATCTCCCAAGCGGGAACGGACGGCGCAAGCAGCAGGGGTAAGGCCATGGCGGAGGATGGGTGGCTGGTCGTTAGCTTTGCATTACAGAGTTGACTTGTCAAGGCTCATTTCGCGGATTTTTTGAGGGGAATCCGCACTTTGCGGCCAAGGCCAGTTTCGTAGCGCGGTGCTTCAGCCCGCGCTACGGAGCAAGTCGGTTTCAACAAAGCGCTTATCGCGCGCGTTCGAGGAAGCCGACTTTGCGGTAAACTTTGGCGAGGGTTTTGTAGGCCGTCTTCTGCGCAACGTCGCCACCGGTTTTGATGACTTCGAGCAAGTGATCCTTGCTCGCCATCAACTCGGCGTATTTTTTCTGCACGGGCTCGAGCGTGGCGATGACGGCAACGGCGACCGCGCCTTTAAACGCACCATAGCCTTGGCCCGCAAATTCAGCTTCGAGTTCCGACAGCGCACGGCCGGTGACGGCACTGAGGATGTGCAGCAAATTCGTCACGCCGGGCTTGTCGTCGCGCGCCACAACTTCGCCGCCGGAGTCGGTGACGGCCGACATGATTTTTTTGCGCAACACCGCGGGCGGGTCGTTCAGGTAAAGCGTGCCGGAGGGGTCTTCGTCGGACTTGGACATTTTTTTCTCCGGGTTCGCGAGCGAGGCGATGCGTGCGCCGGTCTTGGCGATAAACGGCTCGGGCACCTTGAAGGTCGGAGAATAGGTGCGGTTGAATTTTTCGGCGAGGTCGCGCGCGAGTTCGAGGTGCTGTTTCTGATCCTCGCCCACGGGCACGGCGTCGGCATTATAGAGCAGGATGTCCGCCGCCATCAGCACCGGGTAATAGAGCAGTCCGGCGCCGATGCTCTCCTGCTTGGCGGACTTGTCCTTGAACTGCGTCATGCGCTCGAGTTGGCCCAGCGGACACAAACAACCGAGCACCCAGGCCAGTTCGGCATGGCCGATGACATGGGATTGGATAAAGAAATGCGCCTTGGCCGGATCGAGTCCGCAGGCGATATACCACGCGACCAGTTCCAGCGTGGAGGCCCGCAGTTTGGCCGGCTCATACGGCAGGGTGATGGCGTGCATATCTACGACGCCGAAGTAGCACTCGTAGTCATCCTGCATTCGCCGCCAGTTCTGGACGGCCCCCAGGTAATTGCCCAAATGCAGCGCCCCCGTCGGCTGCGCGCAGGTGAGGATGACCTTGCGGGCGGGGGGAGCATCGCTGGGGGCGGTCTTAGTTGCGTCAACGGACATGGAAGAAGGAAAAGCGCAAAACCGCGCGGCGGGCAAGCGAATGAAACAGCCAAAATTAAAAGACCCCGGAGGTTTTGCAACTTCCGGGGCCTAAAAACGGGGGTGGGCGCTCGCCACACGCTCTTTCCCATTCGCCGGTCCTTGGGCGCTCGCACCTTCGCAGGTGGGCGGCCGGCTCCTCGACGCCAGTTCCCGCGGCAACGCGGAATTATCGGTCTCTTGGCAGGACCGCCGCCCGGATTGCTCCCGGCGATTGTTGGGTGAGGCCTTTCAGCACGGTTCGCCCATCCCCTGCCGGGGAAGTGCGCCGCACATGGTGGTGAGACTGCTGCGACACAGCCTCGTCACCGCTGTCCTTCAGGTCGGCCCCCGGGAACTGCCCCCGGAGCGTTGGCCTGAAGGGTACGGGTCTTGCCTCTTATCCCTCAATGGACATTTGATGGTGCAGGCCGCCGACGCGTTATTTGCGCGCCCACGGCTGTGATGCAGGCCGGGCGGCTCCCGCTTCTGGAACCGTCGCGCCTCCCGCCTGGCCCGGAGCTTTACGTACTCTTCCCATCCGGGAAAAGCCTTCCCACGAGGTGCCCTCGTGACTCCGTGTCCGGCAGATTGGTATGCAGGGTAGTCAAATTTGACCCAATCCTTGGGGTCACCCTGTGTTGACTGCGGCTACGAACCAGCCACAGTCCTCATTCGGCTTGGTGGCGCATTCGTTTGCGCACCTGGCCGCCGCCTCCCTTTTGTCGCAATAGGAACCCCGGCGATGCGACTCGCCAAGGCGGGAGGGGTGAAACATGCCTCGGGCGTCCGTCATCCGAAGATGGGGACTGACCGCGAGGGGCCGGGACTACCAACTAACCCCGACCTTTCCCCGGTTACCCGGGATTATCCCAGAAGGCCCCGCCGGTGGGCCACCTCTTGCGAGGCAACCCCTGCGCAAACCTTCCGTTCTCTCAAAGAACCGTGCGCACTATCGCATAGGGGGCAAATTTTCGCAAGGGGTTGGCGCAAAAAAACTTCCCCATCCAGTAACTTGTGAAGCATTGGCGTAATAAAAATTTCACCCATGTGAACAACTTCGCAAGTTCGCCGCCAACAGGGGCTTAGTGCATGAAAATAAGTGAATAAACCAATGAACCACTTATTCACGGCTGCGAATAACCCCGCGGTGAATAACTTGTGAAAAACTTTTTGCGAAATTTTGGTGTTTTTTCGGGAAATTTTTTACCACGGATGGGACAAATGGGAGGGATGGGATGAATGGGAGGCGGCCAGAGATTTGATAAAAATTTTTAGTTGATATTATTATTTGATTTCGTGGTTCCGTGTTATCCAGGCCATCCATGGTTTCCGGGGGGTAGGTTTTCTTCGCTGACTGTCGGCTTGCCATACGGCGGCCGGGGCTAGGATGGCGTGCCTCCACTCCATCTCTTTCCGCCCCCCACCCCATGCCCCGGATTTCCAGGCGAGCATTTTTGAAGACCACCGGCGTCGCGACGGCCGCCGCGACCCTGCGGCCGCGCTCGTGGGCGCAGGTGGCAGGCGCGAACAGCGACGTGCGCCTGGGCATCGTCGGCTTTAACAACCGCGGCAAGGACATCATCACCAAGGAGCTGGCCAGCGTGGCCGGCGCGCGCATTACGGCGCTGTGCGACGTGGATTCGGCGGTGCTCGACGGCATGGCGAAAACGCTGCGCGCGCAGGGCCTCACGATCAACACCTACGCCGATTACCGGGATATGCTGGCCAAGGGCAACATTGACGCCGTCTTCATCGTCACGCCGAACCACCAGCACGCGCTCCAGGCGATTTGGGCGTGCCAGGCGGGCAAGGACGTGTATCTGGAAAAGCCCGTGTGCCACAACATTTGGGAGGGGCGCAAAATCATCGAGGCCGCCGACAAATACCAGCGCATCATCCAGGTCGGCTCGCAAGCCCGCTCGAGTGACAGCATCATCGAGGCGGTGGCGTGGGTGCGCGCGGGCAATATTGGAAAAATCCTTTCCGCGCGCGGCCTGTGCTACAAGCGGCGCGCCAGCATCGGCCTGACGACCGGGCCGCAGCCGGTGCCGCCAACGGTGAACTACGATTTGTGGCTCGGCCCCGCGCCGCAGGCGCCGCTGCGCCGCACGAAGCTGCATTACGACTGGCACTGGCAATGGCCCTACGGCAACGGCGACATCGGCAACCAGGGCGTGCATCAGATGGACATCGCGCGCTGGTTCCTCGGCGAGCTGGCGCTCTCGCCGCGCGTGCTCAGCATCGGCGGGCGGCTGAGTTATGTGGACGACGGGGAAACGCCAAATACGCTGGCCGTCGTCCATGACTATAAAAACGCGCCGCTCATTTTTGAAGTGCATGGGCTGCCGGTGCGGCTGGGCAGCACCCTGATGGACAAAGTTTACAACCAGAGCGTCGGGGTGATTGTGGAATGTGAAGGCGGGCGGGTCATCGTGCCGGCGACTTACACCAGCGCGCAGGCCACCGACAAAGACGGCAAGGTGCTGAAGGATTTTTCCGGGGGGTCGAACCATGAGGCAAACTTCATCGCCGCCGTGCGCAGCCGCAAAGTGAGCGACCTGCACGCGCCCATCACGGAGGGGTTCCTTTCCAGTTCGCTCTGCCATTTGGCCAACATTTCCTATCGCGTCGGCAAGGCCCAGCCGGGCGGCGTCATCCGCGAGCAAATCAAGGGCAATGCGACGATGAGCGAGGCCTTCGAGCGGATGGCGGCGCACCTCAGCTTGAATGGCGTGGATTTGGACAAAACGTCCGCGACCCTCGGTGCGGCGCTGGAATTCGACCCGAAGACGGAAAAATTCACGAACAGCGACGACGCGAACGCTCTCCTTACCACTGAATACCGCAAACCCTTCGTCGTGCCGGACAAGGTGTAGCATAAAACAGCGCCGATTTTTGATTACCGATGAACGAACGTGGCCGCATTCGCACCGATGGAGGAGAGAGCATTGGGCAAAATCCGTTTGCCGGACTGTCGGGCGAAGAGCTGGCGACTGCCCGCGTTAATTCGCCAACACCACGAGCACCGGAGGCAAAACCGGCCCGGAAGAGCCGCGGGCGGGTGGACATCATCCGGGAGAAGGCGGGACGCGGCGGCAAAACAGTGACGGTGGTGACGGGCTGGGTCGGCATCGGACAGCCGGAAAAGGAACAACTCGCGAAGGCGATGCAGCGGGCCTGCGGAACGGGCGGAACGGTGAAGGAGGGGCGCATCGAGATTCAAGGCGACAAACGAACGGAGGTCGCGCGCATTTTGACGGAAGCGGGTTTTCGCCCGGTGTTCGCCGGCGGGTGAGGGAAGTTTTGTTTTTTGGGTTGGCCAACCGGCGTGCCCTGTCCACAATTTGGCCCTTTCCATTTGAAAGACAAATATTCCATCCTGCTGGCGGAATTGGACAAGGCGGACACGCAGACGCATCCGCTGCTGGCGTTTGGCGACTGGCGCGTCAACACCTTCGTGCCGCCGCTGCTGCTGGGGTTGGCGTGGGTCATCAACGAAAGTCCGCTGGTGTTCTTTGCGCAGGGCTTCCACGTGTGGATGCACGAATTCGGGCACGCGACGGCGGCGTGGCTGACCGGCCGGCGCGCGACGCCGCTGCCGTTTGGCTGGACGCCCGTTGAGCCGGATTATTCGCCCTTCGTCTATTTCGGCGTGTTGCTATTGTTTGGGATTCTCTTCGTGGCGGGCTGGCAGGAGCGCAAACCCTGGCCGATGGTCGCGGCGGTCGCATTGGCCAGCCTGCAATACTACATGACCTGGCGGATGCCGGAGCACGAGCAGGAGTTTTGGTGGAGCGCGTTTGGCGGCGTCGGCGGCGAGTTCTACCTGAGCGCGCTGCTTATGGCCTCGTTCTACGTGCAGTTGCCGGAGAAATTCAAATGGGGTTTCTGCCGCTACGTTTTCTTCCTGATCGCGGCGAGCGCCTTCCTGCACATTGTCCTTTATTGGAACAAGGTTTACCACGGCACGGATGACATTCCCTTTGGCTCGATGATCAACGGCGAGGACGACGCGAACGGCGACATGGACCAGCTCATGGACAATTTCGGCTGGACCGGGGCCGACATCCGGCGCAATTACCAATATCTCGGCTACGGTTGCTGGGCCGGGCTGGCGTTCGTCTATGCCATTTTTGCGCTGCGGCTGAACCGCGTCGCGGATTGGGTTTCGGAAAAGTTCAGCGGGAACAAGGACGCGAATTTACCGGATGGCGGCGGTCCAATTTGACTACGGATTACACGGGATTTAGCGAGAGCGTTTGTCGTCGGGGCGGGCGCACTCACGCAGAATGTTCAGGAAGGCCGGCACCAAGGGCGAAGTATTGTCCCGCCGCCAGACGCAGTGCAGGTCAAACTTCGGCGTGGCGGGCGGCAAGGCGCGAAACTCGACGCCCATGGCCTGAAAGATCCGGCCCGTGTCCGGGGCAAAGGCCACCCCGCCCCCGGAGGCGACCAGCCCGAGGATGCCCATGGCGTTGTCCCCTTCCTGGACGATTTGGGGGGTAAAACCGGCGGCGCGGCAGAGTTCAAGGAGCCACGCGCGAAAGGTGGACATGCTTTGGCGCGGAAAAATAAACGGCTCCCTGGCCAAGTCCTGGAGCTTGAGCTGCTTGCGCTTCGCCAGCGGGTGGTCGCGCGGCAACGCGATGCAGGTGGCGACCTGGCGAATGCACTCGAACGCGAGATCCGTTTCCGTTTGCATGGCGCCAAATACGACGTAGCCAATGTCAATTTGCCGGTCCAGCAACGCCTGCAATTGCAAGGAGAAGGAAAGTTCCCGCATTGCCACCTCCACGAGGGGAAACCGCTGGCGGAACAGGCGGACCGCGCGGGAGAAGGCCGGGTCGAAGATGGCCGCCGAATAGGCCAGGGACAGGCGGCCGGCCTCGCCCCGGCTAGCGGCGTTGGTGAGGCGGATGGCCCGCTCGCTCTGGCCGAGGATTTGCCGGGCTTCCTCCAATAGGAATTTTCCCGCCTCGGTCAGTTGCATGCCGCGTTTGCCGCGCAGGAACAGCTTGGCGCCGATCTCGTCCTCGAGGTCGTGAATCTGGCGGCTGAGGGGCGGCTGCGAAACGTGCAGGCGCTCCGCCGCGCGGCGGACGTTCAGTTCCTCCGCGACAGCGACGAAATAACGCAGGTGGCGCAGTTCCATGGGGTGATACCTTTCGGGCATCGTAGCACAACCAACATGATATTATCCAGCCCTTCTTTTTCGGAGTATACTGGCCTCAACAAAAGTTCCCACACCACCATCACCCTCTTCCCTCCCACCGCCATGACCACCACCGAAACCAGTCCCCTTGCCTCGAATAACGGGCGCTCCGACCTGACCGCTTTGCTCAACGGAGGGCCGACTGTGGCCGACCGCCTGCCCCGCGTCGCCGTGGCGACGCCCGCGCCGACCCCGCAGACCCCGCGCAAATGGCTCCGGCGCGTATTGCTGGCGAGCGGCGTGCTCCTGGCCGGCGTCGCGGCCAGCGTTTACTATGTCGCCGAGATCGCCCCCTATGAATCCACGGACGACGCCTTCATTGACGGGGATGTGATCTCGATGGCCCCGCAGGTCGCGGGACAGGTCGTGAGTCTGTCCCTCCACGACAACCAAGCCGTCAAACAAGGCGACGTTTTGCTGGAAATTGATCCGCGCAGCTACGAAGTGAAGCTGGCGCAAGCGCAAGCCGAACTGGCCGCCGCGCAAAGTCGGCTCGACCAGGCGAAGGCCCAGTTTGCCGTGGACCAGGCCAAGGCGGAACAGGAACAGGCCGGGGTGACCGCCGCCGCCGCCGATGCGACCCGCGCGCAGGCCGACTTGCAACGCTACCAAGCGGTGGAAAGCCGCGCGGTGGCCCGCAGCCAGATTGATTTGGCGCAAGACCAGGCCAGCGCGACCGCCGCCCAGGTGGCCGTCGCCAAGAACCGCGCCCTCGCCGCCACCGCCCAAGTGAGCCTG
Organism: uncultured Verrucomicrobiae bacterium; assembly: GCA_963765205.1. Lineage (GTDB taxonomy): Bacteria > Verrucomicrobiota > Verrucomicrobiia > Opitutales > JABDGR01 > JABDGR01. Next base: position 535,490 of record CAVXVB010000005.1, on the reverse strand, counting down.
AGCCAGACAGACATCAAAACCGCCGAGGCCAATGTGCAACTCGCCGAAGCCACGGTCAACCAGGCGGCGCTGGATTTGTCCTACACCAAGGTGACCGCGCCGCAGGATGGCATTGTGACGCATCGTTCGGTGGAGATGGGCAACTACGTGCAACCGGGCCAGCCGTTGCTCGCTCTGGTGCCGCAACAAATTTGGGTGGTAGCCAATTTCAAGGAAACCCAGTTGGCCAACATGCGTCCGGGCGAGCCGGTGGAAATCTCGGTGGACGCCTACCCGGACCACAAATTCCATGGTCATGTGGATAGCATTCAAGCCGGTTCGGGCGCGCACTTCAGCCTGTTGCCGCCGGAAAACGCGACGGGCAACTACGTCAAGGTTGTCCAGCGCGTGCCGGTGAAGATCGTGTTTGATGACCCGCTGGATCCCGCGCACCTACTCGGCCCGGGCATGTCCGTCACGCCCTCCGTCACCGTTCGTTAAACAGTTCCGCCAACCATCGAAACTTCTTGGGCCATGAACGCCGAGAAAACCACGCCGCTCGTGAACCCCTGGCTCATCGTTATTTCGGTGATGCTGGCGACGTTCATGGAGGTGCTCGACACCGCGATTGCGAATGTTGCGCTGCCGCACATCGCGGGCAACCTGTCCGCCAGCGTGGACGAGGCGACGTGGGTGGTGACGAGTTACCTGGTCTCGAACGCCATCGTGCTGCCGGCCAGCGGCTGGTTTTCGCGGTATTTTGGCCGCAAGCGGTTCTTGATCACCTGTGTCATCATCTTCACCAGCGCGTCGTTCCTGTGCGGCATCGCGCCGACGCTGGGGCTGCTGATTACCGCACGCGTGTTGCAAGGGGCCGGCGGCGGGGCGCTGCAACCGCTGGCGCAGTCCATCATGCTGGAGAGTTTTCCCCCGGCCAAACGCGGCATGGCGATGGCCGCCTACACGGTGGGCGTGATTGTCGCGCCCATCGTCGGCCCGATCCTCGGCGGCTGGATCACCGACAATTACTCCTGGCGCTGGATTTTCTACATCAACATTCCCGTCGGCGTCTTCGCCGTCCTGATGATGAAGCGCTTCATCCACGACCCGGCCCATATCCGCGATTCCAAGCCAGGCCGCATTGACGCCATCGGCTTCGGCTTGATGGCCATCGGGCTGGCCGCGCTGCAACTCATTTTGGACAAAGGCCAGGAGGACGACTGGTTCGGCACGCCGTGGATCCGCTGGTTTGCGCTCATCGCCGCCGTCTCGCTGGCGGTGTTCGTGGTGTGGGAGCTGCGCGAAAAGCAGCCGATTGTGGACCTGCGCGTGTTCAAGAACCGCAATTTCGCCGTGGGCACGCTGCTCATCACGATGGTCGGCATGGTGGTTTACGTGCCGCTCACCCTGCAGCCGGAATTTTTGCAGAACCTCATGGGCTACACAGCCCAGGAAAGCGGCCTCGCCCAAAGTTCGCGCGGCCTGGGCGTGCTGCTGCTGACCTTTGTCGCCGGCTACCTCACCAGCCGTGTGGACAGCCGGAAGCTGATCGGCACGGGCTTTATCATCAACGCTGCGGCCATTTTCTGGCTCAGCCACCTCAGCCTCGACCTGGCCACCGCCAACATCATCTGGCCCAATTTCCTGCAGGGCGTGGGCATGGCGCTGGTGTTCGTCCCGCTGACCACCACGGCGATGGGCATGTTGCGCGACGCGCAAATCGGCAACGCGGCGGGGATCTACAACTTAATGCGCAACATCGGCGCGAGCGTGGGCATTTCGATCGCGACCACGTTGGTCACCCGCCAGGCCCAGTTTCACCAAGTCATGCTCGTGGCGCACGCGACGCCCTACGACCCGGCCTTGCAAGCGAAGTTGCAGCAAATCAATTCCGCGCTGGCGCAGCCGAATGCCGGCTGGGGCCAGGGGCCGTCCGCCGCCCTCGGCCTGATTTATCAGGACATCGTCCGGCAGGCGACCACGATGGCCTACGTGGACGCCTTCCGCTGGCTCGCGTTGCTGTGCCTGGTGAGCGTGCCCGCCGTCATTTTGTTCCAGCGCGTGCGGGCCAAAGGCCCCGTCGCCGCCCACTAAAAACTTTTTACCGGAGGAACATCCATGAAAACACCCATCATTCTCGCGCCAGCCATCCTGGCCATTCTGCTCACCGGCTGCACTGTCGGCCCTGATTACCACACGCCCGCGAGCACCGCGCCCGCGCAATGGGGCGAGGCGCTGGCGGGCGGCGAGTCGAATAACGGAGTCGCCCTCGCCACTTGGTGGAATAATTTCCACGATCCCGAACTCGACGCGCTGGTGAGCCGGGCCGTCGCGGCGAACCTTGACTTGAAAATCGCCGAGGCGCGCGTGCGCGAGGCGCGAGCGCAGGCGGGAATCACCGCGGCGGATTTGGGGCCGACCGTGGATGCCACCGGTTCCGCAGTGAGGCAGGCGCAAAGCCGGAACCAGCCGGTGCTCGGCGCGCTGCAATTGCCGGCGAGTGTTCCGTTTGTGAACAATGTTTACCAGGCGGGGTTCGATGCGTCGTGGGAGATTGATGTGTTCGGTGGCACGCGGCGCGCGGTCGAGGCGGCGAATGCGGAAGTCACCGCCGCCGAGTATAGCCGGCAAGACGTGCAGGTGACGCTGGTGGCGGAAGTGGCGCGCAATTATGTCGAGGTGCGGGGCTTCCAACAACGGCTGGCGATTGCGCAACAGAACATCAAAGCGCAGCAGGACGCGCTGGCGCTCACGCAAGACCGTTTCAAGCAAGGCTTGGGCAACGACCTCGACACGCAGCAGGCCGCGACGGTGCTCGCGCAGACGCAGGCCCAGGTGCCAACTTTGGAAACGGGGATTGAGACCGCGATTCACCGGCTGGGCGTGTTGTTGGGCCAGCAACCGGGCGCGCTGTTGAACGAATTGAGCGCGACTGCTCCCATCCCCACCACACCGCCGGAAGTGCCAGTGGGCTTGCCATCGGAATTGTTGCTGCGCCGCCCGGATGTGCGCCAAGCCGAGGTGAATCTCGTCGCGGCGACCGCGCGCATCGGCGTGGCGACGGCGGATTTGTTCCCGAAGTTTTCGCTGACGGGCGACGCGGGCTTCGAGAGCGTCGGCACGGGCGACTGGTTTACGCCGGGCAGCAAGTTCTGGTCGCTGGGGCCGACGGTGCAGTGGCGGATTTTTGACGCGGGGCGCATCCGCGCGAACATCCAGGTGCAAAACGCGCGGCAGGAGCAGGCGCTGGCGGCTTACGAGCAGACGGTACTCACATCATTCGAGGACGTGGAGAACGCGCTGGTGGCCTATGCCAAGGAACAAGTGCGGCATCGTTCGCTCGCTCAGGCCGTCAGCACCAGCCAGGACGCGCTGAATTTGTCGAATCAACTTTATGCAAATGGGTTGACGAATTTTATCAACGTGCTCGATGCGGAACGCTCGTTGTATCAGAGCCAGGATGATTTGGTGCAAAGCGACCAGGCAGTGACGCAGAATTTGATCGCGCTTTACAAGGCGCTGGGCGGCGGTTGGGAAACCGGCGGGCTGGTGGTGGCGCGGGCGGAGTGAGCATTCACCGCAAAGGCGCGAAGGGCGCAAAGGAGGGGTGAAGCCAGGAAAGTAAAGTTCATGTTTTGCCCGGGGTTTAATTTGGCGGTGTGTGTGGGGGGGGTGAAGTGTGCAATGTGAAGTGTGGAGTTCGGAGAATGGTGGCAGATTGGAGTTTGCGGTCTGCATGGCGTTTCACTCGGTAATGGGGAGGCCCCCCTGTAATTACTGGTTGGATTTGGTTGGATTTGGTTGGATTTACTTGGACTGGGTTGGACATCTTTGGACGGGAGGTTGACGAGTTTAGGGACAAAGGGACGGAGGGACGAAAGAACATGGGCACAGAGGGGCTGAGGCACTGAGGCCCCACTTCGCCGAGGCTTCGAGGGGCAGGGCCCCACTGCACCAAGGTTTCGAGAGGCGGGGTGTGGGGATTAGACGGCATGGGCACTGAGGCATCGTGGAACGGGGGAACAAAGGAACTGAGAGAGGGCTGGCTCCGTGCTCCCGGCTCCCCGCTTGTCCCCGCAGTTTAGCACGAAACCAAAAAATGGGAAGGACTCCGTTGGCTGCGTTTGATGCGTGGGATGGGTTGGATAGGTTGGGAGGGCTGGGGCGTTTTTTACCGCAAAAAACGCAGAAGACGCATAAATCATCGCCATGTATGACGCCAACAAACTCCAGAATAACGATCAGATGCAGAAAATGTATTTGAGTGTTTACAGTCTGGCGACGAAGACGTGGGTGGATTTCCCGGGGAATGAGCGGCCGGTGGCGTGGGTGCCGGCGGCGCCGGAGGCAGTGAAATAATAGATGGGGGGCCCCCCCCCACCTCCCGGCCCCGGCCAAGCGGCGGGAGCCGCATCTGGCCGCCGCCGAACTCCAAAAAGCAAGTTTCCGTCATTTTTAGTCTGTATACAGGTGGGGCTTTTGGGATATCCGCAGGCTGATACGGGCCAACACCAGGCCATCATCCGCGGGGGTGGAATTCCAAAAGCCGTTAAAGTCGTCGTCAAACCCGTCAAAGGCCTTTCCGCGAGTAAGATCAAATTTGTAACCACGCCGGGCCATTTCTTTACATAATCGCCCAAATCTTTTTTTCAGGAACCGTTGCTTATTATAAAAGAAAGCCACGTGTCCTTGGTTTAACGTAAACTTTTCCGGAATGCCGGCAAGGATGTCTTCTTTCTTCCGGGTGCGCAGACTGCGGCGCAAGGCCGCCGGCACCATGGTAATCTCGCGATACTCGGCGATCAGGTGCATGCGCTTGAGGGTTTTGGGATCCAGATTCGAATTTATTCGGGTCATCTTTGTTCCTCAAAGTCCACGTGCCAATGTGGTTATCCATCCATGGGATTACAGCGCCCGCTTTCCCGCCTGGTTCGGCACCGGCTGCGGCGAGGTTTAAAAACGAACTTAGCCCGCTCTCACCGACCCCGGCAACCCCAAAACAGCCAAGCAAGCATCACTTAATCCCCCTCGCTTTGCTCAGGGCAATTCCCTGTACTTCGTGCCAGGGTTGTTACTTCGCCGTTTCGCTGAACCGGGTTTCGCGGCTGACGGTGATTTTGATGGCGCCCTGGTAATTGAGGTCGTTTCCGATGCGGTGGCGCAGGCTTCGACGCCCGGGGCGGGCGCGGCGGGCGGATTACGCGCTGGCGCCGTCGGTGGCGGCGCGGCCCACCTTCGCCACCACGGCCAGCCCGGCGGCGCGGGCGCGGGCAAAGGCGGCGGAGATGTCAGCCTGCTTGAAGGGCTTGGTGACGTAGTCGTCCATGCCGGCGGCCAGGCAGAGTTCGCGGTCGTCCTGCATGGCATTCGCGGTGAGGGCGATGATCCAGGGGCCGCGCCGGCCAGCGGCGGCGGCAAGGGAGCGGATGCGGCGGGTGGCCTCGAGGCCGTCCATCTCCGGCATTTGCACGTCCATGAAAATGATGTCGTAGTGCTGGCGCTTGACGGCGGTGAGCGCCTCCAGCCCGTTGGCCGCGGGGTCGGCCCGATATCCGAGCTTGGAGATCATGGTGGCGGCGACCTTTTGATTGATGGCGTTGTCGTCGGCGAGGAGCACTTTTTCGTGGTGGAGGAGGAAGCCGGGAGGCGTGCCGGAGGAGGAGGGTCCGGCGGCTTTTTCGGCCCGGGCGGTGCATAATTTGGCGAGGGCGTCAATCAACTGGGCCGGCTTCGCGGGCTTGACCAGCGACGCGGCGAAGAGCGATTTGTCCGCAATGTGGGCGCGTTCGCCATGCGAGGACAACAGCACCATGGGCAGGGTGTCGGCGCTGAAATGCTGGCGGATGGCGGCGCCGAGCATGAGGCCGTCCATGTCGGGCATCTGCATGTCGAGGATGGCAAAATCAAAGCGGGCGCCGGACTCGAGCAAGACCAGCGCCGCCGGCCCGGAGTCCACCGCCTGGGCGAGCATGTTCCAGCCCTGTGCCAGGCGCAGGAGAATGCGGCGGTTGGTTTCGTTGTCGTCCACGATCAGCAGGCGTTTGCCGGCCAGGGGGAGATACCCGGTCGCATGATACTGCCGGGGTTTGACGGGCACATTCTCGACGACCACGCTGAAGCGGAAGGTCGAGCCACTGCCCACCTTGCTCTCCACGGACATCTCGCCGTGCATCAACTCGGCGAGTCGTTTGCTGATGACCAGGCCCAGGCCGGAGCCGCCGTAGCGGCGGGTGGTGGAGGCGTCGGCCTGGGAAAAGGACTGGAAGAGCCGGGCCATTGCCCCGGCGGAAATGCCGATGCCGGTGTCGCGGACGGAAAAAAGCAGGCGCACGCGTTCCGGCCCGCCCGCGGCCGCGGGTTCCGCGAGCGGCTGCACGCCGACGGTGAGCACGACTTCGCCGCGCGCGGTGAACTTGATCGCATTGCCGAGCAGGTTGACGAGGATCTGGCGCAGCCGGGTCTCGTCACCCCGCGCCAGGGGCGGCACGCCGGCGGCGATTTCATAAAGCAAATCGAGCTGTTTTTCGGCGGCTTTGGGGGCCAGAATGTCAAGCGCGCCCTCGACACATTCGACCACGGAAAATTCCTCGTGCTCGAGGGTGAGGCGGCCGGATTCGATCTTGGAAAAATCAAGGATGTCGTTGATCACCAACAGCAGCGCGTCGCCGCTTTGGCGGATGGTCTCGACGCAGTCGCGCTGCTCGGGGGTGAGCTGGGTGTCGAGCAGGATCGAGGTCATGCCGATGACGCCGTTCATGGGGGTGCGGATTTCATGGCTCATGACCGCGAGAAACTGGCTTTTGGCGACGCTGGCGGCAACGGCCGCCTCTTTGGCCGCGAGCAATTCCTGTTCGATGAGTTTGCGGGCGGTGATGTTCTGGATGAAGCCCTCGTAGTAGGCCACCTGGCCGTCCGGGCCGCGCACGACCCGGGCCTGCTCCGAAATCCAAATGATGCTCCGGTCCTTGCGATACACCTGGTATTCCAGCCCGTGAACGAACCCGTCGCGCTCGATGAGCCGCTTGAACTCCAAGCGCATCGCATCATCCACGTAAACGCTTTTGGAAATGTCGCGCACGCTGTTGATCAACTCTTCCGGGGACGCATAACCATACATGTGCGCCAGGGCGGGGTTGACCAGCAGGTAGTGTCCTTCGGGAGTGGATTGAAAAATGCCCTCGATGGCGTTTTCCACAATGCTGGAGTAACGCTCAAATAATTTAATCAAGTCGGCTGGGGAATCACCCGGGTGGGGCCGTGTGTCATCGCCTAAACTCATGGATTGATGGCTCAATGCAAAACTTGTGCCAATTCCCGTTAGCGGGCAAGGGTATTATCACCGGGCAGTACCCTGCCCCATTTTCCACAGGCGACCCTCTTTTGCGCCATCCTATAAAATCGCACGCAAGATGGGGCCGGGAGGTTGACAGATCCCGGGTCGCCGCTGGGCGCCCCTGGTTATGATGGGCGGCCAGGCCAACCCGCCTACTTCGCCGTTTCGCTGAACCTCGTTTCGCGGATGACGGTGATTTTGATGGCGCCTTGGTAATTGAGGTCGTTTTCGATGCGGTGGCGCAGATCCAAGGCGAGCTGGCGGGCCTGGTCGTCGGTGAGGCGCTCGGGGGCGACGATGACGCGAACTTCGCGGCCGGCTTGCATGGCGTAGGCTTCCGTGACGCCGGGGAAGGCGCGGGCGAGGTCTTCGAGGGAGCGGACGCGCTGGAGGTAGCCGGCGATGGACTCCGAGCGCGCGCCGGGGCGGGCGGCGGAGAGGGAGTCCGCGATGATGAGAAGGGGGGCGTAAACGCTTTCGGGGGGGATTTCCTGATGGTGGGCGGCGACGGCGTTGATGACGCGGGGGTCTTCGCCGTAGGAGCGGAGGAGGTCGGCGGCGGCGAGGGCGTGGCTGCCGGGGTGGTCGCCGTTGAGGGCTTTGCCGAGATCGTGAAAGAGGCCGGCGCGGCGGGCGGGTTCGGGGTCAAGGCCGAGTTCGGCGGCGATGAAGGAGCAAATCGAGGCGACTTCGACGGAGTGGTCGAGCGTGTTCTGATTGTTCGAGAGGCGGAAATGAAGTTTGCCGAGGAGGGAAACGAGTTCGGGGTGGACGGCGGAGGTGAGGTGGAGGCGGGCGACGGCTTTTTCGCCGAGGACGGCGAAGTTGTGGCGGACTTCGTCGTCGGCTTTGTGGACGAATTCCTCGATGCTGGCGGGGTGGATGCGGCCGTCGGCGACGAGGCGTTCGAGGGCGAGGCGGGCGACTTCGCGGCGGACGGGGTCGAAGCTCGAAACCAGGACCGCGTCGGGCGTCTCGTCAATCATGAGGGTGACGCCGGTGGCGGACTCGAAGGCCTTGATGTTGCGGCCTTCGCGGCCGATGATGCGGCCTTTCATTTCCTCGTTGGGCAGGCGGACGAGGGTGGCGCCGATTTCGGCGGGGACGGTCGAGGTGAGGCGCTGGAGGGAGTCAATGAGGATGCGGCGACCTTCGTCCTGCAACTCGGTTTCGGCGCGGTTGCGCAGCTGGTTGCGCAGCTCGCGCAGCTCAATGGCGGACTCGGTGCGGACTTCCTCGCGGAGGGCGGCGCGGAGCTGCTCTTCGTTGAGGGTGGCGGCGCCGCGGAGGCGTTCGCGGTAGAACTGGCTCTGGCGTTCGAGCTGGTCGCGGAGGGCTTCGATTTCGGCGCGGCGGCTGTTGGAGAAGGCTTCGCGGCGGGAGATTTCGTCCTCGCGGGTTTCGAGGCGGGCGCGGGTCTCGGCGAGTTCGGTTTCGGCGGCCTGGCGCTGGGAGGCGGCGGCCTGTTGCTCACCTTGGAATTGGGCGCGGGCGTGGGCGATGTCCTGCTCGGCCTGGAGGCGGAGGTCGCGGGCCTGGATTTCGGCCTCCTTGCGGGCGAGGTTGAGGATGTTGTCGGCCTTTTCGAGGAGGTCGCGTTTGCGGGCGCGCAGGAAGGCCCAACCGATGAGCAGCGTAACCGCGGCCCCAGTTCCAATCGGCAGCAACAATGACCAAGCGTCTCCCATAGCGAGCATGGAGCGGAGCCGGGGCCAGCCCCGCACCATGCGTTAAAAACCTGCCAAGAGGGTCAAGGTTGCACATTTTGGGGGAATGGGCAAGAGTGAAGAAAAGAGGGCGTAATTTGAGGAGTTGTTTCCTTCGCAGCGCGGTGCTTCAGCCCGCGCTACGAAAACCGGACGGAACCACCAAACCATGCCACATCCGAAAAAAGGCGGGAAAAACGCTTGCCTCGGGCAGCCGGATGCGTTTTGCTTACCGTTTGCCCGTATTCCATTCCATGAAAGCCACCATTAAGACCCAGGGACGCCAGTTCATCGTGCAGGAAGGCGACATCCTGAAAGTAAACCGTTTCCCGAACACCTCCGCCGGCGACCTGGTCGAGATCAATGACGTCCTCCTCGTGGGCGACGGCGCGGACGCGCGCATTGGCACGCCGCTGGTGGCCGGGGCGTCCGTCTCGGTGCGCATTTTGGAGAACAAGCGCGGGGACAAGGTGCATGTGTTCAAGAAAAAGCGCCGCAAGCGCTATGAACGCCGCCGCGGCCACCGCCAAGAATTGTCGGTCATCAAAATCGAAGGCATCAAGGCGTAAGCGGCTTGCTTGCATTTTTCCATTTTCCATTCTTAACTTCTTCCCGTCATGGCACACAAAAAAGGTCAGGGCACATCCAAGAACGGCCGCGACAGCCACGCGCAGCGCCTCGGCATCAAACGCTACGGCGGCGAATACGTCATCGCCGGCAACATCCTCATGCGCCAGCACGGGACGAAGATGCACCCGGGCGACAACGTCGGCCAGGGGCGCAACTTCACGCTGTATGCGTTGAAGGACGGCTTGGTGAAATGGGACGCCGCGCACCGCACCGTGCATGTGATCCCGGAAGCGGCGGAAGCGTCGGCGGCGAATTAGTTTCGGGCTGCGAGGTAAACACACATTTTCATCGCAAAGGCGCGGAGGGCGCAAAGAGCGGAGAACCACGGATTTCACGGATAGCACGGATTTTTCTCCGAGGATTTTATCATCCGTGCTATCCGTGGCATCCGTGGTTAAATTTCACTTGGCCGCAGTTTGGGCTTGCGCGAGTTGTTGCAAGAGGGCCGCTTTCGTTTGCGGATTCGCCACCGTGTTCGCCCAGGCCAGCACGCCCGCGGGATTCTTCGTGGCCTGCTTTGAGGAGACCAATTGCGCGATCGCCGTGTCGCGCACGTCGCCGGCGGGCAGCGTGTCGAGCCAGGTCGTAAAGGCTTGCGGATCGAGTTTTATCCAGGTGGTGGCCAGCGTGCTTGTGGCGGTGATTTGAGCGGTTGGGTCGGGAATATTATTCAGCAACGCGGCGGCTTGGGCCGGGTTGGCTTTGGCTTCGGTCGCAACGAGATTGGTCATGATGGTGTTCTGGGCATCGCCCTGCGGCAGGTTGGTTGCATCGGTCCAGGCTGCCGTAAAATTCGATCCAGCCAAGCCGACCAAAACATTGCTGAGCGCCTGGGTTTGGGCCGTGCCCGCCGACAGGCTCTGCGCGAAGGCCAGCGCCGCCTGCGGATTAGTTGCCGCCAAGGTTTGCGCGAGGGTCGGCGCGATAGATTGAAAAACCGATGGGTCGGCGGAGTTTTGCACAAAGGCAACCGCGGCGGCCGGATCGGTATTCGACCAGGTGGTCACGATCGTGTTCATGGCGGCGGCGCGGGCGGTGGCCTCAGAATCCGGCAAGCTGTTCACCCAGGTTAAGGCGGCCCGTGGGTCGCTTTGGGCCCAGCCGCCCGCCACGCTGGCAATGGCCGCCTGTTGGGCGGTCGGATCGGTGACGTTAGCCACCAAGGAGACGGCCAGTGAAATATCCTTCATATTCGTGGAAAGGGAGATAACCGGGTTACCGTCGGAGCTAGTCAAAGTTTGCATGCTGGGCGTGGACAAGCCCTCAAAGAGGTTGGCCACTGCGGTTTGGTAGGCGCTACCCGTTGCTGTCTGGTTAAACCAAGCCAAGGCGGCGGCCGGGTCGCCATTTGGTCCATTTTGCAACCTGCGGCCAATGGTCGTAATTGTGTCGTTGCGCATGATGGGGTCGGTCATGTCGTTCACATAGGATTCGGCGAGCTTAGGATTGTTGGCCGCCAGACTCTGGATCATGCCGTTAACCAAGCTCTCACTTCCTGGCAGGCTGGAGGCCCAATTGAGGGCGGCTTGCGGATCGGTGGAAATCCAGCTTTTACCCACCCCTTGCAAGGCGTTATCACGGTCCGGGCCGGGTGGCAGGTTGACCGCATCCGCTGCCGCACCCGCCGGGTCTTGCTTCGCTAAGTTCGAGAAAATGGCGGCGTAGATATCGGTTGGCGCGGTGCCGGGCGGGAGGCTGGTCAATTCTTTCCAGGCGGCTTGCGGATCATCCGTAGCCAGGCGATTCAGGGCGGTGCCCAACATTTGCTTCCACTGGGCGGGGTCCGACAAATTGTCGAGCAGTTGCAAGGCCAGCGCAGGATTCGCGCCTCCCAGTCCTGGCGGAATGTTTCCCGCAATCCGACCGAGCAACTCAAAAATCATCAGTTGCTGGTCGGCGTTGTCCGGCGCGTCATGGAGCAGGGCGATCAAATCGGGAACATCCTTCGGATCGAATTCCGCACTGCGCAGGAAACCACGAATATAATTTTGCTTGTCATTCTTGCTTTTGAATTGGTCGGGCCAATTCCCCGCCAGCAAATCGGCAAAAAACGCTTTGGATTCCTCAAGGGTCTTGACCTTGACGGGACGCGCGGGTTGGGCTGCGTCGGGCGTCTGGGTGGCAGGCATTTTCTTGGGAGGCATTGGGGCGGTGGGCATTTCTCTCGGCTGGAACCAGGCGGATTTTCCACCGTAATATGCCACGCCCACGACCATGAGCAGAAAGGCGGGGTAAAGGACTTTCGCGCGGAGTGAGTTTTTCATGGCCTTGGTGGTTTTTGGCCCCGGTCACGCCGGAACCTTAGTTGGACGATTGGCTTTTGAGGGCGGCTTGGATTTTGGTCAATCTTTGCACGAGACTCGCGTGCGCAGCCTGGGATTTATTCGAGGAATTCGCGGCCGTGATGGCCGCTGCGAGGGCCGCGTCTTGCTGGCCTCCCGGCGGCAGCGCCGTGACCCATTGGACAAAGGCATTCGGGTTTTGCACCGCCCACACGTCGGCCAGTTGGCCCGTCGCGCTGTTCTGCGCGCTGCCGGCGGGAAACTGCCCCACCATCGTGACGGCTTGGGACAGGTTCGTTTTGGCTTCGACGCCAATAAGGCCGGCCATGGCGAGGTCGCGGCCATCGCCGACGGGCAGGCTCGATGCATAATTCCACGCCGAGTTGAAATCGGTTCCCGCCATGTTGTCGAGCACGTTGCTGAGTGCCTGGTCTTTGTCAGCGCCCGCGGGCAGACTATTCGTCCAGTTGAGCGCCGCCTGCGGATCGGACTGCGACAGCGAACCAGCGATAACAGGCGCCGCGCTTAGGTAAATCGATGCATCGGGGGAATTTTGCACATAGGCCAGGGCGGCGGCGGGGTCGTTTTTGGCCCAACTAGCGACCGTGGAACTGAGGGCGACGTTTTGGGCGCCGGCCTCGGCGGCGGGTAAGCTGTTCACCCACGCCAAGGCCGCCTGGGGGTCGGTGGCTCCCCAAGCGCCAGCGGTATTGATGATGGCGGCGGCTTGCACGCCCGGCTCGGTGATGTTGCCCACCAGCGCGGCGGCCTGGGCCGGGTCTTGCTTGGCTAGGTTGCTCATGAGGTTATTGACGCTGGTGTCATAGGCGTCGCCCGTGGCAGTGTTGTCGAGCCATGTCAACGTCCCCATGGGGTCTGTAATACCCCAAGCTGTCGCAATGGTAACTATTGCTTGCGCGCGCGTAGTGGCGTCGGTGATGTCGTCCACATATTGGGCCGCCAAGGCAGGCTGGTTCTCCTTGGTGGCGACCTCGCTAAAGGCGTTCGTCAGTGTCCCAGAGTCGGCTGTAGCGAGACTGCTGGCCCAATTGAGTAGTGAGGCAGGATCAGATTTGGCCCAATTGTCAACAACGGCTTGTATCGCTAAATCCCGATCCTTGCCGATAGGTAGGTTGTAGGCCGTAGCGGCGGCTTGTGGTGAAGATTTACCGTCATTGGACCAGAGAGTAAAAATTTGGCGATACATTTTATCTGTGTCGGGACCAGGCGGCCATTTAGCTAAACCCTCCAACGCTTTCTGCGGGTCTGTTTTTATAAGTCGACCCAACTGAAGCGTTATAAGCGATCTATATTCATCAAGGCCTAAAGATGCTCCTGGCTTAATATGTAAAGTGCCGTATGGCGTTGTTAAAATGCCATCTGTAATAGTTAAAGTGCCATCATTATTCCTGACGACTGTGCTTGAAGGCCTTGCTGGCGCTTGTTTTGCCATCGGCTTGGCGTTGCCTTCAACAGGCGGCGAATGGTGCGACAAGCCAATCGAATAAGCAAGAACGGCCGCAATGGCGGCAGTTGCGGCAACGCTCAGGGCGAGTTTCGACGCGACCAAGGTTTTTACAGGGACGAGGGTGAAGGGGGTGACACTCGCCACCGTCGCACCAGTCAAAGCGCTGGTAGCAACGGATGCGGCCAGGCCCGCTGGCAACGGGGCCGAGGCGCTGGCGTTAAGCGTGGTGCCCAAAGCGGAGGCCGAGGCGACCGTTACTCCGGCGCGAACCAGGAATACGCGCAGCTTTTCCAACGCGCGGGCCACGCGCATTTGCGCGGCGTCTTCGCTCGATCCAAGGGCGCGGCCAACGCTGCGCAAATCGCGCTGCTCCAAATAGCGCAGCACAAGGGCGTCGCGGTCGGCAGCTTCGAGCTGGTTGAGCGCGGCGTCGAGCACCGGGGCCAGTTGCGCCCAGTGCGCGTCCTGGCCGGAATTTTCGTGGAGGGCATTGATTTCCATGGCGGTCCTTTCCCGCGCGCGGCGGCGGTGTTCGGCGCGCGCGGCGTTCCGTGCGAGATAACAAGTGTGCCGGTGCAGCCAGCCGCCCAGCACGAAACCCGCTTGCAGAGTGGGGGCCTGTTTCGCCAAGTCCGTGAATACGGCCTGGGTCACATCATCCGCCAAATGCGGCGCCGTCGCCAGAATACGTCGCGCGGTCGCATGGACCATGCCGAGGTGGCGCCGCACCAATTCGCGAAACGCCGCTTCGGAACCGACGGCATAATGCCGCAGCAGATCGGCGTCCTCGGCCAGCAAGTCATTCATCTTACCCTATATAGAACCGCCAAACCGTAAAATCCCACAACAATTCGTTAAATTGACAGTAAATTCCTTATTGAGGATTGGGACTTATTAGAAGTTAGAACAAGCTCAGGCCCGCCAACAAAAGCCCCCCGGCCCTTGCGGGCCGGGGCGGTGGGTTGGTGCATTTTATGCTTCTGCGCGGGGCCGGGGTTCCTATACTGGGCGGAGCCGGCGTTCCCGCGCCGGAGAGGTTTATTGTCGCCTTTTCACCGCCCATGTTCGAATTCAGCTCCAAGAAGCCGTCGGCACCGCCGGGCCGCGCCTACGAGATCATCGAGGACGGGAAGCCGTTCGGCGATTATGTCATCCTGCGCTGCCTGGCGTATGACATGCTGGGGAGCCTGTATCTGGCGCAAAACCAGCAGTCGGGCAAAAAGGAAACGTTGTTCGTCTTTCCGACGCTGGTGGCGCAAGATAAGGAATTTCCCGACCGGTTTGTGGTCCAAACGAAGAAGCTGTGCCAGCTCAAGCACGCGAACCTGCTGAATTTCACGCAGCCGATCATCATTCAAAACAATTACTGCCTGATCGGCGAGGAGTTCGAGGGGCTGAGCATTCCCGACCACTTGATGATGCTGACCGGCTCGCAACTGAGCGCGTCGGACAACAAGGAGCCGGTGAACCTGCCGGCATCGCAGGTGACACCGATTCTGGAACAGGTGCTGGCGGGGCTGGCCTACGCGCACGAAAACAAGGCGATGCACCTGAACCTGAACCCGACGAAAATTTTGCGCTCGGGTTTCGGCGGGGTGAAGGTTTATGGCTATCATTTTCTGGCGATTCTCGGGCAGGAGTTGTTCGAGATGCTGGTGTCGGCGGGGATTCCGCCGTTGAAGCTGGACCCGAACCGTTCGTTTTTGGGGACGACGGACATTTTGTCGCCCGAGGCGCGCCTGCGGCAGGCCCTGGAATATCGCTCGGACATTTACGCCATCGGCGTCAACACCCACTGGCTGCTGACGGGGCGCAAGCCGACATCGCCGTACCAGCCACCGTCGCAAGTGCAGCCGGGGATCGAGGCGGGCTGGGACGCGTTTACGCTGCGCTGCCTGCAACGCAAACCGGAGGAACGCTATGCGACCGCGAACGCCGCGCTGGCCGACCTGCGCAACATCGCGCACCTGACCCCGACCGCCCAAAAGCAGCCGCTCGAACTTTTGCTGGGGCCGGAAACACCCGCGCCCAAACCCGCCCCCAAAAAGCCGGGCGGGAGCAAATCGCCACTGGTCAAGGTCAACAAACCGGGCAAGGCGCCGCGCCTCGCGCGCAAGCAGTTGACGCTGGTGCAACGCCTGCTCTTCATCGGGCTGCCGGCGCTGATCGCCGTCGCCATCGCGGCGTTTGTTTATGTGCAGGTGGAAACCAGCGACGACGATCTGACCACGGACCTGCCGGCGGTGCGCGTGCCGGAGGGGGCGCATGGCCTGAACCTTGAGCTGACGGTGACGCCGCGCACCGCGATGGTGACGATTGACAACAACAAAATGCCGATAGCCGACGGGGAATTGCGCCTGGAAGTCGCCCCCGGCGAACACAACATCACGGTGGAATCGCCGCCGCAATACCGCCCGATGCACTTCAACTTCAGCACGCAGAGCGCAACGCGTCCACCGGTTTATTAATCTGGATCCGAATTGGGCGATTGTGGATTTCTCGACCGCGCCGGGCGCGACCATCACGGCGCAACCGGCCAAGGGGCCGCCCATCCCGTTGGGGGTGGCCGATGACAAGGGCAAGCTGCGCATCACGCAAAACCTCGGCGACGGCACCTACACGTTTGCGGCCAACAAGGAGGATTACACAAGCGCGCAGTTGACGGATCAAAAAATCGAATTGACCAAGACCTACCATTTCGACCTGAACCTCACCGCCCAGCCCGCCACCATCTACTTGAGCACCAAACAGCCCGGCGCCACCGTGCGCATCGGCTCGCAGGTGCTGGGGACGACCCCGCTGACGACGACCAAAATTCCGGTGGATACGACGGTGAAGCTCACGTTTGAATTGGCCGGCTACCAAACCGTGGAACGCACGCTGCGGGTCGGCCCCGGCTTTACGGGCAACATTGACGTGGGCGACCTGACGGCGCGCATGGGCGCCTTGAGCCTGGACTTCAAACTGGCGGGCCACGCGCCCACGGCGCTGGAACAACGCGACGCGAAAATCCTCGTCAACCAGAATCCTTTCCCAGCTTCGACGAAGCAGGTGCCGGACATGCTCGAAGGTTCCTATCAAGTTACTTTTACGCATCCGGATTATTTCCCGGTGGACAAGAACGTCACCATCGAAGCGGGCAAAACCGCCGCCGCCGCGGCCGATTTGCAGCCCCGGCCCGCGCGGCTGGTCATCCAGCCGGATCCGGTCGTGCCGGTTGCCGTGTTTTTAAACAACCACCCGCTGCCGGCAAAACCGGATGGCTCTTACGAACTGCCGCCGAACCAGGCGGACACGGTGCGCGTCGAGGCCCAGGACTATTCGAACTACGAGCGCGTGTTCAAACCCGCTCCCAATGAAGCGATGCATTTGGCGGTGCCCTTGAGCCGGATGCAGCCGCCGGCGGCCGGCCAGGAGTATAACGTTCCCTACCTGAATTTGGTTCTCGAATGGATTCCGCCCGGCAATTTCACCATGGGCAGCCCCGGGAGCGAAATTGCCCGCCGGGCCAGCGAAGGCCCGGCCACCCAGGTCCAGATTCCAGCCGGGTTCTGGGCCGGTAAATACACGGTGACGCAAATGCAGTATCAAGCCGTGATGGGCGAGAATCCGTCGGCGTTTGGCCAGAACGATCCCCAGCAGGGCAATTTCCCGGTCGAGCGCGTCTCGTGGAGCAAGGCGGTGGAGTTCACGCGGCGGCTGACGGAACGGGAGGCCGCCGCCCACCGGCTGCCGGCGGGCTATGAATTCCGGCTGCCGACCGAGGCGGAATGGGAATATTTGGCGCGCGCCGGCACCACCACGGCCTTCTGGTTCGGCGATCATGCCGACCCGACGAACGCCAATTTTAACGGCACCTACCCGACGGGGTCGGGGTCGGAGTTGATTGCGCAAAATAGCGTGAGCGGGACCAAGCCGGTCGGCTCGTATAAGCCCAATCCGTTCCATCTTTACGACGTAAATGGCAACGTGGCCCAATGGGTGCTCGATCCGTATAAATCGCGGCTGCCCGGCGGCGCCATCACGGCGCCGGCGACCGGGGCCGGCGACCCGAACGCCAAACGGTTCTTCCGCGGGGGGGGCTGGCGGGACAACGCCACTGACGCGCGCTCGGCCGCGCGGCCCCGGGACGACGGCGTCCCGCCCGACACGGCGACCGATAACATCGGTTTGCGCGTGATTCTGGCCCCGGTAATTACAGCCAAGCCCTGAACGGGCGGGGTGGTTTGTCCCGGCCGGCCCGTCTTTTCGCTCGCCAGTGGGCAAGGGAGCGGGCAGAATGCCGCCGCTCTGGACACCATCAAGATAAAGTTTTGGGGAACCCGTGGCTCGCTGCCCACCCCGCTGACTGCCGCGCAAGTGCGCGACAAGGTGGTGCAGGCGTTGGCGGTCGCGCGGGGCCGGGACTTGCCCGCCGACGAAATCGCGCTGGCGGCCTGGGTGGACCAGCATTTGCCGTTTGCGACGCGGGGGACGTGCGGCGGCAACACGGCGTGCGTGCAGGTGGGGGCCAACGCGGCGGATATCGTGCTTTTGGACGCGGGGACGGGCTTGCGCGATTTTGCGTTTGATTACCGCCGGCAACAATTGCGCGGGACCCAGCCGGGGTTTCCGGGCGGGGCGCATTTCCACATCTTTCTTTCCCACCTGCATTGGGACCATGTGCAGGGGCTGCCGTTTTTTTACCCGATGTATGCGCCCGGGTCGCAGGTGACCTTCTACGGGGTGCATGAGAAAATCGAGGAGGCGGTGCGCACGCAATTTTCGACGCCGTATTTTCCGGTGCCCTACGAATACCTCAAGGCGAAGATCCACTTTCAGCACCTCAGCCAGGGTGAGAACCATGACATCGCCGGCCTGCGGGTGCGGCTGTGCGAGCAAAACCACCCCGGCACTTCCTTCGGCATTCGCGTGGAGCGCGCGGGCAAGGTTTTTGTTTATTCCACGGATTGCGAACACAAACAGGCGGACACGGCCTCGCCGAATTATCCGCTGCTGGACTTTTACGCGGACGCCGACCTGTTGGTGTTTGACGCGATGTATTCGCTCGAGGAGGCGATTTTCGACAAGGCCGACTGGGGCCACTCGAGCAGCGTGATCGGCGTCGAGCTGGCGGCGCGCGCGCGGGTCAAGCGCCTGGCGCTGTTCCACCACGACCCGCACCACAGCGACGCGGAGTTGTCGGAGTCGCTGTTCAACACGCGGATGTATGCGGAATTGTATCACCAGGAAATGAACCGGAAGAACCCGCAGTCCGGCAAATTCCCCGCCGAAGTGTTTTTGGCGTATGATGGATTGGAAGTTGAGTTGTAGAAAATTGGCGGTAATTCGGTGGGGACGCCGCTCCGCGGCGTCCGCGGATTTTTGGCCCGCCGCACTTCGGGCTTTTCTCGCGAAGGCAACTTCGCTAGAGTGGTGTTTTAATCTGCATCCTGTGCCCAGCCCGACCACGTTTCCCACCACCATCGCCAAGGCGGACGTCAACGCCCTGCCCTTGGCGCGCTACGAAGGCCCGATCACGCTGGTGGCGCACGCACGGGCGGCCCACGCGGCGGTGGATTACCTGCGCGACGAAACGCTGGTGGGCTTTGACACCGAGTCGCGCCCGTCCTTCCGCCGGGGCGACAACCACCCGGTGGCGCTGCTGCAAATGGCGGGGGCGGAGCGGGTCTATCTGTTCCAGTTGCATCTGCTGGACCATCTGGACCCGGTGCTGGCGCTGCTGGCCGACCCGGCCATCCGCAAGGCCGGCGTGGCCATCCGCGACGACATCAAAAAACTCCAGGAACTGGGTGACTTCACGCCGCGGAATTTTGTGGAGATCAGCGACATGTCGCGCCGGTTGGAGGTGAACAACACGGGCCTGCGCAATTTGAGCGCGATGTTTTTAGGCTACCGGGTGTCGAAGGGCGCGCAAGTGACGAACTGGGCGCGGCCGGACCTGACCCAGCCGCAAATCACCTATGCCGCGACGGACGCGTGGATCAGCCGGCTGTTGTATCTGAAATTTGCCGGCATGGGGCTGCCGGTGGAGGAATTCCGGCAGCAGGAAAGGGAATCGCGGGGCAGAAGCAGGGATGAAGGATGAGGGATGAAGGATGAATATTTCGAAGGCCAGGTTTGCATTTCACCTAAGACACTTTGCAGGCCAGCACTTTTGTGGTTTTCCCTTCATCATTCGAAATTTTGTCTTCTCCTTCATCCCTCATCCTTCATCCTTCTCCCCATGCCTGCCCTGGACGAAATCGCCGCGAGTTACGGCCTCGACGCCGTGCACCGGCATATTTTTTTGTGCGCGGACCAGACGGAGCCAAAATGCTGCGCAAAGGAGGCGGGCCTGGCCTCGTGGGATTTCCTGAAGCGGCGGCTGAAGGAACTCGGCCTGTCCGAGCGCGGCGGCGTGGCGCGCACCAAGGCGAATTGCCTGCGCGTGTGCGAGCGCGGGCCCATCGCGGTGGTGTATCCCGAGGGCGTGTGGTATCACTCCTGCACGCCAGCGAACCTCGAACGGATCATCCAGGAGCACCTCGTCGGCGGCCGCCCGGTGGCGGAGCTGCGGATATTTTAGCGAGGCGCCGACACAGAGTGTTTGACAAATCAGCCCGGCCTGCCCATTTTTTCGCCATGAGTACTGTGGCCGAGATCGAAGCCGCCATCCGCAAGCTGCCTCCGCGCCAAGCCCGGGCACTGGCGGCGCGTTTGCGGGGGTCTTTTGGCCGGCGATTGAATGGCTTGAAAAGTAAGCCGTTCGCCGCAAAAAGCCTTTCGCAAATTTCCCCGCTGCAACGTCTGGCCCGCGCCGCCGCGCTCACGCCGGCGGATTTGCCCGCAGATGCCGCGGTGCAACACGACCATTACCTTTATGGGGTGCCCAAGCACCGATGATCTTTGCCGACACGGGTTATTTTATCGCGCTTTTCACACCGCGCGACCAACTGCATGAGCGAGCGGTGGCTTGGTCGGCCGCCGTCAACGAACCGGTGATCACGACAGAGTATGTCCTGCTGGAGTGCGTGAACACTCTTTCGAAAGCCCGGAACCGGGCCAGCGCGCGTGTTTTGGTGAACCAGGTTCGCGTAGCCAAGGGGTGGGAATGCGTTCCTGCGGCGCAAGATATTTTTGACTCCGGCTTGCGACTGCACTTCACCCGGATGGACAAAGATTGGTCGCTCACGGATTGCATTTCATTCCACTTGATGCGGGCGAAAGGCATTACCCGGGCGCCGGCTTACGACGAGCATTTTGCGCAGGCCGGCTTCGACCCTTTGTTGCGCCGGCAACTTTAAAGAGACTTTACCCTTGGCCTTTTATTCGTCATCTTTTGCTTTCCCATGCCCTCCCCCACCCTGACGGCCATCCTTGAAACCAACCAAGGCGCGATTGAATTGCGCCTTTTTCCCGACGTTGCGCCCAAGACGTGCGAAAACTTTGCGGGCCTGATTGAAAAAGGCTACTACAACGGAGTCATCTTCCACCGCGTCATCCCGCAGTTCATGCTGCAGGGCGGCGACCCGACCGGCACCGGGCGCGGGGGCGAGTCCCTCTGGGGCGGCAAGTTTGGGGACGAATGCAAGGCGGCGGTGAAGTTCGACCGCAAGGGGTTGCTGGCGATGGCGAACGCGGGGCCGGGCACCAACGGCAGCCAGTTTTTCATCACGACGGCGGCGACACCGTGGCTGCACATGAAGCACACGATTTTCGGCGAGGTGGTCAAGGGCTACGAGGTGGTGGAAAAAATCGAGAAGACGCCGTGCGACGCGGGCGACAAGCCGAGGGAGAAGCAGCAGATTGTAAAGGCGAGCGTGCGGCGGGAGTAGCTAATTTTTTTCACCACCAAGACGCGAAGAGCGCAAAGGGAGTTTTTTGTTTTGACCCAGCTTTGATTTCTTTGCGCCCTTGGCGCCTTTGCGGTGAACCTTTCCTCGCACCCAACTATCCTCGCCCTGCACGGCTTTACGGGCGGCAGCGGTGATTTTGCGCCGCTGGTTGAGGTTTTACCGGAGTTCAAGTGGCTCACACCGGATCTGCCGGGTCACGCGCCGGAGCTTTCCGCGCCGGGTGCGCCAACGGATGACTGCGGGTTGGAAGTGGGCCTGCGCTATTTGGATGAATTGATTACTGCAACAAACGGCGCGCCGATAATTTTATTGGGCTATTCGCTGGGCGGCCGGCTGGCGCTGCGGTATGCGCTGGCGCGGCCGGGCCGCTGCGCGGCGTTGGTGTTGATCGGCGTTTCACCGGGCATCGAGGAGGCCGCCGAACGCGCCCAGCGGCGCGCGGCGGATGAATTGCTGGCGGACAAAATTAGGGTGGAGGGCGTGCCGGCGTTTCTCGAAGAGTGGCAGCGGCGGTCGTTGATTGCCACCCAGGCGCGGTTGCCGGAGGCGTGGCGCGCAGCGATGCGGGAGCGGCGGCGGCTTTTGCGCGCGGCGGGTTTGGCGGCAAGTTTGCGGCAATTTGGCCAGGGCGCGCTCGCGCCGGTGTGGGAGCGGCTGGGCGAGTTGCGCCTGCCAGTTTTGGTGTGCGCGGGGGCCGAGGACGAAAAATACGCGGCGCTGGCCAAAAAAATGCTGGCGGGCATCAGCGGAGCGCAGTTGTTACTGGTGCCAAAGGCCGGGCATCTGGCGCATTTGGAAAACCGCGCGGCGTTTGCCGAGGGACTGCGCGGATTTTTACAGACGCATGGACTGGGGCGGCAAAACTAAATCAGTTTCCGGTAGGCGGCGGCGTCGAGCAACTGGGTCGCGGCGGCGGGGTCGGCGAGGCGCACTTTGAGCATCCAGCCGCCGGCATAGGGGACTTGGTTGACGAGTTCGGGCATGGTCTCCAGCGCGGAATTAACCTCCAGGACCTCGGCCGCGACAGGCATATATAAATCCGAGGCGGCTTTGACGGACTCGACCACGCCGAAGGTGGCGCCGGCGGCCAAGCGCGCGCCGGGCTTGGGCAGCTCGACATAAACGATGTCGCCGAGGCTTTGCTGCGCGTAATCGGTGACGCCGACGAGCGCGACGCCCGCGCCCGCGGGCTGGAGCCATTCGTGGTCCTTGGTGTAGTGGAAATCGTCGGGGACGGAAGACATGGAAGAATTATGAATTATGATTTAAGATTTATGAAGTGAAGAGGGCGGAATGAAGAATAAGCCAAAATACAACGCCCGAAGCGAAAGGTAAAATAAAAACTTTTCACCGGAATTTTCAGCGGCTGGTTTGATTTCATAACTCATAAATCATAATTCATAATTTTCCGGCCTTATGCAGCGGCGGTTTGGCCACGCGCAGGGGAAGCGCCGCGCCACGCACGTCCACGGTGAGCGGGGCGCCGGACTTCAGCGCGGCGCTGGCGACGAGGGCGCTGCCGATGGGTTGGTTCAGGATGGGTGAGACCGTGCCGGAAAGGACGCGGCCAACGGGCTGACCGGCGGCGCTAACGACCATGTCGGCGCGGGCGACGCGGCGGTCGTCGAGAGTGAAAAAGACCACGCGGCGGGCGGGGCCGGCGGCGGCTTCGGCGGCGAGGGCATCGCGCCCGATAAAGCCGCCCGGTTTGTCGAGTTTGACGGCCCAGGCCAAACCGGCTTGAAGAGGCGAAATTTCACGGCTGATTTCATGGCCATACAGAGGCAGGCCGGCTTCGAGGCGCAGGCTGTCGCGCGCGCCAAGACCACAAGGCTTGAGACCGAGGTCGGCGCCAGCCTTAAGAAGGGCGTCCGCAAAGGCTTCGGCCTGGCCAGGCTGGAGGTAAAACTCGAAACCGTCTTCGCCGGTGTAGCCGGTGCGGCTGGCGAGCATGGGGACGCCAGACAGGACAATTTCCACAAAACTGAAGCGAGGCACATCGGCCAGACGAACGGCAGAGGGGGCGAGACGGGTGGCAATCTCGACCGCGCGCGGGCCTTGCAGGGCGAGCTGGGCGTAGTCGGCGGAAGCGTCACGGAACTCGCAATCGAAGCGCTTGGCGTGTTCGCTGAGCCAGGCGAGGTCGGTGGGTGTATTGCCGGCGTTGAGACAGAGGAGGTAGCTCTGGGGACCAGTGCGGTAGACGATGATGTCGTCCACGACGCCCCCGTCGGGGGCGCAGAGGAGGGTGTAGCGGGCCCGCCCGACCGCCAGATCGCCAAGGCGGTTGGTGGCGACGTGGTCGAGGAAGGCGGCGGCTTGAGGGCCGGAGACCAGGGCCTCGCCCATGTGGGAGACGTTGAAGAGGCCCGCCGCCTGGCGCGTGGCGCGGTGTTCCTCGAGGATGCCGGTGTATTGCACGGGCATTTCCCACCCGGAGAAGGGCACGAAGCGTGCGCCATGCCGGGCGTGCCAGCCGTGGAGGGGCGTGCGCGAGGGAGCGGCGGTCATCACCCCCAACGTTACTTGCCCTGGCTGTAGAAGCGAGTAACTTCGGTGACTTTTTGCTGGTAGGCTGCGGCGGTGATTTTCTGCCGTTTGAGCTGGTTGTCGAGCGTGGCGATGGCGTTTTCGAGCGCCTTGAAGGAGTCCTTGTTCAAGACCAGGGGAATGCGCACCTGGCGGGGAAAGGCGGGCGGGTGATACCCGGCCAGGCCGGACTTGCCAAGGGAAACGCCGCTGCCGCCGGAAGCAACCGCATGCAGGGATTGCATGCTAAGCAGGTAGCCGGAAAGCTTGAGTTCGAGGTCGTAACTCTGGGCGAGATCAAGCGAGGCCCTGAGCGGGGTGACGCCGACTTCCTGGCCGTCAATCACGACCGTCGCGCCCGACGGAACGGAACGAATGACGACATCCTGCCACACGGGGGCTTTGGGTGCCTTGACGGGCGTGGCGGCAGCGGTCGCGTCGGCGGGAGCAGGCGCGGGTGCGCTCTTCTTTTTCAGAAGCGTGCAGCCCGTGGACAGCGCGAGGGTTAGGGGGATCAGGGTGAGCGTGGTTAGCTTGGTGAGGTTCATGCGGGGTAAAAGGTTTGTATCAATAGGGTGACGGGCAAAAGGTCAAGCGCGTAAAGAGGCTTGAAATGCGCCGTTAGGCTGTCATTTTGGATGTTTTGTGACTTTCCCGCGGGCCGCGGGCGCACCCTCCGGCCATGTTGAGCCGAGCTTTCGATAACCTTATCCACCCATCCGCCACGAACCCATGTCTGCTGAAAAAACCCTGGTCATCCTCAAACCCGACTGCCTGAACCAACACGCCGCGGGGGCCGTGCTCGAGCGCTTTGAGCGCGCGGGCTTTGAAATCGTCGGCGGCAAAATGATGCGCTTGACGA
The DNA here is from genome assembly GCA_963765205.1 of uncultured Verrucomicrobiae bacterium. GTDB lineage: Bacteria > Verrucomicrobiota > Verrucomicrobiia > Opitutales > JABDGR01 > JABDGR01. The sequence goes on along the minus strand of CAVXVB010000005.1, from coordinate 510,863 downwards.
CCCCGCTTTTGCGCGAACATTACGCCCACTTGGTCAAATTGCCCTTCTTTCCGGAAATTGAGCAGTTCATGGGCTCGCGTCCCGTGATCGTGCTCATCCTGCGGGGCGACCGGGCGGTGGACCGGGTGCGCGAATTGCTGGGGCCGACGGACTCGGCCAAAGCGCCCAAGGGCACCATCCGCGGCGATTTCGGCACGGACAAGATGGCGAATATTTGCCATGCGTCGGACAGCCCGGCGGCGGCGGCGGCGGAAATCCAGCGCTTTTTCCGGGCGGATGAAGTTTTCGGATAAGGCGATTTTGCGCAATTCCATTGGGCAAGGGATGGGAGGAATGCGGTAGATAGGACGGATGGGACGACGACCCAGCGGCTGGCAGTGTCCGGCCCTCGGGAAAAACAACCCAGGCTCCGAGCCGGGAGCTGGGAGTCTGGATGAGGAGCGGCATCATGGCCACGAATAGATGCCCCGACTAGGTTCTGTTTTAACCCATGAATCAATTTGGCCAGTTGTCCGTAGCGCGGTGCTTTAGCCCGCGCTCGGAGGCGTTCGTAGCGCTTAAAGCGCGGACTAAAGCACCCGATTACGCCCACGCTGGTGTTTCTTAAGTGTTTTTTGTTTATGTATTTATAAAAATATCGTTCGGATTGCAACGACTGTGCTTATAATAAATTGCGCTTTCAGATTTGCCAAGTGCTGTTTTTAAGGTGATAAGTCAGTTTGAGATTTGGGAGCGAGAATGCTTAACCCCCGTCTCCCGACCCCGGCAATATGAAACTACAAACCTACATCTGGACGAAACGCGAACGCCTTGCCAAAAGGCAAGCCATCCACAGTCTGTTATTCCGCCAAGATGCACAGTTTCGGAAGCGTCACATTGCGTTTCTTATCACCATCATTTGCCTTTCGATTCCTTTACTAGCCGTTTACGGATATTATTTTGGATTTGGCATGACTAGCTTCGCAGCCAATTTGACGGTCATATTTTGCGTGACTGCCACCATTATTTATTTGTCATTGCGGCATTTGCATTTTGTGAATCAGCGCATTGAGAGTTATTTGCAATCGGGGGCCTGAAAGGGGTTGGGGCCTTACCTTTCCCACTTGGGCGAAAATAGTCGGTGAATTAAGCTCGCTTGGATCGCCGATTTACCGCAACTTGTTTATATGCAATGACTAAGTGCAAGTGGCAAAAAGCGGGAGTAGCCGCCCGGCTACGCCCGCGCTTAGGTTTCATAAGCGTTTGTTGAATAATGTGTTAGTGAAATCACCTTAGTTTTCAGGCGACGATCCATATACCATTAGCGGCTGTAATACGATTACTATTTATTAATAATAGATTTTATATATTTTAATATTATTTATTATCACTATTATTTCAAGCGGTGAAATACACGCCGGACAAACTAGCGCACGAAAAGCTTGCGAATAAGGCGTTGCCGACGAAGATAAGTCCGATTGCCATGAACCCGCGCGCCGGCCACCTAGGCGAAGACACTCCCGTTGTCGGTGTGGAGACGGGCCGTGAGTCCAAAATTGAGGAACTGCGCCGGCGGGTAGATGCACTTGAAATTGAAAAACGAGCCACCGAACAAGAGTTACAGCGGTTGCAAAATCGGCCAGCATCGGAGCTGGATTTCACGAAACGCGAGCGGAGTGGAACTGCGGGATTGCGACCCGGTGAAAAAATTGCGCTCTTCCTTGACTTGTTTGGTGCCAGGAAATCCGTCTATCCGAAATTCTGGGAGAACACCAAGACAGGGAAGAAGGGTTACTCGCCAGCCTGCGACAACGAGTGGAAGCCGGGCATCTGCCGGAAGCCACAGATAAAATGCGCGGAGTGTTGCCATCAACGGTTTCCTCCCCTCGATGAGCGCGCCATTGAGGCGCACTTGCGTGGGGATCAGACCATTGGCGTCTATGCCCTGCGGGAGAACGATTCATGTGTTTTTATCGCGGCTGATTTTGATGGGGACGGTTGGCGAAACGATATTGTCGCTTATCGGGATGCTGCCCGAAAGTGCGGGGTTGAAGTCTCAATTGAACGCTCGCGTTCCGGCAATGGTGCTCACGCTTGGATCTTTTTTGCCGAACCAGTTCCAGCGGCACTGGCCCGGAGATTAGGCACTATCCTGCTCGCGAAAGCGTCAGCTACACACCCCGCCATGAGCCTCGGGGCCTACGACCGGCTCTTCCCCAACCAAGACACAATGCCAGAAGGAGGATTTGGCAACCTCATCGCCCTGCCGTTGGCCAAAGCGCCACGCAAAATGGCGAACACTGTTTTTTTAGACGACGAATTCAAACCGCACACCGATCAATGGTCGTTTTTGTCCGCTATCCACCGTTTGGCGCGGCCTGATCTGGATCAAATCTTGGCGCGCATCGCTCCGCTAATTCAACTCGGCCCAATTACGAACTCACCCAGTTCGGCTTTCTCCTTGCAGAGCGATGAATGCGCCTTGGATTTGTCTCGGCCCGCGATTGAGCGCGGCGTCATTTCGGGCGAACTCACCGTTCGCCTTGATGCGCAGCTGCATATTCCACGCTCAATTCCCGCGGGCCTGCTGGCCGCACTGAAGCGGCTCGCAACTTTTGCAAATCCAGTTTTTCACGAGAAATTGCGGTTGCGTTTCCCGACTTACGACACGCCGCGGTTTATTTTCGCGGGAGAATGGCATCCTGATCGGCTGGTGCTTCCTCGCGGAACGGTAGATGCCGCCGTCGCGATTCTAGAATCTGCTGGCGCAAATGTCACTCTTCTGGACGCTCGTTCTGATGGGGCGCGTGTGCGCTGGAAATTCCACGGGGAGCTACGTCCGGACCAGGAAGCTGCCGTAAAAGAAATGGTTGGGCATGATTATGGCGTTTTATGTGCCCCGCCGGGGACGGGTAAGACCGTGATTGGCTGCGCGCTGATTGCCCGCCATCGCACCTCTACGCTGGTGCTGGTTCACCGCAACATACTCCTTGATCAATGGCGTCAGGAAGCGGGAAACTTGCTCGGTCTCAAGCGCAAGGAAATCGGCGTCTGGCGTGGGCGCTCTAGGCGCCTCACCCACCAACTCGACATCGCCATGTTGCCAAGCCTTACACGGGCGGAGAATTACTCCGCGCTGTTTCAGGGTTATGGCTTGGTGATCATTGATGAATGCCACCATGTGCCCGCCGTTTCTTTCGAGGCGCTGCTCAAGGCTTGTCCTGTCCGAAAGATCGTCGGGCTCACGGCAACCCCTGTCCGGAAGGACAGCCTTGAGAAATTGCTATATTTGCAATGTGGACCGATTCGCCACACGGCAAGCGCCTCAGTCGAAGAAACACTGTCGAAAACCGTGCATGTGCGCAGAAGTTCATTTCTTGTCCCAGCAGATCATGGTGCGCGACAACCCATTCACCGCATCTGGCAGGCGCTCGTGGACGATCCTGTCCGCACAAAGCAAGTCGTGGCAGACATCCAACTTTCCCTTGATGCGGGTCGGTGCCCGCTGGTGCTGTCGGATCGGAAGGGCCACCTTGCCAAGATCGAAGCAGCGCTCGCAATAGCCATTGGCTCCGCAGATGTGGTGGTCTTTCGACTTGAAAGTGGTACCGGCAAAAAACTCCGGCAAAAGATGAGGGAAGAAATTGATCACCGGTTCGAGACTGGTGGTAAGTTTGTGATTCTCGCCATCGCTTCGCTTATCGGTGAAGGGTACGATCTTCCTCGGCTGGATACGCTGATCCTCTCGATGCCGCTCTCGTTCAAAGGCCGGCTGATTCAATACGCCGGTCGTCTGCATCGTCCGCATATTGATAAGCACGAAGTCCAAATCTACGATTACCTTGACGACCACCCGGTGACATTGGCAATGTTCCGTCGCCGATGCAGCGCCTATAGGCAAATGGGCTATCGAATGGATTTGGAAAATGAGGTTTCCGCTCCGCGTTTGGATTTTGGGTGATCTAGCCCAAGACAGTCCAAGTTCCTTAGCCGCTATGGAACTTTAAGCACGCCGTTTCTCTTTGATCAATTGAAATCAGGGCGGATCCAGGCAGATTTATCTTCCGGCAAGTATGGCATGGACTTAAATGGCCTGACGTTGCACCCTTGTTGCTCGTTATCATGCACCTTGTTTATTTTGACGAATCAGGCCAGACAGGAAACAACCTCAACGACGCGGCACAACCCGTTTTCGTTTTGGCTGCCTTGGTCGTTCCTGAAACCACTTGGCTGCCTATGGAGAAGGAGCTTGGGGGAATCGTGGAAAAATATTTCCCTTCGCCTCGCCCGGATCGCTTTGAAATTCATGCTAAAGGCTTGCGCAATGGCGAGGGGCACTTCCGCAGTTTCCCGGTAAGTCATCGTTTGGCTTTTCGTGACGAATGCTTGAAAGTCGCTCAAAAGCATGGCCTCAAACTCATTTATCGGGCAATCAGCAAAAAGCGTTTTCAAGGTTGGATTCAAAGCACGTTCGGCTCCGGCGTGATTATCAATCCGCATGTTGCTGCTTTTCCTCTGGTTGCCCGGGTCGTGGATGAATATCTCAAGGCTTTGCCTGGGTCGCCATTGGGTATTTTTATTGCGGATGACAACCGGGAAATTATTGGCGACGTTGAGAAAGCCATCAAACTTCTCCGGGGCGCGGAAGGAACGCTGAAACTTGGACAGATCATCGAAAAAGGCTTCTTTATCGATTCGGCATCAAGCTTGCTAATTCAACTATGCGACCTGTGCGTTTACAGTGCGCGTAAAAAAGAGGAAGCCAAGGCTGGCTTCCCCTCAAGACCGATTGACGATGGCGGCGTTAGCTTAATCGAGCCGCTCATTTATCGCGGCAACGAAGCCTATAAGGACACTATCGACTGGTTGGTTTCCCAACAAAAAAAGGAGCGGCCAGGGGATAAACCCGGGTCGGTATGAAACCGGCCCAACTGGTCGCTCTAGACACTGTGCCACCAGGAACTGCCGCTTGCAAGGCCTTTTTTCCACACTCCAATAGGGTGCCTCTGACTCAATTAGGCAGCATTGCTGGGGCTTCTTAGGCAACCGTTAGCCACCCCGGTTTGCGGGTGGTGAACGATGAAACTTGGCTCGATTTTTAGGTTCGGAACACGTATATTTCGGGTCGGAACGGGCTTAAGAGTGGTCTTTGGTTCGTTCCCACTCACTGGCCCATCGGTATCCGCAAAACTCTCCATTCTTTCGCAAATGGCCTTATATCAATCACTAAGGTCAAGTGGGAAAAAGAGGGAGTGGCCTCCGCGCTACGGATCAAGCCAATTTTAGAACACAACCTAGGGGGCCGCGTTGGCGGCAGGCGCGCCCAAGGCATTCTCCGGCACGCGCGGAACGTCACCCCGTGGCGTGACGATGGTCGGGTTCTGGAAGACCGCGCCAGGCGTGATATTGGCGATGGACTGGTTGGCGGGGGCGCCCCCGGGCGATATAATGTTGGCCGTGACGAAGATCATCAGGTTGCGCTTCTGCGAAGTTTCACCTTTGGATTGGAAGAGGCGGCCGACGAGGGGAAGGTCGCCCAGGATTGGCACCTTGTCGTCCACGGTCTCGACCTGGTCGCGGGTCAGCCCGCCGAGAACCACCGTGGCGCCGTCAAAGATGGTGACGTTGGTGTTGATTTGGCGCACGTCGAAGATGGGTTGGATAAAGCCGGAGGGGACGCTGGCGGTGGTGCCGGCCTGAATGGCGAGGGAGGTGCCGCCGTATTCGATAAAGCCCTCGAACTCGGTCACCACCGGGGAGAGGCTCAACTCGATGGTGTCGTCCTCATAAATCTTGGGCACCACGCTCATGGTGACACCGATGTTGGCCGTCACGAAACCGTTGGGCGTGCCGGCCGTGATGGTCACACCGCCGGAGCCGCTGGCCGTGCCGCCGGAGCCGCTGGCCGGGCTGACTTGCGACTGAATCGGCGAGAAGGTTTCGGGATAGGACAATTGCTGCGCGATGGTGATGTTGGCGTCATGCTCGGTCATGCAGACGATTTTGGGCGCGCTCATCAAGTCATTGCCTTGCTTCTGGGACAGGGCCGAGAGGATGAAGTTAAGCTTGTAGCCTTCGACATAACCCAGGACGCCTTGGAACAAATTCGAGGCTTGGCCGCCGACGTTGATTTGATTGGGCAGCGTGGGAATGGCTTGCGGGATGGTCAGATTGGGCAGAGGGGTGGTGACATTGCCGGTAGACTCAACCAATCCCGTCGTGTTGCCCACGGATTCGAGTGTGTCTGTGGTGACTTCCGTACTGGTGGAAAGACCGGTCACAATCGTGGGCTGGGCGCCGGTATTGCCCAGGGGGAAGGCGGCGCCAATGTTGCGCAGGCTGGCATTGCCGCCACCCACAGAGCTGGTTTGGAAGAGTTGGGTGTTCCCGGTGGGGCTGGCCACGTTCCAATTGGTGCCAAATTGCTCGAGGTCGCCCTCGCTGACATCAAGGAAGCGGGCTTCAATTTCCGCCTGCTTGACCGAGCTATACTTCTTGAGGAAGTTGCCCAGCATCTCCAGGTTCTTGGGCGTGTTGGTCACATAAATTTCGCCGGGGGTGTAGGCGATGCGGGCCCCGGGGGGGAAGTCAATGCCGGCGCGCTGGAAGAAGTCGCTGAGGCGCTGCTCCACATCGCTGGGGGCGGGGGCGGAACTGCCGGAGTCGGAAGAGGTGCTGCTGCCCGCGGTGCTGTTGCTCGAACCGCCGCTGGAGGAATCGGAGAACGGGGTGCTCGAGGCCCCGCCGGAAGTATCGCCCGTGCCACTGGTGTAACCGAGCAGGCGGGTCTGCGTGCTCTCGGTCATGGGGAAGGACTTCGTTTCAAATTGCCCCGTCATGCCCATGGCGCTGCTGGAGCCTTGGCTGACTTCGATGATGCCATTGTCGTCAAAATAGCCGAAATTGACGTCGCGGCAGGCCAATTCGAGGAGGCGTTCCAACGACTGGTCGCGCAAATTTTGCAATTTGACCTTGGGCATCGCCTCACCATTGGGCGGAGGCGTGACGTGGAAAGTCAGGCCTTTGCCGTCCTTGTCATATTTCTGGGAGAGCATGCTGAATGTGTTGACCACTTCGTCCAGCGGGGTGGGGATGTCAATGTCCACCAGGGGCACGACGATTTCGCCGAGTTTTTTCATGTCGGGCGAAATAGTCACGTTCCCCGTATTGCCATTTTCCGTGCCGGTGTAAACGCTGGGCAGGCGCCAGTCGTCATTGACTTCCTTGAGGAATTGGGCGCGGGTCGTATCATGGCTGATGGAGGACTTGTCGAACAGCACTTGGTTGATTTTCTTTTCGTAGGCCTGCGCGGGTATGTTGTCCGGGTCGTTGGTGATGACGGTGTCAAACGTCTGCATGGCGTCCGTAAAGTCGCCGAGGATGTATTCGGCTTCGCCCTTGATGAGCAGTTGCTTGATCATGTCTTGTTTGGACTCAAACCCCGGGGCCACGACGTTGGCATCCTGCAGCATGGGGTTGTTGATCGCGCTGGTGACCTTGTCCTGCATGGACTTGGCGCGGGCGGGGTCGCCACCGGCCTTGAGGTAATTGGCCAGGTCATCCTTGGTCGCCGCGTAGGCCTTGGTGTTATAGTGATCCACCGCCTGGTTGTAATAGGAATTGGCAATTTCACTGTTAATTTCCTGCGCCACATAGAGCGAGCCGAGGCCGGGGGGCAATTGCTGCTGGGCCTGGGCGAGTTTGGCGCGGGCGTCATCAAACTGGCCGGCTTGTTCGAGGCTGCGGGCTTCGGCAATCGCCGAGCGGGCGGCCGTGAGTTGGTTTTGTTGTTTTTGCGCCGCGATTTTCATGGCGGCAGCGGCTTCCGCCGTGGGCGCAACCGCGGCGGCCGGCGCGGGTGCGGCCATGGGTGCGGCCATGGGGGCGGTACTGGGCGCGGGCGCGGCGGCGTCCGCCGGCAACTGCGTTACCACGATGGGGGCCACGGCGGCGGCGGCAGGGGCGCCATTGGTGGCAAAGAGGGTGGGATTGCCTTTGGTCTGGGCCGCCATCGCCTGGTCGAGCAGGGCGATGTGGGCCTCGACTTCCTTGTTGCCCGGATCGGTCGGATCCATGGCAATGATTTTGTTCAGGAGGTCTTTGGCTTTGGCGTAATCACCGCTTTGTTCGGCGGTGATGGCATCGGTATAATAGCCGATCTTGTCGCTGGCCGAACCGACGGGGTTGGCGGCCTGGGCCAGGACAGGGGTTGCGAGGAGGAGGGCGCCAGCCAGCAAACCGGCGGCGAGGGCCAGAGCGTTGGTCGTGGAGCGGCGGGATTTCCGATGCGTCTTCATAGGCGGGTGCAAGCGTGGAGCTGGTGTTGAAGGGGATGGGGTGAGGAAAGGGGGTGAATGGCGTTATCTATTACCGGTACCACTACTCGACGCCGGGGTTTGTTTGACACCGATGGATTGGGCCGAGCCGGCTTTGGGGGTGGTCGAAGCCGCGGCGGGCACCTTGTTGACCGTGATCGTGCTGGCGGCATGCATGGGCTGGGGTGCCGCGTAGTTGGAGGCGGGCGGCTTCGACGCGGGCGTGCTGAAGGAGTGGGTCAGGGTTTTGGGGGCGGTGGTTGCGCTCACTACGGGCGCGGGGGTGGAGGTGTCCGGCAGGGCCAGGGTTTGGATGGTGGGGGGAACGTCCAGATGGCGTTTATTTTTGGTCTGACGTTCGACCGTAACAGTCGGGGTATCGAAGTCAATAGCGTCCACAACGAATTTTACCGGGTCGGGGAGATTGATGGTGCTGCCGGGGAATTCCTGGCTGTCGCCAACTTTGGAGACTTTCCATTCGTCGGTGCCGAAGGGCTCCTCGAATTGGAGGATGCAAAAGCGGTTGCCAGTCGGAGAATAGAGGACGCCCTGGGTGAGCGTGAGCGTCTCGTTGGTGCGTTCGTCGAGGATCGTGACGGTGGCGTTTTTATTCCAGACGCCGTGCGACACATCGGGCTGGTCGGGAATGGTCATGTCCAGCACCTTGATTTGGTGGAGCGTGTTTTCCTCGCCGACTTTAAGCTGGAAGTCGTTGCCGTCATCCTCGTCGCTGAAATTGATAATGTCATCCTTGTTGCCGGCGCCGGAGACGCCTTGCACCTGCACGCGGTAAAGCTCCTCGCCGGATTTGACGAGATGCACGCCAAAGGGCGGCGGCGGGCCGACCGGCACGGGGGGCTGGACAATCCAGCCATTGCCGGTTTCCCACCAAATTTTGGGCGGGGTGAAAATGGAATAGGTCCAGCCGGGGTCATTGAGATCCTCACGCTGGTCCGGCGGCTGCTCCCAAAGCGGATTCTGTTGCTTTGTTTCGGGCACCGGAATGGGCGTATAACTGGCGCCGGTGAGGTGCGGGGGAGCAATGTGCAAGGGCTTGGGCGTGCCGCCTTTTTGGAAAAAGATGCCGGCCCCGATGACTAGAATGATTAGCCCGAGGAGGAAGAGAATTTTGTCGTAATTATTTTTCATGCCGGACGATGGCTGGGGATGGCGTTAAAGTTGGGGGGCGGAATGAAAATCAATTGCTGGCGGCGGGGGCGGCCGTAGTCGCGGGAGCGGCCATGCCGGCGGCATCGGCGGGAGCCGGGGGCGTGGGCAACTGAATATACTCGATGACGAGGGTGAATTGCGAGAGATTCTCCGCGATCACGGGCTTGGCGGCATCGCTCACGTTTTTCTTGCCGGTGTTGGGCGTCGCGCCGGCGCGGTCGTCAGTGGCCGGTTCGACCTCAATGCTGCGCACCACGAGGGGCAACTCGAAATTCTTGAGGTCTTGCAGGAGCAGCCGGAGGGATTCGGTGTAGCTGATGAACTTGATTTGGAAGGCCAGCGTGTCAATAAAGCCGGGGACGCGGGCGGTAACGGCGGGGTCAATGCTGAAAATTTCTGTTTTCTCGTCATCAGTCTGGGCGGTCGCGGCGGCCACAAAGCCCGTGCGCTTGACGGCGGTGACATCTTCGCGGAGCACCGAGACGAGTTTCATGGGCTGGTTGGGCAGCTTGGCGTCATCCATGAGATGGTTCAGGATATACTGAAGCACTTTCATCTGGGTGTAAACGGCCGTGATTTTATCGGCGGGGGGCGCGGAGACGCCGCGGCCGACATACATGGCCATGCCAAAGGTGTAATCGGGGTCGGGCAGCACGACGTCTTTATCCTTGGCCTTGGCTTGCAGGTCGGAAGCATAACTCTGGATGTCCACCAGCAACTCGGGGCCGCTGCCGGGCGCATCCGTGATTTTGTCCGGCGTGTCCTGCAACGTGGATTTGACCGTGTCGAGAACCGCCTTCAGGTCATTGGCATTTTGCTGGGCGGCCGCCAGATTGTCAGGGGTGGGGGCGATGGCCATTTGCTCGCCCAGGGAGCCTTGCGCCCGCTGCTTGGCCGTGCTGCGATCCCTCTCCGCGATGGCCACGCTGCGGCTGAAGGTGCGGAGGAAAAACATCTCGCCGGCGAACGCGAGAATGCAGAAGACCAAAATCGCGGTCAAAATCGGGTATCGTTTGACGAAATCCATGGGGGCGGAAAATTAGGGATGGGCGCGAAAAGGGAGTGGAGCCGGATGCGGCCTAAAGGGGGTTTTGGGGATTGATAACCAGCGTGAACTCGAAACCGACAATGCGGCGGTCAGTGAGGAAGTCGGATTTGAAGCTTTCCGGAGGCACCGCCTTGACAAAGGGAATACTGGCGCAGGCTTCCATGAGTTTCTTGATGCTCGCCTGCGCCCCCACCTGGCTGAAGCGGGCGACCCTGGCGTCCGGATCCACATCGCGGAGCAACATGCGGCCTTGGATGTCAATTTTGTAAACGGCGGCGGGCGGGGGCGGCGTGGCGGCATCCGGCGAACCGGCGGCGGCCGTGCCCGCGGCCCGTCCCCGGGTTGGGCGGCTGAGGATGGGAACCGCCAGCGGAATTTCCCGGTCCACGGAAAGATTATCAATCCAAACGTCCTTCGTGTCTACGAGCGCCTTTTGGAGGTCGGTGAAGAAAGTGATCCAGTTAAAGCGGGATTCATACAGATTCTGATACTGGGAGATTTGGTTGGCCGTGGCATCGGCTTGGTCGGAAGCCGTCGAAATCTGTTTGGCCATCGAAGCGAGGGTGTCCGACCGGCTCTTCCATTCCTTCGTTTCCGCCAGGATGGTGGATTTTTGCGCGTAGAGCCGGTAAAGCATTGGCAACGGGGCGAGGGCCAGGCAGACGCCGGCCAGGACGAGAAAGGGCTGTTTGCGTTGGAACGCGAGGCGGGAGCGGATGAGGGGCGGAAGGAGGTTGACGCCCATGGCATCGGGCTTGGCCAGCCGCGCGGCTTCGCCCGTGATTTCGCTAATTTGATAATAGAGCTGGCCCAACATGCCGCGATTAACACGGGCGCCGACGCCGAGGACGGCCGTGGGGTTGAAATAGTCCACCGAGACTTTTTGCATCTCGCTGAGGTATTCGGGCAGGCCGGCCAGGAGGCTGCCGCGGCCGGTCAGGAGGATGCGCGCCGGCGCGGCGCGGTTGCTGGCGCGGCGGTAAGCTATAATAGACTGCGTAATCTGCTGGCTGAGGCGCTTCATGAAATCCTGCGCCTTGGCTTGGAGCGGGGCGACCGAGGGGTCGTCCGCCTGGAAGGGGGTCTCCCCCGTGTAAAAGTTGACTTTGAGTTCCTCCGCTTGCAGGAAGGGCTTGCCGAGGCCGTCGGCCACCATCTGGGTCAGGGAATTGCCGCCCAGGCTGACGTTGCGGATGAAGATGCCGGCCGGACTGATGAACGTGAGATTGGTCGAGCGGGCGCCGATGTTGACGACCAGGGTGTCCTCGAGGTCGTTGCCGTGGACAAGCTTGTAAGCGTTAAAATCGAGCAGCGAGCTGGGCTGGAGGGCCACCGGCTCGAAACCGATGGTGGACATCAGGCCGCAAAAGCGGTTGGCGGCCTCGGCCTTTTGGGCGGCGAGGAGGACTTCGGTTTCAATGCCGTCATCGGCAATGACCTGGCTGCCCCAGACCGCCTCGGTGAGCGGGAAGGGAATGTTGTTCTGGGCTTCGAAAGCTATGATCTGCGTGCGCTTCGAGGGATCCACATGCGGGATCTTGATGGGCTTGATAAGGAGCTGGTAGCCGGGTAGAATAAAAGTGGCTTTGCCTTTGAACTTGGGGTTCGCGCGGGTCAGGTCGCGCAGGCCCTCGGCGACGGCGGGCAGCCACGCTTCTTCCTTGGCGACATCGTAGCGGAGGTCACGCGTGTCCAAATCTTCCAACGTAAGCTTGCCGTTGGTGTAAGAAAAAACAGCGGCGGCCACATGGCTGGCGCCGCAGTTAATGACGAGGGTTTTGGAGGACATCCGGCAAAATGGGGTGGGCGGATTTTAGGGAGGTATAAGGGCTTTTCCTCAGGGGGAATTGAAGGTTTTGGCAGAAATTATCCGCAGTGTCAATGCCCGGCGGTGGAATTTTGCACAAAAGTTGGAAAGACATTGCTGCCGACGCGGCTGCTCACGAGCACGAGGTAGAGAATATGGGAGGGCACGGTGGCTTCGGACATGAGCTGGCCGTTGTCGGCGCCTTTGGCGACGAACGCGTCCACATAGTCTTTGTTGGGCAGCGTTTGCGCGGAGACGTCGGATTTCTTGTAGTCGGTGGAGAGGGCGGCGCCGCCTTCCTTGAATTGGACGGCGTAAAAGGTCGGCGCGGCGTTGGCGACGAAGGCCTGGTTTTTCGCGCCGCGGGCGAGCACTTCGGGCGGGACGAAGAAAAAAACCACTTCACGCGTGCCGCTTTGGATGGAAAGCAGGTGGACGGTCGAAGTGAGCGCCACGTCAATCGAGGCTTTGACGCCGGTCGTGCCCCAGCCGAGGGTGAGGTTGACGTCCACGTCGTCCAACCATTTGCCGCTGGCGGCCTTGCCCATGAAATCCACTTCGGCCACGAGCCAACTGGCCTTGGCATAGGGATCCACCAAGGGTGGGTTAAAATTGAAGCCGGTGACGGAGATTTCGTCGCCCGTGGTGGCCAGCGCCGGGGCGGGCGCGGCAGCGTCGGCGGCCCCACCACGCAGCGTCGCAGCCAGCAGGAAGAAGGCGGCGGCGGGGAGGTGTTTGGGGTTAAAACACGCGAGCATCGGGGTGTTGTAGGCGGCGGGGCGCGGAAATCAACAGCATTTTTATAAATCGGCGGACGGTTAGGAAACTTAACCGCGGGCCGCGGGCGCGAGCAGGCCGTGTGCGAGGCGGAGGGCGCGGGCCGTGCGCGCGGCAAACCCGGCGTGGTGGGTGACGAGGACGAGCGCGGTGTTTTCCTCGGCGCAGAGGCGCAGGAGCAGCGCGATGACTTCCTCGGCCGTGCGTTCATCGAGGTTGCCGGTCGGTTCGTCGGCGAGGAGCAGGCGCGGGTGGTTGAGCAGCGCGCGCGCGAGGGCCACGCGCTGGGCCTCGCCGCCGGAGAGCTTCCCGGGAACGTGCCGCAGACGCCCGCCGAGGCCGACGCGGCCGAGCAGGTCGCGCGCGCGCGCCGTGTCCGCCGGCCGCAGCGGGCCGAGGAGGCGGCGCGCGAGGAGGACGTTCTCGAGCGCGTCCAGCTCCGGGGTTAGATAATAGGATTGAAAGACAAATCCCAATAGCCGGGCGCGGGCCGGGGCGCGGGCAGCCGGGCGCAGGGGGGTGACGGCGAGGCCGTCCCAGGCGAGGGCGCCGCCGTCAATTTCCTCCAGCCCGGCGAGGCAATACAAAAGGGTGGTTTTGCCGGAGCCGGACTCACCGCGGATGCTCACGCTTTCGCCGGGGGTGACGGCAAGGTCCACGCCGCATAAAACGGGCAACGGACCCGCGGGGGTCGCGTAACTCTTGGTCAGGCCGGCGGCGCTGAGGATGGGCGGAGACATGGCAGCAATGCTACTCATACCGCAAACATTCCGCGGGTTTGAGGCGGGCGGCCCACCAGGCGGGGAGCAGGCCGGCCAGGGTGGTGATGACGAAGGTAAAGCCGATGATGCGGGCAAAATCCACCAGGCGATACTCCGCCGGAAAACTGTAGAACTTATAAAATTCCTCGATGAGGTATTGGTCCACGAAGGCGGTCACGATGACTTGCCGGTAATGGAGCAGCAGCAGCGAGAGGCCCACGCCCAAGAGCGTGCCCACCGCGCCGATGAGGAGGCCCTGGAGGCAAAACACCGCCGCCACCTGCGTGGGCCGGGCGCCGAGCGCGCCGAGCACGCCGACTTCCCGCGTCTTGCGCACCACGGAGGTGGCGAGCGAGCACAGGATGCAGAAGGCCGCCACGATGACGATGACGATCATGATGTAGAACATGACCGATTTTTCGACAAAGAGGATTTGCAGTTGGTCGTGGTTGCGCTCTTCCCAGTTTTCCACTTGCAGGAGCGCGCCCGGCCCGCCGGCGGCGAGGCGCTGCTGGTTGAGGGGCTGCAGCGCCTTTTCAATCGCGTTTTGCACGTCCAAGAGGTGGCCTTCATCGTCATTATCGAGGCGCACTTCGATGGCGCCCACTTCGTCGCTGAAGCCATAGAGTTCCTGCATCGTGCGCAAGGTGACACCCATGGTGTTGTCGTCATACACGGCGAAGCCGGTGTCAAAGATGCCGGCCACGGTCAATTGCTTGGGGCGGAGCACGTCGTCACGCTTGATGCTTTGAAACATATAGAGCGTGTATACATCCACTGTATCGCCGACGTTCGCCTGCAGCAGTTGGGCCAGGCCGTAACCGAGCAGGACGCTGTGGTCGTCAAGGTCGTCAAACTTGCCTGCCGTGACATCGGGCACGAGCGGGTCGCGCTGGGTGTCGGGGTTGTTCATGTCGAAGCTGCGCACTTGGGGGAAGGCGGGGCGGCCCGCGCTGCTCAAGAGCATCACCGCCCCTTCCGCCACCGGCTCGGCCAGCGTCACGCCGGAGACTCGTTTGATGACGTCGGCCACTTGCTTGGAATCTTTCATGGGTTCGTCCGCCCGAACAGTCAAATGGCCCTGCGTTTCGATGAAGACGCGGACGTATTCGTTGGCGAAGCCGTTCATGACGCTCTGCACGGTGATAAGCACCGTGACGCCCAGCATGATGCCGAGGATGGACATGGCGTTGAAAAACGGCGTGCAATGAAAAAGAAAGGCGACGACAAACACCGCAAACGCCAGCCAAAGCCAGACGAGGCCGAGTTGCCCCGCCAACGCCAGCGTCGAGGGGTTATGGAGATGCAGTCGTGTCAGCACGCCGCGCCACCACAAAAAGCAAAGCAGGCTGCCGAATAAAACCGCCGAGACCACGACCGCAATCAAGCACACTCTCCGCATCGCGCGCCAAGTCAGCCCGCGCCCGGTGGGGAAGAGGTGCTTGCAGGCGAGATAAACGGGCCAGGGCATGGGGACGAATTAAGAAGGCAGAATTAAGAAGACGGAAGCAGGAAAAAGGAAGCCGGAAGGTGGCCACCAGGCACAAGATAGTTGATCTATTTCGCAAACATCGCCTCGAAACCGGCTTGGATAAAATGGTGGTCACCAGTCAGCGCCACGCTTAAACCCAACTGGCGCATGAGAACAAAGGAGCTACAGTCGGTCAGCGACCATCCTTTGTCCTCTCGCTCTTGGTAAAGAAGTAAACTGGCGTCCCATAACTCGATGGTCAGAGGCCACGCCCGGAACTGGGCTGATGATTCGAGGGCGCGGATAAATTCGCTGGTGCGTCGGCGCAGGGAAGTTTCGGCAAAGGTATTGGCCAACTCGGCGAGCACCAACACCGTCGTCACCAGCGGCTGCGTGTTCTGGCGGGCAAAGGCCACGGCGCGGCCATGGGCGGCGTCCGCGCGATTGAGCAAGGCGCAAAAATAAAAAGTGTCGGCAAAAACCGCTTTCATCGGCCCGCGCGTTTGGCCGCGCCGTAGAGGTAATGATCGTGGTTCAGCGCGAGATCGGCGGGCAAATTATCCGCCATGCCGACGAAAGGCTGGATGACTTCCCAGAGGGTGGGCCGCGCGGGTTTGATCGCCGGGCGGGCCACGCGCAGGCGACGGGTTCGACGGGGCTTGCTGATCAGGGTAGTTTTCATGGAGAAAATCTAGGCAAAGGCCGCCCGCCCGGCAATCTTCAAATCGTGATTTAGGTCCCCCGCTCCGGGCCGGCTTCCGGCTTCAGCGAGGGGAAGAGAATCGTATCGCGGATATTCGCGGCGCCGGTGAGCAGGATGACGAGCCGGTCAATGCCGACGCCCATACCGCCGGCGGGGGGCATGCCGTGTTCGAGGGCGGTGAGGAAGTCTTCGTCCAGTTTCTGGATGTCGTCGCCGACTTGCCGGGTGAATTGCTCACGCTGGAGCAGGGGGTCGTTCTGCTCGGAATAGGCGGGCGCAATTTCCTGGCCGTTGATGCAGAGTTCGAAAACGTCGAGGGTCGAGGGGTCGCCGCGGGTGATTTTCGCCAGCGGGCACAATTCGCCGGGGATGTGCGTGACGAAGGTGGGCTGGATGAGCTTGGGTTCGATGAGCTTCTCGAACACGTCCTGGGTGATGGCAAAGTCGGGCAGCGCGGGGTTAACCTCGAGGCCGAGGCCGGCACAGGCGGCGAGCTTGGCCTCGCGCGGGCGCGTGAACCACTCGGCGTCGCCGGTGGCCTCGATGATCAAATCCTTGTATTTGACCTCGCGCCATTTGCCGGCGAGTTCGATTTCGCCGCCTTCGGGGCGCGGGATGCTGGTGCGCCCGCCGAGCGCCGTGCGGCAGATATACTGGATGAGGTCGTGGATGAGCATCATCATGCCGCGGTAATCCGTGTAGGCCTGGTAAACCTCGAGCATGGTGAACTCGGGATTGTGCCGGCGCGAGAGGCCTTCGTTGCGGAAAACGCGGCCGATTTCATAAACGCGGTCGAAGCCGCCGACCAACATGCGCTTGAGGTGCAGCTCGAGCGCGATGCGGAGGTAAAAATCGCAGTCGAGGGCGTTGAAGTGCGTGATGAAGGGCCGCGCCGCCGCGCCGCCGGCCAGGGTTTGCAGCACCGGCGTCTCGACTTCCACGAAATCGCGGCTCCAAAGGTATTCGCGCACGGCGCGCACGATGCGGCTGCGCAGTTGAAAGCGCTCGCGCGAGGCGGGGTTGACGATGAGGTCCAGGTAGCGCTGGCGGTAAATCTGCTCGCTATCGGTGAGTCCGTGCCACTTTTCCGGGAGCGGGCGCAGCGCCTTGGCGAGCAAGGCGTATTTTTTCGCGCGGACGGTGATTTCACCGGTCTTGGTTTTGAAAATCGGGCCGGCGACGCCGAGGATGTCGCCCAGATCGAGTTTCTTGAACTCGGCGAAGGCCTCGTCGCCGATTTCGTCCTTGCGGACGTAAACCTGAATGAGGCCGTCGCGGTCGAGCAGCTTGATGAAGCAGGATTTGCCCTGGTCGCGCGAGATGGTCATGCGCCCGGCGACGGAGACCTCGGGGCCGAGTTCCGTGCCCTCGACATACATCGCGATGGCCTGCTGGGACGTGTGCGATTGCGTCCAGTTGTTCTGAAACGGGTCCTGCCCCTGCGCGCGCAATTCCTGCAGGCGCAGCAGGCGCACCGCGCGCAAGTCATGGCTGACGGCGGAAACGGACGGCGCGGCGGGCAGGGATGGGTTTGACGGTTGATCGCTCATGCAAAAGGATGAAAATGACACTCCCGCCCGGTAGAAGCAAGGTTTTGGAGCAAAAGGAAAATCAAGCAAAGGGCGCCAATAACGGGATGCGCTGGCGGCCGTTGCGGCGATACACCCGAAAATCGCGATCAAGAGTGAAAAGGACGCTGTCGCGGTTTAGTTCGCTCATTCGCACCAACGAAGCATCGGCCAAGGACATCGGGACGTCGCGATAAACCCGCATGAGCGCCGCCAGTTCACGATGGTGTTTCGCCGTTTCAAAGCCCAGGGTGACCAGCCCCTCGGTGAGGAGCGAGAAAACCATGTCTGCATGCTGGCCTTTGCGACTGAGCACAAAAGCTGTCTCGGCCAAGACCGCATCGCAAGTGACCATCGGTTTCGTCATTTTCTGCAAAACGGAACAAACCCATTCGTGGTGCAGTTCACCACGATCAAAATAAGCCACCAGTGGCCCAGCGTCGGCAATCACCGTTTCCACTCGCCGAACCCTTCCAGGTATTTCGGATTGGTGGCCAAATCCTTGACCCCGCTGTCAAAACAACCGCGCAAATGAGCGGTGCGTTCATACAAGGACGACTTGCCCTTGCGCTGGCCCTGGCGCAAACGCCCCTCGACCGCCTCACGGACGACGGCGGAGACGCTCCTTCCGCGCAGACGCGCGGTGCTTTCCAATTCCGATTTCAACGCGGGAGAAAGCTTGATGGTTAGGGAGGACATAAACCTCATAGTAAGACCTTCTGCGACAAAAGCAAGACCCGTATGCGGCGGTTAGGCTTCGCCCCGGAAAGGCTTGAGGCGGAGCGGGGTTTGGGGTGGAATGGCCGGGCTTGGCAAATGAATCCTCTCCCACCCCGGCGGCGGCCGACGAGGCTCCGGCCTCCGCGGTGCCGCTGTGCGTGGATTTGGACGGGACGCTGATCTACTCGGACTTGCTCTGGGAGTCGCTGGCGGTTTTGCGGCGGCGGAACTTTTTATACCTGCTGCTGGTGCCGGTTTGGTTTTTGCGCGGGCGGGCGAACTTGAAGCGCCAGGTGGCCGCGCGCGCGACGATTGACCCGGCGCGGCTGCCCTACATCACGCCGTTCGTGGACTTTTTACGCGCGGAAAAAAAACGCGGGCGTAAGCTCGTGCTGGCCAGCGCCTCGGAGCGCGCACTGGTGGAAAAAGTGGCGGCGCACGTCGGTTTGTTCGACGAAGTGCTGGCGAGCGACGGGCGCACGAACTTGCGCGGGCGGGCGAAGTGCGCGGCGCTGGTGGCGCGGTTTGGCCGGGGCGGCTTCGATTACGCGGGCAATTCGTATGTGGATGTGCCGGTGTGGGCGGCGGCGCGGAAGCTCATCGTCGTCAACGCGCCGGCGGCGCTGGTGCGGCAACTGCGCGCGACGGGCCGGGTGGCGGCGGAGTTTCTCCGGCCGGCGGACAAGCTGGATTAGGTTGGGTTCGAAAAACACCAAGGCAATTCACCGCGAAGACGCGAAGACCGCTAAGAATTAATTCTGTCAATTTTGTTAATTCTATCAAAAACCCCCTTTGCGTTCTCCGCGCCTTTGCGGTGAATTATCCCGGCGCGTAAACCGCTCAATTAAAAGGATTGCCCTACCCGCCCGCCTGTGCGATGCTTCCGGGCGGTCGGGTCCTATGCAACGTAGAACCGGTGAACTCCGCCAGGCCCGGAAGGGTGCAACGGTAACCAGGCTTCGCGAGTGCCGTAGGGTGCCTGACCGTTTTTTTTGCCCAAATGCAGGATGGTCGGCCTTGGATGCTTTTTTGCTTCATCCTTCATCCTTCATCCTTCATCCTTTTTGAATGACCGATGACCGCACCGCTCTGGAAACCGCGCCCGACCCCGCCGCTGAGAGCGGCGGCGTGGGCGTGGTATGCCCGCAGGACTTCGTGTGCCCGGAGCCGTTCAAGTTCGACTGCGGCGTGGAAATCCCGGAGTTCACGCTGCGCTACGAGACTTACGGCGAGTTGGACGCCGCCCGCTCCAACGCGATCTTCATCTGCCACGCGTTGAGCGGCGACCACCATTGCGCGGGCCGCCACGCCGCCGGCGACCGCAAGCCGGGCTGGTGGGACCAGATCATCGGCCCGGGCCGCCCGTTTGACACGAAAAAGTATTTCGTCATTTGCGCGAATTGCCTGGGCGGGTGCCGCGGCTCGACCGGGCCGAGTTCGCCAAACCCGCGCACGGGCCGGCGCTACAACCTCGATTTCCCGGCGCTGACCATCCGCGACATGGTGCGGGCGCACGCCCGGCTGGTCGCACACCTCGGGGTGCGCAGCCTGGCGGCGGTGGTGGGCGGCTCGATGGGGGGGATGATGGCGCTGCAGTGGGCAATTGATTTTCCCGACCAGGCGCGCAGCGTGATCGCGCTGGCGACGACCGCGCGGCAGAGCGCGCAGGCCATCGCCTTCAACGCGGTGGGGCGCAGCGCGATCATGCAGGACCCGGCCTGGAACCACGGCGACTACCCGCCGGAGGCGGGACCGAACGTCGGCCTGGCCGTGGCGCGGATGATGGCGCATATCACCTATCTGTCGAACAAGAGCCTCGACTCGAAGTTTGGCCGGGCGCGGCGCGAGCCGGCGCCCGCGGGCAACAGCGGCGACGCGTCGGGACATTTCGCGGTCGAGTTCGAGGTCGAGAGTTACTTGCAGCACCAGGGGCAAAGCTTCGTGAACCGCTTCGACGCGAACACCTATCTTTATTTCACCAAGGCGCTCGACCGCTTTGATTTGCACGGGCCGGACGGGCGGCTCGAAGACGCCTTCCGGGCCATGACGGCGCGCGCGCTCGTCGTCGGCTTCACGTCGGACTGGCTGTTTCCGACGGAGCAGAGCCAGGAAATCGCGCAAGCCATGCTGCGCGCGAACAAACGCGCCACCTTCGCGGAAATCACCTCCGACCTCGGCCACGATTCGTTCCTGCTCAACTCACCGGATTTGTATGCCCTGCTACGGGCGTTCCTGGCGGCGGAAAAGGGGTAGTTGCTTGAAGCAAGCTTGCTTTTTAAATTAATTATATTAACCTTAGTATCATGAGCGTCCAAGAAATCGAGTCTGCCGTAAGCCGGCTTTCCGGCGCCGAATTAGCCCGCTTTTCGGAGTGGTTTGACGCGTTTGCCGCCAAGCAATCGAGCGGCCAGAAGAAAAATGGCACTCCCAATCTGCGAGAGGACGACGACCCGATCCAATCCGCACGGGGGATGTTTGCCGGCAGCCATTTGACCTCGGCATTGCTGGCCAGCCGGGCGGAGGAACGTCGTCGTGGCTGAGGTCATCGTGCTCGACACTTCTGCTTGCCTGGCGTTCCTTGAAAACGAGGCGGGGGCGGAGATTGTTGAAGCCTGTTTGTTAAACGCAAAATCGGGTATGGCGTCCGTCCATGCGTCTTTCGCCACGTTGACTGAAATCGAATACATCACAACCCGCGAGCGGGGCGCAACCGACGCCGCTAAAGCCCTCGCCAAGATCAAAGCATGGCCGATTCAATGGCACCATACGGACGAGGTTCTTTGCAGTGAAGCAGCCAAAATCAAAGCCGTTTATACGGTCTCTTTGGCCGACGCGTTCGTGGCCGCGACCGCCTTGCGCGTGGAAGGATTACTGATCCACAAAGACCCAGAATTTCGCGCCATTTACGGCGCTTTAAAACAGCAGATGCTGCCGCCCAAGACAAAAACCAAGCCATAGTTGGAACAAAACAGTAAGGTCCCTCCGCCCCTCACCGCCAACTATACAACACCTTGTAAGTGACGACCTTTTCCTCTTCGGGCTGGAGGGTGACGCGGAACTCGACGGTTTGCGCGTCGGTCTTGACGAAGTCGTCCGACTTCTCAGTGATTTGCCAGTTGTTCCAGCGGTAGAGGTGCTCGACGACGCGGATTTCGACGGGGTCTTTCTTGTGGTTGCGCAGCGTGATGGCGAAGGATTCCTGCGCCTGGTTGTTGCGCTGGTCAAGCTGGTAGTCCGTGCGTGAGCGCTCGCCGACGAGGTCAAAGGCGTCGCCGGTGTAGAGGCGCACGACTTCGCCCTCGGGCGTGTGGTCGAGGGTGTTTTCGCCGACGAACTGGACGCTGTGGTCGGCGTCGTCGCGGCGGTAAAAGCGCACGCGCCCGGCGGGCAGGGCGAGGCCGAGGCCGTTGTCCGCGCTGTTTTTGAACTCGCGCATGATCCAGACTTTTTTATTCGACTGCGTGCCGTAGTCCGGGTTGGTGCGGATGTTAATGGGGTCCCAACCCTGGAAGTTGCCGAGCGCCGCGCCGTCGTAAACATAGAGGGTCGCGGCCTTCACACCGGTCGCGCGGATGAATTCGACCTGCTTGGTCTCGTGATCGTGGAGCGTCACCGGCTGGGTAAGCGTGTAGAGGTGGAATTCGTCGAAGGCTTTTTCGGTGACGGGCGGCGGGGCCATCGGAGCCATCGCGGCCATCGCGCCGGCGCGCGCGAACATCGGCTGGGGCGTCTGGATTTTATTCACGTCGCCGGCCATCAATTTGACGGTGGCATTCGTGAACTCCTTGCCGGACTCGTTCTCGAACGTGACCCAGCCGACCAGGTCGAGGGTGTCGCCTGTTTCCGGGGCGACAAAGTTGTAGGCGGCCTTCCAGCTTAATCCATTGGTGATATAACTTAATTCCGCGTTGAGCTTGGCCGGGGCCGCGGCGGCGAGCCGCCAGGTGAGCGTGGGCTTGAGCACGGCGTCGTCCGCGAGCGCGGGAAAAATCGGCTCGCCGGGCAGGGAGAAGCGCAACTGGCCGCCGACTTCGATGATGGGGGTGTCGCCGGCGGGCCGGGGATTGTAGTCTTCGGCGGGGTTGTAACCGGAGCCGGGCGTGTAGCCGCTGCGGATGATTTTCCCCGGCACGGTATATTCCTTGTTGTCCTTGTCCCGCACCAGGAAATCAATCGTTTTCCCCTCATTGACCTGGAGCATATAGCCCTGTGAAAGAGTGTCGGCGCGATAACTCTGGTCCAGGATTGTCAGCGGCACCAGGCCCGCCGGGTCGCGGAGCACGACGGAATCAGGTTCGAGTTGCGCGGTGACGCCGGTGTAGGGGACGACGTTCTCACCGGCGTGCAGGTCGAGCGGCACCTGGTCGCGCACGACAGCGAAGTTCTGGTTGTAAATAGTCAGCGAGGGCTGGGCGGGCAGCACGGTCGGAAGCAGCAGGGCGGCCAGCAGGGCGGGAAAAAGCAGGGATTTCATAGAGGAGGGATTTTGGTGGTTAAGGTCAAGACGTGCCAGCCGGAAGTTTGTTAGAAGATTATTGCCGAATAAAAGTGAACGTCCCCCACCCTTTTTTCTCATTGGTGATTGCCAACGCGCGCGGGTCTTCATGTAATCGCGGCCTTACCCCTTTACTGGCATGGAACGGCGCGATTTTTTGATTAAGACCGGCCTGGCCGCGGCCGGTGGAATGGTTGGCGGTGCGCTCGGGGGTTGCGCGGGAACGCCGGGCACTCCCGTGGCAGGGCAAAATGTGGCCGGCCACGCCGCCTGCATCATCGCCGACCCGGCGGACCCAGTGGCATCCTCCGCGCCGGCGCAATGGGCCATCGTGCAATTGCGCGCGGCCTATGCGGCGCGGGGATTCGTGGTCAATGTGGCGGCGAACTTGGACGCCGCGCCGCCGGGCGCGGTTTGTATTGTGGCTGCAGGCCGCACCAGCGCGCGGGTGCGCGACGCGGGCGCCACCGCCGCTCCCAACGAGGCCGAAGCGCTCGCCATTGCGCCAGGCCGGCTCGGCGCGCGCGATCTCTTGGTCGCCAGCGGGGCGGACGCGCGCGGCTTGATGTATGCAGTGACGGAACTCGCCGACGCCGTCGCCCACACGGGCAATGCGGCGACGGCCCTGCCGTCCGGGAACCAGCAGGGAGTGGCCCTGGTCGAACGCCCGGCCAACAAAATCCGCAGCGTGATGCGGATGTTCGTCAGCGATGTCGAGGACAAGGCCTGGTATAACGACCGCGATTTCTGGCGCAGTTACCTGACCACGCTGGCGACGCAACGCTTCAACCGCTTCAACCTGGCGTTCGGGCTGGGCTACGATTCCCCGAGCGGGGTGCGCGACACGTATTTGTATTTCGCCTACCCGTTCCTGCTCTCCGTGCCCGGTTACAACGTCGCGGCCACCAACCTGCCCGACGCGGAACGCGACCAGAACTTCGCCATGCTGCGCTTCATCAGCGACGAGGCGGCGGCGCGCGGCCTGCAATTCCAACTCGGCCTCTGGACGCACGCTTATCAATTCCCGAACAGCCCGAACGCGAACCACCTCATCACCGGCCTCACCGCGCAGACGCAGGCGCCCTACTCGCGCGACGCGCTGGCAATCATTTTAAAGGAATGCCCGAACATCACCGGCGTGACCTTCCGCATCCACGGCGAGAGCGGCGTGCCGGAGGGCAGTTATGATTTGTGGCGGACGATCTTCGACGGCTGCGTGCGCAGCGGCCGGCCCGTCGAACTCGACATGCACGCCAAGGGCATGGATCAGGAAACCCTCGACGTCGCGCTGGGCACGGGGCTGCCGGTGACGGTCTCGCCGAAATTCTCCGCCGAGCACATGAGCCTGCCCTACCACCAGGCCGCCATCCGCCAACTCGAGATGCCGACGCGCGCGCGCGGCACCGGCGCGTTCGCGCAGAGCAGCGGCGCGCGCAGCTTCCTGCGCTACAGCTACGGCGATTTGCTGACCGAGGACCGCAAATACGGGATTTTCCACCGCATCTGGCCCGGCACGCAACGCGTGTTGCTGTGGGGCGACCCGGTGCTGGCGGCCGGCTACAGCCGCGCCGGGAGTTTCTGCGGCAGCCTCGGCCAGGAGATTTTTGACCCGCTGTCGTTCAAAGGGCGCAAAGGCTCCGGCCTGCCCGGCGGGCGCGACGGCTATGCGGACCCCTCGCTGCGCTCGCCGGCCGGCGAATCCGCGAAATATGAATACACTTACCGCGTGTGGGGCCGGCTCTTCTACTCGACCGAGGCGCAGCCGCAGACGTGGGGGCGGTATTTGCGGCGGGAGTTTTTTGACGGCGCGGGCACCGTCGAGCTTTCCCTCGCCCATGCCAGCCGCATCCTGCCGCTGGTGACGACCGCGCACCTGCCCTCGGCGTCGAACAACAGTTACTGGCCGGAGATGTATGAGAACATGTCCATCGTGGACGCCTCGCACCCGGAACCCTACACCGACACGCCGTCGCCGAAGCGCTTCGACGCCGTCAGCCCGCTCGACCCGCAGCTTTTCTACCGCATGGATGACTATGTGACGGCTTTGCTCGATCCGAACGTCGGCCTGACCGGCCAATACACGCCTATCGAAGTCGCGCAGTGGCTGGAGGATTTGGCGCAAACCGCGGAAGACGGCTATTTCAAGGCCGTGAACGAAGTGCCGGACCGCCGCATCGGCTCCTGGCGGCGCTACGCGCTGGACGTGCAAACGCAAATCGGCCTCGGGCGCTTTTTCGCGAAAAAATTCCGCGCCGCGGTGCTGTATGCGCTGTTTGAAAACACCAGCCATCCCGCCGCCTTCGTGGCCGCGTTGCAGGCCTACACCGCCGCGCGGCAGATTTGGTCGGATTTTGTGGACGCGATGGGCCGTGCCTACGTCACCGACCTGACTTATGGCGACGGCTGGTTCCAGCGCGGAAATTGGGACGACCGCGTGGCGCTGATGGACCAGGACATCGCCTTGATGAAGCAGCGCCAGCCCCCCGCGCCGAAGGTGACGGGGACGACCGACGACGCGATGGCCGAACTCATCCGCCGCGTCACCGGCGCGCCCGACGCGCGACCCGCGCCCAACGTAGCACACGCCTCCCCGCTCGTCTTCCGCCGGGGTGCGGCGGTGCCACTCGCGCTCACGCCCGTGGAAACGAAAACGCCCCCCGCCACGGCCAAATTATTTTACCGCCACACCGACCAGTCCGCAGTTTGGAACACCCTCGCGCTGACGCCGGACGGAGCGGGTTTCCAAGCGGAAATTCCCGCCAGTTACACCGACTCGCCCTTCGCGCTGACGTATTACTTTGAATTGCGAGACGCCGCCGGGCGCGCGACGTTGTTTCCCGGCTTTAATTCAGTCTTGGCCAACACGCCGTATTTTGTGTTGCGGCAGAACTGAACTGAGCTTCGGGAAGGGGGTTAATTACCCATTGAGATACCGAGCCAGGAAAATTGCGCGTTGCCCCAGCCTTGATTCCATTATTGCCTGCCAGCCCGACCAATGTTATCTTCCAGCCTATGTCAATGTCAGCCATCTTATTGAGAGATGGCATTTAGTCCGACAGGCTCAACCTGACAGCCCAATTTCAAATATGAAATCCGAAGATAAACTGGAATTCTACAAGATTGCCGCGGAGACCCGGAATATGGAAATTGGCCTATTCTGGGAACGTTCTAATTATTATCTGGTTCTCGATACCGCGATTGCCGCAGCCTTTCTTACTGTAGAAAATAAAGCAATGGGTATCTGGCTCTGTTTAATCGGCGCAGGAATTTCCATTCTGTGGACTTGGACGAACCTAGGTAGTAAATTTTGGCAAGTTCGTTGGGAATTCCGACTGAAAGAACTTGAGAAGGATTTAGACCCGGAATTGCATCTATTCAACACGAACACGGCAAGAGTAATAGAAGATGTAAAGGCTAGCTTTAAAGCTGATGAACGAGGTGGAGTCCATAAGATTTATCGAGAAGCGATCTTATTGAAACCCTCCGTGACCTTGAACATGACTCTGCTGCCATTACTTTTTACTCTGTTTTGGATAGTATGTTCTATTATTAAATGTATTTCTACATAATGGCATTTCGCCCGTTATCCATGATCCAATTAAGTTAATATGTTCGACACAGGCACACAGTCAACACTGGCTCTTTGAGGTTTGTCTTAATCCAATATTCAATGAAAAACTTAAAAATTGAATCGCCGATGTAAAACGCCGTTCGGTTTGGGCACAAAAACCGAAGGTTTGGGAAAAATCGTAAAATTTGCAAGGGTCAAAGTGGGCGAAAAAGGCGGTCTTAATGCGCGCTGCAGGGGCGTTTAAGGGGGTTGGTTGGATGGGAGGGGAAGGGGTCAGGCTGCACCTTATTACCTGGATTTTTGAAAACATGGCAGAAGTTTTTTGGTTAAGGTGGTGAGCTTGGATCGGGACGAGTGAGGGCGTCGCCGGCGACAATTCAGCAGGCTTATTTATTTCCGCCCTTGACAGCGAATCTTTTTTGATGCACATTCCCGCCGATGTCGAAGCTGCGTCCGCTATCCTGCGTCTTTTACCGCACCGCGGCGGACAATGAGCCGGTGCGTGCATGGCTGAAATACCACCACGCCGAAGCAAGAACTCGCTCTGGCCAAACGGAGAAAACGCGAATATGAAGAAAATCACCAACCCCCGCCACGGCAGTAACTTAGACGACTTCCTGCGCCAGGAGGGCCTGCTGGAAGAAGTGGAGGCGCCGCATTGAAAAAGGTCATTGCCGCCGCGCTGTCCGAAAGGATGAAGCGCAAACACCTCAGCGTCACGGCCCTGGCCCGCCAACTGGGCACCAGCCGCGCCGCCGTGAACCGGGTATTGGACGAACGCAACACCTCCATCACCATCCACACCCTCACGCGCGCCGCCGCCATCGTCGGCTGCCGGCTCAAACTCCAAGTCATTGCCGCATAGTTGGGTGATGTGTCGCACAAGCACAAGATGGTGAAGGGGATTCGCACGCTTGTTCATCAATGCGTGAGCACTGCGTAGAGGCAGTAACCGACGGAAAATTGCTCTTTTTGCCCCTTATTTTTTGGCCGCAGGCGCGGCTGTTTTGGTGGTCGCCGACGCCGCAATCGCCGCCGCCGGCTTGGGCCGCAGGCGGTCGAGGGTAGCCTTATACGAGTCCACGCCGTCGGCGATGGCCATGGCGATTTTCTGGTGGTAGTCGCCAGTGATGATTTTTCGGCCTTCCACCGGGCTGCTCAAAAAGCCGCACTCGACCAGCATTCCGGGCATGTCCAAGGCGCGTAGCACCCCGTCGTGGGCGCGTTTGACCCCCCGGTTGGCCGCCCCCAGCTCCTGCGCCACCGCGCGCTGGACGGAATAGGCGGCGATGGCGTTCCAGGCATCAAAACGGTTGCCAGACAGAACGGTCTGTTCAGATACCGAGGGCTTATCCTCAAAGCTGGTCATCTGGCCGGGCGGCGGCAGAATCCAGGTTTCGACGCCGGTCACGCTGGTCTGGGCCGCATCGTTAAAGTGAATGCTAATAAATAGGTCGGCTTTGGCCCGATTGGCCATGAGGGGTCGGTCCAATACTTCGACTCTCGTATCTGTTTGGCGCGTAAGGACTACCTCATAGCCGCGCTTTTGCAATTCGACCGCCAGACGCAGGCCGGTATCCAAGGTGTTGATCTTTTCAGTGGTATCCAGTTCGGGGTGGGGGGTGCCAGGGTCGGTGCCGCCATGGCCTGGGTCGATGACGATGCGATGTAGGGGGGGGATGGGGGGGGGGATTTGCGCAGGCGAAAGGAGCGGAAAGATATTATTATCAAAATCACTTTTCGAGACAAAGAGCATTCCCTTGTGCTCGACGATGGGGAAGCCGAGGGCCAGCGGCTCGCCATTGAGGCGCAGGACGCGCTCGCTCACCGTGGCTTCGATCGTGCAGTATTGGTTTTGCGCCTGAAGGGTTTGCGCAGGCGTCACCCAGGTGATTTTCATGCCGTAGAGGGCGGCGACATCCGAGAACGGGCGGTAATCATTGCCGTCAATGGGCTGGTCATCGGCGCGCACTGTGGAAGTGGGACCGGGCAGCAGCAGAACCGCGATCAAGCAGGCAACAAGCCGCGCCCAACGGCGGGCGGGGTGGGACCAGGCGGGGGTGGCCTGTTTCATGGGGCGATGAGACGCGCAAAATTACGCGCTGACCGGCGGCCCGCCGGGAGATGGAGGCGGGACGGTGGGCGCGGAATCAAGCGCGGCTCCGAGCAACGTGACCGCGCCACCGGGCGCGGGCGTGGCGGGCGCCGCTTGGTCATGCGCGGGGCCATGTTGGTGGCCATGCTCGTGGCTGTGATCGTGCGTGTGACCACGGGCCTGGTCATCTTCGTGCGTGCGGGGCGTATGGGTGTGGCCGTGCGGCGCGGAACCGTCCTCGCGCAAATTATGTTTCCACTTGCGTTTATTGGGCGGCAGGGGCGAAAGCGTCGCGTTGATGTTGCGGCCAAAGAGGCGCGGGGGCTGGTCGGCCAGGCCGACGTGCGTCAGGTCGGCGAGGACGCGCTTCATCGTCTCGAAGCCGAGTTCCTTGTGCTCCATTTCGCGGCCTTTGAAAAAGAGCGTGAGCTTGACCTTGTCGCCGTGGAAGAGGAATTCCTCGACGTGGCGCAGCTTCGTGTCGTAGTCGTGCTGCTCGATGCGGGGGCGGAATTTGACTTCCTTGAGTTTCGAGGCGTGGGGCTTGCTGTGTTTCTGCTTCTTGCCCTCCTCATACATGAATTTGCCGTAGTCGAGGATTTTGCAAACGGGCGGCCGTTCGCCGGGCGAAACTTCGACGAGGTCGAGCGCGTGGGCCTGGGCGATGCGCATCCCCTCGCGCGTGGGCAGGATGCCGAGGTGCTTGCCGTCGGGGCCGATGACGCGGACCTCGAGCGCGCGGATGCGCTCGTTCTTGCGCAATTGCGGCGTGTGCGAAGCGGGATACGGGCGGCGCGGGCCGCGCGAACCCATCGAGGAACCCCCGGACATCGGGGGCCGCGGACCCATGGGTGGCCGCGGTCCCATCGGCCCCATTGGCGGGCGCGGAGCCATCGGGCGCTGCGCCCCCGTGCTGGTGTATTGAACGGCCATTAACGCAGGGGGTTGGGGCGAAGCCCGGATGGCCGCCCTGCGAGATGCTGTGTGCTGTTCATGCGTCGGGTAAAACTCACGTAATTCCGGCTGGTTTTGGTTAGTCAGGGTATAGCTAACCCGGTTCAGCGGGCCTAATCAACATAAAAAAAGACCGTGGGCGGTCGGGTGCTCTTGTCGCGCGCGCCCTCTTTCCGTCTTGGCAACGGGGCCGGTTTGCCCCCACACTGCGCGCCCATGAATGTTCTCGTCGTCGGCGGAGCCGGCTATATTGGCAGCCATTGCGTGCGCCAGCTCAGCGCGCAGGGCCACCGCCCGGTCGTGGTGGACAACCTGGTTTACGGCCACCGCGCAGCCGTCGCCAACAGCGTGCCGTTCCAGGAGGCCGACCTCGGCGACGGCAAGGCCATGCGGGCGATTTTGAAAAAGCACCGCATCGAGCTGGTCATGCACTTCGCCGCCTATTGCTATGTTGGCGAGTCGGTGACCGCCCCGCTCAAGTATTATCAGAACAACCTGGCCGCGCCACTGAACCTCCTCGAGGCCATGCTCGCCAGCGGCGTGAAAAAATTCGTGCTCTCCTCGACCTGCGCCACCTACGGCGTGCCCGAGCGCCTGCCGATCACCGAAGACCATCCGCAGCGCCCCATCAACCCCTATGGCGAATCGAAGCTCGATTTGGAAAATGTCCTGAGAGCCCTCGCGCGCTCCGATGGCCTGAGCTTTGCCGCCCTGCGCTATTTCAACGCTGCGGGCGCGGCGCGCAACGGCGCCATCGGCGAAGATCACGCCCCAGAGACGCACCTCATCCCACTCGCCATCGCGCAGGTGCTCGGCCAGTTGCCGCATATCAAAATCTTCGGCACGGACTACCCCACCCCCGACGGCACCTGCCTGCGCGATTACGTCCACGTGGACGACCTGGCGCGCGCCCACATCCTCGTCTTCGACAAACTCAAAAAGCCCGGCGCGCAGTTGTTTTATAATCTTGGCACCGGCGCGCCGAATTCGGTGCGCGAAGTCATCGCCGCGGTCGAAAAGGCGTCCGGCAAAAAAGTGAAGGTGAAGTTCG
Organism: uncultured Verrucomicrobiae bacterium; assembly: GCA_963765205.1. Lineage (GTDB taxonomy): Bacteria > Verrucomicrobiota > Verrucomicrobiia > Opitutales > JABDGR01 > JABDGR01. The sequence goes on along the minus strand of CAVXVB010000005.1, from coordinate 480,378 downwards.
CGCCGCGCCGCGCCGGCGACCCGCCCGCGCTTTATGCGGACAATCAAAAAGCCGTGCGCGAACTGGGGTGGAAAATCGAGTATCCGAAGCTCGATCAAATCGTCGCAACCGCCTGGGCCTGGCACCGCGCGCATCCCAAAGGGTTTGACGATAAGAGGAAAATTCACCGCCAAGGCGCGAAGATCGCAAAGAAAGTCAGGATTTAAAAATCTTTCTTTGCGCCCTTTGCTTCTTTGCGGTGAACCTCATTTCTGCAAAGCCTCCACCCGTTTCTTCAAGGTGGCGCGGGTGATGCCGAGGAGTTCGGCAGCCTGGGCGTGGTTGCCGTCGGTTTCCTTCAGCGCGCGCTCGATCATCGCCGCTTCGATTTTTTCGAGGATGTTTTCGTCCGCGCCATTGCGCACCAGGCGATAAACGAGGTCGTAAACTTCGGGGAGGGACAATGCGGGCGCGACGGCGGGCGGCGGCGCATGCGGGGCGGCGGCGGGCGCAGCGGTTTCCGATTTCGGCGCAGTGGCTTCGGCGGCGGTGGATTTGGGTGGCCCCGCGGGCCACGGCGCAGTGCTGCCGCCAGGCGCAGAGCCGCCGACTTCCCGCGGCAAATCTTTGAGCAGCACCGTCTCGCCCTGCGCCACGACGCCGCTGCGGTAAACGGCGTTCTCCAATTCGCGCACGTTGCCGGGCCAGGGGTAGGCGCAGAGCGCGGCCAGCGCCTCGGGCGAGACTTTGCGCGCGCGGATTTTCTTTTCGCCGGCCAGCCGCTGGAGCATGTAGTCCACCAGTGCGGGCACGTCGCCCAGGCGCTCGCGCAACGGCGGCAGCTTGATGCGCACCACATTCAGGCGGTAGTAGAGGTCTTCGCGGAAAATTTTGGCGGCGACGAGTTTTTCGAGGTCCTTGTTCGTGGCGGCGAGGAGGCGGACGTTGACCTTGATGGTCTCACTGCCGCCCACGCGCTGGATTTCGCCTTGCTGGATGGCGCGGAGGATTTTCGTCTGGGTCGAGAGCGTCATGTCGCCGATCTCGTCGAGGAAGATGGTGCCGCCGTCGCACAGCTCGAATTTGCCGATGCGCTGGGCTGTGGCGCCGGTGAAGGAGCCTTTCTCGTGGCCGAAGAGTTCACTCTCGATCAGGTTTTCCGGGATGGCCGCGCAGTTGACGGGGATGAAGGTGCGGCCCGCGCGGTGGCTGTGCTGCCAGAGGCAGCGGGCGACGAGTTCCTTGCCCGTGCCGCTTTCGCCGGTGATCATGACCGTGACATCGCTGGCGGCGACCTGACCGATAATCTTGAAGACCTCCTGCATCGGCTCGGAATTACCGACGATGCCTTCCTTGTAATCCTCGCTGCGCAGGAGCGGCTGGTAAACGGTGCCGGCGGCGTAGAGGTCCGTCCACGCGCGGGCGGCGTTTTCGACGAGGGCGATGATTTTTTTATGGTCGAAGGGCTTGATGATGTAGTCGAACGCGCCGAACTTCATCGCCTCAATGGCGGTCTGCGTGGTGCCGAAGGCCGTCATCAGGATCACCATGCACTTGGGCGCGGAGGTGCGCAGGTGCTGGAGTGTTTCGATGCCGCTGAGGCCGGTCATGCGGTTGTCGAGCAGGATGATTTGCGGCTTTTCCTTGGCGGCGACCTTGAGGCCCTCCTCGCCGCTGGCGGCGGAGAGCACGCGAAAGGGCCGGCCCGACAACACGCGTTGCAGGGAGTAGCGGATTTCCGTGTCGTCATCAATGATGAGAACGATTGCAGGAGCGGCGGATTCAGCCATGATGGGAATTCAACTTGGCGGAGGCGGCGCGTTCGCGGCCTTCCGAACCCAACAACATTCATCCTCATGCCCTTCGGGTCAATGAAGTTATTCCGCTTTCGTGGCATCACCCTCGAGCTGCACCCGACGTTCTACCTGCTGCCGCTGGTGGTCGGCGCGCAGGGCTGGATGGACGAGCCGCACCACCCCTGGCGCGGCTTGTTCCAGAGCCTCGGCGCGGTCGCGCTGGTTTACACCTGCGTCGTGCTGCACGAATTCGGCCACGCGCTGACCGCGCGCAAGCTGGGTGTTGCTGTGCAGCACATCGTGCTGCTGCCCTTTGGCGGCATGGCGCTGTTGGGCCGACTACCGCGAAGCCCGCGCGAGGAATTGCTCATCGTCGCCGCCGGCCCGGCGGTGAATTTCATTATCGCGGGCCTCAGCCTCGCCCTGCTCGGCGGCTGGCCGGCGGACTTGTCGGACGACACGCTGCCGACTACGCATTGGCACGACATTCTGGAATTCCTGCTGGTTTCCAATCTCGTGCTCGGCTGTTTTAATTTGCTGCCGGCGTTCCCGATGGACGGTGGGCGCATCCTGCGCGCGCTGCTGGCCTTCAAGCTCGATTACCTGCGCGCCACGCGCTGGGCGCTCAACATCGGCCGCTGCGTCGCCGTCGCGGGCATCGTTGTCGCGCTCCTACTCAAGGCGTATCTGCTTGCCGCCCTGTTTTTCTTTATCCTCTGGATTGGCCGCCGCGAATACCAATTCCTGCTCTGGGAAGAAGCGCAAACCGGGCCGGAAGCGTGAGGAATGGGGCGGGGCCATTTGGTTCTGATACCAACGCTGAATTTTTTGGGGCTTTTAGAAGCAGCGTTATCGTCCCGGGGAGCGCGGGCGTCCCGCCCGCCGTCCTCGGCGTCTCGCCGAGGACATCTTTGAGAAAGCGGGGAATGCGCTACACCGCCGCGTTGGCCAAGAAGCGGTCGGCGAGACGCCGACCGCAGCGACCGGGACGGTCGCGCTCCCCGGGACGGAAGAAACGCGCCGATTGCGACTATCGGCCTGTTATTTCTCCCAATTGCCGATGTTGTCGGCGGAGCCGTTGATGCCGTCCGGGCCGTCGGACCAGACATCGTATCTGCCATCGACTTGGCCGTGAATTGATGGAAAGGCGTATTCATATGGGTGGCCCCAGGGATCCAGCGGCACAACGGTGGTATTGAAATAGGGACCTTTCCAGCTCGCGGCGTTATCGTGGATCGGGACATCCACGAGCGCGTCCAAGCCATCTTCCGTCGAGGGGTAGTGCCCCATCGCCAGCTTGTAGGACAGCAAAGGCGTCTGAATTGACTGCGTTACGAAGACGGTGGCCTCATCAATATTGACCTGCTCGTTGACCGGCGGGTTGGCTACCACCGCGGTTGAACTGGCCACGTTTCTCGCCGGGGCTGGAGGCGTGGTGGGGGGCAGGATGGCGGGAGGTCTGGCGGTCGGCAACGCGGCGGCAGGTGGTGCGCTGCTCGCGGTAAGGTTGGTAGCCGTCTTGACGGAAGTGGTTGATTCCGCCGGTTGCCACAGGGTGAATTTTAAGCCGATGACAACAGCCAAGACAATGACGACGGCGAGGATTGTTTTAGTTTTGGTGCTCATAAAAAGAATTCTCAACATTGCTCCGCCCAATCCTGCGCCACTTGCGCCGGCCAGGGAAGTCCCGGTCACGCGCGTGGTCAGCCCGGCGGGCGCGGCCTTGGCGGTGTTCGCCGAGAGGGCCACGGCCAACGCGCCGGTCGCGACGGTGATGCCGTGGCGCGCGAAGTGGGTGCGCATTTTATCGAGCGCGCGGCTGACGCGCATTTGCGCGGCGTCTTCGGTCGTGCCGAGGGCCGCGCCCGTTTCGCGCAGGGTCTTGCCCTCGAAATAGCGCAGCAGCACGGCGTTTTGCTCGGCGCGACTGAGCTGTTGCAGCGCCTCGTCGAGCAGCGGCGCGAGCTTTTCCCACGCGGCGGGCGAAGTGGAGTTTTGTTCGGTCAGGATCATGGCGTCGGTCTCCCGCTGGCGGCGGCGTTGTTCGCCGCGCCGGGTGTCGAGCGCGGTGCGATACGTCGCGCGGTAGAGCCAGCCGACGAGCGCGCGGCCGTCGCGCACCGTCCAGGCCTTGCGCGCCAGATGAATGAATACGGCCTGCGCCACGTCCTGCGCCGCCGCCGAATCGCCCATGACGCGCCAGGCCGTGGCATAGACAAAATCCACATGCCGCGCCACCAGTTCGGCGAAGGCTGGCTCCGACTGGCGCTCGACGTATTCTCGCAGCAGTTCGTGGTCATCCATGGCGGGTGTTTATAATAGAGACGCCGCCCAAACCGCAAAACCAACAAGTGACCCAAACTTCGGCCCTCAGTGCCTTAGTGCCTCTGTCCCTTTGTCCCTCTGCTAGTCCTTATCCCACGGCAACTTCACTTTGACATGCGGAAACTGCCAGACGGAGACAGGGTCAAAAATCTGGCCGGGGTGGAGGATGTTGCGCGGGTCGAGGGCTTTTTTGATGGCCCGCATCGCCTGGATTTCCGCGGGGGCGTGTTGCAGGCGCAGGAAGGGCGATTTGGCCAGGCCGATGCCGTGCTCGCCGGTGATGGCGCCGCCGAGGGCGCGGACTTTTTTCATCAGCTCGGCCACGCCCCGTTCCGCCCGGCGGCATTCGCGTGGGTCGCTGCGATGATACATGAGGTGGACGTGGAAATTGCCGTCCATTGCGTGCCCGTAAGTCGGCGTGGCCAGGCCGGTGGCGCGGCTGAGCGCGCGGGCATAAGTCAGCAGCGGGATATAGGCGCGCGGCGGCACAACGACATCCTCGTTAAGTTTCGCGTCGCCCATCTGGAACATCGCCTGCGAGCAGGTGCGGCGCACTTGCCAGAGTTTTTCCGCCGCGGCCGGGTCGCCGGTGTCGCGCAGGGCCAGCGCGCCGGATTTTCGCAAAAGTCGGGCCAGGGCCTTTTTCTGCGCGGCGACTTCCGCGGCTGAGCCGTCCACTTCGAGCAGCAGCAGCGCCGCGCCGGGGGCCTGCGGGAAGACCGGGCGGCCCCATTTGCGCTCGGTGCAGACGACCGTGGGCCGGTCCAGAAATTCGCAAATCGAGGGCACGAGCCGCGCGCGCATGATGGCCAGCACCGCGCGCAGGGCGGCGCTTTCGTTCGCAAACGCGGCGAGCAGCGTGTGCCGCGCGGCGGGGCGCGGGACGAGCCGGAGCGTCGCGCCGGTGATGACGCCGAGCGTGCCGCCGCCGCCAATCCACAGGTCGCGCAGGTTATAGCCCGAGGCGAATTTGCGCAGCGGCGCGCCCCAACGCACTTTTTCGCCCGTCGGCAAAAAGCCTTCGAGCGCGAGGACGTAGTCGCGCGTCACGCCGTATTTCGCGCCGCGCAGCCCGCCGGCGTTCAGCGAGAGGTTGCCGCCGATGGTGCAATAATGCAGCGACGACGGGTCCGGCGGGTAAAACAGCCCGTGCTTCGCGGCGGCGGCGTCAATCGCGGCGGTGACTGCGCCGGCCCCGGCGTGCGCGAGGCCCGCCAGCGGGTCAATCTCGATTTTATTCCAGCGCGACAAATCGAGCACCCAGCCGCCGCGCACCGGGCAGGCCGAGCCGGTCGTCGAGCTGCCCGCGCCGCGGGGCGTCACTGGAACGCGGTGTTGATTGGCGAGACGCAGCACAGTGGCGATGGCCGCGTCGTTTTTCGGAAAAATGACTGCCGCGGGGAGGAAGGACACCCGCAGATTGTCGAGCGACGCGGTGCGGCGCACGGCCTCGTCCGTGCGCACTTGCGCGGCACCGAGCGCACGCACGAGTGCGCGCGTGGCGGCGGAAAATTTTGCGGAGGTCTCAACCATGGTGCTGCGCCACCGTGGCGGCCAGGGCGGCGAATTCGCCTTTGAGCATCGGATACAACGCGCGGAAATGCGAATAATAATCGCGGTAAACCGCAGCGGCGGCGCGCTGGGGCTGGACGCGGCTGGTTTCCGTCACACAGGCGGTGCAGGCGGCCTCGACGGTGGGCCAGACGCCTGCGCCGACGCCGGCGAGCAGCGCCGCGCCGTAAGCCGAGCCTTCCGCCGCGCTCACCGTCACGATGGGCGCACCGAAATTGTCCGCCAGCATTTGCCGCCAGAACGCGCTGCGCGCGCCGCCGCCCGAAGCGACGATTTCCCGGGGCTTGAGGCCCAGTCCGCGCATCAATTCGAGCGCGTCGCGCAGGCCGTAAGTGACGCCCTCCAACACCGCGCGCGCCAGATGCGCCTTGCCATGCCGCAGCGTGAGACCAAAGAAAACGCCGCGTGCGTTGGGGTCGGGGTGCGGGGTGCGCTCGCCGGAAAGATAAGGCAGGAAAATCAAGCCCTCGCAGCCGGCGGGGACCGTGGCCGCGGCGGCAGTGAGCGAATCGTAGGCGTTGGGGCCACCGGCTTGTTCGCGAGCGATTTCTTCGCCGCCAAAATTATTTTTGAACCACTGGAACGAGCCGGCGCTGGAAAGCTGCACGCCCATTAGATGCCACTTGCCGGGCACGGCGTGGCAGAACGCGTGCAGGCGGCCCTGCGGATCGGGGGCATATTTATCCGCGTGCGCGAAGACAACGCCCGAGGTGCCGAGCGTGCAGGAGACGACGCCGGGCCGCACAATGCCGCAGCCGACCGCGCCGGCGGCCTGGTCGCCCGCGCCCGCGATGATGGGCGTGCCTGCGCGCAGGCCAGTCGCCTTCGCCGCCGCGGCGGAAACTTTGGCGGACGCGACGGGCGACTCGGTGACTTCCGCGAGCCAGGCACGCGGGACGCGGCAGGCGCGCAACATCTCGTCCGACCAGCGGCGCTTCGCCACATCGAGCAGGGAGGTGCCGGAGGCGTCGGATACGTCGGTGAAAAATTCGCCGGAGAGTTTGTAGCGCAGGTAATCTTTCGGCAGGAGGATTTTGGCGATGCGGCGGAAGACCTGCGGCTCGTGCTCGGCGACCCAGGCGATTTTTGGCGCGGTGAAGCCGGGCAGCACGGGGTTGCCCGTCAGGCGCAGGATGCGTGCGCGGCCGATTTTTTTGGTGAGCGCGGCGCATTGCGCGGCGGTGCGCTGGTCGTTCCACATGATGCAGGGGCGCAAAACCTCGCCGCGCGCGTCGAGCAGCACGAGGCCGTGCATCTGGCCCGTCAGGCCCACGCCCGCGATGTCGCCCGGCGCGACGCCGGAGCGGGCGAACAGCTCGCGCAGCGCGGTGACGGCGGCGGCCCACCAATCGGCGGGGTCGGACTCGGCCCAGAGAGGTTTTGGCGTGCGAAAGGAGTAGGCCGGCGCGGTAGTAAAAACCACGCGCCCGCGTTCGTCCATCAGCACGGTTTTGGCCGAGGAGGTGCCCACGTCGAGGCCGATCAAGTATGACATAAATAAAATTGAACCACAGAGGACCCGGAGAGCACGGAGAGGGGGATATAAATCCTCTGTGTTCTCCGGGTTCTCCGTGGTTCAAAATCCTTCCTAAATAAACTCGTTGAAAATATTTTCGAGCAATTCCTGGTGGCCGGAGGCAAGCGTGGGGTCCTTCATTTTTAGGGCGTGTTCGTTGAGTTCGGCGAGAGTGATCGAGCCGCGTTCGATTTTTGCGCCGAGGCCGCGGTCCCAACTGGCGTAGCGTTCGCGCACAAAACGCGCGAGGCGGCCGTCGGCGCGAATGGCGGCGGCGGCTTTCAGCCCGCGCGCGAAGGCGTCCATGCCGCCAATATGGGCGAGAAACAAATCGGCCGGCTCGTGGGATTCGCGGCGGCGCTTGGCGTCGAAATTGAGGCCACCGGTCGCGAAGCCGCCGAGGCCGAGCACGACGAGCATGATTTCGGTGGTGAGATACAAATCGGTCGGAAACTGGTCGGTGTCCCAGCCGATGAGTTCGTCGCCGCGGTTGGCGTCAATCGAGCCGAGCGCGCCGGCGGCGGCGGCCACGGTCAGCTCGTGGCGCATGGTGTGCAGGGCGAGCGTGGCGTGGTTGGTCTCGATGTTCAGTTTGAAATGGGGCAGCAAATCATATTCGCGCAGGAAATTGAGGCAGGCGGCGGCATCGGAGTCGTATTGGTGGGTCGTCGGCTCGCGCGGCTTCGGCTCGATGTAGAACTGGCCGCGGAAGCCGATGCTTTTTTTATAATCCACCGCGAGATGCAGCAGGCGCGCGAGGTGGTCGAGTTCGCGCTTCATGTCCGTATTCAGCAGCGTGGCGTAGCCCTCGCGCCCACCCCAGAAGACATAGCCGAGGCCGCCGAGTTCGTGCGTGGCGTCCAGCGCTGCTTTGACTTGCGCGGCGGCATACGCGAACACCTCGGCGTTGGGCGAGGTGGCCGCGCCCTGCGCGTAGCGCGGGTGGGCAAAGAGGCAGGCGGTGCCCCACAATAACTTTTTCTTCGTGCGCTTTTGCGCGGCCTTCAGGGTCTGGACAATTTCCGCGAGGTTGCGGTGCGACTCGGCGAGGGTCGCGCCTTCGGGGGCGACGTCGCGGTCGTGGAAACAGTAATAATCAAGGCCCATTTTTTCGAGAAACTCGAAAAACACTTCGACGCGGTGGCGGGCGTTGGCGAGGGAGTTCGAGCCGTCGTCCCACGGCATCTGCGCGGTGGGCGCACCGAAGGGGTCGGCAAGGCCGTTCCTCATGCAGTGCCAGTAGGCGGCGGCAAAGCGCAGGTGGTCGCGCATGGCCTTGCCCTCGACCTTGGCGGTGGCGTGGTAATGCTTGAAGGCGAAGGGATTTTTTGACTTCGGCCCTTCGTAACGGATGGCGGGGATTTCAGGGAATGCGGACATGGCGGGAAGCAGTGCGGCGCGCTTATTCGGGCGGCAGCGCGAGGCCGAAATAATTGCGCGCGTTGCGGAAGCAAACGTCGCGCACCAAATTCGAGAGCAAATCGAGGTCGTGCGGCGCCGCGCCGTCGGCGACATCTTCCGCGAGCATCCCACAAAGCAAGCGGCGGAAATATTCGTGGCGCGGATAGGAGAGGAACGAGCGCGAGTCCGTCAACATGCCGACGAAGCGCGAGAGCAGGCCGTTATTCGACAGCGCGTTGAGCTGCCACCTCATGCCCTCAATCTGGTCGAGGAACCACCAGCCCGAGCCGAACTGCAATTTGCCGGGGATGCCGCCGCCCTGGAAATTGGCGATCATCGAGGCGAAGACGTAGTTGTCAGCGGGGTTGACGTTGTAGAGGATGGTTTTCGGCAGGCGCTCCTCCTTGGCGAGCGCGCCGAGGTAGGCGGAGAGGGTGCGGGCCTGCGGGAAATCGCCGATAGAATCGCTGCCGGTGTCGGGGCCGAGCCGGTCCATCAAGTAGAGGTTGTTGTTGCGGATGGCGCCGAGGTGGAGCTGCTTGGTCCAGCCGCGCTGGTGGTCGAGCCGGCCCAAATGCAGCATCAGGCAAAAGCCGAAGGCCTGGGCGTGCGCGGGCGGCGCGGGGCGGCCGGCGCGCGCGGAATCGTAAATCATCGCGGCCTGGATATCCGAACACGGGCCGGCAAACATCGCTTCAAGGCCGTGGTCGGAGAGGCGGCAGCCGAAGCTGTGAAAGAAGGCATGGCGGTGGTCGAGCGCGGCGAGGAAGCCGTCGAATTTCGCGCAATCCAGCCCGCTGGCCTGTTCGAGCTTCGCAATCCAGGCGTTGAAAGCGGAGGGATTGTCCACCGCGAAAGCCTTGTCGGGCCGATACGCGGGGAACATGCGCGTGGCGATGTTCTGATCCACGAGGGCGTGATGATATTCGAGCGAGTCCACCGGGTCGTCCGTGGTGCAAACGGCGGCGACCTTGAATTTTTGCAGGATGCCCTGCGTCGAAAGTTCCGGCGTCTGGAGTTTTTCGTTGGCCTCGTCCCAGATGCGGCGCGCGCTGTGTTCGTTAAGGAGGGTCTCAATGCCGAAATAGCGGCGCAATTCGAGATGCGTCCAGTGATAGAGCGGGTTGCGCAGCGTGTGCGGCACGGTTTTGGCCCAGCACAAAAACTTCTCCCAGGGGTCGAGCGGGCCGGTGATGTTATCCTCGGGGACGCCGTTCGTCCGCATCGCGCGCCATTTGTAGTGGTCGCCTTCGAGCCAGGCCTCGAACAGGTTCTTGAACTGGCGGTTTTGCGCGATGTCCTTGGGCGGCAGGTGGCAATGGTAGTCGAGAATCGGTTCCGGCGCGGCGGCCTGGTGGTAAAGCGTGCGCGCCAGTTCGGTGGGCAGGAGGAAGTTGTCGTTCAAAAAGCTCATAAAGATAAATTTATTAAATTTCGAATTACGAAACGAGGTGAAAATAAAAAATGGCCGGCTAATGGCGTGCGGACATTGTTGTTTTACTTCTTAATTCTTAATTCCTAATTCTTAATTCCAGTTTCAGATCGCCATGCAGTTAAAGCCGCCGTCCACCAACAGCTCGATGCCGGTGATGAAGCGGCCGGCGTCGGAGGCCAGCAGCAGCGTGGCGCCGACCAGCTCGGCCGCCTCGCCAAAGCGCTTCATCGGCGTGTGCCCCATGATTTGCGCGACGCGCTCCGGCGTGAGTACCTTGCGGTTTTGCTCGGCGGGGAAAAAACCGGGCACCAGCGTGTTGACGCGCACGCCCTTCGCCGCCCATTCGCGCGCGAGGTTGCCGGACAGATTATGCACCGCCGCCTTCGTCGCCGAATACGTGAAGACGCGCGAGAGCGGCTTCATCGCCGCCATCGAGCCGATGTTGATGATGCTGCCCGCGCGGCCGCTCTCCAAAAAATACAGCCCAAATACCTGGCAAGCCAGGAACACCGCCTTAATGTTCGTGTCCACGATGCGCTGGTATTCCTCCTCGGTGATTTCGAGGAACGGCGTTGGCGAATTGACGCCCGCGCCGTTGATGAGGATGTCCACGCCGCCGGCCTTGGCCAGGATGCGGTCGAGCAAATCCGTCAACGCGTCCTTGGACTTCACGTCGCCGGACTCGAACCAGGCGCGGGAGTGGTGCGCGTGGTGGATTTTGGCGAGGCGCGCGGCGGCCTTGTCGGGATTGCGGCCGACGAGGATGACGGTCGCGCCGGCGCCGGCGAGGCCTTCGGCCATCGCGCCGCAGAGTTCGCCGGTGCCGCCAATGACGACGGCCGTTTTGCCTTCGAGGGAAAAGAGGGTTTCGAGGTAGGACATGAGAGAGGAGAAAGGGTTTACCTCAAAAAACGCAAAGGACGCAAAAAAATCCCAATTAGATTTTGTCTTTTGCGTCTTCTGCGTTTTTTGTGGTAGAAAATTTATCGCACGACCCGCGCGCCGCCGCCGCCGATGACTTTTTCCACCTCGTCCAACGAGGCCATCGAGGTGTCGCCGGGGGTGGTCATCGCCAGCGCGCCGTGGGCTGCGCCGTATTGCACGGCCTGGGCGGCGTCGTTGTGCTTGAGGAATCCATAGACCAGGCCCGAGGCGAAACTGTCGCCGCCTCCGACGCGGTCGAGGATTTCGAGGTCGGGATAGGCGTTGGATTCGTAAAACTTTCCGTCGTGCCAGCAAATGGCGCTCCAGTCGTTGCGCGTGGCGCTTTTGACCGTGCGCAGGGTGGTCGCGGCGACCTTGAAATTCGGAAATTCCTTCACCGCGTTCTCAATCATGCCCTTGAAGGCGTCAATTTCGATGTGCGAAATTTTCTCGTCGAGGCCCTCGACTTTGAGGCCGAGGCAGGCGGTGAAGTCCTCCTCGTTGCCGATCATCACGTCCACGTAGCGCGCGATGCGGCGGTTGACCTCCTGCGCCCGGGCCTTGCCGCCGATGGCCTTCCAGAGCGAGGGCCGGTAATTCAAATCATAGGAAACGATGACGCCGTGCTTTTTCGCCGCCTGGACGGCCTCCTCGACCAGCGCGGGGGTGGTGTCCGACAGCGCGGCGAAAATGCCCCCTGTGTGCAGCCAGCGCACGCCGAGCTTGCCGAAGATATTGTCCCAATCAACCTGGCCGGGCTTCATTTGCGAGGCGGCGGAATTCCCCCGGTCGGGAATGCCCACCGCACCGCGCAGGCCGAAACCGCGCTCGGTGAAGTTCAGCCCGTTGCGCACCGTGCGCCCCACCCCGTCATAGGGAATCCAGCGGATGAAGCGCGTGTCCACGCCGCCTTGCAGGATAAAGTCTTCGAGCAGTCGGCCCACGTCGTTGTCGGCGAACGCGGTGACGACCGCCGTGCGCAGTCCAAAACAGCGCCGCAGGCCACGCGCGACGTTGTATTCGCCGCCGCCCTCCCACACCTTGAATTCGCGGGCGGTGCGCACGCGCCCCTCGCCGGGGTCGAGGCGCAGCATGATTTCGCCCAGGGCGATCATGTCGAAGGTGCAATCGGAGGCGGGTTTGATGGGGAGGCTCATGGAGGGGGAACAGGGGGAGACGCAAGGAAACGGGAAAAAAGCCGAATGAGGAAGCCAAAACTGAGGGGGTATTTGCAACGCTTAAGGTGGTTCCAATAACTTCCTGGACAGCTTTAGGAAGTTTGGAAAATATCCATTCTGGGATTTCCTGTTTGGGGAAAAGTTTGAAGACGGGAGCTAAGTGGGAAATTTGCTCATGGAGACCTTGGGCTCCGAAATTGAGTGCAAGTGTTAGGGAGATATTTTTAAGGGAATTAATCTGGGCTTCGATGTTTTGTCCGGGATTTGAATTCCAAAAAATCGAGCCTCCCTGATTACGGAGAGAAGTTGGATCGTTAGGTCTTATATTGGGGAACCAAGATGCGATATGAATCCCGAGTCGCCTAAACGTGATATTTGTCTGTTCGATTTGGATTGCCAGCGTAAGGGCGTCACAGGCCTTCGCTGATTTTTCGGTTTCTAGTTCAAAAATGTCGAGGTCAATTACAGGATTACCAAGCGGAATCCTATAACTGAATCCGTCGCCATACCCCGCAGCGGCAATTGGGTCTTTGCTGCGCGATTCATTTAAGGGGTCATGGAACTCATCAGGGCAAAGAATAAGTTGCGTTATATGGCCAAATTGATACCGAACCAACCACATCGCACTTGTAGAGTACAGTCGGAAACGGGCTTTTGCGCGTTCGGTTGTGCAGACAAACAAAGGCAATTCTTGCGAAAATAGCCATTCGATTCCCTCTTTTCTCCATTTTCCTGTTTCAGTAAAATCGCCATAGATAAATTCTTTTGCTTCTGCCGACCCAGACTGGACAGCGTAGGGTGAGTGGAAGATCAGCTTCTTATTTTCTTCTTTTGCCAATGCGCAATAAAAGTCGACACCGATATCTTCTTGCCGGATTACGGGGGCAGATACCCCTAATTTCGACAAAAAATATTGCGCCAAATATTCGCCACGATTTCCTTCGTGCCAACCATATCCTAATACGCCGGGCATAGTATTGTTATGTCAAAAAAACGAAGATAAGCAAGCAACGAAGGAGGAACCAGAGAAGGCTAGGCTTCACCTTAATGCCATAATGAGTTGAGTAGAGATTGGGTTGGCAGAGGGAGGCTGACACTTACGACGAAGCTTTTACTCCAACCCCAGTTTCTCCCGCCCCACCGCGGAGATCATGTGCGGGGTCCAGGGCGGGTCCCAGACGATGTCCACTTTCGCGCCGGCGACACCCGGCAGCGCCACCAGGCGGCTCCGCGCATCTTCCGCGATGACCGGGCCCATGCCGCAGCCCACGGCGGTCAGCGTCATTTTCACTAAAACCATTTGGCCCCCATTTTCGCCGGGTTCGAGGCGCAGGTCGTAAATCAAGCCCAAGTCCACGATATTCACGGGGATTTCCGGGTCGAAGCACTGCCGGAGGGTGTCCCACACGCTTTCGACGGAAAATTCACCCGGAGCCGTGGCGGCGGCTTCCTTGGCCTCGCCGGCTGCCCAGGCGCTGGCGCGCGGGCCGAGGGCCTCGAGGTCGCGGGGGCCGATGCGGTAGAGGCCGAGGGCATCGCGCACCGTCAGCACGCCGCCGAGGGCCTGGGAGACAGTGACGGTCGCGCCTTTGGGCAGCACGACCGCATCGCCGGCCGGGATGAGCGTGGCAGGACAATCGCGCAGGAGCGTAAAATCCTCGTTGACCATGGGGGCAACTTCCCGCGTCCGACCCGGAAAGTCAACCGGCAAGCGTGTCTTGGAAGTGATAAAGGAGAAGGGAACCGAACCGCGCGCAGGCGGGTCTTCATAACCAGCGCAAACCCACCCTGATTTGCCGCCCGTTGGAAACCCACGATTCTTTCGGCTTGGCCTCTGGGATATTTGTGTTATTTTTGTGCCTTACCCCATTTCCGTTACATCATGACCATGCGAAAATACCTCATTGCGACCCTCGTGATTTTGAGCGGTGCGACTTGTGTTGGACACGCGGCGACCAGCCCGGCCGTGGCCTCCGGCACCTCGGCCAAGCCGACGATTTCCGACAAGGAGGTCGTGCGCTACCTGACACAGGTCAGCCAAAAAGACCTGGCGGAATGGAACCAAAACGTGCAGGACATTGCCGATGCCAACCGCGAGATGCAGGAAGGCAAGAAAGACCAGGCCGCCAAGGCGGACCCGAACGCGGTCTTCAAGACAGACCTGACGGCCCAGCATGCGAAAGGCACCCAGGAGATGAAGGAAGCCACGGCCAAGCTCAAGCTCCTTAATGCCGACCAGGACCGCTTGCGCCAAATTGCCATCGCCAAACGCGAGGAGGATAAGAGCGGCGTGGCCGCGACCGAGGCCGCCACCCTCGCCGTCACCACGGGGCAATGGCCGGATGTTTATGCCAGCATGTGCGACAAGGTGCTCGGTTCCCTCGCGGATCAAAACTACAAGCAGATTTACCTCGCCGGCGTCTATGCCTTCGAGGAGCCGGCCTATGTGGCCAAGCCTGATTTGACCGCGCAAGTCCGCCAGGAAATCCTCAAATTCGACAAGAATAAAAGCTTCAAGGACTCGACTTTCACCCTCGGCCAGGATGACGGCAAGCTGATCATTTCCTATCCCGACCGGGCCTTTGTGCAGGCTGGCAACACAAAAGCGGCGCTGATCGTCGGTGAAGTGCTCTATGAGTCGCACAACGGTTATGCAGCGGTGGACTTGCGCGCGGTGGACCTGTCCAACATGCACATCGTCGCGAACCAAATCATGATGCTCTCCGTGGACCCGAGCCTGGGCAAGGCGCTTGGCCTGGCCATTTATAAAAACATGTCCAAGCGCATTGCGCCCACGCCCGACAGCACAGACGTTGAGCCGGCCAAGACCATCACCGTGCATCTGGATGACCCCAACAACGTGATTGCCGACGCCAAGAAAGTCTCCTTCGCCTTCCGGGTCGGCACGCAGGGCCACCCCGACACGCTGGAAAACCGTTTCGCCATCCTGATGCTCAAATCCTACTTCCGGGACCAGCAAGGCGATCTGGGCCTGTCGGACCAGGATTTCCTGAGCATGGTTTTGCCGCCGGACAAACCCGGCGATTTGGCCGCCAGTCCGGCCGATGTTGGCGGCGAATGGCTGGTGCCCGATGTCGCAGACTTCGACGCGAACATGGAGTTGCCCCCTCTCAAGCTGCATATCCTGGACAACAACTCAAACCATGAGGTGGGCAAAATCAGCATCACGCGCGACCTGCCCAGGCTCGACAATCCGTCCGCGGATGATTTGCGCGCCGGTGGCTACACCGCCTCCCCCTAACGGGTCATATCACCGAGCGCCATGGTCGTTTTTGCGGTTGCGTATTGGGCGCTTTGGGATATTTTCACCCCATGGCCTCCGATTCGGTGGCCTGTGGTGATGAACCAGCAGACCTATACCCTGCTTGACCCTGACACCCGCAACCCCATGGCGGTCGCGGGCGCGGTGCAGAAATTGCATGAGGAAATGTTTCCGGGCGCCCGCGCGCTCTACCTCCAGCCGGTCATGCGGAAGATCGAGGACGTATTTGCCGGGCGCTGGGGCGACTACCAGGCGATGGATACCGCCTATCATGACATCGAGCACACGCTCCAGGCCACGCTCTGCGGCCTGCGCATCCTCGCCGGCCACCAGCGCGCCCGCGCCACCCCCGTGCTCACCCCGCGCGATTTCCGCATCGCCTACCATGCGCTGCTCCTGCACGACGTCGGCTACCTGAAGAAACGCGGGGACGACGAAGGCACCGGCGCCAAACACACCCTCATCCACGAGCCCCGCGGCTGTGACATTGCCCGCAACTTTCTCGCCGAGGAACATTGGGAGGCGCTGGACATCGAGCGCGTCTGCTCGCTCATCCTCTGCACCGGCCCCCGCAGCAACCTCGGCGGCACGCGGTTTGGCAACCCCGCCCACCGCCTCCTCGGCCAAGCCGTCTGCACGGCTGATTTCCTGAGCCAGATGAGCGACCCGGGCTACGCGCGCAAGCTGCCCAACTTGTTTGAGGAATTCGTGGAAAGCGACCGGGCCAACAACATCCCCCCCGACCAGCGCCAGTTCAAGACCGTCAACGAATTGTATCAACGCACGCCCGCGTTTTGGGACAAGTTTGTCCTCCCCAAATTCCGCGACGAATGCGGGGATGTTGGCCGCTACCTCGCCGACCCGTTTCCCGGCGGCCCGAACCCGTATTTCGAACAAGTCCAGGCCAACATCGCCGTCATCCAACGCCTCGGTTCCAATTCCCGCAGCGGCCTCGAACACTTGGCGCAGCAGAATGGGTGAGGATAGCCCCGCTTCCACTCCCCGCTGCATCAAAAATGAAAAGTTTTCTTCTCCGTTTTAATGCGGGTTGCTGAATTCTGAAATCCGGCGATTGATCCTTGACGGCATGCGCTCGTCCCCGACCAAGCTTTCATTCAATTTTAAACATCATAAATCAGTAATCCATGAGTTTATCCCCGTTTATTCCATCCCGCCCGGCCGGCCCCAACCGACTTTTTCGCCATGAATAAAAGAAACACGATCCTGGCCACCTGTCTCGTCGTGGCCCTCGCGGCCGCGATCCCGCTTTTTCTCCAACAGAAAAAAATCATGCAATTGGAGGCGAGGCTGCCGCCGCCGCGGGTCGCCGCCGCTCCCAAAAAATCCGGCGGCGGGGCGCTCCCGACCGACAGCCTGGCGATGCTCAAAAGCATCCTCGCCATGAAGGACCCGCTGCAAATGATCCGCGCGCTCGGCGATTTTGTGAGCGGCCTGGATGCGGCCGGCATCCGGCCTTTGCTGGATTACCTCGTCAAATTGCCCGGGACCACGCACAACACCGGTCTGGGCGGCTACGCCATGATGGTGCTGATGCAAGGGGGAATGGGCGGCCCGGCCTCGAGCAACAATCAATTGGCGTTGTCCCTCCTGATAGACCGGCTGGCGCACCTTAACCCAAGCAGCGCGTTGGGCTGGGCCGCGGCGGTGCCCAACCGTTATGGCCGGGACGAGGTGATTGGCCTGGTGTTTGCGTCCTGGGCCAATTTTGACCCGACCGGGGCCCTCGCGGCCGCCGGTCAAATTGACGACAAGCGTTTGCGGGAATCCGTGATTGGCGAAATTGCCCAGAGCATGATCAGCAGCAATCCGGCGGCGGCGCTGGCGGCGTTGCAAAGTTTGCCCCTCAACAGCGCCTATCGCTCGATTATTGGCCAGGTCTTCAACAGCTGGGCCAGCCAGGATCCGCAGGCGGCCCTGGCGGCCGCCATGAATTTGCCCGCCAATCGCGACCGCAACGCGGCCATTCAAAGCGCGCTGCAAGGCTGGGCGACGGCGGATCCGCAGGCGGCCCTGGCTTATGCCGCGACACTGCCGAACGGAACCATGCGCAACCAGGCGATTAATGCGGCCATTGGCGCCCTGGCCCAGCAGGACCCGCAGCAGGCGGCCAGCTATGTGGCCAACATTGCCAGTGTTCCCGACCGCAATAAGATGACCGTGCAACTGGCGGCCAGTTGGTCGCAGGATGACCCGCAAGCGGCGGCGGACTGGGTGTTGCAAAACGCCACCGGCGGCACCTTGAAGCAAGCCTTGACCACGGCGCTTGATCCGATGAGCCTGACCAACCCGCAAATGGCGGCGGATTACCTGGCCAAAATGCCCGCCGGCGGCGGATACCGCATGATGTCCGAAGAAGAAACTTCCAGTAATTGGGCCCAACAGGACCCCCAGGCGGATTTGACGTGGTTAAAGTATCTGGACGACGCCAGTGGCACCGCTCCCGTCGGGGCGTTCAAAAGCGGGGTGGAGAACAATGTCGTTTCAACTTGGGCAGCCAGCGATCCCGACGCGGCGGCGGCTTATGTCGAATCCCTCGGCACCGATAATCCCCAATTCGCAGCCATGATGGCGGCGGTCGCATCCAGTCGCGCGTCAGCGGATCCAACCGCGGCGGCAGCCTGGGTGCAAACGCTCCCCGACGATGGGACGCGCGCGGCCGCCCTCGGCGCGGTGCTGACCCAGATGACGTCCTCGGACCCGCAACAAGCACTCACCCTCGTCAATGAGATGCCTGCGGGCACTGCGCAAGACGCAGCTTATGGCAAGGTGATCGGCGCTTGGAGCGCAACCGACCCCGCCACCGCAGCCGCGTCGCTGCCCAGCCTGCCTGCCGGCAATACCCTGGATGTCGCGACGCAAACGGTTGCCACGAACTGGATTCAAACGGACCCCGCCGCGGCTGCGCAGTGGATTAACACCCTGCCCGCAGGCAATCCACGCGACCGGGCGGCCCGGGCCGAAGTCGGCGCCCTGTCGGCGACCGACTCGCCGGCGGCCTTCACTTGGGCAGCCTCGATCAGCGCCGCCACCATGCAGGGCAACCAACTGAACAACGTCGTCCAAGTCTGGTCGCGGGCGGATCCGAATGCCGCCACCGCCGCCGTCCAATCGGCAAACATATCTGATGCGACGCGCACCCGGCTGCTAAACACGATTAATAAAAACGTGGCCCCGTGATGGGGAGCTAACAAAGGCAACTGAGGCCACTGAGGCGATAAGGCGGCCGAGGAGCCAAGGCAAATTGCTGTTTCTGAATATTGATTGCTGAATACTCAAAAGCTCGCTTGCCAGAAGAAATTCCACCCCCAAAAATTCAGTTCCAGCCCCACCCCAACCCAAACAATCCTAAAAAAGCAAATTCCCCTCCGTAACAACCCCATGAATATCAACGACCTCATCTTTACCGGGTTCAACCGCCGGGTGGCGGCTTTGAACCGCACCACCGGGAGTCTCGTGTGGCAGTGGCACGCTCCGCAAGGCAGCCTGTATACCACCCTGTTGCTGGATGGCGATGTGCTCGTTGTGTCCGTGGACGGCTATATGTATGGCCTGAATCCCTTTTCGGGAGACCTCCTTTGGTCCAACCCGATGAGCGGCTTTGGCACCGGCGTCGCTTCGCTTGTCTCGGCCAACGGCGCGGCCTCGAACTCCTCCGTGTCTGTGGCTGCCGCTCGCGCCGCGCAGCAGGCCGCAAGCGCCGCCGCCGTACACTAAATAAAGCTTAACCCCCGCCTCCCGCCCAACAACCCAAAGAAAGCGAATTTCTATCAGTTCAGTAGTTGATGGCATAAAGAGATCCAACCACGGGGAATACAGAGGACACGGAGAAAACTGTAAATTAAAAACTGCAAACCTGCTCCCTCCGCGTCCTCCGCTCTCCGTGGTCAAAAGCATCCAGCCCAGTGCCGCGAGCAACCGCTTAGACCACCCGGAACTCCGGATGCTCTTTGTTGTATTTTTCCACGTAGGCCCGGAAGGCGGTTTTGAGCTGGCGCGCCCAGGTGTCCGGG
Organism: uncultured Verrucomicrobiae bacterium; assembly: GCA_963765205.1. Lineage (GTDB taxonomy): Bacteria > Verrucomicrobiota > Verrucomicrobiia > Opitutales > JABDGR01 > JABDGR01. The sequence continues at coordinate 460,938 of CAVXVB010000005.1, read as the reverse complement.
CCGAGGCGGAAATGGCGCGGGCCAATAGCGGAGACGGGCGCGATGTCCTGCGTGGTCGAGGTCACAAAGCATTCCGAAAAACGGGGCAAATCATCCGGCGTGAGCGCAGCTTCGGCCAACCGGAGGCCGGCGGCGGGCGCGACATGCTCGAATAGAATCCGCCGGGTGACGCCGGCGAGCAGGCCCTCCTCGAATGGGGGCGTGAAGGCGGCCCCGTTTTCGACGAACCAGAAATTGCGCACCGAGCCTTCCGTCAGCCGGCCGGCCAGGTTGACCATGAGCACCTCCTGCGCGCCGGCGGCCAGGGCCTCGCGCAATGCAAGGACGTTGTTCAAATAATTGCCGGTTTTGAGGCTGGGGGGGAGCGTGCGCGAATCGTTGCGGCGCACGACGCGCGCCAGCTCAACGCGCAAGCCGGCGTCCAATTCCGCCTCCGTCAAATCTGCCAGGGGCTTGACCAGCAGCACCCAGGTGGGGTCGGTTCCGGCCAGGGCCGGGTCCAGCCCGATAGGACCGCTGCCGCGGCTGATTTGCAGGCGGACGTAGTGTTCGCCCGCCCAGCCGGTCTGCGCGCGCGCGGCGGCGATAGTGCGGCGGACCTCGGCCAGCCAGCCCGCCCGGTCCAAGGGCAGGCGCAAACCCAAGCCCGCCGCGGAGGTTGCGAGGCGCTCCTCATGCTCGTCCACGCCAAACAGGACGCCGCCATAGGTGCGCCAGACCTCGTAAACGGCGTCGCCGTAGAGGAAGCCGCGATCCAGCGGGCTGAGGCTCGCGGCGCGGGCATCGTGCAGGCGGCCGTTGGTATTGGCCTGGACAAAGTCGGGCACGGCGGGCATTGGCGCCAGACTGGGGGCCGGCGGCCCGGCGGCAAGGAGAATTTGCCAAAATAATTCACTAAAACTTTGCAGTTGTGCGCGGCTAGGGATAAGTTTACGGATAGCCCCTTATGCCCCGGCCCGCCCCCACTTTCCGCCGCCCGCGCCTGCCCCGCGGCTTTACGCTCGTCGAGTTGCTCACGGTGATCGCCATCATCGCCATTTTCATCGGCATCCTCGTGCCCACCATCGGCGTGGTGCTGCGCAAGAACCGGTATAACCGCACAAAGACGCTCTATACCAATATCGCCATGGCCTTTGAGTCCTACAAGGAGCAATATGGGCGCTACCCCATATTTAACGAATTGTCCGCCCAGGCGAAGCCGTGGGAAAACAACCCGCACGAAATTGACTACACCTTCCTGTTCAACGACGACAAGTCCCTCCTGCGCCAGGTGTTGATGAACGATGCGAACTACCAGACCACCGCCAGCTCGCCGGGGGCCACGAATTATAATCGCCTGAAAATCCCCTTTCTCCGGGTGGATGACAGCCTGCTCTCCCGCGAGCCCCCCGGCAGCGACGAGGATCCGTTGTTGGTGGATGGGTTTGGCAACTCGGACATCGGAGTCGTCGTCCACGTCGGCACGGCCCATGAAATTGACAAAAATGCGTTTGTGAAAGGCGTCAATGATGCGGATGGCAATGGGCCGCTGGTGCCGAAAGTGGTGCGCAACATCCCACTCACCATCGTCCTTTATTCGCTGATTCAGGACCTGAACGACGACGCCGTCAATTCCTCATGGGTCACGACCTGGACCTACGGTGATTACGACCAATAATCCACCCTCCCGACCGCCCTCCCACCCTTTCCGCCCCCCTCCCCATGCACCTTCTACTTTACCCGTCTCTTTACCGGCGCGCGCGCGCGGGCTTTACCCTCGTGGAATTGCTCACCGTCATCTGCATCATTGGCATTCTGGCCGGCATTCTGATCCCCATCGGCAGCATCGCCGTCAAAAAAGCCCGCGACAGCAAAACCAAAGTCCAGCTCAACAACCTTGTGCTGATGGCGGAAAGCTACCATGATGCCTACAAAATCTGGCCCACCTTCAACCCCACTCCGGTCGTCACCGAGGACACGGCTTTCCAACTGAAGATCGTGGCCCCGCGCTTTGTCCACATCATGACGGCGAATCCGGACCAGGGTGACGCGATCTATAACAAGCAAGGCATCCAATTCGCCACTTTCAAGGACAGTGATTTGAGCAACGACCCCAATTCCATCACCCCGATTGATGCGTTTGGAAATGACGACCTCTGGCTCGTTTACAACACCAATATTTCCACCCCGCACACGATTTCACCCAATGTGGTGAACCAAATCGCCTTGACACCGCTGGATGGCAATGCCCTGTCCATCACCCAGGACCCCAACATCCCCATCAACGAAGATTGCGTGGCGCTCTCGCCCGGCCAGGGCGTGTCCGTCGTGGATATCATCACGACCTGGGATGTAAAGCCGCCGGGTGAATCCGACTCTGCGACGCCGTAAACCCGGCGCCCAGCCCTGGCCCCGGGGTCAAAACAATTCCAGTTGCGGCACCGTTGGTTCCGCGAGCTCACCCGTGCCATCGGCAAAGGCGCGGGTGCCCGGAGTTTCTCCCGTCATTGACGAAGCGGGCTGGGTGGCCGCATCCAGCGAACGGCGCACATGGGCCGGCAACGCCCGCCCCTCGGCTTCCAGCGCGGCGAGGATTTCCTGCGCGCGGCCAATCACCTCGCGCGGCAGCCCGGCCAGCCGCGCCACCTGGATGCCGTAGGAGCGCCCGGCCGCGCCGCGCGTGACCTGGCGGACAAAAATGATCTCGTCGTTCCATTCCTTGACCGTCACGGCATAGTTGCGCAGGCGCGGCAGTGATTGATCCAACAGGGTTAATTCGTGATAGTGTGTCGCAAAGAGCGTGCGCGGGCCGGCCGCGCCCGTCCCATGCAGGCGCTCGACCACCGCCCAGGCGATGGCGAGGCCGTCGTAGGTGCTCGTGCCGCGGCCGATTTCATCGAGGATGACAAGGCTGCGCGCGGTGGCGTGGCGCAGGATGTTCGCGGTTTCGTTCATCTCAACCATAAAAGTGGATTGGCCGCGCGCCAGTTCATCGCTGGCGCCCAGGCGCGAGAAGACGCGGTCCACCAAGCCGAGCCGGCATTTTTTCGCCGGCACCCACCCACCGGCCTGCGCCAGGATTGCAATCAGCGCGACCTGGCGGATATAAGTGCTTTTGCCCGCCATGTTCGGTCCGGTGATGAGCGCGATTTGCTCGCCCGAGGCGCTCAAGCAGGTGTCGTTGGGCACAAACGCGCGGCTGCCGGCCAGCCCTTCCGCGCTGGCGCGCAGGATGACTTCGACGACGGGATGGCGGCCTTGCTCGATTTCAAAAACATCGCCGTCGTCGAGCGCCGGCCGGCAAAAATCGCGTTCGCGCGCAAGTTTGGCCCAGCCTTGGAATACGTCCGCCTCCGCCAGCGCCGCCGCCGCCGCGCGCAGGGCGCCGGCCTCGGCCAAGACGGCCTCGACCAGCCCGCGGAACAATTCCTCCTCGCGCGCGAGGGCGTTTTCCTCGGCGTGCAGAATCTGTTTTTCCCGCTGGCGCAGCTCCTCGGTGACGTAGCGCTCGGCGTTGGTCATGGTCTGGCGGCGGATGTAATCCGGCGGCACGTTGGCGAGGTTGGATTTCGTGACCTCAATGTAGTAGCCGAACGCGCCGTTGTAGCACACGCGGAGATTTTTGATGCCCGTGCGTTCCTGCTCGCCGCGCTGGAAATCGGAAATCCAGGTCTTGTGCCCGCGGGATAAAGCGCGGAGGCGGTCCAGTTCGCCGTCGTAACCGTCGCGGATGACGCCGCCATCCTGCAAATCAATCGGCGGTTCCTCGGCGAGGGCTTTTTCAAGCACCAGCGCCAAATCGTCGAAGGGCGGAATCTGCCCGGCCAGTGCGTCCGCGGGCGCCGGCAACGCGGCCAGCGTGGCGTGCACCGCCGGCAGCGCGCGCAGGGTGTCGCGCACGCCGGCCAATTCGCGCGGATGGCGCAGGCGGTTTTGCAGGCGGGAAAGGATGCGCGCCAGATCGCGCACCGCGCCCAGCCCCTCGCGCGCCTGCGCGGCGAGGCCAGGTTCCTCCAAAAACGCGCCGACGCAGGCCTGCCGCCGGCGCAATTCCGTCAAATCCAGCAGCGGCGCGGCCAGCCATTGCTCGAGCAGCCGAGCGCCCGGCGCAGTGGCAGTGGCATCCACGGCGTGCAGAAGCGAGCCTTCGCGCGCGCCGCGCGCGGAGCGCAGCACTTCGAGATTATGCAGCGTCGCGGGGTCGAGCAGCAGCGCCTCGCGCGAGCGGTATTCGCGCAGTTGGTGGAGGTGCGCCGGGCGGCCGCAGAGCGTGTCCGTGGCGTAGGCAATCAGCGCGCCCGCGCAACCGAGCGCCGGGTGCGCGTCGTCCAGTCCGAAGCCTTCGAGGTTGAGCACGCCGAGCGTTTCCTTGACCAGCCGCGCGCCGGGCGCGCGCTCGAATTGAAAATCCGGCAGACGCGACACGGGCCGGTTCGCCCGCAAACTCTCCCACGCCTCGCCCCAGCCCGCGGGCGCGGGGCCGCTTTCGGGCAGGGATTCCGCCACCAAAATTTCGCGCGGGTCGAGCGCGTGCAGCACGGGCCAGAGGCGCGCGGGGTCGGCGTCGGTCGCAATTTGAAAATCGCCGGTGGTGAGGTCGAGCCACGCCGCACGCAACCCGGCGCGGTCGGCGGCGAGCGCCAACAGGTAATGCGGCCGGCCCGCCTCGAGTTGGTGGTCTTCGAGAATCGTGCCGGGCGTGAGCACGCGGGTCAGCGCACGACGGACGAGCTTGCCGGGCACAGGTGTTTCCGTCTGGTCGCATACGGCGACTTTGCGGCCGGCGTCGAGGAGCTTTTTAATATAGTTGGGCGCGGCGTGGTAGGGGATGCCGGCCATCGGGTGGCCGTTGCGCTGGGTCAGGGTGAGGCCCAGCAGGCGGGCGCCTTGCACCGCGTCCTCAAAGAACAACTCATAAAAATCGCCGAGGCGGAACAGCAGCAACGTGTCGGCGGAAAGTTGCCGGCGCAACTCCCAGTATTGCTTGAGCATCGGCGTGTCCGCGCCGGGCAATTTTTCCACCGGCACTCCGTCGGCGGGAGCCGCCGGGCCGGGGGCTGGCTTGGTTGAACGCGCGGCGGGCATGGGAAGGAAGGATGAAGGATGAAGGATGAGGGATGAAGGATGAAGCAAATTCTGAATGCTGAGTTCTGAATGCTGAATTTTATAGCGCAAAATGGGCCGCTGCGTCTCCATGCTGATCCAACCATTCCGCAGTTTCCTCTTTCATCCTTCATCCCTCATCCTTCATCCTTTCCTTGCTCCCCGGTGCGCCCGCAGGACACCAATCGCAGCAGGCAGCAAGGAGATGGCCACTATCGCCAGCAGGACCAGCGTGAAATGCTTCTTCACAAATTCCTGCTCGCCGAAATACTTGCCCGCCAAAACGCAAGCAGGAACCCACAAACCCGCCCCCACCACGCAAAAAGCGAGAAAACGCCGGTAATTCATGCGCCCCATCCCGGCCACGAACGGCGCGCAGGTGCGAATGATGGGCGTGAAGCGGGCGAGAATGATCGTCTGGCCGCCGTGGCGTTCGTAGAATTCCTGGGTGCGGCGCAGGTGCTCGGGGTTGAAGAACCAGGATTTGGGCCGCCGGAATATGCGCGGCCCGGCGGTGCGGCCCACGAAATAATTGACGTTGTCGCCCAGCAGCGCCGCCGGAATCAGGATGGCGATAATGAGGGCCGGGTGGAGCACCTGGCCGCGCTCCGCAATCGCCCCCGCGGCAAACAGCAGCGAATCGCCCGGCAGAATCGGCGTGAAAACAAGGCCCGTCTCACAAAAGACAATCAGCGCCAGGAGCAGGTAAACCCACGCGCCATAGTCAGACACCGCCTGGTCAAGATGCGTGTCGAGATGCAGGAAGAGGTCAATAAATTGATGGAGCAGAGCCATGAAGCGGCCAAGGATGGCGGAACTTGGCGCAGGCGGGAAGCTAGAAGTTCGGTGGACGAGCAAATGTTGCGGAGTTGACAGGCGCGCGTACGTCGGGCATCGTGATTGTTTGGTTTATGACGTGCAGGCATGGTGACATGCCGAAACTGATTAATGGTGGTAGTAGCTCAGTTGGTTAGAGCACCAGATTGTGGATCTGGGGGTCGCCGGTTCAAATCCGGTCTATCACCCCACCTTTTCAGGCGGGAGAATAGCGCACGCGGTTGCCTATGCAGTCAACTTCGATGACGCTGATTGGATGCCCTGCCACCCCGGCAGCAATCCCGGCTCGACGCAGTAGAGGGTGCCGAATTTGAAATCCGGGGCGGGTTGGCCGGGGCGGGTGACGAGTTCCGCGCCACGGCGGACGTTGTCGACCATCCAAGCCGGAAGCGTCAGGTGATAGGGGTTGCGCGCGATTTCGCCTTGATGGCAGCAGAGCGCGGCGACTAGGAGGGCCAGCGATGCCGGCGGACATTCGACGAGCAGGTTCGGCTTCAGGTTTGGCTGCCAATACTCGGTTTCAATGCGCCAGGGCGGCACGGCGTCGCCGCATTCTTTCAGCGCGGCAGTTGCGAGCTGGCTCACGCCTTGGTGCGTCGGGTGGGCGTCGAGCGGATGGGGATAAAATATCCAGCGCGGCTGCCGGCGGCGGATGATTTTGGCGAGGGACTGCGTGCGTTTTTGAAACATTTGGGGGGCGCGTTGCGCGGCGTCGGGCCGCACGCTCGTCCAGCCAAGAACTTCGAGTTCCCAGCCCAGCAGCGCGCAGGCCTTTTCCAGTTCGCGGCGGCGCGGTTCACGGCGGGCCGGGTCGGAACCAATCGTCACCGCGACGTTGACGACCCGCGCGCCGGCTTCGCGCTGCAAACGCAGGGGCAGCGCGCCGGTGATAACTTCGTCGTCGGGATGCGGGGAAATGAGCAAGGCGACCGGGGCATGGGCGGCGGGGGACGGCGGCAGGGGAAAATCGCGAGGATCCGGCGCAGGCAGGGTGACGGCCAAAGCCTGCTCGAAGCGGCGCACGAATGGGCGGTAGAGGGCCATGGAGGAAGGATGAGGGAGGAGGGAGGAAGGATGAAAGAAGAAAATGCGGTGTGCGGAATGCTGAATGCGGTTTGGTAAAAATTTTACCTTTGAGAATCACTTTCGTCAGTTGTATTGGGGAATTCAGCACTCCGAACTCCGCATTCTGAATTTGCTTCATCCCTCATCCTTCTCCCAGCCCCCCTCCGAAACCTGTTGCCACACACCCCAGGTTCGGTTATTGAGGTGGGTCGCCGGGCACGTCTGCCCCACCCCATCCCCGGCGGGAACTCGTGTTGTGAAAAAATCCCTCTCCCTTCTACTGCTGGTTTTAGGCCTCTTCGCCGGAGGCTGCGCGCTCGGCGTGCCCATTTCCCCATTGTTGTTTTTGCTGAAGAACGACCCGCCGCCGATGCGCGAGGCCACTCCGGACGCACCAACCCCGCCTGCCGATGCTCCCATCCCTGTGGTAACGGCACCCGACGATGCGGGAACAACGGTCTAAGGCGGGGAAAAGCCTTCCAGTCTTATGCGGCTTTCTCGGTTTCAACCGAGGACCGAGGGTCTTACTTGACGACGAGGCTGCCCTTCATGCCGGTCATGGAGTGGCCGTAGCAGGAGCAGAGGTATTTGTAGGTGCCCGGTGTCGTCGGGCAGGTGAAGGTTACGCTCCCGGATTCACCGGCCCCAATCATCGGAATGGAGGCCAAGACCTGGTCGGCGAGCGCTTTGGGCTGGAAGTCCTTGGCCTTGTCGGTGGCCGCCGTCGCCGCATAAGCGTTCAAGTCCGTGCCTGCTTTGAGCAGTATCCAGTTATGGGCCATTGTCGCCTTGGGCTGGGTGCCCGTGTTCTTAAGTTTAATGGTAACCGTCTGGCCGGGATGGGCCTGGATTTTGGTGACACTGAAGGTCATCATATCATTGACAACAATGTCCACCACGAGCGGGGCCACTGCGGGAGTCGCCGGGGCAGCCGAAGCCGCCGGAGCGGCGGATCCTGCAGAAGCAGCGGGAGTAGCCGGGGCGGTTTGGGCCGGGAGCCGGCCGAGCGCCAAGATGAATACAAGGGCGATTAGGTTGGATTTTGTTTTCATGGGAGAAAGTTTAAGGGCCATTTTACCATAATCCCGCCGGGTCAACAATTGGGAGCGCCCCTCTAGTTCACTAAGAAAAATCTTTAGGCCTCATCGCGCAGACCCACCATTCGGTATTGATGAAGCTGGAATAGATAATCTGCCGCGTGGATTGGCCCGTAGTCACGCTGCAGCCGATTCTAGGATAATTGCGGTTCTCCCGCAATGGGGTGAGCACCCCGCCGACGCGCCCGCCCGCCCCGCATACGAGCGATCCCGGGAATTAGGGATGGTCGAATGGAAGCGGGGGCGGTTAAAACGCGATCCACGCCTCGAGGTAGAGGGTGTTGTTTTGCGCCGCGCCGTGGCTGGCCCCATTGATACGGTTGTAGATTGTATAAGAGAGCGAGAATTTAACGTTGCTGCGGGGCCAAAACGATGGCCCGGTGCCTTTATTGAAAGGCAGCCAGTTAAGTTGCAAAACCTCACCGTCGCTGCCTGGTGAACCCGTTGCGCTGTTGGCATAAAGCGCCGGATCATCGCTGCCATCCACATCGAAAAACTGCACGGCGGCGCCGTAAGTCTTGTCATACAAATAGTCCACCGTGGCCTTGAATTTTTGCAGGCTGTCGTAACTGTTGGTGGCGGCGCCCACGAGCGGATTACTGCTGGCGGCCCAGTTATCCCGCTCGTGAATCCAGGACAGCATCGCGGTGAGGTCATGGTGGCCAAATGCGAACTGCGCCTGCCCGTCAAAGCCGACATCAAAAGTCCCATCCGTTCCGGCGCTTTGGTTGCGACCCGGGTAAGTGTCGGCCGCGAGGCCGAAGGTGCCGATCTCAAAGGAATTATTGTCCACGGCCTTGGTATACGCGAGCCGCCAGTAGGGCGCGAAGCCGGCGATCTGGGTTTCATTGTCGGGATCAATCCCCAGGCTGTTTTGGAGTTCCGCGCTGACCATATGGTAGGCGGCCACGTCGAAATAATAGGAGTTGTCCAGAAACACATAGGCTCCTGCACCGGCTACCGTTTGGGCGAGTGGCCCGTCAATCAGAGGCGACGGTGGCACATTGGCCTCCCCCGTGTTCGCATTATTGCGGGGCAGACCGGTTTGGCTGAAGGGAAAACTCCAAGCGGGCGTGGTGTTCCACGGGTCCTGCAGCGTCGGGTTGTTGTTCAGGTAGGCGCCGTAGATCATCGGAGTGTCGCCCAAGTCGTGGTTGTCGGCGTAGCGCAATTCCGTGTTGTCCCAATGCAACCGGTCCGCGACCCCGTCGTAGGTGGTTTGGCTGAAAATACCGAATTTATTCGCGATGGCGGCCCCGTCTTTTCCAAAAAGATCGGAGGCATAGGGGCCAAACAGCCGGCCGGCATAAAAAAGACTCGCCTGGGTGAGGGCAAAATTACTGTTGGGCTTGAATCCAGGGGTCACGGTGCCCGAAGGCTGGTCCTGCCGGGTCAGCGTAAACGAAGGCTGGAGCATGATTGCAAATGGAGGAAGATCACTCGGCACGGGGGCCAGGGTAAAGCCACTCAGCTTGAAGAGCCGGCCGGTGCTGTTGAGTTCGGGAAATTCCGTATGGCAGGCAATGCACTGCAGCCCCGTTTGTCGCGCAAAACTGGGCACCGCCTGGCAAGTAAGCGGAGCAAGGAAAAGACTGGTCAAGCACAAGGTTGCAATCCAAGCGAAATGACGCTTCATGGGCTGGGCGGTTGATTGTTGGGGGGATCGACTGCCTGAAGCAGAAGCCAGCACCAGGCGGGCCTGGCGGCGGAGGAGGAATGAGCGGTATTTCATGGCGTGATGCTGGTTGGATGAATTGGCTGAACGTTCAGACAACCTGGCCACTATACCAAGCCTATAAAATTCAACAATTGGGGCTGAGCCGCGATCTTAGTAAGCAAAATCCCTAGGTCGGGGCGTGCACCGGCCCCGATATCGGCGTCCGCTGATGCCAGCAGGGAATAGTTTAAGTGGAGGTAAGCGGGCGGATTAGCATTGCTGTTAGCGGCACGGGAAAACCGCTTCCCGCTTGAGTGGGAAGGCGGCGATTTTTATAAAAATTCCTTGTGCTGGTCGCTGCCTTGGCGCAGTGTTTACCTTTGAATTGCTCACATGCGGAGGAAGACGCTTCATAACCCATTAATCCACGACCTACGGCAGGCCACGCCGGGGGGGAGGGCCTGCCTCGCTAATTTAGCGCGGTGGGTGGCAATGCTGGCGTTCGGGGGGTTCCTGGCTGGGTGCAGCATGAAGGAGCCGCAGTCCACACTCGACCCCCACGGCTTGGTTTCGCGCGAGCAATTGTCGCTATTTTGGATCACCGTTGCGGTATCCGCGTTTATTTTCGTGACGGTGGGCGGGACAATGGCCTGGGTGGTGTGGCGATTCCGCGAGCGTCCGGGTGACGAGCACAAGCCCATGCCGTCGCAGGGCCATGGCAACCCGATGATTGAGATATCGCTGATTACGGCCTCCATCGCTTTGCTCGTCATTATCGCCGTGCCGACGCTCAAAGCCATTTTCCTGACTGATGCGCTGCCGACCAACCAACCCTATTGGAAAACCTCGGAACTGGGCCAGTGGTATGCCAAGGTTGGCACCGTGCCGGAAACCCAGGATGACAAACCGCTTGAAATCATCGTTCAGGGCAAGCAGTGGTGGTGGAGCTTTGAATACCCGCAGTTCGGCATCACGACGGCAAATGAATTTGTCATGCCTGCGGGCAAAGTGGTGGTTTTCCAACTCCGCTCGGACAACGTCATCCACTCCTTCTGGCTGCCGAAAATCGCCGGCAAGGTGGACCTGATTCCCGGCCGGGCCAACTATATGTGGATGATGCCGGACGACGGCCTGGCCGCCACCGATGGCTACGACCACGGCCCCATCGGCGCCGACCAGTATGAGAATGGACTCTACTATGGCCAGTGCGCGCAATACTGCGGCGAGTCCCACGCCTTCATGCTCTTCCGCGCGCGGGTCGTCAGCGAAACGGATTTTGCTGCGTGGGTGGAACAAACTAAAAAGAAGGTGCCCGCGCCGGCCGCCGGTGGAAATTGGGCTAAATTTTTCTCGGCCGTCAACCCCGACCCGGATGACGGTGTGCCGCCGGACCAGACGATGCTGGCGACCCCCGAGCAGCGCGGAGCGGCGCTATTCATCGGCCGGGCCGGCTGCATCCAATGCCACACGATTGATGGCTCCCCCGCAACCGCCACCGGGGGGCCGAACCTCACCCATGTGGCTTCGCGCACTTCGATCGCCGCGGGCTTCCTGGACAACCTGGACAACGACGGCAAGGCAATTGACCCCGTTCGGCAGCGGGACAATTTCTACAACTGGATTTCGCATCCCTACGACTACAAGCCCGGCAACCTCATGTGGTATCCGCATCAGGGCACGGCGGCAGGCGGCCTGCGCGATATAATCCAAAAGAATATTAACAATAAAACCCCGATCACCGACCAGGACTTTCATGACCTGGCCGCGTTCCTGATGACTTTGAAGTAAAACCAGTCCGCACAAATCTTCCTCTCCACTTGCACATTGGGCAAATTCGCCTTATCCTCCACCCTGTCTGGCCCGTTAATTTCCTCTTTTTCCATGTCCACTGTCGTCATTAACCACAAAACCGAATTGCCCCCTGGCCGCAGCGGGGTCGGCTTGCCGCGGCCGGATCGGCATACGGGCTGGTGGGACTGGTTTACAACCGTAGACCACAAGAAGATCGGCGTCATGTATGGCGGGGCCGCGTGCTTCTTCTTCCTCGTCGGAGGGGTCGAGGCGCTGATGATTCGCACGCAATTGATGCGCCCGATGCAGCACATCATCACCGCGCAGCTTTATAACCAACTCTTCACCATGCACGGGACGACGATGATCTTCCTGGGCGTGATGCCATTGTCCGCGGCGTTCTTCAATTTCGTGGTGCCGCTACAAATCGGGGCGCGCGACGTGGCCTTCCCCCGGTTGAACGCCTTCAGCTTGTGGACTTTTTTCGCGGGGGCCTGCCTCCTGAACGCCTCCTGGCTCCTGCAATTGCTCAACATCATCCACGTCCTCAACCCGGTGGACGGGCGCACGGACATTGTGCCCGGGGGCGGCTGGTTCGGCTATGCCACGCTCACGGAAAAGCCCTACACGGGCATCGGCACGGATGTGTGGATTCTCAGCCTGCAAATCCTCGGCGTCGCCTCCCTCGCGGCGGCGTTCAACTTCATCACCACCATCATCAACCTGCGCGCGCCGGGGATGACGATGATGCGCCTGCCCGTCTTCACCTGGATGACGCTGGTGACGTCCTTCCTCATCATCTTTGCCTTCCCCGCCATCACCATCGCGCTGGCCGAATTGCTCTTTGACCGCACCTTTGGGACGAATTTCTTCCGGGTGGCGGGTGGTGGGCAGCCGATTTACTGGCAGCATCTCTTCTGGATTTTCGGGCATCCCGAGGTTTACATTCTGGTGCTGCCGGCGATGGGTATTGTCTCCGAAGTGCTGCCGACGTTTTCGCGCAAGCCGTTGTTTGGGTATCCCATCATTGTGTTTTCCGGCGCGGTGATCGGCCTGCTGGGTTTCGCGGTCTGGAGTCACCATATGTTTGCGACCGGCTTGGGCAAGGTCGCCACGGCGGCGTTCTCGCTGCTGACGATGGCGATCGCGGTGCCGACGGGGGTGAAGATTTTCAACTGGATCGGCACGCTGTGGGGCGGGCGCATCAAATTCACGGTGCCGATGATTTTCTCGCTGGGCTTTGTGTGGATGTTCATGCTCGGCGGCTTTTCCGGCATCATGCACGCCGCCGCGCCGGCGGACGCCGAACAGCACGACAGCTATTTCATTGTCGCCCACTTCCACTACGTGCTGCTGGGCGGCGTGCTGCTGGGCTTGTTGAGCGGGATTTATTATTGGGTGCCGAAAATTTTCGGCAAGATGATTAACCAGAAACTTGGCTACTGGGTCGCGGGCCTCGTCATCGTCGGGTTCAATGTCGCGTTTTTCCCGATGCACTACCTTGGCTTGATCGGCATGACACGCCGCACCTACACCTACCTGCCGGACAAGGGTTGGAACCTGTGGAATTTTGTCTCGACCATGGGTGCCTATATTTTGGGCATCGGCGTCTTCCTCTGCTTCCTCGACCTCGTCATCACCGTCCGCAGCAAAAAGCGCGGCTGCGGTCCGGATCCATGGGGCGGCCGCACGCTCGAATGGTCGCTGCCCAGCCCGGTGCCCGATTATAATTATGTCCGCCTGCCCATCGTCTCCTGCCGCGATGCTTGGTGGATGGCCAAGCATCATGATATTCCCATCGAATACGATCAGGCCGACGTGTCGCATGGCGTCCACATGCCCAGCCAGTCCTGGATGCCGATGGGCGCGGGCTTCGGCTTCTTCATTTTGGGCATGGGCGTCGTGCTGATGAGCGCGGGGGTGCCCTATTGCGGCTATCTCGCGATCAGCGGCTTGGTGACGACGACATTTTTCATTTATCTGTGGGCCATTGAAGGACCCGGCGGCTACCACCTTGCCGTCCCGTTTGAATCCATGCCCCCCAAGCCTACCCCCGCTTACGGCCGCGCGCCTGCCGCCGCCCATCATTAAAATCGTCCGCCCGCCGAATTTTCCCCTTCCCATGTCCGCCACCGCCGCCATTGCTCACGCCGATTCCTCCGGCCCCGCCGAGGCCCACGACGCGCATCCGCCCACCGCCACCGGGATTGAGACGAAAAAAGTGCTGATGTGGCTCTTTCTCGCGTCGGACTGCATGTTCTTCGGCACGCTCATCTCGACGCACCTGGTTTACCGCAAAGTCTATCCCTACGGCTCGACGGACAAGGGCATTATTGACATCCTGAGCACGTTCGACATCCAGCTCACCTCCTTCTCGACGTTCATCCTGTTGATGAGTTCGTTCCTGATGGCACTCGCGGTGTCGGCCATGCACAAAGGCCAGATCAAGAGTTTTCGCCGTGCGACCATTGGCGTGATTATTTTCGGCCTCATCTTCCTCACCGGTCAGGTCTATGAATTTACGCACTTTTTCGACGGGCATGCGCTGTATACCTTCTCGGTGAAGACCCCCGCCGGCGAAACCATCTCCTCGACTTACGAAGGTCCGGCTGACGCCACCCGCGCCAAGGCCGACCTCGCCCACCGCCTGTTCGCGGCCCATCCTGACTGGCTGGCCGCCCCGGCCGACACCGCGCCGGAGGACAAGGCCCTCACCCCCGCCGAGCAGGTCGTAAAACATAACGATTGGATTGTCACCGCCTTCAAGCAGGAGAAAGTCGAGAAAAAGTCGCTCTCGATGCAAAACAGTGTTTTCGGCTCGACGTTCTTTTTGATGACCGGTACCCACGGCACCCACGTCGCCATCGGCGTGCTCTGGCTCGTCTCCATGTATTTCTACTCCTTTACCGGCCGTTTCGAGAAGAACATGCACAGCGCGGCCATTGATGTCGAAATCATGGGCCTTTACTGGCACTTCGTGGACATCGTCTGGATCATCATTTTCACCGCCGTTTACCTGGTCGAATACATCCCCGGCTACAACCCGCCCCAATAACGCCCCCCGCGAACCTTGCCCATGAGCGCCGCCGCCCACGCCCTTTCGCACGCCGAGCTTCTCGTCCAGGAGAACCGGCGCTACCACGCGTTTATCAATCTCGCGCTGTTCCTGTCTGTGTTCACCGGTGTGGAGATCGTCGTTATTTTTCTGCCGTTGCCCTCCTGGGTGCTCATGACGACGCTGGTCACCCTCTCCATCGTGAAATTTTTCTGCGTCATCTTCTGGTTCATGCACTTGATTTACGACGCGCCGTTGCTGACGATTCTGTTCCTCGCCGGCCTGCTTCTCGCCGCCGGCACCATGGTCGCCCTGCTCGGCCTCATGCAGCACGACGACGTGGACCCCGCCATCCTCCACGAAAGTATGGCGCCCCCACCGGCCGCCGCGCCCGGGGTGGTTGATTTTATCGCGGAAGTCTGAACACTGATTTTACCGCCAGGCGCGAAGAACGCAGGGGAGTGCCTGGTCATGTTGCTCGGTTGCGACGTAACTGATTTTTGAAGTGCAAAGCGGCGAAGGATTGCGCGCCGGGCAACTCCTGTTCATGCTCGCCCTTTTCGCGCCATGTTCGAAGCCCTGACCGACCGGATGAGCCACGCCCTGCGCCGATTGCGCGGGCTGTCCAAACTCACGCCCGAGAACACGACCGAGGCGCTGGCCGAGGTGCGCACGGCGTTGCTCGCGGCGGACGTGCAGTTCAAGGTGGCGGGCGACTTTGTCGAGCGCGTGCAGCAACAGTGCGCCGGGCAGGAAGTCCTCCAGTCCGTCAGCCCCGGCCAGCAAGTGGTCAAGGTAATTCACGACGAGTTGGTGCGGCTGCTGGGCGAAGGCACCGCGGAGTTTTCCACCGCGCGACCGCTGCGCGTGCTGCTGGTGGGCTTGCAAGGCTCCGGGAAGACCACCACGGCCGCCAAGCTGGGCCGGCTGCTGCACAAGCGCGGTTACGCGCCCCTGCTCGTGGCCTGCGACGCCCAACGCCCCGCCGCCATTGATCAGCTCGAAACGTTGGCGAAGGCTGAGCATCTCGCCTTCTTCGCCAACCGCGCGACCAAGGACGTGCCGGCCATTGCGCGCGGCGCGCTCGCGCACGTTCCGACCATGCATCCGCCGCCCGATGCGCTGATTTTCGACACCGCCGGCCGCCTGCAAATCGCTGCGGACTTGATCGAGGAAATCAAGCGCGTGCGCGAGGTCGTGCAACCGCACGAAATCCTGCTCGTGGCCGACGCCGCCCTCGGCCAGGAAGCGGTGAACGTCGCCCGCGCCTTTCATGAAGCCTTGCAACTGACCGGCATCGTGCTGACAAAGCTCGACGGCGACGCGCGCGGCGGCGCGGCGCTCTCGATGAAATCCGTGACCGGCGTGCCGGTCAAATTCGCGGGCACCGGCGAAAAGAGCGCGGACTTCGACGTCTTCCACCCCGACCGCATGGCCCAGCGCATCCTGGGCATGGGCGACGTGGTTTCGCTCGTCGAGAAGGCGCAGGAAAACCTGGACCAGGCCGAGACCGAGCGCCTCGCCGAGAAAATGAAGTCGGCGGACATGAATCTGGAGGACTTTCTGGCGCAGATGCGGCAGATGAAAAAACTCGGGCCGCTCGGCAACGTGATGAAAATGATGCCGGGGATGGGCGATTTTGAAATCGGCGCGAAGGAGGAAAACAAACTCAAGCGCACCGAGGCCATCATCCTCTCGATGACGCCGCTCGAGCGGCAAAAACCGCAACTGCTCAACGGCAGCCGGCGCATGCGCATCGCCAAGGGCGCGGGCGTCGAGGTGCGCGACGTGAACCAACTGCTCAAGCAATTCGAGGAAATGCGCAAGATGCTGAAGATGTTCAAAGGCGGCAAAGGCAAGCGGATGATGGCCGAAATGAGCCGCAAGATGGGCGGCCCGGGGGGAATGGGTGGGATGGGCGGAATAGGTGGAGGTTTTGGCCGGCGTTAGCTGAGACCGGTGTTTTTAATTCTGATTGCTGAATGCTGATTTCTGAATTCTGAACACCGAAACCCAGCCGACTATCCTTAATACCTTGTTCTCGCCTGTAACGAAATCTTCATTCAGCATTCAGCAATCATAAATCAGCAATCCATGAAAAATCCCGTCCGCAACCTGGTCGCCTTGTCAGCCGCCCAACCCGCCCTCGCCGCCGCGACGCGCGCCGCCGTGCTGGCCCTCGCCAAAGCCAAAGACCCCGAGGGGGCCGCCGAGGATGCCGCCGGGCGCATCGTCTTCACCGTCGAGTGGGAGCCGGCTTTCAAGGACCTCAAGGAGCTTTCGACCAAGCACAAGGACACAACCTTCACACTCTACGGCGATGCCTTTGCCAAACAGCACTGGATCAGCAAGGCCGTTTACCAAGCCGGCAAGGCCACCGAGGACAACACCTACTCGCGCATTGACGGCGAGGCCTTCCGTCACGTCTATCAGGAAATTTTCGGCGAGGCGTTTGCTGAAAAGAAACCGGCTTGAGGTGCGCTTTTTACCACGGATGGCACGGATAGCACAGATGGGAAATGTTCTCCGTGAAATCCGTGCCATCCGTGGTTCAATTTCGGGCTGGCGGCCGATGCGGCGGCGGATCATCCTAAAGCGGTTTTGACAGCGGCAGGCGGAATGGGTGCGGGCGCCGAGACCTCAAGACGTTGCACCAACAGCCAACTGTTCGAGGCCAGCAGCAGCAGGCCAAACAAGTCGAGGTAGAGCGTTTGGTGGGAAGGATCAAGGCCGGCGGAACAAGGGTAGATCAAGCCGAGCAACAGCAATTCAACGGCCAGAAACCCGCCGGCCGCACGCGCCACGCGGCGCAATAACCAAGCCAGAAATACGAACAACGGCAGCAAGATGATCGCGGCAGTACCCAAAAGCCAAAGAGAATGTCGCTGAAATCCGCCAACAGCCCATAGCCGAACGCCGTAGCCGTGCCAAAGAGAATGCTCAACAGGACGGCTTGGCGAATGCCAGCCAGGGTCAAGCCGAGCGCAAGCATGGCAAAGGTCAGCAGCCACGCCGGTTCGGTTTCGTCCAAAACCGCGCGAGTAACTTCCCCGGGCTGGGGTAGTTGGGGCAGGGCGATGCCCATGCCTTTGTCGGACAGCGCGTGATCGAGGTGATAAACCAGAGTCGTGCCCTGGCCGTCGGTGGTGGGCTTGATATCCGTCGGGGTCATGCAACCGTCGGGGTAGTTGAGCTTGGCGGCGGGCAAGCCAGGAAGGCTGAGGGTCAGGGTGAAATCGCGCAGCTCCCGCGGCTGGGAGACTTGGAAATACCAAAACGAAAGCCCGCGGCTTTTGAATGCGATGCGGAAGTCCAGCGCCTCGCCAGGTTGCAAATCGAGCGCAAGGACCAGGCTGGCGTCCTTGATTTGCATTTGCGGCAACACGTCCGCGCCATTCAACGTGGCGCTCAATCCGTCATACATGGCTTGGGCGGCGGGCAGCGGAAAAGTCAGCGTGCAGCTTTGCGCCGAGTCCGCCGGATTGCGCAATTTCCAGGAAAACTGGCAGTCCGTCTCGTAGCCATCGTAAAAAGCGGAGCCTTTCCGGCGCGGGTTTTGCACCAGCGCAACCGTATGATTTTCAGAAACATACGGATTGCCTGTCACGTTGACCTGCACCGTCTTTTCCCGCAGCAGGGCCGGCTTGGTCAAATCCTCCGATTCGATGCGCTCGGTGATTTCCTCGTCATGAAAGATTCTTACCCCCAATTCGCCTTGGTGCTGTTCGGAACCCCAAATAGTCTGGACGGCGTTGTAATTCGCCTGGGTGACACGGCCATGTTGGCTGCGGAAACCGTCCACGTTCTCCCGCAAATACGTTCTCAGCAGGGAGAGGGCCGCGATGAGCAGGAAAACGAGCAGGATCGCCCATATGAGTTTGGTGGTTTGGCGATAGAGCGTCCAGAGCAGGCTGGTGCCGGGCGCCGGCGCCGGGCGCGCCTCAAACAATGCCGCCAAAAAAACGGCAAGTAGCGCGGCGCTGAGGAACAGCGCGATGAGCGGTTGGACGTCGGCCAGGCCGCCGAAGCGGCCCAGCCACTGCAACAAAAAATCTTTCATGGGCGAATGGTATAGACGCGCAGCCGCCGGTTCCGTTCAAATTATTTCTCCCAAAATTTAATTTCTTCAAATTTTTCCCCCGGACCAGGCCGGCGCATCGGCCCGCGTCCGCATCCGGCTCGTTCCCGCTGCTCAAATATGAATCGCTTCTGAATGGGTCGCGGCGGCGGCTTCGCCGACAGCTTCGCTGAGGGTGGGGTGCGCGTGGATGGTGGCGTGGATTTCCTCCCAGGTGGCTTCGAGTTCCATGGCGAGGCCGAATTCGGCGATGAGTTCGGTGGCGTCGGCGCCGAGGATGTGCGCGCCCAAAATTTCCCCGGTGGCGGAATCCACGATGACTTTCACAAAGCCTTCGGGGTGGTTCACGGCGACGGCTTTGCCGGAGGCGGTGAAGGGGAATTTGCCGATTTGGTATTTGAGGCCCTTGTCCTGGCAGGCGCGCTCGGTCAGGCCAATGCTGGCGACTTGCGGCTGGCAGTAAGTGCAGCCGGGGAAACGCTCGACCCGGCGCGGCGTGCCGTGGCCAAACATGCCGTTGACGGCCTGCACGGCCTCAAACGTCGCCACATGTGCGAGCCAGGGCGGCCCGATGACATCACCCGCGCCGTAGAGGCCTTTGACACTGGCCTGATACTGCCCATCCACGACGATAAACCCGCGATCCATCTTGAGTTTGACCTTGGGACTAAGGAGGCCGTCCGTGTTCGCAGCGACGCCGACTGCGATGAGCAGCGCCTCGGCGGCCACGGTGGCGCGCGCCCCGCCCTGCCCTGAGACCAAGTCCACTTTCACGCCGGCGGACTCGACGCGGATATTTTCGGCCTTTACACCAGTGCGGCATTCGATGCCCTGTTTTTTGAAGGCCCGCTCAAGGCCGGCGGAAACCTCCTCGTCCTCGACCGGCAAAATACGCGGGAGCATCTCGACGAGCGTGACCTTGCAGCCGAAGGCGTTGAGGAAATACGCGAACTCGACGCCGATGGCCCCCGCGCCGAGGATGATGATCGAGGCGGGCATTTTTTTGAGCTGGAGCGCCTCGAGGGAAGTCAGCACGCGCACGCCGTCGGGCGTGAGGCCGGGCAATACTTTGGCGCGGCAGCCGGTGGCAAGGAGAATGTTCTTCGCCTGGAGCAGGCAGCCCTTCGCTTCGCCGGAGGTGACTTCTACCAAGCCAGGCACATTGACACAACCCTTGCCGATGACGTGCTCGACTTTGTTCTTTTTAAACAGGAACCCGATGCCCTTCGACATCTGGTCGGCCACCACCCGCGAGCGCAGCATGACTTGGGCAAAATCCACCGTGATCTTTTCGCAATGAAAACCAAAGACGTCGGCATGGCGCATCGTTTCGTAAAGCTCGGCGCTCTTGAGCAGCGCCTTGGTCGGGATGCAACCCCAGTTGAGGCAGGTGCCGCCGGGGCGCTCCATCTCGATGCAGGCGACTTTGCGGCCGAGCTGGCCGGCGCGGATGGCACCCGCGTAACCGGCCGGCCCGCCGCCAATGACCACCAAATCATATACGTTTTCTTCGGACATAAGCGACGAGTAAAACCCGCCCTGCGCCCCGCGTCAATGCGCCGTTATTGAGTCGTCTTGGCGGGCACGGTGCCGGAATCGGCGGGCGGCGCGGGGGCGGGCGTCTTGGGCTCATCCATGCCCAAGCCCTTGAGGACGCGGCTCCTCCCAAGGGTGAAACGCACTTGGGGATCCAACCGGTCAAGCAGCGCCGGCGGACAGGCCAAATCTATCACCAAAACATATTCTTTATTAAGGTCCACAAACCATTGGTGGTGGATGAGCACCGTCGAGCCCACGAGGGCATAGGCCACGCCCTGCCCGCGAAAGCTGGAAAAATAGGTGACCTCGAGATTGCCGCCCCCCTGGGGAATGGGGGAAAGGAGGATAAACCCATCCGGGTTCGGCTCACGCACGGTGGCCAGGTATTGCGTAATCTCCGCCAGCGTGAGGCCAGGCATTAAATCCGCCGGATACAAAGTCAGGGACAAACGGGCTTCCGGCTTGAGCTTATAAACCAGGGCGACGGATTCGCCATAGCCCACGGGCGCCAGGATCCAGTCGTCCAAAGGGTCAAACATCCAATTAAAATCCGGGCCGCTGACAAACATTTGCATGGTGGTGAAGCCGTCGAAGGTCGCGTGCTTGATGTCCACGTTCAAGGTAAGGGGCGCGGGCACCTTTAAGGGCACCGGCTTAACGGGACCGGCAAAGGGGTTGACGTTGTCCGGCACGGAATCCGGAATCACGAGTGGCGCGGGGGCGGTTGCCGCAGCCGGGGCTGGCGTGCTGGAGGTCGGCGCGCTGGCGGCTGGCGTGGTGGCGGCCGGCGGCGAAGCTGGGATAGCCGGGTCGGCGGCGGCCAGGGCCAGCGGCGTCAAGCCAAAGGCCAGCCAAAGAAGCGCGGGACGCGCGCACGACAAGGTGAAGTGAATTTTGCCCGAAAACGACATGGGGACATTGTGGGCGTGATCAAGCCCGGAGCAAGCCAAACGCGCGCGTTCCGCTCCGCGTCCGGCGGCTTGGATTCAAAGCCCGCTGACTGCGGCATTATACTGGGTCTGGGTGATGTAACTGAAGTTGACGCGGAAATAGGAGCGTGAATTGGGCGTGCCGGGCGGATAATATCCATTCTTGAATTGATTGTAATAGCCCCATTGTCGGACCGGCGCGCTAAAGTAGGAATTACTCCAGCCCTGGTTGCCGATTTCGCTGGTGAACAGGCAGACCATCGAGCCGCGATAGCGGCACACGACCGAGTTGGTCGTCCATTGCTCCAGGAAACGCGGGTAATTGTTCACCCCGCCGCTGAGCGTGTTCCCGGAAGTCGGCGCGATGCCCGTAATGATGGCTGTGTTAATCTCCACCGCGCCCGAACTGGCCACGGTGTCCATGGTTTTACTGCCGCGGTTCGACCAACTGCCGGACAGGGCGGTGACGCAATCCGCCGACAGGCAACAGGACGGGTCGGGGTTGCTGGGCACGTCCGGCATGGTGGAGTTATACAGCGTGTCCGCCGTGCTGTTGGTTTCCGGCGTGTTCAGATTGCCGTCGGCATTGAAATTGCCATAGATATACATGGCATTGTTAGTGGCGAGGGTGAAGCCGTTGACCCGGCCGGCCTGGCCAATGGTGGACGTGGTGTAATTGGGGTTGGGCACCCCCGTCGAAGTGCTGTTCGAGGTGGCGTTGACGATGCCCAGACCCATGGCCACGCCATAAGTCGTGTTGCCGGCGCCCACGCTATCAATGACACAATCGCCCGCATAGGTGGTGCCGTTGACAGAGCCGTTGGCGGTGACGTTGGCAGTGACGGGGTCCGTGCGCGAGAGGTTGCCGGGCTCCGAGGGGAACTCGACATAGACCACCCCATTGTATTGGTTCGCTGGGTTGAACGCGGCGCTGCCGGTGCCGTTGAAAAAGGCCGCCGAAGTGTTGGCATAACCCGAGGCATTGTTGTCCACCACGGCCTTGAGCGCGCCCACGTCGAGATTGACCATGGAAACCGCCGCCTGGCGGCGATTGTCATACATGCCGCCCCAAATATCGTTCATGTTGCCGGAGTAGCTGGACTGGTTGGTCATATTGCCGATGGCGGGGCTGAAGGTCAGCATGCCTTGCAAGGCGCCGTTGGTGACGGTCCCCGGTGGCGGCATTATAAGTGCCCGTAATCATCGAGGAATTCACCGCCAACGGCTGCTCGATGATATCGCCGGGATACGTGACGACGCCGGAAGAGTCCGTAATCGCGGTGCCGGCCTTGTAAACCGGCTGCAAGGCGTTGGTGGTGCTATTGACCGTTGATTGCACGGCGTCCAATTCCACATAGGCCATGCCGACATAACGGGTGGTGGTGATGGTGGTGTTGTGCGTCGAGCTGCTATAGGACGAGGTCGTGGTTTCCATCAGGGTGCTTTGGGTGAGATTGTTGCCGGTGACATTGGCGGGGATGGTGCTATTATTCTGGTTTTGGGTGACGAGGGTGAAGGCGGAGGCATTGGTGGCGGCGACCGGATTGGTCAGATTGCCCGAAAAAGTGGTCGCGGTGCCATTAGCGAGGAGAAGATTTCCTGAAATCGTCATGTTTCCAGCGGAAGCGAGGGTAATACTGCCACCGTTGTAGATGCCGGCCACTGTCCCGTTGATGTTGAGTTCATTGGCGGCGATGCTGGTGTTGACGATGGTGTTGTTGGCGACGCTGTTGCCGGTGACGTTGCCGGTGACGACCGTGTTGGTGGTGATGTTGGCGGCGCCCGTGGTGAGCACTTTGGCGATGAGGCCGGCCTGCGTCTCAAATTTTTGCGCTTCGCCCGCGCCGAGGTTGAAGGGGTTGGCCGTGCCGTTGGGATAGGTGCTGGGCTGGACCGGCTCGATCATCGCGTAGGCGTAATTCAAAGTTTGGTTGGTGCCATTGATATGGTAAAGCGTGTCGTTGTAGCCGGTGACTTGCTCGTCGGGCACTTCGTTGGCGGAGTCCTGCAGATTGCCATCCCACAGATGGGCCGCCATCTGCCGCCAGGTGGTGTAGGTCTGGCCCGTGTAATTGGTTTGGGCGCTGTCCCAATAGCTGGTGTTGGAATCATAATTGCTGCTGCTCACGCCCGAACGGAGGGGCGTGGTGCTGCCATTGGCGGTGCCATTGGGAAAGTAAACGTCATGACCGTCATAGCCGGATTCGTTGGCCGACCAATTGCTCGCCCAAGGCATGAAGCCCACATGGAACTTGCCGGTGGCGGAGACGGGGCTGGAAAAGTCAGCCCGGTTTCCGCCGCCACCCACAGGTCGCCATTGGTATGCACCGGGCCGCTGATGGTCATGGCCGGGCCGGGGAAAAACTCCATGGCCAGGGTGTAAAAGACCGCGTTGGTGAACAGCGGACTGTTGCGCACTTCGAGCGCCTGCGAGCCGTAGGCGGTGGTGGTGCCAAATTGATTCTGCGCGGTGGCGCTGGCATAAACGTAAACATCCGTGGCGGCGACGGTGCGCCCCACGTCGGGGTCGAAATCGTTGGCCGGGTTCGTCGGATCAATAAAAATCGGGGTCGAGTTGGGCACGATCCCGACCGTGACAGTGACGTTGTTCGGGTCGACATCCGTGCCGTTGAAGAGCCAGGAGCTGATGTTGGCCGGGATGGTGATCGGGTTTTGGACGAAATAATTGCCCGTGATGTAGGGGTAGTTGTCGAAGCTCAATTTGAGCTGGGAGATGACGTATTCGGTGGCGCTTTCGACCGCGTCTTTCGCCTCGAGGGACAGGACGGAGCGCCGGTTCAACCGTTCCTGGGTGACGGTGGCCTGCAGGAGCACGCCGATCATCAGGGTCAAGCCGAAAGCGATGAACAAGGTGAGCAGCAGAATGGAACCGCGCTGCAGGCGGCCCAGCCGCGCGCGCGCGCGGCCAATCCAAGTGGGCAGGATTTTCATGGTGATGTCCAGGTGGAAAAGGGCCGCGGGCCGTCAGCCGCGCGGCGAAATGGTGAAATTATAGGTGTCCGAGGCGCTGACGTAATTGCTGCCTTGCACGATCTGCCCGTTGATCATGACGCTTTTGCCCCAGAAGTCGTGAAACAGGCAGCCGTCGGCCAGGCCGTTGGCCAGTTGCACGACAATGGGAAAGGAGGCGATCACCGTGGCGGTGTTGGCCGGCAGCAACGCCTCGAGGGTGGTTGTGGTGCCCCCGGTCGGGACATTGGCAGACTCGAGATACTGGTTCGCCGCCAAGGTGCCGTTGGCCACGCTGAGGTCAAAGCGATGGACCGGCTCAAGCGACACCGACGCGCCCGTGATCGGGTCGAGGTAAAGTTGGTTCGATTGGTAAGGCTCGCGAAAGTAGCCCACGAGTTCGGAGATGGGGCGGACGTTGATGGCCGCGCCCGTCACCGGGGTGCCGTAAAAGACAAACACCAGATAGTCTCCCGAATCGCCCTCGAGCAACTCCTGGCTGGGACTGGTGCACGCGGTGTAATTGGCATACATCACGAAAAAATTCGCGTAGCGGGCGTCGTCGGACATTTGCGCGGTCAGCACGCGCATGTCCTTGTTGATCGTTAACTGCTGCTCGTTGAGATACATATACCGCCCGTTTTCCACGTAGTATTGCATGACCATGTCCATGAGCAGCATGGCCACGCCCATGGACACGACGATTTCGGCGAGCGTGAAACCCGCCCGGCAGCGCTGGCGCAGGGACGGAGGAAAATGACGGGAGTGTTTCATCGAGCGGAGACGTGTTTGCAAAAAAATGAGCGAAGGCTTCACGGTCCCGAGACATCGTTGCGGGCCATCCGGAGCGTGCCGTTCTGCCAACCCGCCGCCAGGTAGCCGTTGGATTCGAACTCGAAATCAATCCGAATCAGAAAATAGCCAGGTTCGGTGGGCGATTGCGGGACTTGCCAGACGGTGGTATTGCCGTTGGTGACCTGTGTCCACGCGCGCGAAACTGTCACATCCAGCCGCATATTCATGATAATGGGCGTGGTGGTATTGCCGCTGGTGGTGAGGTTGACCATGACTTGCTTGTTATTCCACATGTCGCTGGTGTAGCCGGCGTCGGTGCGCGCGGTCAAATTCGCGTTGGCCGTACCCGCGGGAACCGTGCTGGCCATCGGGCTGACCCAGAGCGGGTCGCTGATCTCGATGCTGGT
Source organism: uncultured Verrucomicrobiae bacterium (assembly GCA_963765205.1). Classification (GTDB taxonomy): domain Bacteria; phylum Verrucomicrobiota; class Verrucomicrobiia; order Opitutales; family JABDGR01; genus JABDGR01. The sequence continues at coordinate 435,636 of CAVXVB010000005.1, read as the reverse complement.
GGTGTTGACGGCGAGGGAGTTGACCGCTTCGGTGGGGATCGGCGGGGGGTTCGTGACCCACGACTCGGAAGCGGCTTCGATATTCGCCGCATTGATGCTGAACATTTGCTCCATGTAGCCCTGCGCAACGGTGTAAGCGGTCGTGCGCAAGATATTGAGCTGCGCGAGCCGCGTGGCTTGCATGACAGCCGACGACACACCGAGTGACAACAGCGTGAAGCAGCACATGGCGGTGATGCACTCCAACAAGGTAAAGCCGCAGCGCAGCGCGGGCCGCGTGGCGCCAGCGCGGGTGGGGATCCTGGATGGCATCGAAAGCATGGGCGTCTTTTTGGCGGAATAGGGGAGCTGAGCGGAAGCCTGGAAAATCGAACCGGCGCATCTTCAGGCGCTGAATTCGCTTTTGACTGATTTTAATACTAGGGGGTAAATAAGCCATTTTCAACCTCCTTTTTTTTGCCCCAATGTTTTTCAATATCTTTTACCGGCCTGAAGGAAGCCCCCGGTTATCAAGGAATTACATCCGTTGCCGCGCCCGCGTCCACGCAAAAAAATCGTTAAATTCTTTCGGGCCCGGCACTGGCGGAGCGCCCGTGAGTGGGGAAAATTTTCCGGTGGCATGATGTCGCAAAATCGTTAGAACAAATCCGTGCTGCGTTGCCGCAACCTGACCGTCCGGCCCAAGGGCGACCCGTCGCTACCGCCGATTCTGCATGGCGTGACGGTGGAATTCCATCCGCGCGCCATGAACGCCATCATCGGGCCGTCGGGCTGCGGCAAGACCATGCTAGTCAAGGCGATGCTCGGGTTGGTGCCCGTGGATCTGGACGGCGAGGTGTGGCTGAATGATGAACGCATCCGGCGGCCCGAAGATTTGCTCGGGCGCGTAGCTTTTGCCCCGCAATTCAGCATCGCCCAGCCGAAACTCACCGTCGAGGAATGTCTGCGCTACGGACTCGAACTGACTCTGGCCGACACCGGCGCGCGCGGCGGGCGGCTCGATTATGTGCTCGGGGTCATCGGCCTGGCCGAGCACCGCCACAAACTGGTCGATTCGCTCTCGGGCGGCCAATTGCGCCGGCTGGGTCTCGGACTCGAGTTGCTGGTGGATCCGCCCACCTTCATTTGCGACGAAGTAACCTCGGGCCTCGACCCGCTTTCGGAAAACACCATCCTCGACCTGCTGCGCAACCTGTGCCGGAAAAAAGGCAAGACCCTGCTGTGCATCATCCACAATCTCGCCAACCTGAATTATTTTGACTGGATCACCGTTCTAAACGCCGGCGAAGTCGTCTTTCAAGGCACGCTCGAGGAATTGTATGTCTATTTTTCCATCCCGGACGCTTTGCGACTCTACGATGCGCTCAATACCCATCCCCAATCCTACTGGCGTGAACGCTGGGCGCAGGCGCTAGCGGCGAAACCCGCGCCAGACGAGCCGCCGGCCGAACAACCGCGCGCCGCGGCGGCCTTGGCGACCCGGCCGGACGGCCTGAGCCAGTTTCTCACGCTTATGCGCCGGCGCGGGCGCCTGCTGTTCCGCGACCACGGCTACCTTTCACTCGTGCTTGCCATCACCTTCGGCTTTCCGGTCATGGTCGTGATTTTCGCGTTGAACGGCCTGCCGCAAATCGCCGCGCCCCCGCTGCGCCCCGAAGGCGTCGAGGCCGTGCGGCAGCAACTCGACTACGCGATCGCGGCGGCGCACACCTCCTCGCTGGTGACGAGCCTGATCATGTTTCAAGTGATTTTGCTCACGCTGATGGGCGCCAACAACGGCGCGCGCGAAATCGCCGGCGAACGGCTGCTGTATGAAAAGGAACGTCTGACCGGCTTGCGGCCCGGCGCGTATGTGGCGTCCAAACTCTTTTTCACCGGCCTGCTCGCGGCCTTTCAAGGCGCGTGGATGACGGCGTTTGTGAAAATCATCGCCGTTTTCCCCGGCCCCTGGTTCACGCAAACGCTGGCGCTGGTGCTGGTCTGCGTGGCGATGACGTGGGTCTGCCTGGCGTTTTCGGCGTGGCTGGCCTCGGCGGAAAAAGCCTCGACGCTGGCGATTTACCTGGTGGGCTTCCAATTGCCGCTATCGGGCGTGGTGCTGGCGCTGCCGGTCTGGCTGGTGTGGTTCTTGCGCCCGTTCATCAACGCCTATTGGGGCTGGGCCGGCTATTTCAAATCCATGGCGGCGGAACACCTCTACGACGCCTACACCGCCACCAACCCCGGCACGCTCATCCCCGATTCGTCAGTGGCGATGCTCGTCCTCCTACTCCACGCCCTCGCCGGCGCGGCCTTCGTCTGGTGGGGCTGCCGCCGCCGCCAGTGGAATGCGTGAAGGGTAAAAATTAACCTTAGTGCAAGCGGCGCACTTGGTCGTGGTTCATTACATCGAAGAGCACGATTTCTTTTTCGGAGATGTGCAGGATAAGTCGCCAGCGCAAATCCAACCGGGCTTCCCAGAAATCCCCCGGGTGAAGCCGCCGAAAGCCCCCGCCGCTGTGCTTGTGCGGGTCAGCTTGCAAGGCCGGCAGCGCCAAAATCACGTCGATGACGCGCTCTTTAAGCCGGCCATCCAGTTTCTTCCATGTCGTCCGAAAACGGCGGGACGCCAGGATGGGCTTCTCCATGGCCATACCTCAGGCGCGTAAGACCGCGGCGGCGGACCGGGCGGACGCGCCGATTAAGGATAGATTGCCAGCCGCCTTTTCGGCCGCCAATTCTTCCGCGAAAGCATCCAATGCGGATGCGGAAATTTCCGGCCACGCTTCTGGTTCGTGACCTTCGACCAGCACCAACGCCACCGGGCGCTTCCCTTGGCGCTTGATCAGGACGTGCTCACCCCGCTCCGCTGCATTCAACAATGCAGTGAGCTTGGTCTTGGCCTCGTTCAGTGTAACCGCCAGCATGGTGGTTAAATTGCCGCAAAACCTTCGCTGCCGCAATTCAAATCTCACTTGTGTTCTTGATGCTGCCAGCTATTGAAAAAGTCAAAGACAACCCCCGATCACTATGAATAAATCCAAGCAGGGTGATAATATCGTTGCCTTGGCGATTTACGGGATTCTTAAATTTCAAAACAATGCCAAGCCTGAACGTTGGCGCGTGCTGAAGTTTATCGAATTGAAGAAGTTGATTAAATTGCGCGAAGATGATCTAGAAGAAATCTCTCCCAACCAGACTAGGCTGGAGAATAGACTCTCCTGGAACAGAAAACATCTTGAAATGCATGGGATTATTACTGCTGGACGAGAATATTATGGAATTTGGCGATTGCCCCCTGAGAAGATCGAGAAAATTAAGGAGTTGTGTTTGAAAACAGCTCAAAAATATGAGCAGGATCCCGAGTTATTTGCGAAATTATCCGGGCCAGGCTCTGAATATACCGTTCACTTCCTTAACTTAGTTCTTCAGATAGCACGTAACGATTTCAGTCGGGATTTTTATCCGGTTGAAACGAGCGCCATCACCCATCCATAACATGAGAACTATCGGTGGCGCCGAACCAATTGTTTCATGCTGCATTGGGAAATTCGTTTCGTAATTCGTTATTCAAAATTCCAAAATTTAGAACTGGTCGGGGCGGCCGGATTCGAACCGGCGACCTCTTGGTCCCAAACCAAGCGCGATACCAGGCTTCGCTACGCCCCGTTGCGACGTTGCGCAAAGGGTTACTATCAGGCACGCCGCGGCCCTTGTCGAGCTAATCTGCGGGCTTGCGCAGAGTGCCAAGTATTGCTACCCCAAACCCTCCCGCCCTGCCCTCAGTCGCCGACGCCTCAGTCGCTCCCCCTCCGCCCTTCTCTTCACTTCTTAATTCTTCCTTCTTAATTCTTAATTTCCCCTTCCCATGTCTCCCGCCGAGCTGCGCCGCCAACTTCAAGGCGTCATTTCCTTCCCCGTCACGCCGTTCAAGGCCGACTTGTCGCTGGACCTCGACGGCTTGCGCAAGAATTTGCGCGCCTTGCTCAAGCATCCCGTCTGCGCGGTCGTCGCCGCCGCGGGCACCGGCGAGCTTTATTCCTTGTCGCCCGCCGAGCACCTTGTGGTGGTCAAGACTGTCGTCAAGGAGGTCAAGGGCCGCGTGCCGGTGCTGGCGGGGACGGGCTTCAACCCGCCGCTCGCCGTCGAGCTGGCCCGCGCGGCGGCCAAAGCGGGCGTGGATGGCATCCTCGCCTTCCCGCCGTATTACCCCGCGCCCGACGAGGAGGGCGTCCTCGCCTACTACCGCGCCATCGCCAACGCCACGCCGCTGGGCCTCATCATTTATAGCCGCGACTGGTTCGCCCCCGGGCCGGCGCTCGTCGAAAAGCTGGCGAAAATCCCCACCCTTGTGGTCTGGAAGGACGGCCAGGGCGACCTCCGGCGTTTCCAGATGATTCGCCGCAGACTCGGCTCGCGCCTGCTCTGGGTCGGTGGCGCGGGGGACGACATGGTGCCCGGCTACTATTCCATGGGCGTGCGCACCTACACCTCGAGCATCGCCAACGTCGCGCCGCGCCTGTCCCTGCGCCTGCACGAACTGGCCGCCGCCGGCCATTCCGCCGAACTGAGCGCGCTGATGGACGAGCTGGTCATCCCCCTCTATGAATTCCGCGCGCGGCGCAAAGGCTACGAAGTTTCCGTGATGAAAACCATGATGGACCAAATCGGCCTGGCCGGCGGCCCCGTGCGCGCGCCGCTCGTAAATCTGCGCCCCGAGGAGCACAAGGAAATTGACGCCTTGCTCGCCGGCTGGAAAAAATGGCTGTAGATTATTTAACTTCATCTCAAAATCAAAAAACGGGCGCAGCTAGATTGCGCCCTTTCTAAAATTTAAGAACTGCTTCCATGCCCACCCAACCCATCTTGATTGCCGGACACTGGCGCGCGGCCCACGCGATGGGCGTTTTCCGCGCCGAAAACCCCGCGCTCGGCCAGCCGCTGCCCGACGAATATCCCGTCAGCGACTGGGCCGATTGCGCGGCGGCGCTCACCGCGGCGGCGGGCGCGGCGGCACTGCTCCGCTCGACGCCCCCGGAAAAAATCGCCGAATTTCTCACTAAATTTGCCGAGCGCATCGAAAAACGCGCGGCGGAACTCGTGGAAATGGCGCATCTTGAATCCGGGCTGGCGAAAACGCCGCGCCTGGCGGACGTTGAGTTGCCGCGCACCACCGGCCAGTTGCGCCAGGCCGCCGCGGCGGCGCTCGAAGGCTCGTGGGCGCTGCCGACGATTGACCCCAAGCTGAACATCCGCTCGCAACTGGCGCCGATTGGCCCGGTGTGCGTGTTTGGGCCGAATAATTTTCCGTTCGCATTCAACAGCGCGGCCGGCGGTGATTTCGCGGCAGCCATCGCGGCGGGCAATCCGGTGATCGCCAAGGCCAACACTTCGCATCCCGGCACCACGCGTTTGCTGGCCGAGGAAGCCCTGGCCGCGCTCCACGAAACCGGCCTGCCGCCCGCGACGGTGCAATTGCTTTACCGCACCAGCCACGCCGACGGCGCGCGCCTCGTCGCCGACCCGCGCACCGGCGCCACCGCCTACACCGGCAGCCGCAGCGCGGGGCTGAAGCTCAAGGCCGCCGCCGACGCCGCAGGCAAGCCGATCTACCTCGAACTTTCGAGCGTGAATCCTGTCGTGATTCTGCCCGGCGCGCTGGCCGAGCGCGGCGCGAAAATCGCCGAGGAATTTGCCGGCAGTTGCCTCCTCGGCTCCGGGCAATTTTGCACCAGCCCCGGTATTGTTATTTTAATCGCGGACGCATCGGCCGACGCGTTTATCGCCGCCGTCCAGCAACGCTTTGAGGCCGCGCCGACCGCGCCGTTGTTGTCGGCGGGCGTGGCCCATGCTATGCATGAAGCGGTGGGAACTTTGCAGGCGGCAGGCGCGCAGCTCGTCACCGGCGGGCAGCGTGTGGGCGGCGCGGGCTACCGCCACGCGAACACGTTGTTGCGCGCGTCCGGCGAAGTTTTTCTGCATGCGCCGGAAAAACTGCAAACGGAGGCCTTCGGCAACGCGACGCTCGCGGTCGTCGCGCGCAACCCGCGCGAAATAAGCGCGATTTTGGAACACCTCGAAGGCAACCTCACCGGCTGCCTTTATTCCGACACACGCGGGAGCGACGACGCGCTGTGCGCCGAGTTGGAACCGCGCCTGCGCCGGCGCGTGGGCCGCCTGCTCAACGACAAGATGCCGACAGGCGTGGCCGTCAGCCCGGCGATGAACCACGGCGGGCCTTACCCGGCGACCGGGCATCCGGGCTTTACCGCCGTGGGCATTCCCGCCGCCCTGCGCCGGTTTGGCGTGCTGCAATGCTACGACAATGTCCGCGCCGCACGCCTGCCCGCCGCCTTGCGCGACCATAACCCCAATGGCCGGATGTGGCGGCTGATTGATGGCTGTTGGACCCAGGGCGACGTTGGCGCGTGACGGGCTTTTTTCGGATGGACTTTGTCACGGCGGAATCCAAGCTGGGTGGCTCTGCTTTATCACTCCACCCCACCCCATGAAGACTCTGCCTTTATCCAAAACCCTGTTGTGGATTTGCCCGCTTTTCGTCTTCGCGGCCACTGCGGGAATCTTGTGTGCCGCTGATGCGCCAGCACCCGCCGCCCCAGTGGCAACCCTCACCATCAACGCCGATCAAGTCAAAGGCCATTCCAGCCCGATTCTCTACGGATTTATGACTGAAGAAATCAATTATGCCTATGACGGCGGCCTTTATGGCGAACTGATTGCGAACCGCACTTTTCAAGACCCTCCCACCAATCCCCGGCGTTGGTCCATCGTGCAGGACCCGGGCGCCAGTGGCACCATGGATTTCGACACCACCGAAAAGTATAACGATGCCTTGCCCGTCAGCCTGAAGCTCACCGCGACCACTGCCTCGGACAAACTCCGGGTGGGCGTGGCCAACGAAGGCTTCTGGGGCATCCCGGTGCGGCCGAACACCACCTATCACGCCTCCTTCTACGCCAAGGCCGATGGCCATTTCACCGGCCCGCTGAGCATCGCTATTTCGAGCACCACCCAACCCCTCACCTATGCCTACGCGACGATCCCAAAAATCACGGGTGACTGGCAAAAATACGAGGTGACCCTAAAAACCGATGGAAGTGTCACGCCGACCAAGGATGCCAATTTCCTGATTTGGACGAATGCGCCCGGCACGGCTTGGTTCAGTCTCGTTTCACTGTTCCCGCCGACTTACAACGACCGGCCCAATGGCAACCGCCCCGACCTTATGCAATTGCTGGCGGATTATCACCCGGCTTTCCTGCGCTTCCCCGGCGGCAATTACCTCGAAGGCAACGGCGTGGCCAACCGTTTTGATTGGAAAAAAACCCTCGGCGACCTGGCCCAACGCCCCGGCCACACTGGCACTTGGAGCTACCGTTCCTCCGACGGCATGGGCCTGCTCGAATTTCTGGAATGGTGCGAAGATCTGAAGATGCAGCCGGTGTTGGCCGTTTTTTCGGGCCTGGCCTTGGGCAACGGTGAAGTGGCCGCCGGCCCTGATTTACAACCCTATGTGCAGGATGCCCTCGACGAAATCGAATACGTCACGGGTAACGTGAACACCAAGTGGGGCGCGCGACGCGCTCAGGACGGCCACCCGGCTCCGTTCACCCTTAACTATGTCGAAATCGGCAACGAAGACTGGCGCGGCGACTACAATGGGCGCTTCACGCAATTTTACGACGCCATCAAGGCCAAATACCCCAAGCTGCAGCTCATTGACTCCTCCATCCGCGGCGGTGTCAATGCCCAGGGCCGGCTCACCAGCCGGGCGACCGACCGCACCGGGGACGTGCAGGATCACCACCTTTACACGTCTTCCGAATTGCAATCCGACGACGCCTCGACCACTTATGACAAATACGACCGGAACGGACCGAAAGTTTTTGAAGGTGAATGGGCCACGCGCGTGCCCGGCGGCAACGGCAACGTGCCGACCCCGAATTTTCAAGGCGCCCTGGGGGACGCCGCCTACATGACCGGCTTCGAACGCAATTCCGATGTCGTCATCATGGCTTCGTATGCACCCTTGTTTGTCAACGTCAGCAACCCGCAAGGCGCCCGCACCGTCGGATCCATGGAATGGCCCTGCAACCTGATCGGCTATGATGCACTGACCAGCTACGGTTCGCCCGCTTATTACGCCCAAGTGATGTTCAACAACAACCGGGGCGACGAAATTTTGACCAGCGAAACCGCCAATATCGGCACCCGCGACTATACCCCGCAAGGCGGCCGCGGCGGCCCTCCCGGCCAGCCCCGGCCAGTCCCCACCTTCTATTCCTGCGCCACGCGCGACAGCCAGACCGGCCTCATCTACCTCAATCTCGTCAACCCCCTCGCCTCGGCCACACCGTTGCACGTGGACATCAAGGGCGTGGCCTCCATTGCTTCCGACGGCGCATCCGTGGTCATGAAGGCGGACAGCCTCACGGACACTAATTCAATCGCCGAGCCGAAGAAAATCGTTCCCGTCACCTCGCAAGAGAGCGGCTTCAGCGCCAGCTTCACCCGCACACTGCCCCCCTACTCCATCACCATCCTCAAATTGCAGAGCCATTAAGACCCGGCGCGCTTTGCAGTTGCGGCGCCCCGGCGCAACATTCATGTTTCAGCGTGCAGATTTTTCCCGCGATTGACCTCAAAAACGGCCGGTGCGTGCGCCTGACCCAGGGCCGCGCCACGGAGGAAACCGTCTATTTCGAGGACCCTGTCGAGCCTGCCCTCGCCTTTCAGGCCGCCGGCACGACCTGGGTTCATGTGGTGGATTTGGATGGCGCGTTCGAGGGCGTGCCGCGCAACCTCGCGCACGTCGCGCGCATCGCCGCCACGGGGCTTCTTGTGCAACTGGGCGGCGGCCTGCGCACGCTGGACGACGTTGAGCAGGCTTTTCATGCCGGCGTGCGGCGCGTCGTCATCGGCACGCGCGCCTGCACCCACCCGGAATTCGTCACCGGCCTCGTTCATCGTTTCGGCGCCGAACGACTGGCGGTCGGGATTGACGCGCGCGACGGGCGCGTCGCCGTTGAGGGTTGGAAAAACGTCTCCGTGGTTCGCGCCGAGGAATTGGCGCGGCGGGTGTGCGACCTCGGCATCCAGACCATCATCCACACCGACATTGCCACCGACGGCATGATGACCGGCCCGAATTTCAAGGCGCAGGAGGCCATGCTGCGCGCCACACCCGCGCGCCTCATTGCCTCAGGCGGGGTGGCCCGGCGCGAGGACATCGCCCGCTTGGCGGAAATCGCCCGTGCCCACCCGCGCCTCGAAGGTGTCATCGTCGGCAAGGCCCTTTACGAAAAGAAAGTTGAACTGGCCGATTTGCTGGCGCTGGCCCGCGCGCCTTGAACGTGAAAGCGAGACTTACTCAATTGCCTCCGCGCCGCCTTTAATGAATAGTCCCGCCGTGCCCGTTCCTCAATTCGAACCCTTCCTCATCGTCGCCGTGGATGGCGGCGCGGCCTCCGGCAAGTCCTCGCTGGCGCGCGCCCTCGCGCAGCGGTTCAACTTTTTGCATGTGGACACCGGCGCGCATTACCGCGCCGTGACCCTCGCGCTGCGCCGCGCGGGCGTCGCGCCGGAGAATTCCGCGGCGGTGGACGACGTCCTGCAAAACTTGCCGCTGGATACGCGGGTGGAAGGGCGCGCCGCGCTCCTCACGCTCAACGGAAAGGCGCCGGAACCCGAAGCCTTGCGCAGCCCGGAAGTCAATGCCAGCGTGTCGCGCTTCGCGGCGCAACCAGCGGTGCGCCGTTATCTTTTTGACTACCAGCGCCGCCAGGCGGCGGTGGCGCGCGCGCAGGACTTTGCCGGGCTGGTCATGGAAGGGCGCGACATCGGCTCGGTGATTTTTCCCGACGCGCCACTGCGCATTTTCCTCACCGCCGACCCCGCGATGCGCGCACGCCGCCGCGCCGCCGAGGGCCAGGCCGACGCGGTGGCCGAGCGCGACCGGCTCGACTCCGCGCGCGCCACCGCCCCTCTGACTTGCCCGCCTGGCGCGACGGTGATTGACTCCTCGAACCTGAGCCTGGACGATGTAACCGCGCGCGCCGCCGAATTGGTCGTGGCCGCCCGCGCGACTTTGCGCGCCAACGAAGCGGCGGTGCAATTCTCGTGGTTTTACCGGCTGGTGTGGCAGGCCGCGCGCGGGTTCATGCAGGTGGCGGGCCGCGCGGAAGCGAGGGGTGTCGAAAATATCCCGACCACCGGCGCGTTTTTGCTTGCCTCGAACCATGCAAGTTTTCTCGACCCGTTGCTGGCGGGCTGCTTCCTGCCGCGGCCGATTTGCTATTTTGCGCGCAAGGATTTGTGGGACACCCGCGCGCTGGCCTGGATTCTTAACCATCTCAAATGCATTCCCGTGGATCGCGACGGGGATGGCGACATCGGCGCGTTCAAGCGCGTGTTTGCGGCGCTGAAGGCCGGCGAGGGCTTGCAGGTTTTCCCCGAAGGCACGCGCACGCGGGACGGGCGCTTGCAGCCGGCGCGGCGCGGCATCGGCTTGCTGGCCGGCAAGCCCGGCGTGCCCGTGGTGCCGGTGCGCATTTTTGGCACGTTCGAAACTTTCAACCGCCGCCAATTCCTCCCCCGGCCGTTCTACCGCCTCGGTGTCACCTATGGGCGCGTACTCACGCCGCGCGACTACGACCCCGGCTCCAGCGACCCGCACCGCTATGAGGTCATTGCCCAACGGATCATGGCCGCCATTGCCGCCCTGCCGTCACCGTGGGCCGACGAATTCGAACCTTAAAAAAATTGACGACGTCCAGCACAATGGGTGTGAATATCCCACGTTGGAGCAAAGCCCGCCCATGAAAAAAAACAAACTCCGCTGGGGCATCCTCAGCACCGCCCAAATTGGGCGCAAAATCTGGCAAGCCATCCGCCGCTCGCAAAACGGCATCGTGGCCGCCGTAGCCAGCCGCGACCTCGCGCGTTGCGAGCGCTATATCGCCGAGTGCCAGGCGGAAGTGCCGTTCGCTCAAATGCCGCGCGCCGTCGGCAGTTATGAGGAACTGATCGCGGCCCCAGACCTCGACGCAATCTACATCCCCCTGCCCACCGGGCTGCGCAAGGAGTGGGTGCTGCGCGCGGCCACGGCCGGCAAGCATGTGTTGTGTGAAAAGCCCTGCGCCCCTGCGTGGCCGATTTGCAGGAGATGCTCGCCGCCTGCCGGCGTCATCGCGTCCAGTTTATGGACGGCGTCATGTTCATGCACACCAAGCGGCTCCAGCGCATGCGCGCCGTCCTTGACGATGGCCACACCGTCGGAAAAATCCGGCGCATCAGCACGGCGTTCCAGTTCAACACGGACCAGCAATTTTATCAGACCAACATCCGCGCCGACAGCCGGCTTGAACCACAGGGCACGTTGGGCGACCAGGGTTGGTATTGCATCCGCATCGCGTTATGGGCCATGAACTGGCAACTGCCTGAACGGGTGGCCGGGCGAATTTTGTCCAGCGTAACCAAGGCGCGCGGCGCGGCGCCGACGCCGGTGGAATTTTCCGGCGAGCTGTTTTTCCCCGGCGGCGCGTCCTGCGATTTTTACTGCGCGTTTATCACTGCGCTCGAGCAACGGGTGCATATCAGCGGCACGCTCGGGTATCTATCGCTCGACGACTTCGTGCTGCCCTTCCAGGGCAGCGCGCTCGGCTTCGACACCGGCAATATGGATTACCGGTTTGTGGGCTGCGATGCCAGCATGATGCCCAGTCCGCGCCACTGGAAAGTCCGCGAGCACGGTAACAGTCATGCCGATGCCCAGGAGGTGAACATGATTCGCAGTTTCACGCGGCAGGCGCAGTCAGGCCGCCTCGACCCGTTCTGGCCAACCATCTCGCTCCAGACCCAACAAGTGCTCGACGCCTGCCTGCAATCCGCCCGCGCCGGCGGCCGCCCGGTGAAGCTCAGAAAACTTAAAGATTAATTTTTTTTGATAATTCTTTGGCCGGACCGTGCCGCCCGCCCTGGCGGCCGGCTTGCGGCCACCGCGAGTCCCGCCCCGAGCCGAGGGTTGCCGTCGTGCGCGCATTGTGTTAGAAAGCTGTGCGATGAAGGAGGAATTGGAAGAATTTTGCGCGGCAGTCTGGCTGCTCGGCCCGCTGGCGGTTTGTTGTTCGACCGTGGTCCTGGTTGTGCATGCCACCGGGCGGCCCCTGTCGCCAGCTGGCGTGGTTCTGTTTGCCGCAGGGGTCGTCGCCGCCTATGCGCTGGATTTTTGGGCCGACCATCCCACGCGACGCGGGGACGCGGCGCTAACCCTGGCTGCGGTGGCGAGCCTGGCCGGTGGGGTGGCCGCATGGTGGCTGCCAGGGTGGAAGATCGCGCTGGCTGCGGTGTTGGGGGTCGGCGGCCTGACCTACCGGCGGTGGAAAAAGTGGCCGCTGGGCAAAACCGTCTTGGTCGCGGGTGGGTGGACCGCCGCGAGTGTGGGATTTCCCGTGCTGGGGAATGCATCCGATTTGCTCTTCCCGCCATTTGGCGCCGCCCTGTTCGCATTGTTTGCCGCCAACGCGCTGCTCTGCGACCTCAAGGATGGCGAGGCCGACGCGCGGGCCGGCGTGCGCAGCGCCGTGGTGCTCTGGGGGCCGCCGGTGGCGGCGCGTGGCGCGGCGGCGCTCGCGTTTGCCGGCGTGCTGGCGGCGAGGGCAGTGGGCCGGCCCGGACTGGCCGCCGCCGGCTTGGCGTTGACCGCCCTCGCCGTGTTTCCCAACACCTTGGCGCACCCCCGGCTCGGCCCAGCCCTGGCGGATGGCGCGCTCGCGCTGCCGGCCGTGCTGATTCTTGCGGGGCTGGCCTGAGAAATTGTGCCTGCCGCGTTTCTTCTGGTCTTGCCTTTTTCTCCGGTTGGTGTGCGCTAATGCGTAGGCCATGAAATCCGGGACGTTTTACAAGTTTCTCTCGGGAGTGCTGGCGGTGCTGCTGGCGCTCGGCGGCGCTTACGCCGCGAAACTGATCCACGACGCCCAGCTCCAAGTGGACCTTTTCCGTCAAAAGCAGGACGCGGCGCAAACCCAGCTTGACGCGCAGAAATTGGAACTCCAAAAGGCCCAGGAATTTTTGCAACGCCTGCAGCACGACCCTGGCTTTCTCGACTACATCGCCCGCGAGCGCCTCGTCTATGCGCGGCCCGACGAACTCATTTATCGCTTCGACGTGGACCCCCCTCACCGGCGCCGGCGCGGCGGGCAACCTTGACTCGGCGCGGCCTCCCCTCCTAACTTCGCCGCCGCCGGCGGATGCCAGCGCCAACCCCGCCCACCGCAGTCCTTAACGTTCCTTCTTTTCCGGCCGTTGCATGAAATCCGCTCCCGCCGATACCTCCGCCGCCATTCGCGACGCCTACGAATGTGCCGGCCAAGGGCAGGTCTTTCAATTTTGGGATCAACTGACGCCCGCCGACCAGGCCGCCTTGAGCGAACAGGCCGCAACTGTTGACCTCGCGGAAATCGCCTGGCTGGTGGAAACACATTTGCGCAGCGACCACCCGTCGGCGGTTGATTTTTCCAATCTGCGGCCGGCTCCCTGCCTGGCGCGGGCCGGAAAATGGTGGCGATGCCGCCCAATGGGCGCAAGCGCGGCGGCGCGGCGAAGAAGCGTTGCGTGCCGGGTGCGTCGCGTGCTTCACCGTGGCCGGCGGTCAGGGCACGCGCCTGGGCTATGCTGGCCCCAAAGGCGCGTTTCCTGTAACGCCCGTCCGCCGGCATTCGCTTTTTCAAGTTTTTGCGGAGAAAATTTTGGCCGCCGGCCGGCGTTTTGGCCCCACGCCCCCATGGCTGATTATGACCAGCCCGGCCAACCACGCCGCCACCCAGGATTTTTTCGCAAAGAGCAATTTTTTTGGCCTCGAACCAGCCCGTGTGCATTTTTTCCCGCAAGGCACCATGCCGGCGGTGGACTTTAATGGCAAAATCCTGCTCGAAGCCCCCGGTCGCATCGCGCTCAGCCCCGACGGGCACGGCGGCGCGCTGCGCGCCCTCGTGCGCAGCGGCGCGGTGGATGCCCTGCGCGCCCAGGACGTTGAGGTGCTGAGTTATTTCCAAGTGGACAATCCCCTTGTGCGTTGCGTGGACCCGGAATTCATTGGCTTCCATCTGGAAACTGGTTCCGAAATGTCCACCAAAATGATCCCCAAGCGCGGCCCGGACGAGAAAATCGGCAACTTGTGCCTCGATGAGCTAGGCCGCGTCATCGTGGTCGAATACAGCGACCTGCCGCGCGCACTGGCTGAGGAGTGCGCCCCCGGCGGCGTGTTGCGCTACCGTGCCGGTTCGATCGGCATCCATGTGCTTGACCGCGAATTTGTCGCGCGCCTGGGTGCGGCGCGCGGCGCCACCCTCCGCCTGCCCTTCCACCGGGCGGATAAAAAGATCGCGACCGTGGACCCGCCGGCCGCCCACGACAACCGGAAAAGCCCAATGGCGTGAAATTCGAAATGTTTGTGTTCGACGCCCTGCCCTTCGCACGTCAGGCCACCATCATCGAGACCGACCGCGCGGAGGATTTTTCCCCGGTAAAAAACGCCATGGGCGTGGACTCCGTCCAATCGTGCCAGGACGACCAATTGCGCCAGTTCGCGCGCTGGTTGCGCGCCGCCGGCGCGACCGTGCCGGTGGACGCGTCAGGCCTGCCATCCTTTGCGCTGGAAATCAGCCCGCTCTTCGGTGACGATGCCGCCAGCGTGGCCGCGCGCTGGCAGGCGCTCGACCCCAAACCGCCACTTGCCGAAGGCTTGCTTCTGGCCTAGGTTCACCGCCAAGCAGCCAAGACCGCCAAAAATAAATCTTATTCCCCCCCTCTCTCCCATCACCTCCCCCTTTGCGCCTTTGCGGTGAATAATAACCCTCCCCAACTTTCCCCCGCCGCCCGTGAACGCTTCGCCGCCTGGCGCGCGGACGCCTTTTTGCCCGCCTGGGCCCGCACCGCGCTGGACGAATTGGAGGCCGCGCACGCTTGGGAGGAATTGGAGGACCGTTTTTTTCGCGACTTGAGTTTTGGCACCGGCGGCATGAGAGGCCGCGTTATCGGCCGGCACCCCGCGCCCACGGAACTCGGCCCCGGCGGGGTGGATAATCCCGCCCATCCCGCCATCGGCGCAAACACGCTCAACGATGTCACCGTCGCGCGCGCAACCATGGGCCTATTTCGCAGCGTGCAGGCCGCCGGCCCGGCCCGGCATTCGCGCCTGCGGCTGGTTATCGCGCACGACGTGCGGCATTTTTCGCGCTATTTTGCGGAATTATGCGCACGCGTGTGGTCGGGCCTGGGCGGCGAGGCCTGGCTGTGCCCCGGCCCGCGCTCGACGCCGCAATTGAGTTTTTCCGTGCGTGCGCTCGGGGCTGACACCGGCATCGTGCTGACGGCGAGCCACAATCCGCCGCACGACAACGGCTACAAGGTTTATGCCGCGCATGGCGGCCAAGTCGTGCCACCCTTGGCGGACGCCATTGTCTCCGCCGTGCGCGCCGTGCAACCGCAGGAATTGGGGCCGGTGTTGCGTGACGCCGCGGCCGCCCAGGGCACCGGCTGGCACATCGTATCTTCTGATATTGAAAATAAATATTCCGACGCCGTCACGCAAGTGGTGTTCGATGCGCCGCTGATTCGCGAACGCCGCCCGCGCATCGTTTACTCGGCGCTGCACGGCACGGGCGGCGTGGTCATTCCCGGCCTGCTGCGCCGGCTCGGCGCGGAGGTCGTGGAAGTGGCCGCGCAAATGCAACCGGACGCCCGCTTTCCCACGGTGCCCTCGCCCAATCCGGAAGACCCGCGCGCGCTCGCCCAAGTGGTCGAGCGGGCGCGCGCCACGCAAGCCGCCGCCGGCCTCGCCACCGACCCTGATGCCGACCGCCTCGGCGCGGTTTTTCGCGAGGCCGACGGCAGCTACCGCGCGCTGACGGGCAACGAACTCGGCGCCTTGCTCGCCGACTACCGATTAACCCGCGCGAAGGAACTCGGCTGGCTGCCTCCGGCCGGCTCGCCCAAGGCCGTGCTTTTGAAAACTTTCGTGACCACCCAGCTGCTCGACGCCCTGGCCCGTGCCCACGGGGTCCGTTGCGTGAACACGCTGACGGGCTTCAAATGGATGGGCGCCAAACTGCAAAAATATGAGCTGCGGCTAATCGCTTCGCTGGCCGCCGCGGGCGACCTGCGCACCCCGGCGGACCTGGCCGCGCTCCCATCGCGCGAGTGCGCCGCGTTGTATCTGCGTCACTCGGCTTGGATGGTCTTCGCCGCCGAGGAAAGCTACGGCTGCCTAGCTGGCGACGCCGCCCGTGACAAGGACGCCAATGCCACCGCCGCCCTGTGCGCAGAGCTGGCCGCCTGGTTTACCGCGCGCGGAGAGACGGCCACCGCCGCGCTGGACGCTTTGTCCGCCCGCTTCGGCTATCACCAGGAAGCCCTGCGCACCCTGACCTTCGAAGGCGCCGCGGGCGTAGCGCAAATCCAGCGTGCGCTCGCTTCGTTGCGCGCCGACCCGCCCAACGCCTTGGGCGGGCGCGCAGTTGAACAGGTGCAGGACTTTTTGCAGGAACACCATGACGAGGAAGGTGAGCGGGTGCCACTCGAGGATTTCCTGCTTTATGAACTGGCCGGCGGCTGGCGCTGCGCGATCCGCGGCAGTGGCACCGAGCCGAAATTAAAAATCTATTTTTTCGCAAAAGAACCTCTCGCCGAACCGGCCGGGCGGCCTGCGCTCGCCGCCGCGCTCCAGCCCAAATTCGCGGCCTGGATGGATGCCGTCGTCGCAGACACCCGCGCGCGCGCGGGCGCTTAGGCGAGTGGAGCCGAGGATTTGATCAATCCCTGCTCAATGGCATAACGCGTCAGCCCCGCGATGCCGTGCAAGTTGAGCTTGGTCATCAAATTCGAGCGGTGCGTCTCGGCCGTTTTTACACTGATGGAAAGTTTGACGGCGATTTCCTTGGTGCTGTAGCCCTCGGCGACATACTGGAGGACTTCACGTTCGCGCTCGGACAGGCTTTCCAGGGAATCGTCCTTGTTCGGTTCAATCATGATGCGGCGCACCATGTCCGCCACGCCGGGGCCGAGGTAGGTGCCGCTGTCCAGCACGGCGCGGATGGCTTTTTCCATTTCCGGCAGGCCGGCGGTTTTCTCAATGATGCCGTTGGCGCCGGCCTTGAGGGCCTGGCGCACCATGCTGGTGCTGAAAAAGGCGCTAAAGAGCAGAACATTGCAGTTGGGCAACTGCTCGCGCAGCCGGCGCAATATCTCCAAGCCGTTGAGGGACGGCAGCTTGATGTCCAAAATCACCATGTCGGGCTTGACCTTCTGGAGCGCCTTCCAGCCCTCCAGCCCGTCGCCATAGGCCCCAGCGAGGGTGCAGAGCGGGAAATTCTTGAGCAGCTCGGCCAGCAAGTCGCGCAACATCGTTTCATCTTCAATAATGACCACTCGTTTCATGGTGGGAGTTGGGAAACAGGGGCCGGCGGGCGCACCAATGGCCCGTCAAGCAAGTTAGGGATTATACTTATTTAATAATAAGGTTTCAACCTTGGCAAATACAGGAGAAAATGGGGCCGCGAGCGCCTCTTTTTTCGCCCGGAGATTTCATCAAAGAGCCTTCACCCGTTTCTTATTCTTATGCCCACCGCGGCCATGGAAGCAACCGTATTATTGCAGGATTTAAGCAAACTACACAATATTTTCTCAAAATCTAGGGTGTTAACCCGGTTCGTTTTGCGCGCGAGTGAAGATGTGAAGGCACGGGTGTTATTGCAAAATTCATGAAATCTACTCGATTATTCTTAAGAAACTAGGGTGTTAACCCGACTGGATTTGCTTGCCACCAGGCCCGGAGGGTGGATTAAGATTAGGAACGCGACCATGTATCAGGCTGCCGTTGCTGGCGCCGGGCATCTTTCGGCGCGCGCTCATGAGCATCCCTCCGCCTCCGACGGTCGCAATTACTGGCGCCGTGCACAACCCATCGGCGCCAGCCCGGATCTTCATCGTGGAAGATGATCCTAGCTCGGCCTTTATCCTGCAAAAGATCCTTGAGCGCGGGCATTACGAAATCGCGGGCCTCGCCTCTTCCGGTGAGCAGGCCTGCCAGTTGGTGAACGAGACCAAGCCGGATCTCCTGTTGATGGACATCAATATCACGGGGGCGCAGGACGGGGTGGAGACCGCCAAAAAAATCCTGCGCAACCATGCGGTGCCGCTCATTTACCTCACCGCTTTTTCCGACCAGGCCACCCTCGATCGCGCACGACGAACCGCCCCCTTCGCCTACCTGCTCAAGCCCTACCGCGAAAAAGAGGTGCTCATCACCATTGAGATGGCGCTCTACAAAGCACGGCTCGACCGCGTCGGCAAAGCCACCGAACAACGGCTGGCCGCGACCCTCGGCGCACTGCAAGATTATGTGCTGACCACCGATGCCGCCGGTCGGGTAACCTACCTCAACCCCGCCTGTGAGCAGGTGCTGGGCCGGTCGGCCACCGATGGCGTGGGCCGGCCCCTGGCGGAATTGCTCGATTTGCGTGAGCGCGAAACCCGCACCCGGTTGCCGGAAATCGCCGAACGCTTGCTCCAACCCGGCTTTCACACCGAGCCGGAGCACCCGTTTTTACTGATGAGCGCCCAGACCGAGGGCCGCCTCGTCCAAGTCCAAACCAACGCGCTGGCCGATCCGGATGGAACGGCGACGGGCCGCGTCATCATCCTGCGGGACGTGACCCAACTGGACCAGCTCGAGGAAAACATCCGCCGGGCGCAGAAACTGGACGCCGTCGGCCGCCTCGCCGGAGGCATTTCCCATGATTTCAACAACTTGCTCGCCATCATTAATTCCTACGCGGACTTGCTCCTGTTGAAGGCCAAACCGAACGACCCGCTCGAAAAATACTACCGCAACATCCGCACCGCGGGCCAGCGCGGTGCCGAATTGGTGGCGCGCCTGATGACCTTCAGCCGGCGCGTGTCATCCCCCCCCAGGCCGTCAACCCGGCCGAAGTGGTGCGCGAGGTCGAGAAGATGATGCGGCCGGTCATCCGCGAAAACATCGAACTGGTGGTGGACGCGCCGCCGGCGCTGCCGCAATTGTTCACCGACCCCGGCCAGATTGAGCAAGTGCTGGTGAACCTCTGCCTGAATGCCCGCGACGCCATCGCCGAGGCCGGCCGCATCACCATCAGCCTGGCCACGCGCAAATTTGATTCGCTCGAGGCCGCCCGCCTCAACCTGCATGGCCCCGGCGTTTATTTGCTGCTCAGTGTGGCGGACACCGGCTGCGGGATTCCCTTCGAAATCCGCGACAAGATCTTCGAGCCGTTTTTCACCACCAAGGAAGTCGGCAAGGGCACCGGCCTCGGCCTCGCCATGGTTTACAGCCTCATCAAGCAAAACCACGGCCGCATTGACGTGCAAAGTGAGCCCGACAAAGGCGCCGTCTTCACCATTTATCTGCCGGCCCTCGTCGCCCAGTCGCAAAAGGGCGTGCTGCGGGAGGACGCCCCCGGCGGCCTGCCCAACGGGCACGAGCGCATTCTCCTGGTCGAGGACGACCCGAACTTTGCCGACTGCATCAAAAACCTGCTGGACATGCACGGCTACACCACCGTCGCCTCCACCAACGGCGAGGAGGCTCTGGCCCTGTTCCGCGCCCATGATGGAAATTTTGACCTGCTGGTCGCGGACCTTGTCCTGCCCAAGCTTTCCGGCCGCGCCCTGGCGACGCAGGTGCGGGTGCAACGGCCGGAACTGCGCGTGCTCTTCATGTCCGGCTACGAAAATGTCGGCGCGGTGGACCAATCCGGCCCCGGCACCGACCGCCTCCAAAAACCGTTTTCGCTGAACACGCTTCTCGAACGCGTGCGCGCCTTGCTGGACGGGCCGGCACCCAGGACCGCCAGCCCAAACGTCGAAAAAACTCCGCTACCCGTGGCCTGACCGTGCTTTCCACCACCCCATCCCTCCTCTTCCTCCCCTAATTCCCATCCCTTAATTACCGCCCCCACCCCTGGCCTAACCCTACACCCCCAAGCCGCACCGCGCCAAGTCGGCCGCCGGGTCGGGCGCGCGGCCCAGAAAATCGTGAAAGAGTTCCTCCGGCGGCGCACCGTTGCCCCGCGCGAGAATCTTCTGGCGGAAATCGCGGCCGGTGGCGGGGTTGAGCAGGCCCTCCTTTTGAAAGCGCGTGAACGCGTCGGCATCCAGTACTTCGGCCCATTTGTAGGAATAATACCCCGCCGCATAGCCGACTGACTCGGAGAATATATGGGTGAAGCGCGGCACAAAGGTCGGCGGCTCGGTGCGGTAACGCGGCAGGTAGCCGGCCACGCGCGCGCGCAACCACGCGTCGAGGTCCACCGTGCCCGCCGCCAGTTCCTCCGCGTGCAGGTGCAAATCGAGGTCCATTTTGCTGAAGGCCAGCAGGCGCATCATCGCCGTCGCCGCCATGAAGTGCCGCGTGGCCCGCATTTTTTGAAATAGTTCCTCGGGCAGCGTCGCGCCCGTGTCCGGCCGGCGCGCGACGAAGTCCAGCCCCGCGCGCTCCCACACCCAGTTCTCCATGATTTGCGACGGCAGCTCGACAAAGTCCCACGCCACCCGCACGCCGTTAAGCGACTTCACCTCGACCTCGCCAAACAGATGATGCAGCAGATGGCCGAATTCGTGGAAAATGGTTGTGACCTCGTCGTGCGTCAGCAAGGCCGGCCGGCCGGCCAGCGGCGCGGTGAGATTCCCCGCGATGATGCCCAGATGCGGCGCGAAACCGCCGCCGGGGCGCGGACCACCGGTCTCGAAAAAATTCATCCACGCGCCCCCGCGCTTGCTCTCGCGCGGATGCCAGTCGGCGTAAAAAGAGCCGAGGTGCCGTCCATCCGCATCGTGCAAATCGTAAAACTTCACCTCGGGATGCCACACTTCGACCGCGCCGGGTGGCGGCTCATCTGCTGAATTCGGCTCCCGGAAAATGACGGGGCGCTCGGTGAGGCGCACGTCAAAGAGTGTTTCCACCAAACGAAACAATCCGCCCAACACGCCCTCGATCGGGAAATACGGCCGCAGTTGCTCTTCATCAAAATCGAGTTCAGTCTGGCGGCGGCGCTCGGCCCAATAGGCAGCCTCCCACGGTTCGAGCGGCCCGGCGGCTTGGCCGGTCTGGGTCGCCTTGAATTGCTCCAGCTCGCGCTGCTCGCGCGCGAACACGCCGGCCAGACGCGTGTGCAGTTTTTCGATGAAGGCCAGCGCCCCCGCGCCGCTTTTGGCCATCCGGCGGTGCAGCACCAGGTCGGCGAATTGTGACCGGCCCAACAGGCGCGCCTTCGCCTGGCGCAGCGCGAGAATTTTCGGAATCAGGACGGTGTTGTCCTGCGGCGCGGCGCGCCCAATGTTCACCCCCGCCTGCCAGACTTCGTGGCGCAGCGCGTCGTCCTCGGCATATTTCATCAGCGGAATAAAGGACGGCGCGTGGAGCGTGAACCGCCAGCCGGGCTGAGCCGTGGCCCCGGGATTTTTGCCCAGAAAACTTTGCCGAGCCGCTGCCCGCGCGCTTTCCGGCAGGCCCGTCAGGCGCGCTTCGTCCGCGATGGTCAGTTCCCAGGCATTCGTCGCGTCGAGCACGTTCTCGGAAAATTTTTGCGTGGTTGCGGAAATTTCGGTGTTGAGACGCTCGAGTTCCGCTTTGTCGGCGGGCGCGAGACCCGCGCCGGAATCGCGGAAGTCCTCCAGCGTCTCCTCGAGAAAGCGGCGGCGCACGCCGGTCAGGGCGCGGGCGTCGGGCGTGGCGGCATAGGCTTGGAGAATTTTCCCCAGGCCCTCGTTGAGGTAGATGCGCGTGTAAAAATCCGTCACCTTCGGCAGCATGGCGTTGTGGGCGGCGCGCAACGCGGGCGCGTTGGAAACGGCATCGAGGTGCTGCACGCGCGTCCACGCGCGGTCGAGTGTGGCGGCGGCCTCGTCAAACGCGCCCAGCACGCTCGCGTAGGAAAGGCGCGCGGGGTCCTGCGCGGCAATGGCGGCAAACTTCGCCTCGGCCTCGGCCAGCGCAGCGGTGATATCCGGCTCGATGCGGTCGGCGGTCAGGCGGCTCCAGGCCGGGGTAAACAAGGGGGACAGGAAGGACATGGAATGGGAGGAGGTGGAAGGTAGGAGGTAGAATAGAGGAGACGGAAGACAGGAGAAGCTCGAAGTTGTCTGAAAAGCCCTCGCCACTCCCAACCCATCAAACCCATCCAACCTTCCCCGTGCAACCAACCCACCACTTTCATTTATCCATTTATTCGGTTATCATCCAAACGCAAATGACTTTCCTTCCCATTGACGCCCTGCTTGGCCGTCCGGTATCCCTGCGTGAGACCCCGTAATTTCTACCCCCCCCGCACACCCGCCCGGATTGACGACCTTGGCTTTTACCTTAACAATCCGCGCACCCCCACCCCTTCATGAAAACCCCGCCGCTGCTGTTGCTCCTTGGCTCGTTTCTTTTGCTCGCCGTGCCGCTGGCCGCCCAGCCGGCTGCTCCGGGGCTGGTGGCCGCCAGCCACCTGCCTCAAAACAACGCACCGGCGGTCTGCCCCGACACCCAACTGGCGTTGACCTTTGCCGGCACGCCGACGCTGGGCAACACCGGCCAGGTCCGCATCTACGACGCCTCCGACAACCAGCTCGTCGAGACGATTGACACGGGCATCCCCGTCACCGCGCAAAATTATGTCATCGGCGGCGCGAACGATTTCCGCCTCTACCCCATCCTCATCAACGGCCACACCGCGACCATTTTCCCGCACAATCATAAGCTCGACTATCACAAAACTTATTACGTGCAGATGGACCCGGGCGCCATCCTCGTGGACGGCCAGCCCTTCCCCGGTTTCAGCGGCAACACCGGCTGGGTTTTCACCACCAAGGCCGCCCCGCCCGCCAAGGACGCGACCCGCCTGGTCGTCGCCGCCGACGGCACCGGCGATTTCGCCACCGTGCAGGGCGCGGTGGATTTTGTGCCCGACCAGCCCGTGTCGCCCGTCACGATTTTCATCCGCCAGGGCCTCTATGTGGAAATCGTTTATTTCGAGCACAAGTCGAACCTGACCTTCCTCGGCGATGATCGCGCGGGGACGGTCATCGGCTACCCCAACAACGACCGTTTCAACAACCAGCAAAACACCAACGAAAAGCCCACGACGAGCGCCTACCACCGCGGCGCGTTTTTCGCCAACCACTCGACCGGCCTGAACTTCGTCAACCTCACCTTCCGCAACTCGACGCCCAAAGGCGGCTCGCAGGCCGAGGCGCTCATCCTCACCGGCGGCCAAAATATTATCAGCCACTGCAGTTTTTACAGCTACCAGGACACGTTGCAGATCAACGACTCGGCCTATGTGGCGGACAGCTATGTCGAGGGCGACACGGATTACATGTGGGGGCGCGGGCCGGTGTTTTTCGAGCACTGCGAACTCAAGGCCCTCACCAGCGGCGCACCCTACACCCAGATTCGCAACCCGGCCGCCAACCACGGCTACATCTACAACCACTGTGTTTTTGACGCGGCCCCCGGCATGGCGAATGTGACCCTCGCCCGCATCGCCCCCGCCACTTATCCCTACAGCGAAGTGGTGCTGCTCGATTGCCAGCTCGGTCCCCAAATTTCCCCCGCCGCGTGGCGGTTGGACACCGCGGCGCGCGGCGGCGCGGCCGTGGGCGCGGCCGCCTTCCCGCCCACGCCCAACCTGCATTTCTGGGAATACAACAGCACCAACATCAGCGACGGCCAGCCGGCCGATGTCAGCCAGCGCGCGCCGTTCTCCAAGCAACTCACGATGGCAAACGATGCCGACACGATCAAAAATTACCGCGACCCGGCCTTTGTCCTCGGCTGGACGCCCGCGCTCGCGCCCATCATCCTCGCACCGGTGTCCTTTGATATTAACACCTCCGACCACGCGACGGCGACTACATTTACCGTCACCGCCGCTGCGGTGCCCGCGCCCTCTTATCAATGGCTGCACCACGGTGTCGCCGTGAAGGATGGTGACGGCGTGTCCGGTGCGACGACGGCCACGCTCAAACTGAGCAATGCCTCCTCGGTCGGCGTCGAAGATTATTCCGTGGTCGTCACCAATGCGTTTGGCACAGTGAAGTCGCCGTGACCCATTGGGATTGCACCCGCTCTGCTGAAATTTCACCCCGCCACTTTGACCTGCTTCCCTTTTTTCCACGACCAGCTCTTGAGCACATCCACGCGCGTGGCGAGGGCCTCGGCGAGGACGGCCAACGCGAGCAGGGTCAAAATCCACGGGCGCAGCGAACGGTAATACTGGCGGCCGAGGTCGCGCCAGGCCTCGGGCAATTCGGTGAGTTCCTTGCCGCCGCTGCCCGCCACGAGCGCGCGCAGCGAGCGCGGCCCGGCCGGGTCGCGCAGCCATTCCAAATCCAGCCCCGGCGCCAGCGGGCCGAAGGGAAGCGAATACGGGCCAGCCTGCACCGCGCCGATCGCGGGCTTCCCAGGCTTGAGGCGCACCTGCGCTTGAAAATGCCCCGGTTCGAGGCGTTCCCAAGTCATCTGCTGCGCACCGTCCTGGCCGTTTTGCGTATAGACGGCCGTGGGGAAATCCTTCGCCAAGTCGGCGTCGAGCTGCTGGTCGTAGAACAAATCGAGCACCAGCTGGTCGCCGTCGAGCCGCGCGCGGACGCCCAGGCCCTCGGGTGTTTCATTGCCCATCAGCCAGCGCGTGAGCGTGGTGATAAAATCGCCGTAGCCCGGCCAGGCGCGCGCGGTGTCGGAATAGTTGCCCGCCAGCGGGAACATCACCGCGGCGGTGCGGCCGGACTGGTGCTGCCAGAAAGCGACCAGCGGCGCGGCGTTGTCATCGCCGGACAGGGCCGCCTGGGTGGCCTTGGGCTTGAGGTAGCAAACGTTATAGGCGTCCACGCTCGGCAGCCAGGCGAGGTTCTTCGCGGCGAGTTCCATCCAGCCGGCGGTGGATAGCAGCGGCGTGGCATCGGTGAGGAAACTGGCGCGGGCCACGGCCACGGTGTCCTGCGTGAAAATCGCGGGCAGGTCGTTCGCGTCGTCGCTGAAGAAAATGCGCCCGTTGCCCGCCGCGGCGACTTTGCGAAGGAAGTCCGCGCCGCTGTCGGTGTCATGGCCGAGGCCGATGACGGAGATGGTGCCGTTGCCGTTCGTGATATTTTGCACGATGTCGAAGGTGCCTTCGTTTTGCTGGAGGGCGTCGTTGGCGTCGGCGAATAAAATGATGTGCTTCTCCCCGATGTCGGTCTGTTGCAAATTGTTCCACGCGGCCTGCAAACCGATGGGCACGACGATGCCGCCGCCCTGACTGGCGATGCCGAGCACGTTCTGGATTTTGACGTCGCGGTCCGGATCGGCGGTGGACTGCGGGACAATTTCCCAGGCCTGCGTGTCCACGGCGAAGACCGAGACGACGTTGCTGGCGCCGAGTTGCCGCATCGCCTCGGCGGTGCCGGCGTCGGCCAGCTCGATTTTCTCGCGCGTGCCCCCGTTGCTGGGCACGGACGCGCGCATCGAGCCGGAGCGGTCGAGCACGATGGACATGGCCACCCGGAGTTTGCGCTTCTCGTCGCGCTGCTCCTGCGAAACGGGCAGCAGGTCGTCGAGGCGCGATTGGTAATAGCCGCCAGTGCCGAAACTGTTCTTGCCGCCGAGCATCAGCAGCCCGCCGCCCTGCTGGTCCACGAAAAATTCAATGGCCTTCAGAAAATCAGCGGGAATGTTGCTGGCGGTCACATTGTTGATGATGACGGCGCGCGCGCCACTCAGGCGGTCTTCGTTCAGCGTCGTCGGGTTGGTCTCCAAATCCACTTGCACGCCATGGGCGGTGAGCGCGGCGGCCACCGGGTCGTCGGGATAGGCCGAGATGAGGAGCACGCGCGGCGCGGCCACGGCCTCGACCCACGTTTCCGCCATGTTGTTCCCGGGCACCGGGTCGTTTTCGGGCAGCACCCGCGCGGTGTAGTGGACCGAGCCGGCCTGGTCTATGCGGTCGGTCAGCCGCACGCGCGCCAAACCATTTTGAAAATTCGCCGTGCCCGTGGCGATGACCTTGCCGTCGCGCTCCAAATCGTAGGGTACCGTCGCATTCGCCACGCCGTCCACGCGCAGGTGCATGTCGAGGACGAACGGCTCGCCTGCCGGAGTGCGGTTGGGCGCGTCCAGCTCGGTCACTTCAAAATCCGTGCCGGTGCCGAGCGCGACGAGGCGCATGTCGAGCGGGATGTCCGCGTGCGCGAGCAATTCGCCGATGTCGCCGAGTGGCTCGGTCGGGTAGCCGTCACTGAGCAAGAGGGCGCGCGTGGCGCGGCTCGGGTCATGGCGCGACACCGCCAGCCGCAGCGCGTTGGCCACGCGCGTCTCGCCGGTGGCAACTTCGGACACCGTGCTCAAGTCCTCCGGGCGCACCACGGCGTCGTCGCCGAAATCAATGAAGTAAAGCCGGTCGTTGTGGCCCATGCTCTGGCGCAGCAGGCCCTCCCACTCGTTCAGGCGCGGGCCCAGCAGCGGCGCGGCGGAATCGGAACGATCCACCAGCACCCACAAATCAATGCCCGGTTCGTAGAGCCGCCAGCGCAGGTCGGCCAGCGCGAGCGCGAGCAACAGCAGGCACAACACCCGCAGCGGCCGGCGCAATTCCAGGCGCGGCCATTGCCAGCCGAGCAACAGCAGGGCGGGCACCAGCAACAGCCAGGCGGGAGTGGCAAAATTCATGGAGTCAAAATCGGTTTATTTCGCGGCTTTGCCCGTTTCGCGCCACGACGCGAGTAGCGCGGCCAGCAGCGCGAGGAGCCACAGGGGCGTCAGCGCGTCCGGCTGCGAATTGGCCTCCTCGCGGGTGGTTTGCGCGCGCGCTTCAAGCGGAATGGACGCCGCGTCGCGGAAATCCGATTCGCGCGGGTCGGGAAATTGCGACGCGCCGTCCAGCCACGGCTTGCCGTCCACTTGGACCGTGAAGAACGACGGCGGGCTGGGCGCGCGGGCCTGCGCGGCAGCGTTGGGCGTCAGGTCGGTGGCGGGCGGGTGGGCGGCCTGGTCGTCCATGGGCGCAACTTCGAGGCGCGCGCCTTTCGCGCCGGGCGGCAGCACGAGTGACAAAGGCTGGCCCGCGGGAAAATTGTCGCGCGCAAACGCGGGCTTGCGCAGGCGGGCCTGCTCGATGAAGCGGTTGAACAAAATCACGAACGCCGGCCAATGGGCCGCGTTGGAATGCCGCGGGTCAAAGTTGAAAATGAGCGTCTGCCCCTGGCTGGGCGGCGCGCGCAAGGTGATGAGCGGCTGGGCGCCGTCCCACATCAACGTGGTGTCGTCGGGCTGCGGCGGCACCGGCGGCAACGCGTGAAAGAGCAGGCCCGACCAATTCAGCCCATCCATGAGCGGGTCTTTTTCCGGCGCGGGGTGCGTGTGGATTTCGGTGGGACCGTCGCCCGCGGGGTCGGCGGCGAAATAAACGCGCGCAGCGCCAAAGGGAGTGGGCGCCAAATTGCCGCCGAGGTCGAATTGCAGGTCCGGCGTTGCGCCCGGCAGAGCGGGCGTGGTCTGGCTGGCGAGTTGCAGCATGGGCTTGAGGAAACTGACAAAATCCGCCGGGCCTTGCACGGCGATGGCGAGTTGCTTAGGCTGCGGCGCCACCAGCGGGATGCGGTCGTCGAGCGAAAAATCATCGGGCTGGAGCGCGAAGATGATGCGGTCGGTGTTCGGCGGGAAGTTTCCTTGGAGCGCGACGGTCGCGCTCGGGTCAAGCGTGACAGTTTGGGCAGGCGATTTTTGGCCGCCGGCCTCGAACCACCAGGCGCGCGTCTGGGCGGTGGCCGCATAATTATGCACCAGCACCCGCCAGACGGCTTGTCCATCGTGAATTTCCGCGGTGGCCGCGCCGACGCCGACATTATCCAGCGGGTGGCCGTAGGCGAGAGGGTGCGCCTCGACCGGCAGCGGTCTCGCCGGGCGGCGGATGGTAAGTGACAAAGAATACCAACCCATCGTTGCCGACGGCGGTGCGCGCGGCGCGCAGCGCGGGGGCGGGGTCGTGCGGGCCGAGGTTGGCGTGCCAGGCGGCGAGCGCCTGGAGCAGCGCGTCCCGATCCTCGCCGTGGTAGAGCGGCGGGCGGCCGACGTTGGATTCGAGCAAGAGCCAGTCCGTGCGGCTGGCGCCGCGGGCGAGCGTGGCGGTGTCGGCGGCCAGGCCTTGTTGCCACTGCGGGCGGAAAGCTTCCATGGCCAGCGAACTGTCGAGCACCAGCGCCACGCGTTGCAATGTGCCGCTTTCGACCCAGCGCGGCTGGCTGAGCATCCACGCGAGCAAAAGCACGGCGAGGGCCTGTAACCAGAATAGGACGGAGCTGCGCCAACGCTCGAGCCGGCGGCCCGCGCGGCTCTCGACTTCCTGCTTTTCGAGCAGAAACATGGTGCTGATTTCGAGGCGGCGGCTTTTCCGCTGCAAAAAATGGATCAATACGAGCGCGGGAATCCCGAGCAGCGCCCACCAGCCGGCTGGATTGCCAAAAATCAGGTGCATGGGGGGATCTCGCTCAGACCAATTCGACGGCGCGGACAGGCAGCGCGGATTTCATCAGGCAGTCCAGCAGCGGGCCGTCTTCGTCGAGCCGGGCCAAGGGGACGCCTCGGCCTGCGCAGGCGTCGCTCCACAATTCAAAATGGCGGCGGTAGCTGGCTTGGAAGCGTTCGCGGCGCGCGGCGGACATCTGAAAGAGGCGGCGCTGGCTGGACTCGCAGTCGCGCAATTCGATCTGGCCGTCCCAGTCCGGCGCGGCCTCGCTCGCGCTCCACGGGCAAAACACGATGGCTCGGCTGGTGGTGTGCAAAATCTGGGCGAGGATGTCCTGCGGAGGCGCGGAATATAGCAAATCGGAGATGACGATGCGCAGGGATTGCGCGCGCCAGGGCACGCGGTGGAGCGCGGGCGGCGCGGTGCGGCTGGCCGGCGGCAGAGGGTCCCACGATTGCGAGCGGAGTGAATCGGCGGGCAACTCCTGCGCGCCATTGGGATCGACAAGATAGGCGCGCAGCAACGCGCCGGCGCGCAGGGCGCTGGCGTGGATGAAGGAAAAAACTTCCAACACGCGCCGGGCCTTGGCGGGCGCGAGGAACATTGACGTTGAACAATCCAGCGCGACATCGAGGCGCGGGCTGACTTCCTCGCGATACATTTTCATCGTATGCTGGCCGGTGCGCGCGTAGGCGGCCCAGTTCAGGTGGCGCGGGTCGTCGCCGGGGTGGTATTGGCGGTGGTCCTGAAATTCGAGCGAGGCGCCAATGCCCGCGCCGAGCCACTGGCCGGCCTGGCCGCCGCGCGCGGCGCGCAAGGGCAGGCGCAGGCGCGGGGCAATCGCCTCGGCCTGCGCGAGCAAACCGGCCCGCACCTCGCGCGTCAGGCCGTGCGCCGCCAGCAAACCACCCGCCGAGATGGCGGGGGGCGCGGCGGGAGCGGCGGGGGGGACGGCGGGCATGGCGAGGGGCGGTAATTTGGTATTTCAGATTTGAAAATTTCAGATTTCAGACTTCAGATTTATGATTTCAGATTTATGAATTATGAAACAGAAGAAGAGTGAATGTTGTACTCGGGAAGACTTTGGCTGTTTCTTGATTTCTGCTTTCCGGCTCTTGTTTCTTAAATTATAAATCTTAAATCATAATTCATAAATCGCCTGCTTGCGGCGGGAAGGTGGGTTCGCTACGTGGAGATTCCATAACTGGGGCCTGCGCTGGTTCGAGGCCGGCGGCGGCGCGGGCTTCGAGCCGGAGGACGGCGTCCTTAGTCTTGAGGGCGCGAACACAAACCACGATGATGGTGAGGGTGCTGGTCACCAGGGCAATAAGGATGGAGGCGAACTCGAGGCTCAATTCGTCCATCCAGTGAAAGGTGAATAATAGCCACGCGTCCGGGGGAAACAGGCAGGCGACGAGCAAAATCGCCGACTTGTCCGTCGAGCCATACAGCGCAATCGTGAACAGGAAGACGAGCAGCATCAGCATCATGATCAAAAAATAACGCGCGACGGGGCCGAGGCGCGTGCGGCCCGCGAGCAGCCACCCCACCGCCTGGGGAAAAAGCAGCGCCGGCGGCAGGAACATATACATCACGGCGATCCACAAGAACTCCACGTCCAGCCCGCGTCGCGTGACCCAGACCCGGCCGAGGGTGGAAAAAACCGCCGAAGCCAGCAGGATGAACGGGGTGGACGACGTTCCAGCCAGGATAGAGAAACACGCGCCCGACCAGCTTGCCGAAATACCCGAAGCGCACAAACGGCCGGTAGGTATGGGGATAGGGCGACGGGTCGGTGGCCGCGGCGAACATCATCACCCAAAACACCAGCACCCTCGCGAGGTAGAAATAGACGGCCAGGAAGCCTTCCATCGCCAGCGTCGGATGCCACGCATCCAGGCCCATCGCGACGGCGGCGACGGCCAGCAGCCCCACCACCATCAGGCGCTGTGGCGTGTCGTGGTTTTCGGCGGCGGGGGCCAGGCAATAGGCGCCGAATTCCATCGCCAGAAACAAAAACGGCAGCCCGATGAGCACATACAGAGCGGGGACGATGTAAAGGAGGTTGGTGGTGGCGCTGGCCGTCAGCATGAAAAAGGACGGCCCGGGGCCGGCGAACCGGAAGAGGCCGCTGGAGAACACGCCGAACAAGAACAACACCAAGGGTAAAATCAGCAGGATGCGCAAGGCCGGGCTGTTCAAGCATGACAGGGCCACGCCCAAGGCCACCAGCAGCGCGTTGAAGGCCAGCAGCGCCACCACGCTCTCCAGCACGTAGGCCAAACTCACATTACCGAAAAAATAAGTCAGCATCAGGTAGGGTAACAGCGAGGCGATGACCAGCAGGCCCTGCGTCACCAGCGACAGCCACTTGCCCCACACCAAACTGCGCGCGCTCATTTGCGTGAGCTTGAGCAGGTCTATCCGATTATCGAGAAACTCCGACGACAGGGCGGTCGCGGAAGACAGGGGCAACATTACGATATAGAATAAAAAAAGCCCCACGGACAGCGTGCCCACGATGATCGCCGGAATATCCGAGCCATAGGCGGAGAGCAGCCCCGTGCCCACAAAACACGCCATGCCCGTGTGCAATAAAAGGAAGATCACCGTGAACCGGCTCGACCGCAGGCACTGGCGCAGGTCCCGCACGAGCATGGGGTTGAACGAATCGCTGGAAAGGAGCGTCATGACGGATAAGGGGCGGGGTTAGACTGTGTATTAAGGCTGCTTTGAACCGTGGCGCGGTGCTTTAGCCCGCGCTCCGGGACATTCGTGAGGCTCGAAGCGCGAGCTAAAGCACCGCGCTACGGAATGTTGCTTGAATAAATTCATGGGTTTTAAAACAGAGCTTAGTTGCCGCCGGTGGGCGGGAGTTTGGGCGGCGTGCGGTCGCTGCGCAGCGGCGCCATCGCGCCTTGCTGGCGCAACATGCCGATGAAGGCTTCCTCGAGCCGTTGCTGCTCGCGGTGAAATTCAAAGACCGGCACACCGGCCGCCACCAGGCTGCGCAGCAAATCGCGCAGGGCCTCTTCGCCCCGGCCCTCCAACTCCAGCACCACGCCTTGGCGGACTTCCTCGCGCACGCGCAGGCCGGGCTGCAATTTCGCCCATGCCAGCAGCGGCTCAACCGGCCCGTGCACCAGCACGCGCACCGACAGCACACTGCGGTCGTCAAAGCGCAAACTGTCCGCCGAACCGTGGTGGACGAGCTGGCCCTGGTCAATGAAGAGCATCGTGTCGCACATCTCGGCCAGTTCGGAGAGGATGTGCGAGCTGATGAGCATGGACTTCCCCTGCGCGGCCAGGATGCGCACCAGGTTTTTGAATTCGAGGCGCGCCTTCGGGTCAAGGCCCGCGGCCGGCTCGTCGAGAATCAGGATGGCGGGGTCGTTGAGCAGCGTGCGCGCCAGGCACAGGCGTTGCGTCTGGCCTTTCGAGAGGCGGTTGCTCGGGCGCGACAAAAGCGAACCCAGCTCGGTGAAGTCCACCGCCTCGGCCACGCGCTTTTTGCGCTCCTTGCCGCGCAGGCCCATGGCGCGCGCAAAAAAGTCCAGGTATTCCAGCACGTCCATGCTGGGATACGCGCCAAAGTGGTCCGGCATCCAGCCCAGGAGCTGGCGCACGCGCGCCGGGTGTTCGAGCACGTCGTAGCCCGCGACGCGCACCACCCCCTGCGAGGGCAAATCGAGCGTGGCGAGAATGCGCATCGTCGTCGTCTTGCCAGCGCCGTTGGCGCCGATAAAGCCCGCCACCTGCCCCTTTTCCAGGCGGAAACTCAAGCCGCGCACCGCCCGCACCTGCCCAAAGTTGCGGTGCAGGTTCTCGACTTCGATGACGGGTGCGGCCATGACGGTTGCGTTTAAGGGATGACGGGGCCGGTGATGACGTGGCGGAAGCTCGACCAGCGCAGACCGGATATCTCCGGTTCAAGCGCCGAGTTGCCGCCGTTGCCCAGCGCGAAAAAGGAGCCGGGGCGCGGCGTGAGCTTGCGCAGCACGCCGTTGTCGTTAGTCAGCATGGGCGGCGCACTCGCCAGGATGGCCTCCCACGCCGTGGTAAATTCCTCGGGTGTGGCCGGTTGCAGCGGCGTGGGCTGGCCGTCGGAAATGCGATCCACTTTCCAATATCGGCCCTGGTCGTCGAGGTAGAAAAGTTTTTCCATCCAGTCGTTATATTCGGAAGTGAGCACGGGCGGCTGGTCGGCCGTCGCCGGGACGACGTGCAGGGCCGCGCGCGACGGCACCACCGCTTGCGCCATCAACACCTGCGCCCGCCGGCTGGCAAACCACTCGCCCGTGTAGTGGGGGCCGGACTGCCAGAAATTGCCGGGGTCCCCGGCCTGCGGGCCGTAGGGCCCGTAGGACACCGCCGAAATCATCAGCGGATCTACCGAGTGGTATTCGAGCAGCCAGGCCGGGTTGGGCAGGTCAAAGGCGCTGTGCAGGAGCACGCCCGAGACGGAGGCTTCCACTTCCGATTCAACCGCGAACTTCCCATCCGGCACCAACTGCGTGACGCGGAAAGTGACGCCGTGGCCGCCGAGGCCCTCCGCCATCACAATAAAGACCAGGATGACCAGCCCCGTCCCAACCGCCAGCAGCGGCGTGACCCACAAGAGATTCGGCCGCCGCGGGCCGTTGCAAAACACGAACAAATTAACCGGCCCGACCAGGACGCCGAAGCAAATGATGGTCAAGGCGACCATCAGGTAATGCGGGTCCAGGGTCGGCGCGGTCTCCGCAAAGGTCGGCGGCGGCACCACCGTCGCCGCATTGGCGGCCTGCGGCGCGGTTGCGGACGGGGCGGGCACGGCGGGCAAATCCGGCCCTGTGCCGACGACCACGCCGTCCGGCTCGCCATCCGCTTTCAGGATGGCCGCGATAGCATCCAAATTCTCCGGCGGGGCGGTAATCGTCAGTTTTGAGGCCTCGTTCGGGTCGAAGCTGAACTCAAAGTTCATTTTGGCGCTGGGCGAGAAATTGGGAGTTGCCAGCCGGAAAAAATTGGCCAGTTCGCTTTCCACAATGTAGTTCACGTTTGAGGGTTGGCTGCTCCCGGCGATGGCGGCGGGATCAACATTGATCAGTTCGATGATGGTGTTCACGCTCACCTTGAAAGCGCGCTGCTCCAACCCCGCCGGAATGGCGGGGGACACCACGCCGGGGGCGGCGGGCGGCGCCGGTTGGTAGTCGAGGCTGAATAGATAACGTTCCGCGGGATTCGAGTGCACCGCGTTGAAATTGTAATTGGCGAGTTCGTCTTCCGTGAACAACTCGATGAGGCCCGCGCCGTAATGCTCGCCCTGGCGCGGCGGCAAATCCAGGCCACCGTCCGTATTGGCCACCAACCGGAGTTTGCCCCCCGCGGCCACCCATTGCGTGATGGCCAGGCGCGCGCCCGGCGGGGCGTCCAGCCAGTCGGCCGCCGTGTAAAACAGCCAATCGAAGCCCAAATAGGCGCGCCAATCGGAGGACAAGGTCTCGGGGTCGAGCAGGGATTGTTGGAGGGGCCGGACGCACAGGCTGTTAAAATAATTCTTAATATAATTTCCCTGGGCGCGATCCAGCGCGGGTGACAGCCCGATGAAGATGGGCGGCCCCTGGTTGGGGTGCGCCATCCGGACATCCCGCCCACCATAGCCCCTACGTCCCTTTAGAGCACCGGGCGCGGCGGCGCTTGCGCCGGGCGGCGTGGCGCCCGCGTCATTGAAGCTGGTTTGAACTAACCGGTTTGACGAATCCCGGATGTCGAAATCGCCGGTGATCGTGCCATTGGGAAAGTGGGTGACGTAGTTTATCTTGGTGTTGTCGTAGCCTTCGTTCCGCTCGGAGATGTTGGTATATGAACCATCCGTGTTGGTGATGTTGGTTGTCCCGATCGCAAGCGACCCGACGGCGGGCCGGACTCTTGGATTCGTGGTCACCGCAACCGGCACGGGGATGTTCAAGCTGGCCGGGGACACGGCTTGAAAATTCGCGGTGAAGGACACGTCCGAGCCGGGGCCGTTCGTCACCCCCGGGCCGGTAACATGGACGCTGATGCGCGGCTGGCTTCGATAGTCGGGCGTCGTCGGCAGCGGCGCGAGCACTTCGAAGACGTGGGTCTGGCGGGCGGGGACGGCACAGGTGGCCAGCGTGTCAAAGCGCTGGCCTCCGCCGTAGGGCGAAAGCGACTGGGGCTGGACTTCCCACACGCCATCGCTGTTCGAAGAGTTGGTGATGGTGACGCGCAGGGGCAGGTAGCCGCGCAGGGGCACGCCGGCATAGGCATCCGTAATCTGAATCTTGATGTCGCTGTTGGGATCCGTGGCCACTGGATGCGAAGTTTGCGCGCGGGCGGGCAGCGCCGCCAGCCAGCCCACAAGCAAGACGACACCGACGCGTCGAAGCCAGGAAGCCAGAACCTCGGTGGGGAGCGCAAACATGGTGGGAAGAAAAAAAGCGGAAGGGGCTTAGTTGATTTTCGCCGCGGCGAGGGTGCGCGGCAGACTCTTGACCTCGACGGGCACCTCGGCGACCAGGCGGTTTGCCACTTCGGCGGAGGTGAGGCCCTCGAGGCGCGCCTGGTAATGCAAAATGAGGCGGTGTTGCAAGACGGGTCGGGCCACGGCCTGCACGTCCTCCGCGCCAGCATAGCCGCGTCCTTGGATCAACGCGCGGGCGCGGGCCGAGGCGGCAAGGCCGATGGCTGCGCGCGGGCTGGCGCCGTATTTAATGGATTGGGCCACCGAGGACTGGCCGGGATGCGACGCGTTGACCAGCCGGGCGATGTATTCAATCACGACGGGCGGCAGAAACACACGGCGGGCCAGCGCGATGAGTTGGAGCAGTTCATCACGCGTGAGCACCGGTGCCAGCAGCGGATCTTCCCCAAGGCGGCGTTGCGCGACGATTCTTTGCAGGACTTCCGGCGCGACGCGCGTGACTTCGAGCTTGAAGAGAAAGCGGTCCACCTGCGCCTCGGGCAGCGGGTAGGTGCCCTCGAGTTCGATGGGGTTTTGCGTGGCGAGGACGAAAAACGGGTCGGGCAGTTGGTGGGTGGTGCCGAGGACGGTAACACGGCGCTCCTGCATCGCCTCGAGGAGGGCGGACTGGGTTTTCGGACTGGCGCGGTTGATTTCGTCGGCGAGGAGCAGATTGGTGAAGACCGGACCGGGTTGGAAAACGAAGCGGCGCTCGCCGCCCGTTTCCTGGAGGACGGGGTTGCCGGTGATGTCGCCGGGCAGCAGGTCGGGCGTGAATTGCACGCGCTTGGTGTCCAGGTGCAGGGCTTTGGCGAAAGACTTGACCAGCTCGGTTTTGCCGAGGCCGGGCAGCCCTTCGAGCAGGATATGGCCGCCGGCCAGCAGGCCGGTGATGGCGAGGCCGATCAGTTCTTCCTGGCCGAAAATGACGTTGGCAATCGCGCCGTGCAACTGGCCGAGTTGGCGCGCGGCGTCTTGCGCGACGGACGGGTCAATGGCAGTGGCGGGCGGAGTAGTGGGAGCGACGGGGGTATCCATGGGGGATGATGGGAGATAGGGGAGGTATGCGAGGTAGGGGAGTTTAATCACGCGGGCAGCGGGTTGGCAAGCGGGCGTGATGGTGGAAAATCGGAAATTTTCATTTGAAATATTGTTGCAACAGGGCGCGCTCCTGCGGGGTCAGGTCCTGACGCCACACGGCGTCGCCCTCGCCGCCCTGGCTGGCGGCGCCG
Organism: uncultured Verrucomicrobiae bacterium; assembly: GCA_963765205.1. GTDB lineage: Bacteria > Verrucomicrobiota > Verrucomicrobiia > Opitutales > JABDGR01 > JABDGR01. Next base: position 399,421 of record CAVXVB010000005.1, on the reverse strand, counting down.
CCGGCGCCCGCGGGCGTGTTGTCTTGCGGGTTGTGGGTGGGCGCGCTGATCGAGATGCCGACCAGGTCGCCGGGTGCCACGGAGTTCGCGCCGTTGTTGCTCACGCCCTGTTGGTTTTTGGCCTGCACATCGGTCGGGGCCTGGTAAGAAATCCCATTCGAGCCGCCGCCGCCGCCCGGACCGCCGCCCGCGCCATTGGCAATGCTCGTGTCACACATCGCCTCATCATCGGCGGCGGCTGGCCCTGTGCCTGCGGTGCTGTTGCCGGTTCCACTGCCCGCCGCGCCTGGCCCCGGGCCGGAGCTTGCTTGACCGGCCGTTCCCGACGGGTTTTTCATGGAGCCGGCCGGCCAACTGCCCAGCTGGCCTTGCCCATAGCGCCCGAGTTGGAATTTGGCGCTGTTCTGGCTGGTTTGAAAGTGCCCGGTGAAAAGCCCGTTGTCCGCGGACAGGTAGCTCAGGTTGTCCGCGCCGTGCTGGAGTTGTTTCATCAGATACGCCAGTTGATCCGGCGAGAGGCTTTTGAGATTGTTGAGCGACTGCGCGAGACTATGGCTCAGGGGCAGGTTGCTGTTTTGCAGCGCGGCAATTTGCTGGTTGAGGGCGGCCTGCAAATCGGCCGGAATCGCGGCGCCGGCGGGGAGCGCCTGCAGGGCGGCCACCAAATCGGCGGTTTTTTTCAAATTCTTGTCCATCGTGTTGATTTCCTGCGCCAGTTGGTTGCGCAGCGATTCCGCGGCTTCGAGGCTTTCCTGCCCATACCATTCCTGCTGGGGCTTTTGTTTCAACTGGGCGAGGCGCTCTTCCCACGATTCCATCGTCGCCGGCTGGACGAGGTTTTGTTCCTTGAGTTTTTCGGTCCACGACTGCACTTGCTGCAAGGCGGGCGGCAATTGCGTCGGCGGCGGCAAAGCCGGCTTGGGCGGCGCGCTCACGGGGATAAACAGCGCCGCGAGCAGAAACGCCACCGAGGCCAACACAGGCTGGGCCGACGCCAGCCAGCGCCATTGCAAGGGCCGCACAGGTTCTGCGGGCAACTCCGGCCAGCCCATGCCGCCCGCAGCCGCCGCGGACAAAATATTATGCCAGCCCAAGTGCGTCTCCAGGCGCAACAAACCTTCCGGCTGGGCATAAAAGCGCGCCCGCGCCCGCCACCACGCCCGCCCCGCCGCCGCCAGCCACGCCACGCCGAGCATCGCCGCCCACCCCAGCAGCGGCCAGCGCATTTGCCGAAAGAGGAGCAGCGCCGTCGCGCCCGCCAGATTGACGCCGACCAGCGCCGCACTAAGGCGGTGCCACCACCACCCAAAATTTACCCGCCGGGCCACCGCGCCAGCCCGCGCGCGCCAACGTTTTTCCTCGGGAGAAATCGGCGCGCGCATGAGCGGGTAGGGTTGGGGAATACAGGCTGCACCTCCTAAGACGCCTTGTTCTTATCGGCTGGAATCCAACCGTTGAAGTTAAAAAGACAGTTCCCAAGGTAAAAGATATGTCATCGTTTGTATAATTAACCCGATATGGGCGCAAGTTCCCAAAATGACTGCGATTTTGGCTTATCAAACCGGGGCAAGGCCGCTATGGTGGGGGCGCAATCATGAATATTTTCGACTTTTCCCTGCTGGCACGCGGCGGCCCCATGATGTGGCCACTGTTCGGGTTGAGCCTGCTTGGGCTGGTGTTCACTCTGGAACGGGCGCTGTATTTGCACAAGGGGCAGATTGGCACGGTGAAGTTTGTCGAGGGCATCAAGAACCTCGCCCGCAAGCGCCGCATCCTTGAGGCCCTGACCGTCTGCGAGGAGACGCCCGGGCCGGTCGCCGCGGTCGTCAAGGCCGCCCTGCGCCATTACCGGGAGGACGAGACGCACCTGCGCGGCGCCATCCAAGCGATGGCGCTGGTGGAAATTCCCACGCTCGAGCGCCGCCTCGGCACGCTCGCGGCCATCGCCAAAATCGCGCCGTTGCTGGGCTTGCTGGGCACGGTGTTGAATTTGCTGCAATGGTTCGAGCAGATGCATACCAAAGGAGATTATCATGATGCCGCGGATTTTTCCGGCTATATCAGTTCGGCCCTGATTACCACGGCCATGGGGCTGGCTGTCGCGATTCTGGCCTATCTGGCCCACCATTTCCTGCATGGGCGCGTGCGCGCGCTCGTGCATGACATGGAATGGGTCGGCAATGACATGCTGCAATTTTTGCTCGTGGACTTGCCAAATTCGCCCGCGCCCGTGGAGAACGCCAACCTGGCTCCTTCCGGCAGCCAGCCCTACCCGCCGACCGCGGACAACCCCGCGCCCGGCGCCTGATGGCCCCCCTCCCAGCCGCGCCGATTTTATGAACCCGTTCCTTAATTTGATTATCCCTTAATCGTGGGGTCCCGCGACCATGTCTTTAACCAGCCCCTTAGGATTGATGCGCCATGTGCACCGGCCGAACCTCCGGCTGGAGGTCGTGCCCTGGCTGAATGTGCTCGTCGCGGGCTGGCTGCTGACGCTGCTCCAGTCCAATTACATTATTGCGCCGGGCTTGACGTATGTGCTCGACCCGAAAGACCACGCGCCCTTCGTGCTGCCCACCACGACCGCCGCAACCACACCGGGCCGGCGGGTTGATGTTACTTTGTCCCTGCAGGCGACCAATACGAAAATTGAAGACCAGATTTTCGTCCTCGATAACGGCATTTATCCTTTTCCGAAACTGGCGCAGGCCCTCACCGATCACGCCGCAAAAGTGAAGAAGCAGCCGGGCGACCTGCTCGTGCTCCGGCTCCTGGCTCCGGCCAATACCGACATGGAGACATTGGCCCAAATCAATGACCTGGCCCTGAAGGCGGGCTTCGGGGCGGTGCAAATCGCCGAACGGATTGCGCCGAACACGGAGGATCAACCCGGGGCCGCAACACCCGCCTCCGGCGCGACGGCGCCGTAGAATGGCTGTATTTCAGATTTGATACTTCAGATTTGAAATTTTTCTCCATTTATCAATCTGCCTTCTTGATTCTTAATTATTAATTCTTAATTTTCTCCCATGCCCGCCGCCGAATTCCCCGCCCGCCACGACCGTCCCCGCGAGCAGCCGGCTTTTCTGCTGGCGCTGCTGATCAGCGTGGGCGTGTATCTGGCGGGCCTGGCGCTGCTGCGCTGGCCGGCGGCGCCAGTTGCGCCGCCACCCGAGCCGGCGCCCTTCGTCCACTACGTCGAAGCCGGCGACGCCGGGCAGGCTGCCGCCCTGCGGGACGAGGAAATGCTTTCCGACCCGCAGATGATTTATACGCTCACGCCGCTCAACTTTGCGATGCGCGCGGCCGCCGCGCCCGCCATCCACCCGCAACCAGCCCTGCCACCCTACCCCTTGCAGCCTCAGGCCGGCGACGTGGACAAGACGATGCAGCAAATCTCCGCCACGCCCGCAGACGCGGCCACGCCCGCAGACGCGCTCAAGCCCGCTCAAATGGACGCGCTGCACACCATGGGCCAGGCGCCTGTCACCAGCACCCCGCTGCCTGCGCGCGGCGCGCAGTTGCACATCGTGCCGGCGGCGGTGGACGGCAAAGTCCAGGATATCACCTGGCCGCCGGAGCTGGCGCCGGACGCGGGCGGCGCCCTTTGGCAGCCGGCCAATTTTCTGCTGATTTTCAACTCGGCCGGCCTGGTGGGCGAACCGCTTTTAGTGGGCAGCCTCAGCGTCGCCAAAACCGACGAGAACCCGAAGGTGGAAGAAGCCCTGCGTCAAAAGCTCGGCGTATATTTTCGCCGTTATCCCCTGCCGCCCGGCTCTTACACCATCGAAATCGGGCCTTGAGGGAAGACGCTGCAAAGTGCTTGATTTGGTTACAACCGCGGAGGGTGGGGTTTGGGGTTGCGCAGGCCGTTAGGAACGGGCATGATGCAGACGGGTTCGTTTTTACGCTCCACCCCTTATTGGAAAATGAATGCCTTTGGGTTCATTGCGCGCTGTTTTTTTTCACTTCGCCATTATTCCCGGCGCGGGCGCATCGTGGCCGTGTTGGCCGGGATTTTCGCGCTTTCGGTGGCTTCGGCCCAAACGATAAACTGGACGGGAAACACGAGCACGGATTGGAACACGGGGTCGAATTGGAGTTCGGGCGTCGTGCCGGTCTCGAACAACACGGTGATTCTGGACACCAATTCCGGTAACCAAGCGGTGTTCTCGTCGGGGACTTCGACGGCGGGCAATCTTACGGTGGGCAACAGCACGGCCAGCGGCGCGAACACGTCGCTGACCATTTCGAACGGCGGGAATTTGACCGTGGGGGTGGTCTATTTGGGATTTCGGCGCGGGGGCCACCGGCTCGATGCTGGTAACCGATCCTCAGACGGTATTAATATCAAACCAACATACCACCGGGGGCGCGTCGAATGAAGGGAGTGCATTCGCGCCAGGGTTGGAAATCGGCGCCAACGGCACCGGCAGCCTCACGATCGCCAATGGGGCAAGCTTCCAATCGGATTATTCGACTTATGTCGGCTTGGGTAATGGCTCGAACGGCACCCTCACCGTTACCGGGGATGGTTCAACTTTGAAGCCTGGACGCGGTTTTTATGTGGGCTATGCAGGCCTCAGCACCGGCAACGTCGTCGTCGAGGGAGGAGCCGAGGTTGCGGGTTTTTTTGATTTGATCATCGTGGGTAACAATACGACAGTCACAGTGACCGGGACGGCAGCTTCGGGAAACGCCTCGACCATTAACACCGGTGGTGCGGGCTTGGTTCTTGACGGTCAAAACGACAGCCTTACGATTGCGAATGGGGGGCAAATCCCCGCGACGGATCGAGTGCTGCTGACTGGAAATTCATGCACGATAACGGTCACCGACAACGGTTCGTCGCTGGCGGCAGGAAATAGTCCATCCGATAATATCGGCCTTGAAATTGACAACGGCTCAAGCCTGACGATTGCCAATGGCGCCAGCGTGACGAGTAACGCCGCCGTCAACGCAACCGTCATCGGCTTGTCTTCAAACACCACTAGCAGCGCCACGGTCACCGGCGCCGGCTCCGTTTGGAATGTCAACAATGGTCTCGTGGTGGGGGGCAATGGGAATGGGAGCCTGACCGTCGCTAATGGCGGGACCGTTAACGGCACCATCGTGCTTGCGCAAAACTCTACCAGCAGCGGCACGTTGAATTTGAACAACGGCAGTATGATTCAAGTCGGCGTAAATTCCGGCCTTATCAACGGAGCGGGCAATGCCACGATCAATTGGGGTGGTGGAATTGTCCAAGCGACGGGAAATTTCGGCATCAGGGCCAACGTCGTATTAATGGCCGGGACGAACGGCGGCATCGTGGACACCAATGGCTTCAACTGCACCTGGGGTGGCAACGTCAGCGGTTCAGGCAATCTCACCGAAAATGGCAATGGCATGCTCACCATCTTCGGCGCCTACAGCGCCACTGGCGACATCATCGTCAATGGCGGCACGCTGGTCGTGGGTAATATCATCTTTGGCAACGGGACCTTTCAAGGAACCAATCATGCGTTGAATTCCAGCGGCAATATTATGGATAATGGCGCGTTGACCCTGGGGGGCGCGGCGATGACAACGAGCGGCGCGCTGTCCGGCAACGGCGTGTTGACGCTGGAGAATGCCGCCTTGACGCTCAATGGCGACATTTCGAATTTTACGGGGGTGATAAACGCTCCGAGCAATGGCCCAAATTTAATTTTTAATCAAAACCTTGACACCACTTTTTCGGGCACCCTCTCCGGACAGATGTTTCTGCAAATGACCGGCTCGGGCAATCTCACGCTGTCCGGCAATAATACTTTTGGCGGTCTAATGAAAGTGCTCGACGGCACGCTTATTTTGACCGGCGATACCTCCAGGTTTCTTTCTGCCGATGTCGAGACGGCTTTGGTTTTTAACCAATCCGCGAACAGCAACGTTCTCCACAGCATTGGGGGCAACGGCACCGTGACACAAAACGGCACCGCCACGCTCATGCTTTCCGGCTACGACTACTATATCGGGGCGACGAACGTGAATTCCGGCACATTGCTGGTGACGGGCAACCTGGTGAGCAGCAACGTGACGGTCGGCGCGGGCGCGACCTTGGGCGGGAATGGGACGCTGGGCGGGGCGGTCGTGGTCAATGCCGGTGGCAGCATTGTGCCGGGCAGCGACGGAACCGGCCCGCTGGCGGTGGGTTCTCTCGCGTTGTTTTCGGGGGACAATGCCACCTTCACCGTCAATGGGGCGGGAAATTACAGCCAAATTTTGTCGAGTGGCGCGGTGGTTTATGGCGGAAACGTGGCGATCAATTTGGGCGCGGCGTTGGCGAATGGAGTTTATAATCTGTTCGCCGCGTCGGGGTTCAGCGGTGATTTTGATGGCATCACTTTGAGCGGAACCTATGCCGGCTCGCTGACCGATGACGGCGGGGGGTGGAGCGGCACGTTCTCCGGGGTGAACTTTACGTTTGACGATGCCACCGGGGTGTTGACCGTGGCGGAGAATTTCCCGCCGGGCACGTCGGCTACGAAGCAGGCGTGGCTGGGTGATAATTTCAGCATCGCGCAGATTGCCGATGCGACCGTCAGCGGCGATTACGCCAACCCGTCCGGCGACGGCATTCCGAACCTGATTAAATACGCCTTCGATTTAAGCCCATGGGAGGACGGCCACGCCGCGTTGCCGCAGCCGGTCGTTTCGGACGGCCGATTGGTGCTGACCTTCCCCACGCCGCCGGCGGACCTCATTTTCTCCGTCGAGGCCAGCACGGATTTGATCACCTGGAGCGCGAGCGGGGTGAATGTGCAAAACAGCGGCGGCCAGGTCACGGCGACCTATCCCCTGCCTGATTCGGGCGTTGCGTTCCTGCAGGTGGTGGTGGGGCCCGCGCCGTGATGGATTTTCCCCCGTCAAGACGCAAAGAGCGCGAAGAGTGCCTCCTTTGCAAAAACCCTCCTTGGCGTTCTTGGCACCTTTGCGGTGAATTGCCTTGGGCTTTAATACCACGCATGGGAACTTTCCCCCGCCTGCGGCTTATTTGGATATTGGCAGCAGAGCGTCGAAGCGCAACAATGGGGGGCGCTGGGCCAGCCGGTTGACCATACCCCCCCGCAGTTGTTTTCCTAACGGCGTTCCCCGATTCTTTTTCCGATTCCGCCATGCCCGCCCCCCGGCCTAATTTTCTGCCCCTGACCCGCAAAGGCTCCGCGCGGCCGAGCCTCGCGCTGGTGGATTGCCTGCGCGGACAGATAACGGATCTCTCCACCTTTCCCGCGCGGCTGGGGCAGACGGAGAATGCGGCGTGGAAGGCGCTCAGCCTCGAGCCGGGCGAGGCGGGCTGCCTGATCGAGGACACGGACGAGGGCTTCCGCCTGACGCCGGAAAATCCGCGCGGGGTGCGCGTGAACGGCGCGCCGGCCTCGAACACTTGTGAAATCCAGCCGGGCATCACACTCCTGCAAATCGGGCGCGACCTGGTGGCGCTGGCCGCGGGCGCGGAGGCGGAGGCGCAGCTCCAAAAAGTCCAGACCGACGACTGGCGGCTGTTCCGCGTGGCGGACGGGCATGTCGAGGGCGTCACGCGTTTTCGGGATTTGCCGGAGCTGGTGCGCGCGCGGGGGCTGGACCGGTGCAATACGCCGCCGCGCCGCTGGGGTTGGAGAGCGGATTTTTTCTCGCGCAGGTGTTCGAAGCGCTGGGCGTGAGCCTGCCGCCGTCGGCCAGCCACGGCGAAACGGCCGGGCCGGACGGCGCGCGCGCGCAATTCACCTGCCCGGTGTGCTGGCTGAAATTCGACGCCGGCGACGCGATGAACATCGCCTCGCACGACAGCCTGCGGGGCGACCCGATTCTGGGCGAGGACGCGCGGCTGCGTTTTTACCCGACGCGTTTCAATGACTTGGGCCAGGCGATTGACCCGCTGGGCTTGCCCTCGGCCGATCTGGCCTGCCCGCATTGCCGCCGGCGGTTGCCGCCGGGGTTTTTGGAAGTGCCGCAATTTATTTTTTCGATTGTGGGCGCGCCGAGCGCAGGGAAGACGTATTACTTGTCCGTGCTGCTCAAGGTGCTGCAACAGACATTGTTTCGCGAATTCGGGCTGGTGCTCAAGGACGGCGACCCGACGGGCAACATGCTGCTCAACCAGATGAAAAACCGGCTCTTTTCCGCCAGCCAGCCCGAAGAGGCCATCCTGGCCAAGACGGCGCTCGAGGGCGCGATGTATGAGCGGTTGCCGCGGTATGGCCGGATGGTGGCGCTGCCGCGCCCGTTTGCCTACGCGGTGGGCCGCGCCGTCAACCGGCCGGACGGCACGGCGGAAACCAGCGACCACGCGACGGATTGCGCAGTGATATTTTATGACAATGCGGGCGAGCACTTCGAGCCGGGGGTGGATGTCGAGGATTCGCCGGGCGCGCTGCACGTGGCCAGCTCGGCCACGATATTTTTTCTATTCGACCCGACCTCGAATTTCGGCTTCCGCAAAATCCTGGCCGACTCGGCGGACCCGCAACTGGCACAAAGCGCGCGGCTGGACCAGCAGGACAGCATCATGGCGGAGATGGAAATCCGCGTGAAGCGCCTGCTCGCCCTCGAGCCGGGGCGGAAGATTGACGTGCCGCTGGCCGTGCTGATCGGCAAATGCGACGTGTGGAAGCACCTGGTGCAGTGGGACCTGTTCAAGAACCCGCTGCACGACGGGATCGTGGACCAGGCGCTGGTGGACGCCAACTCCGCTCTCCTGCGCGAATTCATGACGCGGGTGGACCCGGCGATTGTGGCGCATGCCGAGGGGCTGGCGCGCACGGTGCGCTACTTTCCTGTGAGTGCGTTCGGCCATTCACCCGCACGCATCATGTCGGGCGCAGGCGCGGGGCTGCTGGCGCCGAACCCGAAGCGCATCGAACCGATTTTTCTGGAGATTCCCACGCTGTGGGCGCTGTCGCGGCTGATGCCGCAACTGTTCCCCAGCCGATAAATTTTCTGACCATGGCGCGGCAACTTGTGTTCACCAGCGCCCCGCAAGGGCTGACCCCGGGACGCACGGGCTACGGCACTGTCGCCCGGCACGGTGATTTGCGCGAACGCCTGGTGCCGATTCTCGAGAGCCTGAGCGTCTTTCCCTCCGACTGGCAGCCCCCGCCGGTCATTTGCGCCTTCCGGTTGGTGGAGGTCGGTGGCACTCGCTTCCCGGTGCTGAGCCGGTTGGTGGACGCAGGCTATGATTACACGCACCGCAACCATTACCTGGCCCACCACCTGATCCTCGACCCGGCGGAAACGGAACACGCGCCGCCGCCGCCGGACATTTTTTTGCGCTGGCCGGGCTGGCTGAACCGCTGGGAAGGCCCACCGCGCTGGCTGACGGAGCGCGACGTGGTGAATGTCGCCGCGTTGCCGGCCGCGCCCTCGCCCCCGTTGCCGGCGCAGGCGTGGAAAACGATCGCGGGCGACGCGGGACACGCGGTGTTGCTGCTCGAAGGCGCGCAGCCGGCGAACCGCGTGCTGCGTTACGCCGCGGGGCGCGAAGGCGAAATTCTCTACTTGTTCCGCGAATCCATTGCTTTGCTGCCGGCCATGGAACGGTGGCATGCCAAGTTCACGAACTGCCTCCAACTGGCCGAGTCGTTGTCCGCCTTCCGCTGGGCGGGGGTGCGCGCGGGTTCGCCGGCCGAAGCGGCCATCACCCGGGCGGGCGTCGTTCTTGACCTGACGCGGCCGGAGACCTTGCCCATCATTCCCACTAGCGCGACGGCACGAATGGCGCGGGGCGAAGCCCGCATGCCCACCCGCCCGGCGACCGCGCGAACCCCACCCGCACCCGCGCGCCCTGAACCACCACCGGCGGCGGCGGAAAGAATCCTGCCCGCGCCCATTCCGCGCGCGCGGCCCCCGGCGCGGCAAGGCGCGAGCTTTTGGATTTTGGCCGCGGTGGCGGGCATGGTGGTCGGCGTGGTGACCGTCATGATCATGCTTTCGATAGCCTCCCATTCCAGCCCCACGCTGGCCTTGGCGCCGCCGACCCAGCCCATGGCGCCGGCCCCGCCGCCCATCGCAAATACGGCGATCGCGAATGAGGCGGTCACGAATGAACAGGCACTGCTGGATATCGAGCAACTGGCCGGCCAGGGGAAATTTCTCGACGCGCTGGCCCAATGGAAAACTTTCAATGACGCGACGCCGGAACTGGCGCAGGCGCATGTGGATGTACTAAACGGCAAGTTAGTGCCGGGCGCGCGCCAGGAATGGCTCGACCAGGTGGGCCAGATTGCCGCGCAATTGGAGGCCGGCCCGGCCAATCTGACCGCGTTGTCGGCGCAACTGGCCGCCTTGCACGGCGTGCCGCGCGCGTGGCCGTTCCGCAACCCGGAGGAGATGGAAAAAACAGAAAACACCCTGCTCACCGAATTCAAGTTTCTCGGCCAGTTGCCCGATGCGCCCGTGTGGCTGGTGGATGACTTGACGGCGGCCGGTTCCGGTCCGGATTACGAAGACGCCACCGCCGTGGTTTCCATTCCGGAATTGGACGCGCTGCTCGGTTCCGCGACGGGTAAATTCCAGGTCTCGGCCGCGTCCGCCACGTCCATCATCCTGCCAGCGGCGGACCAATGGTTTAACTTCACGGTGTTGAACGCGGATTTTGGTCCGCAAAGTTATTTGATTTTGCACGATGCCTCGCGCGGCGCGGCCGGCGGGCGGTTTTTGCAATTGGAGGTGGAGGCGCCGGGGAAGACGCGGCTGACCTTGCGGCAGTTCCAGCCCAACGGGGAAATTTTCCAGCGCTACCCCGCCAACGCGCCCTTGCGACCCGTCAGCCGCGAAATGTGGCTGCATTTTGCGGGGGAGCCGCCGCTGCGCTCGTTTTATTTATTGCTGCGACGATTGGATAACACGGGCATCCAACCCTGGAAGCCGGTGTCGGTGCCGCTGGCGTGGCTGGCCGCGGAAGGCGCGCCGGCCACGGTGACGCTGCCGCCCTGGCTGGTCCACAACCTGTCCTGGCATGCCTCGGCCGGGCAATCGTTTCACTTGGAGCCGACGAACCTCAGCCCGGCTGCCACTCTCCTGCCGGGGCTGGAGGGGCCGCCCGCGCCCACGCCCAGCGCCGTGCAGTATCCGGCCGCCGACCTTACGGAAAAGTTGAAGGCGAAAATGCGCAGCGAACAAAACGACCTCGCCCAGGCGCAGAAGGACTGGCAAGATTTGACCGATGCCGCCAACGGCCCGGTGGACCGCCGGCCCCCGCAGGGCGCCATTGACCTGGCCGCGCAAACCGTGAAAAAACTGCAACACGATTTGGACCAGGCCACCGCCGCCGCCAATGCCACAGCCCAGGCGGATTGGCCCGCTGCCGCCGCGCCCTGGCTGCTCCTATACACCGTCGCCTCGAAGGACACTTTGATTTTTCTGCAATTTAACCCGCATGAAACTGGACCGACTCCTTAGCCGCATCCGCGCCGCGCTCTCGGGGTATGCCTCGGAGTTCGAGCTGCGGGCGCTGGCGGACGAATACGTGGCCTTGTGCGCAAAAGCGGCGCAACGCCTCGAACAAGTCGTGCCGCTGATTCGCGAAGGGCAGGACTTTCCCGCGTTGCAAATTGCGGAATCGCCACCGTCGGTGCTGGACTTGGTGCGGCAGTTGTCGTTTGCCGAGGCCGACCACTGGCGCACGTTCTGCCGCCAGCGCAACCTGCCCGCCGCGCCGCCGTTTGACGAGCGCAGCGTGGACCTGGTCAACCAGCTCTACGGCAAGAAAATCAGCGAGACGCACCCGCTCTACCGCGAATACCGCCAGGCCATCCGCACGCGCCACGACGAGCAGGCGCTGCGCGTGCTGCAATCCATCCGGCGCATCAACCATGACGACGCCAACGCGCACGCGGAGTTCGCGCGCCTGGCCCACAAGCTCTTCGTGCAGCGCCGCGGCGAACTCGCTGGCGCGCTCGACCGTCATGAAGCGGCGCGGGTGCTGGCGTTGATGGACTCGTTTGAGGCGGACAACTGGCCGGGCCGCGACGAAGATCCGACGTGGCGGCGCGCGCTCAAATTCCGCGAGGAGCATCAATTCGTCGAAGCGCGCGCCCGCTGCCAGGATTTGGCCGCGCAATTGCGCCAACTGCGCATCGAGGGCCGCTGGCAGGACGCCTTGCCCATGCTCGCGGAATGGGACACGTTGCGCGGGCAGTTTTCTTTCACCTTGCCGCCGGACACCGAGGCCCTGGCCGCCGGCGCACGCGAATGGGCCGCGGGCCTGCTGTCCGGGCGCATGCAGGAGCAGGAGCGCGAGCGGTCCTGGGACCGCGTGGCCGCGCGGCTGAATGAATTGGCCGCGGAGAATCCCGCCAAAAAGCCCGACCCCATCCTCACCGAACAAATCGCGGAATTGGCCACACAATCTTCGACGCTGGCTGCGCAAGCCCATGATCAGAACAACCACGCGCCGCCACCGGAATTGCTCGAACGGGTGAACGCGGCGGCAGAGTCACTGCGGCGGCAATTGCGCCGGCGCAAGTTGACCTTGGCGGGGGTGACTGCGGCGGCGATTCTCCTGATTGTGGCGGTGGCGGCGATCGCCATCCGGGCCCAAGTGCGCCGCGTCCGCCAGCAGGCCGCCCTGACTGCCATCGCGCAGGATTACAATGACGGGGCTGCTGTCACGCTGGCCGACGCGCTGAAAAACTACGATGCAGACTTTGGCGGCCAGCCGGTGGACGACGCAACCACGAAGGCGCTCGACCAGACGCGGGCCTACGCGAAAGTCCACTTGGCCGCCCTCGACCGCTTTAACCAGGAGCTGGCGCTTGTGCGGCAAGCGGCGGAAAAACCATCGCCCAACCAGATTGCCGGCTTGTTCAAGACCCTGGACGGCCTCGACCAGGAGACCAGTGACCTCGGCGCGGGAGATGCGCAGCACGCCAAAGCCGCCCTGCACGAACTGCGCCTGCGCCTGAACCAGCAATTGGCCGGCGACCAAGACGCGCGCACCGCCCGCCTGGCCGATATTTATTCGCGCGCCGACCAGATCGTCACCCAGCAACTCGACTCCGCCCAGACTGCGGACGCCGCACAGACCGCCGTGGCCGCCGCGCGGAAAATCACCGCCGAGGCGGACGCCCTCACCGTGGATCCCAGCCAGCGCAGCCTGGCCGAAGCGGCCACTTTTCAGAAATTGACAGCCCTCGTCGCGAAGCTCGACCAGCTCGGCCCCGCGGCGGAAAGCGTGATCGCCAGCCGCGCGCAACTCGCGCAAGTGAATTCGCTGGCGGATTACCAGGCCGTTATTGAGGCGCTCGCGCCCAACCCGCTGGGCAACGATCCGGATGTGGCCGCCGCCCACGCGCTCGGGTCAAAGAAGCCTGATTGGACCGGCGCAGCCCAGCACATTTTGTTGCCTGACGACGCGGAGACCTGGGCCTTTCTCGGCACCCTCAGCGAGGCGCGCCTGCAACCAGCCGATGACAATCAGAAAGAGGACATTGCATTTGCCCGCCTCACCCAAAATGGCGCCCTCGGCAACCTTTACCGGGCCGACCTCGTCACTTATGCGAACGACACCGTGACTGCGCGCCAGCCGCTGTTCCTCGCCGGGCCACCCAGCGTGGAGGAGCACAAAAATGACACCGAGCACGAATTGACCATGACGAGCAAAGTCATCGCCGGTGATGGAACCACCCCGGAAAAAATCGTGGGCTGGTTGCAATTCAACGGCTTGAAAGGCAACGGTCAAAAATTCGAAAACGTCCAGCCGGCGCCCGAAGCCAAACTCGTGGCGCGGGTGGCGGACGCCTACGACAAGGACCGCAGCGCCATTCGCGAGCCGTTGCTGCGCGTGCTCGACGACCTGCGGGCCGACGCCGGCTCCTCGCCGCTGCTCAAGGCCTATTTCCAGCAGGAGATACTCCGCATCATGCAAGACCGCCCGCGCGACTGGGGCCTGACATTTTCGCCCACGGCAAAAAAAGACGCGGAGGAATTGACGCGCCTCACCGGCGGCCACTTGCAGCCGGGCGACTGGTTGTTCACCCCGGCTGATTCGCCGCTGCCGGCCAATCTGCGGGCCTTCTACAAAGGCACCGGGGGCGTGAGTTATTACCAGGAAGCGCTGGCGAATTTGCAGGAATTGCTGAAGAAACACGCGACGCCGGTATTTTTTGCCGGTTATGTGGACCTGGACAATGCGCCGCATTTGGCCGGCTCGGCGCCGGAGGGCGCGACCCTGTGGGGCTTCAACGCTGATGGCGTCTGGCGCCCGCTTTACGAAAGGCGCGGCGGCCAAATCAGCGGCCGGTCAGGCGAAGGGGTGCCCGCGCGCTTGACGCCGCTGGTGTATTTGCCGGAAAATGCCACGCCGTGACGGGCCGCAAGTCAGGTCCCTCTGAAATTTGAAATCCAAGATTTGCAATCTACATCCTCTTTTCCCCATGCCCGCCGTCGAAACCTATTTCATTGTCTGGAAAGGGCGGCGCGACGGGCCCTACTCGCTTGACCAATTGGGCGATTTGTTGAAACGTGGCGACATCGGGCTGCTGCACCGAGTCGAGACTGCGGCGGGCTTGGTGCCGCTGAAGCAATTGCTGCCGCCCACTGCGGCGCCGATGGCAGAGCCGCTGTTCGGCGCGCCGGAGGGCGATGATCTGTCCACGCTGGAGCTGGCCGCGCACCCGCCCGCCCAGGCCATCGCGGCCACCCCAGGGGAAAACGTCCCCCAGACGGAAGCCCTCCGCGCCTACACGACTTGCGGCTGGTGCTTTGCGCTGCCACCTCTGGCGTGGCGGGCTTGGGCCTTGGCGCGCGACCTCGCGGCCCGGGGCTACCCGCAAACCGCCCAGCGATTGCAATGGCTCAGTGCTGGGCTGGCCGGCGGCGGCGTGGTTTTTTGGCTGATTTTGGTCTGGTTGCTCTTTGCTCGGCGCTGGTAAAGCAGTTGGGGAAGGGCCAGGGAACTGAGTTCGTCCTCAAGGCTACCGCCAGAGACCGACGCTTAACGGCGGCAATTTGAGCTGGCTGCCACTCCAAACATAGCGCGCGGACTCGACCAAGCCCTCGGGGCGTAGTTCGTCGTGGTTGGCGAGCTGGAGGAATTGCTCCGCGGGTAGGGCGCCGGTATCCAGGGTGAGCGGGTGCGGGTGTGGGTTGGCGGCGAAAAACAACTGGTCGGGGCCGAGCGTGCGGTTCGCATTGTAGAGCAGGCCGGTGGCGGAGCTGTCGGGGGCGGTGAAAAACTCGAAATAGCCCGACGGGGGAAACCCGTCGTGGCGGAAGTGCCGGCCCGCCGGCGAAAGCCGGAACTTGATCCAGGCGCAAAAATAGTCGTGGGTGGCGCGGTATTGAGCGAGGCGCGCGTAATTGAGTGCGTTGAGGTCGCCGCGCAGGTAGGTGTTGTTGACGCCTTGCTTCGAGTGCAAAAAGTCCTGCCCCTGCGCGAGCATGGGGATGCCGAGCGAGGACATCAGGATGGCGGCAAACAAATGGTGCCGGCGGATGTCGGTCGGCGTCGGCATGTCGCCGCGATGGCCGGGGTTTTCCGTGATGCGATCCACCCACGCACGATCATCGTGCGACTGCACATAATTGACAGTCTGTGCCGGCCAGGTGGCGATGGAGCCGCGCGAGCCGGTGAGGAAAAAACGCAGGCCCTCCGCATTGCCCTGGCCGCAGACGTATTGGGTGACGAACTCGCGGTAATGGTCGTTCCACGACGACCAGCCGGTGTGCCGTAGCGCGTGGCCGATGTGACCCTTGAAGCTCCACGGCTCGGCAATGAGGATGATGGACGGCTTGACGGCCTTGAGCGAGGTTTCGACTTCCTTGAGCGTGGCGAGGCCGACCAGATCGGCGAGGTCCACCCGAAAGCCGTCCACGTCGAAGGCGCGGATGAAATGGATGAGGCTGTCAATAATCAGGCGGCGCGCCATCGGGGTGGTGGTGCGCAGGTCGTTGCCGCAGCCGCTCCAATTGGTGAGGTGGCCTTCGTGATCGCAGGTAAAATAATAATATTTGTCAATGCTGAACAGGTGGTTGGGTTCGCCGACATGGTTGTAAACAACGTCGAGGATGACGGCCAGGCCGGCCGCGTGAAAGGCGGCGACCAGCTCGCGAAACTCGGCGATGGCCGCGCCGCGCGCAGGATCGGTCGAGTAGGCGCCGGCGGGCGCGAAATAATTCACCGGCATGTAGCCCCAGTGGTAATCTTCCGGCCGCTCGTTGTCGAATTCCTGCACGGGTTGCAGCTCGACGGCATTGACGCCGAGCCGGCGCAAATAGCAGTCGGGCGAACGCAGCCATTGGGTGAGACCCTTGAAGCCGCGGCGCTCGACCGGCGGCAATTCGAGGGGCGCGTGCGCGAGCAGGTCGCGCACATGCGCCTCGACCATGACGAGATCGTGCCAGGACGGCGGAATGAAGCCCGCCGCGGGCGGCGGGAATTTTCCAGCGTCGAGAATCAGACCCGGCCCGGTGCGGCCGACTGTGGCCAGCGCGTAGGGATCAAGGATGCGCATACGGGGGTTGAACAGGCGCGTGCCGTCGTAGTTGTCCCCCTCGATATGGTAATCGTAGTAATGGCCGTGGAGGTTGTGCGGCAGGGTCGCCTCCCAGCAGCCATCGTGGTGCCGGGACAAATCCACCTGCAAGGTAAACGGGCCGGCGGGATCTTCATAAACGCGCAAACTCACGCGCGAGGCGCGCGGGGAGAAGAGGGAAAAAACCGTGCGGTCGGCCTCGGGCTGGGCGCCGAGGGGCCGGTCCGTGGCGTGGCTGAGCAGGTAGTCGCTATTAGTGATGTCGCAGGTCTCACGCCCGCCGCCGTCGGCCCAGACCAGTTCCGAGCGTCGGAGCAGGTAGTGCGCCTCGTCCACCCAAAAATAGAAAACATGGAGGCCGGTTCGCGCCGGCTCGATGACATAATTTTCGTAATCGCCGGCGCGGTCGCGGTTGATTACATCCGGCGGCAATTCCTGCCAGCGGCCTTCGGCGGTGATGAACTTGAAGCGCGCAGGGTGGTGCCCGAGACATTTTTCCTTGGGCACGCGCAGCGCGAGATATCCCTGCCCGTCGCGGATTTCACGTCGCAATTGCCAGGCGGGGTCGTCCAACGCTTTTTGCCAGCCATTGAAATCCCCGGCCACGAAAATCTGCTCATCCTCCCAGTCGAGGTTGGGATAATACGGCGGCCAAAAGACGAACTCAAGGTCCGGCCCGTGGATAAAGCAGCCGGCGCGCCGGCCATAGACAAAGGGCGAGACCTGCCGGAGCAGGCGCAAAGGCCGGTCGCCAGGATTGAGGCGCAGCGGCGGCGGGCGGGCGGGGTCGGTCCAGTCGCGCGCAAGGATGGCGAGGCCGCGTTCGCTGGTTTCCCAAAAGGCTTCGAGGAGATGGCGTTCGGACATGGGGTAAATGGAGCGGAAGGGTAGCTTATAACATGCCTGGTTGGATTTGTAAGCCTTGGTTTTTTAACTCGAAACTTCAAACCCGAAACTCGAGACTGTCGGAATGGCCCGCATTCTGGCAGCGCTTTCGGGCGGCGTGGACAGCGCCGTGGCCGCCCTGCTCCTGCGCGAGCAGGGCCACGAAGTCGTGGGCGCGTATATGCGCACCTGGATGCACGAAGAGGGCACGGCTGTTATTGCCGATTGTCCCTGGGAGCGCGATTTGGCGGACGCCCGGGCCGTCGCCAAAAAAATCGGCGTGCCCTTCCACGTCCTGAATCTCATGGAGGACTACCGCACACGGGTCGTAGATTATCTCGTTTCGGGCTACGCGGGGGGCCGCACGCCCAACCCCGACTGCATGTGCAACCGTGAAATCAAGTTCGGCGTGCTCACCAGCCACGCCACGCGCCTCGGCTGTGAATACGTCGCCACGGGCCATTATGTGCGCCGGCAGAAAGAGCCGAACGGCTCGGTGGACGTGCTCACGGGCGCTGACCCGAACAAGGACCAGTCGTATTTTCTCGCGCTGGTACGGCAGGAAAGTTTGCGCCGCGCGCTTTTTCCCGTGGGCCATTTGCACAAGCCGCAGGTACGCGACCTGGCCCGCCAGGCCGGCCTGCCCAACGCTGAGCGCAAGGACAGCCAGGGCATTTGCTTCCTCGGGCGCGTGCCGGTCAACACGTTTCTCGATCAATACATTCCCGAACAGCCCGGCCCGATTGTCACCCCCGCGGGCCGTGAACTGGGCCTGCACCGCGGGCTGCACCGCTACACGCTTGGCCAGCGCCACGGCATCGGCGTGCCGTCGAACACGGATCACAAGGCGTACGTCGTCGTCGGCAAGGATCAGGAGCACAATGCGCTGGTCGTCGCCTTTGACGAGCCGGACGCGCCGGGGTTGTGGGGACGCGAGTTCGCGCTCCGTGATTTGCATTGGACGAACCGGGTGCTCGCCGTGGGCACGCCGCATTCAGTTTTTGCGCGACCGCGTTACCGTGACCCCGCCGCCGCCGCGACCCTGGCGGTAGACGCGGCAGATCCCACCCGCGCGCGCATCGTTTTCGCGGAACCGCAGCGCGCGCTGGCCCCCGGCCAAATCGTGGCACTTTATGAAGGCGATCTCCTGCTGGGCGGCGCGGCCTATGCGTGAAAACTCAGGAATTCTGGCGGACGCGGCCCTTGTCGGTGAAAATCAAAAACAGCCCGGCAAACGTCATCAACACCAGCAGAATGACGCTGCCCCAATAGGCCACCACGGCGTCGAGGCCGAAAATTTTTCCGAACGCGGCGGTGGGCGCGATGATTAAAATCGCCGCCACCAAGCCGAATGCCGCGAAGCCCAACCGCAGGCGGCGTTTGGGGCCGCGGTTGACTCGTTCCGGCTGCCCCGGCTTTATGCGGGCCGTCAAAACCAGCACGGTTCCGAGCAGGGTCAAAAAGAAAAGATAGGTGACCCACGCCCAATGATGCATGACCGCCTCAGGGCCCCACAGATACCAAAAAACGACGGTGGGCGCGATGACGAGAATCGCCACGACCAATAACAGCAAGGCCAGACCGAGGTTGAGTCGTCGCATGGGGGTGGGAGGAACGATGGGTAAAGTTACAGGAAGCCGCACCCGCGCGCAAGTCCGTAATAAATAGTGAAAATGCGCCGACGCTACTCCGCTGCCAGCAGCGCCCGGGCGTGTTGCTGGGCGGACTTCGCGGAGCGGTCGCCGAGCATCCGCGCCAATTCGTCCACCCGCGCGGGGGAATCAACCGGCAGGTCGCGAATGGCGATGGTGGTCGCGCGCGCAGCGTGGTGTTTTTCGACCACGAAGTGCCGGGCGGCGCGGGCGGCTACTTGCGGCAGGTGCGTAACGCAAAAGACTTGGTGCTTCACGCCGAGCGCGGCCAGTTCGCGCCCGACCGCCGCGCCAATTTCACCGCCGACATTGGCGTCCACCTCGTCGAACACGAGCAGCGGCGTGGCGTCGGCCTCGGCGAGCACGGCCTTGAGCGCGAGCATCACGCGCGCGGTCTCGCCGCTCGAGGCGATTTTGTTGAGCGGCAGCGGCGCCTGGCCGGGATTGGGCGCAAAGAGAAATTCAATCCGGCTGTCGCCGTGTTCGCGCAATTCGGGCGCGGCGGTGACGGCGATGCTCAAGCCGGCTTGCTTGAAGCCGAGGGCCTTGAGCAGGCGCGCGGCTTTTTTCTCAAGGGATTGCGCGGCGGCGGCGCGGGCCTCGCGTAATTTTGCGGCCTCGCGCCGCAACGCTTTTTCACGCGCGGCGGATTCCGCAGCGAGCCGGGCGAGGGTGCCTTCGATGTCGGATTGGGCGGAAACTTTGCGGGCCAGTTCGTCGCGCTTGGCGCGCAAGGCGGTGGCGTCCGCGCCGTAGCGGCGCTGGAGTTCCAGCCACAGGCTCATGCGCTCCTGGAGGGCGCGCGCGGCGGCTTCGTCGAATTCGAGGCCCTCGCCAAGGCGTCCAAAATCGCCACCGAGTTCCTGCAATTCGACGACGGCGGCCTCGAGCCGCTGCGCGAGCGGGGCGGCGGTGGGATCCAGCACGGCCAGTTCGCGCGCGGCGCGCACCAGCGCAGGAAATTTCGCCGCCACACTCTCCTCGCCTGCCAGGCCGTTTTCGAGCTGCGTGGCGAGGGCGGCGAGTTCCTGCGCCTTGTCCGCCCGGTTGAAATCACGTTCCAGCGCGGCAATGTTTTCCGGTGTAGGGTCGAGCTGGTCGAGGCGCGCGATTTGCAGGCGGGCGAATTCAATTTCGTCGGGCGACATCCGCCCGGCGCGGGACAGCTCTTCGGCTTCGCGCAGGCCGTCGCGCCAGGCTTGATAATGCGCGGCGAATTGGGCGGCGGGCTCCTCGATCCGGCCAAAGGCATCGAGCATCTCGCGCTGGTGTTTTTCCTGAAAAAGTTTTTGCGGCTCGCCGGGGCCGTGAAAGTCCACCCAGTTTTCGCCCAGCTCCTGCAACGCGCCCAGCGTGGCCAGCGCGCCGTTGATTTGAATGCGCGGGGCTTTCGCGGCCGCGAGCGAACGCCGCAGCACCAGCGTGCCGTCCTCGCACACGGGCAGGCCGAGTTTTTCCAGCAGCGCGTTGACCCGCGCGAGCGCCGCGCCGACGAAGGACAGCACGCCTTCCGCCTCGCACGCCTCCGCGCCCTGGCGGATGACCGTCTTGTCCGCCCGGTTGCCGGCCAGCAGGCTCAGCGCGCCGAGCAGGACGCTCTTGCCCGCGCCGGTCTCGCCGGTGACGGCGGTAAAGCCGGCACTGAATTCCAGCTCGGCGCGCTCGACGAGCGCCAGGTTGCGGATGCGGAGGAATTGAAGCATGGGCGGAAAATAATGGAAGATGGAAAATGGAAAAACGAACTCGCCTGAATTCTTGGTTTTCTTTTTCCATCTTCCATTTTCCATCTTCCATTTCAACAACTTCCCGGAGTTTCAAAAAACATCCCTATGATTTCGCCAAACCCGGATCCAATTGCAAAATAAGGTCTTCCTCCAGGTGCGCGAGGAGGCGGAAGCAGGCATAGCCTTGCTGCTCGACCGCTGGGAGGCGGAAAATATCGAGGTCGCCGTCCACTTCCAGAGCATTCAAATCGCGCAGGAGCGTCTCGCGCAAGTGCAGGCGCACGCGCACGCTGGCGCGCGCAATAGCCTCGGCAGCAGAGGGGGTGATCGGCAAATCGGCGACGCCAAAATTAGGGTTCATCACGAGGCTGAGCAGTGCGCGCGTGTCGTATTCTTCGCGCTCGCGCAAGCCCGCGGCCCATGCGGCGTCCAATTCCGGATCGGGCCAATCAGCCGGCTGGCGCGCGGACGGCTTCAGCTCATCCATTGCGGCGGACGCGGCGACGTGGACGCGCCCTACCATCGCCACGAGCAGCTCCCGCAACGGCGCGGAAAAGCGCAGCCGGACCACCGGCGCGGCGGAACGTGCGGGCAACTCAGACATGGGACTCCAATTGCGCGCGCAAATGCCATTGCTGGAGCTGGTGAACGTAGTGCTCGGCGGCCTCGCGCGCGCCCGACCAGACGACCGAGCGGCCTTGTTGGTGAACTTCGAGCATGTGCCGCCGCGCGCGCTCCGTCTCGTAGCCGAACACCTTGCGAAAAACATGCACGACGTAGGTCATCAAATTCACATCGTCGTTCATCACGACCACCTTCCACGAAGATTCGAGCGCGGGCACGGTGCGTGTGCTCCGGTCCGGCGCGAGGCCCGGCTGGGAGGTCGCGGCCAACGGGGCGCGCTTGATGCCGACGGGGGGGTGCATGGCGGGAATTGAAGAATAGGGTAAAGGGGCTGGAAAAAAAAGGCAAGTGGCGGGTGAACGGCGGCGGCGAGATCGCGCGAGTAGGGGAGCTTGGAGCAGCTTCCGTGCAAGGCGACGCCAAGAACGCTCAACGTTTAACACTTAACGTCTAACGCTCAAATAAGTAAACTCCCACTCATGGGCAGATAGGTTGGAAACTTGGTTTGCCGCCAAACTTGAGCGTTGAACGTTAAAAGTTGAGCGTTTGGGCAACTTCACTGCACTTCACCGCGCCGCTTCCGGCAGCAGCAGTAAATAACTTTGCGCAACGAGCAAACTGGTGAGGAGGAAAAACGCCGCCTCTTCCCATGGCAGGATGCCGAAGAGGCGCAGGCCGGTGACTTGCTTGTGGTCGAAATACCACAGGCCGGAGCGCACCGCCGCCAGGTCGGCCACCGTCAGCCACAGCCCAACGGCGAAGGTGGGCACGAGCAGCAGCGGCCAGCGCGGGGCGAGGATGCCCCAGCCGATGATCCATTGCGCGGCGAGCACCGGCAGGAACCAATAAAACAAATGCCACGCATAGTTGAAGCGCCGCGGGCGGCGCACGCCGACCAGGCGCAGAAAAATCCAGACCACCGCCAGCGCGCCGAGCATGCTCAAAACCACCGGGCTGTTCAGCGCCGGCATCGGCCAGGAGTCGGCGCCCCAGCGCAGCCCGATGAGGCCGTTTACGAGGAGCAAGACCTCGATGGTTTGCAGGCCGAAAAAAAGATATTCCTCGACCGGCAGCCGCCAGACGCGCTTCCAATGCTTGCCCTCGGCGAAATTCCACATCCCCTGCCCCACCGCGTAATAGTCCCACGGCGTCGTGAAAGCATACACCGCCAACAGCACCCACGCCACGGCCACCCATTGGCTCAGGCCAAACGCGTGGCCCGCCGGCCACGCCAGCAGGATGGCCAGCACCGGAATGTTGAAGAAAAGATGGAAGCGAAAATAGGTCATGGGGGGAAGAAAGGGACAAAGGAGCAGAGGGACAAAGGCGTTGAAAAACAAAGTCGGGCCGTCAGGCTGGCTTGATGCGTAGCGCGGTGCTTTAGCCCGCGCTCCGATCATGTTTGTCCAAGATGCGCACGGTAAGGCGAAGGAATGGTTGCATCGGAGATTGAAGCCACTGCCTAAGGCTGGTCGCTTTTTGGCGGATTATCAATATGCAATCCATCCTGGCTGATGGGCCAGGTCACATAAGGCATGTCCAGCATCTGCACGCCGTGGTTTTGCAGGTCTATTAGAAAGGTGCGGGGATCACCGTCACCCAGCCGCGGGTTATGGATCACCCGCGTCATGACCACGTAGCGCCGGTTGATGATGGCAATATAATTCGTGGAGATCATGGGTTGGTAGGGTTGCATCCCAATCTCCTCCATGAGCACCTTCGGATGGCCTGAATTGAGGGGCATCGTATTAAAGCTCGGTGCGCCTCCATTTAATAAGACGGTGGCCATATTGCCCCACACTCCATAGAAAATCACATCGTCACTGGCTTGGTCGTAATAAAGCAATTGGCTAACGTCGGCATCATAGACAAGTGGCCCTTCTTCCCACGGCGTTTCGCCCTTAAGAGAAGCATCGTCCGAATCCAGTCGGGCCCAAAAGGGTTGCGTGGAGTTTCGATTTGGCACATTTTCCTCAACGGCTACGATCAAATTACCATGTTTCGAATCCCATAAGGGATTTTCAACGATTCCCGTCGGGGATTGCCCCTTCAGTTTCGAGGTAATGGTTAACTCTTTCCTGGCACCAGTCGTAAGATCAATTCTAATTAGGATATTTGCACTCTGCGCCCACGGCTTGAACAGAAGGCAATTCTTCTCGGGTAACAAAAACATCCAAATTGGGGCATGCAACTGAAGATTACTGGTGACTGGAAATCGAAATGTTTGCTGCAAAACCAAGTGCTGGTAATACTTAAACTCCAGTTCGGTCGAGTTGGCTGCGTTTAGCTCGCAAGTAACAACCTGATCCAAGTTGGCCATCGCCCAGCCCAACACAGCGTGGCCCTTTAGGAAGTCCAGCGGCTCGACTATGGCGTGGCCCTGGCCGTCCATGTGGATGATGCTGGCTTGGTCATCGTTGACCAGTGCCGCAAAGTCCATATCTGTGAACTGTGGAGGGACAACGGTGACGGCGGCATAGCTGGTGTGGCACGCGAGCAAGCCAAAGGCCGCAAGCCTCAGCGCAACGGGGAGAATTTTCATATCCGAGTTTAAGATGACGGGGCCAAGCGCAAAGGCAAGCGGCGAGGAGGTGTATAAATTTGGTTTTGGTTTTTTCGCCCCAACGGGGCGAAGGAGCCAAGCCCAGGGTTAATCCCGCCTTGCGGGAGAAACCCTGGGTCAACGGTCGAACATAAATTCCCGCCCTGACGGGGCGGAGGAAATTGGGCACCGCTCCTGCGCCCGGACAGGGCGCAAGATATTTTATGACATTCATCCCCAGGGTTTCGCTGCACGAAGCCCTGGGCTGGATTCCTTTGCCCCTGCGGGGCAAAAAACGAAACCAACCGATCGAGCACCGGTTCCGTCTTCTCCGCGTGCTCCATGATTATCCCTTCTTTTTCTTATTACTGCTTTTCGGATAACGATATTCGGCGCGAGCGCGGCGGGGCGGCAATGGCTTCCCGGCGTAGCCGGCTTTGAGGGCTTCGATTTGGTCGCGCAGAATTGCCGCGCGCTCGAATTCGAGCTTGCCCGCGGCGTCGAGCATTTCCTGCTCGAGTTCGGCGAGTACCGCGGCGACATCGCGGTCGCCGTGCGCCTCGGCGACGCTGACCGGGTCGGGCACGGCGTCCGCGTAAACATGCAGGCTGGATTGCACACCGCGCGAGATGCCGCGCGGGGTGATGCCGTGCTCCGTGTTGTAGGCGAGCTGCCGTTCGCGGCGGTAACGCGAGACGGCCAGGGCGCGCTTGAGCGATTCCGTCATCACATCGGCGTAGAGCAGCACGCGGCCCTGCACATGGCGAGCGGCGCGGCCGGAGGTCTGGATGAGGCTCGTCTCGCTGCGCAGGAAACCTTCCTTGTCGGCGTCGAGGATGGCGACGAGCGCGACTTCGGGCAGGTCGAGACCCTCGCGCAGCAGGTTGACGCCGACCAGCACGTCGAACTCGCCCGCGCGCAGGCGGCGCAGAATTTCGACGCGTTCGAGCGCGTCAATGTCGCTGTGCAGGTATTCGACGCGCACCTTGGCATCGCGCAAATAAGTGGCGAGGTCCTCGGCCATGCGCTTGGTGAGCGTGGTGACGAGGACGCGCTCGTGTTGCGCAACGGCAGCCTGGATTTCGCCGAGGAGGTTTTCGACCTGGCCGCGAATCGGGCGCACTTCCATCGGCGGGTCGAGCAGTCCGGTCGGACGGATGAGTTGCTCGGCGACGACGGCGGAATTTTTCAACTCGTAGGGCGCGGGCGTCGCGGAAACATAGACGGTCTGGCCGGTGACCTCCAAAAACTCCTTGGCGTCGAGCGGGCGGTTGTCGAGCGCGGAGGGCAGGCGGAAGCCAAAGTCCACGAGGCGCGATTTGCGCGAGCGGTCGCCGGCATACATGCCGCCAATTTGCGGGACGGTGGCATGGCTTTCGTCAATAAAGAGGAGGAAGTCCGGCGGGAAAAAATCAATGAGGCACCACGGGCGCGAGCCGGGCGCGCGGCCGGAGATGTGGCGGGAATAATTCTCGATGCCACTGCAAAAGCCCATTTCCGAGAGCATTTCCAAATCGTATTCCGTGCGCATGCGGATGCGCTGGGCCTCGACCAGGCGGTTTTGCTTTTCGAAAAACGACACCTGGGCCTCGAGTTCGGCGCGGATGCCGGCGACGGCGGCGGCGAGTTTGTGCCGCGGCGTGATATACTGGTTGGCGGGGTAGAGGCTGAATTTTTCGAGCGGCGCGCCGGTGTCGCCCGTCAGCGGATCCAGCGGGCGGAGGGACTCGATGACGCCGCCCCAGAACTCGACGCGCAGGGCCGTTTCCATGTAGGCGGGGAATACATCCACGACCTCGCCGCGGGCGCGGAACTTGCCGCGTTCGAGCGCGATGTCGTTGCGCTCGTAAAGGTTTTCGACGAGGCGTTCGAGAAAGGACTCGCGCGGGAACTCGGCGCCGGGGGCGAGGGGGATCATCATCGCGCGGAAGTCCTCGGGCGAGCCGAGGCCATAGATGCAGGACACGCTGGCGACCACGATGACATCGCGCCGGCTGATGAGCGCGCTGGTGGCGGAGATGCGCAGGCGCTCGATCTCGTCGTTGATCGAGGAGTCTTTTTCGATGTAGGTGTCCGTCTGCGGGACGTAGGCCTCGGGCTGGTAATAATCGTAGTAACTGACGAAATACTCGACCGCGTTGTCGGGGAAGAAGGCCTTGAATTCGCTGTAGAGTTGGGCGGCGAGGGTCTTGTTGTGCGAGATGATGAGGGCCGGGCGCTGGAGGCGCGCGACCAGGTTGGCCATCGTGAAAGTCTTGCCGGAGCCGGTGACGCCGAGGAGGGTTTGAAAGCGGTTCCCCGCGCGCAGGGATTTTTCGAGCGCGGCGATGGCGGCGGGCTGGTCGCCGGTGGGAGCGAAGCCGGCTTCGAGACGGAAGTCCATGCCCTCAGGGAAACGCCTCGGCAAGGCCTTGGCAAGCTGCGGGGTGAACCCGCGCCCGGCCCTCAGCGCTGCAGCGGGGTGGTGGTGATGGGCTTGGCCGGCGGACCCTGCTCGTTTTTGAGCACCTGTTGGGCGTCTTGCATCTGCTGCAGATATTCCTGCATCTTTTGGATGGCGGCGGCCTGGTCGCGCAGCTTCTGCACATCCTCCATGGCTTGCGACTGATCGGCCGAGGGGTAGCTCATGCCAGGGGTGTCGGCGGAGCGGTTCGTGTTGTAATACCCGGGCACTTCGTCCGCGGTGACACCGCTGCGCAACATGAGTTGGGGGTCCAGCGAGTCGCGATAGCTGCCGCCGTCATTGGGGAGGGTGCGGGCCGTCACAAAGATGAGGAGGTTGTCGCGCTGATGCGTGGTTTGATTGGATTTGAAGAGATTACCGATGAAGGGAATATCCGCCAGGATGGGCACGCCCGAGGAGGACTTGATGTCCTGGTCGTCAATGAGGCCGCCGATGGCAAGCGTGAAACCGTCCTTGACCCGGACTTGGGCGTCCGTGAGGCTGCGGGTGACGACCTCGGGATAACTGGCGCCGAAATAAGTGTCGGTTTGCCCATTCAGGGTGCTGAACACCGGGTTGAGGGTGAGGTTGATGTCACCGTCATTGGTTACATGCGGCTTGATTTTGATGGTGATGCCGACGGTCAGGGTGGTGGTGTTGCCGGGCTGGGAAACACCGCTTTGGTTATTAATGGTCGGAAAAACCATCGTGATATTTGTCGCCGAACCCATGGTGATTTCCGTGTTGTCCATGGTTACCGCCGTCGGGTTGGAGACCAACTTGGTGTCCGAGGCGGTCTGCAAGGCTTCGAGCACGGCGTTGTATTGGGCCTGGTTGAAGACCGCCAGGCTGAGGGCCTTGCGTGGCGCCACCGGCAGGTTGCCCCCGATGGTGGAGGGGGTCTGCAGGATGTTGAGGTTGGTGCTCGGCGTGGACGACACGTTGCCGGTGACATTCTGCTCTGGGAACGCGCTGGGCAGGGCGCCGGAGGTGTAGAGCGCGGGCAGGCCTTCAAAGATCGAGTATTGGGTGGCATAAGCGACGGAACCCAGGGGCGTGCCGTTGAAGTTCCAATCAATGCCGAGGTCTTTTTCGTCTTTGGCGTCCACTTCGATGAACTTCGTTTCGATCAAAACCTGCGCAGTTGGTTTGTCCAAGCGGTCAATCGCGTCGAGGATGCCGCTCATCTTGCCGGGGTGGGCGGTGATGATTAGGGAGTTCGTGCGCACGTCCGGGATGATCGTTTCGGGTGGCTTCGAGGTCGCGTCAATGAATTGCACCAGCGATTTGGCCAGTTCGTCAGCCTTGGCGGAGTTGACGGGGTGGACGATTGTTTCCATCGGCTCGGCGGCGATGTCCGTCTTGTTCTTGATGAGGATGACGGCGTTGGGGCCGGCGCCGTCAATCGTGTAAGTGTAGCCGATGGGATCGAGGACATATTTGAAAATTTGCTGCCAGGTGACATCGTGCAGTTGCAGGGTGGTCGTGCCGCTGAGCGTGTCGGGGATGATGACGTTAAGGTTAAACAAGGTGGCCACGCTCGTGAGGATGGTGCGGATATCCTCATTGGGGAATTTCGCGACGTGCATGACGTTGGTCGCCGCGCCGCCGGCATCCACGGCGGCCACGCTCGCCGTATCCGAAGGCAGGCTCACATTGAGGGCGGGCGCCGCGGCCGCGGGCGTCACGGGCGCTAATGGATTGGGCGGGGTGGTGGTATCTGCGGCGGGTGCCGGGGCCGGCGTGGGCGCCGGGGCCGGCGCGGGGGCGTCTTGCGCGGCAAGCCCGACGGTAGTGGCAAGGAAGAGAGCGAGGAGGGTGCGGTTGGCTTTCATGGCGCAAGGTTGGTTAAGTGAGCTTTATTTTGTTTGAGAGGTGGAGGACGCCGGGGCGGCCGGACGCGGGGCCGGCGCAGCCGAGGCGTTGGCGACATACTCTGCGGATAGGGTGGTGTCGCCGAGCTTGAGCACGCACGAGGATTCATCGGCGTCAACGACTTGAATCATTGCCGGCGCGGCCTCGTCCGGGAATTGCACCGAAAACGATTGGCCGACTTGCACGGGATCCCGCTTCGCAAAGGTTACGAGCCGCACATTCGCGGCTTCGATCAGGCCGGTGGGCATCGCCGCCGCGGCGACTTGCTGGAGCCGGTCTGCATCCGTCAACTTGGGCGGCGGGGGGGGCGTGGCGGCACTCCCCGCGCCGGTTCCCGGCGTCACCTCCGCGGCGGGTGGCGGGGGAAGTTTGGCGTAGAAGGGGTCGTCGGCGGTGGTGAGCTTGGCGAGCAGGCCCGGATTGTCGCGCTCGATAAAAGTGTCGGCCACGTTCAGCAGTTTGGTGCGCAAAATGAGGGCGACCACCTCGCCCTCCTTGGGCGGGGAAAACACAGACGAGGTGCCGGCGGACGCCGCAGCGGGCGCCCCGGGCGCCGGGGCCGGCGCCGCTGCATCGGTCGGAACATCGGCCGCCAGCAGCCGCACGCCCAACCCCACGGCCACGACCCAGCCCGCCGTCCAGCGGACGAGACGCCTAAACCGATCGTGGTTGAGAAAATGTTTCATTGGCCAAGCACTTCGACAATAAGGGTGAGTTCCAGCAGGTTGGTATCGCCGGTGGTATTGGTTGCGCTGCGCGATTGTTGGGACTTGACCAGCCGGAAGCGGCTGAAGCGCATCAGGTGCGGCCCGGTCTGCAGGCCGTAAACAAAGGAGGCGATACTATCCCAATGGCCAATGGCCGTCAAATTGAAGGTGGTGACGGACGGGCGGGACGGGTCCTTGTTTGGCTCGGTGGCGCCTTGGGTGGGGTTCACAATGGTAACGCCGGCCGGCGCGCCGATATCGTAGAAATACTGCTGGTTGAACACCACCGCGGTGGTGTTGATGAGCGCGTCGTTGTATTTTTTTACGTCGGCCGCCAATTCGGCGAGGTGGTCGTCAATTTTTTCGCCCGCGGCCACATTCTGATTGTAGCGGTCGTTGTCCTGCGTGGCCTGGTCCAACGCGGCGGAAGCATCCTGCAGCGCCCCGGTGTCCCGGTAATAAGCCCAGCCAGCCAGCAGGATGGCCACTCCAAAGAGCGACAACGCCAGGGGATAGGCCTTCAGCTTGGCCAGGATTTGCTGGAGGTTCATGCGGGGGGCTTGAGGGTGATCGTGAGGGTGAAGGTGAAGATTTTGATGGCCGGGTCCCCCTTGGTATCAAGTTTGAAGTCCTTGGGATCGCCCGTGATGCGGCTCTTGAGCAAGGGACTGTTTTGCAAGCTTTTCATAAACGGATCGAGGTCTGACTCTCGCGGGCTGTTGAGCGTGCCCAGGATCGTGATCCGCTGGGTGTTGACCTTTTTGTTGCCCGGCAAGTCCAGCACGATGGATTCGATTTCGACGGAATCGAAGTATATATCGCTGGTCCGGGCGTCGAGCAAGCTCGACATCACGTCCAGCGGGGGGAGCTTTTCGGAGAAAAACTTGGCCGTAAATTGCAGCGGCTTCGAGTCCTTGACGAATTTGGCGCTCTTGCCCAGGTCTTTGTCGTTCGTGGGCTTGAGGGCGGTAATCTGCGTGTTGTAGTGGTCCAACTCCGTATTGGTCTTGTGGATGAGCACCTCGACGTAGAGCGTCCAGCCCAAGCCCAGCACGGCCAGGAAAATGGCGATGAAATTCACAATAAAACCCGTCCGCACCTGCTTGATGTCAGGCAGGGCCGCCACCACCCGGAAATTCGGGTGCCAGTGCAGGACTACTTCGGGTTTTTTCTTGCGCGCGAACATGGCGGCTAGGTTTTGACTTCCGGTTTGGCTTCGTATTTGCCCATCAGGCCGAACACGCCGAGCCAGCGGCCGTTGAGCGCGGCCAGTTCGAGGCCAGGGGCCGGCTCGATGCCGAGGGTCTTCAGCCAGCGTGGAAATTCCGGTTTGAGGGTGTCAATGCCCAAGGTGCGGGCGAGCAGCCCACCCATCCAGGCGAGGTTTTTCGGCAGGATGTTGAGGTGGATCTGCCCGATGGTCTGGCCGGTTTGCACTTCGTAGAAGCCGGTCGAGGATTGGAGTTCCTTGATCATTTTCTTGAGCAGGGTCGGGCCCATCTCGGTGAAATCAAAGGTGTTCGAGAAAAAAAGTTTGCGGGTGGATTCCTCGTCCTTGAGGCCCAGTTCCTGCTGGACGATCGGGAACATGCTGCTCAGGCCGACGGGGATGGGCCGCGCCAGATCGAGCTGCGTGCCGCGCAGGATGAAGACCTGCGCGTTCTCCTGGGTTATTTCCAGCAGCAGCGTCGGCGATTTCAAATCCTCGGCAGCCAGGTAGCTGCCCAGCCCGGCGATGGTGGCGACGGTGCCCAGCTCCAGCCGGTGCGGATAAATCCCCGCGCTGACGGCGAATTGCTGGCGTTCCTTGATGTCGTCCTGCGTCGCGCCGCAAAAAATCAACTCTTTGCTGTAACCCGTTTCCGCCGAGGCAAACTGGCCCGTTTCGGCGTTGAGCACCGCGACCATGTTCTTGGCCGGGTCCACCTGAAATTGCGAATTGATGTATTCGGCCAGAAAGGCGGGGTCCTTCGCTTTGGCGGGATTTTCCATGACGGATCGGCGGACGAAGCGGCTCGGCGGATACACGCCAACCACCGTGTGCGCATACTGCCCTGTCGGCAGGGACATCATTTCGCTGACGAGCGTCGCCAGGTCGTCCATGGTTCCCGCGGGTATCTCGCGCGTTTCCTCAATGACAAACGGCGGCTCCAGCCCGGTGGTTCGGGCGGCCAGCACCGAATATTCGGAGATTTCCAAAAAAAGCACCTTGCGAGCTTTGGCCATGAAGGGTGTCTGCCAGCCGCGTGCCCGCACCCGGCTGCCTTCGCGCAACATCACGTTCGCAAAGACGCACCCAAGCAACAGGCAACCAACTGGATAGCGGTCACAGCATACCCCGCCCCCGCCCCCTTTCACAAGAACAAAATGGGCGGCATTTTGACCCAAACTTTATCGCCCCGCCGCTTCTACCTGCGCCCGGATTTTCGCACTCGCAAGGGGGAGGTCGGCAAGGTGGGCGCGGCCCGGCTCGCGGGCCCAGGGGAGGTCGCGGTTTTCGTGCGGCCAGCGACCGGCTTCCGCAAAATCCCGGAGCGCGGCCGGCAACCCGCGGGGCGCGGGAATGGTTCCCCCGGAATAATACTCCAAGTGTTCCGATCCAAACGAAGCGATGCCGGGCGCTGCGGCATAAATCAAGTCGTTCCAGGCGACAAATGGGCGGCAGTCGCGCAGGGTCACAACCGGCGCTTGATGCCGGCCGGCGAGGTAGTCGAAATAGCGGCGGAAGTTGCGCTCCTGCCAGTCGCCCTGCGTGCGCAGGTCCACCGTTTCACGGCGGCCATCCGTCCAGCGTATTTCGCAATCGTGGTCGGTGACATAGCGTAATGTTGCATGTTCGCAGAACAAGTATTCGGCGTGGCTTTCGCTCTTCGGCGGGCAGGCGTGCGTCGCCGCCAGGCGCAAAGTAACCCCGGCCGGCGTGCGCGCCTCGGCAAAAACCGTGTCCGGCCCGGCAATGGCGTGCGCGCGGTGGAGGCAGGCGCGCACCTCGAGCACGGTGGCAAAACCCGCCGGCTCCGGGCCGGCCCAATGCAGCAGGTTTTGCAGGTAGTGGCCCATCGCATTGCCAAAGCACGAATCGAGCAGCGGCACGGGCGACCCCGCGCGAAAAATTTTTCCCGCCCAGTTGTTGCGCCGGAAATACGCCGCCGGCCGCGGCCAGAGGCCGAGAAACGCCGCCGCGCGCAAGGGTCCGAATTCGCCCGCCCGCAGGCGCGCTTGCAACCCGGCGCGCGCCGGCTCGGTGATAAAATTGAAGCCCACTTCCGTGGCGCATGGGGCGCGGGCGTCAGCCGTGATCATCGTCTCGAGTTCCTCCCACCACAAGGTGGGGGGCTTTTCGAGATACACCGGGACCCCGCGGGCGACACAGGCAAGGTGCATGGGCGCGTGCGTGTGGATGGGCGTGGGCAGGGTGATGGCGTCCAGGCCGCCCGCCATGCCTTCGAGCAGGGTCTCCAAGCTGGGGAAAACTTTCACGCCCCGCGCGGCGAGGTCCAGGTCCGCGCTGAGCGGCAGCATTTGTTCGAGGGAGGGGTCGCAAGTAGCCACCACCCGACACCGACCCGCTTTTTCCAGGCGCTGCAGGGTGAGGTGATGGTGCCGGGCGTAGCCGCCCAGGCCTGTCACGGCCACGCGGGGCGGTAAAAACGTTGGCGGGAGGGACATGCACCCATGCAAAAGTCAACCCCGCGCGTTTTCAAACCTGAAACGCGCCTGTCACCCGGATTCAACTTGGTCGGCGGCTCAAAAATTGTAGGTGACCGTGCCGAAGGCCACCGACGAGAGCGTGACTTGGGTCTGGCTCTGAATAACGACGATGCCAGTGTAGTCTTCGCTCGCGATGACGTTCATTGCGTTGATGAGGTGGTCCGTCGTGGTGCCGACAATGTCGGTGTAGGCGGCCTGGGTGGTGCCATTGTTGAGCATGTATTGCTGGGCGGAGTTGGCGAGCTGGCGCAGATTATTCGTGACCGCCTTGAGACGCGATTGCTGGATGACTTTGGCAAACGCAGGGATGGCCATCGCCGCCAACAGGCCGATAATGACCACCACAATCATGATTTCCACTAGGGTGAAGCCCCTACCTTTATGATTGTTTTTCATAATAAATAATATTAGGGAGGGTTCGGGCGTGAACCGGGAGGGTTGCTAAAGCATTAAGACTACTGATATTTTTGCCCGTTGGCAAAGCTTTACCGCAGGTGGTCCAGGCCAGGCCCCGGGCCGCCGCACGGGCTACTGGCCCAAGCCTGCCCAAACGTTCATGCTTTTGGCCGAATTCATCTAATAATCCCCAAAGCAAACGTTTTCTAAAATATGTTTTCACCGCTTGGGATGGCTTGGCAGAACCGTCACCCTTGTCTTTTCGTTGCATCCTTCATCCCTCCTCCTTCATCCTGCCTGCTTTCCCGGTGCCAAAAATCAAACGTAGCTCCATTGACGAGGTGCGCGCCCGCGTCAGCCTTTACGACGTGGTGCTGCCCTACGTCGCGCTGAAAAAGGCCGGCGCGAAATGGAAGGGCCTCAGCCCGTTCTCCCAAGAACGAACGCCGTCCTTCTACGTGGATCCGGGCAAGAACCTCTACTATTGCTTCAGCAGCGGCCAGGGCGGTGACATTTTCAAGTTCGTCCAGACCAAGGAGAACCTCGGCTTTCAAGAGGCGGTCGAGGCGCTGGCGCAACGCTTTGGCGTCACCTTGGAATACGAGGAAGATGGCCGGCCGCGCGAGGCCCAGTCCGTCCGCAAAGAATTATTCGACCTGCACGAAGCCGCCGCAGCGCATTTCCACGCGGCGTTTCTGCGCCACGACGACGGCGGTGCCTTCATCCGCCAATACTGGACGGAGGCGCGTCGCTTTGACCTGGCGCTGGCCAAGGAATTCAAGATCGGCTGGGCCGGGCCGGACGGCGGTGGCCTGCTGGACGCCTTGCTCAAGACCAAAAAATTCGCGCCGGAGACCTTTTTGGCCAGCGGCTTGTTTTTCTACCGCGAAGGGGAACGCGACCCCGCGCGCGGACGCCCGCGCTTTCGCGGACGGCTGATGATCCCCATCCGCGAGTTGCAGGGGCGCGTCATCGCCTTCACGGCACGGCAGACGGAGCGCACGCCCACCGACGACCCTGCGCGGGAGGCGAAATACGTCAACTCTCCCGAAACGCCGCTGTTTCGCAAAGGTGATGTGCTCTTCAACCTGGACCGCGCGCACGCGCCGGTACGCGAAGCCGGGCGGTTCGTGATGGTTGAGGGCCAACTGGATGCGCTGCGGTGCTGGTCGGCGGGGGTCAAAAGTGTCGTCGCGCCGCAGGGCACCGCGATTACCGAGAACCAGTTTAAACTCATGCGGCGATACGCTGGGAGGGTGGACTGCCTCTTGGATGGAGACGCGGCGGGGCAGAAGGCGGCGTTGCGCGCGCTGCCGCTGGCGCTCAAAGCCGGTTTGGAAATCCGCTTCCTGCCTTTGGCGGCGGATTGCGATCCGGATGAGCTCTTTCTGGAAAAAGGCGCGGGTGCGCTGGCCGAATTGGACCAAAACGCCGAGTCGGCGATGGCCTTCGCCGTGCGTTCACTGCTGCCCTCGTCCCGCCCCAGCGCGCGTGAGAAGGCTGAGGCGCTACGCGAGATTTTTGAGATTTTGGCGCAATCCGATTCCGCCATGTTGCGGGCTGACTATCTGGCGGAAGCCTGCCGCCTGGCCGGCGCCGACCGCACGGCGGCCGAGCGTGACTTTGCCCGCTTCCTAACCCAACATTCCCAACGCGCCACCCGGCCCATTCAAACGCTGGAAAGTATAGGTCAAGCCAGCTCGTTGCAGAATGCGCAACCACTTGAATCTGCGAATGATAAGTTGACAACGGCCGAAAATGAGTTATTAGTGTTCGTTTTGCATTATGAAGACCTTGCGTCTTTGATTGCCCATGCGCTTGATCATCAATGGCTTGACACTCAAACCCCGGAGGGCCGCCTGCTAGACCGCTGCCTGGCCGCCCACCGCGAGGACGCCTGGCCGGGCGCCGACCACCTTGATGAATTGCTCGAATCCGACGACGAACGCAATTTGGCGACGAACCTGCGTTCCCGGCCTTTTGAAAGCGATGAGCCGGTCAAGCACATCAACGAATGCCTGAAGACCATTTTCACCGAACATTTCCGCCGCGAACTCCTCGAACTCAAAACCCGCGCCGTCAACCTGCCCGCCGACGATCAAGCGTCCCTCGCCGCCTTGCAGCAACGCATCAACGAAATCCAAAAACTGCTTCGTCACCCCCCGCGCATTAATCCTCCCCCACCCCCCTGATGGCCCGGCACTTCGCCCGTTTTTTCCGGTCTAACTTCTCAACTCAAATTAGATTTCTGGCCCATGGCCGACAAAACCAAACCCATCAAACCCGCCACGCGTCCTCCGCTTGCGCCCGCTAAAGCCGTCAAGGCGGCCAGCCCCGCCAAAGCCGCTGCGCCTGCGCCCGCCGTGGCCAAACCCGCCACGCCCGCGCCGGCCCCGTCCAAGCCCGCTGTGATCCCCGCCTCCGCGCCCAAGACCGAGGTTGTGCCCGTCCTCGCGGAAAAATTGGTGTTGCCCGCGGTTGTCGCCCAAGCAAATGGCAATGGCCACAGCCACACCCATGGTGCCATCCTGGCCCACGCCCAGGCCCAAGTCCATGTGCCCAGCAAGGAAGAGGCCACCCGCGCCGCCATCGCCGCCGCCACCGCCGACCCCACTTCGCCGAAAAGCCTCCGCCTCAATGAAAAAATCCGCCACCTGATCCGCTTGTCCAAGGAGCAGGGCTACATCACCGTCCAGAACATCAACGAGGCGCTGCCGGAGAAGGTCAACAACCCGGAGGAGATCGAGAACGTCATCAACATCCTCGAAAACCTGGAGATTGACATCCTCGACGCCGAGGAAGTGGAAAGCTACAAACAGCGCCAGGAAAAAAGCGAGGAGGAGCAGATGCGCACCTCGCAGCTCGACATCCTCGACGACCCCGTCCGGATGTATCTCAAGCAGATGGGCCAGGTGCCCCTGCTCACGCGCGAGCAGGAAGTCGCCATCTCGAAACGCATTGAGAAGGCCGAGCAGACCGCGCTCGATGTCCTGTTCAGCGTGGTGCTGACGGCGCGCTACCAAATTGACCTCGCGAAAAAACTCGTTGAACGCCAGGAACGTTTCGACCGCATCGTACTCGACAAGAAAATCGAAAGTCGCGAGGCCTATTTCCTCCACCTGCCCAAGCTCATCGAGCACACCGACGACCAGGAGCAGAAGCTGCAGAAGGCGTGGAAAGAGGCGCACCGCAACAGCGATGAGGCGGCCAAGAAGCGCGCGTTCACCCGCTACCATAAACTGGAAGTGGAAATCCGGCCCTTCCTCCGCAAGTTTTGCTTCAAACTCAAGGTGTTCGAGGAATTTCTCGACCAGCTCTCGCCCGTGCTGCGCGAAGTCGAGGATCACCTCGAGGAACTGGATTTGGCCGAAAAGATCGCCCACCGGCGCAAGCGCCTCGACCCCGCCGCCATCCGCCGCCGCCTGCGCAGTATCGAGAACGAATACCGCATGGCGCCGATCGAGCTGCTCAACCTCGTGCGCGAGGCCCGCAAGGCCATGCGCGAGGCCCACCGCGCCAAGACCGAAATGGTCGAGGCCAACCTGCGCCTCGTGATCTCCATCGCCAAGAAATACACCAACCGCGGCCTGTCCTTCCTCGACCTCATCCAGGAGGGCAACATGGGCCTGATGAAGGCCGTCGAGAAATTCGAATACCGCCGCGGCTACAAGTTTTCCACCTACGCCACCTGGTGGATCCGCCAGGCCATCACGCGCTCCATCGCCGACCAGGCCCGCACCATCCGCATCCCGGTCCACATGATCGAGACGCTCAACAAGGTCATGCAGGTGCAAAAGCAGCTCCTCCAGGAACTCGGCCACGAGCCGACCCCCGAGGAAGTCGCCGAGGAGATGAACCTGCCCGTCGAGCGCGTGCAGCAAATCATGAAGATGGCCCAGCAGCCCATCTCCCTCCAGTCCCCCGTCGGCGACAGCGACGACACCAATTTCGGCGACTTCATCGAGGACAAGGC
The DNA here is from genome assembly GCA_963765205.1 of uncultured Verrucomicrobiae bacterium. Classification (GTDB taxonomy): domain Bacteria; phylum Verrucomicrobiota; class Verrucomicrobiia; order Opitutales; family JABDGR01; genus JABDGR01. Next base: position 362,393 of record CAVXVB010000005.1, on the reverse strand, counting down.
CGCGGAAAATCCCTACGACATGACGGCCTATTCGCTCCTCCGCGAAAAAATCATGGACGTGCTCGATTCGCTGACCGAGCGCGAACGCCGCGTCCTCTCGCTGCGCTTTGGTTTGCAGGACGGCTACAGTCGCACGCTTGAGGAAGTCGGCCGCCAGTTCAAGGTCACGCGCGAGCGCATCCGCCAAATCGAGGCGAAGGCCTTGCGCAAGATGCGCCACCCGACGCGCATCCGCCAGTTGCACGGCTTCTTCGAAGGCGAGTTCTCGACCACCGGCCCCGGCTTCGAGCAGTTCCGCAAGCCGGGCGACCCGGCCCTGCCGCGACGCGAATCTTGATCTATTCCGGGCGCCGTCATGCGTGCTTTTTCGTCACTTCTCCTCGCGCTTTGCGGCGTCGTCGCGCTGGGCGGCTGCGCGCATGTGAAGTCGGCGGGCCAGGTCGCCAAGGATGGCGGCCTGTATAACAAATTCGTCCCCGCCGCGAAAACCACCATCGTCGGCACCGCCAACTGGGTGGACCTGAAGACCGCCATCGCCGTCGTCCAGTTGAACCGCGCGCCATTCCCGGAGGGCAAGTTCCTCGTCGCACGCCAAGATGCCGTCACGCCCACCGCCGTTTTGGAGACCACCCGGCGGGCCTCGGCCAGCGGCTTTCAAGGCGTGATGGTGGTCTCGGGCACGCTTGCGGAAAAGGAAGAAATCGTCGAACCCGGCCCGGAACTGGCCCGCATGGTGCAGGAAAATATTGATTCCTACCTTGTCGCCCACCCCGCACCGGCGACAGACCAGCCCGCGGAGTCAGCAACCCCGGCCGCGACGACGGAGACCACCGCGCCCTCGACGGAATTGCCCGCGCCCGAGGTCACGCCGCCCCCGGCCGCGACGACGCCTTGAAGAGGCCGAGGACGCAGCAAGACTGCGCCCGCTTTAACGTTGTTGAGGCAAATCAGGACTTGTGGCTATTTTTTTCTTAACCCTACCGCTCCCGCCACCGCCAGCAGCGCGCTCAAGGTGACAAACCAGTCGCCGAAGCGCACATAAAAAGTTTCGACGCCGTCGAACTGCGGGTTGCTGTAGAGATACAGCGCGCCCGCGCCTTGGAAATGCGTCGTGCCGCGCGCGGTCAAAACCCAGCCGCTCTGGATGACGTGGCCGTTTTTATCGAGCGCGAACGCGTCGCCGTCCTGGTCAATGAAGCCGCTCCAGCCGTCGTTGCCACAGCGCACGATCGGGCGCCGCGTTTCGATGGCGCGCAGGACGGCATGGGCCGCGTGCTGCTCATCTTCGCCGCCGAGGCCAAACCAGGCGTCGTTGGTGACGACGACCAGGAAGTCCGCGCCCGCCCGCGCCTGGTCGCCCGCGAGGTTGGCAAAAATATCCTCGAAGCACACCAGCGGCCCGGCGTGGACGGTGTGGCCGTTGGACAGAGTCAGCGGAATGGTCACGGCCCGGTCGCCGGGCACCGCGTCCACGGAGACGACCTGGCCGATGAAGGGCAGCCATTGGCGCAGCGGGACATATTCACCGAAGGGCACGAGGTGGCGCTTGGCATAAACTTCCTCCGCGAAACGGCCGGGCTGGCCCGGCAGCGCGAGAAAGACGCTGTCATATTCTCCCGCCTCGTCCGGCTGGCCGGCCCGCGGGAAAGCCTCGCCCAGCCCGCCAAAAAGCAGCGGCACGCCCAAATTGTGGACAAACTGTTCCAGCGCCCGCCGGTTCGGTTCCGCGTTGGGGCCTTGAAACGAAAAATAGCCCAGGGCGGCCTCGGGCCACAGCACCAAGTCCACATTGTTTGGGCTGCTTTCACGGTGGGTGAAGGTCCGAGTCAGGCCCAATACGATGTCCCGGTTTTTAACCACAAACGCGGGATCCTCTTTCAGAGTCGCCGGCGTCGCCGGCTGGACGATGCCCGCGCGCAGGAGCCGGACGGTCGCGCGCTCTTTGCTGGAACCTAGTTGGAGCGACAAAAATATCGCGCCCAAGAACAAACCCGCCGGCAATAGCAGTTCCGGGCCGCAGCGCGCGGGCCACCAAATTTTTCGGCGCGGCGGCGGCGCCTTCCCGGCCACCGGCTCCGGCCCGGTGCCGCAGACGAGGCCGAGGTTAAACAACACGATCATGAACGTGACACCCCACTGGCCGGTCCATGCGGCAATTTGCAGGAGCAGGGGAAACTTCCAAAACGCCGCCGCCAGCGGCAGCCAGGGAAATCCCGTGAACGCCGTGCCGCGCACCCACTCGAGCACCACCCACCACCCCGCCAGCGCCACCAGCCCCACCAGCCGTCGCCAGCGCGACGCGCCTTGGAGCCGCGGCGCGGCCCAACGCACCGCCGCCAGCCAGGCGAGCGCATACAACCCGAGATAACCGCTTAACAAAAACAAGCCGAGCCAGCCCCACGGCGGATAAATATGCCGCAGCCAGATCATGATGCAAAACCACGACCCCCACCCCGCCGCGAGCGCCGCCGCCAAGAACGTCCGCCAGCGCGGCGCGCTGAACGCCCACTTCACAAACGGCGTCAGAAAAACCAGCACCGCCCAGGCCTGGTTGAACGGCGGAAACGCGAGCGTGAGCGCGAGGATGTAGGCCGCGGCCACGAACAGCGGAAGCCGGCGGCGGGAGAAGGATGAAGGATGATGGATGATGGATGAATTCGGACTCAAAGTTTGCTTCCTGGCTTTTGCTCCGGGCATATCACCAGCTTCGGCGGATTTTTTTTGTTCCGCGCCGGATTTTTCCTCTGCGTGTGGGATGTTCCTTCATCTTTCATCTTTCATCTTTCTTAAAGGTGCTTCTACCAACCTCTCTTTTCGCCTGGAGTTTCATTTTTACCTATTGTGAAATTGGTCAACGAGGAGTTGTCAGAGACACCCATAATTCATCCTTCATCCCTCATCCTTCATTCTTTCCCCGGCACAATCACCCAGCCTTCTTTGAGCATCAGCTCGGCTTTTTTGAATTTCACCTGCTGGGTTTCGGCACCACGCTTGATGGTCACCAGGTCGTTGCGGCCAAATTTCAGTGCTTCGGGCGGCGGGCGCGGAGCGACTTTTGGCAGCTTGGCTTCCGGCTGAGCGGTCGCAGCCGTGGTCGCGGGCGGCGGCGCGGCGGGCCGGGCGGGCGCGGCCGGCGGGCGCGTGGCGGTGCCGGTGGTCGTGGCGGGCTGCATCGGATCGGTCGGGCCGGTGGCTTGGGCACGCTGCATGAGTTGCAGCAGGCTTTGGAAGGACTGCATGTTCGTCGCCGAGGTGAAGAGGCCGCCGCACACGTCTTGGCGCACGCGGCCCATCATCTGCTCAAAATAGGTGAAGGCCTCCGCCTTGTATTCATTGAGTGGGTCGCGCTGGCCGTAGCCGCGCAGGTTGATGCTCTTGCGCAAGTCCTCGATTTCCGTCAGGTGATCCTGCCAGTTGCGATCAATGGCGCGGATGACGACGTAGCGCTCGATGGCGAGCATCGCCTCGGGCGTCTCGAATTCGCAGCGTTGCGCGTAGGCCTTTTGCAAATTTTCCATGATCCAGGCCACCAGCGCGTCGGCGGCCTTGCCCTTGGCGTCGGCGGCTTTCAGCGACAGTGGAAAGCGCGCGTTGACCCACGCGAGGTAGCCGGCCAGCGCCTCGCCCTCGGGGACGCGCCCGTCGGGGGCCAGCGCGTCGGCGCGCAGTTTGAGTTCCTCCTCAACGACCTCGAAGACCGTTGCGCGGGGGCTTTCGCCGCGGATGGCGTCATTGCGCAGGCCGTAAACCACTTCGCGCTGGCGGCTGAGCACGTCGTCGTATTGCAACAGGCGCTTGCGGATGCTGTAGTCCTGCGACTCGACTTTTTTCTGCGCCTGCTGGATGCTGTGGTTGAGCAGGCCGTGCTCGAGCGGCTCGCCTTCCTGCATGGACTTGTCGAGCATCGTCGAAAGCGGCCCGGCGTTGGCGAACAGACGCATCAGCTTGTCCTCCATCGAAACATAAAAGCGCGACAAGCCCGGGTCGCCCTGGCGCGCGCAGCGGCCGCGCAACTGGCGGTCCACCCGGCGAGAGTCGTGGCGCTCGGTGCCGAGTACATACAGGCCGCCCGTCTCGGGCACGCCTTCGCCGAGTTTGATGTCCGTGCCGCGGCCCGCCATGTTCGTCGCGATGGTGACAGCCCCGCGCGAGCCCGCGCGAGCCACGATTTCCGCCTCTTGCTGGTGATACTTCGCATTCAGGACGCTATGCACAATGTTCAGGCGCTTGAGCATCTTCGAGAGCACCTCCGAGTCGTCCACCGACGTGGTGCCGACGAGGACGGGCTGCCCGCGGTCGTGGGCTTGCTTGATGTCCTCCACCACCGCGTTGTATTTCTCGCGCCGGGTCTTGAAAACAATGTCGTTGAGGTCTTTGCGGATGCACGTCTTGTGCGTGGGAATCTGCATGACCGTGAGGCGGTAGATGTCGTTGAACTCGGCGGCCTCCGTCTCGGCGGTGCCGGTCATGCCCGCGAGTTTTTCATAAAGGCGGAAATAATTCTGGATCGTGATGGTTGCGTAGGTCTTCGTTTCCTTTTCGATCACGACGCCCTCCTTGGCCTCAACGGCTTGGTGGAGGCCCTCGCTCCAGCGCCGCCCCGGCATCAGGCGCCCGGTGTTTTCGTCCACGATGAAGACCTTACCCTCGAGCACGACGTATTGCTGGTCGCGCTCGTAGAGCGTGTAGGCGATGAGAAGTTGCGCAAGGCAGTGGATTTCCTCGGAGACGGCGGCGAAGCGCTGCTCCTCCGCCTGCTTGAGCTGGTGCTTTTGCTCGGGGGTGAGGTCGTCGCGCCGGTCGGTGGCGATGAAAAAGCTCGGCAAGTCGGGCAGCATGAACGCCTCCGGATTTTCGGGCCGCAGGGCGCGGCGGCCTTTTTCGGTCAGGTCGGAGGTGCGCTGGCGCTCGTCCACAGTGAAGAAGAGTTCCTCCTTCAATTGGTAGCGCTGGTCGCGCGAGAAATCGCCGCTCATCTCGAGGTCATACTTGTCCAGCAACTTGCGCACGGTGCCGTTTTCCATGAGCTTGAGCAACTGCTTGTGCTTCGGCATGCCCATCTTGACCTGGAGGAGCTTGTGGATGGCCTCGCTTGATTCGCCCTGGCCGGGCTTCTCCAATTCCTCCCGCGCCTCCTGCGCGAGGCGGTTGCACAGGCGCATTTGCTGGCCGAAAAGATGTTCGACGCCAGGCTTGAGCGCGAGATACGGCCCTTCGCTGTCCTCCGTCGAGGGGCCGGTGATGATGAGGGGCGTGCGCGCCTCATCCACGAGAATCGAGTCCACCTCGTCCACGATGCAATAATAATAGCCGTTCTGCACCTGGTCGGCGACGCGCGTGGCCATGCCGTTGTCGCGCAGGTAGTCGAAGCCGAACTCCGAGGCCGTGCCGTAAGTAATGTCGCACTTGTAGGCGGCGCGGCGCACGTCGGGCGGCTGCTGTTGCTGGATGCAGCCGACCGTCAGGCCGAGAAATTTGTAGAGATGGCCCATCCACTCCGAGTCGCGCAGGGCCAGGTAGTCGTTGACGGTGACGCAGTGGCAGTTTCGACCGGAGAGCGCGTTGAGGTAGAGCGGCAGCGTGGCGACAAGCGTCTTGCCCTCGCCGGTGGCCATTTCGGCGATTTTGCGCCCGTGCAGCGCCATGCCGCCAATAAGCTGCTCGTCAAAATGCACCATGTTCCATTGCAGCGGCTGGCCGCAGACCATGATCTCCTGGCCGCTCAGGCGGCGGGCGGCGTTTTTGACCGCGGCGAAGGCCTCGGGCAAAAGCTGGTCGAGCGTCTCGCCCTTGTGGAAGCGCTCGCGGAACTCGGTGGTCTTGGCGCGCAAGTGCTCGTCCGTGTAGGCCTTGTATTCCTGGTCGTACTGGTTGACGCGCGCGACCAGGGGCAGGCAGGAGCGCACGAACTGCTTGTAATGCCGTCCGGAAAAGTAGCTGAAAATTTTATGAATCATGGCGCGGCCAGCCCCCAATCAGGGGCGAAACCTGCGAGCATGAACAGGCGGACGGCGTTTGGCAAGGATAGGACTGCGCTGGCGGAAACAACGCCCGCTACATCCCCCGCAATGGTAGGGACGCCTCTCCGAGGCGTCCGAGCATCCGCAGCCTTGGCGCAACCCAGCATCGTAGTCGCATGCCGGTGTCCCTCAATGTGGGGCGGACAATCCGCCTGGGCCGCGTTTGATATACCATTTGCCGTCAATTTTCTGGAATGTGACCGTCAGTGTCGGGAGCGTCACGGGACTGCCGCTCACGGGGTCGCCGGCCATTCCGCGTGGGGGCGTCACTTGGTAAGTGGCCTCGTCACCAGCGGCGTTCATTTCGGGAGTCTGACCTTCAAGGGTTTGGTAAACTTGTGCATAGTTTTGCAGCCTTCGCACAGGTTGTGGAGAACTGTCCAAGGCGGTTTGCAATTCCTGCAGATTCGCCAGTTCTTCGGGCGGAATTTTGGCGAGCACCTCCGGCAAGGAATAATTTGTTTCCACCGAATACAAATCTCCCGACAAAAGTCGGCTGGAGATATCATTAATCGCCGTGCTCAATTCGGCGTGTGGGTCGCCTTTGTCCGGCTCCGACCCGCCGTCTGGCGGGGCCGTGCTGGATTTCGCCGCCGGGGGCGTAATCGGCGCGGCAATTTGGGTCGGCGCAGGCTTGGGCGCGGCAATGTTGCCCGATGCGGGTGACTTCGAGTCGGCGGTTTTTTCCAGCGGCGTCGGCTTTGGCTGGGCAAACCACCAAATGCCAACGCCCACAATAGCGACGATAAAGAAAGCCAGGAGGAAGTGCTTAGGCTTCATTAACTTTGCAATTAAGGGGGGATCCCGACAGATTAAGTAACCCCTTTTTCAGCGACATGTTTCAAATTAAGGCCATCCCAAAACAGCAGGGCCTCATTCAAACGAATACTTCACCCTTTTCCCTCGTGGAGCGACGCTTTGAACACAGCCGTGTGGCTATGCTCACTTTTTGACATTTGTGCGTTCACATTGCGCGCCTTGGCCTCGCGTAGCGAGGCAATGATAGTAGCCGTGGACTTCAGTCCACGGGAACGGAATCTCACCCACAATGCGTCGCGTAGCGACGCCTGAGTTTGCGTTCAAATACATTGCTGCACTTCCTTCAAGCGTCGCTACGCGACGCGGTTCCCCGTTGCCCCGGTCCGGGGGTTGAAACCCCCGGCTAATATCGCGGCCTCGCTCCGCGAGGCCCGGATTTCCCCAGCCCAAGAAATCGAGAAAAGCTGCTTGCCCACGGTTCGGGAAACTTACCAGTTACACCCGTGCCCAAACATGATTGGCTCGCGGTGTTTTTTGAGGCTCGTCAAGTATCCCTGAATCGCGTCCTTGATGTTGGTCACGGCCTCTTCGCGGGTGCGGCCCTGGGAAATGCAGCCGGGCAGGTTGGGGCATTCAGCCACAAAGACCCCGTCTTCGTCCGGTTCAATGATGACGCGGAATTTCATGGGCCAATTCTCGCAGGCGGCGTCGGCCCTGTCAACCGTCCGAATATCCGCCTTTTACCCTTTACACCCGCGCCCAAACATGGTTTGTTAGCCGGTTTCCACCCTCTCGGCAGTCTTTCCCGTCATGCGTAAAACCAAAAAGTCCATCGCCAAGCGTTTCAAAATCACCGGCCGCGGCAAAATCCTGCGCCGCACGCCGGGGCGCCGCCATCTGCTGGGCGCCAAGTCCAAGAAGCAGAAGCGCCAGTCCCGCAACGACAAGCCCGTCTCCGCCGGCGTCGCCCGCTTCGTCCGCATGGCCATGCCGCACTCATTCTGAACACAGAATGGAAAATGAAAGATGGAAAATGGAAAAATGACTTCCCTTGCCCAATATAGCCCGCCGCCAGTCTCTTCTTTTTTTATCTTCCATTCTTTACTTCTTAATTCTTAATTCCTAATTCTTAATTCCCTTTTGCCATGCCTCGTGTCACCAACGCCGTTTACACCAAAGCGCGCCGCAAGCGCACGCTGCGGAAAACCAAGGGCTACTTCGGCAACAAGTCGAAGTTGTATCGTTACGCCAAGGACGCCCTCGCGCGCTCCGGGCAGTATGCCTACAAGCACCGCAAACGCAAGAAGGGCGACTTCCGCAGCCTGTGGATCATCCGCATCAACGCCGCCGTGCGCGCCGCGGGCGGCGGGCTGACCTACAGCCGATTTATCGCCGGCCTGAAGGCCGCCAAAATCGGCCTCGACCGCAAAGCCCTCAGCGAACTCGCCATCCACGACAGCGCCGCCTTCACCAAGATTTTCGAGCAGGCGAAGGCCGCCCTCGCCGCCCCGGCCAAGGCGTAGGACCAACGGCCCCCGCGTCCTTTCGCAGGACGCATTTGCGGTTCCCAACCTTTTCGGGCTGAATGCCCGGACATGCTTGCCCCATGCCTCAATTTCTGGCCAATTGATTAAGAGGCAACTGCCGTCCAACTGATATTCAGTCAGTTGCTTTTCCATTTTCCATCTTCCATTTTCCATTCTACTTATGGAACCCGCCCTTGCCGCCCTCCTCGCCGAAGCCCGCGCCGCCGCGCCGGCCCTCGCCTCGCGCCCGGATTTCGAGGCGTTCAAGGCCCGCTACGTCGGCCCGAAGGGTTCCTTCACCGGCTCGATGCGGATCATGGGCACCCTGCCCCCGGCGGAAAAGCCCGCCGCCGGCCGCCTCATCAACCAATACAAGCAGGAGTTTGAAAAGCTTTTCGCCGAAACGCTCGCGCGGCTCGACGCCGCCGCGCTGACCGCCCGCCTCGGCCCGCCCGTGGACCCGACCTTGCCCGCGCCGGACGCCGCGCCCGGCCTGCTGCACCCGCTCACGCGCACGCGCCGCGAGGTCTGCGCCCTCTTCCGCAAGATCGGCTTCACCATCGCCGAGGGGTCGGAACTCGAAACCGAGTGGTTCAACTTCGACGCGCTCAACACGCCGCCCAACCACCCCGCGCGCAACGAGCAGGACACGTTTTACCTCCCCGCTGCAACGCCCGTCGGCAATGTTTCGCGCCACGGCCAGGAGCGCTACCTCCTGCGCTCGCACACCTCGACCGTGCAAATCCGCACGCTGCTCAAGGAAAAGCCGCCGCTGCGCATCCTCGCGCCCGGCCGCGTCTTCCGCCGCGACAACGTGGACGCCACCCACAGCGCGAATTTCCACCAGGTCGAGGGCCTGTGCGTGGACCGGCGCGTGACGGTCGTGGATTTGAAGGCCGCGCTGGATTACCTCGTGCGCGGGCTGTTTGGCGCGGGCGCGCAAATCCGCCTGCGCCCGTCGTTTTTCCCCTTCACCGAGCCGAGTTTCGAGATGGATTTCACCTCGCCGGATTTGGGCAAACTCTCCGGCAAATGGCTCGAACTCGGCGGCTGCGGCGTGGTGGACCCCGAGGTCTTCCACGCCGTCGGATTGAACCCCGCGGAGTGGACCGGCTACGCCTTTGGCTTCGGCCTCGAACGCATCGCCATGGTCTGCGCCGGCCAGGACGACCTGCGGCATTTTTATCAGAACGATTTGCGTTTTCTGCGCCAATTCGCATGAGGGACTAATATACAAGATTACCCTTGTACGTCAGAGTTAAAGTGAAGATTGCCGGATTCTGCTCCATGTGACATAAGGTCTATCAAGCTATTATAAAGCCACCGGATGGATTTGTTACACGCCATTACGTCATCTAGGGATACGTCAAGGTCGCTTGGCTGTTTAGGATGTGTGATGCGATGGCGAACTGCCAATGCCTTTTGTAAGCTCATCCATCCATTATCAGAAAAAATTGCCGCTGGTTCCATTCCGACACATTCGGCACCTGTCCGAAGAATTAAAGCACAATAGTTAAGAAAGGGCATCCGGTTGGATTCAGATTCGATTTTCCCGGTTCTACCAGCACGGAGCGACAAATCACCCAAGAGCTCAATTTTGGAAATTTCCAAATTATTATCTCTCATACCTTTTTGAATTAACCATTGGAGGAATTGCTTTTTAACTATAAAGAGGAATCCTTCTAAGAACGCGAAGCTCGCTCGAACATATGTGCGCCTTGAAAATTCATCTTGATGCTTTTGCATCAATTCTTCGCATTTACACATATCGGTCCAAAGCGGTCGCAACAACGGGTCTTTAATAGCATCCGAAGATCCCTCCTTTGAGTCAAAAAACGGGGAATAGACGTTATCCATAAAATTCAAAATGAGCGTAAATCATAATATGCCACTTACTTATGATAGCCTGACGCGCCATTCCACTTTTTCATTTAAAGGAGGCTTGGTAATGATAAAATACCTTGTTGATATAAAACATACCGTTATTTTTGGTTTTTACGGAACGGCGAATAGACTGGCGCTGGCAATGATGAATCAGTGCGCCAGCGGGCAACATTTATGATGGACGTATCCAGATAAACGGTGCCGTGTCTTAGCTTGGCCGTGCCCGCCGGGGTGGTTGTGTAAGTCTCCGTCCGCTGACTTCCCGTGTCCTCGTTGACTTTGCTCCCAACATATTTCCAGTCCGCCTTGGGTTTGCCGTGGCCGATCAACTCCGCGAACATGATGTGGATGAATCGAATGTCGCCCAACGTCTTGTCCAGCGAAAAACAGGCCACCATGTGCCAGCCGGAATGTCCATTATGGCTTTCGCCGCCCTTGCCCGGGCGAATGGTGGTTTTGATTTCCAACCCGGCCACCGTGCTCCCTTTGTCCGTTTTACAGACGAGATCGGGATAGCGTTGGTCATGATTGTGCTTATAGGGCGTGAGCCGCGACAAAGCATCGCAAAGGATGTTGGAAACAATTCCGCTAAAATTATTCCCCTGGATGTAGGCTGACAGCGGCCGTTCAGCCACCTTGGTCAGGGTCGTATTGATGAGCCGGATGATTTTGTGGGTCTCATTCAAGGCAGCTTCCACGCCCGATATGGTCAAGCGCGGCGGTAAAGGAGCCTTCTCAATGAAAAATTGCCGCTGAACCAATGGCATCATGCGCGGCGACTCAAATGCGCGCTCCACCAAGGCCGGCAGGCTCAAACCCAGTCCATTGGCCAAGGCCTCCAGGATGCCGAGGGAAAGGTTTTCTTTGCCGTTTTCGACCGCGGAAAGATATTGATAGGTGATGCCGGCGCGTTCCGCCAGGCGCTCTTGCGATAGGTCCGCGGCTTCGCGCAACTGGCGAATGGTGGCTCCGATTGCGGACTTGGCTTCCATGGAAAAACGTGGATTCTATCAGTTGACAGCCTGCTTGTCTTTCAACTATAGTTGAAATATGACTTTTCCCAAATTAATCCTCGGCGAGTGCCTGGAGCACATCCGCTTGCTCGAGGCGGACTCCTTGCACGCAGTCTGCACCGATCCGCCCTACGGCCTCGTCGAATTTTCCGCCGAGGAGGTGGTGAAATTGCGGCAGGGCAAAGGGGGAATTTGGCGGCTGCCACCCGATTGGGATGGCTGTAAACGCCGCCCGTTGCCCCGCTTTACGATCCTGACCGCGGAGCAAAAGCAAGCCATTGAGGATTTTTTCCACCAGTGGGCGCATGTGCTGGGGCCGAAAATCAGGCCCGGCGGCCATTTGTTGATTGCCAGCAACTCCACCCTGCAAATGTATGTGCAAAACGCACTGGTGCGGGAAGGCTTTGAAAGCCGGGCGACCATTTTGCGTCTTTATCATGGGTTTCGCGGAGGCGACCGGCCGAAAAACGCGGAATCGGAATTCCCGCAAGTCTGCGTCACCCCGCGCGGCAATTACGAACCGTGGATGCTCTTCCGCAAACCGATTTCCGAGCGGACCGTGGCCCAAAATTTGCGCAAATGGGGCACCGGCGGCTTGCGCATGTTGGCGGGAGAAAAACCGCTGCCCGACGTGATCCCGAGCTTCAAGACCCCGGCCAGAGAGCGTGCCATTGCCGATCATCCCTCGCTCAAACCGCAACACCTGCTTCGAATTTTTATCCGCGCGCTTCTCCCGTTGGGCGAAGGCGTCATCCTCGACCCATTCATGGGTTCGGGTTCGACAATTGCGGCGGCGGTGGCCCTGGGACATCAGGCGATTGGCATCGAAATTGACCCCGACTACTATCGGATGGCCGTGAAATCTATCTCCAAATTGGCGGCCCTGTATCCCGGAATGAACGGCGAGGATTTCTTTGCCTACGAAGCCAACGGGCACCAAGAAGAATACGAAGCACAGTTGCAGCTTTTGGAGCGGAAAAAACAGTTCCGGACCTGAATAGCTGCCCATTCATCTCGATGGCCTGAGACAAATCATCGGAAGCTTGCTTCCCGGACACTATTTGCGCTTTGCTTCATTGTTTATGCGAATTTCACTTTCTTGGCTCAAAAAATACGTCAACCTCGGCGCGGTTTCGCCCGAGGAGTTGCGCCGCGCGTTGCCGATGATCGGGCACGAGGTCGAGAGCGTCGAACTCAAGGGCCTGCCGCGGCTGCCGCAGGTCGTCGTCGGCGAGATTTTGACGAGCGCCCAGCATCCGAACGCGGACAAGCTGTCCGTCTGCACGGTGCAAACCGCGTTGAACGAGCCGCCGCGCCAAATCGTGTGCGGCGCGAAAAACTACAAGGTGGGCGACCGCGTGCCCGTCGCGCTGCCGGGCGCGGCGTTGCCGGGGGATTTCAAGATCAAGCGCTCGAAGCTGCGCGGCGTCGAGAGCGACGGCATGATGTGCTCCGCCAGGGAGCTCGGCCTGGGCGATGACCACGGCGGGCTGATGATTCTCGCAGGCCGGCCCGAAATCGGCACGCCGATCAATAATCTATTTCCCGAGCCGGACGCCGTTTTCACGCTCGAACTCACCGCGAACCGCGGCGATTGCTGGAGCCATGTCGGCGTCGCGCGCGAACTCGCCGCGCTTTACGGCCAGCCCCTGTCGCCGCCCGCGCCCAAGTGCGTGCCCGCCGCGCAACCCGCGCCCGGCCCCGGCCACTTGCTCACGACCCTGCGCGTCACCTCGGCGGACTGCCCGTATTATCTGGCCGCCGCCGTGCGCGGCGTGAAAATCGGCCCCAGCCCGGCCTGGCTCAAGCGCGACCTCGAAGCCGTCGGCCTGCGCGCGATCAACAACGTGGTGGACGCGACCAATTGGGTCATGCTCGAACTCGGCCAGCCGCTGCACGCCTTTGACGCCGCGAAAATCCGCGGCGCGGAAATCGTCGTGCGCGCGGCGCAGGCGGGCGAAAAAATCACCACGCTCGACGGCAAGGAGCGCGCGCTCGACCCCTCGGTGCTCGTCATCGCCGACGCGGAACGCCCGCTCGTCGTCGCGGGCGTGATGGGCAGCGTGGACGCCGAAGTGGACTCTGGCACTACCGACATTGTTTTGGAAAGTGCGTGGTTCCGCCCCGGCGCGGTGCGCCAGGCCACGCGCCTCCTCGGCCTGCATACGGACAGTTCCCAGCGTTTCGCGCGCGACGTGGACCCCGCAGGCGTCGCGCTCGCGCTGCGGCGTGCGCTCGATTTGATTTTGGAGACGGCGGGCGGCGAACTCGTACCGCATTACGCCGTCCATGGCGCGCCGCCACGCGGAGGCCATGTCATCGAAATCGCGCCGGAATTTGTGCGCGAACGCCTGGGTTTCACGGTCTCCAACTCAGAAATCCACCGCGTGTTTGAGCGGCTCGGGTTTCCGGTCCATTCCGACGCCACCGGCGCGCATTGGCGCGTGAGCGTGCCGAGCGCGCGCGGCGAAGTGGCGCGACCGATTGATTTGGTCGAGGAGTTTTTGCGCATTTACGGCACGGATAAAATTCCCGCCGCGCCTGTGGCCCTCGCCGGCTCCGACCGCGCGGACGACGCACAGGGGACGTTCGGCGTGCGCGCGGCGGAGTTTCTCGCGGCGCGGCAATTCGCCGAATGCGTGCATTACACGCTGCGCGACTGCGCGGAATTCCCGAAATGGCAGGCCGACACCAACGCCACGGTGCTCGCGCTCGCCAACCCGCTCACATCCGAAATGGGCGGCCTGCGCCCGTCGCTGGTGCCGGGCCTGCTCGAAGCCCTGCGGCGCAACGCCGACCACGGCAACGGCCTGCCCCGCCTCGCCGAATGCGGCCGCGTCTTCCGCGAGAACGACGGGCAACTCAGCGAATTGGAAGCCGTCGCCTTTATCATCCCCGGTGAAACCGGCGAGCGCTCGTGGAAACCCGCGGCGGCCCCGGATTTTTATGCCGTGAAAGGCCTGGCCGCGCAACTCGCCGCGCATTTGCTCGGCGTGGATGCGGCCGCTTTGGATTTCCAACCCATCGGCCCGCGCCCGCTGTGGCAAAGCGGCCACGCCGCCGAGTCGGGCTGCTGGGTAAAGAACGGCTTTCAAATCAAATGCGGCCTCATCAGCCCGGTGCTGACGAAGGAAAACGGCCTCGACGGTTTTGTGTTCGCCGGCGAATTGCTTGTACGGCCGGACATTCTCGCGCAGTTAAAACCCCGCGCACGTTTCCAGCCCTTCTCGGCGTATCCGCCGACCACGCGCGACCTCGCGCTCGTCGTGGACGAAACCGCGCCCGCCGAATCCGTGCGCCGCGAAGTCGAGTCCGCCGCCCGCGCCGCAACCGGCAGCGCCTTCACGGTGGAATCGGTGGCGATTTTCGACCTCTACACCGGCGCCGGTTTGCCTCCGGGAAAAAAGAGCCTGGCCTTCGCGCTGCGCTTCCGCTCGCTCGAACGCACACTCAAGGATGATGAAGTGAACACAGCCCTCGCGGCGATTCAGCAAACGTTAACGGCGGGCGGGAAATATACGATTCGCAGTTAGCGGCGATATTTCAAATCGCTGCCCGGTTACGTTTGCCAGCGCTAAATCAAATTCGAAAATAACTCTTGCCATCCCGCGGGATTCATCGAATCTCCAAGTATTATGACACAAGTTTTACTTTGTGTTTTGGCGGGCGTTGTGGTGGTGGCGCTGTCGGGCATCCGCATCGCCCAGGAATACGAACGCGGAGTGGTTTTCCGGCTGGGGCGCTACCTGGGCTTGCGTGGGCCGGGCCTCTACTGGATCATCCCGCTGGGCATCGAGCGCTCGATGATTATTGATATCCGCACGCGCACGGTTTCCGCCGAGCAGCAGGAGACGATCACCCGCGACAGTGTGACCATCAAGGTCAACGCCGTGCTGTGGTATCGGGTCGAGGACGCGGCGAAATCCGTCATCGCCGTTAAAGAGGCCAGCGCGGCCATCTATCAACTCGCCATGACGAGCTTGCGCAATATCATCGGTCAGCACGACCTCGACGAAGTTTTGCAGGAGCGCGACAAGATTAACGGGCTGTTGCAGCAAGCCATTGCCGGCTCGACTACGCAATGGGGCCTGCAGGTGGAGCGGTTTGAGATGAAGGATGTCGAGCTGCCGGAGGCCATGCAGCAGGTCATGGCCATGCAGGCCGAAGCCATTCGGGAAAAGCGCGCGCGCATCATCAAGGCGGAAGCGGAATTGGAGGCGTCGCAGAAACTGGCCGCCGCCTCCCTGCAAATGGCGGCCAATCCGGCGGCACTCGAGTTGCGCCGTTTCCAAATGATTGCGGAGGTCGGCGCGGAAAACAACAGCACTACGGTAATCATGATCCCCTCGGATTTTGTCACGCTCGCCAAAAGCCTGAACGATTATATCCACGAACATCGGCCGAAAACGTAATTCGTTGATCCCCCCATCCATGCGGCAATTTTGAAAAGGCAATTTCCATTTGTCATGGTTTTTGATAAGGGTATGATGCTCCGTCGCGAGGTTCGGTTGTGACTCAATTTCGTAGCACTGAGCTTCAGCCAGCGCTCTGGGCTGCGCGAATCCCGAAGAAGCGCTGGCTGGAGCTCAGCGCTACGAAAAAGGCCTTTGCCGCAAAATGCGCCATGGCCCTTCTTTGATAGGTAGTGTATCAGTTTGGATTTCATAAATCGTTTTTGAGTTTGAGTTTTAAGTGTGCCGGGCGTATCTTGCGGCCATGCCTAAGCGTTCAACCAGACTGGACATGAACCAGATTGCCGGGCTTGTCGTCGCCCAGGCTACCCACGGCGAGTTTATCCCGAAAGGGGTTGCGGCCATATACCGCGAGCGCGAGGAAGCGGCGCGAGCCAAGCTGGCGGGGAAGAATCCGGCGGCGGTCATGTTGGGGAGGTTGGGTGGTTTGAAGGGTGGCCCGGCTAGGGCTAGGGTGTTGTCGGAAGCGGCGAAACGGGAGATTGGAAAAAAAGGGGCGGCTATACGGTGGGGAAAAAAGGATTGAGCGATCATAATATGCCAGTCTTTTTGTATTCTTTCAGCCATTGGATTTCTATTTTTTCGCGCATTTCCTCCAGTTTTGGGGTTTTTAATAGCTTCAAGATTTCAGCGGCAGGAATTACAAGTGTCATGCCGCTTAATCCATTTACATACTCGCCCTCCCTCACCAGTGCTCCCTCCGCTCGTGCGTCACCTTTCTCTATTTGCCACTGTTCAGGAAATTGGCCCCAGTGAATCCCTAAGAGCTTGACCCAGGCGCTATCCCCTCCAAGCACAAGAATGCTTTTCGTATGCGCGGCTTGAGTGGTGTCCGACTGCGGTAAGATTGAACCCGGCGTATGGTAAACAAACACCGGGCTTCCTGAATAACCGCTTCGACTGTGTAGGTCTATTACATGGGAGGGGTTACGGGGTTTCCATGGCGTTTTTTGTTCAATCGGGGCGTGCATAATACTGAGATGCCCAAATCTTAGGGAGGGCTGATTGTCTTCCGTCCCGTCATAATCCACAAATCTTCCGGCCATAAAGACATCTTCGCCCAAGCCCACCCCCGTCCTTTTGTTCTCCAAATCTTCCTTTGTTACAAACCAGTCTGGGGTTAGCGGAGCAACTTTATGGCCTGTATAAAGCGATAGGGGAGTAACCGCCAAATCGCAACCCATGGGATCATAATGCCAGTCATCTTTTGTAAGTGGAAGTATGTCGGGCGTTCCATCTTCTTTGTTTAGTCGAATGACCGGGTATCCTTCATGCGCTAAATGGTAATTGGTGACGCCATAAAAATGATGCTTACTGCTTATACTTCCGCAATCCGCCGGAAGGGCCACCAAAAATCCGGTTCCCCCCTGATGATTGCCGCAAAACGCATCGCCTTCGCTTTCATAAAGAAAGAAAACCGATTGAAGCAGCCTTTCATATTCGCCTAAATGTGGCATCGTCCTGGGAATCCAATCTATACACGGAAGTCCCGATGTCCAGAATTGCGTTGCCAGACTCCGGCCCCAAGGAAATTGCGTGAGCAAATACGGTGCAGCGGCCCTCCTAGGCCATTCGCACGCTTTTTTCTCAAAAATAATAGTTGACAGCTTAGGCATTTCGTGTCATATTGGCGGCATGAATCAATTAACCACAGAGAAGCGGGCGCAGATTGCATCCTGCCTGGTCGAGAGTATGTCCATGCGGGCCACCACCCGGCTTTGCAACGTGTCCATCAACACGGTCAAAAAGCTGTTGTGCGAGCTTGGGCCGGCCTGCGCGGAGTATCAGGACAAGGCGTTTCGGAACCTCAAATGCAAGCGGCTCCAATGCGATGAGATTTGGAGTTTTGTGGGCTGTAAGGAGAAGGTCGTGACCGCCGAAAAGAAGGCGCGGGGCGAAGGTGATTGCTGGACTTGGACGGCCTTGGATGCCGATACCAAGCTGATTCCCTGCTGGTATGTCGGCACGCGCGACGCGGGCGCGGCCTACCACTTCATGCACGATCTGGCGGGAAGGCTCGCCAATCGCGTGCAACTGACCACGGACGGGCATAAGGCCTACCTGACGGCGGTAGAGGATGCCTTTGGCGCGGAGATTGATTACGCCATGCTGCAAAAGATATACGGCAACGGCCCAGAGACGCCGGAGACGCGCTACAGCCCCGCCCAGTGCATGGGGGCCAAGAAGGTTGAAATCAGCGGCAACCCGGAGTTTGCCCACGTCTCCACGTCCTACGCCGAACGGCAAAACCTGAACATCAGGATGCACAACCGCCGATTCACGCGCCTGACCAATGCGTTCAGCAAGAAAATCGAGCATCACGAGCACCAACTGGCGATTTATTTTATGTTTCATAATTTCTGCCGGATTCACCAGACTTTGCGGGTGACCCCGGCGATGGAATCAGGGTTGAGTGACCACGTTTGGGAAATGAGTGAGGTTATCGGTTCGCTGGACGCTCAAGAAAAGGCCGCATGAAGGGGGTGGATTTAATTTGCGGGAGGGTGCATAGTGGCCTACTAATTTCCAAATGCTTTCCGATCCTGATATTCAGACCCACCGTCGTTTTTTTTCAAAAAAAACAAAGGGTCAATTGTTAGAGATAAGAAATACCTACGTTCCCCACTCTCCACAGCATATTGCGGCTGTGCAATTACTCGCCGAAATGGAAGATGCTGAAAGTGAAAGCCGCCACCAACAGGCTCTTGTTCAAGGAGCAGAGGCAACTCGAATTTCAAAAAGCGCCTTGGGGGAGTCGAAGAAATCAACAAAACTGGCTTCGGCGGCATTGCTGGTGGCGATTGTGGCGACCGTAATTGCGATGCTCGCATGGCTGTTTCCTCGTTCACGCGATAATTCCAATAACGCGCCCAAGCCTCCAAGTTCTCCATCCGACCCTCCCCTGAATCCATCCAAGTAATTAGGCGAAGTCCCAGGCAGCACACTGCAAGGGCCAACACAAAGATGATTTTGTTTTGCAAAAGTGGATGGGTGGATTAACCTTTGGCCAACATCCACAGCCCACCGCATCCCGAAAACATCAAGTCATTCACGCCTCCGCGGCGCATCCGACTTAGCTATTTTTCGAGGCAGGGGCCGTTTAGTTAGACCCCGCCGTAAGCCCGGATTGGGCTACGAATTCAACGAGGCTGCACCAAACTGATACACTACCCTTTGATATCGCAATTTGCGATATCAAACCCGCAAGCTCTTGATGGGTAAGCCGAAATAAAAACCATCAACCGCCCCATTCCAAACCGCCGGGCAAGTTTTCCGTGGTGTATTCCAAGTGGATCACCCGCCGGTGCTGGGGCGCGGCGCTGATCGGCGAGGAATGAAGCAGCAAGGGGCGCATCAATAACACGTCGCCGCGCGCCGCCGCGCATATGACCGGCGTGATTTCGCGCGCCAACCGCGGGATTTCCGCCGCGGGAATCCGTCCGCGTAGATGCGTGCCTGGCAGGACGCGCAGCGCGCCGTTGTCCGCCCCGGCGTCGTCGAGGTGGACGCGCAGCGCGATGATATTTTCCATAATTGCCACCGGCGGCTGCACATGCGGCAGGCCGCCCTTCACCGACCATGGGCCGAAGCCCGGTGTCTCGCGGCGTTCGCGCACCGTGATGGTCAGGTCTTGATGCCAGGACACGAGCCAGTTGGCCGCCGGATTTTTGTCGAAAAAAATGCCTTTGACCGCGCGCGCATTCGATCCCAGGACTGCCCGCGCCAAATCCACCAACGCCGGTTGGGCGGCCAGCGCGCGACAGCGTTCGGAACACGCCAGCAAGCCCCGCACGCCATGCGCGGCCTCGCCACCAGTTTCCGCCAACAACTCCCGCACCGCATCAAGCCATTCCTTCAAAAACATTTCCCCCACCGCCGCCTGCGCAACCGCAAACCCGGCTTCGTTGACTTCAACCGCGAGCGAGAATGGCGATGCGTGCATGTTAAAATGTAAAACTTATCCCTCTCCCAAGCTACGACAACCCCGAAGAATCATTGGCTGATCAACTCAGGAACTGGCGACCGGCGGAGTGGAGGCCGGCGCCACGACGACATGGCAGCGTTCGATTTCCCGGCGGTGGTCGGGCGGCAGGCGCGCCCAGTCGCGGATTTCCACCAAAATGGGCAGGTTGCTTTCACCCAGCGCGTCGCGCAAGCGGGGCAGGTGGGGCTGCGGCGCGTCGAGCTTCGCCGGGTTGCGCAGCACCAGGTCGAGGTCGGAACCCTCGTGCGCGCCGCCGGAAACGCGGCTGCCATAGGCCCAGACCTCCACGTCCGGCGCGTGCTGCGCGAGCAGGTCGAGCAGCGTGCGCAAGTGGGCGGGCGGCAGGTCAAGTTTCCCCATGGCTCAATTTTTCGCGCAGGGTGGTCTCGACCCGGCGGGCGTCGGTGATAAAGTCCGGCAGCAGGTTCAGCGTCTCCTCGGCGAAGATTTCGCCGTAATCGTGGGCGGTGTCGTTGCGGTTGTCGCGGTAGGCGAACCAGCGCTCGACCGCCGCCGGTTCGACCAGGCCGTGCTTGGCGGCGTGGCGGAGCACTTCCTTGTAGGTCAATTCGTCCACCATGCGCGGGTTGCCCACGTAGGATTTGAGTCCTTTGCGCAGCAACTTGCCGGCGGTTTCCAAAGTCAGCTCGAAGCTCTTCACCGTGGCGTTGCGGAAAATCTCGCGCTCGATGCTCCCGGCCGGCGCCAAACGCAGCTCGGCCAGGGACCTTTCGAGCGTCTGAATGCAACGGGCCAGATGTTTGGTGCTAAGGTTCACGGCGTTCCGATGATTAACCCCCGCCCCCACCCGCGGCAACGCTGAAAAAGCAAATTTCTGGTTGAACAGAAGTTGGAAGTTAGATGCTAGAATAAAACCGCCGGACACAATACAACGAGTGCGTTATCTGCTTCCAATTTCCAATTTCCAACTTCCAACTTCCAACTTCTAACTTCTAGCTTCCGGCGTTTCGGCCAGCCACTTCTCGATAAAACCTTTCGATTCCAGCACCTGTTCTTTTTCGAGTTTGGGGCTGAGTTCGATGATGAGGAGGTGTTCCGGGCGGACGTGTTTGCGCACCATTTTCCAGTCCACCAGGCCCGTGCCGATGGGTTGGTGGTCGCGGCCTTCGGCGCTGACATCATGGAGGTGGAAGCCGAGCAGGCGCGCGCCGTTCTTTTCGAGGAACGCGGCGTGGTCAATGACGCCTTCGCGGTGCTTGATGCAGGCGTGCCCCGTGTCGTGCCAGCCGCCGCAGATTGCCAGGTCGTCCACGCTTGCCAGAAAAGCGTCCATGTGCTCGTCGAGGGGCAGTTCGAGGAGGCCTTCGCGGTTTTCGCAGCCGAACTTGACGCCCACCGCCTGCGCCCTCGCCGCGACATCGGCCAGGCAGTCCTGGATGCGCGCGTAATGTTTGGGCGCAACCTTGCGCAGCTTGCCGAGCAGGGTGGAAATTTCCTGCTGGAAATTGGCGTCTTCACGCAGCTTCGAGAATTCGAGCGTGTTTTCAAGGGCCTCGACCTTGCGCGCGGGGTCCATCAGGAAGAAAAACACGCTGCCCAGGTGCGTGATGAGCACATGGGAGTTGAGGCGCTGGGCAAAATCGAGCGAGGCAATCGTGTGCCGCCGCCAGAGGGCGCGCTCCGTGACGGCGGGCGAACTGGGTTGGTAGAGGTTCGGCGCGGCGCTCATCACGCCGGGCGGCAGCGGGCAGAAATTGTGCGTCGAGCTGATTTTGATGACACCTTCCTCGACCGCTTTCAGGATGCCCGGCACCAGCGTCACCCGGATGCCGTGGCTCAACTCGGAATACTGAAAGCCCAGGTCGGCGATCTCGCGCATCATCTCATACCCGTCCTGGTGCCGCTGGGAAAGCCAGCAGGTGGACAGTGACAAGATGGGCGCGGCGGGCATGACTTGGATTGGGCAGGGATGGCGCTCCGAGCCATCCGTGGACGCCTCGGAGAGGCGTCCCTACCAGGCCGCGTCGCGTTACATGTTCTCGTAACGCTGGCGGAGCATGTTGGTGAAGGCGGAGACCTTCTCCTTGCGGCGGCGCACTTCGCAGGGCTTCTCGAAGTAGCGCTTGGCGCGCACATCACGGATGATGCCTTCGCGGTCCAGCTTCTTTTTAAGCCGGCGCAAGGCCTTGTCCATCGGTTCGCCTTTGCGAATCTTGATTTCTACGGGCATACGGTGTAGGTCTGTATTTTGCGGGAAAGCTGTCCAGCAAACCGGGTTACCCCCGCCAAGTCAACGGCGATTTTTGGGGCGGGCCGCCTTTCCGCATTCCGCGCCCCCTCCCCGTGCCCGCATTCTCCCCCACCCCACCCGCCTGGCTGGCCGACCCCGCCCGCGCCGCCGACTTGCTCGACCGCCTGGCCGCGCAGTTGACGCCCCACCGGCGCGAGCGCCTCGAGGCCGTGCTGGCCCGGCGCACCCGCTGGCTCACCGTCGCGCTCGAGGACATTTACCAGCCCCACAATGCCGCCGCGGTGCTGCGCTCCTGCGATGGCTTCGGCGTGCAGGATGTGCATGTCATCGAAAACCTGAACACGTTGCGCCTGCGCGCGCCCGGCTCGAATGTCTCGATGGGCACGGAACGCTGGCTGACGCTGCACCGGCACCGCCTCGCCAAAAGCGCCCCCGCCGAAGCCGCTTTCGCTCACGCGGCGACCACCGAGGCCGCGAAAACTTTGCGCGCGCGCGGCTACCGCATCGCCGCGTTGACGCTGCGCGGCGCGCCGGTGAACTTGGCCGAAGTCCCGCTGGACCGCCCGCTCGCGCTCTTCATCGGCACGGAATTGACCGGCCTGAGCGACGTTGCCCACTCCGCTGCCGACCTCGCCGTCAAGCTGCCCATGGAAGGCTTCGCGCAGAGTTTCAACCTCTCCGTCTGCGCCGCCCTCTGCCTGTATGAACTGACCAAGCGCCTGCGCGACCCGCGCGGGAACATCGCCTGGGCACTGCCCGAAGAGGAAAAACGCCGGCTCCTCTACGACTGGTTGATGCGCGACGTGCCCGGCGCGGACGAGTTGCTCGCGCGCTGGGGGGTTGCGCCCGGCTGAGGCTTGGCGAACTCCCGCGCCAGATCCGCCATTTCCTCGACACATTCCAATTTGCGCGCAAACGGCAAGGCGAGGAATTCGCGATGCTGTTGCCGACGGCTGCCCTTCCAAGTGGTGAGGCTCCAATCAATCACCGGTTCAGTTTTGGCGGTCATAACTGGAGGGATTATCGTGCAAAAGATTGAGTTCGTCAATATCGGCTAAATCCTGGGGCCGGCCCGCTTCTCGTTTCATGGCCAGCAACCTGGCGAGGGAAATAATACGCGCAGGCACCCCGGGTGCGGATTCGCGAACCGCTGCGGCGTCGAATTCCTTGGCAAAATCAAAAGGTTCGCTGACAAAGACATCGAGCGGCGTTTCGCGGTGGGCGTCGCTCCAGAATTTGAGGACTTTCATGCCTTTGTCGCGCCGCCATTCCTCCCGTTGCGCGGGATCGGCGAATTGCTCCGCCGTAATCGGCACGGCGGGCCGGTAACCGATGCTTGCGAGCGCCTGAAACGCGCGCAAAATCGTTTCTCTTTCCAGCCGCACTACCAAGTCCACGTCCTTGGTCGCCCGCCCGTAGCCATGGTGGATTACGGCAATGCCTCCGACCACCAGAAACGGAACGCGCGCCTCGTTGAGCGCTCGCGCAATCGCCTCGAATGATGTCTTTTTCATGGCCGGTTTGCCCCGCCACCTTGCGGGCTTTCACGCTGCCGGGCAATCTGAAACACGCGCTGCGCCCGGCCGAGGCAGGCTGTTTGTGGGCGGGGGGCTGCTTCTGGGATAATAGTTCCTTTGTTCACTTCACCTTGGCGTGCTCCTCCGCCTCTTTCACAATTTTGCTTAAAGGAATACCCAGCGCTTCCGTAATCCGAAACAATGTTTCCAATGACGGGTTCCGCTCCTCCCGTTCCACAAACGTGATCATCTGGCGGGACAAGCCAGCCATTTCCGAGAGCCGGTTGCGCGACAATTGCTGACGCTCCCGCTCTTCGCACAATCGTCGGGCGACATGCGAACACATGGCTTGGCGTTTATGGTTTTGGGCCACATCGCTGTTCTTACGCTAAAATGGGCTTGCGTAGTTATGCTACCATAGTAGCAATACAAAGTGGTGAATGTTTCAAACTCTGCGCATCCTGCCATCTTGATGGCGAAGCATAGGGCATTTCTTCATCATTTAGTCCAAAAAGGCGGCCCTCATTCGGATGAGTTTTCCCTGCTTGATTCGTGGTTCCAACAATTGCGAGACGAGTTGGAGGGTCGTCAAATCAGCCTGGATGATTTGCAAAGCCTGTGGAACGGCGCTGGGCCCGCCACCACTTCATTACAAACGATGCAAGGCTTCGCCCTGCAAAAACCGCATGGTTACGCAGGCGATTTTGAGATAATTGACCGCATTTATCAAGAATGGCTGTCCCCCGAGGCCAATCTATCCAACTGGGACAGGTTTTTCCATGCACAACCCGCCGTCAAAGCCGTGCGCAACCGCAAGACCTATTTTCTGGAGTGGCTGGAAAGACACGAAGCGAATATGCCTGCAAATAATCTTCGGCTGCTTAATATCGGAAGCGGACCCAGCCGGGACATCTTCGAGCATTTCAGCCGTAACACCGACAGCCGGATTCGCTGCGACTGTGTTGACGCAGACCCCAAGGCTATTGCTTACGCATCGGAACTGTGTTCCATCCATCGTGAAAAAATCCAGTTCCACTCCAAAAACGCCTTCAAGTTTCAGGCTAAACATGCCTATCAATTGATTTGGTCGGGCGGCTTGTTTGATTATCTGGACGACCGGCTTTTTGTTGTTTTATTGCGCCGCTTGCGGAGCAAACTGTCTCCCGAAGGCGAGATGGTCATTGGAAACTTTTCGCCTAAGAATCCCACGCGCAGCTATATGGAATTGCTGGGTGGATGGTTTCTTCACCATCGCGACACCGATAAACTGGCATCGTTGGCAGCACAAGCCGGAGTGCCTGCCACCAACATTCGGGTCGGACAAGAGGCGGAAGGCGTAAACTTATTTCTGCATTTGCGCAAATCTTCGCCTGCTCTTTAACCAGAAGCCCTCACTGCGCTAGGAGCAAGCCGCGGCGGCGCAGGGAGCGGGCGAGCCGCACCGATTCCCGCGGCGCGAACTCCGTGCCGCGTTTGACTTTCGTGGCCAGGGTCTGCGGCGACAGGCCGGATTGCCGCGCCAGTGCGGAAAGATTTACGAGCGAGCTGGCCCGGCGCAAGATGTCCGCCGTCACCGGCCGCTCGGCGGCGGGAACTGGCAGCGTGCGCCCCTGCTCACGCAGAACTTCCTCCAGCACAGCCAGTTTTTCGGTGACCGCCGCGACGGCGGCCTCGGGAGTCTGGCCATCGGCGGCGCAGTATTCGACCTCGGGTAAATTGGCGACATAATAGCCGGCCACGGCGTCATAAACGATTTCAATGCGGTATTTCATAGGGAGAATTTTTTCAGGGCTTGGCGGACTTGGCGCACCTCATAAGGCTTGGCCTTGCCGTCGTGGCCGGGTTGGAGATTGAAGAAACAGGCACAGCCGGGTTTGGTGAAGACATGATGGCTGCCTTTCACCCGCAGGCTGAAGCCCAGCGCGAGCAACAGGCCCACCACATCGGCGAAGCGAAGGTTGTGGTCGGACTGGCCGGAGAGGACCCGGGCCTTGGTTTTCTCGGCCTTGTCCACTCGGGTAACTTGCATTAAAATTTACGCGTTGTCAAATTGTTTTGCGTATAAAATCAATCAAGCCGCTGGCTTTCCCCTTTCCGCCCACCCCGACGCGGAGGCCTCTTCCCGCGCTGGACAAAATGAAAAACCTGGCTTACCTTGGCGCTTTCCCCCCAACCCTGATGCCTACCCCCTCCATAAAAATTCTTGCCGCCGCCAGTTTTTTAATCGCCGGTTTCACCGCGCGCGCCGCCGATGCGCCGACTGCCCCGGTCGCGCCCGCCGAGTGGATTGACCCGGCCACCGGCCACGTCATCGTGCGCCTCTCCAAAGAGGCCCCCACCGCCAGCATGTATTTCCACCAAAACGGCTACACGCCGGACGGGAAAAAACTGCTCATCTTCACGCCCGAAGGCATGTCCACCGTGGATTTGCAAACCCACGCGATTGACCTGCTCGTGCCGGGCTTCCGCGCCCTGTCCATGAGCACCAGCAACGGCATCGAAGTCAGCCGCAAGGAACCCGTCGTGTATTACAACCAGAACCAGAACGGGCAAAACGTGGTCATCGCCATGAACATGGAAACACACGAATGGAAGCAGGCCGCCGTCCTGCCCGCGGGCGCGACCCTCGGCGGCATTTCCGCCGATGACAAAACCATCATGGGCATTCGCAATGTCAGCGGCGGCAAGCAAATCTACACCGTGGACCTAAAAACCGGCGAAACCAAATCCTTCTTCCCCAGCGACGACGGCCTCAGCCACGACAACCTGAACCATTTCGAATGCTCGCCGACGGATCCCAACCTCATGCTCTTCGCCCACGAGGGCAACTGGGCGCAGGAGCAGCGCATCTGGACGATGCACGCCGACGGCACCGGCCTCAAGCTCATGCACCAGCGCACCATGCCCAACGAAATCGCCGGGCACGAATTCTTCAGCCGCGACGGCCAGTGGGTTTACTACGATTTGCAGACGCCCGAGTCCGGCGTGTTCTGGATCGGCGGCGCCAATGTCAAGACCGGCGAGCACATCCGCTACCCGATCCTGCGCTCCGAGTGGTCCGTGCATTACTACGTCTCTTGGGACGGCAAGATGTTTTTGGGCGACGGCGGCGGCCCGAACAGCGTGGCCAACCGCGACCCCGTCACCAACGCCCATTTTGACCCGCCGCAAAACGGCCAGTGGATGTATCTCTTCACCCCCACCGGCGAATACACCACCATGGACGTGAACGGCGAAAAGGTGAAAGTGGGCAAATTAACGACGGAGAAACTGGTGGATATGTCGAAGCATAACTACGGCAACGGCGAACCCAGCCGCGTCGAACCCAACGCCACCTTCACGCCCGACGACAAGTGGCTGACGTTCCGCTCCAACATGGAAGGCGCGCTGCACGTGTACCAAGTCGAAATCGCCAAAGCCACGCCCGAGGAAACCAAGCGCATCACCGCCGAATGGGCGGCGTATAAAGCCG
Organism: uncultured Verrucomicrobiae bacterium; assembly: GCA_963765205.1. Lineage (GTDB taxonomy): Bacteria > Verrucomicrobiota > Verrucomicrobiia > Opitutales > JABDGR01 > JABDGR01. Next base: position 335,533 of record CAVXVB010000005.1, on the reverse strand, counting down.
CCGGCGGCCAGCCTGCGGACGCCAAACCCGCGGCCAGCGCCGGGCCCTAGCACCTCTTCGGTTTAGGTGGATGCCTGCGCTGTGGCAACCCCTCCGTGTCCTCCGTGTTCTCCGTGGTTAAATTCTTTTTCGCTTCGCGCCTTTGCGGTGAAAAGGAATTTCACGACCGTTCCTCGCCCGTTCTCACGGCGCGACGAACACACGGTAAAAACCGGTGCCGCTGGTCAGCCCGCTCGAGTCGGTGAAGGTGAGGTTGCCATTAGTGCCCGGCTGGGCCGCGCCCAGATTCTGCCAATCCACCGGTTCCATCGAGGCGCTCCACTGCAACTGATAATTGTGTCCGACGTAAGAAGGCACGACCAGCGTGACCGTGCCGTCCGTGACCGATACATTCGTTACTTTCACCACGCTGGCGTCGAGCACCACGCCGTTGTTCACGAAATTCGCGGGGAGGGCTTGCGTGCCAGTAATAAGGTCCAGCACCCCGTTGTTGACAAACGTGCCGCCGACCGTGAGTTGCGTGCCGCCCGTCACCTGTACCAAGCCGTTGTTCGTCACATTGCCATTCAGGGGAAAAATGCCGCCATCGGAAAGGCTGAGCGTACCATTGTTCACCAGCGCAGCGGTGAGATTTGCACCTGGGCTGCCGGTGAGCGTGCCGCCGACATTGATGATCAGCGTCCCCGTCGTGAGGTTGCCGGCCAGGCTCAGCGTCGCGCCGTTTTGCACGATCACGTTCGCCGCGTTGCTCAAAGTGCCGTTCAGTTGCAGCGTGCCTGCGCTGATGGTGGTATCGCCCGTATAAGTATTCGGCGCGGTGTTGGCTAGGGTCAGCGTGCCGGTTCCGGTCATCGTCAGGCCGGTCGTCCCAGTGATGCTCCCGTTCCCGATAAAGGTGTAGTTATTCTGGTTGGCGTTGATGGTGACGCCGTTGGGCGCCAGCGCGCCGTGGAGGAAGATGGGCGTGGTGGCGTTGCCTGTGTCGTCAAAGGTGACGACATCGCCGGCGTTGAAGGTCGCGTTGCCGCCCGTGCCTGTCCAGTTGATATACGTGCCCGTGTCCCACGAATTGCTGCCGTTGCCGCCCACCCAAGTGAAGCTGCGGCCCACCGGCGGCTGGCTGGTCGGCGCGCTGCCCGGCATTTCCAAATCAATATAATCATACATGATATGGTTTGCCTCCGCGAGCGGGTTGTTGATTTGCAGCAGCGTGGCCGTGTTGTTGCCGGCATGAAGCATGGACGCCGCAAAGGAGACTGTGACGACCCCGTATTTCGCGTGGACACCCTCGCGCAGCAGGGCGTCGCCACTCGTACCACCCGCCGGTAGGGTATCGTCGTCCAGAACCTGGTTGCCGGACATGCTAGGGTTGTTGATATACACGCGCAGATGCCCGTAATACGATCCCGCCAACGCGATGGTCAGCGTCGCGTTGCCCGACGCAGGGGCGGCCGCCAGATTAAAATTAATATTCCACGGCCAGAGGCTCAGCGTGCCGACCGTGGAATCATTGCCGCCAATCTGCCAAAAGTCCTGCGCGTAGTTCCAGTCCGTCGCCCAATTGCTCGAACCAACATTATAATTAAGCGGGTTGGTGAATTCGTTCGAGAAATTCGTCCACGCAAAGGGAACATAATAATCCGTCGAGCCATTGTTGAACTCCGTCGCGTTGCGGTCGGGCACGCCGATTTCCCACGCAATCCAGTTGCCGGGATGGGTCACCTGCCACTGCGCCAAACCCAGCGCGGTCGTCTGCCCGGCATTGACGGTCACGTTGGCCTGGGAATACTGCCCGACCGCGCCGTAGGTGACGGCATAGAGCGTGTAAACGCCCGGGCGCACGTTCGGGATCGTGAAGTTGCCATTCGCGTCCGCCTTGACCCAGTATTCGTAATTATTACTGTCAAACTGCCAGTCGTAATTGCCGTAGAGAGCGGTGTAGGTGCTGCTCGTGTCCGGCGTGGCCAAACCGACCCACGCGTTCGCGCTGCTGACCGCCGGTTTGAGCGGATCAGTGACGACAAACTGGCCCGTCACCGAACCGCGCGCGCTGGCCAGGGGATACAGCGAATTGTTCGTCAGCCACGCATACGGCCACGCGGCCTGCTCGGCTTGGGCCTGCGCCTGCGCATCCGCCCAGCACGCGTCGGCGGTCGCGCCGCTGTTGCAATACATCAGGTAGGGGCCGAAAATTTTGCTCCACGCCGTGCCCGCCGCGACCGCCGTGCTCGACCCGTCGTAATGGTCGCGTCCGAAGTGCATCAACGAGTAGCTCTCGGCGATGCTCAGGTCCTGGTGCGTCGGGCCGTCGTTGAAAAACTCGAAACTTCCCGGGATTAACCAGACGCCCTTTTTGTTCACATCACTGGCGTGGCCCCACGCGCCGAATGTGTTGTATTCCATGTTGAACTCATACTTGCAATTGAACAACCCCGCGCGCGTGCTCGTGGCGTTCGGAGGGAAGGTGCCCGCGGGCGGAATCAGCTCGATTTCCGCAATGCGGGTGGACTGCGCCGCCGTGTTGCCCGAAGCCGGCACGGTGATGACGGGATTCAAATACTCCTCATACGTCGGCATGTCGTGGTGGCGGAAGTTGTCCATGTATTCCTTTTCGAAATCGAACGTGACATTGTTCGTGTGCGGGTGCCACCAGACCATGCGCCACTCGCCCATGTTCAACTTCGGATAGCTGGCGGGATGACTCAGGATGGCATAGACATATAGCCCCGTGTTGCCCCGCCGCAGCACGTAGTGGATTTGGATGTCCTCGGGGTGAATATAGGCCGTGTTGCCGCTCACGTAAGTTTGCGTGAAGGCCAAATCCACCATGTCGCTCGTGTTCGTCACCACCGACAGCACGCAGTTATGCGGCTCCTCATACGTGTTCCCGCCGTCCATGCTGAAATAAACCTGGTCACCCGAACTCTGCACGGTCTGAAATCCATTGTAAGTCAGCGACGAAATCGTCGCGCCCGCCACGTTGATGGTCGCGTTCATGATGCCGTTCGAAAGCGTCACCGTGCCGCCAGTGACATTGCCGCCCGGGTTGCCATAGACCACATTCGCGCCCGTCGCGCCACCCCCCGCCGTATTCGCCCACGCCGCCCCGCTGCCCAACAGATAGGCCAGGCATCCGCCCAGCACCAGCCCCAGTCGGTTCGGTCGAAGCCAAAAATGGCGCTGCCAATGTGGAATCATGGAATTCACTTGAAAAACACCCAACCTCCCGCGCCCGAGTCAGGCGTCGAAAATCATGGGGTAGGGATATATTCCCGCGATGGGTGTTAGTATAACCGATAACCCAGTCTTTTGCACCCCGATTTTTCGGACGGTTTTAGGGTCTTATGGGGTTCCTCCGGTCGAAGCCGGCTGATCGTTGAGAACCAAATCGTCGGTGTTGCTCACCTCGTACTGGCAAAACGACGCCCCTTCATCCTCATTTACCCGTCGGCGTCATGTTGGCCCCGGTTGCCTTGGCGGCGGGCACAAATCGCTCGCAAAAGGGCGCGGCGGCAAAGGTCGCCAGCGGGCCGGTCGGCGTGAGCTGGCCCGTGGCCTGGTCCACCCGGTAAACGATGGCCGAATTGGATTCCTGGTTCGAGGCCAGCAGCCAGTGGCCGCTGGGGTCGAGCGTGAAATTGCGCGGCGTCTTACCCTGCGTCGGCGTCGTGCCCAGCAGCGTGAGCCGGCCGCTCGTGGCGTCCACCGCGAATTCCGCAATGCTGTCCTGCCCGCGGTTCGAGACGTAGAGAAACATGCCATTCGGGAGCAATTGAATCTCCGCCGCCGTGTTCGTCCCCTTGAAATCCGCCGGCAGCGTCGAAACGGACTGCACTTCAGTCAGCGTGCCCTTCCCGCCATCCCACGCATACACCCCGACCACGTTTGCGATTTCGTGGGAAACATAGACGAATTTCCCGTCCGGCGAAAAAATCACATGGCGCGGGCCGGAACCGGGATGGTCCGTGAACCAGGCCGGATCGTTCGCGGTCAGCGCGCCGGTTTTGTCGTCGAATTTGTAGATGTAAACCCGGTCGAGGCCGAGGTCGGCGTTCAGCACAAAATGATTCGAGGGGTCAATTATGATGGAATGGGAATAGGCCTGTGGCACGCGATCCGGCGTCACGCTCTTGCCCGTGTGCTGGTCGAACGCCGTGCGCGCGCCCAGCGTGCCGTCGGCCAGCACGGGAAACACCGCCACGCTGCCCCCGTTGTAATTGGCGACAAACAGAAACCGCCCCGTGTGGTCAAGGCTGACGTAGGCGGGATTCGGCCCCCCGCACGGCTGGCTGTTGAGCAGGGTGAGCTGCCCGGTTTTTGCGTCCAGCGCGTAGGCGCTCACCCGCCCCTCCGCCGGCACCGTCGGCCCTGCGTGTTCACCGTGTAGAGGTGCTGGCCGTCGGGCGCCACCACAAAGAACGCCGGGCCGACGGCGGCCTGGACCAGCGTCGGTTTGCTCAACGCGCCGGTGTCGGTGTCGAAGTGTGCGAGGGAAAACCCGCGGTCGGGCCCCAGGTCGCGCGTGCCAAAGTAAACCAGCAGGTCCGCCGCCGGCGCCAGCGCGGGCCATGCCGCGCCCAGCAAAATCAAACCACAATGAAAGAGGGGTGGCTTCATCGCCCCGACCCTAGCCACGCTCCGGCACCAAGCCAAGAAAAACCTTCCCTTGAGGCTCATGCCCGGCGGCAAATTCCTCTGTGGGCCGGTTTGCACCCAACCCATCAAACCTACCTAACCCACCCAACCCATCACTGGCCAAGTTTCTCGTTTTCGAGTATCCTGCGCCCCATACACTCCGCACTCCGCATTCCGCCCCACCCCCCCTCCAACACCAAATCAAACCAAAAAAATAAAAAAATGAGGCAGTCCCGGAACACCATCTCGGCCCCCCTTTTGCGTCTTTTATGTTTTTTGTGGTAAATTTTCACCGCAAGAGACGCAAAGCGTATGAATCGCCCCCCTCCCGACCCAGCTTTGACAACCCTCCCCCCTCCCCCTAGACTACCACCATGCGCCACTTCGCCCTTTTCCTCTTCGTCCTCGCCGCCGCCGCGCTGACCGGCTGCGCGCACACCTACGCCGACCTCTCCACCCTCCAGGACCCCAAATACCCCCTCGCCCCGCAGGACAAAATCGCCGTGACCGATGTGCAGGATTCCCCTTCCGTGGATTTAATCACCCGGCTGGCCAGCGGCACCCTGATCGAGCAACTGCGCGCCCTCGGTTACAACCTCGCCCCCGCCCCCGAGGCCGACTACCAACTGGGCTTTACCATCTCCAACAAAAGCGTGCCGATGACCTCCGGCGTCACCATGCCCACCATCTCGAACACTGTCGGAGACCTCAATGGCCGCCCAATTTCGGGCACGACCTACGGCGATCTCGTCGTCCCGGAAACGCACGACGTGAACCTCACCGACCTCGAAGTGACGCTACAACGTCTGCATGACCCCCAAGTCATCATCTGGCAAGGCCGCATCGAGGCGGACACCGCCGATGCCCAGCAATACCGCGCGCAATTCTTCCGCGCCCTCCTCGCCCACCTCGGCCAAACCGCCAACGGCGACGCCCAACTCGACGTGGCCACACCACCGGGGAAGTAGCGCGGAGAGGGGAATGTGAATCCTCAGACTGATGTTTATTTTGCCCTCTTGACTTCGATTATTCGATGCACAAATATGCGAAAACAGCTTTTTATACTGAACTTCCGTTCCCTATTACTCAACAGCACCGCATGCAAGAACTTTATGGGTGTCACAATGAAAACTAAATCGATTTCAAAGAACGCCGTATTTATGGAACAATCGTTCCAGCGGGACATTCTTAAGCTTGCTGATTATGAATATGATAAAGTATTTGATGTTTCACTCGCATCAGTATATGGCGAATATGATTTGGGGTTGGAAAAGCTAGAAAAGGAAAACGTCGAACTACGGAAGGCGTTTATGGAATCTGCTGACTTTATACAAAAATTTGGATTGCGTGGGTTCGTGATGAAATTGAGCGCTGCGTTCTTGGTTGTAATGCTTGCGGCAGAGATAAAAATCTGTTTTTTGGAGGGCTCACGATAATACCTCCGTGGCCAGAAATAGGAATAATTTTATCTCTTACTGTCTATTGGATCGCTAGAACTCTTCCAAAATTAAGCACTAAGTAAAGAACTTCGTGGCATACCACGAGGCATTTGCTTGGAGAGATTAAAATGGAATTCCATCTTAAAATAAACAGCCCGGTGGATTTACTTGTCGTCCTTATTTCATTTGCAATCATTATTTTTGCAGTTGCAACTTTTATAAGAATAACAATCGATGCGTTGATGAGAGTGTAACAAAGAAATTTTTGATCACACTGGTATTATAGAAAGGGCACTTGAAAAAATTAATTTCGTAATTAAATTTATTTATGATGAGGTTACGGGCAAAAAACAAACTCCGGGGCGCATCAACGGAATCGCTGTGGCGATTTTTTTATTCGCCTCACTTTTGAGTCTTTTTTTTTGATTGTTTTGAGATGGTTTTTGAAAGACTTCTCTATGTTGTATTTGATAAGCATCAAGAGGTGCCTTGGCTGACGATAGGATTGTTTTTGACTACCAGCCTTCTTGTCTGGATTTCCATTTATCTTATTAGCTATCATGAGCAGCGCATGAAGATCTTGAATAATGCTAGAAGCCTTGGCCTTCGTCTTGAAGATTAAGAATCATGTATAGGATTAGGTTTTTAGCTTGCTCCAATTTTGCCGCTGGCGTGAACTGCCATCTTATAACTCAGGCCATATTTCCGTTTAAGAGTTTTTTGAATCAAAATTTTCCCCGCAAAACACTTTCCCATGAATCTCACCAATAAAATCTGCCTGGTCACCGGCGGCACCAAGGGCATCGGCGCGACCACCGCCGTGCTCCTCGCCGAGGGCGGCGCGGACTTGGCCCTCGTCGCACGGCATCTCGATGACGAGGCGCGGCAGACCCAAGCGCGCGTCGAAAAATTGGGCCGGCGCTGTCTTTTAATCGCGGCGGACGTGGGCATCCCCGAGGAGGCCGCGCGCTGCGTCGCGGAGGCGGAGCGCGGGCTGGGGCCGGTCGCGGTGCTCATCCATGCGGCGGGCGGGGCCGTCAACGGAGGCTTGTTGCAGTTGACGCCGGAGGCCTGGCTGGGGGCGTTCGCGGTGCATGTCCACGCGGTGTTTCATTTGAGCCGCGCGGCGATCCCCGGGATGAAAAAACAAAAGGAGGGCGTGATCATCCTGATCTCCTCCGCGGCGGGCCTGCGCGGGATCAAGAGCAACGTGGCGTATCAAACGGTCAAAGGCGCGCTGCCGCAGTTGACGCGCGCCCTGGCCTACGAATTTGCGGACGACAACATCCGCGTGAACTGCGTCGCGCCGGGCGTGATTCGCACCGCCTTCCACGCGGCCATGACGCCGCAGGCGAAGCAGCACAACCTCGATAACCGGATTCCGCTGCACCGCGAAGGCACGCCCGAGCAGGTCGCCACCCTGATCCGCGAACTGGTGCAAAACGATTACATCACCGGCGAAACCGTGGCCATTGACGGCGGCCTGACCATGCGGATTTGTTAGGCACCGGCGCAAACCGGCTTGCCAACGGGCCGGGTCATGGAGTAACTTCACCCTTCGAGCGCGGAACCAAACCGGCCCGCGCCCGCCACGGGCTGGTAGCTCAAGGGTAGAGCAGCGGCCTTTTAATGTGAAATGATATTATTTCCCAGCATAGTCTGTTGTGCTCTTGCATAGTCGAGACCGTATCATTCAGGTGCTTCAGGGAATCGCGTCGTTATCCTGTAAACTCCAAAAACATCCCTTTTTCGACCACCGGATTAAACAAACGGATTACACCTTTCTTGCCTGGTGAATAATCAACCAAATTGCATAATTCGGCAATAAAGTTCCTGGCTCGCGCGAAGGGTGGTTTTCATCTAGAAAGGCAAGCGGTCAGGGCGCAGAAGATGGACAAACTTTCACATCCGACAACGAATCGCATGAAGGACAAGCCGTTACCTTGGCTGTCGGCCATGTTGACGACTTCCGTGCATCGCCATTCTCGATGGTATTGGGCGTTGGTGGTGGCTGGGCTGGTTTTGGTCATTGGGGCGCTGGACTACTTTACCGGTTACGAAGCCTCGGTGATGGTTTTCTACTTGCTGCCGGTGGCCATTGCGGTGGTGACGATGGGTTGGGTGGGTGGGGTGGTGACCGCAGTGGTCAGCATGGCCATCTCGCTGATTGGCGATATCGCGGCCGGAGCGCACTACCAAGATCCGCTGACCCCGTGGTGGAATGCGTTGATTGTGCTCGCCACCTATCTGGTGGTGGTCTGGCTGCTGGCGACACTGATTTCGATCAATGCCAAACTGCAGGCCGTGCACCGGGAACTGGAGGAGCGGGTGCGGCAACGCACCGAGGCGCTGACTTTGGAAATCGCCGAACGCGAGCGGCTGGAAAAAGCGGTGTTGGAAATCGGACGAAGAGAACGCACCAGCATCGGCCAGGAGTTGCATGATGGTTTGGGACAATATTTGACGGGCACGGCCCTGGCCGGGAAAATTCTCGCGGACAAGCTGGAAGCGCGGCAGGCGGGCGAAGCCGCGGACGCTCGCAAAGTGGTGGAATTTGTCGAGCAGGCGATTGAACAAACGCGCGGTTTGGCCAAAGGCCTCCTGCTGGCCGAAATTGAACGGCAAAACCTGGCGGCCGAGTTGACGGAATTGGCGAAGGCCACCGAGGATCAACACCAAATCGTTTGTACCTTTCGCAGCCAGGGAGAAATCAATCTTTCGGAAAACGACGTTGCCACCCATTTTTACCGAATCGCGCAGGAAGCCGTGCGCAACGCGGTCCGCCATGCGCGCGCGCGCGCCATCGAGATAACCTTGGCGGCAGACAATGACGGCCTGGTCTTGAGCATTTCTGACGACGGCAATGGACTGCCCTCGCCGGAGGCTCGCGGCCAGGGGCTGGGCTTGCGCATCATGGCCCACCGCGCGGCGATCATCGGCGCAAAATTCACCATTGAAACGCCGCCGGAGGGTGGCACGCTCATTTCTTGCCGGTATCGTTACGCCGGGCCCACGCCATGACCATGCCTTCGACATTATCCGAGACAGCTCCGGTCCCGCCAGCCGGTCGCCGACGGGTGTTTGTGGTGGACGATCATGCGTTTGCACGCGAGTGGCTGACGAACTTTATTGACCAACAAGTCGACCTGTGGGTCTGCGGGCAGGGCGCGACCATCAATGAATCGTTGGCGGAAATCACGCGCTTGCAGCCGGAAGTCGTCGTGGTGGACCTTTCCTTGCGCAACGAGTCAGGCCTGGACTTGATCAAGCGGTTGCAGACGTTGACGCCGGTGCCGCGGGTCTTGGTGCTGTCGATGCACGATGAAGCTTTTTACGCCGAGCGGGCGTTGCGGGCCGGGGCGCTGGGCTATGTGATGAAGCGGGAGACCACAGGAAAAGTGATTGAGGGCATCCGCCGGGTTTTACTGGGCCAGTTTTACGTCAGCGAACCATTGTCGAACCTGATTGCGCAAAAATATTTGGGCCGGAAAATGGCCCACGGGGAGTCCACCCTCGAGCAATTGGGCGACCGGGAGCTGGAAGTTTTCCGCCTGATTGGGCAGGGCCACGAAAACCGCCGCATCGCCCAGGAATTGCATATCAGCCTCAAGACGGTGCAGGCCCATTGCGAACATATCAAAGAGAAACTTGGGATTGAGACGGCCACCGCGCTGATTCGCGAGGCGGTGCGCTGGGTGGAAAGCGAAAAGCAGACTTGAAGCGACTTCTTGATGGCGAATGACGCGGAATTTTCACCATTGATTAGGGAAGCATCCTAGTTGATTTTAGAGTATGCCCCTAAAGACATGGGCGGAAAATCTCTGTAGGCTGCGTCGGCATGAAGCCGGAAGAACCCATTAGCCCTACTGAATCCGAGACCGTCAACCCTCCGCCGGGAATCGACCAAGCGAGGTTGTCGGTTCACCGACAGCTTTTGATCCTGGTCGGGCTGATAGCAGGCGTGATGGCGGTGCTGGTTCTGGTGCATGTTGCGCGATCGGCCCCAGCGGCCACGACGGACGATGCGACGCCGACCACCGCGGCGGGAGCATTCCGGCCCACGGACGAGCAGTGGGCCGGCTTAAAAGTGGCCGAGATTAAAGCCGAGCCTTTCCGCACCGAAGTAACAACCGACGGGGAAATCGCCGTGGATGACGACACGACCACGCCGGTATTTTCACCTTATTCCGGGCGGGTCACCAAGTTGTTGGCCAAAGCCGGGGACAGCGTGGCGCAGGGCGCGCCGTTGTTTGCGGTGCAGGCATCGGAATTCGCGCAGGCCCAGAATGATTTGGTCGCCGCCGTGGGAGCGCTCAAGACCGCGCAGGCCCAGTTGACCCTCGCGCAGACCAGCGAGCAGCGCCAGCACGACCTTTATGACGCCAAAGGCGGCGCACTCAAAGATTGGCAGCAGAGCCAATCCGACCTGGCCACCGCCCAGAACGGTTTTCGCTCGGCGCAGATTGCGCTCGGCCTGGTGCGCAATCGCCTGCGCATTTTGGGCAAAAGCGACGATGAAATCAGCGCGCTCGAAAATACGCCGGACGTACAGGCCTTGGATGCGGAAGCCATTGTAACGGCGCCCATTGCCGGCACCGTGACACAGCGCCAGGTGGGCATCGGCCAATACCTCAACAGCGTGGCGGGAGGCGCGACAAACCAGGTCTTCACCATTGGCGACCTTTCAACCGTTTGGCTTGTGGCCAATGTGCGCGAAGCGGATGCACCGGCGATGCGCGTGGGCGCGCCGGTGGAGGTCACGGTGCTGGCTTTCCCTGATCGCGTATTTAAGGCGAAGCTCGCCTATGTCGCGCCGGCGATTGACCCGAACACGCATCGGCTGCTGGTGCGGGCGGAAGTGGCGAATCCAGATGGCGCGCTGAAGCCGCAAATGTTTGCGAACTTCAAGATTATCACCAGCGACGATCAGCCGGCGCCGGCCGTGCCCGAGGAAGCCGTGGTGTATGAAGGCAAGGAGACCCATGTCTGGGTCGCGGGGAGCGATAAATCACTCGCGTTGCGGGAAATCCAAGTGGGCCGGGCCACTGACGGCAAGCTGGAGGTGCTGTCCGGATTGGCGGCGGGCGAGAAGGTGGTGACCAGTGGCAGCTTGTTTATTGATCGCGCGGCCCAGGCCGAGTGACCGGGCTTCGGCCCACAGCCAGGAACGAAACATGATCAACCACATTGTCGCCTTTGCCCTCAAACAGCGTTTTCTGGTGCTGATTTTGATGCTGTCCTTGTTCGGGGCCGGCTTGGTCGCCTTCCACCAGCTTAACATTGAAGCCTACCCCGATCCGGTGCCGCCGCTGGTAGAAATAATCACGCAAAACCCCGGCCAGTCCGCCGAGGAAATCGAGCGGTATATCACGATCCCCATCGAAATTCAGTTGGCCGGCATCAAGAATGTCAAATCGGTTGAGACCATTTCGCTATTCGGCCTGTCCGATGTGCGCGTTCAGTTCACGTATGACTACTCTTATGAAGAGGCGGAGCAGAAGGTCATCAACCAGCTTTCCGAATTGACGCCTTTTGGCAACGGGGTCGCGCCGCAAATTTCGCCGGAAAGCCCAATTGGCGAGATTTACCGTTACCGCATCGTCGGGCCGCCGGGTTATTCCGTCACCGACCTCAAGACCATCCAGGACTGGATTTTGGAACGCCGGTTCAAAGCGGTGCCGGGCGTCGTGGATGTGGATGGCTGGGCGGGTAAAACAAAAACTTATGAAGTGACGATTGATGAAAATAAACTTCTGGCGGAGGGCCTTACCGTGCCGCAGGTTCTGCAAGCGTTGAACAACAGCAATATCAATGTTGGCGGCCAGACGGTGAATTTTGGACCGCAGGCGGCGGTGGTGCGCGGAGTCGGCCTAATCCACACGATGGACGACATCCGCAACACCCTGGTCAGCGCCAATAACGGCTCGCCAATTTTTATCAAGGATGTCGCCACGGTCGAGGTCGGCTTCCAGCCCCGGCTCGGCATCGTCGGCCAGGATGACGATGACGATATCGTCCAGGGCACCGTCCTGATGCGACGGGGCGAGGAAAGCCTGCCCACGATTCGGCGAGTCGAGGCCGAGGTGGAAAAAATCAATACGACCAATGTCCTGCCACCCGGCGTGCATCTCGAAAAGATTTATGACCGCACTGAGTTGATCAACGTGACGACGCACACGGTGCTGCATAATTTAGTGGTGGGGGTAACGCTGATCTTTCTCGTGCAATGGCTGTTTCTGGGGAACCTGCGCAGCGCGTTGATTGTGGCGGCGACCATCCCCTTTGCTTTGTTTTTCGCCATCCTCATCATGGTGGCGCGGGGGGAATCGGCCAATCTACTTTCCATCGGCGCGATTGATTTCGGCCTGATTGTGGATGCTACGGTCATCATGGTGGAAAACATCTTCCGGCACCTGGCGCAGAAGCCGGATCAGCGTTTCGTCAACACGGGCGTGTTGCACCGCATCCGCCCGCTGGAAGGGCTGCCGGGTAAATTCGGGGTGATCGCCATTTCGGCGTTTGAGGTCAACAAGGCGATTTTCTTTTCCGCCGCGATCATTATCGCGGGGTTTGTGCCGCTGTTCACACTGACCGGCATCGAAGGGCACATTTTCGGGCCGATGGCCAAGACGTATGCCTACGCCATCGCCGGGGGCTTGCTGGCCACCTTCACCATCTCGCCCGCGTTGAGCGCCTTGCTGCTGCCCGAGCGCGTCGTGGAAACGGAAACCTTCATCGTGCGCGGCCTGCGGCGTTTTTACACCGGGCTGTTGAAGTTCACGCTCGCCAACCGCATTGTGACTTTGGGTGGCGCGGCCTTGCTCATTATTATGGCGCTGCTCGCCGGGCGCTCACTCGGCCTGGAATTCATGCCGAAGCTGGAAGAGGGCAATTTGTGGATTCGCGCCACTTTGCCACCGTCCATCTCGCTGGAAGAGGCCGAGGGCTACGTCAGCCAGATGCGGAAAATCATCAAAGGCTTTCCCGAAGTGCAAACCGTCATCTCGCAATTGGGCCGGCCGGACGATGGCACCGACACCACGGGCTTTTTCAACGCCGAGTTCAATGTCCCGCTAAAGGCACCCAGCGCCTGGCCCAAGGGGGTGGACAAGGATAAATTGACCGACCAAATGAACGACGCGTTGGCCGCGCCCTTTCCGGGAGTCGAATGGAATTTCTCGCAATACATCGAGGACAACGTCGAAGAGGCGGCGTCCGGCGTGAAGGGCGAAAACTCGGTCAAATTGTATGGCAACGACCTCTATGCGATTGAAGACACGGCCTACAAAATCAAGGGCATTATGGCGACGATTCCCGGCATCACCGACCTTTCCGTGTTTGACGCGCTGGGCCAGCCCACCCTCAATATTGACGTGGATCGCCTCCGCGCCGCGCACTATGGCCTGATGACAGGCGACATTAACAACACCGTGCAGGCGGCCATCGGCGGCCAGAGCGCGGGTAATCTTTACGAATACGGCAGCGACCGCAATTTCCCCATTATCGTCCGGTTCGGGCTGGAATACCGGCAGAATCTTGACGCCATCCGCCACATTCCCATCAGCGCGCCCAATCCGAGTGGCAACGGCGTCGTGCAAATTCCCTTGGCCGACGTGGCCAATGTCAGCCTCGTCTCGAGCTATTCGTTCATCTACCGGGAGAACCAGGAACGCTACATTCCCATCAAATTCAGCGTGCGCGGGCGCGACCTTGGCAGCGCCGTGCTGGAAGCCCAGCAAAAAATCAATGCCCAGATTCATTTGCCGGCCGGCGCGCGCTTGGAATGGGTGGGGGAATTCGGCGCCCTGCAAGATGCTTTGGACCGTCTCAAAATCGTGGTGCCCATCAGCCTCTTGCTCATCGGCTTGTTGCTCTTCACAAATTTTTCGTCTCTCGCCGACACTTTGCTGGCGGCCAGCGTCATGCCCATGGCGCTGATCGGCGGAATTTTTGCCCTCTACCTGACCGGCACGCCGTTCAGCGTCTCCGCCGCGATTGGCTTTATCGCGCTGTTTGGCATTTCCGTGATGGATGGCATCATTGTGCTCTCCTATTTCAACCGGCTGATTGACAATGGCATGGAGCGGGCGCAGGCCCTACTGCGCGCCTGCCAAATATGTCTGCGGCCAGTGGTGATGACGTGCATCGCCGCGTGTGTGGGGCTTTTGCCGGCAGCCATGTCCACCGGCATCGGCTCGCAAGTGCAAAAACCGTTGGCGCTCGTCGTGGTGGGTGGGATTCTGCTCGCGCCGGTTTTGATCCTTATCATCTTGCCCGTGCTGATTGACATTTTCTCCCGCCGCGGGCGCATGAACAGGAAAGTCCTTCCCGCGGAACCCGCCACTTTCTCCGAAGAATAACCATGGCGCATTTTATCACCAAAGTTGGGTTCAGCCGCAGCCTTGCGCTGGTGGCAATGCTGCTGCTGCTGGGCGGTTGCGCGGTGGGGCCGAATTACCACCAGCCCGAGCCGCCCACGGCTGCGGGTTATACGGCAGAGCCTTTACCCGCCCAAACCGCCTCGGCCGACGCGTCGGATGGCGAAGCGCAAAATTTCGTCCAAGGCGCGGATATTCCTGCGCAGTGGTGGACCTTGTTTCATTCGCAGCCGCTGAATGATTTGATCGAGCAGTCCCTCAAAACGAATCCCAGCTTGGAAGCCGCCCAAGCCGCCCTCCGCGTCGCGCAGGAAGGTGTGCGCGCGCAAGCGGGCGCCTATTTGCCCAGTGTCCAGGCCAGCTTCACACCGACGCGCAACCAAAATGCCGGGCAGCCCTCGCCATCTTTAACCTCGTCTGTTTTGCTCTTCAATCTCTACACCGCGCAACTAAACGCCATTTGGACGCTCGACCTTTTTGGACTTAACCGGCGGACGGTGGAGTCGTTGCAAGCGCAAGAGGATGCGCAGCGTTTCCAGCTTGAAGCGGCCTATTTGACTTTGACCTCCAGTGTCGTGGCCACGGCGGTGCAGGAAGGGTCTCTACGCGAGCAAATTGCCGCAACGGAGGAGGTGATCAAGATTAATAGCGAGCAACTCGAAGTCATGCACAAACAATACGACCTTGGGCAAATCGCCCAGGCCGATGTTAAAGCGCAGGAGGCGGCGCTGGCCCAGGCGCAGGCGGGCTTGCCTCCATTACAAAAACAATTGGCGCAGCAACGCGATCTCCTGACCGCGCTCGCCGGGCGCTTTCCCAGCGACAACTCCGTGCCGGTCTTCGACCTCGCCAGCCTGCAACTTCCCCAGGATTTGCCGGTCAGCCTGCCGTCGAAATTGGTTGAACAGCGCCCCGATGTGCGCTCGGCGGAGGCGAATCTTCATGCGGCCAGCGCACTCGTGGGCGTCGCCGTCGCCAACCGCCTGCCCAATATCACGCTTAGCGCCAGCGGCGGCAGCGTGGCGACCATGCTCAACCAATTGTTTACCCCGGGCAACCAGTTTTGGAGCATTGGCGCCGGGATCACGCAACCAATATTCGAGGGCGGCACGCTTTTATCCAAACAACGTGGAGCCGAAGCCGCCTATGACGCTTCCGCCGCGCAATACCGCAGCACCGTTATCGCCGCCTTCCAAAATGTCGCCGATGCCTTGACCGGCCTGCAATCCGACGCGGATGCCGTCAAAGCCTCTCTGGCGGCGGAACAATCCGCTGCGGAAAGTCTCGCCATCGTCCGCCGGCAAGTGGAATTGGGCGATGTCTCTTATCTCTCGACCCTCAACGCCGAGCAGACCTACCAGCAGGCGCGGATTGGCCTCATTCAAGCCCAGGCCAATCGCCTGGCCGACACGGCAGTGTTGTTCCAAGCCGTTGGCGGCGGTTGGTGGAACCGCACAGATACCGCATCACCACCAATAGTATCTGCGGCGGGCAATAGCCATTAGCCTCCAAAACTTTATGACAACATCCTCCCCAATGTTAACGGAACTATGCACTTGGGTAACCCTCTCCTTAAAATCAACCAGACGGCGCTCTGCCAGTTTGCGCCCGGCAGTCTTGAGCGAACGGCGTATTTGCTTGCCGTTTTTCTTTAACAACGCATAGTCGTTGCCCGATGCATCATTTCGATACAGGCACTCAGCAACACGCGTATAACCCGATTGATATGGGGGTGGCACGGTTTGTTTCATGCCCCAATGCTACCGGGTTACAATATCGGGAGACTAGTGCTAAATTTGACGTTGGTTTTAATCCCTTAAGTCACTCTTTATAAATACTTTCGGGCTGGTAGCTCAATGGTAGAGCAGCGGCCTTTTAAGCCGTTGGTTCGGGGTTCGAGTCCCCGCCGGCCCACTTCTTTTCCAACCGCGCGGCGGCTCAGGGATTGGCGCGACTTCTTTGATGGCGAGGCCCGGGTCGGTTTGGCCGGTGACGGACTCGAAGCGGCCGTCCTTGGCGAGCTTCAGGAACATGAGGTAGCGGAGCTTTTTCTTCGGGTCAAAGCTGACGAGCTGCGGGCCGCCGGGCACTGGCTGGGCGGGCGGGCGGGCTTCGCGCAGGTAATAGAATTCGAGGCGGTTCATCGGCCAGTTGCCCTTGAGCAGCAATTCGATCTCGAAGCTGGCCTGCATGCCGAGCGCCGCCACGGCCTTGGCCTTGCCATCGGCGCCCATTTCCTGAATGCCGGGCAGAAAAGTACTCTCCCCCGAAATCTTTCACCGACAAGGGGGTGGCGACGACGACGATATCGGCCTGGGTGTTGAGCTTGTCGTAGTCCCAAGTGTCGGCGGCGCGGGCCGTCGAGGGGGCGGCGGTCGCCAGCAGGACGGCGCAGGCAGTGAAAAAGATGTGGGATTTCATGGTAATTTGTAATGGAAGAGTTCGGATCAACCGACGGCGCGAAGCAAAATACCGCGGCGCGGATGGGCGCCGCGGGCGGGGGTTGGTAGGATGGCCACCGCAGCCTAAACCGCCGGGCGCGGCTCACGCGAGGGGTTTTTTCCCGCCATCCACCGACCACATGGGCGAATCCTTCGAGTTGTCCGAGAGCTTTTGCGTGGTGCGTTCGAGGCGGGTGGCGAGGGTCTTGAGGATTTTGACGACGATGTCCGGCTGCTCGACGACGAGCCGTTCGACGGGCAGTGCCATGATTTTGGTCAGGCGCGCGGTGCCCTTGGCCTTGATGGTGCAGGTGCGGGGTTTGCCGAGCAGGTCGGACATCTCGCCAAAGATGGTGCCGGGGAACATCATGGTCGCGAGCAGAATGTTGTCCTTATACACCTCGACGGCGCCGCCGAGGAGGATGTAGAAATAGCCGCCGGCATCACCCTGGCGCAGGATGGTCGCTCCGTGCGTAAACTCGACTTCTTCGTTTGCCATAAGTGGAAAAGAAGATACGCCCAACGGTCTTAAACGTCAATCACATCGTTGTCGCGGCGCGCAGAGGGGGAATGGGGCGGCCGCCCGCCCAACCCGCGCGTTGTGGCGACAAAGCGCCGCCGCCCGAGCCAGCGGTTGGCGATGAACGACATCACGCTGACGACCAGCGCCCCCCAAAAAGCCGACCAAAAGCCCGCCACATGAAAACCTGGCACCACTTGCCCCGCCAGCAGAAATAGCAGGGCATTGATCACCAACATACCCAGACCAAGGGTCACTAAAACGAATGGCAGGGTGAAAAAGAACAAAACCGGCCGGAGGATGATGTTAAACACGCTCAGCGTGAACACAATCAGCGCCAACGTGCCCAGCCCGTGCGGCCCGAGGCTGCCCGGGCCGTTGTAGGAGATGCCGCGCGAGGTGTGCGCGGCGAGGACCACGCTTAACGCGATGACCAGCCAGCGCAGCACGGGCCGCCACCACGGCACGGCACGTTCGCTGCTAGTCATGAAGCCACTGAAAGGTTGCATGGATGAAAAAGGTAGGAGGTGGCAGGCGAAGACGCAAACCGGAAAGAAAACAGAATGGATCTGCCTTTCATCTTCCATCTTCTACCTTCTACCTTCTACCTTCTTTGCCTCTTTCAGTTTCCGCCATCGTTCCAGCCTTTCCACGATGGCGGTTTCCGCGCCGGCGGGCTGGGGGCCGGGGTCGTAGAGTTGCAGATACTTTTCCAGATAGTCCTGGCCGGAAATCGCCTCGGGGAATTCGTGGCTGTATAAGTAGCCTTCGCCTTGGCCGAGTTTTTTGTTCGTCTCAGTGTGGCTGTCGCGCAGCCACAGGGGCACGGGCTGCACGGGTTCGTTCTTGAGCGCCGCGCGGGCCGCGCCGAGTGCGCGGGTGGCGGAATTGCTTTTGGGGGCCGTCGCGAGGAACAGGGTCGCGTGCGCGAGGTTGAGCGCGCATTCGGGCAGGCCGACTTGCTCGCAGGCCTGGAAGGCCGCGACCGCCAGCGGCAGCCCGCGCGAATCGGCCAGGCCCACGTCCTCCGAGGCCAGAATGACAAGGCGCCGGGCGATGAAGCGCGGGTCTTCGCCGCCTTCAAGCATCTTGGTCATCCAGTAAATCGCGGCGTCGGGGTCGCCGCCGCGCATACTTTTGATGTAGGCGGAGGCAGTGTCGTAATGCTCGTCTTCATTGGCGTCGTAGCGGATGCGCCGCTCGCGCGCGAAGACGGCGAGGGCCTCGGCGGTGATTTCGCCGCCGAGCGGCTGGCTGAGGGCAAGGGTTTCGAGGGCGTTAAGCGCGCGGCGCAGGTCGCCGTCGCATAATTTGGCCAAGCCATCGAGCACAGCGGCATCGGCACGCACCCGGAGGTTGCCGAGGCCGCGGACAGAATCGTCGAGGGCGCGGCGCAAAACTTTCGCCACGGCGTCGGGAGGCAGGGGTTCGAGGCGAAAGAGGTGGCTGCGGCTGAGGAGTGGGGCGATGACGTAGAAGCCAGGGTTGTGGGTCGTCGCGCCGATGAGGCGGATATTCCCGGCTTCGACATCGGGCAGGAGCAGGTCTTGCTGCGCTTTGTTGAAGCGGTGGATTTCGTCAATGAAGAGGATGGTGCGCTCGGTGGGGCGGGCGCGAGCCAGGCGCAGCTCGTCGCGCAATTCGGTGGTGTTCGAAAGCACGGCATTGATGCGCACGAAGCGGCTGCGCGTTTCGCGCGCGATAACTTCGGCGAGCGTCGTCTTGCCGCAACCGGGCGGGCCGTAGAAGAGGAGGCTGCCAAAAGTATCCGTGCGCACGAGGCGCGGCAACAGGCTGTCCGGCCCGAGCAGGTGCTCGTGGCCGATGACCTCGGCCAGCATGTGGGGGCGCATCCGCAAGGCAAGGGGGCGATGGAAGCCGGGCGCGCCGGGCGCGGCGTCAGTCGGCGCCGCCTCGCCGCCCGGCTGCGTGCGGGCGGACTCTTCGAAGAAGGAGGATTGGAGCGGCTCGGGCATGGTCAAATCAACATCCAACATCGAACATTGAACATCCAACATCGAACCTTCAACATCCAACTCCCAACTCTCAACATTCAACATCGAATTCAGATGCCAAATTAGCGTCCTGTTTGACCGTGTCCCCATTATACTTGATGTGAGTTATTGGAGGTTGCGGACAGTGAATTCGAGATTGGCCATTGGATGTTGAGCGTTGGGCGTTCGATGTTGGATGTTGAAGGTTGGATGTTAAATGTTCATAGTCTGGCGCATGGTCCCCGCCCCCACCTCCGCGAACCTGGTTGCCGCGTTGAGCATCGCCGGATCCGACTCCGGCGGCGCGGCGGGCATCCAGGCTGATCTGCTGACCTTTGCCGCGTGCGGGGTGTATGGCACGACGGCGATCACGGCGCTGACCGCGCAGAACCACGTCGGCGTGGCGGATGTGCATGCGGTGCCCGCGGAATTCGTGCGGGCGCAAATCCAGCAAGTGATGGCTTATTACCCGGTCGGGGCGGTCAAGGTTGGCATGTTGCTCAAGACCGAGATCATCGAGGTGGTGGCCGATTTCATCCAGCCGGGCCTGGGGTTGCCGGTGGTGGTGGACCCGGTGATGATTTCCAGTTCCGGCGCGATGCTGATCGAGCCTTCGGCGGTGCAGATGCTGAGCGAGCGCCTGCTGCCGAAGGCGACGTTGATCACGCCAAATTTTGACGAGGCGGCGGCATTGCTGGGCCAGCGGCCCGAAACGACGCCCATCGCGATGGAGCACACCGCCCTGGCCTTGGCCCGGCAATTTGGCGTCCCGGTCCTGCTGAAGGGCGGCCATTTTCCGCTCAATCCGGTGGTGGATGTGCTGGCCGGGCCGGAAGGCGTGCGGGCGAGGCTGCAAGCACCCCGCGTTCACGGCGTGGAGACGCATGGGGGCGGCTGCATACTTTCAGCGGCCATCACGGCCTATCTGGCACGGGGCCTGGGCCTGGTCGAGTCGGTCGAACAAGGCCACGCCTTCCTGCAACGCGCGCTGACGGCCCCACGGGTCTTGAAAGACAAAAAGATTATTCGCCCCATGATGGCAGATTAACGGGTGCGGCGGGAACAGCCGCGTTCTTGACGAAAGTCTGACAATTCCGGGATGGGAAAGCGCCGGATATTGTGCGAAGGTGGGCCGCGTCGGTATGGGGGAGGCGGCTCTCCCCGCGACCGATACTTTCCCGGGGCGGAGGCTCAGCCGCCCCTATTGAAGAGGCGCTTTTCCTCTTCATTTTTGCTCGCCTAAGCCCCAACTTTCTTATTTAATCAATTGCTTACCATGAAGAAAATCATCATCCCCATTCTCATTGCCGTGGCGTCGGCTCTACCGATGCACGCCCAAACCGTCCTGGTCGTTGACATCAGCGGAGTCTTTAATAATTTGATCGAGGTCAAAGCCAAGCTCCAGCAAATAAACGCCACCACCGAAACCTACCGGACTTATTTGAACAACCAAGGCGCGGACCTGCAAAAATTACAGACCGAGGCCGACCAACTGCAACAACAGGCCGACAACCCGGCCAACCTGCAGGATTCCCGTGACGCCTACCGCAAACAGGCGGCCTCCGTGAACGACCAAATAACGAAGGAAAAGACGGATATCCAGTCCTTTTATCAAAACAGCCAAAACGTGATTCAAACCAACCAACAAACACTGGTGCAAGAGCAGTTGGAAAAAATCAAGACCGCCGTCAAGGGCATCGCCGAAAAAAAGAAGGCGAGCCTGGTCTTGAATTCCTCCGCGCTGGGCATGCTGGCCCCCGTGCTCTATAGCGATGGCAAGACCACGATTGACGTCACCAAGGATGTGCTGGACGAGCTGAATGCCGACGCCACCGCGGCGGCCGCAGCCAACCCGGCCAGCACCACCGCCCCGGCTGGCGCCAGCCTGCCAAGCCTGATGCCCACGACGGGTACCGACACCACGGCAACCAAACCGGCCGCCAGTTCAGCCACAAAGTAATCAGCCTTCCGGCCCGTCCGGAATACGGAAACCGGCGCCGCGCGTCATTTAATGCGCCGGCGCCGTTTTCATTTGCGCGCCTCGCGGCCAGCCTTAGTTTACTCTCCGTGCCCCTTGCTTATACAGTGGAGGACATTGTGCGCCTGGTCGGCGAAGGCCGCGTGGAAGGCTCCGCCGCGCAGCCGGTGTCCGGCATCGCGGCGCTCAAACAGGCCAAGGTGGGCGATCTCGCGTTTCTCGGCAACTTGAAATACAAGGCGGATGTGGCCGTGTGCGGTGCCAGCGTCATCTTGCTGCCCGAGGACTTCCAAGGCCAGCCAGCGGCGGGACAGGCCTTTATCCGCCTGCCCAAGCCCTCGTTGGCCTTGGCGCGGATCTGCCGCGAAATCGAGCGCCTGCTTTGGCCTAAGCTGCCGCCCGGTATACATCCGACGGCGGTGGTGCAGGCGGGCGCGCAAGTGGATGCTTCCGCACATGTCGGGCCGCTCTGCGTGGTCGAGCCAGGGGCGGCCATCGGCCCGGGCACGGTTCTCCAGGCACAGGTTTATGTTGGGCGCGACGCCCGCATCGGGCCGGATTGCTGGCTGATGCCCCAAGTTTCAGTGATGGAATATTGCGCGCTGGGCCGGCGAGTGCGCCTGCACTCCGGCGTGGTCATTGGTTCGGATGGCTTTGGCTATGACACCAACAAAGGCGTCCACGAAAAAATCCCCCAAATCGGCCGCGTGATTATTGAAGACGACGTGGAGATCGGCGCGAGCACCACGGTGGATCGCGCGCGGTTCAACGAGACGCGCATCGGCGAAGGCACCAAGGTGGATAATCTGGTGCAAATCGCGCACAACGTCGTCATCGGCAAACATTGTCTCATCGCCGCCCAAGTGGGCATTTCGGGCAGCACAACGCTGGAGGATTACATTGTGGTTGGCGGCCAGGCCGGGCTGACTGGCCACCTCCATATCGGCGCGCAGACGATGATTGGCGCGCAAAGCGGAGTCACCCACGATCTCGATCCCAAAAGCTATGTGCGGGACAGCCCGGCGATGCCCTATATGATCGCGCAGAAGGTTCATGTGCTCAAATCGCGCCTGCCGGATTTGTTCAAAAGGGTGGCGGTCTTGGAAGAGACAATTGCGCAACTAGGCGGCGGCGCGCCCATCCCCCGCCGCCGAATCAAGACCGAATCAGCTTGATTAATAACGGCCTGAAAAGCATGTTGTACATCGGTTGGATAGTCGAAGGGGGTGTTCACCCCATTGCCGGCAAACCGGGTTCTTCTTATAGTCTGTCGCATCCAAGCAGGCCCGTGACCGATGCGCTTGCGTTTTGGAAGGAACCAACCCAACCTACACGGGGTCTTAAGATATAGCCGTTTTACTTTTGAAAAAGCTTCTCCATGTTTTGCTGGCTTTTGCGCTCGCGGCAACGCTGCACGCGCAAACGCCGGTGGCCGCGCCAGATTACGTCACCACTTACAGCCCGGAACAGCTTGACCAACTAGTTGGCCCGATTGCTCTGTATCCCGATGCACTGGTGGCCATTATTTTACCCGCGGCGACGGCGCCATCGGACATCGTCCTGGCCACCCGCTACCTGGCCGCGAATGGTGACCCGGCCCAAGTTGCCAGCCAACCGTGGGACGATAGCGTGAAGGCGTTGATAAATTATCCCGAGGTGATCCAGTGGATGAGCGACAATCTCGACTGGACTTCCGCCCTCGGCCGCGCGTATCTCCAGCAGCCCACGCAAGTCATGGAGTCGGTCCAGCAAATGCGCGCCCAGGCCCGGGCCAACGGCGCGCTCGTGGATACGCCCCAGCAAGTCTATCTCCTCGATGGCAGCAACATCCTTATCCAACCGGTGGCCAGCGATGCCATTTGCGTCCCGGAATACGACCCCAACGTTGTGTTTGCCGATGATGGAGTTGCCTACACGGGGCCGGTGATCTATTTCGGCCCGCCCTACCCCGTCGGCCCCTGGTTGAGTTACGAATGCGATTGGGACGATTTCGGAATATGGATCGGGGTCTGGCATCCGGGGTGGGCCTATACGCGGGATTGGCGTAACCACCAGACGGGGGATAGGGGTGGATTTTGGCGGGCGAACAATGTCCATCAGGGCGAGTTGTTGCGTACGTTGAATCGCCCGGTTGCGGTGCCACCGCAGGCCCGGCCCATGGCGAAAGCGCCAGCCGTGGCGCAACGGTCGGCGGCGGGTTTTCGTCCGGCGGCAAGCAGTATACCCTCCCGGCCCGACCCGACCGGCTGGCGCACGGATGGCACTGGGCAACTGGTGACGCCGCCGCGCTCGGCTGTGCAGACCGGGCCCAAAATCATTAGCTCACCTTCACTGGCTCCGTCGCCACAAAATCGCGCCCCGGATTTGAATGAAATCCGTCCGCAAACGTCCGCGTCGGCCCAACTCACTGGCCCGCAGATCATTGGCTCCACGCCACCGCCAGCCCGATCGACGCCCCGGGTGCAGGTCGCTCCGGCACCTGGGCCGGCCTTTGGCACCTACACCCGTGGCACCACTGCCCAGGATTACAGCAATCGTGGACAGGCCAGCCGCGCCGCCGCCAGCCCGCCGCCCCAGTTTGCCCCCCGCGCCATGCCATCAGAATCTCAGTCTGCCCCAACACCACAAGATGGTGGGCAGCGTGGCCGCCGTTAAAAAATCTTCGTCATGAAAAACTTCCGGCTTGTTTGCCATCTCCTCCTGCCAGTTCTCGGTGGGCTGGTTTTGGGGGCGTGCGCACAGACGCCGACGCCTTCCCTGGTGGAAAGCGCCCCACCGCCCTTGTCCAGCACGCCCCCAGCACAGGTTTTTGATTCGCCCGCGGATGCAGTAAAGGCCCTGACTGACGCCACGCAGGCCAAGGACGTGGCCGCGGTGCGCGCCATTTTTGGCCCCGCCGTCACGGAATTGCTGTCCGGCGACGCCACGCAAGACGCCGTCGAGTTTGGAAATTTTTCCAAGAACGTGGCGAAAATGTGCAACCCCGTCGCGGTCAATGACGACAAAGTCGTGCTCTATATCGGGGCGGAAAACTGGCCGTTTCCGATTCCGCTCGTGCGCGCCCAGGGAAAATGGTTTTTTGACACGGTTGCAGGCAAGGAGGAAATTCTCAACCGCCGTATCGGCATGGACGAACTC
The DNA here is from genome assembly GCA_963765205.1 of uncultured Verrucomicrobiae bacterium. Taxonomy (GTDB): domain Bacteria; phylum Verrucomicrobiota; class Verrucomicrobiia; order Opitutales; family JABDGR01; genus JABDGR01. Next base: position 311,010 of record CAVXVB010000005.1, on the reverse strand, counting down.
ACGGCCATCAGCGTCTGCCGCACTTATGTGGACGCGCAGCACGTCTACGCCAGCCAGGACCACGACGGCGACGGCGTGCTCAGCTACGCGCAACGCTTGAACAGCACCCCGGGCCACCATGACGGCCTGTATTGGGAGCCGGGCGACGACGGAGAACTCAGCCCCTTTGGCCCACTCGTGGCCAACGCGTTCGAGGAAGGCTACGATGGTGAAAAGCCGTTGGGCCGCACCGTTCCGTTCCATGGCTATCTATTCAAAATCCTCAAGGAGCAAGGCCCGGACGCGCCGGGTGGAAAATACAATTACGTCATCAACAGCAACATGGTCGCCGGGTTTGCCCTGGTGGCCTATCCCGCGCATTGGGGCGATTCGGGCATCATGACCTTCATCGTCAACCAGAACGGCAAGGTCTATCAGCGCAACCTCGGCGAACAGAGCGCGGAAGCCGCCGCCGCGATGACGGTATTTGACCCGGATAAAAATTGGACAGTGGTTGAGGACAACGCGCCAGCCAGCCCGTGACAGGGGGCGCCATGGCACCGGGGGATCGTTTTCGGCGTTGTCACTCAACTGTTGCCTTTTGCGCGGGAGTGCGCCAGCAATGGCGGGGCGCCCGCCTTCCGCATGAACGAAACTCCCTTCAAAATTTTTTCCGGCAACTCGAACCCCGCCCTGGCCCAGGAAATTTGCCATAGCATTGGAGCCGCACTCGGCCAGGCGACCGTCACGGCGTTTCCGGACGGGGAGACGTTCGTGAAAATCAACGAGAACATCCGCGGAGGCGATGTCTTTATCATCCAGTCCACTTGCAGCCCGGCCAACCACCACATCATGGAGTTGTTCATCATGATTGACGCGGCCCGGCGGGCGTCAGCGGCGCGCATCACGGCGGTGCTGCCGTTTTACGGCTACGCGCGGCAGGATCGCAAAGACCAACCGCGCGTGCCCATCACCGCCAAGCTCGTCGCGAACCTCCTTGTCGCCGCCGGTGCGAATCGCATTTTGACGATGGACTTACACGCGCAGCAAATCCAGGGCTTCTTCGACATTCCGGTGGACCATCTTTACGCCTCGCCAGTTTTTTACGATTACCTGAAGAACCATAAAAAACTCGAAAAGCTGATGGTCATCTCGCCTGATGTCGGCGGCATGAAGATGGCCGCGGCCTACGCCGATATGCTGGGCGCGCCGCTGGGCTTCGTCGCCAAACGCCGCGTGTCCTCGACCAAGGTTGAGGCCGTCAACCTCGTGGGCGATGTGGACGGGATGGACGTGCTGCTGATTGACGACATGACGGAGACGGCCGGCACGCTCACCGCCGCAGCCAAGCTAATCAAAGAGCGTGGCGCCGCCAGCGTGCGCGCGGCAGTCACCCACGGCGTGCTCAACGAACACGGCTTCGAACGCCTGCGCGGCGGACCGCTGGATGAACTGATCACGACCAACACGACGCCAATTGACACGCACGGCCTGCCCATCACGGTGCTGACGGTCGCGCCACTACTCGGCTTGGCCATCCAACGCATCCACGGCAACGAGTCGGTGACGGGTTTGTTCAAGATCAAGGGGTTTTGAACATTATGAGCGAAACCTGATCTTCTGATGGATTTACTTTAGGGCGGAAGTTGCATTGCCCCGGTCGGCGGCGAGTGCTTGTTTCACGTCGGCGGCTTGCTGGTCGGTCGAGGCGCTGAGGGCGCGCCAGATGATTAGGCCGTTTTTGATTAGAAACGACTGGCGGGTGAGGCCGGGGACGCCGAAGGCGTTGTAGAGGTCGCTCTTGGGGTCGGCAAGCAGGTCGAAGGGGAGTTGGTGCGCGGCGGCGAAGGCTTTTTGAGTGGCCACGGAGTCGTGGCTGACGCCCAGGATGGTAAGATTGCGCTGGGCGAAGTCGGCGAAGGCGTCGCGCAGGCTGCAGGCTTCGGCGGTGCAGCCGGGGGTGAAAGCTTTGGGATAAAAGAATACGAGAACATAACCCTTCTGAAAAAGGTCGGCCAGATTCACCGTCTTGCCGTCCTGGTTGGTGGCGGAGATGGCGGGCGCAGGCACACCGAGGGCCAGCGGCTGGGCGCCGCTGACGGGGCCGCTGAGGGCGCGGAGCAGGAAGTTGAACATGGCTTCGAGATAATTCACCGCAAAGGCACGAAGAGCGCAAAGGATTAATGACCAAAAAAATCTGCTTTTCCTGCTCGCGGGAACGCGTCAAAATATTCCTGAAATGCATTACTTCGAGTTGACCCGGGCGGAGGCGCGGGCGCTGGCAGCCTTGCTGCTGCTGGCGGCGTTGGCCGTGAACGCGTATTTACAGCATTGAGACCTGGCTGGCGGCAAAGAGTGAGCGGTGTTAACGATCCGAATCAAGTGTGCGCTTTGAATCAACTACCGCGGCGGGGGGCTTGTTTTTGGGCGGCTTGGACGATTTTGACGAAAGAGCGGGCGTCGAGCGAGGCGCCGCCGACGAGGCCGCCGTCAATGTCGGGTTGTGCGAGGAGGGCTTCGGCATTGTCGGCCTTCATCGAGCCGCCGTAGAGGATGCGGACTTTCGCGCCGGCGGCGGCGCCGAGATGGCCGTTGAGCAGGAGACGGATCGCGCCCTGGGCTTCCTGCGCCATGGCGGGCGTGGCCGTCTTGCCGGTGCCGATGGCCCAGACGGGTTCGTAGGCGATGACGAGGCGCTCCACATGCGCAGCGGTGACGCCGACGAGGCCGCCGTCAATCTGGCGCTTGACCACATCAAGGGTCTTGCCCGCTTCGCGTTCGGCGAGCAGTTCGCCGACGCAGAGGATGGGGCTGATATTGCCTTCGAGGGCGGCGAGAACCTTCTGGTTGATGAACTTCTCCGTCTCGGCAAAATACTGGCGGCGTTCGCTGTGGCCGATGATGACGTAATTGACAAAGAGTGTGCGCAGCATCGCGGCGGAAATTTCGCCAGTGTAGGCGCCGGACGGCTCGGGGTGCAAATTCTGGGCGCCGAGCTTGATCGTCGAGCCTTCGAGCGCGCGACCGACGCTTTCGAGGCAGGTGAACGGGGGGCACACGGCGACGGTGACATCGGTGGTCTGGCCGACTTCCAGAACCAACTCGCGCACCAAGTCCAAGGCTTCGCCCACGGTCTTGTTCATCTTCCAGTTGCCGGCGATGAGGAATTTGCGGACGTTTTTGGCCATGGGCGGAAAAAGCGAAATTATGGGTGGCGGACCACGGAGGGCGAGCAAGAAATAGTCTGTCTTTTAACCACGGAGGACGCGGAGAAAATGGATAAAATCCTCTCCGTGTTCTCCGTGTGCTCGGTAGTTCAATTCAAACAGTTTCGAGACACGCGACGCCAGGCAGGACCTGGCCTTCGAGGAATTCGAGGCTGGCGCCGCCGCCGGTGCTGATGAAGGAGACTTTGGCGGCTTGGCCGCTCTTTTTGACGGCTTTCACCGAGTCCCCGCCGCCGATGATCGAGGTCGCGCCGGAGTTCTCCGCAATGGCCTTCGCCACGGCGAAAGTCCCCAGCGCGCAGGCTTTGATTTCGAAGACGCCCATCGGGCCGTTCCACAAAATCGTTTTGGCGCGGGCGATTTCCGCGCTGAAAAGCGCGATGGATTGCGGGCCGATGTCCACCCCTTCCCAGCCGTCGGGGATGTCGCCTTCGACAATCTGGGTCGCGCCGACTTGGGCGTTGGCAAAGTCGAGCTTGTCGGTGATTAAATTGTCCACGGGCAGCAGCAATTTGACGCTGCGCGTCTGGGCCTTGAGCAGGGCAATGCTCGCCAGATTCACTTTGTCCGGCTCAGTGAGGCTCTTGCCGACCTTTTTGCCGAGGGCGAGGCCGAAGGTGTAAGCCATCGCGCCGCCGATAATCATGGCGTCGGCCTTGTCGAGCAGGGCGTCAATGACCTTGATTTTGTCGGAGACCTTGGCACCGCCAAGAATGACGCAAAACGGGCGCACCGGATTGGCCGTTTTTTCGCCGAGGAAGGCAAGTTCTTTCTGCATCAAAAGACCGGCCACGCGGGTGGGCAGATGCGCGGCGATGCCGGCGGTCGAAGCGTGGGCGCGGTGGGCGGAACCGAAGGCATCGTTAACGTAAACGTCTGCCAGTTTGGCCAGGTTTTGGGCGAAGGCGGGGTCGTTTTTTTCCTCCTCGGCGTGGAAACGCACGTTTTCGAGCAGGAGCACTTGGCCGTTTTGCAGCGCGGCCACTTGTTGTTCCACGGCGGCACCCACGCAATCATCCGCGAATGAAACGGGCACGCCCAAATGCTTTTCAAGCACAACTTTAACCGGCTGGAGGGATTGCTTCGGATCGCGCTTGCCCTTGGGTCGGCCAAGGTGGCTGGCGAGGATGACGCGTGCACCCTGCGCCATCAAGAGTTTGATGGTCGGCAGGGACTCGACCACGCGCGTATCGTCCGACACGTTGCCCTTCTCGTCGAAAGGCACGTTGAAATCCACGCGGACGAACACCCGCCGCCCGGCGAGGTTCACGTCGTTGATGGTTTTGGTGCGAGGCATAGGTTAAAGAATTTTAACCACGGAGGACACCGAGGACACAGACAGGTTTTATGCATTCCTTTCTCCGTGTTCTCCGTGGTTCAAAAATTATCGCTTATAGCAACTTCCCGAGTTTGGTGATGAGTTCGGCGCAGCGGCAGGAGTAGCCCCATTCGTTGTCATACCAGCTGACGAGTTTGAAGAATCGGTCGTTGAGTTCGAGGCCGGAGCCGGCGTCGAAAATCGAGGAGTGGGCGTCGTGGATGAAGTCGGTCGAGGCTACTTCGTCCGCGGTGTAGGCGAGGATGCCTTTGAGCGGGCCGGCTTCGCTGGCCGCTTTCATGGCCGCGCAGATGGCTTTGTAGGAAGTGCTTTTTTCGGTTTTGACGGTGAGGTCCACGACGGAGACGGTGGGCGTGGGCACGCGGAAGGACATGCCGGTTAGCTTGCCTTTGACTTCGGGAATCACGAGGCCGACAGCTTTGGCCGCGCCGGTGGTCGAGGGAATGATGTTGATGGCGGCGCTGCGGCCCCCTTTCCAGTCCTTGCGCGAGGGGCCGTCCACGGGTTTTTGCGTGGCGGTGTAGCTGTGGATGGTCGTCATGAGGCCTTCGACGATGCCAAAGTTGTCCAGCACGACCTTGGTGATGGGCGCGAGGCAGTTCGTCGTGCAGGAGGCGTTGGAGATTATTTGGTCGTCCTTGGTCAGGGTGTGGTCGTTGACGCCGATGACGACGGTCTTGCAATCGCCTTTGGCGGGAGCGGAGATGATGACCTTTTTCGCGCCGGCCTGGAGGTGGGCGGCGGCTTTGTCAGCTTCGGTAAAGAGGCCGGTGGACTCGACTACGATGTCCACGCCGAGGGCTTTCCACGGCAGGGCGGCGGGACCTTCCTTGACGGCGAGGCTGGCGATTTTGTGGCCGTCCACGATGAGCAGACCCTCGCCTTCGTTGGTGACGGTGCCGTGGTAGCGACCCTGGGTCGAATCATATTTGAGCAAATACGCCAGGTTGTCCGCCGGGACGAGGTCGTTGATGGCGACGACTTCAATCTCGTGGCCGAGGAGTTTTTTCTCCGCAATGGCGCGGAAAACCAGCCGGCCGATGCGGCCGAACCCGTTGATGCCTACTTTGAGAGCCATGGTGTGTGGTGGATTGAGGTGGAAGGGAAATGAACGGTGCAAAACGGCGCGGCGGAGAAGAATGATGCAGCAAGTTGCGGGCCGTAACCGTCAAAAGAAACGCACCCACGCCATCTTGGCAAGCGGCAATTGTTCACTGCCAAGACAGGCCAAGGGGACAAACGCAGTGGCGCAGAAGTCATTTTGCGTTTGTTAGCACATTGCCGATGGCGGAGCCGCATCCGTCCTTGTCACGCTGGAAGGATTGTGCCATGGTCAAATTCCCTTTGCCTGTGGCTACCCTGCTTTGCATGACCCACCGACCCCGCGCCCGGTTCTGGTCGCGGGCGGTCTTGGCGGGTCTGGTGGCGTTGCTCATGAGTGGGTGCGGGAAAGGCGCCCCGGCCGGGCCGGTGATTCCGGCCAACGCCACGCCCGAGGAGCGCGTTATCATCCTGGCGCGCTCCGCGCTCGGGCCAGAGAAGAAGCTGGCCGGCGTCAGCAGCCTCGTGCTGGCAGGCAAGGTGACCGACAGTAAAAACCAACCGCTCGCCCAAATCCTCATCATTTTCAAGAAGCCCGCACGCCAGCACTCTGAAATCCGCAGCACCGACCAAACCATCTACATCCAAGGTTCGGATGGCCTTGAGGGGTGGACCCTCAATATTGACAAGAATAACAACAAGGCCCTGGGCGTGCTCAAGTCGCCCGAGGAGATGCAAAACACCTACACGAGCATGGAGAACCTGTTTTTCTTCCGCGCGTTTGAACACGTCCGCGGCGCCACGGTGTCGCTGGACGGCGAAGCGCAATACCGCGGCTTCCCGTGCTGGAAAATATCGTTCCACTATCCCGACAGCTTCACCTACGTGCGCTATATTGACCGCACGACCAACCAGTTGCGCGGCACCGTGCTCGACCCGACCGGGGACGAATTCGTCGAAGAAGGCGCCCTGACCGTGAACGGCATCGTCTTTCCTAAAATTTTGCATAGCTACAATCGAAATGGCGATCTCCTCCAGACCATCCAATTTGACAAGATCATCGTCAACCAGCCGCTGGATGACCGCCTGTTCGCCATGCCCTTGCTGACGGATCTGGTCAAATCCGGTTCCGCCGCGAAGCCAAAAACCACCACCGCGCCGACTGCGCCCAGCCTGCCAACCTCCTTAAAAACCAATTGAGGCCCCATGCTCGTTCTGGAAACCAACGCACCCCGCTTTTGGGGCCAACTTGCAACTTTCTGCGTTGGCGCTCAGCCCGACGCCGCGCTCGCGCGCCAGGTCGCAAGGATGTTGGCGGGCGTCCGCCGCCGCGGCGATACCGCCGTGCGCCAATACACCCGCAAATACGACGGCGTGGACGTGCCGCCCACACGCCTGCGGGTGAGCGCGCTGGAGATTGCCGCCGCGGCCCGCTGCGCGCCAGCCGCGCAAAAGGCGGCGTTCGCGGAGGCCATTCGTTGCGTGCGCGCCTTCCACAAAAAGACCCTGCCGAGGAACTGGCGGGCGCACAACCCACACGGGGCGATCGTCGGAGAAAATTTTTATCCGCTGCGCCGCGTCGGCATTAATGTGCCCGGCGGGCAGGTGCCGTTGGTTTCCACGGTCATCATGACCACGGTGCTCGCACAAATGGCGGGCGTGCGCGAAATCGCCGTCTGCACGCCACCAGACAAAACAGGCGGCACGCATCCCGGGCTGCTCGCGGCGCTCGCGCTGTGCGGCATCGGGGAGGTTTATCGCATGGGCGGCATCCAGGCCATGGGCGCGTTTGCCTACGGGACGAAGACGGTGCCGGCGGTGGACAAATTGTGCGGCCCGGGCAACGCCTACACCATCGAGGCGAAACGCCAGTTGTTCGGCACGGTGGGCGTGGACTTGCTGCCCGGCCCGAGCGAAGTGATGGTGCTGTGCGATGCCTCGGCCAAAGCGGAATGGGTCGCACTCGATTTGCTGGCGCAGGCCGAGCATGGCACCGGCAAGGAGCGCCTTTATCTCGTGAGCACCAATCGCGAGCGACTGACGGAAATCCTCGTCGAAGTCAAACGACGCGCGGCAAAATTTGCGCGCAGCAACCGGCTGGCGGATGTGCTGCGGCACGGCTTCGTCGCCGTCCAAGCCCAAAATTTAAACGATGCGGCTGCCGTGGCCAATTACGTCGCGCCAGAGCACCTTGAACTGCAAGTGCGCCCGGCGGCGCTCGGCGCACTGACGCGAAAAATCACCACCGCAGGCGCGCTGCTGCTCGGCGGGCGGACCCCGACGGTGCTCGGCGATTTCACCGCCGGCCCGAGCCACACACTGCCGACGGGACGCACGGGACGTTTTTTCAGCGGCCTGCGCGTGGCGGATTTCCTGCGCCGTTCGAGCGTCGTGCAATACGACGCCCGCAGCCTACGCCGCGCCGCGCCGGTGGTCGCCGCCTTCAGCGCGCTGGAGAGTTTGCCGGCGCATGGCGAAAGTTTGCGAACCCGTTTGTAAACCCCTCTTGTCGCCTCAGTGGCCTCAGTCGCTTCAACCGCCTCCGTTCTAAAATTCGCCAACGCAAACGTGGCGGCGATGCAGGCTTATACGCCGGGCGAACAACCAGAAGGCGCGGGGTGGATAAAGTTAAACACGAACGAGAACCCCTATCCACCGAGTCCAAAGGTCGTGGCGGCGTTGAAAAAGGAAATCGGGAAGGATGCCGGTCGGCTGCGGCTCTATCCGAATCCCACCAGCAAAACCTTGCGGGAGGCGTTGGGAAAATTTCACGGCGTCTCCGCCGACTGGATTCTGGCGGGGAACGGTTCGGATGATATTTTGAATTTGCTGATGCGCGTCTTCGCCGGACCGGGCCGCGCCGCCGGGATGATGACGCCGAGTTATTCGCTGTATCCCGTGCTGGCCCGATTGCAGGGCACCGAACTGCGCGAGGTTCCATTTGCCAAAGATTTCCACCTTGATGTGGCGGGCGTAGCCAACTGCGGCGCGAACATCTTCTTCCTCACCTCACCCAATGCGCCGAGCGGGGTGGGTTTCGCGACCGCGCGGATCGCGCAACTCGCGCGGAAGCTCTCCGGGATTCTGGTGGTGGACGAGGCCTATGCGCCGTTTGCCGGGGAGAATGCGGCGGAATTGCCAAAAAGATTCCCGCGGGTGGTGGTGGCGCGCAGTTTCTCGAAGGCCTACAGCCTGGCCGGCGCGCGCGTGGGTTATGCGCTGGCGCGGCCGGAAATCATCGCCCTGCTCGACCGCGCGCGCGACAGCTACAACCTCGACCGCCTCGCGCAGGCGACGGCGCTGGCGGCGATCGGGGACTTGCCCTATTACGACGGAACCATCGCGCGCGTGGTGCGGACCCGCGAGGCGTTTTTGAAGAAAGTGCGGGAGCTGGGCTGGTTCGCTTATCCATCGCAGGCGAATTTCGTCCTGGTCGAGCCGGCCACAGCCCGCGGGGAGACCGGCCCGGCCCTTGCGGAAGACCTGTTTGCCTACCTGAAAAGCCGGAAAATCCTGGTGCGCTATTTCGGGAAACATCCGTTGACGCGCGCCGCCTTGCGCGTCAGCATGGGCACCGACCAGGAAATGGCGGCCCTCGGCGCCGCCCTCGACTCATGGCTCCAACCCGCACCTCCTCGATAAAACGCGACACGAAGGAGACCAAAATCTCCCTCAAGCTCGCGCTCGACGGTTCCGGCACATCCGCCGTGGACACCGGCATCCCGTTTCTTGATCACATGCTGGACCTCGTCGCGCGGCATGGCCTGTTCGACCTCGAAATCAAGGCACGCGGCGACTTGGCCGTGGATTACCACCACACGGTCGAGGACGTGGGCATCGTGCTCGGGATGGCCGTCAAGGAGGCCATCGGCGACAAGCGCGGGCTGCGCCGCTACGGTTTTTTCATCGCGCCGATGGACGAATCGCTGGCGCGGGTGGCGCTCGACCTGAGCAACCGGCCGGTGCTCGTTTACAAGGTCGCAGCAGAAAATTTGATGATCCGTGACTTCAACCTCGGGCTGGTGAAGGAATTTTTCCAGGGTTTCGCCAACGCGGCTGGCGCGAACCTGCACATCGCGCTCGAATACGGCGAGGAGCCGCACCACATCGCCGAATGCATCTTCAAGGCCTTCGCCAAGGCCCTCGACGCCGCCACGCAAATTGACCCGCGCGCCAGCGGTGCCCTGCCGAGCACGAAGGGGTTGCTGACGTAAGGCTTACGCGAGAACGCCAAACGTAAAGGCGTTGAAACGGTTAAAGGGATTGAACTACGGATTGCACGGATGTCGCGGTTAAGGTGGATGCCACCCGCGGTAAAACCGTTGCCCTCACCGGCCCGCCTGCTGGATCAACGCGGCGATGGCTTGGTCGCAGGCGGCGCCGGCGGTGTCGTCGCCGCCTTGGTTGGTGGCGGCGAGGAAGGCGAGGTTGCGTTCGGGCGCGATCCAAACGACGCAGACCCACATCGTGTTGCTGCCTTCGTGGGTCAGGGTACCGGCCGGTGTCGCCGGGCTGGCTGCCTTTGGCCCACGGGAGGGTAGTGACGATCCAGCCGCAGGCGTAGGATTGGCCCGGTCCGGCCGCGGGGCGGTGCAGTTGGTCAAAATCCTGGGGCTTGAGCAGCTTAACCTGGCGGGAGGGGTTGGCGGCGTCGCCGAGCAAATGTAGCGAGATGAATTTCGCCCAATCCGCGAGTGTCATATGCACCGTGCCGGCGGGGCCGATGGCGGGCGGGTTGTCCGAAGATTTGTTGCCGGGGTCCATGGGTTTGCCGTCTGCGGTGTGGCCCCATGGTTCGTCAACCCTGCCAGCGGTGCCGGGTGCGCCGAAGCCCGCCGAAGTGATGTTTAAAGGCGTGAAAATCCGCTCCCGCATCAAATCTTCCCAAGATTCGCCGGTGACTTTTTCCGCCATGGCGCCCGCGATGGCGAAGCCTGCGTTCGAGTAAAGGTAGGTGGAGCCTGGTTTGTTCACGGGCGGCATCGTCACGACGCCCTCAACCAATTGCCGGCGCTGCGCCAGCGGCGAGCCTTTCTCTTCCCAGAGCCGGGACCACAGGCCGCCGACATCGAGGTTGGCGGGCGCGCCGGCGCGGTGGGTGAGCAATTGCTCGAGGGTCACCGGCTTCCAGGCGGGATCCATCTTGGGATACACTTCGCCGAAAATATCGCCCACAGTGGTGCTCCATTTCAATTTTCCTTCGTCAACCAAAATGGCAATCAACGTGGCCGTCATGGCCTTGGTATCGGAGCCGAGGTGGAACTGGTCGGCCAGCGTGGCCAGCTCTGGCGAGCCGGCCTTGCGCACGCCGACAATGCCCTGGGCCATGATCTGACTGCCTTTGATCGTCATCGCGGCCAGGCAGGGCAGATTGTATTTTGCGCAGATTGGCTCCAGCAGGGCGGAAATGTCGGCGACCGGGGGCTGGGCGGCGACGGCCGGCGCGGCAGCGGCCAGTCCCATCATGAAAATCAACCCGCGAATCATCATGGCGACTTTCAATACCATTATCGCCGCGTGGTCAAATCAGGCTTGTGCCAGGGGTGAATCACGGCGGCATTGACCACGGGGTTTCTTTTGGGAAAGATGCCTCCTTGGCAAACATCATGAATGCCGCACCCGAACTTCCGACTGACGCGCTGGACCTGGCCGTGATCGATTACGACATGGGCAACTTGCGCAGCGTGCTGCGCGCCTTCGAGCGCGTGGGTGGGCGGCCGCGCCTCGTCACCACGCCCGCGGAAGCGCAGACCGCGGACGCGCTCGTTTTCCCCGGCCAAGGCGCGATCATGGACTGCATGAGGCTGCTCAAGACAACCGGCCTTGATGAAACCATCCGCGCCTGGATTGCCGCCGACCGGCCGTTCTTCGGCGTTTGCCTGGGCTTGCAGGCGCTCTTCGAACATTCGGAGGAAGGCGACACGCCGGGCTTGGGCATCTTCCCCGGCCGGGTGGTGCGCTTCAAACTACCTGCGCCTTATAAAATCCCGCACATGGGCTGGAACAACGTCCGCTGGCGCGCGCCCAATGATGCCGCCCCAGGGATTTCAGACCCGGCGCTAGTTGGCATTAGCCCGGCTAATGACCAATTCTACTTTGTCCACAGCTTCCACGCGGAGACGCCCGACCGCGCGCTGGTTTGGGGCGAAACCGAATATGGCTACGCTTTCCCGAGCGCCGTCCGGCGTGGAAACTGCTTGGCTACCCAGTTCCATCCGGAAAAAAGCCAGGCCAAGGGACTGCAACTTTACCGCAACTTCCTCGCCGGGGCTGCCCGCGCCCGGGCGCGATAAATCCCGCCAACCATACTGTTGCGGGGTTGACCCGCGCGATGCGGCCCGCTACTTTCCCGCCCACCCCCGTTTATGGACGAAACCGCCACCATCCACCTCGGCAACGAGACCTACGCCTTCCCCGTCGTCACCGGCACGGAGAACGAGAAGGGCATTGATATTCGCACACTCCGGCAGAAGACCGGCTATATCACTTTTGATGACGGCTACGGCAACACCGGCTCATGCGAAAGCCGTATCACCTTTATTGACGGCGAAAAGGGCATCCTGCGCTACCGCGGCTATCCCATTGAGCAACTGGCGGAAAGCTCGAACTTCCTCGAGAGCGCGTATCTCATCATCTACGGCGAGCTGCCGACCCACGCCCAGTCGCGCGATTTTTCCAGCAAGGTTCTGCGCCAGGCCAGCATCCACGAATCCATGCGGCATTTGTTCGAGGGCTTCCCAAACAACTCGCACCCGATGGCGATTTTGTCGGCCCTGCTCAATTCCCTCGGCTGCTATTACCCCAACCTCGCCACCAACGACCGCGAGAACGACCTGAAATATTTCGACGAGGCCGCGGTGCTGCTCCTGTCCAAAGTCCGCACCATCGCGGCCATGTCCTACCGCATGATGCGTGGCCTGCCGCTGATGTATCCGCGCAAGGACCTCGGCTACTGCCAGAACTTCCTGCACATGATGTTCTCGGAACCGTATGACGACTACTACCCGCATGACGACATCGCCAAGGCGCTGGATTTGATTTTCCTGCTCCACGCCGACCACGAGCAGAACTGCTCGACCTCGACCGTGCGGATGGTCGCCAGCGGCGGCGCGAATCTGTTCGCCTCCGTCGCCGCGGGCGTGTGCGCGCTGTGGGGGCCGTTGCACGGCGGCGCGAACATGGCCGTCATCAACATGCTGCAGGAAATCCACAAGAGCGGCGACGACGGCAGCAAATTCGTCCAGGCGGCCAAGACGGGCAAGGGCGCGCGCCTGATGGGCTTCGGCCACCGCGTGTATAAGAATTACGACCCGCGCGCGAAAATCCTCAAGGCCGCGGGCGAACGCGTGTTCAAGGCCCTCGGCCGCAACGACCCGCTGCTCGACATTGCCCAGCACCTCGAGGACAAGGCGCTGCACGACCCGTATTTCATCGAGCGCAAACTTTACCCGAACGTGGATTTTTATTCCGGCATCATCCTCCAGGCCATCGGTCTGCCGCTGGACATGTATACGGTGATGTTCTCGATTGGCCGCATGCCCGGCTGGATCGCGCACTGGCGTGAAGTCGCCGAGTTCTCGAAAGGCCGCATCCACCGCCCCCGCCAGGTCTATATAGGCCCGGCCCTGCGCAATTACGTCAATATCAACGACCGCAGTGAAGAGAAGGCGTGAGCGATTCACTCTTTTGGGTTTAAAATGAAACAAGGCTGACTCATGCCGACAAAGAAAAAGCCGTCTTGGCCCAAGCTTACGCCCCATCGATTTGGCATATATGTCGAGTATTTGGCCCGACTCGAATTTGTGAGACTTGGCGCTGATATTTATATTCCTGATGTCGATGACAAGGGCCTTGATTTCGTCGTGCGTTTTTCTCGAACGTCGTTATCTTGAGATTCAGGTTAAAGGTCGCCGTCAAAGAAGCTACTTTTTCATTCCCAAAACAAAATTCCCAATGAAGGAAAAGCGGGTTCTATTTCTTGGCCTCTTTTTGGATGAGAAAAGAGAAGAAGGCGACTACTATCTCATTCCAGTGAGCGCATGGAGGAAACCCAATGCGTTATTTAAAGATTACAATTATCGAGGAAAGAAATCGCCGCCAGAATGGGGGCTAAATTTTTCCGACGAGAACATGCACTTACTTGAGCAGTATCGCTTTGAAAAGTCATTAAAACGCATTACCAGCAACAAGGTGTAGGCAATTGAGCCATTGCCAACAAAGACGTATAATAATTTTCCCCGTTGCAACCTGAGCTTGCAGCGGAGCAGGACTTTTGCTAGGTTTCGATCATGGCAACAGTCGAAGAGATTGAACAAGCCATTGAGCGGTTGGCACCGACGGATTTTTCCCGGTTGGCCACCTGGGTCGCGGCGCGTGACCAGGAAGGGTGGACCCAGCAGATGAATCGTGACGCGGCAGCGGGGAAGCTAGACTTTCTTTTTGCCGAGGCCGAAGCCGAACGCCGGGCGGGCACCCTGTGCGATTGGCCGGGAAATCTTAGAGCGGGAGCGGGCATATAAGTTGGAATTCAAAAATAATTTCGATCTCTTCGACCAATGACCCTCATCGAAATCATCTTGATTATCGCCGCATGGAAAAGAGGATGGCGTTGGTTGGCACTCGCTCCATCAATTGTGATGATACTCGCAATAGCGGCGGGGTTTGCGGAGGTTACCTATTTGAAAAGCATCCCTCGCTATTATGTTGACCAATACTTTGATGTTGTATCCTTTTATAATATCCTCGTCATTGGCTCGCTGGGAATCTTGGCTATTGTTGGAAATCAAAAACGAAAAAAATTCACGCATAACAATTGGAAAGTTTTGGAGGATACTTGGATTATCTTTAGGCGTGTTATGTTTAGGCTATATCGTGATGACTTGGAACAGCACCGCCATTTGGGATTCTATTCCTGCCGTCCAGTTGGATGCAGCAATTTCACAGCCAACATTTAGTGGACTCAATAACAACCCTGCCCAATTACCTGCCGACCAAATTGCGAAAATTAAGTTGGATAATTGGAATTCTGTGCCATCGGGAGATGGGCAAACGATATTCATTCATATTTACAATGGTTCAGATTATTCTATATCTAGTGTTGATCTATGGTTCCAACGGCCTGATGGAACCGACCGTATCTTCCGCTGCTATATGCTTGATTCTTCCACCGGCAAACAGAGTTTGTCTGCGACACTTGGGCCAAGAAACTCGGCAGTGTTTTTTGCGAGCTTAGGAATATTTGCTGCGCAGGGCACTACCGCAAAAGCGGATATCGATAATGCATACGGCTGGAAAAATTAGTGAGTCGCTGGAACGCCGCTTGCTTTATTTTGATTATATGCTACCAAGAAACACAAAGCCGCCCAATACTTCTATGTCCAATCTTAATCAAAATGCGCCGGAATGGCTGGTAGGCTTAATGAGCCACGGTTGGAGTGAATTGAAAAAATGGGCAAAAACAGCTACTATTGCTCAAATGTGGGATGCCACAGACCATTTCTTTATAAATTCCGAGGAGCGCGCCTTTCTCCAAAAGGAAATTGCGATTCGTCAACAAATTGATATAGATAAAAAGCTTTCTGAGCTTAAAAAGCCTCGTTGGATAGAAATTTTCACGTTTGGACTCGTTGCGGCTGGACTTATTGTTGCAATTTTGGCTTGGTTATTTCCTCACGGGCATTAAGACTTGGGAGGATCAACAAGGGGGTGCGTTGGCCATTACATCTTATACATCATCCGTGCCTATCTGTGTCATCCGTGGTTCTCCCGTTTGGGCAATGCATAATTCTCGCTTCACAACACTCACGTCGTTTCGGCGAAATTCCACTCCACTTGCTCATCCTGTGGCGAATTTTCCGGATTCATTTTGCGCAGGAAGAGGGCGCGGTGGTGCGTGGTGGGGCCGAGGCGGCGCAGGGCGTCCCAATGCTCCGGGGTGCCGTAGCCTTTATGCTTGGCGAGGCCGTAGCCGGGGCAGGCGCCGTCGAGCGCCTGCATCTGGCGGTCGCGCGTGACCTTGGCGATAATCGAGGCCGCCGCAATGGCGAAGCACTTCGCGTCGCCGTCCACCAGCCCTTCATGCTTCCAGAAAAAAGGGCGCAAATGCCGGCCGTCAATGAGGACGCGCGGGTGGGCGGGCGCGGCGGATGCCTCCTCTTGCACCGCAAAGAGCGGCATGTGGCCGTCGTCCGCCGTGGGCAGGCCGCCGCCGCCGGCGTGCAGTTCGCGCAGGCAGCGGTCCATGGCCAGACGGGTTGCGCCGAGGATGTTATGCACGGCGATTTCTGCCACATCCGCCGCCGCGACGGCGACCCGCGCCACGCCATCAGCGCGCCATCTTTCGATCACAACAAAAAATTCCGCGCGTTCCTCCGCAGTGAGTTGTTTGGAGTCGTTGATGCCCCGCCCTTCCCGACAGCGGCGCGCATCGCCATAAAACGCCGCTTCAATCCAGACCGCCGCCGCGACCACCGGGCCGGCGAGCGCGCCGCGCCCAGCCTCGTCCACTCCGACCAAGCCGGAATGGCCGTTCACCGCGCGGCGGTCGTATCGCAAAAGGCTCATAGTGGCCCCGGATGATGCAATGGATTGAGGCGTAGGTGCGCGGGCAGCGGCATAGGCGTGCCCAACGAACGGGCGGCCATGAGGGCCGCGGCCACGTCGGCCCGGGGCGGGACGCCCGGCGCGGAGAGCGCGTCCGCCGCCGTCGCCGCAACCCAGTGGGTGACTTCGACACGCCGAGTCCAGAACAGTTCTTGTTCAGCGTTCACCTCGCTGTATTTGCCCTTATCTTCGCGCGCCGTCTGGCAAAGCGCCGCGACAATTTCCTCGCCGCGTGCTTCCGTCGGCGAAGGCGCGTGATCCGCCGACGGAGGATTGGCGACTGTTACTTCCTTCCCACTTCGGCCGGCAAGATAGGCCCGCGCGAGCGTGCCCAGCCCGCGCGCGGCGGCGGCGCGCACGCGCGGCTCCGGGTCGTGGCGCAGGGCGTTGAGCGCAAAGTCAATCGGGTCGTTCAACCCCAAACTGCCCACGCCCTCGGCGGCGGCGGCGCGCACCTCGGGGTCGCGATCCTGGGTCAGGCCCCAGAGATAGACGCCGGCGCGCTGCGTGTTGCGCAGCGGCCCGGCACGGCCCACGGCGGCGAGGCCCTGCGCGATTTGCCGCCGCACGGCGGGGTCCGGGTCGGCGACGAGGGTGATGGAATAAAAGTCGAGGTCTTCGTTGGGGTTGAACAAAAGCGCCGCGCCCACGTCGCCGCGCACGGACGGGTCGGGCCAGACGGTGGCCGAGGTTAGCGCGGCCAAGGCGTCGGGGTCGTCGGGCATTTTCAGGAGCGCGGCGATGGCGGCCTGGCGCACGGCCGGCTGGGGCGAGTGTAACTCGGGGCGAATGCGCGCGACGGCATCGTAGCCGCCCAGCGCGGCCCAGCGCGAAATGTCCGCCGGGGAAGTCGCGCAACCCGCAAGGCCGCCCGCGAGCGCGGCCATGGTCAAAAAACGAATGAAAGCCTTGCGCATGGCGGGTTCCTCCTTCGTCAGGCGGCTGGCGGACTGCCCCGGCGCACCCACACCTTTTTCTCCGGCACCGGCAGGCCAAGGGCTTCATACGCGGTGCGGAAATGGAGCTTGGCGAAATCGCCGAGCGCGTCGGGGCCAAATTTTTGAATAAGGCGTTTGGCCTGCGCCTTGACTTCGGCGCTCGCGCCCTTGCGCAGTTCCTCGCCGGCCATTTCGGAAAGCGAATGCATCTGGCGCACAAATTCCGCACGCGCGACGATGGAGGCCGCCGCGACCACGGGGTCCGACTCGGCCTTGGTTCTCATCAGCAGATTGAAATTTTTGGGCGTATCTCGCAGACTGCGCTGGACAAGCGGCTGCTTGGTGAACTGGTCGAGAAGGGCCCACGGCACGGGCTGCTCGCGCAGCGCGGCCTCGAGCGCGCGGGCATGATACCACGCGAGGAGCTTGTTGAGGTTGGAACCAAACTTCAGGTAAAGCTCGTTGTATTTGCGCATCCCGGGGACGACGGTCTGGACGGCCACGCCGCGCGTCCCGCGGATCATCTTATCGAGGCGCAGCACGACGGCGTCGGAGGAGATGGCCTTGCTGTCCTTGACGCCCGCGTCCATCCACGCGCGCGCCACTTCGCCGTTCGAGACGGAGACGCAGGCCGAGACCAGCGGCCCGAACAAATCGCCCTTGCCGCTTTCGTCGAGGCCGGCATGCGGCTCGAACCAGTCGGGATGATGCACCTCATCGTAGCCCAGACGCGGGTCGCCGGTGATTTCATTTTCGAGCACGTAGGTGACGAAGTCCTCCGTCTTCTTGCCGGCGATGACGCACTTGCCGGAATTGTAGCAGACGACGTTGACGTTATCGCCTGCGAAGGCGAAACGCGCGTGCTCGACCTGGAAGAACGACCACATGCGGTGATCACACCAGGCCTTGAGTTTGTCCATCTGCTCCGGGGTGAGGGTGATGGTGTAGGAGGTGCGGCGCGTTTTTTTGTCGTCGCCGTCGGCGGGCTTTTGCCTTGTAAACATTTTCCCAGTAATGCCGAAAGCGCCGCCAAACACAACCCCGCAGCGCGGGCCGCCCGCCGACGCGCCCATGCGGCGCGCGGCTTTGGCGGCGTGGTATCGCGCGCACCGCCGCCGCCTGCCCTGGCGCGAGGCGCCAAGCCTTTACAAAACCGTCGTCTCGGAATTCATGCTGCAGCAGACGCAGGTCGAGACGGTGCTGCCTTACTTCGACCGCTGGCTGAAAAAATTTCCCGATTTCGCCGTGCTCGCCGCCGCGCGCGAAGCCGAGGTGGTGAAACTCTGGGAGGGGCTGGGATATTACCGCCGCGCCCGGCTGCTGCATGTGCTGGCGCGCGAATTTGTGCGCTTGCCCACGCCGCCGCGCACGCCGGAGGCGTGGCGCGAACTGCCGGGCGTCGGGCCTTACACGGCGGCGGCGATATCGAGCATCGCCTTCGGCGCGCCCGCCGCGGTGGTGGACGGCAACGTCGTGCGCGTGCTCGCGCGCCTGCTGGGCGAACGCCGGCAATTCAAGGACGGCTCGGATGCCGTGAAATTCTTCACCCCCGCCGCCGATGCGCTGCTCGACGCCGCCAACCCCGGCGACCACAACCAGGCGATGATGGAACTCGGCGCGACGGTCTGCACCCGGCGCAATCCGCTTTGCACGGTCTGCCCACTGGTGACGGGGTGCGTGGCCGCTGCGCGCGGCGAGGCGGAAGATTTGCCGCGCTTCGCCGCGAAGAAAACGACGCGGACGGAAGTGATCCGCCTCTGGGTGGAGCGCGATGGCGCACTGCTGCTGCACCGCCGGCCAGCCACCGCGCGCCGTCTGGCGGAAATGTGCGAGCTGCCGGAAGCCGCAGCCGTGCCCGCGGCGAAAATCGAGAAAAAGCCGCTGGCGGTGAAACGCCGCACCATCGTCAACCAACTCTTTATCGAAAGCATCCACCGCGCCACGCTGTCGCCGGAGGCCGCCGACCCGGCAAAAGACCCATCGGCCGGGTTGCTGTGGGCCACGCCCGCGCGCCTCGCCCGCCTCACCCTCTCCGGCCCGCATCGGCGGTGGGTCGAGGAATTGCGAAGACAATTCTAAAGATCACTTAATGGCCGACAGCGACGGTCGACACGCCCAGCGGCTGGCCCAATTTTGCCAGCATCTCGCCAAACCACGGCAGGGTGACATCGAAGGGCTTGCCGCCTTTGATGCGGCTGAATTCGATGGCGCGCAATTCGCCGCCGCGGTCCTCGTCCTGGCCGACCACGCCCGAGACACCGTCCAGCGCGCACTGCACCGCAAGGTCCGCGCAGGCTTTGATGAGCGCGAGGTCCTCGGAGTTGGCCGCCGAGGCGCGCGCGAAATAACCGCTTTTTTGCACAAGCGTTTTCTCCGCCCCGAGCATCACCCCAAATTGCTTGCCGAACCACGCGCCGGGGTTGACGGCGTCGAGCTTGACGTGCCCGAAGGCGTCGCGCGGCACCGCTTCGCCCTTCGCTTCCATCTCCTTGACAATGCTGGCGACGCCCGCGCCCTCGGAGACGAAGAGGTTCACGCAATTCTGCGTGTCCATCAAGTGGCGCAGGCGCGCGGCTTCGGCGGCGATGTCGAATTGCAGCTCGGGGATATACACGCCGTGGACTTCATGTACGGCGCGCGAAAGGCCGAGTTCAGGCAGAAATTGCTTGGTGTCGAGGCGCGCGCGGTAGTCGCGGGCCGTCGCGGCGGTGAGCCAGCCGCAGCCGCGCCCCATCACTTCGTGGACGATCAACATGCGCGGGTTGGCGCCATGCTCGGCGACGACGTGGTCGAAAAACAGCGCGCCATTTTCCGCGGCGGTGGACGCGCCCAAGCTTTGCTTGATCGGGTAAACGTCGTTGTCCACCGTCTTCGGCAGGCCGATGACGGTGAGGTTGTAGCCATTTTTGGCGAGGAAGGCGGACAGGTCGGCGGCGGCGGTGTTCGTGTCGTCCCCGCCGATGGTGTGCAGCACCTCCACGCCGTCCTTGACGAGCTGCTCGGCGGCGACCTTCTGCGGGTCCTGGCCGGGTTGGACGAGGCCGCGCTTCACGCAATCCTTGATGTTGGTGAGTTTGACGCGGCTGTTGCCGATGGGGCTGCCGCCGAACATGTGCAGGATGTGTGCGCCATCGCGCACCTTGGGCGTCACGGGCCAACTCTTGCCCTCGAGCACGCCCTTGTAGCCGCCGACGTAGCAAATGATGTCCACGTCGGGCGCAACGTGCGTGTAACGCTGGATCAAGCCGCCGATGGCGGAGGACAGGCACGGCGCCAGGCCGCCCGCCGTCAGGATGCCGACTTTGCGTGGACGTTTCATGACCCAAGGAAAGTTGCCGGAGAATTGTGGGGAGACAAACTAAAAGAAATGTAGCAAAATTCGCGCCCATTCAGGTATGCCGCACGGTGACGAGGGTGATATCGTCGCGGGGGGTGCCGGCGCCGGCGAAGCTCTCGACGCTGGCGAGGATGCCCTGGTTCATCTCGGCGGGGGAATGCTGGTGGAGATACTTGAGCGCGTCGGCCAGACGGGCGGTCGAATACTCCGCGCCTTCAGCGCTGAGGGCCTCGGTGACACCGTCGGTGTAGAGCACGAAAACATCGCCAGTGTGGAAAGGGACCGTTTTGTCGGTAATGACGAGGTCGAAAATCTCCGGGGAGACCATGCCGACCGCCATGCCCTCGGAGCCGACAGCTTCGACGCTGAGGTGGCCGGTGGCGGACTCGCGATGCAGAAGCAGGGGCAGTTCGTGGCCGGAGCGGGCCAGGGATATTTCGTCCTTTTCCGTGTCAATGATGGCGTAGACCATCGTGATATACATTCTCTCCGGGACTTCGCCCATCATTTCGCGGTTGACGCGGCGGAGTACCTCGGCGGGCGAATCGTGGAGGCGTGCGTAGTGCCGCAGGTTCGTCTGGCAGATGGCCATAAGCAGCGACGCAGGGACGCCTTTGCCGGACACGTCGGCCACCGCCACGCCCACGCGCTGGCCGGGGAGGGGGAACACGTCGTAAAAATCGCCGCCGACCTGTTGCGCGGGGCGGTAGAGGGCGTCCATTTGCAACGCGGCGTTTTCGGGAAAACTGCGCGGTAACAGCAGGCCCTGCACGCTGCTGGCCACGGCGAGGTCGAAATCAATGCGGGACTTCTCGATCTGCATGCGCATCAACTCGACATTGTGGAGGGCCAGCGCCGCCTGCTCGGCCAGCGACTGGACGAGGGAAAGATCGAGGTCGGTGAAGGGGCGCTCGTCGGCCGGGTTGGCCACGGCGAGCACGCCGAGCACCTCGCGCCGAAACAGGATCGGGGCGATGATGAGGGAGCGCACGACCAGGGACGGGTCGGCGTGGACGATGACGCGGGGGTCGCGCTGGGCGTCGGCGATGAGGACGGCGTGGCCGCTTTTGGCGACGGAGCCGATGAGGCCCTCGCCAAGGGCGTAGTTCTCGGCGCGCAGGACGTGTTCGAGAAACTTGGCGCGGGTGGCGGGAGGCGGCGTGCCGCCTTCGCCGGGCAGGGGGCGCTGGGGCGGAAAGAGGCCCTCAACCGCGATGCCGCGCAACTGGTCGTCGGGGGCACGCTCATACGCGCAGGCGCTCAAGGCCCCGGTGCTGAGCACGGCGGCGTGAACGATGCGCTGGAACAACTCGCGCCGGCCCAGGCCTTCGCCGATGGACTCGACCATGCTGTGCATGAACTCGACCACGATTTGTTTCTCCTGCTGAAGGTGCTGTTTTTCTTCATCCAGTTGGACCGCCTCGCGGCGCGCGGGCAGATAGAGCAGCAAGCCGAAGATGCTGCCGATGCATACGCCGGTGAATAACACCAGAAGGGTCATTCGGCCGCCTCCTCCAGCCGCGGGCGCGGCAGCGAGCGCGGGCGCACCGGCTCGAAGGGGCGCACAAACGCCTCGCGGAAATCATACCCGCCGGTGAAATCCTCGCGCCGGTCCTGGTCGGTTTTGCCGAGGACGCCATACTCGACGAGGTGAAAGACGATGTCGCCGAAGTCTTCACAGTGGCGCACGCCCCAGCGCTCAAGCACGATGTAGGCGAGGGGGCCGAATTGCTGGAGGGCGAACTCGCGGATGCCGCTGAGCAGTTCCGGCCCGCTGACGTGGGGAGTGGCGCGGGCCTCGCCATCCTGTTTAATGGATTTGAGGGTGTGGTCGAGGGCCTGTTTGACAAAGAAATACGCGCCCTTGTCGAACCGCGGGCTTTCCCTGCGGATCTGGTCCACCACTTCGGAAAAGTCGCGGGTGCTCATGACTGGCCAACAAGCATTGCCGCTTGCGGCCCGGATGTAAAGATTTCCCGCAGACGGTTCCCACCGCAGGTTGCCACGCTCGCCGCTGGACAAGGGACGGAAAAGTCTTATTGTTGGGCCACCCTCAGGCGAAGGGTTAATCCCCCCTGCCCTACCCATATGACTCATTCGACCATGGCCCCATTTTCCCACCAACTAACCGGCGCGCGCCCCGGCCCACGCCATCAACGCCCCGGCTTTACCTTGGTGGAGCTGCTCACGGTGATCGTCATCATCAGCATTCTGGCGGCGCTTACATTCAGCATTTCCGGTGTCGTGATTCGCAACCAATACATGGCCAAGGCTTCGTCGGAAATGAATATCATCATGACCGCCTTGAATGAATTCAAGGCGCAGTGGGGCGAATACCCGCCGATGGATAATGACCAAGGCTCCGCTTCGCCTTATGCCGAAGAAAACCTGTTGATGGCTTTATCGGGCCACGCCCGCTGGGTCAGCAACCCAAGTAACGGCCAGGAAAAATGGGAAACCGTGTCCATGTCCAAAAAAATGAACGACCTGAGTGTGCTGCCGTTCGGAGAAATCTACAATTGGGGCACCGCCTACATCGAATTGGATAAATTTACCGTGGACAAAGATACCACCACCGAGAGTGGAATCAAGGACGGCGCCATGCTGCGCGATCCGTGGTGGGATGGTCAACCCAACGACAACACCTACCTTTACCGCTACAAGGTGGTCAAGGACATGTATGATCCGGCCGATAAAAACTGGCAGGCGGCCACGCCCTGCCTGGTCTCCCGCGGCCCCGATTGCCTGCCCGTGGAGCCGGACGCCAATTTCATCTGGAAGCCCGTCAACAAGAAAAGCCAGCTGACCGGAATCCTGACCGATGACTACAACGATCCGGACACCAACCCCATGCTGGCGGACAACCTGGTGCGCAGCGCGAGCAAAAATCTGCCGCCGTAAATCGATTCACCGCCCAATCGCAAAAGCGCCGGGCCAAGGAGGCGCGTCATGGTAAGGCCTTGGGGGAAAGCCCACCTTATGTCCGGTCCGCGTCCAGACCGCGTTCCGCGCCCGAGGCGAGGCCGCGCTCACTTTGCAGGATAAAATCCACCACCGAGGCCACCAGCGGATGGGCCGCCTGCGCATGGGCCCGCAAGCGCTCGACCGCCTGGGTGCGGTTGAGTCCTTCGCGGTAAAGAATTTTATAGATGGCCCGGGCCAGCGCCACGTCGTCGGGGGAAAACCCGGATCGTTCGAGACCGACTTTGTTGATGGTGCGCACGGTGGCGGGATTGCCGTCGGCAATCATGCAGGGCGGCACGTCTTGCACGACCTTGGCGCAGGCGCCGGCCATGCTGTGCGCGCCCAACCGGCAGAATTGGTGGATGCCGGCATTCCAGCCTATGTTAACATGGTTACCCAGCACCACATGCCCGGCGAGCGCCGCATGGCTGCTCATCACCAAATGGCTGCCCACGATGCAATCGTGCGCGATATGGCTGTAAGCGAGCAAAACGTTGTCATCCCCAAGCACGGTGAACCCGCCGTCGCTGGTGGCGGTGTGAACGGTGACATACTCGCGGAAAACATTGCGCGCGCCCGTGCGCAGGCCCGGCCGCCCACCGCGGAACTTCAAATCGTGGGTTTGCGAGCCAATGAGGGCAAAGGGGAAGACCTCGTTGTCGCGCCCCAATTGGGTAAAGCCTTCGACACAGGCGTGGTGGTGCAGCCGCGTGCCTGCGCCGAGTCGCACCTCGGGCCCAACGTAGGCATAGGCGCCGACGGATGCGCCTTCATCCAGCGACGCCCCGGGCTCGATAATCGCAGTCGGATGAATGACGGTGGGCATGGGGGGAAGGAGGCGGTAGGAAGACAGGAACTGGAAGCTAGAAGTTAGAATCAAGACCGGCAAGCATGTTCTAATTTAGTGCCGAAAAGTTAAGAAGCTGGACTTTGCAAAGAAAAGAATCCTTCGGCGCAAATACTTCTAACTTCTTACTTCTTACTTCACCACCGACCCCTGCGATTGCTCGGCCACATATTGTTTCAACTCGGCCAGTCCGGCATCGCCATAGAGTTTTAATACTTCGCCATACAGCGTCCCGCATAAAACGCCGAGGCGCTGGTTCAGTGAATCCGGAAATTTCGTGCCGACGAAGGTGTTGCCCACGGCCATTTTCTTCAACTCGTCAGCGATGGGTTGGGCGGTTTTCTGCAATTCCGCGTAGCGGGACAGCAACTCGGCGGCCTTCGCGGGATCCGCGTCCGTCGTGGCGAAAGCGCCAAAATAGCCCAAGGCGGTGACCACGGGGCAGCGGGCGTCCAGATTGATGACGATCTTGGCGGGCGACCACGGCTCGACTTCGGCTTTTTGCTGCGCGGCCTGTTGGGCTTGCGCGCCCTGGAGACGGTCAATCCGTTCGCTGATAATGCCTTTGTCCGCCTGCGCCAGCACGGGCGTGATGGCGCCCAGCCAGAAGGTCAGCACTGCCCCCGCGGCCCAAGCACACACCTGAGCCCGCCGACCGGCCCACCCGCCCCTAGTCCAGCGTCTTTGTCTCATAAAATTTATTGATGATTTTGGAGACATCACGGTAGTCAATATCGTTGGCGTAGATGTTCTTGAATTCCTCGACGGCCTTTTCGGTGTTGCCGTTGCCGCGGTAGCACTCCGCCAGTTCATAAATGATTTCCTTTTTGAGGTCGTTCATGACCGGCATTTCGTTGCGGGCGGCCCCGAGTACCTCGATGGCGAGGTCGTAGATTTTCTTCGCGCGGTAGGACCGCCCGAGGAACAGCATCGCCTTGTGGGAGACCTTGGGGTTGCGGCGCGCCTGTTGCAACTCGCGGATGGCGAGGTCATACTGGCCGATGTCATACAACAAGGTGCCGTAGTCGAAGCGGTAGCCGTAGTCATTCGGGTATTTGTCCACGAGTGTCTTGGCCTGTTGCACGCGGAATTCGAGGTCCGACTTGCGGAGCGCATCCAGCTCGCCTTGGCGGGAGGGGTCGGTGACGACGAGGGCCTCGAGCGCCTTGAGCTTGGTGCGCATCATCGCGACGGTCATGTCGCTTTCGAGCTTTTCCAAGGTGGTGTCGGCGCGACCCAGCGGTTGTTGGCGGGCCTTTTTGACCCAGGCGAGCGCATCTTCATAACGGTGCAACTGGCGCAGGTAGCCGATGATGTCGCGGTAGAGGTTGATGTTTTCCGGTTCGCGGGAAATGGTATCGGCGAGTTTGTTGATGAGCCGGCCGAGCGTTTCGGGGTCATTGGCCAGGCGGGCTTGCTGCTCGAGTTCGGCGGCTTTGTCCTTGTCGGCGAGTTTTTGGCGGAAGTCGCCCTGATCATCCCATTTGCCTTTATCCATGGTGATGGCGACGGAGGCTTGGCGGAGCAACGCCTGCGCGTCGCCATTGCCGGGCTGCAACTCAAGGATGCGCTCGCCCCACTTGATGGCCTCCTTGGGCTGGCCATATTGAATGAGGGCGTAGCCGAGGGACAAAAGGTTGCCGGTGTTCTTCCTTGACCTCGCGGATGTTGTCGTAGGCCAGGGCGGCGGTGCCCCACAGTCCCATGGCTTCGGCGGCCTGGCCGGCCATGCGCAGGGCAGTGATGTTGGACGGGTTGGTTGAGAGTAGTTTTTCGGCCGCTTCGAGCACGGCTTTGGGGTCGGTCTTGATTTGCGAACTCGACTTGAACGCAAACGGGCTGTTCGTGATCCCCGTCAAAAACTTGGTCATGCCCTTTTGCGCGGGCATCAATTTCCTTTGCGCTTTGCGCAAAACCTTGCGGGCGTCCAGCGCACCGGGGTTTTGCGCCAGGATGCCGCTGCACAGGTCAATGGCGTTCTGGGGATTTTTCTCCACGGCCTTGTCGGCCTGCTCAATATAGCGTTGGAGGCGCGGGTCGAGATCCTTCAAAGCATATTCCTTGAATTTGGGCGCCTCCGGGGCGGGGGCGGCGGGCGGGGCGCCAGCGGCGGGTGCGGGGGCGGGTGTTTGGGGGGCGGGGTCGCTCATGGGAGAATAAGGAAAAGCGGCAATCCGGGGTGGACTGCCTGCATGATGATAAAACCGTGACTTGGTCTAGAGATCGTCCCGGTTGAAATCAACTTTATTCCTTTCGTGAAAAAAACGCAACGCCGACGGCAAAAATGAGTGAGGCCGGGCGCTGCCACGCCCGGCCTCGGTCTGTATTTTGTCTCCTTCACTCTGCCTAATAGGTCTTGGCAAACGCCACCGGAGGATTATTTTGGGCGGTGGCCAGGGTGGGGCGATCCGTCCCGCTTTTATAATTAAAGATGCCGAAGACGACGCCTTGCAAATTGCCGGAGGTGACCAAATTCGGGTCCACTTTGTCGTTGTTGAAGCCCTTGGCGATCCAACCCTGCGGAGTGCATTCGATGATGCGGTGGGCGACGAGGTCGCCGGTGGCGTCCTGGTAAACGACCAACATGCCGGCGTGGAGATCCTTGAAATCCGTGCGGGCGGCCAATAACAGGGAGTTTTCGCCAAAATGCGGTTCCATGGACTGGCCCTCGACTTTGAAAACCTTCCAGCCGGTGTTCAACTCGGCGACTTTGCGGGCGTCAGCCAAAACATCCGCGAAAGGGACGCCGCTGCTGGGGGCGCCGGCGTGGGCGGCCAAGGGGGCGAGGGCGCCAATGGTGAGGCAAAGGGCCGTGGCCAGGGAGAGAATCCGGTTCCGGATGGCATTTCCGGCGGGGAGATGTTGCGTGGCTTTCATGCCCGCAAGCTACTTCCACGGGTCTTTTTTCGGTATCGGTGCGATTGGGTAATTCCGTCGTAAATTTGCCCGAAGCCGACCCGTCAATTAGCCTGATGACGGCGGCCCGAATGGCCTGAGGCCCGGGAAGTTCCGCACCCCACCTGTCTCCGGGTTTAACCTGAGCCAGCGCCACGGAACCCCTGATTCCCCGAGGAGAAAATGGTTTTGCCCATTATATGGAGCAAAATCCAGGACCGGGCCATGGCTACCGCACCTTCTATCAAAATTGGGCTACATCACCCTGGGCCATGCCCAGTGGCCGGCGCAGGGCGGGGCAAGGGAATCTTTTTCGGTTTATTTCTGGCGCGAAACCCTGTATTAGCTGTATTTCCCCTATGGCCACCCAGTCTGGTATTTCCAGCGTTTTACGCAAGACGTTGCTGCTCAAGGTTCTCTCGAAGCCTCAGCCAACGCGGGAGGACGTGCAATCCGTCATCGAGTTGACGGCGGCGAAAGTCGTGGAAGCGCTCGAGGCGCAGTCCATGACCCTCTACCTGGTCGAGGGCAATGATATTTGCTTCAAGCATGTGTATTATTCGCCGACGTTGTGGGCGAAGGAGTTGCAGCGTGAAAAGGAATTTGCGGACAAGCGCGAGAAATTGCTCAAGCTCAAAATTCCCGTGGGCAACACCAGCATGGTGGGCAGGGTAATCGAAACCGGCACGCCCTCGTTCTTCGGCTACACGAAGGGCCGCTCGCGCCCCATGGTCAACCTCGCCAAAGACACCGGATTCGAGGTGCGAACGATGGTGACGGTGCCACTGAAGGGCACCGGCAAAAACATTGGCGCCATCCAAGTGCTGAATAAAGAGCCCAGTGCGCGCCAGCAGGAATTCGTCGAGCAGGACCTGGTTTTGCTCCAGGAAGTGGCCGATTATTCATCGCCGTTGCTGCAACGTTTTCTCGACCCGAAATTTCAGATCAGCGACCTCGACACCGCGCGCTTCATCTCGAAATACACCGGCAACCCGCTGGTCACCGGCGAGGAGGACATCCAGATTGACGACAAGCTCGTCGAAGTGGTGGGCGACGCCATCATCCGGCGCGAGGGCGTTTTCCCGACGCGGCGCATCACGCCCACCGCCATCGCGGCGCTGATGACCAACCCGCTTGATTTCCAGAAGCGCGAGGCCTTCTCGCGCGCCACCGAGCTGGCCCTGGACGAGGTTTCCGTCGCGCCGGCGTCGTATATTGACAAATTGCTCAAACGCTTTTTCAAGGAGGAGAAGGCCACCATCCCGGTCGCCAGCGAAGGCATTGCCCAAATCGCCGACGTGATCGGGGCGGAATTCGGCATCGGCGGCGGCAGCGGCGAGAAAGCCGGCGAGAGCGACGGCCTCGACGACGAGGATTCCGCGCCGGTCATCCAGCTGGCCAACCGCATCGTCGAGGATGCCTACGTTTCCGGCGCGTCCGACATTCACATCGAGCCGCAGGAAAACGAATTGGTGGTGCGTTACCGGGTGGACGGCGTGTGCGCGGAAAAACTCCGCCTGCCCAAGGCGGTGGCCGGCGCCCTCTCCGCCCGCTACAAGGTGATGGCCGAGCTGGACATTGCCGAGAAGCGCCTGCCGCAGGACGGCCGCATTGTCTTCAAAAAATACACCAAGCGCAATATTGATATTGACCTGCGCGTGGCCACCGGGCCGATGAACTTCGGCGAGAAGATCGTCATGCGTATTCTCGACAAGACGAAGGCCGCGCTGCCCATCACCGCGCTGGGCTTTTCCGAGGAAAACCTGAAGCTCTACCGCGACTGCATTCAGCAGCCTTACGGAATGATCCTGCACTGCGGCCCGACCGGCTCCGGCAAGTCCATGACCCTGTTCTCCGCCCTGCGCGAAATTGCCGACCCGACGATCAACATCCAGACGGCGGAAGACCCCATCGAATATACCATCCCCGGCATCAACCAGATGCAGATGCACAAGCAAATTGGCCTCACCTTCGCCCGCGCCCTGCGCGCCTACTTGCGCATGGACCCGGACATCGTGCTGGTCGGGGAAATCCGCGACCAGGAAACGGCCGAAATCGCCATCGAGGCCGCCCTGACCGGTCACTTGCTCCTTTCAACGCTCCACACCAATGACGCGCCTTCGACGGTCGCGCGCCTGACCGACATGGAAGTCGAGCCATTCATGATTTCCGCCTCAATGGTGTGCGTGTGCGCCCAGCGCCTGCAGCGTCGCCTGTGCAAGACTTGCAAAATCCCCTACGAACCCGAGGGCAATGAAAAAGAAATCATGGAAAAAGCCATCGGCTGGAGCGGAAAAATTTTCAAGGCCAACCCCGAAGGCTGCCCCACCTGCGGCGGCAAGGGCTACAAAGGCCGCGTCGGCATCCACGAACTCATGGCCAATTCCGAGGAGCTGACGCGCGGCATCAACCAAAAGGCGGAGACGGCCGTGCTCAAGCGCATGGCCATGCGCGGCAGCATGAAGACCCTCCACCAGGACACCATGCTCAAGGTCAAGGAAGGCCTCTCCTCGATCCTCGAATCCCTCACCAACGTCCCCGTGGACATGATCACGATGGATGAAAAAACGTGAGCGCGCTCAACTAAAGCATCGGACTGATAATCTGAAGAAATCAGAATGGATGTTATTACGCTCAATTTCAGGCGCCAATCTATCCTCCTCCCAAGCCACCATGTCGAAGGATGAGCGGCATGGGCAGTTTGGTCTCGGTTCCTTCCTTTACCTCAATGACTACCCTAATGCTACTACCCGTCGTGACGGTGTAAAATCCCGGCGACAGGTTTCGAATCGTAAAAGCCCCGTTTTTATCCGCGATGGCGCCGGGAAGTGAGGCACTCAATCGGCCGCGCTTGGAATCCGAAGGATTTTTGCCAAAGTTGAGCGAATCAACTACCATGAAGGTGACCACGGCGTCCGCGCCGGGGCGGCCGTCCGAATGCACCACGCTGCCGGAAAGCGAGCAAGCCCCCTTCAAAGGATTCGCCGGGATGTTCAAAACTGCCGGAGGTGGGTGTCCATTCACCGTGACCATGAAATTTTGGTTGGCAGTGGCCAGGGTATTTTCGGCGGCGGCCACGTCGCGCATGATCATATCGCGCTGTCCACCAAGTTCTCCTATGACAGCAATGCCCAAAGTAGGCTGGCCGATAAAATCAGTAAGGCATCTCCCCATGGCCTTGACCGCGGCAGGCAGGATGGGGAACACACTATTGTTGACGCTCCGAATAAGGCCGCTTTCTACCCATCCTCCTAAATTATCCGTTAGCGATCCATCAGACCGTTCAATCTCATCCTGGGGAGGTGGCGTTAGTTTATCCGCCTCGGGATGGGCTTTGACATAGTCCAGACCCTGCGCCACATCGGCTTGCGCCACCCCCAAATCAGAGATGGTTTGGGCAAAGAATTCTTTAGCGGAGTCCGGCGCTTGCTGGAGAGTTGTCAGCGCCGTATTCAGCGCAGTTTGTAGAGCCTTGAGCCGTACGGTGGTCGTGTCTTCGCCGCTGGTCGCCTTGCGCTGGTTTTCGGCAATCATCGCCGTCCTTTTTTCAACGCTGTCCTGCCGGGCTTGCTGATATTTAGCGTCAGACGCTCGCAGGATGGCCAGAAAATTAGGCACCGTGTAAAGCGTGTCTTTTTGCGATCCGGCCAACCCCTCGATGTCCCGATTGTCCCCCTCCGGGTAAATCAGGTCGGTCCCGCCGGGAACAGACTTGAGCCAGAGAACTATGCGAACGCGCCCCTGCGCACTAAAACTCAGAAAGCGCGCCTCGAATGAACCGGCTTGCACCGGGCCCAGCGCCGCCACCCGGCTGATAGTCACCATGTCTGCATCTTTGGGAACATAATCACGCGAGAACGTGGCCACGGCATCCAGGTTCCCGCTTGCGAAAAGCTTTTCGATATCAGAGATATTATAGTCGGCCATCACGGACACGGCGGCGAAATGCAGCCCCTTGGCCGGTTGCCCCGTTGGCGGGTGTTGGACTGCAGTTGGAATTCCTGAACTTTGTGTCGCCGCAGGAGGATTTGCACCGCCGCCGGAGTCCGCCGCAGCATTGACGGCCAGGCCGGCCAGCAATGCCACCCCCAGAATACCAGCAATGAGCTTCCGGGATGTTTTCATAAACAGAACGAGCCATCACTAAAAACCTCTTCAATCCCATCGAGTTTCAGTTTACCCCGCAAGAAATTATTTTGCTACCGGATAAGGGCGGTTTTCACTACTCCACCCTCCACACTCCACCCTTCACACTTGTTGCCTCAATTCGACTCCGGGGCCGGGGGGAGGATTTTGATGGTGCCGTCGGGTTGCATGACCCAGAGGCCGGTGGTGGACGGGGTTTTCACCGTGCCATTGATGATGACGGGCCGCGCGGCTTGATCAACCACCGGGCCGCCGGGGGTGATGGCGAGGCCGTTGGCGCCGGCTTTGCCCACGGGGGGCGACATCACCGGGAGCGTCGGGCCGACGACGAGGGGATCGCTAATTATTTGCTGGGGCAGCGCGGCGGCGGCTTGCGCGGCCTGCTGCTCGGCATTTTCCGTGCGCTGGCGGAGCGCGGCGAGTTGCTTCTCGTCATCGTTGAGGCGTTGTTGCAACAGGGTGGTTTGATCCTGGGCTTGCTTGTTCTTTTTTTCGAGCGCGGTAAGTTGCGTCTGCACGGCTTGCTCGGCCGAGTAGATGGCGGTCAGGTCTTTGATGTCTTGGGGGGCGTCGGAGCCGGGGTGGTCGCGATTAAATTTGTCCAGCGCGAGGATGCGGTCGCGCGTGGCGAGGGCTTGGTAGGCCGGGTCGCTTAAAAGCATTTCCAGCAAGGCGTTGGTGCGGACGCGGGTGGCGGCCAGATCGGTTTGTTGCTGGGCCTCATCGGCTTTCATGGCCTGGTAATTCGCCAGGGGGGTGAGGTTGACTTCCTCGACGAGGCCGTTGGCCGAGGTCGTCACCGTGCCGCGGCTAAACATGTAAATGACCTGGTCGGCCATGGCCAGTTGGCCGTTGGGCCGGCCCAGGGCTTTCAGGGCTGAGTCGAGTGAATCGCCCGGCTTGGGGTCGGGCAGCGCCGTCGTCGAAGCCGCGGGGGTGCTGGCCGCAGGGGTGGCGGGGGAATCGAGGGGCACGAGAACCGGAACGGAAGCCGCTGCACCCGGCTGGGTGGGCAGGGGGGCGGCGTTGGGCATCGTGGGTGAATCAGCCGGGGGTGCATCGGCACCCCTGGCCAGAGGCAGGGCCAGGAAGGCGGCGGCAACAAGGGGAGTATAGCGCATTTTCATGAGGAAGAACATATCCCATTTTAAGCGTTTGGCAAGCCCGCAGCGGGAGGAGCCTGCCAGACTGGACGATAGCCAAACATTTTACAAAGGCGACCGGGCAAACCGCGGAGTCGGCCTTTAACCGATCCACCTGTTCATATTCAGAAGATTGTTGAACTGCCGGCTATTATCTTCAAAGGCTTGATCCATATATTAGCGCAAGTCATTCAACTCCTTGACGATTTTGGCATGATACGGATATAGCGTTGCACTGGTCAACTCGATGGCGCCACTATGGACTAGGTTACGGACTTTGCGGTTGAAGTCCTGAACGTCCGGGCTCAAAGAGATTTTTGAATTCCTGGGTATTGTCCTCGAAGGTGGCATCCATATATTTACGCAGGTCATCGAGTTCCTTCACGATATGGGTGTGATACGGATACAACGTTGCGCTGGACAACTCGTTGATGCCGCTATCGGCGAGGTTTTGGAGTTTGCGGTTGAAGTCCTGCATTACCGATTGGTAGTCCTGCAAATTGTGACGTGCTTTAGCCGAACTGACTTCGGACTGGAATTCCAATATCGCCCGATGGACGAGTGGGCTCGCAATGTCGCTCGGATTCTTGTCTCTGAGCACCGCGTCGAGGGACATATACAAATCCATGGCATCACGAACCTTGAGACCCTCGTCGCGAAAACGCGCCCAGTCCATTTTCACCCAGCCTTTGTCGGGATCAATATTGTCCACCCGGTAACCGAACCAGCGGGTGTCCGCTGTAATGCCCCGCTTGTCCGCATCCATTTTGTAAGTGATGGACATGGTGGCTATGCCGACGACTTTCCCCGCCGGGCGGTCAATTATAGGGCTGCCGCTAATGCCATGCACGAGTTGGGCGCTCACCTCGACCAATTCTGGGCCGATGGCGGTGATCTGGCCGTTGATTTGCGTCGGAACGCGCGCGCCGAGGGAATTGCCCGGGATGGTGATGGGATCGCCGGTTTTGGCGTTCGTTTCCGGGTTATCCATGATTTCCAGATAGTTCTTGGCCAGACTCTCCGGGATTTTGAGGAGGGCCACGTCATAGTCGGTGGCGCCATAGAGGGGACCGTCGGTGGGGAATTTCCTCCCATCCATGCCGGTGATCGTAAATTTTTTGTTGCCAGACAGGACGTGTTGATTGGTTACCACAAAATAGTCGCCGTGCATTTTGGCGACGAAGCCGCTGCCCGCGCTATAGTCGCCCTCAATAATTACCAAGGTGCTAAGCTGGGTTGCATTAAGGGGTGCATTGGGGTTCGCAGCGTCCGCGGCCAGTTTGGCTTTGGCGACATTTTCCGGCGAGTCGGGATTGTTATCCTGATCGCCGGGAGGCTTGTCCGTCATATATGGGGCAGTTCGCGGACCAACGACTGGTCGGCTTTGGAAAGATCGGTAATGGCCGCGAAATATTTCTTGCCGTCGGCCAATTCGAGATATTCCACGGTGCTTTCGTTGCGACCGATAAACTCGACTTTGGCGCCTGGCTCGGGCGCCCCTGTTAATGAGTAATCCAGCGGGAAATTAAAACGCAGGGTGGACGGCAACAACCTGACGACCGCTTGATCCGCAGCGGTGAGTGTGGAGAGGAAAACATAATGCGTGGAGCCGTCGGCGACGAGAGCGCATTGCGCCCAATCGTTATCATGCGCCATCACCCGAACGGTGGTTTGCTGGCCGGTAGAATCGGTCAACGTGCAGGCAAAGGGCAATTTGGCCAGAGGCGTTGAACCGAGCTTGGCGATGAACTCCTGGTCGGGCGGCGAGAGCGCGGCGAGCGAGAGGTACCGCTCCATCTCGGATTCGGGTGCCGTATATTTGAGCAGGGTGTCGTCATGCCCAAGGATGCGCACATGCAGGACATTGCCTTGCAAATCCGTCAGGTCGCGTTCCTGCGGCAAACGATAGAGCCAGAAAAAGTGATAATAAGCCCAACCGCCGGCCGCGCCCGCCACCAGCAAGAAAATCATCAATTTGAACCAGTCACTGGCCCAAAAAGGCGGAGCCGGCTCTGGAGTACGTTGGTAGGGCCGGTAGACGCCCGGGGTCGCGCTTCGCGGCATCGCCGACCCCAAAAACAACGCGGGGGGTGGCGTGGGGGTGGATTCCGGTTCAGGGACGGGATCCGGGCCGGATGAAAGAGGTTCGTCCATGACTCGAAAGATGTTAGGGAACACGCTTAGTCCAAAACCAGAGAATCGCATCGTCCATGCTCTCTTGGATATGGTTTCATCCTAATCCACTTCCATTGTCAAGAGCGTTTGAGCATGACTTACCACAAGCCGGCCGCGCCCGGCGCAGCGGTGGGCAGCGGCATCCCTGGTGCTTTGTGAAATTATTGCCACAAAATTACCGCAGGCAGAAAATAATCACCCTTGACCACTCGCTGCCGGCGACCCGCCAATGGCCTGTCGCAAGCAGCTTTATCGAGGTGGCCGGGGACAGGGGAGGCCGATTGATACCACGCCGCTCACCCTGCAAGGCGCCGGCCTGGTCACTGCGACCCACCGGAGTAGGCCGGTACGAGGTCCCGGCGGATATAGATATCAATGGCATGGCCGGTGGCCGAGAACGAACTGTTCCCGGCGATATAAGCTGGCGCGTAATTTGATTTCACCCAGTCCAGGATGGACTTGCCGCTGGCGTCATCGGCCCCGAAATAGGCGGCGTCATATTCGGTCAGATCAAGAGCGAACAGCACCACGGCCTCCGGCGGATGGGCCGTCAGTTCGGCCACAATTTTATCGGGTCCGGTCAGGCGGAGCACGTCGGGGTGGAACTGCATGTCCGCCACGGGGTTGATTTTTCGCAGGTAATAATTCACGCCCATGCTTTCCGGAAAGGCCACCACCGTTTTGACCTGGCCGAAATGATCCTGGATGACTTTAACGATCTGGTTAAGAAAGACGCCATTGTCGTTGATCTCCCGGGTGAAGGAATAAAAACGATCCCGCCCCTGCCCGACCGGGAAATTCCGCTGCCCGTACATGGCCAGCGAGAGCCGGCCCAATTGGGCCGTGCCCATTATCACGAGCAGGGCAAAGGCGATTTGCAGCAGGCTGTTTGATTTTCCCGCGCGCCCACAGCCCAAGGGTATTTCGTAAACCAAGACATGCACCAGCAGGAGCGCCGCCAACACACTCAGAAAAAATCCGTAATTGTAGATGCGGACATTCAACAAGATCCGCACCAGCAAGAGCATCGCCGCCATGGCCACCACCGCCAGGCCGGCCAGCCGATCCCTTCCCGCCCGCCCCTGCCACGCAGCGCGCAGGGACCCGCCGGCCGTGATGACAACCGCCAATACCGTGGGCAACAGCAACGCGCGGCCGATGGCCAGCCAGTCGGTGAAGAGCACGACCAGAAAACCCAGCGCCATCATCACTCCGACAAACCCCCGGCCCGGTTCGCCGGCTTCTTGCGCCTTGCGCCAGCCCCACCCCGCCCAACCCGCGACCACGCAAAACCCGATCAGCGCCAGGCCCCACTGTAAATGGTTGAGCAAATTTGTCCACGGGTGGTCAAAGCCCATCATCACGCTTTGATAATGAGTCATGGCTACCCGGACGTAAGCCGGATCGAAAATCAATTGGAGAGACCCGTTGGCCGCCCGGAAGCCGTAAGCCCAGCCGCCCGCATGCGCGAGGACCAAAAACACCGGCAGGTAGGCCGCCAAAAAACCAGCCAGCACCCCGCCGAGCCAACCCGCGAACTGGACCAGGCCTGGCTTGACGGCCCCTTCCGCGCGCCCCTGCCGCCACGCCTGCAGCAACGCGAGCCCCAGGTATGTTCCCAGCGCGCCCAATGCGGCCAGCAACAATTCGGGCTTGTCCAGGAAGGCGATGCCCAGGCCGAGGCCCGCGCCAAGGAGCCACCGCCGCCGGCCGGAGACCGCGTGCCGCAGCAGCGCGTAAACCGTCAGCAACACGCCCCCCAATCCCCAGGTGGCCTCGCACGAATACGGCGCGATATAGTTAAATAGTGAACGGTCGGAATTAGGATAACACGGCACGGCGAAAACCACCAGGAAAACCACGCCGCACAGCCAGCCACTGAGGCCATCCCCAATCGTGCGGAAAATCCCCCGCACCAGCGCGAGGATGCCCACCGTCACGACGATATTCAACCCGATGATTACATCCAGCCCCGGCCCCAAGAGGCGAAAAGCCCCGTCTTGGACCAGGAGCGGAAGCGGCCCGTATACATCCACCAACTCCCGGTAGAGCAACGCGCCCTGGCTCATCCGCCAGGGAGCGTAAAGATAGCGCGAAAAGTCCACCAGGGGTTCCGGCCACCGCCGCCAGCTTTTCCAGAGCAAAAACCCAAACAGCAACGCGAGCGAAAGCGGTTCGGCGATGTGCCAGATTTTTTGCCCAAGCAGCGAGGCCCAGCCGGCGGGGTGGAGCGGCGCAGCTGGGGGCGCGGCGGCGATTTGCTCCCGCGGGTGGGACGAACCCAATTTATTCACCGATGCAACCCGGGACACGCCTTTTCGCTCCAATTTTTTGCTGCGTTCTGGGTCAGTTTCCATGATAATTTTTCCCGGAATTTTTCCCTGATATGCATTCAAGGAGAAAGCAGCATTCAATTTTTACTACAAGCAAAATCGTTTTGAAGAATGCCTGCCCGGGCGGTTTGGCGACGCGCATCCTTTATACCTTGTGCAAGAGGTCGTTGTCTTTTGGCGTGGCCCGGGTCGGCGAGCAACGGTGGCCTCGGCTTTCTGAAAGGTTGCCAGCAGGCCGGCGGATGGCCACGCTGGGGCCATGTCCATGCCGCCGTCCCATGCCGGCCATCGCGCGCGTTTGCGCGAGCGTTTCCTTAAGGGCGGCTTTGCGGCGCTGGCCGATTACGAGGTGCTCGAATTGCTGCTGACGTTGTGCATTCCGCGGCGGGATGTGAAGCCGATGGCCAAGGCGCTGCTCAAGCAGTTTGGGAGTTTGCGCGGGGTGCTGGATGCGCCGGTGGCGGATTTGCAGCACGTCCCCGGCATTGGCGCGGTCGCGCCGGTGGCGCTGCGCATCATGCGCGAGACGGCGGCGTTGTATTTGCGCCAGTCGGTCGAGGGCCGCCCGGTGCTGGACAACATCGAGAAGCTGGCGGATTTCTGGCGCGTGCGGCTGGGGCCGCTGCGGCACGAGGTCTTCGAGGTCGCATATTTGAACCACCATTACCAACTGCTGGAGGATGGCGTGGAGCGCCTCGAGGAAGGCACGGTCGCGGAGACAAATGTTTACCCGCGCAAGGTGATCGAGTCGGCCCTGCGCAAACAGGCCGCGCACATCGTCGTCGCGCACAACCATCCGACGGGCGACGTGACGCCGTCCGACCACGACAAGCGCCTGACGCGCGCGCTGCAACTGGCCGGCCAGCCGCTCGGCATCAAGGTGATTGACCATCTCATTATCGCGGCGGAAAAAACGTATTCGTTCCGCAAATCGAAATTGATTGCCGAGGATTGAAAACGGCTTGCCCGCGTGACTGGTTTTTGACAAATCTCCGCCATGTTCTCCGCGCCGGCCCGCGCCCGCCAACTCGTGCTGCTCATCGCCACGGCGAAGGGCGCGTTTTTCTACCATACCGATGAGCGCCGCGAGCAGTGGAAGCTGACCGGCCCGCACTTGGCGGGTTGGGACGTTTACAGCCTGTGCGGGGACAGCCGCCGGGGGCGCGTGCTCGCCGGCGCGGGGAATTTCATGCACGGCGTCGCGCTGCGCGCTTCGTGCGATCTGGGCGGCACTTGGGAAACAGTCAAGCGCGGGCCGGCGAACCCCACCGGGCCGCAGGCCACGCTCAAGCACATCTGGCAAATCGTGCCGGGTCATCCGGCGGAACCGGATACTTGGTATGCAGGCGTGGACGACGCCGGGCTATTCGTCAGCCGGGACGACGGGCGCACCTGGACAGAATTGGACGGGCTGACGCGCCACCCCACGCGCCCTCACTGGCCGCCGGGCAACGGCGGGCTGTGCTTGCACACGATTCTGGTGGATCCGTCCAACCCGCGGCGGCTGTGGGTGGCGATCTCCGCCGTGGGGGTGTTTCGCAGTGAAGACAGCGGCGCGAGCTGGCAGTTGTGCAACACCGACCTCCACAACGTCGCACCCGCATTCATCAAGGCGGAGAACATGGGCCGGTGTGTCCACAAGATGGCGCTCGATCCGCACGCGCCCGGCGTGCTCTACCAGCAATTTCACGGCGGCGTCTTCAAATCCACGGACGCAGGCGATACCTGGACTTCGATTGCCAGCGGCTTGCCGAGCGACTTTGGTTTTCCGATTGTGGCCACGCCGCCGGGCAGCCTGTTTGTCGTGCCGTTGCAGGCCGATCAGAACCGGGTGGTGCCGGATGGCGCGCTGAAAGTGTGGCGCTCGCGCGACCGGGGCGCGTCGTGGCAGCTGCTCACGGCGGGGCTGCCGCAGGAGTCGCACTATGTCGGCGTGCTGCGCGACGCGATGACGACCGACCCGTTCGAGCCGGCGGGGATTTATTTCGGCACGACGATGGGCGAGTGTTTTATTCGGCGGACGACGGCGACACCTGGCAACGCCTGCCAGCCCAATTCCCGCGCATCACGTCCCTCAAGGCCTGGGCGATGTGAGGAAGCAAAAAATCTAAATGTCTTACGTTACCGTGGGCAAAACATTGGCGCTGGTCATGCCGTGCTCGATGGCGAAGCGCGTCAGGCTGGCCACGTCGTGCAGGTTGAGCTTTTTCATCAGGTTCGTGCGGTGATTTTCGGCGGTCTTGACGCTGACTTCGAGTTTGGCGGCGATTTCCTTCGTGCTGAAGCTTTCGGCGATGAGCTGCAAAATTTCGCGTTCGCGCGCGGTGAGGGATTCGAGGTCCTGGCGGTTGGACTGGCGCGGGTTGACGACGGCTTCGCGCAGGAGGCTGGCGATGAACGGCCCGAAATAGGTGCCGCCGTCGGCGACGGTCTGGATGCCTTTGCGCAGTTCGGCCAGGCGCGCGGATTTTTCGACAAAGCCGTGGGCGCCGGCCTGGAGCAACTCGCGCACGAGGGTCGGATTCTGGAACCCGGAAAAGACCAGCACGCGGGTGTTCTTGAGGTGGCGAGAAAAGCGCTTGAGCACGTCCACGCCGTTGAGGCCGGGCAACATCACGTCGAGGATGACGAGATCGGGCTTGAGCTCAAGGCAGGTGGAGCAGGCGGTCTGCCCGTCGCCACATTCGGCGACGATTTCAAACTGGTCGTCCATGCGCAGCACCGTGGCGAGGAGCTCGCGGACGGCTACCTGGTCTTCAACGAGAACAACACGTTTCATGAAAGTTTTGTTTCGGCAATATAAGGAATCTTTGGATGAAAGCAAGACTAGGGGTGAGACCCAGGGCCATTATTGCTCGCTTTACCCAATTATATCACGCTTTTTACGAGGGAGGTCAGAGTTCTGGGGATAATTCCGCCAGAATCTCCGGGGAAAACCCTGTGACGAACGCGCGGCATTGGCAAGGCAAAAAGAAGCGGTTTATGTGGCGTGAGCCGGACGCCGGATCGGGGCCGGGGCGGTTGCTGACGGCTCATCGCCCAGCCGGCGCGCGGGGATCAAGTAGTTGCGCACGTAGTCGGTGACGGCGGCGACGAGGGGGGTAATGGGCGCGGTGTAGCCAGTGGCGCGCAGCTTGGCGATGTGGGCCTGGGTGAAATACTGGTATTTGGCGCGGAGGTGTTCCGGCAGGTCAATGAAGTCAATTTTGGGCGGGCGGCCGAGCGCGGCGAAAATCGGGGCGACGAGTTCCAGCCAGGTGTGCGCGAGGCCGCTGCCGATGTTGAACAATCCGCCGGCGCGCGGGGTCCCGGCGAGGTGGAGGGTCATCGCCACGGCGTCCTTGACGTAGAGGAAATCGCGCTTCTGGCCGCCGTCGGGATAATCGGGATGGCGGCTTTTGAAAAGCTGCACGCGGCCGTCCGCCTGGATTTGGTGGAAGGCTTTGTGGACGACGCTGCGCATGTCGCCTTTGTGGCCTTCGTTGGGGCCGAAGACATTGAAGTATTTCAGGCCGACGACGCGGTCGAGGAAGCCTTCGCGCTGGGCGTGCAGGTCAAAGATGTGTTTGGAATAGCCGTAGGGGTTGAGCGGGCGCAGGCGGCCTAGCGCCGGGTCCTGGTCGTCCATGCCCTGCGCGCCGTCGCCGTAAGTGGCCGCCGAGGAGGCGTAAACGAAGCGGCTTTTGTTTTTGAGCGACCAGGCGGCGAGCGCCTTGGTGTATTCGTAATTGTTTTGCAGCAGGTAGCGCGCGTCGCGCTCGGTGGTGGCCGAGCACGCGCCGAGGTGAAAGACCCAGCGCACGCCGCGCAGGCGCGGTTCCCGGCCGCCAAGCGCCGCAAGCAGGTGGTCGGCTTCGAGATAATCCGCGAAGCGCAGCGGGACGAGATTGAGGAACTTGTCGTCGTTGCCCAGGAAATCGGCCACCAAAATGTCGTCCACGCCGCGCTGGTTCAGCGCCCAGATCAGCGCGCTGCCGATGAAGCCGGCGCCACCGGTGACGAGGACGCGGCCGGCGGAGAAAGAAGGTGGAGATTTGCGCGGCACGGGAGGGGAGCTTTAAGATTTATGAATTAGGATTTAAGAAATTAGAATCGATTTTGAAATTTCAAATTTCAAAAACTGAAACTAGAAAACCTGCATTTTGAATCTACTTCATAAATCTTAAATCATAAATCCTAAATTCTTACAACTTCGCCAGTTCTTCCGAGCGGCGCTTGGCGGCGGCGACGGCGGCCGCAAACAGTTGGCGGAAATGTCCGTCCTGGAAAACCTGGAGCGCGGCGGCGGTGGTGCCGCCCGGCGAGGTGACGGCGTCGCGCAGGTGCTCCGGGTCTTCGCCGGAGGTTTCGAGCAGCCGGGCCGCTCCGTGGATGGTGGCGAAGGCGAGTTTTTCCGCCGTGGCGGGCGGAAGGCCGGCGGCGACGGCGGCCGCGCGAAAGGCCGCGGCAAATTCAAAGAGGTAGGCCGGGCCGCTGCCACTCACGGCGGTGACGGCGTCAAGCTGGGTTTCGGGCAATTCGAGCACAACGCCGAGGCTGCCCAAAATACCTTCAATGGCGGCGCGGTCGGCGGCGGTGGGCGCGGCGCGCGCGCACCAAGCCGTGATGCCCGCGCCGATTTGGCCGGGCGTGTTGGGCATGGCGCGGACGAGGTTGCGCGCGTCAGGAAATTTCGCGCTGAGCTTGGCCAGCGGCGTGCCGGCGAGAATCGAGAGCACGAGCTTGCCGTTGGTCAGCGGCGTATAGGTGGCGTCGAGGCCGGCGAGCTGCTGCGGTTTGCAGGCCAGCACGACAAGGTCGGCCGGGCGCAAAAGGCGCGCCGGGTCGGTCTCGTAGGTGATGCCGGTTTGGGCGGCGAGGGCGGGGCCGGTGGGGTCGGCGCCGCAGGTGCAGCCGATTTGCGCGGGCAGGTAAAGGTGGCGGGCGAGCAGCCCGCGCACCATGGCCGAGGCCATTTTGCCGGCGCCAATGAATGCGACTTGGGGCATTTTTTTTGACGGAATTAACGGAATTTACAGAACTCCTGCTTGGCGCTCTTCGCGCCTTCGCGGTGAAAATAATAAAACAAACTTTAAGCGTTATTTTAAAACCGGCTGGACCCGTAGCGCGGTGCTTTAGCCCGCGCTCTGGGACAATCGTTAGACTCACAACGCGGGCTAAAGCACCGCGCTACGGAAGGCTGGTTGAATAAGTTCATGGGTTTAAACCAGAGCCTACGTCACCGGGTGGTGCAGGCGGGCGATGGTGCCGCCTTCGGGCCGAGGGAGCAGTTCGATATCGCCGCCGAGGTTGCGGATGGCGTGCCGGGCCATGGTCAGGCCCAGGCCGCGGCCCACGGCGGTTTTGGTGGTGATGAAGGGATCGAAGAGGTTTTCCACCACTTCGGGGGAAATGCCGCAGCCGCGGTCGAGGACTTGCAGGACCAAGCGGGGGCTTTCTTCGTCGGACGGGTCGAGGCGGGCCTCGATTTCCACTTTGCCATCGGGGTTGGCGCCTTTGGGCAGGGCCTCGAAAGCATTAATGAGCAGCTTGCCGAGAATGCTTTCCAGGATTTCCGGGTTGGTGCGCAGCATATAACCTTTGGTGGTCAAATTGCGGATGATGATCGGGCTGAGGATTTTATATTCCTCGCGGAAGCGCGCCACGGCGGAGTCGAGCAGTTCCTGCACGGAAACGGGCTGCATCGGCAGCCGTTCGATGGAGGCGATGGTGCTCAACTGGCGGATGATATCAATCATGCGGTCCACCGCGCTGTCTATGAGCGTGACGCTGCGGCGTACCATTTCCGGGTTGTCGGCGGCGGTTTTCAACAGGTCGAGGTAACCGACGGCGACTCCAAGCAGGTTGTTGAGATTATGGGCGACGCCCTGCGTGACGGCGCCGACGGCGGCGGTGCGGCGCGATTCGCCAAGGCGGCGCTGCAGTTCGAGATTTTCGCGGTGCGCCTCCTGCAGGCGCAACTGCGTCTTCACCCGCGCGATGGTTTCGTCGAGATCAATCGGCTTGGTGATATAATCCACCGCTCCGACGTTGAGGCCCTCGAGCTTGCCCTCCTTGGAGGAGCGGGCGGTGATGAAAATGATCGGGATGGCGTTGGTGTCGGGATTTTTCTTGAGGCGTTCGCAGGTTTCGATGCCGTCCATTTCCGGCATCATCACATCGAGCAAAATGAGGTCGGGCGTGATGCGGCTGATGGCTTCGATGCATTCCCGGCCATTGGCCGCCGTGATGACATCCATGTTTTCACGCTGCAATTTCCGCTCCAGCAAATTGATGTTGATGGGCTGGTCGTCCACCACGAGGATGACGGGCTTTTTGCGGTTGAGCGAAACAGGGGGCATGACGGAGGTCGACATGAGTGGGAAGGATCGGGGAAGATGGCCGGAGCCGAGCAGCGCGGAGACGGGCAAATTTGTCCCGCGCAGAATATAAGTGTGAAGTAAAAACCGCTCCTGGGCAAGCCGGACCATGCGATTAATCGTCATCCGTCTCGTCGCCCCGCCGGCGGGTAGGGGGGGGCGGGGGGTCGCCGGTGACGATGGTGCGGGCCAGGTAATCGTGGCCCGCGCGGCGGGTGGGGCGAAAGAGCATGGGCAGGGCGTTGGCCAGGAAGAGAATCGGTAACAGGCCGACCATGCTGGCGGCCTTGAAGGAGCAGCGCGAGAGGGACTCGATCCCCAGCGGCGGTTCCCCGGTGCTGCAGCGCGCCACCCGCAGGCCGAAGACGCGCTTGCCCAGCGAGGCCCCACCCAAGAACAGCTCGCTGGCGGAAAAATACACCAGCAGCACCGCGAATAGCGTCACACCGGCGGTACCCGATGATTTCGATGTATTCGTCACTCAGGTTCAAGGTGGCGTATTGGCCTTTGGCCATCACTTCCTTGATTTGGGTGACGGCGGACCGCTCCTGCTCGCGCAAGACATTCCGGTAATCGGGATCTTGCTGCGGGAGGACGATTTTGAAAATGAGGATCGCGGCCACACTGGCGGCCAGCACGGTGTCGAGTAGCAAAGCCACCGCGCGCCGCCAGACCCGCGCCGGCGTGAGGCGCCTGACGTTGGCGAGCATGGGTGGAACAGATGTGTCGGTGGGAGGCACGGAGAAATATCCAACATCGAACATTCAACATCGAACGCTCAATGAAATCAACTACGGAGGTGACGGAGGGACTGAGGCGACTGAGGTGATGGGAAAACAAACATCGAAATAGTCGAGGGCCAAAGAAAAAACCTCTCCGTGTCCCCCGTGTTCTCCATGGTTCAACTCTCTTATCCTACAATGTTGGATGTTGAGCGTTGGATGTTCGATGTTCAAAGGCGTTTTTTCCACGCCTTCAGGGTGTTGCACATGAGCATGGCGACGGTCATCGGGCCGACGCCGCCGGGCACGGGCGTGATGCGCGCCACGTGGGGCGCCACGGCGTCGAAGTCCACGTCACCCACAATGCGGTGGCCGGATTTTTTCGAGGGGTCGGGCACGCGGTTGATGCCGACGTCAATGACCGTCGCGCCTTCTTTCACCATGTCCACCGTGATGAAGCGCGGGCGGCCAATGGCGGCGATGAGGATGTCCGCGCTGCGCGTGAGGGCGGGCAGATCGCGCGTGCGCGAGTGGCAGAAGGTGACGGTGGCGTTGCCGGGCAGGCCTTTTTGCAGGAGCAGCAGGCCCACCGGTTTGCCGACGATGAGGCTGCGGCCCACGACCACGACGTGCCGTCCGTCCGTCTCCACGCTCGCGCGGCGGATAAGC
This sequence comes from uncultured Verrucomicrobiae bacterium, assembly GCA_963765205.1. Classification (GTDB taxonomy): domain Bacteria; phylum Verrucomicrobiota; class Verrucomicrobiia; order Opitutales; family JABDGR01; genus JABDGR01. Next base: position 266,295 of record CAVXVB010000005.1, on the reverse strand, counting down.
TCGACGATGCCCGCCGGCGTGCAGGCGACGAAGCCGCTCGGGTCTTCCTGCACCAACTTGCCGAGGTTGAGCGTGTGGAAACCGTCCACGTCCTTGTCCGGGTGGACGTGGTTGAAAACGGCGGTCTCGTCCATGGACTTGGGCAGCGGCGACTGCACGAGGATGCCGTCCACCAACGGGTCACGGTTGAGCAGGTCAATTTTCGCGAGCAGTTCGGCTTGGGTGGTTGTGGCCGGGAACAGCTCGAGGCGGCTCTGCATCCCGACCTGGGTGGCGACTTTTTGTTTCTTTGCGACGTAGGACACCGACGCCGGGTCCTCGCCCACGCGCACGAACGCCACGGTCGGCGGGCGGCCGGGCAGGCGGGCAACCTCGGCGGCGATTTGCGCGAGGATGTCTTCGGCGATGGCATTGCCGTCAATGAGTTGCATAAGCGGTGAGTCTGCCGTGCTGTCGGGCGGCATTAAAGAGGAAAATGCTAAGGCGCGGTTATCACATTCATGCCCCGGAGACCAAACAGTGGAGCGGCGGCGAGCAGATGGCGGTCATTCGAATAAATTTCCTTCAGGCCCGCGGATCGGGCGGCGGCGAGATGCAGAGAGTCAAGCGTGCGCAGGTAAACATTAGCCGGCAATCCGGCAAAAGTGGCGGAGGCATGGTCTAATAATTCCACCGTTACGGGCAGCCAATTCCATAACCTGGCTGCGTCGTCCAAATTCAGTTGCCGCAACAACGTCGCGAGCATGATCCGGTCTATGGCGCCTTCGCGCAGCTTGCGGTGAAACGTGGCGATCAATTCCACTTTCCCGAGGGCGAGACACGCCACCGTCTCACTGGTAAATAATTTGCGCACCGCCGCGCTGCCGGGCTCAAGGCAGTAATGTTTTACCATGTAGCATGAATCGGCATACAGCATGGGCAAGGTCAGCGGGCGTCGCGGTCGGCCGAGATGCCCGCGGTGCTGTCGGTGCCCATGGGCAGGTTCATGATGCGCGCATACTCCGGCAATATTCGCCGGCGTTTCCAGCGTTGCACCGCGGTTTCCGCAACGTAGGGATGGAGTTCGGCCACCGGCACGCCGCGTTCCGTGACGACGACTTTGCCCAGCGCCGCCTGACGCACGATGTGGCCGGTGCGCAAGTGCAGTTCCCGCATGGTTACGCTGGTCATCAACCCAATGTGTCACATGAGACACATGTAATCAAGGGAAAATTTATAAGGTGACGTGGCTTGCCGGGGCGGGGGGGTGAGTGCATGGTGAGGTGATGCCGGTTTCTCTTGGCTGGTGGGTGGGTTTCAACCTCGGCGTGCTTGCGCTGCTGGGGGTGGAATTGGTTTTGGCCTGGCGGGGCGGAGGGCGGGCGCTGTCGTTCAAGGCGGCGCTGGACTGGAGCGGGTTTTGGATTTTGCTGGCGGTTGCCTTTGGCGTTGGCATCGGGTTCGGATGGGTCGGCGGCTACGCCCCGGCGGAACGCGGCGCGGCGGGGCTGCAATTTTTCACGGCATATCTGCTCGAAAAGGCGCTGAGTCTGGACAATGTTTTCGTGTTCGTGCTGCTGTTCCGGCATTTTAATGTGGCGGCGCCGCACCAGCGCGGGGTCTTGTCCTGGGGGGTGTTGGGTGCGATGATGTTGCGCGGCGCGCTGATTCTGGGCGGGGTCGCGTTGGCGCGGCGGTTCGAGTGGGTCTTCTATCTCTTCGGGACGTATTTGCTCTGGGCCGCGTGGCGGATGTGGGCGGCGCGCGAAAGAGTCCTCGGTCCAGCACGCCATCGGATGTGGAATAGGCTGCGGCGGTGGTTGCCCGCGACGGAGAACAACCCCGGCGGTCAAATAATCGTGCGTCGCGACGGCCGCTGGCTGATCACGCCGCTGCTGGCAGTGCTGCTGACGGTCGAGCTGGCCGACGCGCTGTTCGCGCTGGATTCCGTGCCCGCGGTGCTGGCGGTGACGCGCGACCCGTTCATCGCCTACACGTCGAACATCCTCGCCGTGCTCGGCCTGCGCGCGTTGTTTTTCGTAATCCAACACGCCATCGAAAACTGCCGCCTGCTGCACTACGGGCTGGCGCTGCTGCTGGGTTTCATCGGCCTAAAAATGCTGCTGGCGAAAATTTACGACGTGCCACTGGGCGTGTCGCTGGCGGTCATCGTGGTGATTTTGTCCGGGAGTTTCCTCGGCTCGCGGTTCGCGCCGGCGAAGTCCTAACCGCCGAGGAGCGTGCGCGTCCACCACGCGCCGGTTTTCTCATGTTCCTCGGGCGTGGCGAATTGGTAGAGATAGACCCGCAGGCGGATTTGTTGCGGCGGTGTTTTGGGGAAGGGGTTGTTCTCGAGCAGCGCGAGCACGTCCGGGTTGCCCGCCTTCAGTTCCCGGGCGAACAGTTCCAGCCATGGCGGGATTTGGTGGTCGTAGTAAATGCTGAGCGCGGCGAACCACATTTGCCAATCGAGCCGCGGCATGTGCGGCGTGGTGAAGCTTGGCTCGCGCAGCGGGTCGCCGGGTTTCCAGACAAATTCGTAGGGCTTCCAGTTCTGCCCGTCGTCGGTGCCTTCGAGGATTAGTTCCGGCCGCTCGGTCGTCATCACGCGGAAGAGGCCGTAAGAGTTGACGAGGCCGAGTTGCTGGAGGTGGTTCGTCGCGGAGAGGAGGAAGTTGGGCGTCACCGGCTCGGCCGGCGTGGCGCGCGCGCGCTGCTGCCAGGTTTCCCAGAATAAAACCAAGCCAATCAGAAAAATGAAACCCGCGAGCGTGACGCGCACGATCGTGCCGCCCCGGTGGAAAATTATTTTTGCGCGGGACGGCGCGGACGGTTTGGGTGCGGGGTCGCGTTCGAGGAAGCGTTGCACGCGTTTCGGCCAGAAGGTGTCGTCAATCAGCGGCAGGCACAGCACCAACGTGAGCAGGTTGAAAAAGCCGTAGTTGCCTGAAACCATGAACATCACTTGCAGAAATATTTGCAGGAGCGCGGCCAGGTGCCGCAACCGCCGCGGCGCGAAAAAGGCGAAGGGCACGACCAGCTCGATGAACATGCACGTCCATAGCGAGGTGCTTTGGAACCACGCGGGCCGGTTGTGGAACCACCAGCTTGTCGCCGCCGGAATCGGCTGCGTGAAATAATGGAATTGCAGCGCCGTGCCGTCGAGCCAGGTGTTGTGCCCGATGGGCACGCCGGTGAAATCGGAAATCAACCGCCGGAACAGATTTGGATGCTCCGGCCCCGCGCCCTGGTCGTTGGTGATGATCTTCACCAGGCCAGACAAGAACATCAGCTTGAACAGCAGCCACCACAGCGACCAGCGCCCGGCGCGCGGCGGCTCGCGCGGCGACCAGGGCCGCTGCCACCAGCCCCACGGCGCGATGAGCAGCGCGACGAAGCCCGTCTCCACGAGGAGAATGTCCCATTGAAAATTCAAAAATATCGGCACGCCGCCGCGCAGCGAATCATACGTAATCACGCAACCCAGCAACGCCCAGCCGGGCAACAGCCCCATCATCATCAAGAGCGAGCACGCCACGCCCGCACCCAGCAGTTCGTTCAGGCCCGTGCTATTGGGCGACAGCCACAGCAGCGAGGGCGCGGCCAGGAATTTTTCGGAATTTGAGATGCCGGGCACATTGGAGATCGAGTCAAAATACATTTTCAGCGGAATAATGCCGTGGTCACCTACCAGCCCCGCCGCCTGGCCCCAGAACGACACAAACGCCACCAGAAACACCAGCCCGAGCAGCCGCAGAAAGAGCATCCCGCTGAAACGATACGTGCTGCGCTCGCCGGGATCGCCCCAGAAAACCTTGGTCAGGAACGACAGCAACGTGCGGTTGTTCGCCACGCGGTGGTAGCACCATTCCGAAATAGTGGCGAAGGCCGGAGTGCTTTTGTAAAGCCGCAGGCCCAGCCCGCAGCCAGACCGCGTGTTGAGCGCGGCGAACACCGCCTCCGCCCCGCGCGTGACGCTCCCGTCGGGAAAAATCAGGTGGATTTCGCGCGCGTAGTCGGAGGCCTTGATTTCGGGGAAACGGTCGCGGACCGATTGATACGGTTCGTAATCCACCGCGTCGCCGGTGGCGCCTTTCCAGCGGCGGACCCACGCGCCGCAGAAACGGCAGTCGCCGTCCCACACCATGAGCGGGCGCGGCGGGGGCGTGGCCACATGCGGGTTGGGCGGCTCCATATTTGAGCCGCCATTATAGCCCGGCGATGGCCGCCGTCAGCACTTCAATTGTCTGGTCGAGCGCGGGCGCGTCGTGGGCCGTGCTGATAAAACAGGTCTCATACGGCGAGGGCGGCAGATAGACGCCATGGTCGAGCGCCGCGTGGAAAACTTTGCGGAACGGCGCGGGGTCGGCGGCCAGCGCGCCGGCGTAATCACGCACGGGCGCGTCGGTGAAGAACAGCGCGAACATCGAGCCGGTTTGCGGGACTTGCAGGGGCAGGCCCTTGCGCGCGGCGGCTTCGCGCAGTGCGGCGGCCAGCCGTTGCCCCGCCGCTTCGAGCGCGGCGTAGGGCGGCGCCTCCTTTATAAGTGTTAGCGCGGCCAGCCCGGCGGCGACGGCGAGCGGGTTGCCGCTGAGCGTGCCGGCCTGGTAAACCGGGCCGAGGGGCGCGAGCTTTTCCATCACGTCGCGCCGCCCGCCAAAGGCGCCGACGGGCAGGCCGCCGCCGATGATTTTGCCGAGCGCGGTCAGGTCCGGCCGCACGCCGGTTATTTCCTGCACACCGCCGGCGGCGAGGCGGAAACCGGTCATCACCTCGTCGAAAATCAGCAGCGCGCCGGCGCGCGTGCAACACTCGCGCAGCGCGGCGAGGTAGCCCGCGTCGGGCAAAATCAGCCCGACATTCGCGGGATAGGGTTCGAGGATGACGCCCGCGATCTCGCCGGGAAATTTCGCGAACGCGGCGTCCACTGCGGCGAGGTCGTTGAAGGGCAGGACAATCGTGTCGGCGGCCGTGGCGGCGGGGATGCCCGCGCTGTCGGGGTAACCATGGGTGAGCGCGCCCGAGCCGGCCTTGACCAGCAGCGCGTCCACATGCCCGTGGTAGCAGCCGGCGAACTTGATGATCTTGTCGCGCCCCGCGAACCCGCGCGCCAGGCGCACGCACGACATCGTGGCCTCGGTGCCGCTGTTGCACAGGCGGAGCATCTCGAGCGACGGCACCAGCTCGGCGAGCGTCTCGGCCATCGGCACTTCGGCGGGGTGGGGCGTGCCGAAGCCCAGGCCTTTTTCGAGCGCGGCGGCGACGGCGGCGCGAATGCGCGGATGATTGTGGCCGAACAGCGCCGGCCCCCAGGTGCAGACGTAGTCAATCAACTCGCGGTCGTCGGCGGTGTAGAGGCGGCAGCCGCGCGCGCGCACGGTGAAGAACGGCGTGCCGCCGACCCCGCGAAACGCGCGCACGGGCGAATTGACCCCGCCCGGCAGCAGCCGCCGGGCGCGTTCGAACAAGGCATCGGAGAGAGGGGGGGGCATGGGAACCACCCCTGATGCAACCCATCCGCCCGCCCCGGCGCAACCCCGGAATCAGGCGCGAATCTTTTTCTTCGCCGGAGGGCGGATCACCCGCCGCCCGTTTGGCGGAAATTTGCGCTGAGCGTAAGCAGCAATGGCCCGCACGTCATTATTATGCTCGGCCGCAATCGCATCCTTGATTTGATGCATCTCGGTGATAATGGCGTCTTTCATGGCAGGTCTCCTAAAAGTTCTTCGGGGGTGCAGATAACTGGACAATGATGGCCGAAACTACGGATTAGAGTTTGAATATCGGCGATGTTTTCAGCGTTGGCAATATGGCGAAAATTCCAAGTGAGCAGAAAATGGGCGGAATGAAAGGATGCGATGCCGATATGCGGGCGTCGTCTTCGGCATTGAGCGGAATCAATTTGGCTTTGAGCAGTGCATCTGCGATGGGAAACATTTCATCATTGATGGCCACCAAGGGCAAGCCCCGAATGGCGGCGAGCCGCCGTGCCGCGGCGGCGGCATCACCCCGGTTGGCTTCGGCCAGCACGAGCGGCGAAACCACCACTTGGAAATCCCCGCGCCGGCGATTCCACCATTCAATGGTGACTTGCTGCCGCGCCGCCATGACTAAGTCACGCGTCGGCCGCGCCGTCAGATAACTGACGATGGTGGTTTCCAGGTAGAGCAGCGGCTTCACGGCGGAAATTGAAGTTGGATGGGGAAGCTGACTTGGGCGTGCTCAAACAAGGCATCGGAAAGGGGGGAGGGCATTATTTTCGTCCAAGAACCTTGTTGTATTCATCGTGGACGCCAATCCAAAACCAAATCACGGTATCGCCGTCCATGACACCCACCACCCGATAATTGTCGGTGACCCGCGCCGATCAAAACCGTCCGACTTTTTTGAATTGGACGGAGGGATGGGAATGATCCCGCAGCCAGAGCGCATATTGTTTGACGGCCAGTTTTTGAATTTCGGCCGGCAAAGCATTATACATCTGCCAGAATTTACCGGTGGCGCGGCTGTTCATCGGGCGGGAAAGGGGTGGTGCGCCTGGCGCGATGTTCGGCCAGGGCTTCCTCGGCGAGGTGGTCCAGCCGCCCGGCGCGGGCATCGTCCTCAATCTGCCGGTCCCACTCGTCGTCAAAACGGTGCTGCACCCATTCCGCCAGGCGGAAGAAGTCCGTGCGCGGCAACCGCTGGATGGCGCTCGTAATCTCGTCAACCGTGCTCATAAGTGAAAGATTAGCGGAATATGGGGACTGTCTCAAGAGAGAATTGCCGGGCAATTAGTGTGGGGCGAAAATCAACGAAAAATTGCATCAAAGCACCACATGACAAGCTCTGCCCAAACCAAGGGTAAAACACCCACCAGTCCAAGACCGGCCAAATAGAGAGATTCACGTTTTAATTGAAAAATAAATAATGCCAAGGAGCATGCACAAACTATGGCGAAGAAGACGATTGAACTTGTAACGTTATCGCCATTGTCCCCAGCCCAGAAAGCAACCAGTACAACTAACGCACTAAGAACCAAAATCGTCCAACGAAAATGCCGTGTTGCGAGAAGGCCGAGCATTATTGCCATGAGACATAGGCCGAGGCGGAGCAACAAGGCACTATTATCGTTTGGTGTTTCATTTTTATAGAAACGAAAAAAGTGTATGGAAGTGGCAAATGCCGCTACCGCCAATAAGAAATAACATCCATCAATCCAGCGACGGGCAAAAAATAAGCTGAAAGACTTGGCCACTAATGCCAAGGCAAACACTCCAAGAGGCAAAAGAATGGCCAAGACTAATAGAACTGCCATAAGATATTGAAGTTGATTGTTTCCCTTTAGCTTGACGAGCATATTGTCACAGTTAGGCGCTGAAAGCCGGCATCATCATGCTCGAAATATCAACAACCTTCATCCTCGCCTCCGCGTCGCCGCGGCGGCGGGAACTCCTCGCGCGGTTGGGCGTGGAGTTCGAGGTAGTGGTCGCGCCGATTGTCGAGCACGAGGAGGCGACGGCGGAGCCGCGGGGGATGGTGTTGCACAACGCGGCGCTCAAGGCGGCGTGGGTGTGCGCGCAGCGGCCGGGGGCGCTGGTGCTGGCGGCGGACACGACGGTGGCGCTCGACGACCATGTCTTGAACAAGCCGCGCGACATGGCCGAGGCGCGGGCGATGTTGCGGAAACTTTCCGGGCGCACGCATACGGTTTATACGGGGGTATGTTTATGGCGGCGGCCCGGCGCCCCGGAAATTTCCCATTGTGAGACGAGCGCGGTGACTTTCCGGGCGCTGGACGACGCGGCGATCATGCGCTACTTCGCGCTGGTCAACCCGCTGGACAAGGCCGGGGCCTACGGCATCCAGGAGGGGCGCGAGTTGATTCTGGAACATTACACGGGCTCGCTGTCCAATATCATGGGCCTGCCGCTCGAATGGCTGGCCGCGCAACTGCACGGGCTGGCCTTGCTTCCGTCGCCCGCCGCGCCCATAATCGCCGACCCGCGATTCCATGCCCGCGCCCACTGAACAACCCGCCCGCCCGCCCGCCCCGCCCGACCTGCGGGCGTGGGAGGATTTTGACCGCCTGTCGCAGACGCGCCCGGAGGAGCGCCTCGCGATTGGCTCCGCCGTGTTGCTGACGCTCTTGTTGCACGGCGGGCTGTTTTTCTGGGTGCTGCCGTGGCTGGGCAATGTGGTGAAAATGACGCCGGTAAGCGTCCGCGCCGCGAGTCTCACTCCCCCACCCCGCCCGGTCGAGTATGCGCTGACGCCGGCGACGCCCGAGGACCAGCAGGCGATTCGCTACCTCGAAACGAACCCCGCCGCACCCTCATCCACCCCCGTCGCCACCAACAATATTTCCAACCGCGACCAGCGCGTGGCCCAGCCCGTCCCCAACCCGGACGGTCATTCGGATTTGCCGGCCACGACCGGCACTTCTGTGAATTCCTCCAAGATCGTGGCAGGCGATTTGCACAAGCCCGCGCCGCCTGCGCCGCCGAGCGCCACGGCCCCGCCCACGAAATCTGCCTCCGCCGCGCCGCCGCCCACCGCGCCCCCGCCGGAACAAATCGCGATGATGACTCCCTCTTTGCCGGCGAATATAACTTCGCCCGAGGGCGAAGGCGTGCGCGTTTCAAACCAGCCCGGCAACACCACCGCGCAGAAACCGGCGGAACAAACTCCGCCCACCACCGAAACCGTGCCGGATAATTACAAATTTCCGCCCGGCCCTCTGACGCCGGAAGCGGTCGCCGCCAGCGCCGCCGCCGCCACGCCGCAACCACGCCCGACGTTGGAGGTGCAAACCCACGCCGGCCCCATCGTCAAGAACACGCAGGGCACGCATGTGCTCGGGTCACTCGGCGCAGACGCGAAATTCACGGCTTTCGGCGCCTACCTGCAAAAGATGTATGAGGCCATTGGCTCCGAGTGGGACATCGAATGCGAGGACTACACCTTCAGCGTGCAGGATTCCGGCGTGGCGGTGGTGGTGACGTTTATCATCAACAGCCAGGGCCAGGTTGAAAGCGCGCAGGTGGAAAGTTCCTCGGCCACGCGCGGTGCGACGATGCTCTGCCTCAACGCCATCCAGCGCCCTACCCCGTATGGCGTCTGGACGAAGGAGATGACGGCGCTGCTGGGCGACCGGCAAGAAATTCAGGTTACTTTTTATTACCAATGAGCGCCGCCGTCGAAAGCCTGGACTGGGGGCGGTTGCTGCCGCTGGCGCACACCGCGCGCGTCGCCACCGTCGCGGGCAAACTGCTGGCGCTGGAAAAGCCGGCGGGCATCATGACCCACCCGAACAAGGAGGTGGACCGCAACTATTCCCTCCTACGCGCGGCCTACGACCCGGGGCGCGAGTGCTACCATTGGGAGCCGGCCGCGCCGGATGCGCCGAAGGAATTGTTTCTGCTCAACCGGCTCGATTCGCCCACGTCGGGCCTGGTGCTCGCCGCCCTCGACGAAGAGACGGCCGCCGCCGGGCGTCGGGCTTTCGCCAAGGGCGAGGTGCAAAAAACTTATTATGCGCTGGTGCTCGGCCAGCCCCGCCCGAACCGGGGAACGTGGGTGGACCGCCTGGCGCGCCTGCCCAGCGGGCGCGGGGGCGGAGGCGTGCGCGTCGTGGTCAGCCGCGCGGGGCCGGGCCAGTTGGCCGAGACGCGCTTCGAGTGCGTCGAGAGCCACGGCCACGCGGGCGCGCTGCTCTCGCTGCTGCGGCTCGAGCCGGTCACGGGGCGCACGCACCAACTGCGCGTGCAATGCGGCGCGCACGGGTACCCGATTGTGGGTGACGCGACTTACGGGGATTTTCCCTTCAACCGGGAATTCGGGCGGCGCACCGGACACAAGCGCCTGTTTTTGCACGCGGCCAGCCTGCGCATTCCGAGCCTGAATTTTGCCGCGGAAAGCCCCCTGCCGCGGGAATTCCGGGTGGCGCTGGGTACGGAAGCGTCGCGCAAAAACGGGTAGAAAACCTGGAACCTGTTTTGAAACTTTTTTCACCGCAAAGGCGCAAAGAATGCAAGGATGGTTCTCGCGCAGAAATTCCCCTTTGCGCTCTTTGCGGCTTTGCGGTGAATGGTCTTGGGTTAAAACACAACCTGACGCACTTCGCTTTTGGCAACGAAATCCAGCTTCCGAAGATTTCAGAAAAATACCCCTTGCTTTGCTCAAGAACCGTGATAGTTTACTACCTTAGTAATACACTATGAATCTTGCAGAAACCTGGTCGCTGGAGTCCCGGAGCGGGATTCCGGCCTACAAGCAGATTATCCACCATGTGCAGGCGGCGGTGGCCGCGGGCCGCCTGCGGGAGGGCGACCAGTTGCCCACCATCCGCGCGCTGCACCGCCAGCTCAAGGTGAACCCCAACACGGTGGCCAAAGCCTACCGCGAGCTCGAGCTGCTGGGCCTGATCGCGGCCGAACGGGGCAGCGGTTGCTTTGTCGCGCCCGCCGCGCCGGCCCGGCTCACCCCCGCCTCGGTCAAAGCCCGGCAAAACATCATGAAGAAACTCTGCCTGCGCTTCGCCGCGGAAGCCCGCAGCCACGGCCTGACGTTTCAGGACGTAATCCAGCACCTTAACCCCTAAACCCATGACCACCTCCGGCAAATCCGACACCGGCAGCCAATTGCTGCGAAGTTCCTGGCAAATCATCAAACGCCAGCCCAGACTGTTGTTCTTCCCCATGATCAGCGGTGCCGCCTTGTTAGTGATCGGGCTGTTTTATATGCCGCGGTTTAATGATATGGTTGAGACGATCCAGGCCGCGCGCACCGCCCACCACGATGATCTTTGGACTTATGCGCTGACAGTGACGCTCCAGCCGTCCAACTTTCTTTATTGGGTGCTCTACTACATGCTAGCCATGCACATTTCGACTTTTGTGAACGTGGCGTTTTACCATGAAATTTTCCGCGCCATGGAGAGTGAGCCCGTCTCCCTGCGCGGCGGTTTGCAGTTTGCCCGGCAGCGGTTGCGCTCGATCATCCTCTGGTCGCTGTTCGCCAGTTCGGTGGGGATTTTCCTTAGAATTCTGGGTTCGAAAATGAGCTGGACGGGCCGGATCGCCACCGCTCTGACGGGCCTGACATGGAGCGTGGTGGCGGTTTTCGTCATTCCAGTCATAATCCATGATGAAAGAGCCGGCCCGCTCACCCTCTTGCGCAGTTCCGCGTTCACCCTGAAAAAGACCTGGGGAGAATCAATTATCGGCTTTGCTAAAATCCAATTCTATGCGCTCTTTGGCTTGTTGGGATTTGCCTTGTATCTCGGATTAACCTACGACACCCCTGCTGGACAGGCGCCGAAATTTCTTTTCCTTAAAATGATGCTGATCTCGTTTGTCTGCGGTACGGTTACATACATTGCCAACAGCGTTTACCGTTGTGCGCTTTATATTTACGCCACGGAAGGCGTCGTCCCCGAACCCTTCACGCCCGAGCTGATGGACGCCGCGTGGAAAGTGAAAAAGCCCTGAGCCACCCCGTCAATCTACAATCCCATGACCACGCACAGCCGGCTCCACACCATCTCGCAACTGTTTCGCAGTTCCTGGCAGGTGATTAAGCGCAATCCCAAGCTGTTGCTTTTTCCTTTTGTTAATGCGGCCATCTACTTCTTAAGCCCACTGGTCTTCGTGCCATGGCCTTTAATTGCGCATCAGGTAACTAACGCGATTACAACCCGAGACGCAGATCAGTTTATAGACCTCCAAAACACCTGGATGCAGAACATGACACTGGCCGATTATCTCTACCTGGTATTATTCAATGTGGCAACCACTTTCCTTGCGACTTTTATCAATGTGGCGTTTTATAATGAAATTTTTTACGCCCTGGATGGTGGGATAGCCTCCTTGCGCGGCGGCCTGCAGTTTGCCAAGCAGCGGCTCCGTCCAATTGTCCTTTGGAGCCTGTTCGCAAGCTCGGTGCCGACTTTGCCCCGCATCTTCAAAAATTGCGTGAAGTGGGACGGTAGCATTGTTACTTTCCCGATTGTTCTGGCTTGGGGTGTTGCCACCGTTTTTGTTATTCCTATTCTAATCCGGGGAGATAATTCTGAGCCGATGGCACTCTTTCGCGATTCCGCGCGCATTTTGAAAAAAGCCTTGGGTGAATTGATCATCGGCTTTATTAAAATCCAATTCACTGGAATCGTCATAGGTGTCGCCATTATGTTTGTCGTCGCGGCGGCTATGTCCCCGTTCCTTTCGCCTGCGCAAATGTTCAACGATCCCTTAATTGGCCCGGATATCATGCTGTGCACGATGCCGGTCATTTGGGTGCAGATTGTTGCCACTAATATTTATTGCTGTGTCCTTTATATCTATGCGTCCGAAGGAGCCGTCCCGGAACCCTTCACGCCCGAAATGATGGACGCCGCCTGGAAAGTGAAAAAGGCCTGAACTGCTTTGTTGTTAAATTTTCCATCAATCAACCCCATTCCGATTATGAAAATCAAAATCAAAACTGTGGTCGTGTATGGCGTAGTCCTGGCCGCCACGTTTTACGCCGGAATGCTGGTGCCGCGCCCGGAAAAGAGCGCCAGCCCCCTCCCCGCCGCCAAGACCGCGGCCCGGCCGGTCACCATCGTGATCCAATCCAGCCCGACGCCTTCCACATCGGCGGCCAACTCCACTCCCGCCGGTCAAGCGCCGATGAGCGCGGCCACCAAGCTCAGCCCGGACCAGTTGAAGGCCCTGCTCCAGGACAACTCCACCGCGGCCGCTTATGCGGAAGGCATCACGGGGAATGTGGATTTCGACCACCTCGCGATTGACATTGCCCGAAAGTGGGCGGCGGATGACCCGCCCGGTGCTTTGGCCTGGGCGCAAGGATTGTCGGCCGGGGTGGCGCATGATGACGCCGTGAAACTCATCTTCACGCTTTACGGCACGAAGGATCCCGCCGCCGCTTTGGCCCTCGCGCAGACCTTGCCCGATGACGGCTCCAATGCCCGCCCGCTCGCGTTGGAGGGACTGGCCAATGTGGCCGCCACCCTGAGTTTTCAGGACCCCGCCCAAGCCGCCGCGCTGCTCGCGTCCCTGGGCCGCAACGAAACGAAAATTAGCGCCGACAATCCCACGGCCTTGGTCGCCGGAAGCTGGCTGATGCACGACCCGGCCGCCGCGACCCAATGGATCGGCACCCTGCCCGTGGGCAACACGAAAGACAGCGCGATCCTGGCGGTCGTAGGCGTGTCTGCGGACAGCGATCCCGCGACGGCATTCTCCTGGCTGCGAACGATGTCCAATCCCGGCACGCGGGGCACGACCACCACCCAACTCATTACGCAGTGGGCGAAAAAAGATCCGGACGCGGCGCAGGCGGCGGTGCTGCAGGCCTACCCGAACAACAACAATGGCCGCCAGGCCACGCTGCTCGGCATCATCCAGCAAGCCCGTGCCGCAACGACGCAGACCAATTCTCCCTGATGCCGGTCAAGACTTTGCAGTGAGAAAAAATGGTGCTCGGGAAGGGAGTCGAACCCTTACATCGTAAGATATACGCTCCTGAGGCGTACGCGTCTGCCAATTCCGCCACCCGAGCCTGTCGCGGCATCCGGCGGGCCGGAATGCCTAACAAAGGGTTGCGAATTTACCCCGCCCTTGCCACGGTGTCAAGGATGAGACACCGGCCCGCCCAACCCGTCCGTTTCTGGAAATACCACGCGCTCGGCAACGATTACCTCGTGCTCGACCCGCGGGATGCTCCACGCGCGCCGGCGCCCGCCCGCATCGTCCGCATCTGCCACCGCAATTTCGGCCTGGGGTCGGACGGGATTCTCTACGGGCCGCTGCCAAGCAAGAACGCAGATTTCGGCCTGCGGATTTTCAACCCCGACGGCAGCGAGGCGGAAAAAAGCGGCAACGGCCTGCGGATTTTCGCGCGGTATTTGTGGGATCGCCGGCGCGTGCGCGACCAGCCCTTCACCGTGCATACGCCCGGCGGCGTGGTGACGTGCCGGGTCGGCGCGCGCGGGAAGCAAATCACGGTCGAGATGGGCCGCGTGAGCTTCCACAGCGCGGACATCCCGGTGAAAATCCTGCCGCCGCGCGAGATGCTCGACCAGGAAATCGAAATCGCCGGGCGCAAATTCCGCTACTACGCGGCGACGGTGGGCAACCCGCACTGCGTGCTGCCGCTGCCGGAGATTTCGCCGGAGCTGGCGCGCGAATTCGGGCCGCGCTTTGAAACGCATCCGCTGTTCCCCAACCGCACGAACGTGCAATTTTTGAAGGTGCTCGACCGCGCGAACATCCAGATCGAAATCTGGGAGCGCGGCGCGGGCTACACGCTGGCCTCGGGCAGCTCGAGGCAGCGCGGCGGCGGCGGTCGCGCGCAAAATGGGCGTGTGCGACGGCGCCATCACCGTCCACATGCCCGGCGGCAATTTGAAAATCAAAGTCGCGGACGACTACGCCATCACCATGACCGGCCCGGCCACGCGCGTCGGGGAATATTTTTTGGACGCCGAGGCGTTGAAGTAACGAGATATTAAACCCAGAAATTTAACCACGGAGGACACGGAGGGAATTCAACCCGAAACTACATTTCCTCCGTGTTCTCCGTGTCATCCGTGGTTAAATTTTATGCTTTCGGATTCTGCGCGACCCAGAAGATGCAGTCGTCGCCGAAGCCGCGGACGGTCTCGGGTTCGTTGGCGATTTCGGCGCGGAGGGCGTCCACTTCGTGACGCCAGCCGGTGGCGGCCAGGTCTTCGAGGATTTCCTCGCGCGTCGGGATGTGGATGAAGAGCGGGCCATGCGGACTTTCAATAATGCGGTCGCCGAATTCGTCGAGGCCGGGCGTTTGCTTTCCCTCTTTCCAGCGTTGTTCCTCGGCGATCCAAAAGTCGTGGAAATGAAGGCTGGCGCGGTTGTGGGTGGTGAAGGCGAACCAGGCGCCGGGGCGCGTGACGCGGCGGATTTCGCGCAGGGCGGCGCGGCGGTGGTCACGGCGCGGGATGGTCATCAGGCCATTGAAGCCGAAGATTGCGCCGTCGAATTCGCCGTCGCCAAACGGCAGGCGCGCGGCGTCGGCCACGCGGAAGCTGACGCCGTATTCGAGCACGCGGTTGATGCGCCGGGCCTCCTCGACCATGTCGCGCGCGAGGTCCACGCCCAAGAGGCGCCGGTAGCCGAGTTCCCACAGGCCGAAGGCGATGCGACCGGTGCCGCAGCCGAGCTCGAGCAGCGTCTGCTCCGGCTGAAACAGGCGTTTGAAAATCTTTTCCTCCGAGCGCCACAGCCCGACGCGGCTGACGGCCTGTGCGTAGTCCGCGACGACACCCGGCAGGTTGTAGTAGTCTTTGACGGCGTCGGCTTCCATGGGGATTTACACTTATTTAACGGCCCTTTAGCCTTGAAAAGCAAGGCGGGCCGCGATAGGCTTATATTTTAATAAAAACGCCGGTGCGCCAAGCCCCGAAAAATGGAACGCCGCCGGGTGTCGTTTGTCTAAATCTGCCAACGAAATGGGATGTTTATCGCCGAAAGTTTTCGGGGTTGCTGCAAGCGTGCGCCGGTGGCTGGGGTCGGGCGTGCGCGGTTTCGGCGCGGCCATGCTGGTGGCGCTGCTTGGGATGACGCCGCATCCGGGAGCGGCGGCGGCGGATGCGCCGGATAACGGCGGCGGCGGCCGCGCGGTGCTGAACGGCAGCATCAAGGCGGTTCCGGCCAACGCGCAGACGGGCGCGACCGGGCCGCGCATCACACGCACGGAATTGCGGACGGATGAATTGGATGCGACGATGACCTTCAATGTCGCCCTGAAAATGCGCAACTTTGCGGAGTTGGAGGCGCGGCTGGCCCACGGCGAGACGATGGACCCCGCGGAAATGGCCGCGCGCTACTGGCCGCTGCCGGAGGATTACGCCGCGACGGCGAACTGGCTTACCCAGCAAGGTTTCACGCTCAGCCCGGAATCGGGCGGCTTCGTCATTTTTGCCCGTGGGACGGTGGCGCAGGTGCGCGATGCGTTCCAGGTTTCCTTCGCGCGCGTGGCGAACGAGGGCGCGGAGTTCACTTCGGCCATCACTGCGCCGAGCGTGCCCGCGGAACTGGCCCCGGCGTTGATCGGCGTCAATGGCCTGCAGCCGCATTTGCGCAAGCACCCGATGCTGGCGCGCCCGGATTCGGCGACCTCGCCCTATGCGGTGCCGTATATTCCGAGTGACATCCTGCACGCCTACGGTGCGAACACGCTGAGCCAGACCGGCGCCGGCCAGACCATCGCCATCGTCATATCGGCCTATCCCTTTACCAGCGACCTCACGCAGTTTTGGACCACCTGCAACATCAGCCAGTCGCTAGCGAATATTACGGAGGAGGAAATCAACGGCGGCCCGCCGGCCTTCAATGCCAGCGATCCGAGCATTGTGGATGATTATACGGAGGCCAGTCTGGATGTGGAGTGGAGCAGTTCGATTGCCCCCGCCGCAAAAATTCGGGTGTACGCAATTCCGGCCCTCGACGACACGGATTTGGTGGCCGCCTACCAACAAATTTACAATGACGCCACCAATACGACCCTGGCGTTTGGCATCCACGTTGTCTCAATCAGTATTGGCGGATCCGAGGGCAGCCTGGCCTCCATGGCCACGGACGACCAGGACTTCGCCCAATTGGCGAGCGCGGGCCTCACGGTCTTTGTGTCCTCGGGCGACGACGGCTCGTCACCGGGTGCGGAAAGCCCGGCCAGCGATCCGAATGTGACGGGCGTCGGCGGCACCAACATCACGCTGAATACCACGACGGGGAATGTCACCAGCGAAACCGTGTGGAATGATGCGTTCGGTGCTTCGGGCGGCGGCCAGAGCGCGGTGTATGCCAAGCCGGTCTGGCAGACTGGCACCGGCGTGCTGGGGGCGAACCAGAATCGCATGGTGCCGGATGTCGCGGCGCCAGCCGACACCGCTACCGGGTGCCTGATTGTCATCAACGGTGCCAATGAGACCATCGGCGGCACGAGTTGGGGCGCGCCGACCTGGGCGGGCTTTGCCACGCTGATCAACCAGGCCCTTGCCACCAACAACCCACCCACCACGCTTGGACTGCTCGGCCCCAAGATTTATCCTCTGCTCGGTTCCGATTGTTTTTCTGACATCATCAGCGGCAACAATGGCGCCTACAGTGCCGGCCTCGGCTACGATATGTGCACCGGTATTGGCCGCCCAGTTTTTCCCGCCTTATTCCAAGAACTCACCACGGTGGTCGAGGCGCCGCAAAGCGTGACGGTCGCGCCCGGGCAGGACGCGCTCTTTAGTCCCATCACGCATAACGCCACTTCCTTCCAATGGCAAGTGCTGGCCGCGAATACGACCACCTGGGCCAACCTGACGAACAACGCCACCTACAGCGGCGTGACGACGGCCGTGCTGTCCGTGAACGCGGTGACGACAGCGATAAGCGGCGACCAATTCCAGTGCATTATCAATGGCGATGTCACAACGCCCGCCGCGACGCTCGAAGTCGTGGCCCAGGAATTTTATATATCCACCTTCGCCGGGCAGGCGGGCGTTACCGGCACGGCAAACGGGATGGGGACAGCCGCACAATTCGACGCCCCGAACGAAGTGGCGCTCGACTCCGGCGGCAACGTTTACGTCGCCGACTTTGCGAACAACGGTGTGCGCAAAATCACGCCGGCGGGCGAGGTCACCAACTTCGCCGGCTTCAACTACGGGGTGAACACCATTACACTCGTCGCCGGTGGCTCCAACTACACTTCGGCACCGACGGTTACCCTCTCTGGCGGCGGGGGCACCGGTGCGGTGGCGACGGCCACCTTTAGCGGCGGGCCGGTGACCAACATCAACGTCACCAAACCTGGCAGCGGGTATACCTCGGCACCGACGGTCGCCTTCTCTGGTGGCGGAGGCAGCGGCGCGGAGGCGACGGCCAGTGTCAGCGGCGGGGCCGTGACCGGCATCACCATCACCAATCCCGGCGGCGGCTACACCTCGGCACCGAATGTGACTCTGTCGTCTAGCAGGCATGGCGCTGGCTCGGGTGCGAGCGCCACGGCCACCGTCGGCCCTGGGGACGTGACTGGCATCAACATCACCAATTCCGGCAATTTCTACACCTCGGCTCCGAACGTGACCCTGTCTGGCGGCGGCGGTTCCGGCGCAAGCGCCACGGCCAGCATTACGGATGCCGGCTATATGAACGGCACCACGACGGAGGCGCGGTTTGACGCAGTAAAAGCGGTCGCGTTTGACGCAGGCGGGAATATGTATGTGGCCGACTCGACCAACAACGCCATCCGCAAGATCACCCCCGCAGGCAATGTAACCACTTTCGCCGGCTCAAGTTCTGGCGAGTCGGGCAGCCGCAATGGAAGCGGGGAAGCCGCGTCGTTCGACTTTCCGGAAGGCGTGGCGGTGGACTCCGGCGGGAACGTGTATGTGGCCGACACGGAGAACGACCTCATCCGCAAAATCACCCCGGCGGGCAGCGTGACAACGCTGGCGGGGCAGGCCGATGTGGCGGGCTATGCCGACGGCAATGGCACGAGCGCCACTTTCAATTTTCCGTCGGAGGTCTGCGTGGATTCGGGCGGCAATGTTTACGTGGCCGACTCGAACAACAACGCCATCCGCAAAATCACGCCGACCGGGACGGTCACGACCTTCGCTGGAAACCCGCCGTATCAAGGGGTGGCCGATGGCACGGGCACGACTGCACGATTCAATTTCCCCAGTGGCATCGCCATAGACAGCGGGGGCAACCTCTACGTGGCCGACACCAACAACAACGCCATCCGCAAAATCACGCCCGCGGGCGTGGTGACGACGCTGGCGGGTTCGCCGGGTGTCGAGGGCAGCGCCAACGGCGTGGGCAGCGCGGCCACTTTCAACCAGCCCTACGGTTTGGCCGTGGCCGGCTCGGGCAATCTTTATATTGCCGATACGTATAACGACACCATCCGCCTGGCGCAGTTGGCGGCCGCGCCCAGCATCCAAAACCAGCCCGCCAATGCCACTGTTATCGCCGGCAATTCCGCGGAATTCAGCGTGTCCGCCACGGGTGTGCCGACGCCCACCTACCAATGGCAGGTGCTGCCCAGCGGCGGTGACACGTGGGCCAATTTGACTGATGATGACACCTACAACGGCTCGGCGACGGCCAACCTGACCATCAACGACACCACGGCTGCCATGAACGGCGACGAGTTTCAGTGCGTCGTCAGCAACGCGGCCGGCAATGTCACCTCGAACACCGCGACGCTGACGGTCCAGGCAGAAGCGCCGGCTTTCACCAGCCAGCCCGCGAATGAGACGGTGACGGTGGGCGGCCCGGCCACGTTCAGTGTGGCAGACACCGGCATACCTACGCCAACGATCTTGTGGCAGATCCTAATCAGCGGCGGCAGCGTCTGGGCCAACCTCACCGATAATGCAACTTACCACGGTTCGGCCACGGCCAACTTGACGATCAACGCGACGACCTCCGCGATGAACGGCAACCAATTCCGCGCCCTCATCAGCAACAATTTCGGCAACCTCACTTCCAACATCGTCACCCTCACGGTGCAGTCGCCGCCGGTCTTCACCACGCAGCCGGCGGATCAGGATTACAACACGGGTGATAATGTGGTGTTAAATGTGGTGGTCAGCGGGGTGCCCGCGCCGACCCTGCAATGGCAGCGCCTGCCCAGCGGCGGCAGCGTTTGGGCCAACTTGACGGATGACGCGACCTATAATGGCTCAGCCACCGTGATGCTGACCATCAACAGCGCGACTGCGGATATGAATGGCGACCAATTCCAATGCGTGGCGAGCAACCTGCTCGGCAACATCACCTCGAATACCGCGGTGATGCTCCTCAATACGCTGCCGGCCATCTCCACGCCGCCGGCCAACACGACAGTCGAGGTCGGAAGCAACGCCACCTTTAGCGTCACGGCCACCGGCGTGCCGGCGCCCACCTACCAATGGCAGTATTTGTCCAGCGGGGGCAGCATCTGGGCCAACCTCACCGATAACGCGACTTACAACGGCTCGGCCACGGCGAACCTGACCATCAACGCCACGACTTCAGCCATGAACGGCGCTCAGTTCCAGTGCCTCATCAGCAACGCGGTGGGCAACGTCACCTCGAATACCGTTACGTTGAGCGTGCAGTCGCCTCCGGCGATTACCACGCCCCCGGCCAACACGACGGTCGAGGTCGGGAGCAACGCCACCTTCAGCGTCGCGGCCAGCGGCGTCCCGTCGCCAACAGTCCAATGGCAAATTCTGGCTGGCGGCGGCAACACTTGGGAGAACCTCACCGATAATACAACCTATAATGGCTCGGCCACGGCTAATCTCACCGTCAATGACACCACGGCGGCCATGAACGGCGACCAATTCCAGGTTTTTGTCAGCAATGCGGCTGGCAACGTCACGTCCAACCCCGTTACGCTGACAGTGGTTTCGCTGCCGGCCTTCACGGCGCAGCCAACGAATCAGGATTTCAATGCGGGTGACAATGTGGAATTCTCCGTAGTGGTCAGCGGGGTGCCCGCGCCGACTTTACAATGGCAAATCCTGCCTAGCGGCGGGAGTGTCTGGGCCAATCTGACGGATGATGCAACTTACAACGGCTCGGCCACTGCGAGCCTGACCATCAATGCCGCGACGGCGGCCATGAATGGCGACCAATTCGAGTGCGTGGCGAGCAACCTGCTCGGCAACGCCACCTCGAATGCCGCCGTGATGTTGCTCGACACGCCGCCCAGCTTCATCACGCCGCCGGGCAACCAATTGGTGGCCGCCGGCGGCAGCGCGGAATTCACCGTCGTCGCGGCGGGCGTGCCGGACACGATTTCCTATCAGTGGCAGATCCTCGCCCCCGGCAGTTCGACGTGGGCCAACCTCACCGACGATGGCGTCAACTTCACCGGATCAAACACTTCGACTCTGACCGTCAGCAACACCACCACGGCGGAAAGCGGCAGCCAGTTCCAGTGTGTGGCGGGCAACGGCGTCAGCTCCGTCGTCACGTCCGCCGCGGCGACGCTTTACGTTGTGCCGGCGGGCTATCTCACCTGGGCCGCGGCGTTGAACTTGGCGGGCGCGAGCGCGCTGCCGAACGCGCAGCCCTTCAACGACACGCTCCCCAACCTCGTGCGCTATGCGATGAATGTCGGCGCCACGCCCGCGCCGGGCGACTTGCCCGCGCTTTCGGTGCAAACGGTCAACAATGCACCCTGCCTCGTGTTGCAATACAACCAGCTGATCGGCCTCACCGGCGTCCAGTTGGTCGCGCAATACTCCTATGATTTGGTGACGTGGCAAACGCTGCCCAACGGCGCGGTGGTGCAACTGGCCGACCCCAACCAGCAGACCGAGCAATTCTCCGCCAGCATCGCCATCCCGGCCAACGGCACGGTCTTCCTGCGCCTGGTGGTCGAGCCGGCGCCGTAAAGTTGCAAGAAGAGGGCGGGTGGGCGGGCGGCGGGCTTTCATCCGGAAATTAAAGCGAATAATTGCGTAAATTTTGTTCTTGCAATAGTTTTGCGTTAGCAACATTTTCGCGGGAATTTTATGCTCCCCCGCCATCGCTCCCGCAAATTCGCCGTCCTTCTGCTGCTCCCGGGTTTTCTCGCCGGGCGCGCCCAAACCACCGCGCCCGCCGCCGGTTCCGCGTCCGCGCCGGCTTCCGGCAATGCGACTGCACCCGCGCCCACGCCCGCCGACCTCGGCAACATCACCGTCATCGGCATGCTCAACGAGGCGCGCAGCGAAATTGTGTCCAGTTTGGGGGCGACGACCTATACCGTGACCAAGGATCAAATCGAAACGGAACCGGAGGGGGCCGACGCTCCGTTTGACCAAGTCCTGTTGCGCACGCCGGGCATGGCCGAGGACTGGGGCGGCCAGGTGCATCTGCGGGGCGAGCACGCCAACCTGCAATACCGCATCAACGACGTGCTGCTGCCCGAGGGCATTCCCGGGGGCTTCGGGCAGGAACTCGACCCGCGGTTCGTGGACAGCCTGCAGCTCATCACCGGTTCGCTGCCAGCGCAATACGGCTTTCGCACCGCCGGCATCGTGGACATCCAGACCAAAACCGGCGCCTTTGACCAGGGCGGCGATGTCTCGTTTTACGGCGGCAGCTACGACACCGTGCGGCCCTCCTTTGAATACGGCGGCTCCGAAGGGAAGCTCAACTATTACTTCGAAGGCAGCTATGACCACAATGACCTCGGCCTCGAAAATCCCACGCCCAGCGCCACGGCCATCCATGACGAGACGGACCAATTCCACGCCTTCTCCTACGTCTCGTATGTTTTGAGCGACACCAGCAAGGTCACCGGCATGGTTGGCGCCTCGGGCGGCAATTTCCAGATTCCCGACGCGCCGGGCCAGCCGGCGGGCACCGCGCCAGGCGGGGCGCCCTGGCCGGGCGCGTTTGATTCCTCCACCTTGAACGAGACGCAAGACGAACGGAATTTTTACGCCATCGGGGCCTATCAAAAATCCGCCGGCAACCTGGATATGCAAGTCGCGGTTTTTGGCCGTTACGGCTCCATAAATTTTAACCCCGACTCGGTTGGCGATCTTTACCTCAACGGCGTGGCCAGCCAGGTGGACCGGCAACTCTACTCGACCGGCTTGCAGGAGGACACGAGCTACCAGCTCAACGACAACCACACGCTGCGGGCCGGCCTGATGCTGCAGGAGGAAATCGCGCCAACCGACACCACCACGACGGTTTATGAACTCGATGGCGCGGACAATCCCGTCGGCGCTCCCTTCCCGATTGTGGACAATCACACGCTGGACGCGCAATTTTACGGCTTCTACGCGCAGGATGAATGGAAAATTACGCCCAAGCTCACGCTCAATTACGGCTTCCGCGCGGACCTCTACGCTTCCGCCGACCACGAGAGCCAGCTCAGCCCGCGCCTCAACGCCATCTATAAATTGAGCAACGACACCACGTTGCACGCGGGCTATGCGCGCTATTTCACGCCGCCGCCGCTGGAGTCCGTCAATCCCTCCAGCGTGACCCTCTTCAACGGCACGTCCAACGAATCGCCGGTCACGCAAGACGACACGATCAAGGCGGAGCGAGCCGATTATTTTGACGCGGGCGTCACCCACAAGCTGACCCCGCAATGGCAGGTGGGCCTGGATGGCTACTACAAAGTTGCCAAAGACCAACTCGACGACGGTTTTTTTGGCCAAACGCTGATTCCTTCCGCCTTCAACTACCAGAAGGGCCGGATTTACGGCGTGGAAGCGACCACCAGTTACACCAACGGCGGCTTTGCGACCTATGCCAACGGGGCTTTTTCCGTGGCCAAGGGCGAAAATATCAACTCCGCCCAGTTCCAAATTGACCCCGCCGACCTGGCCTACATCCAGGACCACTGGATTTATATGGACCACGACCAGACCCTGACCGGGTCCACCGGTGCTTCCTACACCTGGAAACGCACGGATGGGAAAACCATGGTTTACACGGATGTGCTATTTGGCAGCGGTCTGCGCGAAGACGAGGTGTTGGCCAACGGCTCCGTCATCCCCAACGGCTCCCATGTGCCCTCTTACTATACCCTGAACATCGGCGCGGAGTATGACATCAAAGCCGCCGCCGGCCCGCAGTGGAATATCCGACTTGATCTCGTCAACCTATTGGATCGAGTTTACGAATTGCGCAGCGGCTCCGGCATCGGGGTCAACGCCGCCCAATTCGGCGAGCGCCGTGGGATTTTCGGCTCCGTCGGCTGCAGCTTTTGAGCGGGCCAAGGGCCTTGCTTTTGGGTTGGCGGCCATGCTTGTGCCCGACTTGACAGCCTCGATCTAATAATAAAGAAGAAAGAACCATGAAAAACCTCGCACAAAATGCCCGATTGGTGGGATGGATGCTTTTCGGCGGCCTCGCCGCCTTTTTCACCGGGGCGCACCCGGTGGAAGTATGGGCGGCTGACCAGTCCATGCCGATGCCGCAGCCGGCGATGCCGATGACCAATAGCATGGCTGCGCCTGCTCCCGCCATGGGCGCCGGCGCCATGCAAATGGGCGCGCCCTATGCAGTGCCTGCGTCGCTGCCGACGCCGGCGGTCACCATCAAGTTGACGCCCGATGCGGAAGGCGGCTGGAACCTCCACATCATGGTCAAGAATTTCACCTTTTCCGGTGAGCACGCGGGCAGCGCCAACGTGCCGGGCGAAGGACATGGGCACATTCTGGTGGATGGCAAAATGATCGGACGGGCCTATGGCGAATGGGTGTATATCAGCGCCGCGGACGTGCCGGCGGGCGCGCATACCCTGACGCTCCGGCTCGAAACCAACGATCACCGGGATTACCTCGTGGGTGGCAAACAGGTCGAGGCAAGCGTGGACCTACCGCGCATGTAACGGCAGCCTGCCGATGGGTGGCGGCGCCAGTAATCCGGCAACTGCTCGACCCTAAAAATACACGGTCAACGCGAGACGCAGTTCAATCGGCTCGACCGGGTGAAAAGTGATTTGATTGGAGGGCGCGGACGAAGGCGTGATTTGCGATTCGTAGTAATAATCAATTTCGTGGTCGTGGCGGTCGAGCAGGTTGAGGGCTTCGAGGGTAAGTTCGCAGTGCGGGTTGAATTGGTAGCTGACTTGCCCATTGACGATCAGGGTGGGGTTGGATTCGGCGCTGCCGGTCGAATCCAACGGGCGGGGGCCAAAAAGCGGAGCCGCAAGCTCTCCGACCAGCCGTCGTCCTGATGCGCAGTCACGCCACCGGAGGCGGATTCGTGAATGGCCTCGGCCACCAGCGAGCCCCCAGGGGTGATGTCCTCGGCCGCCGTGGTGGGCGAATCGAAGTAGGCCCAGGAATCCGCCAAATCCAGGTCGAAGGTGACCCCTTTCACCGGTGTGTAGTAGTTGGCCCATTCGACGCCGTAGCGATGCGTGGATTGCTGCGAGGCTGTGGTGTCGCCACTGTCCGCGTCAATGCCATCGAAGTATAATTCGGAGTTGTTGTGCAGATACCAAACCGACAACGTGCTTTGCAAATGCGGCACCGCGGACGTGCGCACGCCGACTTCCCCGCCATAGGCATGCACCAGCAAGGGCAGGTTGGTGCCGACGGAGGAACCGTCCGGGTTGACGGTGGCGGTGGTCGCGCGTGCGTCGTTGCTGTGGAAACCAAAGCCGGCCTGCGTGTAAAACTCCGTCTTGTCCCACGGCCCAAAAATAAGGCTGAGCTTCGGGCTGGGCAGCGTCGCAATCTGATGGCCGGAATTTGCCGAATTTGTGTAGTCGTTCACGCTGACATCGTAAATGTCCTCGCGAAACCCCAATTCGCTGCGGAATTTCTCCGCCCATTGCACCTTGTTGTCGTAATAGAGGCCGAGCGAGGTTTCGGTCGTGACATCCACCTTGGTGATGGCTGGAATGGGGTTGCCCAGATAGTCAACCTTGTCCGTGCGCACGTCGTCCACCGTTTGGTAGAGGCCGGTGTCAATCCACGAGTTTTGGAATTGCAGGCCGAAGGTGTTTTCCATGTCGCGGCCCGCCAATTTGCCGTAGAACGTCTGGCTGCCCTTCAGGCCGAAGACTTTCCGCCCGTCCTGCTGCTCGAACTGGTCGCCCTGGGGGGATTCGAGATAATAGGTGAAATCGGAAAACAAATCGAGGTCGTAATAGAAGGCGTAGGCCATGAGGTGGGTCGCGGTGTCCGCGTTTTCGTTGTGCCATTCGGCCTGGAGGCTGTAACGCTGCGAATTGCCGCCATCCGTCGGACTCAGCGAACCGTAGAAGGGGATCAGCCCCGTGCTGACGGCGTTTTCCGCTATTTGGTCGGTCGAATTCCATTTCCCGTGGTAGGCCATCGCGATGACGCTGGAGCCAAGCATATCATCGCCCGTGCTGTATTTGAGCAGGCCGTTGAAGCGCAGATAATCGTCCGGCACCGCCCAGGGGCCGTTTTCGTGGAAGACCTCCGCGCCGTAGAGCAAGTTGCCCGAGGCGAAGGGCAGCGAGTCGGCCACCAGCGTCCGCCCATAGTCGTCGGTGCCGCCTGCGATCTTGAAGATGCCTTCCGGCAACGTGTCGGCGAACACCAAGTGCGCCGCGCCCACCGTGGAAAAATCGCCGTTGGCGGCGTAATATGGGCCTTTCTCGTAATTGATCGTGTCAATCAATTCCGGGATCACGATGTTCAGGTCCGAATATCCCTGGCCATGGGCGTGCGTCGGCAGGTTGAGCGGCATCCCCTCAAGATCCGTGGCAAAGTCAGTGCCATGATCCAGATTGAAGCCGCGCAGGAAATACTGGTTCGCTTTGCCGCCGCCCGCGTGTTGGGTGATGATGACGCCGGGGACGGTTTCGAGGATTTCCCCCGTGCGCAGGAGGGGCCGGTCGGCCAGTTCCGGCGCGCCGACGGTGCCCTGCGTGGCCGAGTCGGCGATCCCGATCAGACTGTCCTGCCGCCCGGTCACGGTGATTTCCGGCAGCACCGTGGTGCCGTTCGTCGTCGCGGACGTTGGCGTGGTGGTAGTCTCCGTGCCCGAGACCAACGGCGCAGCGTTGGTGTCGGAAGTGGGCGCGGCGGTTTGATTGCCGGTGGTGGGCGGTGTGGTTGCCGCGGCCTGGGCCGGAGCAGTGGCCGCGGATTGGGCGGGAGCGCCGGTTTGCGCGTCGAGAGCCGCGCCACTGAACGCCAAACCCAGCAAAACGGCGAGCAGTCGGGTTGACCTTGCGCTAAACATGGGGTGAAGCGCCGCGGGGCGCATGGGTAAGGGTAATTGAAAGAGGAAATTTAGGCGTTTTGACGGGTCATCGAAACATTACGGCAGTATTATGCAAATATAAATCGTT
Source organism: uncultured Verrucomicrobiae bacterium (assembly GCA_963765205.1). Classification (GTDB taxonomy): domain Bacteria; phylum Verrucomicrobiota; class Verrucomicrobiia; order Opitutales; family JABDGR01; genus JABDGR01. The sequence goes on along the minus strand of CAVXVB010000005.1, from coordinate 239,517 downwards.
TGACCCAAATGCAAGTTAACCGCATTAAAAGAGGTTGGCCTGCGTACGCCTTTTCCCATGATTAAAATTTTCCAAGACGGCGGCCCGATCATGTGGCCGTTGCTGCTCTGCTCCATTATCTGCGTGGCCACGGTGCTGGAGCGCGCGTATTTCATCATCCGCGAGCAAACGCGCCGCCGGCCGGCGGTGGTCGAGGCCATGCTGCGGTTCGTCGAACACCGCGACCCCGCGCGCGCCATCCAGGCCGGGCAGGGCAGCGGCGATTTCGTCGCGCGCACGCTCGTTTACGCGCTCGAGCACCGCGGCGAATCCTTCGCCAGCGCCGTGCTGCGCGCGGCCAACCAGGAGCTGAAACGCTTCAACCGCGGCCTCGCCGTGCTCGACACCATCATCACGCTCGCGCCGCTGCTGGGGCTGCTCGGCACCATCACCGGCATGATCCGCGCCTTCGGCCTGCTTGGCGGCCAGGAACTGAGCGCCCCGCAGGCCATCACCGGCGGCATCGCCCAGGCCCTGCTCGCGACCGCGTTCGGCCTCGGCATCGCCATCACCGCGCTGATCCCGTTCAACTACCTCAACTCCCGCCTCGAAGAGGCCCGGCACGACCTCCAGGACACCGCCACCCAAATGGAGTTGCAACTGAACCGCTTCGAGGACCAACCACCCGCCACCGGAGGCGCGCCATGAACATTCCCTCCCCCCGGCCGCACAAGCGCGCGCGCATCGAAATCATCCCGCTCATTGACGTCATCTTCTTCCTGCTGGCGACGTTCATGATCGTCTCCCTTTCGATGGTGAAAAACAAGGGCATCCCCGTCGACCTCCCCGTCGCCGCCACCAGCGCGCCGCAAGACCACGCCGAGGACAACACTATCACCATCGCGAAGGACGGCACCTTATATTTTAACAAGCAACCGCTGCGCCTCGACGAGCTGCCCGCGCGCCTGCGCCAGTTGCAGGCCGCGCAGCCCGACCCGAAGGTTTTCATCAACGGCGACACGCAGGCCTATTTCGGCGCGGCGGTCGCCGTGCTGGACGAATTGCGGAAGGCCGGCATCACGAAAGTGGCCATTGACACCCAATTGAAAAAATGAAGCAGGCGGTTTGTTACGCGGTGGCGGTGTTGCTGCATCTGGCGGTGCTGCTGTGCCTCCCCGCGCCCGCGCCGCCCGCGTCGACGCCACCGGAGGAAAAGAAATACCTCGAAGTGACGCTGGCCGCCGCGCCGCCGCCGCCCGCGGAAATTCCACCCGCGCCCGCGCCAGAACCGCCCCCTCCACCCATCCCTTCCCCGCCCATTCCGCCACCCGAACCACCGCCGCCGCCCGTGGAAGAGCCGCCACCACCACCGCCAGAGCCGCCGCCCCTGCCCCTGCCGCCACCGCCGCCCGAGGCGATGACGTTGCCCGCGCCCGCCCCTGCGGCGGTTCAACCCGCGCCTGCGCCAATGCCCGTCTCCGCTCCTCTCGCCGCGGCGGCTGCGCCCGTCTCATCCGTGCCTATGTCAGTAGCCGCGCCGCCCTCAAAATATGTTGACGTTATACAGCCTTCGTTTCGAACGCGGGTTGAGCCGGAGTATCCGCGAACCGCCCTCCGCCTGCACCAAGAAGGAAAGGTCACCCTGGGCTTATACATCAACGAACTGGGCACGCTCGACAAAGTGGAGATCGTGAAAAGCACCGGCTATCCGGCGCTTGATGACGCGGCGGTCGAGGCGATGAAACAAAGCACCTTTAATCAGGCTTATCAGGGCGCCACACCGATGCCGTCCCACGCGGAAATCACCATCAATTTCCAGTTGCAGTGATAGGATTAACGGCGTCGCGCTTATTTTTGCGCAGCAACTCCACCACGGCGGAAAAATCCTTTTCCCCCAGACCCGCGGCGATGGCCTGTTGCAGCACAGCGTGCGCGCTGGCCACGGTCGCGAGGTTGACCGAGAGGTTTTTTCCCGCCGCGACGGAGTAGGCGAGGTCCTTCGCCATCAGGCGCATCGCGAAATTCGGCGTGTAGTCCCGCGCCAACATGCGCGTCGCCATCGTTTTCACCAGCGGGCTGCCCGGGTTGCCCTGGAGCAAAAAGTCGAGCGCCTGCGCGCGGTCGAGACCCGAGTTTTCAATGAACACCAGCGCCTCGGCAAACGCCACCGCCTGCACGCCGCAGAGAAAATTATTGAGCAGCTTGAGCAGCGCGCCGCTGCCGTTCGGGCCCAAGTGGAGAATCGCCTTGCTCATCGCCGCCAGCGCCGGGCGCAGTTGCTCGAGCACCGCGGCGTCGCCGCCGACGAGAAAGACCAGCTCGCCCGCCGCCGCGTGCGGCTTGGTGCCCGTCACCGGCGCGTCGAGCAGCGGGCAGCCGCTTTTTGCCGCCGCAGCCGCGAGTTCCGCAATCCAGTCCGGGCTGGCCGTGCTGCTCTCGACGAGCACCGCGCCGCGCCGGGCGCCGGCGAGCGCGCCGTCCGCGCCCAGCCAGACGGCGCGCGCAGCCCCGTCGTCGGCCACCATGGTGATGATTATGTCCGCCCCCGTGGCGGCCTCGCGCGGCGTGGCAGCGAGTTTTGCCCCCGCGGCCATCAGCGGCTTCGCCTTGTCGGGATTGCGGTTGTAAACGGCGAGCGGAAAGCCCGCGCCCAGCAGGCGGTGCGCCATGCCGGAGCCCATGATACCCAGGCCGAGAAAAGCGATGGTGGGTTTGATCATTTTTGTGGAGGGGCAACATTCGAGCCAATTTTTGCGGCTAATTCAATCAAAGCGCCTGCACGCCGACCAACTCATTTTTGGCCTGGATGACTTTCACTGGATTGACCAGTGCGCGGCCGAAGCCCTCGTAGCGCACGCGCATAAGGTCGCCGTCGGCCAGGCGCACGCCGTCGCCGAAGCTCAGCGCGTCCGCGCCGAAGTAATGCACATGTGCGTCGCCGGGGCGGCGGTGCGCCGCAAATTTGAAATGATGGTGCTCGATGTTCGCGAGGCTGTGGCACATCTCGGCCTCGCCGGTGTGGATGGCCTTCGTCCAGATGATTTTCCCCGCGCGCTCGATTTGCGCCTCGCCGGCCACGGAGGAAAAATCCGCCGCGACCACCAGTTCCGGCCCCAGCGCGCAGGTGCGCATTTTCGAGCCGGCGAGATTCAAATAATTTTTCTTCTCGAACACATGGTCGGAGAATTCGTTGCCCAGCGCGAAGCCCACGCGCCACGGCCGCCCATCCGGCCCGATGACGTAGCAGCCCGCGACCTCCGCCTCCTCGCCGCCATCCTCGGCATACGGCGGCACGAGCAGCGCCTCGCCGTGCGCGCGCAAAATCGCCCCATTCCCCTTGTAAAACCATTCCGGCGCTGCGCCAATCGCCCCCGGCCCCGGCTTGCCCCGCTCCACGCCCAATTGAAACATTTTCATGCTGTCGGTCAATTCTTTCTGGCCGGATGCAGATGGCCCGGTGACCGGCTTGTCATTCGATGTTGGATGTTGAACGTTGGATGTTGGTTGTTGTCCCGAGTGCATCGCATTCCGGTTCTTCGCGCTCCCGAGGTGCGTCAGCCCCGTGCCGGTGACGAGGCATCGCGCCGGCTCGCTAGGATGGTCGAGCGGCGGCAATAATTTCCACGGCGACTTGCCCCGGTAAATCGGCTCGTAATCGAGCCACTCGCCCGTGGCCCGCTCGCGCGCCAGCTCCGCCAATTTCCGCCCCTGTGCAATCGCCGCCAACGCCAGCGCATGTACCGACGCACACGCCTCGTCGAGCAACCGCACCCGCGGCTCCTCAACCAGCGCCACACGGCGCGTCGTGCCGTTTTGAAGTTGGATCAGGTGGGTCATAAGGAAGGCGACAGTTTGCCTAATTTCAAGCCCAGGCCAAGATAGAAAAACGGTAGGGACGCCTCTCCGAGGCGTCCGCGGACAACCGCACGACAACACTTGACGACTCAGCAAAAACATGAGAAAAATCAGCCATGAATACGAGCACAAAACAATCCACTTTCAAAGTTCGTTTTGAGCCAACGTCCGTTAACTGCTGGCGAAATTATTTCTGAGGCCAAAATTATGTTTGGCAGCGAAGTGGGTAATTGGCGCACGTTGAGACTTCAAAGACTCCTTGCGCGAAATTCAAGAAAAGGAATATATCTTCTGGAGCCGGAAGCTCTTGGGGTGGAAAAGCATATGAAGCTGAGTCGAGACGAGCGTAAGGCGGTGTGTAATGAGGTCTATAGAATTATCATTGATTTAAACAGACCATGTTCTGCGCCTGAACTAGTAGAGGAACGGCTTGGAAATCTTGGCAGAAAGACGACCAAATATGAATTGGCACAAATTCTAAAAGAAGATAGTCGTTTTGTCGACTTGGGCCGTCAACTCTTTCAGGTAAAGGGGAAGGCGTCGAAGCGTGAATTCATCAAAGATATTATCTGCCAAACGCTTAAGACCCAGGGAAGACCATTGACTATCCGCGAAATTTATTTATGTGTAAACCAAAAACGTTCAGCGTCGAGAGAAGGATTCAAGCAACTACTTGAAAAAATACCTAATGTCCAAAAACTCACCAATGGTCTTTACGGCTTACGGAATTTGTAGTGGACTTTTTCTTCAATCAAAACACTTCACCCCGTTACCTTAAACCTCTTCAGTGCCTTTTCGTCCACAGTCAGGCCCAGCCCCGGCACATTCTCGTCCAAATCAATGTAGCCGTCCTTGGCCACGGGTTCGCCTTTGAAGATATACCAGAAAAGTTCGTTGCCGACTTCGACGTCCACGGGGGGGAAGTATTCCGCCATCGGCGAATTCAAGCTGGCCATCACGACGTGATAGTTGTGCATCTGGCCGGCGTGGGGGATGACGGGGATCGAGTGGGCCTCGGCCAGCGCCGCGATCTTGCGCGCCTGGGTCAGGCCGCCGACGCGGTTCGTGTCGAACTGGATGTAGTCCACCGCGCGCGCCTCGATCAGTTCGCGGAAGCCGTGGAGGGTGAATTCGTGCTCGCCGCCGGCGATGGGAATGAGCCCGGCACGCCGCAGCTCCGCATAGCCCTGGATGTCGTCGGGGATGACCGGTTCTTCGAGCCAACGCAGGTGGAAGGGTTCGAGCAGGGGCAACATGCGTTTCGCGTAGTCGAGGCTCCAGCCCATGTAGGCGTCGGCCATGAGGTCCACGTCGGGGCCGACGGCCTCGCGCACGACGCGCACGAGGGCGACGTTTTTGCCCATGCCCGCGGCGCCGTCCACCGGGCCCCAGCCGAAGCGCAGCTTCATCGCCTGGTAACCCTCCTTTTTATATTTCGTGGCCTCGGCGGCGAGTTCGTCCAGCGGGGTCGAGTAAAGGCGGCTGGCGTAAACGGGGATGCGCGGCTTGGTGCGCCCGCCGAGCAGGCGATACACCGGCTGTTTCGCGGATTTGCCGAGCAAGTCCCACAGCGCGATGTCCACCGCGCTGATGGCGACCATGCCGATGCCCTTGCGCCCGAACGCCATCGTCTTGCGATACATGTGCTGCCAGAGAAATTCGAGGTCCCACGGGTCCGCGCCGAGCAGCAGCGGCGTGAGATACAAGTCCACCACCTGCTTCGTCACCAGCGGCGCGAGCGCGGCGTTGCCCAGGCCGACGAGGCCGGTGTCGGTGAAAATCTCGACCAGCAGCCAGCCGTGGAAGGCGAACGTGCCCATGGTGTCGCGCGTGAGGAGCGGCGCGACGGCGTCCATCGGGTTCGTGCAAAAATGCGGCGGCAGCGGGACGGTCGGGCCTTTCCACTGCACGACGCGCGTGCGGATTTCGGTGATTTTCATGCGGGCGGCGGGGCGGGGAGGAAGCCGCCGACTTTACCCCGGCGGCTTCAAAAAGCAACCGTCTATCGACGACGCGCAATTTTTCCATCCGGGGCATTGACAAGCCCGCCCGTGCACAGGTAAACACCCCGCATGGACTGGAGTAAAATCGAGGAAACCGTCGTCACCTTTCTGGTCAGCAAGGGCTTCGACATTCTGGGCGCGATTATCATTTTGATAGTCGGCGCAATTTTGGCTGGCCGGTTGGGCCGCGTGGTGGGGGGCTGGCTGGAGAAGCAGAAGCTTGAGCCGCCGATCCGCATCCTGCTCACCCGCGTCGCCAAACTGATGGTGTTTGTGCTGGCCCTGGTGTTAGCGCTGGGCCAAATCGGCGTGCCCATCAACCCCATCATTGCCGGCCTGGGCGTGGCGGGCGTGGGTGTGGGCCTGGCGATGCAGGGCGTGCTCGGCAATTTTTTTGCCGGCCTGACGATTATTTTCACCAAGCCCTTTCGCGTCGGCGAATATATCGAGTTGCTCGGCGTCGCCGGCCAGGTCACGCACATCGAGCTGCTTTCGACCCGGCTGGTCCACTTGGACAAATCGCGAATCTCTATTCCCAACCACAAAATTCTGGGCGAGATCCTGCACAACTACGGCTTGATCCGCCAGTTGACCCTGAATGTCGGCGTGGCTTACAATGCGGATTTGACGCTCGCTGTGGCGACGGCGCGGGAGGTGCTGGCCCGCAACCCGCGCGTGCTCAAGGAGCACCCCGCGCTTGTCGGCATCACCGCGCTGAATGATTCGACCATCAACCTTTGCCTTCAACCGTGGGTCAGCGTGGCGGATTATGGCTTCGCGCAGCTCGAACTCTACGAAGCCGTCATCGACCAGTTCCGCGCCAAGAAAATCGAGCTGCCCTTCCCGCAGCGGGAAGTGCGGCTGTTGAACAATCCGCCCGCCGCGTGATCCAGGGCTGGTTTTGCAACGCCTGTTCACCGCTAAGACGACAAGAACGCGAAGAGTGGCTCTAATGCAAAAATCCCCTTTGCGCTCTTGGCGACTTTGCGGTGAATTGTCTGGAGCTTTGAAACACAACCGGGGTTCGCCGCAGGCCGAAAACGATTGTCGCCTTGCGCCCGCTCTGCTACCACCCTCGCCATGACGATGCTGCTTGGCCTCGACGTCGGCTCCTCCTCGGTCAGCGCCGGCCTGCTGCGCGGCACGCGCGTGCTCGCCGCCGCGCCCCGCGTGTTTTTCCCGACGCGCTGCGACGGCCCGCGCGTCGAAGTGGACCCGGACGATTTGCTGCGCGCCACCCGCCAGGCCATCGCCCGCCTCGGCCCGCGCGTGAAGCAAGTGGACGCCCTCGCGCTGGCCGGCATGGCTCCGGCCTGGGTCGCAATGGACCGCCACGGGCGGCCATTGACGCCCATCGTCACGCACCAGGATCGGCGCAGCGTGGCCGAGGCGCACGAGTTGGAAGAACGCCTCGGGCAAGAACGCCATTTGAATCTTTGCGGGGCGCGGCCGTTTCCCGGCGGCATCAGTTCGACAACCTGGGCATGGTATCGGCGGCACCAGCCCGCGCGCCTGCGCCGGGCCGACCTCGTCGGGCACCTCAACACTTTTCTCCACCGGCAACTGACCGGCGCGCGCGTGACCGACCCCTCGAACGCGTCCTTCACCGGCCTTTACCAAACCCTCACGCTCGATGGCTGGAGCGCGGAACTCTGCGCCAACCTCGGCGTCGGCGCAGCCCTCCTGCCGGAGATTATGGACGGTGATTGTGTGGGTGGAAAAATCACGGCGGAAGCCGCGCGCCGCTTCGGGCTGCGCGCCGGCATGCCCATGCTGGCGGGCATCGTGGACGGCAGCGCGGGGATGCTGCTCGCCGGCGCGGAGGTGGGCCGGCTTTTCAACGTGGTTGGCTCGACCGATGTGCTCGCGCTCTGCACCGACCGGCCGCGGCCGCACCCGCAACTGCTCACGCGCGCGCTCGGCGTGCGGGGGAAATGGGTGCAAGTCAGCACGCTCGCCGCCGTAGCCTCGTCGCTCTATTGGGCGCGCGCACAGTTTTTCCCAGAGATAGCGGTGAAGGATTTTCCCGCCCTGTTGCGCCGGTTGAGCCGCCGCGGCCCGGCGGCGGCGGGCACGGTGCGCTTCGCGCCGTATCTGGCCGGCGACCGCATGAGTATTGACCAGCGGCAGGGCGAATTTTCCGGCCTGACTCTCGCCACGACGCGCGCGCAGATGCTCGCGGCCATCATTGAATCTCTCACGCACGCCAGCGCCGCGCGGCTGCCGCTGCTCCAGGCCACGGGCACGAAAATTTTGCGCACCGTCGCCATCTCCGGCGGCGCGGACCGGCTCGACCAACTCCTGCACCGCGACTGGCCCGGCCGCTGGCAGCGCCGCGCGCTGGCCGACGCCACCCTCCGCGGCCTCGGCACCCTGACCCCGCGGGAGTAGAATTTGTTCTCGAACTGGCCAATCCATTGGACAAGTAGTGGCCGTTGACAATAGCTGTGAGCTTACCACTTTTTTTTACCAGGGGCCGTTCTGCGCAGTCGCGGAGCGACGACTCGAATTTAGCCGTGGACTTCAGTCCACGGAAACGATGTGAAAATATGGGCATGCGTCGCGTAGTGACGCGAATTTTCGAACGGGCGGAAACCGTGGACTGAAGTCCACGGCTAGGTTAATCCCTCGCTACGCGAGGAACGACCAAATTTGAAAACCTATCCGAGAATCTGTAATCATCCAGTTTTCGCCACAGTAGGAAAACTAATGACCGAAAATTACCTGGATTAGCAAACGTGATTATTGATTAATCCCTCAATAAAACCGTATCGGAAAGCCATGGCGGCGGTTTATCATCATCGTAAATATCCCCCGTTTGCCGCGCCGGCCCCTCCCGCCGTCTGCGGCGAATTAACCCAATTCCGGCTCTGCCCTTCGTTCCATGAAACGCCGTCGCACCTATGGGGTTGTTATACTCCTGTATATCGTCACCCTCGGCCTGTTTTGGTGGATGTGGCAATCCACCAGGCCTGACAGCGTGGTGTCCCCGACCGCTTCCACCCAAGGAACGGCCCAGCCCGCCTCCGCCTCCGCGAACGCCAAAAAAGTCACCTTGACGTTCGTGCCGGTCGCTACCCCAGCAGCGAATGATGCAAATCAAACCCCGATTGTAGTGGCCGAGGTCGCCTCCGCCGCGCCAGCCAAAGCCGACCCACCCGTGCAGCACTCGGCCATAATCACCGTGCCACTGGCGCAGGCCGAGCACCATCTGTTTAATCAGGGAAAGGATGAATTCAGTATTATGGGGGTTTACGACGCAACAAATAGTTCGGGTAATGTTGTTGATATGTATGTGTGGCATAATAGCAATGGCAGCAGCAGAGGGTATATCTTTGGGGGTCTTATAAGCACTTTTTCTGTGGAAGAACAGGCGTATATCAACAGCTGGGAGCAGCAGCAGCAGCAGGCCGCCGCCGCTTCCAATTCGACAACTCCTCAGTTGGCGACCCCTACGCCCCCAGAGGCTCCCTACGACGACAACGCTGGGCGTTTCAATTCGGAAACTTTGGCGTATATCAACAGCTTGGCGCAACAGGCCGCCGTCGCTTTCAATTCGACAACCCCTCAGTTGACCGCTGACACGCCTTGGATGGTGCACTGGGCAACTGAGTTAGGCGGGAACGTCCTCCTCGAGGAACTTAACCAACGCGTCCAAAACGGCGAGCCCGGCGCGCAAATCTTGTCTTGGCTTAACGCTGTGGCTAGAACTGAGGCAACGCCTGCGCCACAGCCTCAATCCGCCCCGGACACCACCGACCCGGAACCCACCGCGCAATCAGTGCCACAGCAAGGCCCGCAGATCATCACCAGTCCGCAAAATTGACGGGGGCAAAAAATTGGGAATGTGTTTGTCAACCCGGCAGGGCGATAGAAAATAGCCCAGCGTTTTTAACGCTGGGGATGCGATGAGAGGTGGAAAAAGTCCCGGAGGGACGAAAGAAAAACCGGCGTTCGTCTTTCGTCCCTCCGGGACTGGCCCGCGCCCGAAAAGTGAACGTTGACCGATTCAGTCGGAAGATATGCGCCATTTAATTTTCAAAATTGACTTCCGCCGCCGGACAGGGCTTTGGTGGTCACTCTCCCCGGCTTGGTTTCAGTTCGGCTAAACCCAGGCAAAACTGGCTCGATGAAAAAAACTCTCCGGAAACACAAACGCCGGCCCAGCGGCGCGCCGCCTTATAAAAACCCGACGTTGCCCGCCGCGCGGCGGGTGTGGGATTTGTTGGGCCGGATGACGCTGGCGGAAAAGGCCGCGCAGATGCAGGGCGTGTGGCGGAACATGGCCACGACCCTGGTGGATGCCGAAGGCAAGTTCGATTTGCAAAAAGCCAAAATTGCTAATCGCAAAAAGCCCGCTCCGGGCCAGGTGGGCCGGGCGAGCATGGCGGGCGGGGGCTTGGATGCGCGCGGGATGGCGGAATTGACCAACGCGATCCAGAAGTTTTTTCTCGAACACAGCCGGCTGGGCATCCCGGTGATTTTTCACGAGGAGTGTTTGCACGGTCACATGGCGGTTGACGCGACCAGCTTCCCGTCTCCACTGGCGCTGGCCGGCACATTTAACCCGGAGTTGGTGGAGGCGCTTTACACCATGACGGCGGAGGAGACGCGCGCGCGGGGCGCGCACCAGGCGCTCACGCCGGTGGTGGACGTGGCCCGCGACCCGCGCTGGGGGCGCGTCGAGGAGACTTTTGGGGAGGATCCGTTTTTGGTGGCGCGGATGGGCATCGCCGCCGTGCGAGGGTTTCAGGGCGACGCCACGTTTCGCGATAAGAAGCGCGTCCTCGCCACGTTGAAACATTTTGCCGCGCACGGGCAGCCGGAGTCGGGGATGAATTGCGCGCCGGCCAATGTTTCGCTGCGCTTGCTGCGCGAGACGTTTTTGTTTCCGTTCAAAGAGGCGATTCAAAAAGCAGGCGCGGTCAGCGTCATGGCTTCTTATAATGAAATTGACGGCGTGCCTTCGCACGCGAATCGCTGGCTGCTGCGCGACGTGCTGCGCCAGGAATGGGGGTTTACGGGCTTTGTCGTCAGTGATTACTTTGCGATTTGGGAATTGGCCGACCGGCCGGACACGCATGGCCACCGCGTCGCCGCGAACAAAAAAGAGGCCTGCGCGCTGGCGGTGCGCGCCGGGGTGAACATCGAACTGCCGGACCCGGATTGCTATTTGCATTTGCTGGAACTGGTGCGCGAGGGCGCGCTGCGGGAGTCGCAACTCGACGAACTGGTCGCGCCGATGCTGCTCTGGAAATTCAAGCTCGGGCTGTTTGACGATCCCTATGTGGATCCGGCGGAGGCTGCGCGCATCGTGGGCTGTGACAAAAACCGCCGGCTCGCCCGGCACGCCGCGCGCGAGGCCATCACGCTTTTGAAAAACGACGGCGCGGTGCTGCCGCTCGACGCGCGCAAAATCAAGACCCTCGCGGTGATCGGCCCCAATGCGCACCGCAGCCTGCTCGGCGGTTATAGCGGCGTGCCCAAGCACGACTGCACCGTGCTCGAAGGTATTCAGGCGCGGGTCGGAAACGCCATGAAGGTTCTCTATAGCGAAGGTTGTAAAATTACCGTGGGCGGTTCGTGGGCGCAGGACAGCGTCACGCCGAGCGACGCGGGGGAAGACCGGCGGCAAATCGCGGCGGCGGCGCAAATCGCGCAGCAGGCGGACGCGGTCGTGCTGGCCCTCGGCGGCAACGAGCAGACTTCGCGTGAGGCATGGGGGCGCAAGCATCTCGGCGACCGGGCCAATCTGGACCTCGTCGGCCGGCAGGACGAATTGGCGCGCGCGATGCTGGCGACCGGCAAGCCGGTGGTCGTGCTGTTGTTCCTTGGCCGCCCGAACTCGATCAATTACCTCAGCGAAAACGCGCCGGCGATTTTAGAGTGCTGGTATCTGGGCCAGGAATGCGGCCACGCGGTCGCGGAGGTTTTGTTCGGCGACCATAATCCCGGCGGGAAACTGCCCATCAGCATTCCGCGCTCGGCGGGCCATCTCCCGGTCTTTTACAATCACAAGCCCTCCGCGCGCCGCGGTTATTTGTTCGACGAAGTGTCGCCGCTTTACCCGTTTGGCTTCGGCTTGAGCTACACGACGTTCGCCTTCGCCAACGCGCGCCTGGCAAAGAAAAAAATCCGCCGCGGCGAATCCACCCGCGCGCTCGTGGACGTGACCAACACCGGCGCGCGCGCAGGCACGGAGGTCGTGCAAATGTATGTGCGCGACCTGGTCAGTTCCGTGACGCGCCCGGTGAAGGAGTTGAAGGGCTTTCAAAAAATTTCCCTGGCCCCCGGCAAAGCCAAGACCGTGGCGCTGGAGATTACTTCCGAACTGCTGGCCTTTTACGACGTGAACATGCAATGGGTGGTCGAGCCGGGCGAATTTGAAATCCTGCTCGGCTCCTCCAGCCGCGACGGCGATTTGCGAAAATTGAAGCTCACAGTTGTGTAGCAGGGCTGGGTCTTGAGGTGTTATGCGGCAATGGTTTGTTCAGTAACGCCACCAAAAATGTCGTTGCCATAAAGCCCGAGCTCTTTGCTAATAATCCCCGTCAAGCAGCTGTTGCAAGATACCCCCATGGATGCAGGACCGGGAGTGCGACATCGGCCCAAGTACCTTGCGCCATTTTTCCCCTCAACTTCTTACTACCCCATGAAATCCCAATTCAAAATTTTAGCGTTGATCATCGTGGCGGGCGGGTGGGCGCGCCTCGCCGCGGCGGATGCCACCACCGCGGACACCGCCGCGCCGGCCACCACCGCCCGCACCGTCACTTTCAACGGCGCCATTTCCACCCAGCAATGGGCCTTAAAGGACTTGAATCCCCAATGGCCGGCGGATTGGTCCGGCTACAACTTCCTCGTCCTCGAAATGCGGGCGTCCACCCCGCAGCGGTTTTCGCTGTGGGTCTACACGGCGGCCGGCCCGCATCGCATCGAAATCCAACCCCTGGGCCAGAATGTCTGGATGCGCGCCGCCGTGCCGCTGCAGTATTTTGTCAGCCAGGATCAATCGGGCAACGACCTCGCCTCGGCCACCAACCGCAAATACGGCTCGTTCTGGATTTCGGTCTGGGGCCCATTCGGCAGCATCAAAAATGTGCAGGCCCTCGGCGTGACCATGTTTTACCCGATCAACAAGCCCACGCTGGAAATCCGCTCGATGACCCTGGCCAAGGACGATCCCGGCTCGGCATTTTTGACCAATGACGCCACCACGGACCAGTTTCGGCAGTGGGCGCTGGCCGACTGGCCGCGCAAAATCAATAGCCCGGAGCAACTGGCCCAGGAATTGGCCGACGAGGAGAAAAACCTCACCCCCACGGGTTTCAATTATGGAAAATATGGCGGCTACGTGGACACCCAGGTCAAGGCCACGGGATTTTTTCGGGTCGAACAGGTGGACGGTAAGTGGTGGATGGTGGACCCGGACGGGCATTTATTCATCTGCCAAAGTTTGAACGGCATCCCGGGGGCCGGTGGGGTCGGCCGGCAGGGCGGAGCCGCCGCGACGCCCGCTCCCGGTTCCCCACCCGCCGCCAGCCTGACCACCCGCCGCCTGCAAGCCTGGGGTTTTACCACGGGCGCCGCAGGCTCGGGCATGCCCTACATTGTGAGATTGAACTGGCCGCGCACGGCGACCTGGCTCGGCCTGCCGGATGTTTACGATGACAATTTTGCCGCGCAAATTGACCAATCGGCCGCCAGCCAATGCACGCCCCACAAGGACGACCCGCTCCTCGTGGGATACTTTGTGGGCAACGAGCCGCCCTGGTCCGACCGCGAAAGCGAAGTTTGCGACCTGATCCTGAAGGGAACGGCGACCGGCACCCAGGCGAAGCTCAAGGACTTTCTCGCCGCGGGCGACACGCCGGCGCGGCGCAAGGAATTTGTGGTGAGCGCGTTTGAGCAATATCTGCAGCTTATCGGGTCGGCCATTAAGAAATACGACCCCAACCACCTCAACCTCGGCATCCGCTTTGGCGGCGACCCCAACGATGAAGTCATGCGTTGCGGGCGGTTTTTTGACGTGTGCAGCATCAACGTTTATGATTACGAGCCGACCAAGCAGGTCAAACGCGCCTACGAACTGACGGGCCGCCCCATCCTCATCGGCGAATATCATATTGGCGTGCCGGCGGACGGCCTGGGCGCGGGTCTGGTGCAGGCGCGCGACCAAATCGAACGCGGCAAGGCCTACCGTTATTTCGTCGAGCAGGCCGCGGCGCTGCCCGGGTTCGTGGGCGCACACTGGTTTACCTGGCAGGACGAGCCCGTGCTGGGCCGTCAAGACGGGGAAAATTACAACATCGGTTTTGTGGATGCGACCAACCGGCCATACGCCGAACTCGTCGCCGCCGCCCAAGCCACCCACCGCCAACTCGAAGCAGTCCATTCCGGCAAGGCCGCGCCCTTTTCTGAAAAACCGCTGGCCTCCGATGCGGGAACTCCCGATACCGCCTGGGCCGAGAAAGATTACCGGCCGGAGTATCATCCGGCACCGGCCTTCGTATCTTCTCCCGGGGGCAAATAGGGGCAAATCTACTTTCGTGTCGTCACTCGGTGACTGCGTAAGAATTGAGGCGCACCCCCGGTGAAACGCCGCCGCGAGAACAGGCTTGTCGTCGGCGAAAAATTCTGTCGGTAATGGCGGGCTTACCCCCATGAAGGCACTCGTCCTGCAGGAATACAAAAAATTCGCCGTCGAGGATTTGGCGGCGCCCACGCCGCAACCCGGCGAGGTCTTGGTGCGCGTGCGCGCGTGCGGCATCTGCGGCAGCGACGTGCATGGAATGGACGGGAGCACGGGGCGGCGCATTCCACCCCTGGTCATGGGCCACGAAGCGGCGGGGGAAATCGCCGCCGTCGGCGCGGGGGTGACCGCGTGGCACCCGGGCGACCGTGTCACATTCGACTCGACGGTTTATTGCGGTGAATGCTGGTTCTGCCGGCGGGGCGAGGTGAACCTGTGCGACAACCGGCAGGTGCTGGGCGTATCGTGCGGGGATTACCGACGGCAGGGCGCGTTCGCCGAATTTGTCGCCGTGCCGCAGCGGATTCTTTACCGTTTGCCGGACAATCTGAGTTTTGAGCAGGCGGCGATGGTCGAGGCGGTGTCCGTCGCCGTTCATGCCGTGGCCCGCACGCCGGGCCTGCACGACGCCGCCGTCGTGGTCGTGGGCGTCGGGATGATCGGCCTGCTGGTCGTGCAAGCGCTGCGCGTGGCCGGCGCCAAACAAATCATCGCCATTGATTTGGAGGAGGACCGCCTGCAACTGGCGCGGCGGCGCGGCGCGACGGCGGCGTTCAAAGCCGACGAGGCCGACCTTCCCGCCAAAATCAAGGCGCTGACCCAAGGGCGCGGCGCGGACGCGGCCTTCGAGGTTGTCGGCCTCTCCCCCACCCTCAAGACGGCGATGGACTGCGTGCGCAAGGGCGGCAGCGTGACGCTCGTGGGCAACCTCAAGGCCACGGTTGATTTTTCACTGCAAGCGGCGGTCACGCGCCAGCTCACGCTCATTGGCACCTGCGCCTCGGCGGGGGAATACCCCGAATGCCTCGACCTGATCGCCAGCGGGCAAATCAACGTGACGGAATTTATCAGCGCGACGCCGCCGCTGGCGGAGGGCGCGCAATGGTTTGCGCGGTTGTATGCGGGCGAAAAAGGGCTGATGAAAGTTTTGCTGAAACCCTGATTCCGAATTTTATCCCATGCCCAAACTGCGCACAGGACTCATCGGCTGCGGCAAGGTCGGCCATCTCCACGCCGTCGCGCTGGCCGCGCTGCCGGAGTCCCACTTTGTCGCAGTCTGCGGCCGCACACCGGACAAGGCCCGGCTGTTTGCCGAAAAATACGGCGTCCGCGCCTACACCGACGCGGGCGAAATGGTGGCCGCGGAAAAGCTGGAGGCGGTTTGCATCTGCACGCCGCATCCCGAGCACGCCGCGCCGACCATCGCGACGGCCCGCGCGGGGGTGCATGTGCTTGTCGAGAAACCGCTCGCTTCCTCGCTGGCCGATTGCGACGCGATGCTCGCGGCGGTGAAGGCCGGCGGCGCAACCCTTGGCATGGTTTGCCAGCGGCGGTTTTATCCGCCGTGCCAGCGCATCCGCCAGGCGATTGACGCGGGGAAACTCGAACGCCCCGTGCTGGGCACCACCGTCATGTTTGGCTGGCGCGACGAGGCCTATTATCGCAGCGACCCGTGGCGCGGCAGTTGGAAGGGCGAAGGTGGCGGCGTGTTGGTCAATCAGGCGCCGCACCAACTCGATTTGCTGCTGTGGTATTTCGGCGAGATTGACGAAATGTTCGGTTATTGGGCGAATCTCAACCATCCGTATATCGAGGTCGAGGACACCGCCGTGGCGGTCGTGCGCTTCAAGAGCGGCGCGCTCGGCAACATCGTGGTGAGCAACAGCCAAAATCCCGCCCTCAATGTCCGCGTCTCCGTCCATGGCTCGAACGGGATTTCCGTCGGCGTGCAGACGGACGGCGGCGCGATGTTCGTCGCCGGCCAGACGAACGCCATCGAACCGCCCTACAACGACATCTGGACCGTGCCGGGCGAGGAGGCGCAACTGGCCGTGTGGAAAGCGGAGGACGCGCAATTCTTCAACTCGATCAAGCCGATGGAATATTTCCACCGCCTGCAAATTCAGGATTTCCTGCGGGCCATCCTCGAACGCCGGCCGCCGGCGGTCTCTGGCGAGGAAGGCCGCCGCACGGTGGAGCTGTTCACCGCCATTTACCGCGCCACGCGCGACCGCCGCGCCGTCAAGTTCCCGCTCACCGCCGAATAACCGATGCCGCCCACGCGCCAGCGCTTTCGCATCCTCGCGATGCTGTTCGTCACGGTCGTCATCACGTATCTTGATCGCGTTAATCTCGGGCTTGCCGCCACCAAGCTGGCCGGCGACCTGCAGCTCGACTCAAAACATCTTGGGCAGGCGCTGTCGGCCTTCGGCTTTACTTATGCGTTCCTGCAAATTCCCGGCGGCTGGCTGGTGGATCGCATTCGCCCCCGCATCCTCTTTGCGCTCATCTGCACCCTGTGGTCCATGGCCACCATCCTGCAGGGATTCGCCGGCACTTTTCTGGTTTTGATTTCCTTGCGCCTGCTCCTCGGCGTTTTCGAAGCGCCCACCTATCCGATTTTAAACCGCGCGGTGACCACCTGGTTCCCCGATCACGAGCGCGCGCGCGGCATCGCCGCCTACACCTCGGGCCAGTTTTTCGGCCCGGGCTTTCTCATGCCGATTCTCGCGCTCGCGCAGAACCAATTCGGCTGGCAGGCTGTGTTCTTCCTCACCGGCACGCTGGGACTGGTCTGGGCCGGCTGCTGGTATGCCTGCTACCGCGACCCCGCCCAGTCCACCGTGATTAACGAGGCGGAGTTGGATTATATTCGCGCGGGCGGCGCGCTGGTGGAGGCCGGCACCGCCAAAGTGGCCGTGACCAAATTCACCTGGGCCGACCTGCGCCTGGTGTTGAGCCGCCGCAAATTGTGGGGAATTTATTTCGGACAAATGGCAGTCAATTCTACGCTCTGGTTTTTTCTCACCTGGTTTCCAACCTATCTGGTCAAATACCGGCACCTCGATTTCATCAACGCCGGGTTTCTCAGCGTGCTGCCCTGGCTTGCCGCCTTTGTCGGCATCTTCAGCTCCGGCTTTGTCTCCGACCGCATGATCCAGCGCGGCGTTTCGCCCACCACCGCGCGCAAACTGCCCATCATCGCCGGGCTGCTGCTTTCGACGACGATCATTGGGGCCAACTATGTGGACAGTCCCAAACTCATCGTGCTCTTCATGACGATTGCCTTTTTTGGCAACGGACTTTCCTCGATTGCCTGGATCATGGTTTCCTCGCTCGCGCCGAAACGATTGCTCGGCCTGACCAGCGGTGTTTTCAATTTCTTCGGCAATCTATCCTCGCTGCTGGTGCCGCTGATCATCGGCTACCTCATCAAAGACAATAACTTTCGCCCGGGCCTGATTTTCGTCAGCGGCGTCGCACTGGCCGGCGCGCTGTCTTATATTTTCCTCGTCGGCAAAGTGGTGCGGGTGGAGTAATGGCGGCGCGGGACTGAGGCGCATAGGAGCGCAAAAAGGACTGGAGTGCATTTCGAGCAATCTCTTAATTTACGGAAAGATTCTACCCTATTTCTATATTTGACCAAAACCTGCGCCCATCGTATTTTCACCACGTCATGGGCCTCTTTCACGTTGGCTGCAAAGTTGAAAACCACCAGGACGGGAAATCCGCCGTGGTGCCCAAACTTGCGGTGCAACCGGATTCGATGTTCACCTGGGTAGACACGCATGTCTTGGAAAAACTTGGCATCGAACGCCGCAAGAAGGACCTGCCAATCCGCATGGCCGACGGGCAAATCATCACCCGCTCGGTCGGCTACGCCGTCCTGATGGTGGAAAAAGCGGAGACCACCGACGAAGTCGTCTTCGCCGAACCCGGCGACCTGCTCCTCCTCGGCTGCCGCGCCCTCGAAGGGCTGAACTTGCGCGTGGACTCGCAGGCAAAAAAGTTAGTGACAGGCGAGCCGAAGATTGCGGTGTAAAACATTTGATTCGCGTAGAAATCCAGGTCATGGGCAATTTCGCCAATTTGACGCTTCAACTCCAAAAACGGCTCAAGCACAGCTTTAAGCAGGAATTGCCCCATTGAAAACGTGAGCACTCCTCCGATAATCGTAAGAATAAATGCGATTGTTGTGCTCATTTTAGTTCAGCCATAAGAAAATCCTTTCTCCCCCGCGGGCACCAACTCAGGCTCAACCCATTGGCCATGCAAGTCAATGAAAACCGCGTCCTATGGTTTGCGCCGGGAGCGGGGTTTCTTGGCTTTTCCGCCTGCCTCTGTAGACCGGCGCGTATAAAATGCGGCGAGTTTTGGGATCTGATCCGCCGCCAGGTCAAGCGGGAGTGCAGGCGTGAGCGCCACGCGGTGCCGGGCTGCAATGGCGAGGGCTTTGGGCGAGCGAAGGAGCTTGTCCAATTCCTGCAACGCGTCGATCAGGCTGCGCTCCGGGGCTTGGCCGGCGCACACGGCGGCGTGAAGTTCGCGCAGATATGCCGCACAGACTAGCACGAGCATCCGCACATGCTTGAGGTCCTGCGGGCGTTCGTGGCGGGTCAAGTCGTGGACATTGGCGATTTTGGCCTTGATCAGGCGCAGCGGCGAAGGCAAGCGGTAGACGCGGCCCGGCGCGATTTCGACCAGCGTGGCGTCACTCAGATCATGGAGATCCAGACCATGGACGGCGCGCATGACCTCGACGCGCAATTGTTCGCCCTGGGCCAAATCCTTGGTCAACAGCGCCACTGCGGACTGGCGAGGCTCGGAATAATAAGCGACCACCCAGCCGGGCGGGGGCGGCCCGCGCTGAATCTGCACGCGTTCGCCAAACAAATCCGCATCTTTGCTAAGGAAGGGGATAAATTCCTGCAAAGCCGGCTCCCGGGGAAGATACCGCTCCGCCCAGGCATTAATCGCTTGCCCGCCGACAATCGGCAGCGCGTTCAAAGCCTGAAAAACCTCATGAAACGCGGCGGGATCGAACGGGGGCATGGGTGCTGAAACGCAAGATGCGCGGTGGAAATTTCGGGTCGAAACGAAAGGCGGAATTTTCTCGCTGGATATCGAGCGGCGTGGCCAGGCCCAATTCGATGCGCGCCTTGTCCCAGGCGCGGGTGGTGTGCTTGTAATTGGAGTGCTTTTTCCAAGTGACTCCGCGCAATTCTAGCCGCGGGCAGGTGGCCTGTGGGTCTTTGCGCAACGTGCGCTTGATGCGGGTGATTTTCTGGCGGAGAGTCATTATCTTAAAATAGCACAAAGCTGCGTTACGTCAATCCGTGGATACTGGGCCGGTTTGCTATACCCCCGCCGGCACTAACTCCGGCTCGACCCATTTGCCGTGTTCGTGGATGAGGTCCACCAATTTGTCCACCGCTTCGGCTTCGGGGATGTTATACTTCACGCATTCCTTGCCGACGTAAAGGTTGACCTTCGCGGGCGCGCCGCCGACGTAGCCGAAGTCCGCGTCGGCCATTTCGCCGGGGCCGTTGACGATGCAGCCCATGACCGCGATGGTCACGCCCTTCAAATGGCCGGTGCGACTTTTGATTTTCTGCGTGGTGCTTTGCAGGTCGAAGAGCGTGCGCCCGCAGCTCGGGCAGGCGACAAACTCCGTCTTCGTCGAGCGCGTGCGCGCGCCCTGCAAAATGTTATACGTGAGCGCGACGGTTTTGTCGCGGACCGGCTCGGTCTCGACGCTGAGCAGGTCGCCGAGGCCGTCGCACAAGAGGCCGCCGGCAACCATTGAGGCTTCGAGCAGCCGGGCGGTGAAAAAGTTTTCCGAGATGACGACTTGCGCGGCGGTGTGGCGGATCCAGAGCGGCGCGCGCAGGCCGCGCTTCGCCGCCTCGCGCGCGAGCGCGCGGTAGCCGCCGACGGCGTGGGTGTGCGCCTCGCACCCGGTTTGCGTCAAAATCAGCCGGTCTGCGGCGGGATGGCGGACGAGGGCCGCGCCGAATTCGCCGGCGAGCGCCGCGGCCGTCGTGTCCACGGCGACATAACCGCCCGTGCGCGCGGCGTAATCAAGGAGCGTGGCGGCGATTTTCGCCTCGGCTTCGTCGCCTTTTTCAAAGCGGCGCACCCAGACGGTCGGCGCGGGCGGGAGCGGGTAGCCGCGCAGCGCGGCGCCGTCGTTGTCCGATGGCAAGTCCACGACAAAAAATTTCACGGTCGGCGCAAGGATGCGCTGCAAGGTGGCGAGTTGCGCCAAATCGCCTGGTTCCGTGAGCGCGACCAACAAGCCCTCGACCTTCGTCTCCTTGTTGCGCGCGTGAATTTTCAGCACGTCCTTGACGATTTCCGCGTGCTGCGCCAGGGGCCGCGCGGCGGGGATGATGACGCGCGGCGGCTGCTCGCGCGAGACTTCGCAGCTTTCGCCAAAATGCAAATGGGTGACGTTGCGCCGCGTGTAGGTAAACGGGTCAATCGCGTCCGGCGCTTCGCGGTCGGGCAATTCCTTGCCGCGTTCCCAGAGCGCGTGCGCGCGCTTGGCGAGGTCCTGACAGACGGGCACTTCGTAAATGGCGTCTTCGGTGAGCGAGACGCGGATGGTGTCGCCGAGGCCATCCATGAGCAGCGAGCCGATGCCGATGGCGCTTTTGATGCGGGCGTCCTCGCCTTCGCCGGCCTCGGTGACGCCGAGGTGGAGCGGATAATACATATTTTCGACGGCCATTTTCGAAACGGCCAGGCGGTAGGCCTCGATCATCACCTTCGGGTTGCTGGCCTTCATCGAGAGGATGATGTCGTGGAAGCCGTGGCTTTGGCAGATGCGGATGAATTCGAGCGCGCTCTCGACCATGCCCAGCGGCGTGTCGCCGTAGCGGTTCATCAGGCGGTCGGACAAGGAGCCGTGGTTGGTGCCGATGCGCAGCGCGCGGCCGAGTTCCTTGGCCCGCTTCACCAGCGGCGAAAACGCGTCGTGCAGCCGCTGGAGTTCGGACTCGTATTCATTGTCGGAGTATTCCTTGACCGCGAATTTCTTCTTGTCGGCGTAATTGCCTGGGTTCACGCGCACCTTCTCGACGTGCTCGACGGCCTCCATCGCGGCGGCGGGCAGGAAATGGATGTCGGCCACGAGTGGCAACTGCCCCCACCCCGCGGCGGTGACTTGCGCGCGGATTTCCTTGAGCGCGCGCGCGGCCTCCTTGTTCGGCGCCGTGATGCGGACGATTTCGCAACCGGCCTCGGCCAGGCCGAGGGTCTGGCGCACGGTCGCCGCCACGTCCTGAGTCAGCGAAGTCGTCATGGACTGCACACGCAGGGGGTTCGCGCCGCCGACGCCGACGACGCCAACCTTGACCTCGCGGGTGGGTCGGCGCACGGCGCGGAAGCGCGAGGCGCAATAAGCTGGCAGGTGGGCGGTGTCAGGCTGGGATCCGGGAACGGGGACGGACATGGGAAAGGAAAGTGCTCTGGTGTTCTAGTTCTTAGTGCTTAGTTGGGCAAAAGGCACGGCGAAAATAGGGGGCCGTTTTGGCCGACCAAATTCACCTTAACCCTTGCGCTGCCACCACTTTTTGAGGGCGCGGGTGGTTTTCGCCAGGGCATCTTCCACTGATCCACCCATGGTTTCAGTCGGCGACACGCCTTTTTCACCATGCTTGCGGTGGCGGAACAATTGACGATGCCGCCCGATCCGGGCAAAACGCACTTCATCGGAAAATTTTTTATAAATGACAATAAAGTCCCTGGAAAGATGGCATTCCAAGTAGCCCCAATACTCATCCGCCAAGGCGTGTTCCTGATAACGCTGCAATTCCTCCGTCGGCAATCGTTCGTATTTGCAGAGGACATAGACCAGCCGCTCGAAGTCGTCGGTAGAAAACTCCCCGCTCGCCAGCGCTTCCCCATATTCGCGCTCAAACCGAGGCGTGCTGCTTGGCGCGCGCATGGCGGTGAAGATGGGCCATGAAGCCCTTGACGGTGGCGAACCGGCGCACGCCCAAGCCTGATTCAGCCTCTTGGAGCGCGCGCACGGTCTCGGCGTTGGGCACGCGAGAAGCCCCTGCCACCCGAACAGGATGTCTTTGGCGTCGGGCGACGGATCCGCGGGCAGCGGGCAAGGTGTTCGTGCTCACGGGCGATAAGCTAAAAGGAAAGGCTAATTGCGTCAATAGGGAAGACTTGACCTGTCGTTCCGGCAGATTGGCCCCCGCCCGCCGATTAGAACCATGCCCGGAAATTATAATGGACGATTTTCCGCGGTGTGGTATAAAGGAGCCAACCCATCTTCACCATGTCCACCCTCTCTCCTCCCTATATGCAAGCCGGGCCGCTGCCCAGCAGCAGTGACCGGCTCTGGAGTGTCCTGAGCCATCTTTCATGGTTTTTGGGGGTGCCGTTCCTCCTGCCGCTGGTCGTGTATCTGGTGATGAAGCGGGATTCCGAATATGTGGCCGCCAACGCCCGCGAAGCGCTGAATTTTCATATTTCAGTGATCATTTACGCGGTGTGCGGTATGCTGCTGGTTGCCCTCTTGATCGGAATTCCGCTTTTGATCGCGCTGGTTATTTGCTTCCTAGTCTGCTCAATTAAAGCCGCTCTCAAAGCGTCTGACGGCCTGTGCTATCATTATCCCCTCACCCTGCGGTTGGTGAAGTAGCGGCGGCGAAAAGAACTCCGTGGTTACGGGAGGTGTTGCGCGTTCCGTAGCGCGGTGCCACGAACAGGCTGCGTTTGTTTTTTTCCCGGCTTTTTCATCCGTGCCCTGATAATTTCCACGGTCGCCTTGGTACCCTTGTCAATCACGTCAATAAGCCCTTGCTGGGGTAGGTCCGTGACTTTCTGGAATAAAATGCAACTCTTGCCTGTTTCAAACTTCTTAAATGCCGCCCCGTGTTTTTCGCGCAGCACCGTCGATCCATAATAAGGCATCATATGAAACGTGGTCATGCCCTCCGGGCGCGGCCCCAGCGCGTAGATAAACGGCCCGTCCCCCATGCAATAAATGATCAGGCCCGTCAGCCATTTGCCCGAGTTCACACTTTCCGTCATCCCGGGGTTGTATTTCAGAATCAACTTCCGCAGGCTGTGGATGGCCTTAGTTTGGTCAGCGGTCAGCCCCGCTGTGTATTTATCCAATTCTTGGGCTGTCATCGGTTTGCCTCCCGGGTGCGGCTTTATGCCAGATCAATTTCCCGTATGCTTTGAGTAAACTTCCAACCCGGATTATGTCAATAGTTCTCAATTTGAAATGAGGGGTCCCGAAGTCATATCCGGGTGGCAACGGGCTTAAGGGTTTCCTCCGGCTTGTCTCCACCCACTTACCCATCGGTATCCGTAAAACCC
This sequence comes from uncultured Verrucomicrobiae bacterium, assembly GCA_963765205.1. Classification (GTDB taxonomy): domain Bacteria; phylum Verrucomicrobiota; class Verrucomicrobiia; order Opitutales; family JABDGR01; genus JABDGR01. Next base: position 215,799 of record CAVXVB010000005.1, on the reverse strand, counting down.
TTAATTTTTTCGCAAGTAGCCTTGTATCAATCACTAAGGTTAAGTGCGGAAAAGGGGCATAGCCACCGCGCTACGGAAAGCTGGACCGGACCACCAAACACTACCCTTACCAATCAGGGTTGTGTGGGCGCGGCGGGCGGGGACGACGGCGCGGAGGCCGCCGGGGGCGCGGGAAATCTCATGCTATCCTGGTCAAGGTAGTAATAACTGTCGTGCCGGGCCTTGGCCTCGGCGTCGTTTTCGCCGCCCCAGCGGCGCGAGTCGTTGATGATGACATACAGCGCGAGGCTCATGATCAGCACCAGGCAGACGCCTTGCGCCGTCGAAATAAAACTCAGCGGCAGTTCGCGGCGGCGCAGGCGCGCAATCGTGAAGAAGAGAATATGCCCGCCGTCCAACACGGGGATGGGCAGCAGGTTAAGGATGGCGAGGTTGACATTGATGATGAACGCAAACCACAGCGCCATGCGCACGTCCACTTCCGAGAACTGGTAAATCATGCGGCTCATGCCAATTGGCCCGGTCAATTGTTGGATGCCAACATCGGAATGCCGGTTGAACAGCGCGCCCAACATGCCGAAAATTTGCCCGAAGGCGTGCGAAAACTGGGCGGGGGGCGTGGGATGTTCGGGCGGCGCATCGTCCAGCCAGCCGGTGATCCCGATGCGGGTGATCATGGTCGGCGGGGTGACGGTGGCCACGGCGGCAGCCGGCAGCGTGCAGGTGGCCGTTTCACTTGTGCTTTCACTGTCAAAGACGAGACTCGGCGCCGACCCGGCGGGTGTGGCCTGGAGCGCGTCCACCACTTGCTGCACCGAGGCGACTTCGTGGCCATTGACTTTGAGCAGATAATCACCGGGTCGCATCGTGCCAAAGGCGCCGCCGCGATTGTCCTCATTCCAGACCAGCAGTTTTTGCGCGGGCGTGGTGGGCGCGGCGGCGTCTCCGCCCTCGCCGACTTTGTAAATTGGCAGAATGTCGAGCGACGCCGTGCCGGCGGTATTATTCACCGTGATGGTCGCCAGCGGCGCGGTGAGCGGCACCGGCGCAGGATGCACCGTCAAATCCATCGTCTGGCCCGCGCGGCGGATGGTGAAATCCAGCGGTTGGCCGTTGGACTTGCTGATATAATCATCGCCAAGCTGTGCGTTGGAATAAATTTTATGCCCGTTGACCGCGAGGATTTCGTCGCCTTCGCGCAGGCCGGCGGCCCGCGCCGGCGACCACGCCATCATGTCCCCAATGACCATCTTTTCCGCGGGCATCAGGCCGATTTCCCGGATGGGATCGCCCGCCCGCGTGTTGGTGGGCACTAGCGCGGGATAAACCTTCGCGTCCTGCTGCACGCCGTCGCGCTCGTAGGTGATCGTGACCAGCGGATGGCCGGCCTCGTCGCGGCCGGAGCTGAGGGCGATGGCCTCGGGCAAATCGCGGAAATTGGCAATGGCCCGGCCATCCACCGCCAGGATGCGGTCGCCCGGTTTGAGTCCGGCCGCGGCCGCGGGGGCGGGTGAAGGGTCCGGCGGAAAGTCGCGCTGGATGTGGCTGGGCGGCAAATCGAACGTCGGCACGCCGGTGCGCAAAGCCTCCATGGTGGGAAAGACATAGCCGACAACCTGGGTGTCCGACGCCGACGGCCAGGGCACGCCGACTTTCCAAAGGATCAGCGACAACGCCAGCGCGAATAACAGGTTAAAGACCACGCCCGCCACCACAGTGATCATCTTGTCAATATAGGCAACGGGTGGCAGCTCCCGCGCGGGGGTGGAAGATTCGCCCTCAATGGCGCTGTTGGCCAGTTGGGGCAGGGCCACATAACCGCCGAGCGGAATCCAGCCTATCTGGTATTCGACGCCGTCCTTGCCTTTCCAGGAAAAAATTTTGGGGTCAAAGCCAATGGAAAAGCGGTCCACCTTCAGCCCCCGCCAGCGCGCGGCGAGGAAATGCCCCAGCTCATGCACAAAAATCGAACCGCCGAGCAGGAGCGCGACAAACGCCAGCCCCCACACGGTGGAAAGCAAACCGCTGAACCAGGAGAAGTCGCCGGACATAAGAATGGAGAGCCAGAATAGACAAATAATTCCAAAATTGCCACGCATTTATCAAAGCAGGCGCCCCACCGCCTTCTGACCCGCCGGGGGCGGGTTTTGTAGCCTGTTGGCTAATTTCACCCGCCCCCGGCGGCGCTTTCACACATTAAACCAGCCGTGGTGGCCCAGCCATTCACCGCCCAAAAAGGAGCAGAGGTTGGCAAGCGTGATGGTGATTAAGTCCTGGAGGCGGTCGCGCCGGCTCAGGGCGGCGGTGTGGAAGGCCAGCGCAAAGAGCGTACACTCGCACACCGGGGCAAAAATTTCGGCAACGGTGAGGTAGCGCCACCGCGGCTCCAACCCGAGCAGCGCGGGCAGCACGATGACCACGATGGGATAGGAACAGGCATTCAGCCAAATCCCCGCCGCCACGCACCGCCGCCAGGAATGGGGGCGCGACAGGCCCACCAGCAGCACCGGCGTCTCAATCGCCACCGTGATTAAATAGCCGTAGGGGAGAAAGGCCCACAATTGGCCCATGTCCACGGGCGCGGCCACATCGCCTAAAAACGACCGCATCCAACCGAGGCCGTGGGGGGTGAGTTCAATCATAACAGCCTCAGCAGGAAGGAGGCTTCCGCCAGCACATGGCCGATGGCCACCGTAAAGTAAACGTCGCGCGTAATCGGGTAATTAACCAGGAACGCGCCCCAGAGCGCCAGCACGATGAACAGGCCCACGATGCCCGTGGCAATGACGAACCATTTCCACGACGACGAGCGGCGCGCCAGCGGCACCGCCGTCAAGTTCCACGGCGCAGTGCGCAGCGCCACCAACGGCATCGCCACAATCCAGACCCCGTAGTGAATCATCTCGAGAAACGTGTGCGTCGCCACCAGCGCGTGCGAGGAAATGCCGGTGAGGATTTCCGCCCCGGCGTGGCGCGTGATGCGCATCGTCAGCATGTCGTTGCCCTCGAGCGGCGGCGAATTGACCAACTGCCACCACAGGATCACCAGCGCCACGGGAATCGCCAGCAGGCAGCGCCGGTAAACCCGCTGCCAGGCCGGGCGCTGCCGCGCGATTTCCCGGTCGAGAAACCACAACGCCACGAACGGATGCAGATAGACAATCCCCACGTCATACGCCGCTGGGTAAATCCACACGCCGCTGACCAGCAGGCAGGCGATGCCCAGCGGCAAATGCCAGTCGCCCGGCCGCGCCCCGCGCGTCTTCTGTCGCTTGCGCAACACAACCAAGGCGGCAATCCACAAAATCAGCGCGCTGTTCCACGCGGCGGAGGCGTTCATGATCGCCGCCCCGCTCCAGTCGAATTCGCGGCTCAGGACGGGAATGGCGATGAAGGCCAGCGTCAGCGTCACCACGCCGGCGATGGAAGTCAGGAAGAACACCCGCAGCGTCCCCCAGCGCGGCGGCATGCGGCTGAGGAAATAGCGAATCTCAAACCAATTATGTGGCCCTGCAAAAAGAAAGACCGTGACGATTGAAAACGCCAGCGGCACAAACCCAGCCAGCAGCGCCGACAACACGACCACCGACAACGCCGCGAGGCCAAACGCCACCGCGCTCCGATCGGCACATTTGCCGGAGGCGGGAAGCGCGAGCGGAGCGAGGACGGCTTCGGACATGGCGAATGAGCGCGTAAATGATAAAGTAAGCTCGTGGCTACTTCTTCGCCAGTTTATTCCGGGAAAACACATGCAGCCCGCCGAGGCTCAGCGCGACGCTCAACGCCAGCCCGGCGATGGCAGATGACAGGCGCGGGTCAGTGCCGTTGTCGTCTGCGGAGACGGCGGCCTTGATCGGTTGGGCGGCAGGCGCGGGCGTGGCGGGCGGCACGCCACTGCCGTTCGCGTAGTTGATGCCCGCAAGCACATCCGTGTTCGCCTGGACCAAGTCGTCCATGATTTTCTGGCGGAAACCGCCCAAATCCCCCATGACGGGGCCGTGGTAGTCGCTGCCGGCGGGATTCATAAATTCGTTCAAGGCGGCATTCAACGCATCGAGGGCCTCGATCATGTTCGTTTGGAGAGGGACGCCGCCGCGGGTGCCGCGCGCGCCGCGCACGGCCGCCGGAGCCACAGTAAAGCTCACCTTCGAGGTCTCGGCGGGCGCGGGGCCATTCGCCAGCGCATTCGCTTCGGGATGCGCTTTAATATAGGCGGCAGCCTGGGTCAGGTCATCCGTGGCTTTATTCACCTCGACCATGGCTTTTTCGAGGTAGCCGCCATGGCTGGTGGTGGTGGAGCGAATGAGGGCGGCCAGCGCCTGTTTCACGGCCGTCTGGGCCACGTCCAAATGGGCCTGCGCGGTGGAGCTGGTATCGGGGCGCAGTTGGGGCGCGCGCGGCGGCTGGGGCGCCGGCCCGACATCCGCGAAGGCGGAGCCAACCGTGAGCGCGAAGAGACCGACGGAGAGAAGAATGGGGGATGCTTTCATAGGCGGGTGGGGTTCAAGCGTGGACGAAATTGAATTGTGATTGGCAGTGCGTTAAAAATGGGTCGCTATCTAAACAGGATGGGCGCGGGCAGCGCGGTATCCGCGCCTTCCTTCACCTCGATGTTCATTCTCGCACTGGATTGGCCGTAACCGCCGCCGAACGAGCGCGTGGCGGAAATGCTGTAGAATCCAGGGGGCAGGTCTTTGATGGTGAACGCTCCGGTTTCGTCGGTGATGGTGACCGGGAGCGCCGGGGAAACATTCCCAGCAAGCCCAGCCGGCCCACGGCCCCCCCCCGGGGGCAAACTCTGGGCATTATCCAAATGCTGGAGGGTGATGAGCGCGTTGGCGGCGAGACCGTCGGTATCCGCCACCGTTCCGGAGATTGATCCGGGCTTGGCGTCTGAAGCACTAGTCACCGGGACGACAAAATGAAAGGGAATGGTCACAACGGGCGCCGTGGGCGCTGGCGACGGGGCGGGCGGAGCAGGCACCGGGGGCGGTGCGGGCGGTACCAGCGCTGACCCCCCAGCAACGGCTGGATTCGGCACCGCAGACACCGCTGTAGGTGGCGCAGGCAGACTGGTCTGTCCGTTCGCGGAATTTACCGCCGCCGGGGCTCCACGCGCGCCGCGACGGACACCCGGGGGGTTCATGGCGCGGGCCAGGGCACTCAGGCCCGCATTGAGGTTAGCGCCGGCTTGGCCGATACTTCTCATGATTTGGTCGCGGCTGCCACCCAAATCTCCGATGACGGCGCTGGTGCCCGGATAGGGGCCGTCAATAAAATTGCCGAGGGCCGTGCCCAAGGCGAGAGCGGCGGTGGACACGGTTGGGTAGGCGGTTCCCACATTCCCGCGGCCGCGGACTCCGAGGCCAGACGCGATACCCAACACTGGCATCCCGGCGCGGGTGGGAATGGCCGGGAGCGGGTCGCTCTCGGGATGGGCTTTGAGCCAATCTAGGGCCTGGTTGGTTTCCGCCTGCGCTTGGTCAAGGGCGGCAATCGCCGACTCGATAAATCCGCCCTGCGGGTCGGCGGGGGCTTGATGCAGCGCGTCCAAACTTGTCTTCAAGGCGTATTGCAAGGCGACGATCCGGCTTTGCGCCGTGTCGCCATGATAGCCTGCGGGAACCTCCACTGCAAAGCTGCCCCGCCCCTGGCGGGCGCCTAGGACACCTGCATTGGGAGCAACGCCAACTCCCGTTCCCCGGATGCCCGCATTGAGCGGCGTCTGGGGAGGGGGCTGAGGAGGTGGTGGGGGGGGAGGCAGGGGTGCTGGAAGAGGGCCCGGACCCGGCAGGGCATCCGCCCACGAATTAGGAAGGACGACCAAGATTAGGATGGCCAGGCAGAAAGCCAACTGGACAGCGCGAAGCAGGGATGAATTCTTCATTTTGCGTGGGGTGTTGCGCAAACGACCCAAGCCTCAGCATTAGGGGATGGCGTCAGGAAGGCAAGGTTAACCGAGAGGGATACCGGTGGTTAAACCCACCCTTCCGGATAATGGTTTCAGCGAAAGCCTACAATCACCACGGATGCCACGGATAGCACGGATGCGTTTCATTAACAGAAGTGGGGCTTCGATCCTTCAATCCGTGTTATCCGTGGCATCCGTGGTTGGATTGGATCAAGCTACTGCAGGTTGACAAAGTTGCCGGAAGCTGGCAGATTGTCCGGCATGATCTCCCTCACTGAAAGCGCGGCCCGGCGCATCCTGGATTTGCAGCGCGAAAGCGGCGCCCCCGGCAAGCTGCTGCGCCTGTTCGTCGCGACCGGCGGTTGCTCCGGCCAGGAATACGGCATGTCGTTTGACGAGCCGAAGGCGGACGACACGCGCCAGGAATCGCAGGGCATCACCTTCCTGGTGGACCCGGCCAGCCTCGCGCGCATAGACGGCTCCTCGGTGCATTTTGACGACGGCCTGCACGGCAAGGGCTTCGAGGTGCGCAACCCGCGCGCCGCCAACACCTGCGGCTGCGGGCGGTCGTTTAACTGACAAGAAGTTGCTTTTAGGGTGGTTGGGCGGTGGGATATTTTGAAAATGTCTCTGCGGCCTGAAAGGCCGCCGGAGCCAAGCCCAGGGTAGTTCCGGCAGCAGCCGGAGCAACCCTGGGTATCGGACCGGTGAAAAAATATCCGCCCTGTAAGGGCGGAGGAATGGGGCTCCAGCTCTTGCGCCCATACAGGGCGCAAAATGTTTTGCTATATTGATACCCAGGGTATCGCTGCGCGAAACCCTGGGCTGAATTCCCTCGCCCCTTCAGGGCGAAAGCAGAATACCTGAATCCAAAGTATACTCCATACTACTACCGGGGGTTGCCGGGGCTTCCAGGAGGAGGGTAAACCATTTTTGAAGGCGGGGGAATCCCGCACCTTCACCCGGCAATTCAGGCAAAATGGTTCGAAATCATAAAATTAACGGCCACATATAAAATGACCACCGCTTCAATGCCGGCCGCCATTAAAAAACGCCGGCGGGCCGGTTTTTGCGGGGCCAGGAGGGCGCAGAGGAGGAAGGCGGCGATTAATAAAATTGCCGCGCCGGCTCGCAGCAAACTGACAAAACCAAGCAAGGCCCAGAGGGGTTGCTGATCAAGCTGAAACTTTGCAATCAAGGCGCCCAGGACTTCTGCGAAGGGTCCGGTGGCGGCCAAGGCCAGGGCCAGGATGGAGAACACGTTCCAGAATTTCTCATGGGAGCGCAGGAAATAAAGGGCCAGGGCGGTGGGGAGCAGGGCGACGGCGCCAAAAACCGCGAGCACCAGGATGCCGTCCCCGCCGGCGGCCATGCCGGAGTTGTAAACGGCCGGGTCGTCCGAGGCCCGGGCTTGGCAAAAAGCAAATGTGATTCCGGCGGCCAGGAAGGCTCCGAGATAGCCCGTGATCACTAAAACAACTTTGAGCAATTTGTTCATGGGAAACGGAACTGAACGGAAATCGCTTTCTTGGGGTGCCGAGGTCGGGACGCGGGAGGTGAAGCCACTTATGATCCAGTTTTAAGAGGTGACGGGCAAATAAGATTCTCGTGTCCCGCTTACTTTTTCTTTTGAAAGCAACCTTGCACGTTAGGCTCAAATTTCACAAATTCTTCTAAGACGCTAAAACAGTCTGGATGTAGGAAGTGCGTTGGGGTGCCAGATGAAGATCGGAGTGTAAATCTTTTCAAGGATTTCTTTCTGTATCTCCCGTAATATAAATTCCGCCATGTTAGCGCTTTTCGTAATTGCGAATCGGGTCTTTCAATTATTCTTTCCAGATAGCCGCCAAATATCACAAATGTGTTGGGATGGTGAACGTATTTTGAATGATGTATCATGTCTAAATTGAACTGAAAGATATCCTCTTTCTTGCCATTGATAATCACTGGCTTATGTCGTATGAACTGACAATAACGCCGAAGACACCAGACGGTTGTGTCGAGCATGAGTAAATCATCTATTCGAGTATGGTACGGATGAGTAAAATAGCGGTTGGCACCCTGGTTCGTTAAATATTGAACAAATTGCCCGATTTCCTTCGAAAGTTTGAAATTTATGTCTGGTATTTGAAATAGAGCGTCGTAAGCCCTTTTAGCATCGTGTCCGTAATTCTTTGTAGATCGAAAATTAAACAGCAGGATACCTTTGATGTATTTCTCAACGGCTTGCAAAGCCGACCAAAGAAATTGCTGCTCTAATCCCAGTCTATGACAGAATCTGGCTGCAATATAGTCTCCGTCAGCAATCTGACGGAATGAGCGATTGGCATAATCAATAATGCATGAAAGCTCTTGTTTTGTGTAACTCATAATGGCCTTTTCACTTGTATTTTATGTTTCGTCAAATACTATTTTGATGCCCAGAATTCATTACATTTGAATTTCAATATGTCTCAAACTGCTTTACAAATACCCTTAAAGCCGAACTCAAAAGACGCCGTATGTTTTGACAACACGTCTATTGAGTACGACGGGGTAAGAATACCTTACAACGATGTTGCTGGGGTGAGCTTCTACACTTACGGCACACAGACGATTATGGCTGACAAGAAAACGAGCAAGATTATGATTAGGGGCTACGACGGCAGGAAAATAGTGATTGTGATACGTGCCTTCAACGTGCTCTTAATAGGCAATTCCTTTAAGTTCAACTACAATCAAATTGTCGAACAAATCCTCAATCGCATCGGGCCTGTATTACTGGAACGTCTCGTTAAGCAAATACTCACACCGGGCAACATAATCCGCATTGGTTCGTTTTCGCTCGACTCAGAGGGCATTAGCTATGCTGGCGCGTTTGGTTCAGTAAAGCGTGCCGAATGGCATTATCATCCTGGGTTTTATAGAGGCGTGAAGCCATCGCCGTTATGGAAAACGTTATTACTTGATACTTCCATGACGACGGGCGTTTTTACGATATCGTACCCTTATCCACCAACAGGAAAAATGGTTGTGATCGGCGAAACCAGCTCGAAAGATGAAAACGGAATTTTTGTTCCACAGATATGCAACGCCGTTAATTCGATTCTAAAGGGAAGATTTTCTTAGCCTTTGCCAGCGTTTAGACTTCGAACCGGAGGCAGTAAAAGGATGCATCGGAGCAGTAGCAGGAGATTCAGGCAACTTCCAGTCATGGGCAGCATTGCATGCATCTTGTGAGAAAAAATGGGCCGGTAGGGCGTGCTGGGCAACGGGATTTATTGGGGGCGTCGGCACTGGAGCGCATCTCAGTTTTTGTGCAGTCACGGAGTGATGACTCGAACTTAGCCGTGGACTTCAGTCCACGGAAGCGGAATGTCATCCGCAGTGCGTCGCGTAGCGACGCTTGAGGTGGCTCCCCTGCGCTGACGCGCCTCCTTCAAGCGTCGCGACGCGACGCCGAGAGCAGCCCACCAGTTTCCGTGGACTAAAGTCCACGGCTATGCTCGAAGCCTCGCTCCGCGAGGCAAAGTCACTGTCCAAAAATTGAGATGCGCCCCCGGTATGGCTCCGCCTTGATCGGGGTCGGCGGGATCGGATTTTGGGGCTTGGGGGTTCCCTCTCCGGCACGGTTGGGCCGGTGGCCTGGAGCATTATTCTCGTGTCGGGCGGGGAGAGTCCTATCCTTGCCTCCATGACGATTGCAACCCGCACCGGCGACGATGGCACGACCGCGCTGATGTTCAACCGGCGCGTGCCGAAGAACCACCCGCGCGTCGCGGCGGGCGGCGCGGTGGACGAATTGAGCGCCGCGCTGGGCCTGGCGCGCGCCTCGGCGGGCGACGTGGGCGTCGCCGCGATTTTGTTCGCCGAGCAAAAATGCCTGGTCGGCCTGATGGCGGAGTTGGCCACAGTTGATGAGGATCGGCCACGTTTGCTAGCCTCAAAATTACAACGCTTGCAGGCGGAGGACTTAGCGCGGCTCGATGAGTTGGTCGCCACATTGGAAGCGCGCAAGACCCCGGCGCGCGGCTGGGACACGCCGGGCGAGAGCGCACACCACGCGCATCTACACCTCGCGCGCGCCGTGTGCCGCCGGGCGGAGCGCGAGGCCGTGGCCCTGCGCGCGACCGGCGCGCTCTTGCCGGATTTGGTTTTGCAGTATCTTAATCGTTTGTCGGATGCGCTGTGGCTGCTGGCGAATACGGATGGGGATTGAACCACGGAGGACACGGAGGACACGGAGAACACGGAGACGGTTTCGATCTTATTTTCTTTTCCGCGGCTTGGCCTTTTCGCGGGGCTTGAGGTAGGTTTTGCCGCGGAGGAACTCCTCATACATTTCCAACATGCGGACGCCTTCGCGGGGGCGGACTTCGTCGGCCTTGGTCGCGCGGTCAATTTGCTTTTTCATCAGGCGCGCGAGTTCCTCGCCGTCCCACTGGATCATTTCCAGAATCTTGTCCACGCGCGCGCCGTTGATGGATTCCTCGATGTAGAAGCCATCGTCCTCGTCTTCTTCGAGGAAGACGTGGACTTCGTTGACGCGGCCGAAGAGGTTGTGCAGGTCGCCCATGATGTCCTGGTAGGCGCCGACGAGGAAGACGCCGAGGTAGTAGGGCTTGTTGGGCTGCAAGGGGTGCAGCGCGAGGGTGCCGCGCACGTCCTCCAAATCAATGAAGCGCGAGACTTTGCCGTCGGAGTCGCAGGTGATGTCGGCGAGGACGGCTTCGACGGTGGGCTTTTCGTCGAGGCGGTGGATGGGCATGATGGGGAACAACTGGTCGAGCGCCCAATGGTCCACGAGCGATTGAAAAACGGAGAAATTGCAGACGTATTGCTCGGCGAGCATGGTGTTGAGCTGGGCCAGCTCGTCGGGGACGTAGCCGCGGGCGGCGGCGCTTTTCTCGCGGATGTCGGCGCAAATTCGCCAAAAGAGGTTTTCGGCTTCGGCGCGGGTTTCCAAGTCGAGGAAGCCGAGGGTAAACAACGTTTGCGCCTCCTCTTTTTTCTGCTGGGCGTCGTGGAAGCGCTCGAGTTTGCCGTGCTGGTCGCTGTCGTCGAGGATATGCTCGAGCGCGGTGATGACCTCGTGCTTTTGGCGTTTGCCCTTTTTGCCGCTGAGCGGGGTGAAGGGCACGTTTTTCGAAATGCGGTCGAACACGTCGAGGATCAAAATCGAGTGCGGGGCGACGAGGGCGCGGCCGCTTTCGCTGACGATGTCGGGCACGGGCACGCCGGCGCTGTCGCACACGCTCTTGATGTTGGAGACCACGTCGCGCGCGTATTCCTCGAGGGAATAATTCATCGAGGACTCGTAGTTGGCGCGGCTGCCGTCGTAGTCCACGCCAAGGCCGCCGCCGACATCGAGAAAGCGCATGTTGAAGCCGAGCTTGCACAGCTCGACGTAGAAGCGCGTGGCCTCGATGACGGCCTTTTTGATAGTGAGGATGTTCGGCACCTGCGAGCCGATATGGAAGTGGACGAGCTGGAGGATGTTTTCCAAGCCGGCCTTCTTGAGCTTGCGCACGGCGAGCATGACCTCGCTGGTGGTGAGGCCGAATTTGGCGTCCTCGCCGGAGGAGGTGGCCCATTTGCCCTCACCGGTGGTGCGCAACTTGATGCGCAGGCCGAGGCGCGGCTCGACGCCGGTTTCCTTGGCGAGCATGAGGATGTCGTCAATTTCCGAAAGCTGCTCGACCACGATGATGATGTTCTTGCCCAGCTTGCGCCCGAGCAGCGCGAGGCGGATGTATTCGGCGTCCTTGTAGCCGTTGCAGATCAGGAGCGCCTGCTTGCGGTCGAGCGCGGCGAGCGCGATGAGCAGTTCCGGCTTGCTGCCGGCCTCGAGGCCGAAGCCGTATTCCTCGCCGGCGTCGAGGATTTCCTCGACCACTTCGCGCAGTTGGTTGACCTTGATCGGGAACACGCCGCGGTAGGCGCCGCTGTATTCCTCCTGCTGGATGGCGGCGCGGAACGCCTCGTTCAATTGCACGACGCGGAAGCGCAGCAAGTCCTGCACGCGGATGGTGAGCGGCGGCTGGAGGCCCATCGAGGCGGCCTCGTTGACGATGTCGAGCAGGCGGATTTTGCGGTGGTCGGCGGCGGGGTGAACGCAGAGGCCGCCCTTCTCGTCAATCGAGAAATGGTTGCCGCCCCAGCGTTTGATGCCGTAGTAATCCTCCGCGTCGCGCAAGGTCCACGGAGCCGATGTGTGAATTTTGAGTGCCACTGCTGCTGCTGCTTTTTGCGAGCACCTGATGCGTTAACCGAGGAACGCGCGCGGTGCAAAGGAAATTTTTACGGAATAATCCGCGGTCCAATTAAAAGCCCGCGCTGCGGGCGGCGACGGGCCAATCCGTCACCTTTTCCGTTCGCAATTGTAACCTTGCAGGCGAATTGCCGTATTATCTATTATACGGTCATTCTTGCATGACCGGAAAAATCAAAATTTTCCTGGCCGCCGTGGTATTTTTTCTGGCGGGGATGCTGGCGATGATTTCCCAGCAGCGGGAACTCGCGCGGTTACAGGAACAGGCGGCGGCGATCCACCAATCCAATGCCAGGTTGGAGGCGCGGATGGTGGTGGTCGATCGCGCCGACGCGCCCGGCCCGGTCGGCACGCTGGCGGAAATGTTCAAGGCCGGCGCCCGCAGCCCGCTGGACATTGCGCGCGACGCGCTACGCTACGTGGACAGCCTCAAGCCCGGTGAAATGGCCGGCGCGCTGGACGCGGTGAAGAAAATGCTTCACACCACCGCGACCAACACGGTGCGGGCCTTGCTCCTGGCGCGCTGGGCCGACGAGAATCCGGCGGACGCATCCGCCTGGGTCAAATCCAACGACAACCCGGACGACCGCCGAAATGATTTTGGCACGTTGTTTCAGGCGTGGTCGGCCAATGATCCGGGGGCGGCCATCGCCGGACTTGCGCAAATCGGCAATTCCAGCCTACAGGCGGACATTGAAAATAATCTGCTCGGATTGATCAGCCTGACCAACCCCCAGGGGGCGCTAGACTTGTTCAATCAGAAGCCGGCCGGCGAGCAATCGGTCAACGGTCTCTCTTCGATCTTCCGTTACTGGGCGGCGGAGGACCCGGCGGGGGCGTCGGCGGCGGCGTTGAATTTGCCCGCGAGCGCGGCGCGCCTGACGGCGCTGGGCAGCCTGTCGGCGATGTGGGCACAACAAGACCCGCAGGCCGCGCTTGCGTTCGTGAACAGTTTGCCGGCGGGCGCCACGCGCGACAGCGCCTTGGGGCCGGTTTTGAATATTTTGTCCCAATCCGACCCGGCGAGCGCCGCCAATTTGGCCGCCGCGATGCCCTTGGGCGCGGACCGCAACAGCAGCATCACGCAAATCGCCGCGAATTGGTCGCAGCAAGACCCGGCGGCCGCGCTGGCGTGGGTGGGCAATATCGCCACCGGGACAACATACGACCAAGCGGTGCAGGGCGTCCTCGCGCAAATGGACACCACGGATCCCACGGATGCGGCCACCTTTATCGCGCAAATGCCCAATGCCTCGACGCGCGACGGCGCGATCACCCAACTGGCTTCGGCGTGGGCGCAGACCGACCTCCCCGGCGCGCTGGCGTGGGTGCAGGCGCTGCCCACTTCCGAAGGGCAGACGCGCATTGATGCGTTGCGGAATGTGATGCGGACCTGGGACAATACCGACCCGCAGGCGGCTTCAGTCTATATCATGCAAAATTTTCAAAGCGATCCCGACTTCAACTACGTGGCGGAACAAATGGTGGGCCACTGGGTCGGCCCCGATCCGCAGGCGGCGCTGACGTGGGCCGAGGCGCTGCCCCCTGGCCAGGCGCAGGCCGATTCGCTGGCGACGGTTTTTAGCAACATCTCTGTGACGGATCCGCAAGCCGCGTGGGCTTCGGCCCAGCAATTGCCCGACGGCAGCAGCCGGGACAAGGCGATGGGCACCGTGGTGGCGACTTGGAGCGCGCAGGACCCCGCCCAGGCCGCGACGCTGCTGGGCACGCTGCCCGCCGGCCTGGCGCTGGACGATGCCACCGCGGAGGTCGCGGCCAACTGGGTGCAACAAAATCCCGCCGCCGCTTCGCAATGGGTGAACACCCTGCCACTGGGGTCGGCACGGGATGGCGCGGTGGTCTCGATCATTTCTGCGGAAGGGCAAAACAACCTCGCAACCTCGTTCGCGTGGGCGGCCTCGATCAACGACGTGACGACGCAGCAGAACCAGTTGAACAACGTCGTGAACCAATGGGCCAAGAAGGATCCCGCCGCCGCCGCCAGCGCCGTGCAATCCGCCCCGCTGACCAACCAGCAGCGCACGGACTTGCTCAAGACGATCCAGACGGTATCGTCGTCAAATTAGAAATAAACCTTAACGGTCATTTTATCCATTCATCCATGTCCGAAAAAATTAAAATCATGCTGACGGCCGCCGGATTTTTTCTGGCGGGGATGCTGGCGATGATTTACCAGCAGCGGAAGATCAGCCGGCTGCGCAATGACATCGCCGCGATGCAGAAGTCCCAAACCGTGCTGGAGGCGCGGATGGCCGCAGCCACCGCCGCCCCACCCGGCGGCGACATTACGTTGACGGACTTGTTCAAGGGGGCAGGCCGCAACCAAATGGACATCGTGCGCGACACGCTGCGCTACGTGGCCGGGCTGAAGCCCGGCGAAGTTCGCGGCGCGCTGGACGCCTTGCTGAAAATGCCCCCCACCTATGCGACGAACCAACTCAAGAATATGCTGCTTTCCCGCATGGCCGCCGAAGACCCAACCGACGCCGTGGCCTGGGTCAAATCCAAAGAGCTGCAGGACAACCGCAACGGCGATTACCGCGTCCTGTTTCAAGCCTGGGCGGCCAAGGACCCGGCGGGCGCGATTGCCGGGCTTAAACAAATTGGCAACGCCAGCGTGCAGGCCAACGTGGAAAACAATATTTTGGGTGTTATGAGCTTGTCCAATCCCCAAGGGGCCATGGCTTTGCTCAAGCAACTGCCGAGCGGGCAACAGTCCAGCATGGCGCTCAGTTATATTTATGCTTACTGGACGGGCGTGGATCCCGTGGCGGCTTCCACGTCCGCCTTGAATTTGCCGGTCAGCGAGTCCCGGCAGTGGGCGCTGGACAATCTTTCCTATTTCTGGGCGCAGGAAGACCCAACCGCCGCACTGGCCTTCGCCAACAGCCTGCCCCCCGGCGAAACGCGCACGGGTGCGATTGACAATTCGTTGTACCCCTTGTCCCAGCACGACCCCAACGCGGCCGCCGCCCTCTTTGCCACCTTGCCCAACGGAGACAACCGCAATGAAATGATCAACGAAATTGCGGGCAATTGGGCGCAACAAGACCCGGCCGCCGCCCTGGCGTGGGTCGGCAACGTGGCCACCGGGCAGGCTTACGACGACGCGGTGCAGAACGTGCTTGCGCAAATGGACGAAACGAATCCCACCGCCGCCGTCGCGTTCATCGCGCAAATGCCCGATGCCTCAACCCGCGACGGGGCCATTAGCCAAATGGCCTCGGCCTGGGCGCAGTGCGACCTCAACGGTGCCCTGGCGTGGGCGCAGGCGCTGCCGGCCTCCGACGGGCAGGCCCGGGGCGACGCCTTAATAAACGTCATGCAGGCATGGGACGCGAACGACCCGGTCGCCGCATCCGCCTACATTAATCAAAACCTGCAGAACGACCCCAATTTCAGCGCGGTGGCGAACCAACTGGCGGGCCAATGGGTGGCGGCTGATCCGCAGGCGGCGCTCGCTTGGGCGGAGGCGCTGCCGCCCGGCCCGGCGCAAACCAATTCGCTGGCGACCGTTTTTAGCAACCTCACCACGACGGATCCCACCGCGGCCTGGACCGCGGCCCAGGGATTGCCCGCGGGCGACACCCGCGATAAGGCGCTAGGTTCCGTGTTGTCCACTTGGAGCGCGCAGGATCCCGCCTCGGCGGCTACGCAGCTGGGCACGCTGCCTGCGGGCATCGTCCTGGACGCCGCGGCCTCCGCTGTGGCTGCCAATTGGGTGCAGCAAAATCCGACCGCCGCGTCCCAATGGGTGGACACGCTGCCCGCCGGGTCGGCGCGGGACGGCGCGGTCGTCCAGATTATTTCGTCGGAAAGCACAAACAACCCCGCGGCCTCGTTCACCTGGGCGACTTCCATCAGCGACGTGACCACGCAGCAAAATCAGTTGAACAACGTCGTGAACCAGTGGGCCAAGAAAGACGCCGCCGCCGCGACCAGCGCCGTCGAGTCCGCCACGCTGACGGACCAGCAGCGCGCGGATCTGCTGAAAACCATTCAGAAGGCCCAGGCGGTGAATTAGGCGTAAAGAAGCGAATTTTACCACGGATTACACGGATAGCACGGATGGTAAGGGCTCAGCCAAATCCGTGTTATCCGTGTAATCGGTGGTTCTCCGATTCCTGCCCTTCGCGGCTTGGCGGTGAATTATTTTTGTCCGGTTTGTCTTCCGGCGGATAGATATGATTATAATCCCCGCATGATCCCCGACTGCGATTTACTGCGCCAGTATGCCGAGCACGGCGATGAGGCCGCCTTCGCCGAGGTGGTTCGCCGTTACGTGGATCTGGTTTATTCAGCGGCCTGGCGGCAGGTGGGCGGTGACACCGGGTTGGCCCAGGATGTTGCGCAGGGGGTTTTTACGGAATTGGCGCGGCAGGCCCGTCCGTTGTCCCGCCGCGCCAGCCTTGCCGGGTGGCTCTACACCACGGCCCGGTTTACCGCCAACAACACCCGCCGCCACGAGCACCGCCGCCGCGTCCGCGAACAGGAGGCCTACGCCATGAACCAAACCGCCCACGCCCGCGAACCCAATTGGGACGCACTGCAACCCGTGCTCGACGAGGCCGTGTGCGCGCTCAACGCCGCCGACCGCGAGGCGGTGCTCTTGCGCTTTTTCCAAAATAAAAACCACGGCGAAGTCGGCTCCGCCCTCGGCGTGAGCGAAGACGCCGCGCGCAAGCGCGTGGACCGGGCGCTGGAAAAACTGCGCGCGCATTTTGCGCGGCGGGGGGTGACGGTGTCGTCAGCGATGCTGGCCACAGCCATCACAGCGAATTCGGTGAAGGCGGCGCCCGCCGGATTGGCGGCGAATGTGGCCGGGGTCTCACTGGCGGGTGCGGGGATCGCGGCGGAAAGCATTTTTCTCAAAATTCTACTTATGAGCACCCAAGCCAAAATACTTGTTGTCACAGCAGTCATGCTCGTTGTGGCTGCTCCGCTAATTATCAGTCTGCAAAAGACGAATGAAACTTCGGACACGGCCAATCAGAAAACGGCTTCCGCCCCCAAACTCACGCCATCCAACGTCGAACTGCCCAATCGCCCGGCAACGGTTGTTGCAGTCGGTGGCAATTCCAGTGCAGGAAAAATATCCCCGCTGCCTGTCCAAGCCCAGATTGCGCCGGCGCTCGAAACGAAACCCACCGACCCCCCTGTGGTGGGGATGATGTTGGAGCAACTTGATAAGTTTGTCAATTCACCGCCTAGTGACAACCGCGATTTGCAGATTCGTTTGCTAGTTAAAGCGCTTGCGCTTAATGATCCCGGCCTGGCGTTTTCCAAAGTTGGGCTGATTGATGACCCCAAGGCACGCAATGATGCGACCGGCCTGATCTATGGAGCGTGGCTTGCGACACAAACTCAGCAAGGCTTGGCGGCGTTGGCCCAACTTCCCGATGGAAAGCAGACGCAAGCCTATTACCTTAACGCATTCCAGACTTGGGCGGGGGCGAATCCTGCTTTTCCCCCACTGGCCGCAACAGCAGCCTTGGGTTTACCCCCCGGCCCGAACCAAGTGCAGGCCCTGGACGGAGTGGCTACGGGTTGGGCCAATTATGACCCACAAGCCCTTTTAACTTGGGCCAGCGGTCTTCAGCCGGCGAATCCCGCGGCGCTGTATTCCGCGGTGGTGGAGGCCAGTGGCCAAGACCCCAATCTGGCCGCCCAATATCTGAATCAACTGACCGACGCTTCCGCGCAGAGCCAGGCCATCCAAAATATTTCAGTCAATATGACCAAAACCGATCCAACGGCCACCTTGGCGTGGCTGGACCAAGTTGCCACTGGTGCGACTTATGACCAGAGTGTCGCCAAACTGATTTCCACCGTGGTGGCGAAGAATCCCGCCCTGGCCTCGGCTCTGATGGCCCAGGTGACCGAGCCAGGGGTAAGTGATGCCGTGAGTGCCAGTGTGGCGAGCAGCAATTGGGCGCGGACCTTCCCGCATGGCGCAGCGGCCTGGTTGCAAACCCTGCCCGAGTCGCCGGCGCGCGACGCAGCCATACAAAAACTCGTGACATCAACCCCCAGGAATTACCCCCACTGATCAGCAACTCAGAAAATCCGAACTGACCGCCCGACGCAGGACCACCGGGTGGCGGTGGTTGATGCTTGCCTCACTGCTCCGCGGTGAAAACGGCGAATTGGCGGAAAACGGAAAACCGGGGAGCATGTTTCTGCTCGCCCGCGGATGGGCCGGAGTGTAACTTTGCGGGCAAAACCGTCGCTCCGCCGTCATCCCGCATGTCTTCCGCCAAATCCCCAAAATTCCCCCCCAAAAAGCGCCTTGTGCTGCTCGGCGCGACCGGCTCCATCGGCGACAGCACGCTGCGGGTCGTGCGCAAGCATCCCGACAAATTGGAAATCGTGGCCATTGCGGGGCGGACGAATTGCGCCAAACTCGACGAGATCGCGCGCGAATTCAATGTGCCGCATGTCGGCGTCTTTGACGAGGCGGCGGCGCGCGCCGCGCGGAAGGCCGGAATGTTCAAGGGGCGCACGCTCCACGTCGGGCCAGCCGGGCTGGTGGAACTCGCGCGCCTGCCGGCGGGCGACATGGTGGTCGCGGCGGTCGTGGGCACGCTGGGCCTCAAGCCCACGCTGGCGGCCATCGAGGCGGGCAAGGACATCGCGCTGGCCAACAAGGAAATTTTGGTGCTGGCGGGCCAATTCGTGATGGCGGCGGCGAGGAAACACCGGGTCGCGGTCGTGCCGCTGGACAGCGAGCACAACGCGGTTTTTCAATGCCTGGACGGCGAACGCCCGCAGGATGTGGCGAAACTTTTGCTGACCGCCTCCGGCGGGCCGTTCCGCGATTACACGCGCGCGCAGATGGCCGCCGTCACGCCGGAGGCCGCGCTCAAACATCCGAATTGGGACATGGGACCGAAGGTGACGGTTGATTCCTCGACGATGGCGAACAAGGGCCTCGAAGTGATCGAGGCGCACTGGCTGTTTGGCTTGCCGGCGGAGCGCATCGAAGTGGTCGTGCATCCGCAAAGCATCGTGCATTCGATGGTGCAGTTTGTGGACGGCTCGATCATCGCGCAGTTGTCGCCGCCCTCGATGACGTTTCCGATCCAGCACAGCCTGCTCTACCCCGGCCGGGCGGCGGGCGTGGCGCCCACCCTCGATTTTTCCCAAAAGTTCGCCCTCGATTTCCGGCCGCCGACCTTGATCTTTTTCCGTGCCTGCGTCTGGCCTATGCCGCGCTGCGGGCGGAGGGCGCGGCACCCGCCACGTTCAATGCGGCCAACGAAATCGCGGTAGCCGCGTTCCTGGAACGCCGCGTAAGTTATCTCGACATCCCACGCATCATCGAGCAGGCCCTCAACACCCTCCCGGTGACCCGCTTGCGCGACCTCGACGATGTTTTGGCGGCGGATGCAGCAGCTCGCCGCCGCGCAACCGCGGCGGTCAAAAAGATCAAATCATAATCTGCCCAGCACTGGCAAACACCCCACAGCAAGAATCGTGCGAGATTTGCGAAAAAAGGTTGCCGTCGGGGTGGGAAGCCGCTTGATTCAACGCGCTGTGCACAAGTTAAAGAACATTTTTAACGAAATCCACTACGAGATGGTCCGTTCCATCGCGGAGGGCGGCATGGGCATGGTGCTCGAGGGCCGCCAGCATGGCTCGGACAATTTCACCAAGCAGGTGGCCATCAAGCTCATCCGCGAGGAGTATTCGGCCATTCCCGAGTTTCGCAGCAATTTCGTCGGCGAGGCGCGGTTGGTGGCCGACCTGATCCACACGAACATCGTCCAGACCTACCACCTCGGCGTCATCGGCGGCCAGTATTACATGGTCATGGAATACGTGAACGGGAAAAACCTCGAGGAATTCATCGTCAAGCACCTTGAGACGCACCAGAAGATTCCCGTTTCGCTGGCCGTCTTCATCGTCTCGCGCGTCTGCCGCGGGCTGGCCTACGCCCACCAAAAGCGCGACAGCCAGGGGCGCCTGCTGGGCATCGTCCACCGCGACGTGAACCCCAAGAACATCATGCTCGCCAGCGAGGGGGACGTGAAGCTGACCGACTTCGGCATCGCGAAGGCCCTGGACCTGATGTATAATGAAGAAGGCGAGGTCATCGCCGGCAAGGACGAATACCTCTCGCCCGAGCAGGCCCGCTGCGAAGTGACCGACGCGCGCGCCGACCTCTTCGGCTGCGGCATTGTGCTGGCGGAGATGCTCTTCATGCGCAACATTTTTGAGGGCGAAGGCCCCGAGGCCACGCGCGAAAACATCCTCCACATGCCGCTGCCGGACTTTAGCAAGATGCGCGAAGGGGTGGACGCGAAGCTCAACGAGATCATGCACAAGGCGCTGGCCCGCCCGCGCGAGCAGCGCTACCAATCCGCCGCCGAGCTGCTCACCGCCCTGGAAGTCTATCTTTACAGTGAGGGTTACGGCCCGACCAATGAGAAACTCGCCGATTATGTGCGCGACCTGCATGGGCCGCACGGCGCCACCGCCAGCCATCGTTGGATGCATAAAAATTCCAAGTAAAACGTCAAGTTTTGACGGGAAAGCGACGGGTATCATGGCACATCAAGGCCTCCATCAAGTCCAAAAGCTCACGCAAAACCAAGTCCTGGCGCCCCAACTGCGCCAGTCCCTGAAGATTTTGCAGGCCCCGGCGCTCGAACTGCGCCACACCATCCTCGAAGAATTGCAAAGCAACCCGCTGCTCGAGGAAATGCCGATGGAGGGTGTCTCCCTCGAACAGCAGACCGAGGAACGCGAAACCGAGCGCACCGGTGAAGCCGACAACACGCCCGACGCCAACGAGGAGATGCGCTTCCAGAACGATTTCGAGATTTTGCGCAAACTCGACGAGGACTGGCGCGACCACTTCCAGCAGAATGCCAGCCAGAATGTCTATACCCGCGAGGACGCGGAGCGACGCCAGCACTTTTTTGACTCGCTCGTCAGCGAGACCTCGCTGCCGGAACATCTCTTGAGCCAGGCCGACCTGGCCGATGGCGAAAAGAGCCGGCACGACGCGCTGCGTTACCTCGTCGGCAGCCTCAACGACCAAGGCTTCCTCACCGCGAGCCTCTCGGACATTGCGCTGCTGTCCGGCCTGCCGCTCAAAACCGTGCAGGAGGCTTCGGAACTGCTCAAGACCTTCGACCCGCCCGGCATCGGCGCGGCCAACGTGCAGGAATCGCTCCTCCTCCAATTGAAAATGCGCGGGCAGGGCGACTGCCTCGCTGCGAACATCCTGCGCCACCATTACCCGCTGCTGTTGCGTCGGCGCATCCCGGAAATCGCGCGCAAGGTCAACGCCGATCTCGAAGAAGTGCAGGCGGCGCTCGAGGAAATCGCCACCCTCAACCCCGCGCCTGGCCGCCGCTTTGGCGACGACACCAACCGCGTGGTCGAGGCGGACGTGCGCGTCGAGCGCGACGGCGACCGCTGGGTCATCACCCTCAACCACGATTACATCCCGCGGCTGCGCCTCAGCTCGACGTATAAGGAATTGCTCGCAAAAAACCACCTCTCGCCGCAGGAAAAGGAATACATTTCCGAGAAAATGCGCTCGGGGAAATTTCTCATCAGTTCCATTGAGCAGCGCCAGCAGACCATCGAACGGATCACGCGGGAAATCCTCGCCCAGCAGAAGGACTTTTTCGAGCATGGCGTGTCGAAGCTCCACCCGCTGACGATGAACCAGGTTGCCCAGGCCGTCGGCGTGCATGAGACGACCGTCTCGCGCGCCATCGCCAACAAATACATCGCCACGCCGTGGGGCGTGTTCGAATTCAAGTTCTTCTTCACGCCCGGCTACACCGCGCAAAACGGCGAGACGCTCTCGAACACCAGCATCAAGGACCGCATCGCGCAAATCGTCGGCGAGGAAAACCCGGCCAAGCCCTTCAGCGACCAGGACATCGTCGCCATCCTCGGCGAAAACGCGGTGCAAATCGCCCGCCGCACCGTCGCCAAATACCGCGAGGAACTGGGCATTTTGCCGACGAATTTAAGGCGGCGGTATGCGTGAATTTTTAGCCCATCACCCCTATGCTCCCCTCGATTCGCACCGGCCAGGCTTTGATCGCCCCCCGAGACACGGCCACCGCCCATTTGGCGGCCGAGGCGCAGATCAAGGTTGACCATTTGGAGCGCGAAGTGAACCATCTCGCCCTCGTCTGTGAAGGCTTGTGGAATTTATTGAAGGAAAAACACGGTTACACCGATCAGGATTTAGTCGCGAAAGTTTCGGCCGTGGATCTGACCGACGGCCGGCTCGACGACCACAAAGCGCGTATAGCTCCGCGGCAGTGTCCCAAGTGCCATCGGGTGGCCCTGCGCTACCAACCCACGTGCCTCTACTGTGGCGAGGTTTTGCCTCCAGCTTTGTTTGAATAAGAGCCGAGTGTGGAGTTTCGCCTTTTCGCCCTCCCAGCCGCCTTCAGCCGGCTGTTGCGGCTTTTGTTTCGTTCTTCGTCATTCGTGATTGGAATTTTTCATTTGAAGGCTATGCGTTTAACTTGGATGTTGGACGTTCAATGTTCGACGTTCGAGGCTCATGGCTCCTGCTCGACGCCAGCGGCGTGACAACGCGCGCGGGTGTGTGGCAAAACGCGCGCTGGCTCGCCTGGCGCGAGAGCGAGGCCCCCGCGCTCGAAGCCGTTTTTGCCGGCGCGCAAACGGTGCTGGCGGAGGCGCGGATGCCCTTGGAAAAACTCGGCGGCTATCTTTATATCGAGGGGCCGGGGTCGGTGCTGGGCCTGCGGGTGGCCGCGATGGCCATTCGCGGCTGGCAAACGGACGCCGCCGCGCGCACTGGCGGAAAAACGAAACCCGTTCTGGCTTGCGGGAGTTTGCCCTTGGCCGCCGCGCTGGCCCTCGCCGACGGAACGCCGCCGCCTTTCGCGGTTTTCACCGAAGCGCGGCAGGGCCATTGGCATGTGCTCGAAGTGAACCACAGCGATAGCGGGCAGGTTGGCGTCTGGCCGGTGCGCGAAATTGGCGAAAACGACCTGCCGGCGGGTGCGCTCTTCCACCTGCCCGCGCGCAAAGCCTGGCACAAAGCCCCGCCCCACGCCCGGCCTTTGCCCGCCTCCCTCCGCGAGCACCCGGAAGTTTTATCGCGGTTAAATTTGTTTCGCCCCGTCGAAACGCCCACGCCCTATGCCGGCAACCCGCCCGAATACAAAAAATGGGCCGGAGCAAAAGCATGATATCGAGGGATCTGCCGCGCGCTTCACCTTTGCGCTCGCGGGCTCTTCAATTCATAATTCAGAATTCATCATTCAGCATTCCCTATGTCCACCCTGCCCCATCGCTGTTGGGCGGAAATTGACCTGGCGGCGCTCGAGCGCAACCTCGGCAAAATCCGCGCCGCCCTGCCTGCGCGCGTGCGCTACGTCGCGGTGGTCAAGGCCGACGCCTACGGCCACGGGCTGGCGCAGACGGTCGCGCGGCTGATGCAATGTGGGGCGGACTGCTTCGCGGTGGCCAACGTGAAGGAGGGCGCGGACGTGCGCGAAATCGGCTCGGGCTGGCCGGTGCTGGTGCTGGGCACAGTGCTGCCGGGCGAGGAGGCGGCGCTGGCCGAATACGACTTGATGGCGACCGTCTCGACGCCGGAGGAAATCGCGCGCCTCGACGCCGCCGGCGAGGCCGCCGGGCGCAAACTCGCCGCGCACCTGAAAATTGACACCGGCATGGGGCGCCTCGGCGTCTGGCACCGCGACGCCCCGGCGCTGGCGCGGCAACTGGCGGCCGCGCCGCACCTGGCCTGGCGGGGCGTCTTCACCCATTTTTCGTGCGCGGACACCGACCCGGCCTTCACCGCGCACCAGCGCCAGTTATTTTTGGATACGCTGCGCGAGCTGCCCGCGCCGCCCGACCCGGCGGGCTTCCTCATCCACGCCGACAACAGCGCGGGCCTCGAAAGTTTCGCGGCGGACAGCCCCATCAACGCCGTGCGCGTCGGCCTGCTCCAATTCGGCCTGCTGCCCTACCCGGACTCGCTGCTCTCGCGCCTGCGGCCCGACCCGGTTTTGTCGTTCCACACGCGCGTCGGGCTGGTGAAGACGCTGCCCGCGGGCACGGGCGTCGGCTACGGGCGCACGCACACACTGGCGCGCGAATCGCGCGTCGCCATCCTTACCGCCGGTTATGGTGACGGCCTGCCGACGGCCGCGAGCAACCGCGCGCAAATCCTGATTCGCGGCCAACGCTGCCCCGTGCTGGGCCGCGTTTCGATGGACTCGACCATTGTGGACGTGTCCGCGCTGCGCGAAGTGGCGGTCGGCGACCAGGCGACGCTGATTGGCGAACAGGACGGCGCCCGCATCGGCGTGGCGGAATTCAGCGGCTGGTGCGACTGCATCCCCTGGGAAACTTTTTGCTCGATCACCCAACGCGTCCCGCGCATTTATAAAACGACCCGGCGGTGACGGAAGCTTGGCAGTACCAAACGAAACTCCTCCAGCACCTCACAGTATATTGCAAAATAGCAATCAGACTTTGATTTCTCCTGGACCGGGAGCAACTGGTTCCTGTGTTTAGCTTAGAGCTTATCCGTAAATAAAAGTTGTTCGTCTGTAAACAATAAGCGCGCTGGCGAGACAGAGCAAGGCTTCGTGGGAGGCGGCGGTTTTCTCAAACCGCACGAGGAGTTTGCGGTAGCGGTTGAGCCAGGAAGCGGTGCGTTCCACCACCCAGCGACGGGCTTGGCCGGTGGATCGGCGCGGGGCTGGTTTGGCTCCGCGGGCAGGCACATGCGGACGGTAGCCGTATTGGCGCATGGTGCGCAGGCCCGGTTTCCCCCAGTAACCCTTGTCGGCACACAAATGGGCCGTGCGCCGGTCGTGGCGCTGGCGCAACGTGCGGCGCACCAGCGTCACGTCGTGTTCATTGGCCCCGGCGACGATGAGCGACAGCGGGACGCCACGGGCGTCCACCAGCACGCTGCGCTTGCTCCCATTTTTTTCCCCGGTCGGTGGGGTTGGCTCCCACCGCTTCGCGCGCCAGAGGGGCCTTGACCAGGGAGCCATCGATGCTTTGCCACCGCCACGCGATGCCCTCCAATTCATCGTAGTCGGCCAGACCGGCCCGCCACAACGCCTCGAAGAATCCGGCGGCGTGCCACTGCTGAAAGTATTTGTGCACGGAACTGGCGCTGCCATACCGGGCCTTGGACAGCGCTTTCCACTGGCAACCCGTGCGCAGCACGTAAACCACCGCCTCGAAGATGCGTCGAGGCGCGAGGGCCTTGCGGCCCGCGCCTGCGGCGCGACGGTAGCGCCCGCCCGCCTTCCGGCCGGCGCGCGCGGGAACCAAAGGCTCGACTTTGGCCCAGAATTCATCAGAGATTTCCCAGGAGGATAGTCGCGGCATCCCCGCAGTTTATCCCGCCGCCTTCTCAACGCAATCCTTATTTACGGATAAGCTCTTAGCCCTCTTGATGAACCGGAACCAAATTGCTTCGCCGCCGACGACCTGAACAGATTGACATTTTTCGATATTGCCGCAAGATGCCGACCATGCCCTCCGCTACGCGCACCATCCCTGCCGACTGGCTGGCGGAATTTGAAGCCGCCGCCCGGCGCCCGCTCGAACAGCGGATGCGCTACGCTTTTATCCGCACCTACAAGCCGGTGTTGGATGACGCGCCGTTCCGGGCCTTTGACACCATGGAAGAATACCGGACGTGGTGCGAAAATAATCTGCCCACCTGGCTGGGCTATCATCGGTAATACCCGCATGGCGACTTTTGAATACCGGCAGGCGCAGGAAATCCGCGACGCGTTTGCACGGCACGGCATCCAGTATTTGTTCATCGGCAAATCCGGCGCCATTCTCCTCGGCTATCCCGATACCACCCAGGACGCCGATTTGTTTGTGCAAAAGTCCGCGCAGAACGGCGCGGCCCTGGTGGCGGCGTTGCGCGAACTGGGATTTTCATTGAGCGACACCCAGGCGGCGGAAATTGCCCGCGGCAAAGATTTCGTGCAGTTGAAGACCGGCCCGTTTGACCTTGATCTGGTGTTTGCGCCCGACGGCTTGGAAACCTTTGCCGAAGCGTGGGCGCGGCGTGTGGAGGTGGATGGGTTTCATGTCTGCCATCCGGATGACATCATCAAAAGCAAGCGCGCCGCCAACCGCGCGAAAGACCGCGAAAGCCTGCCGCGGCTGGAGGCGTTCCGCGACTATTGGCGCAACCGGCAAAAATAATTTCCGCCACGCCGGATCTCCTGGGTAGTTTGACTCATTTTTAACGCTGATTGGCTTTGCGTTTTGGCGGATTATTCATATATTTTTAGCAGTTAGGCCGAAACCTATCCCCGTGGTTTTTGTTTATAGAGTCGTAAAGGAAAAGGCCCCCCATGTCCCTGAACCCGGCAACGTTTAGCCCGTCGCAAGCCTGGGCACCGCTGAAAGCGGCGGACTGGAGCCTGGACAATGCGCGGCACCTGCTGCACCGCATCG
Source organism: uncultured Verrucomicrobiae bacterium (assembly GCA_963765205.1). Taxonomy (GTDB): domain Bacteria; phylum Verrucomicrobiota; class Verrucomicrobiia; order Opitutales; family JABDGR01; genus JABDGR01. Next base: position 189,163 of record CAVXVB010000005.1, on the reverse strand, counting down.
GGTTCTCCGCGACGCCGGACCGGGTGCAACAGGCGTTCAAGCTCGGCTTGCCGGGCACCCTCGAACTGGCGTTTGGGAATATTCGCCCCTATAGCATGCCCGCGAGCCTGGGCGATTACATGCAAAAGCGCATGGATTTGACGGCCATGGACGCCCCGCCTCCCGCGCCCGCGGTTACCCGCGGAGGCCGGGCCGGAGGCGCGAACCGGGCGCCCGCCGCGGGCACGGCTTCCGCGGCCACTCCCCCGACCGCCGCCGCGCAAGCGCGCCAGCAGCTCAACCAGGAAATCAACCAACTCGAACGCCAGTCGTTTCTCGACTACGTGCAAAGCTGGCTGGCTTTCGCGGCCAAGCCGGAAAATTCCGCGCAAGAAAACCTGGTCATGTTTTTGAGCAACGTGCTGGTGGTCGGGCAAAGCAAGGTGAAGGACCCGACGCGGCTCTACGCGCACACCGACCTGTTGCGCAACGCCTGGCAACAATCGTATCCGTATATGATGAAGTTGGTAACCTTCTCGCCGGCGATGATCCAGTATCTGGATCTGAACACGAGCGAGCGCAACGGGCCGAATGAAAATTACGCGCGCGAAGTGATGGAGCTGTTCACCCTCGGCGAGGGGCACTATTCGGAAGGCGACATCAAGGAGGCGGCGCGCGCCCTCACCGGCATCGTGATCCGCAATGAAGCGGGCGTGGTGGCCACCCAGCGCTGGGACCCGGGCACCAAGACCATTTTTGGCCAGGCCGGCCGCTGGGGCGCGGAAGACGTGATTGATTTGATTTTCGCGCAGCCCACGTCCCGCACCCACCTACCGCGCCGCTTCCTCGCCTATTATCTGACCCCGGACCCCGTTCCCGCGCCGTATCTGGAAGAACTCGGGCGCCAATGGGATCAAGCGGGACTGCGCGTGGATTTGCTGGCGCGCCTGGTTTTTTCCTCGAATCTTTTCTACCATCCGGCCTTTCGCGGCGCGCTGGTCAAAAGCCCCATCCAATACTACCTCGGCCTGTGCCAGGACTTGAACCTGGATGTGTCGCCGTTTGAGGGCCAGATTTACAACACGCTACGCTCGATGGGGCAGGAGCCGTTCAACCCGCCGAACGTGCGCGGCTGGCTCGGCGGCAAAAACTGGATTAATTCCTCGACCCTGGCGGCGCGGCGGCAACTCGTGCAGCAGCTTTTCAATCCCGGCGTCGAAAACAACTTGACCGCCGATCTGAAGATGAAGCTGGCTGCCGAGCGCCAGGCCGGCCGCGGTGTCATCACGATGGGCAACGACCGCCTGCAAATGCTCGCCGCCAAATCCAACGAGGAGATTGCCGACGAATTGTTAAACTATTTTCTCGCGGGCGAAACCACCGACACTTACCGCAGCGATATTTTGGACTACATGCAGAACGACCAAGGGGCGCGCGTGCAGCTGGTGAGCGATGTCGCCGTCGCCCTGTTTCAGGCGCCGGAATACCACGTCTGCTAACCCGCGGAGGACGCCATGAACAACCTTTCCCATTCCCGCCTGCCCACGACCCGCCGCGAATTTTTGCGCCTGACCGGCTCAGGCCTCGGGCTGCTGGCCTTCAGTTCCTACGCCCCGCGCTTTCTGACCCAGGCCGCCGCAGCCAACGTGCCCGCGCCGGAAAAAGACCAGCGCATCCTCGTGCTCGTGCAGCTGGCCGGCGGCAATGACGGACTCAATACCGTCGTCCCCTACGCCGACGACCGGTATTACGCCCTGCGCCCGCGCCTCGGCCTCAAGGATGTCTCGACGATGCACAAGCTCGACGACCACGTCGCGCTCGCGCCGCCCTGCGGAGCTATTGCCGAGCTGGCTAAAGAGGGCAAATTCGCCGTGATCCAAAACGTCGGCTACCCGAATCCGAACCACAGCCATTTCCGTTCGAGCGAGATCTGGGAAACCGCCAGCGACGCGGACACGTTCCTCCCCGACGGCTGGATGGGCCGCTATCTGGACAACTGCTGCAGCGGCGCGCCCACGGACAGCCAGGATTCCGACCCGAACGCCGTCCACTCGACCGTCACCCTGCCGCAGACATTTTTTTCACAGACCCCGCAGAATTTATTCAGCATCAACGGCAACTTCCGCGCCAACCAACGCGTGCGCCGCCGCGTGGACGGCGCGCCTTACAAGCCCCTGCTCGATGAATTCGCCACCATCGCGCCCGCCGGCGACACCGGCCTCTTTCTCAGCCACACGCTGATGGACGCGCTCGTCACGGAAAAGCGCGTGGCGCAGGTTTTGAACGACTACAAGCCGCTGGCGCAATATCCCGGCAGCATGCTCGCGCAATCGCTGCAAAAAGTGTCGGCCCTCATCGCCTCCGGGCTGGAGACGCGTGTGTATTTTTGCCAGCAGGGCGGCTACGACACGCACGCCAACCAGTTCAACCCCCACCAAAACCTTCTTGGCGACCTGTCTAATTCCCTGGCCGCGTTTCAAAAGGACCTCGAAGCGCACGGCTTGGACAAGCAAGTGCTAACGATGACCTTCTCCGAATTTGGCCGGCGCCCGCACGAAAACGACGCGCAGGGCACCGACCACGGCACCGCCGCGCCGCTGTTCGTGATGAGCGGGGCGCTAAAGCAAGGCGGCCCCATTGGCGAGGTGCCCGATTTGAACATCCCCGACAAGAACGACCTCGTTTACAAAATCGATTTCCGGCAAGTGTATGCGACGGTGCTCCACCGCTGGCTCGACACCGACCCCGCCGCCGTCCTCCACGGCAAATTCGAGGAACTGCCGTTTTTGGGGTGACGGGAGCGAGAGTTAGTTTCGGGTTTCGAGTTTCGAGTTTCGGGTTGGCCCTCGAAACACTTCCCCTGATTGAGCCAGTCCATCCAGACCCCCTTCACGGGCAAAACGGAAAAACAAAAATTCCCACAACTCGAAAACCGAAACTCGAAACTATTATTCGGCAACGTGCTCATCAATCTCCGCATTTGTGAAAACGCTCTTCACGTCGTCCAGCGCTTCGAGTTGTTCGATGAGGTGCAGGACTTTTTTCGCGGTTTCGGCGTCCGTGACCGGCATGGTCGTTTGCGGGATGTAGGCGAGTTCGGATTCGTCCGGGTGGATGCCGGCCTTGGCCAGCGCGTCGGAGACGGCGTCGTAGGCGGCGATGGGGCAAAGCACCTCGAAATGGTCGCCGTGGGCCTTGATGTCTTCCGCGCCGGCGTCGAGCACAACCTCCATGAGCTTGTCCTCGGTGGTCTTTTCCGCGGAGATGAGGAACTGGCCGCGATGCAGGAAGGTGAAGGCGAGCGCGCCGGCGGTGGCGAGGTTGCCGCCGGACTTGGTCAGGACGGCGCGCACTTCGGCCACCGCGCGTTGCTTGTTGTCCGTGGTGCCTTGCACGATGAAGCCGACGCCGCCGTGGGCAAAGCCCTCGTAGGTGACTTCCTCGTAAATGACGCCGGGGATTTCGCCGGTGCCCTTCTTGATGGCGCGTTCGACGTTGTCGTTGGGCATGTTCGCCGCCTTGGCCTTTTGGATGAGGGTGCGCAGGCGTGAGTTCGATACGGGGTCGCCGCCGGAGGCCTTGGCGGCGAGCGTGATGTCCTTGCTCAGGGCGCTGAAAATTTTTCCGCGCTTCGAGTCAATGACCGCCTTGTGGCGCTTGGTCGTGGCCCATTTGCTGTGTCCAGACATGGAGGAAAGGGTTCACCGCCACTTGGCTTTGGGGAGGTCGGGAGCCTTGGCCGGCTCGACCAGGACATCTTTGCGGCGGTTGGTGAGGTATTGCTGCAGAATGGTCAAGAGATTGTTGCATGTCCAATACAGAATCATGCCCGAGGGCATGCGGTAAAAGCCGGCCAAAAAGATGAGCGGCATGAACTGCATCATCATCTTCTGGGTGTTGTCCGCCGAGGGCGCCGGGGTCAGGCGCATTTGGAGCATCATGCTGGCCGTCATCAGCAGCGGGAGCACGTTGAGTGAAAAGCCGGCAAAATGCGCGATGGTGTCGGGCATCGAGAGGTCGTGAATCCAGAGGAAGGGCTGGAAGCGCATCTCCGAGGACGTACGCAGCACGTATTGGAACGCGATGAAAACCGGGAACGTAATGAGCATCGGCAGGCAGCCGGCCGCGGGGTTAACCTTGTATTTTTTGTAAAGTTCGAGCACCTCGGTCTGCATCTTCTGCGGGTTGTCCTTGTATTTTTCCCGCAGCGCCTTCATCGGCCCGGATAGTTGCCCCATGCGCTTGGCCGAGCGCACCTGGATGGCCGTCAGCGGCCAGGTCGCCAGCTTGAGAATGAGGGTGAAGGCAATAATCGTCCAACCCCACGCCCAGGTGCCGATCAGCGGCGCGATGGCCGCATGGATCGCGGTCAGAATCACCAGCAGGATTTCGCTGAAGGTGCTGAACCAGCCGAACTGCATGATCAAGTCCTGGTGGTCGCCCAAGCGGTCGAGCCGTGGGTATTGCTTCGGCCCGACGTAATAACTGAGCTCCAGTTTCTTCGTGTCGCCCGGCGCCAGCGTGCCCAGGTCCAATTCGAGGTCGCCGCTGATGGTCGTCTGGGTGGTGTCGCCGACTTTGGTGTCCACGCCTCGCACATAAAACCCCTGCCCCAGGATGCCCTTGGGCATGAGCACGGTCGCGAAAAACTGGTCTTTAACCGATACCCAATGCAGGTCGGCGGCGGGCTGCACCCCGTAAACGTCGCTTTTCTGTTTCGGTTGCGCGGCAAAAAGGCCGAAGAGCCTGGCCGGCGTGGGCATAAACTGCGCCACGTTGATGTTAAAATTGGCCGACTGGCCGTCGTAGTAACCAAAGTCCAGATAATTCTGGGCCAGCGAACTCGCGCCCGGCGTTGGCACGGGCGCCGTGCCGGCGTTAATGAACACCCGCGCGAGCGACACGGGATTGGCGCCATGGTTGACGATCGTGGTAATGTGGTGGATGAGGTAGGGTTCCTCGTTGCCGGAACCCAGTGTGTAGGTGCGCGTGATTTCGAGGCCGTCGGCCGTCATGCCGCGGAAAGTGACGCTCGTCGCTGTGGTCGTGGCCTGGTCGAGGGTGTAACGGACTAGCAATGGCTTGGGCGGAACGCCAGGGTTGCCCGCGACGTTCACCGCCGACTTGCCGTTCGTCCAAGACCAATAAGTGCCCGGCGGCTCATTCGGGCTCACCAGCACCGGCACCGTCAGTGCCAGCGCGGGCAGCGGCGCACCGGCGTTGAACATGACGGGATCCGCGCCGTCAATTTTCGCGGGGGACTTTTTGAGTGCCACGGTTTTAATCGCGCCGCCGTCTTCGGTCAGCGTTACATCTATATCATCGTTACGCAGCAGCACGGTGGCGGCGGGCGTGGACGGTTCGGGCGTGGCCGCCGGTGCGGGCATCACCGTGCCATTGGCCATCTGCGGGGATGGCGCAGCCGGGCCGCCGTTCGGAGAGATTCCGGTGGCGGGCGCGCTTCCACCCGTGTCCGCCGCCGGAGTGGGGGCCGGGTTGAATAATTCCGGATGCGCGGCCTTGTATTGCGCCAGCGCCTGGTCGTTGCGCATGGATTGGAAGCCAAGGATCATCGCGGCGATGATGCACAGCGCGCCGAAAAAAGTGTATTTTTTGTCCATGAGCCGAACTCGGTAAAAAGAAATTAGATAGCGAGGCGCGCTCAACCTTCGGTGCGCGGCCGCCACATGCGCCCCGGCACGAAGCGGCCCGGCGGCACGGGGTCGAAACCGCCGGCGTGAAACGGATGGCACCGCGAGAGCCGTCGCGCCGCGAGCCAGCCACCGCGCACCAGCCCATGCGTGAGGAGGGCCTGCCGCGCGTATTCCGAACATCCCGGCGCAAACCGGCAGCCCACGTTCGGCCCGAGCAGCCTTTGCAGCGGCGACAGCGCCACCTGATAGCCGCGTACCAGGACGGCGGCCACGCAGGCGGGCAGGGAGGGACGCTGGGGGGAGGGGGGCATGGGGGATTTAAGATTTATGATTTAAGATTTAAGAACTATGAAACGAGCGATGCCGGACGATAATCGGAGCCATTTATGATTTGAGCAAAAATTCTGAAAAAATTGGGGCGCATTGGCATGGCAAACAGGGCTGGGGCTAGCCCTTCATAATTCTTAAATCATAAATCCTAAATCGTTTTCACTTCGCGTTGCGCGAAGTTTGTTTCACCGCGTTCAGGTAGCGTTCGCGGATTTCGGCGAAGGAAAAGTCGGGAAAGTTCGCGCGCACGACGATGACCACGTCGCAGGACGGCGGCAGCGCCTCCGGATTGCGGCGGAACAATTCCCGCAGCACGCGCTTGGCGCGGTTGCGGCGCACCGCCGGCCCGGCTTTGCGCGAAGCGACGACGCCCAGGCGCCGCGGCCCTTCCGACCGCAGGCGCACCCGCAGCGTGAACGGCCCGGCCTCGGCCCGGCGGCCCAGGCGGCGCACTTCGTCGAAATCCGCCGGGCGGCGCAGGCGCTGGGCCGCGGAAAGGCGTTCGCGCGCGCGCGGACTCGGTCCGGCGTCGCCGGGGGCGGTTGCGGGCGCGGGTGACATGGCAGGGACGGGGGCGGCGGGCGGCACGCGCTAGTCGGCCAGGCGCTTGCGGCCATGGCGGCGGCGATTGGCGAGGACTTTGCGGCCCCCGCGGGTCTTGTTGCGCGCGCGGAAACCGCAGCGCCGCGCACGGGCCAGTTTAGACGGACGATAGGTTGGTTCCATAAAAGGAGTCTTTACCCGGGGATTCGCCCCCGCGAAAAGGGGACATAACACCCTAGCCGAGCCGGGGTGTCAAGATTGGAGGGCGAAATCTCGTTACGGCTTGATTATACAGTATCAAGGGGTTACATCAAAACCATGGTTGAAGTTCGCGCCAAAGTTTTGCTGACCAACGCCATGGATACCCAAATGGCGCGGCAAAAGCTTATCCCGCCCGAACAGGTCCGGTGCTACGAGGCCGATCCACGCCTATAAACGGTCTCTCTCATCCCTTTCGACGTCTGTGTCTCGCAGATGTAAAAAACCGCGCCCTTTGTCGTCCATTCTGAATAACTTGAACCCGTCCACGGCCTCTGGCCATTTTTCATCGTAAGTATAGCCCTCCAGCATAGTGATCGCGCCATCACGGATAAAAAGCAGGAATCCAGCACCGTGTTAATGCCAGGCAATTCCGCACCAACATTACCAAGCGTCATGTTTGGAAGATCGCGTTTGACTGGCGCATCAACTGCCACGGCAAAGTGGGTGAAAATCCCACGCCCGTCAGTTCACGTTTGGTAACTGTAGCATAGTATAGCTGCTCACGAATGGCGGCAGATGTTGCTTCGGATTTTTCCAGCAACATATTAATCACCGCCTTTTCCAATGAGGCATTCATGAATCTGTTATTTTAGCATGAATCACAATAATGCATTCTTCAAGCTTGGTTTGACCCCGCCGCCAGAACCCGCCAAGCTCTTCCCTTTTCATTCATGGCTGAGCACCCTTCCGAATATGATTTCACGCGCGTGGAGGCGCGGTGGCAGGCGTTCTGGGAACAGAACAGCACGTTCGCCGCACGCGAGGACGCCGCGGGCCGCGCGCGCCCGAAATACTACGTGCTCGACATGTTCCCCTACCCGTCCGGCGAGGGCCTGCACATCGGCCATCCGGTCTGCTATTTCCCGACGGACATTCTCGCGCGCTTCAAACGCGCCCAGGGCCACAACGTCCTCCACCCGACCGGCTGGGACGCTTTCGGCCTGCCGACCGAGCAATACGCCCTCAAAACCGGCACGCACCCGGCCGAGACCACGCGCAAGAACATCGCACGCTTCCGCGAGCAACTTCGCCGGCTGGGTTTTGTTTACGACCGCGCGCGCGAGGTCAACACCACCGACCCGCATTACTTCCGCTGGACGCAGTGGATTTTCCTGCAACTGTTCAAGCACGGCCTGGCCTATGTGGATGAAAAGCCCGTGTGGTATTGCCCGGCGCTGGGGACGGTGCTCGCCAACGAGGAGGTGCTCAACACCGCCGAAGGCCCGCGCTCCGAGCGCGGCAGCCACCCGGTCGAACGGCGCAACCTGCGCCAGTGGGTGCTGCGCATCACGGCTTACGCGGACAAATTGCTGGCCGGCCTCGAAAAGCTCGACTGGCCCGAGTCCACCAAAAAACTCCAGACCAACTGGATTGGCCGTTCCGAGGGCGCGGAGGTGCGCTTTGCCCTGCGCGATTTCCCCGGCGAGGAACTCGTCGTCTTCACCACGCGCCCGGACACGCTGTTCGGGGCGACCTACATGGTCGTCGCGCCCGAGCACCCGCTGCTGGCGAAAATCACCACGCCCGCGCAGCGCGAGGCCGTGGCCGCGTATCAGGAGCGCGCGCGCGCGAAGAGCGACCTCGAACGCGCCGAACTGGCGAAGGACAAAACCGGCGTCTTCACCGGCGCGTATGCGATCAACCCGGTCAATGGCCGCGAGATTCCGATTTGGGTCGCGGACTATGTTTTGATGACCTACGGCACCGGCGCCATCATGGCCGTCCCCGCACATGATGAACGCGACTTCGAATTTGCTAAACAGTTCAACCTTCCGATGTATGTCGTTATTGCACCGCCCGCCCAATGGCTCGTTGATACTGCTAAACGGTATTTAATTCGTACTGGTCAAAATGCATCCGAAAATTACGATAACCAACCGCCGGAAAGATTCAAAGATGGGCTGGGAAGTCGATATGCCGCGACCTGCGCTAAGTTTGAAGCATTCACCGGCGAAGGCTTGATTACTGGATCTACAGGACCGGATATTTCAATTACAGGCTTAACTGCAACCGAGGGGAAAAAGAAAATCACTGCTTGGCTGGAATCAAAAAGCCTCGGCAAAAAGACCGTGAATTTCAAACTGCGCGACTGGCTGTTTTCGCGGCAGCGATATTGGGGCGAGCCATTTCCGATTGTCTGGGTGCGCGCGGCGGATTACGCGAAGCTTGAAAAGTATCCGCAGAGTCCGCTACGCGAATTTCTGCCGGAGACTTTGATCACCTTCCAGAAGGACGGCGTGCGCTGGATTGCCATTCCGCTGCCGTCATCGGCGCTGCCGCTGCAACTGCCGGAAATCGCCAACTACCAGCCCAGCGGCACCGGCGAAAGCCCGCTGGCGAAGGCCGATGCGTGGCTGCATGTGCGCGTCAATCTCGCCACGGGGGAAATTGTTTCGGGGGAAAAGATTGGCCCTTCGACTTCGCTCAGGGCAGGCAACGAATGGGTCGCCGGGATGCGCGAGACCAACACCATGCCGCAATGGGCCGGCTCGTGCTGGTATTACCTGCGCTACCTCGACCCGGACGATGACAAGCAACTGCTCGACCCCGCGCGCGAGGCCTACTGGGGGATGCCGGACATGTATATCGGCGGCGCGGAACACGCCGTGCTGCACCTGCTCTACGCGCGTTTCTGGAACGAATTTTTGCACGACATCGGCGCGGTGCGCGCGCCCGAGCCGTTTCCCAAACTTTTCCACCAGGGCATGTTGCTCGGCGAGGACGGGCAGAAGATGTCGAAGAGCCGCGGCAACGTCGTCAACCCCGACGACTTCATCGCCGAATATGGCGCGGACGTGCTGCGCGTTTACCTGATGTTCCTCGGGCCGGTCGAGGCCGAGAAGCCCTGGAACAGCGCGGGGGTTGAAGGCTCGGTGCGCTTCCTGAAGCGCGTGTGGCGTGAATTCGTCGGCGCGGACGGCGCGCCCACCGCCAAACTCGCGCGCGATGGCGCGGACGACGCCGACACGGCGCGGCTCGTACACGAGTCCATCAAAAAAGTCACCCACGACTATGAGACGCTGCGGTTCAACACCGCCGTTTCGCAATTGATGATTTTGCTGAACCATCTCGCCGCGCAGCCGGGCTACACGCTGGCGACGGCGCGCGTTTTCGCGCAACTGCTCGCGCCGCTGGCGCCGCATCTGGCCGAGGAACTCTGGGAGAAACTCGGCGGCGCGCCGAGCGTCGCGGAGCAGCCCTGGCCGTCATTCGACCCGGCCAAGCTCAGGCGCGACATGGTGAAGATCGTCATCCAAGTCAACGGCAAGCTGCGCGGGGACGTGGACGTGCCGGTGGCGATGGGCGCGGCGGAGATCATCGCGCTGGCGAAGGCGCACGAGCGCGTCGCCCCGCACCTGGCCGGCAAGACCCTGGTAAAAGAAATTTACGTCCCGGGAAAAATTCTTAATCTGGTGGTGCGATGATCAAGACCCTTTTAATTTTGGCAGCGATGGGGGCGGCTGCGGCCGGCGCGGATTCCGCCCCGGCCGCAGCGCCATCGGTCGCGCCGTCAACCGCGCCGCGGGCGGGGGCGATCTTCGCGCAGACCGTGCGCGATGGCACGACCATCCTGCCCGCCGGCCCGGGCGCGAAAGCGCGCCCGCTTGTGCGCGGCGAGAATTTTTCCGCCAGCGGACAAGGCGTCAATGCGCCGACGGGGTTGGCGCTGATGTTTGTTTTGTCAAATGGCGATGCCCTTTTTCTGCCCGGCGGCGGGCGCGTCACCCTGGACGAATTCACGCAAGACCCCATCTTGGACACCAGCCGCGACAGCGCGTATGAGCCGTCGCGCAGCAGTTTGCGGCTCACGCTGGCGCAAGGCACGCTGGCGGTTTCCGGCCGCCAGCCGGTGCCCACCTCAAACTTCACGCTCACCACACCGCTGGCGCAACTGAGTTTTCATTCGCCTTCCTTCGTCGTGCATGCGGATAAGGACAGCCTCGCGCTTACTTTGTTCGACGGCACGGTGGATGTGACCGTGCCGGAGACGGGCTTTCACGACACGGTGCTGGCGGGTCAAACCGCCACGCTCACGCGCCAGAACCTCCATGCGCCCTACCCGCTGCAACTCACCACGATCACCACTGACGACCACGACCATTTCGGCGCGTGGCTGGCCACGGCGACGAGCGTGGGTCTGCGCTTCACTTTTACCAGCGTCGGCCCCAACCTCGTCGCGGCCCAGCGCGTGCCCCAATCCTTCACGGAGCAAATCTCCGCCGACGACCCGCGCTACCGGTGAAAACCCCCGCCTCCAGCGCCGCCGCGCCCGTGCGCTCGCGGTTTTTGCCGAAGCATTTTGATGCGGGCCGGCCCGTCGCGATCATTGCCGGGCGCGGCCTGTATCCGCAACTGACGGCGCGCGCGCTGCGGGCGGCGGGCGTGGCGGCGCGGCTCATCGCCTTTCACGACGAGACTGCGCCGGAACTAGTGGACTCCTTTCCCGCCGGCGAGCGCGAAATCATCAAAGTCGGCCAGGTGGGGCACATGCTCAAGGCGCTGCGCCACCTTGAGGCCGGCGCGGCGATCATGGCCGGGCAAATCCGCCCGCGCCGCCTCTTCGACGGCCTGCACCCGGATTTGAAGGCCATCACCATTCTCGCCACGCTCAAGGAACGCAACGCCGCGAGCATCTTTGGGGCGCTGGCGCGCGAAATCGAACTCCTCGGCATCCCGCTGCTGGACGCCCGCGCCTTCCTCGACCACGAACTCGCCGAGACCGGCGTGATGACGGGTGGAAAATCACGCGTAACGCAGGAGACGCTCGACTTTGGCGTGCGCCTCGCGCGCGACATCGCGAAACTCGACATTGGGCAGGGCGTCGTCGTCAGCGGCGGGACGGTGCTGGCCGTCGAAGCCTTTGAAGGCACGGACCCGATGCTGCGGCGCGCGGGCGAGTTCGGCGCGAAGGAGCCGCTCTTTGTCAAAACCGCCAAGCCCCAGCAGGATTTCCGTTTCGACGTGCCGGTGTTTGGCCGCGGGACGCTGGCGGTGCTGCGCGAGGCGAAAATCTCCGCCGCGGCGCTCGAAGCCGGCGCGACGCTGATTTTGGAAAAAGACGCGGTGCTCGCCGAAGCCAAGGCGGCGCATATTCAGTTGATTGGGTATTAGACAGGGAGCCATAGCCAGCTCGCCATCAGTTATGGACCACGCGTTCCCGCCATCAGAGACGGGGCGGGCAGGTAATCCGGCGCGGCGGCGGCGACCCATTGCGGCCAGGCCTGCAATTGCGCGAGGGCTTGCGGCAGGCTTTTGACAGAGTGGCCGCTCAATAAAATCGTGGCCCAGCCGTCTTTGTCCTTGTCGCCGGCAAAGCGCCAGCCGAGTGGCTTCATGGCGTCGGCCAGCGCGCGGGTGTCGGCGCCGGGCTTGAGTTGGGCGCGGGCGTGGTCGGCAAACATGAATTTCCAGTCCACGACCTTGTCGGGATCCGTGACAAGGGATTGCTCCTCGACACGGATGAAGGCACCGGGGTCGAGGCCGGCAACCACGAGGGCACGGGTGAAGCGGCCCGCGGCGGGGGCGGCCAGCGTCCGGCTGTCGTCATGGGAGAGGACGAAATCGCCGTCAATGGGTGTGCCGCTGAGCATCATTTGCGCAAGCGCGCCGGGCACCTCGCGGCGGATGACGCCGGGCGGGGGCGGTTCGGGCGGATGGGGCAGCCCGCGCACGCTGAGGTAGATGGACACGAGCACGCAGCCGAGGCCGAAGCCGATGAAATACGCGCCGAAGCGCTGCGACGTGGTGAGGGACATGGCGGAAGTGTAGAATGGAAAAGGGAGGATGGAAAATGGAAAAAGGATGAGGGATGAAGGATGAAATTCCTGAATGCTGATTGCTGAATTCTGAGTGCCGCAAGCCAAGTGCCCACCGCAAATGACCGATTTCCGGGTTTGGCCGAAAATCCAGCACTCTGCTTTCTCGTTTTTTCCATTTTCCATCCTCCCTTTTCCATTCTATATTCTGCCCATGATCACTTCAACCAGTGTGATTCGCGTGCGCTACGCGGAGACCGACATGATGGGCTTCACCTACCATGGAAATTACTTCACCTGGTTCGAGGTGGGGCGCGTGCAGATAATGGACGAGCTGGGCCTGCCCTACCGCGCCTCGAGGAGCGCGGCTACCGGCTGCCGGTGCTCGAGGCCCACGCCAATTTTTTGCTTCCGACGTATTTTGACGACCGGCTCGAATTGCTCACCCTCGTGCGCGAACGCCCGACTGCGCGCCTGCGCATTGACTACGAATTGCGCCGCTCGGGCGAACTGTGCCTGACCGGGCACACCACGCACGCGTTCGTGAATTTTCAAGGCGAGCCAGTCCGACCCCCGGCGGATGTGTTGGAAAAAATGCGTGCGTTTTTCAATAAAAAAATGGGGAAATGACCCTAGGGCTAGTGGCTATCATTGTCCGCCCGGAGCCGCTGTCACCCTAATGTAACCCAACTCCAATTATGCGGCGACAATTTTAGGGTATGTTGGTTGGTTCCATGACGACGCAAATCAGCCATGACTTTAGCGCCGTAACCCAAGTTGGAGAGCTGCCATATGCGGACGCGGCGTTCGACCTCGAGACCCGGGGTGCCGTCATCAGCCGGTATTTCAAAAATTACCCGGATGTTCCCGGCGTTATCATCATGAAGGGGGCGACCCGCGTCAACACGCTCTCGCAAGCCTCGTTTTTACGCGTGATGAGCCGGCCCTATGGCTTGGAGCGTTTCACTGTGCGCCCCATCGAGGCGCTCCTTGAGTGCGTCACGCATGCGCCAATGCTGGTGTTGCCGGCGGAATGCCCCATTCAGGATGCCATTGCACATTGCCTGGCACGGGCGAGCGAGGAAATCTACGAGCCATTCTTGGTGGAAAATGCGGCGGCGGGCACCATACGCATGGTGGGGTTTCCCGCGCTCCTGCTGGCATCGAGCCAGGTATTTGCGCTGCGCAACCGGCAGTTGGCCGCAGAAATCACCGCGCGCCAGGAAACGGAAAAAGCCCTCCTCGCCGCCAAGCGCGAAGCGGACACGGCCAACCGGGTCAAAGGCGAGTTCATGGCCAACATGAGCCATGAAATCCGCACGCCAATGAACGGCATCATGGGCATGACGGAGCTCGTGCTCGACACCGAGCTGACCACCGAGCAGCGGAACTATCTGGCCCTGGTGCGGCAATCGGCCAATTCCCTGATGGGCATCATCAATGACATCCTGGATTTTTCCAAAATCGAGGCCGGGAAGATCCAATTGGAGCACATCACCTTCAGCTTGCGCGAACTGGTGGCGGAAATCATCAAACCCTTCGGCATACAGGTCGGTCAGAAGTCGCTCGAGCTGGTCGCCGATCTGCCGGCTTCCGTGCCCGATGAATTGGTGGGCGATCCCGTGCGGCTGCGGCAAGTGCTCGTCAACCTCCTCGGCAATGCCATTAAATTCACCCAAAAGGGGGAAATCACCCTCGAAGTGCGGTCCCCGCTGCAACAGAACGGGCACGTCCAGCTTCGATTCGGGGTGGCCGATACGGGCATCGGGATCCCGGCGGATCAGCAAAGCGCCATATTTTCGCCCTTCGTACAGGCGGACGGCTCGACGACCCGGCGCTTTGGCGGGACGGGGCTGGGGCTGGCGATTTCCTCCGGCATTGTTGAACAGATGGGCGGCCGGCTGAAAGTTGAAAGCGAACCCGGCCGGGGCAGCCGTTTCGAGTTTACCGTCCGGTTTGGGCGGGGCGCCAGCCCTACCCTGCCCGTCACGCCCGCCCACATGGAAAGATTAAGGGGGCTGCGCACGCTGGTGGTGGACGATAATCACACCAACCGCCGGGTGCTGGAGGAAATGACCCGGCAGTGGGGTCTGCTGACGGTGGCGGTGAATGGCGGCCACCAGGCGCTGCACGAACTCGAGTGGGCCAGCCAATTGGGCACCCCCTTTGGCCTGGTGCTGCTGGATGCCATGATGCCGGAAATGGACGGCTTCATGATGATGGAAGAACTGCTGCGCCGGCGGCCCGCAAGACTGCCCACGGTGATCATGCTATCCTCCGCCGCCCAACCCCAGGCCTTGGAACACGCGCGCGAACTGGGGATCGCCGGCGTGCTGAACAAGCCAGTCTGCCAGGCCGACCTACTGAACACCATTCTCACGATTCTCAGCCAATTTACCCCGAAGCCCGCGCCCAATCAAGCGCCGCTCGGAAAGGTGTTGCGACCGTTGCGCTTGCTCCTGGTGGAGGATAATCCAACCAACCAGTTGGTGGGGCGCACCTTCCTGACCCAGCGCGGGCACGAGGTCGTGCTGGCCGGCAATGGCATGGAAGCAGTCGCAGCCGTGAATGGTTCCACCTTCGATGTGATCCTCATGGACATTCAAATGCCGGACATGGATGGAGTGGAAGCTTCCGCCAGGATTCGAAAGCTGCAGCAGAGTCTGGGGCAACGGCAAACACCCATTGTGGCGCTCACGGCCCGCGCCATGAAGGAAGAGGCGGATCGCTACCAGGCTGCGGGAATGGAAGCCTTCATCGCCAAACCGTTCGCGCGGGACGAATTTCTCCGCATCGTAGAGCGGGTCGGCTTGGAGGGGCGGAGTTGAAATTAAAAAGGGAAAATTAAGAATTAAAAAGTTGAATTTCCCGTTGCTCGTTCAACGGCAAAATTTCGACGGGCGTGTTCTCCAAACTTCTGACTCCAAACTTCTGACTCCAAACTTCTGACTCCAAACTTCTGACTCCAAACTTCTGAATTCTTAATTCACTTGGCCGGATAATTCCGCGCCTCGCGGCGGTAAATGCGGTCAAGGTGCGCAAGGAGGTCGCCGAGCGAACGGCCGTCCGTCATGATGCAAGTGCCGGCGCGCTGGTAGTAGGGTTCGCGTTCGGCAAGCAGCGCGCTGATGCGCGCGGCGGGGTCGGGCACGTTGAGTAACGGGCGCGCGGGGTTGCCGCGCGTGCGCTGGAGAATCGTCTCGGGTGAAGCGATGAGGCAGACGAGGACACCGCGGGCGCGCAGCGCCTCGATCATCCCCGGCTGCGCCACCAACCCGCCGCCGAGCGCCACAACGCAGCCGCGCCCGGGGTGGCCCCGCTCAATGAACTCGCGCTCCATCCGGCGGAACTCCTCCTCGCCTTCGTCGGCGAAAATCTGGGCGATGGGCTTGCCCGCGCCGCGCGCGATAAGGTCGTCCGAAATCAATGAAACGCAGGTTCTTCAGCTCGGCCAGTTTGCGGCCGAGCGCAGATTTGCCGGTGCCCATGAAACCGGCGAGGTAAAGGTTGGGCGGAGGGGATGGAGAATCGGGAGGAGGCACGCGGAGAGATTAGAGGGCCGCCCTCCGGCGCGCAAGCCCGGCCCATTTCGGCCCAAAACTTGCTTTGCCAATTGTCGGTGTCTGTCACCGGCGCGGGGCGGTTTCAGGTGGACAACATTTTGCTCTTCCCGCATCTTTGACCCCTCCGACCGCCAACCTTTTCCATGCCTTCGCCTCGCATCGCCGAATCCTCAGAATCACTCGTCGGCGACCTGGCCGCGTGGCGGGGGGCGTTCCACGCGCATTACGCGGACGCGCTGCGCGAGTTGCAGGGGAAATTCGCCGCGCGACCGGGCTTGCTACCCGCGTGGACGGCACTCCAGGGATTTTTGACCACGGAAGGCAAACGCCTGCGACCCCTTCTTTTCCTGTCCACTTATAAATTGCTTGGCGCGGAGGAGGCGGAGCCATCGCCGGCGATTTTTCGCGCCGCGTGCGCGCTGGAATTCTTTCACTCCTTTGCACTCGCGCACGACGACATCATTGACGGCTCGCGCACCCGGCGCGGCCAGCCCACGCTCCATCGCCGATTGGCGGGGGAAGCGGGTGACCGGCGCGGCGAGAATCTGGCGCTCGTGCTCGGCGACATTTTGTTCGGTTTTGCCGTGGAAAACTTCCTGCTGCCGGACCTCGACCCCGGGCGGGGCGCGGCGGCGCTGCGCTACTTTTCCACCATCGCGCAAGACACCGGCCTGGGCGAGGCGCTCGAACTGGCGCTGCTGCGCCGCCCGCTCGAAGCCGTGACGGAGGAGGACATTCGCAACACGTATTACCTGAAAACCACGCGCTACACTTTTGAGGCGCCGCTGGTGGTCGCCGCCATCCTGGCCGGCGCGCCGGAGCCGGTGTTGCTGAGTCTGCATGATTTTGCCCGGCCGCTGGGACTCGCCTTCCAGATCGAAAACGATTTGCATGAAATCGGTCCCCATTTTCATCGCGCGGTCGAGCCGGCGGACGATTTGCGCGAGGGCGTCAAAACGCTTTTTCTCAAACGCTACCACGATGCCTTGCCGGTGGTGGAGGCTGCGGCGTTGCGCGCGGAGCTGGCGCGGGGCAACCCGTCCGCAGTGTGGGCGCGGGTGCGCCAGGACGGCGTCGCCGCCAAGGTCATGGCGGAATTGAAATGGGAAACGGCGGCGCACTTTCAGGAATCGCGCCAAGTTTTGCTGGCCGCGCCGCTGCGGCCCCACCAGCGCACAGGATTGCTGGCGCTTGCCGCCTTCATCCAGCGCCACAACCGCCATTCCGAGAGCGGGCTTGGCGCCGCCTCCGCCTAGCTGCTATTTCACCAGATATTCCGCCGGGCGCAGTTTGTTTTTTCCGCGCGCGCACACGGCATACTCAAAGCCCCGCTGGAGGCTGCACGCGCCGAATTCGCCTTTTTTGTTTAGCGCGATCAAGCCCACCTGGAAGGTTTTGTGGTCAACTTGTTTTTTCATGATCCGGTGGACTGCTTCGCGGCAGGCCTCCTGCGGACTGAGGCCGTGGCGCATGGCCTCGACCACCACCATTGAACCGGCGATTTTTTGCACCGCCTCGCCCCGGCCCGTCGCCGCCGCGCCGCCGATTTCGTTGTCCACAAAGAGGCCCGCGCCAATAATCGGCGAATCACCGACGCGGCCCGGATATTTCCACGCCGTGCCGCTGGTCGTGCAGGCGCCGGCGAGGCTGCCACGGCGATCCAGCGCCAGCAGGCCGATGGTGTCGTGGTTTTTTGCGTCTATTTTTTCCGGGGGTGCGTTGTTTTCCCGACGCCATTTTTTCCAGGCCGCCCGGGCCTCGGGGGTTAACAGGTTTTCATTTTTGAACCCGTGGGCGAGCGCGAATTGCTCCGCACCCTCCCCGACCAACAGGACGTGGGGCGTTTTTTCCATGACCAGCCGCGCGACGGAAACGGGATTCTTGACGTGCCGCAAACACGCCACCGCTCCACAGTTCCCGCACTCATCCATGATGCAGGCATCAAGGGTGACCTCGCCGTCACGGTCGGGCAGGCCACCGTAGCCGACGTTGTTGACCGCGGGTCCAGCTCGACGACGCGCGCACCCTGCTCGACCGCATCCAGCGCCCGGCCTCCGGCGGCCAGAATTTTCCATGCGGCCTCGTTGGCGGCCAAGCCATGCGGCCAGGTGGAGACGACCACGGGTGAGGACATGGTGCGATGTTAGCGGCCTGCTTCCCACTGCCAACCTCGAAAACGCGCGCCGTTCACTTGCGCGCTTGCGGTTTGGGCCGTTCGGGGCGATAATGCGGGCATGAAGAACGATGTCGAGGAAGTGACGATCCGGGGCGTGATGCCCACGTCCAACGGCTGCGCCATTTTCCTGGGCGGCAAGCAGAAGACTTTCGTCATCTATGTGGACCAGTCCATCGGCAACGCGATCCAGATGACGCTCAACGACGTGAAAAAAGAGCGCCCGCTGACCCACGACCTCATCGGGCACATCTTCGGCGCGCTGGGCGTGACGGTCGAGCGCGTCATCATCAACGACGTGGACGCGGGGACATTCTTCGCGCGCATCATTTTGCAAATGCAGAACGAGCTGGGCAAAAAAATCATCGAGGTGGACGCGCGGCCGAGCGACTCGATGGTATTGGCGCTCCAGGCCAAAAAGCCCATCTTCGCCGCCCGCAAAGTCCTCGACACCGTCGAGGACATGACGGAGATTTTGGAGCGGATTTTGAAGCAGGAGAATTAAACTGAAGGTAACCACGGAGGACACAGAGATCACGGAGAAGCCGTTTCCCCTAATTTTCAATTTTTCATTTTCACCCTCTGTGTTCTCCGTGTTCTCCGTGGTTACCTCTTCTTTGTGCCCGCTCCCGCCCTTGCTCGAGGCCGGGCGGCCGGCGACGGCGCTCGCGCCGATGCAGGATGTCACGACGCTGCCCTTCATGCGCGCCGTCGCGCGGCGGGGCGCACCGGACTGGTTTTTCACGGAATACTTCCGCGTGCATGAGACTTCGCGCCTCGAACCGCACATTTTGTCGAGCGTCACCGAAAACGACACGGGGCGGCCCGTGTTCGCGCAACTCATCGGCGAAAGTTTGCCCGACCTCGCCCGCACTGCGCGCGAACTGGCGAAGCATCCCATCGCCGGCGTGGATCTGAACCTCGGCTGCCCCGCGCCGAAAGTTTACCGCAAAAACGTCGGCGGCGGCTTGCTGCGCGACCCGGCGCGCGTGGATGAAATTCTCGCCCTCCTGCGCGCGGAATGTCCCGGCCGCTTCACCGTGAAGATGCGCATTGGGTTTGAGACGACGGATTTTTTCGACCAACTGCTCGACAGCGTGAACCGGCATGGCGTGGATTTGCTCAGCGTGCATGGGCGGACCGTGAAGGAGATGTATCGCGCGGAAGTGCATTACGACTGGATTGCCCACGCGGTGCGGCGCGCGCGCTGCCCCGTGCTGGCTAACGGCAACGTGACCTCGGCGGCCAAGGCGCGCCGGGTGCTGGCGGAAACGGGCGCGGCGGGCCTGATGATCGGGCGCTCAGCCATCCGTAACCCGTGGATTTTCCGGCAAATCCGCGACGCCGACGCCGGGCGGCCAGCGTTCCAGCCGACGCTCGGCGACGCGCGCGGCTATGTTGATGACCTGCGCCTCTCGACGGCTACGCCCGATATCCCCGACCGCGTGCAGGGCAGCCGCTTGAAGAAGTTTTTGAATTTCGTCGGCCAATCCGTGGATGCGGAAGGAAAATTTCTCTACGAAATGCGCCGGGCCGAGGGTATGACGGCCTTGATGCAAGTGTGCGACCGGCATATGATCGAGCACGGCCGCGCCGACCAGCCCTATCCCGAGGAACCCTACCCCGGCCTCGTCGCCCGCCCGAACCGCGAGGAAGCGATTGAGGCCGAGCCGGCGGCGTGCGGGTTGTTCGATCCTGTATAATTTTTTAAATTATTAATCGTGTTCTGGGAATTGTCTCTTGTCCCGGGGAGCGCGGGACGCCCGCGCTCCCCGGGACAAAGGAGGTTTCTCAAGCCCTGTTCCCTGTCGCAGCAAAGCCTAAATTTATTCGCGTTCGGAAAGAGAATGTTGGTTAAGCACCACAAATTTTCCCGGGTTGGATTTATATTCGACGTCCAACTGGTCCAATAACGAAGTCAATCTGGGACGCGGGGTGGCGTTGGCATGAATTGCGTCCCAACCATCGAAAGGTTGGCAATTCGGAGGAATGGCATGTATATCCTTCATGTCTTTTCGCCGGCTTTGCCGGGCGGTTCGAGTTGATCAGCCAGCTTGAGGAGTAATTTCTCCTCTCGACTCGGCCGCCACTGGATGATCGTGATTACAAGCGAAAGAATCCCCATCCCAAGGAGGAAACCAGCACCGGAGTATGCCAACACAACGAAATTTTCAAAATCAATGTCAGATAGAATATCAAATTGCACAAATCCTGGTTTCAAATCGATGATGTTTTTAAGGTCGGCCATGAAATGCAAATTAATCAATCGAAAAAACATGTAGGTTGCTCCTCCGATACAAAAAAAACTATTCAAGAGCCTTGCCCAATTTCGCAATCTTCTTTGACTGCCCTGCATACGGCGCAGTGCATCAATCGTCTTTCGCTCTTTGGGGGTGAATTCCATAAGGCTGGGACCAGGCGGCTCCGCAGATGTCCTATCCCATCCGTCGCCCTTACTCCACCTTTTTCAGAGCTTCAATAATGTCCGGCGGGGCGTGGAAGATGGTGCCGTGGCGGATGCCTTGGGGGAGGGTGAATGTGCCGGCGCCGTCCGTCCAAGTTTTCAAATCCGTTGAGGTTATAAGGCCATAGCGGCCGTCGCGGTATTCGTCGAAATAAATCAGCCATTGGTTGCCGATTTTTACCGGCGTGGGGCCTTCGGACCATAGGCTTTGGCCGGTTTTCGGATCCTTGGGGCTGATGGGCGCGGTGACGCCGGTGTAGGGGCCTGCGGGATGGTCGGCGAAGGCGAGCTTGAGGTTTTTCTGCACCGGGAAGGGCACGTTGGTCTCGTCCTTGAACACGAGGACGTATTTTTTGCCGTCTTGGAAAAGCGCCGCGTCAATGCAGTTGAAGCCGGGGTTGAACAGCAGCTTCGAGGGGCTGAAAGTGGTGAAGTCCCTAGTGGTGGTGTAATAGATGCGGTGGTTGTAGCCGACAGCGTCGCTCTCGCTTTTGTCCTGGCCGTCGGTCTCGGGGAATTTGCCGGGGACAGTGGACGACCAGATGATGAACCACTGCGCGCCCGCGGCGTCGTAAAAAAGCGAGGGTGCCCAGCAATTGCGCGTGGCGGGGTCGTTTTCCATGAGCGGGATGAATTTTTCCGCCGACCAGTGGATAAGGTCTTGCGAGTCGGCGTAGCCAATGCCGTGGTCATTCCAACTGCACGTCCAGACACAGTGGAACACGCCGTCCGGCCCGCGCTGGATGGACGGATCGCGCATGAGTTTTTCCTTGCCGACCTGGGGCGTGAGGAACATTTGGTCGCCTTTGAGCGCGGTCCATTGAAAGCCGTCGTCGCTCCAGGCGAGATGCAGGCCATCCGCTTGGCCGATAAAATAGGCGAAGAGCAGCGATTCTGATTTGGCGGCCGCGGGTGCAACCGCCACGGAGGTCGCGGAGCTGGCCGAAGTCGAGGCGACCGCCGGAGCAGGTGCATCCGCGCCTTTTGCAACCGACCACAGGCAAAGACTTATCGCCGGCAAAATGAATGGGGGCCAGTTCATAGATGAAGCGCAGCTTGAAAACCCGACGCTGAAATTGGGCGGAAGCCATGTTATATATTAAGGCGTCAACTTGAGGGGGGGCACGGTTGTCGCCGGCGCGGTCAGCGGGCCGATCTGGGCGGTGCCGGTAGACTTGAGGCTGTCCACACACGCCTTCACTTTGTCGCCATACAGGCTCCACATCTCGTCGGGCGTGGTGCCGGTGGCGATGTAAATGCGTTTGCCCCCATTGACGATGTGGGCATACCAATGCATCGCCGCACCGCCATTGCCCACGCCGACGTATTCGAGCGTCCACTCGGTGTTGTCCTTGTTAATGCTTTCGTGCTGAATGGTCATGTTGTGCGCCTGCAGGTCCAGCCGCTGCTTGGCCTCGTATTGAGCCATGTCCTCGGTGGCTGGCCAGACCATAACATTGATGGCGGGGGCGAAGCCCTTGTTTTTGTCCGACGGCAAAGGAACGATGGGCCAGCTCATTTGCAGCGCCTGGAGCACCAAGCCATCAGTCTGTGTCTCAAACGGATTGATGCTAAAGCCGTAAACCGGAAATGTAATGGGCGCGGGACTGGATGTCAGGGCGGGGGGTTGCGCGGCATAAATGGCCGACAAAAGCGCCAGGCCGGAGAAGTAGAATAGTTTTTTACGCATGAGTCAGGGGGTGGGATGGGGCCGCCGGAGAGGACGGCTGGGATAGGTGGGCACTTTGCCGGGTTCCCTGTAAACGCGCAAGCGCGGATTGACTGAAAGGCCCCCCGTCCGCCCCCGCTCATTCCTCTGCCAGATATGGATTAGATCGCCTTGAACACCACGACCGCGTTATGGCCGCCGAAGCCGAGGTTGCTGCTGAGGGCCACGCGCGTCTTATGGGTGCGTTTGACGTTGGGCACATAGTCCAAATCGCAATCGGGAAAATCCTGCTCCTCCAAATTGATGGTGGGAGGAATTTCACCGCTTTCGATGGCCTTGAGGCAAACGATGGCCTCAATGCCGCCTGCCGCGCCGAGCAGGTGCCCGGTCATGGATTTGGTCGAGCTCATTGGGATTTTGTAGGCCTGGTCGCCAAAGACGGTCTTTACGGCCAAGGTCTCGAACTTGTCGTTGTAGGGCGTCGAGGTGCCGTGGGCATTGATATAGTCCACCTCTCCGGGAGTGAGGCCGGCGGTCTTCAGCGCCGTGCGCAAGGCCCGGGCGAGGCCGCCGCCGGTGGGGTCGGGGCTGGTGATATGGTGGGCGTCGCAGGTAGCGGCATAGCCCGCCAGTTCGGCGTAAATGCGCGCGCCGCGCCAGCGGGCGTGTTCGAGCGTTTCGAGGACGAGGACGCCCGCGCCCTCGCCCATCACGAAGCCGTCGCGCAGCTTGTCGAAGGGGCGGCTGGCGCGCTCGGGCTGGTCGTTGAAATTCGTGCTCATCGCGCGCGCCGCGCAAAATCCGCCGTAGCCCAAATTGGTGATGGCCGCCTCGCTGCCGCCGGCGATCATCACGTCCGCCTCGCCAAACTGCATGGCGCGCAGCGAGGCGCCGAGCGCGTGCGTGCCGGTCGCGCAGGCGGAAACCACGCCGAAATTCGGCCCCTTCGCGCCGGTGGCAATGGCAATCACGCCGGCGGCCATGTTTGAAATGAGCGAGGGAATCATGAACGGCGACACCTTGCGCGGGCCGCCGTCAAAGAGCGCCTTGGATTGCTTGCCGATGGTTTCGAGGCCGCCGATGCCCGAGCCGACGATGACGCCCATGCGGTCGGGGTCGGTCTGTGCGGCGGTCAGATTCGCGTCGGCCATGGCCTGGAGCGCGGCGACGACGGCGAAATGCGTATAACGATCGTTGCGCCGGACTTCCTTGGGGTCCATGAACTTCGCCGGGTCCCAGTCGCGCACCTCCGCGCCGACCTTGCACGGGTAGTCCGTGACGTCGAAGCGCTCGATGCGGCGGATGCCGCTGCGGCCCGCGAGCAAGCCTGCCCAAAAGTCGGGCACATTGTGGCCGAGGGAGGTAACGGCCCCGAGGCCCGTGACCACCACCCGGGGGAATTTCGGCGCGGTATCCATGCGGCAAACCAAAAAAATAAAATCCGGCGCGCAAGAGGAGGCCGGCGCGGGAAAAAACGGCGCTTATTTCGCGCCGGACTTCGCCTTGATGTAGTCCACAACCTGGCCGACGGTGGTGAGCTTTTCAGCCTCGGCCTCGGGGATTTCGCCCTTGATCTCGTTTTTGAACTCCTCCTCGAAGGCCATGATCAATTCGACCAGGTCAAGGGAATCCGCCCCGAGGTCGTCGAGAAAGGAAGCCTGGGGCGTCACCTGCTCTTCGTTGACGTTGAGCTGGCTGACGATGATGTCTTTAACGCGCTGTTCGATGGATTTATCCGCCATAGTCGTGAGTGGGAAAGGGTTGAGGTTTGAATGGAGGCAAGCCTTCACATTGCCATGCCGCCGTCAACCGTAAAAAACGAGGGCGGGGGGCCGGCGTCCGCTTACCGCCGCGCTGCCCACCAGCGTTTGATTTCGCGCGCAGCCTTGTTGAGGGCCCGTTCGATGATTTCATCAAGGTCTGTTGGGGGCGGTTTCCGGCCCTTGGCTTTGCGGCGGCGCGAATGGAACAATTCCTGATGCGTGCCAATGGCCGTAAAAATGATTCTGGTGGGTTTGCGTTTGTAAATGACAATTAAGTCACCTGATAGATGACATTCCCAATGCCCCGTCCAATTGTCGGTCAGCCGATGTTCATGGTATTCCGGGGGCAACGGTTCATCCTTGGACAGCAAATAGAGCAGATGCTGCCAGTCTTCCTGCGACACCCACCCCGTCCTGAAGAGGAAACCCAATTCTTCAGCGGCGCGCCGATTTAGGGCGGTTTCTTTCATAAAGACGGCGAAAGTATTCACTGGCCTGTTCGTAATTACCCAGCGAAATTAACCCGCGCCCGGCGTCCACCTCACGCATGGCACGCTTGAGGCGGGGCGTCGGCTCCCAATCCGTGAGGACGGGAACTCCGTTTCTGGCGGCTTTCTTCATGAGCCAAACCGTAACTTTTCATTTGGCACCTGTCAATGCTCGGCCCGCCCTACATCACCATGCCACCGTCAACCGTAAAAACTTGCCCTGTTACATAACCGGCCTGGTCGCTGGCGAGGTAGGCGGTCATGGTCGCCACGTCGTCCGGCTCGCCGAAGCGTTTCAGGGGAATGACTTTCTGCACGTTTTCGAGGATTTCCGGGGAGAGCTTCGAGGTCATGTCCGTGGTGATGAAGCCCGGGGCGACGGCGTTGACGGTGATGTTGCGCCCGGCCAGCTCGCGCGCGAGCGACTTCGTGAAGCCCAGCATCCCGGCCTTGGCCGCGGCGTAGTTGGCCTGCCCGGCGTTGCCCATCAGGCCGACCACCGAGGTAATGCTGATGATGCGCCCCCAGCGCGCCCGCGCCATCGGCTGCAGCAGCGCCTTGGTGAAATAAAAACAACTCGACAGGTTGGTGTTGAGCACGGCGTGCCAGTCCTCGTCGCTCATGCGCAGCAACAGCATGTCGCGCGTGATGCCCGCGTTGTTGATGAGGATGTCCACCCGCTCGTGCTCCCGGAGGATTTGCTCGCACACGGCCTTGACCGCGGCGGAGTCGGCCACGTCCACGGGATACGCAAAGGCCTTGCCCCCGGCGACGGTCACCGCGGCGGCGACGCCTCCGCAGGAGTCCGGGTTTTTCGACACGCACAGGACCTTGACGCCCTGGGCGGCGAGTTTCTTGGCAACGGCCTTGCCGATGCCCCGCCCCGCGCCCGTGACGAGGGCGGTGCGGTTGGTGAAGGTGAGCAGGCTCATGGGGACGGGAGGTAGGAGTAGAAGGTATTTGGATTGCTCAGGGCGAACTCATTGAGGCGGTAGCCACAACAAATAAATGCCCGGCAAATTGCGGGAAGGCGATTGAAAACATAAGACATATGATAGCTCCAGGAAAAGAGAAAAAAAATCAATGGGAAGAAATGCGAACAGCATTGAAATTGGATGAAGCGTATATCGAGTTTATAATTAACCATGCAAAACCGGCAAGACATGGCGAGAGTAATCGTATTGAAGGGGTGGATACGGGTGAAATAGCAAAAAGGTCTTGGATTATTATGAATAGATGTTTAGAGTATCTTAATTGGATTGAAATCGCCACGCTGGGAATCGTTTTCATACAAGCTGTCATTTATGGAATCCAAGCTCGCTTGATGCGAAAGGCGATAGATGCGAGTAAAGAATCCTCTGAAAGGCAGTTGCGGGCCTATTTGACCTTTTCCAATTTTGAAAAAGGGACTCCTACTGGCAATAACATACCAACTTACGTTGTTGTCTTTAAGAATACCGGACAAACCCCCGCCTATCGCGTGGTTGCTAAAGGCTCCGTGTCTTCGTTGGAAATTCCCCAACCCGATAACTTTAGAATTCAACCTATTCCCAAAGAGTTGTGTTCTGGAACCCTGTATGTTGGGCCACAAGATGTTTTCACGCTTCGTTGCGACCCCGGCGGGCATCAAACAGAAGGGGAAAGGGCATTGTATATCTTGGGCCGCGTCGAATACTTTGACGCCTTCAAAAAGGCCAGATATACCAATTTTTGCTTCATTCTCGATTCCGCATTGAGGCACAAGTCCACCCCGCGCGGGAATGACACTGATGATTACCCAGACGAATAGGGCTGAAAGATGCAGATTCACTCACCGGCCCCCCTTTCGGGCCGATGGCCTTTGATGAAACGGGTATATAATTGCCGAAGGTAGGAGGTAGAAGGGGGAATGTAAAATGAAGAATGAAGTTAAATTTCTTTGGCGCAGATTCTACCTTCTACATTCCACCTTCCCTATTCTGCCCAGCTCAATACACATCCCGCTGATATCTTTTCTCCTTTTTCATCAGTTTAACGTATTCAATGGCCTGCGCGGCGTCCATCCCGCCTTGGTGGGCGATGAGGTCGTGGAGGGCGGAGTCCACGTCTTTGGCCATGCGTTTGGCGTCGCCGCAGACGTAGAAGGCCGCGCCGTTTTTCAGCCAGGCCCACAATTCGGCAGCGTGTTCCATCATGCGGTCTTGCACATAGATTTTGTGCTTTTGGTCGCGCGAGAAGGCGAGGTCGAGGCGCGCGAGTTGGCCGGCGGCGCGCCAGGCTTCCCATTCCTCCTCGTATAAATAATCGAAGGCGCGGCGCTGTTCGCCAAAAAACACCCACATACGGCCGGACGCGTGGTGCGCGATGCGCTCCTGCGCGAAGGCGCGGAAGGGCGCGATGCCGGTGCCGGGGCCGACCATGATGAGGTCGCGCGCGGGGTCCTCCGGCAGCCCGAAATGCGAGTGCGAGACGAAGACGGGCACGGCGGCTTCATTTTCCGGCGCGCGGTCGGCGAGGTAGGTCGAGGCGACGCCGAGGCGCGGGCGGCCGTTCGTCTCATAACGCACGACGGCGATGGTGAGGTGGACTTCGTGCGGATGGAGCACGGGCGAGGAGGCGATGGAATAGAGACGCGGCTGGAGTTTGCGGAAAAGTTCGAGAAACGTATGCGGGCCGAAGCGCACGCTGGGGTATTCCTCGAGGAGGTCGAGGAACTCGCGTTGTTCGAGGTAGGCGTGCAATTCCTCGGGCTTGGTGTTGTTGAGCAGGTTGTGGAGGCGCGCCTGCTCATCCAACGCGGTCGCATGGGCGTGGAAGGTATGGAGCGTTTTTTTGGTCGGCTGCGCGAGCGAAAAGCGCGTGAGCAGCGCCTCGCGCAGCGGCACGGTAACAAGGGTTTTGAGCGTCACCAACTCGTCGCCATGCAGACCGACTGCGCGCAGCACTTCGTCCACCAGCACGGGGTCGTTGGTGGGATAGACGCCGAGCGAATCACCGCACTTGTAAGTTAACCCACTGCCCGCGATATTCACGACGAAGTGGCGCGTGTCCTTCTCGCTGCCGGGCTTCGAAAGGCGGCGGCGCTCGGTCAACCGTGCCAAAAAGGGACGGTCTTTATTGAAGGCGGAGGGGCTGGAATCGGTAATCATGCGCAGGGCCAAACGTAAAAAATCGCCGCCCGGGAGGCGCTTGGCAACTCCCAAAATAGGCTGGCCACCTTGGAGAAAATGCTTTGTCGTTGGCCGAAAGCACGTTATGCTGCGTGGTTATAGACCTGTTGCCACCATTGCCATGAATCATCGCTTTCACCTCATTTTGGCGGTCGCGCTCGGCCTGCTCGCCGCCCCGGCGCTGCGGGCCGACGGCTTTGGGCCTTCGACCGACCTGGCTGTTTACCTGTCGCCCGACGCCACGACGCCGGTGTTCCAACGCCTCGAGCCCGACGACACGCGCCTGGCCAATGCGAAACCCGTCTCCGATTCCGCGCAAGCCGCACTGGGCTGGGAGTCGCTCGATTTGCCCGGCCCGTTCCCCGGCTTTGTGCCGACGGACAAATCGCGCTTAAATCTATCTGTAATTCCCGGCACACCCGTCCACACGGTGGCAGATGCCGCCAGCCCCGTGCTGGGGAATGCGCCGGATAGTCCGCCTTTGGTCCTGACCAGCACGGACGTCGCTTGGTCACAAGTGAACTTTCCCGGCCCGGTGACCGTGTATTTCATCAAGCCTGCTCCCCCACCCGCTGCCAGCGCTCCTGCGCCCGCGCCTGCACCCGCACCAGTTCCCACGCCCACAGTGGCCGCAGCACCCACGCCAACGCCCGCGCCTGCACCGGTGCCGGCTCCGGCTCAACCGTCGGCACCCGCCACTGTGACTCCGCCGGCACCCGTCCCGCCACCGGCGAAAGTCACCGCCATCACCCCCGTAACTGCGGTTACACCGCCAGTGGCCGTCACGGCCATCCCCGCGCCGCCCCAACCCGCGGAAAGCCCCGGCCTGCCTCATTTCTATTACGGCACGCTTCGCCTGCGCACGGACACGAAAATCAGCGGCCCCATCAATGCCCAATACGTGTTGTATAGCGACAAAGGCCAGGTGATCTACCTCGCGGACCTCAGCGATGTCGTGCTGGCCGGGCCGGTGGTGGCGTTGTTGGACAAGCCAGTGAAAATCTATGGAACCGTTTACAATGGCTTGAGCGGGCCGACGCCCATCATCCATGTGTTGACCCTGCAGACCAACTAAGTAAGTCTCTCGCAGCGCGCTTAATAGACGGCTTGGAACGAAAAGCTGGGCGTGATGCTGTGCGACTGGAAGCGGTCGGCGTTGAGCGGATAGCCAAAGTCAATGCGGATGGGTTGCTTCATCAGGAAGAAATGCAGACCGATGCCGACGTCCTGGCGGTAGCCCCCGGGGCTTATGTCATAAGCGTTCGGGTTGACGAATCCGATGTCGTGGAAGAAGGCGAGGCGGAAGTCCTTGAATAGCTCGAAGCTGTATTCCGTCTGCGCCACCGCCATGCTGTTGCCGCCGAGCGGCTCGCCGACCGCAGGGGACGTGGGATCTTCGACTTTCGGGCCGACGTTGCGGTAAGAATAACCGCGCAGGTCATAATCGCCACCGAGGAAATAGCGTTCCGCATACGGCACGTCCTTGCCATCATAGCCGGAGACGGTGCCAGCGCGCAGGGACATGGAAAACACCTGGTTGCTCTGCTTGAAGGTCGGCACCCAAAAGGCCAGGTGCCCTTCAAGGCGGTAAATGTTCGTCTGCCCGCCCAACGGGCCGCCGGCCACGGCGGTAAGAAACTCCTCGCGCTGTCCCGTGGTGGGCGCTTGCAGGCTGTCGAGGCCTTCCTGCCGCACCAAGTCGAGGCCGACTTTGGAAACCGTGGCAAACCCCTTCTCCTCGAACACCGGCGGGGGCGCGGCGGTGGTGATGTCCTTGATGAGGATGTCCTCCAACGTATAGCTCAGCGTGGCGTCAATGAATTCGATGACGGGCTTGCGCACGAACACCGTGAAGCCCGTGTCTTCCTCGTTATAGATGCTGCTGGTGTAGCTTTCCTCGGTGTGGAACAGGCTGATGCCAGTGTCCAAACGGCGCTCGAACAGCCAGGGATATTCGTAATCCATCTGCACGCTCAGGATATTGCTGCCGATCGTGGCGCGCAGGTGCGCTTTCTGCCCACCGCCGCGGAAATCCGTCCGGGAATTAAACAGATCGAAATTGGTTTCCTGAAAATCCACGAACGCCGCGATGCCCTCAATCGGGTCGAAACCCGCGCCGATTTGCGCGGTGAGGGTCTTGGCTTCGGTCAGGTTGATGCGCAGGTTGCGCTTGCCGGGGATGTTGGTGTCGCCGGGGGAAAGGTTCACTTCATCGAAATACCCGGTGTTGCGCAGCCGGTCTTCGCTGGTCTTCATCCGGTCGGTGTCAAACACGTCGCCCGGCGCGAGTACCAGTTCGCGCACGATGACGTTGCTGCGCGTCTTCGTGTTGCCTTCGATGTCAATGCCCTCGACATAGAACTTGTCCGACTCGCCTTCCGCGGCATTCTGGCCTTCCGCGTGCATGACCATGAAATTGATGCCGATGTCGCCGGTTGCGAGGTCGGGCTGGCGGACGGCGGTCACAAACGTGTCGAGGTAGCCCGCCTTGCCATAGAAGTCGCGGATGGCGTCGCGGTTCTTGTCCACCTCCTCGGGTGAAAAAACCTGGCCGGGTTTGAGGGTGAGCAGGGCCTTCAGCGTCGCCGTCTGGAAAATCGTGTTGCCCTCGATGGTGATGTTTTGGCCGATGCGGTATTGGCGGCCTTCGTGGACGGTGATGGTGAGGGCGAGTTCGCCCGGCGCGGGATAGTCGTATTTGACTTCGTCCTCCGGGATGTCCACATCGAGGTAGCCGTGGGACTTGTAGTATTTGCGCAGCGTGTCGAGGTCGTCCAAGAAATCCTCGCGCTTGAAAACCCCGCCGCCGCTGAACCAGGAAATGATGAACTTGTGGGTGACGGTCTGTATCTGGTCGGCCAGCTCGCCGGATTTCAGGTGATCGTTGCCGACAAAATTGATCGCCTCAATCTCGACCGCCGGGCCTTCGTCAATCTGGAACGTCACCACCGCCGTGCCCGTGTTCGGGTTGGTGTCTATCGCATAAGTGACCTTGACCTGCGAATAGCCCTTTTTTTGGTAAAAGTCCCGGAGCTTGTCCTGGTCTTCCTTCAATTGCTCTTCGTCCACAAAATCGCCCGCGACGGTCTTGATCTCCCCAAACAGGCGCGTCTGCGAGTAGTCCTTGTTGCCCTTGAACACCACCGCCGAGACCTTCGGGTTGGGGAAGAGGTTGATGATGAGCTTCACGTTGCCGTCGGGCAGGTCTTGGCGGTCGGTGCGCACAAAGCTGAACTGCTTCGTCGCCACCAGCGAATCCACCGACTTGTCCACCAACGTCTGGTCATAGGGCATTTGCTCGCGGATAAAGACGTGGGCCAGGACGGAATCGGTGCTGATTTGCTGCGAACCCTGGATTTGCAGGGAGATGTTCTCCACGATGGGCGCCGTCGGCTCTGTCGCCGCAGTTTGCACGACCGGCGCGTTGGGGCCGGGCGGCAGCGGCAAGTCCGTTGGCGCGGGCGCTTGCGCCGCCGCCCGCATAGCCACGGCCAGCCAGACGCCCGCCAGGAGGGCCGCCCGGCGCGGGTTAAGAACCGTGTGCAGTGTAATTTTCAAAACGGGTAAGGCGCTTATTGAACGTAAGCGCCACCTCTCCTATCGGGCCATTGCGGTTTTTGGCAATGATTAATTCACGCTTCACCGCCAGTTGGTCCGGCGTCTCCTCGGTGTCCCGCTGGTCCCGGGCCTTGGAAAGCAGCAGCACCACGTCGGCGTCCTGCTCGATAGAGCCGGACTCGCGCAGGTCGCTCAGGCGGGGCAGGCGCTTCTCCTTCTCCGACTCGCGGTTGAGCTGGCACAGCACCACGACGGGCAAATTCAGCTCCTTGGCCATCGCCTTGATCCCGCGCGAGACCTCCGCCACTTCCTGCTCGCGCGAGTTGAACTGGCCCGCCGAAGCCACCAGTTGCAGGTAGTCAATAATAACCATCCCGAGCTTGTGCCGCGAGTGGAGCCGCCGGGCCTTGGCGCGCATTTCCAGGATGTTCAGGTTCGCGCTCGCGTCTATCCACAGCGGCGCGGTTTTGAGGAGTTTGGCGGATTCGATGAGTTCGCGCTGCCGGTCGCAAAAGCCATCCTTCAATTTCTGCATGTCCACGCGGGCGTTTGAGCAGAGCAGGCGCATGGCCAGTTGCTCGGCGGCCATTTCGAGGCTGAAAATCAGCGTGGAGACCGGCGGGCGCGTCTCGCGCGGCGCGGGCAGGGCGGCGTGCTCGGCGATGTTCATCGCAATCGAGGTCTTGCCCATCGAGGGCCGCGCCGCGATCACGATCATCTCCGACGGGTGGAAGCCGAACGTCAGCTTGTCCAAATCCGTGTAGCCGGTCGGCACGCCGCTGACCTCGCCGCGGCGCTCCAGCATCTTCGCCACCATTTCCGACGCGAGGTTAACGGACTTCGCCAGCGGCTCCGCCGACTCGGAAATCGTGTCCTGCTGGATTTTGAAAAACTCCGCCTCCACATTGCCCAGCAACTCCTGCACGCTCCCCTGCCCCGCCCCGTGCGCCTGCTCAACCGTCCATTGCGACGTGCGAATCAGTTGGCGCAAGAAATATTTCTCTTTGACGATTTGCAGCCAGTGCTTCGCGTGGACGGTGGTCTGGATGCGGTTGGTCAGCTCGTAGAGGAAGGCATGGCCGCCGATGGCGTCAAGTTGACCCATATCCTTGAGCTTGTTCGCGAGCAGAATCTCGTCCGCCGGCACGCCCGCCGAGTTCAACGCAATCAGCGCCTCGTAGATAACTTGGTGCGCGGAACGGTAAAAATACTCCGGCCGCACCTTCGCCATGAGGCACTCATTGATCACGTCCCCGCCATTTTCGAGCAGGCACGACGCCAGCAACCCCTGCTCGGCATCCACATTGTGCGGCGCGACGCGGCCCCCCTCGGCGCCGCCCGAAGCTCGTGCCGCAGCGGAGGGCGCGGAACCCCCAAGCTTGCCCTCCGAAGTTTTAGTGAAGGAGGGAGCGGAAGACGGACGGGGCGTGGCGGAAACGGACATGAGAAGGAATTCAGTGGCTAAAAAAATGAAAATCAATGAAAAAAGGCACCAAACTCTACCTTCTCTCCGCAATCACCCGCACTGCAAGCCCGTTCTCAAAAGTTATTCACAAAACCCACGTATTCATCTGCCTTTTACAGGTGGCCACACACATTTTATTTGCGTTTGAACTTGGCAGGTGCATGGATGAACATCTACAACATCATTTTGTCATGGATTCAAATTACCTTCATACGAATATTGTCGCGATAAGCGATAAAGATATCAAGCAACTACTCTGTGAATTGGAGACTGTGACCGGCTTGCCCATACATGCGAACTCGTTTTTACTTCACTATCTTCAGGATTGTCTTTTTCCGGATGAGACCAAAAAGGCCGTTCTAATTACAAAAAGAGCCGTGGCATCACTCGACCCAACTACCACAGCCTTGCTCAGTAAGAAGGTGAAAAACTTAAGCACATCAGAAATATACGCGGTGTGCCTAGAAGTTGTTAAACTGCACCGCAAGGGCTTAGAGGAGCATGAAGGTAAAAGCCTGTATGCATTTATAAATCATTTCTTTAAAAAGAGAATAGCCCCTCGTACAAACTATTGACTACTAAATTTGTCGAAGACGTTTCGGCTTGGCGTTGGCCTGGGCCACCAGCGGGGCGGTGAGTTTTTCGTAGTATTGGAAGAGGAATTCCACGCGCTCGCGGTCGGAGTTGAAGGGGGCCTTGCGGTAGCAGCGGTCCACAGCGCGGTCAAGGGCGACGTGGGCTTTGTGCAGGGCCAGGGGCGTCACCAGCGGATCGTAAAGATCGGCGAGCATGGAGCCTTTTTTGAGGAACGGTTCGCGAGCGGCAAGCACCGTGTGCGCGCATTCCCGGACTTTGGCCTTTTGCGCCGCTGTTGGCTCCGCCGGCCATGGGAAATTATTGTAAACGATGCCATTCGAATACTGCAAACGGCTTTCCAGCCGGCCTGCAACTTGTCGAATCCAAGCGTTATGCATGGCCGAGGAAAGTATGCCGAAGTCGTAACAGGTTGCGCCAGGCACAATAAGCGTGCTGCCGCTCGCAATAATATTGGGCGGGACGAAGCCCATGGGGATGTAATCGCGGGTCTCGGAGGAAACCTTGGGAATGAGAATGTAATCACTGTCCGGCTGGCGGTTTTCTCCAAAGAGATGCGGGGTCGCGGCCATAGCGCGGGTTTGTTTACGGTTGCTGCCCTCGCGGAATTTGCGAATTTTGGCCAAACGCTCACGAAGCAACGGGCAGCCGCGCATTATTTCGGCGGGTGCGCCCACCAACCAGAGGCACCAACGCTCAGCTCCGTTCAAAAATTCCTCGCCGCCGTATAAGCGTTTGACATACGGGCGCAATTCCGGGCACTCGCCGAGCAATTCCTTCCGGTACTGCGGGTTCAATATCAGTCCTTCGTCGTCGCCGGATTGCCGATCCTTGTCAATCATCATGCTGCCGTAATAAATAGCTGGAGCGCCGTTTATGGGGGTGGTGCGGCTAACGACCAGGACGTTTGGAGCATCCAACAGGTAAGGATTAATGTTTTTGGCCGGGACGGCATGTGGCTCGCTTTTCGGGGTGTCGTATTCGTAAATGACTTTCCCCGGTCGGTCGCCATAGCCAAAGCCGATGATGACGCAGTGAACATGCGCTTTGCCGCGGGCCTCGCTGTCCCAGGCAAAGGTGCGATGCGCGAAATGGATATGGATGCCGTTGCGTTGCATGAGCGCGCCCCACAGGACGCTAACCTGCTCGCCCTGCGAAATGCTATTGGTGGATACAAACGCGACCCTCGGCGACGGGGTTATACTTCGAATATATTCCGCCGCGATCCGATACCAGCAGGTGACATAATCGAGCAGGCCGGCGCCTTTCACGCCATCCCAGACGAGTTCTTGGTCGGCTTTCTGTTCCGCGTTCTGCTCCTTTTTCCCCACAAAAGGAGGATTGCCCAAAATATAACTGCATTTTTCCGGCAGCAGAATCGTTTTCCAGTCGAGACGCAGGGCGTTGCCGACGACGATGGTGGCCGATTTGCGCAGGGGTAGGCGTTGGTAGAGCTGGCCGAAGGCGGCGGAAAGGCGCTGGTTCATCAAGTGGTCCATGAGCCAAACTGCGACTTCGGCGATGCGGGCGGGCCATTCCTCGATTTCGATGCCATAGAGTTGGTCCACGTCCACCTTGGCTAGGCGATTGATCTCGTCGAGGGTCATTTCCGCCTGGGTCTCCCCTGTGCGTGAGGAGCGGTGAAGTTCGAGCAGCAGGCGAATTTCAAGGTCACGGAGTTCCCGGTAGGCGAGAATCAGAAAGTTGCCACAGCCGCAGGCGGGGTCGAGCAGGCGCAGGGCAGCGAGTTTTTTCTGGAATGCCTCCAGCCGGGACTGGCGCGAGGTCGAGCGGTCAGCCGAGATTTTTTTAAATTCCTCGTGTAGGTCATCAAGGAACAGGGAGCGGACGACCTTCATAATGTCGCGCTCGGAGGTGTAATGCGCGCCAATCTGGCGGCGCTGGCGCGGGGCCATGATGGCCTGAAAGAGCGACCCAAATACGGCAGGGGAAATGCGCGACCAGTTGAAGTTCGTGCAGCGCAGCAGCTCGGTGCGCATATCATGGTTGAAGTCCGCGAAGGCAAGGCGATCCTCGAAGAGCCGCCCGTTGACGTAGGGCAGGTCGGCCAGGTGCTCGGGCAGGTTCTTCTGCCGGCGCTCCGGCGGCGAGTCGAGCACCGCAAAGAGATGTTCGAGCTGGGAGCCGAGGTTGGAGCCATCCTCCGCGGTGAAGTTTTTCAGATAATCGGCAAACGCATTGGGCGGGAAGATGCCGGTGTCCTCGGCGAAGAGGCAGAAAAGGATGCGAACGAGAAAACGGTCGAGATCGGCCTTCGGGTAAGCGCCGTCTTCGAGCACGTCATGCAACCGAGCGAGCAGTTCAGCAGCCTCGATATTGGCCGGGTCTTCCTCCTTCAGGTGGTAACTCCGGTATCCAGCAATGAAACCGAATGCATGGACATGCTTGTGAAGGTCGGCGAGCGGAAACTCAAAGGAAGGTGGCAGACGCTTGAACAGCGGGAGGTCGGGGTCTTGCTCAGGTTCAAGATCATGGATGGCGATGCGGGCAAAATCGCTGACAATGAGGTAGCGCGGAATTTCGCTCTCACGGCCCTGGTCGGTCAGAGCGCGAATGTAATCCATTCCTTGCGCAGCGGCCTTCTGGAGGTCGCCGCCGCGGGATTTATGCTCGGCAATGACAGTGCCGGGCCAAAAGAGGTCAATCTGGCCCCAGTTGCCCGAGAGTTTCTTGACCGGCTCCTCGAAGGACGCCACCTGTCGGCGCTTTTTGCCGAAGACCTCAAAAAACTCATTCCAAAAAGTCTGCTTCTCGGCGTTTTCGCGGGAGGCACCCGACCACGCGCGGGCAAAGGCGTGGGCGCGGGAGCGGATTTCGTTCCAGGCAAGCGGCATGGATGCGTTCTGTTGTAACGCAATGCACTACCGTGGCGAGCCGGAATCGAAGTCCCGCAACTCCACATTTCACCCTCCACGCTTCACACTTCCCGCCTGAGCCTACTCGCTGTCGCCGCCCTTGGACTTGCCTTTGGTCTTTTTCTTTTTGCCCTTGTTCTTGGTTTTGTCGTCGCCGGCGGCGGGTTTTTCGGCGGCGGGGGCGGTGCCGAGAGAGTCGAGGAGCATTTCGACGGCGCTCTTGCGCTCCTTCTGGGGCGCGGCGCTTTCCTCGTAGCTACGGCGGGGTTTGCGGGGCTTGCCGTCTTTGTCCAGCGCGGGGGGCGCTTCGGCGGCCTTGGTCTCGACAATCGGGTTCTCGGACACGACTTCAAAAGAAATTTCAACCGTGACTTCGGGGTGGAGCTTAATGGTGGCCTCGTGCTTGCCGAGGGTCTTGACATGGCCGCCGGCGATGTGGACGCGCTTCTTTTCCAGCACGTAGCCCTGCTCGGTGAGCTTCGCGTGCAGGTCGCCCTGGGTGACGGAGCCAAACATTTTGCCGCCCTCGCCGGTCTTGACCGCGAACGCCACGGCCACGCCTTTCAGGCGCTCGGCCAGTTCGCGCGCGCCGGTGAGTTCCGTGGCCTCGCGCACGATGCGGCGACCCTTGAGGGACTCGATGTGCTTGCGGTTGGCCTGCGTGACGGGCACAGCGAAGTGCTGCGGGAGCAGGAAATTGCGCGCGTAACCGGCGCGGACGCGGACGAGGTCGCCCTCGCCGCCGAGGCCGTCAATGGGTTTGAGAAGGAGAATTTCGGAGTGGGACATGGGAAAGGAATTAAGAGGTAAGAATTAAGAAGTAAGAAATAAGGGACAAGACGAAGTGTTCTGGTGCTTGGTGTTTTAGTGCTTGGTGTTTGACTGCGGATTTCGCGGGTAAAGCAGAGGTGGCGAATTCTCGAATCCGTGTCATCCGGGGTAGATTTTAATTTCGGTCAGAACGGCACGTCTTCGTCAATGTGGTCGGCGGGGGGGGGGGGGCGGGGGGAGGGGGGGGGTGAGCCGGCCGCGGCGCGGGGCGCGGGGCGGGCGGGGGGGGCGGAATCGTCGTAATTCGCGCCGGCGGGGGGGGGTTCGCCGCCAGCGGATTCGCCGCCGGGTTCGCCGCCTTCACCGCGACCGCCGCCGACAAAAGTGAAGGTTTCAAGCACGACGCCGAGTTTGCTGCGTTTTTCCTTGGTGGTTTTGTCCTCCCACTTGTCCAGCTTCAAGCGGCCTTCGAGCAAGATGGGCTTACCTTTGGTGAAATACTTGGCGATCACTTCGGCCTGTTTGCCGAAAGAATCCACGTCAATGAAGGCGACGTCCTCGCGCTCCTCGCCATTTTGCATCTTGAACTTGCGGTTGCAGGCCACGGTGAACTTGCAAATGGCCATGCCGCCGGGCGTCACGCGCATCTCGGGATCGCGCGTGAGGTTGCCCATCAAAATGACTTTGTTGAAGGAGGCCATTTAAGCGGATTGGACGAGGAGGCGGTTGACGTGGGGGTCGAGACGGACTTTTTCGCGCAGGGCGGCGGGGGCCGAGATCGGGCCGGTGAAATTGAACGTGACGAAAATCCCGTTCGGGTAGGCACGCGAGGGGGGGCGCTGGAACTCGCGCTGGCCGTGGTTCTCGACTTTGGTGACTTCGCCCTGGATGGCGATGATGGCGTCGCGCATTTTGGCCACGAGCGTGTCCACCGGTTCGGTGTAGCCGCGGGTGTCGAGCAGGAAGGTCGCGGAGTAGGTGCGGTTGGCGGGTTTGGACATGGGGAAAATTAGTTTCGAGTTTCGAGTTTCGAGTTTTTAGTTTTTAGTTTCGAGTTGGGCGGGGACGGTGCAGGTTGCAGGTTGAAAGGTTGCAGGTTGGGGCGACAAGTTGCCCGGGGCAAGTTGCGGGTGGTGGAAAGTGGTTGGGTGCTGGGTTGGAGTCTTGGGTTTTACTTCTTAAATCCTAATTCTTACTTCTTACTTCCGTTGACTTGATTCATCGCGGCGTCCGGGCCTTCGGCGATTAACAGGCGCAGGGCGGACAGAAAATCGGGCTGGCGCGCGGCGAGGGCGGCTTCCTCCTCCGAGGTCAGGCGGCTGAGGACGTGGTCGGCCAAATCCATGGCGGGATGGGGCTTGCCGCCGATGCCGAGCTTGACGCGGGCGAAACCGTCGCCGACGTGCGCCAGGAGGCTCGCGATGCCGTGGTGGCCGCCGGCGCTGCCGCGGACGGTGATTTTCATCCGGCCCAGCGGCAGCGTGATGTCGTCATGGACGACTGCCAGCGCCGCAGGAGGCACTTTGTGGAAATGGAGGAAGGGGCCGACCGCCGCGCCGCTGTCGTTCATGAACGTTAGCGGCTTAAGCAGCCAGACCGCGCGGCCCGCAAAATCGGCCCGCGCGACTTCCGCCTGAAAACGCGGCTCCACGCGAAACGCGGCACCGGCCTCGCGGGCCAGGGCCACGACCAGCCAAAAGCCGAGGTTGTGCCGGGTGCGGAAATATTCCGCGCCCGGATTCCCCAAGCCGGCGATGACGGCGATGGACATGTCTCAAAGAACGATGCGCGCCGGATTCGCCGCGGGTGTCCACCCGTGGCGAGCGCGGTGAAAAGATTATTTTTTGCCGGCGGGTTTCGCGGCGGGAGCACCCTTGGCCGGAGCACCTTTGGCGGGCGCAGCAGCAGGGGCACCCTTCGCGCCAGCGGCGGGAGCGGCACCCTTGGCGCCAGCCGCAGGGGCACCTTTGGCACCGGCGGCGGGAGCAGCGCCCTTGGCGCCGGCGGCTTTCGCGTCGCCCGGCTTGGCGGCTTCGCCCTCGGCGGGTGTCGCGCCTTCGGCGGTCGCGGCGGCCTCGCCCTCGACAGGCACGGCTTCGGCGGCGACGGGTTCTTCCTCGACCTTCGGAACGACGCAGGCGACCACCACTTCGTCGGCGCGGTCGGCAAAAGTCACCCCGGGAATCGGCTTGAGGTCGCTGACGTGGATGGAGTGGCCGGCGTGCAGATCGGACACATCCACGGAAATAATGTCGGGCAAATCCTTGGGCAGGCAGCGCACAAACAACTCGTGGCGGCTGACTTCGATGATGCCGCTTTCGAGCTTCACGCCGATGGACTCGCCGAAGACGCGCACGGGCACGCCCGCGCGCATCGGTTCGTTGGCGAAAACTTCGCGCAGGTCAATGTGGACGAAATGGTCGGTGCGCGCATCGCGCTGGACTTCCTGCAAGAGGGAGAGGGTCGCCGTGCCGGTCTGGTCGGAAATTTCGACGAGGGCGGCGGTGCCGGCCACCGCGCGCATCAGCAGGCGGAACTCGGGTTCCTTGACGGTCAGGTGGCGCACGCCGGACTTGCCGTAAATGACGGCGGGGATTTCGCTGGCCGCGCGCAGGCGGCGGGCGGGGCCGCGGCCGGTTTTGGCGCGGGGGTGGACGGGAAGTTTTAGCAGCTTCATGGCGGGCGCGGCGGCGGGCGCAAAGATACGCACACCCCCGCTTGGAAAGGGGGAAAAAGGGTTAAAGTAGCACTCTCGCGCGCAATTGCAAGAGCTAAAAGGCGGGGGCCGGGAAACCCACCCTTAGGCCGGCCTTGGCCACCCTATTTACCCGTAAACATGTTTGACTGAATTCCACCGGCCGTTTAGCTTGGATTCATGCAAAACTCCTCCCAACAGAACCGTCCGCCGATGAACAAAGCCACGATGGCCGGCGGCTGGGCCCCCAAGGCCAAGGATTTCGCGAGCACCAAGCGCTTCCTCGCCAAACAGCAGGCGGCCAGCGAGCAGCGCCGGGCGGCCAGCCAGGGCAAACCGGCCGTGCCTGCTTCCGCAACCACGTCTCCAACAGCCCCACAGGCCTAGCTGATCAAGCGGGTAGCAACGTCATTTGAAACATCGCCACCCCGTGCTTGCTTTCGGACTCCAATTTTGCCATGGTGCCAACCATGAGCACGGTTAAGGAAATCGAGTCGGCTATCAACAATCTGTCGCCAGGCGAGATGCGTCAAGTCCATGACTGGTTGGAGAATGTCCTGGAAGACCAATTGGCGTTAACGGACTCTTTCACGGCCAAAATCGCCCAGTCTGAAAGAGAAATGACCGCGGGGTTGCGCCCGCGTATGCGCTAATCGATGCCTGCAAAACCTTTGATAGTCACCAACGACGCTTAATTTACCCTCGCGTAGCGAGGGTTGAAAATAGCCGTGGGCTTTCAGCCCACGGAACCAACCCGGACAACGAAGCGTCGCGTAGCGACGCTTGAACTTAGCCCAATAAATATTTCTCGTCGCAGACAATTTGATGTTTTGATAAAAACGCCCGATACTCCTCCTCGAATGTCTTAACTCGATGATGCTCCCGCTGGGACTCGATGTATCGCCGAACCTCTTCAACCTGCGATTTGCTGACGGAAAACGCGGCGTATCCATCCTGCCAGGCAAAATCTCGGAGAGTCGGAACCTTGGGAAAGGCCTGCTTGATCCACGCCGAAGAACCGCCTTTAAGCAATTGCACCGCTTTGCTGACCGCCAAATCGGGCGGCAAAGATAACAGCAGATGAACATGATTTTCGATGCCGCCGACACACGCCGCGATAAAGCCATTCTCCCGGGCGATGCCGCCAAGATACGCCCACACGCGCGCCTCGATATCGCGATGAATAAAAACCTCCCGATTTTTGGTGCTAAAGATGACGTGGGTGAAAAGCGACGCATAAGTATTGGCCATGGGTGTCATCATTGCACGATGGGGATAATCGGCAACCCGATTTTTGTGCCCCTTCAAGCGTCACTACGCGACGCACCGACCGACCAGACCGATTCCGTGGGCTGAAAGCCCACGGCTATTTTCATCCGGCCGCTACGCGGCCCGTTGGGGCGTGCTCCCCACAGCCCTAAGACACAAGTCTTAGATTCCGATTCATTTTTTGCCTGTCGCAATATACTTGGCTTTGTCAGGAATAATGTAGCTCACCAAAAGTTCTTTTTTAAAGCGGCATTCAGGCGTTGTCTCAACAAAGTAGTTCACTACATCAATGGCAAGACGAACAGACCAATCTGCGACCGTTTTAGCTTCAAGCATAACGTAGAGGGGTCCGTAGAAATTTTCATGCCCCGATAAAAGATTGCGAGATTGTAAGCGCGCTTTAACACTCTGAAGTTGTGCTGTTTCGTCGATTTCAAATTCGTCCTTTTTAAGACTGATATTTCTGACCTTTGGATGGGCTATTTCGTTTCTAAGTTCGAATAAAAAAATCAAGTCTTTATAAATCTGTAAGTCATGGTCGAATGCTTTACCAGTCAGAATATAATGAAGAAGTTCAAATTTTGTCTTGGTGCTCGCTCGTTGCTCTTCTAATTCACACAAGAGATTAAACGCCAATTTTATACATTCAGGTTGTTTACCTTTTTCTGCTTCATACACCAAAAACGGTTTGATCAAGACAGGATAATCATTAATGAATGCCTCCAATGCGGTCGCACTGAAAAATAGCGCGTCGATCCCGAAATTATTGTGCGTGTTTAAAGAATGATTTCCGCTAGCTGCCGCCTGCCGAGCTTTGCTAATGAAAAGCGGATAGTTGTTTCCTATCATAAACCCTTGTGTGTTTTTTGGCATATATTTTAAAATCTATGCTTTGGATTCTCGATGAGTTTCCCCCGCCCACAACAACCGCAACGAATTCAAACACACCACGACGGTCGAACCTTCGTGGGCGACGACGCCGAGGGTGATGGGGACGATGCCGAGCAGCGACGCGCCGACCATCACCGCAATCGTGCCGAGGGAGACGATCAGGTTTTGATGGATGATTCTGCGCGTGCGCTGGCTGAGGTGATACGCGTCCAGAAATAATTCGATGCGGTCGCCCATGAGGATGATTTCCGCCTGCTCGAGCGCGGCGTCGCTGC
The DNA here is from genome assembly GCA_963765205.1 of uncultured Verrucomicrobiae bacterium. Taxonomy (GTDB): domain Bacteria; phylum Verrucomicrobiota; class Verrucomicrobiia; order Opitutales; family JABDGR01; genus JABDGR01. The sequence continues at coordinate 146,977 of CAVXVB010000005.1, read as the reverse complement.
CGCGCGCGCCCATGCCGACCGACACGTCCGCCGCCGCCAGGCAGGGCGCGTCGTTCACGCCGTCGCCGACCATCGCCACGGTTTTTCCCCGGGCCTTGTATTCGCGCAGCACCGCGACCTTGTCCGAGGGCGCCAACCCCGCGCGCACTTCGGCGAGGCCGATCTGCCTGCCGACCGCTTCGGCGGTTTCGCGCCGGTCGCCGGTGAGCATGACGGTGTGCAGCCCCGCGGCCTTCAGCGCCGCGAGCACGGGCGCGGACTGCGTGCGAATCTGGTCGCGCAGGAGCAGCCGCCCGAGCAGGTTCTCCGACACCAGCCACACTTCCGCAAACTCCGGTGGCGGCAGCGGCAGCGACTTGGCCCACTCGCCCAGCGGCCCCCGCTCGACCAGCTCGCGCCGGCCGAGGAAGCACCGCGCGTGGTCCACCTCGCCCTGCACGCCCTGGCCGGTGATGGCGCGAAACTTCTCCACCACGCGCGCCGGCAAATTGCGGTCGCGGCCATGGCGCACAATCGCGCGCGCCAGCGGATGGTTCGCCTCCTGTTCGAGCGCCTGCGCCAGCGCCGCCACGTCGTCCTCGCGCCCGGACGGAAAACTCTCGACGCGCTCGACCACGAGTTCGCCGGTCGTGAGCGTGCCCGTCTTGTCAAGCGCGACGACGTCCACGCCCGCGAGCTTTTCGAGCGCCGCGCCGCCGCGGAACAGGATGCCGCGCCGCGCACCCCAGGCGATGGCCGCGAGAATCGCCGAGGGGATCGAGATCACCAGCGCGCAGGGGCTGGCCACGACCAGCAACGTCATCGCGCGGTAAAACGCCGAGTAATACAGCCCGTTGTTTTGAAACGGCGGCACTTTGAGCACGAACCAGCAGAACAAAAAATACGTGGCGGAGGTGGCCAGGATGCCCAGCGCGTAGGGCGTGCCAAATTTGTCGGTGAAGCGCTGGCTCGGAGCCTTGAGGTGCTGCGCGTCCTGGATGAGGCGGATGATTTTTTGCAGCGAGCTTTCCGCCGCGGCCGCCGTCGCGCGGAACCGCGCCGCGCCCCACAAATTGAGCGTGCCGGAATAAACCGGGTCGCCCGGCAGCTTCTCGACCGGCGTGGATTCGCCGGTGAGGTTTGACTCGTCGGCGGCGGTCTTGCCGGAGAGGATTTCGCCGTCCACGGGAAAGGCGTCGCCCTCGCGCGCGAGCAGGATGTCGCCCGGGCGCACGTCGTCCACCGGCACGATTTCCTCGCCGCCGCCGGGTTTTTCGCGGCGGGCGGTCTTGGGCGCGGCGCGGAAGAGCGCGTCAATCGCGCGGCGGGTGCGGTGGAGCGCAAATTCCTCGAGCGCGCCGGAGGTGGAAAATAAGAACAGTAACAGCGCGCCCTCGCCGAAATGCCCGATGGCGCTCGCGCCCGCGGCCACGGCGAGCATCAGGAAATGGATGTCCACCTGGAGGTGTTTCAGGCCGTCGAGCGAATCCACAAAGGCGTCCCAGCCGCCGGTGAGCATGGCGGCAATGAACAGCGCGGGGCCGAGCCAGCGCACCTCCGGGGCGAATTGCCCGGCAAAAAATCCGGCCATCAGCAACACAAAACACGCGCCGGCCAACCCGGCGAGCAGCTTCCAATCCTCGCCGGTTTCGTAGGCACGGGTCTGGCCGATTTCCGGCCAGGGAATGTCGCGCCAGCGGCGAAAGTGGGTCGCCGTGGTGCATAACTCGCCCTTTTCGAGCGTCATTTGGCCCGCGTCACGGCGCACCTTCATGCCGGGCGGGAGCGTATTGGCGGCCTTGTGATCGTGGGTGGCTTCGAGGATGCGCAGGGTCTCGGCCAGGCGAGCGCGCAGCCGGGCCTCGTCCACCGGGCCGAGCGTCGCCACGGAAATGCGGCGCTTGCCGGGTTCCACCACCAGCGCCTCGACATTCTCCTGAGTCTCCAGAAACGCCGCCAGCCCGGCGACCCAGGAGTCGTCGGTCATGGCAGGCATGAAGGCAGGCGTAGGCATAGAGGAGAGAAGGGAGCCACTATTTAGAATAATTCTAAACAAGGGTCAAGCTTAAGCCATGGAGGTGGTTGGAAGGCATCCAGGCTCGTTCGAAGCCTATTGTAAAATAGCGCATTCCCTTGAAAGGCGCTTCTTTACTTCCGCCGCCGAATCGTTTATACCTAAGGGGTTGCGTTTCCTCTTTTCCCACCCTCTTCTGCACGTGCTCGCGGCGTTCAGGATCGGAGCTACCCCTTATCACTTCCTTGCTCATGGCTGACACGCCAATCGTTTCCTTCAAGGCCTTTGGGCAATCAGACCTCGGCTTGATGCGCGAGCATAACGAGGACGCCTTCCTCGCGCTGCCCCGCCATGCCTTTTTTGCCGTGGCCGACGGCCTGGGCGGCCTGCCCGAGGGCGCGCTCGCCAGCACCCTGGCGGTCGAGTGTCTGCAAAAATGGTTTGACGCGCCGGGCCGCAACGGCCGGCTGGATTTGCGCTACCTGTTCAACCTCGCCAACCAGCGCGTGAACGACGAAGGCCGCCTCGTCAGCAGCGAGGTGGGCATCGGCACCACGCTCACGGCCTTCCGCCTCGGGCGCGGGCAGATCGAAGTTGGCCATGTGGGTGACAGCGGTCTGTATCAGTTCCGACGGGGCGAACCCCCGCGCAAGCTGACCACCGACCACACCATGGCCGAGGAAATGCGCGCCCGCCTGGGCCCCGGCGACAACATGTATATCCCCGATTATTACACCCACACGCTCACCCGCTGCATCGGCCAGGCCGGCGAAATCCAGGTGGATGTCTTTAGCGCGCCCATCCAGGCCGGCGACCGTCTCCTGCTGTATACGGATGGCGTCACCAAGGTCTTCCAAGAAGAAGAGCTGAACGAGGAAGTCTGGTCCGGCGACAGCCCGGAGAAACTGGTCGCGCGCCTGGTTCGGCTCGGCAATGAACGCGGCGGCCCGGACAATTTGACGGCGGTGGCGGTGTTTTTGTGAAGGAGCTAACACCAAGGGACAGAGGGACAAAGGGACAGAGGCGCTGAGACAAGACCCGAGGCTCAGCGAAGATTAGGATACTGATAAAATATTTGCTCAGAACGCTTGCACTCCACATCTTCGGCCCCTTAGTGCCTTTGTCCCTCTGTCCCTCTGCCCCTCTCCATGCGCTTCCTCCTCGCCACCCTCGGCTCGACCGGCGACGTGCGTCCGTTTTTGGCGCTGGGGGCGGGGCTGCGGCGGGCCGGGCACGGCGTTACCTTGCTGGCCAGCCCGCGGTATCAGGTGGAGGCGGCGCACGCCCAACTCGATTTCGCGCCGATCCCGCCCACCGGAGCCGAGCCGGATTTAAGCGCCCTCGTCTCCCGCATGATGACCACGCCGAATCGGCTCGTACAACTGGATATTCTATATTCTGGACTGCGGCCCGTCTTCGGCCCGCTGCTTGATGAAACGATGGCGCGCCTGCCCGACCACGATGTGCTGGTGACTTCCTACTTGTTCCCCTTCCTAAAAAACGCCGCGCGCGCCGCGCGCCGCCCCTGCGCCGCCCTTGTATTTTCCCCGAACAACATCCCTTTCGCCAGCACCGCCCCCGAGGACGCGCCTGCCCTGCCCGCGTGGGCGCCGAAGTTTTTCCAGGAACTTCACCACCGGCTCGCCTGGCGCATTGGCGGAAGACTGCTCGACAAAATCGTGCGGCGCCACGCGGGCACAGAGTTGGAAGCGCGCCGGCTCGGTCGTTTTCGCGGGTTTCTGCGCGACCCCGCCGACCGCGCGCTCGTGGCGGTCTCCCCCGCGCTCTTCCCCCCGCCCGGCTTCCCGCCGGATAATTACCGCTACACCGGCTTTCTCCGCTGGTCGCCACCGGTGGACGAACGCGTCGCCGCCGAATTGGCCCTAGTGCGTGCCCTCGAACAAACCGGCGCGCCGCTGCCCGTGCTCACCCTCGGCAGCATGGCCCCCGCCGCCGCGCGGGAAATTTTCGCGCGTCTGCTCGCGGCCTGGCCGCGGGGCGCGCCGCTCGTCGTGCAAGCGGGCTGGGCCGGCTGGCAAGCCGACCCGCAGCGGCCCGAAGTTCTGGTCATCGGCGCGGTGCCGCACGACCAACTGTTCGCCCACGCCACCGTCGTCGTGCATCATGGCGGCGCGGGGACGACCGCTGCGGCGCTCCACGCCGGCCGCCCGCAAATCATCATCCCGCATCTGGGCGACCAGTTCTTCTGGGCCAATGCCGCGCAGGCGCTCGGCGTGGCCAAGGTTTTGCCCCGCGCCACCTGGCCGGAAGCGCTCAAGGAAACCCTCGAAACCCTCTTGCGCGACGTGGCCCTGGTGCGCCGCGTCACCGACTGCGCTACGCAAATGCGCGCGGAAGACGGCGCGGCCCAGGCCGTAAGCGAATTGGTGAAATTATTGGCCGATTGACCACGGGGGCAAGGAGAGCACGGATGGATTTTTGGGAAATCCATGGTATCCGTGCCATCCGTGGTAAATGAAATAATTGGACAAATTTGTAGTATTCCGAGACTCGGGGGTGTCATTATTATAAAAGCCACCCCATGCCGGATGATCGCGAATTATTGCGGGAATACGTCGGGCACCATTCGGAGCGCGCCTTCGCCGAATTGGTGGCCCGGCATCTGCCCTTTGCCCTCGCCTCGGCGCTGCGGGTCGTGCCGGATCGGCAAACGGCGGAGGACGTGGTCCAGACCGTCTTCATCCAATTGGCGCGGAAGGCCTGGACGATCCGGGAAGGGCAGCTCTTGTCCGGCTGGATTTACCGCGTCACCCACCACACCGCGCTCAACGCCCTGCGCCAGGAGCAACGGCGGCGGCAACGAGAAACCGACGCCATGAAACTCACGGAAACCCAAAGCGGCGCCGAGCCGGCCTGGGAACACCTCGCCCCCTTGATTGACGAGGCCATGCAGCAACTCAAGCGCCCGGAGCAGGACGCCCTGTTGCTGCGCTTTTTTGAGGACAAAAGCTACGACGAAGTGGGGCGGATTCTGCGCGTGGACGAAAAAACCGCGGGCCAGCGCGTGAACCGCGCCCTCGAAAAAATGCGCCGGCACTTTTCCAGCCGGGGCGTGACGACCACCGCCGCCTTGCTGGCCTCGTCCCTCACTTCCCACGCGACGACGCCCGTGTCTGCCGGGTTGGCGGCGAAAGTGGCGGGTGCCTCGCTCGCCAGGGTGGGCGGCGGTTTGCTTTCCGGTTCCTTCCTCAAAACCTATTTTATGATCATCTCCACCAAAAACGTCCTTGTGACCGCCGGCGTGATCGCCCTCGCGGTCGCGTCCTTCCAGCTCGGCCAGCACACCGCCCCAGCCGTGAAATCTCAACTGGTCGCAAAAAAAAGCGCGGCCCCAGCCAATTTGTCCACCGGCAGGTCTAACGCAAAACCCAAAAACGTCCCCTGGGATTTGCAGGGGCCGCTCGCCGAAATTCTAAAAAAATACAAAGGCGGGACGCAACTCGCCGCCTTGGCTAAACTGGTAGAGCAAACGCCGGTATCCCAATTGGGTGCATTGCTGGACTCCGCCACCAGTTGTCCGCAACCTGGTATTGCGGAGGTCACCAAAGAACTCGCCTATGCCAAATGGGCCGTTGCCGATCCCCAAGGCGCGCTGGCCTATGCGACCATAGCAAGCACGCGAAAAGGTAACGCCACCGACCTCACTATTGTCTTTAGCACCTGGGCCGGGACTGACCCCAAAGCCGCTCTGGATGCGGCGGCTAATCTGGAACGTGCCTCATTCCGTGCTGATTCAATCGCTGAGGTGCTGGGCACTTGGGTTCAGGGTGGTGATCCCATGGTGGCCTTCGCCGCGATGAAAAACCTCCCTCCCGGCATGGCGACTGCCAACCTGACCCAAACTCTATTTAATGTGTGGTCGCTCCAAGACCCCCAGGCGGCCTTGGGAGCGCTGAATCAAATCGGCAACGTAGGCACTCGCAATACAGTGGAAAACATTATCATCCGCAATCTGGCCGCCAGCGACCCCCAGGCCGCCTTCGACGCTCTCCGCAATATGCCCATGGGCTATCAGAATCCAGACACTTACAGCACCGTCTTTCAGAAATGGGGTCTGGACGACCCTGTGGCCGCCAACGCGGCCCTCCAAAATCTGCCGGCTGGCAAGACTCGCACGAATGCCATTGAGAGCGTCTTTGATTCGTGGGGGCGAACCGACCCCGCCGCAGCCTTGCAGGCGGCGCAGGCCTTTCCGCCAGGCTTCGAGCGCACCGCCGCCATTGCCCGAAGCCTGAATGGCCTCGCCGCGCAAGACCCCGCGGCGGCGGGTGACTATCTGGCGCAAATGCCGGTGGGCAGCACCCGCGACACCATGATCTCCTCCTTCGCCACCTCCTGGGCCAATACGGACCCGGCGGCCGCCCTCGCCTGGCTTGGCCAGAACGCCACCGGCTATGCTTATGATTCAACCGTTGGAAAAGTTCTGGACCAAATGAGCAAAAGCGACCCGCTTTCCGCCCTTAATTTCATCACGCAACTTCCAGCCGGAGCGAATCAGGATAAATATTTGCAAACCGCCATCGGCAATTGGGCCAGTCTCGATCCCACCGCGGCCATAGCCTGGATCAACACTAATTTGAGCGGGGCCGTGCAAACCACCGCTTTGACCAGCGCGGCCAACCAGCTCGCCATCTCCGACCCCATCGCCGCCATTGATTTGGTCGACGGATTGCCCGAAACCTTGGCCCGTCACACCGCCATCAATAATTTGGCCACCAACCTGGCCATGACCGATGTCAATGCGGCTGTTCAATGGCTGCAAAATCTGCCGGCGGACGTTACCCCCGGCACCCGGCTTACGGCCTATGAAAACGTCATTACCAGTTGGGCCACGCTTGACCCGGCCAGCGCAGCAGCTTACGCAGAAACCCTCGCCGGGGATTCAAGCTTAAAAAGTGTGGTCGGTGTAGTTGCCAAATTGTGGACACAGAGCGACGGGGCCGCCGCCCTGACATGGGCCGAATCGCTGTCGCCGGGGGCGGCGCAGGATAGCGCCGTGTCCGCCTCCATCACGAGTTGGACCACGACGAATCCTGAAGATGCGTGGCAATATGCGCAAAACCTGCCCGCCGGCACCAACGCCAACAAACTCCTGCTTTCGGTGGCCACGACATGGAGTCAAAACGATCCGGCAGCGGCGGCGGCGGCCGTCATCAATCTGCCTGGCGACATCCCGACGAATGCCCCTGCGATTATGACAGTGGTTTCAAACTATGAAGCTCGCGACGATGTGGCAGCCAAGCAATGGGCCAGCAACCTTCCAGCCGGACAATCACGCGATTTGGCTCTCTCGGGCATCGTTGCTTTTCAAACCGCTCGCCACCCTGCGAATGCCCTGCAATGGGCGGCTAAAATTGACAATGACGTGGTGCGTGCCTCTACAATCGGAACGGTTGTCGGCTATGTTGCGAAGACGGACCCTGTCGCCGCCGCCCGCGACCTGCAAGACGCCCCGCTCACCCCGGCCCAGAAACAGGTGATAGCTTCTCGTTATGGACTATAGAATTGCTCGAACGCCATCCATGGATTTTTGGAATCCGTGTTATCCGTGTAACTCCCGGCGCAAGCGCCTGGGTTATCCGTGGTAAAAAAACTCCGCCTGTTCCTCGCACAATTTCACATTTTCCCGCTCAACTCAATCCCCACGGGGCAGTGATCCGAGCCGGTGACTTCCGGCCAGATGAAGGCGTCGCGCACTTTTTTTGCCAGCGGCGTCGAGACGAGGAAATAATCAATGCGCCACCCGATGTTGCGGGCACGAGCGTTCGCGCGGAAGGTCCACCACGAATAATGGCCCTTTTCGCCCGGATGCCGCGCGCGGAACACATCCACGAAACCCGCGCCAAGCAGGGCGGTGAAACCGGCGCGCTCCTCGTCGGTGAAGCCGGCGTTGCGGCGGTTTGACGCCGGGTTGGCGAGGTCAATCTCCTCGTGCGCAACGTTGAAATCGCCGCAGACGACGACGGGCTTTTCGCGCGCGAGCGCGGTGAGGAATTCGCGCAGGGCCGGGTCCCACTCCTTTTGCCGATAGGGCAGGCGCACCAGCTCGCGCCGCGAATTCGGCACATACACATTGACCAGCCAAAAACCCGCGAATTCCGCCGCCAGCACGCGGCCCTCAGCCGGGTGCGCGTGCTGCCCCGGAAAATCGCGCAGCACGCGCCGCGGCTCGACGCGCGACAAAATCGCCGTGCCGGAATAACCGGGCTTCGCCGCGTGGCTCCAGTATTGGTGCGCGAACGGCAGTGCCAGCGTCGGCACATGCTCGCCCGACAACTTGATCTCCTGCAGGCACAGCACGTCCGGCGCGCGTTGTTCGACGAAGGAAAGCAGTCCCTTGCCCAGCGCCGAGCGCAGGCCGTTGACATTCCAGGAGACGAGGGTGGACATGGGGACGGTGAGGGTTGCAGGTTGGAAGGTTGTAAGTTGCAGGTTTTAAGACCAATCCTGACGGACTTTAACTTGCAATTTGCAGCCTGCAACTTGCAACCCATAACCGATTTTAACCCGTGGCTTGCCGCGCCGCGCGCAATAATTCTTTCGCCAACTGGAAAGTCTTGGCCGCGTCGGGCGGTTGGTCAAGCGGGCCGTAGCGCAGGGCGAGAAGGTCGCGCCGCACGCCGTCCCACTGCGCGCGTTCGGGGGTGGGCAGCGCCGGGGCGCGGGCCTGCCAGACGGGCTGGAAGCGCCGGAGCCAGCGGCCGGCGTCAAGCCGCACCGGCGGCAGGCCGTGGGCGCGCCCGAGCAAAATCCACCCGCTCCCGCGCAACCAGAGGTTCCGCAAGGCGTGGCGCTGGCGCCAGGCGAGCGTCACCGCCAGCACCGCGCCCGCCAGCGCCTCAATGCGCATGGGCGTGAGCGGCCCGCGGAACCAGCCCCGCAGGGCCGCCCAGTGGCGGGCGAACCACAGCCCCAGCGCCGCCGCCAGATTCTTGCCATAGTCCGCCACTTTCGCCGCCAACTCCTGCTGGTCGGTCTGGTCGAAGTTGATGACGCGGCGATACCAGATCATGCGCAGGCTGTCCAAAAACGCGCCCATGCCGCTTTCCAAAACCGGGCCGGCGAGGACGAGGCCGGGCTGCCCGCCGGCACCGGTGGCGCTGGCCCCTGGCGAGGGGTCGTAGCGCACCCAGTGGTCCCGACCGTCAAAGACTTCGGCCCAGGCGTGAGCCATGCTTTGCCGCACCACGTAATAACTTTCAATGGGGTTAAAGGCCACGCCCTTGTAGCCGCTGACCACGCGGGCGGGATAGCCGCCATCGCGCGCCAACAGCACAAAGGCGCCGGCGTATAATTCGCACCAGCCCTTGCTCATCGGTGTATTCATCCAACGCACCAGCAGATCGTGGCCGCTCTGCTCCGTGCCGTCCAAATTCATCTCCATGGACGGCACATGGTTCTTCAGCAAATAGTCCATGACCGCATTAAGGTAAACCTCACGGGTCACGTCGGCGCGGTTGCGGGCGGGTTGCCGCGCCAGCTCGGTGTTGATTTGGCCCTGGATGCTGGCGAGGATTTTGTCCCGCAACCCGTCAATAATGGTCCGGTCGTTAACCTTCGTCAGGCTATTGGTCTGATTCGGCAGTCCGAGGTAAGTATAGGGATAAACGATTGGCAGGCCATGGGCGCGCTTCGCATCGGCCGCCGTCAGCGTGAAATCGGCCTCGAAGCCGGGCCGTTCCTTGCGCCCGGTGGGAATCGTGTCCCCGGAACTCATGCTTTCAATTTCATAGCCCAGCACCTTGGGCGAGGCGGAGGCCGTGCGGTAAACACTCACGTCCTCGTTGGCGCGAAAGTCCTGGCGCGTGCTGAAGGTCAGCAAGTCAAAGGGGCCGAGCACGGGCAGGTATTCGCTGACGTTGCCTTCGAGGTAAATTTTCCAGGTGCCGGGCTGGGCGTCGGCTGCGCGGGAGTGTTCCTCGTAGGAGCTCGCGGAATCCGGGTAGCGGACCACCGAGCTGAAACCGCTCCTTTGCAGCCCGGCCGAAAGCTGGAAGCCATCGTCCTTGTATTCATCCAGCACAATCATGCGCCAATACGGGTAGGTCGAAAAGCTGATCCCCGGCGGCGCATCCACCCGGAAGGCGATGGAATCGTCGGGGTCCACGCTCCACGATTCCTTGTATGTCACATGGTCATTGAAGCCGGACACGCCCTTCATGCTGGGAAAGCTGAAGGACTGCTCGAACTGGTAGCGCGGCATGGAGATGAAGATAATCGTGCCCACCAGCACCAGGCCGCCAAACAACCCGGTCGCCTGGAGCAACTGCCGCATGTCCAGCGCGCCGCGCACCCGGCGCAGGAAATGCGGCCAGTGGAAGTTTTTCCAATCCTCCCGCGCCAGCGCCCGGCCCGCGTCGCCCTGCACGAGATTCATCACGAATAACATCGCCATGGTGACAATCGTGAAGAGCAGGATTTGCAACCCGAACAGCAGGGACAATGTCAGCACACCAACCAGGACAATAATAAACAAACACAGCAGGATGAGCTGCCAGTCCTCGCGCAACCGGCGGTATTGCAACCCGCGCGAGAGCGCCAGCAGCGACACCATCAGCACCAGGCCCGACACCAGGTCGAACTGCGTGGCGATGAACTGCGAAAACAGCGCCGCCGCGCCCAGAATCAGCGACCACCGCCCAATCCAGGCCGGAATCCGCCCCGGCCAGCCGGGAAACGCCAGCGCCGACACCGCCGTCGCAAAAAACAACGTCCGCCAAACCAGGCCGCCGAATTCCAAGCCAAACAATGTCCAAAAAGCCAGGAGCACAAGCACCAGGCCGAGGAGCCAGCGAAGCTGGTGCAATTCGTCGTGGCTAAGCCGCACCCGCGAGTTGTCCGCCGAGGTAGACATGGACTTGTTGCCGGGAGCCCGGCTGAAAGGTGATGACATCGTGGCCGGCCGGCGTGCCGCCCGCGGCGTGCTCCGCCGGGGCCAGTTTTGCCAACTGGTCAAAAAATGAATGCAAATCGGTCAGCCGCGTAATATTCTGGGTTACGCCGCCCTGCACCGTCGCCGCGCGCAAAAGGCCGGCGGTGAACAAATCCTCGGCGAGGCTCGCCGCGAGCCCACACAGTTTCTCAAACTGGGCCGCGTCGGGCCACAACGCCCGCGTCGGCTCAACGACCAGGTGGTAGCCGGATTTCTGCTCCTCGCCCGTCTGCCGCACGACCAGTGCGCGCAAGCGCGCGCTCGCCTTCCAATGCACCAGCCGCGGCGCATCGCCCGGGCGGTAGGGCCGGATGCCCAGTAAATCCGCGCCGGGGCCGGGGCGGCGCTGCGTGTCGCCAGCCTGGCGTGGCTGGCGGCTCAGGGGTGGCAGGAATTCATAGGCGACCCGTGCGGGCCACACCCATACCTCCTGCCGCAGACTGCCGCCGGCCATTTTGCGCAGGAAGCCAAAGGGAAATTGCGACTCGGCCCCGGCAACCTCAATCGTCTCGCTTCCGCGCTCGCGCGGCGCGAAAATCCACTCGAGGGCGGTCTCGCGCCCGGCGTCCAGGCGGTCGGTGAGCGGCTGGGGGGAGGCCGCGCCGAGGCGGCGGGCGCGGGCGTGGAATAATAGACTGTAAGTCGGGGTGATTTTTTTGGCGTTGGCCAGTTCGAGCCGGGCCAGCCCCGGCTCGCCCGCCCGCCAGTGCGCGGGCAGGCGCAGGCGCCAGCGCACCCCGCGAAAATTCATCCATGACAGCAGGCCGCTGAGCACCAGGCTCGACAACAGCAGCGACAGCGCCATGAACAACACATTATTCGCGTTGTTGTAAGCCGCCAGCCCGATGCCGAAGGCCACCGCCATCAACACCACGCCCGCGCGCGTCGGCCGCGTCCGCTGCATCTCGGGCGGCAGCACCCAGTGCCACAGCAGCCACCAGGCGTGGGCCGCCCAGCCGGAGCGCGCCCCGGCCTGGCCCATGTCGGACCAGGCGTCGGGGCGCGGCGAGCCGGCGGCATTCAGGGAAAAGGCGGGGGCAGCATTCATAACCCTTGCTCAACTATCACCGCAAAGACGCCAAAAACGCAAAGGAGCGACTGGACGTTGAAATCACACTTTGCGATCCTGGCGTCTTTGCGGTGAAAATTAGCATCCGTGCCTGGCTTCTTCATTGGATGTTGAATGTTGGACGTTCGATGTTGGAAGTTGCCGGTCACACCGGCGCCGGAATTTTGTCTAAAATTTGTGTCAGCAACCCTTCGACCAGCCGGCGCTCCTCGAGCGAATCCGCCGTGGCGCGCTTGAGGCCGAGACGGTGGACGCACACGGGTTTGACGACCTGCTGCACGTCGGCGGGGATGACGAACGCGCGCCCGTCGCCCAAGGCCGCCGCTTGGGCCGCGAGCTTCAGCGCGAGCGAGCCGCGGGTCGAGATGCCGGCCTGGAAGTCTGCCTCCGTGCGCGTGGCGGCGACGATTTTTAACAGGTATTCCAACACCGAGTCCTCGACAAACACCTGCGGTGTGTAGTGCTGGATCTCGACGATTTCCGCGCGTGTGGCCACCGGCTCCAGGTCGAGCAGGTCGTAGTTGCGCCGCGTGGTGGCGGACTGGAGGATGCTCAACTCGGCGGCAAAGGACGGGTAGCCCATTTGCAGGCGCATGAAAAAGCGATCCATCTGGCTTTCCGGCAGCGGGAACGTGCCCTCGTAGTCCACCGGGTTTTGCGTGGCGAAAACCATGAACGGCTGGCCCACTGCATAGGCCTGCCCATCCATCGAAACCTTGCCGTGATCCATAACCTCGAGCAGACTGGACTGGGTCTTGGGCGTGGTGCGGTTGATCTCGTCGGCCAGCACGATATTGGCAAAAATCGGCCCTTTCTTGAAAATGAACTCTTTGAGGTTCTCGTCGTAAATCGAGACGCCCAACACGTCGCTCGGCAGCAAGTCGCTGGTGAACTGGATGCGGGAGAACTGGCAGTCGAGCGACCGCGCCAGGCAATAGGCCAACGTGGTTTTACCCAGGCCCGGCAGGTCCTCCAGCAGCAAATGCCCGCCGGCCACGAGCGTGATGAGCACCTGGTCTATCACTTCGTCCTTCCCGAGGATGACGCGCCCAATGTTTTGCTTGAGGCGCTGGAGCGTCTCGCGGATGCGCGGGGCGGGGACAATGGGCTTGGCGGGCGTGGTGCTCATAAAATGCGGCATGCTTGAACAAAAACTTATATCGCCTCCCGCGCCCGGCTGCAAGGCTGGAGGCGTAAACGGGGACGCGGAAGTTTCGGTTTTGAGTCGGAAAATCAACGCTACTCGATTTATTAACCCCGCCATCCCCCTCTCCACTTCTTAATTCTTAATTCATCCCTCCTAATTCCCCGCCATCCCCCTCGATTTAAGGGTTTACAATAGGCTAACTTCAGCCCATATTGACACTATGAGCACACCCTTATCAGTATTGGCCTTCCTGAGCATGAACGGCGGAGAGATGTTCTTCGTCATGTTCCTGTGCCTTCTCATGTTCGGGTCTAAGAAGCTGCCTGAGCTGGCGAAAGCCATGGGCCAGTCCATGCGCGAATTCAAAAAAGCCGCCAACGAGGTGGATGACGTCCCTCGCCCGCCTTCGCCGCCGCCCGCCGCCCCCCTCGAGTCCCGGTCGGCCCAACCCTCAGAAAAGCTTTAAGGCCCGGTCGGTTTTTTCGATAAATCAAGCTCCCGTGGCGACGCCGGAGCAGGTTGGGGCCTTGCGGTGGAACCTCGCCTCGATTTAAGGGTTTACAGATGGCCAGCCCAAGCCCATATTAGTCCCATGAGCCTACCATTATCAACCTTGGCCTTCCTGAGCATGAACGGCGGGGAAATGTTCTTCGTGATGTTCCTGTGCCTGCTGATGTTCGGATCGAAGAAACTGCCCGAAATTGGCGAAGGCCCTGGGCCAGTCCATGCGCGAATTCAAAAAGGCCGCCAACGAGGTGGAGGACAATTTTCACTCAGCGGTGCGGGAGGAAGAACGCAAAAAAGCCCAACTCCAGGCCGCCTCTCCCCCTTCCGCCCCGCCCGCCGCCTCCGGCGGACCGCTTGATTCCGCGCCGCCGCGGCCGGCCAACCCGCCGGAAAAGCTTTAAGACCGCGCGATCTTAAAGCCGGTCAATCCTCGGCCACATCGCTGGTCTATCCCTGGCCTCGAGCGGCATCACCTCCTGTTTCCCAGCGCCTTTTTGCGGCCGCCCGAAAATGCCACCGGCCTTTGCCCACTTTTCCCCACGCCGCTGGCGCACTGCGCTGGTGCTGGCAGGTATGCTGGCCGGCGCCACCAGTTTTGCCCAGACGCGCGATTGGTGGACCGATCTGGATGGCCATCATTACGAGGCCACCATCGTCAGCTTGTATAAGGACGAGCAGGTCACCTTCCGCCATCCGGACGGGCGCACCTTCACCCTCGACCTAAACGACTTGGTGCCCAACGACCGCGAGGCCGTGCGCGAGTGGCTTCTTCAACAACCCGCCGGCGCGGGTGAAGACCCGCCGCCCACCCAATCGCTCTCGGCCTTGGGCCGGCCCTTTATCCTGGACGAGCCGCGCGTTTTGCGCCTGCGCCCCCTCCAGGATCACGGCTACCTCGACGCCTATCTCGGCATCCCGCTCACGTTGCGCAACACCGACGGCAGCACGCTTGACTACGTCTATGTCTATTTTTTCGACGACCAGCATAAACGCATTCCCTTCATCCTCCCCCCCGCGACAGCCCGCTCATGATTCAGGACGGCAAGACCACGGCGTTCATCAAATGCCGCGACCTTAAGCCCGGCCGCACCTACATGGTGCTCTACCCCATCCGCAATCCGGAGGTGCGCACAGCAGCCTACGATGTCGTCGTCGTGGGCAATGGCCTGCATGTTGCCGCCACCGTGTTCCCCGACGGCTCCTGGCGCGATTTCGACTTCCCGGAACACTCCCTGGTCGCCTTGGACAAATATGCCGATTACTCCGGCCAGGAACTTTACCCCAACCTGCCCCCGGGCGAATTGTTCGAGTTTGCCAGCATTGCGCGCCTGCAACCCGCCGCCGGCACCCCCCAGCCGCCCGCCGGCCCGGCGCCGGACGAAAGCACCCGCGATTATTTTCGCCTCTCGCTGCGCATCTTCCAACCCTTCCCCGCCGCCGCGCTATCCGCCCGCTGGTATGCTTACGATAAAAACCACCAGTTGCTCCACGCCGAGGACACCCCACCCTACGCGCAACCCGACCGCAAGGATGGCATGTTTATTTTGTCCCAACCCGGCTCCGGCCCCGCGGACCTGACCGACGCCGTGACCCCGGCCACTGGCGACACTTTCGACACCGTGCAACTGCCCGGCGCCAGTTGGTGGGACAAGCCGGAGGTGGATTCCCTCGTTTTCGTCTTCGGCACGGAAACAAAAAAAATCGTCCGCGTGATTTCCAAATCCGGCGCAGCCCTGGCCGATTTGCCCGTCCCGGAAAAAGCGACTTTTGGTGGCGTGCAGCCCGCCCCGCAGGCGGATATTCCCATTCGCAACTACTAACCCATCGGCGCCCACACCGCGTGAACCGCCCTTCCCCATTTTCGCGCGCGGCCCGGCTCGCCGCCGTTCTGCTCCTCGCCGCGCAGGCGGCCCGCGGCGCGGTGGACGCCAACGCCGCGGCGGCCATCCCACCGCCCGCGCCGGTCGTCGTCAAATTGAGCGCCGACCAAATCGCCGCCTACCGCTATTCGCTCGAAAAATCGCGCAGTGACGCGGGCCTGCCCGGCGTGGCGGTGGCGCTCATCCAACCCGGGCAAACGCTCCTGCTTGACGGTCTGGGCAAACGCTCTCTCGCCGGCGACGCCCCCGTCACTCCCGATACGCGCTTCGCGCTCGGGCCGGCCACGGCCGCCGTCAATTCCCTCCTCCTCGCGCGCCTCGCCGCCCAAAATGTGCTTGAACTCGACGCCCCCGCGCGCCGGTGCTGGGATGAATTCGCCCTCGCCGATGCACCGGCGACGCGCAACGTCACCCTGCGCCAGTTGCTGGGCATGACCGCCGGCTTGCCCGACCGCGCCGACAACCTGCTGGGCGATCCCGCCCGCACACCCGCCGACCTTTTTGCCGTCGCCGCCGAAATTCCCCTCACCGCCCAACCCGGCCGGGGGTTTGCTTATTGTGACGCCAGCACGGCCCTCGCGGGCTACCTCGCGGTTTATGCCAGCAACCACCGCCGGGCGCCCAACGGCGGCCTGGCCGCCGGCTACGCCGCGCTCGTCCAGACCCAAGTGCTCGACCCGCTCGGCATGAAGCGCGCCACGTTCGATCCGCCCGTGGCTGCCACCGGTGAGGACGAAGCCGCCGGCCACACGCGCGATACCAACAGCCTCTGGCAAGCCGCACCCGCGCCGCCCGTCTCCGGCGCGGCCTTGCGGCCCGCGCTGGGCCTGCATGCGTCGGCGCGCGACATCGCCGCGTGGTTGCAAGTGGAATTGTCCGGCGGCCTTGGGCCCGATGGCACGCGCTGGCTCGGTGAAGACGCCGTGCAGGCGCGCTGGCGGCCCGCGACCAACCTCGACGACAACCACGGCTACAGCCTCGGTTGGGCGCAGCAACATTACCGCGGCCTCGAAATCATCGCCCGCCTGGGCGAGCAGGACAACCAGGCGGAATTAGTCGCCATCATTCCCCAATACCGCACGGCCCTTGCGGTGCTCACCAACGGCGGCGGCCACGAAACCGCAGCGTATTTGCAAAACGCGCTGTTGAACCTGGCCGATCTGCTGCGCGAAGCGGCGGAAGCGACCGAGGGACCGAGGGACAAAGGGACAGAGGCACAAAGGCAATGACGCACTCAGGCACTGGACGTCCAAATTCCGTACGACACACGCCTTTTTTTGTTTGTATTTCCTTCACAATTTCACCCGCGCAACTCTGTCCCTCTGTCCCTCTGTCCCTCTGTCCCTCTGTCCCTCAATTCCTCGACACATCCTCGTCGCGCAGCTTGCCTTGTAATTTGCGCGCGAGGCGCAGGCGGGCCGCTTCCGCCCGCAGGTGGCGCAGGAAGTGCGAAAAGCGCGCCGCCGTGTCCAATTCCTCGAGCAGCCGCTGCTTCTCGAGCGCGTCCTGGCACAGCGTGAACGCGGCCAGGTCCAAAAACGTCTCCGGCTCCGCCAGCGAGCGCAAAAAACGCACGGCGTCCGTGCTCACCGGGCCGCCCAGCTCGCGCCATTCGTTGATCTGGTGCAGCAGCGCAAGGCGCTGGCGGCGCAGTTCCGTGGGCCCCGCGCCCGGCGCGGTGGCGAGCACCTCGATGGCGCAGCGGCGGTAAGGCTCCTCGCTCAGCACCGCGCGGCAGCGCACGCGCGCCAGGCCCTGCAGCACGAGGTTCGACGTGCCGTCGGCGTTTTCATGGCAGGCGCGGATGACACCCAGCCCGGCAATGGGAAACGGCGGCTCGACCTGGTCCGGCTCCTCGGCGCGCAACGGGTCCAGGCCCGCGATGGCGAAGAGGCGGTTGCCCGCCAGCGCGTCGGCCAGCATCTGCCGGTAGCGCGGCTCGAAGATGTAGAGCGGCAGCAACGCCTGCGGAAACAACGCCGTGTTCGGCAGCGTCATCACCGGCGCATCGGCGGGCAGGTCCGAAAGGGTGCTCATCGTGGCTGTGTCCTTAGCAGGATTTGACCCACTTTAACCGCAAAAGTTGCAAAAGGAAAGCCTGCGGGAGTATTTCCAGCGCCCATTCAGCCACTTGACGGTCGCCGGTGGTCGCAACGCGCCCCCCCGCTACAGCGTAGGGCTGACTTGCACCCGCCAAAAATGCACGGGCTGGTAGCCGCCCGCGGGGTCGCGAATCGTGACGACATCATACCCCGAAACCGTGGTATGTACGGCCACCGGCGCCGCCGCCAGGCCGTCGCTTGTTTGCCAAGTCTTGGTCCAAGTCTCGAGATCGGGGGATTCATCCACCTCGTAACTCAACCCGGCTAATTGCCGCTGATAGAATGTGACGCCGCCGCCGGACTCCGCCTGCGGCAGGCCAAGGGCGCGCTGCGCCAGCAAGGGATTGCCGTCAAAGGCGAATTTGAGCAGGTTGGGCACGCCGTCGCCGGAGGGATTCGCGGTTGCGAGGGCGGCGGACGGGGAAAAGTTATACGGTGCGATCCAGTTGCTGAAGGTTTGATCCACAAACACCGTAAAGGTCGTCTGCGTTTGGCCGGCGTCGAGGGCCGTCGCCGTGATGGTGATGTTGGTGCTGCCAGTCAGGGTGGTTGAAGGGGTTAGTTGCACGATGTTGCCGCTCATGCTCGCCGTCACCAGGGAGGTGTTGCCGGAACCGACCGAGTAGGTAAGCGTCGGGATGGTGGCCATGTCCGTAAAAACAATATTGCCGAGAGTCAAGGTATTGCCCGTGAGGGGAATCTGGTTCCAAGCCGAAATAAAACTGCTGAAGTCGTAGGGGCCCAATTGTGCTGAATCAATGATTTGGGCGACCGCCATGCCGTTGCCGATGACTTTGCCAAAGACCGTGTAACCGCCGTTCGTGGTGTCGAGGTTCTGCGAATTGTCCGCCATATTGATGAACCACTGGCTGGTGGCGCTATTCGGATCAGACCCAACTTCGGCCATGGCGATGGTGCCCGCGACATTCGAAAGGCCGGAGCCGGCAAACTCATTCGGGATGGCGCCCAGACTCGTCACCAATCCCACGTCGTAATTCCCCGACGCGTCTTGATAAACATCATAGCCCCCGCCTTGGATGACAAAGCCTGGAACCGCCCGGTGCACGATGTTATTCACATAATACCCGTCGTTGATGTATGCGAGGAAGTTGGCCACCGTCTTGGGCGTCAATTTATCGTAGAGCGCCACATCAATGTTGCCGCTGCCCAAGGTCCCCACATAGGCGGTGATGCGCACCGCGGTGCCGGTGGCCTCCGGGTCTTGGAAGTAGGGCGTCAAATCCAGGTTGGCGACCGAGCCGCCGATGCCCAGAGTTTGGCTCGGCACCGCCTGCAATAGGACTGGCACCGTCGTGTCTGTCTGGGCCGCCAAGGGCAACCAAACCAGGCTTACGCACAGCATTACCAAAAGGTGTCGGGATAGGGCCATGGGAGTAAAATCGAACGATGATTCTCGCATTTTCCCCGTCCAAAGTCTATTCCAAAAGCCGCCAGCCCGGCCCATTTTGCGCCAGAATTCCGAGGCCCGGCTGCCGCCCGCCACCCATGAATAAGACGATTCTCATTACCGGCGCTTCCTCCGGCATCGGCCACGCCACCGCCAAGTTGTTCGCCGACCGGGGCTGGAATGTCATCGCCACGATGCGCCAGCCCGGCCGGGCCACCGAGCTGGCCGACCGCAGCAATGTGCTGGTGACGCGCCTGGATGTCCGGGACCGCGCCAGCATCGGCGCGGCGATTGTGGCCGGCCTCGCGCGCTTCGGAAAAATTGACGCGTTGCTCAACAACGCGGGCTTTAGCCTGTTCGGCGTGTTCGAGGCGATTGCACGCGAGAAAATCGAGGAGCAGTTTGCGGTCAATGTCTTCGGCGTCATGGACGTGACGCGCGCGCTGCTGCCGCACTTTCGCGAAAACAAAGGCGGGCTGATCCTCAACCTCAGCTCGCGCGGCGGCCTGGTCGGCCTGCCGATGATCTCGCTCTATTGCGCGAGCAAATACGCCGTGGAGGGCTTTTCGGAATCGCTGGCCTACGAACTCGCCTCGCAAAACATCATCGTCAAAATCATCGAGCCGAGCGGCGGCGTGACGGGCACCAATTTTTCCGAACGCATGGGCCGGGAGCGAGCCGACCAGGGGGCCACGCCGCCCGATTACAACGCGTTCGTCGCCCGCACCAGCGCCGCCTTCGCCAGCATGGGTGCGGCCCGCAAAACGAGCGCCGACGAAGTGGCGCAAGTCATCTACAACGCCGCCACGGACGGCACGAGCCGCCTGCGCTATTTCACCGGTGAGGACGCGGGCAGCTTCGTGCAAGCCAAACGCGAGCGCTCCGACCAAGGCTACATTGACTTCATGCGGGCGCGGTTTTTACCGCAACCGTGAGGCACCGATGGCTTGTAGGCGCAAGTGCGTCGGTCGCGATTAATCAATTCGGCCTACGGCTGGCTGCGTCAGGAGCCATACGGCAAATTAGGGGAATTACTTACAATGTTACCCTTGGCCGTTAGCGGCGTTGTGTTCGCGGTCTGCATAAATGGTCTATGGTTTGCGGGGTTGGGGCGCAGCGGGCTTAGGCTGCGCAAGATTTGACGCCGGGGCTTGGCTGGCCAGCCGGATAGCCGCTTGTTTCCCGCCACCGCTGCCCAAGGCAACGGAGGTCAGGATGTTTTGAAAGCTGCCCTTGACGGGCGGGATGATTTTTTGTGGGCGACTCATGCAGGATTTTGGGTGAGGGTTTTATAAGGCAGTTTCGTGCTTTCGGCAATCCCCGTTACCACGTCGGCAAAAACGCTCTGCATCTTGTCGGCGCGGCGGTTGAACCGGAAGGTAAATTCATCAACGTAACGCTGTAGGTGCTTGCGACTCATCTTGTGATATACGCCATGATAACCGCGTTTGAATAAGGCCCAGAAGGACTCAATGCCGTTCGTATGCACGTTGCCCCGGACATATTCGCCGTCGCTATGGTTCACCACCGTATGCCGCACGCCCTTGATGCCCTGATAGGCGCGATGTTGGTCAGTGTAGAGAGACGAACCCTTGGCGACGTTTTCACTGACCGCGTTTTGCAAGCGGTAGCTGTCCGCGCAGGGAATCACGCTGGCCCGGACTTCGCCATCCCGCGCCTTCGCGCCAAAGATGATTGCCTTGCCGACGCCACCCCGGCCCGCGTGACTGCGCTTGCTGGCGTGCTTGTTCTTTTCTTTGCCGCCAACGTAGGTTTCGTCCGCCTCAATGCGCCCGAAAAGCTGGCCCTTGTTCTGATTGTGGGCCTTGCGGATACGGTGGGCCATAAACCACGCTGTCTTTTGCGTCACCCCGACGTGCTTGGCGAGTTGAACCGAGGATATGCCCTTGCTCGTTGTGGAGAGCAGATAGACCGCCATAAACCACTTGCGGAGCGGCAGCTTGCTCTCGCCAAAGACGGTGTTGGTGCGGATGGTGAAGTCCTGCTTGCAACCGGCGCAACGGTAACGCTTGCCATTGGCGAACAGGTGAATCTTGCCGTGTCCGCAATGGGGGCAGTATTCGCCGTGAGCAAAGCGCGTGGCGGTGAAGTGGGCGACGCAAGTGGCCTCATCCCGGAAGTAATCCGTGAAGTCGGTCAGTGTTTTGAACTCGAATAGGTTATTCATTCTGGTAGTAGATTACCCCATAATCTTAGGGTTGTCAAGTGGTAGATTGAAGATTTATTGAACTATTTTTGTGGTTGCCGCGAGGGGTAATTGAGTGCCAATTTGTCGCATGAAGCTAAGCATTGTTGTTTTAGGGGCCTTGTTGGCCTTTGGGCGGCTGTATGGACAGTCGGGGACGGCGGATGGGTCAAAACCAATGGAGCAGCAGCCCAAAGCTACCAACGAATATGGCAACATAATAAGAAAATCCCTACGATTTTCCCGGTCTTGTTTTTGACACTTGACAACCCTTGCGGTTTAGGGTCTTGTGGCGGGCATGAAGCAACCTCATTCCCTCTTGCTTGTCGTAGAAAAGCCCGACCACGACGCCAGCCGCGCCAAAGGGCAGCATTGGCTGGAATTAGTAGTTCACATGGAAGGCATTTTGCGAAGAGCCAAAGGTAGCGAAAGGCTTGGCGAAAATCTCTGGCTGATAGTCTTAGAAAAAGACCTAGAGTTAGCCAGTCGGGCCTTGGGCAAGGTTGCTGACGTGGAATTGCCTTATCGGGTGCTCTTCCTTGACGAAGAGCAGAAGTGGATTGTGTCGAATCGGGCGGAATAGGCGCGCTCACAGCGCACCCCCTAAGCCCTTCGGGCTTAATGCGTTACCTTTGGGGTAACTTTGTATATAAGTCCCCAAATTAGGTAAGCACTATGAGTTCATTCCATTACGCCTATCTATCCAATTTGGGTGCGTTGTTAACGCGGTCCAACTTGCGCCTCGAAGCCGGCAATCACGTCGAAAAGCTCCTCGTCAATACCTTGCTGACGCAAACGATTGAACGTGCCATGGAGACCCTCCAGTAGCCCCTCGATATTTTTCTCCGCGTGTTCCATGGCCGCCAGACGGCTGGCATTTTCACTCGCCAGGGATTCGGCGCACGCACGAAATAGCGATATAAAAAGATATTCGTGGATGAGCGCGCGCAGCGTCGCCGTTCCTCCGCGCATCACCTCGGGCAAGTTTTTCGTCGGCCAGCGGCATTTGGCGAGACCTTGCTGCCAAGGCGTGTCGAGGGGCAACAACCGCTGGCTGACCGGTTCGTAGAGCGAACCAAACCGCGGGCGATTATGGAACACATAAACTCGCGCATTCTCGCTTTTTGCCCGATGCGCTTCGCATTCAATTTGAATCTGTTCAATGAGCGAAGTGATGGCCTGAACGGAATTGGGGACGGAAAAGAGTCTTGCCAATGGAAAATCTGCATCCGCCAGGTGCGCATGAACGCGCGCACCCACCGCCCAAATTTTAGGTTTGCCGGGTAGTGTAGCAAGGGTGCTGATTGCATAATCGGCCACCACCTCATTAAACTGCCCCACCAGTCCCTGGTCAGACCCAAAGACGACAGCGCCGATTTCACTTGCAACGGATTGTCGCTCCCGCCCACTTACAAGGGCGGCCAGGTCGCTTTCCCGGAAGCACGCGCCCAATCCCAATTCCACGGCCCGATAATAGTCCGCCAACGCACGCACCGATTTCTCGTATTGGCCAATGCTTGACGCCGCCATCGCTTTCATCGTGCGGACGACGGATCGAAGTTCTCCGGCACTGGTTATCTTGCGGCGCAGGCTGGCGGTGGTGTCACTCATGAATTCTCCTCCAATGCCGTTTTGGGACCGGGGTTGACCGCTGTTTGGACTTTCGACTCAGGTTGGTATCTGCTAAGCGCCAAGCGCGCGATCTCGATTATTCTTTTGCGGTTTTTCTCATCCAACTTTTCATCAGTTTCAAGTCGCGCGCAAACATCGGTCGGGATGCTCGCCGCCGCCTCATGCACGGCGTGCTCGGCTTCCCTCATTCGGTCAATCGGCACCAAGTCGAAAAATCCTTCGGATAGCGCCAAGAGAACGGCGATTTGGGCGGGCACGGAAACCGGGGAAAATTCCGATTGTTTCAGACAGGCGCGGATTCGCCGTCCATGCTCAATGACCTTGCGGGTGTCTTCGTTCAGACGCGCCCCAAATCGGGCAAAAGTCTCAAGTTCCTCAAATTGCGCATAGGCAAGCTTGAGGTCACCCGCCACCGCGCGATAAGCCGCAAGTTGGGCTTTGCCGCCCACGCGCGAAACAGATTGGCCCACATCGACTGCGGGCAGCACCCCCAATTCAAACAACGACGGCGAGAGGTAAATCTGCCCATCCGTGATGGAAATCAGGTTGGTGGGAATGTAGGCGGAAATATTCTGCGCGTCAGTCTCGACAATGGGTAGTGCGGTGAGCGAGCCGCCGCCCAGTTCTGTGCGTAAATGCGTGGCCCGTTCCAGCAATCGCGAATGAATATAGAAAATATCGCCGGGGAAGGCTTCACGGCCGGGCGGGCGGCGGAGCAGCAGGGAAAGCTCGCGATAGGCGCGGGCGTGTTGCGTAAGGTCGTCATAAACGATCAACACGTCGCGACCCGCATCCATAAAATGCTCCGCGATGCTGGTGGCGGCGTAAGGAGCAATGAAAGCGAGACCAGGCGGGTCGTTGCCCTCGGTCACGACCACGATGGTATAATCCATTGCACCCTTCTCGCGCAAGACCGCCACGGCCTTCGCCACCGCAGAAGCGCGTTGACCAATGGCGCAATAGACGCAAATGACATTCCGCCCCCTCTGGTTGAGAATGGTGTCGAGTGCGATGGCGGTCTTGCCGGTCTGCCGGTCGCCCAAAATCAATTCGCGCTGGCCGCGCCCAATGGGAATTAACGCGTCAATGACTTTTAACCCGGTTTGGAGAGGCACCGTGACCGGCGCGCGATCCATAATGGGTGCTGCGGGGCGCTCAATTGGGAGCCGTTCGTTGGCGACCACCGGTCCCTTGCCGTCGAGAGGCCGACAGAGCGGGTCAATGACCCGTCCCAGCAATCCCTCGCCAACGGCCACGTCCATGACCCGGCCAGTTCGTTCGACTTCGTCACCGGCGTTCAGATGCCAGTATTCGCCCAGCAACACAACGCCGACTTCGTCCTCGTCCACGTTGAACGCGATGCCAAACACATCGCCCGGAAATTTGACCAGCTCCTCAAACCCCACGCTAGGAAGACCGGAAACTCTGGCGATACCCGTGGAAATATTCGTTATGGTGCCCACCTCATGCGGTGTTAATTGCGGCATAATAGTCGCCCGCACCTGGCTTATTCCAGCGAAGGTGCGGTCGAAAACACTTTGCAAATTTTCCGGCATTGGGTTCATTGGCCAGCGGGAATAGTTGGCGGCGCAGTCTTGACCTCGGATGAAGGCGCGACCTTGGCTTGCTGGCTTAGGAGCTCACCGACGCCCTTTTCAAGCGATATGAGGTAATCCGCGATGCTCCAGGCCACCTTTTGTCCGTTGGTGGTGAGTTCGATTCCGCTGACCAAGTCCGGGGTGGTTTCAAACCGGACGCGAATATCAGCCGAAAAAGTTTCATTGAGCGCTTTTTGTATCACAGCGCGTTGCCCCGCCGGCAGATCAAAGGCACTGCGGACAAGGGCGGGGCCAGACGCGGTCTTGAGGGCTGCGGCGAGGTCTTCTTTCGCCTTTCCGTTCATCGCCCGCAAGCGGCTGATAAACACCTCGCCGAGCCGTTCTTCCAAGTTGGCGGAGGCAAGGTCCGCCAGCACCTTTCGCGCGATGGCAAACACCTCCTGCTGGGTTCGCCGACTAAGGGATTGATTCAGATTTTGGGCGTCGTTTCTCAGCGATTCCTGTCGTTTCGAACTCAAATCGTCCGCTGCCTGCCGCGCCGCGTCGAGGCGCCGCTGCCGTTCCGCTTTCACCTCGTCAGTCGCGCGGCTCAAGAGGACGGCGCGTTGCGCATCGAATTCCAAGTTCCTGCGCTGGAACTCATCGCGCTCTTTTTGGGCCTCGGCCTTCTTGGCGTCCGCGTCCGCAATTTCCGCGGCGATTCGCCGCTCCCGCGCGTCAATGGCGGCAAGGACGGGTTTGTAGAGAAAGCGCTTTAACAACCACACTAGAATGAGGAAGTTCAGCACTTGCGCACCGACGGTGAACCAATCAATCAGCATGGGTTACTTTCCCGCAGTTTGGGCAATAACGTGGTTCCAGAACGGGTTGGCGAAAATGAGAATCATCGAGACCACGAAACAGTAGATGGCCGTGGACTCGATCATCGCCAAGCCAACGAATAATGTCCGGGTGATGGTGGCGGAGGCGTCGGGTTGCTGCGCCAGCGCCGTCAGCGCCGTCGCCACCGATCGGCCTTCGGCAAGCGCGGGTGCCATGCACCCCACGCCAGTCGTGAGGCCCGCCGTAACGATTGAGGCGGCGGCAATGAGGGTCAAGCTGTCCATGGTATGTCCTTGGGTTGATGGGTTGTCGTTTCAAGTTGCGGACACTTGCCCTAGCTTGGGCTGGCGTGTGCGCGTGGCCGCCGCGATGTAAACGGTGGCCAGAATGCTGAATATGTAGGCTTGCACCATGCCGGTGAGCAGACCGAGCACCGTCATCAAAATGGGAAAGAGAAATGGCGCAATCGTGAGCAGAATGCCTACAATCATGGCCCCGCTCATCATATTGCCAAAGAGGCGGACGGCCATCGCCAGCGTGCGTGAAAGCTCGCTGATGATGTTAAATGGCAACATGATGATCGTCGGCTCCACGTAGGACTTGAGGTAGCCGCCCAAGCCTTGTTCCTCGATGCCGAAAAATGGGACGGCGACAAATACACTCAGCGCGAGCGCCGCGGTGGTCGAAAGCGAGCCGGTGGGCGATTCGTAGCCGGGAATGACGGTGCAAAGGCTGGCCGTGGCAATAAACAGAAAGAGCGTGCCTAGAAATCCAAGATATTTCTTGGGCTGGCGAAGGCCCACGTCTTCAATCTGTTTCTCGATGGCGGTGACGACGATTTCCAATAGATTCTGCCAGCGGGATCGTTGCAGTTCCGTGGAAAGGTTGCGGGTAATAAGGATTGAGCCGATGGTCAGCAAGAGCATCAGTCCCCATGTAAACACAACGGTGGCGTTGAGTTTGAGCAAGCCGTGTTGCCAGAAAATCATCTCGTCGGGACTAAGGCGCATGGCTGGCCTCCTTTGCCGGACGCATGGGGGTTTCCCCCGTTGGCCGAGTCACCCTGATTACCACGAAACGCGCCATGATGAATCCCAAAAGACACAGCAACAGCCGCCTCCAATCATTCTTCCCAACCAAATAAAATCCAGCCAGGACCATGCACATCCGCAGCACCAGGCTGCCCAGGAACCAAAGCACCGGACGCGGGGACGCCATGCCCTTGCGAACCGTCCACCAAAGGCCGCCAAAGAAAATCGCGCCGAGCATCACGCCCGCCGCCCATGCCAGCACCAAGGTTAGGGTTTCATTCATGGTTGTCCTCCTGTTCCGCCTCCATGGCCTCGCCTTCCTTGGCGACCCAACGCCACGCATTGAAACATCCAATCACGAGTCCGGCAACCAACAACGCCAGCGTCCAGGAATGGCTTCCCGGAAAATGCCGGTCCAGCCAGATTCCCAGCGCCGCACCCAGCAGGGTCGGGATAACCACGGACCAGCCAATCAGTCCCATTCGGCCCAATCCCATCCAGACACCGGGAATGGGGTTGCGCTGCGCCTTTATCTTACGCGCCGCCTTCGCGCCAACCTGCCCGGCAAGGGTTGGCGCGATTCTTGAGACATGCTTTGGCTCGTCACTCATGTTGTAATTTTGCGAAGCGGCGCAAAAATCCGGTTTCCAATTTCGCCATGACTGTGCGCATGCTTTGCTCATGTTCATCCAGGGTCAAAAATTCTTGCACGACCGCATTGCGTAATTGGCCAAGGTCCGCCCCGCCCATGGCCCGCCGCACGGAAACAAGCACCTCCGGACCGGTCTTGACCAACACCCCGCCATCCACGGCGAGATAGACCTCACCCTCCGCTTCAGTTTCATAAAGCAGTATTCCGGGCGTGAGGGCCGCCACGCAATCGAGCCGGTGCGGCAAGAGACCAAACGATCCCTCGCGCGTCTCCGTGACGATGCGCAATACGCCGGTTTTTTCGACGAAGATTTGGAAGGGCAGCAGCACCTTAAGATTCATGAGGGTTGGCGGCATATTAGACTTTGGGTTGAGGTTTTTCTTTTCCCTTCGCTTCGCCAATCGTCCCAATCATATAGAGGGCGCTCTCGGGATAGTCCTTGAATTCATCGCGCAAAATTTGCTCACAGCCGTCGAGCGCGTCCTTGAGGCTGACAAGCTTCCCTTTAAGCCCGGTGAACTGCTCAGTCGTGAAAAACGGCTGGGTGAGAAACCGCTCCAAACGGCGGGCGCGCGCGACCAGCTTGCGGTCCTCGGGTGAAAGTTGCTCCAGGCCGAGCATGGCAATGATGTCCTTGAGTTCCGCATATTGCGCGAGCGTCCGCCGGATTTCCTGCGCCAAGGCGTAGTGCCGTTCGCCGACGATGCCCGGCGTGGCCATTTTGGAATTGGATTGCAAGGGGTCAATGGCCGGATAAAGGCCTTCGCTTGCGCGCTTGCGCGAGAGCACGATTGACGCAGTAAGATGCGAGAACGTGTGCACCGCCGCCGGATCGGTAAAGTCGTCTGCGGGCACATACACCGCTTGGATGGATGTGATGGCGCCGGAATCAGTATTGGCAATGCGCTCTTCCAGCCCAGATAACTCCGTGCCCATGGTGGGTTGATAGCCCAGACGCGACGGCATCTGGCCCATTAAGCCGGAAACCTCCATCCCGGCTTGCACAAAGCGATAAATGTTATCGGTCAGCAGCAGCACATCGCGGTGCTCGTCGTCCCGGAAATACTCGGCCATCGTCAGCGCCGCGTGTCCCACCCGGAACCGGCTGCCCGGCGGCTCGTTCATCTGGCCGAAAACCATCACCATGTTCGACAACACCCCGGCCTCTTTCATGTCGCGGTAAAGCTCTTCACCTTCGCGACAGCGTTCGCCGATGCCGCAAAAAATGCTTACGCCTTCTTCATGCCCGATCATGTTGTGAATCATTTCCGTCAGCAACACCGTCTTGCCCACGCCCGCCCCACCGAAAAGGCCCGCTTTGCCGCCGCGCTCCAGCGGCATGAGCACGTCAATAACCTTGATGCCCGTCTCAAAAATTTCTGACTTGGTCGAGCGCCGGGACAATGGCGGTGGGGCCCGATGCACCGAACGCCATTGCACATCCATCAGCACCGCCCCCCGGTCAATTGTGTTGCCAAATACGTCAAACATCCGCGAAAGCACCCCTTTGCCTACCGGCGCTTTTAGCGGGCCGCCTGTGTCCACCACCGCCATGCCACGGGCCAGGCCTTGCGTCGGCGTCAATGCAATCCCGCGCACCATTTGCGCATCATGTTGCTCCCGGACTTCGATGACAATTTGCCCTTCCTCGCCCGCGCGCAGCATCGAGTATATCGGCGGCAAATGCTCATCGAAACGGATGTTCACGACGCTGCCACGCACCGAAACGACGGTGCCCAAATTCGGCGGCGTGCATTCGCCGTCGGCAAGGGTGCGTTGGTGACTCGGGTAAGTCATGTTCATGGGGGTTGTGCGGAGCCAAAGCGGCTACGCCGTTTCCAACCACTTCCTTGCCTCAGCGGCAGCAGCGTGGTCGAAATATTGGATCGTCGCCTTGGTGAACGGCTTGAAAAATACCGCCATGCCATGATGCCATTTCTTTTCTCCGATGATCGCCAGCCGTTCGATGTCGGCATAATGTTTGATGTCGAATTTGATGTCTTCCCAAGCCGCGCCCGCGTCCCAACCGTGAAAGCCGGTTAGGTCAAACAGCACGCGCAATTTTCCGTGTGCGGCCAGAAGTCGCTCGAACTCGGGCACAAAAGGCCCGTAATCGGCCTTCACTACCTTTCCGGTAACGTGAATGACCATTATCTTCCCGTCGTTTTCATCTTTGATTTGAATGGGCATTTTGGCCTCCAGTTTGCGATGGGTGTTTCACTCCACTGGCACTTAGCAAGCATTAGATTAGTTCCAGGAGAATTCGCCCTCAAGTGCATTCGCTCGCTTTGTATTAAGCCCATCTCTCACAGTGTTGTTTATCTCATCCGGGAGGGGAGCCTGATAGTCTTGCCCGCGACCATGAAGTGGCCCCAGCCGAGGTGGTGAACTGTTTTTGGATTTTTACACGAAGGGTTAATCCATGCTTTGACTACCTCGACGACGAAAAAATTATATCGCGACGCCATTTTGGAATCCACGAGCTTACATTCAAGATTGGCATAACATTCGTCAATCAGAGGCGGTTTGACACAGGAAGCCGCCGCAGTTGTCAGATGATAAACTTTGATCTTGTCAGTATCTCGCCCGGAGGCGTTTCCGCAACCCACGACTTGGTTCGCCAATTCCACAGTTGGAATGTTGATAACGCATTCTTTGGCCTTCAATAGGTTGGAGAAAGTCAGGCTCCCTTCACCGATAACCAAACCGACCAGCGGCGGCTCAAAGTCCATCATCGTATGCCAGGACATCGTCATGATATTGGCTTTGCCTTTTGCTGCCGTCGTAATCATCACGACCGGACCAGATTCGAGCAGGCCATAGATTTTAGAGAGCGGAAGATTCTTTTTGGTCATGGGAGTAACACTTTTTTTGAAAAATTTCAAACAACCCTTGGTTTACAATTCATTCGGAGAAGATGCCCCCTTTTCCCAACAATCGAGATTTTGCACCGTCCCGACGGCTATATTTTGCAGGGCTTCTCGCGTGAGAAACGCCTGATGGCCCGTGACTAGCACATTGGGAAAGGCCAGGAGCCGGGCCAAGCGTTCGTCGCGCACGGAACGGTTGGATTGGTCTGCAAAAAAGATACCTTTTTCAAATTCATATACATCCAAGCCCAATGCGCCGATTTTCCCGGATTCGAGCGCCGAGATGACCGCGTCGGTTTTCAATACCGGGCCACGGCAGGTGTTAATCAGCATGACGCCTTTCTTCATCAGGCCAATATGTGTCTCATCCACAAGATGCCAGGTGCTGGCATTAAGCGATGTATGCAGTGTAATGATGTCAGACTGCCGACATAGTTCCGACAATGGGACGTATTCGAGCCCATAGAACATCCTCAACTGCTCGTTTTTCACCACATCGTAGGCGAGTAATCGGCAGCCGAAACCATGCAAGATGCGGGCCAAAGTCGCGCCAATCCTGCCCGTGCCGATGATGCCCACGGCTTTCCCGCTCAAATCAAAGCCGACGAGGTTATCGAGACAAAAGTTCCAAGCATGAACTTGGCGGTCGGAAAGAACCAGCTTCCGATTCAGCGCCAGCATGAGTGCCACAGTATGCTCGGCCACGGAATTGGGCGAATAAGCCGGCACATTGGCCACCTTGATTCCAAGGGCGGCGGCGTGCTTGAGGTCAATATTGTCATAGCCAGCGGCACGGATAGCAATGTAACGGATGCCCGCGCGACTCAGTAAATCAAGCACCAGCGCAGAGGCATCATCCGCCGTGAAAATGGCTGCGGCCCCAAAGCCCGACGCTGCCTGGGCGGTTTGCGCCGTCAGCGCGACATCAAGCAGTTTCAACTCATGCTTGCCAGCCGCAGCTTCAGCCAGAAACGGCTTTTCAAATTGATGGATGCTGTAAACCAGTGTTTTCATGCAATGAGAGCAGAAGCCGAAGGTTTCTTTTGCAACTGGCTTTCGGCCAGCAGCATATTTTCAATGCCCTTGATGAGGGCATCGGGATTAAAGGAAATACTTTCAATCCCACATTCCACGAGAAATTTGGCATAGTCGGGAAAATCACTGGGGGCCTGGCCGCAAAGCCCGACATGCACCCCCGCTTGCTTGGCCTGGGCGATAAGCTGGGCTATAAGAGCTTTCGCGGCATCGTCCTTTTCATTGAACAGATGGCTGATGGTGGCGTTATCGCGGTCAATGCCGAGCGTGAGCTGGGTAAGGTCGTTCGAGCCAATGGAAAAACCGTCGAAAATGGCGGCGAACTTGTCCGCCAGCACGACATTCGAGGGAATCTCGGCCATGACGTAGATTTCCAGCCCGTTTTCACCCCGGCGGAGGCCCGAGGCGGCCATGGTCGCCAGCACCTTTTTGCCTTCCGCGACCGTGCGACAGAAAGGAATCATCAGTTTGACATTCTCCAAGCCCATTTCGTTGCGCACATGGCGCATGGCTTCACATTCAAGGCGGAACCCTTCGCGGTAGCGGTCATCGTAGTAGCGCGAGGCACCCCGAAATCCAATCATGGGGTTTTCCTCCTGCGGCTCGAACTGTTTTCCGCCGATGAGGTTGGCGTATTCGTTGGTCTTGAAATCACTCATGCGCACGATGACTTCACGGGGATAAAAGGCGCAGGCCATCGTGGCCACGGCCTCAGCCAGCTTTTCCACGAAATATTGTTCTTTGTCTGGATACTGCCGGGTCAGCGCCGCGATCTCCGCCCGTGCCGCAGGGTCTTTCAATTCCTTGTATTTCACCAAGGCCATCGGATGAATGCGGATGGAATTGGAGATGGCAAATTCCAGCCGCATTAAGCCCACCCCAGCCGAAGGCAAAAATGAAAGGCGGAAAGCCTGGTCGGGGTCTGCCGTAATCAGCAGCGGATGGGTTTCGGGCTGGCGAATGTTTCGGTAATCGTAGGCTTTTTCATTCCAAGCCAACCGGCCTTCATAAATGACGCCTTTTTCTCCCTGTGAACAGCAGACGGTGACCTCCTGGCCGTCACGGATTTTCTGCGTCGCATCCGTGGCGCCAACGACGGCGGCGATTCCCAATTCCCGTGCGACGATGGCGGCATGGCTGGTGCGCCCGCCGCGGTTGGTCACGATGGCGCTGGCTCGTTTCATGATGACATCCCAGTCGGGATTGGTGATTTCCGTCACCAACACGTCGCCAGGTTGCAGTTTGTCGCTTTGCGAAGCGTCATGCAAAATGCGCGCGGTTCCCGATACAATCTTTCCGCCGATGGCGCTTCCTTCCGCGAGGACTTTCCCCTTTGCTGTCAGCCTGTATTCCTTGGAAACATACGGACTCCGGCGTTGCTGTACGGTTTCCGGCCGAGCTTGCACGATATACAACTCGCCGGTCATGCCATCTTTGGCCCATTCGATATCCATCGGTTGCTTATAATGCTGTTCAATGGCCAAAGCCCATTTGGTGAGTTGAATGATTTCCTTATCTAAAAGCACAAACTCAGCTTGCTTGTCGGGCGGAGTGTCAAGGTTCACCGTTCCCGTGCCCGTTGCGCCATCGACGTAGCCCATAGTCTTGGCCTTGCTGCCCAGCCGCTTTCGCACGATGGCTTTTTTTCCCCGGCGGAAGGATGGCTTGAACACATAAAACTCATCGGGGTTGATCGCACCCTGCACGATATTTTCCCCCAACCCCCACGAACCGGTTACGAGCACGATGTCTTTGAACCCGGTTTCCGGTTCCAAGGTAAAGATAACGCCGGCAGAACCAAGATCGGCCCGGACCATCTTTTGCACGCCAACGGAAAGCGCCACTGACAGGTGCGGAAAACCGTTGTCTTCGCGGTATTTTATCGCCCGGTCATTAAAGAGCGAAACAAAGCATTTGCGAATGCTTTCCAGAAGCATTTCGGGCCCTTCCACGTTTAGATATGATTCATGTTGTCCCGCAAAGCTGGCCGTGGGCAGGTCTTCAGCCGTGGCGCTGCTACGGACAGCAACCGAAGCCATCCGACCTGCTTTGGCGTTCATTCGCATGTATGCTTCTCGTATCGCTTTTCCCGCGTCCGGTGGGAGAGTGCCTTTGAGCAGGAGGAAGCGAATCGCCGCGCCGGTTTCCTTGAGATTGGAAAAGTCCTGGCGGTTTAGGCCCGCGAGCAGTTTCGCAATGGGTTCGCGCAGCTTGTTCTCATCCAGAAAATCCCAATAGACCTTGGCGGTAACTGCGAAGCCATCGGGGACGACGACGCCTGCCGAAGCCAGATGGTTGTAAAGTTCGCCGAGGGAAGCATTCTTACCGCCGACATATTTCAAATCGGCGAGGCCGATGGAGGCAAACGGTCGGATGTAACTTTCCGGCGCATAGGATGGGGTCATGGGGAGAGTTTTTTGAGGACGAGAGAATTGGATTGCGATAGGATGGTTCAATTGACGCTAGACCCCGCTGGGGAATGTCTCGGGTATTTCGCCGCCGCCCCATTCGGCTCCCTGCTCCAAAGGGACCACGGCGGAGGTTTTGTCGATATGAATAACCCCGTCAAATTGATCGGCCAGACGGGCACGGAAATAATGACTGACGCGTTCTGTTCCGGGCCGGTAAATAACCCCGATGGCCCGCTCCAGATGGTCTTGATGAAACTCGGGGATGGACTTTTTGGCGTGTCGCAAGTTGATGAAAAAACGAGGCAGGCCGGTTTCGTGGAAAAGGGCTTCATAACTGTTAGGCAAGGCCGGGCGGACATGCTTGCGTTCCGCGTGCCCGCCCCAGTTTGAGGCCGCCGTGACCGTGCCGGTATAGGTGCTAAAGCCAATCAATGCCGCCTCATGCCGATAACGTTCGCGCACCAATTGGCCGACGTTTAGCTCACCCTGTGCGCCGATTTCGGTGGCCCTTGCATCGCCCAAATGGGAATTATGCTCCCAAACCACAATCTTTGCCCTGCGTCCCACCCGATTGCTTAAATGGGTGTCGAGCGCGTCAAGCGTTTCCACCATGTGCCGGTCGCGGAGATTCCAGGACGAGACCCGTCCGCCAATCATGGTTCGGTAATACTCCTCGGCATTTTTGACCAACCGGGCATTTTGCTCGGCGATGAAATGCGCATCGGGTGGAAGCCGTCCATCACGACTGGCCAAATCCGCAGCGCGCAAGCGCAGCTCGACCAATTGGCTGACGGCCTCATTTTCACAGGAAAGCGCAAGGCCGGCGTGCAGGGCGTATCCATAGGCTTGCTCGTCCTTGCCGAAATGTTCAAAGCAGGCATAGCGGTCACGCGCGCGGTGCGCCGCTGACGGGTCAATCTTGTCGAGATACGACAGCACCGCTTCCTTTGACGCATACATGCTGTAGAGGTCCAGCCCGTAAAAACCGGCCTTGTAATGGTTGCCGCCCATGCGGTCGTTGTGCAACCGCAGCCATTCCACAAATTCGAGCACTTCCGCATTCCGCCACATCCATTGCGGAAACCGCTTGAACCCTGCCAGCGCCTCGATGGCTTCGTGATCGTCGCCTTCATGGCGAACAAAACGATTCACCCGATAGGCATCCGGCCAGTCGCCCTCAATCGCCACAGCATTGAATCCCTTTTCAGCGATCAGGTGTTGGGTGATTTGAGCGCGATCCCGATAAAACTCGTGCGTCCCATGCGTCGCCTCGCCAAGAAGGACAAAACGCGCATCACCGATGAGGCTTAATAGCGGCCGGTAATCCTGTTTTTTATCCGTGAGCGGATGGGCCGCTTCGCGGAGTCGTTCAGCCAACGTTTGTTCGAGAACATGCATGGATTTTGTCTTTTTCCCCAGCTTACTCCTAAATGGCCGGGATGTATATTGGAGCGAAGGCTGAAACACGCTAGGCAAAATCCCTATCGGGTAAAGCCAGCGGTAATCGCGGCCAGCAAACCTGGGGGTTATCCCCCTAAGCAATTTCCCTAATGAAGCATATCCATAGGCCCAATAGACACTTTCAAAATTTAGGGTAAGCTCGGTGCATCATGCAATGCTTACCCCAAATCACCAACGAGTATGCCTCCTTCTTGGGCAAGGCGAATGACGCCTGTCCCCTGTCTGTCGTCATTATTTATAATGACATGCATGCCACCTTGCGCGCGGCGCAAACCCTCGACCGTCTCGGTGATAAATTTAATGGCCGCCTGCGCCAACACGTGCAGCCAATGCGGTTTAACTACATGGAAGACCCCGCTTGTTTTGACCACGCCCTATTTGATGCCCGCGTGGCGGACATGGTCATCGCCTCCTTTAACGGACCGGGTGATTTGCCTGCGGCCCTTAAAAAATGGATTAAAGATTACACCACTCAGCCCCGCAAAGGCCATGCGGCCATCGTCGCCCTGCTCACATCCAATGAAAGATTGGATGCGCCAGATTCACCGCGTTACCAGTTTTTGAAAAAAACCGCCCAGGCCATGGGGCTGGATTTCTTCGCGCCGCAGGACGACCCGGAGGAAGAAATTGAGATGACTGGACGGCTGGATGTGGTCGGCTAGGGCAAAGTGTCCATGACGCAATCGCCCAGTTGAGATTATTTTCTTCCATCACCAACCATAACTCTCGAACCGCAAAACGGCTGACTAAACCTTCACGCCATTCACCACCACTGAAAAAACACCATGACTAACTCCGCTCCCGATCTCACCCAGCGCGCTCCGCGCGGTCCCCGTGTCCGGCTTGGCGGATACGTTACGCTGCCGCGGATGCTCGACAAATGCCGCGCCACTCTCGCTCATAAAAACGGCGAATATCAATACAACTGCCCGCTGGATCAAAATTTCCTGAATTTTGCCGGCATCGCCGCCGCCGCTTTAAAAAAGGAAGTGGCCAAAGGAAAAGGCGATGGCGAAATCCTCGCGTGGGTTGAAGCCCATGCTAAACACAAACATTCACCGCAGGAAATCGCCGCCTGGTCGGCGTTTCTGGAAGCCCGCGCCCCGTCGAGCGTCGCCATGCGTTCGCACCTTCAACAGATGCAGAGTGAGGTGGCACCCCGGCGCGAGGATGTCGTCACCGTGCTCGACCTGCTGGATCTCGACGATTTCGTGACCTTCGGCGGCAAAGCCTAAGCCCAATTTTTGTTTGTATCACCTCAACTGGAAAATAAAACCATGAATACACTCGTTCGTTGGAATCCGTTCCGCGAGCTGGAGGACGCGCAAAATCGTCTTTCCACGCTCTTTAATCGCACCTCAGCTCCTGGCAATGGCCACGAGGAATCCCTGACCGTGGCTGAATGGTCACCGTTGGTGGACATCACCGAAGATGACAAGGAATACGCCATCAAGGCGGAATTGCCCGATGTGAAAAAGGAAGACGTTCACGTCAACGTCGAAAACGGCGTGCTCTCCATCTCTGGCGAACGCAAGTTCGAGAAGGAGGAGAAGGGCAAGAAGTATCACCGCGTCGAACGCGCCTACGGCAGCTACTATCGCAGCTTCAGCGTGCCTGATGACGCGGACGCCGGCAAGGTGAACGCCGAATTCAAGGACGGCCTGCTGCGCGTCCATCTGCCCAAGGGCGAAAAGGCCAAACCCAAGCAAATCGAAGTTAAAATCGCCTGAAGGTGCGCCCCGGCCTCACGGCGGATCAAATCTCCGCCGTGAGGGCCGCCGCGCGGCCCTTCCCCGTACCCGGGGCCTTTTCACTCGGCAACTATTCAACCAAGGCCAGCCATGACCATTTCAATTAAAGGCAAGAATCTGGAGGTGACAACATTCCTGCAAATGTATGTCCAAAGGCGCATGGGGCAGCTCGAAAAATTCATGCACCCGCTCGAGGCCCACTTTTTTTTTGATCGCGATCCGCATCATCATGCGGGCCTGATTTTTCAGGCCGAGGTGAATTTAATTGCAGGTGGCAAAGTCATGCATGCGGAAGCCAGAGCGCAGGATACCTACGAGGCCGTGGATTTGCTCATGCCCAAACTCAAGGAAAAAATCAGCCGGTTCAAGAATAGAAAAACGGCGATTAACCACCATGCCCGCTCTGGCTTTGAGGCCATGCTGGCTGGTTAGCCCGTCTGAACATTTGTTTTCATTTTTCATTACTAAAGCTTCAGCCATGGACACAACCACTACAGCCCCCAAAAAGACCGCCCACAAACCGTCCACGACTTCCGCCAAGTCTCCGGCCAACAAAGCCAAGCCCGTATCGGCAGTTCGTGCTCCTCAGCAAACCGCCCTGGCCAAGAGAATGCCGGACTATATTCATCCCAAAAAGAAACGTAAGCACATTATCGCCCATGTCGATGTTGGCTGGGGTAATGCGATCTACCTACGCGGCGACGGCGGAGGTTTGAGTTGGGATGTCGGCATGCCACTAGATTGCCTCACGAACGAGCATTGGGTTATTTCTTTTCCGGAAGAAAATGCGCCGCGTGAAATTAAGTTTTTGCGCAACGATAAAGACTGGGCGTTCGGGGATAATTGCATTGTTTCGGTGGAGGAATTCTCGACATTTATGCCGGAATTTCCGTGATGCCGAATGGGCCAAAAGTCGCCGGAAGCCTTACGTCACCCAAACCCAAAATCTATCTTACACTGACCATGCCCTTCACCGAACATCAACTTAACGCCCGGTTTGGGCCGCAACGCGCCCGCCTGATGGCGAGTCCCGCGCCGTGGTGCCATACGTCGCCATTTCACCCGTCCGTTCGCCATATTATCGCCGAACGGCATGGTTTTCCCGTGCAATGCCATCACCAACCCACGAGCGCCCACGATTTTCGGGCCGATATTGCCGCCTCGGGCGCACGACAGCGTTTGCGCCACCATCTTTCTCGAGGCGGTCAAGGCTTCCAATCTTGGTGGGCGGTGTAACGGCATTGCCGGACTTTGCGATGAATGGAGAAGCTTTCTAATCACCAAATAAAGCGAGGACATTCACAATGAATACAGCAACCATCGAAAGACCGGCTAAAATGCCCAGAAGGGATCGCCGGCAACCAAAACAGTTGCCTGCTTCGCCAGAATCAGTCGTGCAGGATTCTCCGGCACCGAAACCACTGCATCACATTGTTGCCTTGGCGAATGTTGGCTGGGGTAACAGCGTCTATATTCGCGGCGAGGGTGGAAATCTAAGCTGGGATATGGGCGCACCCTTATACTGCGTTGGAGACGACCGCTGGGTCTATGCTTATCCGGCGGATAGCCCGCCCAAAGCATTCAAATTCACGCTGAACGACACCCACTGGGCGTTGGGCGAAAATCTGCATCCAGACGGAAACGAAATTTTGATCCATATTCCTCAATTCTCGCACCATCAAACCGGTTGCGAACGGAAAGACATGGAGAACACCCATGGAATTGTCGCCCAACCTATCTGAGCGGAAACCCGCGCGTCCAGGCCCCCAGCCGAGGCGAGGCCGGAGCCAGCTTGAACCACTGGCCCGGTTCCGTTACCATCCCGGCGGGGGAAGCGAC
The DNA here is from genome assembly GCA_963765205.1 of uncultured Verrucomicrobiae bacterium. Lineage (GTDB taxonomy): Bacteria > Verrucomicrobiota > Verrucomicrobiia > Opitutales > JABDGR01 > JABDGR01. The sequence goes on along the minus strand of CAVXVB010000005.1, from coordinate 108,649 downwards.
GCTGGCGGGTGACCTCATCATCCCGGCTGGCGCAGTCGGCGTGGTGTTGTTTGCCCACGGCAGCGGCAGCAGCCGTCGCAGCCCCCGCAACCAGTTTGTGGCGCGGACAATTCAAGCCGCTGGTCTCGCCACATTGCTATTCGACTTATTGTCGCCAAACGAAGAAGCCGCCGACGCCATTGATGGGCATCTGCGCTTTGACATCGATTTGCTCGCGGAGCGCTTGTCCCAAGCCACGCAATGGATTCTCCGGCAGCCCACCACCCGGCAGATGGACATCGGATATTTCGGCGCAAGCACCGGCGCAGCGGCGGCCTTGGTGGCGGCGGCGGAATTGGGCTTGGTTGTTGAAGCCGTGGTTTCCCGCGGTGGTCGTCCAGATTTGGCCGGGAGCGCATTGCCGGGAGTATGCAGCCCGACTTTGCTCATTGTGGGCGGGGCCGACGAAGAAGTATTGCACTTGAATCGGACAGCCTACGCCCAATTGACCTGTGAAAAGCAACTCGAAATCATTCCGGGCGCAACCCATTTATTTGAGGAGCCGGGAGCCCTGGAACAGGTGGCTGTCTTGGCCGCAGGATGGTTTGAACGTTATTTAAACGAACGGGATTAACTTTTCAAAAATTGTCAGACAACAAAAGGCTCCATCATGAATATGCGATTTCGCAACCGAATCGAAGCGGGACAGCTCTTGGCGACAAAGCTGAGAAATTACGCCCATCGTGCAGATGTAATTGTGCTGGCGCTGCCGCGCGGGGGTGTGCCCGTGGGATTTGCCGTGGCCCAGCGCTTGCAAGCCCCGTTGGACATTATTGCCGTGCGCAAACTGGGCGTGCCCGGCCATGAGGAACTGGCGATGGGGGCCATTGCCGCCGGTGGCGGCCGGCTGCTAAACGAGGAAGTGATCCGGGAACTGCAAATTTCGCCCATTGAAATCGAGGCCGCAACTGCCAGCGAAGAGCATGAACTGACCCGCCGCCAGCAAGCCTATCGCGACCACCGCCCGTTTCCCCAAGTTGCCGGACAAGTCGTCATTTTGGTGGATGACGGTTTGGCGACGGGCGCCACCATGTGCGCCGCCGTTGCCGCCGTGCGCAAACAGAAACCGCGGCGCATCATCGTTGCCGTGCCCACCGCGGCGGAGGCAACCTGCCGTAAATTGCGCACGGAGGCGGACGAAGTCGTCGCGCTGATTACTCCCGAGAAATTTTCCAGCGTCGGCGAATGGTATGTAGATTTTTCCCAAACCACGGACGAAGAAGTGCGCGAGTTGCTGCGGGCCGCAGAGAAAAATGCCTTTATGCATTCGCCTATTCCCGTTTCGAGCCCATCAAATAATTAAGTCCTCATCTAATGTTGGTGCTTACGCTAACACTCCCCTTCCCACCAACTTTGAGCCGCCGCTTACTCTAGCAGAGGTGGCGAAACTGCTGCGTAAAAGCGTCAAAACGGTTCCCCTTGCGGGAGGGCATCGAAATGCTGGCAAACCTCGTCAAAGTTGGCACCCCCAACCCCGCGCCAGTTTCACTTCCTCAGCCACTAAAAAGTGGTCAAAAAGGGGTTTTTAAGGAAATAGATGTCCATCCTAAAAATTCTCAAAACTTAACGGTGGGTTCACAACCCGTTGAAAATGAGGCAGTTTATCCACTGCCGTCCCTGGCCGTCCAAGATTGTCCAAAACTGAAAGTGGTGGGAGAACAGGGACTCGAACATAATTTCCCCCGCGAAACTAAGTCCCTAATAAACGCGGACTTAGTTGATTGTTAATGATTTAGAACAAGAACCAAGATACATGCAGTTCCAAGAAAAAGCAACTAAAAACAACATTTTGGACAACTTTTGGGCAACTTTAGGTAGCAGGGTATAGCGCCCTGCCGCCGATTTATTTTTCAAAGAATCAGGATTTTTTGGGCAACTTTGGGCAATTTAAAATCGGATTTTTTTGCCGCACCATTCGGCGGTAACTATCAAAATCTCAATGCCACTTGGTGTCTATTTCGCCTCACCACACTTATCGTCCGCCCGCTGCCCTAGGCTGCGATTCCGTAAGTGGCAACGGGCCATCGCAGACCCCGCGCGAACTCACATGATAATCGTTTGGCTAAGGACTTCCCTGTCCGACAAATCTACCTCGCTAAAAACGCGAGCAACCTTCATAGTCGCCGGAACTACCCGATGAAAAAGACCCAAACATCGAATCTCGACGAGATCGGCGATTGGTCAGTCGCAAAGCTCAATATTGTCAAGGCTTACGCCGGACAATACTCCACCATCTTGCAAAGCCAGGGGGCTGGTCGCGGCAACACGCAGAAATTTCATTTTGGATATATTGACGGATTTGCTGGCGCGGGAGAACATGTTCATAAAAATACCGGCGAAATCGTTGCTGGCAGCCCACTTAACGCCTTGAATTTGGCAAATCGTTTCGATGAGTATTATTTCATCGATTTAGACCCGGCGCGAGTTCAACGCTTAAAGAAGATGTGCGAAGATCGAGCGAACGCCCATGTCATTCTGGGTGATTGTAACGATGTGCTTCTTAGCCAACTCTTTCCAAAATTCAAATTTGAGGACTACCGCCGTGCACTCTGCTTTCTTGACCCGTATGGGCTGGGCCTCAAATGGAACGTGTTGGCTACTGCCGGTGGAATGAAATCCATTGAGATTTTTCTAAATTTTCCGGTGATGGACATCAATCGCAACGCGAAGAAAAAGAACATTGCGGAAATTGACCCCGACCACCGAGGACGTATGACGGCGTTTTGGGGCGATGAAAGCTGGCACGCCGCGATGTATGCACCGAGCTCCCAAGGTAACTTCCACGGCACACTTTCCGGCCTAGCTGACAATTCGCCGGAACTTGAAAAGAATGACAATGAAGCGTTAGTCGCAGCTTTTCAAAAACGACTGAAAGAGGTTGGCGGATTCAAATTTGTGCCAAAGCCGGTCCCGATGAAAAATTCACAAAATGCGGTGGTCTATTACTTGTTTTTTGCGAGCAACAACAAAACTGGCGATAAGATCGCCAGCCACATTTTCAAAGGATACCGCAATCCATGAAAACAATTGAACCAACCGAAAACTCAGTGGGGCTTTGGTCGCATCCAGCGATTATTTCCCCGAACAACTTTGTCCACAAGTCGTTGTCGAATTGGTCGCTAAACATCGCCATCGGCTGCGGTCACGGCTGCCGTTTCTGCTACGTTCCAAGCGCCTCCACGAACAAACAGGCCCGAAGCCTCGCGCGGTATGGCGTAGAAGACCCGGATGCTGAATGGGGTTCCTATGTTTTACTGCGACCCTGGGACGAACAAAAGTTTCGCGCATCACTTTTAGCCGCAGAGAGGACACCAAAATTGCAACTTAACCCCGACGGAAACCGGGCGGTTATGCTTTGCACCACCACCGACCCATACCAAGTTTTTCATCACCCTGACCCCGCCCGCGCAAAGCAACTCACTCAACAAGGCATGGACACAGTTCGCCGCGCACTTGTCCTCATTCGGGACGAATCCACACTGAATGTGAGGATAATGACCCGTAGCCCGCTTGCACGTCAACATTTCGACTTATTCAAGACGTTTGGAAATCGCTTGTTGTTTGGCATGAGCCTTCCGACTTTGCGCAACGACCTAGCCACGGTATATGAGCCAAAGGCCCCAGCGCCATCGGCGCGTCTCGCCACATTGCAAAAAGCCAGGGACATCGGAATCAATTTATATGTGGCTATGGCGCCCACTTACCCTGAATGCGATGAACAAGATTTAAGAACTACTTTGATTGCGATAAAAGGCGTCAAACCGATGACGATTTTCCATGAACCTATCAATATCCGGGCGGACAATGTTGACCGGATTGCCGTGCAAGCACGTCTTCATGGCGTTAAATTGCGCACAGAGGTATTTGCTACCCGAGAAAGCTGGTTGGAATATTCGCTTCATTCACTCAAAACAGTAATGAATTTGTGCAAGGAATTGGAAATTGAAAATCGCCTACATTTATGGCCTGACAAAAAACTTGGATCGAAATGGGCAGTAGATTCCAATCCACGACCTGAAAAATATCTTTCATGGCTCGAACGGAAATGGGCCAGAATAAGCGAGTGGCCGCGTGCGATTAGCGCATAACGGACTCTCACCCCATCTGCTCAATTCAGAAAACTATAGCTTCAAAAAATACGTTCTAATCTTTTCAGCCATTAACTTTCGCCGTTCTAACAAAAAGGCTTCATAGTCGCTCGATAATGGGCCTGGCAATCCAGCCGGAATGCAGTGTTCGCGCAAGTTTGCTTGCAATTCATTCGGCTCAGTAATTCCGCCATATTTTACAGTGCCACTCTGACATTGACTGGTAAGATCAGCGAAATATTTCTCTGGTGCTTTACCACCGATTGCTATGTTGATTTCACTTTGAGCAATGGCGTAGTTCGCTATCTGGTTGTAGCTACCTTTGCTCAGGCCGAGTGCTTTGAGATGCTTTTTCGGAAAAAGGTGGTGAACATCGCTATGATTCAAGATCAAGTCGCGCACGGTAATATCCCGCGAGAGAAATCCTTTGTCCCCCAGCTTGACTTGGGCAGCTTGGAAAACGAGGAAGTAAGGGCTAATGCTTGACGAAGTATCCATTTGCTGGGGCAACAGGGCTGACCAAAAGCTTTCCGGCAACTGGGTTTCGATGATGGTTTTGGAATAAGTTGCCAACCCCAGCTTCTCAATTTGTCGCATATCTGTGTCGAAAAGTGTCTCCGGGTTACCCGAGTAGCGGCCTGTCAGCACGCTCATTACATACCACTGTCGAACTAGCTTTTCGATTTCAGCAGGCGGCATACCTTCAGTGCGTCCGCGTAGATATAGTATGTAGGCAAAATTGACTGCATTTTGTCCGCCCATAAGCTCCCGGCTAACAAAGCCAGCCGAACGCAGTATCATCACAAAACGCTCGAAATGCGTTTGATTGATGAATCTCAAAATACCTTGCTTCAATTTGGCAAACGACGATTCCACGATTGCATCTTCATACTTTTTGGTCTCGAAATTACGTCCCGAGAGCAACGCCACAAGGTCTTGCAACTTTCCCCGGCCAAACTCTGACGTAAACGCCACGCGCAACATGTCAGTATAAGATGGGTCATAAATGTCATCGTTGACATCCTTTATCCAGGTCATTTTCGGGAAGAATTCCGACTTGGCGAATTTTGCATCACCCTCCTTGATGCGACTGAAAAACTCGGGAGCGATTGCCAAATGGCAAAAATAATCAATTGCTTTGCGCAATAGATTGCCGCCGTAGGTCTCGTTTGCTGCGATCTTTGACATTGCAAAATCCGCCTGGGAAAGTGGCGAACCCGCTGAATTTACCCGAATAAATATCTCCGTTACGGTTTCAATGTCGAGGTCTTCTGCCAACTCGATAATTCCGACGTGGTTGTTGATGACTTTACGAAGCTTTTCCAAGACTCGGGAAACTCCTTTACGGTCGGCCGTAGTATTGCGATCACAATAAATGTCAGTGAGCTCGCTAATGCTGGCATCGGGGTGAAACACAGCGGCAACGTCGGAAAGCCACGCGGAATCCTTGGCGATGGCGGGGTTTGTCACCTCAAAGCGCTCTTCAAGCGGGTGAAATGCTATGCGAATTCTAACCGTCTCATAGTCTTTTGTTAAGACCTCGCGACCGAGCAGTGCTGCCATGAGGGCGGTGACGCGTTGTTGCCCGTCAATCAGTATGCGCTTGCCAGCGGAATGTGTGCCGTCCTTGAGCCGCACAGTGGGGTTTCGCCAAGCGATAAGATACCCAACCGGGTAGCCTTGGTAAAGGGAGTCTAGCAGGTTGCGCACCTTGGTGGCTTCCCACACGAAAGGCCGCTGGATTTCTGGAATAGCAATCTCTCCCGATTTTACCCAAGTCAACAGGGTTTCAATCGGATGAGGGGTAACGGAATAGCGCTGAGTAGACATGGTTTTTTAGAAAAACGTTGAAAGACGAGTCTTGGCAACCGAGGGAGGTGGTACTCTAAGAATGAGCCAAGCAGCATCCAAGTTTGTCTTAGTAAAACGAGATACCTCGGCATAGCCCCAATCCCGAAGATAAACGGATGAGTGAGATTCAATTTCAGCGATCAATAAAGTAGCCGCAATTGGATTCACCCGATGCATCGTTACCTTTGCAGCTTCCCACAATTCACTTAATGAAATTTTAGACCAATCATCACGAAATTCGACCTTGCCTCCCCGTGCTTTGAGCAAGTAACGAACGTCCACTTCAAAAGCGGTTCGCAGATAGCAGGCCGCGTCAATTACTTCTTCTGAAGACAGACTGTTTTTCCCCAAAATTCGGTCAGTTTCTTTGGCGAAGTCCCTATTCTCTTTAGGGAAAGATAAGTTCCGAACCGCCTCGATTGCGGTAGCGACCTCGCCACGCGCTAATGAAACAGGATGAAAGTGCGCCAACGGATTCAATACACCCGCACGGAAGAGTCTTATCTTCTGTAGATGGAAAAGCGCTAAATTCAAAGTCCCGCTCCAGTTTAGTCGGCGCTCAATTGCGCTAAGAAAGTGCTCAGTGTCTAAATGCCTTCCATCTAAATCATAAGCGACATTTACCCTCTTATCACTGCAATAGCTTTTCAGCTTTACTTCCAAGGCAACACGCGTATGAAGGGCTGCGGTTCGTGTGTCGTGCTGAACGTTCAAATGCTCTTCAGCCTCTTTAAGAAAATATTCTGCAAGATTGCCAATTTGTGGCTTTAGGACGGGAGCATCAAAGACGAAATCCCCCTCTCTAATCTCTTTGCTATGCATCTCATAGCAAATCCAATTTTCAGGATTCTTGAATGCTAACTGCGCCATATCGTACCAAACACGGTCATGAGTAAACAACAACACTTGAAAATCCGCAAATCGTTCTTCTAAAATCCGAAGAACCGGGAGTCGATTTGATAAATCCAATCCGATAAGCACGTCATCGAGCACCAGCAGCTTTAGCGGTGGTGCAACACCGGAAGGCACTACCGGATTGCTCATACTCACACCTGCCAAATATAAGGAAATAGCTAACGCGGAAAGTCTGGCTTCATTTAGTAAATCATTCCATTCCGGCAAAACAACCTCATGCAGTTTTACTTCAAATTCTAATACTTTGTTTTCAAATTTTCGATCACGAGTTGAGCGAGGCCTTCCATTGTAACGAACACCAGGCAATCCAAAATGCAACTTAAGTCCAACTCCAGCAAAGTATCCGAGAAGCTCTTCAGCCCTTTTTTGCACATCGGGGAGAATGCCTCTCACCCCTTCGTTAAATGCCTTCTCTGCCTCAGCAACCCTCCTTAACTGCCATTTTGAATGTCGGTATGGTTTACTCTCCTGGAGTTCCTTCCAAAGAAGAGCAACAGACTTTTCCTTGCCTCCTATGCCCACGACGGGAATGTTTGCAATCAGCGTGGTAACCGCCAGGTCAAACAATTGTTCTTGAATCGCCTTATTGCCATAATGCATACGTAGCAGTGAGCGATATTCAAGAAGTGACGCGCGCTGGGCGGCATTGGCCCACCATTCACGAGTCAACTGTGGCAGATTAGCATCACTATTTGGACGCTGACCAAGGCACCGCCACTCATGCTTCGACCCATCTTGAAGACTTAGGGTAACGTGCCCATCTACAAATGATTTTTCGATCCCGGCTGCGAATAAATTACGAAGCTTCCAAAACGGAGCCGCGTCTTTACCTTGATTAAGAAACTCAACCAATGCCCTATAGATTGAGGACTTTCCGCTTCCGTTCTCACCATGCAAAAGAAGATTCTTGCCGTCGGGAAGATTAAAGCTTTCCTCGTAAGGAAAGCCTCGGAAATCCTTCAAAGTGATCTTGGTCAGTTTCATGCTTCGCGTTCAATAGTCCGGACGGTTTCCAGCGAACTTAGGGTGTGTAATGCACCGCGCATAGAATGGTCGGACGCGTATGTGCGTTCAAATTGGTCGCGAACATATGCAAGTCGTCTCGACTCCGGTATGGATTCTAAGACCAAAAAGTTAGCGTCACCAACTAGGTCAAAAATATGTAGGCCACTGTCGTGAAGCTCGCCGGCGAAATATAGTTCGTAAACCAATCCATTGAGAATTCTCTCCCACCAACCGAGCATGATCGGATCACGAGGATTCGAGCCATCTTTAATCTTTAGATGCATCCTCGACCATTGAACGTAACTGATAAGGTTTTCAAAAATGAGTTTTTCGTGAGGACTTACGATTGGAATTGGAATTTGGCGCATATAGTCAGAAAATGCCCGTAAATATCCACCGCGTATTCGGTTTGAAATATTGGAATAATACCATTCTACAACCCAGGAATTTAACAATGCGGTTAGCCACTTCTCATTAGTCGGGATGAAATAACATGTATTTGCCGCATAACGCCCCTCGTCATCCCAAAAGAAACTCTGATGTTCATAAATGTCAGGATATAGAATTTTTGTATGCTCAAATTCCTTCCAGTAGTCGCATGAGCGCAATTCCCAGTAAAAACGGCCTTGATCAGTCCGGTCTTTGAGAGACTGGCGGTGGCCTTTTTGAAATGCGTAAATCGCCGGGTAAGTCTTTGCAAAGATTCTCTCTGCTTCTTTCTCGGGTTTGTCCGACCAGGGGTGTTCCTTGTTTTCAGAGGATTCGATAAGAATTAGATATTGTTCTGAATCTTCACATCCCCAACGCTTCACATCTCTACCGCGTATAAATGGCTTTAGTAATTCAGCAGAAGACTTGTGTTCGCAAATGAGACGGTCACGAGTTTCTTTCGGCACGACAAAGCCATCATTGAATCCAGTTTTAATGCCATAATAGAGTCCTGCTTTTACATATTCGCCTAGTGTGGTGCCGCTTTTGCGAATTTTGTCAAGGAGTCGGTCTAACGCTGTGCTTTGCAATCGCCAGCCTCCAGAAGTAAGATTTTGCTGTGGAATGAAGAAACTCTTTTCAAGAAAAATTCTTGGAAATTCTTCAATTGAGGGGCCGATTTCCCAAACCAGCACACGAGTATCAACGCAATTGTTAAGATTCTTTTCTATGACATTCTTGGCGGGAGGTTCAGGAAGCAGCCCCTTGTCCCTTGTCTCCTTCACCTTTTGCGCAATAACTATGCTTGGGTAAGCAATTGCCGTAAAGACGTTGGCGTCTCCAAAATCAATTAAATGAAGAATGTGGCTCGAATATCCAACAAAATATCGTAGGCGTTCGCCATAACCCGCACGGAAATATTTGTTGGAAGTAATGAAGGAAAGTATGCCGCCTGTCTTGAGCAAGTCTAATGACCGTTCAATGAAATAAACGAAAAGATCAGCAGTCCCACTGTAGCAGTAGTAATCCGCTTTTAGTTCAGATTTAATTTCCTTAATGCTTTCATGGCGAACATAAGGAGGATTTCCGATGAGAATGTCGAAACCGCTCTCGGTTTGTTGTCGGGGAAGAAGTTCCTGTTGCCCGCCTGCCTCGTTGATAAGTGCGAGGTTTCCACCCAGAGTTACAGCGGCAGCCTTGGAAAGCTTGGCTACTGTCAGACCGAACATCCATTCGGGATCGAAAAATTCGGAGTAGTCGTTTGGCGCGTAGGGGTCCCAATCCTTGAGGCGGTCGGCCTCATGACCTGGGACAATGGCATCCTGGCGAAGTTGATCGGCGATTTCTTCGCGGAGGCGCTTGTCCTTTCTGCGAAGAACTTGTTTATCTTTCCAGTGCCTAGCGTTGAAATGGTCGTGGCGAACTTGCAGAAGAGTGGTCACCTTCTTTCTTACTGCGTCACTTGTCAAAAGGGTTTGGCCGCCCCGCCGATAGAGGAGAAAAAGTGTATTCGCCGCGACAAACTTGGTTTCCAAGTTCGGCAACGCCATGATACCGCGATTCTCGCGTGTCTCATCCGGTTCTTGATCCACGATTAAAGAAATAAAAACGCGAAGCTTGGCGATCTGACATGCAATTGGGTTTATATCCACGCCGTAAATGCAATTCTCTATGAGGTAAAGCTTCCGAGCATAATCATCCTCTCCACGAGCAAATGCTGCCTCGACAGCACTGACTGCGGCTTCGCGGCCAACGTCAAGAGAGCGAGCGCGTTCAAGTTGGCGTTCGCGCCAACCCGCATTGCCAGGGTCAAGTTTTTGGAGCAAAAAAACTAGCCGATGCAGAATACCCATTGGGAACGCACCGGAACCGCAGGCGGGATCGAGAATTTTAATGGTTGAAGTGCCGGAATCTATTGCATCAAGCAAAATTTGTGTCTCTGGAGCAGTGAAACGATGCTTTGCCTCGGTATAGGCAAATAGATGACGGAGGCGGTCGTCCAGTTCCGGGGCCTTAACCAGCACCGTCTTAAAATGGGCAATGAGGGCTTCATCCACCATGTAATCCACCACTTCACGAGGAGTGTAAAACGCACCAGTTTGCTTCCGGGCCGTGGATTTGGTTTCTGCATTGAAGGAGGCCAGTAGATTCTCAAAAACCATGCCTAGCAATTCTGGGTCGAGCGCGATTTCTTCTTCCACCGGAGTGCTTTCCGCTACCGTAAATTTGTAACTGTCGAAAATCTCAATTAAGGGACGCACTTTGACCCGGCTATAGCGCGGCTCGTCTCCAAAAGATTGGCGCAGGTCAACGGTGGCACCGTCCCCTAATAGCAAAAAATTTGGAACATGCGCTTGCTTCTTTGCCTTGGTAGAGAACCCGTCCATGCGCGATTCCACAATGTCAGGCTCATCAGCATTAGGAACCTTGTCCAAGCATTCAAAAAGGCCGCCATTCAAGAAAGGCACATCTTTGAAAATGCTGCGCATGGCATCGTGATCACGTAGATGATCGGCGAAGCGATAGACGTATTGTTTGCCGTAGTCGTTGCTTTTGCCTTGGAATGAGCCTCCGATAAATCGCCGTTCATTCATTGGCACACTCAGCGTGGCAAAGAAAAGGTTTTGAAGTATCGCCCGGTAGTAAGTGGACTCGCCAGGAGCAACACTGGTCAGCAAATCACGAACGCGAGTTTCATCAAAAAGCTCTCGTGGAATTAGTCCCTTTTCTTTCAGAAACCAACAAAAGATAACCCGCGTAATCAAGCGAATCAGGCTAAGTGATTGATAGGCTTCCAAATTCTCAATTTCGGGCGGTTTTGGAAATGAGACGTGCTCACTCGCCCAAAAATACCAGTTGGAGATTTCCAGAAAGAACCGTTTGTTTAGCTCCGAACTTACAAGGGTCTTTTGCCATGCCTTTTGAAGTTCAACAAAATTAGAAAAACTGTGCTTTTCGTGCAGCGCATCTATTGACAAGTCAAATAGAATTTCAATGTGCGCACGGTGAGCGGTGCCGATGCCTATATCCTTAATCAGAGTGACCTTTTCCAGAACATCCCGGCCCTCGTCGCGCTTATGCTGGCGACGCGGGATCACAGCTAGGGTCACGGTCCCGCCATGCCGAAACAATACAATTGCTGGCATCGCAAAGAGCTTATTTATCTCGCGGGTAATACCGGCGAGCGCGGTGCGGCTATAATTGGTGCCCTTCAATTCAAGGGCAAAAAACAGGTAGGAGTTGACGAACGCCCCTGCATAGAAGCCTTTGCTTTCAAAAAGGATTTGCTGTTTGCTGCTTGCGCGAATTTCATCATCGGTAAGCTGAAAAAGAAAGTCGATTGACTTCCATTCATCGGGCAGCGCTACTGAGTCGTTGAGAGTCTTGCCATTGGCAAAAGTGTTAAGAAATTGCCCAAGAGTGTTTGGAGTCAGTTTTAACCGTTTTTGGCTGGAGTATCCCAGCACTTCAAACAGATGAAAGGCAGCAGCAGCCAACGGCTGTGTCTCAAATTTCTTGAGCGCAGCTTCGATAGACTTTTTAATGTCCAAATCATTCATGGGGCCTTGATGACGAGCCAGGTAACGAGTTCGAGATCGGTTGTTTCAATCACTTGCGCTTGTTCATTGGGCAAAACAAAACTACGGCCTGTTTGCAAGCCGGAGGCGGCACGTTTGCGAAAAGTGGCAGCGACAGAATTCACGGCTTTTTGCAAAAGCACATCGTATGCCTTCATTTCCGCGCCGTGGTTAGTCTGTTTGTCAAAAAGATCGCAGAGCGAGCCATACGGTTCACCCCTCCCGGAACAGAGGATGCGGTAAATATCGAGAATTTGCTTGGGCTGGGCAAAGCCAAAGCGAACATTCCCATCATCAAGCACATAAACTAGAAAGTGTGGTTGAAGCGGGTTGATGGACTCTGCGGAGGCAGACTTCGCGACGCCTGCCACATCGGAACCCACAGGCTGGCTTTGCTCCTGCTTGAAGCAAAAGATGACGCCTGGCGCAATGACCTTATATTCCGGGTGGGGCGGAACCACCGTATAAAGGCCAAACGGAGCCGCTTCCAAAGCAGCGCGGTTGGCTTCGATGTATTTCAGAAGTTCCAGCCGGAAATCGTCGAGAGTAAACTCACTCATCGAAACGCTATCGCCAAGGTCTTCAATGTCGAGCACCTCATCTTTTAGGCGAAGGAGTTGTTTGTCCCGATAGCGAAGGTCTTCATGGATTAGCTCCTCGATTTCCTGATTTTGAAGAATGTTGTCCTCAAAAGTTGCAGCGATGTCCACGAGGGCCATCCGTGCCTCGACACGGTTTTTGAGGTTGATGTATTTGTTAAGGTCTTCCGTAGGCCAAAAATTGACGAGTTGAACGGAGTGACTTGCGCTTCCAATTCGGTCTATGCGACCAAAGCGTTGGATAATGCGAACGGGGTTCCAATGAATGTCGTAGTTGACGAGATAGTCGCAGTCTTGAAGATTTTGCCCCTCAGAAATACAATCAGTGGCGATAAGGAGATCAATTTCCCCATTTTGCGGCATAGTCGGAATCTTGCTCCTATGTTTGGAGCGCGGGGAAAAGTTCGTCAGAATCTGGTCAAATGGACGCTCGCCAAAGTTTGTGCGGGTGTCCCCGCCGCCACAAACCAATGCGATGTTGATTCCCTTCTCTTTTGTAGCCCATTCGTGAAGCGACTCGTAAAGATAAGTTGCGGTATCTGCGAACGCGGTAAATACGAGAACTTTCTTGTTTGGTTCGCCGAGCTTATTTGTGGTTGGTTCGGAGACTTTAGCTGCAATTAGTTTCTTGAGTTCATGCAGTTTGGCGTCAGTGGCGGGGTTTACATTCCGTGCAGCGTTAAACAAAATGCGGAGTTGGTCTTTGTCCTTCTTCAATTCCTTGAGCCAATCATTCAGACGCAGATGTTGAAGTTTATATTTGAACTTTCCACCGACGAGCAACGCCTCTTCCAACTCCTCATCATGGCCGGGATCATCAAGTTCAAGTTCCAGTTCATCCGATTCAGGGTTTTGGTTTGGAAGGGTTTGAAAATTGCGGATTTTGCGTTCCAGGCTTTCAATCTTTGCGATAGTGCGTTCCATCGTAATCTCAAATGACTTCACCGAACTTTCCAAGCGTTTGAGAAAATTCATTTTCATCATTCCGATTAAGAACTTTTCACGGTCTGCCTGTGTAAAAGGGTCATTAGAGGGAGTTTGGTAGAGCGGTTTGAATTCATCGAAAACGTATTTGGAAGGGCTAAAAAGCGACAGCTTATAGCCCGTGATTTCATCATTGAGCTTATCGTAGGAGAGGAAGTGGCCCCGCAAATCAATTTCGGGGTATATAGAAACGGGTTTCTTTCGCTCAGGAAAACCGCCTAGCAGAGCGATGGTCTCCTTATAGTATTTCTGAATGTGTTTTCGGGATCGGGCTATTGTCAATTCATCCAACAATTTAAAAAACGAAGCATTAAGCTTCTCGAGCAACTCACTGGTTTTCCGTTCCGAGGAGTGCTTGCGCGCCCATTGAGTGAACACTTTCTGCGCGGTTGCCAGGGTTTCCTTGAGGCTGCCAATGCCGAGAGATTCTGAAAAGGCTTCGTCCTTTCCTTCCGTTAAAAAATACACTTGATTGCGAAGGTCTTTGAGGTCGTTGTTTACGGGAGTTGCCGAGAGCAAAAGGACTTTGCTACGAACACCGGCTTTGACGATGTCATCCATGAGGCGTTGGTAACGACTCTTGCGGATTATGTTACCCTCGTCATCGCGCTTGCCCGGCGTGTTGTTTCTAAAATTGTGCGATTCGTCTATGACGATTAGGTCGTAATTACCCCAATTGAGCGTTTCAAGATTGATGTCGCCAGAAATACCCCGATCACGACTCAGATCAGTGTGTGAGAGAACGTCGAAGCGGAAACGGTCTTGGATAAGAGGATTGAGCAAGCTGTTTGCTTTATAAACCGTCCAGTTTTCGCGCAATTTTTTCGGGCATAGCACGAGCACACGCTCATTTTTCAGCTCAAAATACTTGATGACCGCAAGAGCCTCATAGGTTTTCCCCAGGCCGACACTATCGGCCAGAATGCAGCCATTATGGCGAAGGATTTTGTTTATTGCGCCCTTGGCTCCGTCCTTTTGAAATTCAAAGAGCGTTTTCCAAATGTCCGTTTCAAATAGACTTGTTTGACCCAATTCAGCATCGGTCTTGCCTGCATCGCCGAGAAACTTTTCAAAAATATGGTAAAGCGTCTTGTAGTAAATAAATTCAGGGGTGTTATTTTCGTAAAGCTGCTTTAAGTAATTGAGAACCTCTTGCTTGACATCTTTAACAAGTGCGGGGTTAAGCCAAAGCTCATCAAACCACTGTTTGAGTTCTTGCCGGTCGCGATTGCTGTCCACGATCAGATTCAATTCGATATTATTTCCAGCGCTTCCCAGGCCAAGGCCGCGCACGGTAAAATTGGAACTGCCCAAAATGGCGTCATCTACTCCAGCCGTGGCAACGTGATACATCTTTCCATGCAGCAAATTGGACTGCTTGATCGTCTTGATGTCCACCTTCCGTTCAATCCAATCGGCGCATTCACGCGCAACGCGCCTTTGTTGAAGCTTGTTGGCTAATTCAAGTCCGGCGGCATCAATGATAAATGCCTTTTTCTCTGTCTTTTCTGGGTCAAGGCGATTGACAAAGGAGGGTTCGCCAAACAGGAAGTCGAGATGGTCTATTCGGTCGAGGCAGTCTTTGAGGGCATCATAAGCGTATATTGTAAAGTAAGCTGAAACGACCGAGAGGTGCGACCCGTCCTGAACCTTGTTGCGCAGGAAATCCGCGACATTACCACGAGAGTAATTGTCGCGCAGGCCGGAGTTATTGACGGTGGCGGGCATAGCAAGCAATTCAATCTGCTTACGGCAAGGAAAAGAGTCAAAATGAAATCAAGACGCCCCACAGACCGGGGCGGCGACCGAATGGGCGTTCCATATTCGATACACCTCCCGCCCGTCTGCTCCCCGGACTGCGGGTCCCGTTTTAGATGTGCAGTCGCAGACCCCGGCGTAAACTCACCTGGAAGTCATTTGTCCGGGGACTGCTTTAGGCCCGACGACATACGCAAGGGATTTCTTTTTGACAGGCTGCCAAACGAAGATCAAATTCCATTGATCGGCATGAAGTCCATCCGCTTAACGAACGGCTTGACCCGACGAACCGCCAACTGTTTGACGAAGGCGGGAATCCCGCTTGAAAAAGACGCGATTGCCTTGGCGCTTCTGGACGGAACCCTCTATCCGCATCGGCAGCCACGCCTTTACGGAAGAACTACCCACCGGGAAGTGTGCCGTTGGGTTGGCATTGATCCAAATGCAGTTGTCGCCCCCGACTGGTAAGGCGGAAACACTCGACGAGGTTCTTTGACTACGGATTCACTGGTATGTCCGACTTGCGGCGCGATCAAAAATCGGTTGAACTCATAGCGTGTGTGTCCGTTATACCCTACACAAATCCGATGCCGCACTGGCGGCAGTCGCCAAGGCCGTCGGGCAGATGTATCGCCGCCCGGCGTGGTTGGTTGACCGTTTCAACATTCGCATCAGCGAAGTTGCGCCGGTGTTTGCGGAGCAAAAGGCCGAGATAACCCTTGCGCCGATGATGTTTGGGCTCGTCCCTTCGTTTCAGCGGGGCAATCCGAAGAAGAAACTCTTGCACAATGCCCGCTCCGAAACGGTCACAACTTTGCCTAGTTTCCGCGAGGCCGTGCAGCGACGACGATGCCTTATTCCCGCCAACGGATTCTATGAGTCAATTACCCAGGGCAAGTCCAGCCGCCCCTTTGTGTTCATGTTGAAGGACGAGGAACCGTTTGCAATCGCCGGGATATGGGAACCGGGCTTGGCCGACGACCTACCGCCAAGTTTTAGCATGTTGACGACCCACCCTAACGAGTTGATTGCCACCTTGCATGACCGAATGCCGGTTGTATTGACCCCGGCAGACATGCTCCGCTGGCTTGGCGACCAGCCCCTTTCGGAATCAACCATCCAGAAACTTTGCCAACCGATAGCTGGTAAGCGTATGGTTGCCCGCGAGGTCAACCGATACGGCAACAAGCCCCGGAGCGAGGGTCCGGGTTGCTTGGCACCACCGGACGACCCGGAACCGGAATTGAAGCTGGGTATGTGATTTACTGGATGGCTAGACTCACGCGGTGATCCCAATCAATTCACTTGTAAATCTAGTCACGGAAATTCTCAACACCGGTGACGAGGCTTTTAAAATTCTCGTGAATCTCAGACCTTACATCTTCAGGTGAAGTGTTCCATATTTTTGCAATATCCCTCTCTGCTTCAACCATGTTATTCGGCATAATTGGACTTGCGCCTATTCTGGCGAAAGGTCCATCCGACTCGGTCAAAAGCCTCGACCGAGGCATTGCGCTTATCAATTGACGCCCCTTCGCCGACCTTAGCATTACTGGGCCGACCGAGAACCAAGCATCCATTTTAATTGCTCGTTCGAGTTCCGTCCTTGTGCCAGAAAACCAATGTAAAACAGTTTTCCCGGATTTAGGAAAAGCTTCTAGGGAATTCAAAACCTCGGTCGCCGCGCGTTTTGAATGTACGCTCAAAATTCGACCTCCCAACTCGCAGCAACGTTCCAGAATTCTCTCAAAAACCTGCTTTTGAAGGGCAAACGAATCTTTAAGACTCGGAGAACCATCCAATCCAATTTCACCGACGTAGCGGGTTTCTTTAGCAATAGAGCATACTTCCTCGACCTCGTCAAAACGCTCCGCCACAAGCTCAGGATGTAGGCCAATAGCGGCTTTAATTCTTTTGTGTCCACAAATCAATTGTTGTAAATGACTCCAAGATTTTGGAGTAGTTGTAACAGCTAAAACATAAATGCCGTCAGCGCCAACTTCACGAATCAGCGCCGCAGGGTCAGGATACAAGTCAATATGGCAATGAAAATCGATCATAGCGCACCAGAATGAGTAAGAAATGACTTTAGTTCATTAATTCCGCGGTCCAGCAATTCCCTAAAGTCGTTTGTTTCGCCCAATTGCGTAGTTGAAAGTGCTCCGCCGATCCATTCATTCAATCCTCGCCGTTCAACTTGCCGCACAGCGAAACATGCTGACCGAACATCATCAAAATTTCGGTGTTCTTGATCATTAATTGACAAATCCTCATAGCGATATTCCGTAGAATCTATTATTCCAAACGCATGAAGGGAAGCTCGCCGTATGATACACGGCACGCATCGTCCACAATGAACAAAACCCATTCTTGCGAAGCGACCACAACTGGTAGATTGACAAACAAATTGTTTAAGCTGGTTTTGGTTTTTGCATTCCCGCAGCAATTCACCCTTTGTTTTCAATCTATACGGATTGTCAAAACCAACCCTTAGATCAGCAGCGCCTAAAATCTGTTGGAACATCGTCAAATAAAATGGATGCGTGGTTCGCGTGCTAAGGCTTCCCATACGAAGCGGGGTAAGGGGAATGTTAAGACTGATGAAACCATTTTCAGGAATGTATAATTTGATATGTTCACCTTTGACATAACGCTCAAGGCAGGTTGCTCCAATGACCCCGTAGGCAATGAAAAGCATTGAACGTGCTCTTTGTGACCGTTCAGCAATGCCAGGCTCCGTAATGTTATGGTTCAACTGGAGATGATGATCAGGGCCAGCGATTCCATTGGCGAAGACCCGCTGATGCTCTTTGTCACCATTGGCAATTTGGCTCACAAGTAACGGATGTTTACCACTCGCGACGAGGTCAATTGCGCCAACCAAACTATCGGCACCGCCCGACAAAAGGCATACACAGTCTTCTTGCGAAGACCGCAGCTTCTTTTTTTTGGGTTTTGGAGGTGAACTCCCCCCTTTTAAGAATTCGATGTTCCAAATGTCGCCCGTAAGAAAGCGAAGCATTTTCTCCAAAAGCTCTCCTTGAGTCCGCCAAAAAGTCACATCTTGAACCGCAACGTGCAGCTCAATCTCCCGCGTCCACCCATCACTGCTAACATTGCGAAGGCAACCTTCATCAGCGGCTCCTACCGCAAGAGCAATACTGAGTAAATCCCAAGCCCGAACAGGAGGACCAACTCCAAAACGTTCTATATCCTTAAAAAGGGTTGGCCCAGATGCGCCGAGCGTGGGCACCATTGGGCGACCAAATAGTACGTATTGCAGATCAAAAGACTCTTTGACCGCAACCTTCGATGGAGTGCAAATAATTTTCATCACACGTAGCCCTCAAAGACTGCCAAGGTGTCCTGAATTACTCCAGCCGTAAGAACGGCGGCGGCACTTCGCGTCAGACCTTGCCCCTGCTTTCCCTTTGCGCGAAAGAATGCGGATATTTTTTCTCTGACATATTGGCGCATTTCCTCTATCCGCTTTACGGCAATTGCGGGGTTTGCAGCTTTTGAGAAAATTGCTTTCCCAACATCCAATTCGATTCTATGGCAGAGGTCAAAAGCCACGAAACGTTCCAAGAGAAGGTCGATCTGTTCTGGAGTTAGCGCAGTTAAATCCAGGTTCGGAAACTGCTCGGCAAGTTCCGATATTGAGCGGGAGAGCGAATCTCTCCGCGCTTCTGTGTCCTGACTTCCATCCACAGGGCAAACTGAATCGATTATGCGGTCGCCGACCTCCCGAGCGGGCTTTCCTGATAATGCAGCTTTGTCGAGACCAAGTTCAGCCGGGCGAGCTTCGCCTGCGCGGAAGCCTTCCAGGCCACCATAAAGTTTTCCCGCGACACTTGCAGTTCCACCCATTCGTCTAGCTCCTTGGACTGCGCCACCCAATCCAGTCCGAACATAATGCCCAAGTCCTGATTTTAGGTCCTGACGATACCCGGAATTTGCAAATCTCCCGAGACTTGTTCGAGCAGCCTTAAACCGTGCAGGTGGAGCGAGAATAGATGCAACGGGAGACTGACCGGGCGGCTGACTTTGTTCTGGCGTCATATCGCCGTTGCTTTCACCAGGTTGAACAACGACCGGTTCTGCCGGCACACTCACCGGTTGCACCCAAGAAGGAATCAAGGGAACCCCGCCACCCGGACCGTCGCTTGATCTTTGAGTGCCCATTACCGTGCTCCCTTCTGTTCTGCCACAATCGCCTTTTTCACGGTGCTCTGTGTTTCAGCATGGTTAGACCAACCGACGAGTAAACCTTGAGACCATTGCTTATCTTTCAAAAGTGGGATGATTGGAGTCCGAATTTGGCTTGGAGGAAGTAGGGCAAGAAAACGGGTTAGGTTATCCGCGAGGCTATCTTCTGCCGCAACCACAGCCAAACAAGCGTGCAGAATAGGTGGAGTGCCCCATTCGTGGACTTGTTTGGCCCGAACCAGTAGCCTTTCCATCATAATTGTCAAATCGCGTTTACCAACGCTCTTCAATTGTGTAACCAATTCAACGGCGGCGGCGTGTTTAAGCGTTAACAACGCTTCAAGTAGCTTTGCCGCATCGACGGACAACTGATCGGCCCTTGTAATTATTGGCATGTGCTCTCGACTCACATAAACCACGGCTCTTAGATCTAAATCATTCAACATTGGCGACAACGCCAGCCAGTCTCGCTCAAAATCTCCACTCCATTCAGGAGCCAATGATGGAATCTCTTCACCCTTTGTTGCCGCCTCTTCCCACGGCTTCAAAAATGCAGGCTTTCCGTCATCGTGTTCGTTTATGTATTTGAGAAGACGCGCGTGGGCGGCTTCCTTACCGCAGCGCTCGAAAAGAAGCATCTTCGCAAGTGCGGCTTCATCCACTGTAACCTGTTGTGCCGAAGCGGTCGAAAGACGAATATAAAGAGTATTCAAAAAACGCTTTATCAACCGTGGATTCCCGCGAATCTGTGGTGCCGAAGTCATCAGTGGGGCAATTCTGTCACACAACTCAAATTGAGACAATAATTGTGCCGGACATCCCGGAATTAGTGATGCGACAAAATTTCGCTCTACTCTTTTCCCGAGCCAGGTCTCGCCAAGCTGTTTGCAAATGCTTTTCCTGGCCTCGTCCTTTATATGTTGAGGTATATTGCTATCTTCAATGAACAGCAGGAATAAATATGCCCGGACTTCCTGCGTTCCGAGTGGCGGTACTCGAATGGGAACTTGAATCAATTTGTCGAAATAATTCGTAACAAGTTCATCGTCTAAGTCAGTCTCTTTAAAATGCGCTTTGACAGCCTGTCTTATCATCTTTTCGTCCGCCGCGATGACGAACGCAGTCCTATCCATAAAAAGAAACAGCCGCATGGCTTCGAGCGTCGAAATTGCCGTATCAGGAAGACATCTGTCCAAATCATCCACAAAAACAACCAAGGTTACATCCATTTCCTTAAGAAGACTCGCAAAATGATCACGCAAGCCTTGAATTGCCTTTGGGGGTGTTTCAGTCTTCTTTGGGCGCAAAAGTCCTTTAGCCGAATCAGCTATGTCCTTTCCTTTACTCTCAACGGTTTCAATTTCTTCCTGGCTGATTTCTCCATGACTTGCTGCCTTCATTGCAGACCGAATGGCGACCTCGGAAACACCGGCAGTTTTTACCGCCGCGGTGACTCGCGCGGTAAACCCAGCAGCACGCACCCAATTTATTCTCGCTAAAAACCCGAGAGCTTGATCGATGCCCTTCTGATGCTTTTCTCCATATTCCAACAAACTATCAGCGATCACTTCCAAGAGCGCCGCTTTTGCATCATCGTAGCCTTGATAGAGCCACGCGTTAAATTCAACAAAGACAAATTTTTCACCAAATCGCTCTGAAAGGGATTCTCGGATCAGCTTCACCATGGATGACTTTCCCACCCCCCACCCTCCAGAAATCCCCATCGAAAGAGGCTTCCCGTTGGCTCGATGAATCATTTCAGCAGCAGTGTCGGCCACTGTTCTGAAATTCAGAAAATCCCTATTTGTTTCGTTATCTGACCACATATAATGCCTTTGGCTTCATTTTTCGACTTGTTGTCGATGTTGCATCTTCTAATCCATAGAAGCAACTCGTGAGTAGTATATCGGTTTGGGGCGATCTGAAAGGGCGGGAAAGTAGAGAAAGCCTCAGACGTTTCGGAGATACGCCTCGACAAACTTGTACGCGATACGACCGACCCGCGATAGAGGTTTCATTTTTGGGACTTGCCAAGAATTCTAAAAGTGCTCATTTGAGCACTTATTGACGGAATGGGGCCAGTCCGCCCGCATTCAAACCGATGCAAGACGCCAGCAGCCATGTCACCACCCGCCACCATGGCCGCGTTGCGGTCGCTTGTGGCCGCCCGGTTTCCCCAAAAAGCGCGGCGGCAGGGCGTCGGCGTGCCAACCGGAGTGCCGGCCATTGACGAGGCGCTAGGCGACGGCCTCCCCGCCAGCCAACTCACAGAGTTGGTTTCAACGGCCCCAAGCAGCGGCGGGCAGCTTGTCCTAGCCCGATTCCTTGAGACCACACGCACGGCCCGGCAAAGGATTGCCTTGATAGATGCAGCAGACGGCTTCGCGCCCCACGCGATTTCCCCCGACGCCTTGCGGCACCTTGTTTGGGTGCGTTGCCGTGCCTTCGCGGATGCACTTGCATCAGGTGACGTGCTAGTGCGCGACGGCAACTATGCCGCCGTCGTGATTGATTTGCGCGGGGTTGCCGAGAAGGTGCTCAGGAATCAGCCCGGCACCACCTGGCATCGTTTGCATCGCGTGATTGAACACGCGGCCCCGGCAGTGCTCGTGCTAAGCCCATGCCCCCTTGTGCCCGCCGTATCTTGGCGGCTGGTTTTGTCCACTTCACACGGACTTGCGACGAAGCGCATGTCCCAAGAGCAGCTTGCTGCCAACCTTACCGTTGAAATCGCGCGCGGCCATGTCAGCGAAGCGATGGAAAGGGCCGTATGAAATTCTGCGTTCTTTGGGTTCCCGATTTCCGGTTACACGCCTTGCGCCGGAACGACGCAACGCTGGCAGGCCGTGCCACCGCGTTGATCTCTGGCGAGGGCCGTAAGGCGACCATTGCCGAGACATCACCCGAAGCCAAAGGCGTGACGCCCGGCCTCGCAGTCACCTTGGCAATGGCGCAATGCCCAGGCATCGTGTTGCGTCCGCGCGACCCCACCGCCGAAGTCGAGGCACAACGCATCTTGATTGCCACCTCCTTTAGCCTTTCGCCGCGCGTCGAGACTACTGCCGGAGGGTGTTGCACAGTGGATTTGCAGGGTGCAGACGCCGTGAAAACGGAAACTCAAATGCGGCTTTGCATCCGGGAACTCACCAAGGTGGGTCTTCCCGCTCGCATCGGCGCAGCCGCGACGCCTTTGCTCGCCAACATTGCCGCCCATTGCGCCGAGCCATTGTTGATCGTCACCGACACCAGAAATTTTCTCGCCCCGTTGCCGTTGACTTTCGCCGCCCCGACACCAACCCAAGCCGAAATTCTTTCCGGCTGGGGTATCCGAACGCTTGGCGACCTGACCGCGTTATCCAAGGCGGACATCGCACAGCGACTTGGCACCGAAGGCGTGACGCTTTGGGAACGCGCCGCAGGTGAAACAACAAGCGTGCTCCGGCTCGTTGAACCGTCACAGACGTTTGAAGCCGAATGGGAATACGAACCACCCGTCGAATCCATTGAGCCGCTTTTCTTTCGATTGCGGGCTTTTGCCGAACGCATCACCCTGGAGTTGCGGGCCGCGCAGCTTGTCGCCGAAGAACTCACCATGACTTTGTTTCTTGAGGACGAGACCGACTATCGCCGGAATTTTCGATTGCCGGAAGCAAACACGGATTTGGATTCGTGGTTGCGAGTCTTGAATTCGCACTTGGAAACTGTGCGGACGGCTGCGCGAGTTGCCCGAGTGCGCTTGGTTGCAAAGCCCATCCGCGCACCGGAGAAACAAGGCGGTCTATTCGACACCGGTTTGCGCGACCCCGCCGCTTTTTGGGAAAATCTTGCGCGAGTCAGTGCGATTGTTGGAGAAGGACGTGTCGGCACCCCGGTTATCGCCGACACACACAAACCCGATGCCTTTATTTTGGTCAAACCGACCGAGCTTGTGCCCGCACCCGCCGAGCCGCCGATACATCCGCCGCGCGGTTTGCGGTTGCGCCGCTTTCGCCCACCTTGGCCCATTCATGTAGAATTGGCCGGAGAGCGCCCCGCGACGATTGACAGCACACAAATTCGCGGCGCGATTTGCGCCGTGGCGGGGCCATGGCGTGTATCGGGCGAATGGTGGAGGCCCAAAGCCTGGGCAGTCGAAACCTGGCACGTCGAACTCAGCGAAGGCGGCGTATATCAACTCACGCACTCCGACGACGGCTGGCGCGTGGAGGGAGTCTTGGACTAATGGCCTACGCGGAACTCCATGCGCGAAGCGCGTTCTCTTTCTTACGCGGCGGCTCGCTTCCCGAATCGCTTATGGTTGAGGCTGCCCGCCAGGAATTGCCCGCCGTTGCGCTTTGCGACCGCGACGGAGTTTATGGCATCGTGCGAGCACACATGGCAGGAAAAGAAGCGGGCGTTCGCGCCCTTGTCGGCTGCGAACTCACGATGGAGGACGAAAGCGTTATCCCCGTATTGGTGGAAACTCAGACCGGGTATCGGCGATTGTGCCACCTATTGACGACCGCGCATTTGCGAGCACCCAAAGGTGAAGGCCGCGTTGCCTGGCAGGAATTGGCCGAAGACCATGATGGATTGATCGCCCTGACGGGCGATGAATACGGCCCGGTCCGGCGAGCTTGGCGTGAACAAGGAACCGAGGCCGCAGCGGTGGAAGGAGCAAAGCTTTTGAAAGTTTTCGGATTCAATCGGCTCTATGCTGAAATCCAACGTCACTTGATTCCCGAGGAGGAAGCCGAGAATGAATTCCTGATTGATTGGGCGCAGGCGTCAGGCGTGCCGTTGCTCGCGACCAACGGCGTGCTCCATGCCACGCCACAGGCTCGCCATGTTGCCGACGTTCTCACCTGTTTGCGGGAACATACCACCCTCACCGAAGCCGGACGACGACTGGCACAAAACAGCGAGCGACATCTTAAAAGCCCGCAAGCGATGGCGGCTTTGTTTGCTGATTTGCCGGAGGCGATTACCAACACGGAAAGACTCGCGGAGCGGATTCAATTCACGCTCACCAATTTGGGCTATCGGTTTCCTGACTTCGCCGCGCCAGCCGGGGAATCGCAGGATACTTTTCTTCGCAAGATGACCTATTTCGGAGCGCAACAGCGTTATGGCAGCGTTGGAGGCGACGTGCGGAAGCAGCTAGAACGCGAATTAAACCTCATTACCAAGTTGGGGTTTTCGGGCTATTTTCTCATTGTGTGGGACATTTGCGCCTTTGCCCGTGAGCGCGGCTACCTTGTGCAGGGCCGGGGCAGTGCCGCGAATTCCGCCGTCTGCTATGCGCTTGGAATCACCGCCGTTGACCCCATCGGCAGCAAGTTGCTCTTTGAGCGGTTTCTTTCGGAAGGCCGGACGGACTGGCCCGACATTGACCTCGATTTGCCCAGCGGCGATCCACGCGAGGCCGTGATTCAGGAAGTCTATCGGCGTTATGGCCGGCGCGGCGCGGCCATGACCGCCAACGTAATCACCTTTCAGGGCCGCAGCACCATGCGGGAAGTGGGCAAGGTGTTCAACTTGCCCGACGACGTGCTTGACCGTTTTTCCAGCCTTTTTCATGGCGGCGACTATCCCCACACAATGAAATTAAAGGAGCAGTTGCGGGCGGCGGGAGTCACGCGGGACTATCCGCAACTTGTGCCATTGCTCGATACGTGCCGACAAGTTTATAAACTTCCGCGCCACCTGGGTCAACACTCGGGAGGGATGGTTTTGAGCGCGGGCAACCTCGACCAATTTGTCCCTTTGGAAAACGCGAGGATGCCGGGCCGTTCCGTTTTGCAATGGGATAAAAACGATTGCGAGGATATGGGCATCATCAAAGTGGACTTGCTCGGGCTGGGTATGATGGCCGCATTGCAGGACTCCTTGGAAATCTGTGCCCAGCGGGGCCAGCCGGTGGACTTGGCGGCGCTGCCCAAAGACGACCCGGCCACGTTCAAATTGATTCAGGAGGCCGACACCATCGGGCTGTTCCAAATTGAAAGCCGCGCTCAGATGTCCACGCTGCCGCGCATGAAACCGCAAAACTTCTATGACCTTGCGATTGAAGTGGCAATCATCCGGCCCGGCCCAATCCAGGGCGACGCCGTGAATCCCTACTTGCGGCGGCGTTCCGGCGAGGAACCTGTCACCTATCCTGACGAACGCGCCAAGCCCATTCTTGAGCGCACACTCGGGGTGGTTTTATTTCAGGAGCAAATCTTGCGGCTGGCGATGGAGCTTGGCGGCTTTAGCGCAGCCGAGGCCGACGAATTGCGGCGTGCCATCGGTTTTACCCGCTCGCAGGAGCGCCTTGACCGGGTGAAGGCAAAGCTAGGCGACGCTTTGAGGAAGAACAACGTGAACGACCCAGCCGTGGAATACATTCTAAAATCGCTTGCGTCATTCGCGCTCTACGGCTTTCCCGAAAGCCATGCCATTTCGTTTGCGCTAATCGCCTACGCCTTGGCTTGGCTAAAGGTGCATCGGCCAACGGCCTTCTATGCCGCGTTGCTCAATAATCAGCCGATGGGGTTTTACTCGCCCGCGTCTTTAGTGCAGGACGCCCGACGACACGGCATCCGCACCTTGCCGGTTTGCGTCCAGCTTTCCGCCGAAAAATGCCAGGTCGAAAGCGACGACACTATCCGGCTCGGATTGATTTCATTGAAAGGAGTGAAGGCCGGGTCCCGGCAAAAATTACTGGCCGCTCGCAGCGACCGGCCTTTTCTTTCTCTCACCGATTTTTTGCAGCGCACGACCTTTAACCCCAACGAGCGCCGGGTGCTCGCAGCATCAGGCGCCCTTAATGCGTTGACCGGACATCGCCGAGCCGCGCTTTGGCATGTCGAGTCCATGCACCCCGAGGACGAGCTTTTCCAACAAGCGGCGACCGGCGAGGAGCAAGAACTCTCTCCGCTTGAGCGCATGTCCCTTTTAGAGCGATTGCAAGCGGACTACGCGACCACCGAACTCACCACCGGAGCGCATCCGATGAAATTGCTTCGCTCCCGCCTGGATGGACTATGCCCCGCCGCCGATTTGAAAAACTTGCCCCCCGGAAGCCGGGTAAAGATCGGGGGCGCAGTTATCACCCGGCAAAGGCCGGGCACCGCGAAAGGCTTCTGCTTCATTACTGTAGAAGATGAAACCGGGCACGCCAACGCCATCGTGCGGCCAACCCTTTTTGAACAAGCCCGCTTGATTATCAACCTAGTGCCCGCACTCATCATCAGCGGACGACTGCAAAACGAGCAAGGAGTAATTCACGTCATGGCCGAAAAAATCGCAGCGATGCCCAGCGACGGAATGCCAGAACAGGCATCGCACAACTACCACTAACTGCCTCACGCAAAAGCGGCATTACACACCCGATTTTGTCGCCAAGGCTTGAAGCGTATTGGCGATAAAATTAGAGCGATTGCGATTTTCAGCGCCAGCCATCGCATCAATCTTCCCGACAAGCCCCTCGGGAAGACTAATGGAAATTTGCGTCATGCCCTTGGCACGCGCTGATTGAGGTGGTTTTCTGGATTTTTTTGTCATAGTGATTCGTAGGTAATCGAAAGGGCATTTTCCAGTCAAAGGGAATTCTCAGCCATAACGGTTGCGATTCCCTGCATTGATCATAATGTTTATATTGTCGAAAGACTTCTCAGGCGAACCAGCAACATTTTGCATCACACAAGCAAAATAATATTTCACATCGGCTGAAAGCCAAATGTTACGATACGAACCATTTCGCCCTTTTGAAGCGGAAGGCGCGCATGGACGACGCTGCCGCCAAACATCATGATCGTCTCACCTGGTTTTAGATCGTATTTCTCAACCCGATTCCCATTTGGATAAACGCACGTTTCAGACACTGGACCATGAGATGGGTATACGTGTTTCAACATCACTAATACGTTAATGGCGAAAATATCTGTATCAACATGGGGATATAGCCCATCTCCTTCCTGCTCATAATGAATGTAGCTGGCAATGCCAGTCGGTTTTGAGGTTCCGGCATACCTGATTACCCATTGGAGCACCCCTTCATCAAAAGCAAGTTGGTCTGCTAGCAAACCACCTTTTCCTAGAAAATGGCCGTGTTGTACAATAGCGGAAGGCCGAGTTTCCTCAGCTTCAATCTGTAATTTACTCAGCAATGTATCAGTAAGCCATGACGGGCGACCGTGAAAGACAATTCCATTTTCAGGAATCCGACGAGAGAATGGCTGAAGAGACCTCAGACATTCACAAACAGTTGCAAATTTAACAGCAGCATCTAGCTCAGACGGAAGTGAACCATTGTTTGGAATAAGCTCTGGAATAGCAACCGCCAAAACTTTCCGCAGTGCGCTTTGTTCTTCCGGGTTTAGTGTATTGCCGAATGACGATAGCGACTCGGCAAGCGTTGTCGATCCGGCTTGTTTCTCTTCCATGGCATCTTTGCCTTGCATATCAGCTTTTCGAGAGATGGAATACATGTTCATCGCTTGGAACCCCCCTTATTGTTTCAGCATTGGATATTGACCGCACATGATAAAAGCCAAGCGAATGCAGAAGCGCTATAGATGCTTCGTTTTTCGTATTCGTGTTCGCAGTAATCAATGCGGCATGCTTGCCTTCGAATAGAAAGTTTACTACTCGTTGACATGCTTCTTTCGCATAACCTTTACGCCAAAATTGAGGAAAGACTACATAGGCTAACGATGCGGTGTCGTCTTGAAACACAGTCGCTTGAACGTAACCGATATAAGTTCCATTTTGCAACTGGATTGCCCAATTAAGCCATAATTCCTCTCCGTTAGGCGATACCCCCTTTTCTAATATTTCATACCTCTTTTGAAGCACGCTTAAATCAGCCGGAGGATCATCAGGAATAAATAGATAAATTCGAGGGTCCTGTAACCCCTTGAATAAACACATGGCATGATCTTTCTTAAAAAACTCCAGGTGTAACCGGCGCGTAACTAGAGTTTCTGAAGTAATTGGGGTACGGTGTATCATTAGAATGTCCCTCCGTTATCTTCGATAGGCATCGGGTCGCCATCCACCTCGACAAGACCAATTGCGAGAAGCTTGTATAAGAAATTCCGGGTCGCTTCATCGTCAAGTTTCTGCAAAATTCTTCCCGCTGTTTCGTTACCAGTGCATGTCACAAGTACACCCGCAAGCTTCAAACTCATCTTTTGGGAAACACGCCCGTTATGTACGAATGCAGTCCACTCAGCTTCATCAAGAACTAACTCTATTCGCGTATGGCTAGGTAGTCTCAAGCGTAGATTCTTCAGGCGCTCATCGTCCCAAGTTCCCCGCCGCGAAACCATCCAGCCGTCGATGAGTAAATCATCTACGTCCTCATGGTCGAGAAAGAACTGCACAGCTTCATTTGGCGTTTCTATCATTGCTTCACCAGCGCCATTGAGCGAGGTATTTACAAGAATGGGAACGCCGCTTAGCTTGGAAAATGCAGAGATCAGGTCGTACAAATCCTCATCATCTGCTCGTTGTAATGTCTGCGGGCGCGTTGAATTGTCAGGGTGATGCAGCGCGGGTAATTGATCGACAACCTCGGGTCTAACCCGATATGAAAATAACATGTAGGGACTACTTGCTGGACCAACAAAGAACTCGTGGACATGGTTTTCCAGTATTACCGGTGCCACTGGCCTCCAAGGTTGGCGCCCCTTTATGTGATTCATTCGCACTTTTGTTGCTTCCAACAAGGGCGATGCTAATAAACTTCGACCGCCAAGTGCCCTTGGGCCAAATTCGGCTCTTCCTGAATAACGGGCTAGAATACGCCCAGCAAAGAGTTTTTCAGCTACTACCGTCGGGGACGCGGCTTCAAATTCAACAAAGTAATCAAATCGCCGTAAAGCATCTAATATCTCCACTCTTGAATATTGAACACCAAGCCGATCATTCGCTCTGCATGGCGCTGGCGTATTTGCAAAAAAGTATTGCTCACGTCGAAGAAAACGGTCTCCCCAGAACGCGCAACCCGCAGATATTCCAGCGTCATGAGGCGCGCTGGGAACAAAGTAACGATTGAAAACATGACTGTCGTAAACTTTTGTGTTCGCAGGAATATTTAAAAACGCACCTCCTGATCCTACTAGATTATCAGACAACACCAACCGTTTAGCGTTCCTAACGTGAGCTAAAATGCAATATTCAAATGCTATTTGGCAAGCATGTGCTAAAGATGCGGAGGCGCTAAAGGTCATTTCAGTCGGAATTCGATGTTGCCAATTGTTTTTGAATTGTATGGCGCAAGCACTATCCGTGTCTATAATTGATTCCCAAGTGACGAGACCGTTTTTCTCATCCGAAAAGGCGGCTAACGCCATTAGCTGCCCATGGCAATTGTGCCTACGAAACACCGCAAATGAAACATTCTCGTATAACGTTGTAGCGCTCTGGATATAAGAATGAGGTTGAACATGGCTTATCCAAAACTGTCGCTCCTTTAACTCAATCCCGCTCATTGTCGCATGGTATATTGAGAGAGTTTCTGTTTTTGTGGCAGGCACCTTTTCAAAGCTTGTAAGCCCATCGTGCCAGCGTCGGAAAGGCAAGCAATAGTCGTTCCCATCGTGCGTCGACGACCCTGCCATGTCACATACAAGGACCGCAGCATCTGAGAATCCCGAACTTCCAAACCCGTAATACGCATGAGCTAAATGATGTGAAATACAGAAATGTCTTTCATCAAAAGGGTCGAAAGAATTGAAACCTGGGTCTATAAGAGGTGTGTGTAACCCAAACCCGCCAGGAGCCATTCCTTGGAAACTTGAAACTATTAGTCGAACATCGGCCAACTCAATAGCCGCAGCTCGTAAGACCGCTTTAATTGGAAGAGCGTCCGAAAGGGTGTGCTGAATTTGATGCTTTTTTCTTGTAATTCGTTCTGCTTGAACCGCGGCTAGTAATACACCGTCGCGCACCACTGCGCATGACGCATCGTGGCCTAAATGAATTCCAAGAACATAGTTACCTGATCGCGACACCACAGTTAAATTGCGGGTTGTAAGTTAACGGTTTGCAACTCATATCCGAGAGACAAAACCGTGACAGTTTCGTCGCCCGCTACTGGACTACGTGCATGGGGCACGTATGCGGCACAAAATATTAACATTTCTCCAGGTTGTAGGTCGAAATATTGTGGCGGTCCGTTCGGCGGGTAAACGACCGTGCAAGAAGG
Source organism: uncultured Verrucomicrobiae bacterium (assembly GCA_963765205.1). Taxonomy (GTDB): domain Bacteria; phylum Verrucomicrobiota; class Verrucomicrobiia; order Opitutales; family JABDGR01; genus JABDGR01. The sequence continues at coordinate 78,018 of CAVXVB010000005.1, read as the reverse complement.
CCTTAATTCATGCACCCCATTATGCTCTATCATCAGAAGAACATTGATAAAAAATCTCCTATTGTCTACATGGGGCAAAACACGAGAGCCAGGATAATTGTAGTAAAGAAAACTCGCCGAATTTGGCATAAATGAGCAGTGCGAAATCGTTGAGATTATTCCGAGCAATCGTGCGGACCGACTTAAGCTAATCGCTATTGGGCCGCCATCGCCCAAATACTGTTAATAATTGAATATTGCCTTACGATATTGTAATCGGGCTTCTTCCTTTAGTGAATGCAGAAGTTCGTCAGTTATGAAAGTTGGGCGACCAGTGAATAATATGCCACTCTGTGGGATAACATTCCCGAGCGGGTTCATTAAATTAAGAGTTCCGCTTATATCGCGCACAGCATTTTGCCGGTCGGGCAACGGCTCTAATGTTTTCTTGTCGATAAACTCACCAACAGCAGTTCCAAGACACAAGCGAACCGTTTCTCTTTCCTCCGGTTCGAGTGAGGTGTTAGCGAAGAAACTCAATTCTCGGCTCAAATCTGTTGACATCGGCGTAGTCATAGATGGTATCCAAACAATCTGGTCTACCCGTTGGACCAGTGGTTAGGTCGAGCCAATAGAATACTACTTCAATGTATTGCAGCACGGTCGATTTTGTGCTGCAAAGCACATATAATCTCTAGTTTTGATGGCCTGTTTCTGGTCAGCGAGTAATTAACTGCGCTTCAACTAACCATGTCGTTCTCAGATTGTTAAATGTTTATTCTTGAGCCGAACCCGTTTTGTCATCGCGTCCAACGAGTTCATGAGCCGACATCGGCTTTACATAAAGGCCACCTTGCTCATAAGGGTCAGCATTCGTTTTGCTTTCGTGGCCTACAAGTTCGTGAGCTGACATCGGCTTCGTATAAAGACCACCTTGCTCATAGGGGTCTGGATTTGGCTTGTGCTCGCGACCGACAACTTCGTGTGCCGACATGGGCTTTACATATAAGCCAGCTTCTGCGTAAGGATCCGAATTCGACTTTTCTTCGCGAATTTTGGGATTCTTTGGAGCCATCCCGGATTTTAACGCCGGATTTTTTATACTTGCCTCAGCGGCTTCTAAAATACGTTGAAGCTGGTTCTGCTGGTCGGTACCGAGCCCAGCCGCGAAGGTGGTTAACTTTTCTTTGATTGAAGGAAAGCTCATGGGAGGATGAAATTAAGTTAAGTGTTGTTGCCCTAATTTGGAAATTCACGATGAACTCTGTTGTAAGCATCTGCAAGCATAAAAATGTTCTTTTCACCCTTATTGAAATCTATCCGTGGGTATATTGAAAGTTTCCCCTTGAACATCAAGCTCTTCCGTACTTGTGTAATTGGTTAATCCTCCATTGCGTTATCAAAAAAGGCGGCGGGCGCAAAAGCGCCCACCGCCCTCCGGAACCGCCGCAGCTACGGGCGGACGCCGTTGCCGTTGGCGCGCACCGTCTGGTTCATGGCTTCCGTTTTCGCGGCGTTCAAGAACGCGCGTTCACGTTTCGCCTCCGGGACGTTGCGGATGCGCTCCTCGATCTTTGCCTTGATCTCGGGGTGCTCTTCCACCCACGCCCGAATCTCCTGATTGCGGCCGTTGGTGTATTCGCTGCGTTGCATTTTCGCGAGCATGAGCTTGCGGATCAGATCCTCCTTGCTCAGGCCCTGGTAGAACTCGCGGAGTTTCGAGTTTTCCTGAATGAATTGATCCAGCTTGGCATCAATTTCAGGATTCCTGCGAAGCCCCGGTTCCTGCGCCTTTTTCTCGGCGATTGACTGTTTTAGTGTTGGCATAATGCCTCCTGTTTTTCCCCAGCCATTATTTAACCAAGGCGGCTGGTCGCCATTGGCACTTGACCTTGTTTGGGCGAATATCGCCCAAAGTTATAGGCAGTCTTCATCGTAATCCCCTTCCTCGTTAGGGGTGGGATTGCGACTTTCTATTTCCAAAACGGCGTGCTCGAATTCACGGCGAATACGTGTGGTTGAACTATACCCGAGCCACATCCGCAACAAAACCGCAGCACCCGGACTCTGGCCGTATATCTCACGCAACTCGCGGTCTGCCCGTTCAAATTTTTCCGCCAAATGCGGAGGCAAGATCACGGTCAAACCCTCCACTTCAGGGGGTGATTTTAGTTCCAGATTCATTTGCCGCCTTCCCCGCCCGGCACGGATTGCCTCGCGCGCATGTCTGCGATGTCTTTGTTTAGTTTTGCCAGTTGAGCTGCCAGAGCCTCATTTTGCTCAATCAGCGAAGCCATGAGTTGATTCTGCTCCGCAATTTTCTGCTCCAATTCCGCCGGCAGCGGGTTAGGCACCTTGGCCGGGTCCGCTACCGCAAGCACCGGGCCAAGCGGCACCACCGTAGGAGCATTGGGATTCAAATTCCACTCCGCCCCGGCTTCGCGGCGATAAACCGTATGCGCCTCGTCCATGACATTCGGATTATTGGGGTCAACAAAGCGCCCCACCGGGTAGGCTTTGAGTGATTCACTGACCCGTACATTTTCCATGTTGTTTTGGTCTAATTCCGTGCCCGCAACAGGCGGTGGCACCTCCAGCGGAGGCGGCGCGGGAGCCTTTTTCACTGTCTGGCAACCCGCCAAAATGAAAATCGAAAGCAAGATGATGATTCTATTTTGCATTGTCTTTCCTCCAGAGTTCTTGGTTGCTCAGATTGTCTCGCGTCCCTTGCGCCTGATCTACGGTTTGGGTGACGTAGAGATAAAACTGTTTGCCAGTCGGCACCCGCACATAGACCCCGTCTTGCTCAATCGCCGCCTGGATTTGTTGCGCATACAGGTTAAGCACGCTGGCAGTTCCTTGCAGGGCCGCGTTACGGGCCGAGCCGGTGGAAATCTGCGCGATGCCCAGCGGCGTGACTTGCGTTTGCAGTTGTTGAAACCCGCTCGCCATTCCGGCTAAAAATGTCGCGGCGAAAAGTTTTATTTCCTCCATATCGTCGGTCTTGATAATGGCCCCGGTGAGGCCCGCCGAACCATCCAGCAAGCCGAATTGGCCGGTGGTGTCATCTTTTTCGCGGTCGAGCGCGATGCCAGAGACTACCAATTCCGTGCCGTTCAAATTGCTGGCGTCCCGCCAGACAATGACCCACTTCCCGGAAGCCGCTATCCTATCGCGCGAGTGGTCTAGCGACGCACGACCATGCACCTCGGCACCCGCCGGGATGATAAGCCGTCCATTGTTCCAGACATCTTCAGTAACGAGGCCGATAACCGGCGTATCAAGTTTAGAAGACTCCAAAGTGATAACTGTCTCACAGGGAATCAGGCGACCAAAAGGCGCGTAGTTTTTCGACAATTCCTGGGCGTCTTGCGCCGTTTTGCCCGCGATGAAAAGGGAAATGGGCAGCGGCTTTGGCCCACTTGGGGCCTTTGCTTTCACCGCTGCCGAGGCTGGCTCCGCGTCGCCATCAGCCGCCGCTGCGGGTGGCTTGAACGGCACTGAAGTGCGGAAAATTGACGCCGCCGACATCGCAGGGCCAGCCCCCTCGATTTTCGTCATTTGAGCCGATTGTGCCCGCGCCCGCGCGTTGCTTTGATAAAGCAACAAACCACCCGCGGCGATGAAACCGAAGAAGAGGGCCAGGTTGCCCATTGGAGACTTCAAAAAAGCGATGACGCGCATGGCTATTGGGGAACGATAAGTTTCACGTCACGCTCAATGCGCGTGACGATGATGTTGAAAGTATTCTTAATGCTCAGGTTGGCTCGCCCCCCGGTGGGGCTGCCGGTAACCGCAAAGTAGGCTGTCGTTACTGCTTTGGGCGGAATGATGCCGGAGGCATCCACGATGGAGGCATAATAGACGTTTTGCCCAACCCGGACGGCCAGCCGTTGCGGCTGGTAATGGATTTCCACATCGCCCATGTTTTCCAATTTCAGTTTGAAAACCAGCGTATCCTCGGGGTCGAAGCGAAAGACCTCTTCCACCGTCACTTGAAAATCCTTGTAATAACTGATGCTGCCCGGCTCCGCGTGCTCAATTTGCTGCACAGCCTCGGGATATTGCATTTCGATCAATTGGTAACTCTTGGCGCGGTCGAGCAGGCCCAACAGGGTTTCCGGCGTGACCCGTTTTTGCACCGCATGGTCACGGCCCGCGAAATCATCGTCGTAGAACGTCACCGAGCCATACGGCTCCGCGCCTTCCGCGAACCGAATGACAAACGTGCGATTGTGCCACACCACGTTCACCGCGCCCTTGGCCCCCGGCGTCATTGCCCGCACGCTGAAAAAATACTGTCCCGGCGTATAGGCCAGCATCACAGGCGCAGGGGTATCAGGATTGCCCGACACGTTTGCGCTATCAATGGCGGAAATCGCCGAAGGGAACATGAGCGTGGTAGGCACGTCACGCCCGATGGGAATTTCGTAAACCGTGCGCTCATCCAAGGGGAACTGCTTGACGACGCTTGGATGCGGCGCGGGCGGATCGGCCAGCGCAACGGTTGCAAGCAGCGGGATTAGCAGCGCCGCTAATTTAAAGTGTAGTCGAATTTCCATACACCGAGGGGATAGCGTTTATTGGCGAACATGTCCGGGTTTCGCACCAGAGTAAGGGTGAGCGTAAATTTTGGAGATTCCGCGAATGACTGGCCTTCAAAAATGCCTGTGCGAATCAATTGGCCTTCCACCTTGACGAGCACCTGGTTGTCGCGGGTTTGCAGAATGTCTATCTTGAAGACTTCCGGCTTTTGGTGAATGGACTTTACGGCAAATTCGTCCCGCGACTTGTCACGGTCAGCCTCCGCCTTTTGAAAGGCATCCGCGAGATACAGGCGTTGCAGCATTTCCGGGTAATCAAAGTCTTTGGGATTGCGCTCAAAAAGCGCCAGCGTGGCCCACAGGGCGATGGCCTCATGCAAATCCTTGGCCTCCTCAAAGCCCAGCAACGGCGAAACTGAAAAGGTTCCCGCGCCGTCCAACACGACGACCCGCTCCCTTGTCCGATAGGCCGAGATAATAAGGTAGGGTTGGATTACACAGAACGCCAATGCGCCGCAGGCCACAAGAAACCACAGGCGTGCCGCAAACGCATTGTCCGCAAAGAGACGCACTGGCGAAAAACGCGCACGCTTGGCCGCCGGAAGCTGGCGGGTTTGATCCACGGGGCTTTCGTGCAGGCCGGTTGCGGTGGTTTCAGCATCCATGGCAAAGCTTTCTTCATATTCCGGGCCGGGGATCAGCCCCCATCGGCGGCGGGTTAGGCGGGGTTGACGGTTGCGCAGCCCCCTGCTGCGGCGCGAGGAGGGCGCCACGACCGCGACGACCTACCAGGCGGTCGCCGACGCCGTAAAGGACACTGGCACTGCCGCGGATAATGGAAATGGGATTGCCCGACGACCCGGTAAAGGCATGGCCTTGCGCAAAGAGCATCTGCATGACAATGGGCGTCGAGACCATCCCCACGATAATCATAATCGTAGCCAGGATTCCCCCCATGAAGGTCAAAAGAGGCGAATAGAGGGCATCACTGACGGTTTGTGGATTGGCTCCCACCGCGTTGCGAAAATCTTGCCAAACGGCCAGAGCAACGAGGTTCGTTATGGCGAATCCGACCGGCCACGCTAAAATCGCCAATAATTGTTGAAAGAACCGTATGGCTATCCCGCTAAACCCCGGCACCATAAACATAGCCAACGCAAACGGCGTCAGCATATACAGCAGCCAACGCAGGACGTATTGGAGAATCAGCATCGGGACCGTAATCAGCGTGCCGATGTAAATGAAAACATTCGCGAGCGCGTTTGTGACCGCCTGGTAGATGGATTGGTTGAGCCGCCGCCATGACCACGACTGGCCTTGCGGATTCGTCGTGGTGGATTCGCGTATGGCATCCGCCGAGGAAGTTGGATTGGCGTTATAGCCGGGGTCAATATACTCGGAGACCGAGAGGAAGGTATTTTCCACTTGCGGAAACCATGTATCCTGAAATGCGATGGCCGTAACGATTATGAGGGCGCGGAACAATGGCCCGAATAGTCCGGCCCCTTGCGCACGACCAGTGGAGGCATACCCAATCAATCCCGCCACCATTATCGCAAAAACGACAAAACGAAAGGCGACCACGATGGCCGTCATTTTGCTTTCCAGCGTTGGAAGAAAGATTTCCATGATAATTTAAGGTTGTTGCGTTTGAGTTTGCGCCGTCCCGTTGTCCATCACGGGCGGTAAGCCCAAATCAAAATTTGGCGGCTTGCGCCCAAGGGCGTTCCTATTGTTGTCCGAAATCGCCTTGTTCGCTATCGCAGCGTCCCGCTCATCTTGCTGTTCCTGTGCAAGGCGCTGCTTCTCGTTCGTATCGTCTTTTTTCGAGCAGGCGGCACCGCCGAGCACAAAGGCGAGCAGCAGTACAACGGTGATATGACGTTTTATGTTCATGGCGTGGTTGTCCTCAGTTTGATAGTGTGCATGTAGGCCGTGACCCGTTGGTTCGCTAAATAATCGTCCTGCATCTCAAGTTCTGCCGCCGCCTGAATTTCCTCATCCTTGCGCGAATCGTTCGCGACCTTTTGCAATGTGACGGCATCCGCTTCCCGCTTTTGCGTTGCCTCCACCTGGGCAAGCTGCCCATTCAACACAATCAGCTTTGCGGTCAGTTTTTGCGCCTCGGCATCCGTCGAGGCCGTCGCCAATTGGGCGAGTGTGGCGGCAATATCGGCCTGTAAAATATCTTCCCGAGCCTTCGTTTCATCCGTAACTTGGTCAGAGTTCGCTTGCGCGGCGTCCAATACCGAATAGCGGCGATGCGTCAACGGGTCCGGCTGGAACGCGTTGCCGCTTAAATCGACATCGTTGATTGGCCGGTAAGTGCCCTGGCCGGTGTTCGTCAACGACGCCACGCTGTTTACGAGACTAAGTAGAACCGTCTTTATCTGGCCGTATTGCTGGGCCAAATCCTGCTGCCCGAGGCCCACCAGCACCACCTTTGCGCCCGCTTCCACCGGATCGCCCTGCCACTGGCGAATATCGCTTTGGATGCTGATTTGCTGGTTCAACTGGTCTATTTGCGTTTTCAACTGCGCGATGCTTTGCACCCACTTGGCAATATCCTCGGCGTGCGCCGACTGATTGTTAGCCAGATTGGCACCGTCGAAAACCGGGTATTGACCGAAAGCCGTTACCGGCACGAGAAAAAGAAGTAAGAGGTAAGTTTTCATGGTTCGATGGATAGATATTCAACATGGGAATTTTGAACGACGCCGTTGATGTTGGATTCAGGAATGACCACCGGCACGAGACGCGGATTCCGCTCATCAGCCACGACCGTGGATTTTTGCTGGTTTTGGATAATCCAGTATTGCTGCTTCACCGCTTGATTCATGGCGCGGTCGAATCCGGCCTTGTCCGCTTCCTGGGTAGCATTCGCAAATTGCGACTGCGCGATTTTTGACGCGAGGTAGCCAGCACCCGCGCCAATGGCAGTGCCCCCGATTTTGCCACCGGACACCTCATAGCCGACCGCGCCACCAGCCCCGGTTAGCCCAATGTCCGACGCCGCGCCGCCCATGCCGGACGCGCAGCCCGCTAAAGCGAACAGGGGCAGCAAGAGTAGCCAGAGAAATTTAGACCGCGACTTTTTCATGGGAAACCTCCTTGGGCGGTTGAACGTTGCGCACCGTGCCGCACAGCGGCGGATCTGTGACCGGGCTGAAAAAGCAGATGCTGGAGAATTTCCGGTCGGTCGGTTGTTGCTCCGGCATGGGATAATTCTGGATGGAGGCGCAGACCGACTCCGGCAGATTGATCGCCAGTGCAATGTCTTCCACATCGGCCCGGTCAAACTGCCGCATCAAGAAGAATTGCTTGCTGTTACCAATGACGACCGGACGAATCCGCGTATCCTTGAACTTGCTGTATTGCTGGACTATGGAGGCCGTCCAGCAGTTGAACTTGCGCAATTGCGCGTAGGACTCCGCGACAATTTTCTCCCCGCCCGGCACGTCGAGAAACCGCGCCAATTCCTCGTAAACCACCCGTTTCCAGAGAGCCCGAGGCAGGCTGATGATATGCTGCCGAGCAAAGCCACTGACCAGCAGCCCCGCAGCGGTTTTCAATTCCGTGGCCTGTTCCGGGATATAACCGAGTTCAAAATGGGCAATCTTGCCCGTAAGGGAAACATTCGTGGGGCCATCGAACAGCCGGCCATAATGCCCTTGCGCCGTCCAGGCGGAGAGCAACGTAGCCAAATGGTCAATTTCCTCTTTCTTGTGCTCGGGGAATCGGGAGAATTGCATCAATTCAACGAGACTCGCGTGAACCGGAAAATCTTCCCGGCGATAATGCGCGTGCGCCATTGCCACCACCGAACGTTCCGTTTGAGGTTGCTTGAGGAACTTGGTAATCTCCCCCTCAGTAATCGCGGCGATGAATTGTAGGGCCTCATCGTCATTTGCCTTTTGACGGTCACGCAGTTCCGCGAAGGCTTCTAATTCCGTTGCACCCAATCCCATTTTTTCGAGCTTCCAACGATGCGTGGCACAGGCCATCCGCTCGATGCCCGGCACCAGCTCGCGATGCCGCTTCGCCCATTCCTCAAAAGTATCCTCATAGAGCTGGGTAATGTATTGGGCCAGCAACGCTTGACGGATTTGCTGCGCCTCGACACCGGGCGCTTCGCCAATCATCCGGGCGACCAGAGCCACGGCAGTCGCCAGTTGCAATTGACCGAGCGGCAAGCCGCCCGTGTCGAAATAGTTAATGGTCAAATCACCATCCGGGTGCAGGATGATTGGCCGCTCTCCCAGGGCTTGCGTGAACGCCTTGTAGGACAAACCCTCTTCAATCAAGACCGTGTAATCGTAATAACAGGCCGTTTGCTCCAAAAAGTCCCGCATATGCACGGATTTGCCCGCGCCCGTTGCGCCGATAAGAACCGTATGTTGCGGCGTTGGCGGCGAGCCAAGGAAGGTGCGCAAGCCGACGAGATTGTTTTGAGAGCCATCGTAGATTGCTTCTGCCTCGTCCAGATGCCCGGTGAACGTGGCCGAAAACGGTAGCATGTCCGCCAAGTAGGCATCCTCCCCGTAAAGGTTGCGGTAGCGGTAATCGGAGCCAGTCCAGCCCGGCCAGGAGGCGAAAAACAGCTTTTTGGCCGTCGAAGGAAGGGCGCACTCGTAATACTGTGCGCCACCCATCGAATTGATTGCATTTTTGATCGCGGCACACTTCGCGCTTAACGCCGACTCGCTTTCATCCCAGACGCGAAAAATGTAAGTAACGGCGAAGGCATTGATGAAGCCGGTCGAAAGCGATTCAATCTTCTTCTCCTTTTTCCCAATGGCGACCAACAGCGAGTGCCGCTCCGAATCTTCGTATTCCCCGCGCAGCCGTTCAATGGCCTTTTCCTCCTTCTCGACTTCGCGCTTAGCGGGCAGCGGTTCTATGTTGACCGTGATTTGATAGTCGAGAAACGACAATCCGGTTAGCCGGTGAATAATGCCAGGGTATGTTCGACTCGGCCAACGCTTGAGCGTGTAAATCGTATGATAGAGGCCATCGAAATAAAAACCGATTTTTGGCAGACTTACGCCGTCCGAATTCCAGCAGTTTTCTTGCAGCGACAAAGCCGGGTTGAATTGCGCCTCAAAATCCACGTCGAAACGATCCGCCAGCGACGGATTGAGGAATTTCTTGCAGTAAACGTAATGCTCAATATCGCCCATCGGCGTCACCGGGGTATCGCCGCCGAAAATCGTTCGCAGCGTGCCCGTCAATTCGTCAAACTGGCCGCGCAGTTGTCCCAAGAGCTTTTCGTAATAGCGCAACAACGCATCGTGACCTTTGACATTTCCCGAATAACTCGTAATTGCCGTCGTTACGAAAAGCACCAAATTTTCCCGTCGCAGCTCGCGGCGGTGCATCCTGTCCCAAAACCGTTGAAACCGTTCCGTGCGCACCCGCTTGATATGCGGATGAGTTACCTTTTCCGTTTCCCGGAAATACCGGGTTAGCTCCTTCTTGTAATCGCAATTGCACGTCCATTGGAGTTGCACCCGCATTCCGACCGAGACGTTCGCCAGCAAACTACGAATCTTGTCCTGGTAGGCATTCAGATTCGACACGCTGCCGCCCCGCAAGTCTGGCGGCTGGAGGACGTAGCCTTTGGCCGCGCAGCCGCCTTTCTCCAGCGAGCCGAAGAGTATCAGCCCATCGGCAAAATATCCATTAGGTGCGGCGTTCACGGCGTTGGTGGGGGGCGGGTTGCGTTTGAACAACAAACGACCAGCCTTCTCCGTTGAATTTTTGATCAAACCAATCTCTCGCGTAGCCTTCCGGTTTGTTGTGCCGCAGAAGCAGCACCCAGGCCAGCGGGCCAAGCAGGAAGGGTAGGACGAGGACTAATGCGGCAATTTTACCGATGCCAAATAAGGCGGTGAGGAGGATGTAGAGACCGAGGGAAGTGACGAAAGCCACGAGGACGTAGATAAAATCGTTGCCCTCCAATCCGAACGCGCGCCCTTTGCTGTCGTTTGCGCTATTCGTGTCCGTTATGCGCAATTCGCTCATGGCGAGTGAGGCTAGAATTGTGGCGTCAACACCCCGTCACCCATGCCGAAAATTGCGAACAGAGCGCCCATGATGGCGGCGGCGCCCGCGATGATAATACCGGCAACGATGCCCATTTTCCCATCCACGTCCCCTTTCGACATTCGATCTGCACCCGACCAGATTTTGACGACACCCCAGAGGAAGCCGAAGAGGAACATCACGCCCAACCCGGCTTGCATGGATTGCTTGAGCGTGCCCGACACTTGCGCCAGCATCGGTGCTGGCAGCACCCCGGCGCGGCTTTGCAGCGGCTGGAGCGAAATCAAAACAGGAATAAGTTTTAGGATAGTTTTCATGGCGAATGTGCCCAAACCTACCTCACTTCACTTAAACCGTCTTGGATGATTCCGGGATTTTTCAGAACGATTCCCGTTCATGTGCTGTAATCGCCGTCTTAGGCGCACATCCGAAAATTTTTCGGCAGTGCCGGTCGAGATGGCTTTGGTCGCAGAATCCCACCTGGCAGGCCGCTTCCCCCACGCGAAATTTTCCGGTGCGTAAAAGTTCCAGCGCCTTTTCAACCCGGCATTTCAAAAGAAATTGCAGCGGCGACGCGCCGGTGGTGATTTTCAGGAGTTGGGTGAAGCGATCAACTCCCAATGCCGCTTGACGGGCCATATCGCTTACCGTGATGGATTCGTTCAAATGCCCGTCAATATACGTGACCACCCGATGCAGCACATGGTCCGGCAATCCGGGTTGCGGCCTTACACCCCGTTGATTAGCGTTAAAATGCAATTCAAGCGTGCGCGAGGCCAAGGCGGTTCCGACACCTTCGATGAAGTCGGCAGACGGTCTTTCCTTTTTGTGGCACAAATCGTGAAAAATGCACCCCAACGACCATAGGCATCCATCCAATCGGGTAAGCGGTCGAAAATCACCCACCACCACGTTGCCTTGCGGCTGGCGCACTTGCGATTTGAGCAGCCCTTCGCCAAAAAACACCACCACGACATCAGCCGCACGCTTCCATTCGCAAGCGTGCGGCACATTGGGTGGAATCAAACAGAATTGATGCGGCCCCAGCAGTTGCCGCCGCGTGCAATCCGCGCCTTTCTCCCAGACAATCTCACCCTGAGCCGAATCAAAGGTAAGCAGCAGTTCAGCGTGCCTATGATTGTGCTTCGGCCAACTATTCGGCTTCAACCTCGTATAATAGACACTGACTTCTTCACCATGGCAAAGCCACGGGCCAAAGGGCTGCATGGTCAAATTTGGCCGTTGAACATTTCGACTCCCCGCCCGCGAGCGCGTTGGGACGAGTTCGATGCAAACGGCATTCATAGTGCGGAGTCATTTGAGTCAAAAGCTTTTGAGGGGAAAAGTGACTTTGCCTAACCTACCTTGCATTAGGCTTGGTTTCAAATTTGTAGAGAGAGGTTCACCGTGTTTTCACGGCGTCGTCACGGTATCGTCGCAAATTGGAGGGCTATTGGGGTGAAGCACTAAACGTTCGTTTCGCTCATCCACAACTACGCGCCCAGAGCCTTCTCCATTGCAAAGCATCCCCTCCGCGATGGCATCCTGCAAATGACGTTCGACTGCGGCACGCATGGGCCGCGCACCGAGATTTTTGTGGAAACCGCGCCGAATTAAGAATTCCACGACTTCGCCATTTGCTTCCAGGACAAAGCCCAAGTTGCGCAACCGGGCGCGTTCCCGCTCAATCATCAGCTCGCAAATCTCGCGTTGCGTGTCGAAGCCCAAGCGACCGAACACCAACTTTTCGGTTATGCGCCCGACCAATTCAGGGCGAAGTTGCTGACCGACGCGCGACAGCACTGTTCGTTCCACCGTCGCCATCGGCGCGGAAGTCATCCGCATAACCTCGGACGAGCCAATGTTACTCGTAAAAACCGTATAGAACCGAGATAGATTCTTCCGCTCACCCGTGGCGAACGTGATACTCGCATCGTCGAGCATTTGCAGGAACAAATCCAGGACGAGCGGATGCGCCTTTTCAATTTCGTCGAAAAGCAACGTGCCTTCCGCGATGCCATCGAGCGCCCGGCCTAACAGCCCTGTTTGATCGGCAGCCTGTCCAATCAACTTTTCCACCGAAGACTGATTCTGGTATTCCGACATATCAAACCGAATCGGCTTCCGCTCGCCGAAAAGGTAGGACGTAAAGACGTTGGTAAGCTCAGTTTTCCCCACGCCGGTAGGGCCAACAAAGAGGAACGAACCTTTGGGCCTTCCGGGATGGGATAGGCCCAATTCCCCGCGCGTCAAAACCGAAGTAGTGCGCTCCATGACATGCGGCTGGCCCCGAATGTTTGCTTCCAAATGCGGGCGCAGACCGCGCAATTTCTCAGCTCGCACAATCGCGGAGGAAAATGGAATGGTGGCGGTTTCAGGGGACATGGCGATTAAAGTCTTTTGCGATACCACGCCGGCATCCGCCCGTCCGTGCCGAGGGCGGGAATGGTTACTTTGCGAAATCCAAAATCGCAGTGTTGTACGACGGCTTGGAATTTCCGCAGATGCCGCAGTTCATAAGGTTCGATAAAATATTTGTCCTCATCCGTGTAGGAGGTGGATCGTTTCCCCAGCGAGTAGCCTACCGTGCGACGCCGGGCCTTGCGCTTGCCCAGGGTATCGGCCGCAATTTTGGCGGAATCCTCATCCGCCGCGCAGAAGGTAATCCGGTTGGCCATATTCGCGATAAAGACCTTGGCCTTCTTTTCATCACCCATCGGCGGAATCAGCGACGCATAGGATTGCGTTGCGGCAACCACAGTGGCGCGAGCTTCCCGCAATACGTCCACCACGTTGTAATCACTCATGCCATCTTCACTTGCCGTGACGATTTTCTGGGCCTCATCCGCCCAAAAAATAATCAGGTTGTCGCGTGCTCGCTCGACGGCGGGCCGGTCGAAACGGCGCAATGCATGGGCGTAAAACGTCAGCTTGAGCAGCGTATTGATATAGCGCCTTTCCACCGCGAAGCGTTGCGGGATGGAAACACAGATGATTTTCCCTCGGTCAATATCATCGAAATTGAAAGTGGACTCTTTCGGGCAAAAGACTTCTTCAATATCCGGCTCCGTAAAGTGCTTCAGGTAGTTTGCCACTGTGGTCTTGACGCCGCCCAATTGCTCTCCGGGTTGCGTCAAAAAATTCTCGCGGAAGTGATCGGCCACCAACTCCGCCTGGGGCGAAGGATTCTTTTTCAGCATGTTCATTATCTCCGTAAACTGACTTTCGGAGGTAATGAAATCGTAGGTGTTCGCTAAAGTCACCGGCACGTCGGCAAAGCGCAAAGCCTTGAAAACAAATTCCATTTGCACCTGGGCTTGCATACGAAAGAAACTTTGCTCACTCCGCTGGCCCATCGCCGCCGCCACATCGCAGACGATTTTGGCCTTGGCCGAATCTGGTAAATGGGGATTGTCCAAGAAATTGAACCGATGCAGGGGCTTCCAGTCAGCCCCGGCGTTTTCTGGGCGCACTTGCAATAGGATGAGATCAGCGGCGCGGCCCTGATGTTTGAGCATCGCCGACAGGGCTTCCCAATACAGCCCCTTGTCATCCACACAAACGCCGCCCCAAGTGGGGCAATTTTTCGATACCTGCCAAAGCATCGTGTTTATGGCCCCAGCCGTCTTACCCGTGCCCACTTGCCCGGTAATGAGCCAGCCCCGGCAAAAACTGTGCACGTCCCAGGCGAATCCGCCCAACCGAAGAATGATGGAGGACTCCACACGGCGTTCCATGGCGCAGCGCAACTGCCAAATGGAAAGCAGCCCAAAAGCCAAGGGAACCGTGCGGCTGATTCCTGTCTGCGCCCATAATGCCATGGCGATAAAGGCGCTCCCAACGGAAAGAAAGAAATTGGCCGACATGGCGACGGACGGCGAACCGTCACCATCGGGGTAACGGAGCCATCCCCAATCTACCCGTCCCCAGCCGCATTTACTTGGACAATCCCGGAATTTTTCAGAACGTTTCCGGGCCTCGCCCGGTCAAATTCGTCAGACAGCGCACCGCGACCCGGCTGATAAATGCTTCTTTTAGGTCCGATTCATTTTGGAATTCCGCCGACTCACCCCAAACGCAAGCAAGATGGAAACTGGCAATCTTTGGCAACAGGATCGCCAAACGCCCGCCTTGTAATACAACCTCATGCTTGGAGAATCCGAGCACCAACTGCTCACCGTCATTCGCGGCCCGGTGGGCGGCAGAATGAAACTGCGACCACGGCAGCACCAGCTTTTCGCCGTTCCACGAATGGATTTGCAGCGAACGAACCGGCTCTTTCGCCAACTCGTAGGAACGGACGACTTGCGGTTCCGCCAATCGCCGCTTTTGAAGTTCTTCCTTCAAAGTGGTCATATAGAAATTTTTGGATGCACCGTAGATTGATTAGTCAACTGCATGATGGCCTCATGCCGCTGGGCTTGGTCACACATGGCCTGTTGCGATAACTCCGGGAGCCACGCGCGCACTTCTTTGGCAACCGACAGCCCAACGGGGAGTTTCATTTCCAAGGCAAGGCTCCGGTCGCCACTTTGCTCGATGTTGGCTCGCAAATCCGCCTTGTTATCCGTGAAAACCATCACCCGTTTTCGCCCACGCGAGATGGCGACATACCATTGGTTGCGGTTCGTTGCCATGCGGGAGCCCGCATCGGAAATCAGTACCGTGTCAACCGTCTTGCCTTGTGAGGCGTAGGAGGTGACCGCATATCCACGGTTGAACATTCTTTGGGCGGGGGAGAGCGTTTTCCGCATCCCGACATCGTCCTCGACCACTAGCGAGCCGTTCTTGCGCACACGGCGGACGGTCACCAGTTCGCCGTTGTTTATCACCTGTCCTTCTTTCGACTCGCCATTAAACTTCAATTGCAGGCGATCACCCAAGGCCACCTCCAATTCCCTTTCAGTGGTTATCGAAAATCTATTGGCGTAACGATAGCTCACGGTTGACCGCCGCCCATTCTTGATTAGCACAACGCCATGTTCATTTGCGCCGGCAACGAGACAGAGATCACCCTTGGTAAAACGCCCATACCGTCGAAAGAAATAAGCGTGTTGACCGACCTGGTAGAAACTGGCCTCGCGCTTCTGCGCCTCAGTGGCATCCACCGCCTGATAGGCGGTGAGTGTCGTGCCGCCGCTCAATTTTTCGCTCATCCTCATTTGTTCACGGATGGCCTCGTTCACCGCGTTTACCTCAGTCCACGTTTGCGCCACAACTAAAGTACGTTCCTTGCGGTCAAGGCTGGCGAGGTATTCCCGCGCCAGCATCTCACGGCGCTCGTCCGGCGTCGTTTCGACTATGCAGCCCAGCCCATCAAGGCGGTCGAAAGATTCACCGACGAACCCGGACGCAGCCGCCTTAACCGCCTGTCGGTATCCAGTCACGAAGGCTCGTTCCCTGGCCGATTTTGCCAGTGCCGGATTTTGCCGCCGAATATCCCGCAGCACCGCCGCCCTTAATCCACTGAATTTCTCGATGGCTCGCAACCCATCCGAAGCTTGAACCGCGCCATGCTGCCGCGTGTCACCGGACAGAATTAAACGGCCATTGTGAGCCTTCACCAAGGTAATCAGCAAATTCATTTGCTTTCCTCCAATCTGACCCGCCTCATCCACGAGCACCACGGCGCGACGTGGCAATGTTTTCGTAAGCAGGCAATGTGCGAGAGTGTCCGCAGCAAGGCCATCGGCGCACAAATCGGCCACTTGCTGACGTTGCGGGGCCAATACGACCACGGGCAGACCAGCGGCCTGAATTCCCTGTGTCACCTCACGCAAGGTAAAGCTTTTGCCAGTGCCCGCGCTGCCCCGAAACAAAGTGATAAAATCCCGACTATTGAGAATCCTTTTCACCGCCGTCGCTTGTTCCCGCGACAATGCGGAAGCCGGAGGGTAACTTGGATTTAGCGCCATTTCCATGCCGCGCCCATCGCGAGCGGCTACCACGATACCATATTCGCAGCGTAGCATGTCGCGAGACGTGAGCTTATGTGTGCCCGCTTCGCGGACATAGCCACGACCTTCAATGGCCGACCGTAATGAGGCCAAATCAAAATCTTGTCCGCGTCCATGCGCCAACGCCGTAGCCATCAATTCATAGTCATTCACGACCGAGCGCCGCTCAAAAAGGTGTTCATCCGCCCAGGCAACAACATTGTTCAAATCGGTTCTTTCCAAGGGTCGCGGCGAGACCATCCGCAAGGCATCCAAAGAGGCTTGATCGGATTTCGTCAGTTGCTTTCCCCACATTGGACGCAAATTGCTGGCCGTCGAATCCTTGATCTTCCGCCTTCTCTCGTCCCGAGCTACCTGTTCTCTGACCTCCTTGACGTTACCCCTCAGCCCTTCGGCTTCTACCCGCTTTCGGGTTTCTTCGCTTATTTGCTGATTCCGCTTGGAAAACGTCGTAATGACGTTGGCCAGAACATTCTTGATTTCAAAGTCACGAGCGTTGGATTCGATTTCATAGCCGAGCGCCCGCAGGCCCTTGGCGAGTTCATGGTAATAGAGGTTTTCGGCCAACTTTTGCGCCCGATACATTCCCGATACTTCCAATGCCTTCCAACGATTTTCCACCTGGTCAAAGGTGGCGTTTAGCACCACGCAATGGGTATGCAAGTGCGGATCAAGTTCGCGGCTGGTGTCATGCCGGAACGCCGCCACCACCACATTCCCGGTCGCTCTATCGCAACGCTGTCCGGCCTTCCGCACTCTCGTTGCGCCGAACTTTTCCAGTTCCAACATCGCCATTTTCACCGCCTCATTATGCAGCCCCACAATCCGGTCATCTTGCAAAAGTGCGACCACCGACACCGACTTTGGCGGACTAATCGTGAAGTCATAGAATACCCGCCGATTCGCCATTGTCCGGCCATCAGCGTTACGCCGATTCGTATTCTTCCGTACCGTCAATTGCTCACCTGTCTGCGGGTGCAATCCATCGCACAAGGCTATAAATTCAGCTTCCTTGACGACTCCTTTCAGACCCAGCTTTTCAGCCCCAATCCCGAACCATTCGCCTTTCACCTTTTGACCCTCGGCATAGTAGTCACCCACGTCCAGATGTTCGCGAAAGTATTCTTTAGCGCTCTTTAGATTTAGCTGTGCTTTGGGACTTAACATGGCAATAAAGTCTGACTTGCAGTGTTTAGTTACGAAAGCGCAGTCGCGTTTTCTTTCAGGGGGACGCCCTACTCCTTAACGCTTCGCGTAAGGTTTCAGGTTGCGTAAGTGACGCCCGCCGTTACCCAAGGAACGCCGTCAACCGGGCAGGGTATCGCCTGCTCAAAGTGGACTTGGCGGCCATTCGCAGTTGCGTCCATTCCGACGCTCACGACAACGCGCCGCGCTTCGCTTAATCGGCGCGCCCTCGTGAAGCAGACGGAATGAATCTGGCACTGACCGGGAGACCCGGGCGCGAGTCACTTCCGCCGCCGTCCGCCACCGCTCGCCGCCACTTGGCGGCAGCTTATGGCTTCCGGCCCGGCTCCGCGCCTCGCAGCCCGAGACTCCCGTTGAGCCTGGCAAAATGGCGCAAATTGATGCGATATGGACACAGACCAAAACCGACATCGGGCGACATCCACGAAAAGATGAATTGAATAGAATGCCCCGCCTCCGCTCGCTGCCCCATTTTGTCACGCCCGCCATGGAGTTCTCGCTGCGCTGCGCTCCTCCATTCCCTCCTTCGTCCTTCCCCCTCGCGAGGAGCAACAAGGCTCCTCGCTCGGCGGCCTTGTCGGTGGCGAGGCGTGACTGCGCGGTTCAGCGCGCGGAGTGCGCCTTGATAACCGGGCAAGGAAGCCCGGACGGGGTTCGCACGGGCGCATGATCCCATGAACCAATCCACCAATGAAGATACTCAGCATTTGCTGCAATCATGTGACGAATTCGTTGACCGCGAACAGGTCGAGGTGCTTTCGTTTAAAGACAAATACCTGTCCGCAGAAATCCATGTGACCCGGCTCCAAAATGGACGATGGATTATGGCAACTGAACATGCCTACCACACCGGGAATTACGCCGGCCACGGCGGCCCGTTAACCGGGAAATATGAAAGTTATGCGACCCGCGAGGAAGCCTTGGATACCGGTAAATTGGCTTTGGAAAGAAAAGTGGCGGACGGAGTCAGAGGACGAGACTCGCTAATCAACGATAACCAACGGGAGGTATTTGAGCGCTTTGTAAGATGGCTTAGCCCCGCCCAAAAAGAACTGGCCCTACACAGTTAATGTCCAGTGGGCACGTTAACGGTGCCTATCCGAGGCGAGAGCAAAGTTAGCCAACTGAATTGAACCGCCTGGGCCTGCCCTCTGTCGCCCCATTTTATCACGCCAGGCAAGGTAGTGCTCCTTCGTCGCCTCCACCACGCGCGCCCGGCCACTTGGCCGGGCGCGCTTTGCCTTGGCGTGACCATGGAGGCGAGATCGGGCTGACTGGATAACCCGGCACGTTGCCGGAACCGGAACTGGCGCGATTTCGCACCAACTATGCAAGTTTATGAAGCAAGCATTCAATACACGGTGGTAAGAACCAGTCATCAGGAGATGACCAACACCCCACCGGGAATTGTCGAATACATGAGGGGAGCTTTCGACGATGCTCCCTTGCAGGAGAGCTTTTACGTGGTATGCCTTAATCGGAAGCATCGGCCAATTTGCCGAAACCGCGTGACGCTGGGAACGGCTACCTCAACGCTGGCGCATCCTCGGGAGGTATTCCGAATCGCGATATTGGCGTCAGCCGCCGCCATAGTGTGTGTTCACAATCATCCTAGTGGCGACCCTTCGCCAAGTTCTGCCGACTTGGAGGTGACGCGACAATTGAATGAAGCATCCAAGATTATCGGTATCGAGTTGTTAGACCATATCGTCATCGGCCACCAGGACGACGACCCCTCAGGGAGGGGCTTTTATAGCTTCCGCGACGCCGGACTTATCGGATGAGTCCGGCCAATTGGCCGACTATGGAAATCCGGTCCAGTTGACGGGGAGAGCAGGGTATGGGCGCACTTGCGCCTTGTAACACCTGAATTCCCATGAACACTACCAAGCATTCCCCCATCTTTGAACGAGTCCGGCGCATCCTGGCATCAGCACAGGCCGGGGTTGCCCGGTCGGTCAATTCCGCCCAAGTGGCGGCCAATTGGCTCATCGGTCAACAAATCGTCGAGGAAGAGCAAAAGGGCGCTCACGGAACGAACTACGGCGACAAAGTCATAGCCGACTTGTCCGTCCGGCTCCAGAAGGAGTTTGCGCAAGGCTATAGCACGACCAATTTGAAACTCTTCCGCCAATTCTACCTCAATTACCCGCGTTTCCAGTTAGGCCAGATTGGTCACACACTGTGTAACCAATCGGCCCATGCTCTGCCCGCAACGACCGAAACTGAGATCGGTTACACAGTGTGTAACCAATCTTGGCGACCCGGCCAATGGCACCCCTCTTTGTCTTGGTCGCTATATCGGGTGTTACTCCGGGTCGAATCGGTGAATACACGGAATTTCTACGAAATAGAAGCCGTGACCAACGCATGGTCAGCCCGTGAACTTGAGCGACAGATAGCCAGTTTGCTGTTTGAGCGGGTGTCAAAGAGCAAGGACAAGGCCGGGGTGCTTGAACTCGCTACTAAGGGCCAGGAAATCCAACAGCCAGCGGATCTCTTCAAAGACCCGATGGTAATTGAATTCCTCGGCTTGCCGGAATCGCCGCGCCTCGTTGAGGCCAACCTTGAAACGGCGCTCATCAATAACCTTCAAACGTTCCTTTTGGAACTTGGCAAAGGATTTGCCTTTGTTGCCCGTCAGAAGCGCATCACTCTCGATGGCGACCACTTCTATATTGACCTCGTTTTCTACCATACAATTTTGAAGTGCTATGTGGTGGTGGACTTGAAAGTGGCAAAGCTCACCCATGAAAATCTGGGCCAGCTCCAGCTTTATGTAAACTACTTCGACCGCGAGGTTCGCACGGCAGGCGACAACCCAACCCTCGGGCTGGTGCTGTGCACGGACAAGAACGATGCGGTCGTTAAATACACCCTTGGCCCCGAGCAGAAGAATAAGATTTTCACGAGCCGTTACCAATTGCATTTGCCGACCGAGACCGAATTGAAGACGGCGATGAACCGCGAATTGAAACACCTGGGCGAGGCGCATTAGCATTACTGGCAGTCGCAGTATCTTTTAACCACCACCCCATCGCGCCTCAATTATATCGCCGCCGTCAAGGTCCGCTTCGCTCTCCACCTTGACTGCGGCGGAAGAGGCGCGGTTATGGATGTGTGGTGGAGGAAAGTGGGTTCGTTAATCACGGGCCGCCGCCTTTCTTTTTTCTGCGCGTGCCGGTGGGATTGAAGTATTTTGGCGTGGCTTTGGCTCCGGGCTTTCTGGGCGGGCGGCCGGCGCGCATGTCGCGACGAATGTGGTGCCGAACGCAGAACCGCCGCATCTCCCTTGCGGATACCGTCATCCCCAGCGTTTTGACATGGGCGCAGAGGTCGCGGGTGCGATAGGATGCGGCAGGATGCCGCAGCATGTAGAACAGGACGTGCATTTTCCAGCGGTCGGCAGGGCCGAGCATGGCGCGACGGTTGGCTTTATTCTTGTAACCGTTGACGAAGGCCAGCGCCCTTTCCAGATGCACGAGCAAGCGGCGACGGCCTGACGGCAAGACCCGTTCAAGAAATTCAAGGCCGGCCCACCGCAAAAGCGGCGACGCCTTTCCGTCTTTTCGCCAACTATGGGCCAGCAGGAAAACGCCGAGATCAATCGTGCCCGCTTGGAAATGACGAATTAAGCGCGTGACTTCGCCCCACTTGAGACCGCCGTAGATGCCAGCGGGCATTTGCTCGCGCAACCGCTGACGCTCCTCCAGCCACGCTGGGCCGTCCTCTGTCAACTCGATAAATCGGCCCACCGATGGCGCGGCAGGATTGCCCACAATTTCGGCGAAATCCTCCCTCACTTTAGCCTCCCGGCCAAAGTCTTCCCACAGCCAGTGCCGCAGTTGCGGCGATTCCCGGCAAAGCTGAATCAGCATCGCCACGGTGGCGGATTCATTGCTGTTTTCTGCCAATCGGCGCAAAAGCGATTCGTCGCCTGCCGAGTGATTTGCGACCTTCTTCATTAACCGCTAGATTACTACGGACGGCTTGCCTTTACTTGGATGATTCCGGCTTTTTTCAGAACGTTTCCCGCAGAACCCGTCTCGAACAGACGCCGCAGTAGTTCATATAATGGCCGCAGGTCGCGGCGGCAGGATTCCCACTGTTCCGCCGTGGCAAAGCGGGCGTCCAGGCACGGACGAATTTCTTCCACAAGTTTGCCCGCCAGGAGAATGCGGGCAGGCAACGGATGCGCCCGCGCCGATTCCAGCCGGGATTTTGGCTCCGTTGCGATTCCCAATTGGAAATAAATCTGCCGCAGACTCATTCCTTGAAGTTTAGAGAAATCGTCCACAGTCTGCGCCAACCGCATATATTTCTGTGCGGTGCGGTCCGAACCGTGGAAACGTTCCTCTAGCCAGAGCAACCATGCGCCCGGCCCCATCGTGCGGCGAACCCGCCGCTTTTCCTCAATCAAGAGGGCGCCTGCTTTCCATGCCGCCGCCAGCGCCCCGAGCAGCGATTGTTTGGATTCAGTGGAGAGTCGCACGACTTCCGCATGAAGCCGGTTGATTTCGCCTTCGGCGCTGGCGACAACAATGGAGGTGTTCATGGCTTGAAGCCGGTGGCCCGGCGAAAGCTCCGCACCAGGTTGTAAACGTGTTGTTTGGTTCGTCCCGACGATTGGCCGATTTGTTCGAGGGTCGCCCCGTTAATCAAATCGGGCCGCACGCAGAAGAGCACGACGGTTGCCCGCAGGCCGCGATCTTCGAGGCTGGGGACATGGGAAACCCAGAGTAGCAGTTGCGCCATTGCCTCGACCATTTGCGCACGCGCCTCCTGCTCCGGGTTGAGTGGTTCCGTGAAGAATGAATCATCGTTGGTGTATTTCATAGGTGGAATTGGGTTACACCGCCATTTTAGCTCCATCCACCCATTCAAAATAGGGTCACCATTCCGCAGGCGGGCGGTTGTCCTAATTAGAAAAACGAACCGGCGGTTCGTTTTTTTACAATTGAAAAGCAAGACGCCGCGCTGGCAGAACCAGCGCGGCGTCAAAGGTAAGGGCGAGGGATTGTCAGCCTCGCGCCGGAACTTTCAGCTTGGTGCGAATATGCACTCCGACCTCGGCAGCATCGTAGTAGATGAAGTGCCCGACCTTGTGGAATGGAATGCGCCGCAGCTTCGTCCATTCGCGCAGCGTGCGGATTGACGGTTCCTTGCCCGTCGGGAAGATGCCGCAGAAGCGAAGCCCGACGACATCGGTGAGTTGATTGGTGAGAACAGGGGATTTTGGTAGTGTTTCCATACCCATTCCAGCCAGTCAACTGCGGCTAAACCGCAATGGGGAAGGCAATCGTCTTTTCGCCGCTCTGCGGCACGATGTTGAAAAACCGTTCCGCCTCAGACGGGTTTTTCAAGTCGAGATAGTGCTTGCGGATGATGCTCTCCGAATTGCCCGCTTGCAGGGCGGCTTCGCCCATCGAACGGAATTTTGCCACGAACATCGAAATAAACGTGTGCCGCAGAACATCATGCGTCAGGCCGAATGCATCGAAAACCCGACCCCGCATTTTCGTCATGTTCTTTGGAACGATGGGGAACTTCT
The DNA here is from genome assembly GCA_963765205.1 of uncultured Verrucomicrobiae bacterium. Taxonomy (GTDB): domain Bacteria; phylum Verrucomicrobiota; class Verrucomicrobiia; order Opitutales; family JABDGR01; genus JABDGR01. The sequence goes on along the minus strand of CAVXVB010000005.1, from coordinate 54,736 downwards.
CCAGCGGATATGCCCGCAGCCACATCGCAAGATTGGGTTGAATCGTGACATGCCGTTTCATCCGCACCTTGGAAACTTCCGGCTCGATATGGATAACGCCCGTGTCGAGACGAACATGCTCAGGCCGGAGTTTCTTGATTTCTCCAAACTTCACATTGGGGCGGATGCCCGCAAAGAGGCAGAGCGCGAAATACGGCACCATCGCGCCGCCGTTGATGCTTTCGACATGAGCCATGAGCTTGCCCGCCTGTTCCGCCGTAATCGTGACCGCCGAACCGCGCCGATGATTGATGCGATGGTGCGGAGTCTTTTCGACTGGATTGGTCAAAACCCAATCCTTCCGAAAGGCGAACTTAAAGAAGGTCGAGAGGACCCCGCGCCGATTGTTGTAAGTTTTCAGGCACGGCGAATTCCGTTCAAGGTAAGGCACCAGCGCAGCGGCCGTGAATTTCGCCATTGTGTGCGCCGGGAACCACTTCTTGAGATTCTCCAATTCCCACTTGATTGCACGGCATTGGAGGTCAGATACCAGCCCCCGCTTGCACTCTGCCCACTTGGCGGCGACGTATTCAGCCGCCGCATCGGGCAGCGACACTTCCAACTCCGGGGCGCGATAATTCGTCAGCGCATAGTCGAGGTAGCAGGCCAGGGATCGCGGCTGGCCGATTAGACGCTGGTAGGCTGCCTCAGCCTCGCGCAACTGCCCATCAGTAAGAAACGTGGTGGTCATGCGCAGGCCCGAAGCGGCCTGCATGGATTTCAATTCCAACGCGGCCTTTTCGGCGGCGGCCTCCTCGCGGCTTTGGAAGTTCTTGCGAATGCGGATTCCATGCAGCCTTCCCTCCACCCGCCAGGAGAGGAGACCGCTCTGATTTTCAAATCGCGTCAGCGCGAATGTTGACTGTTTCATGCTAGAGTTGCCACGTCAACTGGGCAACTTAGCTTCGCGGAAAACTTAACCCTCTAACTATCAGAGAGTAAAGTGGTGGGGGAACAGGACTCGAACCCTCAGCTAAGATTTTAGAAGCAAATCCAAGCGCGACAGTTAAGCCCGTCGCAGAAAAAGGCGTTTCACTTCCTCGGCCACTCAATTCTGTCCAGCCTGGGGAAGACCTGTCGGACGTTGTCTTAGCTTGGGCAAACTTGTCCGAGAAAGTCCGCGCGGCCATCCTGGCACTCGTTCAAGCCGCGAAAGGAGGCAAGCCATGAGCAATGAACTCATTGCGGCGTCGGGAATGGCCGTCGTCGGGCCGGGGGACGCGCTACGCGCGTCCCCCGGCCCGACGACGGCCTTCCTTGTAAGAATAGTCATAACTCAAACGAGCGGTTCTCAGGGTGGAAGAGGGAGGGCATTGTGAGCTCGACTTACCAGGTAAAGTCCAGGGCAGCCAACATCGAGAACATCGAAACGGCCGTGAACCTCTTCCGGTCCGCCTTGGTGGCCACCTTCACTTACTTGGATGTCCAGGAAGGCGGTGCCACCAGGCCTCCCACCCACGAGGAAGCGTCCAAGGTGTTCAACCGGGTAAGGACAGGCCTGTTTGGAGAAATGGGCCTGACGAGCTATTTCCGTGCACGTGAAGAAGGCGAGCAAAACGGCCGGGTTCATGACCATTGCGTGGGCCTTAGCACCCGTGGAATTGACTTCAATGAGGGTTTCAACTGGGCCGCTTGGGAAGCCTACAAAAAACGGATGCAGCGGCTGCGCTGGCATCCTGATCGTGAGGCGGAAAAGCTCTACGACTTGGCGGTTCCTCGTGGGACACCGATGAGGAAGGTTCACGATGCGCTGAAACGAGCGGTTCGTAAACCCTGGTGCAGCAAAAAAAAGCCAGGGAGACGATACCGTGGACTTGGTCGCTGGCTCGCTGAACCTGTCCGACCCGGGAAGGCGGGCAACCTGGCTGGCTACATCTCGAACTACATTTCTAAAGCCCAAATGAAGGATCCTCCCGTTGGCAAGCAGAGACGGCCACGCTGCTACAACTATGGCCGGAAATTCCCGCGTGCGAAAATGCTGCCATTCCGGTGGGAGAGTCCTGGCGCGCGGATGTTCAAGATTCAAAAAGCCATGATGGCGAACGCCCTTGGCATCACCTCAAATTTCAAAGAAGGAATGCGTGAAATTTTCGGGCGAAGGTGGGGAAAAAAAATGATAGATTACGCCCCCCGGCTGGTGCCACCGAAAGACTGTGCTTACCTGATTTTTGAAAGCGAAGCGGAGGCTGCGGCTTACAGTGACCGATGTTATCAGGCGGGTCTCGACATTGATGGCTTTGACGGCGAAACCGTCAACGGCCTGTCTCGGGTCCACTGGAATCGCTTTGTCATTGGGGAACTTCTGCATGGGGTCAGACGCGCGCGGACTAACTACTGAAAGGAATTTGCTCTTTTGGGGTTGATTGGGTTTGGGGGAGGGGGTTAAGCGCGCGAGCAAGTCTTCGAGGCGCACGTCCTTTTCCCAATCCTCCTCATGCCCGCCGGGGTCGCGCAGGCCCGCCGCCACGATGTCGTGGACCGTGCCGCGCACGTCGGTCGGAATCTCCTGGGTCAGCCGGGTGGCGACGGAGCCGTCGGGCCGGAACACCGAGCCGGAGTCGGCGGCCAATTCGCCGGCGATGACGCGCATCAAGGTGGATTTGCCCGCGCCGTTGCGCCCCACGAGGCACACGCGCTCGCCGGGGTCCGCCTGCAGGTTGACCTTGTCCAGGATGAGCGGACCGCCAAACGAGAGGTCGAGATCGAGCAGACTAAGCAAAGCCATAAGCACCCCACCCTACCCGCGAACCAGCGCCCCTGCAATGCGCAAAGGGAAATCCGTTCCACCGGGAAGGCGAATTGTCACGTTTGACGGTGTCCTGCTCAACCGAATCCGTTCTGGTTTTGACGATCATGATACATCATCAGGATAGTTTTTACAAATTCTTCTACCGTATACAACTTCCCCGCTTCCAGCGGCGGTGCGGGCGCGACAATATAAATCAGATCGGAGCCGCCGGGGTCGGACTTGAGCCAGATCGCCCTGAAGAGTCCCGGCGAACTTAAGAGTCGCGCTTCATAGGACCCGGACTGAAGTTGGTCGAGGATTCGCAGTTGATCGAGGGCGTTTGGTACGTCCCCAATATTAGCGCCGGTAGCCAACATACGTAGGCTCTGTGCTTTGCCAGAATTATTTGCAACCACGGTTACATTCGCAAATGCCTGCTCAGAGGACAGGACTACATAATTAAATCCCTCCAATAGCGCTGCACTCTCCAAGGTGCCACCTTGGTCGAGCAAGTTCAACTGCAAATAATAGGTGGCTAGCGGGGGTAGCAACTTCAGTTTGGCCGGATCACCCAGTTGGTCAGCGTACCGAGGCTCGGTGCCCATTGAAGCCAAGCGCTTGAGGACTAGCGCCGAGCCGTTAACGGGGGCAACGGCAAATCGAATCGGTCCAGTGCGTGTGGCGTTCGTTTCCAAACTATTGGCTGGCATGCTGGTTATATTTGCGGGTGGCATAATGGCCATTATGGGTGGTGGCGCAATCACTACTCGCTTGATCCCCGACGGGACGGGCAAGGATACATTCTCGCTAGTGGCCGGCGCAACTACTTTGAGCGCGGGCATCACGGTCGTAGAGTTACCCGTTGACGCCGCAAGGGTGGAATTCAGAGTGACGGCTATTTTTTCGGGTTCTGCAGCCGGGGACTGCTCCAGCCACCAAACCACGCCGCTAGCAATGCTGGCAATGAGAATAACAGCCAAAATAATGCGCAATTTCATGGTGGAAATTCGATTAATCCATTTAAGTTTTGTCTAACTGTTCAGTTGCAGGTCGAATCATTTTTAGAAAATCGTCGGCCTTGTAGAATGTGCCCGGCTTCTCGCCGTAGGGTGAACTCAAAAGACCGCTGTTGGGGAGTTGGTAAATGAGATCGGTGCCGCCCGGATCGGATTTAAGCCAGAGCACGTTGAAGGTTTGGCGATAATACACATTTGGGGTAGGTATGGCCAGGAGGCGCACTTCGTACGAGCCGCCTTTGACCTGGTCGAACGTTGCCAGTTGGTCAATTATTTTAGCCCATTGAATTTCATCTACATTGGCTGCCCCAAACGGCGATACACTCCCGCTGGCATTATTAATCCGGGCGATAGCGACAACCTTACCATTACTTTCGACAAAATAGAAATACCCCATCGGGGTTAAAGCCTCCAAGTCGTCGTATCTAGTTTGCATGCGATAGTAGGCAAGCGGAGGCCGGGCTACCAAATTGTCAGTTGGGATTTTCACAGGCATCCAAGCACTTCCCTTCGCAGCGGCTATGACTCGTTCCGAGCCGTCTGCCGGCCCCTCCGCAAATCGAATCGGTACAGTGGGTTCCGTCATCGGTTTCTGGCTGGCTGCCGATAAAACCGCGTTATTGGGACCGGCAGCAGATGACGGTGCGATCGAGGACACAAGGTGCATTGGTATCGCAAACGCGTTGTTGCTAGGCTGTGACACGGTGGGAGGAACCGCGACAATCGAGGTGATTCTAACGGGTTCCGAAGATGGCAACTTACAAATTAACCAAATCACAACGACAAACGCTGCGACAAGAGAAATGCCCAAAAGTATGCGAGATATCATAAAGCATTCAGCCAAATTCAATTACTAAAGAAAATAGTGCTAGAATCCGAAATGCTTACCAACCAAAGGGGCCCGAAAGCCTTTCTTGCCAAGATTATGAAGCGATAAGCTGCTGGCATTTAAGTGCTTGCGGGCATGGGGTCGAAGGCTTTCGATAAATTCATCCGCCTTATACGGCGGTACTCCCGATAATACAAGAGGGTTTATTGAATATTCAAGCGGCCACCTTGACTCCAAGGCGAAGTTTGGATGGATGCTCGTTTTCAACCGGCACAGGGCGTCCGGTCTTTTGAAGGAACTCGATGAAACCCTGGATGGCTTCCTCGGCGTGCGTAAGGGCTTCATCATAGGTGTCGCCCTGGGTGTGGCAGCCTGGCAAGGCCGGGACAGTCACGACGTAACCGCCCTCCTCGGCGGGATGCAATTCAATGGTGTATGCGTATCGTTTGTCCATGCGGATACCCTAGCATGTCCGCCCCGGCTGGTCAACCATTGCCATTCACTGGTTTCTCCTGGTGGATTTTTCCTGAATCCGGGTACTGAAAGGAATTTGCTCTTTTGGGGTTGATTGGGTTTGGGGGAGGGGGTTAAGCGAAGCGGAGGCTGCGGCTTACAGTGACCGATGTTATCAGGCGGGTCTCGACATTGATGGCTTTGACGGCGAAACCGTCAACGGCCTGTCTCGGGTCCACTGGAATCGCTTTGTCAACTGAAAGGAATTTGCTCTTTTGGGGTTGATTGGGTTTGGGGGAGGGGGTTAATAGCTTGGGCAGTCGCATCCCTACCAATTTCGACCGGGCCACGGCGGATGAAAGAGGCCGCCGGGTATGCGGGTGGTTCACCGGGACAAGCGGTCCGAGGAGGGCAAGCCGTTGGGGTGTTGAGTCAGACGTAGGTCCACTTCGCATTTGAAAAAAGAATGGGTTCACGACCGAGAAGCTAGACCCAGTGACGCAAAATAATGGCACGGATCTTGGAAAGTGGCACGGGGCACTTCCGCTGCCATGGTTGGCGCGTGGGTTCATTTACGCGTCGTAGATGAGGCCCAAAAGCGTGCTCCAGTTCCCGCCCGCCGGCGCGAGGATCAGGTGCCCCCCCGCGTCGTAATCCACGTCTATCGGCGTCCCCGTGTTGTACACCGCCACCAACTGGTTGAACACCGACGACTCCCGGTCCTGGTCCAGCATCGTGCTCCCGCTAGACTTCTGGATGTAGTTGTCCCAGTTATGGTTGGCGCGTGGGTTCATTTCAAACTGCGTTAATCACTAATGTTGTAATTAACAGTCCAAAAAGACCGGATACAAACGTCCAGAAAAATAACCCAATAAACAAAAGCCTTCCTACATTCTCAGGCCAATACATCGAATCGTTTTTTTCTCTGCAACGCGAATACCAACGCCACCAGATCTTGTATATCGCTCTAATCCCAAAAAAATTACTTATACCAATTCCCAATCCAACAATCAAACCGATCAAGGCGCCATGAACCCCTCCTGTTTTCGCGCCCCACCAGATCGAGCCGACGAATGGCGACATGGTGTTCAGGAAGGCAAGAAAAGCAAAAGTGGGGCCCATGGTCAGATTTAAAGATCGGTATTCGAAGGATTCATTTACTCTTTTTTAAAAAGCATATATTAACAAGCACCACTATCAATATCTCCAGCGTCATCCGGGCCGGCCCAGTTTGCATCCAAAGTACCTTGATTACTGAAAGGAATTTGCTCTTTTGGGGTTGATTGGGTTTGGGGGAGGGGGTTAAACTGAAAGGAATTTGCTCTTTTGGGGTTGATTGGGTTTGGGGGAGGGGGTTAAGGGGGAGGACGGATAGGCCCCGTTAAGTCCCCCAAATAAAGCGGGATGAAGATTGCAGCAGCGTCGTTTCATGCATGGCCGCTTCATGGCTCGCAAAATGGGCAGTTGGTGAGCGGGTGGCAAGGGTATTTGTCCGTGGGCAAGCCTGGCTCCGCCTCCGTCTCAGGGTTGAGACGACGATTTTGGGCGCAACCCGGGGTTCGACTAATCGGTCCAGAAGACAGGGAGGTCGTCCGAGGGCGGCGGGTCGCCATCAAAGATGAGGAGCAGGCCGCCTTCACGCGGTTGGGCCGGAGGTTGCCAGGGTTGCTCCTGGCTTTCGTCGGCCTCGTGTGTTTCCAGACTCGGCTCGTCCCATTCTTCGCGGGGGTAGGTGCGGTAGCGCTCGCCGGGGGATTTGTGCTGGCGGTGGCGGTCGGGCAGGCCAACCATTTCCATGCCGGGTTCAAATTCCACGATGCGGCTGTCCCAGGTGTCCACGCCCCAGAGGATGGTTTTGACGGGCAGCGGCGGGGCGTGGGCGGGAGGGATGGCGCTGATGCCTTCCCAGAGACCGAGGCGGGTGAGCCAATCGCGGATGGCCGTGGGTTTTTTGATGAGGCCAATATTTTGCATCTGGCCGCCGCAACAGGGACAGCGGAGCGGGTCGGTTCCCCACACGCGGATAAGGAGCGCGCGCCACGTGCGTCGGCGGGGGCGGATGGGCGCTGGCGGAATGACCGCCGCGGGCCGTTCCCCAGCCCAGGGAGCGCGCGCGGCGGTGGCCTTCGCCTCGCGGCCCCGGCATTTGTTGCTGTAGCGGCCATAGTAACGGATCAGTTGGTTGGATTTTTCGGGGATGTGTTCGGCGAGGGCGGCGACGAAGTCGGCCCCGGAGAAGATTTCATAGTTGCGCTTGGTATGCCAACTGCGCGCGGAGCGGTAGAGGACGGAGCGGGTGGCGGGGTTCCAGTGCATCTTGTCCAGCGCGAGCGGAGCGCGCAGGAGGTATTCGGCCAGGCGTTGGCGGCCAGCGGCATCGTCCGCGGCGAGGGGGGCTTCACCGACATCCACTTGAAAACCGCTGTGCCGCCAGGAGAGGAAGCGGTGCGCCTGCCAGGCTTCGATGACGCCGGCGTCCACGAACCGGCGCAGGATGGCATGGCGAAAGAGTTCGGCGAGGTCGGCTCCCCCTCCGCTGGGGGCGAGGTGAAAGGCGCCGGATTCGTCGAACACCCCGTTGGCGGCGAGAATGTGCAGGTGGGGATGAAAGACCAGGTAATCGCCAAAGGTGTGGAGGCCGGCGATGGTGGCGATTTGGCCGGCGGGCTGGCCGGTGCGTTCGCGCAACCAGAGCAGGAGGGATTCGTGCGCGGCGGCGAAGAGCAGGGCGAGGTGTTCACGATGGCGCCGGAAGGGCCAGCGCAAGGCGCGGGGCACGGTCAGGACGATCTGCCGGTGCGGCACGGGCGCGCAGATTTCGCCGGCGATGACGTGGGCGGCGTCCACGCTGCGCCGTTGGTGGCAGGACGGGCAGGCGCCGCGTTTCTTGCAGGTGAAGGGAGCAGGTATTCGTGGGCGCAATCCGCACAGCGGATGCGGGCAAAGCCTTGGGCGAGGTCGCCGCAGCGCAGAAAAGCGCGCAGACTGGTCGCCACAACCGGGCGCAAGGGGCCAGAGGCCTTTTCGTAGTGTGTGGGATAGTTAGCCAGAAAATCACCAAGGCAGGCGTGGAGGCATTGCCACCAAGGCGAAGCCCGCGGTCGTCTGGCGCGATAACTGGCCCCCATTCTATAAGTGAACAAATGGGCATCTAATGAATCAAGCGGAAGTTATTCACAAAGAAGCGCGCGTGGGGCCAGGAATCCACTCTCGTCAATTTCCTCGAAGCACCGGCAATCCGCAGGCGGCAAGGGACAGATTGGCTGTCATCAGGCCAACGGAACACAGCCACAAAGGCAAGGGAAAGTGTTTTAGCCGCCGGTTAAGCGCAGTCCGTGCGTTATGTCGCCCAGGGCAATTTGCGATATAATGCACGGTCTGCGTCAGGCGGGCTATAGCGAGGCAGGGTTGCCGGGTGGAACGTAGCCGCCCCGCGAGCTCGCGGTCCACCCGGCAACCGGGCCGAGCGTAAAAAAGATGAAATTTATGCTTGCAAGCGACTGGACTGTTTAATATCGTATAAAAACGATGAATAATGAACAAGAACAAGAAAGCGATGCGAGGCCGCCTTCGCCAGACGAAGCTTTTGAAATCGCGGCAGACATGCCGCCGAAGATCAACCTGCGTAACTACCAAGGCGCATTACAAAAAATGCGCGACAAAGGATACTCGTTTCGTGAAATCGCCCTATGGGCTACGGAAACCCTGGGAATTGAAGTAAATCGCAGTCAGGTGGTGTACATTTTGACGGCCGATCCTGTCGCGCTTGGCGTAGATGATGCGCACGAGGAAGAAGAAAATATGCAAGATGCAAAGGATGAGCATGAGATGGCGGAGACAACCTTCCTTGAGCCAAACGCTGTGCCGGTTGATTTCGAATTACCGCCCACTCTCCCCAAGAAAGCCAAAAGCAAAAAAGACAAAGCCAAACCATGAACACTCCCCTTCCCACCAACTTTGAGCCGCCGCTTACTCTAGCAGAGGTGGCGAAACTGCTGCGTAAAAGCGTCAAAACGGTTCGCCGCCTGATCAGCCAGGGCCATTTGCCCAGCTTCAAAATTGGGGCTGGCCGCCATGTTCTGCCCTCGGAAGTGCATAAATACATCCAACGTCAAATCGCCAAAGGCAAAGGTGAATCTTATGCTTAAATTTCTACTCAAACCAAAGGGCAAACGCCGGGAATACCGCGGCCGCTTCCGCGTCGGCGACAATCCCAAAATCCACGAGGTTGCGCTGTATACCACCGTCAAGGAGGTCGCGGAAAAGCGCCTTAATGAAGCCTACGAGGACGCCCAGAAGGAAGACGCCGGGCTGATCCCAGGCAAGGTAACTCGTTCGGCCATGAAGCGGCCTCTCCTGGAATTGTTTGAAGAATTCATGAAGGAGAAACGCAAATCCGAGGTTTCGGTGGATTACTTAAACAATCTCCGGCTTCGCTTCCCGCAGATCGTAAAATACTGCCGCTGGAAGACATTGAGCGATATAACCCCAAAAAGCCTCCTCGACTGGCGAAATTCGAACCACGGGTTCAGCGTTCGCTATCAAAACCATTTCCTCGACGCCATGCGCGTCTTTCTCAATTGGGCTGAACGCACCTATCAAACCCCCAACCCGCTCAAACACCTCCAAAAGCTGCGCGTGCCGCAGCCGTCCTCCGATGGTCCCCGCGCATTTACTGAGGATGAGCTAAGCCGGCTCTACGCGGCTGCGCCTCGCCGTCGGTTTTTCTATCGTCTCTTGGCCTTAACGGGCCTGCGCCACAAAGAGGCCAGCCGTTTGATTTGGGCCGATGTCCGCCTGGACGGCGACAATCCGGGCCTGTTCCTGCGCCCCGAGGCAACCAAGAGCCGCCGGGCCGACTGGCTTCCCATCCTGAAAGACCTGGTGCCGGAGTTTCGTGCGGCTCGCCCGGTCTTCGCCAAGCCCGAAACTCGGGTGTTCTGGAAGGGTGCGCCTAATATGGAAACGCTGCATCGCGACTTCGCCAAAGCGGGCATTCAGCATCAAGATGACCTTGGGCGCGCTGCCGGATTTCATACTTTTCGCCGGACTTTCATCAGCCACCTGCAAAAGCGTGGCGTTCACTCCCGCGTGATCATGCAACTCGCCCGGCACAAAAGCTTGCGGATGACGGATGTGACCTACACCGACGCCACCCAACTCCCCTTGCGGGAGGGCATCGAAACGCTGGCAAACCTCGTCAAAGCTGGCACCCCCAACCTTGCGCCAGTTTCACTTCCTGAGCCACTAAAAAGTGGTCAAAAGGGGGTTTTGAAGGAAATCGATGTCCATCCTAAAAAATCTCAAAACTTAACATCTGGTTCGCAACCCGTTGAAAGTGAGGCAGTTTATCCACTGCCGTCCCTCGTTGTCCAAGACTGTCCGATTTTGAAAGTGGTGGGAGAACAGGGACTCGAACTTAATTTCCCCCGCGAAGCTAAGTCGTTCAATAACGCGGACTTAGTTGATTGTTAATGTTTTAGAACTGGAAACAAGATGCACTGAAATGTTGAAAAATGCAAGAAAAAACATGATTTTTGGCAACCTTCTGGCAATGTTGCCCGAATGATTTGCGGACTCAGTTCCAGCCGGGCGAGAGTGTGGCAAAGATTTTGTTAAACCAACCGATCAGGGTTAGTGACTGCGGCGAAAAAAGTGGCGAACTTGCCGGGTATGGGTTGGTTGTGGTCGATTTGCCGTTCTCCGGCCCGTGCCGGAGTATCTTTTTGACGTTTTGCACGGCGGCGATGAGGTGATCTTGGATGCGCTGGCGCCAGAGTCGCCGCCAGCGGGCGCGTTTGAAGTGATGGTTTTGTGAAGCCTGCCCAAAGCTGCCCTCAATCAGCGTCATGCGCCGCCGTCGGTCGCGCTTGGCTTCGGGACTGTTGGCCTGCGCACATCCTTTGACCACCAGTTCGTAGCCGTCCGGGTGAACGATGACGCGACCGGTTGGGGCATCCAATCGCGCCGTGGTGCATTGGTTCCGGATGGGACAGGCGCGACACACACTCGCGTCTGGCCGAAAGAGCCAGCCGCGCTGAAACCGGTCGTAACTGCGGCGCGTTAGCGTTTGTTGGGCGGGACATCGGTAGGTGTCGGTCGCTGGCTCATACTTGAAGTCACTGGCGTGAAAGATGCCTTTCTTGTCCGTCAGGCCAGTGTTGCGAATCACCTTCATGTGGGTACGGATGCCCTGCGCTTGTAATGCCCGGATGTTTTCGCGGGTGCCATAATGCTGGTCAGCCACGACCGTCTGCGCGCCGATGCCGGTGGTGAGGTGATGCTGCTCGGTCAGCGCCACCAGGCAGGCCCCATCATAGATGTGTCCCGGCGTGGTCTCGACGGCGGTGATGACGCCGCATTGGTCATCCACCACCCGATGGCTTTTGTAGCGCGGTTTGGCGACAGAATAGCCGCCGCACCGCTCCTTGGCGGCAATGGTGGCGTCTGGATCGGTCTGGCAAAAACTGGTCCGGTTTTTCGGCAGGCGGGATTGGCGTTCCTCGTCAATTTCAAACTTGGACTCCTCGACCGCGTAAGCGGCCCGCAGGGCGTTGACCAACTCGGGCGACGTTACCACAAAGGACTCATACGCAGCGTTCGCATCCACCATGCTGCTGTCCATGTGGATCTTCTTGCCGTCAACCAGACCCAGCGCCACACACTGGGAAACCGTGCGGACAAACAGTCGCTCGAACACCACGCGGCCCCAGCGCGCCCGCGCCTTGGACAAGACGCTATGATCGGGAATCTCGTCATCCAGACCGTAGCCCAGGAACCATAGATAATCGAGCCGCTCCGGCACAATGCGCATGAGCTCCCGTTCACTCTTCACCGCATCGAAGAAAAGCAGAAATAGGAGCTTGAGAATCACGACCGGGTCCACCGATTCGTTCCCATTGTAGCCGTAGCAGTGCGCCACCTCGTCGCGCACCCAGGCAAAGTCGATCTTCTCCCGGATTGCTCGCAGTGGATTGTCCCGCCGCACCCGACGGTCTAAATCCACGTTGTAGTTGAACAGTTGCTTCTGCGGATCGTTTATTCCCATCATGATGTCCTACAATACAGCATCTTACATGCCATCATTGCGGATTGAAGCCACCGTTGACCGGATTTGGGCAACATTGCCTTCTGGCAACCTAAATTCGGCATTTTCACAGCTCAAAATATTATTGGTTTTCTTTTGCGACAGACACTTGGGCTCGCAGCAGATTGTGCAGCATTATCAATCCAAGAACCCTTCCCTTTACTGTCAGTAAGCTGATTTTCATGGGCTTAAACCTTTTTGGGGTGACCTTCCAGTAAGTCCTTAAATTCTGGGGAGATTTGACCTCCCTCCACCAGATCGGCCAACAATCGGCTGCCCACTGCGGCAGGCGAAAACACCAAATCGGCCCGGGCCAGTTTTAACCGTCGCATCGAAAGCGCCGAACTAGCCACGGCCATGACCCGCACATTTGGATTGAGGTCTTTGGCCCCCAGTGAAATGAAAGCATTTTCACCATCGTCTTCCCGTGCGGCAATGACCATGCGGGCATGTTGAATGCCGGCTTTTTGCAAGACGGCATCAGTGGTGGCATCGCCTTCGATGATCAAATGGCCAGGTGCGTCCGCGCCAACCTTGGTGGCCACGATTTGTACAAAGGACACGCCGCGCCGCTTGAGTTCCTCTGCGGTGTTTCGCGCAATGGATCCTTGACCGACAAGAATGACATGATCTTTGAGTTCCATAATAATTTCCTTTGGATTGAATATGCGGCTAAGTTCACTCGATATTCTCGGGACAATCACCGTGGCAATGGTGCCAACAAACACACCGATTCCAATCACCACCAGCGAGACGACGAACCAGCGTGCCTCGTTCGTAACCGGCACAATATCGCCAAATGCGACTGTGGTGAGGGTGGTGACGGTGAAATAAGCGGCTGTGTTCAGGTCGTGAATCTCCGGCTTAAAGCCCTGTCCCAGCAGATAACTGCCAAAGATCCCATAAGCCATTATGCCGACGACACTGCTTATAGAGAAAACGAGGTTGGCCACGGCAGTCCGGCGTCGAAAACTACGCTTTGCCCACAACAAGGCTGCGAACAAAATGGCTTGGAGCGCGAGCCCAAAGCCCCAGCGCCGCACAGCCACGCTGACCCCCATCATGATTGCCAGCAACAAAAGCGACAGCATCCAAGCGGAAACCAAGCGCCACAAAAGACCCAAACTCACCAGCACAAGCATCAAACCCAAGATGCACTGGACCGTGCCGCCAAGGGCGGAAAGAGATTCCGCAATTCCGTTAAGGGGGCTGACTTGCTGCAAAACAGCCCAGGGCATGCTCAACCCATCGAGAATATTGACAGCACCAATCAGCACGAGGGCGAGGGCAATTGGGCCTTGCGGCCAAAGCGCCGCAAACCGCCTTTTGCAGCGCAAAAGTCGGCTAAAGGTCGAAGAACTTGATTGGGGATTAGAATGCTCCACAGGGAGTGTTTCAGATTAACTCACCACTATCAGCGTGAGAGCTATATAGTGCTCATGCCGAGGCTTCGAGATAGTTTTTGCACGACCAGCTTGCAGATGGACTGAAACTCCTTCCGATGGTCAAAGCTGCCTACTATGCGCCGCACTGTTGCCTTATGTCAGATCGTTTGCATTCAGAGCTGTTTACGGATGGCTTTCAATTCCTGTCGGCGTTTTGCGGTGGTCTCGGGATAAGCCATTTTGAGGCCGTTAAGCGCATCAAGAACAATTTGGGAAACAATCAATCGGGCGTTCTCCTTGTCGTCGGCGGGAACAACATACCATGGGGCGTGATGCGTGCTGGTCGCGCGCAGGCAAGACTCGTAAGCCGCCATGTAATGCTTCCAGTATTTCCGCTCGTGAATATCCGCAAGGCTGAATTTCCAGTTCTTTTCCGGCTCATCAATGCGCTCGCGGAATCGCTTGCGCTGTTCGCCTTTTGATAGGTGGAGAAAGAACTTTATAACGCGTGTGCCATTGCGGTGAAGATGTCTCTCTAAATCCACGATCGACCGAAATCGCTTCTCCCAAATCGTTTTCTCGTCGAGCAACTTGACTGGCAATTCCTGGCGGCGGAGAATCTCCGGGTGCACGCGCGCCACAAGCACCTCTTCGTAATAGGAGCGATTGAAAATTCCGATTCGCCCGCGTTCCGGTAAACAGCGGGTCTCTCGCCAAAGAAAATCGTGCTTCAATTCCTCCTCGCTCGGCTGTTTGAAGCTGAAGACCTCACAGCCTTGTGGATTCACCCCGGACATGACGTGACGGATGGCGCCGTCCTTTCCGGCAGAGTCCATGCCCTGAAAAATCAGCAGCAGCGCGTAGCGACTGGATGCATAATGCAGGCGTTGCAGCGAACTCAACCCCTCGACGTGTTCGCTTAGAATTTTTTGATACTGCTTCTTCGATTTGAAAAAGGGCTTCACCTTTGTCGGCCACTCTGTGAGTTTAACCTCTTTTTCGGGCGGCACGCGGAAATTTTTTGACCGGATTTTCATTTTGATCCTTTCGTCGTAACCACCGTTGGTTTCACGTCGGCTTGCTGCGGGGACTCATCTTTTCGGATCTTTTGCTCCGCCTGCAGCCAATTCTCTACGGCGTGGCCTTCGTGGTGGCCCTGTTGCTCATAGAGTGCATAAGCTTGCCGGGCGATTTGCGGCGTCAAATCGGTCGGGGCCGGGGCTTTCACTGGATCGAAAATCCGATAGGCGAGCAGTTTCAAACGGTCATTCACGAGAAACCAGGCCAGCGCATAAACCCAAACAAACGCGGCCCAACCCCAGCCAAGTGGGGTCATAAAAAGTCCATAAACGGCGATCAGTGTCGCCACGATTTGCGTGCCGAGCACGGCGATCCATAAAGTCTTGGCCGGGCGGATGGACCAGAAGGGGCCGCGCGTGCGAGTGAGGAAAATTGTCAAATGTCCCGCCACGGACAGTTTCAAATACATCAGAGTCTGAATGTGCGCACGGTCGAGTTTAAACACGCGCTCACCGAGATAAAACAAACCGAATGCAGAGACGACTCCGATCACCCCCAGCACCGTGGAGACTCCCAGCACCATGCGCATGTTCCACGCCTCGGGCTTATCCTTGTAGTGAACGTTGTCATACGCGATGGACAGGATGGCGCCGTCGTTGAGCAATGCCAGCATTACGATCATCACCGCCGTCAGGGGATAAAAGTTAAACACCAGGATCGCCAGGGTCATAAAGAACAGCACGCGCAGCGTTTCGGCGATGCGGTAAATCGCGTAGCTGTTCATCCGTTGAAAGATGCGCCGGCTCTCCTTGATCGCATCAATAATCACCGACAGGCCGGGCGTCAGCAGCACGATGGCGGCGGCGGCGCGCGCCGCGTCCGTCGCGCCCGAAACGGCGATGCCGCAATCGGCTTTCTTCAAGGCCGGGGCGTCGTTCACCCCGTCGCCCGTCATGCCGACGATGTGGCCGCGTTTTTGCAGCACATCCACAATGTGGTATTTGTGCTCGGGGAACACCTGGGCGAAACCGTCCGCTTTTTCAATGGACTCGGCCACCGCCGCCGTCTCATCATGCTTCGAGTCACCCAGGCCGGCGGCGTCGAGGATATTTGCGCCCATGTTCAACTTTTGGGCGGTTTCTTTGGCGATGGCCAATGCATCTCCCGTCACCATCTTGACCTTTACCCCCATGGCCAGCGCAGTTGCGATGGTGGCCTTGGCATCTTCACGAGGCGGGTCAAATAAGGGCAGCACTCCCAGAAATTGCCATTGGCCGTCTCCACCGGCTCGCGCGACGCCCAGCGAACGAAAGCCGCGCGCCGCGAATTCGTTGACAGCATTGTCAACGGCGTTCTTCACTTGGCCGGCGTTGGCCGACAACTGCAAAATCACCTGCGGCGCACCTTTTGACACCTTGAATTCTTTGCCGTCCGAGCCCTTGATGGTAGCCTCGGTGCGTTTATGCACCGGATCGAAGGGCTGGAAGTGGAGCACCTGATAGCCCTTCATGGCATCCTTGTCTTTCAGGCCACCCAGCACGGCCAGATCAATGGTGTCATTGTTATCCGCGCGCGACGCCAGCGCGCCGTTGAGGATGACTTGCTCGGCGGGAATATTGTTCACGCTGAACGGGTCGCCCAGCGTCAATTTGTTCTGGGTCAGAGTGCCGGTCTTGTCCGCGCATAACACGTCCACCCCCGCCAATTCCTCGATGGCCACTAACTTGCTGACAATCGCCTGTTTCTTGGCGAGCAGGCGCGCGCCGACAGCCATCGTCACCGACAACACCGTCGGCATCGCCACCGGGATCGCGGCCACGGTCAACACCAGGGCAAATTGCAACGTAGTGAGGATGGGGTCGCCGCGGAAGATCGCGACGGTGATAATCACCGCCACCAAAGCCACCGCGAGAATGATAAGGTAATTACCGATCTTCAAAACCGCTTTTTGAAAGTGGCTTACGGTATGCGCGTCCTGCACTAATTGCGCCGTCTTGCCGAAGTAAGTCTTTCCACCCGTGGCATAGACCAAGGCGCCGATCTCACCCCGGCGAATGATTGAACCGGAAAACACCGCTTCGCCGGGTTTGCGCGTGGTCGGCAACGATTCACCAGTAAGTGCGGACTGATCCACAGAAATCTCATCGCCATCCAGCAGGCGCGCATCCGCCGGCACAATGTCGCCCAGTCGCATACGGATGACATCGCCCGGCACGAGTTCCCGCGCTGGTGGGTTGAGCCACTTGCCGTCTCGTTTCACCCGGGCCTTGATCGCCAGCTTGGCCTTCAGGGCTTCGATGGCATTGCCCGCCGCGCGTTCTTCCCAGAATCCGACCACGGCGTTGGAAACAAGCAAAACGAGGATGATGAAAAAATCCGGCCAATGCCGGACCACACCCGACAGAATCACCGCGATTTCAATCATCCATGGAATGGGACCCCAAAAATAAGTGAGGAATTTTAGGAACAGGTTAGTCTTCTTCTCTTCAATTTCGTTCGGTCCATATTGAGCCAGCCGCTTTACCGCCTCAGCTTGAGTGAGGCCGTCTGGAGACGACTGCAATTTTTTCTCCACTTCGGGTAAAGGCAGCGTTTTCAAATCGTCCTGCGGGGCGGCCTTGGCATCGGGCTTCGCTCCCGGTTTCAATTCGGGGGCCTTGGGCTTCGATTCTTTGGGCGCATCGTTCTTTGATTCGGGCGCAGAAGGCTTGTTGGTGTCAGTGTTCATATGGGATGTTCTTTCTATCTTCGCTAGGCTGCGGGTTTCGCAGGTTGCGGGAACGTCGTTGCCCTCAGCATGTTTTTTTCCATGGTGGAACTGTATTCGCCTCGGCGCGCGGCGCGGTTGCACTTCGCACGATGTAAAAGTGCTTGCTGCGCCGCTGGCACATAGCTCTCCTGGCCGTGCCAAATTTCCAAAGCCGGTTGCTGAATGGCGCGGGCAAACGAAAACGCCAGCGCCCATGGCAGGCGCGACTTGAATTGGACATTCATGGCATTAAGACGGGCGGACGCCAGTTCGCCGGATTGGCCGCCAGATAAGAATGCAATCGCCGGAACGGCCGCAGGCACAACTCGTAAGAGACTCTTCACCGTAGTTTCGGCGACCTCGTCCACCGTTTCCTGCTTTGGGCAGGTCAATCCCGGCAGCACCATGTTGGGTTTGAGGATCAGGCCCTCCAGCATCACGCGTTGATGGTTAAGCTGAATAAAAACCGATCGCAGGGCTTCCTCCGTCAGTTCGCGGCACCGTTCTAAAATATGCTCGCCGCCCATGAGTACTTCCGCCTCAACAACGGGAACCAGCCCAGCTTCCTGGCATAATGCGGCGTAACGGGCCAGCGCGTGCGCGTTGGCCTCAATACAACCTCGGCTGGGAATGCTCTCGCCCACGGCAATTACCGCGCGCCATTTGGCAAAACGGGCGCCCATTTGGGAATATTCCGCCAGACGGTCGCGCAATCCATCCAGCCCTTCGGTTACTTTTTCGCCGGGATGACCCGCCATGTCCTTGGCCCCGGCGTCAACCTTGATGCCGGGAATGATTCCCGCATCGGCAAGGACTTTAATAAAGGGAGTCCCGTCTTTTTTCTCCTGGCGGATTGTTTCGTCGTAGAGGATCGCACCGCCAATGCTCTCACCGAGACCGGGTGTCGTCACAATCAACTCCCGATAGGCGCGCCGAGCCTCCACCGTCTGCGGAATCCCCAACTGGGCAAATCGTTTGTTGCAGGTGGGATTGCTTTCATCCATCGCCAGCAAGCCCTTGTCGTCTGCGACGAGGGCCTTCGCCGTGTTGATTAAATCCTGCACATTCATTGGGGAGAATTTCCTGGATGGAAGACCCGGTGTTGGTCCGGTTATTTTCCGGCCGGGCTTACAATCAGTTGTGGTGAGTGGCGACCAGGTGCCAGCGAAAACTCCACTGTCACCACGTAGAAAATCATTGCCGCAAAAATAAAAAAAGCGGCGACCCAGAAGCGCCAGTCATGGTGCGCGCGCTTCCAGTAAGGGCGCTGGACATGGTGAATGCCGTCGGGGTTCGGGCCGCCGTGCGCGCTGTCACTGTTTTGATGGTCATTCATTGGCTTTTCCCTGCTTTCCATGTCTTTAGAGGAATAATTTTGGGCCGGGGTTGCGCTTGCTTGGCTCCAGTTTTTTTCGGGTGCGATTTCCTGCGTGCAGCCACTTCCGCGCCTTCACTAGGTCGGCGTGGTCGAAGTAGCGGCTCTCCGCGTTGGTGAAAGGCTTGAAGAAGATCGCCATGAAATGCTGCCACTGCTTGTCCCCAACCATCGCGAGTCGTTCGATGTCGGCAAAGTGTTTGAAATCGAACTTGATGTCCTCCCACATCGCAGCCGCGTTCCAGCCCTGGAAACCGGTCATGTCGAAGAGCACGCGCAATCTTCCATGCAGCCGGAGGAGTCGCGCGAATTCCGACACAAAGTGCCCGTAATCCTTCTTTACCAGCCTTCCGGTGACGTGAACGACGAGTATCTTCCCGTCATTTTCTTCATGGAGTTGAATAGGCATGGGGGATTCCTTCGTTTTTTTTCCGGGCAATTTTATCGGGCTTTGCTTCAGCATTTCCAATGGCCGTTCCGTTCACCCGCTTCCTTTCCGGTAACGGTTGGACTTTATGGGTTTCGCTTCTGCCCCACTTCCAGTTGCGGATTTCCGGCAAATCCTGGCCATGTTGGTTAATGTATTGTTTGTGCTCGATGAGCTTGTCTTGAACCATTTGCTTCAGGTAAGCCCCCTTGGCCCCCAACTGCGGCAGGCGATCAACCACGTCTTGCACGAGATGGAAGCGGTCCAAATCATTCTGCACCCTCATGTCAAAGGCCGTCGTGATGGTGCCTTCTTCCTTGTATCCGCGCACATGGAGGTTGCGGTTGGTGCGATGGTAGGTCAGCCGGTGAACCAGCCAAGGGTAGCCATGAAAGCCAAAGATGATGTGCTTGTCTTTCGTAAACAGCGAATCGTAGTCTGTTTCGCTCAGGCCGTGAGGGTGCTCGCTCGCAGGCTGAAGTTTCATCAGATCAACCACATTGATCACCCGGATTTTCAGATCGGGCAAATACTGGCGCAGAATCGAAACCGCAGCCAGAATCTCGAGCGTGGGTGTGTCGCCGCAGCAAGCCATGACCACGTCCGGTTCTGCGCCTTGATCGTTGCTGGCCCATTGCCAAATGCCAATTCCTTCCGTGCAATGCACCACAGCGGCATCCATGGTCAACCATTGCGGGAGGGCGTGTTTGCCCGCCACCACCACATTGACGTAATGGCGGCTGCGCAGGCAGTGATCAAAGACGGACAGTAGGCAATTGGCATCGGGCGGAAGATAAACGCGCACGATATCAGCCTTCTTGTTGATGACATGGTCAAGGAAACCGGGATCCTGATGTGTGAAACCATTGTGGTCCTGTTGCCAGACATGGGAGGCCAGCAGGTAGTTCAACGACGCAATTTTCCGCCGCCAAGGCAGTTCCAGCGTTACCTTTAACCATTTGGCGTGCTGGCTAAACATTGAGTCCACAATACGAATGAAGGCCTCGTAACTGTTGAACAGCCCATGCCTGCCGGTGAGCAGATAGCCTTCCAGCCAGCCTTCGCATTGGTGCTCGCTAAGCATTGAATCCAGCACGCGTCCCGCCGGCGCGAGGAATTCATCATTTTTTACTTCACGGGCATCCCACTGGCGGCTCGTGACTTCAAATACTGCGCCCAAGAGATTGGAGAGCGTCTCATCGGGGCCGAAGATGCGGAAATTATGCTGGTCCTGATTCAGCTTGGTCACATCGCGCAGGAAATTGCCCAGCACGAGCGTATCCTGGCCGTCAACCGCACCCGGCGAAGGGACATTTACCGCGTGGACATGAAAGTCCGGCATCCGCAGGTCGCGCAGCAGAATGCCGCCATTGGCGTGAGGATTCGCGCCCATCCGTCGGTTGCCTTTGGGTGCCAATTCGGCCAATTCTGGTATAAGACGGCCATTTTTATCGAACAGCTCCTCGGCTTTGTAGCTTTTCATCCAGCTTTCAAGCTGTTGAACATGCTCGGGGTGTTCAGCATCCACCAAAAGTGGCACCTGATGCGCTCGAAAAGTTCCCTCGATTTGCAGGCCATCAACAATTTTCGGCCCCGTCCAGCCTTTGGGTGACCGGAGGACAATCATGGGCCAACGTGGTCGAGAAGGGTCGTGATTGTTCCGTGCATTGCTTTGGATTTGCCGGATGCCCTCAATAGCCGTTTCCAAAGTTGCAGCCATGAGTTGATGCATTTTCTCCGGTTCATCACCCTCCACAAAGTAGGGCGTCCAGCCGCAGCCGCGCAGAAATTGCTCCAACTCTTCATGTTCGATGCGGGCCAGGACGGTCGGGTTGCTGATTTTGTAGCCATTTAGATGCAGAATCGGGAGCACCGCGCCGTCAGATATTGGATCGAGCAGTTTGTTGGATTGCCAGGCAGTCGCCAAGGGACCGGTTTCCGCCTCGCCGTCGCCGATGACGCAGGCGACAATCAAATCAGGATTGTCGAAAGCCGCCCCGAAGGCGTGGCTGAGCGAATAGCCTAATTCGCCACCCTCGTGAATTGACCCCGGCGTTGTTGGCGCAACGTGGCTGGAAATTCCGCCGGGAAACGAAAATTGCTTGAACAGCTTTTTCAGCCCGGCTTCATCCTGGGTGACATTCGGATAAATTTCGCTCCAGGTGCCTTCGAGATAGACATTACCTACCAGCGCCGGACCGCCGTGGCCGGGACCGGCGATATAGAACATGTCCAAGTCATACTTCTTGATGACCCGGTTCAAATGCACATAGATAAAGTTCTGGCCCGGCGTTGTGCCCCAGTGCCCAACCACCAGCGGCTTGACGTGCGACAGTTTCAGCGGCTGTTTCAGCAGCGGATTATCATAGAGATAAATCTGACCGACGGATAGGTAGTTGGCGGCGCGCCAGTAAGCGTTAATCTTCTGGAGTAGTTCCGCGGGAAGAATGTCGGTTTTCATGGTGGGCACTTCTAACAACTTGGCTTGGGCCACACAAGGGTAATTTTGCGTGATTTTCTAGCGGCATCCGGGAGGGAAGCGCCCGGCATGAGTTGCCCGCGGTGGTTTGGCGGGATGATGAGTGGGTTTCTTGCTCTGAACCGGCAGCGGGGCGCGATTCGTCCGGCTCTAACCGGCACTTTGCAGCCAGGCGTAGCGGTCAAGGTTGTAAACCAGGTTGGCCAGGCCGATTTCAAAACGGGCGCGGGCCAAACCTTTGCGGCGGAACCAGTCTGCCCGCCAGTGGGCCAGCCGGGCGAAGACGTGCTCGACCCGGCTGCGGACGGCGCTTTGGCGGCGGTTGCGTTTTTCCTGCGCGCGGGTCAGCGGATGGCCGCGCCGCGCTTTTTCCAGGATGCGCCCGGCGAGCTTTTTGGTCGCGAGTTGTTTCGCGATGGGCCCGCCGCTGTAGGCGCTGTCGGCGTAAATGACGCGGTCGCCGGGCGCGGCCAGCTCGTCGAGTTTTTGGCTGTCGTGGGTGTTGGCGGGGGTCACCGTGTAGTCCGCCACGAGCTTGCTGCGCGCGTCGGCCTTGGCGTGGTTTTTGTAACCGTAGTGCGCCTGGCCGCCTTGCTCGGTCCAGCGGGCGTCGGCGTCCTGCTGCCGCGCGGCGGGGGGATGCTCCGGCTGGCGCGCGGCGCGCGGGCGCGGGGCCTCGACAAACGTGGCGTCCACGATCTTGCCCTGCTGGCCGATCAGCCCCCGCGCGGCCAGTTGCGCGTTGAACAACTCGAACAACGCCCGCACCCCGTCCGGGCCGAGGCGCTCCTTGAACACCCAGATCGTCTTCTCGTCCGGCGCGGCGTCGCCCGCCCGCAGGCCCATGAACCGCTGGAAGCTGAACCGATCGAGGATTTGAAACTCGGTCTGCGCGTCGCTCAGCCCGTGGAACTTTTGCAGCACCAGCACCTGGAACATCAGCACCGGATCCCACGCCGGACGCCCGCCTTTGGCCCCGTCCTCATAGGCCAGGTGGCGCTCGAGTGGGGCGCGGAAGGCTTCCCAGTCCACCGCCGCCTTCAGCCGGTCCAGACTCGTGCCCCGCGCCGCCAACCCGGCGCAATGCTGGTGATAATCGAACAAACCTCCTTGCGACTCGGATTTTCGGTAGTGCATGTCACGTTCTGTCACCTTGTCTTATCAATGTCAAGCGGCTTGGGGGTTAATAGAGGCGCCCTGGTTTAATTTTCGGAATTAAGTCACAGCGCACTTCCGCGGTCTCAGGGCATTGACGATGTTTTTTCACGGACGGTGTTTGGCTTAGAGTATGTTTAAGGAATCGGTTGCACCGCGATTGGCGTCGTTACTCCCATGTCACCGTGCCAACACTATGAAACTGGCCCTCTTTGAGCCGCAGGTTCCGAGGTGACGCCGAGTGGTTGGCCTTGAAGTGATTGCTGACGCTTAAGCTCGGCTTCTTTATGTCCGTTGGCCCCATCCTGGCCAATTCCCATGGTCAAGGCGGTTAAACCGGCCAGCCCGCCCAATTGCATGGATTCCACAGCGGTGCTGGGAACAATCACAATCGTGGCATTCTCCTTCAAACCCTCATAAAGCATGTTCATGGCCCGCAAATGAAAGGCGATTGGATTGTGTTCGTAGCTTTTTCCGGCCTCAGCAAACTTTTCCGCAATCTGACGTTCGGCGTCACCCAGAATCACCCGGGCCTGCCGCTCCCGTTCCGCCTGGGCCTGCATGGACATCGCATCCTCAAGACCCGGTGGAATCAGGACATCCTTCACCTCCACGGAAATCACATTGATGCCCCAAGGTTCCGTGCGCTGATCAATGATCTTTTGCAACAGGCTGCTGATTTTATCCCGGCCTTCCAGCATGTCTGAAAGCATAGTTTTCCCGATCACGTCACGCAGAGCAGTTTGGGAGGCCCAACTGATGGCGCTTTGATAGTCGGCCACATCCAGAGCCGCCCTCTTTGGATCCACCACTTTCCAAAACAGCACGGCATCCACATCCACGGGCACCGTGTCCTTGGTCAGCGTCTTTTCCGCCTTAAAACCCGTCGTAATGACACGGGTGTCAATCCAGTATGGAATCGCATCTATGACGGGATAAATGAAAAACAGTCCCGGCCCCCGCAGGGAGTCGAAATGACCAAGCCGCAAGATCACCGCTCGATCCCACTGATTCGCAACCTGAATGGCGGAAGCGACAACCAGCGCGATGACAAAGGCGACAACTCCAATCCCGATGGCTTCCCCGTTGGCCCCAACGCTGTATCTGGCGTAGGCGAGCGCGGCACCGACACTCAAAATTATAAAAAATATCAATATTGAAAACGATCGGTTTTGGTTCATTTTGATAATTTCCGGTTTGGCTCCCGACGGGAGCTGATTTTTTACTCAATTTGGCGCCCACACCCGTCACTCTTCTGGGGAACCGAGTGTACACCCACCGCCCGCCAGTAATATATGGGGTAAAACCCGACCATGAATTATGGGGCGACGCCTGCCGCCGAAAACAGATTTCGGAAGTAAGTATGTGTTTGAACCGCTGCCGCTTTTTCAACTGACCTTGGGCGAGTCCAAACATGCGACGCACTTAACGCGCGATCATTGCTTCTTTGGCTGCGCGAATGGCGCATATCGCCCTCACACGTCCGGTGTTAGACGAGATCGGATCAAAGCCAGTTTCGCGCGGGTGGATTGGTAATCCGTATGCAGAATGCTGCGAATCCCCAAGCCTTCCGCCATCTGGGCGAACAGCGGGGTGTCTTCAATATAGACGATTTGTTGGGCCGGTGTTTGGGCGATGTCCAGCGCAAGTCGAAAGATGTCCTCGTCAGGTTTGCGAAGGTGGACGAAACAGGATGAAATAAAAGCGTCCACAAACCCATCCAGCTTAAACTTTCGGATTCGATAAGAATTTAATTCCCGCGCTTCATTGCTGACCACGATGATCTTCAATCCATGCCGGGCCTTGAGTTTGCGGACCAATTCGATCATCCGGGGATGCGGCTTGGACTGCGCGAACATGAAGCGCCGAAACTGCGTTCTGGTAAACGGTCTCCTTTGGTAGAAAATCACCCGCTCTAAATAATCTTCCAACGTGAGCTTGCCTTCTTCATAGGTGGCAAAGTTGATCTCATGCCGTTCCTGCATCTCGTTCCAGTTCAGATTAAAGTTCTTCGCCGCCCGCTTGCGGGCATGGTGATCCCACCCATTGGTGAGTAGAACTCCGCCGATATCCAGAAACAGCGTTGTGATGGGAGGGGTCTTTTTCATTAGGCTATGCCCCTTAAGCATTTGTTCATTGCGCCAAAAGTATCACACTGGAACGCGGTTTCACGAGGTAGGTCTGCGGATATTGCAAAAGTGATTCTTCGCCGACCGAAAACAAATCATGTGGGGATTCGCCAGCGGTATCAACGGCCAGATGCCACTGCGCCCCATGCAAAATTGGAGGCAAATGGAAATCAACCGCATGGTCACCAGCATTGAACAGCAGGCAAATTGAATCCTGATCACTTTCATGGATCAGACAGCCTAACTGCTTTCCGTTAGGGTCAGCCCAGTTGGGTAATCGTCCTTGCGGGTTAAACCACTGAATTTCTGCATCCGAGTAGAATTTCTCCTTGCTTAAAACCGGATGGGTGCGACGAAAGGCAATCATGCCCTGGGTGAAACGAAAAATTTCCTTGTGCTGTTCCAGACAATTCCAGTCCACCCAGCTCGTTTCATTGTCCTGGCAGTAGGCGTTGTTGTTGCCGCCTTGCGTGCGGCGGAATTCATCCCCACCCAACAGCATTGGCACGCCGCGCGAAACCAGCAGCGTCACCAGGAAATTCTTTATCTGGCGTTTCCGCAGGGACTCGATGCCGGCATCTTTGCTCACACCCTCCGCGCCGTAATTCTCGCTGAAATTGGCGTTGGTGCCGTCACAGTTGCTTTCCCCGTTGGCTTCATTGTGCTTGTGCTGATAACTTACGAGGTCGTTGAGGGTGAAGCCGTCGTGGCAGGTGAGGAAATTGATGCTGCTCTCGGGGCCTTTGCCGGAATTGGCGTAGATGTCGGCGCTGCCGCAGAGGCGTTGGGCGAATAAACCAAGAAACCCATTATCACCGCGCCAGAAGCGCCGGACGTGATCCCGGTATCGGCCGTTCCACTCCGCCCAGCGGCGTTCCGAAAAACTGCCGACCTGGTAGGCTCCGGCGGCATCCCAGGCCTCGGCGATGATTTTCACATCCCTCAAGATCGGATCCTCGGCAATCCTTGCGAGCAGTGGGGCATTCGCCAGCAGCCGGCCGGCACCGTCCCGGCCAAGCACCGACGCCAGGTCAAACCGGAATCCATCCACATGCATCTCAACCATCCAGTAACGGAGCGCCGCGAGGATGTGGTCCCGCACCACGGGATGGTTGGCGTTGATGGTGTTGCCAGTGCCGGTATCGTCGAGGTAATAGCGTTTGTCGTCGGCCAGCGTGTAGAAGATGGCGTTATCCATCCCGCGAAAACAAAGCGTGGGCCCCAGTTCGTCCCCCTCCGCCGTGTGATTGAACACGACGTCCAGAATCACTTCGATTCCAGCCTGGTGACAGGCCCGGACCATTTCCTTAAACTCGAGCTTTTGCTGACCCAGACCACCCGCGCTGCTGTAGGATGCTTTGGGCGCAAAGAACGCCACGGGATCGTAACCCCAGTAATTTTTGAGCAGTTGCTTGGTATGCGGATTCCGGCGGGTGACTGAATTTTCATTGAACTCCTGCACGGGCATCAGCTCCACCGCCGTCACCCCCAACTGCTGAAGGTAAGGAATTTTTTCCATCACGCCCCGGTAGGTGCCGGGATGTTCCACCCCCGACCGGGGATGAATGGTAAAACCGCGAACATGCGTCTCGTAAATGACGGTTTTCGACCAGGGATGCCGGAGTGGCCGGTCGCCATTCCAATTGTAAGCCTCATTGACAAAAATACATTTCGGCATGGATTTGGCATTATCCAGTTTGGAAATTGTCAGGTCCGGCTCCTTGGCCGACAGGTCGTATCCCCGAGCCGAGGCAAAATCCCACGGGGGTAGTTGCGAAATTGCCGTGGCAAATGGGTCGAGCAAGAGGCGGTTGAAATTAAAGCGATGGCCTTCACCGGGCTGGTAGGGCCCGTCCACGCGGTAAGCGTAGAATTGACCCGAACCGATCCCCTTGACCCAAACGTGCCATATGTCGCCAGTGCGATTGCGCGCCGGGTCCAGATCAATCACCCGGGAAGGCGCGGCGTCTTCGGGGTGGTTAAACAACTCCAGTCGAATGCGTGTGGCGAAACGACTGAAAAGGGCGAAATTGACCCCTCCCCCCAATTCCAGGGTTCCCAAAGGCAAGGGAGAGCCTGTCCGCACGTCGGCGCGTTCGGAGGCTTCGGAGATATATTCGTGCAATTCGTGTTGAGTTGTTTTCATCATCGCTGCCATAGAATACGGTTGTCCTCCAGTGGAATCGCGACGCCGTCGCAGTGCGGGATTACCCGCGCAGTGTGGTCCGACGCCGGGCGGCCCGCTGACACCATCGCGCCGTACACATAGCCGCCTGATACATTGGCCAGCGGACGAAGACGTTTCATTTCCTGCCGCAGGGGAACGCCTTCCTTGATGCCATCGGCATAAAGCTCAACCCGCACGGTCCCAGGGTCCAGGTCATGAAGATATACCAGGACTTCAAAAACGTGTTGCTCGCCTCGCGTTTCAATCTTCACTTCGCCAAAGCTCAGCGCCGCCCATTTCCGTTCCACCTCACTACGCCAATCAATCATGTTCTTGCCCGTGGCGCCTTTGTTCGCCGCGCGCGCGCGATAGGCGGTGGCTGCGGGGAGATAATGTTGCTCGGTATATTCGCGCACCGTGCGGCTGGCGGCAAACTGTGGCGTCAACCGCGCCATGCTTTCGCGCATGCGCGCCACCCAGGCGCCAGGGATGCCTTTCTCATTGCGTGCATAAAATTCTGGTATGATTTCTTGCTCAAGCCGCTCATACAGCGCCTGGGCCTCGGCGGCGTCCCAGTCGGGATTATCACCGTGCTCCTGTCCGTCGCCCAAGGCCCAACCGACTTTCGGCATATAAGCTTCCGCCCACCAGCCGTCCAATTCGGACAAATTGATGCCGCCGTTGACGAGCACCTTCATGCCGCTTGTGCCACTGGCTTCCCATGGTCGGCGGGGTGTGTTGATCCAGACATCAATTCCCTGCACCATGTGTTCAGCCAAAAGCATGTCGTAATCCGCCAAAAAAACCACCGGTGGATTGACATCGCTGCGACGGATGAAACGCGTCCATTCCTGTATCAGCGCCTGGCCGGCTTGGTCCGCCGGATGCGCTTTGCCCGCGATGATGAGTTGGGCCGGGCGCTGGGGATTTTTAAGAATGCGGAGCAGCCGCTCAGGATCGTGCAAGAGGAGATTGGGCCTTTTGTAGGTCGCAAAACGGCGCGCGAAACCAAGGGTCAACACTCCCGGGTCCAGCCGGGCTTGTGTACGGGCAATTTCCTCTGCCCCCACCCCGAGGACGGCCATTTGCCGTCCGACGTATTCGCGCGCAAATTCCACGAGTGCTTTTCGACTCGTGGTGCGCAGCGCCCACAATTTATTCTCGGGGACCTTGAGGATGTCCGCATCCAGCGTTGTTGTCGCCTTCCGCCAACGCTCTTTGCCGCAGGCTTCCGTCCAAAGATTATCCGCCGCGGCTGAATCCCAAGTTGGCATATGCACGCCATTGGTCACATGGCCGACCGGCACTTCGCTCTCGGGCCATCTCGGGAAAAGCGATCTAAAGATATGCCGGCTCACCCGGCCATGCAATCGGCTGACCCCATTGACCGTCCCGCTTCCGCGCATCGCCAGGTAGGCCATGTTGAAAGGCTCGTTTCCATCATCGGGATTTTGGCGTCCCAGTGCCAGCAAATCACGCAGCGAAAGACCTAGTTTTTCCTTCGCATACCTGCCGAGATACTGCTCCATCAATCCTGGAGAAAAAAGGTCGAATCCCGCAGCGACAGCGGTATGGGTGGTAAAAAGATTGCCCGCACGCGTGGCAGCCAAGGCGGCGGCGAATGATTGCCCAGTCTCGGCCATGAAGCTCCGGGCGCGTTCCAACAAGGCAAACGCCGCGTGACCTTCGTTAAGGTGGCAGACGTCCGGTTTTATTCCAAGTGCGTTTAGCAATCGCCAACCGCCGATCCCCAAAAGCATCTCTTGCTTTAAACGCAATTCCGAGTCCCCGCCATATAACTCGCTGGTGATTCCCCGATGGATGGGAAAGTTGGCCGCGTCATTGCTGTCCAATAGGTAAAGTTTCACTCTGCCGACCTGGACCTCCCAGGCGCGCAGCCAGACCGAGTAACCAGGCAAGGCGATTTCCAGGCGCAGCCACTCCCCGTTGGCCAGGCGCAAGGGCGTAACCGGCAGTTGGCCGGGGTCGTTATAGGGATAGAATGCTTGCTGCGCTCCATTGCGGTCAATCATCTGGCGAAAATAACCCTGCTGGTAGAGTAGCCCCACGCCGACCACCGGAACGCCCAAGTCGCTGGCGGCTTTGAGCTGATCGCCAGCCACGTTGCCAAGGCCGCCCGAATAAATCGGCAGGGCTTCGCTCAACATGAACTCCATGCAAAAATAGGCGATACAAGTGAGGGGCGCTTGGGGATATTTATGCTGAAACCATGCGGGTGCTTTGACTGCCTCCCGCTTTTCCTGAATCAGACGGTCGAGTAATTGGCAAAAGTCCGGGTCCACGAGCGCGCTGGCAATTTTTTCACGCGCGACGGTTTGGAGCACCACATTGGGATGGCAGGTGAGCGCCCACAGCGCGGGATCGAGCCGCCGCCATAACTCGTCCGAACTGTGATTCCATGACCAGCGCAGGTCCATGGCCAGCTCGGTGAGAGCTTCAAGGCCTTGGGTCGGTTTTTTAGAAAGGGAAGTGCTGGATTTTGTTGCGCTCATGGTATTTGATTTATTCGCAAAATGTTTGATGGCACTCATCATTATTTCGCCGCCAGCGTCGTGTTGACGATGGTTTGGGCTTCCGCCAGGACGCGGTGCAAATGATCCGCCCCCAGAAAACTTTCCGCGTAAATCTTGTAGATATCTTCGGTTCCAGAAGGACGCGCGGCGAACCAGCCACTTTTCGTGACTGCCTTCAACCCGCCAATGGGCGCGCCGTTGCCCGGCGCATGAGTGAGGATAGTTTGAATTTTTTCGCCCGCCAGTTCGGTAATTTTTACCTGCTGGGGCGAGAGTTTCGCCAGCAATTTCTTTTGCCCAGGAGTGGCGGGAGCTTCCACTCGGTCATAAATCGGATTCCCAAACTCTTGCGTGAGTTGATGGTAAAGTTTGCTCGGATCTCTGCCCGTCCGGGCCATAATCTCCGCCGCCAGCAGACAGGGAATGAATCCGTCCTTGTCGGTTGTCCAAACCTTGCCATCCAAACGAGAGAACGTGGAGCCAGCGCTCTCCTCTCCGCCAAAACCGAGGGAGCCGTCGAGCAATCCTTCCGAGAACCACTTGAATCCAACCGGAACTTCAAAGAGATTTCGGTTCAGTTTGTCGGTTATCCGGTCAATCATCTGGCTGCTCACGACCGTCTTGCCGACCGCCGCCGTCTTGGGCCACTTTGGCCGGTTCTGAAAAAGATAAGAAACCGCCACACAAAGATCATGATTGGGCGGCAGCAAGCCTTCGCTTTTGGTGACAATTCCGTGTCGGTCATGATCGGTATCGCAGGCGAACGAAAGGTCAAAGCGGTCCTTCATCCCGATCAACCGTTGCATCGCATACGTCGAGGAAGGATCCATGCGGATCCGCCCATCCCAGTCCACCGTCATGAATCGAAAGGTAGGATCAACCACTTCATTCACCACATTAAGATTCAAATGATACTGCCCGGCAATCCGGCCCCAATAATGCACGCCCGCACCCCCGAGTGGATCAACCCCCAGCTTGAGTTTCGCGTCGCGGATGACATCCATGTCAATTACGCTGCCGAGATCGGGAATGTAGATGCTGAGGTAATCATGCCTATGCGTCGTAGAGGCATTGAGGGCTTTCACAAATGCAATCCGCTGCAAACCGGCCAATCGCGATTCGAGAATCTCATTGGCCTTCTTTTCGATCCAGCCGGTGGTCGCAGTATCCGCCGGGCCGCCATTGGGCGGATTGTATTTAAAGCCGCCATCCTCCGGCGGATTATGCGAAGGCGTGACGACAATGCCATCGGCCAGCCCGTCTTTTCGCCCAAGGTTGTAGGTCAAGATTGCATGAGAAATTACCGGGGTCGGGGTATATTCGTCTCCCACCGCGAGCATCACCTCGACCCCATTGGCCGCCAAAACCTCCAGTGCGGTGGCGTAGGCCGGGAACGACAGTGCGTGGGTATCTATCCCCAGATACAACGGGCCTTTCGTGCCCTGCTGTTTTCGATAAAGGCAGATCGCCTGGGTAATCGCGAGGATATGATCTTCATTAAAAGACCGCTTGAAGGCCGTGCCGCGATGACCAGAGGTGCCGAACGCCACCCGCTGCGCGGGCACCGTGGGGTCCGGGGCATCGGTGTAGTAGGCCGTGACGAGCTTCGCCACGTCCACCAACATTTCCGGCGTGGCCGGTTTTCCTGCTAAAGGGCTGATTTTCATAAGGGTGCTTCAGCCATGCTGCCCGTTGCGCTATTTAACCAACTTAGTTTGCCGCCACACCAGCCTCAATGTTGGCCGGTGAAAGCTGATGTTCCGCCAAGGACTCAGGATTGGTGCGATTGATGATCTCGCGCGCACGTACCGCTTCCTCTGCCGTTCCGTGGGCAATCACAAGAAATTTGTCGGTTTTGAGAGCAGTCTCATATTGCAAAACGCTGTTCTTGGGGATGCCCATGCTGTAAATTCCCGCCCCAATCGCGCTTACCCCGCCAACTACCACCGCGCCCTCAAGCGCGCCAATGATCCAGCCGACGAGCGGCCCCGCCACGAGCATTGGCCCGACACCGGGAATAAAAAAGGCTGCGGAACCAAACAGCCATCCCCATAGGCCGCCCCAGAATGCTCCCCTCGTTCCCCAGTATTTCATGCGATCTCCCGTGTTATAATAGCCGACCACGTTTTCGTCCGTGTGATAATCGCGTCCGACTATCGAGAGTTTCTGCATGTCGAAACCGGATTGTTGCAGTTCCTTGACGGCACCTTCAGCTTCGGTGTGGGATTTGTAAATTGCCACGACGGCATTATTGATAGTCTTCATGTCATTTTCTTTCGTAGGTAACGTTTTATTTTTAACTTTGGATTCGTACTCATAAGTTTTTGACTGGCCGATTACTATGGGGTGTTCCACTACTATTGCCTTAATTTCTGCAAGAGTCGGGTTGTCCGCTGATGGGGCAGGGTAAAACCCCATAGTAGCTGACACGCAAAGCGGGTAAGCTGTTCACCCCCACGCCGCCTAAAATTGCCTCTGCCCTGACCAAAATAATTTACCTCTTTAAAACATGAGTAACGTATTCCTCGGTAATCTGTGTACGCGATTAGGTGCCGACTACGAACATTTCGCCATTGCCCGCGATCAAGTGAAAAAAAAGGCCGTCAACAGATTCCAAAGCACAGACGCAAGCATCCGCGAGAACAGCCACCAGGCGTTGTCCTTCGTTGTTGTTTACAACGACATGCACGCCGCGTTGCGGGCGGCGGAAGCTCTTGAACGCGTGGGGCGCAATTTCCGCATGGCGCAGCAACACTTTATGTCTGTGCCCGTAGCCCAGTTGGATTAACCTTCCCGCTTTGACCGCTTGCTCTTTGACGCAAACTCGGCTGACGTGATCATCGTCTCTTACAACAGCCCAGGCGACTTTCCCCTGTCTCTCAAAAAATGGATCGAGGATTGTCTCACCCAAAAACGCGCGAACGAATCCGCCGTAATGGCTTTGCTCAGTTCCAATGAACGGGTGGACACACCCGATTCACCCCGTTATCGGTTTTTAAAAAATTCCGCTTGGGCCGCGGGAGCAGATTTCTTTGCGCCAAAGTCTGACGTAAAAGACGACGCTTTGATGCCGGCGTAACTTAATGTGTGTCTGATTACTTCATCAATGGCTTTTCATGCCTTTGAAAATGTGGAAAAGAAAGGCCAGGGATGGCAGTAGCAAAATCGAGCCGGCACCCAAGGCTAGAACCAGCAAGTGCAATGTGGCTTCTGGCGCAACAGCGTTGGTAAAAGTAACGTCCGGGGTGACAAGATTGGGATATTGCGCCAAGCTCCATCCCACGAGAATGAGCGTAACTTGGCCAATGGCGGCCATGCGCGCCAAGGCAAACCACCGCAGCCACAGCGTGGTCAGCGCGGCAATGGCGCAAATGCTCGTCGCCACCAAGAGCAAAGGCGCCCACCAGTGCGTCAATCCATGATACATCTCCGGCGCGCCTTGCCGGGAAGTGAGGAAGATGATGAGGGTAATGGGGGCCAAGGCCGCGCCCGACCAAAGCGCCCGCCGCCGAAAATCATTTTGCAAATCGGGCAGCGTCCTCGTCTCAATAGTCATATACGTTGCCGCCAGAAATGCAAAAAGCCCAAGCGCAAACGCCCCGCAGGCCAGCGCGAACGGCGTCAGCCAGCCCGCAAAAAAGCCGGTGGTAACGATGCCATTCACGACGCGGATTTTCCCGGAGACAAGCGCCCCAACGATTACGCCCTGGAAAAACGGCGAGAGCAGGCTGGCGATGCCGAACACCCGGCTCCAGTGGCGCTGCACCGATTGCGTTTGAGCGTCGTATTTGCGGAAAATAAACGCCGAGCCCCGCAACACGATGCCCACGAGCATGATGGTCAGCGGGATGTTCAGCGCAGTCATTATTGCCGCAAAAGCGCCTGGAAAACCAGTAAAGAGCAACACCACCACGAGGATTAACCAGACGTGATTAGTCTCCCAAATGGGGCCGATGGCCCCGGCGATGGCCTGTCTTTGCTCGCGGGCGCGCGATCCCGTCGCCAGCAAATCCCACACGCCGCCGCCAAAATCCGCGCCACCCATCAAGGCGTAGAGGATCAGCGACAGGAAAAGAAAAATGATGACGATGAATTCAAACATCGGTTGAAGCGGGCGGCGCCGCAGAAGGTGTGGCGGAAGTCTCGATAAATTGACGACGCAAAAGAACGAAAACCATCACGGCGAGAAAGACGTACAAGGCCGAAAAGACGACGAAAGGCACCGCAATACCCGGCATCGGCGTGACGGCGTCTTTCGTTCGCATTACACCGTAAATGATCCAGGGCTGCCGTCCGACCTCGGTGACGACCCAGCCGGATTCTATCGCGATAAAACCCAGCGGCCCGGCAGCTACCAACGCGCGCAGCAACCGAGGATGGTCGGCCAGCGGCGGATGTCGCCACCAAGCCCAGCCCGTCCACAGGGCCAAAGCCAGCATGACCATGCCTGCGCCAACCATCAGGTCAAACGACCAATGCACAATGCGCACATTGGGCCAGTCGCTTTGCGGGAACTCTTCAAGGCCGACAACCTTGCCGTTGAGATTGTCGTTTAACAGTAGACTCAAGCCGTGCGGAATGGTGAGGGCATATTTGGTCGAGCGCGTCTCATTATTTGGAATTCCGCCGATACGTATGGGCGCTCCGGTTTGCGTATGATACAACGCTTCCATCGCTGCCAACTTAGCT
The DNA here is from genome assembly GCA_963765205.1 of uncultured Verrucomicrobiae bacterium. Taxonomy (GTDB): domain Bacteria; phylum Verrucomicrobiota; class Verrucomicrobiia; order Opitutales; family JABDGR01; genus JABDGR01. Next base: position 20,475 of record CAVXVB010000005.1, on the reverse strand, counting down.
GGCTGCAACCGGCTCACCGCCCGGGCGCTGTGGTCGCCGCTCAGGACTTGCAGCGGTATACTGACGCAGGCGACCGCCAGTGCAATGCCCAGGGCGCTCCGATGAAAAAGACTGTTCCGGTTTTGCCGCAGGAAAAACGCATGAACCCCCGCCACTGCGAAACCCGTCGCCACGAACGCCGCCAGGGTCATGTGGATGACTTCATGAAGACTGGCCTGATTCAACATTGCTGCGATCGGATCAATATCAGTGACCTGGCCGTCAACGATCTTGAAGCCGGCTGGCGCGTTCATCCAGGCATTCGCCGTCACGACGAAAACGCCGGACAAAATGCCGCTTGCGGCGACGACCCATCCCACCGCCCAATGCAGCCGGGGCGAAAGGCGCTTCCAGCCGTAGAAATACACTCCAATAAAAATCGCCTCGGTAAAAAACGCGAATCCCTCCAAGGAAAATGGCATCCCGATAATTGCTCCAGCCTTGGCCATGAAACCCGGCCATAATAAACCAAGCTCGAACGAAAGCACCGTGCCGGATACGGCTCCCACGGCAAACAGAATGGCCGTGCCACGCGCCCAGCGCTTGCACAGATCGAGATAAACCGGTTGGCCGGTGCGCAGATACATTCCCTCCGCCAGAACCATGAGCAGCGGCATCCCGATGCCAAGGGCGGCAAAGATGATGTGGAAAGCCAGCGACGTGGCCATCTGCGAACGGGCAAAGAAAAAATCATCCATGTGATGGTCCTTAATTCATGGGCGGATCAATTTTTTCGGCCCTATTTCATCCAAAGGTAGCGCTCGATGGCACCCAGCCGACCCGACCGATTTTGTATCGCTGTCGCAGTTGGGAATTTCCATGGCATTAGCTCCGATTAGATCCCAATCTTGTGACAGCCTCTCCTTGAACAAGTGTAGACCAGGCAACAATGCCACGACAATGGGGTGTCCACCCACCATCTAAGGGCGTTCGTTCAGCACGCCAGCATTGACAGGGGTCTAGTCGGGAAACACCCCATAGCTCTCGTCAACACGGAAGTGTATGGTGGCCTCCATGAGCTACCAAAGCGTCAATCCTTACAACGGCAAACTCCTGAAGAAGTTCAAGGAACTCACCGATAAACAACTTGATGCGGCTCTTAAAACCGCTGCGACTTGTTTCGAGACCTGGCGGCAAAAGACTTACACGCAGCGGGCCACCATCGTGGCCAAAGCCGCCTCACTCATGCGAGTGCGGGCGGACGAATTTGCTCGCCCGATGACGCTTGAGATGGGCAAGCTCATCAACGAAGCGAGGGGTGAAGTCGAACTCAGCGCGGATATCATTGCCTACTACGCCAAGAACGCCGAACGCTTTCTCGCGCCGCAACATCTCAAGCCACATTCGGGTAAAGCCGAGGTCGTCAGCAGTCCATTTGGCGTGCTTTTTGGCGTCGAGCCTTGGAACTTTCCCTACTATCAACTCGCGCGCTTTGCCGCGCCCAACTTGATGGCGGGAAATGTCGTAATGGTGAAGCACGCCGGTTGCGTGCCGCAATGCGCCATTGCCTTTGCCAAGCTCTGGCTGGATGCCGGTGCGCCCGCAGGCGCCTACACCAACCTTCTAATCTCTCACGACCAGGTAAATCGAGTGATTGCCGATCCCCGAATCAAAGGAGTCGCATTGACCGGGAGCGTGGAAGCAGGCCGGAGCGTGGCCGCTGCCGCAGGGCAAAATCTCAAGAAATCAACCATGGAGCTAGGCGGCAGTGATGCGTTTATTGTGTTAAAAGATGCCGATCTCGACAAGACGGTCAAGTGGGCGGTTTGGGGCAAGATGAACAACACAGGCCAATGCTGCGTCGCCGCGAAGCGCTTCATCGTCGTTGAAAAATTGGCCGATCGTTTTCTTGAAAAGTTTCAGCAAGCTCTGGCGGTACTCCAGCCGGGAGATCCGATGGATCCTGCCACGACGCTTGGCCCACTGTCCACCGAAGCGGCCTTGGTGCAATTGCTCGACCAGGTCAAACGGGCCGTGGCCAAAGGTGCCACCGTGGTGCTGGGCGGCAAACGGATTGACCGACCGGGCTCCTTCATGCAGCCGACGATCCTGACGAATATCAAATCCAGCAATCCCGCATTTCGGGAAGAGTTTTTCGGGCCGGTCGCGCTCTTTTTCCGGGTCAAGAACGAGGACGAGGCAGTGGCGCTCGCCAATGATTCAGAATTCGGTCTGGGGGGCGCGGTCTTCACCAAGGATATTGCGCGCGGCAAGCGCGTCGCGAACCGCGTGGACACCGGCATGATGTTCATCAATCACCCAACTTGGACGACAGCGGACCTGCCATTCGGAGGCATCAAAAACTCCGGCTACGGACGCGAACTCTCCAGTCTGGGCATCCAGGAATTCGTTAACAAAAAACTGGTGCGCACCGCTTCAATTGACGCGCCAGCCTAAGCGATGGCCGCAAAATCGACCGACCTCAATTTAGACGAAGGGACTACTTATGCCACAAAAGATGAAAGTCGCCATGGTCGAGCAGTTTGGAAAACCTTTGGTGTTTCAAGAATGGGATATTCCCACTCCGGGACCGGGCCAGATTCTGGTCAAGACCGAGGCTTGCGGCGTATGTCACACGGATGTCCATGCGGCGCGTGGCGACTGGCCGGTAAAGCCTACCCTACCATTCATTCCGGGCCATGAGGCCATTGGGCTGGTTGTTGCCCGAGGAATCGGTGTGACGGCGGTTAAGGAAGGAGACCGGGTCGGGGTGCCCTGGCTCTACTCGACGTGTGGTCATTGCGAATATTGCCTGTCGGCTTGGGAGACGGTATGCGCCGAGGCGCAGTTTGGCGGCTATACCAGGAACGGCGGTTTCGCTGAATACCTCCTGGCCGATCCGAATTATGTTGCCCATGTGCCGCCCGGCCTTGCGGCCACGGAAGCAGCCCCGCTTATCTGCGCCGGAATCACCACCTATAAAGGGATCAAGATGACCGAAGCAAAACCGGGAGAATGGATCGCCATCTCCGGCATCGGCGGCCTCGGCCATCTCGCAATCCAATACGCCAAGGCCATGGGACTCCATGTCTGTGCGATTGACATTGATGACGGCAAGCTCGCCCATGCCAAACGCCTTGGCGCTGACCTCGTAGTTAACGCCAAATCAGGCGACCCGATGGCCGCCGTGAAGAAGGGAACCGGCGGTGGAGCGCATGGCGTTCTGATCACCGCACCCTCGCTCGCCGCATTCAAGCAGGATGTCGGCATGACGCGCAAATGCGGGACTTGCGTGCTGGTTGGTCTGCCACCCGGCGAATTCCCTGCCCCACTTTTTGACATGGTGATGAACTGCATCACCATCCGTGGCTCATTAGTAGGCACACGCGAGGATATGGCCGAAGCGCTCGCCTTTGCCGCCGAAGGCAGGGTCAAGGCCGATATCGAGTTACAACCTCTGTCGTCAATCAATCTGATCTTGGAGCGGCTTGAACATGGCGATGTGGCGTCACGCGTGGTGCTTGATTTTGCGAGCCGTTAAATTCACCACCAATAATTATCCAATGAAAGCCGCAGTTTATTCGGCTGCCGCCAAAGCACCCGGAGTGTTTCTCCATATCGAGGACGTGCCCCGTCCGAAACCTAAGGACGGGCATGTATTACTTGAAGTCTTGGCCTGCGGTGTTTGCCGCACTGACCTTCATATTGCCGAAGGTGACCTGCCGCCATTAAAAGACGAACTGATTCCTGGCCATCAAATTGTCGGAAAAGTTGTCGAAGGCGGAACGATGGACCTGCCCATGGGCACGCGAGTGGGTGTTTCCTGGATGGGGGACGTGGATGGCACCTGCTGGTTCTGTCAACACGGGATGGAGAATCTTTGCGATCAGCCCACATTTACGGGCTACTCCGTGAATGGCGGCTACGCCGAATTTGTCCTTGTGCGCGCAGATTTTACTTATCCGCTTCCGGTCGAAATGGATAATGTTCATGTGGCGCCTTTGCTTTGCGCCGGTATTATTGGCTTTCGCAGCCTGCGGGTGGCTGGAATTCAACCCGGCGAAAGAGTTGGACTGTTTGGTTTTGGCAGCTCAGCCAGTTTGGCGATTGCTATATTGCGATCCTGGAAATGTGAAGTGTATGTCGCCACCCGAGGGGAATCTCATCGAAAAATGGCCGAATCCCTGGGGGCCACCTGGGTTGGAGATGAAGAAGTGAAACCGCCGGTGCCGCTTGATCGCGCCATCACGTTTGCTCCCAGCGGGAAGGTGATCGTCGCCGCACTTGGCAGTTTGCGCAAAGGCGGGGTCGTGGCCATCAATGCCATTCACCTCGATCAGATGCCCGCCTTTGACTACGATACACTGCTTTGGGGAGAACGGCAGATTCGCAGCGTGGCTAACATGAACCGGCAGGACGCTCGTGATTTTCTCAAGCTCGCCCATGAGCTTAAAATCAAGCCGCAAGCCACGGTATTTTCACTGGATAATGCCAACCAGGCGCTGCTCGCCGTCAAAGAAGAAACCACGCATGGATCGGCCGTCATTGTTCCGTGAACCCAAGGATTGAAAATCAATTCATTCAGGCGTGTTCAAGAGGAAAGATTGCGGATAGGAATTTGTTTTCAGGCCAAAATATTTAAATGATTGGCCGCCAGGCATGTCCCGCCCGCGCAAGCAATTCGTCCGCCGCCTTGGGCCCCCAAGTGCCGGCCGCGTAATTCGGAAAATCGCCTGGGTTTGTTTTCGCCCAAACCTCAAGCACCGGCATCACCACCCGCCAAGCCGCCTCCACTTGGTCTGTACGCATGAAAAGCGTGGCGTCGCCCTGCATCACGTCCCAAAGCAGAATTTCATAGGCGTCGGGCGAAGGCACGGGAGGGTTCCCGCGATAATTGAACCGCATTTCCACTGGCCGCAGTTGCATCTTCGGCCCGGGAACTTTGGCCTGAAAGCCCAGCACGATGCCTTCTTCCGGCTGAATGGACAGGATGAGCCGGGACGGCTGCCAATCGTGCCTGGACTCGGGCGGGAAGGCCTCATGCGGCACCGCGCGAAATTGGATGGCCACTTCCGAAACCTGTTGCGCGAGGCACTTGCCCGCGCGGAGATAAAAGGGTACTCCCTGCCAGCGCCAGTTATCCACGAACAACTTCAGGGCTGCGAACGTCTCCGTTTTTGAGTGACGCGATACGTCATCCTCCTGGCGATAGCCGCACACTTTTTTGCCCTGAAGGGTGCCCCGGCCATATTGTCCGCGCACCGCGCACCGCTGAACATCTTGGCGGGCAATCGGTCGCAATGCGTGGAGCACATCCACTTTCTTATTGCGGATTTCATCGGCGTCGAATGAAACCATCGGCTCCATGGCAACCAGGCAGAGCAGTTGCATCAGGTGATTCTGCATCATGTCGCGCAGCGCCCCCGACTCATCATAATAGCCGCCGCGATGTCCGACGCCCACCGCCTCGGCCACTGTGATGGTCACATAGTCCACATAACGCCGGTTCCAAATCGGCTCGAAGAGCGGATTCGCGAAACGGAAAGCCAGAATGTTTCGCACCGGCTCCTTGCCCAAGTAGTGATCAATGCGGAAAATTTGCGCTTCCTGAAAACTTTCCGTGAGCAAACCGTTCAATTTCCGCGCCGAGTCGAGGTCATGGCCGATTGGCTTTTCTACCACAATCCGAGCCCGCTGCCGGTCCTGATTCAGGCCCGCGTCAGCAAGCATTTTCGGAATCACGCCAAACAACTCGGGTGGAGTGGCCAGGTGAAAAATGCGGATGGCTTTTTCCTCCCAGCCCTTGTCCAGTTTGGCGCAGCGCTCTCCCAAGCGAGCGTAGTTCGCCGGGTCCGTGTAATCACCCTGTTGATAGGTGACGTGCCCGCTGAAACTTTTCCAGTCCGCGCTTTTCGCTTTTCCTTTCGGCGAAAAGCGATTCACGCCGTCAAGGAAACGCTGGCGCAACTGGATGTCGGAAAAAGTGGATCGTCCCATGGCGATAATCGCGAATTTTTTTGGCATTCGTCCATCACGGTAGAGGTCAAACAAGGCCGGCACGAGTTTCCGCCAGGTCAAGTCACCGCTTCCGCCAAAAATGACGAACACCGTTGGGTTGAGTTCTGTTTTCGCATTCATGGTCTTATTTTTTCTCCCATTCCTCGTGAAAGGTGCCCTTGGCATCAATGCGCTCATAGGTGTGCGCGCCGAAAAAGTCGCGCTGGGCCTGAATGAGATTGGCCGGCAGCCACGCGCTGCGATAGGCGTCAAAATAACCCAGCGAAACCATCAACCCCGGTGTCGGCACTCCGGACTCGGCCGCTTGGCCGACCACCGCGCGCAAATCATTCTGATGTCCCATGAGTTTGCGCGACAAATTGGGATCGAGCAGCAAATTGGGCAGATCACGTTTCGCGCGAAACGCCGCGCAGATGTCCTCCAGCAACGCCGCGCGAATGATACAGCCGCCTCGCCAAATCCGTGCTACCGCTTCCAAATCAAGCCGATACTTATATTTGACCGAAGCTACCGCTAACAGCGCCATGCCTTGCGCATAGGTGATGATCATCCCGGCATAAAGCGCGCGGCCCAATTGGATGAGGAACGCACTCCGGTCGCCGGTTATGCGCCGCGGAGGTTGTGGATATATCGCCCCGGCCCGCTCACGTTCCTTGGCGAGCATGGACAAATCCCGCATTGCCACGGCCAAGTCTATCGTCGGAGTCGGCACTTGCAGCTCCATCGCGCTTTGCGAAGTCCATAGGCCGGTGCCATTTTGTTTGGCCACGTCGAGGATTTCGTCAATCAGCCTTTTGCCGGTCTTTTCGTCACGTTTGGCAAAAATCTGTCTGGTAATTTCAACCAAATAGCTGTTGAGCTCGCCTTTGTTCCAAAAAGCATAGACATCCCGCACTTCATCATCGTTCATTCCCCAGCCGCGCTTCATCAAGTCATAGGTCTCCGCCAGGAGTTGCATGAGTCCGTATTCGATGCCGTTGTGGACCATCTTCACGAAGTGCCCCGCAGATCCGGGCCCCAGCCAGGTCACACAGGGCTCATTGTTTACCTTCGCCGAAGCCGCTTCAAAAATGGTTCGGACCCGTGCATAGGCCTTTTTAGGCCCGCCGGGCATGATACTTGGCCCGTGACGAGCACCTTCTTCACCGCCGGATACTCCCACACCGAGAAATTCAATGCCTTTCGCCGCCAAATTGCGGGCGCGCACATCGGAATCAACGTAGTGCGAGTTTCCGGCGTCAATGATAAGGTCGCCTTTGTCCAAATGTGGCAGCAAATCCTTGATGACTGAATCCACCGGTGCACCGGCGGGCACCAGCATCATGATGGCGCGCGGTCTGCGCAGCAGAGCAATGAAATCAACCATGTTTGCCGCAGCACTGATCTTGCCTTCCGCAGCCTCTTTCCGCAGCGCCTCAACCTTGGTTTGATCCTTGTCGTAACCAGCCACGGTAGAACCGTGGTCAGCGAAATTGAGCACTAGGTTGCGCCCCATGACCCCTAACCCGACCATGCCGAGTTCATGAGTTTGTTGCGCATTTTCCATGGTATTGGATTCAATAGGAGTTCACCATCGTTCGACATCCGGCCTTAAACCACGAGTATACGCTTCGCAATAGCGCACCCGCTATGGGGTATTTCCCCACTATCTTGCTCCATGGCATCGGGGCGTTCAGCTACTTCATCTAAACGGAACGTGATAATTTTATTCTGCTTCTTCAGGCGGTAAAATATTTTCGCGCTTCCGCGCTAGGCCCATCACTTCAGGGGGACCGGAATAAAGCCCGTCCATCGCAAATCAATCTTCAATTCTTGCATCCTCGTTCACTTCTTCATGTGACAATCTGCACCTGATTTCAACTAAACTCCGAGGGAACAGGGTACAACCAAATTTGATGAAATCATAAGTTATTGACCATCATATATTAAATGGTGGGGGAACAGGGACTCGAACCCTGGACCTCCTGCGTGTGAAGCAGGCGCTCTAACCAACTGAGCTATTCCCCCAAAAACACTGGGTGATTTAGTGCTTAGTATTCTGGTGCTTAGTGCCTCGTCCACCTTATCTGCCCCTGAAAAGTGAAGCAAGTCTGCGAAGCTATGACCTCAAAGCACGGCGCGCGAAATTCAGCAATCAGAAATCAGCACTCAGAATTGCCTTCACGCCCCGGCCGGGATGGCGGCCTTGCGGGCTTCCTCGGCGGCCTTGAAGACGCGCGCGGCGGCGCGACGGCGCTTGTCCGCCAGCCAGCGCTGACGGTGCGGGTTGATGCGGGTGTGCGCGCGCTTTTTGACGGGCGTGCGTTTGGCTTTCTTGAAGCTTTGGATGCGTCCACTCATGGATAAATTTGTCGAAGCGCCCACCATGCACATCCCGCCGGGGGCAGGCAACGTTAAAGTCGAGGGTGCGGTTTCCACCCGGCCGGGCCACCCCACCCCTTCCCGGCTTGACAACGGGCCGGGCCGGAGCTTAAGTTTCCTCCCACCATGAATAACGACACCGCGCCGAAGCCGGACAAGAAACTCGTCGGCCCCCTGGCCATCATTTTCGACTTGGGCCTCACCGCCGTGTTTTTCCTGTTCATGTGGTATGTAGCCTACGCCCACACCCCCGACTTTTCCGAGCGCGGCCGGCAAATCTCCGCGGCCTTTTGTTCGCTCTGCATCACGGGCGTTTTCTGGCTTTGCGTCCAGGGCTTCCGCGTGACGTTGGTGGACCAAATGCGCCGCAAAAAGGCCGGCATTCCGTCGTAGGAAAGCAAGTAGAAGCTGGAGGTTAGGAGCTAGAAGTTAGAAGTTAAGAACGACCCTCGACGATCTTTTGATTCTGACTTCTAACTTCTAGATTCTAACTTCTTTTCTCACCCCGGCGGCAGCGCGCAGCCGAGCGACGCGGCGAGAGCGCGTAACAATTCCGCTTCGGCCGGCTCGACGACGCCGTCGGCCTGGGCGATGAGCGCGCCGGCGTGCAGCAACTGTTTTTTCAGCGCGAACGGCGCGCCTTCCAGCCGCAGGCAGGCCATCTCCACGCGGTCGAGCGTCGCCTGCGCGCGCGGCGTCAAGGTGAGGCCGGACAGTTCCGTCGGCAGCGCCGCCAGACCCTGGGCAAACACCGGCTGCGCTGCGGCGTCGTCCTTGGTGGATAAATCCGCGAGCGCGGACAGCACCACGGAAACGTCGTTGCGATAATTTTCCGGCGCGGCCGGGCCCTCGCGCGGCGGACGGGGTTTGAGCCGGTATTCGGCCACGCGCCAGAGCGCAAATTGGTGCAGCGTCGGTCCGCGGTCAAAGCCGGTCAAGTCGCGCAGGCGCGCCAGCAGCGAGTTTTTTTCCTCCGGTGAAAGACTGGCAAGGCTGCCGAGCGCCAGCTCGAGCAGCGGCAATTGCTGTCCGGGCGGCACCGCTGCAACGTCCACCGCCAGCGCCGCGCAGGCCGCCGCGACCGGCTCGCCGGTTTGCCGCAATTTTTCCAACTGGGCTTCGCGCTTCGGAGTATTTTCGTCCAACGCTAACGCCAAAACGAGCGCGCGGCAGCCGCCCGCGTCCGCCAGCGCGGCGGCGAGGGACGCGGGCAGATTGGCGCGCCAGGCCTGCACATTGGCCAGCGATACCGCGGCGATGACGCTCGCGGGCGCCAGCAACCCGGCAGCGTTGCGCAAGGGCGGCGGCAGGATGGAGGAGAGCGTTGGCGGCGGCTGATTTTGGAGTTCGTCTGCGTGATCCGCCATCGGACGTGGAACGATAAAGCGGCCGTCCCACTGCGGTTCGAGCTCGCGGATGCGCTCCTCCAGCGGCGGATGCGTGGCGAACATACTATTAAGCGCCGGCGCGAAAAACATGTGCGCGGTCTCCTGCACGTGCGCGTGCTCAATCTCGGAGCCGGCCGCGAGGCCGCCGATTTTTTTCAACGCGTTGGCCAGGCCCTCGGGATTGCGCGTGAACTGCACGCCCGAGGCGTCGGCCAGGCGCTCGCGCTGGCGGGCCACCGCCGCCTGGATGAGCCGGCCAAATAAAACGCCCAGCGAACCCAATACAATGAGCGCCAACCCCGCCGCGAATATGGCCGCCTGGCCCTGGCCGTTGCGCCGCCCGCCGCCGCGCATCGAAAACACAATCTGCCGACCGATGATGGACAGCACCAGCAGCCCGAAGACCGCGCCCACCAGCTCGATGTTCAGCTTCATGTCGCCGTTGAGAATGTGGCTGAACTCGTGCGCGATGACGCCTTGCAGTTCCTCGCGGTTGAGGTTGTTCAACGCGCCGCGCGTGACGGTCACGCAGGCGTCCTCCGGGCGGAAGCCCGCCGCAAAGGCGTTGATGCCGTCCTCCTCCATCACATAAATATCCGGCACGGGCACTCCCGAGGCCAGCGCCATTTCCTCGACGATGTTGCGCAGCCGCTTTTCGGCGAGGTCGGTCGTTTGCGGCGAGACCAGCCGCGCGCCCAGGCTCAGCGCGACCGCCGAACCACCCGCGCGCAGCTCGGAAATTTTATACATGCACGCCCCGCCGACGACCGCCAGCGTGCCCAGGGTCACGAACACGTTCACCGCCGGGTTCCAGCCCAAGCCAGTGTCTTGGGTTTCGTCGGAACCCTGGCCGTAGTCGGAACTGTAATAACCCCGGCGCGCGCCGCCGTGGTTCGCGCGGGATACGCCGACCCCGATCATCGCCAGCACGTTAAGGCAAATCACCAGCCCGGCCACGCCGAGGATGAAATACACCACCAGCAGACGCGTGCGCGCATGGGCGCGCTCCTGGGCCGCGAAGAAATCCATGGGAGGGAAAAAATGGAAGATGGAAAATGGAAGATGGAAAAATCCGCCTCTTTTTGCGGGGGAATTTCTTTTTTTCCATTTTCCATCTTCCATTTTCCATTCAGGTGAACTTCACTTTCGGCGCGTCGCGTTCCTGCACGTTGGTGATCTCGAACAGCTCCGCGGCCTGGAACCCGCCCATGCTCGCGATGATCACCGCCGGGAACTGCTCCCGCGTCGTGTTGTATTGCATCACCGAGTCGTTGTAGGCCTGCCGCGCGAAGGACACCTTGTTCTCGGTCGAGGTCAGCTCCTCGGTCAGTTGCATCATCGTCTCGTTGCCCTTGAGGTTCGGGTAGGCCTCGACGACCACCATCAGGCGGCTCATCGCGCCCGCCAGTTGCGACTCCGCCCCGGAGAGGGCCTTCATCGCCGCCGGGTCGGTCGGGTCGGCCGCCGCCTTCTGGCCAGCGGACACGGCCGCGCCGCGCGCGGCGACCACCTCGTCCAGCGTCCCACGCTCGTGCGCGAGGTAACCTTTGGCCACCTCGACCAGATTGGGAATCAGGTCGTAGCGGCGCTTGAGCTGGACATCAATCTGTGCGAACGCGTTCTTGAACCGGTTGCGCAGCGCCACCAGCCCGTTGTAAATCCCGACGGCGTATAAAAACACGCCGCCGACCAAAACCACGAGAACAATAAGTGCGATAAACATAGTGCCCAAATTCTCGCCCCCACCCCGCCCCTTGGCGAGGAGAAAACGATTCCAATTTCGGGCGGTGATTATAACGGGGGGGCGATGACCGCACATTTGTGCGCCGGGATGCTAAAGTAATTGATACGCGCTCGTGGGTAACCAATTCAGCGATCTTCGGAACTATGCCTTTGGCAATCCCAAGCGATTGCCCGCCCCAAGTAAAGCCGGAAATTGTTGACGTAATACCGGAATGTTCCGGGGCGGAGCTTTGCCCAAATTCCAACCCGGCTCCTTTGCCTCCCCACAACGGGGAGCAGGCGGAGCCTTGCCAATAAAACAAGACCATGAAACTCAAAAAACTCACAGCAAAAGACATTGACCTAAGAGCTTATCCGTAAATAAAAGTTGTTCGTCTGTAAACAATAAGCGCGCTGGCGAGACAGAGCAAGGCTTCGTGGGAGGCGGCGGTTTTCTCAAACCGCACGAGGAGTTTGCGGTAGCGGTTGAGCCAGGAAGCGGTGCGTTCCACCACCCAGCGACGGGCTTGGCCGGTGGATCGGCGCGGGGCTGGTTTGGCTCCGCGGGCAGGCACATGCGGACGGTAGCCGTATTGGCGCATGGTGCGCAGGCCCGGTTTCCCCCAGTAACCCTTGTCGGCACACAAATGGGCCGTGCGCCGGTCGTGGCGCTGGCGCAACGTGCGGCGCACCAGCGTCACGTCGTGTTCATTGGCCCCGGCGACGATGAGCGACAGCGGGACGCCACGGGCGTCCACCAGCACGCTGCGCTTGCTCCCATTTTTTTCCCCGGTCGGTGGGGTTGGCTCCCACCGCTTCGCGCGCCAGAGGGGCCTTGACCAGGGAGCCATCGATGCTTTGCCACCGCCACGCGATGCCCTCCAATTCATCGTAGTCGGCCAGACCGGCCCGCCACAACGCCTCGAAGAATCCGGCGGCGTGCCACTGCTGAAAGTATTTGTGCACGGAACTGGCGCTGCCATACCGGGCCTTGGACAGCGCTTTCCACTGGCAACCCGTGCGCAGCACGTAAACCACCGCCTCGAAGATGCGTCGAGGCGCGAGGGCCTTGCGGCCCGCGCCTGCGGCGCGACGGTAGCGCCCGCCCGCCTTCCGGCCGGCGCGCGCGGGAACCAAAGGCTCGACTTTGGCCCAGAATTCATCAGAGATTTCCCAGGAGGATAGTCGCGGCATCCCCGCAGTTTATCCCGCCGCCTTCTCAACGCAATCCTTATTTACGGATAAGCTCTAAGTATGGCCGGGGCTGGCAAAAGACTCTTGAAAATAATTATTGCCGACCGGAAATGTGCGCGAGAATCGCGGCAGCGGCTTGCGGCTCTTTTTTCTGAATTTCAGCAACTTCCTCGTTAATATAACGGGCTATGTCTGCTTTTAGCTCTGTCGTTATATTTTCCTTAAATTTAGCCCGCTGTGATTCACTAGCAATCATGTTGTATTTTGGACTTGTGAAAACTGTTTCTATAACCCGGCTTTCCAAAGCCTTCATTTGTGCTTTTAGGAAAACGATTTCAGCGCGTAAATATATCTCATTCATTTGCTGATTTTCTTATCTAAAAACCCTCTTTGCAACATGAAAAATTCCCTCGACTCAGACGATTATTACGCGAGACTTAGGCGAAACGCTCCCAAAGTGACCGCCGTTATTGGATTCATTTGTGCCGATGCCATCGTTTTAGCGAGCGATAGCCAGATGACTAGCGGGGAAACGAAGCTGGAAATGCAAAAGATTCACGAGGCGAAATTTGCCGGCGGCTTAAAAGCTGTTTTTGCATTTGCTGGGGAGGTTGACGCTGCTCTGATATTTCAGGACGTTTTTTCAAGATTAGCCGAAGCCAAAAACGTGACAAGCTCACGCACTATTGCAGATACGGCAGAAGAGGCGGTAAAAGAAACCAAGGCTAAAATTTTGGACGGATTTAAGCATCCTGCCTTCACGCCAGAACAAGCCAGGGAACATCTCAAAAAAAATGCGTGTGAAATTTTACTAGCCTACGCATTTGAACATAAGCCTTACATTTTCCGCCTCACCCTAGAAATAGCAGTTGCCATACCAGAGACAAACAAGAGTTTTTCAACCGTTGGTTCGGCCAGAAACATTGCGGCTTTTTTTCTTAACGCCTTTCCAAGATTACGAGAAATAAATTTAGCCCTCGCCTCAGCGTTGGCAGTTTATGTCATTGTAGGATGCAAGAGCTACGACTTATTTTGCTCGGGAAAATGTCAACTAAGCTGGATTTTTATTAAAGAAGGCGGGATACATATTTCCCACAAGGATAATCCAGACATAGACACCCTAGAGGCATCCGCAATTCAAGCTCACCGCAAAATCAACGCGGAATTAGGACATAAAATAGTCAAGGAATTTTCGGCACTGAAACATTATCCAAATTACAACGAGCCGCCATTTTTTTCTGACGATTCGGCAGAGCCTTCTTCTCCGGCTTCACCTTCAGCACCCGGCGCATAAGGTCATCAAACGGCATTTTGAGTGCCGGATATTCCTTCTTGGTGATGGCGCGGGTCATGTTCACGCCCCAAGCCTACCCTATTCCCGCAGTCATTCAACTCCATTTTTTCAGGCCGCAGGCTTGCGATACATCAGCCGCTTGCCCCGCACTTTACCAAGACCCGCCACTGTGCGCTGTCCATCGGTCAACTTGCGGGTGTTATAGCGATGATCGAACTCCGCGAGGTAGAGCGGAAGATGCTGTTTGCTGACGCTGTGGAATGTGCCATTGATGCCACGCTTTAGGATGCTGAAAAAGCCCTCCACGGTGTTTGTGTGAACGTCGCCCCGGACATACTCTTTTGCCGAGTGATTCACCGCGTCATGCGATTCAAATTCAACCGTGGCTTTGCGATACGGGCGATAATCATCCGTCATAATGCTCGCGCTGGTTTCCACGTTCTCATGCAAGATGCGTTTAAGATTGTTCGCCGTCACGCAATTTACCACCCGCGAGCGTGCTTTCCCGTCGCGTTCTACCATGGTAAACACTGGCACCTTGCCCCCTGCTCGCGGGCCGCGTTCACCGTGGCAGCGCCCGCCTACATAGGTTTCATCTACCTCGACAGTGCCGTCTAGCTTGTCCGGTGGCGTCAGGTCTTTCAACGCATGACGTATTCGGTGCATCATAAACAGCGCAGAGCGGTAAGAGCCAAGGCCAAGCATCCGTTGGATTTGTAGTGCTGATACCCCCTTTTTGCTGGCATTAAGGAGATACCATGCAGTGAGCCATTTCGACAAGGGGATATGGCTCGACTCGAAAATTGTCCCCACCGTCACCGTGAACGCCTTGCGGCAATCGGCACACTTGCAAAGCCCTTCGCGCCCCGGTGATTGTGACGTGGCCTTTGGCGTCAGGCGATACACGTCCTTTGATTGACAGTGTGGGCAAACAGGGCCATCAGGCCACTGGATTGCCTCTAGGTAGGCGCGCGCCTTGTCTTCGGTGTCAAAACGCTTGGCGAGCGTGGTAAGGGTCAATTCTTCTGCCGTTGGGTTCAGTTGGGCTTTCATAATACCCACGCTTTAGCACAGTTCATTGGGATTGTCAAGTGCATAGTTCCGGCGATCTTTGCACCCATTTGCGGGTATTAGGCACAGAAGAAGACCGCAAAATATTCCTGAGGGATACTGTCTAGGTTATTTGAAGGAGAGGAAACCAACCAAGAATACGTTGCGCAAAAGCATGCAACTAGTCGCTGGGATTTACCGTGACTACATCCGGGCGGGGCCGGCTCCTGGTAAAAATTGAGATTTAGACAGCACATTGAAGCTCTTTAAATGAATCTTCCGCCGTCGACTACGCGCCATAATAGCGAAGGTGTGCTGCCGGGTGAGTAGGGCCTCCGCACAATGTTGGCTTGTCTTTCTCCGCGTTCTCCGTGTTCTCTGGGGTTCAAATTCCTCCATCCCTCCAACCACCTTTCACGCCATGAGCTGGGACCAATTCCAAAAATCCTACCTGCCTTTCGAGTCCCTTGGCTTTGCCGCGGACTTTTCCCTCGTCGGCTTTCCGGACGACTTTTTCCAGCGGATGCGCGCGCCGATGGCCGCGGCCTTCGACGCGATGGACGCCCTCGAGCGCGGCGCGATCGCCAACCCGGATGAGCAACGCATGGTCGGCCATTACTGGCTGCGCGACCCCAAGCTCGCGCCCACGCCGGAAATCGCCGGCGAGATCGAGGCCACCATTAAAGCCATCGAGGACTTTGCCGCGAAAATCCACCGCGGCGAAATCAAGGGCGCGCACGGCGCGTTTCAAAATTTGCTCTGCATCGGCATCGGCGGCTCGGCGCTCGGGCCGCAGTTCGTCGCCCACGCTCTCGCCCACCACGGTTCCGACAAGCTCAAGGTATTCTTTATAGACAACACCGACCCCGACGGGATTGATATGGTGTTCAAACAACTCGACGGACAACTGGGCCGCACGCTCACGATTGTCACCTCGAAGTCCGGCGGCACGCCCGAGCCGCGCAATGGCATGGTCGAGGCCACGGCCGCCTACGCCCGCGCGGGTCTCTCGTTCGCCGCCCATGCGGTCGCCACCACCGGCGCGGGCAGCCACCTGGACCAACACGCGCAGAAAAACGGCTTTCTCGCGCGCTTCCCGATGTGGGACTGGGTGGGCGGGCGCACTTCGGAGCTCGGCCCCGTCGGCCTGCTGCCGGGCGCGTTGCAAGGCGCGGACATCCGCGCACTGCTCACCGGCGCAAAAGAGATGGACGAACTCACGCGCGCCCGCCCCCTCGAGAACAATCCCGCCGCCCTGCTCGCCCTCGCGTGGTATTTCCTCACCGACGGCCGCGGCCGCAAGGACATGGTCATTCTGCCTTATAAAGACCGGTTGCTGCTGCTCTCGCGCTACCTGCAGCAACTCGTCATGGAATCGCTGGGCAAGGAACTGGATCTCGAGGGCCGCGTCGTCCATCAGGGCATTTCCGTTTACGGCAACAAAGGCTCGACCGACCAGCACGCCTACGTGCAGCAATTGCGCGACGGCGTCCCGAATTTTTTCGCCGTCTTTATCGAGGTGCTCAAGGACCGCGACGGCCCCGCGCTGGACATCGAACCGGACACAACGGCGGGCGATTATTTGCAAGGCTTCCTGCTCGGCACGCGCGCGGCGCTCGCGGAAAAAGGCCGCGCCTCCATCACCTTGACGTTGGCGGACACCTCGGCGCGCTCGGTCGGGCAGGTGATCGCGCTTTTCGAGCGGGCGGTGGGCTTCTACGGCAACCTTGTGGGCATCAATGCTTACCACCAGCCGGGGGTCGAGGCGGGCATGACGCCGAGCGGGCCCGAGCCGCCGTGATAAATCGCCCTCGCCGCGCCACGAGCCTTCCGCCCGCTTGAAATAGGGCAGGACGTCTCCGGCATAGCTCCAGCCCTCGCAGCCCGCCTGTCGCCAGAGGTCGTAGTCCCGGGGATTGCCGCGGACATAGAGCATGCCGTCGATCGAGGAGGAGCCGCCGAGGACTTTTCCGCGCGGCAGCGAGATGCGCCGCCCGTCGCAATAGGCTTCGGGCTCGGTCGCGTAGTTCCAGTTGTATTTCGGCCCGCGCCAGATCTGGCGCCAGGCGAGCGGCGCCTTCATGAAGACGCTGTTGTCCTGCCCGCCCGCCTCGAGCGCGAGCACGGTCGCGTCGGGCCGTTCGGTCAGGCGATTGGCGAGCACGCAGCCCGCCGAGCCCGCGCCGACGATGACATAATCGAGTTCCTGCACGCCCGTCCCCTCCCCAGGCCGCGGCGATTCAACGGCCGCCGTCGGCCGCGGCATCAAGACATATTCGCGGCGCAATGCCAACTTCGCGCGCGTTTGACTCCCATGGTAAAATCCGCGACCGTTTTGGCCCGAAATCGGACAAGGGGGGCGGAGCTTGGCGGGCGACCGGGTTGCGATCGAGATCTCCGGCGGCGTCGCCGACGTCAGGCTGAATCGTCCCGACAAGCTCAATGCGCTCGATCCCGCCATGTTCGAGGCGATCGTCGCGGCGGGCGAACGGCTGCGGCGCGAGCCGGGCCTGCGCGCGGTCGTGCTCTCGGGCGCGGGGCGCGGCTTCTGCGCCGGGCTCGACAAGGAGACTTCGCGGCGATGGCGGCCGGCCGCGCCGCGGCCGGCGTCTCGCGATCTGATGCGCGCACCCATGGCATCGCCAACGCGCCGCAGCAGGCTGCGTTCGTCTGGCGCGAATTCCCGGTTCCCGTGATCGCCGCGATCCACGGCGTCGCGCTCGGCGGCGGCTTCCAGATCGCGCTCGGCGCCGACATCCGCTATGTCGCGCCCGACGCGCGGCTTTCGATCCTCGAGGTCAAATGGGGCCTCGTTCCCGACATGGCCGGCTTCGCGCTGATGCGCGAACTCGCGCGCGACGACGTCATCCGCGAGCTCACGCATGACCGGCCGCATCTTCACCGGCGCCGAGGCGCGAGCTACGGCTTCGCGACCGCGGTCCACGCCGATCCGCTCGCCGCCGCCCTCGCGCACGGCCGAGGAGATCGCGGGCCGCAGCCCCGACGCGGTGCGCGCGATCAAGCGCCTGATGAACCGCATCCACGACGCCGACGCCGGCGAGATCCTGATGGCGGAATCCGCAGGAGCAGAGCGCGCTGATCGGCTCGGCCAACCAGGTCGAGGCGATCCGGGCGGGCGTCGAAAACCGGACGGCGCGGTTTCGTCGATCCGGATTAGCATGTCGCCCCTCTCCCGACTTGCGAGCGAGGATCAGGAAACAAACGGAGGAAACAGCCATGTTCAGCGACGGCCTGTTCGCGGGCAAGAAGATCCTCGTCACCGGCGGCGGCACCGGGCCTCGGCGGGCGATGGCCGAGCGGTTCCTCGCCCTCGGCGCCGAGATCGCGATCTGCGGCCGGCGCAAGGCGGTCTGCGACGCGACCGCGGAGGCGCTGATGGAGGCGCACGGCGGCGGTCGTCGAGCCTATGGCGTCGACATTCGCGACGCCGCCGCGGTCGACGCGATGGTCGAGGACATTTTCGCCGCCGGCCCGCTGACCGGCCTCGTCAACAACGCCGCCGGCAATTTCATCTCGCGCACCGAGGACCTTTCGACGCGCGGCTTCGACGCGATCGCCAATATCGTGATGCACGGCACGTTCTATGTCACCCAGGCGGTCGGCAAGCGCTGGATCGCGGGCGGCCATCGCGGCTCCGTGCGTCTCGATCACCGTCACCTGGACGCGCAACGGCGGCCCGTTCGTCGTCGCCCTCGGCGATGAGCAAGTCGGCGATCCAGGCGATGACCATGTCGCTGGCGACCGAATGGGGCCGCTACGGCATCCGCCTCAACGCCATCGCGCCCGGCGAAATCCCGACCGAGGGCATGAGCAAGCGCCTGTCCCCCGGCGTCGATCCGGGCGCGCGCACGCGCGAGACGCAATCCGCAGGGCCGGGTCGGCACGCATCGAGGAATTGCAGAACCTCGCCGACCTTCCTGCTGTCCGACGGCTGCAACTGGCTTTCGCGGCGAAACCATCGCCATGGACGGCGCGCAGGCGCTCGCCACCGGCGGCAATTTCTATGAATTGCGCAAATGGGGCGACGCCGAATGGCAGGCGGCGCGCGAGGCCATCCAGGCGCAGAACGCGCAAAGACCGCGCGGCGCGGGGTTGAGGGAAGGAGCCAGGAGAACGAATGTCGTGTCCTCATCGATATTCAGCGCCCCGATTTCATGCGCGAAGAAGAGATCGTCGCGCAATTCGAAGACTTGGTTGGAAAATTCTTCGACGCCCACGCGCCCGAATCGCGCGTCGCCAAATGGCGCAACGACGGGCGTCGTCGAGCGCGCGATGTGGACAGAGGCCGGCGAGGCAGGGCTGCTTTGTCTGCCGATGCCGGAGGAATACGGCGGCGCCGGCGGCGACTATCGCCATGAGGTCGTGTTCATGGAGCAACTGGGCGCGTAAAGGCGTCGACGGTTTCGGCGCCTCGCTGCACAACGCGATCGTCGCGCCCTACATCCTCCATTACGGCTCGGAGGAGCAGAAGCGCAGATGGCTGCCGCGATGGCGACGCGGCGAACTGGTCGGCGCGATCGCGATGACCGAACCCGGCGCCGGCTCCGACCTGCAGGGCGTGCGCACTCAGCGCGCGCAGGAAGGCAACCACTATGTCGTCTCGGGCCAGAAGACCTTCATCACCAACGGCCAGACCGCCAATCTGATCATCGTCGTCGCCAAGACCGACCCCGCGCCGGCGCCAAGGGCACCTCGCTGATCGTCGTCGAGACCGACGACGCCGAAGGCTTTCAGCGCGGCCGCAATCTCGACAAGATCGGACTGGACGCCAGGACACGTCAGAGTTGTTCTTCAACGACGTCCGCGTTCCGACCGCCAACCTGCTCGGGCCGGACGAAGGCAAGGGCTTCATCCAGTTGATGCAGCAATTGCCGCAGGAGCGGCTCAACATCGCCGTCGGCGGCATGGCGACGATCGAGCGCGCGCTGGCAGCTCACTATCGACTATGTCAAGGAGCGCAAGGCCTTCGGCCAGCGGCTGATCGACTTCCAGAACACCCAGTTCAAGCTCGCCGAATGCAAGACCGAGGCGACGGTCGGCCGCGTCTTTGTCGACCACCTGATTGGCCTGCATTTGCGAGGGCAAGCTCGACGCGGCGACCGCTCGATGGCCAAATACTGGATCACCGATCTCGAGAACAAGATCGTCGATCAGTGCCTGCAATTGTTCGGCGGCTACGGCTACATGAACGAATATCCGATCGCCCGCATGTTCCGTGACAGCCGCGTGCAGCGCATTTACGGCGGGACCAACGAGATCATGAAGATTCTTATCGCGCGGACGCTCTGAGGCCGGGCGGTCGGCGGATTTCGCGCGCGAAACGAAACCTTTCGCATGCGAAATTTTTCATTTCGTTTTCGCCCTCGCAACCCCTTGAAATCGTTGGGCCGCGAAATCCGCGATTTCGCGGTTTTCAATGTTTTCAAGCCGCTACGGCCCGTTTTATTT
>CAVXVB010000004.1:0-271265 GCA_963765205.1 uncultured Verrucomicrobiae bacterium | reverse complement strand
CGGCGGGGCAGTTGCGCAACCACCTCGCCGAGCAGGTGCAGCGGATGGCCGCCGACCCGCGGGCGGATGCCTTCATCCAAAACTTTTCCGAGCAATGGCTGCAATCGCGCGCCGTGTTAAACGTGTCCCTCAGTCCCGGCGACATCTTTGCGCGGGAACGCGATGACGGCTATAATCCCACGTTGACGCCCGCCATGCGCACCGCGTTGAATGAGGAACCGCAAGCTTACTTTGGCTACGTGATGCGCAACGACCGCAGCGTGGATGAATTTCTGGACAGCAACTACATCTTTCTCAACTCGACCTTGGCCAATTATTATTATGGGGACGCCTACCAGCTTGATGGCAACGAAATGCGCAAAGTGGACCTGGCCCCCGGGGATTGGCGCGGCGGCGTTTTGACGATGGGGAGCGTCATGATGGTCACGTCGAACCCCACGCGCACCTCGCCGGTCAAGCGCGGGAAATGGATTCTGGAGAACATTCTGGATGCGCCCGCGCCGCCCCCGCCGCCGAACATCCCGCCCCTCGAAGAAGCGGGGCAAAAAATCGCGGACCACACGCCTACGATGCGCGAGACGCTGGCCGCGCACCGTGCGGACCCGGTGTGCGCCTCCTGCCACGACCGCATGGATCCGCTCGGGCTGGCGCTGGAAAACTTCAACGCCTTGGGCGTGGTGCGGCTGGCGGAATTGGGCCAGCCGATTGACGCCACCGGCAAACTGTCCACCGGCGAAGCCTTCAAGGACATCCGGGACTTGAAGCACATCCTCCTGACGAATCACCGTGAGGAATTCTACCGTTGTTTGACCGAAAAGATGCTGACCTATGCGATTGGGCGGGGGATGGATTATTATGACGTTCCCACGGTTGACAAAATCGTGGAAAGCCTTGATAATAACAATGGCCGCTTTTCGGCGTTATTGATGGGAGTGATTAATTCCGCCGCCTTTCAGGAACAGCGCGTTCTGCCCATTGAGCAACCCACTTCTGAGCCAGTTTTATCCCTCAACGCCCCCGCCCATGAAAATTCCGCACACTAATCGCCAGTTTGCCGCCGAACGCCACCACAGTCTAAACCGGCGCCGGTTCCTGCGCGGCTTGGGTGTTTGCCTGGCGCTGCCGGCGTTGGAGTCATTGCTGCCGCGCCGCTTGCTGGCGGACGCCGTGGCAACCGCGGCCAGCCCCTTGGGTGCTCCGCTGGGGGCGACTACGGCCACAGGCGCGCCCTTGCGCATGGCATTCCTTTCCTTTCCCAACGGGGCGATTCCCGGTAAATGGTGGCCGACCGGCGAAGGCAAGGATTTTGAACTTAACGACACGATGAAGTCGCTGGTCAACGTGAAGGACAAAATTCAGGTGGTTGGGGGCTTGGCCGACCAGTCCGCTGATCCAGGACCGGACGGCGGCGGCGACCATGCCCGCTCAGGCGGCACCTTCCTCACTGCCGTGCGGTGCAAAAAAACCCTGGGCGCGGACTACCGCGCCGGCATTTCGATTGACCAGGTGGCGGCCCAGCAGGTGGGCCATCTGACGCCGTTCCCCTCGCTGCAGATTTCCTGCGACACCGTGCAGAACGCCGGCGCTTGCGACACGGGTTATGTCTGCACTTACCAGCACAATCTTTCCTGGAGTTCGCCCACCACACCGTTGTCGCCGGAAACCAACCCGCGCCTGCTATTTGAGCGGTTGTTTGGCACGGGGGGCACGGCAGCCGAGCGCCAGCAGAGCCTGGCCATGCGCCAGACGCAGCAGAGTTCCGTGCTGGATTTCGTGAACAGCGAGTCGCGCAGCGTCGCACGCCAGCTCTCCGCGCAGGACAACCAGAAGCTCGATGAATTCCTCACCAGTGTGCGGGAGATTGAGCAACGCATCCAGCGGGCGGAAGCCTCGAAGGACAAACATCCCGACCCGGGCATGGACACTCCGGCCGGCGTCCCGGCCAGCTTTACGGAATACGTCCGGTTAAATCTGGATATGATGTATCTGGCTTTCCTGACGGACAACACCCGCATCGCCTCGTTTATTTTCAAGGGTGATGGCAACAACAGTGATTTCGCGGAAATTGGCGTCAACGAAGGGCACCATTATTGCACGCACCATCACAACGACGCGGACTTGATCGCCAAGACTTGCGTCATTGATAATTTCTACGCCACGCAATTCGCCTATTTTCTGGAAAAAATGGAGGCGACCAAGGACGTGGACGGCAATTCGCTGTTGCACAATTCGATGATCATGTATGGCGGCGGCATTGCCGACGGCAACAAGCACACCCACGACAACCTCCCGATCATCCTGGCCGGCGCCGGCGGCGGCTCGCTCACGCCCGGGCGCTATATCCAGAATGATCCGGCCCCCATTGCCAACCTCTACCTCAGCATGATTGACCGCATGGGTGTCCAGAACGTCGAAAACTTTGGCGATTCGACGGGGCGCCTGACGGATGTTTAAGATTCCGGCTAAACGGGAGGATTGTTCAACGCATTAATCCCGTGATTGCTGGTAGGATTTGAAGAACAGTTGCCTTCGTCGCGCGGTGCTTCGGCCTGCGTTTGGAATCGTCCCGAAAAAAGAAGCGCAGGCTAAAGCCCCGCGCTACGAAGGCGAACATGGGCTTTTGCGGCAAAAACAATTTGCCATCGCAGACTTCCACTGTAACATGGAAGACTAACCCCACGAATGAAAGCGCAAGGAGCAGATGACAAGATTAGCAACTGGATCGTGCTATTGGCCGGATTTGGCCTGCCCGCGCTCTTGATTTGCGCCATCCCCGTGGCCTACGATTTATGGCCCCACGACGCCCCGCCTGCTCCGGTGAGGGCAACCAAGACGGCAGCCTCGACGCCCGCCCCGCCCCCGCCCCCCGCGCCGCCGGAAGATCCGGGCCTGGCGGAGTTCCACCAAAATATCCAGCCGCTTTTGGCGGAACACTGTTACGAGTGTCATGGCAATGGGGAAAGCAGCGGCGGCATTGCCTTTGACCAACTGACGACCACAGACCAGCTCCTGAAAAATCCCGATTTGTGGCTCAAGGTGATCAAGAACACCCGCGCCGGCATCATGCCCGCCGAGGGCAACCCGCGCCTCTCGCCCCAGGATCAAGCCACTCTGGATCACTGGGTGAAATTCGCCGCCTTTGGCATTGACCCGCAAGACCCCGACCCCGGCCGCGTGACCGTCCACCGGCTTAACCGCGCCGAATACCGCAACACCATTCATGATTTGCTCGGAGTGGATTTCGACACGGACAGCGCCTTTCCCTCGGATGACATCGGCTACGGTTTTGACAACATCGCGGATGTGCTTAACACCTCGCCCCTGCTCATGGAAAAATACCTGAACGCCGCGCAGACCGTGGTGAGCCAGGCCGTCCCGGCCGCTTCCCGGGTGGTACCGAAGGTGACGGTGTTGGGCCGGGATTTTCTCGATGCCGACACCGGCAAAACTCCCGCCTTGGACACCAATACCATGGAGAACGGCAAAGTCACCAAGACCGCCGTGAAGACGAGCTATTTTAAGGCCGCCAACTTCGTCCATACTTTTCCCATTGCGGTCGAAGGCGATTACCGCGTGGTGGTGGAGCGGGGCGTGGGCAGCAACTTTACCTATGTTCCCCAAAGCTGCACCGTTTCCATATCCGTGGACGGCAAGGAAATGAAGCAACTGGTCCTCCCGTGGCATGGCGCCAACTCCAATTCCGAAAAGCAGCTCTCTTCCTATGACACGATTTCCGTGCATTGGACGCCGGGTGATCATGAGGTGAGGGTTTCAGTGACGCCTTTGACGGGAGTCAGCGACGGCAGCCACGATGCCAATTTCTTGCTCCGCAGCACCACCATCGAAGGCCCCACGGATCCGACGCAGTGGGTCAAGCCAGCCAACTACAATCGCTTTTTCCCGCGGGATGAAGCCCCGGCCGACCCGGCCGCGCGCCGCACGTATGCGCGCGAAGTATTGGGCACTTTTGCCACCAAGGCCTTCCGCCGCCCCGTTACCGACACGAGCCTGGACAGACTCGTGGACCTCGCCGAGGGGGAATACAGCCTGCCTGGCAAGACCTTTGAAATGGGCATTTCGCAGGCGATGGTCGCCGTGCTGGCCTCACCGCGCTTCCTGTTTCGCAGCGACACTCCCGCCGACGTTCCCGGGCCGCCCGCGCCATTTGCTCCGGTGGATGAATATTCCCTGGCGTCGCGGCTCTCTTATTTTCTCTGGTCCACGATGCCGGATGATGAATTGATGAAGCTGGCCGCCGCCGGGCAATTGCGCAACCACCTCGCCGAGCAGGTGCAACGCATGGCCGCCGACCCGCGCGCCGACGCCTTCATCCATAATTTTACCGGCCAATGGCTGCAATCGCGCGCGGTGACGACCGTGCCGCTCAACCCTTTGGAAATCTTCCAACGCGAGCGGGATGATGGTTACAACCCGGCCTTGACGCCGGAGATGCGCACCGCGCTCGACGCGGAACCGGCCGCCTATTTTGGCTATGTGCTGCACAACGACCGGAGCGTGGATGAATTTCTGAACAGCAATTACATCTTCCTCAACTCGACGCTGGCGAATTATTATTATGGCGGCGATTACGCGACGCAGGTGCCGGGGGATGAAATGCGCAAAGTGGAGCTGGCGGCCAATGATTGGCGCGGCGGGGTATTGACCATGGGCAGCGTCATGATGGTCACGTCGAACCCCACGCGCACCTCGCCGGTCAAGCGCGGCAAATGGATCCTGGAAAACATTCTGGGCGCGCCCTCGCCGCCTCCGCCGCCCAACATTCCGGCGCTCGAACAAGCCGGGCAAAAAATTGTGGACCATGTGCCCACGATGCGCGAGACGCTGGCCGCCCACCGCGCAGACCCCAACTGCTCTTCCTGCCACGACCGCATGGATCCGCTCGGCCTCGCTTTGGAAAACTTCAACGCCCTCGGCACCGTGCGCCTGCAGGACCTGGGCCAGCCGATTGACGCCACGGGCAAACTGGCCACGGGGGAAGCCTTCAAGGATATTCGGGATTTGAAGCAAATCCTGGCCACGAACCACCGCGAGGAATTTTACCGCTGCCTGACCGAGAAAATGCTAACTTACGCCCTCGGGCGGGGCATGGAATTTTACGATGTTCCCACAGTTGACAAAATCGTGGAAAACCTCGACAATAACGGCGGACGTTTTTCCGCGCTCTTGCTGGGCATCATTAATTCCGCCGCCTTTCAGGAAGAACGCACGCAACCCGACGCACCGCCCGCCCCCGCCGCCCCCGAGCCGATTTTATCCCAAAACACCCCCGTCCATGAAAACGCCTTACCCTAATCATCAGGTTGCTGCCGAACGCCACCACAGCCTGAATCGCCGGCGGTTCCTGCGCGGTCTGGGAGTCTGCCTGGCACTGCCGGCAATGGAGTCGGTGCTGCCGCGCCGTTTGTTGGCGGACACGGCGGCGACTTCGCTGGGGACGGCGGGGGCAGCCACCACGGCGACGGGCGCGCCCTTGCGCATGGCCTTTTTGACTTTTGCCAATGGATGCTATCCCGGCAAATGGTTCCCGACTGGCGAAGGCAAGGACTTTGAGTTCAATGACACGATGAAGCCGCTGGTCAACGTGAAGGATAAAATCCAGGTGCTCGGCGGGTTGAATGATGATTCCGCCAACGCCGGTTCGGATGGTCCCGGCGACCACGGCCGCGGCGGCGGCACCATCCTGACCGCCGTCCGTTGCAAAAAAACCGAAGGGGCCGACATCCGGGCCGGCATTTCCGTTGACCAGGTCGCCGCCCAGTTTATGGGCCATTTGACGCCCTTCCCGTCCTTGCAGATGTCCTGCGACATCGTGCAAAACGCGGGTAATTGCGATTCGGGCTATGCTTGTGTTTACCAGAAAAATGTTTCCTGGAGCTCGCCCACCTCGCCTTTGGTGCCCGAAAACAACCCGCGCCTGCTATTCGAGCGCCTCTTTGGTACCGGCGCGACGCCGGCGGAGCGACTGCAGAGCCTCCAGTTGCGCAAAACCCAGCAGCGTTCCGTCCTTGATTTTGTTGCCAGCGAGACCCGCGATTTCAGCCGTGGCCTGTCCACCCGCGACAACCAGAAACTCGACGAATACCTTACGAGCGTGCGCGAGATCGAGCAGCGCATCCAGCGCGCGGAAACTTCGTCCGACCAACACCCCGACCCGGGTCGGGACGCGCCCGACGGCATTCCCGCCAGTTTTAAGGATTACGTCCGGCTGAACCTGGACATGCTGCATCTGGCTTTCCTAACGGACAACACGCGCGTGGCCACCTTCATGTTCGCGGGCGACGGCAACAACCGCGATTTCGCGGAGATTGGCGTTCCCGAGGGCCACCATTTTTGCACGCACCATCATAACGACCCGGATTTGATCGCCAAGACTTGCACCATTGAGAATTGGTATGTCGCACAACTAGCCTACTTTCTGGAAAAAATGGAGGCGACCAAGGATGTGGATGGAAATTCCCTGCTGCACAATTCGATGATTATGTATGGCACCGGCATTGCCGACGGCAACCGCCACAACCATCAAAACCTTCCGGTCATTCTGGCCGGCGCGGGCGGCGGGACACTCACGCCGGGACGTTACATCCAGAATGACCCGTCCCCGATTGCCAACCTCTACCTCAGCATGCTTGACCGCATGGGTGTCCCGAGCATGGAGCGCTTCGGCGATTCGACCGGACGCCTGACGGATGTTTAAAACGGCGCCAACTTTTCAGTTTCCCAGACAGCGGACGGCGAGTTCGCGCATGATGGATTCCTCTTCGGAAACGCCGCGCTGGAGGAATTCCTCGAAGGTGGCGATGAAGGCGGTCTGGAAATCAATCAGGCGTTTAAGGGGCAGGGCCTTGGCCTTTTCGCCCAGCTTGCCCAGATACCAGACGTTTTGCGTGAAGACGTTGAAGGTGGATTTGTCCTCGAGCCCGCCGAAATGGGGCGCGTAAGTATTGCGCGCGGCGTTGAAGGACGCCTCGTCTATCCCGCGGTAGCCGAGGCGGATTTCGCCGCCGTCAAGCAGCACGCGCAATTGGATCATGAGGCGATTGCGGCCCTGTAAGCTGGAGAGCAGCGGGCGGGCGGAATGGCCGGCGAAAAAATAGCGCTTGAGCGCGTCGAGCGTCCAGGCAAGGTCGAGGGAGAAAAAGGCTTCGGCAGGCTCGAAGAAATCGCCTTCGCCGAAATCCGGGACGAGGGCACGGATGAGATCCTCGGTGATGATGCCGCCGGCGGGGCCGAGATAGGTGGCGAGTTTGCGGGTTTCCTCGAGGCCGAGGCGCGTGTGGCCGTTGACTTTGCCGGCGAGCAATGGCAGCGCGCTGGGCGCGAAGGAGACGCCGAGCGCGCGGGCTTCCTGCTCGGCGAGGCCGGCAAGCGCGTCGCCATCACCGCCGAGAAATTCCGCCGCGCCGTTTTTCTGGAGCCACTTGTATTCGGTGCGGCGGCGGTCCACCGGGCAGGCGGTGATGAGAACGGCGACTGCGGCGGGGTCCACCGCTTCGAGCAGGACCACCAGATCAGCGACCAGGGTCTTGGCACCGTCGGAGCGGCCGGTGACGGTGTCGCCGAGAAAATTTACGTCCTTGAGCCAGACAGCTTTGCGGTCGCCGAACAGGGAGATGGTCTGGACGGCGGCACGGAAATACTTGAGGACAATTTCGAGTTCGTCGAGGTTTTGGACGCGGCCCTCAATGACTTCGCGGGAAAATTCATCGGTCAGGCCGACGGACAGTTCGGTGAACAGCTCCCGCCCCCGCCGCGAGACGAGGAAATCATCGTCGCCGCAAATGAAGGTGAAGAGTTTCGCGGTTACAGGTTGCAAAGGGCAGGTTACAGGTTGTTGCGGCGGGGAAGGGTATCGGCAAAATCAAACCAAGATTACATAAAAGATTTTCGGGTGATTGGGTGTCAACCTGCAACTTGCAACCTATCGAGTTGGCCCCGTGTGTTTGCCGGCTTCGGCAAGGGTGAGGAGGAGGTCATTGCGCGAGAGGGTGCCGGCGAGTTCGCCGGTATCGGGCCGGGCTACGGGGAGGAGGTGTTCGTGTTCGCGGGCGAAAAGGACAAGGGCTTCGGGGAGGGACGAGCGCGGGTCGAGGGCGGCAGGGTCGTCGTGGGCGATATCGCCGGCGATGAAAGCATCGGCCAGGGCGCGGCTGTGGAGGTGTTCGGCCAGGTCTTCGAGGCGGACGACGCCGAGGAGTTTGCGGCCGGGGCCGACGACGTATTGGCGGTCGAGGCCGCCAGCGAGGAAGTGGCGGGCGACTTCGCCGAAGCGGGCGGCCGGGCCGATGGTGCGCGGCTCCGTCTGCATGATGTCGGCGACGGTGAGGGTTTCGAGGGGGCGGTGGAAAATGTCGGCGTCGTCGGCGGGTCCATGGTGGTAGAGGGAGTGGAGGCGCAGACCGCGGAATGTATAATAGGCGATGACACTGGATAACATCAGGGGGATCATGATCTCGTAGCTGAGGGTCATCTCGAAGATCATGAGGATGGCCATGAACGGCGCCTGGGTCGCGGCGGCGAGGACGGCGCCCATGCCGATGGTGGCGAAGCCGGCCTGGTCGAATTGCATGTCGGGAAAAAAACGGGCGAGCGCGTGCCAGCAGAGCGAGCCGGTGCAGGCGCCGACGACCAGTGTGGGCGTGAACACGCCGCCCACCGCGCCTGAGCCGAAGGCGGAGGCGGTCGCCACCATGCGGGCCAGCAACACCACCAGCACGGCCTCCCAAAGCAGTTGCCCCGGGTCGAGGGCGAGGCGGCCGTTGAGAAGGGACTTGAGGGCGTCGTAGCCGTTGCCGGTGACTTCAGGGTGCAACAGCGCGATGCCGCCGACGACCGCGCCGCCGAGGCCCATTTTCAGCGCGAGTGGGCCCGGGATCCGCTGGAACCATTTTTTGAATTGGTCGAGCAGGGCCAGGAACAGGCCGGCCATCAGGCCACACACAATGCCGACCGCGCCAAAGAAAATAAGTTCATCCCACCGCGGCAGCGCAAAATGGTCGAGGCGGTAAAGCGGGCTGGCGTCGGAGAAAATGTGGATGGTGACGATGCTGGCGACCGAGGCGAAGATGAGGGGGCCGAGACTTTCCATCGCGAGGGAGCCGACGGTGATTTCGGAGACGAAGAGCGCGGCGGCAATGGGGGCGTTGTAAGCGGCGGCGATGCCGGCAGCCGCGCCGCAAGCAACGAGCAGGCGGCGGCGCGGTGGGGCAGCTTGCGCAGGCCGCCGACCACCGACGCGCTCATCGCGGACAATTGTACCAAAGGGCCCTCGCGGCCAATCGCGGTGCCGGACGCTATGCTGAGCAGCGATGCAAGCGAGCGATACAAGCTCGAACGGGCGGGGACTCGACCATCGCCTAGCGTGATGGCTTCCATGTAATCGGTGGGTTTTTGCCGGATGTATTTCTGGCCCAGAGTGAGAACGAGTCCGGCCAAGATACCGCCAAAGGTGGGGACGGCAATGCACTGCCACCAGGGTATTGCAGCGAAGGCGGCTGCGCCCCCGAGGGTGAGGCCCGTCATCAGCGTTTGCGTGGCGTTGGTGGCTTGCCGGAAGAGCAGACCGAGCAGCGCGCCAACGATGCCAACGAGCGCCGCAAGCGCCAGATTCCATTGCACCTCGTTGGGTTGAGCCGTGCGACGCAGCCAGAGCCACCCACGGAGGTAGTAAAAGAGGATGCGCTCTTTCATGGCGCGGCGGAGCCGGCGGCAGCTGTGGCCTCGCCCAACTCCAGAGTCTGAAGAAATTTAGCCGCGGTGGGCGCGGCGAGTAACTTCGCGCGCACCAGCGGTTCGCGCAGTCGGCGCAGCAGTTGGCGGCTGAAGGCGAGGTAGGCGCTGATGTCCGAGCGCGGGCAGCCGACGAGGACGATGAGATAGGCTTTTTCGCCCTTGGAGCCGAAGGGCACGCCTGCGGGGCTGCGGGCGATGGCGACGACGCGCGTCGTCACGGCGTCGGTGCGGGCGTGGGGCAGGGCGACGCCATCGCCGGTATAGGTGGAGAGGATGGCTTCGCGGGCCAGGGCGTCGGCGAGGAGCCGGGCACCATCCACGACGCCGGGCGCATGGGCGAGGGATTCCGCCAACTGGCGGATGGCGGTGGGCGCGTCCGGCGCGGAGAGGTCGAGAATTACCGAAACCGCCATATCTTCATAGACAAAAGGGAAATGGGCGGCGGGGAAAGCAAAAACCGCCTGTAGGGCACCGGCAAAAGGACACACGCCGAAGGTCTAAAATGAAAATTAACGCGGCTGTAACGTGGGCGCATTAGCGACGCGGGCAAAAAAATCACCGCCGCCGCCGGCAGGTTAAGCCACCAGCGCAGGCACTTCGAACCAAAATTGCGCACCCGCGCCCACTTCGGAAACC
The DNA here is from genome assembly GCA_963765205.1 of uncultured Verrucomicrobiae bacterium. Taxonomy (GTDB): domain Bacteria; phylum Verrucomicrobiota; class Verrucomicrobiia; order Opitutales; family JABDGR01; genus JABDGR01. The sequence goes on along the minus strand of CAVXVB010000004.1, from coordinate 260,879 downwards.
ACCCCGATGCTCCCGTGCTGGGCCTCAAGGGCCAGCTTGCAAAAGGTCAAACCCAGACCGCTCGAGGCGGGCATGGTCACGGGTGTTCACTTGGTAAAATTTCTCGAAGATAGCCTGCTGGCTGGCCGTCGCAATCCCCGGGCCATTGTCCGCCACTTCCACGCGGGCCCTGGCCGGGACGTGGCAGCACCCGCACGAAAATTTCCCCATCCATCGGCGACGTGAAGGCAATGGCATTGCCCACGAGGTTGGACACCACCCGACCGAGCAGCCCGGGATCGCCGACCGCTGTTAGCGGCTGCGGTGGGCACTCTATTTTCAGATGGCGGTCGCCAAAGAGGGGCCGCAGTGGGGTCACCGCTTCGTCCACCACTTGGGCCAAATCGTGCGACACGGCTTGTACCGGCATATGGCCCTCTTCCAAGCGATGAATGTCGAGCAACAAGTCAACTTGCTGGGCTAATTTGTGGGAGGCCCGCAGCGCCTGCTGCAGGTAATACGGGTGTCGGTCTTCCGTGTTAGCGTTTGGTTTTCTTTCCAAAAGCTGCAGAAACCCATCAAGGGCCGCGAGCGGAGTGCGCAAGTCATGGACGATCATGTGCAGGAGGCTTTCCTTCAGCAGTTCCTGGCGGGAAATTTCCCGCAGTTTCGCCTCGACCTCCGCATGCAAGTGGCTCAGGCGCACCGCGTTGCGCACACGCAAAAGCACATCCGGCAAATCCGCCGGCTTGAACAAAAAATCATTGGCCCCCGCCCGCATGCCTCGCAAACGGTCTTCCCGCTCATGCAGCGAAGTCAGCAGCAGAATGGGAATCATGGCTGTCCGCGAATCGCCTTTGAGTTTCTCGCACACCGTGAACCCATCCATCCCAGGCATCTTGACATCGAGCACGATGGCGTCTGGCGCTACCTGCTCCACGGCGCGGAGGGCTTCGCTCCCGCTTCCCGCCGTGGTGACCTGATGCCCATAGCTGCTAAGCCAGTCGGTCATCAAAATGCGGTTGCCGCTTTCGTCATCCACGACCAACACGCGGCCGGTTGAGAGTGGGGCGCTGCCTTCAGGCAGGCCGTTCAACGAGCGGCTTTTCTGATTGGTCAATGGAGGACTGGGCGGCATGGCGGGAAAATAAGGCAAGAGTGAAGAGCAACCGCGAACTACTTGGAAAAAAGGGGGATTTACTTGGCCCCGCGATTTTCATCCGACGACATTCTCGCATTGAAACGGACCGGGTAGAACAGCAATCGAGTCGGAACGCCTGGGGTGTCCACCTACCTTGCGTGGCCCCATGCGGCGGCTCGCGATCGCGAAAAAGAGGACAAAGCCCTATTCCTAACAGCTTTTCCTGATGGGCGGATTGCGCCCTGGCAATTTCGTTCCGACGCGTGCCCAGAGGCGGGCGCTTTTATAGAGGGGGATTTCGCGGTAATGGGCGCGGAGGAGCGCTTGGCAGGCGGGCTGGAGAGCTTGCGCGGAGGCGCGATGCCCGCGCAGCTTGAAATAGTCGTCGTCGCCGTAGGGATAGTGGCTGGTGAAAATATAGCGGACGGATTCGGCGATGCAGGCGGCGAGCGGCTCAAGGGGGTTGAAGAGGTGTTCGAGCACCTCGCCGAAAATCACCAGGTCGCGGCCGGCCATCAGCCGCCGGTGCGCGCAGGGCCGGTGGAATATTTGCACGGGAAACTTTTCCCGCTGGAAGCGGAAGGCGGCAAATTTCGTGATTTCCTCGGTGTCGTAAATCACGGGCGCGGCGCCCTGCCGGGCAAAATACAGGCCGTAGTCGGAGACCATGCAGCCAAAATCCAGGATGTTCAGCCGCGCGATAGGCTGGTGGAGCTTGCGCAGCATTTTATGCAATTGGGCGGCGTCGGGGTAGCGCGTGTAATCCACCATCGTACGGAAGAGGTAGGGGTTGATTCCCTGGCGCTGGAGCGCAAGCCGGCGGTTGGACGGCGGTTCGTTGACCAGGGCGCGCAGAAAGCCAGGTTCGACACCGTAGTATTCCGCGAGGACGCCGATGCGGTCTTCGGGCTGGGCGGGCATGGGATGGTGTGGGATTTACGCTGTGGCGGTGGCGGGCGCGGCGGGGATGGGCGTCATGACCGGGCGGGGGAAAACACGGGTCTTGTATTGCACGATGAGGTCGGACATTTTCGCGGCGACATCGGCATAGCGGGGGTCGTGCGCGAGGTTTTTCAACTGATGCGGGTCGTTATCCATGTCGAGCAACATGGGGCCGCCGAGGTCATACTCGGCGTAGCGCCAGTGTTCGACGCGGACGCCGTAGCCGGTGGGGGCTTCGCCGGTTTCCTTCCAGACGGTGTAGGCGGGGAAATTCCACTCGGCCTTGGGCGCGTCGAGCAGCTTGGTCATGCTGCGTCCTTCCTGGCCGGCTGGCATCGGGAGGTTGCACAATTCGACGAGGGTCGGATACATGTTGATCGTTTCGACCGGGCGCGTGCAAATCTGGCCGTTCCCCTTGGCGGTGGGCGCGGCGAAGAACATCGGGATGCGCGCGCCTTCCTCCCACAGCGAACCGGCCTTCGACCATTTGCCTTTTTCGCCAAGCTGGTAGCCATGGTCGGCGGAGAACACAACGATGGTTTTTTTGCGAAGACCCAGCCGATCCAGTTCTGCGAGGACGCGGCCGATGTTCCAGTCCGTCCAGGCGATGGAGGCGAGGTAGGCTTGGATGACTTGTTTGGCGGTGTCTGGGGTGGAGTCGCGGCCGATGAAGAGGTCGGCGTTGTTGGGGCGCAAGCAGCCGGCGGGGAAACCTTCGGGGACCGTGCGGTGCGGAGCGTAGTCCGCCGGTAGCGGGATTTTATCCAACGGTATCAGGTCAAAAAATCTTTCAGGCGCGGTGGGTGGGCTGTGGGGCTTGACGAAGCCGCAGCCGATAAAGAAGGGCCGGTCCTGGTATTGGCGGAGGTATTCGATGGCGCGGTCGGCGGTGGCGTAGTCGCCATGGCCCTGCCCGTCGCCTTCCAACTTAACAATTTGGTCGGAGTAGGCCTGTTTGGTTTTGCCGGCGCTGCTGGAAACTTGCCGGTTGTAGAGGACGGTTTCGTCGGTGGCGGGGGCGGCGGAGGGGTCGTCGGCCAGTCTCGCTTTCGGCGCTGCCGCCGGTCTGGCCGCCGACGGTCCAGGCGGGGCCGTCATCGAAGTGAAAAATTTTGCCGACGCGCGCGGTGGTGTAGCCGTGCTGGAGGAAGTATTTGGGCAGGCTGACCAGCTCGGGATGCTGGGTCCAGAAATACGCGACGTTGTCCATGATGCCGGTGTTGATGACTTGGCGGCCGGTCAGCATCGAGGAGCGCGAGGGGTTGCAGAGGGGGAACTGGCAATAACCGCGCTGGAAGAGAACGCCGGATTTCGCCAGGCCGGCCAGGTTGGGCGCCGCGACCAGCGGGTTGCCATACATGCTCAATTCGGGCCGCATGTCATCGGACATGAGAAATAGGACGTTATATTTAGTATTGTCAGCTGTCTTGGAATCCGTTTTGACGGCGGCGGCGTCCGCCGCGGTCAACTTCGACCAGCGGGAGAAGGCGGCGGTGAGGCCGACGGCGGCGGCGCCTTTGAGCACGGCGCGGCGCGTGGGCTGTGGGGGTCGGGCGGGCATGGGGGGCCGTTCTAGAGGAAAGCGACGTAATTATTTGCTTCGTGGAAAGGGCGGTCAATGGATTAATGGCGCTGTCGCTTCGGGCTTTTCTTGATGGGGCGATCGTGATTAGATGCCTTTCCTGATCGGGGCTTTAAGCCATGAAACTAAACTACTATCCAGAGACGGACTCGCTCTATATTGATCTGTCCTCGCGCACGAGCGTTCGCAGGGTGGAGGTTTCGGAGGGCGTGGTGCTGGACTACGACACGGAAGGCAACCTGGTCGGCATTGATATTGATGAAGCCAGCCGCAAGCTCGACTTGCGCGAACTGGCGACCAGTCACATGCCGATTCCGGCAGGGACCTGATTCGAGTCAGCGTCACTTCAAGGCCGGTCTGGCAGCTTTGGGCGTCGAATATTCGCCGACCGGTTCCTGCAAAAGGACGTTGGCGGGGATGTTCAAACCGAAGCTCAGTGAGCGAATCATTTTTACGTTCAAGGGCCGCTTACGATTGAGCATTTCCGACACTTTGCTCTTGTGGCGGAAAGGTTTGTATTTGGCTAGGTCGGCCGGGCGCAGGCTCATTTGTTCCATGCGAAAGCGAATGGCTTCGATGGGATCCGGGGCTTCGATGGGAAAGTGCGCCTCCTCGTATTTTTCGACAAGGAGCGACCATAGTTCCAGTTCTGCCGCCTGGGGCGACCCGGACTTGGCATCCACGAGCTGTTCGATCCGTTTGAGCGCAGCCGTGTACGCTTGAGCGGTTTTGATGACTTTCGGTTTCATGACGGGAATGGAAGCTAGATGGTGGTGGCGTCAATTTTATCGTATTCGGCATGAGTCCCAATAAAGCGTATATAGACGGTATGGGTATTGTAATGGATTTTGACCACGAGGCGGTAAGTGTTTCCTTTGATGTTAAAAACTGCGCGATTATCGGGGAGTGCGTCCGCTGAACGGTAGTTGGCCTTGATGTCCTGAAACCGGTTCCATTGGGCTGCCGCGGCCTCATGGAACCAGGATTTTAGGGGTTGCTCGGCGTCGGCATGCTTCTCCCAGAAGTCTCGGAGGGCTTTGCGGGAAATTACATGCATGACAGGGTAAACTGTCCAAGGTGGCTGTCAAGCAAAAGTTCCCAATTTGGGAACCACGCTGGCAGGGTGAATTTTAATGACAACTTTTGATGCCAGGCCAACAATTTCCACTCTTCTGTTTTGGTGCCCCGGCACTTTTAGCTGTTGGGATTGGTTTTGTTTACCTAATGTTGCGCCCCTCCCTCTTATGCCGGTCCACGCTTCTTTTCGGGCACGATTCCACGCGCGGGGTAAAGCCCCGCGCCACGGATGGCGCCCATTGGCACCCACCATCTAAACCGATGTCATCGGCAACTCGCCAGGCCTTCGTCGGCGTCGGGGCCAACCTCGGCGACCGCGCCGCGGCCATCCACACGGCCCTCGCGGAACTCAGGCGCGCGCCGGGCGTCACCGCGCTCGAAGCCTCGGCGATTTTCGAGACCCAGCCGGTGGGCGTCACCGACCAGCCGCTGTTTTTGAATCTGGTCATCGGCCTTGAGACCACGCTCACGCCCGAGCAACTGCTCGAAGTTCTGCTCGCGCGCGAACGCGCCGCGGGCCGCAATCGCGCCCAGGAAACGCGCTGGGGCCCGCGCACCTTGGATCTCGACCTGCTCCTTTACGAAAATGAAACGCGCGCCGGCCCCGCGCTGGAACTGCCGCACCCCCGGATGTGGGAGCGCGCCTTCGTCCTCGCGCCGCTCCAGGAATTGTTGGACCGCAGCGCGCACTTTCGCCGACCGGCGTGGGACGAGTTACGCGCCCGCTTGGCGCAAGCGAAAACGGCCGGTGAAGGGATTGCGCGGTGGATGCCGACCACCTAAAACAACATCCAACATCGAACGCCCAACACCGAACATCCAATTAAGAAGCCGATTGGATGCCGTAGGTATCCTTATTCGATGTAGATGGATGGTAAAGAATCTCTAATAATTGTTCTGCCGAAGCGTCTATTGTTTATAACCCACTACGCACCCCGCCATTATGAAAACCCTTCCCGTCTTTACCCAATCCCTGCGGCATCTTTTCGTGGCCGTAGTTTTGCTCACTTTGGCCAGCGCGCGCGGGCAGACGACTTCTCCCGCTCAGGCACCAGCCGCGCCGGTGAGCACCGCTCCGGCGGGCGCCCCAGTCCAAGGCCGGAATTCTTCTTGGGATAGTAATCCATGGCTGGGCGACCAGCCCCGGCCGACGTCCGATGAACAGAATCTGCTGCTGGCCGCACGGGACGCGGCGGAAAAGGACCGGGACGTCGTTATTGCCACCAGAACTTACGACGAGCGTTTCGGAGCGGCGGATGACCTCGTCCGCACGCTGATGTTCAGCAACCCCGCGATCAATAATCCGGCGTATAAAGACCGTCTGAGCCAATACCAAGTCAGCCAGGTGCTGCACGGCACCACCTGGAGTCTTGAATCCGACAAAAACAGTCGCGACTTGTTGTGGCCCGACCCAAACCCCGAACCGTTCGGCCTCGGCGATCACCTCGTTGTCACCAGAATGAACGGCACTCCCGGCCCCAGCCTTTCGCGAGCCGAGGCCCAAGCCGAACAACTAAAAGTATTTGGATGCGCTCGATAGGAGTGATGACCCGAGAATCAAGGCACAGGCGCAAGATATGCGCGCCATGTTTGTGCTGGATAATATCCATCAAGACGCGCTGGAGGACAAAGACGCCCAAGCCGCCATGCAAAAAGTCCGCGATGCCTTCCAAGCGCTCGACGACGCCGTGCGTGCCGCGATGAAAAAGGACCCCGCCATTAACGAGTTGGTCGAAAAATACCCTAACCTGTTCTATGGCCGACGTGACTTGGGCCTTATGGCTGGCGGCCTTTTCATCCAAGGATGACCTACCGGGCGATGGTGGTGGGAGCGAAAAAAGCAGGGAACCCGCGACCCGATTGGCGGTCGTGAAAACCAGCCTAGGCTTCGGCTTGTAAGTAAAGCCAGACACCGCTATGACAACATCCAACGCCCAACATCGAACTTCCAACATCCAATTAAGACGCCGACGGTCATTTCGGTTTCTTCATTCGATGTTGAATGTTGGGCGTTTCCCGCCGTTGCGGGATTGGATGTTGATGGTCGGCTTATGAAATTTCGCTCCTCATTATTGTTCAGCCGGTTGGGTTTGCTGGCGGCCATTGCGCTGCTGGCCGGGTGCGCGTCCTACACGGATGAGACGCAGAGTCTGCGTGCCAACTGGGCGGCGGGGGCGTATCCGCAGGCGGCGCAAATCGCCGCGCACGCCGCCCAGAAAAGCTCCGGCACCGACGCCGTGCTCTGGGACCTCGAGGCCGGGGCCACCGCGCGCGCCGCCGGCGACATCGCGGGGAGCATGAACTCCTTCAGCGCCGCCGACCGGTTGTTCGATTACTGGGACACGCAGCCGGAGATTTCGATCTCGCGCGAGACGGAGTCGCTGCTCGTCAACCCGACGGTCATGCCCTACCGCGGGCGCGACTACGACCGGATCATGGAGAGTGTTTACCAGGCGCTCAATTATCTCCAATTGGGCAAGTTTGACGAGGCGCGCGTCGAACTGAACCGGGCGCTCGACCGCCAGCAAGTCGCCCAGCGCAACAACGCCGCGCGCATCGCGGCGGCGCAGAAGGCCGCCGCCGAGTCCGGCTCGAACGGCGACGGCTACGACGCCGCCCGCGCCCAAGCCGACCCGCGCGTCCAGGCGCAGATGCAACAAAACTACGGCCCGCTCGACAACCTCAAGTATTACACCAATTACGCGAACCCGATGGCGACCTACCTGCGCGCGGTCTGCCTGCTGGCCCGGCCGCAATCCGCCAGCGACAATGAAAGCGCGCGCGTGGACTTTGCGCGCGTACAGGCCATGATCGGCCACAACGCGTTCATTGACGCCGACTGCGACCTCGCCACGCAAATGACCAACGGCGGGCAGCTCCCGCCGCTCACCTTTATCATTTACGAAACCGGCGAGGCCCCCGACCGCCTGGAGGCGCGCATTGACATCCCGCTCTTTGTGGTCTCGCGCAACGTGCCCTACATTGGCGTCGCCTTCCCGGTGTTGAAGATCAACGGGCAGTTCAACCCCGGCTTGGTCGTGCAGTCGGCGGGTAGTGCGCCTTTGCGCACGACTTTGCTCTGCGACATGGATTCCGTCATCGCGCAGGAATTTCGGAACGATTTGCCCGATATCGTGGTCAAAACCCTGATCTCCGCCGGGGCCAAGGCGGCCGCCGAATACGGCCTCGAAACCGCCGCAGGGAACAACAGCCTGCTGGGCGCCCTCACCGAAATCTCCGGCGTGATCTACCAAGCTGCCACCAACCGCGCCGACACCCGCACTTGGGAGACGCTGCCCAAACAAATCCAATTCTGCCGCCTCCTCGCCCCCGCCGACCACAAACTCTACCTGGCCCGCGCCGACACGGCGGAATCACTTGAGGTTGACCTGCCCGACAGCCCGGTTACCATGGTTTACGTCAAATCCACCTCACCTTACGGCCGCTTGGCGATCCAAACATTTTCCCTCCGCTGAACTTATGAAAAACCGTTCCCTTCTCCCAGCCGGCGCGCTGGCCGCGTTGCTTTTGGCCGGAGCCGGCTGCGCGTCCGTCAACACCATCGAGCCGGCCAACTCCCTGGCCCAGCCCGACCGGGTGGCCGACAAGCGCGTCATCACCGATAACACCCTCAACGAAATTGCCTATGTGGTAGAGGTGGATCGCGCGCTCAGCCCCGGCGGCCTGCCGCGCGTCCAGGTTAAATTGCAAAACCTCAAGGCGGCAGTGGAAAACGTCAATTACCGCTTTCAATGGTTCGACGCCCAGGGTTTCGCCCTCGATGACGAGCCGACGCAGGTCGTCGTCATCGAAGGCGGCGACTCGCGCGACATTCAGGACACCGCCGTCTCGCCCAAGGCCGTGGATTGGAAGCTGACGCTCTCCGAAAGTGTGGCCTACACGCCCGGCCTTGGGCCGCCCGCCGGCCCCAACAGCGTCCGGTAGGCGCTCCCCCCTATCATTCACCGCCAAGACGCCAAGAGCGCAAAGGGAGTTTTTTTTGACAGAATTTCTTCTCCAAACCCTTCGCTCTTTGCCCTCAACTTCATCCTTCATCCTTTATTCTTCCACTTCCCATGAACCGCTTCATCCTTCATCCCTCATCCCTCATCCTTCTTCCCGTGCTGCTCCTGCTCGCCGGTTGCGGCAGCCCGCCGAACAACTCGAGCTATATTGACCCCAACGGCCAACGCATGATCGTGAACGCCGACCGGATCAATTATCAAGACTTCAACATGGCGGCCAAGAGCCTCGTCCAGGACCTCCTCAACAGCGGCAAGCTCAACGAAAAGCGGCCCGGCGCGCCCAGCCTCGTCCTCATCTCCACAGTCATCAACGACACGGACCAGCAATTCGACACCGATATGCTCATGAGCGGCGTGCGCATCCCGCTGCTGCAAACCGACAAGGTTCAGATTATTTCCAACGCGGTGGCCGGCGTGGCCCCCGACTACATCATAGCCGGGAAAATCATGATGGATAAAACCGCCGCCGCCGACATCAGCCAAAGCGCCTACTTCTTCGACCTCGCGGTCACCGATGTCAGCACGGGGACCTCGGTCTGGGAGCAAAAGGCCCCCATCGTCAAGCAAGGCCGGGGTGCATCCATCGGGCTGTAAAGTTGAAGTGTGGAGCGTGGAGTGTGAAATGTGGAGTTAATGCACAACTAAAAGCAAGTGACTTAATTCCACCCTCCATGTCCAGCCTCCCCTTTGCCCCCCGGGTATTCGCGTGCGCGGCCTTGCTGGCAGTTCTCGCCGGAGCACCCTGCGCGCGCGCGGCTGACGCAGAAATAATCCCGCGTGGTGAAGTCCTGCTCCATGCGGCTCCCGCTCCTGCATTGCTGGCGGCTGACGCCCCGACGCCCTCCGCCGTCCTCCAACCGCCCGTCTTTCGCGCCAACACGACCGTCACTGCTCCCAGTCCGGTGGTCACCCCCGCGGATTACAAGGCGCTCCAAGCCCTTGCGCCCGAGGAAGTGGTCATCCGCATCACGGCGGTCAATCCCCAGGCAGCCAAAGCCGGGGACGACAGCATCGGGCCAGACGCGAAAGCGGTCGCTGTTCGCGCCGTGGTTCTTGAGGTGGTGCGCACTAAAACCGATTTGAAAGTCGGCAGCGTGATATACATGCTGTATGGATACGCGCCCCCGGCCCCCGGTAAACCCGGCCCCCCGCCCATTCCCATCGTCCAGTTAAACGCGGACTATCACGCTTTCCTTACTGGCGGCCCCGGCGACACTCCCTACCATCCCGCCGCAGGCGCGCAAAGCTTTCTCGACCCCAAGGCCGCCGTCGCCCAGGACAATGTGCCCAAATACAAATCCACCGGTCCACTGGCCAATCCGGCATTGCTACCTACCCCGAGCAATCCCGCGCCCAAAGGCACCAATCATATCACCAACATTCCAGCCAACGAAGATAACCCCGGTCGCAACAATCTCGACGCCTTTGTCAAACTCATCCAAACCGGCACCCAATGGAGTGTGAGCATTGCCCATGCCGACCCCCTGCCCCTGCAAACGCAAGGCACGGAGCCGCCGGAGCTAATCTCGTTTTACAGCACCCCGCTCGGCGCACCATCCACCCAGCCCACTGTTCTCCTCTACCGCGCCAGCGTCGTCCCCGCCGACCCACCCGCCTCGGGCACGCTCAGCGCCATTCGCGCCCTTGTCGTGGGCAGCGACGGCCAACTCTTGGGCGACGCTCCCTGGGCGCGCATATTATCCGACGACAGCCAGCCGCCCCTTCCCCGGCCCACCTGGGTCTGGTCCTCCTACAAAGTGGAGATAACGGATCCCGACACCAGCAAAGTGCAGACGATCATGCTCACCGCGCCGGAGGTGGCGAACCCACCTGCAACGCCGGCGACTAGCCCGGCGGATGCCGCTGCGAAGTGAAATGCGGAGTGCGGAATAAAAGCCACCTCGATTTCAATTCGGAAATTCGCTTGATTTGAGCGCACGCGCAAAATTCCGCATTCCGCACTCATAATTCCGCACTCTTCCTCGGCACGGGCAGGGTGAAATGGATGCGCGTGCCCGTCCGTTCCTCGCTCTCGCAGGTGGCTTCGCCGCCGTGCAGTTGCACGGTGTGCTTTACAATCGAAAGGCCCAGCCCGGTGCCACCGCTCTCTCGCGAGCGCCCCTTGTCCACGCGGTAAAAGCGCTCGAATATATGCGGCACATCCAGCGGCGGGATGCCGCAGCCGTTGTCCTCGACCGTGACGCGCACGCAGTCGTCCTCCTGCCGGGTGAGCACGCGCACGCGGGTGAAGCCCTTCGCGTAGCGGAAGCAATTGTCGAACAGGTTTTGGAAAACCTGGGAAATTTTTAGCGCGTCGAGCGGCAGCACATCGTCGGTGTGGCGCAGATCCAGCTCCAGCGCCACGCGCGCCTCGCGGAAGCGCTCGGCGAATTCCGCCGCCGTTTCCTCGAGTAAGGCGCGCAGCGATTGCGGGCGCAAGTCGAGCCGGTGCGGCTCGCTTTCGAGCCGCGAGAGCGCGAGCAAATCGTTCACCAGCGCCACCAGGCGGTGCGTCTGCCGCCGGATTTTTTCGAGAAAGCGCAGGCGTTCCTCGCGGGTCAGGCGCTCGTCGTCCTCGACCAGCGCCTCGGCAAAGCCCTTGATCACCGTCAGCGGTGTGCGCAATTCGTGCGAAACGTTGGCGACGAATTCCTTGCGCACATTCTCGAGGTCCTTGAGCCGGGTGATGTCGTGCAACACAAAGAGGCAGAGTTTCTGACCGTCGGGCGCGGCGGCGGCCAGCGGCGCGCCGGAAATCTCGACCCAGCGCGCCTGGTCCCGGCCCAGGGGCAGCAAAAATTCCGCGCGCGGGACGCCCTCCCCGCGCAAGGTGCGATAGATATAATCAATCAGCCCCGCACCGCGCACGGCGCCCTCGAGGCGCGAACCGGGCGCGACTTTGTCCGCGCCAAGCAATTCCGCCGCCGCGGCATTGGCGAGCGCGACCCGCTGGCTCCCGTCCACCAGCAGCACGGCCTCCTGGAGGTTGCCGAACAGCGCGTCAATCTGCGCAAGGTAACCCCGCTCCTGCCGGGTCAATTTGGCGTGCGCCGCCGCCAGTTCATCGAGCGCGCGCTGCAGGCGCGCCAGGTGGTAGCGCCGGGTGAGCGAATCCTCGCCGCCCAAAAAATTCGGGGTGCGCGACTCCGCCGCGTCGGCCAAATCGCGCAAGCGCCGGCGCAACTGGTCCAGCCGCCACGCAAGGAGCGCCGCGGCGAGGGCACAGAGGAGAGCAAGGAAGGGCCACATACAACTTCCAACATCGAACATCCAACGCCCAACATCCAATCAAAAACGACAGGCCGGTTGCAAAAAAATGCGACCGCCAAATTTTGGTCCCGCGCCTTGGTCAGTAAAGAACTCCGGTGCAAGTTCCGGGGCATTTTGATCCAATCCCTGTAATCCCAAACCCAAATCCCAAACCATGTCACCAACGCAGCAAGCTGCGGGAATTGAACCCGGAGGGGATTAAATGGAGGAACGGCTGGTGCGGCTTGGCCTTCGATGTTGAATGTTGGATGTTGGGCGTTCGATGTTCTAGGCGTCCACCGCCCGGTAGCCGACGCCGCGCACTGTCTCGATTAAATCGGCCTCGGTGCCGAGCTTCTCGCGCAAGCGGCGGATGTGGGTGTCCACGGTCCGCGTCTCGATGTCGGCTTCGTAGTTCCAGACGTTGACGAGCAGGTGTTCGCGGCTTTGCACGCGCCCCTTGCGCTCGACCAGCAGCCGCAGCAGGCGGAATTCCGTCGCCGTCAGCTCGACCTCCTGCCCGCGCACGGTGAGCTGGTGCTTCTCGACATCAATCGCGATTTTGCCGAGGGTGAAGACTTTTTCAGCGGGCGCCGCGCCATTGGGCGGGGCCACGCGCTTGAAAATCGCCTGCACGCGCAGGAGCAGCTCGCGCGTGTCGAACGGCTTGGCTAGGTAATCGTCCGCCCCGGTCTCGAAGCCCTTGACCCGGTCTTCGGCCTCGCCGCGCGCTGTTAGGAATATGATGGGAATGGTTTTCATCACCGCGTCCGCGCGCAACATCCGGCACACTTGGAGGCCGTTCAACTCCGGCATCATAATATCGAGGATGACCAAATCCGGCTGGAACTGGCGTGCGCGGCCCATGATCAGCAATGGGTCGTTGATGACCTGTACTTCGTAGTTTTCCTGTTTGAATTTATACGCGAGCAATTCGGTCACGTCGTGTTCGTCATCCACAACGAGAATTTTTTTGGCGGGAGAGTTTTTCATCGGTGAGCGATCCGCGCGCGGGGTGACGGCGCCGGGAAACGGCCTCCGTCACAATACCCGCGGAACGCACGCATTATACCAGATGACGCAAGCGATGGGAAATCCTGAATAAGTCATTGAAAACCAGTGAGTAATCCAAGGTAATGACCTGTTTGCCGCGGCATTGTCACGAATGTGTTGCGAGGAAATCACAATTGTGCCGCCGGGCTGCGGCGCGCCAAGCCAGCTTGTAGCTGTTTCCACCTGTTGGGAGGGCTTGGAAAAGAGCTTGGAATTCTTCGCGCTCCACGCCAACCTTAGCAGTCTCCATGTCTTTGTTCGCAATTTTTTGCGGTCTGCTGGTCGGGTCCGCCGCCCTCGCCTATGCGCAATTCTCGCTGGCTTCGCCCGTCGTGGCGATCCTGAGCAACTGGGTGCGCTGGGCGCTCTTTGCTTTTTTCCTGGCCAACGCCGCCGTTTATCTCGAGAGCGACCACCCGGCCTGGCTCTGGCTCGCCACCGGCTTTGTCCTCTGGCCCTTGCTCGAGACCATGTATAGCTGGCTCGCCATCGGCGCCCTGAGCCACGCGGAGACCCCGCTGTTCCCCCGCTTCATGGTAAACCACGCCGCCGACGGCTGGCCTAACCAACGCCGCTTTATCGTCCTGCGCAACTGGCTGCGCGAGGAAAAATTCCAGCTCGTCCAGTCCCTCAAAGCCGAACGGCCCGATGGCCCGCCCCTGCGGGTCAGCGTTTACAACGACGCCGACTCCCGCATACGCCTGCAACTGCTCTTCAACCCGCAACCCACCGGCAACGTCACCCTCTGCGCCGTCTTTACCTCCCTCACGCAAAGCGGCGTACGCTTGGTGACCGACAATGTTTATCTGCCCTTTGTCTATCTTCCCTTTGGCGGCTTTTATCCCGCCAGTTGGGAGGTCGAGCGCCATCCCTGGCTGCGCTCGCCAGAGGCCCTCATGTGCCGCCACCTGCGCCGCCTCGCTAGCCGCCCGGAATTGCTCCAGCCCATGACCGACGAACCCATCGCCGAACTCAACCAGCAGCAGCAAGCCCTCGAACGCGCGAACACCGAGCGTGGCATCCTCTTCCCCCGCAGCCAGCACGAAGAACACGGCATCCTCACTTGGGAAGGCCGCTACCGCGTCTGGAAAGAAGCGTGGCTGCTCAGCTACTTCGGCATTCCGCGCCGGTATTAGGCCGCTGGAAAAGATTTACCACGGATGACAAGGATACCACGGAGGGATTTTTGTTTTTCTTTATCCGTGCCATCTGTGGTAAAAAACTCCTTGCCCCACGAAGCCTTGGCGAAGTGGGGCGCCCTTTGAGATTGCCAACCCGCCCTTGTTCGCTACACGCTGCCCGCCATGCACGCCCACAATTTCCCCGTCCGCCTGGACGATGATGACGACGAGACCGAGTCGCCTGCCACTGCGCCGCGCCAGCCCGAGGGCGAAGGCAAGGCCGCGCCGCTCGGCGCGATGATCCAGCGCAAGTTCCTCGAACAGCGCAAAATCATGCTCTGGGGCGAAGTGAGCGACCGCTCCTGCCGCGAGGTCACCGAAAAACTTCTCTACTTGGAAGCCGACGCACCCGGCAAGGACATCACCTTCTACCTCAACAGCCCCGGCGGCTCCATTACCGCCGGCATGGCCCTCTACGACACGATGAAGCTCATCACCGCGCCCATCACGGTTGTGGTCACGGGCATGGCCGCCAGCATGGGCTCGATTCTCCTGTGCGCCGCGCCCAAAGGCCGCCGCCTGCTTTACCCCCATGCGCGCGTCCTCATCCACCAGCCTCTCATCATGGGCCGCATCGTCGCGCCCGCCGTGGACATCAACATCCAGGCGCAGGAAATGGAAAAAATCCGCGAGGAATTGAATAAAATCCTCGCCACCGCCTCCGGCCAGCCGCTCGAAAAAATCCGGCGTGACTCCGACCGCGACTTCTACCTTAATGCCCAGGAAGCCATCGAATACGGCCTTGCCGACTCGATTGTGGATAAAATTTAGCGATTAATCGTCGATCAATTGGCCGGAGAGGGAAAAATACAGCACCGCCACCCAGGCCAACAGCGCCACAAAGCCGAGCAGGGCCAAGACGATCAAGGGATATTTTTTTAGCAAGCGAATCGGCGGCGGCCGCGCCAGCCGCTGCAGCACGACATACCAGACCGAGGTCATGGCAAAGCCGGTCGCGCAGAACCAAAACACCCGCTGCGGCCCGTTCAGAGTGAAATTGCTCAGCCCTTGGATCAAGAGGACATTCCATAGAAACATGTCGGATGTCCATTCGCGGACGAGCCGCAAGGGCGTGCGTCCGCCGCCCGCATCACCCGTATTCTCCACGCAAGGGGACAGGTAGCGCTTCACCATCCATCTCATCGCCGGAAACAGGATCACCATGGCCGCCACCACAAGACCAAAGCCGAAATGGGATCCGAGCCAGGATTGCAGCAGCCAGAGCAATCCGCCGCCAGCGGACGAAACCAGCAAAAAGGGAATAATCGCCCCATCCAGGCCGCCGGTCGTGGGCTGGTCGGTGGTCGAAGCTGCTCCCGCTTCCACCCCGCTCTTTTTTGCACGGTCGTCGCGGATCTCCTTCCGGCGCTTGCTCCAGCGTTCCAGGCGGGACATCCGGCGCACCAGAAAAAGGTGGAATTTGCCCGCACCGATTTCGCGCGCATGAATAAAGTCCGCCTCCGCGCCTGCATCGTCGCTTTGCAAAATTTTGGTCCAGCCGCGCAGGAGGCAGGCGCCGACATTGCGCGGGTCAAGCGCCAGGGTGTGATCAAAATCCGCCAGGGCGCCGGCGTAATCGTTCTTTTTCATTTTAATCAGGCCGCGGAACAAGTAGCCATTCGCTTCCTGCGGTTCGAGGGCAATCGCCTGGTCGAGGTCGGCCAGCGCACCGTCATAGTCCTTCAGTATTCTCTTGGCGGCGCTGCGGTTCAGGCATTCGAAGGCCTGCAGGTGCTCGCGGTGCACCGCGACGTTTTCAGCGAGCGTCCAATCGCCCCGCCTGGCGGCGTCATTCGTCACACCCGCGCGCTTGATGGCAGGGTAGGGCGGGCCGGGCGGGGGCTTGGGCCGCACGTAAGCGAAGCCATTTTTGCCGTCCACAATTAAATCCATCCGTTCGAGTGCATACAGGCCGAGCGAACCAGCAGGATGGACGCGGCGGCCAAGTTCCGCGGCGTTCGCCGCGCGCAGTGGCACGTCCGTCAACGCCAACGGACCGAGATTAATTTCCTCCGCCCACGCCTCGACATTGTCTCTCACGCCCATGCCCGGCATATAAGTCATCGTCAACATCGCCAGCCAGGGATTCGTTTGCGGTGCCCTCGGATGCGCCGCGCGCCAGGCCAGCCAGCACTGCGGCGGCAGGGAAACACCGTGGGGCGCGCCCGTGTCCACCAACAGCGTTCCTGTTTCACCGTCCATCAGCGGGATTTCCAAAATGAGCTGGCTCGCGGGATGGATTTTTAATTTCAGCCAGTCGGCGGTTTCCGGCGGCAGTTCGGCCACGGTGTAAACTCGGTGTTGGGCGGAATCGAAGACCAGAATGTTGTCCCGGACTTCCGGCCAGCCGACCAGCCCGTCGTAACCCTGCATCAGCGCAAAAGGCGGGAGGTTGAGCACAGGCGCTGGCGTCACCATGGTCTGCGACCCGAGTCCCAGCCGCACGGGCCCCTCTGTGGCGCGCAACAACCCGCGTGCGAAATTCACCTTCACATGGCCCAGCCGCGTGGTTTTCAAGCCCAGGCGCCGCGCGGTCCGGTTGGTTAACAGGGTGATGAACGCCCCCGTGTCCAAGGCCAGCCGCACCACGGTTTCATTGACGGCCGCGCGCGCCACCACCACCCGCGGCAGCTTTCGCTTGTGCCGATGGAGAAACCCGGCCACGACTACGGCCAGCAGAAAAGTCTCCAGGGTATAAAAAGTATAATCCACCAACCGGTCCAAATAGCCCGACACTTCGGCCAGCCGTTCACGGCCAAATTCATGTGAGAAAAGGACGCTGGAAGGCGACAGCAGAATGCCGCACACCATGATGCCCAGCCAAACCATGAAAACGGCAATAAATATGCGGCGTAAGCTCATCGGGTTGCTCGGAACAGTTCACTCTCATCAAGACCCCGCCCAATCCTCAAATCGAACAAAAAAATGCTGGTATGGTCTTCAAATTAGACAACGCAATCCAAGGCAAAACTCCGCTACGCATTTCGAAACCCAGGCTGCGCGTGGTTTTAATAGCGCGGCATGTTCGGGTCATAGGTTTCCGCCCATTCTTCGATGCCGCCGCGCAGGTTCGTCGTGCGCGGAAAGCCTTTGGCCCGCAGGAGGAGCACCGCTTGCAGGCTCCGCCCGCCATGGTGGCAGTGGACGAGGATGGGCCGGTCGCGCGGCAGGGCCTCAAGCTGGTCCGGCACTTGGGCGAGCGGGATGGCGAGGCTGCCGGGTAGGCGGCACAGCGCGACTTCAAACGGCTCGCGCACGTCCAGCACGACGGGCGGGGTTTTGGAATTGAGCCAGGCGTGCGCCTGGCGCACGTCCACCTCGAGCGGGGGATTTTCCGGTCCGGCAATGGGGTGGCCATATTATTTTTGTCGCCATGCAACGCGTTTAGGTCGCGTAGAAAGCGTTCGTTGGTGTTCGCGGAGCGGCGGTGCGGCTCCTCTTTGATGGCGCAGCCGCCGACGTAAAGTTCCGGGTCGAGTGCGGCGATGCGCGCATCCGGCTGCGGACCGCAGCAAGGACATTGCGGGTCGCGCTTGATTTGCACATTGCGCGCGGT
Organism: uncultured Verrucomicrobiae bacterium; assembly: GCA_963765205.1. Lineage (GTDB taxonomy): Bacteria > Verrucomicrobiota > Verrucomicrobiia > Opitutales > JABDGR01 > JABDGR01. The sequence goes on along the minus strand of CAVXVB010000004.1, from coordinate 243,094 downwards.
TGCGCTGAGCGCGTCAAAGACGAACAGCCGGCCGCGTAGCGGCTCGCCGAGGCCGAGGATGATTTTCAGCGCCTCCATGGCCATCGCGCTGCCAATGACGCCGCAGAGCGCCCCAAATACGCCGGCTTCCGCGCAATTGGGCACTTCGCCGGCTGCGGGCATGTTCGGAAAGAGGCAGCGGTAGCACGGCGCGCCGCGAGCCGGGTCGAACACCGACACCTGGCCCTCGAACTGAAAGATGCTCCCATGCACGAGCGGTCGGCCCACGCGCGCGGCCGCATCGCTGGCCAGGTAGCGGGCGGGAAAATTATCTGCGCCGTCAACAATGAGGTCGTAGTAGGAAAAAAGCGCGCGGGCATTGGCCGGCGTGAGGCCGTCGGGATGCTCGCGTAGCGCGACCGCCGGGTTGAGGTTCGACAGGTGCGCGTAGGCGCTGGCCAGTTTCGAGATGCCGACCCAGGGCGTGTCGTGCAGAATCTGGCGGTGGAGATTGTGGACCTCGAGGCGGTCCATCTCCGCGAGGCCGAGCGTGCCCACCCCCGCGGCGGCGAGGTAGAGTGCGACCGGGCTGCCCAGCCCGCCCAGCCCGATGAGCAGCACGCGCGCGTCGCGCAACTTCGACTGTCCCTCAAGGCCCACGCCCGGCAGCGCAAGCTGGCGCGAATAGCGCGTCAGCTCGTCCGTGGAAAACGATAGCGAAGTGGGTGGAGGCATGGGGGACGAACAACCATTGCTCTATAGAGTTTTGCCCCAAGAAGCAAAGCAGAAGGCGAGGGAAGTGAAATGCGGAGCGCGGAATACGGAGTGCGGAATTAGGAGCAAGGAAGTCGAACATAAGATCGGAAACTTTGAATTCCGCATTCCGCGCTCCGCACGCCGAATTTCCTTAGAGGCTGTCCGAAAAGTAGGCCAGTCGGCATGGAAGGTGCTTTCGGAGTGGGATGTTTATAACTGACAAACAATGGGAGATTATAAGTCCTGTGTTGCAACGGCCCAAGCGCAGCGTGTTTGGGCGGCCCCGGGCCAACGAGCGGGAGGTGTTCGAAGCCATCCTGTTCATGCTGCACACGGGCATGCCGTGGAAGCTGCTGCCACGCAGCTTTCCCCCCAAGTCCACCGTGCATGACTACCTGCAACAGTGGAGCCAGTCGCGGGCCTTCCGCATGCTGTTCGCCCAAGTTATCCGGCACTTGATTGAGGTTGGGCGCATCGATGTGGAAGAATGCTTCGTGGACGCCACCTTTGCGGCGGCCAAGGGCGGTGGTGACGCCGTGGGGCTGTCGCCCAAGGGCAAGGGCACGAAGGTGCAGTTAGTCGTTGATGGGCAAGGCATTCCGCTGGCGCTGTCGGTGGACGCCTCTGGCGTTCCCGAACACGACATGGTGCAGCAAACGCTCGACTTGGGCCAGCCCGAGGCCCAGCCGCAACGCCTCATCGGCGACAAGGCTTACGACGTGGATGAACTGGACGAAACCCTCGCCGAACTGGGCATCGAAATGATCGCCCCGCACCGCAAAAACCGCCGGCCCGAAAACGTCACCCAGGACGGACGACCGCGGCGCCGCTACCGCCGCCGCTGGAGAGTCGAACGCACCATCGCCTGGCTGGGCTATCACCGTCGTTTGCTCACCCGCTGGGAAAAACACGCTTCGCTCTTCTGCGCTTTTGCCACGCTCGGCTGCCTCATGATCGCACTACCTCATCTGCCCATCACTTGACCAAAGCAGACTTTTCGGACAGCCTCTACTGTCTTTGCCCCTCAATCGTCTCAGTGGCCTCAGTCGCCGCTCCGCTTAAATGAACTCGCCCAAGGCTGCCGCGGCCAGCACGATCGCCCACGGCGGCGCGCGAAATTTTTCCAGCAGCAACAATGCCGCGAGCGCGGCGGCCAGATCCCGCCAGTTTCCGATGGCCTCGACGCCGATCGGGTTGATGAGCGCCGCGAGCAAAATGCCGACGACCGCCGCGTTCGCCCCGCGCAACGCCCCTTGCGCCCAGCTTTGCCCGCGCAGTGTATGCCAGAAGGGCAGGGCGCCGCCGATGACCAGCCAGGCGGCCAGATAAATCGCCGCCAGACACAGCAGCCCGCCGAGCCACGCCCGCGGCCCCGCGAAGATCACTGTCCCCACATATGCCGAAAAGGAAAACAGCGGCCCGGGCATCGCCTGCACCGCACCATACCCGGCGAGAAACGGCCCGTCGCCAATCCAGCCCGGCGGCACCACCTCCGCACGCAACAGCGGCATCAAGACCTGGCCGCCGCCAAATACCAGCGCGCCCACCCGGTAGAAGCCGGCAAAAACTTTCGCGCTCCGCGCACCCGACGCCGCCGCCAGCACCGGCAAAATGAACAGCAACACCGCGTAAACGACCAACGCGGCGGCGGCGCAGTAATGGGATTTTTTTAGTTTTGGGTTGGGAATATTCAGTTTCGAGTTTCGAGTTTCGAGTTTCGAGTTGGGAAGATTCAATGGCGGGTTTTGCATTTCGGGAGACGAACTTAGCGTCATGGCGGTTGGGTTGGGGAAGTCAGACATGGTGGAATTGGTTTTCAGTGAGGCGTCCTCGTCGGGCCTTGTACTCGAAACCCGAAACCCGAAACTCGAAACTTTGAAGAAAAAGAACCCCACCGCCAGCCCGACTACGATTGCCCCGATTTGCCCATACGCGCCGGACACCTCGAACACGAACGCCGCCGCCGCGAGCGCCAGCAACGCGCGCGGGAAATCCGGGCACAGCCGCCGCGCCATGTTCCACACCGCCTGGGCCACGACCGCCGCCGCCGCGATTTTCAACCCGTGCAGGCACCCGACCATCGCCGGACCATTGAACGCGGAGAAGCCGTAGCCGAACAAAATCATCAGTGCCGCCGACGGCAGCAAAAAAGCCACGGACGCCGTCAGCGCCCCCGCCAGGCCCGCGCGCTCCATGCCGATGGCGAACACCGTCTGGCTGCTGGCCGGCCCCGGCAGAAAATTGCACAGTGCGACCAGGTCGGAGTAATGCGCCTCGTCGAGCCACTTGCGCCGCCGCACAAATTCCTCGTGAAAATAACCAAAGTGCGCCATCGCCCCGCCAAAGGAAATGCAGCCGAGCTTGAGAAACACGGCGGCGAGTTCGGCGATCCGGGCAGGTTTGGACACCGGCCAACGCCAATCCAATTTCGCACAAAGGTCAACCGTGCGAAACATTGCGGTTTTCGGCCGTGTCATGATTCCAAACTATGATTTTGACATGTCTTGGCTCAAGATCGCGCGCCCCAAAACTCATAAAGTTCTTTTCCCAATCGTCCTCGAAACTGCATCCTGACCGCTGGTTCAGATATGTAAACAGCCGTGTAATTCAAAAACAAAAACCGCTCTCGTTTACATTTAGAAACCGCATTCCACGGTATAAACAACGGTGGGTGAAAGAAACGCCACAAAGGGAAGATGGATATGGCGATGCCAACCGAATCAAAACTGACGAACAGGCAACTTCTATAACCACCCGACAAAAATCCGCGACCTAATCCCATTGAAACACATGAAAACGACTGGCCCGCATTTGTATTGGTGCTGCGAAATCTTTTAGCCAGCGAATTCCAACCGCCGATGCAGGACATCAAAAAACAAACGACCAGCCAAAGACCGATAAACATCGGCATAAGCCAGCGCCAGTCCAAACTCGTCTGTGCCGTGGTGGCCATTGAAAGCGTAATTATGATATTCGAGTTCACGCGCGCAACTTTATTCCATTGCACGTCGTATTACAATTTTCGGCGTAAGCCGCGTCATCAAGTCGTCGCCAATTCGCGGGCGTGGGTGATTTCCCGGCGCTTCACCGGGCGCACTTGGTTTGCTTCCAGCGTGACCACCGCCGCGGTGTGCCCATCCAGCGCCACGAACTCCACCTCGAAGGCCTTCCCGTCCCGGTAAACATGCACGACCGTGCCGACATCGCCCGCTTCCAACCCCGCGCTGGAAACCGGCGTCGTCAACACGATACGTTCATGCTCTTTGATGGTGAGTTTCGATTTCATGACGGAAGTTTTTTTGAAAACCTACAACAACTCCCCCTGTCCGCCCGCCACGTTCGCCGGCGGGGGCAGGCCGGCGGCCTGCCAGCCCCTGGCCGTCAGCACGCGGCCTTGCGCGGTGCGCGCCAGGTAGCCTTCCTGGATCAGGAACGGTTCGTGGACTTCCTCGAGCGTGTGCTCCTCCTCGCCGACCGCCACCGCAATCGTGTTCACGCCGACCGGGCCGCCGCGATGGTTGTGCGCCATCACACGCAGAATCCGTTTGTCCATCTCGTCGAGGCCCGCCTTGTCAATTTCGAGCAATTCGAGCGCGGCCTCGGCCGCCGCCGCCGTCACCTTGCCGGCAAAGCGCTGCTGTGCGTAGTCGCGGACAAAGTGCAGCAAATTATTCGCGATGCGCGGCGTGCCACGCGCGCGGGTGGCGATGATTTGCGCGCCGTCCTCCTGCAAATCCATCTCCAGCAAACGCCCGCTGCGGCGCACGATCTTCACCAAGTCCTCGCGCGAATAATAATCGAGCCGCGATTGCAGGGTGAAGCGGCTGCGCAGCGGCGCGGTAAGCAAACCCGTGCGCGTGGTTGCGCCGACCAGCGTGAAGCGCGGGATCGTCAGCCGCACGCTGCGCGCATTCGGCCCCTGGTCAATCAGGATATCAATGCGAAAATCCTCCATCGCCGAATAAAGATATTCCTCGACCGTCTTGGCCAGCCGGTGGATTTCATCAATGAATAAAATGTCGCCCTCGGCCAGATTCGTCAGCAACCCGGCCAAATCGCCGGCCTTCTCAATTACCGGCCCCGAGGTGATCCGCACCTTGCGGCCCATCTCGTGCCCGAGGATAAAGGCGAGTGTCGTCTTCCCGAGGCCCGGCGGGCCGGAGAGCAGGACGTGGTTCAGCGCCTCGCCCCGCGCCTTGGCCGCGCCGACCATCACGCGCAGGCGCTCGACCGTTTTCGCCTGCCCGGTGAAATCGCCGAACGTGGGTGGGCGCAATCCGGCCTCGGCCGCCGCCGCCGGGCCGTCCGTGGCCGGCTGGTTGAGCGGCCCGCGCAACGCCGCAGCACCCTTCACGGTGGGAATTTTTTCGGTCATGTTCGCGCCGGCCACTATTAACACCCCGCGGCCCGACGCCAAGACCCAAAGGCGCGCCCACCCCCAAATCACCGCGGAGGAAAACTTTTTTACATCTTTTGCCCTCGCCCTGCATCTTGAAATATGCTTTGTTCCACCTCCTCCATGAAAAAACACCTTGCCACTCTTGCCCTCTTTCTGGCGCTCGTCGCGCCCGGTTTCGCCCAGTCCCTGCCCACCTTGAATAATATGAGCAGCGGCCCCGCCGCCCCCGATATTATCACCAAGGGCTTCGAAGCCTATAAAACCTCCAGTTCCGCCGCCGTGGAAGTCTGGTTCAAAGGTTCCCCGCTGAACGACGACCTCACGACGAAGGCCAAGCTCCTCAGCGCCCTGGGCGACTTTGAAAAGGGCTACGGCAAATTTATCGGCTACGAGATTTACAAAACGGTCGCACTCACCCCTTCCACCGAAGTCGTTTATGCGGTGCTGAAGTTCGAAAAAGGCCCGGTCTGGTTCAGTTTCAACCTCTACAAACCCACGGACACCTGGATCATTCCCACGCTCAACGCCAACCAGAATCCCCAGCAGGTGCTCCCCCAAAGCCTCCTCGCCGGCTAGATTCCGCTTGACGCGCCGTTGGTTTATCTCCTTATTCAAACTCTTTCCCTGTTCATTTTTAGGTTTCCCTCATCCTTTTCCAGCCGCCTGCTCGGGTCGGGCGGCAAAGTCGGAAAGCAGCCTCGCAGTCGAGGTCCGCGGCGTTTGGCCGCTGGCCTTTAGCACTTGACGACCGGGGCCGGCTCCGATTTTATCGAACCTTTTCCACCCGAAAATCCACTTTCCACACATCACATTTCACGCCTAACGCAGGTTTCCGACCCCGGTCGGAATGCAAGAAGGCCCGCCAAATCCCGCTCTGCGGGACGTAGCCGTCCACCTGCCACTTAGCACCATGAACTTAATCCTCCTCGGCAAAAAGGTGGGCATGACCCAGATTTACGACAGCGAGAACCGCTTGGTTCCCGTCACGGTTGTCCAAGCCGGCCCCTGCCCGGTCACGCAAGTTAAAACCGTTGATAATGATGGCTATAGCGCCGTCCAGATTGGATTTTGGGTGCAAAAAGAACGCCGGATGACCGCCCCGGAGTTGGGCCATCTCAAAAAGGCCGGTCTTGCCCAACCCGTCACACAATTGGGCGAATTTCGCACCTCGGACGGAGCCGAGTTCAAAGTTGGTGATGTATTGACAGTCAACAGGTTCGCAGAGGGTGCGTTGGTGGATATTATCGGCACCACCAAGGGCCGCGGTTTTCAAGGCGTTATGAAACGCCACAATATGGACGGCCAGCCGGACTCCCACGGTCACATGATGCACCGCCGCCCCGGCTCCATCGGCATGCGCCAGACTCCTGGCCACGTTTTCAAAGGCAAGCGGATGCCCGGCCACATGGGCCAGGATCGCCGCACGTCCCAGAATATGACTATCGTTAAAGTCATCGAGGACAAGAACTTGCTGCTCATCAAAGGCAGCGTGCCCGGAGCAACTGGCGACTTCGTCGTCGTCCGCCAGGCTAAAAAAGGCCAACCCACGACCCCGGCCAAGAAATAACCCTCCGGCTCGCGCCCACCCCCAACCCAATTTACGACCATGAAGCTCAAAGTTTACAGCCCCGACGGCGCGAATGCCCAGGAAAAGGACTTTGCCCTGCGCGAGTTTGAAGGCAAGAAAGGCCTCCAGGCGCTCAAGGAAACCCTCGTCGCCTACCAGGCGAACGCCCGCCAAGGCACGTCCAAGACCAAGAATTTTGGCGAAGTCAAAGGCACGGGCAAGAAGCCCTGGCGTCAAAAAGGCACCGGCAACGCCCGCCACGGCTCGCGCCGCAGCCCCATCTGGGTCAAAGGCGCCGTCGTGTTCGGCCCACGTCCGCGTGACTGGTCCCTCACGATCAACCAGAAAGTCCGCCAGCTCGCCTTCCAGCGCGCCCTGTTCGACAAAGCCAGTGAAGGTGGCCTCAACCTCATCGAGAAAATTACCCCCGCCCAGCCCAAGACGAAAGTTATCAACCAGGTCCTCACCCGCATCCACCCCGCCGGCAAAATTCTTTTGGTGGACGAAACCTTCGAGAAGAACGCGCAATTGGCCGCCCGCAACCTCGCCCGGGTGGCCATGGTGGACGCCGCCTCCCTCAACGCCCTCGACCTCGTCAGCCACGAATGCGTGCTGATCAGCGAGCAAGGCTTCCAAAAGATTCTGGCGCGGGCCAATGGCTAAATTGGAAATTCAAATTACGAATTACTAATTACAAAACCAAAGCCACACAGTTTTCCATTTTCACTTTTGCTCTTGTTTCGCCCTATTACCCACTGCTCATCCCCGCTCTCTCGTTTCGTAATTCATCATTTAAAAATTTCGCGCTCATGAAAGAACCCTACCACGTTTTGAAAGGCTACCGCATCACGGAAAAGGCCTCGGCGCTCAACGCCCACTTGAACAAGTATGTGTTCGACGTGGCCGTCTCGGCCAACCGCATCGAAGTGCGTCGCGCCGTCACCGCGAAATACAAGACCAAGGTCGCGCGCGTGAACATCCTGAATCATCCCGGCAAGCGCAAGAGCGGCCGCATGTTCGGCGGCCACGCCGGGCGCACCAACCGCCGCAAAGTCGCCATCGTCACCCTCGCCGAAGGCCAGAAAATCGAAGTCATGTAAGCTGCTTCCGCTGCGTTTCGTAATTCGTAATTTCCCACTTTCCTTCCTCCCTCCCATGGCCCTCAAACAACGCCGCCCCCTCACTCCCGGCCAGCGCTTTCTCATTGAGAACACGCGCGAGGATCTGTCGAAAAAAGACCCGGAGAACACCCTGCTCGTGGCCAACCACCGCGCCCAGGGCCGCAACTGCTACGGTCGCATCACTTCGCGCCGCCGCGGCGGCGGGCACAAGCGCCTCTACCGCATCATTGATTTCAAGCGCGACAAAAAGGACATTCCCGCCACCGTCCAAGCCCTCGAATACGACCCCAACCGTTCGGCCCGCCTCGCTCTCCTCGCCTATGCCGACGGCGCCAAGCGCTACATCCTCGCCCCCAACGGCCTCAAAGTCGGCGACAAAATCATTTCCACCGACAAGATCGTCACCGAGTATCCCGTCGGCCTCGCGCTGCCGCTGCGCCACCTGCCGCCCGCCACTTTCATTCACAATATCGAGATGCTCCCCGGTCGTGGGGCGCAGATCGCGCGCGGCGCCGGCGCCGGCGCGCAGTTGATGGCCATCGAAGGCGACAGCGCCACGATCAAGCTTCCCAGCGGTGAAATCCGCCGGGTCCACGCCAATTGTCGCGCCACGGTCGGCGTCGTGGGCAACCTCGACCACCAGAACCGCAGCCTCGGCAAGGCCGGGCGCAATCGCTGGCTCGGCAAGCGCCCCCGCCAGCGCGGCATGTCCATGAATCCCGTGGATCACCCAATGGGCGGCGGCCAGGGAAAGAGTAAAGGTGGCGGCGGCTGGCAGCATCCCGTCTCACCGTGGGGCCAGCTCGCCAAAGGCTATCCGACTCGCGTCAAGAGCAAGCCCTCGAACGCCTTCATTCTCACCCGCCGCAACGGCCGCAAGGTCAAGCCGGTCTAAACCTTTTTCCCCACCACCAACTTTCATTCACCATGGGCCGCTCCGTAAAAAAGGGTTACTTCGTCGAACCGTCCTTGCAGGACAAAATAGACGTTGCGCAGAAGGAAGCTTCGCGCAAGCCGATCCAAACCTGGTCGCGCCGTTCGACCATCACGCCGGACTTCATCGGCTTGAACTTCAACGTCCACAACGGCCACGCCTTCATCCCCGTGTATGTCACGGAAAACATGGTTGGCCACAAACTCGGCGAATTCGCCCCGACCCGCATCTTCAAGGGCCACAACCCCCACACCCAGAAAAAGGTCTAAGTCTTTTTTATTTTACCATGCCGACCCTCCGCCCATCCGTGCTTTTCACCGCCGCCGCCCTTGTGCTGGCCGCGGGCGGCTGGGCGCAGGCGCAGTCGGTTGCCCCCGTGCGCCCGCCGCTGCTTCCCGCCGACGCCTACCGCCCCACCCACAACCCCAATCATCCCGACTGGGTGGACGAATCCCTCGAACCTTCCGGCCGCGCGCACATTGCCCACATCACCGAAGGCCAGGCCGATGTGGTTCTGCTCGACGGCGGCCTCTACCAAGGCTTCCGCAACGGCGTGGATTGCGTCATCCAGCGCAAAGGCGCCACGGTCGCGCAACTCGTCGTCGTCGCCACGGAGGATACCCGTTGCGCCGCCCTCATTACCAATCGCGAGAACATTATCGTAGTTCCGGGTGATGAAGTCCGCCTCTCCTCGATGTCGCCCCAATAACCCGCTCTCCTCCACTTTTTCCACCATTTCCGGCCATGGAAGTTCAAGCCCTCACCAAATACGTCCGCATCTCGCCTAAAAAGCTGCGGCAAATCACGCGCGTGATCCAAGGCAAGACCGCCACCGAAGCGCTCGACCTGCTGCGGTTCATCCCGCGCAAGACGGCCCGCCTCGTGCGCAAGACGCTCGTCAGCGCCGTGGCCAACGCGGAGAACAACCACCGCCTTTCCTCGGCCAACCTCGTCGTCAAGCGCGCCCTCACCGAGCAAGGCTCCGTCCTCAAGCGCATGCGCCCGGCTTCCCGAGGATCGGGCCACCCCATTCACAAGCACACCTCGCACATCCGCATCATCCTTTCCGACAACAACGCCACCCCCGCCGCCGAGTAACCGGCCAGCCATTTCATCATCATGGGACAAAAAACCAATCCGATCGGCTTCCGCCTCTCTGTTCGTCGCAACTGGGAGTCCCGCTGGTATGCCAACAAGAAGGAGCTGCCCCTCCTCGTCCACGAGGATTACCGCATCCGCGAGCACCTGATGGACAAGCTCCGCTACGCCTCCGTGCCCCGCATCTTCATTGAGCGCGCCAGCAACCGCGTCCGCGTCAAAATCTACACCGCCCGCCCCGGCATGGTCATCGGCCAGAAAGGCCGTCAGCTCGAACAAATCAAGGCCGACCTCGCCAAGCTCACCGGTAAAGACGTGCTGCTCGACATCCACGAAGTCAAGAAGCCCGACGTCGTAGCCTACATCGTCGCCGAACAAATCGCGCTCCAGCTCGAACGCCGCATCTCCTTCCGCCGCGCGATGAAAAAAGCCGTCCAAAGCGCGATGGCGCTCGGAGCCGAAGGCATCCGCGTGCGTTGCGCCGGCCGCCTCGGCGGCGCGGAAATCGCCCGCGTCGAGCTTGTCCGCACCGGCCGCGTCCCCCTCCACACGCTCCGCGCGAACATTGACTACGGCTTCGTCGAAGCCAACACCGTCGCGGGCAAAATCGGCATCAAAGTCTGGATCTGCCGCAAGGATGAGGAAGGGCTGTAAGCGAAATTAAGAATTAAGAAGGAAAAATTAAAAAATAAAACCACGCACCCTCCTCTCATTTCACCCAGCCATCCGTTTTTGGCCTCTACGACCGCCATTTTTCTCCGACTCCTTCTTAATTCTTACTTTTTAATTCTTAATTTTCCCCCGTCATGGCCAACATTCAACCCGCTTCCCAGAAATACCGCAAGGTGATGAAAGGCCGCATTCGCGGCGTCGCCAAGCGCGGTAACCGCCTGGCCTTCGGCGACTTTGCCATCCAGTCCCTCGAACGCGGCGCGCTCCACGCGGCCGAACTCGAGGCCGCCCGCGTGGCCATCACCCGCCACCTCAACCGCCGCGGCAAAGTCTGGATGCGCGTGTTCCCGCACAAGCCCGTCACCAAAAAGCCCGCGGAAACCCGCATGGGCCGCGGCAAAGGCGGCGTCGAGTTCTACGTCGCCGTGATCAAGCCCGGCGCGATCCTCTTTGAAATCGGTGGCGTCAACGCCTCCGCCGCGCGCGAGGCGCTGGCCCTCGCCGACGCCAAACTCGGCTTCCACTGCCGCTTCATCAGTCGCGAAGCGCTGGAGAAATTCTAGCAAACTAGAATAGAGAAGGAAGGAGGTAGAAGGTAGAATCAAACCCACTTCCTCCCCGCCAAACTCATCTTCCACTAGCCGCTTTTTTTCCATCTTCCATCTTTCATTCCGCTTCCACCATGCTCTCCAAAGAATTCAAGGAACTCCCCCCTGTCGAGCTCGACCGCAAGTTGGTCGAGCAGCGCGACGAGTTGGTTGGGCTGCGCCTCAAGCAATCCAGCGGTCAGGTGGAAAACCCCTCCCGCTTCCGCTCGATCCGCCGCGACATTGCCCGCCTCCAGACCCTGAAGCGCCAGCGCGAACTCGCCGCCGCCGTGCCCACCGCCGCCACCAGCAAATAAGCGCGCTCCGCGTTTAATTCGTAATTTACCATTTTCCCCTTCCCTCCCATGTCCGTCGAACTTCCCACCGCCCGCGCCACGCGCAAACACATTACCGGCCTTGTCACCAGCCGCTCCGGCGACAAGACGATCAAGGTGACGTATTTCTACAAAATCCCGCACCCGATCTATCAAAAGGAAATCAAGCGCAAGACGGTGCTCCACGCCCACGACGAGACCAACGTCTGCAAACTTGGCGACAAAGTCGAACTCATGGAGACGCGTCCGATCAGCAAGCTCAAACGCTGGCGCGTCATCCGCGTCATCGAAGCCGCGCCCACCGCCGCGGCCGTCTAATCCCCGTTCTTTCCCAGCCCACTCCCATCCCTTTCCCCGCCCGGAGGCCAACTACCATGGTTCAAATGCAATCCCGTCTTGAAGTCGCCGACAACACCGGCGCCAAGCACGTCATGATGATCCGCCGCCTCGGGCAGCTCACCCGCTTTGCCCACATCGGCGACATCATCGTCGTCGCGGTCAAGGACAGCACGCCCGACGCCCAGGTCAAAAAAGGCACCGTCGCCCAGGCCGTCATTGTGCGCACCAAGCAAGCCATCCGCCGCGCGGACGGCAGCTACCTGCGCTTCGACACCAACGCCTGCGTCATCCTCGACACCACGGGCAACCCGAAAGGCACGCGCATCTTTGGCCCCGTCGCTCGCGAATTGCGCGCCAAGAATTTCATGAAAATCATCTCCCTCGCCCCGGAGGTCCTCTAGCCATGCCTCATCTCATAAAACGCAGCGACGAAGTCGTCGTCATCAGCGGCGCCCACAAAGGCAAGCGCGGCAAGGTGCTGCAAATTTTCCGCGAGCGCGACCGCATCCTGGTCGAAGGCGTGGCCATCATCAAGCGCCACACCAAGGCCCGCTCCGAAAAAGAGCCGGGCGGCATCATCCAGCGCGAAGCCCCCATCCACCGCTCGAACGTCATGCTCGGCAGCCGCTTTGACGCAAAAAAGCAAAAACGCGAAGCCGCCGCCAAAAAGTAACACCCGTTATTGCTCTATTGCTGAATTGCTCTATTGCTAAAAACCAATCCCTTTCGGTTCACCTCCGCGATTCTCGTCACCCGCCAAAACAATCCAGCCATTCAACAATTTAACCGTCGAACAATTCCGCATTCATCACTCCGCATTCCCTTTCGCGCCATGACCGTCCCCACCCTCAAACAATTTTACCTGGAAAAGGTCGTCCCCGAGATGGCCAAGGCCCGCGGCTTCAAAAACCCGCACCAGGTGCCCACGATCAACAAGATCGTACTCAACTCGCGCATTGATTCCGAGGCCGACAAGAACTGGGTCACGGAAGTCGTCAAGGACATCACGATCATCTCCGGCCAAAAGCCTGTGATCACCCGCGCCCGCGCCTCCGTCGCCAACTTCAAGGTGCGCGAAGGCATGCCCTCCGCCGTCATGGTCACCCTCCGCGGCCCAAAAATGTGGGACTTCCTCCTGCGCCTCCTCTCCGTCACCCTCCCCAACATCCGCGACTTCCGCGGCGTGGGCCGGAAATTCGACGGGCGCGGCAGCTACAACCTCGGCATCGCCGATCACACCATCTTCCCGGAAATCACCGTGGACCCGGGCCGCAAAAACATCGGCCTCGACATCGCCATCGTCACCACCGCCCGCACCGACGATGACGGTCGCGAACTGCTCCGCCTCCTCGGCATGCCTTTCCGCACCGCCTCGGCCCCCACCGTCAAAAAGCCCGATCCGAACGCGCCTACCGCCCCCGTCGCTGAAACCTCTCCCCCGCCGCCCCCGCCCCAGTCCCCGCCTAATTCCTAATTTCTGAATGCTGATTGCTGAATTTCTCATTCTGCCTTCTCCACTTCTTAATTCATAATTCCTTTCCATGGCCAAAACCTCCTCCATCGAACGCAACCTCAAGCGGCAGCGCCTCGTGAAAAAATACGCGGTCCGCCGCGCCGAGCTTAAAGCCATCCTCGCCAGCCCGAAGACGACGGACCAGGAATTCTACCAGGCTCAGCGCGCCCTCACCGAGTTGCCCCGCAACTCCGCCCCCGTGCGCGTGCGCAACCGCTGCAGCGTCACTGGCCGCGCCCGCGCCTACATCCGCCGCTACGGCGTCTCCCGCCTCACCTTCCGCGAACTCGCGCTCAACGGCAAAATCCCGGGCGTCATCAAGTCCTCTTGGTAACCCCGCAACCCTTTCCGCACCATGTCCAGCCACGATCCCCTCGGTGATTTTCTCACCATCCTGCGCAATGCCCTGCACGCGCAGAAAGACTCCTGCGCGTCCCAATGGTCCCGTCTGCGCGCCGAAGTCGCCCGCATCCTCAAGGAGGAAGGCTACATCGCCAACTTTGAGGAAAAACCCGACAGTGACGGCCACCGCCAGCTCGTCGTGACGCTTAAATACGTGGACGGCGCGCCCGCCATCACCGGCATCCAGCGCCACAGCCGCCCCGGCCGCCGCCTCTACTACGGGCACCAGGAAATCCCCCGCGTCCTCGGCGGCCTCGGCGTCGCCATCCTCACCACCTCGAAAGGCCTGATGAAGGACAACGAAGCCCGCAAACAAAAAGTCGGCGGCGAACTCCTCTGCAAAGTCTGGTAGGCAATTTCGCTTCTTAATTCATAACTCCTTAATTTTTTCGCCATGAGCCGCATCGGCAAACTTCCCGTCACCATTCCGGACAAAGTCAAAGTGTCCGTGAAGGGCAACACCGTCCTCGTCGAAGGCCCCAAAGGCAAAGTCGAGAAGACCTTCGACTCGACTGTCGCCATCACCGCCGACGGCAAGTCCGTCGTGGTCAAGCCGCGCGCCGAAAGCCGGTCCGCCCACGCCAACTACGGCACCGCCCGCGCGGTCATCAACAACATGGTCTTCGGCGTCACTACCGGTTACTCCAAAGACCTCGAAATCCAAGGTGTCGGCTTCAAGGCCGTCCTCAAAGGCGCTGTCCTCGACCTCGCGCTCGGGTATTCGCACCCCATCAATTACGCCATTCCCGCCGGCATCAAGGTCATTGTCGGGGAGAACCAACAGAAAAACCCCACCATCAAAGTCGAGGGGCCGGACAAGGCCCTCGTGGGCCAGGTCGCCGCCGACATCCGCCACTTCTACCCCGTCGAACCCTACAAAGGCAAAGGCGTCCGCATCACCGGTCAATTTGTCCGCCGCAAGGAAGGCAAGAAGACGGCCTAGACCGCCTCACCCTCTTATATTTTTTCCGATGAAACTAAAGAAATCCAAGGAACTCGCCGCCCGGCGCCGCGTGCGCATCCGCCACAAAATCAGCGGCGTCGCAGAACGGCCCCGCCTCGTCGTGCGCTTTTCGCAAAAGCACATTTACTCCCAGGTCATTGACGACCGCGCCGGCCGCACCCTTGCCTGCGCCACTTCCCTCGCCAAAGACGTGCGCGACACCAAGCTCAAGCCCAACCTGGCCGGCGCCAAAGTCCTCGGCGAGCGTCTCGCCCTCGCCGCGCAAAAAGCCGGCGTCACCGCCGTCGTGTTTGACCGTGGCGGCCGCCGCTACCACGGCTGCGTTAAGACCTTCGCCGACGCCGCCCGCGCCGGTGGCCTCAAATTTTAAATTTTCTCGTCCTCCCTTCTCCCTCTTCCCACCCGTATGAGCACCGATAATCCCGAGATTCCCGCCGTTTCCGCCGCCCCTGTGCCGGAAGCAACCGTCCCCGCTGCCTCCACCCCCGCTGCTACCGCAACTGAGCAAGGCGGCCAGAGTGGCGGCCAAGGTGGCCGTGGTGGTCACGGCGGCGGTCGCGGCGGCCGTGGCGGTCAAGGTGGTGGTGGCCGTGGCGGCCATGGCGGCGGTGGTGGCGGACGCGGGGGCCAAGGTGGCGGCGGCGGTGGTGGTCAAGGCGGACGACGCCGTGATCGCGGCCCGCGCGAATCCGAGCCTGCCTCCGAATATATTGACAAAGTGGTGGACATCAACCGTTGCGCCAAAGTCGTCAAAGGCGGCCGCCGCTTCAGCTTTTCCGCGCTCGTGGTGTCCGGGGACGGCAAAGGCCGCATTGGCCTCGGCTTCGGCAAGGCCAAGGAAGTGCCGGACGCCATCAAGAAAGGCACCGAACGCGCCCACCGGCGCTTTCGCTCCGTCCAGTTGCGCGGTCCGACCATTCCGCACGAAGTCCTCGGCCTTTCCGATGGCGGCAAAGTTTTGCTCCGCCCGGCCAGCCCCGGCACCGGTGTCATCGCCGGCGGCGGCGTCCGCGCCGTCCTCGAAGCCGTCGGGGTGAAGGACGTGCTCACCAAGTCGCTCGGCTCGAACAACCCGATGGCCATGGTCAACGCCACGCTAGACGGGCTGTATAAACTGCGTTCGGCGAGCCAAATTCACGAAATGCGCGCCCGGCAAACGAATTAGGAATTATGATTTAAGATTTATGAAATAAGCCCCTTCACCAAACCTTGAGGGATTCCGCAAACTTTCTGCATCAGCCACTTCCTAAATCTTAAATCCTAAATCTTAAATCTTATTTTCCCATGAAACTTCACCTCCTCACCAATAACCCCGGCACGAAGAACCGCCGGCGGCGCGTCGGCTGCGGCGTCGGCTCCGGCCACGGCCACACCTGCGGGCGCGGCAACAAGGGCATGAAGGCCCGCTCCGGCGGCGGCGTGCGCCCCGGCTACGAAGGCGGCCAGATGCCCCTCTACCGCAAACTCCCCCACCGCGGTTTCTCCAATTTCAAGTTCCGCACCGAATACGCCCTCGTCAACGTCGGCGACCTTGGCCGCATTACCGGCAACGAAGTCGACGCCGCCGTGCTCGCCGCCGCCGGCCTCATCCGCAAACCCGGCCTGCTCTTGAAGATCCTTGGTACCGGCGTGCTCGACCGCGCCCTCACCGTCAAGGCCCATAAGTTCTCCGGCTCCGCGCGCGAGAAGATCACCCAGGCCGGCGGCCAGGCCGTCGAACTCGCCCCGCCCGCCCCGCCGACCGACGAAGCGAAACCCGCCACCAAGAAGTAGGCGCCGCCCTGCTTTGTTTCGTAATTCGTTATTCGAGTTTCGTAATTTTCCTTCATGATTTCCGCCTTTCTCAACTGCCTGAAAATCCCCGAGTTGCGCCAGCGCATCCTGCTGACACTCGGGCTGGTCTGCGTCGTGCGCCTGGGCACGCACATTCCGCTGCCGGGGCTGGACCCGACGCCGATCCAAAAATATTACGACATGATGCAGCACCACAGCGGCGCGGGGATGCTGGGCATGTTGAATTTGTTCACCGGTGGCGCCCTGCGCAGCGGCTCGATCCTCGCCCTGGGCATCATGCCCTACATCAACGCCTCGATCTTCATGCAGTTGTTCGCCGCGATTGAGCCGCACATGGCGCGCTTGCAACAGGAAGGCGACGTCGGCCGCCAGAAAATCTCCCAATACACGCGCTACGCCACTATCGGCATCGCCGCCATCCAGTCGCTCATGATCCTTTACGCGCTGGCCTACTTCCCCGCGCAAATCCTGTCGCAATACAGCGAGGCCCAATACGGCGCGATTGTGATCATGTCGCGACCGTGGTTCATTGTCTGCGGCACGATCATCATGACGGCAGGCGCGCTGCTGCTGATGTGGGTGGGCGAGCAGATTACCCAATTCGGCATCGGCAACGGCACTTCGCTGCTCATCACCATCAACATTTTGTCCGGCCTGCCCAACGCCGGCATGGAAGTCTGGCAGATGCTCAACCCCTCTCTGGGCGCCGGCGACCGCCTGAGCAGCAGCCAGATCATCCTCATGCTCGCACTGCTCTTCATCGTGGTGGCCAGCATCATCGCGCTGACCCAGGGCATGAGGAAAGTCCCCGTGCATTACGCCAAGCGCGTCGTGGGCCGCCGCGTGTTCCAAAGCCAAAGCAGCTTTCTGCCGCTCAAGGCGAACTTTGCCGGCGTAATGCCCATCATCTTCGCCAGCGCGATCCTGATGTTCCCGCAACAGCTCTTTACCTACTTGCACGCCTGGTTCGGCATCACGGTCTTCCAGAACATTGCCGGTATCTTCGCCAGCGGCACCTGGCAATTTTACACCATCTACACCTTTCTCATTTTCGTTTTTAGCTACTTCTGGGTCTCCTTGATGTTCAAGCCCATCCAAGTCGCCGATGAAATCAAGCGCGCCGGCGGCTACGTCCCCGGCGTGCCGCCGGGCGAACCCACCGCCAAATTCCTCGCTTTCACGATGGACCGCCTCACTTTTGCCGGCGCCATCGCGCTTACCGCCATCGCGGTCATCCCCCAGGTCCTCTATCACGAGGCCAACGTTCCCTATAACATTGCGCAATACTTCGGCGGCT
The DNA here is from genome assembly GCA_963765205.1 of uncultured Verrucomicrobiae bacterium. Classification (GTDB taxonomy): domain Bacteria; phylum Verrucomicrobiota; class Verrucomicrobiia; order Opitutales; family JABDGR01; genus JABDGR01. Next base: position 225,337 of record CAVXVB010000004.1, on the reverse strand, counting down.
CCAGCATGTTGATCATGGTCGCTGTTTTGCTCGACACCATGCGTCAGGTGGAGACCTACCTTCTGCAGCGTCACTACGACGGCTTCCTGCGCAAGGGCCGCGCCAAGAGCAACGCCTCCCGCGCCACCCAGACCCTGGACCAGCAGGAAATCCGCGACCTGCGCCCCCTCTGGATTCCCCTGCTCGGCCTCATCTTTGCCGGCGTTCTTGCGTGGTTGTATAACCGCTCCCACTAACCGCCATGATCGCCCTGCGCTCCGAAATGGAAATCCGCTCGATCCGCGAGGCCTGCCGCATCGCGGCCGACGTGTTGGACCGCGTCTGCGCGCTCGTCGTCCCCGGCGTCACCACCTACGATTTGGATCAGGCCGCCAAACGCTTCATGTCGGAACTCGGCGCGGAAAGCGCCTGCTACAATTATAAGGTCGGCTCCCGCCGCTTTCCCGCCTTCACCTGTCTCTCCGTCAACGAGGAAGTCGTCCACGGCATCGGTTCCCTGCGCCGAGTTCTGCGCCACGGCGACATTATCGCCGTGGACATCGCTATCCGCCACAAAGGTTGGATTGGCGACAACGCCCGCACTGTTGCGCTGCCCCCCATTGCGCCCGACGTCCAACGCCTGCTCGACACCACGCAGGACGCCCTTCGCGCCGGCATCGCCGAAGCCCGCCTGGGCCGCCGCGTCGGCGACATCGCCCATGCCATTCAGTCTCTGGTGGAAGCCCGCGGCATGAACGTCGTGCGCGAGTTCGTCGGCCACGGCGTGGGCCGCACCATGCACGAGCCGCCTCAAGTCCCCAATTTCGGCAAGCCCAACACCCTCGAAAAGCTCAAACCCGGCATGTGCATCGCCATTGAGCCAATGGTCAACCTCGGCACCGCCGACATCGAATACTCTAACGACCATTGGACTGCGATCACCCGCGACCGCCGCCCCAGCGCCCACTACGAACATACTGTCCACATCACCCCGCACGGCCCGGAAATCCTCACGTTGCCGCCCACCAGGCCGGCTGCTTCTACCACTTCCGCAACCGTTGGTCAGCCCGCCCTCACCTCCCTCCATGCTTGAATTCTGCGTGCCGGATGCTCAGTTCCCGCTTCTAACTTCTAGTTTCTGACTTCTCTCTTCCGGCCCTCCCCCCTCCGATTTGACACGATTTTCCTTCCCAAACATCCATAAATCATTATAGTGGCCCCTTTTCCCCTGACCGCGCCACCCGGCGCGCGCTACTGGGCCGCCCACCAAAACGCCATGCCTCGCCTCCTCGGCATTGACATCCCGAACAACAAACGGGTCTCCTACGCTTTACGCTACATCTACGGCGTAGGCCCCACCCGCGCGGATTTAATTATCTCCACGCTGCACATTGACCCCGCGCTGCGCTCCCAGGAGCTAAGCGAGGAACAAATCAACCGCATCGTCCAATTCATCGGCGAGCGCGGTTGGAAAGTCGAAGGCGACCTGCGCCGGGAAATCACTTCGAATTTGAAACGCCTCCAAGCCATCAAGTGCTACCGGGGCATCCGCCACATCCACCGTCTCCCCGTGCGCGGCCAGCGCACCCGCACCAACGCCCGCACCCGCAAGGGCGCGCGCAAGACCGTCGGTGTTATCAAGAAAGCCGAATAAATTTTATGAGCGACGAGCAGGAAAAACCCACCTCTCCCCCGGGCGCAGCCCCGGAGAAAGCTTCCGCGGAGAAAAAACCCAAGGCCCCCAAGGCCAAGGACGCCACCGCCGCCGCCCCCAAGGCCGCGAAAGAATCCCCCGCGCCCAAAGCCGGCAAGGAGGACGCCGCCCGCCCTGAGCCTGCCGAAGGGCCTGCCGCTGAAGGCAAAGCCCCCGCCACCGCCGGCGACAAGGCCGCCGCCGTGAAAGATACGCTCACCGACGACCTCGGCGCCGCCAAAGTCCGCCGCGCCAAAGGCAGCAAGAACATCACGCACGGCATCTGCCACATCCTCGCCACCTTCAACAACACCAAGGTCACCTTCTCCGACTTGCAGGGCAACGTCATCTCCTGGTCCTCCTCGGGCAAGTGCAATTTCCGCGGCTCGCGCAAATCCACCGCCTACGCCGCGCAAGTCGTCACCCAGGAAGCCGGCCGCGCCGCCATGGCGCACGGCCTCAAGGACATTATCGTAAAAGTGCGCGGGCCTGGCCTCGGTCGCGATTCCGCCATCCGCGCCCTGCAAACCCTTGGCATGGCCGTCGGCTCGATTACCGATGTCACTCCCGTCCCCCACAACGGCTGCCGCCCCCGCAAACGCCGCCGCGTCTAAACCCTTTCTCCCGCCACTGGGCTTCGATCCGAGTAACTAAAAACTCGAAACTCGAAACTCGAAACTTCCCTTTCACATGTCCCGCTACACCGGACCCGCGCAAAAAATCAATCGCCGCTTCAGCCAGGCGATATTCCCGCCGTCAAAGGCCTTCGAACGCAAGCCGCACCCCCCCGGTATGCACGGCCCCCGCCTGCGCCGTAAAATGTCGGAGTATTCCGCCGGCCTGAACGAAAAGCAAAAGCTGCGCTTTATGTATGGCCTCGGCGAAAAACAATTTCGCTTGCTCTTTGACCGCGCCAAAGCCATGCGCGGCGTCACCGGCGACCAGTTTCTCCAACTCCTCGAATCGCGCCTGGACAACATCGTTTACCTCCTCGGCTTCGTGAAGTCCCGGCGCGCCGCGCGCCAGCTTGTCAACCACGGCCACGTCAACGTCAACGGCCACAAGGTGGACATCTCCAGCTACCTCTGCAAACCCGGCGACATCGTGGAAATGCGCGAGCGCCCCTCTTCCCGCCAGCTTGCCACACGCGGCCTCGAAACGAACCAATTCCGCTCCCCGCCCGCGTGGCTCACCCTGCAAGCCGACGCCCTGCGCGGCGTCGTCAGCCGCCTGCCCGCCAAGGAAGAACTCGAGCCGGGCATCAACACCCAGCTCATCGTCGAGTTCTACAGCCGCTAAATTTTTTCACTCGCCTTTTTAATTCAACTCCGCACCCGCCATGCCTAAACGCCTCGGAAAATTCGAACTGCCCAAACGCCTCGCCAAAGTCGAGGACACCGCCACGGACACCTACGCCATGTTTGTCGCCGAGCCTTTTGAGACCGGCTACGGCCACACTATCGGCAACACCCTTCGCCGCGTCCTCCTCAGTTCCATCGAAGGCGCCGCCATCAGCTCCATCCGCATTGATGGGGTCAAGCACGAGTTCCAAAGCATTGAAGGAGTCGTCGAGGACGTCACCGACATCGTCCTCAATTTGAAGCAAGTGCTCATCAAATCCACCAAGCGCGACCCGATCCGCCTTGCCATCAATGTGGATAAAGAGGGAACCGTCACCGCCGCCGACATCCAGCCCGATTCGAACATCACCATTGTCAACCCTAAGCAGCTTATCTGCACGCTCGACCGCAAGCGCCGCTTCCAGGCCGAGATCGAAATCAAAGTCGGCCGCGGCTACTGCCCCGCCGATGAAAACAAGGTGGACGACCAACCCATCGGCGTCATCGCCGTGGACTCGCTCTTCAGCCCCGTACGCTTGGTCAAATATTCGGTCGAGCAGACCCGCGTCGGCCAGATGACCGACTTCGACAAACTCATCCTTGAAATCACCACGGATGGCCGCCTCACCCCGGACGAAGCCCTCAAGGAATCCGCCGCCGTCACCAAGCACCACCTGGATGTGTTCGACGCCGTCTCCTCCGACCAGATTGAATTCGCGACCGAAGGCAAGGAAGTCTCCGAGGAGCAAAACCGCCTCCGCAAGCTCCTCAACATGAGCGTCAACGAAATCGAGCTGTCTGTGCGCGCGGCCAACTGCCTCAACAACGCTAACATCACCACGGTTGGCGAGCTGGCGATGAAGACCGAGCAGGAAATGCTCAAATACCGCAACTTCGGCAAAAAGTCGCTCAACGAAATCAAGCAGAAGCTCGAACAGCTCGGCCTCTCCCTCGGCATGAAGTTCGACGAACGCATGCTGGAGAAGCCCGCCGAAGTTGTCTAAACACAAAAATTCAAATTACGAATTACGAATTACGAAACGAAGGAAAAAACTGGGACGGTTGGCCGTCAGCCAGGAAACTTTCATCATTTTGTCTTCGCTTCATAATTCTTAATTCATAATTCTCAATTCCCTGTCATGCGCCATCAGAAACACCGCCACCAGTTGGGCGTTAAAAAAGAGCACCGCGCCGCCATGGTCGCCGCGCTCGCCTCGGCGCTGTTCAGCCACCGCCGCATCAAGACGACGCTCGCCAAGGCCAAGGCGCTGCGCCCCTTCGCCGAACGCCTCATCACCTTGGCCAAGAAGGCCGAGCAGTCCACCGAAGGGTCGGAAAAGCTGCACTTCCGCCGCCTCGCCGCCGCCCGCCTGCGCAACCCCGGCGCGCTGCAAACTCTTTTTGACGAACGCGCTTCCGAGTTCCTCAACCGCGCCGGCGGTTACACCCGCATCTACAAACTCCAGGCCCGCGGCACCGACGCCAGCCCCATGGCGCTGATCGAATTGATCCCCGCCAGCGACGAGGGCTACAAGAAATCCAAGCGCAGCAAAGGCGGCGCCAAAGGCAAAGCCAAATCCGCGGCGAAAGCCAAAGCCGGCCCGCCTGCGGAAGGTCCTGCTTCTGCGGCCCCGGCACCCACGGAACCCCCCGTTTCCACCCCCGGCGCCGAAACCAAAACCTAACTTTATCCCGCCACCGCGCCTATGTGCGCGGTTGATTTTCTGCGACGGGCGGCGCGGCCAATCTGGCACGCCGCCCGCTGCGTTTTTATCCCTCACGCTCCGCCATTTTCCCGCCTTGTTCCACCCGGACTTCAGCAACTTCCTCCTCACCGGTGTCACGATTGGCCTCGCCGTCGTGTTCGGCCTTTGGATTTACCACGACCAGCGCGACCAGCGCGTCTATGAGCAGGAGCGCGCGCAATCCCTTTTCCACTGCCTCAAATGCGGCCGCCTCTACTCCGCGCCTCGCGCCAGTCTCGTCGCCCGCTGCCCCCATTGCGATTTTGAAAACTCCAAGTTGAAATTTTAATTACTTCACCTCAAAAAACGCAAAGTACGCAATACCTCTCGGCGGCCTCGCGTCGCGTTTGCGTTTTTTTGCGGTAAATATTCTCTCTCCCATGTCTGCTCCGGCCACCATTGCCGTTCTCGACTTCGGCTCGCAATACACGCAAGTGATCGCGCGGCGCATCCGCGAATGCAAGGTTTACTCGAAAATTTATCATTACTCCACCCCGGCGGAAAAATTGCGCGCCGAGAACGTCATCGGCCTCATCCTCTCCGGCGGCCCCAGTAGTGTGTTTGCCAAAGACGCGCCGCGGCCCGACCCGGCCATTTTCACTCTGGGTGTCCCGATGCTGGGCATCTGCTACGGCATCCAGCTGATGGGGCATCTGCTCGGAGGTCGCGTCGCCCAGAGCGACCACCGTGAATACGGCCACGGCACCCTCGCCATTAAGAAACCTGGCCGCCTTTTCGCTGGCCTGCCCAAAAAATTGCGCGTCTGGAATTCGCACGGCGATCGCCTTAGCCAGCTCCCATCCGGGTTCGCCGCCATCGGCACGACGGAAAATTCGCCCTTCGCCGCCATCGAGGACCGCGCCCGCAACTTCTACGGCATCCAGTTTCACCCCGAAGTTTCCCACACCGAACGCGGTATTGAAGTTTACAAAAATTTCCTCTTCGGTGTCTGCCACGCCCGCCGCAACTGGACGATGGGCGAATTCATTGAACAAGCCGTGCGCGACATCCGTACCCAGGTCGGCTCCAGCCGCGTCCTGCTCGGCCTTAGCGGCGGGGTGGATTCCTCGGTCGCCGCCGCGCTGCTCCACAAAGCCATCGGCCGCCAACTGGTTTGTGTCTTTGTGGACAACGGCCTGTTGCGCCAGGGGGAACGCGAAGCCGTGGTGGACCTTTATAAAAAACATTTCCACATTGACCTGCGCGTGGCCGACGCCGGCGACCTGTTCCTACGCAAGCTCAAGGGCGTCAGCGAGCCGGAGGCGAAGCGCAAGATCATCGGCCGCACGTTCATCACCGTCTTTGAGAAATCGCTCAAGTCCATCGGGCACGCCGATTTTCTCGCGCAGGGCACGCTGTATCCCGATGTGATCGAATCTGTCTCCATCGGCAACAACCCCGCCGCCGTCATCAAAAGCCACCACAACGTCGGCGGCCTGCCCGCGCGCATGAGGCTCAAACTCGTCGAGCCGCTGCGCGAACTGTTCAAGGACGAGGTGCGCGAAGTCGGCGCCAAACTCGGCCTGCCGCGCGAAGTCGTCTGGCGCCAACCCTTCCCCGGCCCCGGCCTGGGCGTACGCGTTCTCGGCGAAATCAGCCGCGACAAGCTCGCCATCCTCCGCCAGGCCGACGCCATCCTGCACGATGAAATGATGCGTTCCGGCTGGTATTGGAAAGTCTGGCAATCCTTCTGTGTGTTCCTCCCCGTAAAATCTGTCGGCGTGGTCGGTGACGAGCGCAATTACGCTTGGGTCATCGCCCTGCGGATCGTCGAAAGCATTGACGCCATGACGGCCGACTGGACGCGCCTGCCGCACGACCTGCTCCAGCAAATCTCGACGCGCATCACCAACGAAGTCCGCGGGGTCAGCCGCGTCGTGCTCGACATCTCGTCCAAGCCCCCGGCGACGATTGAGTGGGAGTGAGGGAGGGCGCAGGGCGAAGGGGCAGAGGGCGAAGGGACATATATCATCCAACCATTGTCAACCTTTGCGGAACTGTGCGCCTCACAAACCTCGTTGAGAATATGCCATCACGGATTTTAAGCGTTTGACTCAGCCAAGTGTGGGGCCAACTATCTTTGCCGTTGCAAAGCAAAACACCTCAATTATCGGCGTGTGCGGCGAACATTACATTGTGGCCTACCTTTCGGGCCGCAGGCTTATAGTTGCGATGCCTCGCGGTGGAATGCCGGGTTGTGATTTACTCGTTGCAAAATTGAAAGGTGGTCACGCTATTCGCGTGCAAGTAAAGACCGGCACCCAATCCAAAAGAAATACGAACGACGAAGGGGAAGTATATGTTTGGTTTACCTCTTGGGCTGCAACAGAGCGCGGCGACAAGAATCTATGGTATGCCTTTGTTTGGCTCAATGATTGGCCTGCTAGCGAAAATCTACCAGAAGTGTTTTTCATCCCATCCAAGACGGTCGTAAGGTGCATGAAAAAACTCCGCGAGGAAGGGGCGACAAGGCCGTATTTTTGGATGCGTATGGGAGAAGCGCAGAATTTCAAAGGACGCATGGGATTGAATTTGCTGCTTGATGCACTCGCTTCCTAAGCCCAATGAGAGCAAGGTTAGGTTTGTTAAATGCATAGTTCCGAAACTTTATGAATGCAAAATTGCCCATTCGCACCTATCGGGATTTGCTGGTCTGGCAAAAAGCGATGGCCTTGGTGACCTAGGCATATGCTTTGACCCAGCCCTTTCCAAAAGAGGAAGTTTACACGCTGACCTCGCAAATTCGACGGGCGGCGATCTCGATTCCGTCAAATATCGCGGAGGGATTTGGCCGTTACTCTATGCCGGACTACGTGCGCTTTTTGCAAACTGCCGCCGGTTCGCTGTTCGAATTGCAAACCCAACTGGAAATCGTCCGCAACTTGGGATACTTGGAGCCAACTCAATTTGATGAATTTGGCTATGCGGCCCGAGAAATTGAAAGGATGCTGTCCAGCCTTATTTCGAAACTCAAATCCCCCGCCAAGCAAAACTGACTTTTGGGCATTCCTGCGTTCTTCGCCCTGTGCCCTCTGCCCCTGCGCCCCCCTCCCTTTCCGCTTGCCAATCTCCCGCTCGTCAGCGAAAAAGACCTCCGCGTCCCAACCCCAGCCGCCCACCGCCGTGGAAATCCGCACCGAAAGCATCAACAACGTTGTCATAGTCAGCCTCAAGGGCCGGCTGGACATCAACACCCATGGCCAGCTCGAAACCGAGTTGAATGCGCTCGCGGGTAAAGGCCAGGCCAGGGTGCTGGTGGATGTGAAGGAACTCGATTACATTTCCAGCGCGGGCCTGCGCGTGCTCCTGTCCGGCGCCAAACTATTCAAAAAACTCGGTGGAGCCATTGCGCTGGCCTCGCTCGCGCCCACCGTCCGCCAGGTTTTTGAAATTTCCGGCTTCACCAGCATCTTCCCCATCTACGCGAGCCGCGAGGAAGCACTGGCGAAGATGAAGTAACCCCCCCGCCGGCTCCGCCAGCAACCGCCCGCTTGGCCGATAATAAGTTGAGTTTCCCCAAGGTTTGATGGTAGGCATCGTCCCGCCCATGCCCGACTTGTGTGAGACGTTCGTCCCGGCGCGCCCGACAGAAATAATTCCCTTCCAGAGGCTGCGGCTGCTCGTCCTGCTGAGTGTGGCGGTGGTGGTGGCGCTGGTTTTTGCGCTGCCGGAGAATTTGGTGCTTTCCGGGACAGGGTCGGGCGTGGATCTGGTGAGCCTCTTCGCCCCCTGGCGGGCCTTCGCCGCCGAGAGCATTCAAGGGGGCCATCTGCCGTTGTGGAATCCCTACACGTTTTCGGGCGGGCCGTTTCTGGGTGATTTTCAATCGGCGGAGCTTTATCCACCCAACCTCATTTTTATATTTTTGCCCCTCGCGCGGGCCGTCAACCTCTGCTTCCTGCTGCATCTGTTAATCTTGGGGTGGGGGATGGGATTTTGGGCGAAGTGGCACGGCTACCGTCCGGCCGCCTGCGCGCTGTGCGGATTCTTTGTAGTGTTGAATGCGCCGGTTTTTACGCGTTTGTATGCCGGGCATCTATCCGTGGTCTGCACCATGGCGTGGGCGCCATGGATTTTTCTGGCGCTGGAAAAGGCCTGGCGCGGCCCGGTTCTGCGACCGCTGCTGTTGGGGATGGCCGCCGTTGGCCTGCAAATTTTGGGCGGACACCCGCAATTTGTCTTTTACACGGCCTTCGCCGCCGGGCTGCAGGCGCTCGTGTATTCGGCGCTGGATCCCGCCATCCGCCGCCGCGCTTTGCCGCTCGCGGGAGCTGTCTTCCTGGGCGGCGCGGCGATGGCGGCGGCGCAACTTTTGCCTGGTTTGGCGGCCGCGACCGAGGGCTTCCGGCAGGGCAAAGTGGATTTCAGCCTGGTCCGCACTTTTCCCTTTCCCGTGGAGAATTTACTGATGCTCTTTGCGCCGGGCTTTTTTGGCCATTTGAGCAACCACACCTATTGGGGACGCGGCTATCTTTGGGAGTCGTCCGCCTTTGCCGGGGCCGCCGGCCTGGCGCTGGCGGGACTCGCCCTCGGGGACCGGGAGCGCCGCCGCGGCGCGTGGGCGGACTTGCTGGTCATGCTCCCGATGTTTTTGCTGGCCCTCGGCGATCAAACGCCGCTCCTGCGTTTTTTCTATGATTATGTTCCCGGCTTTGACAAGTTTCGGGTTCCCGGGCGGTTGGTTTTCCCTGTGCTGCTTTTCGGGGCGCTGATTATCGGCGCTGGCGCCGACGCCCTTATCCGCCGGCGGCCGGGGAGCAAGGTTTTCGCCGGGGTGTTGTTACTGGCGGGGATTGTGGCGGTGGGCGTGGGTATGGATATCTGGCGGCAGCCCTCGCTTTTTGCCGGGTTGCTTCAATTCGTGCAGAACCGGCAAGCCAGCTACGGCATTCAGGAAACCAGCATCACGGACCCGCAACTTATCCACACTTGCGGAGTGCAAACGGGGCAGGCGGTGGCGCTGGCCGGCGTGATTTTTCTGCTGGCGGCGGCCGGCTTGCTCCTGGCCCGGCGCTGGGCGCCCTGGCGCTGGCTGCCCGTGGCGCTGCTGCTGGGGGAGCTGGGTTGGTTTGCCTATGAGAATCTTGACGCCAAGAATCTGGTTATTACTGAGCCGGCGGAAGTGAGCGCCTACCTCGCGGCCCGACCCGGTGATTACCGCGTGCTCAACTTCATGTGGCCGAACAACGGCTATTTTCTTGGCAAATCCGATATCTGGGGCGCCAACCCAACCGGATTGAAGCGTTATGCCGAGTTCATCAATTTTAGCCAGGGCCAGGATCCCGACCAGCCGCCGGAATTCACCTCGTTCTTTTCCTTGCCGCCGATTTACGCCCTGCTGCGGCTGCGCGTGGCCTTCTGGCCGCAGACAGGGTATTATCAAATCATCGAGACGCCCGCGGTGCTGCCCCATGTGCTGCTGGTCTCGAATTACCAGGTGCTGTCCGGGCGCGCCGCCATTCTGGCGGCTCTGATGAAAGCGGACTTCGATGCGCGTAAAACCGTGCTCCTCGAAAGCGAGCCTGTTCCACGTCCCCAACCGCAGGCCCCGCCCGGCGCCGCCCGCCTGACCGATTCGACCAGCGATTCGCTGACCATTGAGGCGGACACGCCCGCGCCCGCCCTGCTGCTCATCACCGATCTGTATAGCCGCGACTGGTGCGCCCGCGCGCTGCCGGGCAGTGCGCAGGCCAGCTATGAAATACTCCCGGCGGATTACATCGTCCGCGCGATTCCCCTTGCCGCCGGGCATCACCATTTACTCGTCGAATACGCGCCGCCGTCGTTTCGCCATGGCCTCCTGATTTCTCTTTTGGCGGCGCTGGTCTGGTCGGGTTTGTTTCTGCGGTCCCTTTGCCGGGCGCGCGACCACGTTGCTCCCTGATGGGGCTTCCCCATCCACCTCAGCCGCAAGGATGCATGGGCAAAGATGAAGAATTATGGCTTGCGGCGTTAGGTGGTCGGTCTATGTTACCTCCATGACAAACCTCGAATCCCAGGAACTGATCACCCAGGTGCGCGAGCTGCGGAAGGAACTTCGGCAGCAGCGCGAGATTATGATCATGGCCCTGCTGGGCTTGGCTCTTTTCCCGTGGCTGGGCTTTGGCGCAATCATCGTCGTGGCGTTCATTGGTTTGATGGCTGAAGTGCTGCACGCTGTCGGCCGGATGGCTTCGTTTCCGAAGCCGCCCAGGCCCCCGGTCGAAGACATTAAGTAAGACCACCATCCCGAACCCCTTTTCCAATATGCCCCCGCCCCCACCTCCCATGCCCCCGGAATATGAGGAAGTTGCGCGGCAAGTGCGCAAGGTGCGCCTCGAAGTGCGGCGGCTGCGTTACACAGTGATTGTTTCCGCCGTGGCCGTTTGCTCGGTTGTTGCTCTGGGTTCGCCGGCCTTCATGTTCTGGGCGCTGGCCGCTGCCTTGGTGGTCCTGCTGTATTGTTTGGTTGGCTCGGCGCGCCTCATCGCCGATGGCTGGGACTTTTTCTCGATGCGCTGGCAGCGCGCCCGCTGGCAGGCCGAGCGCAACAAGCCGGTGGACGACAAACCGTAACCAGTTTTGCACCGGGAGGAGTCGTGTGGCTAAGGGTTTGACACCTCGCGGCGCGTGTGGCCTCATACGTGGCTCACCCGTGCAGGCCCCTTCCGCCCACCCCTTTCTTTACCCCATGAAATCCCCTGCTTCGTTCCGTTTCCGCTCCACGCTGCTGGCCGCCTTGGCTTTGCTCTTGGCCGCCTGCGGCCAATCGAATTCATCCAATGGCTCGTCCGCCGCCTCGTCAGCCGCGCCCGCACCGTCGGCCACGCCTGCCGGCCCGACTGTGGATCCGGCCAAGGCCGATCTTTCCTCCCTCAAGGGCAAGACCATTCACCTGGCCTTCATACCCAAAGGCATGGAAAATGTTTACTGGAAATCCGTGAAAAAGGGTCTGGATGTCGCCCAAGAAGAGGCGCAAGCCGCTGGCATCAACCTCACGGTGGATTGGAACGGCCCGCCCAACGAATCCGACCGCCCGGCCCAAGTCGCGCTCGTCGAAACTTACATCGCCCAAAAGCTCGACGGCATCATCCTGGCGCCGATGGACTTTAAGGCCCTCGTCACTCCGGCCGACAAAGCCCGCCATGCCGGCATCCCTCTCGTCATCGTGGACTCCGCACTCGACTACCAGGACATTGTCGCCTTCGTTGGCACCAACAACCGCAGCGCCGGCATCCTCGCCGGACAGGAACTCGCCAAGGAACTCGGCGACAAAGGCAACGTCATTATGATGCGCTTCCTGGCCGGCTCCGCCAGCACCAACGACCGCGAAGATGGCTTTCTTGACGAAGTTAAAAAACATCCCGGCCTTAAAGTCCTCTCATCCGACAATTACGCGGGCGGTGGTGGTGATGCGTCCGATTCCCTTTCCAAGGGCGGCGACCTCCTCAACACTTTTAAGGGCCAGGTGGACGGCATCTTCGAGCCTAATGAACCCAGCACCAACGGTATGTTGCTCGCTCTTGAAAACGTCAAACTCGCCGGCAAAGTCAAATTCGTCGGCTTCGACGGTGACAAAGCCAACATGGCCGGCCTCCAAAACGGCGAACTCGGCGCCATCGTCCTCCAGTATCCCTACCAAATGGGTTACCTCGGCGTCAAAACCATGCTCGCCCACCTCGCCGGTCTGAACGTCCCCGCCAACGTGGACACCGGCACCGTCGTCCTGCGCAAGGACAACCAAACCGACCCTGCCATCAAAGCCCTGCTCGACAATACCGTCCAGCAATAAATCCCCACCCCCCCATGCGCCTGCGGCTGCGCGGCATCGAAAAAAGCTTCGGCGCCACCCGCGCCCTCGCCGGCGTGGATCTTGAGGCGCGGGCTGGGGAAGTGCTCGCCGTCATCGGCGAAAATGGCGCGGGCAAGAGCACGCTGATGAAGGTCATTTCCGGCGCGCACGCCCCGGACCAGGGCTTGATGGAGCTGGACGGCCATCCCTTCGCCCCGCGCGAGCCGCGCCAATCCAGCGATGCCGGCGTCGCGATGATATATCAAGAGTTGACGCTCGCGCCGCACCTGAATGCGGAGGAAAATCTCCTTCTTGGGCGCGAACCGGCCCGCGGCGGCTTCATCAACCGCCGCCGGCGCCGCGAACTCGCGCAAAAGGCTCTGGCGATGGTCAACCACCCGCACCTGCCGCTCAATGTGCCGGTGCGCGCCCTCTCCATCGCCGAGCAACAGATTGTCGAGATCGCCCGGGCCTGCGCCAGCGGCGCGCGCGTTGTCATCCTCGACGAGCCGACCAGCAGCCTGGGCAGCCACGATGTCGAAACCCTCTTTGGTATCATCGCCCGACTTGCGGAGCAGGGCGTCGCCCTCATCTACATCAGCCACTTCCTCGAAGAATGTCGCGCCGTCGCCAAAAGTTACCTTGTCCTGCGCGACGGCAAATCGGTGGGTGGCGGCAAACTTAGCCGGATTGACGACGCGGGCATCATCCGCCTTATGGTCGGCCGAGAAGTGACTGAACTTTATCCCCGCGCGCCGCGCCCGCTCGGCGAACCCCTGCTCACCGTCCAAGGCTTGGATGGCCCGCATGGCAAGCCACAGGGTGTTTCCTTCGCGGTCCGCCGCGGAGAAATTTTTGGCCTCGCTGGCCTCATCGGCTCCGGCCGCACGGAGATTTTGCGCTCCATTTTCGGCTTGGATCAGGCCGCCGCAGGCAAGGTCGTGGTGGAAGGAAAGACGCTGGCGCTTGGCGCGCCGGGCCGCAGCCTCGCCGCTGGCCTTGGGTTGCTGTCCGAAAATCGCAAGGAGGAAGGCCTCCTGCTCAACCGCGATCTCGCGGACAATCTCACGCTCTCGCGCCTTGACGTGCTCGCCAAAGGCGGCTTTGTCTCTCGCACAAAGCAACTCGCCGTCGCGCGCGACCTCATTCAGCGCCTCGATGTGCGCGCGCAATCCGCGCGCCAGCTGGTCGGCACCCTGTCCGGCGGGAATCAGCAAAAAATCGCCTTTGGCCGTCTGCTCCACCAGCAGGCCGACGTGTTTTTGCTTGATGAGCCGACGCGCGGCATTGATGTCGGCGCCAAGGCCGTGCTGTATCGCCAAATGCTTGACACTGCCCTGGCCGGCAAAGCCATCGTCATGGTTAGTTCCTATTTGCCCGAGTTGCTTGGCATGTGCGACACCATCGGCGTCATGTGCCGCGGCGAACTGGTCGCCATGCACCCGCGGGAGGAATGGACCGAGCACAGTCTGCTCACCGCCGCGCTGGGCCGCGACGCGACCGAACCCAACGAGCAGAATAATTAACTCGTTGCATTCCCGATGTTTTACCCCCGCATTTTCCGAAATCTGAAATTTCAGATTTAAAATTTCAGATTCTTTACCCCCAACTCGAAACTCAAAACTCGAATTTGCGCCTGCTTTGCCCTCGGCTTTACTTCTTAATTCTTAACTCATATTTCTTAATTCCCCTCCCATGTCCGCTCCCCGCCTCTCCTGGATGAAACGCTATCCCCTGCTCGGGCCGCTCTTCGGCTTGACCTTCGTCCTGGTGCTCTTTGAGGGGATGATCTACGGGCACTCCCAGGCGAATTTTCTGTCGCCGGATACCATCGGCCTCATCATCACGCAAACCACCGTTGTTGCCACCGGCACCTTGGGCATGACCATGATCATCGTCTCCGGCGGGATTGATTTGAGCGCCGGCTCAGTGGTCGCGCTCACGGGCGTCATCGCGGCGGTGCTCTTGCGGGCCGGACATTCATCCTGGGTCGCCGTCGCGGCCGCCGTGGCCGTCGGCGGGCTGGTCGGCGCGGTCAACGGGACCATCATTGCGCGATTCAAAATGATGCCCTTTATCGTCACTCTCGGGGCCATGGGTGCGATGCGCGGCCTCGCGAAATGGATTGGTGACAACCAAACCGTCAATTACAACCTTGCGCGTGTCGAAGGCGTCAACGCCTTGATGAACAATCCATATTCCCTCCACGCCGCCGGCGCTCCGGCGTGGTGGAAGCCCGGCGAAACCGGCCTCAGCCTCCCCGCCGTCATCCCCGACTGGCTCTTCAATCTCCTCAGCCATTGCATGGGGCCGGACCGACAGCACCCGGGCGATTTGGCCATTCCGTTCTGGATCCCTCCCATCGGTGTGATCATCCTACTCACGCTTACCATCCTCATGTCCATCGTTTTGAACCGCAGCGTGTTTGGCCGCCACATATTTGCCCTTGGCTCGAATGAAGACACCGCGCGCCTCTGCGGCCTGCGCACCCGCACGCTTAAAGTCCTCGTTTACACCTTTGCAGGATTCTTCATTGGCCTCGCCGGCGTCTTCGACCTCGCCCGCCTGAGCCAAGGCGACGTCACCGTTGGCCAGGGCCTCGAACTGGATGTCATCGCCGCTGTCGTTATTGGCGGCGCCAGCCTTAACGGCGGAGTCGGCAGCATCTGGGGAGCGATCATTGGCGCGCTCACGATGACCTCCCTGCGAAGCGGCACCGTCCAGATGAGCTGGCCCACCTACATCCAGGAAATCATCATCGGCGTCGTCATCGTTCTCGCTGTCGGCGTGGACAAGATTCGGTCGCGCGGAATGAAAGGCTGATTTCTGAATGCTGAATTCTGAGTTCTGAATCCTAAACATCGAAAGCTGATGGCTAAATTTTGCATTCAGCCAATTGGGTTCTTCATTCAGCATTCAGAAATCCGCAATCAGGATTCACCCCATGCCGCCTGTTCCCGTTCACGATCTCCGCGCCGCGCTGACCCGCGACCTGCCGGCCGCGTTGGCCCATCTGCGCGCATGGGTCGGCATCAATAGCTACACGCGCCATCGCGACGGCGTCAACACCCTCGCCCGCTCAACGGCCGCCACTTTCGCCCCGCTTGATTTCTCCGCCGAGTTCTTGCCCGGTGCGGACCGACACGGCGGCGACCATCTTTTTCTGCGCCGTCCCGGCCGCACGCGCGCCACGCTGTTGTGCGTCTCCCACCTCGACACCGTATTCCCACCCGCCGAGGAAGCGCGGCACCAGTTCCGCTGGCGGGAAGCGGAAGGCCGCATTTATGGTCCCGGCGTGGTGGACATCAAAGGCGGCACCGCGCTGCTCTGGTTGCAACTTAGCGCGCTGCGCGCCGCAGCCCCGGAATTACTTGAGCACTTCAGTTGGGTGGTCGCCTTAAACGCGGCCGAGGAAACCCTGGGCGACGACTTCGCGCGCGCCGCGCTGGCCCGCTTCGGCGACCGGGCCGTCGCCGCGCTCATTTACGAATCCGGTGCCTGGCGGGAAAATGAATTCAACCTCGTCGTCGCCCGCAAGGGCCGCGCGGAATTTCACGTCACCGCCACTGGCCGCGGCGCGCACGCCGGCAGTTGCCACGCCGATGGGGCCAACGCCATCGCCGAACTCGCGCGCCTGGTTTCTCACCTCGAGGCGTTGACCGACCCCGCCCGCGACTGCACCGCCAATGTTGGCATTATCCGCGGAGGCGAAGCGCTCAATCGCGTTCCCCACGAAGCGGAAGCACTCGGCGAACTGCGCGCCTTCGACCCGGCGGTTTTGAGCGAAGCCGAAAACCGCATCCTCACCCTCACCGCCCTAGGTGCCATCGCCGCTGCGTCCGATGGTTTTCGTTGCCAAGTGCACGCGGAAATCACCGGCCGCACCCCGGCGTGGCCGGAAAACCCCGCCACGCGCCGGCTGTTTGATATTTATTTCCGTGCGGCGGCTTCACTTGGCGCGTGTGTCGCTGCGGAACGCCGCGGCGGTTTGAGTGACGGCAATCTCCTTGCCCCGCACCTGCCGACGCTCGACGGCCTCGGCCCCGCTGGCGGCAACGCCCACACCTCCGAATGGAGCGACGACCCCGTCGCGCCCAAGCGCCCCGAATACCTCGACCCGGCATCGTTGGTGCCAAAGGCGATGCTGAATGTGCTGGCGGTGGAGGCAATGGCGGACAGCGGCATTTCTGAATGCTGAATAAAAGCCAGCCGATTTCAGTTTGGAAATTCGCTTGCCCGAAATCAGCACTCAGAAATTAGCACTCAGGTATCTCCCTACTTCTTCATCAAATTCCGCGCGCGGTCGAGGGTCTGCTTCTCCTGGATGTTGAGCGCCCCGAAGCCCTGGCGATTGATTTTGTCGAGGATGCGGTCTACTTCCTCGCGCAATTCGCGGCGGCTGACGGGGACCGGGCGGGTGGGCGCGGCGTGGGCCGCTTCCACCGCCGCGGCGCGCCGGGCGCCGACGGGCAATACGTTGGCCGGGGGCGAAACCTTTTCCGCCGGCGCGGGCAGTTCGCTGATTTCGAGGCTGCGCCGCCACACGCACGCAAAAGCCCAACCCGCAATCATTGCGCCGAGATGGGCGGAGTTGTCAAAATTCGAGTGGAAGGCTCCCGCGTGGCCCAGCGCCTGTGGCAGTTCGAAGCTCAGAAAGGCGCCTGTTTCGAGCGCCAGCACCAGCCAGAAAAACGCCTGCGGGCGCACGTCAAAAGTGAAAAACAACCGCAACGGCAGCGCCTCGTCCGGCATCGCAAAACACCAGAACGACAGCAGCCCGGGCACCAGCACCATGCAGCCTGAGAGCAGCCGCTCATCCCCCGCCCAATGCAGCGGCAGCCAGCAGGCCGCGCCGCCGAGCGCGCACGCCACGCACAGCCAGACAAAATCTCGTCGCGACATTTCGGCCTCGGTCAGTTGCGCCACGATCAGCAGGAAAAAAATGCTCAGTGGCCCGGCCACCCACTGCGTGGGCAAACTGGTGCCCGCCCCGGTTAACGCATAAGCAAGCAGTGTCCACCAATGCCCGGCGGCGAGCGCGGTGTGGCTCGGCACCTCGTAAGCCAGCACGCTTGTCCATCCGTGCCACGCGACTGCCCAACTGTTGTAGAGGAAAAGGGTCAACGCAGCCCAGACCAAAACGCGCCAAGCCGCCCAACCGGATGGCGGCGGGGCAGGCGGAGGATCATCGAGAAATTCGGAGTCCATAGGGTGGGGGAGGGCCGATGGCGTCCTCTAGTGTAGAATCCTAAACCATTATCGCGCGCCTTTCAATATCCTTACAAACTCCCGAAAGTCAATGGCGAGATTGGCAAGTCAGCATAAAACGTTCCACCGCCAACCCGCACGCGCGCCGCGGCTGTCAAACAATGATATTTTTGCGCCAGCGTATGAGCGCCCAAAAACAATCTGCTTCTTTCCCGCTTGCGCCCGGCGCGGGCGGCCTGTATTAGCCGTTTGCCTCTTTCCCCTCAATTTCGGCGGGTTCGCTTGGCCCCGCGCCTGAGTGCCCGCCCCACCCCCAACCCACAATTCTCCCTAACCCTTACCTAAATGGACATTGCTTTAGTCACCGGCGCCGACGCCGGGCCGGGGCTGGCCATCGCCCGGCGCTTGATCGGCATGGGCTGCCGAGTGTATGCACTCGCCACCCAGTTCCTCCGCAACCCTTTTCCCCACGACGATTTCATCCCCCTCGCTTGCGACCTCGCGGACCCGGCAGCCTTGACCAAGGTGGCCGAGGACATCGTGGCGCGTGAAGGGCATGTCAGCTTCGTCGTGCATGCCGCGCGCCGCGCGCCGGCGTCCTGGTTTGATTCACCCATCGCCGACTTGGCGGCGCGGGTCAATGTCGGGCTGCTCGCGCCTCTGGCGCTCGCGCGCGTCACGCTACCGTGGCTGCGCAAAGAGCAGGGGCATTTCCTGGTTTTGTGCTGGAATGGCGACGGCCCCGCGCCCGGCGGCCCACTGACCGCCGCAATTGAAGGCGGGCTGCACTGCTTTACCGACGCCCTGTTCGAGGAACTGCGCAGCGACGGGGTGCGTGCGACGACCGTTTACGCGCGCGCCAACGCCGAAACCTCGCCGGAAGCGGCTTACGCCCTTGATCCGCAAAGCGCGGTCAACCCGGAACTGGTCGCCGAAACCGTGGAGCACCTCTTCCGGTCGCGGCCCAGCAACGTCGTCTCGACGCTCGTGATCCGCCCGGCGGCCACAAGCGAAACGCCGCGTTTGCTGCGCACCGCGGAACTGGCGGGCCTCGCCACGCGCGACGTGCAACTGCCTCCGCGCCAGCACTTCCCCAGCGAGCCTGAACCCATACCTACGCCGGAACGCGCCCGCCCCGCCGACGCCCCACTATCGGCCACGGAAGATTTCGAGGACGAAGATGAAGAAGAGGATTGGGATCCCGACCAGGAACCGCTGCCGTGGGCGTCCAACCGTGAAGATGAATTTCAAGGCGCACCGCAGGATGCACCCCGCCGCCAAGGCGAACACCTGCCACAAGGCCAGCGCGGCTACGACCAAGGCCAAGGCGGCGGTGGGCGTGGTGGTAGCGGCGGCCGGGGTGGGCGTGGTGGTCGGGGTGGGCGTCGCCGTGGACGCGGCGGGCGCGGCCAGCCCAATGAAAACTTCGGCAATCGCCCGCCCGGCGGCGGCCAACCGCGCCTGCCCGCCCAAGGCCGCCCCCCGCAAAACCAGCCTGCGTCCAGCCCCGAGCGCGAATATCCCGATCCTGAGGAACCCGCCGAGGAACGGACCTTTGCGCGCGATGACAGCTTCCGCACTCCTCATTCCGAGTCCGACGAAGAAGGCAGCGATGAAACTGCGCCGCAGGACAATGGTGGCGAAGAACGCGCCCCGCGAGACGACCGTGAGATGCGCGAAGATCGGGAACGGCTCGAAGAACCATTCTCCGACGAAACCGTTGCACCCGCAGGCGCGGCCACCCACCGCCACGAAGAGGTTCCCTACGGCTCGCACGAGGACGAAGTCCCCTACTCCCAACGCGAGGAACAGGGCCGCGAAGCCCGAACTGAACCGACGCACCAACGCGAAGCCTCTCACCCGCGCGAACCCGCCCACTCTTCCCACCACTCGCATTCTTCCCACGAAGGCCAGCAGCGCCATTCCGGCCCAGCCCGTGGCGGACAAGGCCGCAACCCACCCGACCATCGCGGCGGACAACCGGAGCGCCGCGGTGGCGGATCCCCGGAGAGCCGCGACGAGGGCCCGCGCGACAACCGTGGAGGTGGCGGCCCGCGCCGGCATCGCGGCTACGGACGCCGGCCCCCGCCCGGTGGTGGGCGTGGTCCTGGACGGGAATAGCCCGGATTGAATCCATCGCCGGACCGCCCTCCTTTGGTCGCGTCTGCATTGAAAGTGAATAAACCCGCATCGTCACCTCCGGCAGTTGGCCCTTCACTTCTTAATTCATAATTCTTAATTTTTTCTGACCATGCCCAAAGTTGATCTCGAACTCGTCAAAATTATTCTCCAGCGCAACGAAATGGATGTGCGCCAGGTGGCGCACATCATTGAGGAGATAAACCAGGAACTCGCGGCGATGGTGGACGACGAGAAGCCGCCACCGGTCAAAAAACAATACGTCATCCTCGTGTCCGACCCGCGCGGGCACCTGGAGGGCAAGGACTTCACGGGCTGGGTGGTGCAGATTCCCGAGGTGGCCAATGCAATCGCGACGGAAGAGCGTCTGATCAAGGCCGCCCAGGATTTCAACGCCTCGTCGCGCGGTCGCCGATTGCCGGCGAAGACCATCGCCGAGGTCTGCGAGCACGTCCCCGCGCGCTTCCTGAAGGAGCAACAAGTCTGGGTCCGCACCAAGGAGCCGGCTTACGTCGTCGCCACCGCCAACAAACTGCCCAAAGTCAGTCTTGAAAAAGTTTCGCGCGAAGAGTGACGAAGAGGATTTATTTTTGACCACGGATGGCGAGGATAGCACGGATTATTTTCCGATCTGCCCATCCGTGCCATCCATGTAATCCGTGGTTAATTCTTCTGCGGCCTGCTTCATCGAAAAAAGTTATTCACATATTCACAATCGGCGGTGTAAAATTGTGGAGAAGTTTTTGCGTCGTTTTGCTTGCCAAGTCGGCGCGCTTGTGAAGACAATGCCGCGCTACTTGCAAAAATCTTTCCTTCCATGACCCAAGAAAATTCTCCGCTCCTCGCTGCGCTCGACCAGCTCATTGCGCAGTATCATCTGCTCAAGCATCCTTTCTACCAGGCTTGGACCGAAGGCACCTTGTCCCGCGAGACCCTCGCGCTTTACGCTGAGCAGTATTACCAGCACGTCCGCGCCTTCCCAAAAAATTTGACGCGCTTGGCTGCACGTTGTGATGGCCCGCTCGAAGACCTTGTCGCCGAAAACCTCGCCGAGGAGCTCGACCCCATCGCGCCACACCCCCAACTTTGGCGTCAGTTCGCCCACGCGGTCGGCACCGACGACGCCCGCCTTGACGCCACCAAACCGCTGCCCGGCATTGCCGAGTTACTGCTGGCCTTTCGCGACATCTCCGAGCGGGGTTCGCTGCCTCAGGCCGTCGCCGCATTCTACGCCTATGAAGCGCAAGTGCCGGAAATTTCCGGCGAAAAAATCGCTGGGCTGCGCAAATTTTACGGCATCAACCAGCCCGCGGCGCTCGCCTATTTTTCCGTCCACCAGGAAGCCGACGTGCGCCACCGCGAAGCTTGGCGCATGTGGCTCGGGCTGGAAGCGGCCGGCCTGAACGACGCCGAAATCATCGCCGGGGCCGAACGCGTGCTGAAGGCTCTGTGGGGCGCGCTTGACGCCGTTTACCCGCAAGGGTGTGCGATGTCGCAGAAGCCAGAAGTGAATTAAGCCAGGTGAATTCATAATTTTCGTTTGCCCAAGCCAATCCATCTCATTCTTGCCGTCGCCCGCAATGGCGCCATCGGCCGCGATGGAGGTCTGCCGTGGAAGTTGCCGGATGAATGGGAATATTTCCTCGCCACTACGCGCGGGGGCATCCTCATTCATGGCCGCAAATGCCAGGATCACCACGGCGCTGCCCTGCCGAATCGCGAGGTCATCGTTCTGAGCCGCAATCTCCATTATGTTCCTCCGCCCGGCGCGCGCGCGGCGCAAAGCTGGCCCGCAGCGCTGGCCCTCGCGCAGGCCTCGCCGCATCCCGGCCCGATTTGGGTCGGCGGCGGCCCGGAGGTTTACCGCGAGGCGCTGCCCCAGGCCGACCGTGTTTACCTTACGGAAATCCACGCCGATTTCCCCGGCGACACTTTTCTACCCTGGGCCACCTTTGCGCAAGCCGGCTTCACCAATGTTGTCTCCGAACATCCAGGCCCGGCCGGCCCGGTGCCCTATGTCTTTAAGGTGCTGGCGCGGGAGAAAAACGCACTGGACTAACGAAGCCAAGCATCATTATTTTTGGAAAAACTTTACCCCAGCCCGGGTGCAAATCGCGCCCGAAGGGATAGGGATATGAGTTAATCTTTAACTGATACCCCAGTCGCCCATCGCGGAACGTCAGTCCCCCGCCCACCCGCACGCTATGCGGATGGGCGGAAAGACTTTGGCGGCTCAGGCTCGCAGCCCCGAACCGCCGACCGCTGACGGCGCAAGCCGTCGCGCGAACCGAGCGGGAGTGGAAATTAATCCGCTCCCGCTCCCTTTTTGTATATTAACACCGAAAGCCCGTTTTTGTTGATGAATTTTTAATTCAAGCCAAAATCCGCCTGGAAGTGAACATAGGCACCTTACATTCACGGGATTTGTGAAATCCTCGCGCACAAAATCTCCGGGGCTGCATTGAACGCTTCCGGCAAGACGCATTTACGGCAGTGGCATTGGGCCGGAGGACGGGCCGGAGTTTGGAGTCGGTGAAGTAATAATCCGCGGGCCGCCTGCGCGCGGGCCAGGATTAATAGTAATCGAGAAGCCGCTTGATCCGTTATTGTTTATTCGTTGATTATTGAGCGCTTGCACCACTGCCGCCACGGATTGCCCGGCTTGCAGGTTGATTACTTTAGGACCGCCGGTCGCCGCTTGTTGGATTTGATTGAGGAGATTGTTGTATTGGTCGTCGTTAACGGGGGTGTTGGCCAGGGCGGCGGCGGCGGCCGTAGGGTCAACTTTCGCCCAAGCCGTCAAGGCGGTGCCCATGAGGGGGATGGGGTTGTCGGTGGTAATGGCCCAATTAAACGCCGTTTCCGGATCGTTGTCCGCCTCCGTACGGACGAGCACCCCCACCGCCTGGTTGCGCTCCGGGCCATCCGGCAAGCTGGCCATCCATTGCGAAGCGCCCTGCGTGTCTTGCGACAGCCAGTTTTGCGCCAGGGCGTTGACCGTCACCACAAAGCCGCCGCCCACGGGCAGGTCGGCGATGTGTTCGGCGGCCGCCGCCGGGTCCGTGGCGCTCCACGATTGGACGATCTGCGAAAAGGTGTTATACGGGCCTGACGCGGAAGTGGGCATATCAAAGTTGTCCGCCGCATTCGCCCAGGCGGTGGGGGCGTCATAATTGGCGAGGCTCACCAACGAAGTGGACACAGCGCCGTTGCGGGCGGGGCCGTCGGGCAGGCCCTCCGCCCAAGCGAGGGCGGCCGGGCTGTCGTTTTGCGCCCAGGCGGACGCCACGCTGGCGATGGCGTTGGCATAAGCGGGGTCATCGGCATAGTCTTGAACATAAGCCGCCGCGCCGACCGGATCCACGCTCGACCACGAATTGACAATGTTTTGCATAATCGTGCTGCGGACGGCATCGCTGGTGTCATCGGGCAAACTCTGCATCCAGCCCAGGGCAGTATCCACGTCTTGGGTTGCGAGCGTGGAGGACAAGGTGATCATGGCGTTGTCGCGCCCGGCCCCCGCCGGCAATTGGGCGATGTAGCCCATCGCCTGCGTGGGGTCGGACTGGGCCATTTGATTCACCACGCTCATCGCCGCCAAATCATGCGGCGTGCCGGTGAGGCTGTTGTCCACCCAAGCCATAGCAGCGGAAGGGTCTTGGGCAGCCCACACGCCAATGGCCGTCTGCATGTAGGTATTGCGTTTTGTGCCGGCGGGCAGTTGCGTGATATAGGCCATGGCGGCATTCGGGTCGGTGCTGGCAAAGGCATTCAGCACGGTGCCCGCCGCCGAGTCGTAGAGGGTGCCGTTGACGCTCTTGTCCAGCCAGGCAAGGGCGGCGGCGGGATCGCTGTCCGCCCATTTGGCGGCGAGGGCCGTGATGAGGTTGTTGCGGTTGGTTCCGTTGGGGAGGGTGGCGATGTAGTTGCCGGCCGCGCTGGGATTTTGCAAAAAGAGATTGTTCAGGCTCACCTGCAAGGCATTGTCGCGGTCCGGGCCGACGGGGAAGGACTGGGCCATTTGCATGGCGGCCAGCGGGTCATTTTGCGCCCAAGCACTAAACAGGCCTTGCAGGGCAGCCATGCGCGCCGCGCCCAGCGGCAGGTCATTCAACGCGGCCAGGGCGGCGGTCGGGTCCTGCCCGGCCAGGGCCTGAAAGACGGTGTTGAAGAGTTGCGGGGATTGCTGGCCCACGGGCAGATTGCGCAAAGTGCTCAACGCCAAGGCAGGATCGCTGGCCGCCATATTGGCGATGATGGAGTTTTGGATGTCGCGGCGCAGGTTGGCACTGCCAATGAAATCCAGGGACGCCAAGGCGGAGGCGGGGTCTTGGCGCGACCACAAATCGAAGAGCCACTTCATCAGCTTGTCGTCCACCACCCCGCGCGGGAGGGTCTTGGTGGTGGCCAGCGCGCCGATCGGGTCGAATTGCACCCAGGTGGTGAGCACCTGGCCGATGGCCGCGGTGCGCAGCGAGGCTTTGCCCAGCTTCTCCGCCGCGGCGAGGGCGGCTTGGGGGTTGATCCCGGCCCAGGCGGAAAAGACAGTATAGATCATGTCCGGCTGGCCGGCCCGCGTGGCAAAGCCCGCGGCGTAACTGACGGCTCCGGCCGGGTCGGTGGCGGTCCATTTGGCGAACACGGCGTCATACACCGTCTTGCGAAACTCGGGATAGGGGCAGCGTTGGGCGTCGTCAATAAGCTGGCCCAATTGCGTGACCGGGGTTTGATCCACCAGGGCAATGAGGGCCTTGACGCGCTCGAAGCCGGTGTATTTGGCCAGGATGTCCGCCAGGGAACCTTGTGGGTTCCAGGCAATGCTTTTGGGAATGATTACTTCGCTCCCGGTCTTCTCCCTGACTTGTTTTCCGCCAGCCGTGGCTGTGGTTTTGTGGACGGTGTTCTTCTGCGCCGCCAGGTGTAGCCCCTCGCCCACCCCGGCGGCAAAAATCGTTGCGACGATGAAAACACTGATAATACTCAAGACCACCCTTCGCCACCGGCGGGACGGCGTCTTGCGTCTGCCCCCGGTTGGGTCACCGAAATTATACTGCGACGGGTTCATGGGCGGGGTGACGTTAAAGAATGCCAATGACATATCCCGGAGGCTATCCCAAAATTTCGCTGCGCTCGAATCGTTTTGTCGCTTATCGGCTGACAAGCAGCAGTCCATAACAGTTAAAAAGATCGGCGGTAAACGCCTCCGGGTGTCGAGTCCAAAGGATGAGTTTATTGTCCCACGAAATTCGGTCGAAAATTGGAATGTTCCAGGGCGCTAAGTGTTTTTTTCGTCTGCAACCGTCTCTTGCCTTAAAGCAACAAAACCGGTTGCTGGAACAGCATATCGCCTTTTCACGTAAAAATTCCCGCTTGACGTGAACGTCCGCACCCTATACGTTTGGGCATCATGAAAGACCTCACCCTCCGGCAGCAGGAAATTTTGGGGTTCATCCAGCTCCACAACCGGGAGCAGGGCTACTGGCCCAGCATCCGCGACATCCAGGCGCATTTCAAGTTCGCCAGCACCAACGCGGTCATGGGCCACCTGCGCGCGCTGGAGCGCAAGGGCGCCATCTCGCGCGTCGCTGGCCAGGCCCGCGCCTTCCGCGTCACCCACGACCCGGACAGCGCCGCGCCGCCGAGCGCCTTTGATGTCGTGGACATTCCGGTTTATGGCAACATCGCCGCCGGCTACCCGGACGGCGTCGAGCCGGGCGGCGAAATCGGGCGCCTGCAAATTGACGTGCACACCGCCGGCATCCGCCGCGCCCGCCGCGCCTTCGCCCTCAAGGTGCGCGGCGACAGCATGATAGACGCCGCGATCAACGACGGTGATGTGGTGATATTTGAGCACGGCCCGGCCAAGGATGGCGACATCGTGGCGGCGCTGATTGACGGCGAAACGACGCTCAAGCGCTTCATCCAAAAGCCTGGCCGCCACCCCTTTCTCAAGGCCGAGAACCCGAAATACCCGAACCTCCACCCGGTGGCCGACTTGATTATTCAGGGCGTGGCCAAGGCGGTCGTGAGGAGCCTGTAGGAAATGCGGAATTCGAAGTGCGGAGCGCGCAAGCGGAGCGAGGGCGGAAAATTTCTGATTGCTGAATGCTGATTGCTGGATATTCAAGAATCGTGCTTCAGCGTCAATTTGGTTGGAGCATTCAGCAATCCGAATTCCGAAATTTAGCACTCTGTCTTCGCTGCGGCTCATGAATGCACCTTCTTCGCATGGCTGGCAATTTTTCCGCGTCGGCGGGGTGGACCAGGTCACTTTCCGCAATGGGGCGGACCTGACCCATCTCGCGGAGCTGGACCAAAAGCTGTGGATGACGCTCGCCATGCCCACGCGCGGCATTGAGTTCGACCCGCGCACGGCCGACCTCATAGACACCGACAAAGATGGCCGCATCCGCCCGCCCGAAGTCCTCGCCGCCCTCGACTGGATTGCCGGTGCACTCAAAGACCCCGGTGACCTGCTGCGCGGCGGCGACTCCGTGGCCCTTGCGGCGATCAAGGACCCCAACCTGCTCGCCGGCGCGCAACGCATCCTCCACAGCCTCAAAAAATCCGGCGCGATCTCCATCTCCCTTGCCGAAGTCTCGGACACCGTCAAAATTTTTGCCGAGACGCGCTTCAATGGTGACGGCGTTATCATCGCCGCCACCGCAGACAGCCCCGCCGACCAACAGGCCATTACGGACATCATTGCGACCCTTGGCCCGGTCGCCGACCGCAGCGGCCAGCCCGGTCTTGATCAGGCTCGGCTCGACCAGTTTTTCGCCGAGGCCCGCACGCTCTCCAACTGGGCCGCAAAGGGCGAAGCCGACCGCGCGCTGACCCCGCTCGGCCTCGACGGCACCACGCGCGCCGCCCTCGCCGTGAAGGCGGTGCAGGCCAAAGTGAACGACTATTTCGGGCGCTGCCGCCTTGCGGCGTATGATGAGCGGTCGCTCGCGGCGCTGAATCCCGAGGAAAGCGATTATCTCGCCATCGCAGACCAGAGCCTTTCGATCACCGCGCAGGAAGTCGCCGACCTGCCCCTGGCCAAAGCCGCCGCGAACCAACCGCTGCCGCTCGCCGGCGCGGTGAACCCCGCTTGGGCGGCTGCGCTCGCCATGCTTTCTACCGATGCCGTCACGCCCTTGCTCGGGCCGGGAAAATCCAGCCTCACTGAAGCGGACTGGGCTGCGCTCCAAGGCAAACTCGCCCCCTTTGGCGAGTGGCTCGCTGGTAAACCCGTGACCACCATTGAAACCCTCGGCCTGCCCCGCTTGCGCGAGTTGCTTGCTTGCGACGCGCAAGGCCGCCTCGCCGAACTGATCAAGCAGGACGCCGCCCTGGCGGGTGAATTCGACCAATTCGCGGGGGTTGAGAAACTCCTGCGCTTTCAGAAAGACTTGCACAAACTCCTGACCAATTTTGTGAACTTTGCGGATTTCTACGGCCGCACCGGCGCGGTCTTCCAATCCGGCACGCTTTTTCTCGACAACCGCGCGTGCAACCTTTGCTTGGATGTGACCGACCCTGACCGCCATGCGTTGCTCGCGCACCTCTCCGGCGCGTTCCTCGCTTATTGCGACCTCGCGCGCCCCGGAGGCCTCAAGCGCCAGATTGTGGCCATCTTTACCGACGGCGACTCCGACAACCTCATCGTGGGCCGCAACGGCGTCTTCTACGACCGCCAGGGCCGGGATTGGGATGCCACGATTGCCAAAATCGTCTCGAACCCCATCAGCATCCGGCAGGCCTTCTGGACGCCCTACAAAAAAATCTCACGCCTGATCGAAAACCAGATCGCCCAGCGCGCCGCCGCGCTGGACGCCGCCGCGCAGCAAAAAGCCGCCGCGGCCGCCGCGCAAGCCGCCACGAATTTGGAAAATGCCCCCCCGCCCGCGCCGCCCCCCACCAAAATTGACCCCGGCACGATCGCCGTCATCGGCCTGGTCCTCACCTCCTTTGTCGGCGCGGTCGGCACCTGGATCTCGACGCTGTTGGGGCAACCGTGGTGGGAAATCCCACTCATTATTATTGGCGTCGGCCTAGCCATCTCGCTGCCCTCGATGGGGATGGCCGCGGTTAAATTGCGCAAACGCAACCTCGGCCCCATCCTCGACGCCAACGGCTGGGCCATCAACAACGTCGCCAAGATGAACATTCCCTTCGGCCGCTCGCTCACCGACCTGCCGCAACTGCCGCCCGGCTCCGAACGCGGCCTGACCGACCCCTTCGCCGAGAAGAAAACCCCCTGGTTGCTGTATGGCTTGGTCGCCCTCATCCTGGCCCTGATCGCATTTCTTTACTGGCGCCGCTGGCGCGGAATGGGCTGGCACTAACAGCCACCCACCCCCCGCCGGGCCAAGCGGCGGCAGACAAACGACCGGCCTTGAGTTATTCCCTCCTCAGACGGCTGGCGGCGAACGCCGAAAGATCAAGGTGCAAATGAAGAGCACCAGGAAGATCAGGAACAAAACTTTGGCGATGGCTGCGGCGATCCCCGAGATGGCCCAGAAACCCAGGAGGCCGGCGAGAATGGCGATTAAGAGAAATGCCAGGGTGTAGCGAAGCATAGTTAGAGTGGGTTGAGGTTGCTGTTCTTGTTAATTGACCAAACATAATCCTCGATCTGTAATTCCGCAAGCGACGGCCCAAAAATTTCATAAAAAATTTAAACCGCCGCCGAAGTCGGCTGGGGTGAAGACTCCAGCCCATCCCGCACCGCCGCCTCCCTCTCGGCGCCAGGTCGGTTGCCGCTTGCCTTTTGTTCCCGCGTGGCACATGGTGAGGCCTGTATCTTTTGTTTTGAAATTTGCATCCAGAGTTCAAACTCCCCGTGACCCATGGATTGGACTCCGCTGAATCTCACCGTCCGCGTCGGCTGCCAGCTCGCTTACGACACCACTGTGCCGACGCCCGTGCTGTTTGTGCTCAAGCCGCGGCTCGAAGGCCGGGTGTTTGTCATGCAGGAGCAACTTTCGTTCGGCATCGCGCAGCCTGCGTATGAGTTTCAGGACTCGCACGGCAACATTACCTACCGCTCGATGTTCCGGCCGGGGCGCAACGAAATCCGGCATGATGCGCTGGTCGCGGTTTCGTCGGTGCCGGACAGCCGGGAAATCCTGGGTTCGATCGTGCCCGTGGGTCAACTGCCGTTTGAGCTATTGCGCTATACGCTGCCGAGCCGGTATTGCGATTCCGACAAGCTGCTGAATTTTGCCTGGAATCAATTCGGGCAGGTCCCGCACGGCCTCGCGCGCGTGCAAGCGATTTGCGACTGGGTGCATGACAACATTGAATACCGTCATATGTCCGGCCGGCCCGACCTGTCCGCCTCCGAGGTCATTTTCCGGCGTTATGGCGTCTGCCGCGATTTCGCCCATGCGGTCATCGCGCTGTGCCGGGCCTTTAATTTGCCCGCCCGCTACGTGACTGGACACCTGCCGGACATCGGCTACCCTGATCCAGGCTCGGCCATGGACTTTCACGCCTATTGCGAAGTCCATCTCGGCCAGGAATGGCTCACCTTCGACGCGCGGTATAACGTCCAGCGCATTGGCCGGGTCAAAATCGCGCACGGGGCGGACGCCGTGGATGGTGCGTTTGCGACGATCTACGGCGAGGCTAACTTGACCTATTTTCAGGTCTGGGCTTATCAAGTGAATCCCCAACAAGTGTCCGTGGGCGACCCGATTGATTTGTCCAAACGGCTCGACGGCACTCCGACCGTGCGGTTCTATTAGTGATAGTCTGTGATTTACCGCAATCCGCCCCCCTTTACTAATCTTTCAATGGCCTCAACCACCCCAGCGCTCCGCGTCGCCGCCGAGATTGACCGCTTGGCGCAGCAATTGCCCGTCATTCGCCGCCACCTTCACCAGCATCCCGAATTAAGCGGGGCGGAATACGCAACCACGGCGTATTTGGCCAAACAACTGGCCGGGGCAAAAATCCCGTATAAGTTGGGCGCCGGGAAAAGGGGTATCATCACCGACGTGGTGCCCGGAACTGGCGCAAAATCGCCGGTCATTGCCTTGCGGGCCGATGTTGACGCCCTGCCGATTACCGAAACAAACCCGGTTGCCTACCGCTCGAAAAATAAAGGCGTGATGCACGCCTGCGGCCATGACGCCCATTCCACCATTTTGCTCGGCGCCACGCTGGCGCTCCACCGGGCGGGGCCGTTGTCCGTTTCCTGGCGGAGTATTTTTCAGCCGGCGGAGGAGACTGGCTGCGGAGCCAGCGAGATGGTGGCCCAGGGCGCGGTCCAGGGCGTGCAAGCCATACTTGCGCTTCACGTGGATCCGAATTTGCCGGTGGGCCGCGTCAGCATCACGCCGGGGCCGCAGTCCGCTTTCTGTCAGGACTTTGTCATTGAAGTGCGGGGGAAGGGCGGGCATGGCGCGCGCCCGCACAACACGGTTGACCCCATTGCGGTGGCCGCCCAACTCGTCACCATGATTTATCAGGCCGTTCCGCGCCAGACCGATGCCCGCGATCCGGTCGTGGTGACCATTGGCATGATTCAGGGGGGGCAGGCGCCGAACATCATCCCGGATACCGTGGTCCTGAAGGGCACCATTCGGTCGTTCGACCAGGCCGTGTCCGACCATGCGCGCGCGACCATTGAACGGCTGTGTGCCGGCACCGCCCGCGCTTTTCGGGCGGCCATCGCCCCCGTTTTCGACCGCTTGTTGCGCGGAGTGGTCAACAATCCCGCCGTCACCAGTATTTGCCTCCAGGCGGCCCGGGCGCTTTTTGGGCCATTGCGCGTGGAGACGGATCGCCGCCCGAGCATGGGGGCCGAGGACTTCGCGGATTACCCGGTGCCCGCCTGCATGATGCTGCTCGGCGTCAAATCCTCCGGGAAAAAAGTCACTCCGCTGCATACCAGCACCTTTAATCTGGACGAAAAAGCCCTGCTGCTGGGGGTTCGGCTCTTCACCCATATCCTCCGCGAATGGCCGATTTAAATTGGATTGCGGAAGACCGGATGTCCAGACTTGGCCACGCCCGGGCGGGGATGGAACGACCCTTATTCCGCCTTCTCCTTCATCCTTTTCAAACCGACATTTTCCCCCTATCGTCCCGGCCATGAAGAACCGCCACCTGCTCGTCGTCGAGGACGACGCCAACATCCGCCGCGGCGTCGTGGACATTCTCGAAAGCGAGGGCTACGAAGTCACCGACGCCCAAAACGGCACCGAGGGCCTCAAACTCTTCAAGCAAAACAAATACGACCTCGTGCTGCTCGACCTGATGATGCCGGAGATGAGCGGCTACGATGTGTGCCGCGAAATCCGCAAGCGCGACCCGCAGATCCCCGTGCTCATCCTCACCGCCAAGAGCCAGGAAATTGACAAGGTGGTCGGCCTCGAATTGGGCGCGGACGACTACGTCACCAAACCCTTTGGCGTGCGCGAGCTCCTTGCGCGCGTGGCCGCCGCGCTCCGCCGCGCGCACGTCGGCGGTGAAGGCGCGCCCGCGCCCCTGCCGGACGAATTCAAGTTTGGCCGCGCCCTCATCCGCACGAAACAATTTGAGGCCGACATCGGTGGCCAGGTGGCCACGCTCACGCCCCGCGAACTCAAACTCATCGAGCTTTTCCTCCACAAACCCAACGAAGCCCTCTCGCGCCAATATCTCCTCGACCAGGCCTGGGGCATTGATTACCTCGGCACCACCCGCACACTCGACCAGCACATCGCGCAACTCCGCAAAAAAATTGATCCCGACGAAGGCGTCCTCCTTACCGTCCACGGCGTCGGCTACCGTTACAAGCCGGCGGAGTGAAAACAAAGTGTGGAACGTGAAGTGTGGAGCGACAGAGAAGGCCGTCTGGCCCCGGTGCGCGAAGGAGCGCAGGTAGTTCGGAGACGATTTTCCACATTGGAAATTCACGCTGTTCACTCCGCACTTCACATTCCACACTCCACACTCCACACTCCACACTTTCTTTGTGCTCCCCTCCTGGACCAGCCCCCATGGCCGCCCGCTGCCCGCGCCGGGCGGGCACACGCTCGTCATGGGCGTCCTCAATGTCACGCCCGATTCCTTTTCCGACGGCGGCCAATTTACCACAACCGCGGCCCTCGTCGAACACGCGCGCGCCCTGCTCGCCGAAGGCGCGGACGTCCTCGACCTCGGCGCGGAGTCCACCCGGCCCGACGCCGCGCCGGTTGACACCAAAACTGAACTCGCCCGCGTACTCCCGGCGCTCGCCGCGCTGCGGAAAAAATTCCCAGACGCGCCCATCTCGATTGACACTTACAAAGCCGAAGTCGCCGAGGCGGCCATTCGCGCCGGGGCCGACATCGTCAACGACGTCTGGGGCGGCGCGCACGGCTGCAGCGCTGCGCAACGCCGCGCCACGCCCCCGCCGCGCTCGCCGATGGCGGAAACCGTGGCCCAATTGGGTTGCCCGATAATTTTGATGCACAACCGGCCGGATCGGAATTACACGGACTTTTGGGCCGGCGTGCTGGGCGATTTGCAATTCAGCCTCGCGCTCGCGCAAGCTGCCGGCGTGCCGAGCCGCCAAATCTGGCTCGATCCGGGTTTTGGCTTTGCCAAGGACGCCGCGCAAAATCTGGAAGTCTTGAAAAATCTCCACTGGATGGTGGCACTCGGGTATCCGGTGCTGCTCGGCACGTCGCGCAAATCCACGCTCGGCAAAGTCCTCGGCGGCGCGCCCGCGCACGACCGCCTTGAAGGCACGGCCGCGACGCTGGTCTGGGGCATCCAACAAGGCTGCGCCATGGTGCGCGTGCATGAAATTGCACCGTTGCGGCGGTTTATCACGATGGCAGACGCAGTGAAGGCGGGCTTGGAGTGGAGCGAGGGGCAGAGGGACAAAGGCACAAAGGGACAGAGTTAGGCAGACACGCACAAGCGAATAGTCACCTGCCGGTCGCTTTTTCCTTTGTCCCTTTGTGCCTTTGTCCCTATGTCCCTTCTTCATGTCCGACGCCCTCACCCTCACCCGCCTGCGCTTTTTCGCCCGCCACGGCGTGCTCCCCGCCGAAACGGCCCACGGCCAGACTTTCGAAGTGACCGTCCGGCTCGAATTTCCCCTCGCCGAAGCTGGGCGGGCCGACGACCTCGCGCTCACCGTGGATTACCAGCAGGTTTACACCGTCGTGCGCCAGGTCATGGACGGTCCGCGTCGCCAGCTTGCCGAGGCGCTTGCCGAAGCCATTGCTGCGGACTTGCTCGGCGCCTTCCCACGCGTCGAGGCGGTCGAAGTCGAAGTCATCAAGCCCCATCCGCCCGTCGCCTTCGACTTCGCGGAGTTCTCCGCGCGCATCCGCCGGACACAAAAGTAGGGACGGGTTCGCCGCATTTTATGCTTTTGGCGGGCGGGATTGGGGTTTAGGCTAACCGTTCCTTTTTCCATATTTCCATCATGCCAAACGCCACTTCCGATATCGGCCTCGTCGGCCTCGCCGTCATGGGCCAGAACCTCGCCCTCAACATCGCCGACCACGGCTTCCGCATCTCCGTGTTCAACCGCACGGCGTCGAAGACGACGCAGTTCGTCGCCGAAAACCCCAACACGCCTGGCGGCCTCGTTGGATTCGAAAAACTGGCGGACTTCGTGCAGTCGCTGAAGAAGCCGCGCAAGGTCGTCATCCTCGTCAAGGCGGGGGCGGGGACGGAGGCGGTGATTGACGAGCTGGCCGCGCTGTTCGAGCCGGGCGATATCATCATTGACGGCGGCAACGCGAATTGGAACGACACGATTGCGCGCGAGAAGCGGTTGCGCGCGCAGGGGCTGCGCTTTATCGGCAGCGGCGTGTCCGGCGGCGAGGAGGGCGCGCGGTTCGGCCCGTCGCTGATGCCGGGCGGCACGCTCGAGGCATGGAAGGAACTCGAGCCGATTTGGAAAGCGGTCGCCGCGAAGGTGGACCCGCAAACGGGCAAGCCGCTGCTGGGCGCGGCACCGGGCAAGCCTGTGCTGGGCGGCGTGCCCTGTACGGCATATATCGGCGCGGATGGCGCGGGCCACTATGTGAAGATGGTGCACAACGGCATCGAATACGGCGACATGCAGATGATTTGCGAGGCCTACGATTTGCTCCAGCGCCTGCTGGGCCTCGCGCCCGCGGCGATCGGCGACATTTTTTCGAAATGGAACACGGGCGTGCTCGATTCGTTTTTGATTGAGATTTCCGCCGACGTGCTGCGGCAGAAAGACCCGGTCACCGGCCGGCCGTTTGTGGACGTGGTGCTCGACACGGCGGGACAAAAGGGCACGGGCAAGTGGACTTCGCAGAGCGCGTTGGATATGGGGGTGCCGGCGCCGACCGTGGCGGAGGCGGTCTTCGCGCGCTGCCTGAGCGCGATCAAGGAGGAGCGCGTGGCCGCCGCCAAAATTTTGCCGGGGCCGGGGAAAAAGTTTTCGGGCGACATGGCCGCGCTGGTGCAGGCCGTGCACGACGCGCTGTATTGCTCAAAAATTTGCTCCTATGCGCAAGGCTTCCAACTCATGCGCGAGGCGCAGAAGGAATACAAGTGGACGCTGAATTTCGGCGAGATTGCGCAAATCTGGCGCGGCGGGTGCATCATCCGCGCCGCGTTCCTGCAAAAAATCACCGAGGCCTATGCGCGCGACGCCCAGCTCGCGAACCTGCTGCTCGACCCCTATTTCAACGCGCAGATTGCTGGCGCGCAGGAGAACTGGCGCCGCGTGGTGGCCCTCGGCGCGGAATTCGGCGTGCCGCTGCCGAGTTTTTCCAGCGCGCTCGCCTATTATGACGGCTACCGCTCCGCGCGCCTGCCGCAGAATTTGCTGCAAGGCCAGCGCGACTTCTTTGGCGCGCACACCTACGAGCGCGTGGACCAGCCCCGCGGCAAATTCTTCCACATTGACTGGCCCGACCCGAAACGCCCGCAATTGCCGGCGTGAGGTTGCGCCCAACCAGTTCACCCTAACTCCCTATCTCCATGGAATACCGCCAACTAGGAAAATCAGGATTAAAAGTGCCGTCGTTGTGCCTGGGCACCGCGACGTTCGGCGGCGGAGTGGTGTTCGACCAATGGGGCACCACCGATATTCCGGAGGCCACGCGGTTTGTGGATTTGTGCCTCGAGGCGGGCGTGAACATGTTCGATTCGGCGGACATTTATTCCGCGGGCGCGGCGGAGGAGGTGCTCGGCGGGGCCATCAAGGGCCGGCGCAATCGCGTGATCATTTCCACGAAGGCAACCTTCCGCAGCGGGAGCGGCCCGAACGACGTGGGTTCGTCCCGCAGCCACCTGATCGAGGCCTGCGACACCGCGCTGCGCCGTCTGGGCACGGACTACATTGACTTGTTTCAACTGCACGGCTTTGACGCGCTGACGCCCGTCGAGGAGGTGCTCCGCGCGCTGGACGATTTGGTGCGCGCGGGGAAAATCCGCTACATCGGCTGCTCGAACTTTTCCGGCTGGCACTTGATGAAGTCGCTCGCGGCCTCGGAACGGCATGGGTGGGCGCGTTACGTCGCGCACCAGGCATATTATTCGCTGATTGGGCGCGAATACGAATGGGAGTTGCTGCCCCTCGGGCTGGACCAGGGCGTCGGCGCGGTGGTGTGGAGTCCGCTCGGCTTCGGGCGGCTGGGCGGCAAGGTGCGGCGCGGGCAGGCGCTGCCGAAAATCAGCCGTTTGCACGACGCCACGACCGTGCGCATCGCGCCGCCGGCGGAAGATGAATTTGTCTATGGCGTGGTGGACGCGCTTGACGCCGTTGCGAAAGAAACGGGCAAAAGCGTGGCGCAAATCGCGATCAACTGGGTTTTGCAGCGGCCCACGGTCGCCACGGTCATCATCGGCGCGCGCACCGAAGAGCAGTTGCGCCAAAACCTCGCCGCGGCGGACTGGAAATTGACCCCGGCGCAAATGGCCACGCTCGAAGCCGCGAGCGCGAAACAGCGCATCTACCCCTACTGGCACCAGGCCCAGTTCGCGGAACGGAACCCGTTTCCGACAAGTTGAGTGGACGCTCTCACCGCCAATCCAGCCCGATATCCGCCCAGGGCGCGTGATGAACGAGCGCGCCGCAGGAGATGAAATCGAGGCCGAGGCGGCCGAGTTCGGGGAGGGATTCGAGGGTCACACCGCCGCTCGCCTCGGTGCCGGCGCGGCGGCCGATGAGGGCAAGGGCTTTGACGAGATCGGCGGGCGCGAAGTTGTCGAGCAGCACGACGTGCGCGCCGGCTTCGAGCACGGGGGGGATTTGCGCGAGGGCGTCCACTTCGCATTCGATGAGGAGTTTCGGGTGGCGCACGCGGGCCTGGCGGACGGCGGCGGCGAGGCGCTCGCCAGCGGTGGCGTGGGCGGCGGCGAGGTGGTTGTCCTTAATGAGCACGCGGTCGAAGAGGCCGAGCCGGTGGTTCCAGCCGCCACCGGTGGCGACGGCGTATTTTTCCAACATGCGGAAGCCGGGCGTGGTCTTGCGCGTGTCGAGCAGCTTGGTCGCGCTCGTGCCGAGGGCGGCAACGTGGCGCGCAGTTTGCGTGGCGACACCGGAGAGTTTTTGGAAAAAGTTGAGGGCCGTGCGCTCGGCTTGCAGCAGCGTGGCGGCGGGGCCAGTCACGGTTGCGAGCACTGCGTCCTTCGCCGCAACATGGCCGTCGCGCACGCCAGGCGCGTTTTTAACGACGCAACCGGGGCCGAAGCCTTCGAAGATGAGCGGGAGCAGCGGCAGCCCGCAGACAGTGAGGGGCTGGCGCGCGGTGAAGTCGGCGCAGGCGGGCGCATTGCCGACCAGGGCGGCGGTGGTGACATCGCCGGGCGTGACGGCGCGGGCGAGGCCCGCGCCGGCGAGGTCTTCTTCGCGCGCGAGGGTGATGAGCTGGCGCAGGTAGGCGGGGTCGAGTTCGGCCCAGGTGAGGCGGCTGGCGAAAGGCATTGGGGGCGAATGATGAATGATGAATGATGAATTATGAAGTCAGAAGTAAAGGTGTGGAGGGGAGTAGAGAGAGGGTGGGACGAGAGGATTTAGCAAAGATGAGGACGAAGGATGAAACGACGAGCGGAAAACAGGGTTAAACAAATAGCTAGAACCTATCTCAAATTCGATTATATGCAGAAATTTGACCCATTTTTATGGATCCTGGAAAGCGGCTTCCCTCTAGCGCGTTATCCGAGGTTGGTAGAAAATGGGTAGATTTTTGCTTGTTCGTCGAATTTGAGATAGGTTCTAATAAACGCATGGGTTGTGCGTCATCATTACCGTAAAGGCGCCAGTTGGCCTCCTTATTACCCCCCATGAAAACGATGCCCCTCCTGAATGTTTGGGTGATTTCCCTTTTGCTCGCGCTGCCCGTGGGGGCGGCGGATGTTACTGCGCCGCCCGCGGCTGCGACCGGAGCGAGCCCCGCGACCGCAGCACCCAGCCCGTTTCCGGCAAGTGTTACCGCGGTGTTGGCCGCGGCGACCACGGGCACACTGTATTCGCTGAATCCAGCCATGTTTAGGTCGCAAAGCGATGGACCGATCACCGCGGCGGATGCCTTCCACAATTTTCAGATCCTCGGAAAGGTGGATCTCGACGCGAAGCAATTGCCCGCCGTGGTGGGGGCGTTTCAAGCGGCGGCGGTCGCAGGCGAAAAAATGGAGGGCGTCGCCCTGTGTTTTAATCCGCGGCACGGGCTGCGGGTGGCGGTGAACGGGCACACCTATGATTTTGTGCTCTGCTATGAATGCTCCCGGCTCAACATCTATGAAGATGACCAGCAGATCGCCGCGATGAACGCAGTGGGCGCGCCGAAGGTGTTGAATGATTTGTTGAGCGCGGCGAAAGTGCCGATATCGGGACCGAGTGAGGCGCAAATTGAGGCCCAGGATAAACAGGCCTCGGACATCAAAGCGAAGTTTGAGGCGCAAATGCCGAAGTCGCTCGGCGACCTGTGGGTGAAGAATAACTATAACTGGCCGGGAGTGCCCGCAGCGCGCGCCGCATTGGCCGCCGAGATTCCCGATACGTCGTCGAGAATACGGGCGCTGCTGGGGTATTATGGGGCGGGCGGGGGCGCGTGGAACGCGTTTGGCGGTTATGAAGTGCAGGCGGTAAATTTGCTGCTGGATTATTCCGCCGAGGATGTGGCGGCGGCATTGCAGGGTCCGCTGACCGATGCGCAGATGGAAGGTGCGGCGCGATGGCTAACCGGATATAAGTATGCCTATTTGCCAAATATTTCCGCAGCGATCAAAGCGAAGCTCCTGGCCTACGTGATGAAAAGCAACGACGACAAAAAAATCGCCCTGGCGCAAAGGCTCCTCAGCCCGCCGCCGGTGAATGGAGACGCAACGCCGTCGCCGTAGCGGCGATAGATCAAGGCCGGCGGGCTTTGGCGGTGCAAAACCAGTCTCGACTCCCGCCCGTCGCCGGGCAGTATCCACAGGGATATGCCGGCGACTGTATTTAGCATTGCGAACCAAAAAGGCGGCGTGGGCAAGACCACCACAGCCATCAACCTGGCCTTCGGCCTGGCGCGCCGCGGCGTGCCGACGCTGCTCGTGGACCTCGACCCGCAGGCCAATGCGACCAGCGGCCTGGGTTTTGAAAAGGAAGCCGGACGGAGCCTTTACGGACCGTTGCACGGCGAGGGTGGGGCGGAGGAAAAGGTTTTGGCCACGCGCCAGGAAAATCTCTTTCTGATTCCGTCCGAGGTGGACATGGCGGCCATCGAGATCGAGCTGGGCCAGAAGGACGATTATCTCGTGCAATTGCGCGAGGTGCTCAAGCCGTTGGTGGCCGGCGAACGGTTTGGCGCGGTCATCCTCGACTGCCCGCCCGCGCTGGGCCTAATTTCGATGAACAGCCTCGCGGCGGCGAATTATCTGCTCATCGCGCTCCAGTGCGAATACCTGGCCATGGAGGGGCTGAGCCAGATTCTGAACGTGGTCGAGCAGCTCAAGCAGGCGGGCGTGAACGAGGGGCTGAACGTCGGCGGCATTTTGCTCACGATGTATGACGTGCGCACGAATCTTTCGCGGCAGGTGGCGGAGGAGGTGCGCGGGCATTTCCCGACCTTTGTGTTCGACACGATCATCCCGCGCTCGGTGCGCCTGAGCGAGGCGCCGAGCTTCGGCCAGTCCATTTTCGAATACGACGCGCTCTGCTCCGGCTCGCAGGCTTACGGCAAGCTCGCGGCGGAAGTGTGCAAGCGGTTTTTGCTGCCGGAGAAAACGGCGTAGCGCGGCCATCTTTATACCCTTTTCCGCATATCCATTTGACCACGGATCGCACGGATAACACGGATGCAAGAACTTGAACGACGATTGCGGTAAAAATCTATTCACCCAGCGGGTGAGCGCCAAAATTCTTCTTCCTCATGCGTATCTGTGCTATCCGTGCCATCCGTGGTTTCAACCGCGGTTTTTAGGTTTATTCTCATGTCGGCCAAAAAATCCAGGAGCCGGGCCAAACAGCCAACGACGACGCGCGCGGCAGTGGAGCACCCGACGGTCGAGCGCCCAATGGACACGCTGCTGGCGCGGCTGCGGCGCTTCATGGCGCGGCGCTTTAGCGGCGCGGAACCGCGCGACCCCTCGCTCGAGGCCTTGCAGGAGCGCATCGGCTACCGCTTTCGCAACCGCGCCCTGCTCGAGGAGGCGCTGACGCACCCGTCCTACGCGCAGCAGGAACGGCATCGGATGCCGAACAACCAGCGCCTCGAATTTTTGGGCGACGCCGTGCTGGGTTTGATTTTGGCCGAACGGTTGTTCCAGGATTTGCCCGGCGAGCGCGAGGGCGAACTGGCGCGCGCGCGCTCGGCGCTGGGCAAGGGCGAGTTGCTCGCGGCCCTCGCGCGCAAGCTCGGGCTGCCTGCGTGTTTGCGCTTGGCGCGCGGGGACGTGGCGGCGGGCGGGCGCGAGTGGTCGTCGTCGCAGGAGGACGCGTTCGAGGCGCTGGTGGGCGCGGTGTATCTGGACAGCGATTACGCGGGCGCGCGCGCCGCCGTGCTGCGCTGGTTTGGCGACCTGGATGACTTGCGCGCCGAATTGCTCAGTGGCGACAATCCGAAGGGCCGCCTGCAGGAGTGGCTGGCGCAGCGCGGCCTCGGCGCGGCGCTGCATTACCGGCTGCGGGAAACGACCGGCCCCGACCACGCGAAAGTTTTCCACGTCGAGCTGACCGTGCAGGACGAAGTCCACGGCGAAGGCGCCGGCCGCTCGAAAAAAGAGGCGGAAGAGCAGGCCGCCCGCGCGGCCCTCGCCCGCCTGGCCCAGCGCGAGCAGACGCAGAAGGAACAGCAGGCCCAGCAGCAATAAGAGGAACAGGCTGCGAAAAATCCTTTAGGCCGTTGGCAGGAAAAGATCGGCGGAAACGCCAAAGCGCTCGCTGAGGACTTTCAGTTCCACCGGTTTCCATTGGCGCTTGCCGGCGAAAATCCGGGTGATCACGGAAGGATGAACCTTGAGCAGCGCGGCCAGGTCCTTCCGGCTCAGGTCGTTGTTTTCGAGCAAAAACTCCAGCGCCTGCAGGCCGGTGATGTGAATCGGCGGCACCTGCTCGCCTTCGTATTGTTCGATAAAAGTTCCGACGGCGTTCAAGTAATCCGACTGGTCTTCATTCAACTCGGCGCCGGTCAGCCATTCGGCAATTTCCATCGCGCCGGCCAGGTCCGTTTTGTCATGCAGGGGCCGCGGCGGATAAAACCGCACCAGCTCCTCGTAGGCGGTGGGGATGCTCGAAATCGGCAGGCGGGCCAGGGACGGGGCGGATTTCACGGCTTAAACGGTAAAGTAGGTTGAGGAAAAAAGCAACGGAAAAATTGCGTTATTCGCAATTGTTTTATTAATGACGGTCGAGCCATTTCTGTCTTTCGTAATCGGCATGGGTCAAAAACTCCAAAATCGTCACGACGCCGGCTTGGTAGTTGATGGCAACGATGAGGCGGTGGGTATTTCCCTTGTCCAGGATGTGCAGCGTTCTTCCGCTCTTGGCCTGAACCTGGTCCGCATGATTGAAGGACTGCCGGCGCAAGTCGGCAAAATTCCGCCAAGTGGCCGCTTGGGCCGTCTTTTCGAACTTGGCCAGCCAGCTTTCCGCCGTGGGGTATTGGGCGGAGAATTCGGCCAACTTGGTTCGGCCCAGAATTTTCATGTGTTGCGAAAATAGCAACTCAATCACCGGCGTCAAGGCTGCAACGGCGCCGGGCTGGCCAGTTGGCCGAGGAAGAGGATGCTGCCGGACACGTCGTCGCGGATCAAAAATAGAAATGGATGGTCCGCGCGGAAGACCGGCGGCTGCGACACAACCATTCCGGTCACCGCATACGATACGCTGGACGAGGCGACCGCCACGGTGCCCCGTTCGTCCACTTCCACGATTGCTTCGTGGATGACTTTGGAAATGTATAGGCTATCAAGGTCGTCAGCGCGGACGCCGTTTATGCTCGAGAAGTCGGCCCGTCCTCGGTCAAAGGCGTTTTTAATGCCCATGGCCGACAGGGCATCGGCCAGTTGGTATTGTTCTTCGAGTTTGAACTTGGGCAGATAAACGTTCACCTCGATTTCCGTGAGCTTTCTCAACCAGCCGGCAAGTTGCTCGGCGGTCAGTGCCTTGACCAGTGGGTTCAAATCATCGCCAGCGTGGGGCAAGATGGCGACAAACGACAGGCCTTGCGCGGTGCCTTGCGGATTGTTCGAGTAGGACAACGAAAGAATCTGGCAGGGCACGGGAGCGTCGGTGATATCCGCATACTTGGTGAATACCTGTTGATTCATTAGCACGACGGGGATGGCGCTGCCGTCCACTTCGTGAAATTCCGTGTTGGTGTCGGCTTGCTGTGAAAACGGGCTCGTCCACGCAC
Source organism: uncultured Verrucomicrobiae bacterium (assembly GCA_963765205.1). GTDB lineage: Bacteria > Verrucomicrobiota > Verrucomicrobiia > Opitutales > JABDGR01 > JABDGR01. The sequence goes on along the minus strand of CAVXVB010000004.1, from coordinate 183,662 downwards.
CCTTGAAATAAATGACGTTTTCCAGGATGAGTCGCGTGAGAGTGTTCACGTCATCGGGCTGCACGAGGTCCTTTATTTTGCCGTTGGTTTTGTCCGCGACCCAGGCGTTGATCTGCTGGGCTGCAACGGGGCCCTGCTTGATGAAATCCACTGGCATGACCTCGGAAGTAAAATAGGCCTGCACTAGATTCAGGTAATGCGGCAGTAGGGGATGTTCGGGGTTCTGCTCGGCCCAGAGCGAATTGGCGATGGCCAGTTGCGCGCCGCTCAGAGCTTGCGCCCGAGTCGTGGCGCGCTGCAACGCAGAGTAGTTTGCCAGCACCGTGTTATCCGACATTTCCGAAAAATGCAGAACCTTAGCTATCTGGGCCTCCGTGTCACCATTTGCTCCTGCCCAAGTCATGGCGAGGGCGGTTGAAATGCTGTAGGGCGAGAAAAAAACATTCTCATTGGGCTTGGGGTTGAATTGGCGGAAGAGGTCGAGCGCAAAGCGGTTGTTCGCCGTTACCAGCGCAGAGTAGGAATTGGGGTCGGGCGCGGGAGGCAGTTCGGCAGCGGGTGCGGACTGGGTGGGAGTGATGGTCAGGACGACGGCCTCGGGCGGGGTCGGTGATGGGACGTAAATCGGTGGTGGCGCTGGTGACGGCGCAGCGGGACTCGTATTTTGGCCGGAGGCGGCAGACGTGGCGGCGATGATGGCGGCAGCGACCACGCCGCGATTAAGGATTGGGGAGACATTCATGGGCGTGGGTGGGGACGGGGAATTTTGCGTAACCGGCGCGGTAATTTTCGCCGGGGGTGGGGTGGGTTGGTGGAAAATTAAAATCAAGGCGACGATGGCCAAGGTGCCCGCACCCACCCAGGCGGACAAAAATTGCTTCGCGAACAGGGAATGCGAGCCAACTGCGCCTAGACCCGGCGCGGCCGCCAAAGTCTTTCCGGCGACGGCGGCGGCCAAACCCGCGGGGGCAGGCGGGGTTGCGCCATACGCACCAAGGGCCGAGGCCAGCAACGCGGCGGTGGTGGCGACGCCGCGGCGCGAAAATTGCCCGCGCAATTTATCGAGCGCGCGCTCGACGCGCATTTGCGCGGCGTCTTCACTCACGCCGAGGATGCTACCGACTTCGCGGTAGCTTTTGTTCTGAAAGAAACGCAGGAGCACGGCGTCGCGGTCGCGCTCGCAGAGGCGGCCGAGGGCTTCGTCGAGCACCGGGCGCAGTTGCGCCCAGGAAATTTCCGCCGGGACAGTGGGTTGGTCGTGCATGGCGCAGGCTTCCTGTTCGTGGGCGCGCCGGGCTTGTTCGCTGCGCAGGGCCGTCAGGGCGGCGTAGCGGGCGCTCGTGTGCAGCCAGCCAGTGAGGGTCGGGTGGCCGCGCAGCGCGCCGGCTTTCCGCGCCAGATCGGTGAAGACAGTTTGTGTCGCGTCCTCGGCCAGCGTCGCGTTGCCGTAGGCGAGGCGCAAGGCCGCCGCATACACCAGGTCCACATGGCGGCCGACCAGCTCCGCAAAGGCGGCCTCGTCACCATCGCTGGCGTACCGGCGCAACAATTCGGAGTCGGGGGTCATAGGGGCGCTTTCCCAAGGTAACCGCGCGCCGACGGTAAAATCCCACAAAAATCTGCATCCGGCAATGCGATCCTTCGGTAGGGACGCCTCTCTCCCGCTTTAGCGGGATCCGTGGATGGCTCGGAGAGCCGTCCCTACCCGCGATGCCAAGTTTCAAAAAGTGTCACCATCGGCAGGCGCGGGGCGTTTTCGTGAGTCTATAATTTGTTGCAGGGAGTACACGACCATAACCCAAAGCAGCGGTTCGATGGTGAATTTATAGCGGTCGTTTTCGTTGAGGGTGGCGAAGATGGCGAGCATGTTATACGCGATGGTGACCAGCGCGAAACCGAGGGTGAGCGCGGGCCCGTCTGCCCAGCGGCGCGTCCAGCCGGCATAAATCACATAAACCGCGCCGACGAAATAGAGCACCAGCAGCAGCGGATACGCCGCGCCATACAAATAATCATAAACGCCGAGGGGGGCGCGGTTTTTTTCGGTAAAGAAGGTGTATTGGTTCGCCGGTTCCCAGTAGTTGGCGAAGGCGCGGCGGACAAACCTCGCATAATAGAGCGGGTGGTGGGAGATGAAATCGGCGAGGTCGTGGGAATACATCTGGGAGACCTCCAAATAATAGCGGCTATTATAATTAGAGTAGCCGGTCGAGCGAAAGGGCTGGTCCCAGAGGGGCACGCCGGTGGGCGGGAGCGGGTCGAGGCCGACTTTCTCGGCGGAGGGGAACTTGGTGGGCGGGATGAGGAGCAGCGGGTAGTCCTCGCGGCAGAGGGCGCGGATGTCCGGGTCGCGCCATGCGGCGTAAATGAAGCCGTTGCCCATGTGAAAGCCGAAATGCGGGTCCACCGTAAACGTGCCAAAGAGCCACGCGTTCTTGGCCATCACCGCAACCACGAGCAAAAACGGCGTGGCGGAAAGCGCGGCGGTGCGAGCCAAGCCCGGCGCGCGGCGACCGCGCCGCCAGGCCCAGCCCAGGAACAGCGCGATGAGAAAGAAGTAAAACATCATCCGCGCGTTGAGCAGCGCGAGGGCCGTGGCGCTGGCAAAGAGCAACAACCCCCAAACCAGGCGGGGCTGCCGGATGAAGCGATGGAAGCCCCAAACGGCGAGGATGAAGAAGAGCGTCTCGAAATACGTGTAGAACAGCCAATTCTCATAAAGAATCACCGGCGGCATGATCAGAAAGAGCAGCGTGGCGCCGGTCGCGAGGCGCCGGCCGATGCCGAGGTCGGCCAGCAGCGCGAACAAACTCAGCCCAATGGCCCAGCCGACGCAGAGATGCAGCACCGCGAAGGCCCTGCGTGAATCGCCGAAAAGCTTCAGCATCACCCCGACGATGAGGTTATACAAAGGCGGAAAGCTCGAATAATAAAGGCTGGCAAGCAGGTCGTGCTTGAGCAGCGGCGGGTCCAGGAATTGCAGGTAGGAGTTTAAGTTCGTCATACCATCGAACCGGATGCCGATGAAATGAAAGACGAGGCGGGAGAGGAAATACCCCACGGAGACAATGGCCAGGCCGCGTTTCATGGTGGGGGGGGGGATGCAGGCGGGCTAAAGCACCGCGCCACGGAAGAAATCCAGATAGGCATAACGTCATATGTATGGTTTAATAAATATTCCGCCAACGCTTAAATGCCTTCACATCCTCACTGCTTAATTCAAACCACTCGTTGCGGTCGGTCATTTTGGAGGCGAAGCGCCGGTGCCAATAGGCTTCGACGCCCGAGGGATCGTCAGTCTTGATCTCATGGATGCGCTGCCATTCGTACGGTGATTGCGCGGCAAGTTCGCTTTTGCGGCGCTCAAGATCGAGAGTATTGCCAATTTTATACCGGCGGTGGGACTTCCAGAGATATACATATCCGGCTTGCCCGGCCTCTTGTCATTCTTTTTTAACCTCGGGCTTTTCTTCAGACACAATCGGCGAACATATCTTTATCACATCGTCAAATCCCGTTCGATTTTGGCAATAGGCAAGCACATGGGAGGCCATTTGTACTTTATTGCCGAGTTTTTCTCGAAAGGATCGCTCGCCTGGAAATGATGAATCCGCCTTTGACTTTCTGACTATTTGACGCTGCAACGGGAATTGGCCGCGTTCGCGGATCAATTCAATTAGCTTTTCGATCAATGTTTCGTAGCTATGGGTGCGGAAAAAGAGGTTTGGTTCAAATCCCGCCTCTTGCAGAGCATCGCTCCAATTATCCCAATACGTTCCCCAGTTGTAAGGTTTGATGCCTGTATCCTTAGCGAATCCCCGAAAGCCTAAAGCCTTGCCGTCATTTTCGGCAGCCGTGCGCTTAATCTCGCTGAGGATGAATGCCTTGTCCATGTGGGTAGACCGCCAGTGATAACAAACGCTCCCACGACGGCAAGACCTCACCCATTCAGCGCGCGGCAGATTTCGCAGGTGTGGCCGTCGCAGCCGCGGGCGGTGCAATGTTCGCGGCCGTAATAGATGATGCGCAGGTGGAGATCGTGCCAGGTTTCGGGCGGGTATAATTTTTTCAGGTCGCGCTCGACTTGGACGACGCCGGGGCCACGCGAGAGTTTCCAGCGCATTGCCAGGCGGTGGATGTGCGTGTCTACCGGAAACGCGGGGTGATCGAAGGCCTGGACCATGAGCACGGAGGCGGTTTTGTGGCCGACGCCGGGGAGGGCCTCCAGTTCCTCGAACGTCCGCGGAACTTCGCCGCCGTGGCGTTCGAGGAGCAGGCGCGACATTTCACGCAGGTTTTTCGCCTTCATCGGCGAGAGGCCGCAGGGGCGCACTATCGCGTCAATCTGCGCGACGGTCAGCGCGGCCATTTTCGCCGGGGTGTCGGCCAGTGCGAATAACTTGGGCGTGACTTGGTTGACGCGCACATCGGTGCATTGGGCGGAGAGGATGACGGCCACGAGGAGGGTGAAGGGGTCGCGGTGCAGGAGTGGGATGGCCGGGTGCGGGTAGAGCGCGGCCAAGCGGCGGGCGACGAAGGCGGCGCGGGCGGAACGGGACATGGCGAAGCGTGAAGGGTGGAGTGTGGAGCGTGGAGTTCAGAATTCAGAGGGTAAATTCAGGAGACGGGCGGCCGGAGGCCAGAAGCGAAAAGTGGAGGCGGGGAATTTTTCCCATTGGTCGAATAACGGCTTTAACTACACACTTCACATTCCACACTCCACACTTTTCCGGTTGCTGCTTACTTGCAACCCGCCCCGTTTTCGTTCAACCATTCCCGATGCCGTCTTCGCCTGCTCTTGACCCGTCGCTCGCCGCTCGCGCCGCTGCCGCTGGCTTGCGCCCGCCCCTGGACTTTGATCCCTCCGCCTGGCCGCGGGAACTGGCGCGCCACTACATCCCCGCGAGCGGGGAGGATTTGGCTGCGATGTTGCGCGCGCTCGGCCTGGCGAAGCTCGAGGATTTGTTCGCGCACCTGCCGGCCGAAATCCGCGCGCACCCACCCTTGGCGCTGCCGGATGAGCTGGCCTACGAGGCCGTGCAGGAACGCATGGCCGCCCTCGCGGCGAACAACCGCAGCGCGGCGGCGTTCCTAGGCGACGGGCTGCCGGTTTACCGCGTGTCGGCCATCGTCGCCAAAGTCGCGGGCATCCGCAATTTGACTACGGCCTACACGCCCTACCAGCCGGAGCGCAGCCAGGGCACCTTGCTGACGCATTGGATTTACCAATGTTTGATGGCGCAGTTGACGGGCTTCGAGGCGGTCAATTCCTCGCTTTATGATCGCGCGAGCGCGCTATTCGAGGCGTGCTGCTGCGCGCTGCGCCTGGCGGAGAAACCCGAGGCGGACACGGTGTTGTTGGCGGGCACGTTGTTTCCGAGCGACCTCGAGGTGCTCCACACGCACGCGGCGGAGACGAGCCTGCGGCTCGAAATCGTCGCGCCGAACCCCGTGACAGGCCTCGTTGATCCCACGGTGATGCGGGCACGTGCGCAGGAGCTTGGGCCGCGGCTGGCGGCGCTGGCGTTTCCGCAAATCAACAGCCTCGGCTTGCTCGAAGACGTGGACGCGCTGACGGATTTGGCGGGCGAACTCGGCGCGCGGGCGATTGCGGTCGTGGACCCGATTTTGTTTGCAACGGGTGGATTGAAGCCGCCGGCGCATTGGGGCACGGGTGGACGGGGCGCTGATATTTTGGTCGGCGAGGGGCAGCACCTCGCGATTGGCCCGAATTTCGGCGGGCCGGGCCTGGGCGTGTTTGCCGTGCGGCACAATCGGAACGTGAAAAACGACGTGCGCGCGACGCCCGGGCGGTTTGTCGGCAAGGCGCACGACTTGGCGGGGCGTGATTGCTGCGTGATGGTGCTCTCGACGCGCGAGCAGCATATCCGCAAGGACAAGGCGACCTCGAACATCTGCTCGAACCAGGCGTTTTTGGCGACGCTGGTCGGCGCGGCGCTGCTCGAGCGCGGGGACGAGGGCTTGGCGAAGGCGGTGAATCAGGGGCGGCGGCGCGCGGTGGCGGCGGTGGAAAAACTTTTGCGGCCGGGCGTGGCACTGGCGTTTGCCGCGCCATTTTTCAACGAGCCGGCGCTGGCGCTGGACCGGCCAGTCGCGCTGTTGCTCGAGCGCGCGCGCCGCGCGGGCTTGCACTTGGGCGTGGATGTCTCGGCGCGGCTGCAGGGCGGACGGAATTTGCTCAAGCTGGCGTTCACCGACGCGCAAAGCGAAGCGGACTTGGCCAAACTGGAAAACTTTTTTGACGTGGAATTCGGCGTGTGCCCGGCGAACGAGCCCGCGGTTTCGATTCCGGAAATTCCCGCACGGGCCTGGCGCGCCGCGCCGGCGGGCCTGCCGCATTTTTCGCATGACGTGCTGGTCGCGTATTATCAAAAGCTCGGCGAATTGAATGTCAGCCCTGACGACGCGTGCTACCCGCTGGGTTCCTGCACGATGAAATACAACCCGTGCGTGAACGATTGGGCGGCGAACTTGCCCGGCTTCGTGAACGCGCATCCGCAGGCACCAGCGGAGGATACGCAGGGCTGCCTCGAGGTTTTGTTTGAAATCCAGGAATGGTTCAAGGGCATCACGGGGCTGGCCGCCGTCACCACGCAGCCGCTGGCGGGCGCGCAAGGTGAACTGGCCGGGCTGAAGATGATGCAGGCCTATCATCGCGCGCGGGGCGAGGGCCACCGCAATGTCTTGCTCATTCCGAAAAGCGCGCACGGCACGAATTTCGCGACTGCGGCGATGGCGGGCTTTGTGGCGCGCGAGGAAAACGGCGAGCCGGCGGGGATCGTGCTGCTCGAGGCCGCGCCGGACGGGCGCATTGACCTCGCCGATTGCGAGGCGAAAATCGCGCGCTTCGGCCCGCGCCTCGCTGGCGTGATGATCACCAACCCGAACACCTGCGGAATTTTTGAAACCGAATTCAAGCGCATCGCCGACAACGTGCACGCCGCGGGCGGCCTCGTCTATATGGATGGCGCGAACATGAACGCCATTGCCGGCTGGGTGAATCTCGCCGCGCTGGGCGTGGACGCGCTGCACAACAATTTGCACAAGACCTGGACGATTCCCCACGGCGGCGGCGGGCCGGGCGACGCGATTGTCGCGGTGAGCGAACGCCTCCGGGATTTTCTGCCAGGCCAGCAAATCGAAAAACGCGGCGGCAAATTTGTCGCGGTCAAGGCGGCGCGCAGCATCGGCTCGTTCCACCGGCACTGGGGGAATTTCGCGCACAAGGTGCGCGCGTATGCGTATCTGCTGCGGCTGGGCCGCGCGGGCGTGCGGCGGATGTCCGCCGTGGCCGTGTTGTCGTCGCGCTACCTGTATGCAAAACTCAGTCCACCCTACGGCAGCCTGCCGGCGGGCGCGGCGGCCACAGAACAGCCGCGGATGCACGAATTCATTTTGACCCTTTCGCCGGAGGATTTCATGCGGGTGACGCAGACGGGCCTCGCGCCGGCGGCGGTGATCCCGCGCATCGGCAAATTGTTTTTGGATTTCGGGTTCCACGCGCCGACGGTGGCGTGGCCGGAGGCTTTCGGCCTGATGATCGAGCCGACCGAGAGCTACACCCAGGCCGAGCTAGACCGCTTTGCCGACGCGGTGCTGGCGATTTTGCGCCTCGTGCGCGAGCGGCCCGCGGTGCTCAAGGGCGCGCCCTATTTCACGCCGGTGGACCGGGTGGACGATGTCGCGGCGCACCGCGCGCTGGTGCTCAGCGAACCGCTGCGCAGCCTGCCGTGGATGTATGAGAACCGCGTCTCCCCTCGCGCGCTGGCCGCGCTGCCGGTGGCGGATATTGCGGCGCGGGTCCTCAAAGCTGCGGGCGTGTAATTATTGCTGATTTCTGAATTCTGAATTAAAAAAGCAAAGTACAGAATTAAGAATTGAGAATTTGGAAATCAGCATTCAGGATTCAGAAATGGCCGCGCCCTGGACCGCTCCACTCCCGCTTTGGCCTTGCCAGCGGGGGTATTGAAGAGTCAAATTGAGGTAATTGGCATGGACTAACCCCCTAATCGAATTTTTGTCATGGCAAACTATTTCATGCAAGGCGGGGACGGCAAAGAATACGGCCCCGTGAGCGCGGAGCAATTGCGGCAGTGGATGGTGGAGGGCCGTGCCAATGGGCAGACGCAGGTGCGCCTGGCCGAGGGCGGCGCGTATTTGGCGCTCGGAGTGGTGCCCGAATTGAACGTCGCGGTGCCGGCGTCAGGGTCGGGCTACGCGCCCTCATTTGCCCAGCCATCGCCCGGGCCGACGGTTGCGCCCAGCGGGCCTGGTGCCAACTATTTTATGCAAGGCGGCGACGGGAAGGAATACGGCCCCGTGAGCGCGGAGCAATTGCGTCAATGGGCGAGGGAAGGCCGCGCCAACGCGCAGACGCAGGTGCGCCTGGCCGAAGGCGGGTCGTATCAAACACTCGGCTCGGTGCCGGAATTAAATGCTGCAGGCGCGTCGTCGGTATCGGGTTTCACCCTCTCGCCGCAGGTGTCGCCGTCGCTGGCGCACACCCTGGCGCAAAACTCCGGGCAGGCGGGAACGGATTCCACCCAGTTAATTAAACGCCTGGCGGTGATCTTGACGGAGGCGGGCGGCTGGATGAAGTTCCTGGCAATCCTGTCATTTATCTCCGGCGCGGGGATGGTGTTTGGCCCGGGGATCGTGATCTGCTGGCTGCCGATCTGGCTGGGCGTCGTGCTATGGAAAGCGGCCGCCAAGGCGCAGGAGGCCGCCTTCACGGGGTCGGAGGCGGATATGATCGGAGTGCTCGACCAGTTGCGGTTTTATTTCAAGTTGATGGGAATTTATCGCATCATCATGTTTGTGGTGATGATTGTGTTCATCGTCGTCTTTTTCGGCATGATCATGGCCTTCGTCGGGAGCGCGGGCGCGGGCGGACACCTGGGTAACCTTTTTCAATGAAGTCAAGCGCGCCGTGTGCTGGCTCATTTTAGAGGCGCCGTTTTGCGGCGCCCAAGATGCTGCCAAGTCGCCCCTCACTGCGGCAGCGCGTAAGTCCAGTCGGCCGGGAGTTTCGAGCCGGGGCGCACGCGCAAGCGTTCGGCGTGGTAAATGGTGAGCAGGCGCTCCACGTCCTCCTCGCGGGTACCGCTGGGCAGGACATAGTCGAATTCCCGCCAGTGCGTGACCTCCTCCGCGGCGGCCCGCAGGCGCCGCTCAATTTCCTCGGGTCGGTCCTGCGAGCGGCTTTGCAAACGCCGGCGCAATTCTGCGATGGACGGCGGCACGACGAAAATGGTGACCAGCCGGCCGGCCAGCAACGGCTCGGCGGCGGCGGTTTTGCGGATGGTCGCGGCACCCTGCACATCCACGTTGAAGACGACATCCTGGCGCTGGTCAATCAGCATGATGACATCCCGGCGCCGCGAGCCGTAATGGTTGCCATGCACCAGGGCATGCTCGAAAAACTCCCCCGCAGCCAGGGCCGTGTTGAATTGTGCCGGCGTCAAAAACCGGTAGTCTACGCTGTCCTGCTCACCAATCCGGGGCGCGCGGCTGGTGCAGGTGATGAGGCGCTTGGCGCGCGGCACATTGGCGATGAGCGCGTCGCACAACGTGGTTTTTCCGCTCCCCGAGGGGCCGGAAAAAACAAAAATCAGCCCGGGGCCATCAGGTAATGTCGGAAGTGCCGGCATGAGCAGGAGTAGGTTGGCTGATAAACTTAATAATGGGTAGTTTACGATTCCAAACCGGGAAAGGCAACGGCGAATCGGGCGGCGGAAAATTTTTTAACAAAATTTAAATTTTCAATCCGGGCGGCCGGCGCATCCTCCCGCGGAAAATTCACCGCACCCCATTTTAATATTTCCCATGATAGGTGGACGCCAGCGCGGCAAGGGCAAGACCGTATCCCGCGCATACCGCCCCCAGCGCCCGCGCCCGGCCCGGCTTCACGTAAAGCCAGGCGATGATATCGCGCGCCTGATAGGGTGTGGTGCCGAGATAAATCGAAAGCACAATCACCACATAAACAAACGCATTCAGCCACACGCGCGATGACGGCGGCGGGGTGTAAACGAGAGAGGCGTCCAGGGCGGGCCTGGCCGCCAGGAGCAGCAGGATGGCCACTCCGCGTACCGCGAGAAAATCCTTGGCCACAAAAAACGCGCCAAGGCCGACTGCGGCGAAAATAATCACGAGCAGTTGCCGGTATTCGCCAAAGTCGGCGGGGCCAAGCTGGCTCAGCAAATCCAGAAACCATAAGGCCGCCGCCCCGAAGAACACGATGGCAGCCAGTTGCGACCGCGGAAACGCCTTCGCCACCCGCTCAACCAACGGCCCGCTCCACAGGAGGATCGCACCAAAAACCAGCAGTAGCGCGGCGGCGGAGAGGGTGACGGCAAAGAGGGACATGGTAAAAGTTCGGAATGTTGAGTTCGGAATGCTGAATCAAAAGCGGGGTGAAAGGAAAATCGTAAGTTGTAAAAATAATTCCGCAAACAAAAACAAGACACCCTGCTTGCGATTTTCCATTCCGAATTCAGCACTCCGAATTCAGCATTCCCCAATCTCCCCCTCCAGCGCTGCAACCGTCGCGCGGGTGATGCGCACGGGGACAAGTTCGCCGAGGCGGTGCCTGGGCGCGTCAAAGAACACCTTGCGAAAGCCGCGCGTGCGCCCCAGCAAGCGGCCTGGAGGACGCCGCGCCGGTTCCTGGGCGAGCACTTCCTGCGTCGTACCGACGAGTTCCTGATGGCGGGCGAGTGAGCGTTGTTCTAGTAGTGCCATCAATTCCCTGTGGCGCGCCTCGGCGACTTCGGCGGGCACCTGGTCGGGCATTTCTGCCGCGGGCGTGCCAGTGCGGGTTGAGTATTTGAACAGATACGCCATCTCGAAGCCGACGTCGCGGAACAAATCACGTGTGGCCGTAAAATCCTCGTCCGTCTCGCCGGGGAAGCCGACGATTACATCCGTTGAGAACCACATTTTGGGCTGGGCCGCGCGCAGCTGTTCAATGAGCCGCCGGTAGGAATCGCGCGTGTAGGGCCGGTTCATCGCCCGCAGCATCCGGTCAGAACCGCTTTGCACGGGCAGGTGCGCGTATTCGCCGAGTTTGGGAAGATCGCGATACGCCGCGATCAAATCGGACTTGAACCCGCTGGGGTGGGGCGAGGTGAAGCGAAGGCGATGCAATTGCGGGAGCGCGTGCAAGCGTTCGAGCAATTGTACGAACGGTGTTTTGCCGCTGACCATCGGATATTCGCGCCGCCCGTAGCTGGTGACGATTTGCCCGAGCAAGGTGATCTCGCGCGTCCCGTTCGTCACCAGTTCTTCGGCCTCACGCACGATTTCGTCGAGTGGCCGCGAGCGTTCCGACCCGCGGGTTTTCGGCACAATGCAAAACGTGCAGTGCATGTTGCACCCTTGCATGATGGAGACGTAGGCCGAGACTTGCGGTGCGCCGTCCACGCTCATGTGCCCACGGATTTCGTTTTGCGAACCCGCCTCGGCGTCGAGGTCCCACGAGTGTAGCGGGGCACGGGCCTTCGCCGCGGATCGTTGCGAGCAAATTATCGAGGTGGTCCGGCACGCGGTGGAATTTCTGCGTGCCCACGACGAGATCCAAATCCGGCAGCCGGTCAAGCAAGTTCGCGCCGCGGTTTTGGGCCATGCAGCCAAGAATGCCCACGATGAAGCGCGGGTTGCGCCGCTTGCGTTTGGCCAGGTGGGCGGCTTTGCCCATGGCCTTCTGCTCGGCCAAATCGCGCACGGAACAGGTGTTGAGCAGCACGATGTCCGCCAGCGCCTCGTCCTCGACCAGCGCATAGCCCCGCGCGCGCAGGAGCGCCGCGACCGCTTCGGAGTCGCGTTCGTTCATCTGGCAGCCATAAGTTTTGAGGTGGACTCGGTTCATGCTGAATGCTGAGTTCGGAGGCCGCACCGAAGACGGGAACGGGAAAGTATAGAGATGGGGGTTCGGCGGGCCAAGGAAAAATCCGGCTTGGGTGGGGCGGGCGAGGGTGGCATGATGGGCGCATGAGAGACAATGTGGATCTCGCGGTCTTTGTTTACGGCTCGCTCGTGCCGCGCGGGTCGAACTGGGCGCGCTTCTGCGAGGGCCGGGTCGCGGAAAGCACACCGGCGCGGGTGCGCGGGCGGGCGTATCAGTTACACGATGGTTATCTGGCGCTGGCCACGGAGGGCGAAGATTTGCGGTGGATCCGGGGCTGGCGGTTGGTGCTGCGGGACGATGCCGTCCTGCAAAATTTCGACCGGCTCGAAGGCTTCGAGGCCGCGCGGTCGCCCGAACAAAACGATTACCAACGCGTGCGCGCGGCGTGTTTTGCCGATGATGATTCCGCCGCGTCCGCCTCGCTTGGCGAGGCCTGGGTCTACGTCATGACGCCCGCGCAACTGGCCCGCGCCGGGGCGGTGGAAATTTTTTCAATTCCACCGACGTAAGACCGCCGGCGTAAAAAAACACCACGTTCGTTTTAACCCTTTTTTAACGAATTTTCAGTGGCGGCGCGGGGTTTAATGTTTATCATAAGTAAATAGTTTAGTGTGGCCCCCGCCGGCTATTTTTCCTACCCCCTCATCTCCTCACCCCCTCATCTCAAAAGGAAATCATCATGAAAACTCACTGGAAACCCATCCTCGCAGCACTCACCATCGTCTCCGCCGTCGGCGGCAGCTTCGTCATTGCCCAAGCCGCAACGACGGAAACGACTTCCGCGCCGCCCGCCGGCACCGCCCACCCCAGCCATCAGCCGCACATGGATATATCCATCCTCCGGCTCCGCGAAGCCCGCAACCAGCTTGATTTGGCGCGCCCCGACAAAGGCGGCTACCGCGAGAAGGCCATCGCGAGCGTCGACCAAGCCATTAAAGACGTGCAGGCCGGCATTGACTACGCCGAAGCCCATCCCGAAGAATTTGCCGATGCGGCTCGTGGCCCACGCGGCACCGGTCCGCGCGGCACCGCTGCGCGCGGCACGGGCACCGGGGGCTGAGCCTCACTTCGGCGTTGCCTGCGCTGCGGCCGGAGCGGCGTCGAGCCAGTGCCGGCGGGCCAGTTCGGCTTGCAGCGAGGGGTTGTCCGCCGCCAGCGGCGGGAGCCAGTTGCCGCGATCCTCGCGCGTCCAATACGCCCCTGCGGGGTTGCCCGGCGGGGCGAAACTGTATTTATAAAGCCGCGCGCGCACAAAACGCGGGGGCTGGCCGGGAAATGGATTGTCCGCAAACAGGCTGAGGGTGCCGAGGTCGTTGTGCAAAAGTTTCCAGACGACGTTGATGGTGAAGGGATATTGTCCCGGAGAACTCATCGCGGCGAACCACATCTGCCAATCGAGGCGCAACTGGTAGGGCGCGATTTGCGGCGGGCGCTTCATCACATCCACCGGCAGGCCCTTGTAGGGATACGGCTTCCAGAGCGCGTTTTCATCGGGCACGAGGTCGTCGGTGCCCTCGAAGACGACGTTGAGGCGCTCTTTGCCCACGGTGCCGAACGCGCCGTAGGTATTGACGAGTCCCAGCGGATCGAAGGAATTATTCATCTGCTGCTGTGGCGAGGCCAGATTCACCACCACCGGATAACTGAGAAACGCGACGATGCCCGCATACGTCCACGCCACCCACTGCATGGAAGCGCAGGGCACGGCGGATACCGCAGCGGCCTCGGCCCGGCGCGTTAGCACTCGCGGCAAAATTCGGCGCCAAACTGAATCGTCGAAACACGCGAGCGCGGAAACGATGGTGAGCCAGTTGAGGAAGGAAAGGTTGCCGCTCAAAATCAGCGTGAATTGAAACACCACGATGAACGCGCCGGCGAGGTGCCGCGCTAGCCGGGGCCAGAACACGAACCAGGGTGCGACCAGTTCTGCCACATGGTTCAGCCCCACGCCCACGCGCAGCACCAGCGGCGGCAGAAAATGAAACCAGCGGCTCAGGCCGTTCGGAATGGGCTGCGTCTCAAAGTGGTAATACAACGCGGTGAAGTCGCGCCACACCGGGTCGCCGCGCAACTTGATGAGGCCCGCGCCCAGCATGATGCGGAAAGCCAGCCAGCGAAACAGCCACAGCACCACCGTCGGCGGCGCGCGGCGGGGAAACGGGCACGCGTCCCACAACGGGCACAAAAACACGGCGAGGAACCCGGTTTCGAGCAATTGGATTTCCCAGCCGTAGCCATACCACTCGAGACCGAGATGTACGAACGACATGTAGATGGCCCACAGCGCGAGCATGATCAGCGCGTTCGCGTAGCCCGCCACCACCACGCAGGCCAGCGCGAAACCCGCCCAAGCCATGCCCTGCAGCATCGCATCCGAATGGTTGAACCAGAACAGCGACGGCACTTTGAGAAACAACGCCCATGTGCCCTGTTGGCTAATCGCTGCGTCCACCAACGGCGCCAGCGGCGTCAACCCCTGTGCGCCAATCAGTGGGAGGTTTTGGTTCGCGGCAACGAGAAACGCGACCGCATACACAGCGCCCAGCAGGCGCAATAACACGAAGCGCGTCAGCCAGTAAGTCGCCGGCGGACGCGGGGGTGCCGGCGCAGACGAAGCCGCCGTCTTTTTGAAAAATTTGAACATCGTTGAGCAACCACCCCAAGATTGGGAGGCAGGATAGAAGCCCGCGCCCCGGCTTCCAAGGCAATAGCACTTGCACTCATTTCCCCGCCGTTTGGGCATTTACCTCCCGCGCTTTGGCACGTATTATGCCCTTCACTTGAGTGCCGATAGGTGATATTTAACCAACCATGGGCGAATCCCTCCATTGCGATTTGTGCGGCAAACCCGCCCACGTCCATCTGACGAAAGTCGTCAAGAACCAGTTCCAGAAAGTGGACCTGTGCGAGGAGTGCGCGCAGTCGAAAGGGGTGACCGACTCGGAGACATTTTCGCTGGCGGCCTTGCTGGCCAAGAGTTTCGCCGACCCGGCCGAGGAAACCGAAGGCGTGAGCCTCGTCTGCGAGCAATGCGGCTACACGGCGCGCGATTTCAAGAAATCCGGCCGGCTCGGCTGCGCGGCTTGTTACGACACCATGAAGGCGGAGCTGGGGCCGCTCCTGGCCGGGCTGCACAAAGGTGGCCGACACCAGGGCAAGACGCCCACGCGCCAGTGGCGCCGCCTCGAATTGGCCCGCGAAATCGAATCCCTGGAACGCCAGTTTCGCGAAGCGGTCCAAAGCGAAAACTTCGAAACGGCCGCGTGCTACCGCGACCAACTCGAAACCCTGCGCGCCAAGCGGGATGCGCCCATCGTGGCGTCCTGAGTATTATAAGTTCAAAGCAAAAATTTCCCAACCAATTTTTACCACAAAAACCACAAAGGCCACAAAAGGAGCACCTTCACCCATAGCTTCATTTTTGCGTCCTATGCGTCATCTACGGTTAAAATTCTTCCCCTCCCACCATGCACATCCTCCCTATTTTGGACACGCCGGCCAAGGTCGTGCCGGGCGGCTCGCCGCCGGGGCCGATCGTGCTCAGCACGCGCATCCGCCTGGCGCGGAACTTGCGGGACTTTCCGTTCCCCGGGTGGGCCAAAGAGGCCCAGCGGCGGGAAATTTTTGCGCGGTGCGCACAGGCCGCGCAGGACGCTGCATCGATGAAAAAAGCCTATGTGCTCGATTTGGCGACGCTGGACGATTTGGAAAAGCAAGTGCTCGTCGAGCGGCACCTCATCAGCCGCGAGTTGTCAGCCGGCTCGCCCGGCGCGGGCGTCATTATCAGCCGCGACCAAAGCATGTCGGTCATGATCAATGAAGAGGACCATCTGCGCCTGCAAGTGATGCGCCCAGGCTTCCAATTCAAGCGCGTGTGGAAGATGGCCGACGCGCTCGACAACGGCCTCGAAGAAAAGCTCGACCTCGCGTTTTCGGCGGAGCTGGGTTACCTGACCGCGTGCCCGACCAACGTGGGTACGGGTCTGCGCGCTTCGGTGATGATGCACCTGCCCGGCCTCGTCCTCGCCAGCCAGATGGAGCAGGCCATCCGCGCGGTGAACCAACTGGGCCTCGCGGTGCGCGGCTGGTATGGCGAAGGCTCGGAGGCCAGCGGCAGTATATTTCAGATTTCCAACCAGCAGACCCTCGGTGAAAGCGAAGAGGACATCATCAAGCGCATCACCTCGGTGCTGCAAACCATCGTCGAGCAGGAGCAAAACGCCCGCGCGAAACTCATGGAGAGCGACTCGGCCAAGCTGCTTGATAAAATTGGGCGCGCGTTTGGCACCGTGCGCAACGCGCATGTGATGACCTCGGTCGAGGCGATGAACTGCCTCTCGCTCCTGCGCCTGGCCGCCGACCTCGCTCTGCTGCCGGAAGCGGAGCGCGCGCGGATTGACCGCCTGTTGATCGAAAGCCAGCCCGGCCACGTCCAGCTCGCCGCCCGCGGCACGCTCGAGACGCAAAAACGCGACGTGGCGCGCGCACGGTTCCTGCGCGAGCAGGTCGCCTCGCTGCCCACGTTGAATTTCGAGCGCGCGTTCGAGAAGAATTGAATTTGGCGGCGGGGGCGCCAACGGGGCGGAGTGGGGCGGTTTTTTCGCTTTGCACCGGAGATGGCGGCGCGGTTATTTTTCCATCATGTCCGACCCTACGATCCGCTTCACGCCGCGCGCGCAGCAGGTGCTGGCGCTGGCGCGCAAGGAGGCTGACCGGTTCCATCACAATTACGTGGGCGCCGAACACTTGTTGCTGGGCCTGGTCAATCTGGGCCAGGGCGTGGCGGTCAGCGTGCTGCAAAAGCATGGCTTCGATTTGGAGACGACGCGCAACGCCGTGGAAAAGGAAGTGGGTCGTGGCCCTGCCGACAAGCCGGCAGGCAACATTCCCTACACGCCTCGCGTGAAGAAAATTTTGGGTCCTCGCGCAAAAGGAAGCCAAGGCGCTCAAACATTCCTACATCGGCACCGAGCACCTGCTCCTTGGCCTCTTGAGTGAGGGCGAAGGTGCCGCCGCGCGGGTCTTTCAAGAGTTCAAGTTGGATGTGGCGAAGTTTCGCGCGGAAATTTTGCGGGAATTAGACCCGAATTTTTCCGAGGACCCGAAATCCAAAGCGGCGCTGGTCGTGCTGGAAGATCCGGGTTCCCCGCCGCCGGACCCCGGCGAGACCAAGCCGCCACCGGAGAATGACGGGCCTCCCCCCACCACGCCGCTGCAGCCCTTCCCGGCCCAAAACTGAAAAGTCCAAGTTTCCCTGGCGTGGCTTGGCCCGGTGGCTGGGAATCAAACCTCCGCCGACCAAAGAGAAATCCACCTGGAACTTTTCCATAAAACTGCTGCCGTCGGGCTTGGCCGACCCGCAGGCCACGCGCAGCCACACCAGCCGGCTCCCGCTGAATAATTTCACGCCCCGCGCCCAACGGGTGCTGGCCCTGGCGCGCAAAGAAGCTGACCGGTTCCACCACAATTACGTTGGCACCGAGCACTTGCTGCTCGGCCTCATCAGCCTCAACCAGGGCGTGGGTGTCAGCGTGCTGCAAAAATTGGGCCTTGATTTCGAGACTTTGCGCGCCGCCGTCGAGAAGCAAGTGGGCTTCGGCCCCGAAGAGCCACCCACCGGCAACATCCCCTACACACCCCGCGTCAAAAAGGCACTGGCTCTGGCACAGAAGGAGGCCAGAATGCTACAGCACTCAAATATTGGCACCGAACATATTTTGCTCGGAATACTGCGCGAGGGCGACGGCGTCGCCGCCCGAGTGCTCAGGAGCCTGGGGGTGGATATTGAGCGCTGCCGCAATGAAATTTTGCAGGAACTGGGGCCGAATTTTTCCGGCGAGGCCGGGGCGTCTCGGTTCGGGCCCGCCCCTGCGCCGGATGGCGGCGAGAAACCACCCGTCCGCAGCTTCCACACCCGGCCCGACAAGACCTATGTTGTGCCCGCCGACGCCTGGACGCGCGCCTTCCTCGCGGGCCTCAAGCGCCCATCCGAAATCGAGGAACTGTCCAAGGAAATCGATAAAGTCAGCGCGCAGAAGGATGAGGCCATCGCCAAGATGAATTTCGAGGAGGCGGCGAAGTGCCGCGATCAGGAAAATAAGCTTCGGGCCATGCGCGACGAACGAACCGAGCGTTGGGCGCAAACCCCTGAGGGCCGCACCTCGCTCGGCAAGCTGGGTGAGGCTTTGGCTGCGGCTTTTGGCGAGCAGCGCAAAACCTTCCATCTCGATGTGATTCTTCCCGACGTGATTCAAGCCCTTTCCCGCGCCCGGCGCGAGGCCGACTGGTTCCACTATGATTGTATCGCAACGGAACATGTCCTCCTTGCGCTCCTCAGCCACCGCCGGGACACCGTCGTTGGCCTCCTCGCCAAAATGGGGGTCGAACCGGCCGCCGTGCGCGCGGAAATTGGAAAGCAGATCACCGCGGGCACGCAGCCTGGGCCAACCAAAAGCATACCCTTCACCCCCGGCGTCATCCGGGCCTTGGGCCTCGCGCGGGAAGAAGCGACCGCCCTCCGACGCTCCCGCGTGGGATTGGAACACCTCCTGCTGGGGCTCTTGCGCGAGGGCGATGGAATCGCGGCTCGCGTTTTGACAAATTTGCGTGTAGATTACGAACCATTGCGCAATCTCTGTGCTGCCCAACCCCCAACCTGACTTTTCCCATGGCCGACACACCACAAAACAATTTCACGCCCCGCGCCCAACAAGTGCTGGCCCTGGCGCGCAAGGAAGCCGACCGGTTCCATCACAATTATGTGGGCACCGAGCACTTGTTGCTGGGCCTCATTAACCTCAACCAGGGCGTGGCCGTCAGCGTGCTGCAAAAGATGGGTCTTGATCTGGAAACGGTGCGCAACGCGGTCGAGAAGCAAGTCGGTGCCGGCCCGGAGACCAAGCCGCAAGGCAACATTCCGTATACGCCACGCGTGAAAAAAGTCCTGGCCCTCGCGCAGAAGGAGGCGAAGATGCTCAACCATTCCTACATCGGCACCGAGCACATTCTCCTCGGCTTGCTGCGCGAAGGGGAGGGCGTCGCCGCCCGCGTGCTCAAGAACCTCGACGTGGACATCGAGCGCTGCCGCAACGAAATTTTGCAGGAGCTGGACCCGAATTTTTCCGGCGAAACCGGCGCGCCCCCGCCCGAGGAACCGGCCGGCACGCCCGCGCCCGGCGGCAGCGGCTCCGCGCCCACGCCGCCCGCCAACCCCGAGGAGAAGAAGGAAATTAAGACGCCCGCCCTCAAGGCCTTTGGCCGCGACTTGACCGAGCTGGCCCGCAATGGCGAACTCGACCCCGTCATCGGCCGCCGCGCGGAAATCCGCCGCGTCGTGCAGACGCTCTGCCGCCGCACCAAGAACAACCCCGTCCTGATCGGCGAAGCCGGCGTCGGCAAGACGGCCATCGTCGAGGGCCTCGCCCAGGAAATCGCCTCCGGCATCGTGCCGGAAATTTTGTTGGACAAGCGCGTCATCACGCTCGACCTCGCCCTCATGGTTGCCGGCACGAAATACCGCGGCCAGTTCGAGGAACGCATCAAGGCCGTCATGGACGAAATTCGCCGCTCGAAGAACATCATCATCTTCATTGACGAGCTGCACACCATCGTCGGCGCCGGCGCGGCCGAAGGCGCGATGGACGCGTCGAACATCTTCAAGCCCGCCCTCTCGCGCGGCGAATTGCAGTGCATCGGCGCAACCACCCTCAGCGAATACCGCAAGTATATCGAGAAGGACAGCGCGCTTGACCGCCGCTTCCAATCCATCAAGGTCGAGGCCCCGAGCGTGGACGAAACCATCCTTATCCTCAAGGGCCTGCGCCAGAAATACGAGGAGCACCACAAGGTCATCTTCTCCGACCGGGCGCTCGAACTGGCCGCGAAACTTTCCGACCGCTACATCACCGCCCGCTACCTGCCCGACAAGGCCATTGACGTGCTCGACGAGGCTGGCGCGCGCGCGCGCATCGAGGGCCTCAACCGCCCGCCCGAAATCGAGGCGCTGACCAAGGAGATCGAGACCGTCTGCGCGCAAAAGGAGGACGCCATCGCCAAGCAGCATTTCGAGGAGGCCGCCAAATTCCGCGACCAGGAAAAACAGCTCCGCGCCAAGCGCGAACAGCAAATCGAAGCGTGGAAGCACACCCGCGAGCGCCGCACCATCACCGTCGGCGAGGACGACATGCTCCAGGTCGTGTCCGACTGGACGGGCATCCCGCTCGCGCGCATGGAGCAGAAGGAGAGCCAGAAGCTGCTTAACCTCGAAAAGGAACTCCAGGCCAACGTCATCGGCCAGGAGCACGCCACCGAGGTCATCGCCAAGGCCCTCCGCCGCTCGCGCGCCGACCTGAAGGACCCGCGCCGGCCCATCGGCTCGTTCATGTTCCTCGGCCCCACCGGCGTCGGCAAGACGCACCTGGCCAAGACCCTCGCCGAGCGCATCTTCGGCAACCAGGACGCGCTGTTACAAATTGACATGTCTGAGTATATGGAGAAATTCTCCGTCTCGCGCCTGGTCGGCTCGCCCCCCGGCTACATTGGCTACGAGGAGGGCGGCCAGCTCACCGAGGCCGTCCGCCGCAAGCCCTATTCGCTCGTCCTCTTCGACGAAATCGAAAAGGCCCACCCCGACGTCGTCCAGCTGCTCCTGCAGGTGCTCGAAGACGGCCGGCTGACCGACTCGCTCGGGCGCACGGTGGACTTCCGCAACACCATCCTCATTATGACCTCGAACATCGGGGCGGAACTGCTCCAGCGCCCGTCCTCGATGGGCTTCGACGTGGGCCGCACCAGCGATGGGGACTACGAGAAGAGCAAGGAGCGCATCCTCGAGGAGATGAAGCGGCACTTCAAGCCGGAGTTCCTCAACCGCGTCAACCAGATCGTGATTTTCCACCCGCTCGACAGGGCGCACATGAAGCAGATTATCGAGCTGGAGTTGACCAAGGTGCGCAAGCGCCTCGCCGGCCAGAAAATCGAAATCGAAGTGGACGAACCCGCCAAGGAATTCCTCCTCGCCAAGGGCTGGGACGAGAAATACGGGGCGCGTCCGCTGCGCCGCGCCGTCGAGAATTTCCTCGAAGACCCGCTGGCGGAGGCCATCCTGCGCGGCGAAGTCCGCGTCGGCGAACCCATCCGCATCACCTGCACCGGCGGCGAAACCCTCAAGTTCGAGCAAAACCAGCCGGTGGCGTGAGGGGAGCTACCCTACATTTATTGTCGCCAGCCCGGACATTTTTGTCCACGTTCGGGATGTGATAATGACTTGTCGGCAAGTCATTGCCGCGCCATTATTTTTTGATGGAGATTTTGATTCCACTCGTCATTGAGGGTGTTGGCCTGATTATTTGTGTGGCGATTGGACGCCGGCATAAATGGGCGCTGGTCCCCTGGTTGCCAACGGTGGCGTTGGCTGCCATCGGCTCGGTCAAATTTTTTATGCCCGCTGTGGCAGCGCTACAAGTGCCCATATTTGGAATAATTGCGTCTTTAGGCCTGCTTATACTGGCCGTTCCCTCAGTGTTCTTTCTCATTATTGCATTCATTCGCCTGCCAGTTGGAGCCGCGCTGAATATCAGAGGCGCAATAGCTGGAACCGTGCTCACTTTTTGCATTTTATTTGTTTTAACGCGAACCACAGGCAAGAAAGTGGAGGTTACGGTGCTGGATGCAAAAGGGCTGCCTGTTGCTGGCGTGAAAGTAATGTTTAAGGGCCCAACTTTCTTTAGCTTTCAAAATTCAGTCCCTGCCGTTACCAGCACAACCGATCTTTACGGCACCGCCGATGCATATCTTACATCGTCAGATAATTGGTCGGCCGAAACAATTACAGATGATGGAACTCACTGCTCAGTCTCTGTGGGCCCGCCGATGCGCCAAGAAACGTTGCAAGCACACCCAGATTATCCGCTAGTTACTTGGGAATGGAGCAATAAATTGGACGGTTGGTTCTATGCATCCGCGCAAACTCATGTCATGCCCGGCGAACACCCGAATCTTGAGCTTCATCTCCGAAATATGGATCAGCCAGTTTTGCCATGGGTCGTGGAGATGGCCCACCGCGATATCGAGCGGGTGCGATTGGGCCAGCAAGACCAGCGCTGGGTAACTATATCTGAACGGAGCGTCGAACGACTTGAAATAGTTCCCGATTTACTCGAATTGATCCGCACCAAGCCACTGCACGATGATTCGACCGGCGATTTGCTCGATGAGGCGGGTAGTATTTTGGGAATCTGGGGGAGTGCAGCTTTCAAGGGTTTGGACAAAGCCGGCAATCTGCCGCGGGACATGTTTTCCGCCTACCAACGCGTGGTCATAAGTAATCACCCGACTGAGACCGAAGAGGCGGTGGACGCAGGCCTCAAGGCGCGGCTAAACGATTTAACTGCACAATTGGTTGAGCTTTCTGCGCCTTTGTGGCCAACTAAAGGATTGGTGGGGATTGGCCGAGTCGGCATATTGGCCACTCCCTATTTTCCACAAATATTTTCGTATTTGGAAACGCTGAAGGAAGATGATCCCCATTTATCAAATGAATTTCAATTTTTTGAAAATTTAGCGTGGCTTAAAGGAGATGGGTCGCTTGAGGTTGACGAAGTTCGGCCATATTTTGACAATCCGAATCGGGTAGTTGCGGTGTCGGCGCTGCTTTCCGTCGAATGGAAGATACCCCGAAAGGAATTGCTCGCGCGAATCCAGGCTTTGTCGCGTCCCGGAGACAAATCAAAAATCCAATGGGCACTTGGACGTTTTTCAGATGGCGGCAGTCAAAAGTGAAATCGCGCCCTTGGGCCTCACCATGCAAAAAACTTGGGGATGTTTATTATGCCCTTATGCTTTGGCTAATAGGGGCTTATGTCAGGATTGAAAGGAAACTTGGGGATGTTTTTGGGGATGTTGGCTTCAGTGGCAGAAAGGTTAAATGCGCGGACTGGAACGTATGTTCAAATCCTCATGCCGCCTACGGGTGTGGCAACCCTGCCGGGGTGCTTTGCGCCGTTACCGGTTCACCCTTTTGTTTTGCCCGGCGGCGACGTTCCTGCCATCGCTTTTGGGTGAAGAAATCGCGCCCACTCCAAGCCCGTTCCCGAAATTCCGTCAACCCCGCCGCCGTGCTTGAGCCGTTGCTGGCCGAGTCGGTTCATCGCTGGACGCTGCCCAATGGCCTCGTCGGACTGAGCAAGGAGGACCGCGCCGCCGGGCTGGTCAGCGCGCAGGTTTGGATTCGCAGCGGGAGCATCCACGAGGGCGCGTGGCTGGGCACGGGGTTGTCGCATTACCTCGAACACCTCGTGTTCAAGGGCACCGCCCGGCGCGGGCCGCTGCAAATCAGCGCCGAGGTGCAGGCCGCCGGCGGGAGCATCAACGCCTACACGACGTTCGACCGCACCGTCTATTACATAGACGGCCCCGCCGAATCCGCGCCGCTGTTTCTCGACGTGCTGGCCGACATGGTGTTCGCGCCCAAACTCGACCCGGCCGAGGTCGCCCGCGAACGCGATGTGATTTTGCGCGAGATTGACATGGGCCGCGACGACCCGCAATCGCGCCTCATGGAGGGCCTCTTCGCGCTCGCCTTCCGCCAGCATCCCTACCGCTATCCCGTCATCGGCGTGCGCGCGCTGTTCGAGAGCCTCACGCGCGACGACCTCGCCGCCTACCACGCCGCCCGCTACGCGCCGAACAACGCCGCCGTCGTGCTCGCCGGCGCGTTCGCCGCGGAAGAGGCGCAGGCGCTCGTCGAAAAATATTTTGGCGCGCTCATCCCGCGACGGATGCCGTCGCCGACGATTGCCGCCGAGCCGCCGCAGCTCGCCGCGCGCCACCAGACCGAACGCGGCGACGTGAACGTCGTGCGCGGCGTCGCGGCCTATCGCGTGCCGCACCTCGCGCATCCCGACGCGCCCGCGCTGGACTTGCTCGCGCTTGTGCTCGGCGGCGGGCAGGCCTCGATTCTCTGGCAAAAACTGCGCGAGGAGAAAAAGCTCGTCCACCACATCCACGCCGGCAACTGGAACCCCGGCGACGCGGGCCTGTCCTGGATTTCGTATTTGTGCGACGAAGGCAAACGCGGCGAAGTCGAGGCCGCCGTCGCCGCGGAACTCGCGCGCGTCGCGCAAAAAGGCATGCCCGAGGAAATGGTCGCCCGCGCGCGGCGACAAATTCTCGTCAGCGAAGTGGACAGCCGCCGCACCGTCAGCGGGCAGGCGTCGCGCCTCGGCCACGGCGAGGTCGTGCTCGGCGATTTGGACTACCCGCGCGTTTATTTCCAACGCCTGGCCCAGGTGCGCGCCCGCGACCTCGCCCAAGTCGCCGCGCGCTATTTGCTCGCGGAGCAATCAAGCGCTATCGCGCTCGAACCAGCCGTGAAAAAAACCGCGCCAAACATCGCCGTCGCCAAAGCTTCGGGCGGCTGGCCGGATTTCGAGGAAATCCGCCTGCCCAACGGCGCGCGGCTGCTCCTCCAGCCCGGCGGCGCGCTGCCGAAGGTGCACATTCGCGCGGCGCTCAACGGCGGGGCGTGCTATGAGGACAAAGCGCAACGCGGCGTGACGGCGCTGCTCTCGACGCTGCTCACGCGTGACGCCGGCGGGCGCAGCGCCCTCGCGGTGGCGAAGGAGATCGAAAACGCGGGCGCGTCTTGGCACGAACACACGGGCAACAACAGCTTCGCACTCGCCTTTGAGGCGCTGGCGGGCGATTTCGCCCTCGGCGCACGCACGCTCCGCGCCGCGCTCTGGCAGCCGGGTTTCGCCGCGCGGACGTTTGCCGTCGAGCGCGACAGCCAGCTCGCCGAGTTGCGCGAGGAGGACGACGAAATCGTGGACTACGGCCTGCGCGTGCTGCGCGCCAAGTTTTTCAAAAAACATCCCTTCAGCATCGGCGCGCTGGGCACGCTCGAATCCGTCGGCGTACTGACGGTGGACGACGTGCGGCAACAGCACCGCGCGCTGGCGGTCGGGCCGAATCTAGCCGTCGCGGTGTCGGGGCAATTCGAGCGCGCACAGGCGCTGGATTTGCTCGGGCCGGTGCTCGCCGCCGCGCCCGCCACCGCGTTTGCGCCGCGCACGCCGGACTATGCCGGCCCCAAAGCCGCCGCCGAATTTGTGGAAAAACTGGACCGCGCGCAGACCGTCGTCTTCGACGCCTATCCCGACGGTGGCGTGACCGCGCCGGATTTTCTCACCGGCGAAATCGTGGACGAACTGCTCAGCGGGATGTCGAGCCGGCTGTTTGTGCGCGTGCGCGAGGAACTCGGGCTGGCGTATTTCGTCGGCGCGGCGCGCGTCACCGGCGTGCGCGCGGGGCTGATGTATTTGTATGCAGGAACGCAGCAGGCTTCGCGTGCGGCGGTGCTGGCGGAGTTCGACGCCGAGGTCGCGCGCCTGCACTCGGGCAAGATTGACGACGCGGAATTGGCCCGCGCGCGCGCGCGGCTCAAGGCGCAGTTGCGCGTCGGCCGCCAGTCGCCCAGCCACCGCGCGCAGCAGGCCGCGCTGAACGCCCTCTACGGCCTGCCGCTCAACGACGCGAAAATCCGCGAGGCCGCCTATGATGCCGCGGATGCCGCCGCCGTGCGCGCCTTCGCTGAAAAATACCTGCGCCCGGCCGCGCGCGTGCGCCTCACCGTGCAACCGAAGGATGCAGCGTAGCGCGGTGCTGCTGCCCGCGCGGCAAGTTTGCTAAATCGCGGCCAGCACACCCGTGCGCGTGCCGTAGAGCAAGGCTTCGGCCGGCGCACCCGTCAGCTCGGTCAATGCGCGCGCGTAAACGGCCACTTGCGCGGCATAGCGCCGGCGCAATTCCGCCGCGTAATCGCCGTCCACGAAATCCGTCTTCCAATCCACCACGAGCCAGCGCAAATTTTTCCCATCCCACACCGCCAGGTCCATGCAGCCGTCGAACGCGCGCGCGCCGTCCGGCTCGGCCCACAAAAACGGCGTCTCGACGGCAAATTCCAACCCGGGCTCGGCGAGCCGCGCAGTCAGCGGCGAGACCAGCAAGCGCACCGTCTCCGCGCGCGCGCGCGCGACGTCCGGCGCGGTCGCGCAGGATTTTTCCCAGAAGGCCGCCCACTCATTTTTGCCGGCGGACCAGGGTGTGCGCTCCATGACTTCGTGCCACCAGTTGCCGTAGTTCACTGCGGAGCCCGGTGGCGCTTGCTCCTCGGGATAGTCCGGCGGCGCGGCCAAATCCGGCTCAGCGCGTTCCGGCACGGCGGAGGCTGTCAGATGTTTGGCCAGCGTGCTCGGGCGCACACGGCGCGCGAATTTTCTCGCTGCCGTCACAGCCGGGGCAAAAATTTCCGCGCCCCATTCCGGCTGTAGCCAGCGCGCGGGCGGCGCGGAGGGCTGGCCTTTCTTGAAGGATATTCTTTTAGTTTTTATGATTTTTTCACCTGCCTGCGGAATCGTTTCCCACCAGCTCCGCGCCGGCCCTCCGGGTGTTACACCCAGCAGCCTGGCCAGTGACCCATCGGCAGACTTGTCAGGGTCGGCCAGCGCGGTTGCGTCCACCAGGAAGAGTGTGTGGCGCGGGCGTGTCACGGCGACGTAGAGCAGGCGCTCGAATTCAGCGCGCTGGGCCTCCTTCTCGCCCCACCCTACCTGCGTCGGCGCGTGGAGTTTGTCGAGCCGGCAGGTCGGCGGCGCGCCGGGCGCGGTGGGCGCAACCCAGCAGGGATACTCCGGCGCCGGCACGCGCGGCTTGAGAAACAAACCGAATTGCACGACCACCGGCCATTCGAGCCCCTTGGCTTTATGGTTGGTGAGCAGTTGAATTTCGCCGGATTGGGCCACCGGCTCCACGGCTTCGGCCGGCCCGTGGCGCAGTGCGCGCGCGAACACCACCAGGTCGTCCCCGCGCGCTTCGGCGGGCGCGGTTTGGTCGAGCAATGTTTCGAGGGCGGCGGGTGGCGTGCCGATAGCAGCCAGGCGCTCCCGCAATTGCGCGGCTTTGACCGCCAGCGCCACGGCGTCGCGCAAGGGCCTCCCGGAAACGGCGCGCGCCAGTTGCGCCAATAATTCCTGCGCCGCCCGCGCGTTTGGCGCCGCCGCCGCCGCGCCGCCGTTGCGCCAATGAAAAATGTCGTCATCGGAAACGCCGAAAATTTCACGTAACACGCCGATGATCTCGAAATCGTCGCCCGGGTCGGCCAGCACGCCGAGCAGCGCGCCGAGCCACGCGCGGGCCGGATCCGCGCCCCGCGCGCGATCGTCGGCGTGCAATTGCGCGCGCAAATCCACGGCGCGCAACGCCGCCGCCAGCGCGCCGAGCCATTTTTTGCGCGGCGCGAGTATCGCCACTTCCTCCCAGCCATCCGCCCCCGCGCCCTTGTGACCGGCGTTTTTCAACCAGTGCGCGAGAGCCTCAGCCTCGGCGCGAATCAAATCATCCACCTTCGGCTTCGTGGGAAAATTTTCCGGTCGCGCGACAGGCAGGCGCCACATGCTCCCCGCGCCCGCACCAGGCCGCGTTTGCAGTGGTACAAAATTCGCCTGGCCGGCGCGCCCATCCAGCAGCGCGGGAAATATTTTGTTCACCTGCGCGACAATCGCGGTGTCGCAGCGCAGCGTGACGGAGAAGATGAGTTCCTCCGCCGCGCCGGACTGCACCAGGCGCGCGCGCAAATTCTCGTAGTAGCGCACGTCCGCGCGGCGGTAGATGGACTGTTGCGGGTCGCCGACCATGGAGAAACGTCCCGGCGCGGGTTGCGCAGACAGGTCTTGGTCCGCCGTGCCCGTCGCTTGTGCGACCCTGAGCAAGACATCGAATTGCGCCGGGTCGGTGTCCTGTGCCTCGTCGAGCAAAATGGAAAATTCCTGCTCGCGAATGCGTTCGCCCAATACCGGGTCGCGCAACAACTTCGCGGCCAACCGCGTGAAATCGCCGTAGCCGAGGCAGCCACGCTCCTCCTTGAATTGCGCGTATTTTTCCGCCAAACCCGCCGCCGCATGGGCCGCCGCCGCGGCCAGCCACTCGCGTAGCGGCAAAAACGCCGCGGCCCAGATTTGCAGAAAGTCTTCACCGCCGCCGGACGCCTCCGGCAGGCCGAGCGCGCGTGCCTCCGCGCCCGCCGTTTGCCACGCGCCCAGCCGTTGCCGTGAGCGGCGGATATGTTCCTCCGCACTCTGGTGCTTTTTGGCGCGCTGAAAATGGAACACCGCGGCAAAATTGATTTCCGGGCACGGTCCCGGCGCAGGCGGCATTTCCGCGCCCTCCGGCCACGTCCACACCAGCGGCCAGACCACCGCCGCTGTGCCGTAACGCCGCCACGCCGCGCGCGCGGGTTCCGGCAAAAAGGCGGCTACGTCCGGCGTGTCCCGCTGGAAGGCCAGGCGCAGCTCCGCATCGTCCGGCTCGACGGTAAAGCGCGTGGGCAAACCGGCCAGCGGCCCGAAGCGCCGCAGTAATTCAAGACAAAAACTGTGAATCGTGCCGAAGAACGCCTCGTTGAACCAACCGAGGATGGCGGGCGGCAGCCCGGCCTCGACCAGTTCCCGGCGCGCCCGCTCGCGCATCTCGTCCGCGGCCTTGCGCGTGTAGGTGACGACGACTAGGCGCGGCAGGCGCGGTGGCGGGGCCGCCACGCCGCTCACTCGCGCCTGTTCTCTCGCTCGCGCATCGGCCAGGGCGATGGCCCGCACGCGCTGGGCAATGGCGCGCGTCTTGCCCACGCCAGCCGGCGCGATGACGGAAAAGTTCCGCCCCGTCTCGGTGGCAAAGCGGTCGCGGTCGGCCTGGTCGGGCAAGTTCATACGGATTGGGGATGCGTGATTTCCCACTTCCGGCGCAAAATATCAATGGGGACGGGCAGCGTCGCCGAAGGGTAGTCCCCGGAATTTTCTTGTTCATTATCGAGATCGCAATGCTCGCCCCAGCGGCCTTGCGCGAAGTCCGCGAGCAGTTTCCAAAGGTTGGCAAGTTTCGGATTTTCCAAATCCACGCTCGTGAGTTGCGGCTCCGCGTCGCCCCCGGCGTTTAACACCGTCAGCGATACCGTGCCCGCGCCGAGGACCAGCAACGCGCGCGCGTAGAGCGCCACTTGCAAGCCCGCGCCGTCGGCGAGTTTTTTCAGCGACAACGGCGGGTCGCCGCCGGTTTTGAAGTCAACCACCCACGCCGCCGAGCTGCCAAGCCGGCCCGGAGCGAACACGACTGGTTGGCCGAACAACACCAAATCCATCCGGCCCGAGAGCGGAAGCTCCACGCGGGTTCCCGGCAGTGCGCCCCGCAATTCACAGGGCAGCGAAATTTCGCCGAGCGCGTGCGTCCACTCAGGATTTTCCGCCAGCGCGTCCACCCATTGCCCGGCCACGCGGGCGGCGCGCGCCCAAGTGTCCAGCCACGCTTCCGGCAGCGGACGCTGTGCCGCCGCAAACGCCGCCGCGGTCTCCGCGCGAATCTTTTGCGCGCTTGTGTCCACCAGCTTGCGCCACAGCTCTAAAGAAGGCCGCTGCAGCGATTCCGGCGCGCCTGCTTCCCCAAAGTTTGCCGGGCCGGGCCGTGCGATCTCGTGCGCCCACAAGCCGAGGCTCAGCCGCGCCGGGTCGTCTTCCGCCGGCTCCCAGCGCGGCTCCGCGCGCAGAATATGTTGGAACCACGCCGCGCCCGGCCGCGCCAGCGCGTCCTGCCATTTTTTGCACGATAACTTCAGCGGCTCTTTCGGCAGCGATTTCAGGCCGAAAGAAAATTCGTCGAACGCGGTTTGTGGATTGCGCCGCGCGGCGTGGGCGCGCGCGGTGGCCGCCGGGCCGGGCGCGGAAATTTTCCCAAAATCCCCGCGCACAATTTCCGGCAAACTCCCGCCCAGCCCGGCCCGCACAACTTCGTGGCGCGCACGGCTCGCGGCGGCCAGCGCGTCCCAATCGTCTTCCGTCGGCAACCGGCCGAGCGCAAGTTTCGCCGCCGCCCAAAAATATTCCGAGAGCCGCGCCGGGCGCCCGTCAGCGGGATCAGTCCGCCGCGCGGTCAATGCGAGGCCCGCGGTTGGCAAGCCCAGCAGACGCGCGAACACCGCGCGATCCAGCCGGCGGCGGTCGGCTTGGGACAAGAGCGGCGCGCGCCCCGGCGCGGCTGTCCAATGCCCCTCACCCTGCGCGCCTTGGCGCAACACCGCGCGATTAAGCTCGCGCACGCGCGCCTCACTTAGCAGCGGCGAATCATGGTCGTCCGCCGGCCATTCGCCGTGCAGCAAACCGCCGAGGACGAGGTGCGTCCACTCCTGCGCGGCGGCGCTGGCGGCGTCCACGACTTGCAAGGGAGCCCACGGCTCGCGGCCCCGCGCGTCGCGCGTGCGCCCCGGCACCCGTGTCACCGCGCGCACCCAGCGCAGCACCGCCGCGCGCGGCAACGGCGACGTGACCGCGCCGCGCCAATTTTCCATGCGTTGCTGAAGAAATTCCGGCTCCTCCGGCCAGCGAAGCTTTTTGGAAACTTCGAGAACTTTTTTCAAAAAATCCTCCCACGGCGCGGATTCCGGCAAAGGCGGCCACGCGGCGAGAAACACCCGCGCCTCAGTGGCCTCAGCGCGCGCGCCCGCCAGCCACGTGCCGAGCACCGCCGGGTCGTCGGTGAGCGTCGCGCGCATGGCCTCCTGCAAATATTTTTCTATTTTATCAGCGTCTTTCCCACTAGCCAATCCACAATTCCCCGCCGTGCGCACCCATGTAACCAATCCCGCGAGGCGGCCGTCCATCTGCCAGTCGAGCCAGGCCTCGAACAACGCTTGTGCAGGCACGCGGCCCGGTAAATGGCCGGGCGCGTCGTGGTGCGGCAAGTCGAGCGCGGCGAAGCGGGCGGCCACTTCGTGCGCCAGCGGGCTGTTTACCGAACCCACGACCACGCCGACGCGCGCGGGTCGGTCGCCCGCTTCGCCCAAAAATGCTAGGGCCTGTGCGACGGCGAGGTCGGCCTCCGCCTGCAAATTATCCGCCAGCCATAAAACCGGCGAGGCGTTTTCGGGCGCGGAAAAACTTTGCGTCGGCGTGGGTCGCGCCGACGCGAGAATTTCCGCCGCCAGAGACGCAAATGGCGCGGGTGTGCCTGCGGCTTCGAGCCAATCCGCCGGGCCGCCCAAAGTTTCTTCCCACGCGCCGACCCAGGCCGCCGCGATGGTCTGCTCGTAATCCACCACGTCGAGGACGAGTTCGCTCTCGCCATGCGCCGCGGCGGCCGCTTCGAGGAGCGGGTGCAGCGCCCAATCGCCCGGGCTGAAACCGACCGCGAGTAATTTTTCGCCGAGCCGGGGCAGCGTGCCGTTCGCGGCGGCGGCGCGAAAAGCTCGGTCGGCGGCGGCGGTTGTGAGCCAGCCAGCCTGCGCGCGCGCGTGCGCAACGCTGGCAGCCAGTTCGCGCGCGGTGGCATCAGCAAATACCTCGCCGTCCCAGCCCGCCCCATCCAGGGCGTCGAGCAATTCCTGAAACGGCGCGGGGTCCGGCCCATACGCGCGGGCCAGCAAATTATCCGGTAGGGCTGCCGCGGCCAGTTCGAGCAGCAGATGCAAATCCTCGCGCAAGGCGACCTGGCGGGCCGAGTCGGGCAACGCGCACAAAGCCTGCGCGCGCCAGCAACCGGGCGTGAGCCAATTGATGCCGAGGACGGGAATCCCCGCCGCGACCGCGCCGGCCTTCAGCGCGGCAATCCAGGCGGCGTTCGGCGCGAGGACGGTGCGGCGTTCACGCCAGGCGGGCCCGTGGGTGCGCAGCCACGGCTCCGCCGCGCAGGTCCAGGTGGCGGCGGGGTGGTCGGAGATGCGGAGAGCCGAGAGCATGCCGCAAGAGTGTGGAGGGTGGGGAGCGGGGAGTGGAGTCCAAACTCGATCCCCAAAATTTCCTTTCTTATGCCTGCCCCGGTGCTCATTCGGTATGGAAACTGCTAGACTGAGAGGCCCCCTCAAAAATGGGTCATTTTTGCCGCTTGCGTTCTGCGGGGCGGCGGGCTTATTAAGGGGCAGCTTCGCGCGGTCGCGTTGGCCGGGCGGGGCTTTTTATCCTCATCGTTTTCCTCCCATGGACGTAGATTCTTCCTCCAAATCCGGCATCAGCTCGATGATGCCTCTTGCCATCGGCATCCTTGGCGTGCTGGTCGGCGGTGTCGCCTTGCTCATGTCGTTCAGCAACAGCAGCAAGTTGACGGCCCAGCGAACCGACATCGACGCCGCCACCCAGGCCGCCAATGACGCCAAAACTGCAGCATCTGCGGCGGGCGGCCTCTCCGCCAAGCTCGACGCTACATCCAGCAAACTTGATGCTTTTATTGCCAACGCGCAGGACGTTCTCACCAAATACGGCCAAGCCATCACCGACGACCGCACTAAGATTACCGAGTTGTCAGATAGCGTCGGCAAAATCGGCAAGGGTTCCGTCCCCGCCACCCGCGGCAGCGGCGGCCAGGCAGCCTCGAACGTAGTGCCCGGTCAGGGCGGCACCCACACCATCGCTTCGGGCGATACCCTCAGTAACGTAGCCAAGAGATATAACGTCACCCTCAAAGCCCTCGAAGATGCCAATCCGGGGGTGGATTCCACGAAATTGAAACCGGGCCAAGTCATCACGATCCCGGCCTCGCACGCATCTTCCGGTTCGAGCGCCCCGGCCTCGCGTACCGCCGCGCCTGCGGATAGCGGTTCGGCGGCCCCAGCTGCGGCGGTCGCCACGTCGTAAGTTTTTCATGGCCGAGACTCCGCCCGTATCCCGGCCTGCGGCCGCCGGCGGCTCCGCCACACCCCCGGCCGCGTGGGTCAACCTTGGGCAAAGCACCTTGGCCGATTGCCGGGTGTTCCGCGTCCAACGCCGGCGTTTGCGCCACGTCGACGACGGGCGCGAAGGGGATTTCTACGTCATCGAAGCCCCGGACTGGGCGCAGACGCTCGCCCTGACGCCGCGGCAGGAATTGATTCTCGTGCGCCAGTGGCGCTTCGGGGTGGAAAAACTTTCCTGGGAGCCGCCCGGCGGAGTCATCGAACCGGGCGAGGACATTGTTGCCGCCGCGCAGCGCGAATTGCTCGAGGAAACCGGCTACGCCGGCATGGCCGCGCGCCTCCTGGGCCAAGCCGCGCCCAACCCCGCCATTCAAAACAACACAGTCCATTTCATCCTCGTCGAAAATTGCGCGCTCCACGCGGCGACAAATTGGGACCCGCACGAGGAATTGCAAATCGGCATCTTCCCACTGGTCGAAGTCGAACAGATGATCCGCCGCGGGGAGATTTTCCACAGCCTCTCGCTCAACGCGCTGCAGTTTTTGTTTATGCATCTCGCCAGCCCGTTTCCACACTGATTCATTTTACCCCATGCACCGCCTGACCCTGCCCCATGTCGCGCACGAACCCGCCGGCGTCCTCGTCGTTGGCTCGGTCGCGTATGACGACATCATCACGCCGCGCGCCAGCGGCGAGCGCATCCTCGGCGGCTCGGCCAGTTACGCCGCGCTCGCCGCCAGCTACTTCGCGCCCACGCGCCTCGTCGGCGTCGTCGGCCACGATTTCGCCCCGCACGACCTCGCCCGCCTGCGCGCGCGCGGTATTGACCTCGCCGGCCTGCAAGTGGACCCGAGCGGCCCGACTTTCCATTGGAAGGGGCGCTATCACGAAAACTTCAACCGGCGCGACACGCTCGAAATCCACCTCAATGTCTTCGAGCGTTTCCGCCCGCAGTTGCCGGAACATTACAAAAAATCCGAATACGTTCTGCTCGGGAACATCCACCCTGCGCTCCAACGCCATGTGCGCGCCGCGCTCGGGAAAAATGCTTTCGCCGCCGCCGACACGATTGATTTGTGGATCAAAACCACGCACGACGAATTGCGCGCCCTCCTGCGAGAATTGGATCTGTTTGTCATCAACGACACTGAGGCGGAACTCCTTACCGGCGAAACCAACCTCATCCGTGCTGGCCACGCCCTGCGCGCGCTGGGGCCGCGCCTGGTCATCGTCAAGAAGGGCGAGCACGGCGCGTATTTGTTTCATCCCGACGGGCTGTTCGCGCTGCCCGCATATCCCGTGGTCGAGTTGCACGACCCGACCGGCGCGGGCGATTCCTTCGCCGGCGCGCTCCTCGGCGCCCTCGCCGTGCAGACTGGTGCCGGCCGCCCGCCGCAGCCAACGTTTTTGCAAATCAAAGAAGCCATGGTCTTTGCCACTGTCGTCGCCAGTCTCACCGTCGAAGCCTTTTCCTGCGACCGCCTCGAATCCGCCGGCATCGCCGAAATCGAAAAACGCGCGTGGGAGTTGCGGGCGATGGTGAAATTGTAGGGATTCAGGAAACAGAATTCAGGATTCGGAAGTCAGAACGCAGGAGATAAAAAGACGGCGGAAAAATCTGCCGAAATCGCCTTTATTCTGTCTCCGGTCTCCTGTATTCTGACTTCTTATTCCATGTCCCTTTCCGCCCTCATCGAGACGCTGGGCCGGCAGGCGCGCGCGGCGTCGCTCGCGCTGGCCACGGCCCACTCGTCGCGCAAAAACGCCGCGCTCGCGCGCCTGGCGGCGTTGCTGGGTGAACGCGCGCCCGCGCTGCTCGCCGCGAACGCGCGCGATGTGGCCGCGGCCACGGCGGCCGGCCTGGCCAAGCCCATGCTCGACCGTCTCACGCTCACGTCCGAACGCCTGCGCGCCCTGGCGGAGAGCGTGCGCCAGGTCGCCGCGCTGCCCGACCCCGTGGGCGAGGAAATCGAGCGCATCACGCGTCCGAATGGCTTGGAAATCCGCAAAATCCGCGTGCCCATCGGCGTCATCGCCATCATTTACGAATCGCGCCCGAACGTGACCATCGAGTGCGCGGCGCTCTGCCTCAAATCCGGCAACGCCTGCATCCTGCGTGGCGGCAGCGAGTCTTTTGAGTCCAACACCGCACTGGCGGCGTTGTGCGGCGAGGCGCTGGCCGAGGCCGGCCTGCCCGCGCACGCCGTCCAGCTCGTCCCGACCACCGACCGCGCCGCGCTCGAACCGCTGCTCCGGCTAGATCAATACATCCACTGCGTCATCCCGCGCGGCGGCGAGGCGCTCATCCGCTTCGTCGCGGAGCACGCCACCGTCCCCGTCATCAAACATTTCAAGGGCGTCTGCACGATTTACGTGGATCGCGACGCCGATCCCGCGCTCGCGGAAAAAATCGTGATCAACGCCAAGACCCAGCGCCCCGGCGTGTGCAATGCCGCGGAAAATCTCTTCATCCACCAGGACGCCGCGCCCGCGCTGCTGCCAAGAATCGCCCGCGCCCTCGCCGCGAAAAACGTCGAACTGCGCGCCGACCCGCGCGCGCTGGCCCTGTTGCAAAACGAAGCCGGTCTCAAGCTCACGCCCGCCAGTGGCGAGGACTTCTCGACCGAATACCTGGATTTGATCCTAGCCGTGAAAGTCGTGCCCGATCTCGCCGCCGCCATTGCGGACATCAACCAATACGGCTCGGGCCACTCCGACGCAATTGTCACGCGCGATGAAGCCGCCGCGCGCCAGTTCCTCGCCGGCGTGGATTCGGCGACGGTTTACTGGAACGCCTCGACGCGCTTCACGGACGGCTTCGAGTTCGGCCTCGGCGCGGAAATCGGCATCTCGACTGACCGCCTCCACGCCCGCGGCCCCATGGGCCTGCGCGAATTATGCACGTATAAGTATGTGATCAAGGGCGACGGGCAGATAAGGGAATAAGAAAAGAAAAGGCAGAAAATCTACCTTGCCTTCCAATGAAATTAGAGTCTATCCGAAAAGTGGCAAGGTTTGTGCTTATAGGACAATATGTTTACAACTGATGCACAATGGGAGTTATTGAAGCCGGTGTTGGAACGGCCCAAGACCAGCCGGTATGGGCGGCCGCGGGCCGACGCCCGGCGGGTCTTCGAGGCCTTGTTGTTCGTGCTGCACACCGGGATTCAGTGGGAATACCTGCCGCGGAGTTTTCCGCCCAAGTCCACCGTGCATGACTACCGGCAACGCTGGAGCCAGTCGCGGGCCTTCCGCTCCCTGCTGGCCAAGGTCATCCGCCAACGGGTGGAAGCGGGGCGCATCGACTTGGAAGAGTGCTTTGTGGACGCCACCTTTGCCGCCGCCAAGGGTGGGGGTGACGCAGTGGGCCTCAGCCCCAAGGGCAAAGGAACCAAGCTGCAGGTAATCGTTGATGGACAAGGGATTCCTTTGGCGCTGTCGGTGGAGGCCTCCGGGGTGGCCGAGCACGACCTGGTGCAACAAACCCTTGAACTGGGTGAACCTGTGGCCCAACCCAAACGGCTCATCGGCGACAAAGCCTACGACGTGGACGAACTGGACGAAACGCTCGCCGAACTGGGCATCGAGATGATCGCCCCACACCGCCAAAACCGCCTGCCTGAAAATGTCACCCAAGATGGCCGGCCTCTGCGCCGCTACCGCCGCCGCTGGAAAGTCGAACGCACCATCGCCTGGCTGGGCTACCATCGCCGACTTTTAACCCGCTGGGAAAAACACGCCTCGCTCTTTTGCGCCTTCGCCACCCTCGGCTGCCTCATGATCGCACTACCCCATCTGCCCATCACTTGACCAAATCAGACTTTTCGGACAGCCTCTAGTGACTTTATGTTCATTATGAAAAACGCCCCCCATGCCACTTTGCTAAGTACCGGCATATACACAATTCCGGACGCTTCCCGTCTGACTCAAGTAAGCCCATGGCGCATTCGGCGATGGCTGCTTGGCTATAATTTTAGCACAAAAAAACGCGCTTCAT
This sequence comes from uncultured Verrucomicrobiae bacterium, assembly GCA_963765205.1. Lineage (GTDB taxonomy): Bacteria > Verrucomicrobiota > Verrucomicrobiia > Opitutales > JABDGR01 > JABDGR01. The sequence goes on along the minus strand of CAVXVB010000004.1, from coordinate 147,032 downwards.
CATTCAAAGCCTGTCTGGATCGGTCAACATGTTATTCGTGATGGAAAAATGGCGGTTGGATTCAAAGACTTAATGGAGATTCGATACGTTGAGGCGTTTCTGAATGAAGGCGTAAGCTGGAAAACCATGAGGGAAGCGCATATCGCTGCTAAGGCAAAATTGCAAACGGATCATCCCTTTTGCACGAACGATTTTGTAACGGATGGACACGATATCCTTTTGCACGAGGCCCAAGCAGCAGGAGATAAATGCCTTTTCAATATCCTGAATAATCAGCACGAATTTGACCGAATCGTTAGTCCATTTCTTAAAGAATTGGGTTTCGGTGCGGCTGTTTAAGGCGCTGCCGAACTTGCGTTTGAGCGCGCTGAAGAAACTTTCCACCTGCCAGCGGCGGCCATAGCCGCGGGCCCGCAGGTGTTCCGGCGTCATGCGGGAACGCCACTGCCCCCCGAGGGTTCCGTCCGCCCGATGCACCACTGGCCGGATCAGGCTTTCGGTGCCTTGGGCGTGTGCGCGGACAGGCACCCATTCGGCGTCGTCGCCGGCGTCGGCGTAGAGCCGCGCGGGCGCGGTGGCCGCAAAGGTTTGTTCCAGCAATGGCGCCGCGTGGCATTTGTCGTTGCGCGGCCCCCAGCCCACCACCAGCCCCACGGGCAGCAGGCTGCCGCACAACACGGCGGCGGAAACTTTCACGAACCGGTGCCGTGTTCGGCCAGTGCGGCTAAGGTCATGCGCGCTGGCCACCGTCTTTTCCAGCCCGGTGGCGTCCACCGCCGCGCTGACCCGCCGCCCCTGCCGCCGGGCGGCCGCCTCGGCCGCGCCGCCCAACTGGGCCAGGATGGCCGCCGCAATGGCCTGCACCTGCGCGCGGGCGCTGAACTTTTGCAGCGTGGTGTAATGCGGCAGTTTGTCCGTGAAGCCCAGCTGCTGGCGCAACACCTCGCTGGTGGCCAGCACCTCCAACACCCCGCGGTAGGTCGTCTTGAGGCAGGCCTTCAGGAGCAGGCCACTCATCAACTGGCGTTGGGTGAAGTCGTGGCGGCTCTTGGCCGCGCCGTAGGCATCGAGGTGGCGCGCCCCCAGCCGCATCGCGAGTTCCGTAAATCGCGCTAGGTTATTCATTCTTACAACTTGTCAGTTTGTCCCTACGGAGTCAAGTTATCTTTTCTACAGAGCAGAATAAACTTAAAATTGCTGCGTGAGATTCTTCATTGACAACAATCTTGCCCCAAGGCTTGCCCATGGCTTTAATGAGTTTGTAGCCGGAGAGCATGAAATTATACATTTACGCGATCGATTCCCTCCCAGTACTCCCGACGTTAAGTGGATGCAAGAATTAGCCCATAAAAATGAATGGATAATTATTTCTGGCGATGTCGCAATCAGCAGAAATCCGCATGAAATTGAGGCTTGGAAAACTGCCGGGCATACCATTTTCTTTCTGAAGCCGGGCTGGACCAATGTCGCCTTTTGGCAGCAAGTGCAAAAGCTAGGCAAGTGCTTTCCGGATATAATGCTGGCAGCCAAGCAGGCAAAGCGTGGCACAGCGTTTTTGGTAACCGTAAACGGTAAAATCGAAAACGGTTGATAGAACTACAACCCCTCGTCCTCCAGAATCCGCAGCAGGAAGGGCGCGCCGAGGACGGCGCGGAGTTTTTTTAGATGGCGGCAGGCCTGGTGGACGCTTTGCTCGTTCGAGGCGTGCGTGGTGAAGATGATTTCCGCCGTCTGCCGCGCGCGGTCTTCGTGCTGGATCATGGTCGCAATTGAAATCTGGTGGTCGGCCAGTGCGCGCGCGACGTCCGCCAGCACGCCGGGGCGGTCCTGCACCGTCAGCCGCAGATAGTAGCGCCCGGTGATTTCCGCGAGCGCCGCGATGCCGATGCCCGAGCCGAGGCGCGCGTAGGTGTCGGCGTCCTCTTCGCAAATCACCGGCGCGGGCACGCCGCGCAGCGCGACCACGGCGTCGGCGATGTCGCTCAACACCGCGCTCGCCGTCGCGTCCTGCCCCGCGCCCCGGCCGACGAGCAGCGTCGAGCCGGCCACGTCCGCATTTAGGCAAATCCCGTTGAACACGTCGTCCACCGAGGAGAGCAAATTTTTTGCCGGCAGCAGGCACGGATGCACGCGGGCAAACACGCGGTTCGTCGAAAAATCCCGGGTGATGATGGCCAGCAGCTTGACCGTGTAGCCGAGTTCGCGCGCGTAGGCGAGGTCGCGCGGCGTGATCTCGCGGATGCCCTGCACGAGCATTTGCCGCGGCTTGATCCAGCGCCCGTGCGCGAGGTAGGCGAGGATGACGGCCTTGTGCGCGGCGTCCCAGCCGTCCACGTCCAGCGCCTCGTCCGCCTCCGCGTAGCCGAGCCTTTTCGCGTCGGCCAGCACCTCGGCAAAGGGGCGTCCCTCGCGCGCCATGCGCGTCAAAATATAATTACAGGTGCCGTTGAGGATGCCGTAAATGAGCCGGAAGCGGTTCGCAATCAGCCCCTCGCGCAGCACCTTGATGATGGGAATGCCGCCCGCCACACTGGCCTCGAAAAAATAATGCCCGCGCCCGCGCTGGACGAGCCGGAACAATTCCGCCCCGTGCTCGCACAACAGCGCCTTGTTGCCGGTGACGACGACCTTGCCCAGCCCCAGCGCGCGCGTGGTCAGCTCCCGCGCGGTCGTCACGCCGCCGATGAGTTCGCAGACGATGTCAATCCGCAGGTCGTCCACGATGGAGGCCAAATCGGTGGTCAGGCGGGCGCGCGGGATTTTGACCACGCGTTTCTTCCGCAAGTCGCGCACGCCCACGCGCGTAATCTCCAAGTCCACGCTCAGGCGCCGTGCGAGCGCCGCGCGGTTGTTGTGCAGGTGCTTCCAGACCCCTTGGCCGACGGTGCCGAAGCCCAGCAGGCCGATGCGGATGGTGCGTTGGTCGGGCATGGTCAATGGAGGCTCATCTTACAATTCCCGAAAAAACACGAGAATAAAAGGGCGGGGGAAAGACAGGGACAAAGGGACAGAGGCACAAAGGCACAAAGGGAATGCATCTAAAATCCGCAGTTTTAAACACCCAATTTCTGCGCGCCTCAATCGCCTTTGTCCCTCAGCGCGTCCGTCGCCTCAGTGCCCTTCTTCTTTCCAAACTTTGGCTCCGTGCCGTTCATCAGGCGGCCGAGGTTCGCCCGGTGGCGCCAGAGGATGAGGACGGCCAGCATGAAACTCAAGCCGACCAAGGCGCGCGGCTCGCGCAGGATGGCGGCCAGCGGCATCAGCGCCAGGCCAAACAAAATTGAGGCAAGTGATACATAACGTGTCGTGAAAAACACCGCGTTCCACACCAACAGCCCGCCCAAGGTGACGAACGGCATCAACGCCATCAAGCCGCCGATAGTTGTTGCCACACCCTTGCCGCCGCGAAAGCGCAAAAACACTGAAAAACTGTGCCCTGCCACCGCGCCGGCCAACCCAGCGATGCCCATCCACAAATACGTGCCTTCGTCCACCGTGATCCAACCGCAATTCCGCGCAATCATCGGCCAGTCCGCCGCGATAAAACCCTTGAGGAAATCGAGGAAGAACACGCCGTAGCCCGGCCCCTTGCCCAGCACGCGCAGCACGTTAGTCGCCCCGGGGTTGCCGCTGCCCGCCTGAAAAATGTCCACGCCCCGGCGCTTGGCGACAAGCACGGCAAAAGAGATCGAGCCAAGCAAGTAGCCGATGACGGCGGCGAGAATAATAAGCCAGGCGGGGGCCATGAGAAGAAGCAGCAACAGAAGTGTGAGACGTTGAGGGTGGCGTGGGAAGTTCAAACTCCACCCGCAGTTTTCCCTTCTTACCCCGCTCCGACCAACCCCGTTCACGCTTCACACCCTTTGATCACCGTGAAGGCAAGCCACCTCACACCACAATCACCTGCAGGCCAAGAATCGCGGGGTGGTTCCTAATTTCCTTCAGCGCCTCTTCCGTCGGGCGGCTGTCGAGCTGGTAGATCGCGAGCGCCTCCTGGCTCGAGCTGCTGCGACTGAGGGACATGTTGGCGATGTTGACCTGGTGCTTGCCGAGGATGGTGCCCAACATGCCGACGATGCCAGGCACGTCGCGGTTGCGCAGCACGAGCAGGAAGCCGGACGGCGTCACTTCGACACTGTGGCCCATCAAATTGACGAGGCGCGGGTTCTGCGCGGTGCCGATGAGCGTGCCGGAAACTATCGTGGTATGCCCCGCTGCGTCCGTCGCCTCGAGCTGCACCAGCTCGGTGTAATCCGCCGGCGTCGAGGAACGGACTGTCTCGACCGCGATGCCGAGCTGGTGCATGCGCATGGGGGCGTTCACATCCGTCACGTCCGCGCCGCTGATGCGCCGCAGATAGCCGCGCTGGATGGCGCGCGTGAGCGGGTTCGAGTCCAGCTCGCAAATTTTTCCGAAATAGGTAATGCGTAGTTTTTCGATTTTGCTCGGCGCGGCCTGTTGCAGCACGACGCCGAGTTTTTCGCCCAGCACAAAATAGGGCCGCAGCACGGAGAGCGTGTGCGCGTCCACCGAGGGCATGTTGACGGCGTTGCGCACCACGCCGCCCTTCAAAACTTCGGCGAGGGCTTCGGCGACTTCGATGCCCACGCTTTCTTGCGCCTCCTTGGTCGAAGCGCCCAGGTGCGGCGTCAGCACGACGTTGGGCAGCTTGCGCAGCGGGTGGTCGGCGGCCAGCGGCTCGTCCTCAAACACGTCCAGCCCCGCGGCGGCGACGTGGCCGGATTGGAGGGCGGCGACGAGCGCGCTTTCCTTGATGATGCCGCCGCGCGCGCAGTTGAAAATTCGCACACCTTTTTTCATCTTCGCAAACGCCGCCTCGTCCACCATGTATTTCGTATCGTCGGTCAGGGGCATGTGGACGGTGATGTAGTCGGACTTCGTAAAAATCTCCTCGCGCGCGACCATCTCGACGTTGAGGGCCTTGGCGCGGGCGGCGGTGAGGTAGGGGTCGTAGGCGAGCACCTTCATGCCAAAGGCCAGCGCGCGTTTCGAGACTTCCGCGCCGATGCGCCCGAGGCCGAGGACGCCGAGCGTTTTCTGGAACAGTTCGCTGCCGGAAAAGCTTTTGCGGTCCCACTGGCCGGCCTTCATGGAAGCGCCCGCCTGCACGACGGGGCGCGCGCCGCAGAGCATGTGGGTGAAGGTCAGTTCGGCGGTGGCGATGGTGTTGCCCGTCGGTGTGTTCATGACGATGACGCCCCGCTCGGTCGCCGCCTCGACATCAATATTATCCACCCCGACGCCCGCGCGGCCCACGGCCTTGAGCTTGGGCGCGGCGGCGATGACCTCGCGCGTGATCTGCGTCTCGCTGCGCACAGCGATGGCGTCCACGTCCTTGACCAGGGCGAGGATCTGCTCGGGCTTCGAGCCGTAGGCTTCGACGACTTCGAAGCCCGGCTGCTGTTTCAAGTAGGCGACGCCCAAGGGCGAGATTTTGTCGGCAACGAGGATTTTCATGTGGGAAAGGATTGATTAAATACCCCCGGCGGCCAAAGGCAAGCTTGCGTGGGGGCGTTGCGCCGGGCCGCGTTTTATAACCCCAAGGCAATGCACCGCTAAGACGCGAAGGGCGCAAAGGGGGTTTTGGCCTGAAAGCCATTCTTTGCGACCTTCGCGTCTTTGCGGTGAAAACGGGTGTCAAAGCCGACGTTAATCCCGCCAGGCGTCCGGGTGCATTTTTTCGCGCTCCGGCTCGGGGTGCTCGGCGAAATAGACGGCGAGGCGAAAGTAGGGCAGGCGGCTGGCCGGCGTGGCGGGCCGCAGGCGGCGCACCTCGGCGAAGAGCACTTCGGGCGCGCGGCCCTGCAATTCGTAAACTTCCCGCAGGCCCAAATCGAGCAAATCGCGCGCGACCTCCGTGGTCAGCCGCGGAATGCGCATGAAGGGCGACGCGAGCGCGGCGTAGTCGGCCTCTTTTTTCTTGGGGGGCGGCTGCATGGCGAGTTTTGGGGCAACAGCGGATAAGTCTATTTTCGGTGATTCAATTTGACCACGGAGGGCACGGATAACAGGGATATAAGAACGTTACTGGGACGGTGGGTCGAACGCGTCCAGTTGCTTCTGCCAGCGACCGCGCAAATCGTCGTTGCCCGCCGCTTTGGCCAGGCCGACGGCCTCCGGAAGCACTGCGGTCAAAAATTCCCCGTTCACGCCCGGCTCGGTGATGGCCTTGGCGAACAATTCGAGGGCCAGTCCCCGTTCGCCGTTCCCATTCGCCCAGCGCGCCATTTCGGCGAGTACGCCTTCATCGCCGCGCGCCACCGGCCCGGGCGCCGCGGCCCAGGCGAGTAGGTCGCGCGCGTAGGCGTCCTGATTCAGCCCATGCTCGAGCTGCGCCAGCGCGAACGCCAGCGCGAGGGTCGGCTGCCGGTTGAATTGCGCCTGGCCCAGCTCCAGCGCGTCCGTCGTTTGGTTTTGTTCCTGGAGCAAATTCATTTGCCGCATGACCACATACGCCGACTCCGGCCCCGGCGCGTCCATCGCCGCGGCCAGTTGTTTGGTCAAACCCACGGCGAACGGGCGATAGAGTGGGTCGCCGACAAAAATCTCCTGCCAGCTGAGTGCGGGCAGCGCGTAATACGCGGCCTCACCGGTCGTCTTGTCATGTGCCAGCGCGTCCATAAACAGGTCAATATGGTGCGTGAAATTCAGATACGGCTCAAAGACATTCCCCACCGTGGCCGCGACACCCCGCACGATCAGCGGCCCGACCCAGCGTGCGTTCGCATTGCGAATATTGTCGCCGGAAAAGCTATGGATGTGAATGGCGATCGCCCCGGGCGGAAATTTGAAATTTGGATCTGAAATCGGCCCGGAGGGATGCTTGGCATACCAGCCGAAATAAAACGCCGGCGCGTCGAACCGCGTCCGCCAAGTGAACAAGGTCGGCTCGTGATCTTCACTAATGTCGAAGCCCAGCCGGCGCAAGGTCGTGCTCGCGTTCTTGAGCCATTCCTCGCCCTCCGGGTGTGGGCCGCCCATGTCAATATAGGCGCGCCCCTGCAAGCCGTGCGCCTCGCCCGTGAGCGCGCTGTCGATCATCCCGCGCACCGCCTCCGGGCTGGGGCCGTCGAGCCGCGCGACTTTCACCACCAGCCCGCGCGTGTGCTCGTCCGGATTCAAATTATTAAACAACGGGTTGGCCACCAGCCCGCTCGTCGGCGTGTTGAGCGCGCCCAGGAGTGATAATTCGCTGTCCACCGCCGCCTCGTTGGTGTTCAACTCCTTGTGCTCGAGCGTCAGCGGCGTGGTGGTCAGGCGCGCCGGATCGTTCAGAATGCGCACGGGCACGCCGTAGCACACGACGAGGAAATCTATTTTGTTGCCGTAAAAAACATATTGCAATCGTCCTTCGAAGTCGTGCTGGTTTGTGACGTAGGCTGAGAACCAGCCGTCCTTGGTCAGCCGCGCGCGCAGCGGATTAAAAACCTGTTCCACAAATTCCGTCCAGGTATGTCCTGCGTCGTCGGCGCGTCAATCAGGACGAGGTTTTTATCGGGGATGTGGCGCTTCAGCATGTAATAGCGCGCCAGCGGCTCCGACTCCGGCTCCCGCGAATTGGCGACGACCACCACATGCTCGGGGCTGGGCGCGGGGTTCGGGGTCGAGCTGGGTGAAGGATTCGGTGCGCTGGGTGGGGATTCCAACGCCCGGAGCAAGGGACTGCCGGCTTCGTTCGGAGTGGCGCCCGGCGCGACTACGGCTCCGGTCGCCGCCCCTTGCACCGGCGCCGCCCACGCCACGAGGCCCGCGACGCCAACCGCGGCGGCGCGCCACGCCAACCCCCACTGGCGGTGCAACAGCATATATATTAGACTCTGACGTGGCCAACTGGTGCCGTCAGCCTTATTTTCTCATTCGCGGGGGTCGTCGCCAGTTACGGCCCCTGCACAAAATTGCGAAAGCACGCGCTTTCCACGGAACTACCTTCGATTATTTCTCCTCGCCGTCCCGTCCCGCCTTGAATCATCCTTCCTAAATCTTAAATCTTAAATCTGAAATCATAAATCTGAAATCTCAATCCTCCCGCCCATGCCTGATGATTCCGCTGGCCCGCCCGATGCCTACGCCGCTTTCCGCGTGCCGGCGTATCGCGCGTTCTGGCTTTACCGGCTGTTCGGGTCGAGTGCGATCCAGATTCAAAGCGTGGCCGTTGGCTGGCAGATTTATGAACTGACGCACGACCCGCTCAAGCTTGGCCTGATTGGCCTGGCGGAAGCGGTGCCCGCGCTCGGGGTGTCCCTGCTGGCCGGGCATGTGGCAGACGTGGTGAGCCGCCGCTCGATCCTGCGCATTTCCAATGGTCTCTTTGTCTTCGCCACCGCCGCGCTCGCGGTGATTTCGCTGCCCGCGCTGCATAATTTTCTGGTCGGAAATCTCTGGCTGATTTATGCGGTGATTTTTCTGACGGGCCTGTGCCGGCGGTTTTCTCAGCCCCGCGCATTTCGGGCTGCTGGGGCAGATTGTGCCGCCTGAGCTTTACGGCAACGCCTCGGTGTGGAACGCCAACGTCTGGCAGGCGGCCTGCATTGGCGGGCCGGCGGCGGCGGGTTTTCTCTATGGCTATTGCGGTGCGGCGATGACTTACGGACTGGCCACGGCGATGCTCTTCATCGGCTGGATTTGCCTGCTCGCCATGGAAGCCCCGCCCACGCGCGCGCCCCGGGCCGAACAATCCATCGTCGCCAGCATCCATGAAGGGCTGCGCTTTGTGTTCCGCAACCAGATCATCCTCGGCGCGATGTCGCTGGATTTGTTTGCCGTCCTGTTTGGCGGCGCGGTCGCGCTCCTGCCGATTTATGCCGGCGAGATTCTCCACACCGGCCCACTCGGCCTTGGGCTGCTGCGTGCGGCGCCAGCCGTCGGCTCGGCCATCGTGGGCGTTTATCTTTCGTATCGTCCGATTACGCGCCGCGCGGGCACGGCGCTGATGTGCAACGTCGTGGGCTTCGGCATCGCGATGATCCTGTTTGGCATCAGCAAGAACTTCTGGCTCTCTTTCTTGTGGCTGGTGCTTAGCGGAGGGTTTGATGCGGTGAGCGTCTTTGTGCGCTGGACGATGTTCCAGATCGTCACGCCCGACCACATGAAAGGCCGCGTCGCGGCCGTCAGCTCGATCTTCGTCGGCTCCTCGAATGAAATCGGCGAATTCGAATCCGGCGTGATGGCGAAACTCATGGGCACCGTCGCGTCGGTCGTCTTCGGCGGGTGCATGACCCTCGTCGTCGTCTCCGTCACTGCCTGGCGCGCGCCGAAATTGCGGAAGCTGGATTCCCTGGCGGGCCACGCGGAGCCGTAGTTTTTTCACCGCCAAGACGCAAAGGGCGCAAAGGCGGATTTACACTAACGAGTCATTCTTTGCACCCTTCGCGCCTTGACGATGAACGATTTGCCGGGGTCATCCGCCCGGCACATGAGGCTTCCCCTGGCCTGAAAATCTGCTAAGGTGTTCCCTCACCTTCTTTATTTTATGGCAACCCGCTTTCCTCGCAGCGTCTATGACAAGACTGGCGGCCTCGTCTATTTCGCCCGCCTGGTGGACAAAATCCGCCTGCACGCCGCCGGCGATTTAGGCCCGGACTACATCGAAAACCTCGGCGGTGGCTTTGACGGCCGTTGCTGCGCCTTCCTCGGCGTCAGCTACGACGAGCTGAAAAAACAAACCCTCTCCGGCCTCTCCGACGACGCGCTTTGGCAATGGTGCGTCGAGCATGGCCGCCGCCTGACCAACGACGAAATCGCCGACTGGAACGACTTCATGGTCAAGCGCGGCTGGCGCGACGCCGTCGCCGGGCGGCTCCAGATGCGTCTGAAGGAAGCCAAGATGGAACACCGCGCCCACGAAATCCTCACCATGTTCGACTTCATTGAAGCGGATGAGGGCCGCGCGTTGCCGAAATTCTAACAAACATGGGACGTCCCGCTTTGCGGGACGCCCCTACAATCAACCAAGCCGAACTGTAGGGCGCCGCATGCGGTGATCCCGATGCAGATTTTGCCAAAAAACTTTGATGAATCATTCTGACCAGCCCGGCGCAACTTCCGCCAGCCTCGAAAACCGCCTGCTGGAACTGCTCCGGCGCAAGGACTACACGCCGCTGCACGCCGGCGAAATCGCCCGCGCCCTCGGGCTGGATAAACGCGACGAGAAAAAACTCGGCCCGCTCGTCCACCAACTGCTCAACCAGGGCCTCGTCGCCCAGGTGAAGCAGGAGCGCCTCGTCATCCCGCGCGATGCCGATATGCAATGCGGCACTGTCAAATTCCGCCAAAGCGGCGCGGCGATTTTCTTTCCCGACCCGCCAAGCGGCGGCCCCGCGGGCGAGCCATGGCACATTTTTGCCGAAGACACCGGCACGGCGCTCCACGGCGACCGCGTGCTGGTGCGGGAAAACAAAAGCGCGCGGCCGTGGTTCGTCAAAGCCGGCGCGCGCTCCGGCCCAACGGCGACCATCGGCCGCATTATCCGCGTGCTCGAACGCAAACACGAAACCATTTCCGGCACGCTCCGCCGCGACAACCAGTTTTGGAACGTCGCGCCCGACGACCCGCGCTTCGTGCGTACCGTCCTGGTCGCCGACCCGGCGCAAACGTCGGTGTTCCCGCCGCCGCAGCCCGGCGACAAGGTTTTGGTGCGTTTGCAGGAATGGACGCAGCGGCACCTCAACCCGACGGGCGAAATCATCGAGAACCTGGGCCGCACGCACACGCCCGGTGCGGAATTCAAGGCCATCCTTTACAAGTTCCATCTTCAGCCGGAATTTCCCGAAGCGGTGCAAGCGGAGGCGAATGCCATCCCGCCCGAAGTGCGCCCGCGCGACCGCGCGGGCCGCGAGGATGCGCGCGATATTTTTACGATCACGATTGATCCCGACGACGCCAAGGACTTTGACGACGCGCTGTCCATCGAGCGCCTGCCCGGCGGCGAAGTGCGCATCGGCATCCACATCGCGGACGTGAGCGCCTATGTGCGCCCCGGCACGGCGCTCGACCGCGAGGCGCGCGCGCGCGGGAACTCGACCTATCTGGTCGGCTGCGTCATCCCGATGCTGCCGCACGCGCTGTCGAACGGCCTGTGCAGCCTCGTCGAAGCGCAGGACCGGCTCGTCAAAAGCATTTTTGTCACTTTTGCGCCGACCGGAAAAATTCGCGCTACGCGTTTTGCGAACTCGGTGATCCGCAGTCGCAAGCGACTTACTTACCGCCAGGCTTTTGCGCTGCTCAAGGAAAGCGACCTTGCGGTGCTGCGCGGGTTGCCCGTGCCGCCCGCGTTCGCGACCGGCTCGACGGGCCGTGCGCTGGCTTCGTTGACCGACGCGGAACTGATTGAATTGCGCGACGCCGTGCGCACGCTCTGGTCGCTGGCCGAGCCGCTGCGCCGCGCGCGCATGCAAAAAGGCAGCCTCGATTTCGATTTTCCCGAGGTTAAAATTTTCACCGACACCGACGGCTATGCCGACCGCCTCGAATTGATCACCAACGACGAGAGCCACCAGCTGGTCGAGGAATATATGCTGTTGGCGAACGAGGTTGTTGCGCGCTCCCTGCATGAAGCCGGCCTGCCGTTCCTCTCGCGCGTGCACGACCAACCCGACCCGGAGAAACTCATCGAACTGCGCGACCTGCTGGCGACCTTTGGCGTGGAGGCCGGGGATTTGAACAACCGCGCGGAAATCGTGCGCGTGCTCGAAAAAATCCGCCATCATCCGCAGGGCCACACGCTCAAGACGCAATTTCTGCGCAGCCTCAAGCAGGCGTGCTACCGCGCGTCGGTGGACGGGCACTACGGCCTCTTCAAAAAATTCTACACCCACTTCACCTCGCCCATCCGGCGGTATTCCGACCTCGTCGTCCATCGCATTTTTGACAATCACCTCGCCCGGCTGAACCCCGCTGGCGGCGCGCCGCCAGCCCGCTACAACCAGGCGGAACTCGACGCGCTCGCGCGGCACCTTAGCAGCACCGAGCAAAACAGCACCGAGGCCGAGCGCGAGACGGTGAAACTCAAACTCCTCGAATTCTTCGAGCGCGAGGCCCAGCGCACGCCCCGCCAGGTTTTTCCCGCCCTCATCACCGACATCCGCAACCACGGCTTCTTCATCGAACTGCGCGAGTCCAGCGCCTACGGCTTTGTGCCGTTGTCGTCGCTGCAAGACGACCTGTATGCGCTGACCGGCGAAGGCCGCGAACTCGTGGGCCGCCGCACCAAGCGCAAATTCACGCTCGGCCAGGAAGTTCCGGTCGAGGTTTTCCGCGTGGACCGTTTCAAGCGCCAGATTGATTTCCGCATCGCCGGCTCGGCCCAGCCCGGAGCACAAGAAACGGGCGGCACAGAAATCACCCCCGCGATGCAAGCGCATCACAAAAAAATGCGCGCCGGCCCGCGGCATTCGGCGCACCAGGCGCCGCGGCATTCTTCCGGCCAAAGCTCGCGCCATTCGGCCAGCCAAGCGCCACGGCAATCTTCCGGCCAAACTACGCGCCCACCGGCGAGCCAAGACGCGCGCCAATTTTCCGGCCACGTCTCGCGTCATTCTTCCGGCCCGCGCCAGCCTTCCCCTCAAGCGCCGCGCCAATCCTCCGGCCATGCGCAACGCCCGGCCTCGGATTCCAACCCCGGCCCGCGCCACCAGCCGGCCCAACAACGTCGCGGCCGCCGGCAGAACTGAATTATACCAACGCTGAATTTTTTTGGACTTTAGGATACAGGATTTACGTCCCGGGGAGCGCGGGCGTCCCGCGCGCCGACCGCAGCGACCGGGACGGTCGCGTTCCCCGAGACGGAAGAAGCGCGCCCAGGGCGCCCCATGATCTCCATAGTGATAGCATTTAAGTTTATTTGATAATTAGTATCACAACAGAACTGCACTGTGGAAATGACGCCTTTGCCCGATTTCGCCGAAGGGCCCTCGGTATCTTTTCTACAGAGCACAACAGAACCTACGGCTGGGGGGAGGGCGGGGGCGGTGGGTCGTATAAAAGCGTCCGCAGCGCGTTGGGAATTTTAGCCAGGTTTTCCGGGGTGTCCGTCACCTCAAGATCTCCGAGGGTGCTGATGTAGACCATCCGTGACCCAGGCGGAAAGTTCACACCCGCGCGAGACAAAACATCCGTCAGAATTTCATCAGCATTACTTGGGTTTGTGCTCGTTCTGCCAGCCGAGGCGGCGCTTTCCTCGGCCATGATGACGGCAAGCTCGGACGGATCCAAGTGGTAGGATTGCGTTTCGCCATTAAACTGAGGGAATTCGACCGGTAGGGCATCAATGCGGCTTTGCTCGGATTGAGTTTCATCATTAATGTGAGTAGCGCTGCTCCCCGGCGGCGTTGGCGCAGGCGCCGCAGGTTTGGTGGGCGGCGGGACGAAAGGATTTTGATTCTGGAGGGAGTGGAGGGGGCTGGGCTTGGCAGGTGCGGGAGTCGGGGTGGGCACCGGTGGCGATGGTTGCGGCCGCATTAACCACCAAAGACCGAGGACGACGAGGACGACAAAAATGAAAAAGTTGAATTTCCTACGAGGCATAACGGATGGCCGGAAATTCCCTTTTACGAGACTGCCGGGGGGGTTAAATTACTCGACACAAGCAAAAGGCGAACCCACTTTATCGTCAATCATGAACCGCACCGAGCCGGCGCCGTCATCTATGCGAAGAATCCAAAGCGAGTCGCCTCGTTCTATGAACAGGTGGCGAGCCTGCGCGTTTGCCGCACCGAGGCAGACTATATCATGCTCGAGTCTTGGCCGTTTCAATTGGTGGTATTGCAGATACCGGAGCGCATCGCCAAAACAATCACCATCCAGTCACCACCCGTGCGCCGGGAGAACGGAGCCATCAAACTGGTGTTCTTGGTTGAGCGCCTGGCGCAGGCCCGCGAGGTTGCGGTGCAGTGCGGCGGGGCGCTTAACGGCGCAGGGCCGGAGTGGTCCTTTGACGGGGCCACGGTCTGTGACGGGTATGATCCGGAAGGCAATGTTTATCAACTTCGCCAGGCGGCCCCAAACGGGTCTGGTTGCCATTCTCCCGGCGAGGTTGCGCCATGAGTTTGACCGGATTTTTTCAACGCGACCAGCATCCAAGCCCTCGAAACCGTCCCGCCTTCCACGCCCATGAAGCTACAAATCCGCCGCGTCATCCTTTTCGCCAAGGACATGAAAGCGATGACGCATTTTTATCAAGAGCAACTGGGCCTCCGAGTGCTCGAACGGAGCGATGGTTTTGTGGACTTCGACGGCGGCGGGTGCCATCTGGCCCTGCATCGGGCCACCATCGCCCGACCCGGCCGGACGAAAATCTGCTTCTACACCGAAGACGTTTCGGCCACGCGCGCCGAATTAATCCGTCGCGGTGTGCCGATGGGCAAAGACCCCGGGGCGGGCAGCGGACTCAAACTTTGCGACGCCTATGATCCGGAAGGCAACATCATCCAGCTCTCCAACCGGTGCTAATCGGGCACCACATCACGCGGACAAAAAAAGCTTGTCGAGCCATCCTAGAATCATCCAGAATGACAAGGCAGATTTATTGTCTATCCCTACATGAACAAAAAACTATCCCTTCTTGGTGCCGGCTCGGTGGCTGGCCTGATGATCCTCATCAACAGCCTGGGCGCGGCGGACGCGACGGCTCCGGCCAGCACAGCGGCGACCGGTTCGATGGCCCCTGCGGCGACGTTGGGTTCCATGGCGCCTCCGGCCGCCACGTCAGGCTCAATGATGGCTCCCGCGGCGGCCAGCGGCACGACGACGACGGCGGGCACCGCGGCCAACCCGAATTTGGCGAAGCTGCCCGCCCCGTCGGACAAGCAGGGTTTGACGTTCGACACCGATATTGCGCCGATTTTGAAGGCGTCCTGCACAAATTGCCATGCTGGCGCCACGCCCCGGTCGGGCTTGGATGTGACTAGCCATGACACGCTGATCAAGGGCGGTCGGAAGGGGAAGGACATCGTCCCGGGCCACAGCGACCAGAGCCTGGTGGTGCTTTACGCGGGCGACACGATTGCGAAGGAAGAAATGCCGCCGCTCACCGGGCGCACGGCCCACCCGCCTTTGACAAAGGATCAACTGGCCTTGGTGCGCGCCTGGATTGACCAAGGCGCGAAATAAGTCTGCGGCAGTTGCCACGGATAAAGATTTCGCCCGCCGGGCCGGCCCACAAGGCCGGCCCGGCTTTTTTGCCAGATGGGCGGGAATCCACCCAGCGTTTTCCAGTTTGGCGAAAAAAGAGCATGGCGAAACGACCGTTTGAAGATATATTGCGTTTCCGGGGTTAAAAGCTATTCTGACAGTTTTGTCACCATGCCGGCTGCAAAAACACCCCGCTCCGCGCCGCCGCAACGGAAATCCAAACCGGGGTCGGCGTCGGCCACCGAGGTTGCAGTTGCTCCCCCGCCAACCCCCGGCCCCGCCGCCAACCCACCTCCCGCGCCGGTCAAAGCACCGACCCCGCCCGCGCCGCCAACGACCGCCAAGGCGGAAGGGGCCAGTTCTTTCGCCTGGCAACGATGGCTGTCTGTGCTGATCATCGTCCTGGCTGGCTGGCTGGCCTACAGTAACAGCTTCGGCGGCGCGTTTGCGCTCGATGACTTGCCAGCCATCAAGGAAAACACCACCATTCAGAAAACCTGGGCCGACGCGTTCCACCCGCCCACCGTGGGGCAGACGGTGACGGGTCGTCCCTTGGTGAACCTTTCCTTCGCCGCAAATTTCAAGTGGAACGTGGCCCGCGGAGGCGATGGTTTTGGCGTGACGGGCTATCATGTGGTCAATCTGCTGATTCATTTGCTGGCCGGCCTGGCGTTGTTCGGGTTGGTGCGGCGGACGCTGGAACTGCCCAAGCTGCGCACGCGATTCGCGGAAGACGCCGTCCCAGTGGCGCTGGCGGCGGCGTTGTTGTGGCTGCTGCACCCGTTGCAGACTGAATCGGTGACGTATGTGTCCCAGCGCGCGGAGTCGCTGATGGGGTTGTTTTACCTGACGACATTTTACTGCTTTGTGCGCGGCACGCAGGCCTCGCGGTTCGCGGGCTGGGCGTGGCTAACGCTGGCGGCGCTGGCGTGTTTCCTCGGGGTGTTTTGCAAGGAGGTGACGATCACCGCGCCGGTGTTGATCCTGCTCTATGATTTTATTTTTGTCGCGGAAAAGCCGCGGGATATATTCTGGCGGCGGGGGTTGGTCTATGCAGTGTTCGCGCTGGCTATGGTGTTGCAGGTGGGGATGGCGTATAGCGTCGGCACGCGTGGGTTGTCCGCCGGCTTCGGCGCGGGGATGGGGTGGCTGGACTACGTGAAGTCACAACCCCCGGCCATAGCGCACTACCTGGCGCTCACGGTCTGGCCCCATCCGCTGACTTTGGATTACGGCGACAAGCCGGTGGCTTCGCCATGGGTCATTTTGCCAACGCTGGTTTTGATTATGGCGCTAGCGGCGGGCACGGCTTGGCTGCTTTGGCGGCTGCCCTTTCTCGGTTTTCTCGGTGCTTGGTTTTTTGTGATCCTGGCGCCAAGTTCCAGCGTCATTCCCATTGTGACGGAGATCGCGGCGGAGCACCGGCTGTATTTACCGCTGGCGGCGCTGGCCGTGCTGGTTGCGCTCGGGTTGCGGGCCTGGTTTGGGCGGCGGTTGCTCTGGGCCACGGGCGCGCTGGCCCTGGCGCTCGGGGCCGTCACCCACGCGCGCAATGTGGATTACCATACTGCGCTCGATCTATGGCGTGATACCGTCACCAAGCATCCGGACATCGCACGTGCGCATGAAAATTACGGCATCATGCTGGCCGATGCCGGGCGTTTGCACGAGAGCGTGCAGGAATACGAGACGGCGATCAGCCTCCGACCCTTTTACCCCGATTGCGAAAATAACCTGGGCAACGCCCTGGGACTGCTCGGCGAAGATGAGGAGGCGGCCGCGCACTACGCGCGTGCCATCCAGGGTCTGCTGCGGGACAGCGACAAGGCGGTGGCCTTTTACAATCTGGGCAATGCCGAGCGCGAGATTGCCGAGCGCACGGCCGACCCCGTCCACGACCCCCATATGCAGGAGGCGTTGAACGACTACGCGCGCGCCATCCAGATGCGGCCCGACTACGCGGGCGCCTACCACAACATGGCCTCGGTGTTGTCGCAGGCCGGGCGCTACGATGATGCGATAAATTATTATTTGCAGGCCCTGCGCGTCCAACCAGTCTTCGTGCAGGCGGAGGTGAACATCGGGAACACCTACGTGCTCGCCGGCCACCCGGACGAGGGTATCCAGCACTACCAGCGCGCCTTGCAAGAAGCCCCCAACAACCCCCTGGCGCATTACCGCCTTGGCCTGGCGCTCAGCGGCCTGGGCCAGAACCAGGCGGCGGTGAGCGAATTCACAGCGGCCGCCCAATTGGCGCCCAACGCACCGGAAGCGCACTACAGCTTGGGCGCGGCTCTTGCGAACCTGGGCCAGCTCGACGCGGCTGCGCGGGAATTGCAGGAAGCGCTGAATCTCCAGCCGGATAACCAGCAAGTGCGCCAGCAACTGGACGACGTGATCCACCGCGGGGCCAAGCCGCCCGGTAATCCGCCTGCGCCCTGAGTACGCTGCTATTTGATCGCGCTGAACAGTGGGGTTGCGCCGTGCAGCACGAACGGCTAAAGATGGTGGCGCTCTTCCCATGTCGGAATCCGCAGCCCCAGACCCCTCCCCCTGCGCGCAACCGGCGGCCCCCGCGCGTCCCTCCCTAGGCTGGGCGGCGGCGCTCATCATCGCCGCGGGCCTCGCGGCCTACTCGAACAGCCTAGGTGGGGCCTTTGTATACGATGATCGGTTTTCCATTTTGCACAATCCGACCATTCAGCATGGCTGGCTGATGGCGTTGCAGCCGCCGGGTGCCGGGGTCACGGTCTCCGGCCGGCCGCTGGCCAACCTGACCTTTGCGTTTAATTACGAACTAAGCGGTTATCAGGGGTGGAGTTACCATGTGGTCAATGTGCTGATTCATTTGCTGGCTGCGCTGACGCTGTTCGGGCTGGTGCGACGCACGCTCGAGCTGCCGGGGTGGCGCGCGCCCTTAGCGGGGCGGGCGCTGCCCGTGGCTCTGGCGGTGGCGCTGTTCTGGGCGTTGCATCCTTTGCAAACCGACGCGGTGACGTATGTCGTGCAGCGCGTCGAGTCGCTGATGGGGCTGTTTTATTTGCTGACGCTATATTTATTCGTGCGCGCAGTGGCCGTACCGACCGGAAAATTTTGGCTGGCTGGCTCCGCGGTGGCTTGCCTGCTGGGCATGTTCTGCAAGGAGGTCATGGTGACCGCGCCCCTCATAACGCTGCTGTTTGACCGAACGTTCGTGGCGGGGACTTTTGCCGAGGCCTGGCGGAGGCGTGCAAAGTATTACGCCGCGTTGGCCGCCACTTGGTTTCCGCTGGCTGGTCTGGTCTGGAGTACGGGCACCCGCGGCCAAACGGCTGGCTTTGGGCCGGATGGGGTCGGGTGGCATTACGCTTGGTCGCAGTTCTCCGTGATCGCACACTATTTGGCCCTGAGCGCGTGGCCGCACCCGCAACTCGTGGATTACGGGCCGACCTTGGCTGTCAGCGGAGGGCCGGATGGGGCTGCTTTGCTGCTGATCGGGGTGCTGGCGGCCGGGACCATCTACCTGCTGTGGGCGCGACCGGCACTGGGTTTCCTTGGAGCATGGTTTTTTGTGATACTCGCGCCGAGTTCGGGCGCCATCCCGATTGTGACCGAAGTCGCGGCGGAACACCGGCTGTATCTGCCCCTGGCGGCGCTGGCGGTGCTGGCGGCGGTGGCGCTGGGCCGGTGCGCGGGGCCACGGGTCTTTGCCACGGCGGTCGTGGCCGGGGCCGTCGCTTTGGGAACCCTGACGTTCGAGCGCAACCAGGATTACCAAACGGAATTGGACAATGGTCTTTCGACGGTGGCAAACGCACCCGAAAATGCCCGCGCCCATGAGAATCTGGGCGTGAACCTGGCCGCCGTCGGGCGGCTGCCGGAAAGCGTCCAGGAATTTAAGAATGCCTTGCGTCTCGACCCCATCGCGCCTGACGTGGAGCATAATCTCGGCTACCTGCTGGCCCAGATGGGGCAGACGGACCAGGCCATCATCCATTACCGGAATGCCCTGCGCCTGGTCCCTGATTCCGCTCCCGATCACACCGCCTTGGGTAATCTGCTTTTGAGTAGCGGGCAGTTTGCGGACGCAATTACCGAGTTCACGGCCGTCGTGCGATTGCTGCCGGAATCGGTTGAGGGGCATGAGAACCTCGGCGTCGCGCTGGCGCGGGCGCAAAAATTTTCCGAAGCAGCGGTGCAATTTTCTATCGTCTTGAAAATTCAGCCCAACCATGTCGCCGCGCACAGCAACCTTGCTTTTTGCCTGCTGCAATCGGGCCATGATGCCGAGGCCGTTCACGAATTCGAAGAGGCCCACCGGCTCGACCCCGCCAATCAGAGTGTCAGCCAGGGGCTCGACCAGGCCAAGGCCGCCCTCCAGCAAAGCGGAGCGGCGCCGCCGCCGTGAGCACGCCGGTGTTTCCGCCGTCGTTGAACAGCGGGATTGCGCCGTGCCACGAAGGCCGGTAAAGAAGGGGCACTTCCCCATGTCGGAATCCGCGGCCACAGACCAATCCCCCCGCGCGCCATCGGCGGGCTTGGCGCGCCCCGCAGTTGGGTGGGCGGCGGCCCTCATCGTCGCCGCGGGCGCCGCCGCCTATGGCAACAGCCTGGGCGGGGCGTTTGTTTACGACGATCAGTTTTCCATCCTCAATAATCCGAGCATCCAGCACGGCTGGCTGGCGGCGTTGCAGCCCCCGCTCGACGGCGCCACAGTCACAGGCCGGCCCCTGGCCAACTTGACCTTCGCGCTGAATTACGAGCTGAGCGGTTACCAGGTCTGGAGTTACCATGTGGTCAACGTGGTGATTCATCTGCTCGCGGGGCTGGCGTTGTTTGGGCTGGTGCGGCGCACGCTTGAGTTGCCGAAGCTGCGCATGTTCTTCGCGGGACGGACAGTGCCGGTGGCGCTGGCCGCGGCTTTGCTCTGGGTCCTGCATCCCCTGCAGTCGGACGCGGTGACGTATCTGGTGCAGCGGGTCGAGTCGCTGATGGGTTTGTTCTATTTACTGACATTGTATTGCTTTGCGCGCGCGCTGGCCGCAAAAACTGCCAAATTCTGGCTGGCTGGCTCGGTTGTGGCGTGCCTGCTAGAGGCTGTCCGAAAAGTCTGCTTTGGTCAAGTGATGGGCAGATGACGTAGCGCGATCATGAGGCAGCCGAGCGTGGCAAAAGCGCAGAAGAGCGAAGCGTGTTTTTCCCAGCGGGTGAGCAAACGACGGTGATAGCCCAGCCAGGCGATGGTGCGTTCGACTCTCCAGCGGCGGCGGTAGCGGCGCCGCGGTCGTCCGTCCTGGGTGACGTTTTCGGGCCGGCGGTTTTTGCGGTGCGGGGCGATCATTTCGATGCCCAGTTCGGCGAGGGTTTCGTCCAGTTCATCCACGTCGTAAGCCTTGTCGCCGATGAGGCGTTGCGGCTGGGCCTCGGGCTGGCCCAAGTCGAGCGTTTGCTGCACCATGTCGTGTTCGGGAACGCCAGAGGCGTCCACCGACAGCGCCAGCGGAATGCCTTGCCCATCAACGACTAACTGCACCTTCGTGCCCTTGCCCTTGGGCGACAGCCCCACGGCGTCACCACCGCCCTTGGCCGCCGCAAAGGTGGCGTCCACGAAGCATTCTTCCACATCGATGCGCCCAACCTCAATCAAGTGCCGGATAACTTGGGCGAACAGCATGCGGAAGGCCCGCGACTGGCTCCACTGTTGCAGGTAGTCATGCACGGTGGACTTGGGGGGAAAGCTGCGTGGCAGCAGCTTCCACGGCATGCCCGTGTGCAGCATGAACAGGATGGCTTCGAACACCTCCCGCTCGTTGGCCCGGGGCCGCCCAAACACGCTGCGCTTGGGCCGTTGCAACACAGGACTTATAATCTCCCATTGTTTGTCAGTTATAAACATCCCACTCCGAAAGCACCTTCCATGCCGACTGGCCTACTTTTCGGACAGCCTCTAGGCATGTTCTGCAAGGAAGTCATGGTGACCGCGCCTGGGCGAGGACGGTTTGGAGGGTCAATTTCCCGTCGTCGCCGGTGTCCAGCGAGGAAACTTGCAATTCGCCCAGCGCGGCGTCCGCCACCTTGACGATGAGCGGGCCGAGGTCTTTGCTGTTTTCGGCGATCCACACACCCTCCCACTCCTTCGCGTCGAGCTGCACCGGCGCGTCGCCCACCGGCTTGGTCGCACTGACGGTGGAGCATCCGCCCAGCATCAGACCCGCCACAGCCAGACACCATGCCAGCCAAAAACGCCCCGCTTGCGGAAGAGCGTTTGCGAAAGTTTTCCGGCGAGAGAGAGTATTCATAATCGCCAATTTTAATCCCGCGCCGGGGAAAGTCATTCCTATTTTCGGTGATATGGCTGAGGTTTCCGGCAAAAAATGATCGGTTTCTGAATTTTCACCCAACCGATCCAACCCAACCAACCTATCCAACGCAGCCAACCGAACCATGGACAGCTTTCTCGTTTTCGATTATACTGCGCGGCATGAATCCAACCAATTCCGCCGGCTCTTTCGTGCCTCTGTTTGTTGTCACACCCTCAAACCCAAAAAAATTGACGGGTTAAAAACGCATGGCCCTGCCCCCCACCGCACGCACCCCCGTCTTACATTTGACACCCGCCGCCCCACCCTCTAACGTCATTCCCTCGCGCCCCTCTCTTTTCCCATGAGCCAGAAAGAAACAACTTCCGCGCCGGGTTCGACCGCGCCCACTCCCCCCCCCGCCCGCGCTGCGCCGGCAATACGACGCCGATTTCCGCGTCACGCCGGGTTACCGCGCCAGCCTGCCCGACGTGCAAAACGGCACCGTTGCCGACATCCAGGGCGCGCAGGTGCCCATCCTCCAGGTGGGCATCGCGGGCTTCCGCCTGCCGCTGCGCTACCTGACGGCCGTCTGCGAGCAGGTTTCGCTCGAAACCTCCGTTACCGGCACCGTGGCGCTGGGGGCGGAGCAAAAGGGCATCAACATGTCGCGCCTGATGCGGGTTTTTTACGAATTCAAGGACCGCGTCTTCTCGCCCGAGCTGCTCGAGGAAGTGCTGCTGCGCTACAAAAAGGAACTGCAAACCACGCGCGGGCGGCTGCGCCTGGCTTTCAACTACCCGTTGCTGCGCCCGAGCCTGCGCAGCGGACTGGCCGGCTACCAATACTACCAGGTCGCCTTCGAGGGTGCGATTTGCGACCTGAACTGGTTCCGCAAATTCATTCATTTCGATTTCGTCTATTCGTCCGCCTGCCCCTGCTCCGCCGAGCTGACCGAGCACGCCCGCGACGCACGCCACGCCTACGGCATCCCGCACTCGCAGCGCAGCAAGGCGCGCCTGAGCATCGAGGTGCCGCCCGGCGCCTCGCTTGCCATTGAGGATTTGCATGAGCACTGCCTCGCCGCCCTCCACACGGAGACCCAGGTCTTCGTGCGCCGCGAGGACGAGCAGGCCTTCGCCGAACTCAACGGCGCGTTCCCGAAGTTCGTCGAGGACGCCGCGCGCTTGCTCTACGAACGCCTGGACGCCGACCGCCGCATCCGCGACTTCCAGATCGCCTGCGCGCACCTCGAATCCCTCCACTCGCACGACGCCGTCGCCGTCATCGCCAAAGGCCTGCCTGGCGGGTTCGATGCGAGCTTTACCGATTTTGGGAGCTTGGTGTGTTAGGATGCGTTTTATAAATTACACCACGGATGACACGGATAGCACGGATAAAGCAATCAAAGTAGCGGATGCGCAGGTGAAACGTATCCGTGTCATCCGTGGTTGTTTTGGATTTTTAAAATACAGCCCCAGGCGTTGACTTTCACTGCGAAGCAAGTGCGATCCACCCCCGCGCTACTCGAGCACGTAGCCTTCTTCGCCGTGGTCGGTGATGTCGAGGCCTTGTGATTCGGCTTCGAGGCTGGGCCGCAGGCCGACGAGGGCTTTGGTCACGTAGGCGATGATCACGGTCATCACCACGGCCAGCGCAAGCGTGACGGCCATCGCCTCCAGTTGCGCGATCCACGCCGTGTAGTTGGCCACATGGGCGGCCAGACCGTTGACCGAGGCCGCCGTCCCAGCCGGGCCGATGTTCGCGTTGACGGCGGACACCGCGAGCACGCCGGTCAGCAGCGCGCCCAACGTCCCGCCAATCGCGTGGACGCCAAAAGTGTCCAGCGCATCATCATACTTGAGGGCGGGCTTGAGCTTCGTGCAGGCCAGAAATGGAATCACGGCGGCGCAGACGCCAATGATAACCGCGCCGGTGGCGTTCACAAAACCGCAGGCGGGGGTGATGACGACCAGGCCGGCCACCGCGCCGGAGCAAAAACCCAGCACGCTGGCCTTGCCGCGGAAAAACATTTCGATCATCCCCCAGGTAAAAGAGGCCACCGCCGTCGCCAGCGTGGTGGTCATGAAGGCATTGGCGGCAATCCCGTCGGCGGCGACGGCGCTGCCCGCGTTGAAACCATACCAACCGACCCAGAGCATCCCCGTGCCGACCATACACAACACGAGGCTGTGCGGCGCCATGTGAGTGCGCGCATGGCCCTGGCGCGGCCCGATGATGAGGCATAGAATCAGCGCCGACCACCCTGACGACATATGCACCACCGTCCCACCCGCAAAGTCCATCGCGGTGATCCCCGCCTTCGGGTTGCCCACGCCACTCATAAAACCCGTCGCGCCCCAGACCATGTGCGCGAGGGGAAAATAAACCAACAGCATCCAGAGCGTCATAAAAACCAAAATGGCTTTGAATTTCATGCGTTCGGCAATCGCGCCGACAATCAGGGCGGGGGTGATGATGGCGAACATGAGCTGATACATAGCAAACACATTTTGCGAAACCCACGCGCCGTAGGCCGGATTCGGCGCGGAATCCACGCCATGCAGGAAGAAATACTCCGACCCGCCCAAAAACGGCCCCCATGGTTGATTCGAAAAACTGATCCCAAACACCAGGCTGTAGCCGACGGCCCACCACAAAATCGTCACGAGGCCCGCGATGCCCAGGCATTGCGCCATGACCGAGAGCACATTCTTGCTGCGTACCAACCCGCCGTAAAACAGCGCAAGGCCCGGCAGCGTCATGAACAAAACCAGCGCGGCGCTGACCATCATCCACGCATTATGCCCGGGGCCGGGAACGCCCACCGGCGGCGCGGCCGGCCCGCCGTTCGAATTCTGCAAAGCCGCCGAGGGATCGGAGTTGGCGAAATAGGCTTCGAGGGCCGCGAGCCGCTGCTCGACATTGGCCTTGGCCGGGTCGGTCGGAGCGGTCGCCGTCGTGGCCGCCGGAGCCGGAGTCGCAGCGGCGGACGCATCGACCGCACGGATAACGAGACTGGCGGCCAAAGCCAAACCAATCAAAACGAGCGCCCACCTGGCGCCTTGACGCAAGGTCTGATTCATGGGAATAGCGGAGGGGTAGGATCCGCGCCCGGGCTGACCAAAAGGCGTCGGCCTGGGTATTCCCGTGCGCGCTTGGGGCAAGCTGGCCCAAGGTGTCACCCCTTATTCGACACAATCCGCGCCGTTTGTCCATGCCGAAAACAAAATGGCCGATTTTACCGTTCCCCGAACAATTCGTGCTGGCGCGACTTCGCCGGCGCGGGGGCGGTCGGCGGCGGGTGTAGGTGGCGCGGCGGGGCGGTGACCCGGGCGGAGACCGCGCCCTCGCGCTCGCGCACGATGCGGTCGCAAATCGAACGGACGTGCATCTTGAGCCAGAGCGCGGTGCTGCTTTCGGGGCGGTAATCGGCAGGGCCGTAGGCGTGGATGCGCCCGGTTTGCAGCAGGCCGTCGTTCTGCGCAAATTCGGCGGGGTTCGCCGGGTCGTAAACCGCATACGTCTGCCCGCCGCCGCGCCGCACCACCGAAAACACCGGCACGTCGCTCGGGCCGTCGGCGATGTAAATCATGTTCTTGATCGGCACGCGCCGGTCCTCGGGCCGCACGACGGCGTTCACGTCAATCGCGGGGTTTTTGTTCGAGCCTTTGTTGATCTCGAAGATGAAGCGCGTCTTGATCGTGTTGTCCACCATGACGCCGATCTGCGCGATCTCCCAATCCGCGCCGTCGAGGGCCAGTTCGTCCTGCCGGCTGAAGTTCGGCGGGAGGGGGTTCTCGACGAATTCGCAGCCGTAGATGCCGTCCACATATGGCGCGAGGGCGCTGCCGCGGATCATTTCCGCGAGGCCGGTGCTGATGATGTAGTGTTCGAGGCCGATTTCGTGGCGGACGAACTCCGGGCGCCCGCGCGCGACCTCCCGCAGTTCCTCGAACAACTTCGGCAAGCCGGGGAAAAATTGTAGCTTCGCGCCCAATTCGCGGAGCAATTTGTTGTTCAAGCCGCGCATGGGGCCGTTGCGCACATAACTCAGCAAGTGGTTGAGGTAAATCGTGTCCTTCGAGGCATGGATGCCGCGCCGCGCGTAAATTTCCGGCAGCTTGTTGACCTCGGTCCAAAACTGCCGGTCATCCACGCCGAAATGCTCGAACAACGGCGCCTGCATGTAGCCGGGGACGAGGGTTTTGTCGAAATCCCAGACGACGGCGACCACTTCGCGGCTGTGCAACGTGCTGTCGGTTTCGGACATAACGCGGCCAGCTTAAACGACTCACGCCCACCTTAAAACAAAAAACGGTAGTAGTGTAGCTTGGCCCAAAAAATCCCTCAGTTGTCCTCTTCTGGGTGGCCGCCCCAATAAACGTAATCGAGCGGGTAAAAGACATAATTAAACGAACTGACCGAGCCACAATAAATCGACATATCACCCCGGAGTCTCTGCCCTGAACCAAATCGAAAGGAACTTTTAAATATTGGAACACCAGAGTGGTTCAGAGCTGGGCAAGAGCGATTCATCAAAACGAAATACAGCCCTAAGTATCCAATTAGAAATCATATGACATATTTTATCCATTTAGATAAGCGCGAGCCCATGATCGAAAAATTTATCACTTAAATGGCCATCTTTGCAAGATGGCATTTTTATGCCGTCTATTCATAGGCGCCCAACAGTGCAATAATATCCGCCGCTTCCTAGGCCCAAAAAACCGCAGGCTTCCCACTGCGGAGAATTTCCGCTAACGTGCCGGGCTTGCCGGAATTCCGCATTCCGCATTCCGCATTCCGCACTCCGCACTCCGCACTCCGCACTCAGAATTCAGAATTCAGCATTCAGCATTCAGAAATCAGCACCTTCCCATGGATGTTCCGCCCATCGAGTCCTTTGCCAAGCGCCTCGTCGAACTCGACGCGCTGATGGCGGCGCCTGACTTTTACTCGAACCAGCGGCACGCGGCGGAAGTGGGGCGCGAGCGCCAAAACCTCACCGAACTCATTGAGTTGCACGCGAAGCTCAAGCACGCCGCCGACTCCATCGCCGAGCACGAGGCCTTGCTGGCCGACCCGGCTTCCGACGCGGATTTGCGCACGCTGGCAGAGGAGGAGCTCGTCACCCTGCGCGCCGATTTGCCCAAGCTGCACGAGCAGGTCATGCTCGCCATGATTCCGCCCGACCCGGCCGACGCGCGCAACACCATCGTCGAAATCCGCGCCGGCACCGGGGGCGACGAAGCCTCGCTCTTCGCCGCCGAAATGGCGCGCCTCTACACCCGCTACGCCGAAACGCACGGCTGGAAGGTCGAGTCGCTCGACTCCAGCCCGTCGGAAGCCGGGGGGGTCAAGGACGTCGCGTTCCTCATCACCGGCGACAATGTTTACCGCACGCTGAAATGGGAGAGCGGCGTCCACCGCGTCCAGCGCGTGCCCGCGACGGAGGCCAACGGCCGCATCCACACCTCGACGATCACCGTCGCCGTGCTACCCGAGGCGCAGGAGGTGGATGTGCAAATCAGCCCGGACGAACTCGAAATCACCGTCGCGCGCGCGAGCGGCCCCGGCGGCCAGGGTGTGAACACCACGGACTCGGCGGTGCAAATCATCCACAAGCCCACCGGCCTCATCGTGAAATGCGCGGACGAACGCTCGCAGCTCAAGAACAAGGCCAAGGCGCTGAAGGTGCTGCGCGCGCGGCTGCTTGAGCGCAAGCAGGACGAGGAGGCCGCGAAATACTCCGCGCAGCGCAAGGCGCAAATCGGCACTGGCGACCGCTCGGAGCGCATCCGCACCTACAATTTCCCGCAATCGCGCGTCACCGACCACCGCATCGGCTTCACCGCGCACAACCTCCCCAACATCATGGAAGGCCAGATTGACGATTTGCTCACCGCCTTGGCGGAGGCGGAAAAGGCGGAGAAGTTGAAGACGTTGACGGAGAGGGCGGGCGGAAAGAATTGATGGAACCACGGAGGGCACGGAGATAGTTTGTTTCGAGTTTCGAGTTTCGAGTTGATTTTACTCCGTGTGCTCTGTGTCTTCCGTGGTTAATTCCGTCTTTTCTCATGGATTCAAAAGGCCGAAAAATAATGCTTGCCGATGCATCGGGATTCGATGTAGAGTGCGGGCCTATGAACTTCAAAGGCAGTTTGCCGACCCTGATTTTGCAGAACCTTAGCCGGGGGCCGAATCACGGCTACCGCATCGCCCAGGAGATCAAGCAGTCCTCCAAGGGGGTGCTGGATTTCAAGGAGGGCACGCTTTACCCGGCCTTGCACGGCCTCGAGGCGAAAAAACTGATCACTTCCTCGGTCTGCGAGGAGAACGGCCGCTCGCGCCGCCACTACCGATTGGCCGAAAAAGGGCGCAAGGCCCTGGCGCGCGAACGCCGGGAATGGCTGCAATTTTCCGGCGCCATCAGCGGGATATTAAAGGAGGCCACATGATCCTGGGCCTGTCAAAATCATCCTCGCGCCGACAAATGCCGCAAGGCCTGCTGGATTGGCTGGAAATCGCCACCGGGGGCCTCGCGCCGTCGAGACAGGCGCAATTCCGCAAGGCCATCGAGACGCACTTCGCCGAGGTCTCGGCGTCCTCTATGGCCAAAGGCTTGCCGGAATTGGACGCGCAAGCCGCGGCGCTGGCGGATTTGGGCGACGCGCAACGCGCCGCCGCGCGCTTAAAACTCCTCACGACCAAGGATGCGGCCACGCTGATTCCCCAAAATCTTCCCGAATGGCTGGCGATCGCCACCGGGAATCTGGTGCCGTCCGCCCAGGCGCGGGTCGCCGGAAATCGAGGCCCACTATGCTGCGGCCGTGCAAACGCATTTGGCCAACGGCTCGACTGAACCGGCGGCACAGGCCGCAGCACTTGCTGATTTGGGCGATGCGCACGCCGCCGCCGCGTGCTTTCGCAGGGAACACCTGACCATCCAGGAGACCGTAATCGTAGGCTACCGGATATCCAAGGCCCGCGACACCGGCCCGGTGTTTTATTGGCAAGTGGTTTCCTTGATATGCTCTATTTTCACGAGTCTTGCTCTAATCGTTGACTGGGCTTATGAGCCGGCCAGGGATGGGCGTTGCTTGTTTTTTGCGGCGGTTTTACTTGCGCTCGTCCTGACCTGCGCCTCCCTCGGCATTGCCGTGGATGTGCTGGCCCGGCGCAAGCCCGCCCTGGCGACCGCGCGACAGATTTTTTTGCTGGGGGACCTCAAAGGGCTAATTCAGAATATCCTGCCGCTGACGACATTTATCATAATGCCTCTGGTGTGCGCCCTGCCACTTACCTTGAATTTGCTGCTGATGGCGTGCGGGGGAATCGTGGGCATGAATCTTTTGCGGCGACTGAAGTTTTATGCTCCGATGAGCATAATCAATTTCCGCCTGCGCAAAAAATTGGTAACCGCTTGCGAGGACGACTACCTCCGGCGCTACTTAATCTCCCGGTCGTGAATTTCTTTCGCGAACCCGCCGCCCAAAATTTATTCCTTCCGGAGGCCACATGAACTTCTTGCCCAAACCCAAACCGCCCCTACTCAAGCCCAAGCCACCCTTGGGTCGGCAAAAGCCGCGCAACCTGGCCGAGTGGCTGGAGACGGCCACCTGGTATCTTGTGCCGGCGGCCGAGGCGCGCATCCGCGCGGAAATCGAGGCGCATTACACCGAGGCCATCAAAGCCCATCTGGCCGGCGGCGCGTCCGAACCCGCGGCGCAGGCGGCGGCTCTGGCGGATTTGGGTGATGCGCACGCCGCCGCCCGGCGCTTTCGCCGGGAGCATCTGACCGAAAAAGACGCCACGGAAGTCGCCCGGAGCATCAATATGGGCCGAAGTGTTTTTTTAGGGGTGTTTCTGTGTTCGGTTATTCTCTTTATGGCGGTCTTGGAATCCGTGATGTTTTGGCTCTACCCGCCGATGGACAACGTCGCCGCGCTGTTTTTGATCGAAGTTTTGTTTTTGCTGCTGCTGGCGGAGATCCTGGTCCGGCGCGCCGTTTATGTTGCAGCCGGAGGAAAAAACGCCCCCGCCCAGCCGCGGCAAATCATTTTGTTCCGGGCCGTGGAATGCTTTATTATCGGCGCTCTTTACCCCGCCGTCTTCACCTCCGACGCCCTGCGCCGATCCATGAACGGCCACTTGTCCGGGTTCCATTTTTGGGGCTGGGTATTTTCACACGGGCCGGCCTGGATAATGGTATTCGTGATGGGCAGCCAAGCCCTCAATTTACTTCGCCTGCGCAAAAAACTGCAATCCGCCGGCGACGAGGCCCTGCCGCCGCGCGATCCAGCCGCAGCTTAACCGATTCGCCATGAATTTCTTTCGCCAACGCACCGCGCAAACCCTCTCCGAGTGGCTCGAAATTGCCACGGGGAAACTGGTGCCGTCGGCGCAAGCGCGCGTGCGGTCGGAAATCGAAGCGCATTACGCCGAGGCAGTGCAATCGCACATGGCCGCCGGCGCGACGGAACCCGCAGCGCAAGCGGCGGCGCTGGCTGACTTGGGCGATGCCAAAGCCGCCGCCCGGCGTTTGGGCCGGAACTATCTGACAAAAACAGATGCCGAGATAGTCACCAAAATTGTAAACGACGCTTCCCGAGATATTGTCCCCTGGGGGTTTATAAGTTTGCTCATCCTCGTCATGTATTGGTTAACCTTGGATTCAATAGGCGTATTTTTTGGCATTGCCCCCGGTTGGGTTTACTGGTGCCCGACGGTGTCCATGTTTCTGATTATGGTCATTGTCGTTACGACCAGGGTCGCCGCTTATATCCTGGCCGGACTAAAAATTACCCCGGCTATTCGGGGTCAGCTCGTTTTTATGAACTATGTTAGTTGGCTCATGATGTATGCCTGCTTTTTAATCGATCCTTGGGAGTCGTCCCATGGATTGAATATATTAATTCTCTTCGTTGTTGCTGCTCCCAGCACCTATTATTTCCTCCGCCTTCGACGGAAACTGCAATCCGCCGGCAACGAGGCCCTGCCGCCGGGCGATCCCGCGCGCGCTTAATCACTTGGATTTGAGTCGCACTTTCCCACCCGCCGCGCAAAAACCATTTACCTCCAGCATGTGTCATGATCTTGGGCCTGCCCAGACCGAAGCCAACCAATGTTGCCGAATGGCTGGAACAAGCCACCGGCTCTCTCGTGCCGTCGGCGCAGGCGCGCGTGCGACAGGAAATCGAGGCGCATTACGCCGAAGCTGTGCAGGCGCATTTGGTCAAAGGTTTGAGCGAACCCGCCGCCCAAGCCGCCGCCCTCACGGATTTGGGCAACGCCCCGGCCGCCGCCCGGCGCTTTGGCCGGGAGCACCTGACCGACGAGGACGCCCGCCTGGCGACCCTCTGGACGAGCTGTGGATGTCGGAACCCCTTCTTGATGATTTTCCTGCAACTCTGGCTTACCTTCACCCTTTTTCTGCCCAAGCCCCGGGATTTGTTCACGATGGATTACCGGGCTTTTCTGCTTTACGAGACGGTGGCCGCTTCCCTCCTGCTGATCAGTGTTCCCCTCGCCATCGGCATCCATGTGCTGGCCCGGCGGAAACCCAATTTAAGGATTTCGGCGGCGGATTATTTTGCTGACGGTCGGCCACTGGATAAATGTGGGCATCTTGTCGCTGGCGATTTGTGGCTCCGTGGCCTTTTGGCATTCACCGCCCGATGAGCAGTCGGTGCGCTATGTTTCCCAGCTCCCGATTGCGCTGGCTTGGCTCCTGCTCGCCATCTCGGGCAGCCTCCACTGCCTCCGCCTGCGCAAGAAGTTGAAATCGGCGGACGAAGACGACCTGCGACCCCGCGGTCTCGCCGCCGCTTGATCCATTGGCCATCAGCGGCTCAGCCGAGCGTTTTCCGGCTGAGACCAGCCGATTAAATTGGCAAATCTATCGTGTTCCGTTTGAGAGGTGGGTGGCGTCATTCAATATACATGAACTCCGCTGTCCCATCATCACCGAAGCCGGTGAAGGATTCGAACGGTCTGGTGAACGCCAGTTTGGCCTGGGGCGTTAGCTCGCTCGGGGCGTGGCTCATTCCCGGGGTTGGGGTGGTGGTGGCCCTCATCGGCGTGGTGCTTTCCTGCCTCGGCCTCGGTTCGAATTCCACGCGCCTCGGCCGGGCCTTGATCGGTTTGATGCTGTCCCTTTGCGGCCTCTCGCTGGCCATCATCGTGAGCATCCTCTACGGTCCGATCTTGTTGCAAATGGGTTCCGCGAGCATAAAAATGATGCACACCACGCCCTCGGCGGCGGAGCAGGCGGCGGGCGAGGCGCTGAACCGGTCGCTAGTCAAAGGCGCGAAGTTTCCCGATTTTTCGTTTACGGACCTCGACGGCGTCAAGCGCACCC
This sequence comes from uncultured Verrucomicrobiae bacterium, assembly GCA_963765205.1. Taxonomy (GTDB): domain Bacteria; phylum Verrucomicrobiota; class Verrucomicrobiia; order Opitutales; family JABDGR01; genus JABDGR01. Next base: position 115,244 of record CAVXVB010000004.1, on the reverse strand, counting down.
TGTCCGATTACCAAGGCAAGGTGGTGCTGGTGGATTTTTGGGCCACCTGGTGCCGGCCGTGCAACGCGGATTTGCCGGGGGTGCAGGCGGCCTACGACCAAAATCACGACGCGGGCTTTGACATCCTCGGCGTGGGCCTCGAAATGCAAGACAAGGAGACGTTCGCCACCGGCCTGCGCGAGCGGGGAATGGTGTGGCCGCAAGCCTACGACGGCAACTGGTGGAACAGCGCGCTGGCGGTGAAATTCGGTGTGCGCTACGTCCCGCAAGATTACCTGCTGGACCGCCACGGCGTCATCCTCAGCAAAAACCCGCCGGCGAAGGACCTGGCCGCCGCCGTGGCCGCGGCGTTGCGAGCGCCGTAGGGAAGCAGGGCGCAAGTGCAATACCGAGAACGGCGGCCCGATCATCGGCCCACCGCCGCCAGGCGCGCGACGGCTTCGCGCAGGCCGCCTTCGCGGGCGCGGTTGGCCCAGGCGTTGACAAAACGTTCAATAAGTTCCGGCAATTCAGCCCGCAGCACTCGCGCGCGTTGTCCGGCTTTGGCCAATTGCGCGCGGCGGACGGCCCAGGCCGCCAGGTCCGCGCCGAGTTCCAATTCGCCGAGCGCGCCGAATTCCCAGAGGAACTTCTCGCCGCGCCGGATTAATTTCGCCTTCACCCGCGCGAGCGCGGCGGCCACTTTTTCCAATTCGGCGGTGGACAGAGTCGCCAGCTCCTTTTTCAATTCCTTGCGCGAGGCAAAGAACAAATTATAATGCCGGCTGCGGTTGGGCAGGGGATGGGCGATCGCGTTTTCGACGCGGCCCAGTTCGAGGAGTGTTTCGCCGTAGCCGGAATGCGCGCTTTGGCTGAAGGCGAGGTTCACCGCGCGGGCCGCGTCCGCGCGTTTTGCGCCATTTTGATTCCACGCCTGCCCCGCCGCATAGGCGATGCCGGGATACATGGTGGGCCAGGGCTGGTGGTTGCCGCCGTCGCCCCAGGCCGTGAGCAACAGGCCCTCCGCGCCGTGGGCGCGCCCATGCCGCGCCGCGCTTTCGATATTGGCCAGCATGTTGTCCGTGCGCCCGGTGAAGCTGTTCCACGTGGAACAACCGGGGCAGACCCAGAATTTCCGCCGCGCCGCCGCGAGGCGCGCGCACTGCTCCGCAAACGGATGGGCGGCCTCGTAGCCCCAGAGCAGCGCGGTTGCATCCGCCGGCACTTCGGCGATCAATTCCGGCGCTTCCAACAAAATGTCGCCCCAGAACAACATCTCCTTGCCGTGTTGAGCCGCGAGCTGGTGCAATTTTTTCAAAAAATCCAAATATACGCGGTGTTTGCCCAGTTTTTTCACGAGCGGCTGGCTCCAGCCCTGGCCGAGTTCCCACGGCTCGTCGCCGCCAAGGTTGAAGCGACGCGACTCAAACAGCGGCAGATACTCCTTCCAGAGTGAATCAAGGAACTTCAGACTGGCGGCATCTGGTCGCAAGGTGGTGCCATGCGGCACCTTGCCTTTGAGTGGGTGGCGGAAGCCGCGCGGACATTCGGCGAGCCGCCGATAGCGCGGATGTTTCAGCCAGCGCTCGAAATGCCCGAAGGAATTGAAGTTGGCCGATAGTTCGAGGTGGTTTTCGTCGCACAACTTTTGCAGCTTCGTGATTTCCTCCGCTGTCAGCGGGTCGGCGTCGCGCCAAACCTGTTCGTGCCCGCGAAACGCAAAGGTGTGTTCGGTGTAGAACTGCAGGTGGTTATATTTGAGCGAGGCGAGTTGCCGGACGAGTGTGCGCAGACTCTCGCCGGTCGGCACTTTGCCGCGGCTGATATCGAGCATGAAGCCGCGCACAGCGAAGTCCGGCGCGTCTTCGATGCGCAGGCACGGCAGCACGCCGCCGCCTTGCAGGCGCAACTGGTCCAAAGTCCGCAACGCATGTTCAACGCCGCGCGCGCTGCCCGCGACAATCGAAGAAAACCGCGTCGTGATTTCCAACTCATACGCCTCGGGCGCGAAGGACGGGTTGATGGTCGGGAAAATTTTCGGCCCCGCTTTCGGGATGCGCTGTGTCCCGCGCGTCCGCTCCAAAAATTTTGGCGGCGGCCAGAGGAAAAAATCATTTGTCGAGAGTTTCGCGGCCATGGCTTATTCTCCTCCCTTTCGTTCGCCCGAAAACAAAAATTGTTGGGCGAGGCCGGCGAGGGGGCCGAAGTGGGCACGGCCAAAGTGCGCGACTTGCGCAGGCCGCCAGCCGCGCAGGCCGTAGCGCTCCGCCATGGCGCGCAGAATCCAGGTGTCCACGGGAAAGGCCTCGAAACGGGCCGCGCCAAAGAGCAGCACGCAATCGGCAATCTTCGGGCCGACGCCCGGCAGCTCGGCCAGCCAGGTGTGCGCGTCCGCATAGGGCGCGTTTTTGATTTTCGCCTCCCAACCCGGCTCGTTCATTAAACGCCGGGCTGTCTGGTGGATGAAGCCGGCGCGGTAGCCGAGGCGGCAGGCACGCAATTCGTCCTCGGAAACTTCCGCCAGCCGCGCCCACGACGGCAGCGCACGCACGCCGCCCCACAGCGGCTCGCCAAACTGCGCGGCCAGGTTTTCGCAAAGCTGCGCGATGTGGGGAATCTGCTTCGCGCTGCTGCACAAAAAGGCCAGCAGCGCCTCGCCGGTTGGTTGGCGCAGCAGGCGCAGCCCGCACCAGTCGCGCAGCCGCGCCGCCAGCGCGGCGTCCGTGCGCCAGGGTAATTGGTCCGCGAGATTTTCAAAATCCAAATCCACGGCGAAATAATGTTCGAGCGCGGCGGGGGAAAAATTTTCCATTTCCACGGGGCACGACCATTCCAAAATATTCTCCCACCCCGCGCGCACCCGCGCCACGCACCGGCCCCAGACGCCCTGCCAGACTTCCCCCTCGCCTGCATCGTGAGCGCGTCGCCAGCGAAAGGCCTGGCCGCCGCCCAAGGTTTCCGCCAGCGCCGCCGCGCTGATTTTCACCGGGCGCGCGGTGGGTTGCCAGGGCCGCCATGCGCTCGTCGTTGAGCCGGTGCGGGCCGCGGACTTTTTCACGGGCAGAGCCTGGGAAATCGCTGCGCTCACGGGTTGGGCTTCGCCGGCTCCGCGGTCGCGGCGGCCACGACGGGCGCCGCTGCGCTCACCGGCAAACTCCACAAAAAGCTTTGCTGGGTCGCCAGCACCGCGCCGGCGGCGTCTTCGAGCGCCACTTTCCAGGCGACCATGGTCGCGTTCTGGTCGGTCCAATTCGTGCCGGTCAGGCCGAGCAGGATTTCGTGGAAAGTGCCGGTGGGCGCGGAAAAAACGAAGTGCGCGTGGCGCGGCTGCGGGTCGCCCTTGAGGATGTAATCGAGGTCGGCCTGGGTGCCGGCGGACAGCGTCGTGTGCGGGTGCCATTCCAGACTGAGGATGAAATAATAGCCCGCGCGCTGCTGCGGGTCGGTGCGCTCGATCAGGCGGCCGCTTGTGTTTTCCCGGCCCGTAAAATATTCTGAAATGCGCCGGAAATCCGCGTCCGGGATGTAGCGCTGGTCCACATGGGCAATGACCACGCCCTCCGTGCTCGTGCCCGACGGCGCGCGGGTGGCGCTCGCGGGCGGCGACGAACAACCCGCCAGCAAGCCCAGGCCCGCGGCCAGCACGGCCCGCGCCCAAACCCGCGATGGCGGAAGGTTGCGCATGATGCTTGAAGCCGGGCGGGCGGTGCGCCCGCTCAGGATTTGTCCTTCTTCGAGGATTTGGCCGCTTTCGCGGCCGCCGCGGCGGCCTTGAGGGCGGCTTTGCGGCGTTTGACATAGGCAAGCCGGCGCTTGCGTTTGATGACTTTGTTATATTGTTGGCTCATGCAAAAAAGGGTGGCTTCTGGCGTAACGCGAACCCGCCGCGGGGTCAAGGGCGATATACGGGATGGAAAACGGAAAAAGGAAGATGGAAAAAGCGGACTGGGAGCAGCTTCGGCGTGGGTGGGTGCAGCAAACGCTCAACATTTAACTTTTAACGCTCAACGTTCAACCTGACAGGTCGAAAGCCTTGTGCCCTCGCCAAACTTGAGCGTTGAGCGTTAAATGTTGAGCGTTGAACGTTAGGATGGTTCCCGTTTGGCAGATGCGCAAAATCCCAAACTTCACTCCACATATTCCGCCCACGAGCTGCTGGTTTCCCAAACGCGCACGCTAACCAGTCGCACCGGATGCGCGATGGGATAGGGCGCGTGCGGGTCGGCGGCGTAGGCGGCGAGGCGCTTTTTCGCCTCGGTGAAAATTGCCCGCGCGAGCACTTCCGTGGTCGGGTCCTCGTTCTCGAAGGCGATGATTTGCGCGCCGTAAGCCGCCTGGAGCATGGCGAATTGCTGGTCGCGTGTGTTCACGCACAGCGCGTGGTCAAAGCTTTTGAGATACCCCCACAGCGCGTCCTTGAGCGCCTTGAAATCGCAAACCATCTCGTTCTTATCAAGCTCCGCGGCCTCAACCACGACCTCGACCTTGCGCGAGTGCCCGTGCGGGTATTTGCACAAGTCCGGGTGCTTTGAGAGCATGTGGCCGCTCTCGATTTCAAAAATTTTGCAGATGCGGTAGGGCATGGGAAGAAAAGTGTTCTGGTGCTTGGTCACCCAGCCGGCTTCCCGGCGGGAGTGACCCTGAGCGAAGGCGAAGGGTGTTTTAGTGCTTGGTGCAAATGACTGTAGGGGCGTCGCTTGCGACGGCCCTGTTTTTTTGATTTGAAATTGAAATTAAGTCCCGCGCGTGTTGCCGAAGAGTTCGATGTGGAGGCGGTGGCAGTAGCGGAAGCCGTGCGTTTTGCACAACTCGACGAGCGCCGGCTCGCGCGCGCGCAACGCCTCAAGAGTGACGCCTTCGGGCATGAGCAGGACTTTTTCGGGCGGAATCTTCCCGCCGAGCGCGCGCAAAAGCAACTGGATTTCCGCCACGTCGTTCGCGTCCGCCACCACGAACTTCAACTGGAATGGATAATTTTCCATCCAGGCGCGGACGACGTCCGGCTGCCAGCGCAGTTTTTCGTGCCGTTTGCGCCAGGCCCCGAACAATTCGGCATCCGGCGCTGAATTTTTCAGTTTCGGGCTGAGCGAGGCCAGGTCGCACGCGATGCCGTCGGGCAAAATCGTCGCCGCGGTTTCGATGGTAATGTGCCGGCCCGTTTCGCGCAATGCCGCCGCGAGCGCGCGGATGTCCTTCGCCACCATCGGCTCGCCACCCGTCAACACGACGTGCCGCGCGGGAAATTTCTCTACCGCGTGCAAAATCTCCGCGACGGACATTTCGGCGCCCTCGGGCCGCCACGAAGCATATGGCGTGTCGCACCAATTGCAGCGCAAGTTGCAGCCCGACGCGCGCACGAACACCGACGGCGTGCCGGTCAGCCCGCCCTCGCCTTGAATTGAATGAAAAATTTCGGAGATGAACATGGCTGAAAGCATTGTAGCCAATCACTTGTCTATACATTGGCAGCGCAGGCTAATTAAAATAACCACCGTTGTTCTCCTGCCATATCTTATAGCCCTCAAGTTCTTCATCTTTAACAGTTGATTGCTGAATGTAAACTATCTGCCATTTTTCAAAACTTTGCTTTGCAAGTGGGATATGCCCCATACCAAGGGCTTCGTTTGGCTTGCGGTTAAACCCAGCCATATAAAGCAACGCTTCATCCACTTTTTTCGGTGGTTTTTCGAATTGATTGCTGTATTGCCTGACATGAACGCCTTTTTCGTCGATCTTTAGAATTTTTAGAATCACATAGGCTCCATTCTTGTCTTTAAAGTAATATAAACCGCCCTCAACAGTTTTGGGGCGAGAAAATCCTGAAAGAAAAGAAAGGAAGCTCATAGTGAATATATGATGCAACTGATAGTATTGATGCGATAATTTTCCATGCTTTTGCCGCTAAATTATGGGCCTTTTCGGCAACGGCGCGGTGCTGGCGTAAACCGTCGGGTCGGGGAGGTGCGCGAGGAGGAAGGCCTCGCGGCGCTCGACGCAGGTGCCGCAGGTTCCACAATGAACTTCGCCGCCTTTGTAGCAGGACCAGGTTTGCGAAAAATCCACGCCGAGTTCGTGGCCGCGCGCGGCGATTTGCGCCTTGGTGAAATTTATAAATGGACGCAACAATTCGATGCCCGCGTAGGTGCCCAGGCGCATCGCGTCGGCCATCGCCTGCATGAACGCCTCGCGGCAATCGGGATAAATCGCGTGGTCGCCCGCGTGCGCCGCGATGACCAGCCCCTGCGCGCCGAGGGACTCCGCATAGCCCGCCGCGATGGCGAGCATGATGCCGTTGCGGAACGGCACGACCGTCTGCTTCATTGTCGCCTCCTCGTAATGGCCGTCGGGAATATCGCCGCCGGACTTGAGCAGCGCGGACGCAAACAGCGCGGGCACGAAATCCAGCGCGATGACCTGGTGCGGGATTTGCAATTTCCGGCAGTGCCACGCCGCGCAGGGGATTTCTTTGTGATTGTGCTTCGAGCCGTAATCGAAACTGAGCGCGGCGGCGACCTCGTGCCGCGCGCGGGCCTCGTAAAGCGCGGCGGTCGAGTCCATTCCGCCGCTGAGCAGCACCACGGTCTTCATTTGAAGCGCCACATTTTCGGCGCGCCGGCAGCGGCACCCGCCGAGGGAAATTCGGCCACGACCGCGAGCGCGAGGCCGCCGCGCGCGGCGAATTTGCCCTCGATTTTGAGCACGCGCGGCCGGCAGGCGCGCACGAGGTCGCCGAGGATGCGGTTGATGACCGCCTCGTTGAAGGCCGGTTCGTTGCGGAACGAGTTGAGGTAAAATTTCAGCGCCTTGGTTTCGAGGCAGGCCTGGTCCGGCACGTAATCAATGGTAATGCGCGCGAAGTCCGGCTGGCCCGTCACCGGGCAGAGCGAGGTGAAATCGGGGCAGTCGAGGTGAATCCAGTAATCGCGCTTGGAGTTCGGGTTCGGAAACGTCTCGAGCCGCGCGCGGCGGGGCGACCGCGGCACGGCGGCCTCCGAGTGTCCTAGCAGGGTCAGGCCGCTGATTTTTTTCCGGGTGCGTTTCATGCGGGAAAAGATTGCCCAAAAGCGGACGGGGCGCAATCTAGGAAATTAGGCACGAAAACCGAGAATGAAAAAGCCGCGCAAAAATAATCCCGATCCCGATAGATGGGAAGCATAGGATTTTTCTGGGAATGATGGGAATGTATGAGCGTGTTTGCGCCGAATGGGTTAAATTCATTTTCCCTCCGGATACAGCCACCACTTCTTCGTCCACTGCTGGAAGGCGGCGTCCTGCGCGTCCCACAGTTTGAAGAAGCTGGCGACGTCGGCGTGGCGGCCTTGGGTGGTGATGGCGGCCCACCAGGCGCTGGAGCCGGCGTAGATGTTGAACTCGCGCTCCTCATTCGGTGCGTCCTTCCCCGCCCTCGGCAGCGCCGCGCGCGCATAAGGGTTGTCGCTCTGCGGCGTCCAAGTGGCGTCGAGCTTCATCAGTTCGAAGGCAAGGCGTGTCGGGTCCACGGCATTCCAGTCGGTGATCGTGATGTAAACGCCACTCTTATCGTTGCGGTCGCCATAGACCAGCGGTTTGAAACTTAGGCCGGGGAGCTTGAGGGCGTTCAGCGCGGGGGCGACTTCCGCGGGCGGGCGGGCGGGATAATTCAACAGCCGGAACGGATAGGGCGTGCCAACACCAAGTCCGAAATGGCCGATACCCGCCGCGCTCTCGAGGCCGACCAAGCCGTAGCCAAAGGCCGCCGCGGGGTTCGGGATGTTCGGCGAGGTCGGAATCCATGGCAGGCCGGTGTCGGGCCAGAGCATGGAACGCTTCCAGCCCTGCATCGGGACGATGACGAGCTTGCCGCGCGCCCATGCTCCCGGGGACACCGTGAACAATTGCGCCGAGACAGGCGACGACAGCAAACCCGGCTTCGGCAGCATCCCGGGGTTGTCCTTCGCGATGCGCGCCAATTCCCCAATGGTCAGCCCGAAGACGTAGGGCACGCGATACGCGCCGACGTAGCTCATCCATTGGTCCTCAATGATCGGGCCGCCGACCTTGAGGCCGCCGAGCGGATTGGGCCGGTCCAGCACGACCACGGTTTTGTTCTGCTCGAAGCACGCCTCCATGGTGCAAAGCAGGCAACTGATGAACGTGTAGGAGCGCGTGCCGAGGTCCTGCAAATCCACCACCATCACGTCAATGTCGCGCAGCATGTCCGGCGACGGCTTCCGATAGTCGCCCTCCACCAGGCCGTCCTTGGTTTGAAAAAGCGTATAAACCGGCAGGCCCGTTTTCTTGTCCGTTTGCTGCTTGGGCATTTTTGCCCCGGCCACATAGTCGCTATAAAGGCCGTGCTCGGGCGCGTAGAGCGCGACCAGTTTCACGCCCGGCGCAGCGCGCAAAACATCAATCGTGCTCACACCCGCGGCGTTAACCCCCGCCTTGTGCGTCAGCAACCCCACCCGCTGGCCCTGGAGAATGGAAAAATGCTGCGCCGCCAGCACATCAATGCCGAGCAGGACACGCGCACCTCCGACCGGTGACGGCGCGGGCGTGGGCGGCGGTGGCACAATCACCGGCGGCGCGGGTCGCGGCCCGGGCGGCAGCGTGTAGGGATAAGTTTGCGGCGGCGGGATATAGGATTCCGGTGGCACCACCGCGCGCGGTGTCGCGCACCCGCCGAACAACGCCGCCGCCACGCCGATGAGCGCCACCACCAGGCGCGCGGAAAGCCGTGGACGGAAGCAGGTGGGGAATTTCATAATCGCGGCGAATCGGGGTGCGGGTTTCTCCCATAACCACGCACGCGCCCAAAGGCAATCCCTTCCGCGCCTTGATTAAGGAAGTTGTTGCGCTACTAGACCAAAAGGTTGTAGAGAAGGCGGTATGAAGCCATGAAAAACTTCCCCTTTCTTCTATTCTCGATGGTTGTTAATGGTGTCCTTATGCTTGGATTGTGCTTATTGTGCAGACAAACATGGGATGCCTCACTAAGCGCAGCACTTGGTGGTTTTATGGCAGGTGGTATTTGGCCGTTCTTTTGCCCTTTTGTTAGAAAAAAGAAGACTGATTAAGCAAGGGCTGTTGCCGTGGATTTCAGGGCTTAATTTCAAAATGCGTCAATACCCCTCTTCCCCGCCTTGACATCCGCGGCCTTCGAGGGCACACTAATTGCTGTAATCCGACCGACCACCCCGACCGTGAATTTTGGCATGAGCGAAAACCAACCCCCGCGCGTATGAGTAGCGTTCCCGCGAACGCCGCCGCGCCCCGCGCCCTCCTGCTTGGCCTGCAAAATGCCCGCCAATCACGCGAGGAGGCCGAAGCGCTTCTGGAAGAACTGGGCGAGCTGACCGCCAACCTCGGCATCGTCGCGCCCACGCGCATCCTCGTGAAACTGCGCGAGCCGAACCCGCGCTTTCTGCTCGGCGCGGGCAAGACCGCGGAAATTATCGCCCTGGCCAAGGAACACCAGTGCGGGCTGATTATTTTCGACGACGAACTGCACCCCGCCCAGCAGCGCAATTGGGAGGCCGAATGCGGCCTGATCGTGATTGACCGCCACGAAGTCATCCTCGACATCTTCGCCGCGCGCGCCCGCACCCGCGAGGCGCGCCTGCAAGTCGAGCTGGCCCAGGCCGAGTATTTCATGCCGCGCCTGCGGCGGGCGTGGAGCCACCTGTCCCGCCAGCGCGGCGGCGGCGCCAACCAGCGCGGCGAGGGCGAAACCCAGCTCGAACTCGACCAGCGCATCGTGCGCGACCGCATCCAGCGCCTGCGCGCGGATTTGGAAACCGTGCGCAAGCAGCGCGGGGTGCAGCGCCGCCAGCGCCTGCGCGTGCCGCTACCCACCGCCGCCATCGTCGGTTACACCAACGCAGGCAAATCGTCGCTGCTCAACGCCCTCACCGGCGCGCAAGTCCTGGCGGCGGACAAATTGTTCGCCACGCTCGACCCGGCCACCCGCCGCCTGCGCCTGCCCAGCGGCCGCATTCTTCTGCTGACCGATACCGTCGGCTTTGTGCGCCGCCTGCCGCACCGCTTGGTCGAGGCCTTCAAGGCGACTCTCGAAGAAGCCCTGGTCGCCGACGTGCTGATTCACGTCGTGGACGCCTCCAGCCCCGAAGCGGCCGCCCATCATGCAACGACGCTCAGCGTGCTGCGCGAACTCGGCGCAGACCATGCGCGCATTATCACGGTCTTTAACAAGCTCGACCGCGTGGACGACCCGCTGCGCCTCACCGAACTCAAGGGCCAGTTTCCCGGCGCTCTTTTCCTGAGCGCGCACACCCGCGTGGGGCTGGGCGTGCTGCTGGCACAGCTTGACGACCTGGTGGCCGAGGAGGCCACGCCGCAAGCCCTGCTCATCCCCCATTCGCGCTACGACCTGATCAACCGCCTGCACGAGGCCGGCGCAGTTCACCGCGAGCAACCGCGCGACGAAGGCGTCTATATCGAGGGCCTGCTTCCGCGCCGCCTGCTGGAAGCCGCGCGGCCCTATGTCATCCCCGCGCCCGCCCACGAATTGCACCCGGCCGCGCAGGCGGATTCCGCCGTAGCGTGAGGAGGCGGTTGCCGGTTGGCAAGTTGCGGGTTGCAAGTTGAATGGCTGAATTGTTCGATTACTTTATTGCTGAAAGTCAACTCCGTCGTTTTTAATCATTGAAGATGTAGAAAACCTGCAACCTCCCTTTCCATTTTCCACCCGGCTGCCGGCCGTGCTTGAGGACAACCCACTCACGCGGGCGGTGGCCGCGCGACGCGCGGCGGGCGGCCTGGTGCTGGACCTAACACTCGCCAACCCAACCCAGGCGGGTTTCGCTTATCCCGTGCCGGAAATTGCCGCAGCCCTCGCGGAAAGCGCCGCCGCGCCCTACACTCCCGACCCGCGCGGGCTGCCCTCGGCGCGCGCCGCCATCGCGCAATACTACCAGCAGCAGCACCGCGCGGCCATTGACCCGGAATATTTGCACCTCACCGCCAGCACCAGCGAAGCCTACGGGTTCCTGTTCAAGCTCCTCGGCGAACCCGGCGTGGAGGTCCTCGCGCCCCGGCCGTCTTATCCCCTGATCGAGCATCTCGCCTCGCTGGAGGGTTGGAAGACCAATTTCTTTCCGCTGTTTTATGAATCCGAATGCCATTGGCGTGTTGACCTCGACGCCCTGGCCGCCGCGTTGTCGCCCGCCACCCGCGCGGTCGCGCTCATTCACCCGCACAACCCGACCGGCGGATTTCTGCATCCCGATGACGCAGCGCATATCATGAATTTCTGCGCCGAGCACAAACTCGCCCTCATCGTGGACGAGGTATTTTTGGATTATCCCGCGCCCGGCTGGGAAAATCACGCACGCACGTTTGCCGCGCCTGCCGGTCCGGCACTGACCTTTATTCTCGGCGGCATTTCAAAGAGTTGCGGATTGCCGCACTTGAAACTCGCGTGGATCCACACCGGCGGCCCGGCCGAACTCGCCACCGCGGCGCGCACACGGCTCGATTTCATCGGCGACGCTTACTTGAGCGCCGCCACGCCCGTCCAAGCCGCGCTGCCGCAATTGTTCAGCCACGGGGCAAAAATCCGCGCGCAAATCCAAGTCCGCTTCGCGCGGAACTTCCTGGCGTTGTCCGCCAGTCAATGGCCGGAAGGTTTTACCGTGCTGCCGCGCGACGCCGGCTGGGCCGCCCTGCTGCGCCGCCCCGCCGGGATTGACGAGGAATGGCTGGCGTTGGAAGTTCTGAACCAAGCGGGCGTGCTCGCCCACCCCGGCTATTTTTTCGATTTTGACCCGGCCGGCCCCGGCTACCACGCCCTCAGCCTCCTGCCGGAGCCGAAAACCTTCCAGGCGGCGGTGCTGGCTTTGCGCGAATGGCTGCCGAAATTCGTGTGAAAAAATCTACCACAAAAAACGCAGAAGACGCAAAACCTCCGGGCCTGATCTTTTGCTTTTTGCGTCTTCTGCGTTTTTTGCGGTAAAAAATCCTACTTATTCGCCCGGCGGGCAATGGCCGCACCGATGAAGGCCGCGAACAGCGGGTGCGGGCGCGTGGGCTTGCTTTGAAATTCCGGGTGGAACTGCACGCCGACGAACCAGGGGTGCGCGGCAACTTCGATGATCTCCACCAGGTCGCGCCCGGGGTTCACGCCCGCGATGCGCAGGCCGGCCTTGGTCAGAATTTCGCGGTAGGAATTATTGAACTCGTAGCGGTGCCGGTGGCGCTCGCGGATGAGTTCCTGGCCGTAGGCCGCGCGCGCCAGCGAGCCGTCCACCAATCGGCAATCATACGAGCCGAGCCGCATCGTCGCGCCTTTTTCGGTGACGCCCTTCTGCTCCTCCATCAAATGGATGACCGGATGCGGGGTATGTTCGTCGAACTCGGTGCTGTTCGCGCCGGTGAGGCCGGCCGCGTTGCGCGCGAATTCGATGACGGCGACCTGCATGCCGAGGCACAGGCCGAAATAGGGCAGGCCGGTTTCGCGCGCGTGGCGCACGGCGGCGATTTTGCCCTCGATGCCGCGGTTGCCAAAGCCGCCGGGCACGACCAGGCCGTCCAGCCCCGCGAGCGCGGCTTCGGGCTTCATCTCGACCGTCTCGGCGTCGAGGCGCACAATGTTCACGCCGCAGTCGTGCGCGATGCCGCCGTGGGTGATGGATTCGTAAACACTCTTATACGCGTCCTGCAATTCGATGTATTTGCCGACGACGCCGACGTCCACGCGCCGGGCGGGGCTTTTGAGCTTGCGGACGACCTCGCGCCAGGGGCTGTCGGGCCGCTTGGGCGCGTTGAGGTGGAGCAGCTCGCACACGATGTCGTCCAGATTTTCGTCGGCCAGCATTTGCGGCAGCTCGTAAATGGAGGAGCTAACGTCGCGCTCCTCAATCACGGCGCGCACGGGCACGTTGCAAAACATCGAAAGTTTTTCACGGATGTCGAGGCCGAGCGGGTGCTCGGTGCGGCAGATAAGCACGTCGGGCTGGATGCCGATTTCACGCAGCTTGGCGACGGATTGCTGCGAGGGCTTGGTTTTCAATTCCTCCGCCGCGCGCAGATACGGGATCAATGTGACATGGATGAAGGCGACATTCTGCTTGCCCACTTCGAGCGCGAACTGGCGCATGGCCTCGATGAACGGCAGCCCCTCGATGTCGCCGACCGTCCCGCCGATTTCAGTCACCAGCACGTCCACGCCCTGGCCGGCGGATTTCAGCCGGTCCTTGATTTCGTTCGTCACATGCGGGATGACCTGCACGGTTTTGCCGAGGTAGTCCCCGCGCCGCTCCTTCTGGATGACGGATTCGTAAACCTGGCCCGAGGTCAAATTATTCTGCCGCGTCAGCGTGCCCGAGGTGAAGCGCTCGTAGTGGCCGAGATCCAGGTCCGTCTCCGCGCCGTCGTCGAGGACATAGACCTCGCCGTGCTGGTAGGGATTCATCGTCCCCGGGTCCACATTGAGGTAGGGGTCGAATTTCTGGAGCCGCACGGTCAGCCCGCGCAGTTCGAGCAAGGCCCCGAGCGAGGCGGCGGTGAGACCCTTCCCCAGGGAAGAGACGACGCCGCCGGTGATAAAGATATAGCGCACTCTGGGGCAATAAGGATTGGGCGAGGCGATGTCGAGCGCAACTGATTTTTTCTGAAATATGGAAAGTGGAATACGAAGTGTGAATCGTGCAGTGTGAAGTGTGGAGTGAGCAGACTTGGAATAAACGATAGAAAACCGACCGGACGAAGGTGCCGAACTCCACACTCCACCCTTCACACTGGGTGCTGTTTTCCGCGCTTTCCCTCCGGCCCAAAGTTTGTTCTAATTCCCCTCCCACCCCCATGAAAGCCCATCCCGCCCTCTTCTCGTTGCTTTTTCTCCTCGCTGCGACCACGCCCGCCGCCGCCCAAAATTCGCCAGCCAACATCACGGCTATCCCCGCCAACCCCGCCGGCGCGCGCCTGACGCTCCCGCTCGAATCCTCCTGGCTCTTTCACCGCACCGACTTGCCCGGCGCCGACCTCAGCGCCTGGGCCACCGTCAATCTACCCTACGACTGGTCCATCGCCGGACCATACAGTGCGGACGCGCCGTCGAAGCGCGGCGGGGCTTACCTGCCGACCGGCATCGCGCAATTCAGAAAATTTTTCACCCTGCCCGCGACCGATGCCGGCCAGCGCGTGGAAATCCAATTCGACGGCATCATGTCCAACGGCGAAGTTTTCATCAACGGCCATTCGCTCGGCCTGCGGCCCTACGGCTATACCAGCGTGCATTACGATCTGACGCCCTTTCTCACCTTTGGGCCGGACAAGCCCAATGTTCTGGACGTCAACGTGAACAACTCCATCGAGCCGCTGTCGCGCTATTACACCGGCTCGGGGATTGAGCGCCACGTCCGCCTCGTCGTCACCGACCCTGTGTATGTCGAAACTTGGGGCCTCTACGTCACCACGCCGGCTGTCACGGCGCAATCCGCGACCGTCCACATCGAGACCACAGTCACAAATAATTCCACCGCATCCGGCAGTTTTTCCCTGGCGACCATGGTGCATGACGCCAACAACAAAATGGCCGCGCCCACCGCGACCAGCGCCGCGCAAACCATCGCCCCCGGCCAAAGCGCGACCTTCCAGCAGAATATTACCGTCGCCAACCCCAAGCTTTGGGATTTGGATCACCCCAGCCTGTATCAAGCCATCGCCCGTGTCCTCGAGAATGGCAAGGTGCTCGACCTCGCCAACAGCGCCTTTGGCATCCGCAAAATCGAGTTCAAGCCCGACACTGGTTTCTGGCTGAATGATAAAAACATTAAAATCCTCGGCGTATGCCTGCACGAGGAAGGCGGCGCCGTCGGCGAAGCCGTGCCGCGCAGCGTTTACGAGGAGCGCTTCGCCGCAATGAAGGCCCTCGGCGCGAACGCCATCCGCTTCGCCCACAACCCGCCCAACCCCGTCGAGCTCGAAGTCTGCGACAAAATGGGCATTTTGGTCATGGATGAAATGTTCGACAATTGGACGGTTGCCAAGGCCAACGCCGAAAAGGGCTATAGCATGTTTTTCAACGACTGGTCACTCAAGGACCTGCGCGACGCCGTGCTGCGCGACCGCAACCATCCCTCGATCATCCTCTGGAGCGCCGGCAATGAAATCCACGACTCGAGCAACAACCAAAAGACCCGCGACATTCTCACGGGCCTGGTCGCCGCCTTCCACCAATACGACCCCTCCCGCCCAGTCACCCAGGCGCTTTTGCAAGTGGATCGGAACAACGATTACTCGAACGGCTATGCGGACACGCTCGACGTGATCGGCAGCAACTATCGCGACTCCTACATGGTCAACAGCCAGCAGAACGTGCCGACGCGCAAGCTCATCAACACGGAAGAACACCAGGACCCGGCCACCTGGGCGTTTTTGCGCGACCATCCGCAGCTCGCTGGATGCTTCCTGTGGGACGGCATTGATTACCTCGGCGAGGGCTTTGTGCCGAAGCAGCCCAACGTGGACGACCCCGGCGGCGCGTGGCCCAATGTTTCCAGCGGCTCCGGCCTGGTGGATCGCACCCTCGCGGTCAAGGGCAACGGCCTCGAACGCGACTCGTGGTGGGCCACCAAGCCCGTGGTTCACCTCGTGCGCAGCAATGACCGCACCGAAATTGGCGCGGGTGGCGACACGCCGCCGGCCAGCGTCAAGATGGTGGACGATTGGTCCCCACAAACCCCGTATGCCCAGGCCACCGTGCAGGTCTTCAGCAATTGCGAGGAAGTCGAACTGTTCCTCAATGGTCAGTCCCTCGGCGTCCAACCGCTCCCAGCCAATGCCAAGCCCCGGCAATGGCAGATGGCCTTTGCACCCGGCGAACTAAAAGCCGTCGGCCGCAACGGCGGCAAGGACGTCGCCACGGATATTCTGCAAACCGCCGGCGCCCCCGCGAAAATCACCCTGACCACCGACCGCACCACCGCCAGCCCCGACTTCGATGACGTTGTCTTCGTCCGCGCCACCATCACCGACGCCAAGGGCGTGCGCGTGCCGTCGTGGGACACCTCGGTGAAATTTGCCGTGCAAGGTCCCGGCGTGATCGTCGCCACCGACAACGGCAAACTCGACGACCACACGCCTTTCCCCAGCCTCGAACGCACTGTTAAAGATGGCCGCGTGCTCGCGCTCGTCCGCGCCAGCGCCGCCAGCGGCAAGATTACCATCACCGCCTCCGCCGATGGCCTGCAAACCGGCACGCTCTCCCTCGATGCCACACCCCCGCCCACGGACGCGGAAATTGCCGCCAGCGCGACGATGCCGTATACCGCGCCTTGAGCCGTCTGCTCCACCTCTTTGAAATAAATCCTTCCGCCACCCCGTTACGCTAAGACTCAAATGATCGAAATTGCTTATTTGGCGTTGCTCGGTTCGGGGGGCGGGCTAAGATTTGGGTTGGGTTTGATTCTGCCAAGATGTCGTGACGGCGGCGCTCGAATTTTTTGGCGGCAAATCTGAAATAAACGCGCTGGACCACCCGTTAAAGAAACTAATTTTGAAAGGGGATCATGCAAAATGTAAAATTGAACAATGGCGTTGAAATGCCGATGCTGGGTTTCGGTGTTTTTCAGATAGCCGATTTAAACGAATGTGAAAGAAGCGTGGTGGACGCCATTCAAACTGGCTATACTCATATTGACACTGCCGCCTCTTACCTGAACGAAGCAGCGGTGGGCCGCGGAATCAAACGCAGCGGCGTTGCGCGGGAAAAATTGTTTGTCACCACCAAACTTTGGATTCAGAGAAATGGCTATGAAGGCACAAAGAAAGCTTTAGAAAATTCTCTTAAGCGGTTGCAATTGGATTATCTTGACCTGTATCTGATTCATCAGCCATTTGGCGATGTGTATGGCGAGTGGCGGGCCATGGAAGAACTGCATCACCAAGGCAAAATCCGGGCAATCGGCGTTTCAAACTTTCTTCCCGACCGGCTGATGGACTTGATGATTCACAATACAGTGACGCCGGCGGTAAATCAGATCGAAGTAAATCCTTTCCAGCAGCAAATTGACACCCAGAAATTTTTGCGGGAAAACCATGTTCAAATTGAGGCCTGGGCGCCATTTGCCGAGGGAAGAAACAATATTTTTCAGAACGCGCTGCTGCTTTCCATCGCGGCCAAGCACCATAAAAGCGTTGCCCAGGTAATTCTTCGCTGGGCTTTGCAAAGGGGAGTTGTCGTTCTCGCAAAATCAACCCGCAAGGAGAAAATGATGGAAAACATCAATGTGCTTGATTTTGAATTAAGCGCAGACGACCTGACGGCCATTGCAACTTTGGACACCAAAACAAGCAGCTTCTTTGACCATCGTGACCCTGAAAAAGTGAAATGGTTGAGTAATCGAAAGCTGGATGTTTAATCGCAAGCAATCGGCGTGGCTTTCAAGCTACGGTTTCAATCAGTTTGACGCATTACCCTGCTAAAGTTAAATAATCTCCTACCCCCATGAAAACACTCCTCATTACCCCGCTGGTGTTTTTGCTCGCCGGGTCTGCGGCCTTCGCCCAGGCCGGGGCCGCCCCCGCCGCCGCCTCGGCGGCTGCTTCGTCTGCTGCTCCCGCACCCGCCGCCGCTTCCGCTTCCGCGCCGGCGGCTCCTGCGCGCGGGGCCGGACGCCGGGGCGGCGGCCCCTCGCCCAACTCCCAAATGGTGGATAGGAAAATGGTCAACAACGACGCCTTCTACAAGCTCGGCCCCGATTCGCAGCCCATGGACGGCGTGCCCAAGGGCAAATTTGTCGGGCCGACCTACCTTCCCTCCCAGGTTTTTCCCGGCACCCAGCACACCTACTACGTCTATGTGCCCGCGCAATACGACCCGGCAAAACCCACCGCCCTCATGATCTTCAACGACGGGCAGGCCATGATGGCTGAGCCGGGCGACATCCAGGCGCAGAACGTGCTCGACAATCTCATCTTCCGGCACGAAATCCCCGTCATGCTCGGTGTGTTTATCAACCCCGGCCGCCGTCCCGACCAGCCGGAACCGCCTGAGCCGGACGGCGGCTGGGGCGATAAAACCACCAATCGCCCCGAGGAATACAACGCGCCCAATGACAAATACGCCCGCGTCATCGTGGACGAAATCATGCCCGCGCTGAAAAAAGATTACAACATCTCCCCCGACCCCGACCTGCACGGCATCATGGGCGCCAGCTCCGGCGGCTGCGCGGCGTTCGGCGTGGCGTGGTTTCGCCCGGATGATTTCCACAAAGTTATCACCATCGTCGGCAGCTTCACCGACCTGAAAGGCGAATACATTTACCCGGAGTTGGTCGCCGCCGCCGACAAAAAACCCATCCGCATCTTCATGCAGGACGGCCGCAACGACAACCGCACTCCCGGCCGGCCCAACAACGACTGGTTCCTCCAAAACGTCCGCTTGATGGAGGCGCTGACGAAGAAGGGCTACGAGGTCAATTACGCCTGGGGCATCAACAACCACGGCCAAAAAATGGGCGGCGCGATTTTCCCCGACATGATGCGCTGGCTTTGGCGCGACCAGCCGGTGGACGTTGACCCGACCGACACCGTCGAGCGCGCCTTCCGCGCCCCCGCCGCGCCGCCCGCAGCGACCGCACCGGCTCCGACGGCGGATACGACGAACACACCAGCCAAGCAGTGACCGGCTGGTGAATTCCCATTTTGCGTCTTCTGCGTTTTATGCGGTGAAAATTTACCACAAAAAACGCAGAAGACGCAAAATTACGAAATTGCCATACTACCTGCCTGCGAAATTTTCCGTCACTAGCACAACACTTGGCGTGAGGGCGCGAAATTCCACTGCGCTGGCAAATGGCACCAATGCATTCGCGCCACGCTCAAGTTCGGAATGCGCCGGGTCGTCGCTCGCCAACCGGCCTTGCACGACGGACACGATGCGTGGTTGCTCGCGCGCGGCAAAATTCAGTTTCGCGCCTTTCGCCAAAGGCACGCGGCGGATGCGGAAATGCGCGCAATCCGCCAGCACGGCCGCCTTTTTCCCCGCCTTGAGCACTGCCGGTTCGAAATCCGCGAAGTCCACGCTCCGCAGCGATTCCTCCACGTGCAGCGCGCGCGGTTTCCCGTCAAGGCCGACGCGCCCCCAGTCGTAAACACGATAGGTCGTGTCCGAATTCTGCTGGATCTCCAGAATCAGCAACCCCGCGTCAATCGCGTGCAGCCGCCCGCTGGGCACGAACAAATTTTCCCCGCGCCGCACAGGCATCCGGTGGACGAGCGGCTCCACGTCGCCGCCGCGCAGGGCGTTTTTGAATTGCGCGCGCGTCACGCCGCGCTCGAGTCCCGCGATGAGCGCCGCGCCCGGCGCGGCCTCGGCGATGTGCCAGTGTTCCGTCTTCGGCTCACCGCCGTGCTTTTTTGCCACCGCGGCGGGCGGATGCACTTGCAGCGACAGTCGCTCGCGCGCGTCGAGCCATTTCACGAGGATGGGGAATCGGGTTTTTTTCCGCCAGCGCGGCCCCAGCACGGTGGCGGCATCGTGCTCGATGATTTCGCGCAGCGTCCGCCCCGCCCACGGCCCGCCCGCGACGCGCGATTGCGCCTCGGGCCGGTCCACGATTTCCCAACTCTCGCCAATGGGCGCGCCCGGCGGCAGCGCGCGCCCCAGCGCCGCAGACAATGCGTGCCCACCCCAAACCCGCGCCTGGTAAATCGGCGCAAACCGCAGCAACTTCGGCGTCATGCTTTCCGAGGATGCGAGCCAAGGGCACGATGGCAAACGAATAACACGTTGGGTATTGACGCATTTTCGTAGCGCTGAGCTTTAGCCAGCGCTTATTTGACACTCTTCCAACCCGGAGCGCTGGCTAAAGCTCAGCGCTACGAAGCGAGCAATGTTCTAAAATTGCCTCACGACCACTCATTGACAACGATGGATGCAGCCATAAAATACTCCGCATGAATCCGAGTTTATCCATTCGGCGCCGACAAATTATCAAATCTAATTTTTGCCGCAGTCGCCGGGAGTTAAAGCGACGCCGCCTCAAGTTTTCCAGTTCATTGAACGAATTGAAAAAGTTGGCCATGGTATAATTTGCCGAATAGGCTCCTTTATCGCAGTTCTACACCCCATTCCCCTACAGCCCGAAAGAGGCAATCTCCCGTGAGACCCGGATTTATACCGCAACGGCTATTTGCCGCATTTCTTGCCATATTGCTGGCCAGTTGCTCGCGTCACGCGACGAATCCCCCCTTCGCGGACTTGGATTTTACCGCACTTGCGGATGAAGGCCACGCCTATCTTTTCCATGTGGACAGCCAGGGTAAGACATCCCGCGAGCCGATTGATTTCCTTAAGGACGTGACTTTCTATACTTGGGATTTCGCGAGTTTAGACGAGTTAGTCACTGCCGATATGGCGGGTCGCCAGGTCGACAGGGCCTGGAACATCAATTATTATAAGGGAACTATATTATAAAAACAAGACCTTGGCGCGCACCTTTCGATTGCCCGATACAGAGCTTGTGCCCTGGCTGTTGCTGCTTCCAAACAAAAACTGCCTTATCGTTTACGTGGACAATGGAACCACAAAACAGTTGGTGAGGATTGACTTGAACAGTGGCGAACAAAAGATCGTGCAACTTGCTGCAACCACTGGAATCGACACCAAACCACTCTGGGACAAAGCTAGCGAAAAGTTGATCATTGTTGTGAACGGTGGATTCGTGCCTTCGCCCGATCCTCTTTTTGATTCTCTGGCCCATTTGGATCCAGACGACCTAACAATCAAGGATGTGGTCGCTGTTGGCGACATCGGGATTCAGGGGCTGCTTTTCGCCGACGCTTCGGGCCAGCATGTTACAGCCTTCGGCTTTATTGGTGGTGCGCCCTTTCACGACGCTGCCTCTGGCGGCACACCCGGTTTTCTTGACTTTGACATGGCCACTGGCAAATCCACGACGATTATGAAAGACACATCCCGAGGCGATTTTTGGTATTTGCACACAGGCATCGCGGCCATTGACCATCGTTTTGTGATCATGGCCAAACAACCAACCCCGCCCATCGACTTTGGCGGTTACCGAACTTATTGCGTGGACTTGCAGGAGAAAAACGCCGTCCAACTCTTAGGCATCAAACCCTTCGTCTATCCTACTGGTCACGACGGGTTGCTGCTCGCCAGCCCACCCGCCAACGCGCCGCCCAGCGCAACTCCGGCTAGGCCGTAGATCGTGGCAATGCAATTTACGGAAGCCACCCAACCCCCGATAAAAACTATTTGGGTCAACCCTCCCCACCCGCATTCCATATCTGAATAAACGGCCGGGAGCCTTCGTCGGCGAGAATGTTGAGGGTTGCGGTGTCGAGGGCGAGTTGGGCGCCGAAGGTAACCGACTGGCCGAGCCAGGTGGCGGCGAGGATGCGGCCGAGGTGGCCGTGGGTGAAGACGAGCGTGTCGCCGGCGGTCGCGCGGGCGCGGACCGCGATGTTTTGCGCGCGCGCGACGACTTGCGCGGGGGTCTCGCCGCCGGGGCAGCCGTCCTTGAAAATATTCCAGCCGGGGGCGCGGGCCAGGATTTGCGGCTTGGTGAGACCTTCGTAGTCGCCGTAGTCGAATTCGCGGAGGTCTTCGCAAACTTCGGCGTGCGGGAAACCGGCCAGTTCCGCAGTTTGGCGCGCGCGCAGGCGCGGGCTGGTCAGCACGAGGGCAAAAGTGTGGTTCGCCAGGCGCTCCGGGAGCGTGGCGGCGCGCGCGCGGCCGTGTTCGGTCAGCGGCAAATCGGTGCGTGAGGTGTGCTGGCCGGTGACAGCCCAGGCGGTTTCACCGTGGCGGATGAGGAACAAGCGCGGCATGGACAATTCCCAAGAGCAAACGCTCAACGTTTAACACTCAACGCTTAACGTTTAAGGATTGAGCGTTAAACGTTAAAAGTTAAGCGTTGAAAGTTCAATCTGGCTTTCGCTTACGGCGCGGGGTGGGGATTCGCCGCGTAGAGGTCCTTCGGCACGCGAGCCATGAATTCCTCGACGTAGCGGGTGGTGGCGCGGCCTTGGCGGAAAATCGGGTCTTGCATGACGGCGGCGCAGAAGGGGATGGTCGTCGCGATGCCGCGCACGAGGTATTCCGACAGGGCGCGATACATGCGGTCAATGGCCAGCTCGCGGGTGCGGGCGAAGGTGATGACTTTGCCGATCATGCTGTCGTAGTGCGGCGAGATGCGGTAGCCCGAGTAGCAATGCGAGTCCACGCGGACGCCGTGGCCGCCGGGGGGATAATACAGGCCGATTTCGCCGGGGCAGGGCGCGAAGTTGCGCGAGGGATCCTCGGCGTTGATGCGGCATTCGATGGCGTGGCGCGTAAAGAGGAGGTGCTTCTGCTCGAGTTCGAGCTTCTCGCCCATCGCGATGCGGATCTGGCGCTTGACGAGGTCGCGGTCGAGCACTTCCTCCGTCACGCCGTGCTCGACCTGGATGCGCGTGTTCATCTCCATGAAGTAGTAGTCCCCGTGCTTGTCCACGAGGTATTCCATGGTGCCGGCGTTCTGGTAGCCGACGCTTTCGGCGAGGCGGACGGACATCTTGCCCATCAGCGCGCGCAGGCCGGGCGTCAGGAACGGCGAGGGCGATTCCTCGATCAGTTTTTGAAACCGGCGCTGGACGGAGCAGTCGCGCTCGCCGAGGTGGAGCACCTTGCCGTGCTGGTCGGCGAGGATTTGAAACTCGATGTGGCGGGGGTCTTCGATGAATTTTTCGAGATAGACCGAGCCGTTGCCGAAGGCCTTTTCGGCCTCGTGCCGGGCGGTGTCGAATTCCCGGGCGCAGGACATGGCGTTGTGGGCCAGACGCATCCCCTTGCCGCCGCCGCCGGCGACGGCCTTGATGATCACCGGGAAGCCGATTTTCTGCGCGATGGCGATGGCGTCCTTCTCGCTTTCGACCGGGCCGTCGCTGCCGGGGACGACGGGGACCTTGGCGCGGCGCGCGGCCTCCTTGGCCTTCGACTTGTCGCCCATGAGGCTGATGACGTTGGCGCGGGGGCCGATGAACTTGATGTTCGCCTTCTCACACATCTCCGCGAAAGTCGCATTTTCCGCCAAAAAGCCGTAGCCGGGGTGGATGGCGTCCACATCCGAGATTTCAGCGGCGGAAATGATGCGGTCGGGGCGCAAGTAGCTGTCCTTCGAGGCCGCCGGGCCGATGCAAATCGCCTCGTCGGCCATCTGGACGTGGAGCGATTGCTCGTCCGCCTCGGAATACACCGCAATGGTCTTGATGCCCAGCTCACGGCAGGCGCGCACGACGCGCAGGGCGATCTCGCCGCGGTTGGCAATGAGGACTTTTTGGAACATGGGGGAAGAAAAGTAATGAAACTCGAATAACGAATTACGAAACAAAAAGCACTTGCGGGAATGACCACCCAGACGGCCCAACTCAATCGCTCAAGTCACTCGCGGAGAATGGTTTAGTAATTCGTAATTCGAATTTCGTAATTGAGGGCTACCCAACCCTGACTTTGAAGAGCGGCTGGCCGTATTCGACCGGTTTGCCGTTCTCGGCCAGGCAGGCGACGATGGTGCCTTTGACCTCGGCATGGATTTCATTCATCAGCTTCATCGCTTCGATGATGCAGACCACGGTGTCGGCCTGGACCGCCGAGCCGTCCTCCACGAAGGATTTGGCGTCTGGGTTCGGCGAACGGTAAAACGTGCCGACCATGGGAGATTTGATGACCTGCACCCCCGGCTCGTCGGCAGCAGGCGCGGCCGGGAACGCCGGCGCGGCTGGAGCGGGAGCGGGCGCGACCGCAGGAACAAAGGGTGGCGTCGAGTTTCCGGTGGCGACCGGAACCGGTGCAACCGCCACAGGTATAAGCGGCGCACCCGGTATCCCGGTGCCCAAGCCCAACGGCGTCTCGACTACAAACGGCGGCGCGGAATGTTTGCCGTTGCTGACGGCCACATGCCCATCCCGGCGAAGGCGGATTTTGAAAGTCCCCTCCTCCAGCTCGAACTCGGTGAGTCCGTAGCGCTTCATCAAGTCAATTATGTTCTTTATGTCTTTGATGTCCACGATGTTATGTGTTTTTTGATGCAAAAATGCCCAAATATGGGGAAAATGCGACTTAGGAGCTTCGTATAATCCAGACTTGCGGAGCGAACGAGTCGTTCAAACATAAGGCTAGTCAAATCAAGTTTTGGCCTGCAAGCCTCTATTTTTTAATTTTTATGGGCAAAATCACGCAAAAATGGCCTTAAAATGGTGTTAATATATAGTGAACTCATGTTTAGTATTTGTAAGTTGTCTCGCGGTTTTGACGGCGAATTCGTGAAAAACTGGAACCAACTTCTGTTAGATCGCGGCCGAAATTGAGCCGGAGAGCCAAACGAAAGAAAAGCCGATTCTTGAGCGATGGCCACACCCTAACCAAGGACACTGAAAAAGCAACAAGTCTGTCCAATTGCCCAAACCGTTCAAAATATATCTCGGATTTTAGCGCAATCGCTATTGATTTTTGGAATCATTCCAATTATGTTGGGCGGCTCTCCAAAGGCTTTGCCCTCTCGCCATGAAACTTGCCCCCACCGCCAAAAACGCTCTCGGCGACGCCCTTGCGCGCGCCGGCCAGCGTTCGACGCGCCAGCGCGAGCACATCTTCTCTGTCCTGCTCGACAAGCGCGACCACCCCACTGCGGACGAGGTTTACGCCCGCGCCCGCGCCACTATGCCCGCCATCTCCCTGGCCACGGTTTACAACTGCCTCGAAACGCTGGTCGGCGCCGGCCTGGTGCGCCAGGTCAACATCGAGCGCGAACCCTCCCGCTATTGCCCCAACCTGCGCGAACACGCCCATTTTCACGACCAGGTGACCGGCCGCGTCCTCGACATTGACGTACCCGGCGACTTCATGTCCGGCCTGAAGCAGCTCCTCCCTCCCGGTTATGAAGCGGAGCACATTGAGGTGTCGTTTCATGGAAAAGCGGCGGCGAGTAAAATGCAGAAGTCGGAAGCTAGAAGTTAGAAGCCAGCATGAAACCCACCTTGTTTACGAAATCATTCTCTCTTCTCAGACCTGCATTTGTTCACCTTCTAACTTCTGGATTCTGGATTCTAACTTCCTTTCCATGCCTCCCTCCCTCGACATCCGCCATCTCTCCGTCAGCGTCGGCGACCGCCTGATCCTGAAGGATTTCTCCCTCTCCATCCCCAAGGGCGAGGTTCACGCCATCATGGGGCCAAACGGCACCGGCAAGAGCACCCTTGCTAAGGCCCTCGCCGGGCATGAGGACTATACGATTACCAGCGGCGAGGTCTTTTTGGATGGCCAGCCGCTGCTCGGCCTCGAACCCGACGCGCGTGCGCGGCTGGGCCTGTTTCTTGCTTTCCAATACCCGTGCGAGATTCCCGGCGTCTCGATTGCCAACTTTCTGCGCGCGGCGATCCAGGCCCGCCTGCCGGAAGGCGAGGAAATCGCCGCCACTGCCTATTATAAGAGGCTGCACGAGAAAATGGACCTGCTCAAGATGGACCGCAAGTTCACCGCCCGCTCCCTCAACGAGGGCTTTTCGGGCGGCGAGCGCAAGCGTTGCGAGATTTTGCAGATGATGATGCTCGCACCCGCCTACGCCATCATGGACGAGACCGACTCCGGCCTCGACATTGACGCGCTGAAGATCGTCGCCGAGGGAGTCAATCTGATGCGCGGGCCGCGGTTGGGCGTGCTGGTCATCACCCACTACCAACGCCTGCTCGACTACATTGTGCCCGACGTGGTCCACGTCATGTGGGACGGCCGTCTGGTCAAATCCGGCGGCAAGGAACTCGCGCACGAACTGGAGGCCCGCGGGTATGACTGGGTGACGAAGGAATTGGCCCCAGCCGTCAAAAACTAAGAACTAAGAAACTAAAGACTAGAACACTCCCCCTTTCCATGCTCACCGATACCGACACCGCCACCACGGCCCAGATTGAACTGGACCGCGAGAAGGGCAATTTCCGCTACGAGACCAACTACGCTTTTGACGCGGGCGTGGGCCTGACCCCCGCGACCATTGACTACATCGCCGAGGTGAAGGGCGAAGCGCCGTGGGTGCGCGAGTTCCGCCACAAGGCCCTCGACACTTTTGAGTCCAAGCCCCTGCCCACGCACTGGGCGACCAAGGATTTGGAGGCGATTGATTTCTCGAAAATCCGCTACTACCTCTCGCAGGGCCAAAAACCCAGCCGCTCGTGGGACGACGTGCCCGCGGCGATGAAAAACACCTTCGAGCGCCTGGGCATTCCCGAGCAGGAGCGCAAATTCCTCGCAGGGGTCGAGGCGCAGTTCGACAGCGAGGCCGCCTATTCGCGCATGAAGGAGGGCCTGTCGAAACTCGGCGTCATCTTCGTCGGCCCGACCGAGGGCCTCAAGGAGCACGCGGAAATTTTCCGCCCGTGGTTCGGCAAGATCATCCCGACCACGGACAACAAATTCTCCGCGCTCAACAGCGCCGTCTTTTCCGGCGGCTCATTCATCTACGTGCCCAAAGGCGTGAAGGTGAAGCAGCCGTTGCAGGCGTATTTCCGTATCAACGCCGAAAACTTCGGCCAGTTCGAGCGCACCCTCATCATTGCCGACGAGGGCGCGGAAGTCACCTACATGGAAGGCTGCACCGCGCCGAAATTCGAAACGGCGACGCTGCACTCCGCCGTGGTCGAGCTGGTCGCGCTTAAGGGCGCGAAAATCCAGTATATCACCGTGCAGAACTGGTCGAACAACGTTTTCAACCTCGTCACCAAGCGCGGCCTCGCGCACGAGGAGGCGGAAATCCGCTGGATTGACTGCAACATCGGCTCACGCCTGACGATGAAATACCCCGGCGTCATCCTCAAGGGCCGCAAGGCGCGCGGCGAGGTGCTCTCCATCGCGCTGGCCAACGACGGCCAGCACCAGGACACCGGCGCGAAAATGATCCACGCCGCCGACGAGACCACGTCGAACATCGTCGCCAAATCCATCTCTGTCGGAAAAGGACGCTCGACCTACCGCGGTCTCGTGCAAATTCCCAAGCACCTGAAAAATTGCCGGAACAACACCGAGTGCGACGCCCTGCTCATCAACGCGAATTCGCGCACCGACACCTACCCGGCCATCACGGTGCGCGGCGAAGGCAACTCCGTGCAGCACGAGGCCAGCGTCTCGAAAGTCAGCGCCGAGCAGATCTTCTACATGCGCAGCCGCGGCCTCAGCGAAGCCGCCGCCATGAGTCTCTCCGTCAACGGCTTCATCAACGACCTTGTCCGCGAATTCCCGATGGAATACAGCGTCGAGCTAAAGCGCCTGATCGAACTCGAGATGGAAGGCAGCGTCGGCTGAGTGGAGTCCTGATTGCTGAATGAAGCAATCGGCGCAGCAAGCCATCAGCCATCGTCATCTAACCGCCCATTTCCCAGCAATCAGAATTCAGCATTCAGAAATTCCTCCATGTCCTCCGCCGCCACTGAATTTGCGCCCGCTTCCACCGCCGCCGCCCGCTCGCCGACGCTGGCCGCCGTGTTTGCCGCCGCGATGGCCGCCGCGTGCGAGCCGCTTTGGCTCGAGCAAATCCGCCGCGACGCCTGGGCGCGCCTCAACCGCGATGGCGATGTTTCCTTGCAAGGCCTCGGCGTGGACAAGAAGGACGAGCGCTGGCGCTTTTCCGCGCACAAGGGCTGGAACCTCGCGGGCGCCGTCCTCGCCCAGGCGAAATACGGCGGCCGGCTGCCCGATGTTTTTCAAGGTTTCGGCGCGCCGCCGCTGGCCGGGCAGGTGACTTTTGCCGACGACACTTTTTTTAATTACGCGCCGCCGCCGACCGACCTGCAGCACAAAGGGGTGATTTTTCTGCCGCTCGCCGAAGCGATTGCCAAACATCCCGACCTCGTGCGCGAACACCTCTTCCGCCACGACCATCCGCTTGGCGGCGCGAAATTTCTCGCCCTGCACCAGGCCTATGTGCGCGCCGGCACATTCCTGTATGTGCCGCGGAATATCGAAATCCCCGAGACCTTTTTCGCCGCGCATTGGACGGCGACGCCCGGCGCGGCGCTCTTCCCGCACACCCTCATCGTCGCGGGCGAGAATTCGAAAATCAATTTCCTGGATTACTATGGCTCCGCGTTTCAGGGCAATTCCGCCTGGGTGGCGGGCGCGGCCACCATCATCGCCGGGCGCGGCGCGAAGGTTTTCCGCAAAAGCGTCCAGAACCTCCACGCGCAGGCCCTCGCCTACCAGTGCGACACCACCATGTGCGGGCGCGACGCCGAGGTGAAAAACATCGCCGTCCACCTGGGCGCCAAGCGCGCGCGCTACGAAAGTTACTCGAAGCTCGACGGCCCCGGCGCGCACCTCGAACTCTGCGCCCTGACCATCGCCAGCGGCGACCAGGAATTCGACCAGCGCACCTTTCAGGACCACGCCGCCCCGCGCGGCACCTCGAACCTCCTCTATAAAAACGCGCTCCTCGACCAGGCCCGCACGATCTTCGCCGGCATGATCCGCGTCGAACCCGGCGCGGATGAAACGGACGCCTACCAGCAAAACCGCAACCTCCTCCTCAATCCCGCCGCCGAGGCCGACTCGCTCCCCGGCCTCGAAATCCAGAACCAAAACGTCCGCTGCACGCACGGCGCGACGACCAGCCGCCTCGACCCCGAGGAACTTTTCTACCTCCGCACGCGCGGCCTCCCGAAACACCTCGCCTACCAACTCCTCGTCTTCGGCTTCTTCGAGGAAGTCATCCAGAAAGTCGAAAACGAGGCGCTCGCGGAATTGCTGCGCAAACTGGCGCGGGAGAAGTTTGAAAAGCCCGAAGGGACAAAGGCACAAAGGGACAGAGGGACAGAGTAAGATGCTTCCCGCCTTTGTCCCTATGCCTCTTTGTCCCTTTGCCCCTCTTGCAAATGTTTAACTACCGCAAACCCATGTCCCCCAGCGAGCGCAGCCTCAGCCGTGACGTGACCGCGACGCTCGTGCCCGCGGGCGACGCCATCAACCTCCCCGCCGGCACGCGCGTGACCATCACGCACCGGCTCGGCGGCAACTTCACCGTCGTCTGCGATTACGGCATGTTCCGCATCAACGGCGCCGACGCCGACGCCCTCGGCGAAGACAAGCCGGCCACCGCCACGAATACAGACGCCGCGGCCACGCCGCCGCCCGGCGACGGCAAAGCACCCGCCGAGCCACTCGTTATGGGAGGCGCTCAAAACCGTTTTTGACCCCGAAATCCCCGTCAACATCGTGGACCTCGGCCTTATCTATAACCTGCAAATCAAGGAACTCGGCGAGAATCGCTACGGCGTGGATGTGCAGATGACGCTCACCGCCCCCGGCTGCGGCATGGGCCCGGCCATTGCGGAAGACGCCCGCGCGCGTCTCGCGGCCATCCCCGGCGTGAGCGAAGCCAAAGTCGAAATTCTCTGGGACCCGCCGTGGTCGCAGGACAGGATTTCCGAAGAGGGCAAGATGCAGTTGGGGCTGATTTAGGGAAAGGATGAGGGATGAAGGATGAAGGATGAAATTTCTGATTTCTGAGTGCTGATTTCTGACGGTCAAGAGGGCCTAAAAATGATACATATTTCCGGCATTTTTCCGCATTCCGCATTCCACATTTGAGGGCTGATTTGCAAGCGTAGGTGGACAGGATGTGTGTTAGGCGGGCCGGGACTTTTTTTTTGCCATGTGATGTTTTGTATTGTAATAAATTTTAAGCAGATTCAAAATTGATCGGATTGGAAATTGGTTGACCTATTTGTAAAAAAGGGTTTTGAAAAAGTGGCATGAGGCGTAAAAACTTCGTTGTGGCTGTCTTTGCCATCGTGTTGGTGAGCTTCGGCATAGCATTGGCAACTTGTGTCTTGATTGTAGACTTTTCCAAGATTTCAAAAGAAAACTACGACAATATTAAAGTTGGCATGACGCAAGCAGAGGTGGTTGGAATTTTGGGTCAACCCAAGTGGCAGACTTTGGGTCAACCCATATGGTCTAAGAAATCCGCTATGCCTGGAATAATTGAGACGTGGGAGTTCTACAATATCGGCTATGGAAGGAAGCCTTGGATGGGGGGAGTGATTTGGTTAGTATTTCAAAACGGAAGGGTTTCTGAGAAAATGGGTTTCTGAGAAAATTATATCTGCATAGCTCCCAAACTTGACTCTTGCGTCGTAAAGTTCTTCGTTGGCTAGATGCCTGTAATGTCGCGTTTCAAAAATGGAAAATGACGGTTCTGCGGCATTTGGAATTCAGAAACCGGCAATTTTGTGCTTCATCCCTCATCCCTCATCCTTTCTTCCTCCCCTCCCCCCATGAGCACCCTGCCCCGCTCTTCCCACTCCTCCTCCCCCGCTCTTTGCGCCTGCTGCGGCCGGCGCGATTTCCTGGTCACCAGTTTTTCCGCCGCCGCTGCGTTGCTGTTGACGCGCGCCTTGGGCCGCGCCGCCGATTCCCTGCCCGCGCTCGCTGGTGCCACGGTTAACCCGATTACCAACGCCATCCCTTTTGCCGCGACGCCGCTGCCGCTCTCCGCGATCCGCCTCACCGGCGGGCCGCTCAAAAAAGCGCAGGAACTCGGCCAGGCCAACCTGCTCAAGCTGGACATGGATCGCATCATGTATCGCTTCCGCGAGCGAGCGGGCCTCACACCCAAGGCGGATGACGGCTACGGCAGTTGGGAAGGCCCCGGCCGCCAGCTCACGGGGGCCATCGCCGGCCACTACCTTTCCGCCGTCAGTTATATGTATGCGGCGACCGGCGACTCCCAGTTCAAGGACCGCGCTGCCTACCTGGTGAATGAATACAAGGAGGTGCAGGACAAGCAGGGCGATGGCTACATCGGCGCGCTCATGGGCAATCCTCCGCGCGGCACCCAAGGCGGCCCGATTGACGGCAAAACTCTCTTCCAGCAACTCACCCAGGGCGACATTCGCTCCAGCGCCTTCGACCTCAACGGCATGTGGTCGCCCTGGTATGTCGAGCACAAGCTCTTCGCCGGTTTGCGCGATGCCTACCGCCAGACGGGCAATCGCGCCGCCCTCGACACCTCCCTGAAATTCGCCGCTTGGATTGAAAGCATCGTCGGCGGCCTCAACCCGGCCCAACTCCAGCGGATGCTCGGCACCGAGTTCGGCGGCATCAACGAATCCCTCGCCGACCTCTACGCCGACACGGGCGACGACCGCTGGCTTAAGCTCTCGCAACGCTTTCACCACGACGCCATCGTCAACCCCCTCGCGCAGGGCCAGGACATCCTCGCTGGCAAACACGGCAACACCAACATCCCCAAGCTCCTCGGCGAACTCGCCCGCTATGTTTACGCCGGCAACGCGCCGGACGGTGACGCCGCGAAATTCTTCTGGGAAGCCGTCGTCAATCATCACAGTTTTGCCACCGGCGGCCACGGCTACGACGAGTCCTTCGGCCCCGCCGACAAACTCAGCGGCCAGGTGGACGGCACCATCAAAGCCAACGGCGACACCCGCACCTGCGAATCGTGCAACGTCTACAATATGGTCAAGATGACGCGGCTGCTTTTTGCGCTCAACCCGGACAACAAATTCGCCGAGTTCCACGAGCGCGCGCTCTTCAACCATGTGCTGGCCTCCATTAATTTTGACGACGGCCAGCTCTGCTACATGGTGCCCGTCGGCCGCGGCGTAACCCATGAATACCAAGGCGACGGCATGACGTGCTGCGTCGGCACCGGCCTCGAAAACCATGCCCTCCACGGCTATGGAATTTATAACGCCTCCGCCGACAAACTCTGGGTCAACCTCTATGCGTCCTCGACCGCGCAGTGGAAAGAAGCGGGCATGAACGTCGAAACGAACGTCGTCCCCGGCGACTCCGACGTGGCCACGCTGAAATTCACCGGCGCGCCCAAGGAATTCGCCCTCGCGCTGCGCCGCCCCTTCTGGGCGGGCGATGGCTTTGCGCTCAAGGTCAACGGCGCGCCGCAAAAAGATTTGCCGAACGCCGGAACCTATGCGGAATTAAAACGCACCTGGAAAACCGGCGACACCGTCAAAGTCACCCTGCCCAAAGCACTCTATAAGGAAGCGCTCCCCGACAATCCCCGGCGCACCGCGCTCAAATGGGGCCCCTATGTCCTCGGCGCAGACTATGGCGCGCCCAACGTGCGCAATATCCAGCAAGCCGCGCAAGCCGCCGCGACTGCCGCCAATAGCGTGGGCGGCGGCGCCGGCGGAGCAGGAGTGGCCGCAGCGAGTGGCAGCGGCGGCGGACGCCGCGGCGGTCGCGGCCGGGGCGGGCCGGCGCCCAAGTATCCCGTTTTCCTCGCGGCGGCGGACGCGCCCGTCACCACTTGGCTAAAACGCGTGGCAACGAACGACCCGGCACAACCCGACGCCACGACGAACGTGCCGACAGTCTTCCACGCCACCGGCGTCGGCGGCGACAACAACGAAGTGGACTTTAAGCCCTTCTACCAACTCTCGGGCCGCCGCTACGGCATCTACCAGGACCTCTATACGCCGGAAGACTGGCAAACCCTCAACCCCCCGCCCGCCCCAGCCACCCCGCCCCCCGCCGCCTCAACCCCGGCGTGAGGTCCGGCGCGGAAATGCGTTTGTTGAGATCAGCGGGCATGGTCGAATCAAAATGGCTCGGCAAGGCAAGGTAATAAGGTGCAGCCTGACCCTCTCTGGGCCTCGGCGCGTGGGTGCTCTCGATCAACGACCGCCCGGACATCCGCGCCCTCTTCGCCGGCTGCCACCTGCGCGAACTGCAAGTCCGCTACATCCTGGGCGGCAATCAGGCCAGGCACGCGCGCAAGCCCACCCCGACCACCGAACTGCTCATCTCGAACCAAACCCTGGCTTGACAGCCCGTCGACGCCCGGCTTAAACCCCCGCCCACCACCCCCTTAAACGCCCTTGCAGCGCGCGTTAAGACCGCTCTTTTTCGCCCATTTTGAACCTTGCGCATTTTACGATTTTTCCCAAACCTCCGGTTTTTGTTCCCAAACTCAACGGCGTTTTACAGTCTCTTCCACAATAAGCCAAATTGCCATTACTGACATTACGGTGCCGACAATTGAAAATGCCAGCGCCAGCAGCGTCCGTTTGGTGGTTTGATACTTGATTATTTCCCACAAGCTCAGCAGCAGCATGGAAGCGCCAAACATGGCCCCGTAAGTGAGCATGATCTGGATTAAGCGAGGAAAGCCGGCCATCCCGAACCATTCCACTCCATGAAATAAAGGTGAGCGGACAGCCCAGGCGAGGATGCTCCAAATCAAAGCCGCGCAGGCCATGATTAACAACCGGGTCTCGCTATTGGGCACAGGTTGCGCTCGCCGATGCTTCTCTAGCTCCATCAGCAGTCTGGTTTTTTCCCGAGCTTGGACAAACTCATCCCATCCAAGCTGGGGCCGATTGATGAATAAATTCCGGATAATTTGAATGATGGCTTGCTTGTCTTTCGGTGAGAAGATGCCGAGATTAATACTGGCGTGTTTTCCATGTCCGGAAACTTCCACCATAAATGGCTTTGTTAGTCTAAGCCGCATTTCCTTTTTGAAAGGATCCCATATATGAGGCGGACTGCGCCAAAAAATCTGTTCGATTTCGTCCAGCTTGATCACCTGTCGCTTGCTGAATGTGCGTAATTCGATTTGGCCAGCCTTAATGCTTAAGGCGCTCACCAATCCTATTCGTAGCATACAAAGAAACATCATCGTTCCGCCTCCGAAGCAACAGTATGAAACAATGAGGTCGACGAAATCGGGAGGCCATTTTTCAGCCCATCTCCATGCCGGGTGGAAAATGCTTAGGGTGAATTCAATCAATATTGTTGAAAAAAGAAGGCTGCCAACAAAACCCACCCAAAAAAGGCGCCGCGGGGGCCTCCAAGTCATCGGTGCTGGTGTATCGGCATTCATGGTTAATTCCCGAAATCACTGTTATTATTTTCAATAAGGGCCAGCCGGCAAATTTTTATCAACATAAATTCGCCGCAATTTTATAACCAGAACGATGCCAAACAGGCGCATGCAACCGCCATTCCGGTTTTTGGCACTTAAGCGTTGAACGTTAAATGTTAAACGTTGAGCGTTCTTACAAACCATTCTTAGCGCCTCAGTGCCTCTGCCCCTTTGCTCCTCTGCTCCTTTGCTGCCGCGCCCACGGTAGCCACACGAGCGCAAACCCCGCCGCCGTCAAAAGCGCCATCCACAACAGGCGCAGGGGATAGCCGCCGAGCGCGTCGAGCAACGTCGGCGCCCCCGGCTTGGCCGGACCGACGTAGCCGTAGTTCCACCCCGTCAAATTATCGAGCACCAGCAGCACCACCGAGTAGAAAATCGAAATCACGTAGCTGCGCACGGCATCGGCAAAGCTGGGGCGGAACTTCCCCACCACGAGATCGTAAACCGCGGCGCAGGCAATCGCCCCGTGCGCCAGCCAGAACAGCCAGAAATCCACCGTCGCCGGCCCTTTTTGCAGCACCGGTGTCAGAAACGCCTGGATCACAAACACGCAGGCCCAAAAATACAGCAGTCCGCGCAACCACCGCGTTCCGGTTAGCATCACCCCCGCGGCCACCAGCAGCGCCATATCGCAAAACTCCAGCGGCAGACTCACGGTCCACTTAAAATTTTCCGGCCGCCATAACCAAATCTGGTAGGCCGCGTACACCCCCAGGCAAAAGCACGCGAGCGCCCGCCGCCACCACTGCTGCGCGCCCGCCCCGTGCGCGCAGCGCAAATAAATTCCCATCCAAGCGATCCCCGCCGCCGCCGCCGCAGTCCCGGCGACCACCAAGTAATGCGTCGCCGTGAACGCCCGGAAGCCCGGCGCGTCCGCCGCAGCCAAACTCAAAATCTGGAAAGGGAAGGCGGGGATGGCCGCCATGCAACACCGGCTTGGCCCATCCCTCAACGCAGAATGTTCAGCGTTGCCGTATTGTCACTTGGAATTTGCGGGTGGGGCGGGCGGCGTCACCAGGTCCCGGCGCAGAAAAATATCCACGGCGTGGCCGGTGGTGGAAAACGGGGTTGGCCCATAGGCAAAAACCGGCGTGTAATTGCTTTGCACCCAGTCCACGATGCCCTTCCCGCTTTTTTCGTCGGCGCCGAAATAGGCGGCGTCGTATTCACTCAATTTGCGGGCGCAATACACGACGGCGTCGGGGGGGTGCGCGGCCAGTTCGGCCAGAATTTTATCGGGGCCGGCCATGAGCAGCACATCGGGAGTGAACTGAAAGTCGGGCAGGGGGTCAATTTTGCGCAGGTGATAGTCCACGGCCGCGCTTTCCGGAAAAGCCACGACCGTTTTCACCTGGGCGAAATGCTGTTGGATGATCTCGACGACGATATTGAGCATCGCGCCGTTGCCGTTGATGTCCGGGGTGAGAGAGTATAAATGATCCCGCCCCGTCCCGACCGGGTAACTCCGATGCTCGAAATTGAGCAGCGACTGCCGGCCCAATTGCGCCGTGCCGGCGAGCACGAGCAGGGTCAGGGTGATTTGCAGGAGATTGTTGGGCGGCGTTTCGCGTCCGCCGCGCCGGGGCAGTTCGTAAACCAAAACATGCACGACCAGCAAAGCCGCCAGCACACTCAGAAAAAATCCGTAACTCGAAATACGGACATTGAGCAGCATCCGTTCGAGCATCAGCAGCGCCGCCGTCGCCACCACAGCGAGGCCGGCCTGGCGGGCGGTTCCCGCCTGGCCTTGCCACGCGCGGCGCAAAGCAGCGCCGACGGCCACAAAGAAAGTCAGCACCGTGGGCACCAGCAGGGCGCGGCCAATGGAGAGCCAGTCGGTCAGGAGCACGACCAGGAAACTGAGCGCGAAAATCAGCACCACGAACCCCTGGCCGGCTTCACCGGGCTCCTGCGCCTTCCGCCAGCCGCGCCCCGCCCAGCCCACGACGGCGCAGAACCCGACCAGCACCAGGCCCCATTGCAAATGATTCAGCAAATTGGCCCACGGGTGGTCAAAGCCCATCATCGCGTCCTGAAAATACGTCGTGATGGCTCGGGCGTAGGCGGGATTGAGCATCACCTGGATCGACCAGTTGGCGGAGCGGAAGCCGTAGGCCCAGCCGCCCTCGCTGGCGAAAAAAAGAAACACCGGCAGGTGTGCCGCCAAAAAACCGGCCGGCACCCAGCCCAGCGTGGCAAAGAACGCGAATCGGTCTTTTTTAACGATGCCCCCACGGGGTCCCTGCCGCCAGACTTGGAGGAACGCCAGGCCGCAGTAGATGCCCAGCGCGCCCAACGCCGCAAGCAGCAGCTCGATTTTGTCCAGGTAGGCGATGCCCAAGCCGAGGCCCGCGACGAACAGCCACCCACGCCGGTCCCGGGCGGCGTGCCGCATCAACGCGTAAATCGTCAGCAGCAAGCCACCGAAGCCCCAGGTGGCCTCGCAGGAATAGGGCGCGATGTAGTTGTAGAGCGAGCCGATGGTATCGCTATAATACGGCACCGCAAAAACCACCAAAAACACGACGCCGCAGAGCCAACCGCTGAGGCGGTCGCCGAGCGTGCCGAAAATTGCGCGCAGCAACGCGAAGATGCCCGCCGTCACGGCTATATTCAGCCAGACGATCACATCCAGCCCCGGCCCGCACAAGCGAAACCCGGCGGCCTGAACCAACAATGGCAGCGGCCCGTAAACACAAACCAAATCCCGGTAGAGCAACGCGCCCTGGCTCATCCGCCAGGGAACATACAGATAGCGCGGGAAGTCCACCAAGGGTTCCGGCCAGCGCAGCCAGGTTTTCCACAGGAGAAAGCCAAACAACCCGATGAGAGAAAGGGGTTCCAGCCAGCCGACGATCCTGGCCCAGCGCGTGGCCAGCCAGCGCGCGAGTGGCGTGGTGGTGGATAAAAATGGCAAGCCCCCAGAAAATAATGGCGAACAAGGGCAAATTCAAGTTGGGACTCGGCGGGGTATCAGGGCCGGGCCGCCGGAGCCCGGTGGATAAAAATATCAATGTCATGACCGGTGGGGGAGAACTTGGTCTCTCCATAGACAAAGGCCAGCCGGTAATTGTTTTCCACCCAGGCCACGATGCCTTTGCCGCAATTGTCGTCAGCCCCGAAATAGGAAATATTGTATTCGGTCATGTCACGGGCGTAAAACACGACGGCCTCCGGGGGGTGGGCGGCCAGCGCGGCCAGGATGCGGTCCACGCCTTCCATTTTGAGCACATCAGGCGTAAACTGGAAGTCGGCCACGGGGTTGATTTTGCGCAGGGAATAATTCACCGCGGCGCTTTCCGGAAAAGCGATGACCGTTTTCACTTGAGCAAAATGTAGCGTCATGACGGTGGTGATGATGTTGACCATGGCGCCGTCGCCGTTGATGTCCGGCGTGTAGGAATAAAACCGATCCCGCCCTGTCCCGACCGCGAAACTGCGGTGCTCGTAGTTCGCCAACGACAGCCGGCCCAATTGGGCCGCGCCCACCAAGACCAGGAAGGCCAGGGTGATCTGCAGCAGGCCGTTAGGCTTTGTCTCGCGCCCAAAGCACCGGGG
Organism: uncultured Verrucomicrobiae bacterium; assembly: GCA_963765205.1. GTDB lineage: Bacteria > Verrucomicrobiota > Verrucomicrobiia > Opitutales > JABDGR01 > JABDGR01. Next base: position 77,805 of record CAVXVB010000004.1, on the reverse strand, counting down.
TAGTTCGTAAACCAGCAGATGCACCAGCAGCAGCGCCGCAAGCAAGCTCAGGAAAAATCCGTAATTATAAATGCGGACATTCAATAGCATCCGCGCCAGCAATAGCAGCGCCGCCGTCGCGATTACCGCGAGGCCGGGCCGGCGGGCGGTGCCCGCGCGGCCCTGCCAGGCCCGGCGCAGCGACCCGCCGACCGCGAAGAGGAAAACCAGCACCGTCGGCACCAGCAACGCACGGCCAATCTCCAACCACTGAATCAAGAGAACAACCAGGAAGCAAAGAGCCACCAGCAAGACGACATACCCCTGGCCGGTCTCACCCGCTTCTTGCGACTTCCGCCAGCCGCGCCCCGCCCACATCGCGATCGCGCAAAACCCGATGAGAACCAACCCCCATTGCAAATGGCTGAGCAAATTCGTCCACGGATGGTCGAAGCCCAGCATCATGTCCTGAAAATAGGTTGAGGTGGCGCGGGTGTAGGCCGGGTCGAGCACCACTCGGAGCGTCCAGCTGGCGGAGCGGAAGCCATAGGCCCAGCCGCCCGCGCGCGCGAGGACGAAAAGCACCGGCAGATAAGTCGCCAAAAATCCGGCCGACATCCAGCCCAGCCCGCCCGCGAATTGAACCAGGCGCTCATTAAAATTCCCCACCCCGTGTTCTCGCCGCCACGTCTGCAACAACGCCAAGCCCAGATACAGGCCCAGCGCACCCAGCGCGGCAAGCAATAGCTCGATTTTATCCAAGTATGCTATGCCCACGCCGATCCCCGCGACGAACAGCCACCACCGCCGGCCGGAAGCCGCATGCCGCAGCAGCGCGAAAAGGACGAGCAGCACGCCGCCGAAGCCCCAGGTGGCCTCACAAGAATACGGCGTAATATAATTGTATAAAGAACGGATGGTTTCCGGGTAAAACGGCATGGGCAGGGCGAATACCACGACAAACACCACGCCGCAAAGCCAGCCGCTGAGGCGGTCCCCGATCGCGCAAAAAATCGCCCGCAGCAGGGCGAGGATGCCGCCGTCACCGCAATATTCAGCCAGATGATCACGTCCAGCCCCGGCCCGAACAGGCGAAACGCTTCCATTTGCACTAACAGCGGCAGCGGCCCGTAGAGGCAAACCAAGTCCCGATAGGGTAACGCGCCCTGGCTCATCCGCCAAGGGAGGTAAAGGTAGCGGGGAAAGTCCACCATCGGATCCGGCCAGCACAACCAGGTTTTCCAGAGGAGAAAGCCAAACAGCGCAGCCAGGGACAACGGATCCAACCAGCCGACGGCCCCCGCCCGGCGCGCGGCCAGCCAGCGCGCCAGCGGCGTGATGATGGAAAAAAATGGCAAGCGTTCGAACGATAGCGGCGAACCGCACCCAGTTCAAGGGGGGAGTCGGGTGCGCAAGAAAGCGTGCAATGTTTCGTGCGAAGTTTATGCTGGATGGTTCGCCGAGATTCCCGGCCGCCACCGATGAAGCCCGTCCTTGTGCCGGAAGCATTTGCACCGCGCCTGTTTGTGGGCGTGGCCGGGCCGGCTGTGGGCGCCTTTCTCGAACAGTTGGCGCGCGACCACCCCGCGCCTGTCACGCTGGCACTCGCGCGCCTGCCCCGCCAGCTCGACGCCCTGGCCGAGGACATTTCGTTTTTCCAGCGCCTCGCCGCCGACGGCCCTGCGCCCACGGAGGTTTTGCTCTACCCCGAATTGCCCGGCGAAGGCGCGGAAGCCGCGGGCGTGGCGGGCACTTTTGAGCGCCAGTGCGACCGGCTCGCCGTACTCGCCGCGCTCGCCTCCCAGCGCGAAAAAAATTCCTCTGCGAAAAGCGTGGGTGGCCGGCTGCTCATCGTCACGACGCTCGCCGCCGTGTTGCAACCCGCGCCGCGTCCGGGCGATTTGACCGCGCGGGAAATCCGCCTGGCGGCGGGCGCGCGCGTCAACTTCCGCGAACTCGCGGAAAAACTCGGCCACGAACTGGGCTATGACCATGAAGCGCTGTGCGAAACCCCCGGCCAATACGCGGTGCGCGGCGGATTGCTCGACGTTTACCCCTTCAACGCCGCTGCGCCCGTTCGCCTCGATTTTTTCGGCGACGAATTGGAAAGCATCCGCCGCTTCGACCCCACTACGCAACTCACCGACGAGGCCCTGCCCGAACTCCTCATCGCGCCCGCCCCGCGCGAAATGAAGGAGGGCGCGCCCGCGGGCCTCCTGAATTTTCTCCCCGCGCGCGCACACTGGATCATCCACGAACCCGCGCGCCAGGCCGCCGAACAGCCGGCCCTTTTTTCCGTCCCGGAAAAACTCGCCGCTCCCCACCCCACCCTGCAAACCATCCTCACTGCGCGCGCCGACGCGGATGATGCGTGGACGGGCCTCGCCGAACTGGACGAATCAGGCGGCGCGATTGCCAGCGACTCACTCCGCGTGCCGGTGGACTCCGAGCCGACCCTCGCGCACCGCCCGCTCGCAAATACGCCGGCGCTGGGCCGCGCGCGGCTCGAAAGCGACCAGGCCTCGCAGCACGCTTTCCTGCGCCTGCTCGCGCAATGGGCGCGCGCGGGCACCGCCGTGTTCATCGTCACGCACGCCGAGGGTGAAGCCGGGCGGCTGCGGGAAATTCTCGCGGAAGATTCCTCGCTCAAAGGTTTCGCGCCGAAAATTTTAACCGGCAGCCTCGCGGCCGGTTTCCTCCGCCGAAAACCAACGCGCGGCTCGACTGGCCGCTGCTGAAAAAAAACCAAGCCGTGGCGGTGGTGGCGGAAGGCGAAATTTTTGGGCGGCACCGCCAGCGCGTCGCCACGTTCCGCACGCGCCAGTTGCCCCAGCGCCACCGGGTGGACCAGTTGCTTGATTTTTCCGAAATCGTCGAGGGCGACCACCTCGTCCACGTCACGCACGGCGTGTGCCGGTTTCGCGGGCTGCGCAAACTCGCCACGGCGGGTCGCCAGGACGAAGTCATTTCACTCGAATTCGCGGACGGGGTGGAACTGCACCTGCCGCTGCACGAGTCGCACCTGCTCTCGCGCTACGTCGGCCTGGCGAAAATCGCGCCCCGGCTGGGCAAGGTCGGCGGCCGCCAGTGGGAAAAAACGCGACACGAGGCCGAGCGCGCCACGCTCGATTTCGCCGCGCAACTGCTGCGCGTGCAGGCCGAGCGCGACCAGCGCCCGGGCTTCGCCTTCCCGCCCGATGCCGCCTGGCAGCACGAATTCGAGGACGCCTTTCCCCACGAGGAAACGCCCGACCAGGCTCGCGCCATCACCGAGACCAAGAGCGACCTCGAACGCGGCCGCCCGATGGACCGCCTGCTGTGCGGCGACGTGGGCTTCGGCAAGACGGAGGTCGCGCTGCGCGCCGCGTTCAAGGCCGTGCTCGGCGGCAAGCAAGTCGTCGTCCTCGCGCCGACGACGGTGCTCGTGCAGCAGCACCTGAACACATTTCGCGAGCGGCTCGCGCCCTTTCCGGTGGCCGTCGAGCAACTCAGCCGCTTCCGCTCGCCGAAGCAGCAAAAGCAAGTCGTCGCGCAACTTGGCTCCGGCCAGCTCGACATCGTCATCGGCACGCACCGTCTCTTTGGCACGGACGTGAAATTCAAGGACCTGGGCCTGGTCATCATTGACGAGGAGCACCGCTTCGGCGTGCGCCACAAGGAAAAACTCAAGCAGCTCCGCGCCGACGTGCATGTGCTGGCGATGAGCGCGACGCCCATCCCGCGCACGCTCTACTTCGCGCTCGTCAGCGCGCGCGACCTCAGCGTCATCGAGACGCCGCCACGCGACCGCCTGCCCATCGAAACCATCGTGAAAAGTTTTTCGCCGGAAATCGTACGCGAGGCCATCCGCTTCGAGCTGGCGCGCGGCGGCCAGGTCTTTTATCTCCACAACCGCGTCGAGAGCATCGAAGACTGCGCGCGCCACCTCCGCGAACTCATCCCCGAGGCGCGCCTGTGCGTCGGCCACGGGCAGATGGACGCCGACGATTTGGAAACGATCATGACGCGCTTCGTCGCCGGCGAATTCGACGTGCTGATTTGCACCACCATCATCGAGTCGGGCCTTGACATCCCAAACTGTAATACGCTCATCATCGAAGGCGCGGACCGCTTTGGGCTGGCGCAGTTGTATCAGTTGCGCGGGCGGGTCGGGCGCTTCAACCGGCAGGCCTACGCGTATCTGCTGCTGCACCGCCACGCGCGGCTGCTCGACCAGGCGCGCCACCGCCTCGCCGCCATCCGCCAATTCACGCAGCCTGGCGCGGGCTTCCGCCTCGCGATGCGCGACCTCGAACTGCGCGGCGCGGGCAACCTCCTCGGCGCGGAACAAAGCGGCCACATCGCCGGCGTGGGCCTTGATTTATATTGCCAGTTGCTGCGCCAGAGCATCGCCCGCCTCAAGGGCGAACCCGCCGCGCTCGCCGTGCGCGCGACAGTGCGGCTGGATTTTGTCCTCGTCGGCGAAGCCGCCGGCGCCACCCTCCCGCCCATCACCATCGCCGCCACCGACGACACCGGCCACGGCTACGCCGCGCTGAAGGAGACCGACCTCGCCGGCCAGCACCTCGCACCCATTTCCGCCAATCTCCCGGCGGATTACATCGCCGACACGCGCCTGCGCCTGGACCAATACCGCCGCCTGGCGCTGGCCGCCTCGCCCGCTGAGACCGCCGCGCTGGCCGCCTCTCTGCGCGACCGCTTTGGCCCATTGCCGAAAAGCGCGCAAGCCTTGGTTAAGCTGGCCGAAATCCGTGGTTGGGCGGAACAAAAGGGCATCGTGGATGTCGCCACCGAAGGCGCACGCCTCAAGTGCGAAAGGGCCGGCGGGCGCGGTCAATATCCCGATTATGTTCAAATCGGCAACCGTTTTCCCCGCTTGACCACGCGCCAACCTCTCCAAAGAATGGACGAGATTATCTCCTTCCTGAAACGCCAGCAAACACCCAAGCCATGATGCCGCGTCTGCGCCACCTGCTCTGCCCACTTGCGTTGCTCGCCGTGGGGGCGACCGCCTTGGGCGAGGATGCGCCCGGATCGGCGACTTTGACGAGCGCCGCCGCATCCGCTGCGACCATCGCCACACCCGGCCCCGCCGCCCCCGCGATGCCGAATGCACCCGTGGGCGAACTCAAACAGGACAAGTTCACCGATTCGGTCGCCGCAGTGGTGAACGGCAAAATAATCACCCTGGATGAATTGAATAAGGAGATGAAGCCGGATGTGGACAATCTCTTCCAGGCCATTGACGCCAAATACGGCGACGACCCGGTAAAGGCCAAGGAAATTTTTGACCAGCAAGTCAACGCCCTCGGCATGGAAGCGCTCAAAGCCATGGTGGACCGCCTGCTCATTATCCAGGAATTCACCGACAAGGGCTACAAAGTGCCCGCCTACTACATCGAGCGCCAGTTTGAGGACAACATGGCCTCGCAGTTTCACGACGACCGGGAGGCCTTCATCAAATACCTCGCCTCCAAGGGCGAGTCCGAACTGGATTACCGCCAGCGCATCGAGGAAGACGACATGGTCGGGTATATGGCGGATCAGATGCACAGCTCCACGACCGGCCTCAGCCCCGACCGCATCAAAGACTATTACGAAAAGCACAAAGAGGACTATTTCGTCAAGGCCTCGATCAAAGTGCGCCAGATCGTGCTCAAGCCGGTGGCCGACTCGCCCGTCGCCGAACAAGCCGCGAAAATTGTCGAGGAAGCTCGCCAGCCCGGCGCCAACTTTCTGACGCTGGCCCAGAAATACAGTTCCGACCCCCTGGCCCGCGCCGGCATCCTTCCCGACCAGACTTTTACGAGCGATAACAAGCTGCCGCCCGAAGTGCAGCAAGCCGTGTTCAATCTCCAGCCCGGCCAGGTCAGCGACCCAGTGACGACGCATGACGCGCAGACGAATGACACCGTCATCTTCATCTTCATCTGCGACGAAAAAACCGCTGAAGGCTACCGCAAGATCGAAGACGTCTACCCGGATATTGAGAAAACCCTTGCCGCGCAGGACGACAGCCAGGCCGTGGAAAAGTGGCTCCAACGACTCCGCGACAAAGCCTACATAAAATACGGCTTGTCCACTGGCAACTGACGCGCAAATTTTTGGGGGCGGGCTGCAGCCCGCTCACGGTGGCGGCGCTATTGTTCCGGCCTGCAGTCCCTGCGCCATGGCGAGACCGGCGCTGAAGCTTTTCTCCGTCGGGTCGAGCCGCAACGCCGCCTGGTATTCACGCACGGCCTCACCATAACGGCCCAATCGCATTAGACAAAAGGCGAAGCCGCCCCGCGCGCGGGCGTAGTCGGGCTTGATTTTCAAGGCCAGGGAATATTGCGCGACCGCTTCCGTAAAAAACGGCGCGCCCGCTGGGGAGGCGGCCATTCCCTCCTTCGTCAGCGCGTCGCCAAGCGAGAAAAAAGCTTCCGGGTCGTCCGGCGCAAGGCGGGCGGCGATTTGGAATTGGGCGAGGGCCGGGGCAAACTGCGCGTGTTGCTCGTCCACGATGTAAGCCTTGCCGAGGTTCAGATGCGCCTCGGCCGAATCCGGCTGCAACCGCACCAGGGCCGCGAACTCGGTAATCGCGTCCGGGATGGTTGCCTTCGTCTTTACCAGCAAATTGGCCAGGGCCGCGTGGGCGGGAATGTAATCGGGGCTGAGGCGCAAGGCATTCCGATAATGGATGATGGCTTGATCCGGGCGCCCCATCCGGGCCAGGACCAAGCCGAGGTTATGCTCCGCATCCACCGCGCGGGGATTGATCCGCAAAGCGTTCGCGTAGGCCTGCGCGCTTTCCGGCAGCCGCCCGGCGTCAGCCAAATCCACCCCCAGATTGACGAGCGCGCGGTCGTTCTCGGGCGCATTGGCCACCAGCGCCTGGTAATTGACCAATTCCGTGCGAAAATCCTGGTTGCGCTCGAACGTCAGGCCCCCTAAACCCGCCGCCCAAATGGCGACGGCGATGCTGAAGACCCGCGGCCCCGCGCACCGGTCCAGCCCGACGGCTGCCAGCACCGCCAGTGCCGCCAGGGACAGATACAGGCGGTGCTCCGCCGCGATTTCGGTCGCAATCGGGACGATGCTCGAACTCGGCGCGAGTATCCCGAAAAACCAGGCGCCAAGAAAGCCGAAAACCGAACGCCGCCACAGCAGGTAGATTGTGCCCGCCACCAGCGCCACAACCAAGAGCAGCGCCCAACTCTCGTCACCCGCGGCCATGGCCGGGCCGCCGTTCCAAGCCAGTGCCGGCCCATAGTCCACCATTTGCGGATGCGGCCATGTGACCAAGGCCAGATAGCGCGCGAGCACGGGAAACTGCGCCCACGCATAATCCGTCCATGCCAGGCCCGATTGAAAACCCGCCGAGCCACCCCGGTTGCCCGCACTCCAAACGACCCCTGCCAGTGGAATCCAGGTGGCCGCCAGTACTCCGTAATATTTTGCCCGCCGCCGCCACGCCTCGGCAAAACTCCCGGCCGCGAACGTTCGATCATATAAGAAGGTCAGCAGCGGCGCGGTCACCATGACTTCCTTGCAGAACACGCCTAGAGGCTGTCCGAAAAGTAGGCCAGTCGGCATGGAAGGTGCTTTCGGAGTGGGATGTTTATAACTGACAAACAATGGGAGATTATAAGTCCTGTGTTGCAACGGCCCAAGCGCAGCGTGTTTGGGCGGCCCCGGGCCAACGAGCGGGAGGTGTTCGAAGCCATCCTGTTCATGCTGCACACGGGCATGCCGTGGAAGCTGCTGCCACGCAGCTTTCCCCCCAAGTCCACCGTGCATGACTACCTGCAACAGTGGAGCCAGTCGCGGGCCTTCCGCATGCTGTTCGCCCAAGTTATCCGGCACTTGATTGAGGTTGGGCGCATCGATGTGGAAGAATGCTTCGTGGACGCCACCTTTGCGGCGGCCAAGGGCGGTGGTGACGCCGTGGGGCTGTCGCCCAAGGGCAAGGGCACGAAGGTGCAGTTAGTCGTTGATGGGCAAGGCATTCCGCTGGCGCTGTCGGTGGACGCCTCTGGCGTTCCCGAACACGACATGGTGCAGCAAACGCTCGACTTGGGCCAGCCCGAGGCCCAGCCGCAACGCCTCATCGGCGACAAGGCTTACGACGTGGATGAACTGGACGAAACCCTCGCCGAACTGGGCATCGAAATGATCGCCCCGCACCGCAAAAACCGCCGGCCCGAAAACGTCACCCAGGACGGACGACCGCGGCGCCGCTACCGCCGCCGCTGGAGAGTCGAACGCACCATCGCCTGGCTGGGCTATCACCGTCGTTTGCTCACCCGCTGGGAAAAACACGCTTCGCTCTTCTGCGCTTTTGCCACGCTCGGCTGCCTCATGATCGCGCTACGTCATCTGCCCATCACTTGACCAAAGCAGACTTTTCGGACAGCCTCTAGCCTGGTTGACCAAGATGCCAAGGATGCCCAAGGCGCCAAAATCACGCGCTATAACTGGCTGCGGATCAAAGTGGACGGCGACATCGCCATCCTGTGGTCGCCTGATGCCGGCAAGTTCGCCAAAATTGTCGCGGACGGCAAATTGCCGGGCGCGATGGACGGCAACAACGTGCGCCTCGGCGAATTGACGCCAGACCAATTAAAGTCGCTCAAGGACGAAACGTGGGGCGTGCCGTTCGCCTGGGACGAGCCGCTGGTGCTGAAGCGGGTGGAGGCGGCGAAGTAAGGCAGGGAGGGGGATTTCTGAATGCTGATTTCTGATTGCTGAATGCGGAGGCTTTTCCTGCTTCTGCCTTGGCGGGCGGATCATGCTGGGCAGGATTTTGGAGCTCAAAGTTCAGAGTTCAGCGTTCGAAATTCAGCACTCAGCATTCAGAAATCAGCAATCCTCCCTACGGTTGCGCCGCATCGGGCCAGACCCAGTCGCCTTTTTCCGGGTCGACATTGCCCGAGGAATCTTTGGCGATAACGCCGCCGTCGTCGGTGCCGTTCCAGCCGACTTCGTAGAGCAGAAAATGCCCGTCCGCTTTTCGTTGGTAATGCAGCGGGCCGCCGCTGATAACATCCGTCGGAAGCTTGGCGATGAACTTCGGAGTAAGTTGGTCGAGCGTTTCCGGCAACTGTCCGTTGGCCAGCCGGTAGTGTTCAAGCGCGCAAGCGACTTGGGCTTCGTCCATCCAGGCTTGGGCGGAGGCGGAAATGCGGTTGAGGCTCGCCGCCGATCCCACCTCGAAATTAAATGCAATAAAATTGTAGGGTGTGTGCCGCCGCTGGGCGAATTCATTATCAATGGCCTTGGACTTTTCCGGATCCACCCGGTGGCGCGGGACATCAAGGGTGGCCAGGGTCTTTTGTTCGTCTTGCAAATGAACAATGCGGCTTTGATAGAGCCATCCGCGCGGCAGCCACGCCGCCCACCGTTTTATCAGCCAGTCTTGCACTTCGTTTTCCAGCGTTTTTAACACGCCCTGGCCAGATTGATCGGGGATCAGGCCGCTGAACAAGTTGAATCTTTCAGCCATCCCGGACGGGTCGCCGGACGGGTCATCCAATCTTAGTTGGAAGAAGTGATCAGAACTAGCCGTTTCCCCCTGCACGCCCCGCAGTTCGCCCGCGAGGTAATCAAATTTTTGCAATTCACCCGAGAACTCGACTAATTGGGCCTCCGACCAGCGGTGGGCGAACAGCCCCTCCCAGAGCACCTGCATGCCATTTGCGGCAATGATGACGGAGGTAATCTGGGACATTAAGAAGGGTTCGCCCGTTAAGGAATTGGCCAGTTGAAAAATGGTGACCGTGTCCTCCGCTGCGCGGTCGGTTTGGCCCGCGTCCAATTCCGCCAACGCGCGGACTCCGTAAATGTGGGTCAAGTGGATGAACAAGCCAACGTCGAATATCAAGGGCAACGGAACCTTTTCGTATTCGAAGGGAAACCGGGCAAAGGGTCGGCGGCTGGCGAGGCTGATTTCGTTTAATACGGGATCGAGCTTTTTCAACGCTTGCAGAATGTCCGGCTGGCCAAGAAATGTCTGCCAATCCTTCAAGTCACTACGTTTGGCCTCCCGCCAGGAGCCCAGGTTGCCTGGATCATCGGCATGCGGGTCTTTACCTTCGGCGGTCGGCCATTCCAGCCGGGACCCGAGTTCTTCGCGATACTTATTGGGGTGCTCGCGCGTTCCTACGGGGAAGAACGGCTTGAGCAACGGAGTCATCGCGAAATTCTGGTCATCGGGCACCGGTGGCGGGGCCAGTTTTTGGAGGTCGAGCGTCCCGCCTTGCGCCTCGAAGGCGCGCCGGGCGGCGTCCCAGGCTCTCTGGCCGCGCCAGAGTTCCTCCAGATAAAAGGACGTGATCAGCGTGGCGAGAATCGCGATAGAGAGCAAAACGCGGCGCATCACGCGCCAGGTGAAAACGGCGCGGAAGATGCGCGCGCACCAATTAAACGGGGCGCGATAGATTTTTCGGATAGTGGGGATTTGGTCGGCGAAGGAGGGCATGGGGAGAGGAGGGGAATGGTTCACCGCAAAGGCGCAAAGAGCGCCAAGGGAGGTTTTTGACGGGATTAACCGAATTTATTTTTTGGCGGTCGTGGCGGTGAAAATCAGTTTCGAAACAAAAAACTGGCGGGTTTTATACGAACACCGAATTATTTTTGGACTTTAGAATGCACGGTTCTTCGTTCCGGGGAGCGCGACCGTCCCGGTCGCTGCGGTCGGCGTCTCGCCGACCGCTTCTTTTGCAAAAGCCGGTGCAGTGTCCTGCGTTTCCGGTCTTCGAAGATGTCCTCGGCGAGACGCCGAGGACGGCGGGTGGGACGCCCGCGCTCCCCGGGACGGAAGAGCCAAACTTCTGCAATCTGTTCTAGCTGTCGTGGCATGGTCGAAAATTCGGTTGAGAAATGGTCTTACACCCGGGCGGTTTGGTCGTCGGCCAGCCATTGGGCGGATTTGTTGGGCCCTTCGACAGGCTCAGGGCGTGCGGGCGTGGGGATTTTGGCCGCAGTATGCATAGGATGGTCCAGCAATTGCGCAAGCAACTGTTGCTCCTGCATCCAGGCGGCGACCATTTGCGGGTTGGGCGGGGGCAGCTTGGCGTCGCCCGGGCGCTGGGTGGTGAGATAAACGGCCGCGAGCGCAACCCACACGGCGGCGAGGCCGGCCCAGGCGCGGCGCGAGGGCCAGATTAATTCGAGCCATAATTTTTGCAAAAGGGCGGCGGCGAAGTTGCGATTTTTCGACGGGCGGCCCTTCGACAGGCTCAGGGCGTGGCCCTCCGACTCGTTCGACAAGTTCACCGCAGGCCAGCTAAACTCTGTCGTTAGCACCTCTTCGCGCAGGCGGTCGAGCTGCGGCTCGGCGGCGCGATGGCTTTCCAATAAAATTTGTTTCGGTGTTTTCATGCTTGGTGTTCCCAGAGTTTTTTCAGCGCGCGCTTGGCGTGGTGCAGGCGGGACTTGACGGTGCCCAGCGGCGCGTCCGTGACGCGGGCGATGTCCTCCAGGGAAAAATCCTCGACGAAATAAAGCACGAGGACGGCGCGGTGCGCGGGCGGGAGTTGCGCGAGGAGCGCGCGGAACTCCGCCGCCTGCTCGGCACGCAAAAGGATTTGGTCGGGGCCGGGGTCGTCGCCGGGGCGTTCATCGAGCAGGTCGCTGGAGACGAATTCGCGGCCCGCCTGGTGGAAGTGTTGCAGGCATTGCTGGTGGGCGATGCCGAAGAGCCAACTGCCGAACTTCGCGTCGTCGCGCAGGGTGCCGAGGTGGCGCGCGGCGCGAATGAAAGACGCCTGCACAAGGTCGAGGCTGGTTTGTTCATGGCGGACCAATTCATAGACGTAGGCACACAGCGGCAGTTGGTAGCGGCGAAAGAGGACGCGCCACGCTGCCGCCGCGCCGGCCCGGGCTTGCGCCACGGGCAATGGTTCTGGTTCGGCCACGCGCAGCATCCTCGCCCAGTGGAATGGGGAAGGAAAGAAAAGGTTCAAAGGAAATGCTGAATTCGGATTGCGGAATGGGAAATTTTTCCTTTATGTTTATCTGTTGCTGTTGTGTTCTCGGTCAGGAAATTAAGCATTCAGAACTCAGCATTCAGAAATCCCCACCTTCCATGCCCGCCGTCACAAAACTCCTCCACACCCGGATGCGGGTGAATGACTTGGAACAAACCGTGAAATTTTACACGGACATTTTGGGGCTGGAATTGACCGACCGGCGGGAATCGCCCCGGGGGGCGAAACTGGCCTTCCTGCGCACGCCCAACAGCGAGGAATTGATCGAGATCACTTATTTCCCCGATTCCGGCCCCGTCCAAGTCCAACCCGACCTCATGCACCTGGCCTTCGAGGTGGGCAACTTGGAGGATTATCGCAAGTATTTGGAATCCAAAGGGATAAAATTTTCGGATGGGCCGACTGTAAGCAAAAGCACCGGCTCGATTTTTGCGTTTATAGATGCGCCCGAGGGGTATGAGATTGAGTTGATTCAGCGGGCGAGGGTCTAGGCAAAATCACAAAAAAGAAGGGTCTGGGTTGGTTTTTGCCGTGGAGGGGTAAAAATTAACCGTCCTTTAATGCTTGCATTATTTTGAAACACGACCCGTAATAGCGGGGTTTATCTTGTTTCACTACCCCTTAACCCTATATGAAAAACTCGAAGAAATTGTTGTGTGCTCTCGCGGCCGGCATGCTGGCTGCGTCTATCCCGGTGGTGCTGGCTCAGGCCGCTCCTCCTCCCCCTCCCCCCCTCCCCCCCCCCTGCGGCTGCCCAAGGCGGCGGTCCCGGTGGTCCTGGTGGTTCCGGCGGTCGTCGTGGCGCTGGCGGTCAAGGTGCTGGTAATTTTGGCGCGCCGGTTGATGCGCCCGATGCAGCCCAGATGACGGCGATAAACGCCGCCTTGAAGGCATTGCTCGCCCAGCAATCCCCGGAAGCCAAGGCTGCGCTTGACGCCCATCCGAATTATCAGCCCCTGACTGCGGGCTTTCCTGGTGCTGGCCGCGCGGGTGGCCCTGGCGCCGGTGGAAGTGGTCGTGGTGGCCGTCGTGGCGCGGGTGGCTCTGGTGGCCCCGGTGGCTCTGGTGGTGGTGGCGCGGGTGCCCCGGCTGGCTCGGGCGCCTAGCTCTGACTGGTAAATATTTCCAGGCGGAGCTTCCTCTGCCTGCCCTGACGCCCGTCGGCTTTATTGCCGGCGGGCGTTATGTTTTTCAGCAATTAGCCAATTGTCGGATAGGGCAGCGCCCTGCCGGTCGAGTCGCCAAGGGCGCGTCCGGCGAGGACTGGACTGGCTCCCGGGATTCCTCATGCCTACTCCCCACGATGCTGGTTTATAGTTTTCCGGAAGGATGTAAAAATTGTGCAACTTGACGATGTCAGCCGGGGTGTATAAGTTTTCCTGTCCCTTCAGATTCAACCCAATGAACACTCCCAAAAAAATATCAACCCTGCTCGCAGCCGGCATGATGGCTGCAACCGCGGTGACGCTCGCCCAGAACGCCGCCCCTGATGCCGCCGCTCCTGCGGCGAGTGCCCCGATGGCTCCTCCAGCTGGTTCCGGTGGTCGCCGTGGCGGCACCGGCCCTGCGGCAAATACCGACATCCCCAATCCGACGGAGTTGGCGGCTCTTAACAAAGCCCTGCGCGATTTGATCGCGAAGCAATCTCCGGAGGCCAAGGCGGCGCTGGACGCGCATCCGATGTGGAGCCCCCTGACCTTGGGCGGCTTCGGCGCGGCTGGAGCCCGTGGCGCTGGTGGTCGTCGTGGCGGCGGTGGTGGTGCGGGTGCGGGTGGTGGTGGCGCGGGTGGTTAATCCCTCCCACTGCACGAAATCAAGGGGCTTGGCTCCTGCATTTCGCTTCAACACCCGCGGTGCGAACAGCGCCGCGGGTGTTTTATTTTCAAAATCAGTGAGTTTTCCACACCGTCGTCCCGTGCAAGCGCGGCCGCCAAGCGATAGGGAAAGGCCAGCGAAATGCGCACGGCAGCAGGCAATTCTTGCCATTGACAGTCCGGGCGCATACAACCATGTTTCGCCCCTTCCCATGTCTACCCCCTTCACCAGCCTGCGGCCCAGCCCGGCCGCCCGGCCGTTTCGCCGCCGGCGGGCGTTTACCTTGGTCGAGATGATGGTGGTGGTGGCGTTGATTGGCATTCTGGCCGCCGCGGCGGGATTTTCCCTTAATGGCGAGACGCAGGGCATGGCCTTGGGCAACGCGCAGCGCGATGTGCTCATCACCATCGAAGGGGCGCGGGCCGCCGCCCAGCGGAACCACACCCGGGCTCGGTTCATTGTGTTTGCGGATAAAAATGCCGTGCCCAGCACCAGCCCCTATTCCGCCACGATCAACCCCAAGATCCTTCGTTATTATGGCGTGATATACGCGATCTCCGACGACCCCTCCGTCACCACCATGGCCGGGGTGGCGGGCAAGCCCTACCAAAGCTGGGTCGCGGCGACGGACGGGGCGATGTTGCCCGACGGGTTGTATTTTGTGCCCAGCCATCCGAGCACGTTCACCCAGGATCTGCCCGGCTTTGCGCAAGACACCAAAAGCAACGCCATCAGCGATGCCTATACCTACCCGACCCTGACCACCTTGGACGACCATCCCGGCGTCACCACCGGCCTGATGCAAATCACTTTCCCGCTCTCCCAGGCGCAGGAGCAGACGGGGGATTGGTATTATTTCATCGAGTTCGCCCCCGACGGCTTTTTCTACAACGCCAACGGCAACAATAATATTTACGTCGGGCGCGCCGTCAACCCGACGGACAGCACCATTGACTTTCTCGGCTCGGGCGCGAAACCGAACCTCTCCTTCACGGGCATTCAATTGCGGATGCTGGGCGGGGCGGAGGCGTTCCGCAGCTCCGCGGACTTCATGCCGGCCGGCGCGCCGGGGTCCTGAGCGCAAACCCGCGCTCCCGGAATATAATTCGCCTCCCTTTATCCATGCCCGTTCCAATCCAACCATCCCGCCAGCACCCCGCCCCTGGCGCGCGCCGCCCGGTGTTCTTCCGGCGTAGGCGGGGCGCGGCCCCCGGCTTTTCCCTCGTCGAAGTGACGCTGGCCCTCGGCATCATGGGCTTGGCGGTTATTTCGATTCTGGGCCTGATTGGCCCGACCCTGAGCAACGTCAAGACCGCCCAGCAAATCAACGTCGGCACCGGGTGCATCGAGAAGATGAACACGCTGATTGAGGCGGCCCCGTTCTGGGACACCAACGCCCAGTTGCAATATGAAACGGTCTACGAATGGGTGCATGTGTCGGACTCCGACTCGCCGACCATCTTTCTGTTTTATGACGAGATTCCCGTCTCCACCGGGAGCGCGACCCAGGACATGACACCCTTGCAGCGCGTGGTGCGGTTTAACCTTAACCACACCCAGTTGAACACGCCCCTGGCGACCCTGGCCGTCGTCGCCAATTATCAAAACAACCCGAGCCAGCCGCAATTGCCGCAATACCGTTTGATGGCGGACTTCGTCCAGGCCGCCGCCCAAAACCGCATTTATGGCCCGGTAATTGCGATGACCCTCTCGCCCTCGCCCTTGATGAAAAACTTTCCCAACATGGACATCGCGGGTGACAAGGAAAACACCTGGTATAAGGATGCGCCCAACGCCGGACTGTTTCCCACCTCGCAGGGGATGACTGCCGACCCCTCCGGTTTTGCCGACCACGTTTACCCGGAGGACTACCTGCCGATTTTTGTCCAGGCCTTTTCGGTGGACACCTCCAACATTCAGTCGTCGGAGGATGTGAACCTGTTTCAACAACAATTGCTGGCCGGCCTGACCCTGTCCACCCGTCTCTTCGAATACACCACGGCTAAATTGCGTTAACCCGGCGCGCCGTTTTCCCCTCCCGATTTGTTCACCATGAAATTGAGCCACCCCCTTCGATGGATGCGCGCGCGCCCGCGCGGGCCGGCGCTCCGCGGCGGTTTTACCCTGGTTGAGATTCTGACGGCGACGGCGATCATGTCGCTGATGGTGGCGCTGGTCATGATGATCCTCAGCCAGGTCATTTCGGCCTGGAACCGCTCCTCCGATGATTTGCAGATGGGCAGCAAGGCCAGCGAACTCTTCCAGTTGCTCTCGCAGGATCTGCAGACGGCGATCTTCCGCGCCGACGGCAATCAGTGGATGTCCCTCACCACGGAAACACGGCCGGCAGCCCGATCACGGGCGCCAACATGACGCGGCTGATCTTTTACACCAGCGCGCAATTGCACCAAACCAAGGACAATGGCACGCCGGGCGCGGCCGGCAACCCGATTCCCGGGGACATTTGCGCGGTCGAATACCGGGTCACCTATGCCGACCCGTTTGGCAATGCCGCCAGCACGCAGAAGACATTCCAGTTGCACCGCGTGGTGGTGGACCCGGCGACCACATTTCTTGGGGTGAGTGGCCACCAGCCGCTCATGGGCATTGGCGAAGGCGGCAAAACTTCTTACACCTCCCTTGCGCAGGCCTTCGACAGCCAGGTGGACTTGAGCGCCGGCGCGGTGCCCTCGCAAATACCCATGGGTTCCGGCCAGGCCTTGAACACCAGCATCTATGGCTCGAACACGACTGCCAGCATGATCGAAGACAACGTCGTGCAGTTTAATGTGTTTCTTTATTTCTACGGCTATAACGCCGCCGGGGTGGCCAATGCTCCCGCGATCCAGGCCTACCCCGAGACGACCTTCAGCATTATCAACCCGCCGGCGTATTACTACGGCGGTGGCCCCCAGGCCGGTGGCGCGCCGGTGCCCAATACCGGGGGTTATTTGGACTCCTACACCACGCCGGCCGCCGGCAAGCCGACCTTTGTCGCGATGGCCTACGCCGATGTCACCGTGACCTTTCTCACGGACGATGGCGCAATCGAGCTGCAACAATTCAACGGCTCCCTGCCGCAAGGCTTCAATTCGACCAGTTCGTCGAGCAATACGGTAAAACCTACACCCAGCGCATTCGTTTTTATAACAAGCCGCGTTAAGCCGGCCCGCGAATCACTGGAACTTTGATTCCAACTCCACGTCGCTGGGCGGCTGCAAATTGATCATCGTCGGCGCATTGCGGTCGCAGGTGAGGGTGTTGTTCGCGGTGTCATACTTCAGCTCCACGACTTGGATGCTGCTGCGTTTCCCATCGCGCGGGCCGCCGGGCGTCGCACTGGTGCCCGGCTGCACGAAATAAAACAGGTAGGCGCGGTCGCCGGAGAGGATGACTTCCGGATGGTGGCCCACGCCCGTGTCGTCCGGCCCCGTGCCCGGAGCCTGGAGCAGCGTGCCTATGCGGGTCCCAGTCCGCCGCATTGTCGGAACGATACAGCGCGAGGCCATGCGCGCCGCCGGTGATGTCGCGCAAGAACCAGTATTGGCCTTGCCAGTGGAAGGGCAGGGGCGCTTCGCCGCTGGCGTCGGACAGGCCGGGTACGCGCGCGCCGTCGGTCCAATGGTTCAGGTCGGGGCTGTCCGCATAATGGCAGGAAGAACCGCTCGCTTCATCCTTATACCAAAGCCGCCAGGTGCCGTCGGGCAGGTGCAGCAAGCCGGGGTCAATGACGCTGTGGGAGGCGAGCGGGAGGGTGGACTGGTAGTTCCAGTTGATTAAATCCTTGCTGGTGAGGTGGAGGATGTCGCGCGGGTGTTTCCAGTCGTCGAAGATGCCGGGCACGTAACTGACGAACATATGGAACAGGCCGTTGTGCTCGACCACCGCCGGCGCCCAATACGTTTTGTCGGGGACGGCGTCCTTGTAAACAAGGTTCGCGTCGCGCAGGTATTGCCACGTCGCGCCGCCGTCGCCCGAAGTCGCGATGCCAATGGGCGAGCCATGCACCCACGACACGCCCCCCGACAGCCCCGGCACATTCGCGCGGCGGCTGGTGTAGAACATATACCATTTTTTCTCCGCGGGATTCCAGATGATGGTCGGGTCGCTCGCGCCATCCATGATTGGATCGCGGTAAAGCGGCTTCGCCGCCACCCGGTCCACCGGCAGCGCGGCAGGAGCAGCAGCCACGGCGGGGCTGGAGGACATGCAGCCGGCCAGAAAGACAACGCCGGCGAAAAGAGGAAGGAAGGTCTTCATCGGGGTAGGGCCAAAGGATGAAGGATGCGGGATGCAGGATGAAGCAAAAAATGCCGGTAATCCTGAATGGAATTTACCACAAAAAACGCAAAAGACTCAAAAGGACAGCCGAGCTGGCGACCATGACATTTTGCTTATGCGTCTTCTGCGATTTTTGTGGTTAAAATTTGGCTCCCGCTCGGCCAGGCGGGCAGATTTCACCAGCCTGCGAAAATTTTCGCATGCCGGGGGTTGACAAATCCCGAAATCGGTGCTAAATTTTTCGCAGTTGCCTCTTCCTCCGCCCCCTATGCCCAAAAAATCGAATCCTGAACTCAGCCGCCGCGAGCGCCAAATCATGGAGGCCGTTTACCGCCGCGGCCGCGCCACCGCCGTCGAGGTCAGCGACGCGCTGCCCGACCCGCCGGGCAATTCTGCCGTGCGCGCCATGCTCAGCATCCTCGTGCGCAAGGGCTTGCTCAAAATCCAGCGGGACGGCCCGCGCTTTGTCTACCTGCCCACGCGCCCGCCCCGCGAAGCCGGGCGCTCGGCCATCCAGCGCGTGGTCGAAACCTTTTTTGGCGGCTCGCTCGAAAGCGCGGTGGCCGCGCTGCTCGACGCCGGCGCGGATAAATTGACGGAGGATGAAATAGCCCGCCTCAAGGCCCTCATTGACCAACCAGCCCGGGAGGACGCCCGGCGATGAGCGCGCCGCTTTTCGACCCGGCCACCGCGCCCGCCGCCACCGTGTTGCTCGCGTTGGCCGACGCCGCCGTCAAGTCTGCCGCGCTGCTGGTGCTGGCGGCGGCGGGATCGTTCGCGTTGCGCAAAAACTCGGCGGCGGCGCGGCACGCGCTCTGGTGCGGCGCGCTGGCCGGGGCGCTCGTGCTGCCCGCGCTCTCGTTGCTGCTCCCCGCCTGGCGCGTGCCGTGGCTGCCGGAGTGGCCGGTGGAAGTGCAGAGTGTGAAGGGTGAAGGGTGGTGGAGTGGAGCCGCACCGGGAACGCTCAACGCTCAACATTTAACGCTGAACGCTCAGGTAACACCGCCATCACTGAGTGCTGCTGCGCCTTCAGCTTCAGCGGCTCAACTCGAAATCGAAAACTCGAAGCCTGAAATTCCGTCCTTGAGCGTTGAGCGTGCAGCGTTAAACGTTGAGCGTTCTTCGCCGCCTGCTCTCCATTCTTTACTCCACACTCCACCTTTCACCCTTCACACTTTCCTTTGGGTTTGGCTAACTGGTTAATTTATCGCCCTCCTTCCCCTCCTCGTCGGTTGGGCGCAGGCCGCGCGGTTGACGCGTCGCGGGCGGCCACTGGATGATGCCGAGTGGCGCACCTTGCTCGGCGAAGTGGCGGAAAAAGTGGGTTTGTCCCGCAAGGTGCGGCTGGTGGCCGTGGGGAAAACGTTTCCCTCGTCCCGCGTTGCGGGGCTCGGGATCACTCCCGGCGCGGCGCGCCTGGGTGAGCGCCTGGGTGACATCATGCCCTTCACTTGGGGCGCGTGGCGGCCCGCGGTCGTTTTTCCCGCCAATGTGGAAACCTGGCCCGCTGCGCGCCGGCGACTTGTCCTCCTGCACGAACTCGGCCACGTCAAGCGCCTCGACTGGCTCACGCAAACCCTGGGCACGCTCGCCTGCGCGCTCTATTGGTTCAATCCCCTCGCGTGGATGGCCGCGCGGCAACTGCGCCTCGAACGCGAGCTGGCCTGCGACGACCTCGTGCTGCGCTGCGGCTCCTCCCCGCGCGATTACGCGCGCGACCTGCTCGAAATCGCCGCCGGCTCCGCGCGCGGCCGCCTCCTGAACTGGGTCGCCGTCCCCGTCGCCCGCCACTCGAAATTGGAGACGCGCCTGCGCGCCATTCTCGACGGCACGCGCAACCGCCGCGGCTTGACGCGCGTGGCGATTCTCGCGCTCGTCTCGCTTCTCACGG
Source organism: uncultured Verrucomicrobiae bacterium (assembly GCA_963765205.1). Classification (GTDB taxonomy): domain Bacteria; phylum Verrucomicrobiota; class Verrucomicrobiia; order Opitutales; family JABDGR01; genus JABDGR01. The sequence continues at coordinate 57,870 of CAVXVB010000004.1, read as the reverse complement.
CCATCGTCATCCCCATAGCCATGCTCCGCGGCGCCGCGACGGAAAATCCCAGCCCGCCGGCTATGGCCGCGCCGCCCAACTTGCCTGCTTCGACCGCACCCACGGACAAAATATCTTCACCGGTAGCGCGGTCCGTAACGTTGAATGTCCCACTGAAAACCGCCCAAGCGGAGCAAGTGGTGCAGGTGTTAAAGAACCATGAGAGTCACAATATGCTCGACCAACGGATAGATGGACAAAAAGACGAGAGGCCGCGAATCAAACCGACTTTCACGGCTGATGCGGGAGCTAACACGGTTATTGCGGTGGTTGATAAGCGAAATGTGGAATCCACCCTTAGACTCATCTCCGGGATGGATCCATCTGTCCAAGTGCCCGATGAGGAAATCATTTATTTCACGCTTAAAAGCGCCGACGCGCAGGACGTGGAAAAACAGTTAACGGACGCGATGCAGGAGACGAAAGAGCCAGGCCCGGGGAATGCGGCTTCCCAGCCGCAATACACGGCCGTCCTGAATGAGCCCATCTTTGGATCAGATACGCGCACGAACACCGTCATTGCGATCGTTGACAAAAGAATTTCAAAGGAGGTACATGACGAAATGGCGCGTTTGGACCCCAATGATGTCGGGCCCGACTTTGGGATCACTGAAGGCATGATAAAGGGACAGCTCCCCCATACCCGTGCCAGAGACCCTGTGCTGGAAATTTATGAAAGGATGTTAGTTGCGGCCTTCGGAGGGCCTGTCTCGTCAATTCCACTCCCCGCCGCCATATCCGCCGCCACAGTCTCTTCGCTCATGGCGCAGTCGGTGACCTTGAATGTCCCGCAGGTAGTGGCCCAATCGGAGGACATCGGCAAAGGCTTCATTGAATACGGCGGCACCTCCTTCGCCACGCCTCCACCGGTTGCCACTGCACTTGTCCCCTGGGGTCTTACGCAACCCAGTGACGATGTGCCCCAGATATTAAATACCAATTTCACCTTCGCCGACGGCACTGAGGGCCCGATCCACGCCGAAATCGCGCCTGCGGACGACAAAGTGCCCGTGCTAGGCGACCTGCCGCTCATCGGCCGCCTTTTCCAGTCCAACGGTGAAATTTCCCAATCGGTCTCGAGCAGTGCGGCAGACGTGACCGCGCCGGAAACTTCACCGGTAACCGCCCCACCGGAGATCACTCCCGCGATGAAAAAGCTCGGCGAGATCGTCATCCCCTTGGTGAACATTGACACCCCCACGCCGCTCGACGAAGTCATCGCCACCTTCGCCGCGCTGTCCCAAAAATATGACAAGGAGGGCATCGGCGTGAATTTCCACGTTTCTGCCCCGCCCAACGGCGCGCCCATGCCCAAAGTCAAAATGGTGAACCTGCGCGACATCAGCTTGAAAACGCTCCTCGACATGGCCTGCCGCGACGCCAATTACGGCTATTTTGATGATAACGGCATCATCGAAGTCAGCCAAGGCTCCGGCAGCGTGATGGGCACGACCGCGCAATTTGAAACCAAGGTTTTCCCCATGCCTCGGAACCTTTTTATTAGCCTGTTCGGCGGATCGAACTTCCAGAATCCAACCATCATCACGCCCCAAGGTGGCAATTCCGGCCCGCTTAACAATACAAAGAGCCTGTCCCTGAGCGATATGGAACAGCGTCTCACGGACTTCTTCCAGCGCGCCGGCATTGAGTTCCCGGCCGGCGCCAGCCTCGCCTACACCCCCGGCGAAATCCAGGCGACAAACACGCCTAAAAACCTGGAAATGATCGGCAACCTTCTGCAAAAATACAATCCGGCTCCTCAGATTGAAAAATACAATCCGACTCCGCAGATTGAGGTGGAAGCATTTCTTCTGGGGGTGCCTCCGGGAAGCCCGCCACCCAGCGCTACCCACGCCCAATACCCGGAAAAACAGACACTTACATCGTCTGCCCCGGCAGACAAAAACTATTTAATGAATAACTTAGATTGGTTGAGTCAATCGGCAGGCAGCGATCTCCTGTCCGCCCCCAAGATCGTCTGTATGAGCGGCCATGAGGCGAATATAAGCATCGCAGGGGAAATAAAACTTCCCAGCGAATCCGGCCCGACTGAATTCACGGCCGGTCCCGCAAAAGGAAGTGGCGGCGTTTGGAAAGACACCGTAACTCCGACCGAATATGACGGCCATGGAATGGAGATTGGCGTGGGGAGTGGGGGGATCGGGAGTGGAATCGGGGTTGGAGTAAAGATTGATATATTTCCGACGGTTACGGGCAATACTGTCATCTATTCCCTCCATGCCATCCTCAGCAGCTTTTTAGGGTTTTCCGAGATCAAGGTAGGCGATGCGAATTCCGGCCACCACGCCGCGTTGCTGGACAGCCGGGAGATGGCGACCAGCGGCCAAGCCGAACCCGGGCAGCCGATGATTATTCCCATGGGTACTTATACGGGTGGTATTTTCTCGTATACGCCACCGGCCACGGACGGCAAAACGACGCCCCCATCGCACGATCTTTATTTGATCATCACGTTTAACATTATCTCACCCGGCGGGGTTCTCGCAAATCAACAGGTGGCCACCCCGACCGCCGCCGCGCCCTGAAAAAACTCGCGCAAAGACGCCAAGGCGCAAAGAGAAAATTTGCCCATTGCACTTCTCCCCTCTGCGCCTCCGCGCCTTTGCGCGAGATTCTCTTTTCTTCTTAGTTTTTCTTCATAATTCATAATTCCTAAATCCTCATTCTCACTTCCCGCCATCGGCCACGGTGAAGCGAACAAAGCCCAGGCCCAAATTGCGCCGGGGGCCGTAACTGAGGAGGACGTTCACCGGGTCGTGGATATGAAAATGCCAATCGAGCGTGCCGGTGGTCGTTGCGCTGGCGGGGACGGTCGCGGTGCGTGCGACCGGGCCGTTTTGGCCCTCGGGCGGCGCGAAGGTCCAGGTCGCCGCTGGCTGGCCGTTGACGGTGACGTCCACCACGAGGTGCGGGTGTGCGGCATCGAGGTAGGGGATGAATTGGCCGCGCAAAACCAGTGCATGGCCTTGCAGCGCCGGGTCGAGTCCCGTGCGGAAGTCCGCGTCGGCGCCACGCGACCAGCGGCCCCAGAACTCGGTGTTGTAAAGGCCGGTGAAGCTGACGCCGGTCAAATTGCCGTTGCCGGTGAAGTCCACCAACGTTTTGGGCGAGAGCGCGAGGAGCGGCGCGGCGGGCGGCGGGCGCAAGAGGGCGGCGTTCTGCGCGAGGAAGCCGGACGGCCACGCCGCGGCCGCGACGTAGCAATCCTCCGCCTCGGCCAAAAGATACTGCTGGCCGTCGAGCAACTGCGTGAGGCGCGCAAAGGAGTAGTCGCTTTTCTGGGAAAGGTAGAGCGGGCCGGGGAGGATGACGGGGTGGTCCGCGGCGATAAATTCAGCATCGTTGTCGGCGAGCGGGCGGGCGTTGTAAACGCTGTTGATAGGGAGATTAGCGCGCGCGGCGATGTATTGAATGAAGGCGTTGAATTGCACGCCGACGGTGGCGTCGAAGGCCGGCTGGATTTCCACGCGGGGAAACGCGCGCGCAAGGCTCACCCACTGCGCAATGCTCGTGGGCTGGGCAAAGGCCGGTGGCGGCGCGGAACCGATGCGGGGCAGGACGTGCTGGTCGTAAACTTGCAACAGCGCGCAACCGGCGAGCAAAGTCACCGCTGTGCGCCCGGCAAAGCGCCGCGTGGTGAGCAGGATGAGCGCCGCCATCAACCCATACGTCACCGGCCAGAAGAAACGCCCCGACTAGCGGAAATTCGCCATGAAATGGTCATACGGCGCAACGTGGTATTCGAGCAGCAGGTAGTGCCACAGGAAAACTTTGTTCGACAGGGCCAGGATGGTGAACCCGCGAACGCGGCGCCCAGCGCCCAATACTCGCGCAACAGCCCGCAAATTGGCCGCCCCGAGGCGATGACATGCGTGGCCAGCAGCACCAGCACGCCCGCGCCGAGGTAATTGTAGCCCTCGTATTGCGAGCCGGTGGCGTCAATGTTCCGCCCCGGCGCAAAGGCCGACTGCCACGGCCAGAAGGGCGAGATGAGATTCATCGAGCACGCGCCAAAGCCCGACCCCGGCGGCGGCAGCCCGCCCGCCAGTGTGAGATGGCCGCAGATCAACATCGTCCCCAGGCAAAGCGTGAGGACCCCGCCCACATACGCCGCGCCGCGCCCCCAGGGCAGCCGGCGCTCGAAGACCGCCTGCGCGACCGTCGCAATGAAGATGATCAAAACCATCGCGAGCATATAGAGCGTCACGAGCAGCGAAAACAGCGCCAGCCCGAACCACGCCGCGGTGAGGCCGCGGGTAAAGCCCCGGCGGCGCGCGCGGAAGTAAAGCGCCAGCGCTCCGAGGATTAAAAAATGCGCGCACTGGCAGGCGTGGCCATGCCGGAACAGAAGCGCCGGCACGCAACTGGCCAGCATCGCGCCTGCCGCCAGCCAGCGCCCGTCGCGCACGTCAAGTTCGTAAAGCAGCCAGCAGAAAAAGGCCGGATTGAGCGCGAAGCACAGCGCCACCCAGGGGCCGAAATAATTGAACAGCACCGGGTGGACCTGGTTGGCCAGCTTGAGCACGAGCGCCGCGGCGGGAATGCTGTCCGTGAAAACGATGTTGGTGCCGTCCGGCCCGAGTTTGTCCACCTGAAACAGCGGCAGGCGCCAGGCATCCTGCGCGAAATAAAACGCCCCGGTCACGATTTGCAGCCGGTCGGCGCTGTGTGCAGTTCCGGCTCGTCGTCAATGAGGACGGTGCCGAGCGCGTAGCCGGCCGTCATCCGAAACGGCAAAAAGGCCAGGCCCACGACCAAGCCCAGCAGCAAGGCCCAGCGCAGCGAGAGCGGCTTGGCGAAGGCTGGCGGAAACCCGGGCATCATGCGGCAAACGAATCAGAGAACCGCCGCCCCGCGAAGTCAAGGGCGGACTGGTTCTGCTTGGGCATTCTTGCCATTTGTACAATGGAGAGCGTGGCGAAGTGAAAGGAGCAGAGGGCGAAGGGGCAGAGGGACAAAGGGAAGAGGAACTGAGGCGACAGAAGCTACTCAGGCGTCTCAATGTGGCGGCGCGTCCACCGTGAGTGTAACGTCAATGGTGTCGGTAACTTTTGGCTTATTTGAGGTGTCTTTGAAATAGTTGTCCGTTATCTTGCACCGGAAGGACTCGCCCGACATTTCCGGGGTGGGGGCGGCAATCGTGAGCGTGTTGGTCTTGGTCCCGGAAAAAACGGCGCTGTCCTCGATTTTTTCCCAGACCGCGATGCGGTTTACAAAAGTGAGGCGCTCCCATTGGCAACTGGGCTTCGGATCGCTCTGCGTTTCCACCTTGAACAACACGCTCTGCCGCTCGGCGACGGTCTGGGAGAAGGGCTGGGTGACGATTAGGACCGGCTTGGGCACAAACACCGTGAGCGTCGCTTCCTCCGAGACGCTGCCATAGTTATTGGTCGCCATGCATCGGATTACAGAGCCATTCATGCTCATAGCCGCCAATCCCAGATTCACGATACTTGTGCGGTCGTCTATTCGAAGCGATGGAACGCCTTGCTCATTGCCCTGGAGTGGCTTCAGATACCATGCCGGAGTGGTGAACAGACCGATTCCTTCCGCTGTGGCCTCGAAGTCGACCTCCTCGTTCACAGGGATCCGTACGCTTTGGAGCGGCATTCTGAAAACCGGTGGCGCCATGTGGATAAATTCCGCCCGCACTTCTTCGCTCGGATCCAATCCCTCCTTGAAGGCCCGCGCGCGCAGATTTCCCGACATGCTCAGGGTGAACGGCTGGGCATAAACAGGCGACTCCGCCGTTGGCGTGCTGTCGTCGAGGGTATAATGGATTTGGGCGCCGGCGATAGGGCATCGCAGTCGCACCTCCGGCAGTTCGGCAAAAGCGCCTCCGTCCGGATTCACGATGGGTTTATCCACCGAGGGCAGATTCGGCCCGGTCAGAATGGTTCCGTTTTCACCGACCATGACCACTAATTTTTCGCTGCCAGTGATGGCCCGCAAGTTGGCGCCGGCCGGCCCGCGGTGGGCATTCCAAATCACTCCGTCCGTCGAAGACAAAATCGCGCCCCGCGCGCCGACCAGCACGGCGTGTTGCCCGCTCCACCAGCCTGCAAAAAGGCTGTCCGCGGTCTCGTCCTTTATTCCCGACCAGACATTTCCCTTGAACATGCCTTCCCGCCACAGCCGGCCATCATCGCCGACGATGATCCCGCCGCCTTGCGGAAAGGCCATCAGCCAGTTTACCGGCGGCAAGGGCGCGGGCGGCTTTTGGCCCCGTTTGAGCAGGGTGCTTGTTCCTGGAAAAAGCCAGCCGAACCGCCCGGCGGCCGCCGGCTGGAGGTGGGAGGGGTCCCACTCCATTTGTTTTTCCTTCAGCCGGTAAGAAACGTAACCCTGGCCGCTATAAATCGTGAAGCCTGTTCCCGTGCCGACCACCATCTTGAAGTCGAGGGCCGCGGGCAAATCAACCACAGGCGCGCGCCAGTTCCGGCCATCGTCGGAAACGCGAATCGAGCTGCCCGTCCCGGCTGCGATAATGAGTTCCTTGTTGGCCGCCACGCTTCGCAACGGCGCCTTCGTCCGGGAATTTTGCGCGAGCCATTCGGTGCCGTTCTGTGATGTGAGGATCGTTCCATTTCCACCCACGGCGACCCAGGTTTCCCGAAAAAGGCCGACCGCGTCGAGTTCCTCCTTCACGGGCGATTTCTGCGCGGTCCACTTGACGCCATCCGGTGAGGTCAAGATCGTCCCCGCGTCTCCCACCGCCACAAATTCCAGGCCATTCCAGGCCACCCCGCGCAAAGTCGCTGTCGTGCCGGAGTCCTGCGCCGTCCATTGGCCCGAATCGGTGGCCGCCGCCAGCCCCGCCGACCCCATCAGCACCCCCGCCAAGACCCAAGGCCATCGGGGTTGGGTCATTCTCCCGCCAAACTGGCCAAGCAGTCGCATCCCGGCAATATATCACCAGAAGGGTATGATAAAAGGCCAAAAAAGCGCATTACAGCCTCGGCTTCGCAGCCCCCCTTCGCCCTTCGCCCTTTGCCCCTTCGCCCGATCCCGACATTTCCCCTTTGCCTTTTCCGCGTTGCCTGCGGTAAAACTCCCCCATGGCCGAAATCATCGAAATGCCGAAGCTCAGCGACACCATGACCGTGGGCACCCTGGTCAAATGGTTGAAAAAGGAGGGCGACCCCGTCGCGTCCGGCGACATGCTCTGTGAAGTCGAGACCGACAAGGCGACGATGGAAGTCGAGAGCTTTGCGCCTGGCGTGCTGCTCAAGCACTACGTGGCCGCAGGCGCGCAAATCCCCGTCGGCGCGCCGATGTGCGCCATTGGCAAAGCCGGCGAAGCCGCGCCCCCCGCGCCCTCCGTCGCCGCCAAAGCGCCGCCCGCCGCGGCGAAACCCGCGCCGACTCCCGCGCCCGCCGCCGCACCGGCCGCCAAACCCGCAACGCCAATTTCACCGCCAGCCGCGCCCGCGCCCCAACTCGAAACTCGAAACCCGAAACTCGAAACTGTTTCTTCTTCCGCCCGCGTCAAAGCCTCACCGCTGGCCAAGAAACTCGCCGCCGAAAAGGGCGTTGCGCTCGTCGGCCTGCAAGGCAGCGGCCCCGGCGGTCGCATCGTGCGCGCGGACGTGCTGGCTGCGGTCGGCAAGCCCGCGCCCGCATCGTCCGCGCCCGCCACATCCGCCGCGTCGGTCGTCTCGCTCAGCGGCCCGATTGGCGTGGACGAAACGATTCCCGTCTCGAACATGCGGGCGACCATCGCGCGCCGCCTGCTCGAATCCACGAACGGCATTCCGCATTTCTATGTTGAGATCGAAGTGGACGCCGGGCCGCTGGCTGACTTGCGCGAGGGCCTCAATGCCGTCCTGGGTGAAATTCCGCCCGACAAAGGCGGCGGCAAATTCACCGTCAACGATTTTATTTTGAAAGCCGCGGTCGAGGCCCTGCGCCGCGTGCCGGCGGTCAACAGTTCGTGGCTGGGCGAGAGCATCCAGCGGCACGGGCGCGTCCACCTCGCGTTTGGCGTCGCCATCGAGGACGGCCTGCTCACGCCCGTCATCCGCGACGCGGACGGCAAGAGCCTGCGCCAAATCGCCGCCGAGGCGAAGGCGCTCATCGCCAAGGCGCGCGCGAAAAAACTCACGCCCGCAGAAATGAGCGGCTCGACCTTCACGGTCACGAACCTCGGCATGTTTGGCGTCACCGGTTTTTACGGCATCATCAACCCGCCCAACGCCGCGATTCTCTCCGTCGGCGCGACGCTGGCGAAGCCGGTGGTGGACGCGCATGGCCATGTCGTCGCCGGCCGGCGGATGACAATTGGCATTTCCGGCGACCATCGGGTGATTGACGGCGCGATCGCCGCGCAATTCCTCGCCGCGCTCAAAGCCATCCTCGAAACCCCGGCGCTGCTGCTGTTGGGGTAGGGGCGTGTCATTTACTCCGCCTTGATCCAGCCCACGCCGCTGACGTTCTGTTTCACTTGGGCGGGGTGGCCGGTGTAGCTGACCGCGCCCGCGCCGGAGACGGAGGCGTCGAGCGATTCCGTTGCGCAGACGGCCGCGTGCGCGGCGCCGGAAATTTCGACTTTCACGTTTTGGGCGGTCAGGTCGGCGGCCTTGATATTGCCCGCGCCTGAAAGCTGGATATCCAAAGACCCGGTTTTTCCGGCCAAATCCGCGCTGCTCGCCCCGGAAACATCCAGCGCAAAAGCCTTGGCGTCCAGGCCGTGGGCGGTGAGGGCGCAAGCGCCAGATACTTTCACGCCTTCGAGCGCCGGCGTGGTGATTTTGACTTTCACCCCGAGCGTCGTGCGGTAATTTTTCACCGGGCGGATGTGCAGCGTGTCGCCCTCGACCTTGGTTTCGATGGCGGGCAGGACGTTGTCGTCGGTGGTCACCGCGAGGGTGGTGGCGTTGCCGATCTCAATGTCCATCGTGCTCAAGCCGCCGACGTCAATTTTGGAAAACGCGCCGACGGCGCGGCTCTCCGTGGCGGTCTGGCCGGAACCGGCGATGGTTGGGCCGCCTTGGTCCACGGTTACGGTGGTGCTGCCGGAACTGGAACTGAAGCTGGTATAACCCGGGCAGCCGGCAGCCAGCAGCGCCGCCAGCAGCAGCGGGGAGCAGCGGATGAAGGCTGGCAAAACGGCGGGGGATGATTTCATGGGGAGGAGGAATGGGGTTACCCGTCCTGTGCAGATTCGTCACATGCAAACAATCGAGAGGAGATTGGCAACGTTGAAGATTATAACACGGTGCGGCACATGCCGCCGGCGCGGCAGGACGCGGGCAAATCGAAACCGTAATTCACCAACCGAAGGGATTGCCAGTCTGCAAATACCAGCGGCCGTCTTTTTTGAAAAAGGTGATTTGCGGAATCAGGTTGGCGGCGCGGTCCTGGTCGGTGACGGGGCCAATCTGGATCGTGGCTTGGTCGCCCGCCGCGTTGTAAACCGGCGTCTGCATTTGCATGAATGCCAGCGTGGCTTGCAATTGTTGCCGGTTCCGCCTGGCCGCCGGGGCTGTTGAGGTAGGCCTGAAAGGACAGGACTTTTTGTTGCAGGTCCGCCAGGATATTTACGCCGTTGCGATAGCGCCCGGCCGGATCAATGACGGGCACGCCATAATTCTCGAACAATGCGCCAAAATTATTTGCCTGCGCGAGCCGGGCCACGTCGGCGACGGCCGTGTCCAAATTGGCCTGCGGGTCACTCAGGCCCCCGGACGAAATGGGCGGCGGCGCGGCCGTGGGCGTGGGCGTTTCGACAACCGTGATGGGCGCGGGCTTTGGCGCGAGAACGGCTTGCAACGGGGTTGGCTTGGGCGTGGACACGACCGCCCGGCTGGCTTGCGGTGGGAACAACCACCAGGCCAGCAGCCCAATTAAGGCCAAAAGCAAAAGCAGGCCAAAAATGCCCCGGGTAAATTTCATGGCGTCATGCCGATGGGGGATGGTTTCCACTGGGGAACTAGGCGGCCAATGCAAATTAATCCGGCGCAATTGGCAATACCGGAAATTATAATAGCTATCGCCCCGGCTAATAGGCCGTTAGCGGGCGCTCGTTCGCCGTTGAATGTGCGCCCGCTTGCCTATATTAACCAAACTGGCTGGATTTGCCGCCGCTGCTCCCACCTTCCGATCTCTCCCGTTGCCGCGACCATGAGCGCTTCCCCCGCGACCCGCCTGCCTTCGCTGGTCAAAAAGTATCTGATGGCCGCGACCGGCCTGGTGCTGGTGCTTTTCGTGCTTGGGCACATGCTGGGCAATTTGCAAGTTTTTGCCGCCGCGCCCGGCCCCATCAACCGCTACGCGAATTTCCTCCAGTCGCTCGGCGAACTGCTCTGGGCGGTGCGCCTGTTCCTGCTTGCCTGCGTGGCGGTGCATATCTGGATGGCCGTGCTGCTCACGCTCGAAAACCGCCGCGCCCGCCCCCTTGGCTATAAACAGGACGCCACCGTGCAGGCCACTTACGCCTCGCGCACAATGATCTGGAGCGGCTTCATCGTCCTGGCCTTCATCCTGTTCCACCTGGCGGATTTCACTCTGCAAATCATCCATCCGATTTTCAAATCGCTGGAATACGCCGACAACGGCCGCCGGATGCACGATGTTTTTGCGATGGTGCTCGTCGGTTTTTCCTATCCCGCGGTCGCGGCCTTTTACGTTTTTGCCATCGGCCTGCTGTGCCTGCACCTCTCGCATGGCGTGAGCAGCATGTGCCAGAGCCTCGGCGTGCGCAACGCCAAGTGGCGCGGCTGGCTGGATCATTTTGCCCTCGCCTTCGGCCTGCTCATTTTCCTCGGCTTCATTGCCGTCCCCGTCGCCGTGCAATGGTCGCTGCACTCCACACGGGAAATGTTGCCCGTGCGCGAAGTCCTCGCGCAAATCGAAAAAGCCGCTGCCGGCTGGGACCCCACCCGCCCAACGCCCGTCGAAGTGGACTACAATTTCCCGCCGCCCACCGACGCCGTTAACCCCTCCCCGAAGATGTAGGGGCGCAGACTTGCTGCGTCCTCTTCCGATTACCAAAACTTTTCCGCCACCCATGAACCTCGACGCCAAAATCCCGCCCGGCCCGCTTGCGGAAAAGTGGGACCGGCACAAGATGGCCCTCAAGCTCGTCAACCCGGCGAACCGGCGCAAATACCGCGTGCTCGTCGTCGGCTCGGGCTTGGCCGGCTCCTCCGCCGCGGCCACCCTCGCCGAGCTGGGCTATCAAGTTTCATGTTTCTGTTATCAAGACAGCCCGCGCCGCGCGCACTCCATCGCCGCGCAGGGCGGCATCAACGCCGCCAAGAATTACCAGAACGATGGCGACAGCGTTTACCGCCTCTTTTACGACACGATCAAGGGCGGCGACTTCCGCGCCCGCGAGGGCAATGTTTACCGCCTCGCCCAAGTCAGCGTGGACATCATTGACCAGTGCGCCGCGCAAGGCGTGCCCTTCGCCCGCGAATACGGCGGCCTGCTCGACAACCGCTCCTTCGGCGGCGCACAAGTCTCGCGCACTTTTTACGCGCGCGGCCAGACGGGTCAGCAACTGCTGCTCGGCGCGTATTCCGCGCTCTCCCGCCAAATCGGCCTCGGCCAGGTTAAAATGTATAACCGGCATGAGATGCTCGACCTCGTCCTTGTGCCGGGCCAGGACGGCGCGGCCCACGCCAAGGGCATCATCACCCGCGACCTCGTCACCGGCACCATCGAGACCTTCACCGGCGACGCCGTGCTGCTCTGCACCGGCGGCTATGGGAATGTTTTTTATCTCTCGACCAACGCGCAGGCCTGCAACGTCTCCGCCATCTGGCGCGCCTACAAGCGCGGCGCGGGGATGGCCAACCCGTGCTACACGCAAATCCACCCGACGTGCATCCCGGTTCACGGCGAGCAGCAAAGCAAGCTCACGCTGATGAGCGAATCGCTGCGCAACGACGGCCGGGTCTGGGTGCCCAAGTCGCGCGAGGTCGCGGCCAAGTTGCGCGCGCGGCAAATCAAGCCGGCGGACGTTGCCGAGGCCGACCGCGATTATTATCTCGAACGCAAATACCCCAGCTTCGGCAACCTCGCCCCGCGCGACATTTCCTCCCGCGCCGCCAAGGAAGCCTGCGACGACGGCCGCGGCGTCGCGCCGTCCGGCCACGGTGTTTTTCTCGACTTTGCCGATGCGATTGCCCGCCTCGGCGCGGAAAAAATCAAGGAACGCTACGGCAATCTTTTTGATATGTATGAGCGCATCACCGGCGACAGCGCCTATCGCGCCCCGATGATGATCTACCCTGCTGTCCACTACGCCATGGGCGGCCTCTGGGTGGACTACAATCTGATGAGCAACGTTCCCGGCCTGTTTGTGCTCGGGGAGGCGAATTTTTCCGACCACGGCGCGAACCGCCTCGGCGCGAGCGCCCTCATGCAAGGCCTCGCCGATGGTTATTTTGTCATACCCTACACGCTGGGCGATTATCTGGCGCGGGCCGGCGCCGGCGCGCCCCCGCCCGACCACCCGGCCTGCGCGGCCGCCGCCGCCACCGTGGCTGCCCGCGTTCAAAAGCTTCTCTCGATTAAAGGCGATGAAAGCGCGCGCTCCTTCCACTTGCGTCTTGGCAAAATCATGTGGGAATACTGCGGCATGGCCCGCTCCGCGGCGGGCCTGCAAAAGGCGCTGCAATTGATTCCCGAACTGCGCGCCGAATTCTGGCGGCGCGTCCGCGTCCCCGGCGCGGGCGAAAGTTTGAACATGGAGCTGGAGCGCGCCGGGCGGGTCGCTGATTTTCTGGAATTCGGCGAACTGCTCTGCCGCGATGCCCTGGACCGCGACGAGTCCTGCGGCGGGCACTTCCGCGTCGAGCACCAGGACGCCGAGGGCGAAGCAGTCCGCGACGACGAGCGCTTCCTCAACGCCTCCGTCTGGGAATTCGCCGGCGACGGCCAGCCCCCGGTCAAGCACACCGAGCCGCTGGTTTACGAGGAAGTGCACCTCGCAAAAAGGTCGTATAAATGAATTGAACAATTCAACCATACAGGAATTTCGCCATGTCCGCCCCTGATCATCCATCCGGCCTGAACCTCACCCTTCGCGTGTGGCGGCAACCGAGCGCGTCCGCGTCCGGCAAGCTCGTGGATTACAAAATCGAGAACGTATCCCCCGATTCGTCTTTCCTCGAAATGATGGACCAGCTGAACGAGCAATTGATCGCGAAAGGCGAACCCGCCGTAGAATTCGACCACGATTGCCGCGAGGGCATTTGCGGCATGTGTTCGATGACCATCAACGGCATCCCCCACGGCCCCGAGCGCGGCACGACCACCTGCCAGCTCCACATGCGCCATTTCCAGGACGGCCAGACCATCACCATCGAACCCTGGCGCGCGCGCTCCTTCCCCGTCGTGCGCGACCTCGTGGTGGACCGCTCCGCCTTCGACCGCGTCATCCAGGCCGGCGGCTTCATCTCCGCGCGCACCGGCTCCGCCCCCGACGCCAACGAAATCGCCATCCCCAAGCAAGTCGCCGATTACGCGATGGACGCCGCCGCGTGCATCGGCTGCGGCGCGTGCGTGGCCGCGTGCAAAAACGCCTCGGCCATGCTCTTTGTCGCCGCCAAGGCCTCGCACCTCAACGCCCTGCCGCAGGGCAAAATCGAGAAGGACCGCCGCGTCCTCGCCATGGTCCGCGTGATGGACGCCGAAGGCTTCGGCAACTGCACCAATTATGGCGAATGCTCCGCCGTCTGCCCCAAGGAAATCTCCCTCGACCACATCGCCCACCTGAACCGCGACTATCTGGTCGCGACGGTCAAAAATTATTTTAGCAGGGTGGAGTAGCGAAGAGCGAGGAGCAAAGGAGCAGAGGGGCAAAGGAACTGAGGACAGGACAATTTTTGAATGCTGAATTCTGAGTGCCGGCCCAAGCAGAAATTGACCTGCAAAATTGGATTGCCCTTGGTTCCAAGGCCAACAACCTCAGTGATCGAGTGGCTCAGCCCCCCCGCTTCTCTGCTTTGTCCCTTTCTTCCCATGAAAGCCCGGCGATTAACCCTCATTGTGGTCGCGGTTCTGGCCGGCTTGGTCTGGAACGTGGCGGGCTGGCGCTTCACCCTTGGCGTGGCCGGCACGCTCAAGAACTATGTTGCAACCCGGATCCCTACGGAGACACAGGCGGTGAACACCCGGGTTATTTTTCCGCAGGCCACGATTAATGGCAAGTCTGCGGGGTTGATTTTGGACACGGGGGCCAGTTCAGCCCTGTTCACCGATGCGGGCGCGACCCGCTTAGGCGTCAAAATCGCGCTGCCGGCCGGCCTCTCGTCCATTAAGCTGCCGGACAATACGGGCCTCGCCTTGTCCGAGCCAGTGCGCTTGGCGGTGGGTGGGGAGACTTACACCGCGCCGTTGCTGGTGTCGGCCTATAACATGGCGGCGGATGTGCCCATTGATGGCTCAATCGGCTGGCCCGAAGTGCGGGACAATATTCTGGTTTTTGATCCTACCGCGCGCACCGTGCGCTGCATGGAAAAACTGCCGCCGGAAACCGCCGGGTGGCTGAAGTTGAAAATAACGCCCAACAATGTCCTGGTTTTGGAAACCACGCTGGCCAATGGCCAGACCGGGGAGATCGCCGTGGACACCGGGGCGGACTACGGGGTCGCCCTGGCCCCCGAGCAATGGCAGGAGTGGCGCGCGGCCCACCCCAAGGCGACGATCAATGCGGACAGCGGCTTCATGACCAGTATTGGCTCTTGGAAAGCGGAGAGTGCGTTCGCGAACGATGTCAAGCTCGGCACGCTCACCCTTACGGCGGTGCCCGTGCGCGAAGCCAACCAGGCCGAGGTTGGCACGTCCGGCAATTATGTTGGCTCCCTCGGGCTGCGTGCGCTGGCGCGGATGGATTTGGTGCTGGATGGAAAAAACGACGTGGCCTACGCACGGCCTCGGCCAGTTCTCGACAATCCATCGGCACTGAATCGGGATTGGATCGTCGCCAGCTCCATTCCGCTGAAGTTTGACGGCCTGCTCGTCATTTCGGGCCAAGCCAAAAGCGCGCGGGGCGACTACGTCGGCGCCCTGGCCGACATCAATCAAGCCCTCGTCATCAACCCGAATAACGTTGGCGCGCTCCGTTACCGCGCCACGTCCAAAAATAACAACCACGATTTCGCCGGCGCCATCGCCGATTATTCCCGCGCCCTAGAACTCGATCCGAAAAATGCCGGAATCTATGCCGACCGCGGCAATGCCAAGCGCAACCAAGCCGACCAGGCCGGTGCTCTCGCCGACTTCAATCAAGCGCTCGATCTCGACCCAAAAAACACCACTGCGCTCCTCGCCCGCGCGAACCTCCAGATGCAGAAGGACCCGCCGGAAGCCATCGCGGATTTTGATGAATATTTAAAAATCAACTCGAAGGATGCGCTCGCCTATGCGCACCGCGCCGGCGCCAAATACAACCAGGGCGACTATGCCGGGGCCGTGGCCGATTATAGCCAGGCTTTGGATTTGGACCCCAAAAATGCGACCACCTGGCTTTGGCGCGGCTATTCCAACGCCCGGTTGGGTGATGCCGCCGCGGCTATCGCTGATTTTACGCAGACAATCACACTCGACCCGAAAAACGCGCACGCCTACGCCAACCGGGGCTATGCCCGGGAAGTCCAGGGCAGTTTTGAGGACGCGCTGGCCGACTATGATCAGGCCATTGTACTGAAGCCCGGCGATTCGGATTATCCGCCTCTGCACCGTGAACTTTTGTTGCAGCGGCTCAAGCGCCCGCTCGGCGACTTCTCCGCCACGGTCGCCGTGTGGAAAGACGATTGGACCAAGTCCATCGGCCAGTTCGTGGCGGGGAGTTTGAGTGAGGCGGATTTCCTCACCACGGCGGCCACCGGCGATGAAAAAGCCGTGCCGGGCCAACTATGTGAAGCCTTTTATTACGCCGGTGTCCTGCACCTTCTCAAAGACGACCAACCCAGCGCCCGTGATTTCTTTAACAAGGCCATCGCCACCGGCCAAAAGGAGCATTACGAATATCAATTCGCCCGCGCCGAACTTACCCGGCTGGATGTCCCCTCCGCGAAGTAAAATTTACCACCACTTTCTGCTAGAACCCCCATCGGTGGCGCGAGATTTTCCTGAGTGTTGAATTCTGTCAAAATAGAAGGCCGCACTCGTATTCAGGAATCAGCATTCAGCACTCGGCATTACTTCACACTCCACATTCCCCGTTCCTTTCCGCTAAAGTCCCCGCGTGCCTCCGCGCTCCGCACCCAAGCCCTGGCTCCTCGCCGCGCGACCACGCACGCTGCCCGCGGCGATTGCGCCGGTCACCCTCGGCAGCGCGCTCGCCGCGCACGCGCATCACTTCCAGCTTATTCCCGCCCTGCTGTGTGCCGGATTTGCGCTTTTGGCCCAAATCGGCGCCAACTTCGCCAACGACTATTTCGATTACCGCCGCGGCGCCGACGCCCCCGGCCGCCTCGGCCCCACGCGCGCCGTCGCCGCCGGTTTGATTTCCCCCGGCGCGATGCTGGGCGCGACTTTCCTGGCGCTCGCGCTCGCCGCCGCCGCCGGCTCCGGGCTGATTTTCTATGGCGGCTGGCCGATGATTATCATCGGCGGCGTTAGCCTGCTGGCCGCGCTGGCTTACACCGGAGGCCCGTATCCGCTCGCCTATCACGGTCTCGGCGAAGTCTGCGCTCTGATTTTTTTCGGTTTGGTTGCCGTCCTTGGCACCTATGACGTGCAGGCTGGCTGGCCTGCGCCTTTGACCGCTTGGCTGGCCGCCACCGCCTGTGGCCTGCTGGCCGCGAATATCTTGCTAGTGAACAACATCCGTGACCAGGCCACCGACGCCCGCGCCGGCAAACGCACTCTCACCGTCCGTTATGGCCGCCGCTTCGCGCGCCGATTATTTTGTGCCAATATTTTCTTTGCGCTCGTGTCGCCGATTATTATTTTCCTGGTGATCCGAGCTAGCCCCGCCATGCTCCTGCTCTTGGTATTGACCCCCCTCGGCCTGCTCCTTGCCCGCGTCCTCGCGGCCACGCCCGACGGCGACGGCCCGCGCTTCAATAAACTCCTCGCCCACGCGGCGCAATTCCTTGCGCTCTGGGCCGCACTCCTCGCCATTGGCCTGGTCTTTTGAAGCTGCTTTTTTCAGTTGTCGCGGGCCGGGTGCCCGCTCTAAAATGCGCCCGTCATGAAGAAATGCCCCAAATGCTGGGTGGAGTTGCACGAGCGCATCATCGGGCCGAAGAAGCGTTTCTCCTGCCCCAAGTGTTCCTACCTGCTGTATGAAAATCTGGGCAAGGCCGGTTACGACGTTAACATGGAAAAAATCATTGCTGGTATTTGCAAAAGTGGCGAGTATGTCGGTGAATTCTCGCAACTGGCCCACACTTCATTTCGGGAGCAATACGGCGGCCACAGCTCGCAGGAGCAGATGGACGCCTGGTGCAGTTTGCACGAGTTCACCGTGACGACATTCGAAGGCCGGGACGCCATCGGCAAAAAGGTGCAAATGGTCCGCTTCGCCCGCGCCACTGCGTAAGCCGCCCCGGTATGTCAATTCCGTCCTCCAGCCCGCGTCCCCGTGATTTTCCACCCGGCCGCGCGCTTCGGGCTTGGCAATCCGCCTCCGGGCCGGTTGCATGAAATCCGTTTGAGTTCCGCCTCAGCCATCTCCGCTCCCGCGTCCCGCGTGCCGTCCCCCGCGCGCGACTTGTCTTGGTTGTCCTTCGCCTTCGCCGCCGTCTATTTCCTGCCCACTGGCCTGCGCCCGCTCAGCAACCCTGACGAGGGCCGCTATGTCGAAATTGCCCGCGAAATGGCTGCCAGTGGCAATTTCATTTCGCCGCGCCTCAATGGCGTGCTTTATTTTGAGAAGCCGCCGCTCTTCTACTGGCTCGAAGCCACTGCGGTTAAGATGGGTGGCATGAACCTGTGGACGCTACGCTTCTGGCCCATCGCGCTCGCCTTTCTTGGAGTGGCCGCTGTTTACGGCACGGGACGCGCGCTCTGGGGCCGCGCCGCCGGCCTCTGGTCCGCCGTCGCGCTCGGTACCAGCCTGCTTTACTATGGAGTATCGCAAATCATCATCCTCGACACGGCGGTCTCGGCTTTCCTTACCCTGGCCCTTTGCGCATTCCTGCTGGCCGTCCGCACGCCGCCCGGCCCGGCGCGCCGGCACTGGTGCTGGGCGCTCTACGCCAGCATGGCCCTCGCGGTGATGACGAAGGGGTTGATCGGCCTCCTCATCCCGGGCGCCGTTATTTTTCTCTGGCTGCTGATTCTCAACCAATGGCGCGAGTTGCGCCACGCCCACCTCGACTCCGGCCTCGTCATCTTCCTTGTGCTGGCGCTCCCGTGGCACGTCGCCGCGGCACTCGCCAATCCCCCACTCGGCGGTTGGGACTGGGCGACTTTCTTTTCCAAAGACTGGCACAACCAGGGCTTCCTTTGGTATTACTTCATTTTCGAGCAAGTCCTGCGTTATCTCGATCCCGGCGTGGCGCACCGCGTTGAGCCGTGGTGGTTTTTTCCGGTCGTGTTGACCGGCGGATTTTTGCCGTGGACAATTTTTCTCCCGCAGGCGCTGCACTCGGCGTGCCAGGGCCGCCTGGCGCGCCTGAAAGACGAACCGGAAAACTTATTGCTCCTGCTCTGGGCGCTTTTCCCACTCGTCTTTTTCAGCGCCTCCAGCTCGAAACTCGCTACCTACATTGTCCCCAGCATTCCCCCCCTCGCGTTGCTCACTGGCCGCTGGCTGGCCGGGACTTTGGAAAAGCCCGGCGCGGCGAGATTACAGCGTACTCTTTGGGTCGTTCTCGGATGCACCCTGGCCATCATGGTGGCCCTCAATCCCATCGCCGCGCGCGTGATGGAAATCAAGCGCCCCTCGACCGCGCCCGCCGCCGCCTGGTTGCGCCCGCGTTTAGTTGACCGTGATCAGGTCTTCACGCTATGGGACTACAGTCCTTATCAGGACTTCGCGCCGTTGCTTGGGCGCACGGTCGGCATCGCCGGGCAAATACCCGATGAACAGGAATTTGGCCTCATGCTCGAAACCCCGCAACTCGCGCCTCGCTATCCCGGCCTCGCCGATTACTTCGCCTTGCGCCGTCAGTTCACGTCCCCTAGCGACGCACAGGTCCAAAACGCCCTAATGCCGCCCTTTGTGGGGTTGCTCCGCGGCCCCGGACGCATTTATGTTTTGGTTGCTGCCGACCAATTCCCCGTTTTCCAAAAGTCCTACCCCGATGCCCCCTCTCATGAAGTCTGGCACGACGACCACTTCGTGCTTTTTTCCAACCAGGCCGACAAAGACATGAATTAGACAATTACGAATTACGAAACATAAAATGCAGAATGCAAAATGAAAAACCTGACAGTTTTCCCGCTCAAGAAGTTTCAACCAAGAACTAAAAACTAGAAACCAAAAAACTTCCCCATGCCCGACCTCCAATTCCGCGCCATGACCCGACCAGAGCTTGACTTGGCGCTCGACTGGGCCGCCAAAGAAGGCTGGAACCCCGGCCTCCACGACGCCAACGCCTTTTGGGCTACCGACCCCGACGGCTTCCTGGTCGCCGAACGCGGCGCCCAGGTCGCGGGTGTCGCCTCGATAGTTTCCTACGACGCCCGCTTCGGCTTCCTCGGGCTGTTCATCGTGCGGACCGATTTGCGCAAGCAGGGCATCGGCCGTGCGCTCTGGGCCGACGCGATGCAAACCCTTCGCTCGCGGCTCCTGCCCGGCTCGACGAATCTCGGCCTCGACGGCCCGGTCGCGCTACGCCCGTTTTACGAAAAGCACGGCTTCCACTTTCACACGCGCCACATCCGCTTTGAAGGCCGCGGGGTCGCCAGCCCGCCACCCAACGGCGTCGCCCCGGCCGCACGCGTCCCCTTTGCGGCCCTGTTGGCGCTCGACAACGAGTTTTTCCCCGCCCCGCGCTCCCGGTTCCTCGCGGCGTGGTTGCGTCTGCCTGGCAGCGCCGCCTTTGCTGCGACTCCGCGCGGCACCATGGGCAAGCTCGGCGGCTACGCCGTGGTGCGCAAAGGCCGGGCGGGTTTCAAGATCGGCCCCCTGTTTGCCAAGGACGACGCTTCGGCGGACGCGCTCTTTGCCGCCTGCTCCGCGCACGCCGCCGGCCAGGCTCTCTACCTTGATGCGCCCGAGAATCACCCCGCCGCGCTGGCCCTCGCCGCCAAAAGCAACATGAAGGAAATTTCCTCCACCGCGCGGATGTATCTCGGCGCGCCCCCCGCCGGCCTCCACCCCGGCGTTTACGGCGTGACCACGATCGAGCTGGGATGAGAGTAAAATTAAGAATTAAGAAGTAAGAATTGCAAGACCAAGTAGTTTGATTGCTAGATTCTTTCGTCTTCACTTCATAATTCATAATTCCGAATTCATAATTCTCCCCCCATGCCCCCGGACCGCTACCGCCAGGCCGCTTGGATTGCCTCGATCACGGAGCGCTACATCCTTTCGGTCATTTACCTGGGCTTTGCCTATGCGCAGTGGGTCTGGGTGCTCGACGATTGGGCCGGCCTGCGGGCGGGCGATGCGACCAATCTCGGCTATCTTTCCTATGATTTTATTTTAATGGCGTTGAACTTCATCATGGGCCTCGTTCTTCTCATTGGCCGCCAGGCGGTCGCGACCCCGCGCCAGCTCAAGGAAATCGCCGTGCCCCTTGCCGCCAGTTTTTATTTCATCCTGTTTAACTACGTCCGCCATCTGCCTGATGCCTTGCAATGGCTTTGCGACAACCGGGCGCCGGAGGCCTGGCGGACGCCGCTCTACTACGCCAGCTACGTTTTAGGCGCACTCGGCATCGCGTTTTCCACCTGGGGCATCATTTCACTCGGACGCTCCTTTGGCATTTTCGTCGCGGTGCGGACGGTCGTGCTGCGCGGGCCGTATCGCTTCGTGCGCCACCCGATGTATTGCGGCTACATCGTGGGCTCCTTGGGCCTGCTGTTTGCGGAAGCCAGCCTGGCGCTCGCCGTGCTCGTCCCCCTCCAAATCGCCCTCTTTGCCTGGCGCGCGAAACTGGAGGAAGCCCGCCTGGCCGCATTCAGCGCCGACTATCGCGCTTACCAGCAGCGCACCGGTTTTTTCTTTCCCAAACTGAACTGAACTGTTGGGGGACTGGAGTGGACCAGGTGGTTTTTTGAGGGGGAGAACCAGACCGGGTGGACTTATTGGGGGCGATCCGCGTGTGTGTGCGGGGGGGAGGCCACAGGGGTGTCGGGTGCGCGGGCGGGCGCGTGGGGTGGACCCCGTCGGTTAGACAGTTGGATCGGAGAATTAAATTATAAAAAATGGCCCGGGTGTTTTGGCAAATTATTCTTGAACCTAAGGCATTTATTTTCCAAAGAATACCCCGCTGCTTGCAGCGGTCTAATATCTTCAGGGTTTTTGCTTGGCAAAATACCCTGTAGCTACAGGGTTCTTTATTTGAAAGCCAGGCAGAAGGAGATGAACGACGAACTAAGTCCTAAGGCCATGCGACGACGCGAATTGACGCTCTATTTCGTGCTGGCATACGGCATTGCGTGGATCATGTGGTTGCCGGTGCTTCTCGGTCAGAACGGCCTTGGATGGAGCCACTCGAAGGCAGGAATGTTTCCGTGGATACCGCTGGGAACAATCGGGCCGTTTGTCGCAGGGCTGATTGCTCAGGCGGTTTGTTGCGGTAGCTTACGCGCCTTTCGCCTGTGGACTTCACTGCCGCGAATGCTCCTCGGGACGCTCGCCGGCATGGCCTGCATTCTGGTAGCACGCTGGCCTCTTGCGGGAATCGGCATGACACAATCGGGTTTCCGCGCGTGGGACTGGGCGGCGTTGCTCGATTATCGCCACTGGTTCATTCCTGAGCTCATCGGCGGCCCGCTGGGGGAAGAGCCAGGCTGGCGTGGCTTTGCCTTGCCTCGGATACAATCGCGTTGGGGACCGACGCGAGCGTCGATCATTCTAGGCGTGCTGTGGGCGGGCTGGCATTTGCCGCTGTTTCTGATCCACGGCTGGACGACAGCGCCGGTGTGGGTGTACTTTCTCGCTACGACGGGACTGTCCGTCATAATGACGTTCGGCTGCAATCTCTCGCGCGGAAGCGTGATCGTCGCGATTGTGTTACACGACACATATAATTCGGCCGGCGGTCCTCTCTACGAGATGCTCGCTAAGGCAACCTTGCGAAAACATCCCGGCCCTGATGTTTACACGGCGTGCGCGCTCATCGTCGTGGCAGTCGCGCTGATTGCGGTGACGCGCGGGCGATTGGGATTAGTGAAGAAGACGGAGGCATGAAGACGAGGTTTAATTTGTTTAGTTTCACATTTGTAGTGCGACAAATTGGCTAGTAGTAAAGAAAGCGCATTACTGATAGATGACATGGGGCGGCCAACGTGAACTGCGAGGAAACTGCTTTTTTGGGGTTACTGGGGTTGGGGGAAGAGGGTTAAGGGGGAGGGAAAGCAGGCCTCCATTAGCCCCCCAAAGAGGCGCGAGAAGGCTGCAGCAATTTGTTTGAAATGCTGCCGCCGGAGTTGCGTTCCGGGGATAGTGCATCTTGAAGGCCAAACTGAGCGTTTTGCCCTTGGCTGGCAAGGGCATTTATCCGTGCGGAGTCCCTCATCCTGCGGTGAGGATGCGGGATCACTCCCGGCTTCTGTTGAAGCCTGGGTGATCTGACCAGAAGACGGGTTTGTCGTTGGGTGGAGTTGGATCGCCATCGAAGACGAGGAGCAGGCCGTCTGGGCGTGTTTCGATCGGGGGTAACCAGTTGTTTTCGTCGGCCTCGGGCGATTGGGTTCGTCCCTCCGCTTCTGTCCCCGCCTACTGTCCGCCGCCGGACATTTGGACGATGTTGCTCATTTGCATTTTGGTCATCTGGCCCATGGCGGCCTGGTTTTGTTTGAAGGCTTGCAGTTGCGCGGGCGTGAGCAGGGCCGCCGCCTTGTCCGCCACCTGCGCTTGGTATTGCACCTGCTCATCGAGGAATTTGTTCACGGTTGGCGTGTTGAGCACCGCGGGGTTGGCGAAGTTGGCCTTGTTGTAGAAATCCACCGTGAAGGGGAAATTTTTGCGCGTGTTGGAAAGAAGGCTGGCCAGCGAGTCGGCGGTGGCGGGGTCGAGCGCGTTGCCGTCGCCCAACGAGGACTCGAACATGCCGATTTCCGTGCGCTCGGTTTCCTGCCCGCTGTAGCTTTGGTAGGTGGCGTAGTCGGCGTCGCTGTTGAGGAAGGTGTGGATTTTCGCGTTGTCGTCGGCCACGCCCTGCATGATTTGCTGGCCGAGGGCGGCGCGGTCGTCGGGCGAGAGCGAAGCGTTCATCATTTGCATGCCGTTGCTGACTTGCACCATCTGGCGGTCCAGCAGCAATTTTTGCATGTAGTCACGCTCCTGGGGCGAGAGTTTGAGGCGGTCGAGGAGGTCTTTGTAAGTCATGGCGATCATGGCGGATTGCTCCGAAGCGATGACGCTTTGCAGCCCTTTGCTGTTGACCAGCGCGGCGGCGGCTTCCGGGTTAAAGTTGCGCTTGTGATCGCTCGCCGAAGGGGCGGCGGTGTTCGCCCCGTTCGCGGCCTGCCCGGCTTGCGCGAGGAGGGCGTCGGCCTGCTGGCGCCAGCGGTTGGCGTCCGCGGCGTCGTCCTTGGCGCGCTTCTGCTCGGCGGCCAGGGATTTTTTCAGGTCGGCGTTGTCGGCGGCGAGGGCCGTCAGTTGCAGTTGCTGCCAGACGGCCCAGCCCGCAAGCGCGAGGCACGCGAGGGCAAGCAGCCCGAGGATGAATTTACGGTTCGAGGATTTGGTGGGAGTGTTCATGGGGTTAAACTTGGCAAATTTTGCGCAGGGCCTCAACATGTTCCTCAAAGCGCCCGCGGCCGCGCACGGTCGCGCGCACAAAGGTGCGCGGCTTGCGGGCGACAAAAGTTTTTTCAATTTTGACGTAGCCGGCCTCCTCGAGCGTCTGCAAGTGCGCGCCAAGGTTGCCGTCCGTCAGCCCGAGCATTTTCCCGAGCGAGGAAAAATCCAATTGTTCACTCGCGGTCAGGGCCATCAGCGCGGCCATGATTTTGAGCCGCGCCGGGGCGTGGATGAGTTTGTCGAGTTCCGGCATGAAATTATCTCCAGAATTTGCGGATGAAGAGACCGGCGATGATGAGCGAGCCGCCGCCCGTAAAGGCCAGCCAGAGGCAGAAATAGTCCGGCACCCAGAGGTAGCCGGCCACGGTGAGGGCGGTGACGATCAGACCCAACCAGACAAAGAAGCGCCCGAGCCACAGACCGCCGATGACGTAGGCGAACATGGGTAGGGTGTGCCCAAACGCCTGAATTCTCCGCATCATGCTGAGTTGCTCCGTGGTCGAAGCGTGTTGGAGCAGGTTCCAAGGCACGAGCAAATACACCCAGAGGCCCCCGAAGCTGAACAAGAAGAACCAGAACGCGCCGAAGCGCCAGTCGCCGCGCATTTTGACCTCCTTGTTCCGGTGGGTGGCCAGATACCAAGTGGCCCCGATGCCAACGATATCGAAGACCCACCACAACTGGCCCATCACTTCGGGTCGGTATTGGAGGATGATGTCCGCCGCCATCCAGATGCCGCCCCACAGGATTATGATCGGTCCGGCGACGCTGCCGGCCACGATCCGGCGCGTGTCGGCGATGGTGCGGTCCACCGCCGTGAGGGCGGCATGGGCTTCAGCGCGGGTCAGGATCGGCAGAGGTTCTTCGTTCATTATAGATGACTCTATACGACAGAGTTCTCTATCCGTCAAGAGACTTTCCCAAAATATTTTGGTTCCCAGCGGCGCCTCCTTAATTTTGCGGCCCAAGAATGTTTTCGAGCACGATGTTGAAGAACAGCTCCTCGTCGCCGCGGAGGATGCGCAAATGCACGGACGACACCCAGAGCCATTCAAAATTGGCCATCCCCACTTCGGGGTGCAGCAGCCAATTGAGGTGGTTGTGGCCGTTGAGGGTGGTGAGCAAGTCGCCGTTGCGCAGGCCGGCGCGGTCGGCGGGGCCGCCGGGTTCCACGCGCGCGACGAGATAGTCGTTCGTGTCGTCGGCGGGCGTGAACACTGCGCCGATGCGGTTGTGCGGGTAGGGCGCGGGCGGCGTGGTCTTCGGCTGGAGGTAAACATAACCAGCCTGCCCGTCGTAGATGAAATCGAGGCGGCGCAGCGCAGCCATGCCGAAGGTGGCGACATGGCGTGGCCCGCCCAGGGCGGCCGTCGCGGGGTCGGACTCGCCGACGGGGGTTTCCGTAAGCTGGAGCGGTCCCAGCGAAATTTCATGCGCCCACATTTCCTCGGCGACCACGGTGCCGGGCGCGGCGGGGTTGGTGAGTGGTCCGCGCAGGCCGCGCGCGGCGGGTGTGTAGTAAAGACGCAGCGTGGCCGGTTCGCCCGGATGCGCCGCGCGCCATTGCGCCCAATGGCCGGGCGCAAGGCCGACGCCACCGGGATTGCCGGTGTCCACGAAAATCAAACCCGGCGGGCCGCCGGCGGTCGCCGGCACTTCCAACGTCATGATTTGGCGGTTGGGCAAGACGCGGAATTTGCTCCAACCGGCGACTTTGGCGGGCAATTGATCCAGCGGCTGGACCACGCGGGCGGCGGCGTCGAATTGCAAAATCTTTCCACGCAATTGCGTCCACCCAATGACGCCGTCCATATCTGGCTTCACATAAGACGGCATATGGTCAATCGCGAGGGGCGTGGTGATGGTGCTGTTCCAAAAATCCAGCGTGCAGGGTTCGGTGAGGCCAAGGCCGTTGGGCTGGTCGGTGATTTTCAGGCCCCGGGCCTCGGCTTTGTCGCGCAGCAGCATCGAGGTGGTCGAGCCGGTGTCCACAAAGAGATGGGCGGGAGCGCCATTTATCTTGGCGTCCACCCACAAGCGCTCGTCCGGAGACTCTGCGCAACCGGCGAGGGCTGACCCGAAAACCAGCAACGCGACTAGATGGCGCGTTCGGAAAAAAATGCGGCCTGCGTCCGTCGCCAGGTTCCTGAAAGTGGTGGCCATTAATTAGCCTGGATGCCGGGGCTGGTGGACGTGCCGGCGGGATGGGGAACTCCGACCGTGGTCGTCGGGGCGGCTGGGGTGGCCATTGGCGCTGAACTATTGGGATTGGTTGCGACAGTCTTGGTCGGGGTTGGTAGCGGCGCTGGATGCTCTAATTCTGCAATCAGGCCGGTGACGCCTTCGCCGCGATAACCCTCAATCCAGGCCAGCTCGTGTTCGTCCGCGTCAAGGAGCACCAGAGTGGGGAGGTTCTGGACTTGGAATTTTTCCTGCAAAGCCTCGTTTTGCTTGGTCAAGGCTTCGGGCAACTCCTTGTGGATGGGAAAATCCAACTGCACCAACTCGCAGTGGTTTTGAGCGTAAGCGGTAAACTCCGACTTCGAAAAAACCTCGTCATCGAGCCGGAAACAATTCACGCACCAGTCCGACCCGGTAAAATAGAGCAAAACTTTTTTGTGCTTCGCCTTGGCTTGCAGGACGGCCGCGGGATAATCAGTCGGCCACGCGTCCACCGCCCGCGCGGGCGTCGGCGCTGGAAGTTCGGGCGGCGGCGTTTTGGCGCAGCCGACCAGCAGCATACCAGCGAGCACTGCGGCGCGAAAAAGATGGGGGCGGGAAACGGCACGCATCGGAAATGGATGCCGTTATCCTATCATTCCAACCGGCGCGTGCGCCAGCCCAAACACCAAAACGGGCCATGCGCGGCGCCGATTCTCCGCGCGCGCTTCGCCCTTGCGCCGAACGCGCGGGGCTTTTACCGTGCCCTTGGGTGAAAATCTCGCTTAAAGTCGAATATGCCTGCCGCGTGCTGGCGCAACTGGCCCGCGCCTACGGCCGCCCGCACCTCGCGCACATCGAGACGCTGGCCAAGGCCGAGGCCGTGCCGGCCAACTACCTCGTGCAAATCCTCAATGAGCTGCGCAACGGCGGCCTCATCGCCAGCCGGCGCGGCAAGCAGGGCGGCTACGCGCTGGCCCGCGCCCCGGCGGAAATCACACTCTATGATATTGTCCGCGTCGTGGACGCCGAGATGCTGGAGCCGCCCGCAGCGACCGCCGGCCAGTCGGGCGCGCGGGTCTCCGCCGTCTGGCGGGACGTGGGCGCGGCGGTCGAGCACGCGCTGAAGGCGCGCACAGTCGAGAATCTTATTTCCCGCGACGCGGCCGAGATGTGGCATATTTGACCGCCAGGCAAAATCGGTTGGTTCCCGGTGGTGCGAGGCTGGGTTCCCGGTGGTGCGGGGCTGGGTGGCCGGGGGTGCCGGGTCGTGGCGTAAAAAACGGGAAAATATTGGCCCGTCTGCTTGCAGAACGGATGAATGGGAGTAGGTTGTAAGATGAATGCGGCATCGGTGGTGGGGCGGTTTCTGGTGTGGTCCGCCATTGCGGGCGGGCTGGGGGCGTTGGCCATGGTTTTGGTTTTGTGGGTCTTTACGGTTAGCGGGCTGGCGAAGGTGCGGTTGGTCATTGCCCTCGGCGCCCTCGTTACGCGAAGTTATGAAAAGGCGGGGTTGGTCGGCGGGCTGGTTCATGCGGTGGCGGGTGTGTTTTTTGGGCAGATTTACACCCTCGTCCTGCTGGCGATCAACCATCCCGGCCTCGGCACGAACATGATGTGGGGCGCGGCACTTGGAATGTTGCAGGGCGTGGTCACCTCCATCGCCTTGATTGCGGTGGTGGCGGACGCGCATCCGCTCGAGGAGTTCCAGCAGCGCAGCTTTGCCATCGCGCTGTCGCACTGGGTCGGCCATGTCGTTTACGGCCTGGTGGTTGGCGCTGTCATCGGCGTCTCGGGCCTGATTGGCGGGCCATAAACGGGGAGTGTGAAGTGCGGAATGTGAAGCATGGAGTGAAGGCAGATTACAGTGTTCGGTCCGGCAAAACAAGTGAGCGTGCGCACTTTATTATCCGCTCTCGTTTCACACTCCACACTTCACGCTTCCCGGCGCAGCGTCAGCACGCGCCGGGTTTCCTCCGGCGCGGCGAAATCCAGGTGCCAGGCGCCGGGGGGCAGGCGGTCCCCGAGGTTTTCCGGCCACTCCACGGCAAGGCACCAGGGGGGGCGCAAAAACTCCTCAATCAGCAGCCCGTCGGCGTCGGCCGGGCGGGCCAGGCGGTAGGCATCGAGGTGGGCGAGCTGGCGCGCGCCCTGGTATAATAAAAAATAATTGAACGTGGGGCTAACGACCGGGCCGGCCACGCCCCAGGCGCGCGCCAGGCCGCGCACGAAGGTCGTCTTGCCGGCGCCCAGCCCGCCATGCAGGGCGAGCACGGTGTCCGGCGGGAACACGCCGGCCAGCGCGGCGGCGGCGGCCTCGGTTTCCGCAGGAGAGGTCGTGGCCCAGCCGGCGGCAAAGTGGGCCAGGATGGGGTCGGCGGCCATGACGGTGGGGGAAGGCGAAAGCGCCATGGCTTTCCAAGCGACTTCGCAGTGCATGGCCCGCGGCTTTTAATTTGACGCCGAGACCTTGCCCGGACGCGGCGCGGCAGGAGCGGTTTGCTCGTCGGTGTCGTAGATATACCCGACGCCGTGGATTGTGCGGAAGGAGTTGAGGTTGCCACCATGACGGCCAAAGGCCTCGCGGATGCGCACGATATATTGGTCCAGCGAGCGGCTCCGCACGTCGGCATGCACGCCCCACACCGTATGGATGAGGCTCTGGCGGGTCAGGATGACTTTCGGATTGGCGGCAATATGGGCGAGGATGCCCAGCTCCTTGCGGCCGATCTTTTCCGCTTGGCCGTCCGGGAACATAATTTCCATGCGGTGCG
The DNA here is from genome assembly GCA_963765205.1 of uncultured Verrucomicrobiae bacterium. Classification (GTDB taxonomy): domain Bacteria; phylum Verrucomicrobiota; class Verrucomicrobiia; order Opitutales; family JABDGR01; genus JABDGR01. Next base: position 29,052 of record CAVXVB010000004.1, on the reverse strand, counting down.
GGTTGATTTCCGCGCCGCAGAACGGGAACGGTTCCTCGTCCAGCCGTACGTTTTTAGCAATGTGGGCGTCCTTCAGCGTCTCGCTGCGGCGGAGGACGGCGTTAATGCGCGCGATGAGCTCGGGAAAACTGAAGGGCTTGGTCACATAATCATCGCCGCCCATTTCGAAACCTTTGACCTTGATGCTTTCGGTGGTGTTGGCCGTCAGGAAAATCGTCGGGACGGTGACGTTGACTTTCTGCAGCTCCTCGACCAACTGGAAGCCGGTGCCATCGGGCAGATTGATGTCGAGGAGCATCAGGTTGGCGAAATTTTTGCTGAGAAAGCGAATCGCCGGCTGGATGCGGTGGAACATCTGCGTCATCATGCCATGCTCCTCCAACTGCTCCGCGATGAGGGCAGCCAGTTCCTTTTCGTCCTCGATGATCACGATGAGCGGTTTGGATTTGGCCATGGGGAAGCGGCCCACGATAACTGAGCCGATGGCTCCATTGGAACTAAATCGCGGGAAGAAGACAACCTGCATTTTCCCGTGGCGCCGCGGAGGATGGCGCTCCACCATCGCAAATTCGCCTTGCGAGTAGAATCATCTCAGAAAAGCACCGTTTTACATATACTTTTGCGTTTGTATTCTTGGGATATGGGGTTTACTCCCTAAACGGGTGTTTGCCTGCAATCGCGAACTTTTGGGTGTTTTTTGGGATGTTTTTAATCTGTATTCCAGCGGACCAAGTTTTTAAGATTAACTTCTTTATTGTCAATTAGTTAAGATACTAAAGCCTGTTTTTATCTTTGCTGGGCTCGACCTTCATGGATGGCCAAGCCTGCTTTCGAGGGCGAGCCCCCATGCATATTAGGTGGGCTTTTCGATTGAATAAGTGAGGTATTCCCCCGAGAGTGGGAGAAAATATTTGACTAATTTTTAACTGAAATTTCCCGTTGGTGGATACAGCAGATTATTATCTAGGGGTTGTCTATGAACACAATTGGTCTAGCCTATGCTCCCTGCTTAGTTACCAACCCACCCGCGCCATGTCAATCATCGCAAACACCTCTTTCCCCGGCCCCGCCGCCGAGGGTCTTGAAACCAGCCGGATCTTCCTCGGCCGGCCCGCGCGCAACCGGCTGCCCAAAAAGCCTCCGACCGAGTCCGATAATATTTTGTGCGTCATGGTGGTGGACATGGCGCATTTCGCGCAAATCCAGCATTACGTGCAGGTGTTGGCGGGCGACAAGGCCATGAAGGACCTGGCCGACCAGATTCACCGCATCATGTCGCAGGGCTGTGTCAAGGCCGGCCAGGATTACAAAAAGGTTTGCGCCCAATTTGGCGGCGACGGCGGCATCTTCGTCTTCAACAAGCCGGCGGAGGCCCATGAGGTGGCCGTCAACATGCTCAAGATTGCCGAGGAGGAAAGCGCGCGGGGCCGCGAAGCCAAGTTCAACGAGGCCATGCGCTGCTTTCGCGTCGGGATTGCCTACGGGGAAGTCGCCCGCGACGCGCATAACAAACTGGCCGGCCAGGTGATCTCCGTGGCCAGCCGCCTGGAAAGCGGCGGGGTCACCGGCGAAATCCGCATCACGCCCGCGGCCTACAAAGCGCTGCCCCGGAGCATTCAACGGCTGTATGGCGGCGCGGAGCCGATCCGCTCCAAGCAGCATGAAAAGCCGCAGATCGGGCACCGCTGCGTCATCACGCCCCGCGCGCCCTGGGACGAGCCGCTCAAGATGCCGGTGAAAAATCCCGATTTCAACACCCAGGCCATCTTTGTCCGCGACCTGCAGGAATGCTTTATCATTTCGCCCATTGACGACCGCAACGAGCGCATCGCGGAAGTGATGGAAAAACTGATCGTGCCCGCCTGCAAGCGCACGAACTTTCTGCCCCGGCGCGCCGACCGCATTCCCGGCCCCGACCGCATCGCAGTCATCAAAGAGCAACTGGCCGCCGCGCCGCTGGCTGTGGCCTACCTGGGCCAGCCCAGCCCGCACTGGAACGCCGATGTGCTCCTGGAAATCGGCTTCCGCCTTGCCACCGGCAAGCCCCTCGTGATGCTCAACGAACCGCCGCTGCCGTTCACCGACGGCAGTGTTCCGTCGCTGAAAGCCTTGCTGCCCTTCTACCTGCTGCACCGCACCACGATTGGGGTGGACCCGCAGCCGCAACAATCGGTGGACCGCCTCGTGGCCGAAATCAACCTGGCCCGGCAAGACCGGTCCCAAGGTGAATGGAGCTCGAACCATCCGCGGGTGGAATTGCAGTTTTCCAACCTTAAGACGGATTTGCGCCTGAACGAGGCGTCGCCCGAGGCCCGCGAATTATTCGGGGTGGAAAACCAGATGGAGACCCACCAAATCATGAGCATGCTCGGCCTGTTGCGCGAACGCATGGATGAAGTCCAATGCAAAGCCTACCTGCGGGAGCAATCGGAAATCCTGGCCCGCATCCAGGCCGACTGCGCCGGCTTTGGCGTGACGGAAGACCAGCCGCAGGCGCTGCCCCTGGCCCGTGTGCCCATCATCTTCAAAAATGCTTCCACCAAGCCGGACGAAAAGCCCCAGGGGCATTTGCCGGTGCTCGTGCGCTATTCCTTCGACCGCGGCCTGATCAGACTCCGCACCTTGTTTATTCCCGTGTCCGAATCCCTGCGCAAGGATCCCGCCGGGCATTGGGTATGCGGGGTTTAGGGGGCCGGGCCGGCGGCAGGTGCGGTCGGCTCGTTGGTATCGTAGATGTAGCCGACGCCGTGAATCGAGCGAAAGGCGCTCAGGTCGCCGCCATGGCGGCCGAAAACCTCGCGGATGCGCCCGATATACTGGTCGAGCGAGCGGCTGCGCACGTCGGCATGGACGCCCCACACCGCATGAATCAGGCCCTGGCGGGTCAGGACGACATTCGGGTTGGAAACAATGTGGACGAGAATACCCAATTCCTTGCGGCCGATTTTTTCCGCCTGCCCGTCGGAAAATAATACTTCCATGCGCTGGGGGTTGACTTCCGCCCCGCAGAACGGGAAGGGTTCCTCATCGAGCCGCACGTTCTTGGTGATGAGGGTGTCCTTAAGCGTCTCGCTGCGGCGCAGGACGGCGTTGATGCGCGCGATGAGTTCGGGAAAGCTGAAGGGCTTGGTCACATAGTCGTCGCCGCCCATGTCGAGGCTCTTGACCTTGGTGTCTTCGTTGGGGTTGACGGTGAGGAAAATCGTGGGGACACTGACGTTGGCTTTCTGCAAGGCCTCGACCAATTGGAAGCCGGTCCCATCCGGCAGGTTGATGTCGAGCAGCAGCAGATTGGCGAAATTTTTAAGCAGGTAGCGGATGGCGGGCTGGATGCGGTGGAACACCTGCGTCGCCATGCCATGCTCTTCCAGCTGCTCCGCGATGATGTCCGCCAGGGCCTTTTCATCCTCCACGATGACAATGAGCGGTTTGGTTTTGGCCATGATATGCAGTGGCCCGCAAGTTTTGGGCCAATATTGCCATTGAAACGAAAGGGCGGCCCGGTGACAATCCACATTTTCCAGTTGCGCCGGCAGGGGGGGAATGGCTTCATTGACCCTTCGCGCCGGGCGTTTTTTCCCGGCCTGCCCTCATGCCCGCCCAATCCGCCACCCCGATTCTGATGCTCGGCCTGCCGAAAGGCAGCCTTGAGCAGGCCACGCTCGCGCTGTTTGCCAAAGCCGGCTGGAAAATCACCCAAAATTCCCGTTCCTACAAGCCCGCCATTGATGACCCGGAGCTGGACGGCCGCTTCGTGCGCGCCCAGGAAATCAGCCGCTACGTCGAGCACGGCTTTTTCGACTGCGGGCTGACCGGGCGCGACTGGGTCGTCGAAAACGGCTCGGACGTGGCCGTCGTGTGCGAACTTATTTACAGCCGCGCCTCGAATGCCCCCAGCCGCTGGGTGCTCGCCGTGCCGGACGACTCCGCTGTGCGCTCGGTCCAGGATTTGCAGGGCAAGCGCATCGCCACCGAGCTGGTCCGCACCACCCGGGAATTTTTGACGAAACACGGCGTCGCCGCCGAGGTCGAGTTTTCCTGGGGCGCCACCGAGGTCAAAGTCCCCGACCTGGTGGACGCCATCGTGGACCTCACCGAGACCGGCTCGTCGCTCAAGGCCAACAAACTGCGCATCGTGGACACGATTCTGGAAACGACGACGCAACTCGTCGCCAACAAAAAAAGCTGGGGCAACCCGGCCAAGCGCGCGAAAATCGAAACGCTCGCGCTGTTGCTCCAAGGCGCGCTCAACGCCGAAAGCAAAGTCGGCCTGAAATTTAATCTGCCGAAGGCCAAGCTGCCGGAAATCCTCGCCACGCTCCCCGCGCTGCGCAACCCGACGGTCTCGCCACTCTCCGACGCCGCCTGGGTCGCCCTCGAAACCATTATTGACGAAGCCGTCGTGCGCTCAATCATCCCCACCCTCAAGTCCCACGGCGCGGAGGGGATTATCGAGTATCCCTTGAATAAAGTGGTGTATTGAATTAGCATGGGGAATACAGGACACAGGAATCAGGAGACAGAAGAAGAACAAGAACGCTTTCATGGATTCGATTCCCACCCGCTGACTCCTGTCTCCTGACTCCTCACTCCCAAGATGCGTCTCGCCCTCCTCCAGCTTCGCGACTACGGCTCGGTCAAGGAAAACCGCGCGCGGACGATTAAAAAAATCGCCGAGGCGGCGAAGGGCGGCGTGCAGGTCGTCTGCACGCAGGAGTTGTTCACGACGCCGTATTTTTGCGTCGCGCAGGATCCCGCGCACTTCGACTTGGCCGAGCCGATTCCCGGCCCGACGACGGACGCCCTTTGCGCCGCCGCCAAGAAAAACAAAATCGTGGTCATCGGTGCGCTCTTCGAAAACCGCGGCAGCGAGGTTTACCACAACACCGCCGTGATCATTGACGCCGACGGAAAACTTCTCGGGAAATACCGTAAAAACCACATCCCGCAAGACCCCGCCTTCGAGGAGAAATTTTATTTCACCCCTGGCGACCTCGGCTACCGCGCCTGGAAAACCCGCGCCGGCCGCCTCGGCGTTCTCATCTGCTGGGACCAGTGGTATCCCGAGGCCGCGCGCCTCACCGCCCTGCGCGGCGCGGACATTATTTTCTACCCGACCGCGATTGGGTGGCTCCCGTCGGAAAAAAAACTCCTCGGCGCGGCGCAGCACAATGCGTGGGAGACGGTGCAGCGCGGCCACGCCGTCGCCAACGGCTGCTACGTCGCCGCCGTGAACCGCGTCGGGCGCGAGGGCGGCACGGAGTTCTGGGGCCAGTCCTTCGTCGCCGACCCCTACGGGCGCGTCGTGGCGAAAGCCTCCGCCGACCGCGAGGAAATCCTCTACGCCGACGTGGATTTGAAATTGCAGTCCGACTTCCGGCGCATCTGGCCCTTCTTCCGCGACCGCCGGATTGACACCTACGGCGATCTGACCAAGCGCCTATCCGATTCGTGAGAGCTGATGTGAAAATGATTTTAACCGCAAGGGCGCGAAGGGCGCAAAGAAAAATTTTGTTAATTCTGTAAATTCCGTCAAAAAAAAACTCCTTTGCATTCGTTGCGCCTTTGCGGTGAACTGCCTTAAAGTAACATCGTGAACTCCCCATCGCCCACGCCATCGCCCGCCGCATTGGGCTTCCGCCTGCCGCCTGAATGGTCGCCGCAGGCGGCGATGTGGCTGTCGTGGCCGGGCAACCCGGCGTTGTGGCCGGGGCGCTTCGCGCGCATCCCGCCGTTTTTCGCGGCCTTTGCCGCCGCGCTCAGCCGCTTCGTGCCCGTGCGCATCAACGCCGCCGCCGCGCAGCACCCGGAAATCCGCCGCCTGCTCGACGTGGCGCGCGCGGATCTAAAGGTCGTGGAATTATTCGATCATCCCGTCAACGACGTCTGGTGCCGCGACCACGGCCCGCTCTTCGTCCGCAACGACACGACCGGCGAAGTGGCCATCACCGACTGGGGCTTCAACGCCTGGGGCGGCAAATTTTCGCCCTGGGATTTGGACAACGCCATTCCCGCGCGCATCGCGGACGCCCTGAAAATGCGGCGCTTCGAGAACAACATTACTCTCGAAGGTGGCGCCATCGAAATCAACGGCCCCGGCCAGCTTTTGACGACGGAAGCCGTGCTGCTCAACCCGAACCGCAACCCCGGCCTCACCAAGGACGATTACACGCGCCTGCTCGGCGCCGGCCTGGGCGTGACGGAAATCCTCTGGCTCCCCGGCGGTTTGCCCAATGACGACACCGACGGCCACATTGACAACCTCACGCGCTTCTTCCGCGACGACGCCATTGTCACCGTCACGCCCTCGCCGGGCACGGCGGATGCCGCCGCGAAAATTCTCCGTCACAACCGTCTGGCGCTGGACGAGGAGTTTCGCACGCCCGCCGAGGGCCGTTTTGAAATCGCCGAACTCCCCGTGCCCGCCCCCGCCGTCACGGCGGACGGGCGCGAATTGCCGGCCAGCTACGCGAATTACGTCGTCACCAACGGCGCGGTCCTGCTGCCGGTTTTCAACCGCCCGACCGATGAAGTGGCCGCGCACATCCTGCACGAATGTTTCCCGGGCCATCAAATCGTCCCGCTTGATTGCACCGACATCCTGCTCGAAGGCGGCGCGCTGCACTGCCTGACCCAGCAGCAGCCGGCTTAAGGAACAACCTGGTTCGATTAGCAATCCTAGTCCACCTCAAAATACCACTTTCCGTTGATTTTAACCATAATCAGTGGAGCTGCCGTGGCGGGGTATAATACCACGTGGCCATCAGAGAACTGCTCGACTGGCCATGTCATGACATAGGTTGCTTCGTCACCGGCTGCGTTAAAGGTCGGGGTTTGGTCTTCGAGAGCATCGAAAGCCTCCGCAACCGGTTCATCAATCTGTTGTAGCTCGGATATGGGTCTAGAAGCCCGATAGACCTGCTCCGCTTCTGCTCCTTGCAAACCCTGCGAGTCTATTTTGTCCGGCGGGGTGTAAGTTTGATAGAGTGCCACCCCGTCGCCAGCCCGTATCAAACGCGCGATGTCCGCGATGGCGGTCTTCAAATCGGCTTGGGGATCGGGTACGACATTGGGGTCGGGAGACAAAGTGGCGCTGGGCGCGGTGGCGGCAACTGGTGCATCGTCGAGTTGCGGCGTGGGTGGGGCGATGGGTGGCGCGACGGGCGGGATGATAGTTGGCGGCGCGACCGGCTTGGCCGCCTCGACCTTGACCGGCCTCAATGCTTCCGCCATTTTTTCCGGCATGGCCGTCGACGGCTGCATCAACCACCAGAGGCCGGCGCAGATAACGGCGATGGCCAGGACAACCAAGATGAGGTTTTTAGATTTCACACAGCTTGCCGGGGCTTGGGAAAGGGCGTTGTTATTAATAATTACTATCCTACTTAAAATACCACTTGCCGTTGATTTTGACCATGATCATTTGAACTGCCGTGCCGGGGGGGGGTAATTCTACGCCGTCACCATCAAACAGGTGGGGCACCGTAAGGAAATAGGTTGCTTCGTCGCCGGTGGCGTTAAAGGTCGGGTCTCGATTTCTAGATCCTCATAAGACTCCGCAATCGCTTCATTTAACTTTTGCCCGTCCGTCACATGGTAGTCGCTCTCCTCTTTTTCATATTCTTGCAACATGAAGGGGTCTATTTTGTCAGGAGGGGTGTAAGTTCGATAGAGTTCCAACCTGTCCCCAGCCCGCTCTAAACGCGCAATGTCGGCGAGGGCGGTTTTCAATTCGGCTTGGGGGTCAGCATTGGGGTCCTGGGACGACTCGGTGATGGGTTGGGCGGCGGCGACTGGCGCGGCATCGGGTTGCGGCGCGGGTGGGGAGATGGGTAGAGCGACAGGTGGGACAATGGATGGCGCGACGGGCGGGACGATAGCTGGCGGCGCGACCGGCTTGGTCGCCTCGACCTTGGCCGGCCTCGACGCTTCCGCCATTTTTTCCGGCATTGCCGTCGATGGCCGCATGAACCACCAGAGGCCGGCACCCATGATGGTGACGAGCAGGACAACCAAGATACGGGCACTTCTAACAACTTGGCTTGGGCCACACAAGGGTAATTTTGCGTGATTTTCTAGCGGCATCCGGGAGGGAAGCGCCCGGCATGAGTTGCCCGCGGTGGTTTGGCGGGATGATGAGTGGGTTTCTTGCTCTGAACCGGCAGCGGGGCGCGATTCGTCCGGCTCTAACCGGCACTTTGCAGCCAGGCGTAGCGGTCAAGGTTGTAAACCAGGTTGGCCAGGCCGATTTCAAAACGGGCGCGGGCCAAACCTTTGCGGCGGAACCAGTCTGCCCGCCAGTGGGCCAGCCGGGCGAAGACGTGCTCGACCCGGCTGCGGACGGCGCTTTGGCGGCGGTTGCGTTTTTCCTGCGCGCGGGTCAGCGGATGGCCGCGCCGCGCTTTTTCCAGGATGCGCCCGGCGAGCTTTTTGGTCGCGAGTTGTTTCGCGATGGGCCCGCCGCTGTAGGCGCTGTCGGCGTAAATGACGCGGTCGCCGGGCGCGGCCAGCTCGTCGAGTTTTTGGCTGTCGTGGGTGTTGGCGGGGGTCACCGTGTAGTCCGCCACGAGCTTGCTGCGCGCGTCGGCCTTGGCGTGGTTTTTGTAACCGTAGTGCGCCTGGCCGCCTTGCTCGGTCCAGCGGGCGTCGGCGTCCTGCTGCCGCGCGGCGGGGGGATGCTCCGGCTGGCGCGCGGCGCGCGGGCGCGGGGCCTCGACAAACGTGGCGTCCACGATCTTGCCCTGCTGGCCGATCAGCCCCCGCGCGGCCAGTTGCGCGTTGAACAACTCGAACAACGCCCGCACCCCGTCCGGGCCGAGGCGCTCCTTGAACACCCAGATCGTCTTCTCGTCCGGCGCGGCGTCGCCCGCCCGCAGGCCCATGAACCGCTGGAAGCTGAACCGATCGAGGATTTGAAACTCGGTCTGCGCGTCGCTCAGCCCGTGGAACTTTTGCAGCACCAGCACCTGGAACATCAGCACCGGATCCCACGCCGGACGCCCGCCTTTGGCCCCGTCCTCATAGGCCAGGTGGCGCTCGAGTGGGGCGCGGAAGGCTTCCCAGTCCACCGCCGCCTTCAGCCGGTCCAGACTCGTGCCCCGCGCCGCCAACCCGGCGCAATGCTGGTGATAATCGAACAAACCTCCTTGCGACTCGGATTTTCGGTAGTGCATGTCACGTTCTGTCACCTTGTCTTATCAATGTCAAGCGGCTTGGGGGTTAATAGAGGCGCCCATACCTTTTTGGGGTTTCATTCCGCTTCTTTTTTTGTGGGTTGGGCATCGGCGGCGTGTGAAGCGCTGGTGCTTGATATTGTATAGGATTATGGAATCTGCACCGCCCGGCCCGGCGGCATCTTCTTGATCTCCTCTGGGGTTCGCAGGGGGGAATAGGAGATTTCATCTTCGTCTGCGGGATAAGTTCCTTGCGAGTTTGCGGTTGCGGCATGGACATGAAAGCCCTGCTCAGTGATCAATTTCCACGACATGCCGTCCAGCAGTTGGAAGTCGCAGGGCACATAGAAATAGGAGGGCGGGCGTCCGGACTCGGCGGGAAAATGCTCCCGCACGTCGAGTTCCACTTCCGTGTGGGAAAGCACCTTGCTGGCTAGAATCGTGACATCCAGCATCGGCTTGAATTTGTAAATGGTGGGGTCGAAATCGCCGATGAAATCAACTTTTTCGATTGTCGCCCCCGAGGGAGGGGTGGAATTGGCGGATGGGAGAAAATGTTCTTCGGGGATCGGGCTTTCCGGAGTGCCGATGTGACGCATCGCCAGCGGGCCGCGAATATAGGGCCGCAGCCAGTATTCGTAAATTTGCAATCGTTCCTGGTCCGTCATCCCCGCAGTTACTTTTTCCACCTCGCTGGCGGTATGAAATTCATAGGTCTCATCCAAACCGATGTGGGCTGCGGCTTCTGGCGGTTTTTCGCCCGCGGCGTCAGGCTTCTCGACATACTCCTGCTTATAGCCCATGCGCCGGTAGGTCACTTCTTTTAGCCGGTCGGTGTGGCCGGTTTGGCTGGCCCACAAAAAAGTTTCGAGGGCGTGCTCGGGGGAGTCGGCGCCGGCGTCCTTCCAGTCGCTGCTGGCCAGCGTGGTGTTTTCCGGCCAAACCCACGAATCATGCGCAGGGAGGGTGAAGCCGTAGGGATCAAGCGGCTCGGCGCAGCCAGCGAGCAGGGCGGAGATAAGCAGGACGGCGCAGGGTAGGGTGGCTTTCATGGGTAGGTGCGTTTTAGGTAGAGGGAGATAAAAGGGTGCATGCGTCAATTGCGCGTGCCCGTGGCCCCGAGTGCTGCGGGGGGGTTGAGTCGCGCGAGATCCGCACGGGCGAACTGGGCAGCCTCCTGGGTCATTTTAGGGTTCTCAGCCACGCATTTTTGGAGGAAATCACGGGCTGCGGCCATGTCCCCATTGAGCAAGCGCAACACGCCGATGAAATAATACGCCTCACATTTCTGGCCGGTCCCGCCATCGGGATAATCCCTGGTGGAGGCGGCCAGCAGCCCTGCTTCGTCCAGTTTCCCGACCATGAATTGCCCCAGAGTTTTGGGCCAGCCCTCATTCCAGCCAGCGATGATTTGCGCAAAATTCTTTGTCGGATGGCCCCGCCGACGCATCAAAAGCTCCCGATACAAACGCGGGTCGCGCGAATCATCCCGCGACAATTTAATACCCTGGTCATAGTCGGAGAGGGCGTGCGCAAAATCGCCCCGGTTTTGCCAGGAGCCAGCGCGAAAAAGATAGGCCTCGGCGTTTTTTGGCGCCATGGCAATGGCCTGGCTGAGATTGGCGAGGGCCTGGTCGTCGTCGCCCTTTCCCGCCCAAGCCGCGCCGCGCATTAAGAAGAAAACGGAGTCATCATCGGTCAGATGGCCCTTATCGGGCAGGAAATGAATGAGTGAATTGAGGTTAGTGATGGCCGCGTCGTAATCCCCGTTATTCATCTCTACCGCCGTCCTTTTCATGGTGCTGAAGATGACCAATAGGCCGGGTTGGGAATTTTTCGGGTTGGAATCAAAGGTCGGGTTGACGGCGGGCAAGGCGCTGCGGTTGCCACTTTTGCTTTCCACGGCCAGCGCGCGCAAGGTGGCCGCATCGTCATTTTGCGGGTCGAGGGCGAGGGCGCGATCACAGTCGGCGATCGCGCCCTCGTGGTCGTCTTGGTTTTCTTTCGCAATGGCACGAAGCGTGTAGGCATCGACATTTTTGGGATCGGCTTGGAGGGCGTCGTCACACGCGGCGATGGCGCCGGCGTTATCCTTCGTGTCGATTTTATATTCGGCCGCCGAAAGCATGAAGGAATTGCGATCCAGACGCACATTATCAACGACGACCCAATCCCTCGTGGTGGCTGTTGCGCCGGAGACGTCCGTTGGGGTGCCCGGCGGTATAGGCCGCAAGTAGGCAAAGCCGTTTTTTGCGTCCACGATCAAATCCATCCGCGCCAGCGCTGCCAGCCCGAGGGAGCCGGCAAAATTATCATTGCCGTTGCTTTCCCAAGGCAAGGCATTGCGCACCGGCACGTCGGTCAGCGTCAAGGGACCGATTTGGACTTTATCCGCCCAGGCTGCCTGCGCATCTCCAGTGCCCGCCATTCCCGTAAGCCGCATGGTTTTCACCGGGGCCTGCGGATGCGCCGCCAGCCATTCCTTCCATTGCGCCGGGGGCAAAACTACGCCGCCCGAATCGCCCGTGTCCACCAAAATGGCGCCTGTAGTTTCGTTGGGCAGTGGGATGTTCAGTGACAATGTGCTGTCATCGGCGGCGACCGTCAATTTCAACCAGTTGGCGGTTTCCACCGGGAGTTCGGTGATGGCACCAGCCGCATGGATGGCACCGTCGAAAAACAGGATGTTGTCGCGCACCGCGGGCCAGCCGATAATCAGGTCAACTCCGGGTATGTTGCCCAATTGAACTTGCGCCGGGATGGTCTTCGCCCCGGCGGTTATTCGCACCGGGTCCGACAATCCCAGCACCCCTTCCATCACCACGCCATCGGGTGGAGCCGTGAAATTAAGGCCGAGGCGTTTCGCCGCCGTGTCCGTCAGCAACGCGCGGTCTGATCCCGTGTCCAATATCAGACGTGCTTCTTGCCCATTAAGGGCCGCAGGAAAAAAATCCATGCGAGCATTGGGCGCTTCAGTCGCACACCCGGAAAACAGCAAAGCCGCCAACAGCGCGGTGCTGGCAGAAAAGTCGCAAGAAAATGGCCGGCGTACCTTCATGGAGTAAAATCATTGGGCCGGGGTATCATGGGGCATCAATTGCCCGTGCCTGCGGCCGCGGGCGCGGCAGGGGCCGGGGTCATTGTATCCGGGTTGCCATTTTCGAGCGTATTCAACAAACGCGCGCGGGTGGCGTCGCTGATGGGCGCGGCTTGCACGGCGGCGGCGGCGGCGATGGGGTCCGTTTTCATCCAATATCCGAGGACGCGGTTGAGTTGATTGCTTTGGGTCGTGGGGTTGCCAATGGTGAGCGCGACGTTGAAAGCCGTGGCGGGATTGCTCTGCTGCGCGATGCTGTTGTAATGCGTGGCGGCGGTGTCGTGGATGGCGCCAGCGGGCAAACTGAGGACCCATTGGGCGGCGGCCGCGGGGTCCAGATTGGCCCAGTTTTGGGCGATGGTTTGCACGGCGTTGGTTTGGGCCGTGCCCGCCGGCATATTGACGATGGCGGCGGCGGCGGTGACTGGATCCTCGCTACTCAATTTGGCGATGACCGCCGTCGTGGCGGTGTCGCGCCCGCCGTCCTCCGGCAGGTTTTGCGCCCAAGCCAGGGCGGTGTTCACGTCCACGCCGGCTTGGTTGTTGGCGAGGGCAGTGATTAGCTGATTGTAGGCTGGGTCGGTGTGCGGGAGGGCTTGCACATAGGTGGTGGCGGCGGCGGGGTCGCTATTGGCCCAGTCGTTGACGGCGTCCACCATCATCATCACGCGGTTAGTGTTGGGAATGCTTTGCAGCCACGCCAGGTCGGCCTGCGGGTCCTGCGCGGCCCAAGTCGAGGCGATTTGGACGAGGGTCAACATCCGCTGGCCGCCGCCCCGGGGCATTTGCGCAAGGTAATTCGCCGCGGCCTGCGGGTCCACCTGGGTCAATGGCCCGGCCAAGGCTACTTCTGTGGATTCCAGCGCCTTGCCCGTGAGCATTTGCTGCGCCCACGCCATGGCGTCCTGCGGGTCGTCCTGCCCCCACTGGCCGGCGACATCCTGCACGAATTGATTCCGCGCCACCGCGTTGGTGACGTTGCCGACATAGGCCACGGCGGCGGGCGGGTCTTGTTGGGCGAGCACTTTGAGGGCGGCGTCCACGGCCTGGGTGCGCGCGTCGCCCGCGGGCAAATTCCCCGACCACGCGAGCGCCGCCGCCGGGTCCACCGTGGCCCAGCCGTTGACCAAGCCGAGGATGGCCAGGTTGCGATTCTGGGTCGCGGGAAGGTTCAACACGGCGGCTGCTGCGGCGGTGGGATTATCGCCGCCCCAGAGGGTGAAAACCTGGGCGTAAATGGCCGCCGAAATTTTGTTGCCCGGCAGTCCGCGCAGCACGTCAAACACCGCTTGGGGATTGCTGCGAACCATATTCTCCACCACCACGCCGATCAACGCTTCCCGCAGGCTGGGCTTGTCCATGGCTTGGGCGGCGGCGAGGGCTGCGGCCGGGTCAATGTTCGACCAAGTGTCGAAGAGGATGCCCAATATTTCCTCGCGCCCGTGCGTGGTGGTGATGGAGTTCGCCCAGTCCAGCGCGCCTTTGGCGTCGAGCCGCACGAGCCGGTCCACCAGCGCGCCGAGCGCGAGTTTGTTTTTGTCGCTCGGCGGGAGCTTGGCCAAATCATCCAGCAACGCGCGCGCGGTCGCCGCGTCTAGGCCGCTTGCAAAATTGAGCAGGCTGCGCGTCAAATCCATGCCGCCTTGGAGGGACAGGATGCGCTTCAACTCCGCTTCGTATTGGGATAAAGTGAGAGGCGCGGAGTTGGCACTCCGGACGCCGGCGGCCGTGTTCGCGCGCGGGGTGGTTTGCGTGTGCGTCGCTTCAAGCTGGCTGATTTCCTCGCGCTGCATCTCGAGCGGAATGGCGGCGGCCAACCCCACCACGAGGACGGCGAGAACGACTTTGGATTTTGTGGTCATGGCAATTGTTCTCCAGAAAGCGTGGGCGACGCCGCCCGCCCCCGCCCCAGCCAGTGAGGTTTGCGCGAGGTTGGCCGCCAGGCTCGCGGGCGCGGCGCGGCAAGCGTGGGTCGTCATCGCGGCCACCAACACGCCGGTGGCGATGGTCACGCCCCGGCGCGCGAAATGCTGGCGGATTTTTTCCACCGCGCGGTTGACCCTCATGCGCGCCGCCGCTTCGCTTGTGCCCAGCGCCGCGCCGGTTTCCTCGAGCGACTTGCCCTCAAAATACCGGAGGATGACGGCGTTTTGCTCGACGCGGCTCAGGCGCAGCATTGCTTCGTCCACAAACGGCCCGAGTTTTTCCCAGGCCGCAGCGGTGGGGATTTCCTCGTCGGCGAATTTCATGGCTTCGGTTTCGTTGTGCCGGCGGCGGCATTCGCTGCGGACGGCGTTGCAGGCTTCGTGGTAGGCCGTGCGGTGCAGCCAGGCCGGCAGCGCGTTCCCATCGCGCACCGCCCAAGCCTTGCGGGCCAGTTTGATGAAGACGGCCTGCGCGACATCGTGCGCCGCCGCCGCATCCTGGACGACGCGCAGCGCCGTCCCAAAGACCAGGTTGACATGCCGGCGCACCAACTCGGTGAACGCCGCTTCCGAGTTCCTTTCGACATAATCCTGCAATAGTTGGTGGTCGTCCATGGTGTCATTTTATACACAGGACACCGCTGCCATGGCAAAATGAACAATGAGTTATCCGCCGTCCTCGGGGCTGGCAGGATAGCCATGCTGATGGCCGCGGATGATCGAGCATTTTTCACAATCTTTTGAATGACAACAGCTAACTCAATCCCAGAAGGTCCAAAATGGTGGAATCGGCTGGTAGGGGCGGCGCTCCGTGCCGTCCACCGACAGTTTTTCCTTTTCACAGAAGGCGCGAACAGGCAGTAAGTTAATCCATGGCAATTGGTTTGCTCTTTTCCGGCCAGGGCGCGCAGCGCGTCGGCATGGGTCGTTCACTTTATGACCACGCAGCCTCTGCGCGGGCGCTCTACGACGAGGCCGACGCCGTTCTCGGTTACGATTTCAAAAAAATCTGCTTAGACGGCCCCGAAGAGGAGTTGACCCAGACGCGCGTCTGCCAGCCAGCGTTGTATGTGCTTGGCTTCGCGGCGGCGCAGTTGCTCGAGGAGCGCGGCCGGCTCGCTGATTGCCGCTGCGCGCTGGGCCTGAGCCTCGGCGAATTGACGGCGCTCGCCGTGGCCGGGGTGTTCGATTTCGCGGCGGGCCTGCGCCTGGTCGCCGCGCGGGCCGAGTTGATGCAGCAGGCCTGCGCAGCCACGCGCGGCGGGATGGCGGCCCTCATCGGCGGCGACCGCGCGGCGGCCGAGGCGCTCGTGCGCGAGTGCGACATTGATCTGGCGAATTTGAATTGCCCGGGGCAGATCGTCGTTTCCGGCGAAGCCGAAAAAGTGGCGCAGGCGGCGGCCCTGGCGAAAGAGCGTGGCTTCAAAATGGCTGTGCCACTCAAAGTCGCCGGCGCGTATCACAGCCGGTTGATGGCCTCGGCCAGCGCCGCGTATGCGGAGGTGCTCAAAGGCGCGGAATTCAAAACCCCGCGCCTGACGGTCTTCACCAACGTTACGGGCCAAGAAGTGCGCGCATCGGAAGAAATCAAAGCCGCGCTGGTCAAACAAATCGTGTCGCCCGTCTTGTGGGAAGGCTGCCAGCGCGCGGCGCTCGCCCTTGGTGTAACGGAATTCTACGAATGCGGCCCCGGCGCCGTGCTCGCGGGCTTTGCGAAGCGCATAGACAAGGCGCTGGTCATCAAACCGGCCTGCGAATGGAGTGATTTGCAGTAAGGCGACTGAGGCGGCAGAAGCGACTAAGAGATTACCACAGAAGGCCGGGGTTTGACGGTTAGTGAAACATGGGTCATACTTTGAGCATGAATACCGTCACCATCCGTCAGGTGCGCCAGAACTGGCCCGAGGTCGAACGACGCTTGGCCGTCGAGCGCGCACTGATTGTCACCCGCCATGCCGCGCCGTTGGCCAGCCTTCATGCGCTCACCCCGCCGAAAAAGAGCCGCCGGAAGCGGTTTTCCGATGAAATGCGCCCGCTGGATGAAAAAAATTTGGGGCACCAAGCCGCCGCGCACAGACTCCGGCAAGTGGCTGGAGGAACAACGCAAGGATTGATTGCTGCTTTCTAAATGCTGGGCGCAGAGTTCCGGGTGCGGAATTTCTGCCCGAAGAGTTCGAGGACTTTGCAATTCAGCACTCAGCATTCAGAATTCCGCATTTCACGTTTGCCTTCCCCCTGCGCCCGTGGTCTTCTACCCGGTTTCCGATGCCCGATTTGGCGCATATCCGCAACTTTTGCATTATCGCGCACGTGGACCATGGCAAGACGACCCTGTCCGACCGCCTGCTGGAGACCACGCGCACGGTCGCGCAGCGCGACATGACGGCGCAGCACCTCGACGCGATGGACCTCGAGCGCGAGCGCGGCATCACCATCAAGTGCCACCCCGTCGCGATGCAATACCGCGCGAAAAACGGCGAGCTGTATCTGCTCAACCTCATTGACACGCCGGGGCATGTGGATTTTTCCTACGAAGTTTCGCGCAGCCTCGCTGCCTGCGAGGGCGCGCTGCTGCTGGTGGACGCCTCGCAGGGCGTCGAGGCGCAAACCGTGGCCAACGCGCAGCTCGCGCTCAACCAGAAGCTGACGATCATCCCGGTCATCAACAAAGTGGACATGCCCAGCGCGCGCATCGAGCACTCGCGCAAGCAAATCGAGGACGTGCTGCAAATTCCCGGCGAGGACGCCATCCTCGCCTCGGGCAAGGCCGGCATCGGGATTGACGACATTCTCGAAGCCGTCGTCCACCGCCTCCCCCCGCCGCGCTGGGCGGATTACCCCGCGACGCGCGCGCTCGTGTTCGACAGCACTTACGACACGTATCAGGGCGTGATAAGCTATGTGCGTGTCTTTTCCGGCAGTTTCAAGGCGGGCGACGAGGTCATGCTCATGTCGCAGGGCCTGCGCGTGCAGGTCAAGGAAGTCGGCTTGTTCGAGCCGGGGCCGCGCCCGCTGCCCTCCCTCGAAGCCGGCTGCACGGGCTACGTGGTGACGAACATCAAGGATGTGCATGACATCAAAATCGGCGACACGATGACGCACTTCGCCACGCCCGCCAAGGAGATGCTGCCCGGCTATAAGGAAGTGCGCCCGATGGTCTTCAGCGGCCTCTACCCGCTCGACACCGGCGACCACGAAAAACTGAAAAACAGCCTCGGCAAGCTGCGCCTCAACGACTCCGCGCTCGTTTACACCCCGGAAAGCTCGGTCGCGCTCGGCTTTGGTTTCCGCGCGGGCTTCCTCGGGCTGCTGCACATGGAAATCGTGCAGGAGCGCATCCGCCGCGAATACGACGTGGACATCATTTCGACTTATCCGAGCGTCGTTTACCGCGTGAAAAAGAGCAACGGCGTCACCATCGAAATTGACAACCCCGTGCAGTTGCCCGACCCGTCCGTCATCCTCACCATCGCCGAGCCGACCATCCGCGCCACCATCCTCACGCCCAACGGCAGCATCGGCGACCTCCTCGCCCTTATCGCCGAAAAACGCGGGGTGTGCGACAAGACCGAGACGCTCGACGAAGAGAGGATCCTCCTTCACGCCAAGCTTCCGCTCAACGAAATCCTCGTGGACTTCAACGACCGCCTCAAGAGCATCACGCGCGGTTACGGCTCGATGGACTACGAAGTCGGCGAATATGAGGAGGCCGACCTTGTGCGCCTCGACATCCTCGTCAACGACGACCCGGTGGATGCCTTTGCCTCCATCGTCCACCGCACCAAGGCCGAGGGCCGCGGACGCGCGCTGTGCGAGAAGCTCAAGGAAATTTTGCCGCAGCAACTCTTCAAAGTCGCCATCCAGGCCGCCATCGGCGGCAAAATCGTCGCGCGTGAGACCGTCTCTGCCCTGCGCAAGGACGTGACGGCGAAATGCTACGGCGGCGACATCACGCGCAAGCGCAAGCTGCTCGAAAAGCAGAAGGAAGGCAAAAAGCGCATGAAGCAAATCGGCAAGGTCGCCATCCCGCAGGACGCGTTTGTAAAAATTTTGCACACCAACGCCAGTTCCTGAGGATTTGTGCTGAATTCCCGCCCCCAACCCGTTTTCATCACCTCTCGATGTCTTTTTCCCTCAAATCGCCGGTGAAGCGCGCGCGCGAACAGGCGGAAAATCTGCTGCGCCTCGCCGACAAGGTGGATTGCTACCGGCGCGACGTTCGTGCCCCCCGCCGCGCTCGCGGCCCTGCGCGCCGCCGCCGCGCGCCTCCAAGATTTGTGGAACGACAAGAAAACCCCGGCGGAGGCGCTCGACCACGCCAGCGAGGAACTTCACGCCGCCATGCTGCCCTGCGGCGGCGACATCTACCCGCTCACCTTTGCGGGTGAATACAGCGAGATGATGATGTTCGCCGCCATCCTCGTCATCGGCTTTCGCACCTTTTTCCTCCAGCCATTCAAGATCCCAACCAATTCGATGTTCCCGACTTACAATGGCATGACACCGTTCGTATATTCGCTCGACGGCCCCGGCCCGAGTTTGCCCCAGCAGGCTTGGAACCTCGTCGTCCAGGGTGCCATCCATTACGTCGTGCGCGCGCCCGCCGATGGCGAGGTGACGCTGCCGCTCGACCGCACGTCGGCGGGCGTGAACCAGTATGTCCAGCAACGCCGGTGGTCACGCCTGTGGCTGATCCCCGAGGACATGCGCCTCTACCAAATTGAGGTCGGCGGCATCGGCGCGCCGTTGACGGTGCCGTGGGATTTCGACCGCGGCGTGGACGAGGCGTTTTACGCCACCTATTTTCCCGACCTTTACGCGCAGGCCTGGAAGAACCCGCAGGAGTTTTACCGCCTGCTCAATGTCGGGGGCCATGTCCAGTTTGACAGCGCGGGCCGCCCCTACGTCGCCACCGGCCGCCGGGTCCATGCCGGCGACCGCATTCTCGACTTCGATCTGCGCACGGGCGACATGCTCCTGGTGGACCGCTTCAGCTACAATTTCATCGCGCCCAAGCCCGGCGACCCGTTTGTCTTCCACACCGGCGGCATCCCCGACCTGACCACCACGCTCCCCAACGGCACCGTTCTGCAAATGGACCAGTATTACATCAAGCGGCTTGTGGCCGGGCCGGGCGACACCCTTGAAGTGCGCCCGCCAGTCCTCTACCGGAACGGCGCGCCCAACACCGGCGCCGCCGCCTTCGACCAAAACGCGCGGCAGGAAGGCAATTATCCCGGCTATACCAACGGCAACCCCGACGCCCACGCGCGCTACCTCTACCCCGGCCAGACCTTCACCGTGCCCAACGGCTATTATTTCGCGATGGGCGACAATTCCCCCACCAGTTCCGACAGCCGCTATTGGGGCCCCGTACCCGCGCAAAACATCGCCGGCCGCGCCGTCTTCATCCTCTACCCCTTCACCGTCCGCTGGGGGCCGTCGCATTAGGGAATGTTTGACATTCGTGGTGAACTCTCCCGCCGCCGTCATCTTGCCGTAATGGGTGTTTGGCTAGGCTGCCGGGCCGGGGGCAAAAAAAGGGTTGTTCCCCCGGCCTCCCATCTGATTATTTAGGCGTGGCGGCGAGCCTTACCCCGGGCGCGCGGCCACCCCCTCCGGTCATGCGCGTGCTCGTCGTCGAAGACTCCCCCCGTTTGCAACGCACGCTCGGCACGGCGTTGCGCAAATCCGGCTACGCGGTGGACCTGGCCGGGGACGGCGACGAGGGCCTGTGGCTCGCGGAATCGCATGATTACGATGTGATAATTTTGGACATCATGCTGCCCAAGCGCGACGGCCTCACCGTCCTCGGCGAGCTGCGCCAGCATGGCAAGGCGACCCACGTCCTGCTCCTGACCGCGCGCGACACCGTGCCCGACCGCGTACGCGGCCTGCGCGCGGGGGCGGACGATTACCTGGTCAAGCCCTTCGCCCTCGAGGAACTGCTCGCCCGCGTGCAATCCCTGTGCCGGCGCGCTTACGGGTCGAAGCACGCCATCATTGCTGTGGCCGACTTGCAGATTGACACGCTGGGCCGCCGCGTGCGCCGCGGCCCGCACCTCGTGGACCTCACCGCGCGCGAATATCTGCTGCTCGAATACCTCGCCCGGCGGCGCGGCCAGGTCGTCACCCGCTCGGAGATCGAGGAGCACATTTACGACGGCCAGGTGGACCCGATGAGCAACGTGGTGGACTCGGCCATTTGCACCCTGCGCAAGAAGCTGGCGGAATATGGCGAGGCCCCGCTCATCCACACCCGCCGCGGCCTCGGCTATGCGCTCGACGAGGCGGCCGCCGGCGCGGCCACGCCATGATATCCATCCGCCGCCAGCTCACGCGGGAATTGCTCGGGGCGTTCCTTCTCTTGCTGAGTGGCGCGCTGGCGGCCTTGTATTTCGGCGCGCGCGACGAAATCATCGAGCAATTCGACGATGCCCTACGCGCCAAGGCGCTGGCCATCAACTCGCTCGCCGTGCCGCAGGATGGTGGCGTCCGGCTCGATGCCACGGACCAGCTGTTTCGCAGTTTCAGCCGGGAGCATCCCCGGGATTATTTCGAAATCTGGGATGCCTACGGCAAACCGCAGGCGCGGTCGGATTCGTTGGCGGCGGCGGATTTGCCGCCACCCGACCGGCCGTTGACGCACCCCCGCGTGTGGAATTTGACGCTGCCGGACGGGCGGCCCGGCCGCGCCCTGGCGCTGAAACTTACTCTCGAGCCGGTCAAACAATCCCCCTCCTCCTCCCCTCCAGCCGAATTGACGCTGGTGGTGGCCAGCGACAGCGCCCCGCTCGTCGAAGCGTTGCAGGAGTTGCTCAGCATCGGCGTGGTCGCCGGCGTCCTGCTGGCCGGGGTCACCGTCTGGCTGGTGTCCCGCGTCCTCCACCGCGGATTGCAACCGCTCAACCGCCTCGGCGAACAAGCGGCGCAGATTGACGCGGCTTCACTGACGACCCGCTTTGCCACCAGCACGCTGCCTGCCGAATTGCAGCCCATTGCCGGGCGGCTCAACGAACTGCTTGCGCGGCTTGAAATCTCCTTTGAGCGCGAACGACGATTTAGCGCCGACCTTGCGCATGAATTGCGCACCCCGCTGGCGGAATTGCGCAGCCTCGCGGAATGCGCGCTCAAGTGGCCCGAGACGCGCGAACCTACCACCGACCGGGAAGCCTTGGCTATCGCCGTGCAAATGCAGGCGATGGTCGCCAGTTTGCTCTCCTTGGTGCGCGGCGAGCAACAGCAACTCGGCGCGCAACTGCAAACGATTGACCTGGCCGCGATGGCGGAGGAAGTCTGGCGCCCGCTGACCGCGCGCGCGGGCGAGCGCCAGCTCAAAGTCACTTGGGAACTGGCCCCGGCCCAGGCACCCGCCGATGCGGCGCTGTTGCGCTCCATCCTCGGCAACCTTTTTGAAAACGCGGTGGACTACACCCCAGCCGGCGGCGCGGTGCGCATCCAGATCGAAAGCACGAACACCGGCGCGCAATTGCGCCTCCGCAATTCCACGGATAACCTGGCGGCGGACGACGTGGCTAAAATGTTCGACCGCTTTTGGCGCAAGGAAGAAGCGCGCAGCGGCGGCAAGCATTTCGGCCTCGGCTTGTCCTTGGCCCGCATGTTCGCGCAAGCCATGGGCTGGACCCTTACAGCGGCACTCGACGATCAGCGCCGGTTGGAATTCACCCTGGCGGCGCCTGTCGCACCGCCGCCCAGTACTCTCCCGCCGATGGTAGGCATGCACCCCATGGCAAAAACGAGCAATAATGGCTAAAATGGTTTATATTGTTGAATGGGCGGTAGTGGCTGCCTAACCCGTTCGAAATAGGTAAACCCATGAAAGCGAACCCAATATATGCGGTGGTAATTGCCGCGTTGGCTATGCTTGCCGGGGCAACGGCGGTTCAAGCTGCGTCCGGCCCTCCGCCGCCCACGCCCTACAACCCGGGCGCCTTTCCGCCGCCTACCCCTTACAATCCCAACGGCACCGTGCCACCGATGGCGCCCCCGCCGACGCCTTATAATCCCAACGGCCCGGCCCCTCAGATATTCCCTCCGCCCACTCCTTACAATCCCGGCGGTCAATCTCCCCCGATTGATGTGCCACCCACTCCTTACTACCCCGCCCCCCCACCGTCTCCGGCACCCACCAATCCCGGAAACCAGACTCCTCCTGGTCCCGGCGGCTAATCGGCATTCGGCAAAAAACCTGGGAGCAATAATCGGCCCCGGCATGATCACCGGCGGAATGATATGACCACAATCGGTTCCTCCAGCAGGGCAAACCCCACCATCACCTAACAACGAGACCAAAATTCTTGTTGGGCGATTTCAAAATCACTTTCAGATTATGAGAATAAACCCATTATTCATCGGCGGCCTGGCCACTCTGGCCAGTATCGCCCACGTCAACGCCGCCGCCCCTCCGCTGTCGCCACCCCCCTCTTACAACCCGATTCCCGCGCCGCCGACGCCGCCCAACCCCTACGGGCCCAATCTGATTGTCCCTCCCAGCACCGGGCCAGTGCCCCCGGTTGACAGTCCTGTGCCTCCCGTGGACGGCCCCGTGCCCCCCGCCACCGGGCCAATCCCCCCCGTTGATGGCCCAGTGCCTCCCGCCACTGGACCAACAATCCCTCCCGTTAAGGGGTTGGTCCCTCCGGTTATTAATCCAGTCCCCGGGCCCAACCACCCCGCGCCCCGCAACGGCTCCGGAAAGAGTGCCAACTCGACCACCACCAGCGGTTGAAGCCCAGTTGTGGAGCAGGACAGTCGCACTGAGAAGCAGGCAATGTCCTACCCAAGATCATGGTCGGCAGCCCGGCAAGTGCCGCGATGCGGGTGGTTGGCGGCAATACTTGCCGCCACCGCCAGCAAATCCTCGTGGTCGGGCGGATTGCTTTCAATGGAAGCCACCTGG
The DNA here is from genome assembly GCA_963765205.1 of uncultured Verrucomicrobiae bacterium. Lineage (GTDB taxonomy): Bacteria > Verrucomicrobiota > Verrucomicrobiia > Opitutales > JABDGR01 > JABDGR01. Next base: position 5,937 of record CAVXVB010000004.1, on the reverse strand, counting down.
CGAATCAATCGCCGGTAGATGGCCTGCCGGGAGTTGGTGGCCCGTTCGATGGCGTCATAGTATTGCCGCGCTACTTCCGCCGGTGTATGCTCCCGCCGAATATAATCCAGTGCGGCCACGCTGAGTTGCGCGCGCCGTCCGGCGTCCGCGTGGAGGGTTTCCAGGGCTTGCTGCAATTGTGCATCGCTATATTCCGCCGGCAGCTTCAGTACCATGTCATCCGGCAATTCGGCCATGGAGCCGATGGAATTGACGATAAGGGGCAGGCCGTGGGCGAGGCAGTTGAGCACGCAGCCCGAGGTCTCGCCCCGGGTCGTGCGGCGCAACTGCACGGCGAGATCCGCGGCGGAGAGCCAAGCCACAAAGTCTGCGGGCGGCGAATAACCGGTGATCCGGATACGCCCTGCGGCCTGAGTGTCCTTGATAGTGTCAAGCAACTTGCGGCCATATTTCCCCGGATGGATCTCGCCGACGAAGACCAGGCGGCAGTGTTCCTCCCTGGCCAAGGAGGAGGACAACCAAGCCGTGAGCAGGCGGTGGTGGTCCTTGGTCGGCGAGATAAAGCCGAAGCAAGCCACCACGAAATCCCCCGCCGCCAACCCCATTTTTTCCCGGCTCCCGGCCCGGTCTCGCGGGGCAGGCATGGTGTTAAGTTGGGGTATCACCGTAAATTCATCCGTGAATTCAGCACCATACCAGCTTTGCGCCAGAGCGAGTGCATGACGGGAATGCACAATGACGCCCGCCGCCTGATCCAGCACCGCCTTGTTGCAGGGATACTCGTCGGCGGCCCGATCCGGCCCGATCCGCGCTAAATGGTCGGCCGCCTCCTCGCCGTGGGAATAGCGCAACTGCTGTTGCAGATAGCCCGACCGGGCCTGCTCGTCCTCCATCCATTGGGTGATCCGGCCAAGGAAGAAATCATGCAGCACCACGGTTCCAGGATGCCGACGCAGCAAGTCGAACATATGGTGATGAAAGTGCGAATTTCCAAACTGGTAGACAATTCGGTCGAAGGCCGCGGCATTTTGCGCAAACCAATCCAGCGTGCGGATGCGGAACCGGCCGTCCAGAGCCGGATGGGTTACGGTGGCCTGATTCACAATCAAATCAATGTCGTAATATTCGGCCAGCGCCGGCAATAATGCAGTACTGTAATCGGCAATGCCGGTCTTTTCGGGCGGCAGGGGGGAGACGTAGGCGAGGTGGGGACGATGCCTGTGGGCGGCAACCCCGGTGGGGCGTGCCGGGTGGCGTTGATCGTGCAGGTTCTCCAACGCCGCCCAGGCGCGGCGCGCGGAATCCGACCACGAAAATTGCGCCGCTTGGATCGGGGCGTGTTCCCGCAGCGATTGGCGGAAAGACTCGTCGGTCAGGCCCTGCAGCATCTTCTGCGCGATGGCGTCCGGCTGCCGCGGGTCAAAAAGCGCGTCCGCCCGGCCAATGACTTCGGGCAGGCTGGTGGTTTGGGAACCAATCACGGGCGCGCCGCAGGACATGGCCTCAAGGATTGGCAGGCCAAAGCCCTCATACAGCGAGGGAAAGACGAAGAGGGCACAAAGATTATAAAGCGCCACCAAGTCCTCTTCGGGGACGTAGCCGGTGAACACGACTTCGTCAGCGCGCAGCCCCAGCCGTTTGGCCGCACGTTGCAGGGCTATTTTTTCCGCAGACTTTGCCGCGCAAACGATCGCCAGTTGGTGGCGGCTGCGCACGGTGTCCGGCAGTAGCGCGAACGCATGGAGGAGGGCCTCGATATTTTTCCGCGGGTCAATCCCGCCGGTATACATGATAAACGGGCGGATCAGGCCATATTTCTGCAACAGCGCCGCGATGAAATCCGCCGAGAATTTGACAGGACGAAAATGAGGGTCTGCCGCCGCGGCAATATTGACGACCCGCGCTTCCGGCAGCCGCAGGACCGCGATCGCTTCCCGGCGGGTATGCTCGGAGATCGCCAGCAAGAGTTGGGCGCGCACGAGGGACTGGAGTTTGCGTTCATACCAGGCCTTTTGGCGCGGACTGGTCAAATAAATCTCGGGCCGCATCCACGGAATGAGATCATACAACGAGACTGCGTTCGGAAACGGGGAGTCGGCGGAGACCGTCGAATGGGCTAGGTTGTATTCGAAGAGGCTGGCGATATGCACCATGTCTGGTTGCAGGGTTTCCAGAAACGCCTGGCGGACAGATTCCTCCGCCCGCACCCGCCAGGTGTGGTTTAAAGTGTTGCTCCCCTTGCCGGAGGGTAGCCGACAGATGGCGATCCGGTTGGGAGCCACCAGATCCCTGAAATGCCCGCGGATTGCGTCTTCGGTCTCCGGTGACAGATCATTCAGTAAGACCCAAACCTCGTGTTTCCGGGCTTGGCTGGCCATGGCTTTGGCCAAGGCGAGGGAATACCTGCCAATTCCGCGCTGTCGGTTGTCCCCCTGGCAGGGTTGCAAATCAATGACCAGTCGCATGCGGATTAGGTTTTCGATATTGGAAGCCCGCGGCGGTCAGCCGCGCGGGCGCGTTCGCGCTGCAAATCAACCCAAACCTCCTCGGTGCGCGGCGGCAAACCGCGGAAAGGGCGCTTCGAGGCCCACTGGTGGGCGCGCACCCACGCCCGGAGCCATCGTTCGATCTTCCAAAAGGGCAGCGCAATTTGCCAAGTCCAGGACTGGGTGATGGCCCGCCGTCGTTTGAGTTCGACCAGGTATTCAGGTTCCATGAGAATGAATATTGTCGAAAAAGCCACCCACCCAGGCAAGACTCTTAAAAATTCCCTTCTTCTCCAACCGGCCCTGAATTTAGGTTTGCAGCAATCCGCTTTAGGCGCAACATTGCCCTAAGTTAAATGCAACTGGAAAAAAGCCACCGGCGCGCAGCCTCCGCAGCTGGTTGTAGCCCGCAGTGGGATGGGGTGCTGTTGGCGGCGCTGGTGGTGTTTTGGGTACTGGCTCACTTTCTGATGGTTCGCGGCTCATTTGGCGGAGACTCCGATAGCGTCACGCCATTCTTGCAGGCGGAAGACATGGTGCATGGCAATTGGGCTTTGTCGGGCTGGACGGGTGGCCCGGACAATTATTACTCGCTAGACGTTGCCTTGAGCGCTCTTTGCCAGGCTTGGTTTGGTTCCAGCCTTCCCGTTTTGCTGTTTCAGTCCTCGCTTACGTTCGGCGCCCTCGTGGCGGGCGCATTGTGGTTGGGCCGGGCGCCGGGATCGCGGTGGTGGATCTGCGGGGCATTGCTGTTTCCGTTTCTTGGACTATTTACCAAAGCGACGATGTATTGGTTCGTGGTCATCGGTGGCCATGTGGCCACGATTACATTTTGTTTGTTTTGTTTTTTGCTGGCGGCCCGCCTGGTCGGCGAGCGCGGCGGGGCGGGGCGAGTTGCGGCTTGGTTCGCCTTTTTGGGGTTGTCTTTTTTGGCCTTGGCCGGGGACCCGTTCTATAAATATGTCGGCTTGCTGCCAATTTTGGCGGCCGCCGGGCTGGCGGCGGTGCGCTCCGGGCGTTGGCGGGCTTTCTTCAAACTATCGGCGGCAAGTTTGCTGGCGCTGGCCGCGGCCAAAATCCTGATGGATTTTCTCCAGGCGCAGGGTTTCCACATCGCGCTGCCGGCGAGCAATATGGTTCCGGCCGGAAGGCCCTTCACTCCTTGCGGAAGTTCGTAAAGATGCGGTTCGCCTTCGGAAGTCGACGGCGCGGGTAGGTGGCTCTCACCCACCGTCGAATTCCTGCCCAAGTGAGGCCATCGTCGTTGCTCTGATAGATTACCAGTCGTTCGGAAAGTGCTCGTAGGTGGCGATCAACTCGCCATTTGCGGCGCCGCTGTGCTCAAGCCGAATGAGCCGGCCATACATCACCCCATATTCGGCTGGTTCGCTGGGAACCAAAGGTTTGCCGTTTGTGTGGGAGGCGGTTGTGTACCAGTCCGAATCGGCAAGAATAAGGGCCGCCGACTCAAGGCGGCCAAAACTGCAATGGCCCTCAGGCCAACTCGCTCAAGCAACTCATTATTTCTCCCGCCGCCAAAGCACTGTAATGCTCTATAAGCATAGCACTGCGACTATGCTTATTCAATCTGGATGTTCGCTTGTTCGACGATGAACCGGTCAGGTTCAATAACCTGAGAAACTCGTTGGTCGATGGCAGTTCTAATGATCGCGTTAATGGCGACGGCGATGGCACAGGGAGGCTCGGATAAAGACCAGAGGATGAAATGGTGGCGGGAAGCCCGCCTCGGCATGTTCATTCACTGGGGTCTGTACTCGGTCCCTGCCGGAAAATGGGGCGACAATAAGAACTACGGGGAATGGATCAGAGAGGAAGCCCATATTCCCGTTAAAGAGTATGAGAAGTTCCGAGATCAGTTCAACCCGGTGAAGTTCGACGCCGAGAAGTGGGTGAAGATGGCGAAGGACGCCGGCTTCAAATACATCGTGATCACCACCAAGCACCACGACGGTTTTTGTCTCTTCGATTCCAAGTACACCGATTGGGACATCATGCACACGCCTTTCCATCGGGACATCATGAAGGAGATGGCCGATGCCTGCCACAAAGAAGGCATGACCATCTGCTGGTACCACTCCATCATGGACTGGCACGAGCCGGACTATCTGCCAAGGCGAGGTTGGGAAGTCAAAGACCGGCCCGCGGATGGTGCAGCCTTTAACAAATACGTCCAGCATCTGCGCGACCAAGTGACGGAACTTGTTACCAACTACAGCCCCATCGGCGTGATGTGGTTTGACGGTCAGTGGGAGCAGACTTGGAGGCGAAAATACGGGCGTCCCCTGTATGATCTTTGCCGCCAGCTTCAGCCGAACGTGATCGTGAATAATCGCGTTTCCAGCGGCGGAGGCGCCGACGAAGTCGGCGATTTCAGCGCCCCCGAGCAATACATCCCCCCGACCGGCCTCGGAAATGTCGACTGGGAAACCTGTATGACGATGAACGACCACTGGGGCTACAACGCTTACGACACCCATTGGAAGTCCAATGAGGCCCTGATCCAAACATCGTGGACGTTGCCTCAAAAGGCGGCAACTACCTGCTGAACATTGGCCCAATGTCCGATGGCGAGTTTCCTCCCCAAGCGGTGGAGAGACTGAAGGCGATCGGCGACTACATGAAAGTCAGCGGCGACGCCATTTATGACACCAAGGCGTCCCTCTTCGAGAATCCTCCCTGGGCCGTTCGACGACCCGATACAACGGCGATTCGACCACCCTCTACCTTCATGTTTTTGATTGGCCCGCGGACGGCAAGCTTCGCGTGTCCGGACTTGGAAACGATCCCGAGAAAGCAGTTCTGCTGGGGGGCGATGAACTGAAATTGAGCGTGATGGCAGCGATCTCATTGTTGATCTCCCCGGCGCCGCGCCAAACCCTTACAGTTCCACCGTCGAACTGACGATTCAGGGCAAGCCCATCATCTACAAAATGCCGACGATCAAGGCGCCTACAAACATCCTTGTGAACTCGATGCAGGTTTCGATCTCGGGCGGAACGGGCCAGGATATCCGCTACACGTTGGATGGGTCCGATCCAACATCCCAGTCGCCTATTTACGACGCTCCCATCACCATTGTGAACACGGGCCCTTAAAGCGGCCGCCTTTGTGGGCGAGAAACGAGTTAGCGGGGTGACCTCCAACAGTTTCGAAAAGGTCACACCGACCAAGGGCGCGCACATGCCCAGGCTTGCCGAGGTTCTTACACGGAGTATACGGCGAGTGGTCTAAAATGCCGGAGTTTGGTTCCATGAAGCCGGAAAAGTCCTTCGTGATCAGTTCGCTCGCCCCTCCCGAACATAACGGCGTGCCGATTGAATATGTGGGACGCATGTAGGACGGGTTCCTGAACGTGACCGCTGATGATGTTTATAGCTTCGCTCTCACCTCCGACGACGGCTCCCGGCTTTGGATCGACGGCAAGCTCCTG
>CAVXVB010000003.1:0-3957 GCA_963765205.1 uncultured Verrucomicrobiae bacterium | reverse complement strand
GCAAACAAGCCGCCGCGAAGCTCCTCGTCATCAAGCAACGCCTCGAGCAGACGCTCAGGGCCGTGCCGGGGCAGACGTTCACCGCCCCGCAACTGGCCGCAAAATTGGGGCTTGAATCGCAAACGGAACTGATTTTTAAGTTATTGGAGCATCTGGCTGCCAACCCGGCCAAAGGCGTCCGAAAAACCACGGCGCCCTCGATTGCGGGTTACACTTATGGCTCGACACGGCGGTAAATTTATCCCAAAGTTAACTCTCCCACCCCCTCTACCCTCTCCCCTTACGCATCATGAACTCTGCTTCGCTACTCCTGCGACTCCTGGCTATTGCCGGCGCCATTGCGGCCGGCGCATTCTTCTATCTTAATAATGGCAAGCTGGACAAACTGACCTCCGACCTCGCCTCCGCGAAGCAGGCCGCCGAGGCCGACAAGCAAAACGCGGACAAAACCCTCGCGGACGCCCAGACCCAGCTCGTCGCCGCCGCGCAAAGCATCAAAGACATGAACGACAAGCTGAAGAAGGCCACCGACGACGCCAGCCTGGCCGATCAACGTTTTTCGGGGTTGAACGACCAGCTCGACACCCTCACCAAAGCGGCGACCGATAAAGACCGCCAGATCAGCGATCTGACCGCCAAGGTTAGTGATTTGCAAAGCCAGGTGGACGGCATCCCCGACCTGCAAAAGCAAATTACTGACCTGCAAACCCAGCATACCGCCGACGCCGCCACCATCAGCCAGCTGCAGTTGGCCCCGCCGAAAGCCGTGGCCAGTGAAAACACCTCCACCACGACCAACAACCCCACAAGCGCAAACATGGAAGTCGTCGTGCCCAAAAATCTTTCGAAGGCCGCGCCCGCTAAAATTTTGCTGGTGGACACCAAGAACTGGCTCATGGCGCTCAATGTCGGCTCCGATGCCGGCGTGCAAAAGGACTCCGAATTGTATCTCACTGTCGGCGACCAAAATCTCGCCGTCGTCAAGATTCTGGACACGACCGCCTCCCAATCGTCCGCTGCCATTATGTCCACTGAAGATATTGCGCCCAACAAATTTTCTTCGATTGCGACCAAGGGCCTGAATGTCGCCTACCAGACCGAAGTGTCGCAGTAAGGCCGCCCGCGCGCGTTGCGGCGCGAACCCGATTCTTTCATGCGCCCGTTTGCCCGTTTGCTGCTTGCTCTGGCGATAGTTATTGCTGTCGCAGGGATATCGGCTGGCTGTTCGGACAGTATGATTTCGTCCCGCGACGACCAGCATGTGCCGTCCGTCCCCCCCGCACCCTGGGAAGGCAATTCGATGGGGTTGCCGACCCAAGGCCAGAATAACCACTAAACCGGTTCCCCGCCGTTGAATACGCCCTGCGGCGAAGCGAGGCTGGTGCATTTGTGGAGATTTAAAGACACCGGGCAGTTGCCTCGCTTTTTCGCACGGGGTAATTTAACCTTGCCGCCATGTCCGACGAACTCGCGCCCACGCTCCAGCCGCCCCAGCCCGGCACGCTCTACGTGGTGGCTACGCCCATCGGCCATTTGGGCGACCTTTCCCCGCGGGCCGCGCATTTTCTCCGCGCGTGCGACCTGGTGGCGTGCGAGGACACGCGCGTCACCCGGAACCTCCTGACCCACGCCGGCAGCGACCGCCCGCTGGTTTCCTACCATGATTATCAGGAGGAGGCGCAGGCCGCTCGGCTGGTGGAAAAATTGCGCGCGGGCCAGACCGTCGCGCTCGTGTGCGACGCGGGCACGCCGAACATCAGCGACCCGGGCTTTCGGCTGGTGCGCGCGTGCCGCCGCGCCGGCATGCCGTCGTGCCCGTGCCGGGTCCGTCGGCCATCCTCGCCGCCGTCTGCGCCTCGGGCCTGCCGACGAACGGATTTTTGTTCGCGGGTTTTTTGCCGCCCAAAAGCGCGGCGCGCCGCCGCTTCCTCGAAAAATACCGCGACTTCGAATACGCCATCGTCCTCTACGAATCGTGCCACCGCATCGCCAAACTGGCGGACGACATTGTCGCCGTGCTCGGCCCGGCGCGCCCGGTCGCCATCGCGCGCGAGCTGACCAAGAAGTTCGAAACTTTCCTGATCGGCCCCGCCGCCGACGTGCGCGCCCGGCTCACCGGCGACCAGTTGCGCGGCGAATTCACCGTTGTCATCGCCCCCGCGGATTTTGAGCTGTAGGATGCCCAGCACCCTTGCCTCCCATCAGCGGCCCGGTTTGTTGAGCCAGAAGGCCCGCACTTTTTCGAATTGTTTGATGCGCAGGCCGATTTTTATGACCTCCTGCTTTTTAGGCTCCGGCACAACCGCCGCGGTGGCCCGCAAGCTGGCGCGCCGCTTTATTGGCATTGAAATTGATGAAGACTTTGCGTGTCTGGCGGCGCGCCGGGTGGAATTGGCTGATGCCGAACCGGCCACCATAAAGGCAATACTCTTCCCGCCGCCGGACTGCTTCCGAAACAGATGGGTCTCTTCCCAATGATGCTTCGATTTGTTCTGTTAATGTTTTCCCATTCCCTCCAAAATCCAACTCTCCGTGAGCGATCCCGTCCTGGCCGTCATTGATATCGGCAGCAACTCCATCAAGTTGCTGGTGGCCTCGCCCGGGCCGCCGGGCGGTGCGGAATTGCGCGTGCTCTTCCAGGAAGCGCTGGAGACGCGCATTAGCGGAGGCTTGGGCCGGGAAGATTCTTCACTCAGCGAAGCGGGCCTGGCTGTCGGCGTGCAGGCCGTCGCGCGCCTGCTTGCGTTGGCCCGGCCGTTCGCGCCCACGGATTGCCGCCTGCGTCGCCACCAGCGCGGTGCGCGACGCGCAAAACCGCGCCGACTTCGCCGCGCGCATCCTGGTTGCCACCGGTGCGCCGCTCGAAATCCTCTCCGGCGATGACGAGGCGCTGCTCATTGCCCGCGGCCTGCGCACCGACCCGGCCCTCGGCGGGGCGCGGGAATTTTGCCTGCTCGACCTTGGCGGCGGCAGCCTCGAATGCATCCGCTGGGCCTCGGGCAAAATAGGGCAGGCCCTCAGCCTCCAACTCGGCGCGGTGCGGCTCACGGAAAAATTCGTGCCGAATCCGCATGGGCCGTTTGCCGATGCCGCGCGCGCGGCGGTCGCCGAGGAAACGCGCCGGGTCTTTTCCGCGGGCGGTTTTTGTTTTATTCCCGGCGGGCTGGTCGTCGGCACGGGCGGCGCGTTCACTGTTGCCCGCGCGATTCTGGCATGCCGCAAGGGTTTCGTCGCCAAAGAGACGTGGCCCGCGGAAATGACGCGCATGGAGCTGGCCGCGCTGCTCGATGAGATCGCACCGCTGGACGCCGCCGCGCGCGCGCGCATCCCGAAGCTCACCCCCGAGCGGGCGGACATCATGCCGGCGGCGCTCACCACGATTGTCACCCTGCTCGATCTTGCCCAAGCGCCGCGCGTGTCACACTCGTTTCACAATCTGCGGTTTGGCGTCGCGGCGCGCTTCTTCGCGCAGTTGCGCGGCGAGGGTTAAAAAATCCTCGGGCGGCTGCACGCGGAATTCGAGCGGCCGCCCGTCCGCCGGATGCGGGAACGCGAGCACCGTGGCGTGGAGCATGACGCGCGCCGCCGATCCCGCCGCGCCGCCGTGCGGCTTCCAGCCGTAAACCACATCACCGAGCAGCGGATGCCCGAGGTGCGCGAGGTGGACGCGGATCTGTTGCGTGCGGCCCGTGTGCAGCCAGCAGCGGATGAGCGACGGCCTGTTTTCCAAAAATTTCCTCGACCGACCAATCCGTGTGCGCGGGTTTGCCGCGGCTGCCCCTGGCACGACGGCCATCTTTACCCGCACGACGGGGTTACGCCCAAGGCTCCAAATCTCCCGGAGCGCAATTCCGGCACGCCTTGCGCGAGCGCGAGATATTCCTTCGCGATCTCGCGCTCGGAAAATAATTTGGTCAGCGCGAGGTAGGCGCGGTCGCTTTTCGCGAGCACCAGCGC
>CAVXVB010000002.1:0-262037 GCA_963765205.1 uncultured Verrucomicrobiae bacterium | reverse complement strand
GTTCGTGCTGCGGACCTGGATGGTGGTGTCGCCCTTTTTCGAGGGGGCCGCCAGCCCGGAGTTGGCGAGGCCGAGCAGGTAGAAGCCGCTGGCCGCGAGCTCGGCCCCCGCCGGAAATTTCACGGAGGAAAAGATGGCCTGCTGGGTCGCGTGCTGGGTCAGCGTCCAGTTGGAGAGGTCAATCTCACTGGCCCCGGCGTTGTAAAGCTCGATGAACGAATTGGTCGCGTCGGCCGGGGTCGTGGAGCTGATGGCGAATTCATTGATCCTGATCGGGCTGACATTCCGCACCTTCTCGGCCGCTTGCCCGGTTTGCTTCCGCCGTTCGCCGTCCATGAGATATTCGCCAGCAAGTCGCCGTTGAAGGCGGCCGGCCCCGACGTGACCTTGAAAGTCGCGCTGACCGTGGCTCCCGGCGCAACCGGGTCCGTGAACGTCTTTGCCGTCCCAGTGCCGTCGGAGACCACGGAGGTCCACCCCTTGGGCACAGTGATACTTAACGAGACGCCGGTCGCGGGCGCGTCCGAGGTATTGGTGAACGTCACGGACGTGTCCTGCGAGGAGCCTGGCGAGAAAGTCTGGAGTCCCGGCGGCGTGGCGATGGCCGACGCCGGCGCCAGGCTGCCCTGCGCCACGTCGTATTTGGCCGCCACCACGTTGGCCTGCACCTTCTGGTCGGTGGCATCCGTCGGGAAAGTGCCGGCCGCCGTCATCGCGCCCTCGTAGAAAGTGCCCTGCGAGCCGTTGCTGTTGTCACCGCCGTTGCCGAGGAGGATGCCGCCCTGTTTGCGCATCGGGTCGTAGCTGCTGTTGGGATTTTGCACGCGCGTGCCGTCGAACATGACCTGCAGGTCGCCCTTTTGGGAGTCTCCACCCATCGAGGTCCAATGGTGCGCTTCGCCTTTGGCGATCCCGGTCACGAATCGCGAATTCATGATGGGCAGCGTCGCACAGAGTTTGTTGGTGGGTGAATCCGTGACACAGCCCACCAGGTTGTTCTCCTGGTCGGTCATAACCCACGGGCCCGCACCGGGGCCGTGATACCAACTGGTGGCGTCGCCGAAGTAGGCGGTTTCCATGGTGCCGTCGCCGTCGTCGCGGCTGTCGGTCTCGCCGTTGCCATAATCATAGCAGCAGCCGTTGTTGAAGTGCTGGCCGTTAACAACCCAATACTGCCCCTCCGCCTGGTCGTCCACGGCGGTGCCCTTCGCGTCGTTCCAGCGCAGGCCCATGCCCGGCGCAATGAAGACGCCATAGACCTTGTGTCCCATGATCGTAACCGGCGCCCAGTCGGCGACCGGGAGGTTGTTCGCCCCACCCATGGCCGGCCCGCTGAAATTGCCGCGCGGCGCCTGGATGAGGTTGTTGCCCTTGCCGGATTGGTCGTAAATCGTGGTGATCCAGCAGTAAGTGTTGGCGCAGAAGGCGTCCTGCGCGGCCGCGTTGGCATAGCCGCCCGCATCCGATGGGGATAGTTGGACGACGCCGATGTCCAAGGTCTTGCCGTCGGACTGGCGCATGACCTGGTAAAGCGGGCCGTTGTAGGAGGCGTAGAGGGCGCGCGTGGTGCTGTGGGCGGCCACGCACGGGGAGCCGCCGGCGGCATAGACATCACAGGGGCCTTCCGGTCTGGAGGGAGCACCAATGCTCCCCGCCCCGGCCGCTTTGGCCACGAACATCGTGGCGACCGGCAGCGTGAACGCCATTGCGAGCATGATCGAAAACTTGAGGGTGGTTTTCATGTTGATTTATAATCCGCGGTTTCCCATGCGGCGCGCAGCCCGTGACGGCCATGGACAACTCTGCGACCAAGGCAATCAAGGACGTGTTTGCGCGGCCGATGGGGTAAAACTTTGGGGTGGAGGAAAACGGTGATCAGGCCCCGGCAACAGAGCCAGCTTTCCACGGCGGCCCGCCAAGCGACGAGGACGCGGAGTTGACCGCCGTTTTCAGTTAGCCGATGCTGCCGCGCGCGCGGAGGCGAGTCCACTCAAAAAAGGGTGACTCCAACATGGAAATCGCCACCCTTCACGGTGATACGAACACGCGATAGAACAAAAGCGTGGCGCCGGAGAGGGCGTTGGTGGCGGTCAGGCTCAACACGTTGCCGGTGCCGGCTTGCGGAGAACCGACGGCGGCCCAATCGGCCGTGACCAGGTTGGTGCAACTTTCCAATTGGTAGTTGTGGCCGGGGTAGGATTGGATCGTGATCACCAGGTTGCTGCCGGAGGCTTGAATACCCTGGATCTCCACGTCGCTGGCCACCAAATAGAGGCCGGAATTGGTGAGATGGCCGAAAGTGGCCGACCCGCCGGTCGAGTCGTCGAAGATCGCGCCCACGGCGTTGACGGCCGTGCCGGAAACCGAGACGCCGGTGCCGTTCAGCAGGCTGACGAGGCCATTGTTGGTCAAATTGCCGGTGATGGTCAGTTTTTGGCCGGTTCCGGAACTGAGGGACACCGTGCCATTGTTGACCACATTGCCAATGATGGCGCCGTTGCCGGTCAGGGTGCCGCCGGCGCTCACCAGAATTTCCTGCGCAGTGACATTGCCGGTGATTTCCATCGTCGCGCCGCTGGGAATATTAAACGTGCCGGCGATGACCAGATTGCCGCCGGAAACCGTGGTGTTGCCGGTGTAATTGACATTGCCACTGAGCGTCAGGTTGCCCTGGCCGGATTTAATGAGTGACCCGGCGCCGGACAGCGCGCCGGACCAGGTGGCGTTAAAGCCATTTGTATTGATGGTCGAGCTGGTGCCCGTCGAGAGCGTGGCGTTGACGGAAGTCGTCAAATTCGCGCCCACGACCTGCAAAACGCCGCCGCCCAAAATGACCGCGTAATTGCCGGAACCGAAGCCCAGGTGATTGGCCCCGCCGATTTGCAAGGTGCCGTTGGAGTCGAGGTTCAGTTGCCCAAAGCCGCCGTTGCCACTTAAAACAACGCCGTCAGCAGCGTTGACCAGCCCACCACTGGCAATGGTGAGATTGGCGGCACCTGTGTTGCCGACGACGAGCGAAGCGTTTGCGCCCGTGTTCCACACCGAACCGTTGCCCGTCACGAGCACCGTGCCGTTGCCACCGGTGGAATTGCCCATCAAAACACCGTCGCAGGTGACATTGCCACCGTTGGAAATGGTCAAATTGCCGATGGTGGAATTGGCCACAATCAGGGAGTTGTTGCCCAGGTTCAAAATCGAATTCGCGCCATCCACGATAACCGTGCCGGTCGCCGGGCCATTCGACGTGGAACTTCGACCGATGTAGCAAGTCGCGTTGATCGCAAGGCTGGTGACATTGCCGCCGTTCGAGATGGTTAAATTGGCGGGCGTATATTCCCCCACAATCAAGCCACTGTTTCCCGTGATGATCCACGTGGAATTGGCGCCCGTCACCGTGGCCAGGGCCGTGGTGTTGCCACTGGAGAAAAAGCCCGCCCCCATTTCGCCCTCGGTGCTGCGAATGGTGCCACCGTTGGAAATCAATACAGTGCTATTGGCGGCCACGCCCATGTCCAGATCGCCGCCAAGATTCAAGGTTGAATTCGCCCCGTCCACATGAATGAAGCCAAAACCGCCGGCCGAGCCGCCCAGGGTTGTAAGACCGGTGACATTGGCCTGCGCCCCGCTCAAGACGAAAAAGCTGCCGGAGCCGCTATCGCCCACAGTAATGTTGCCGTTGACGGTCCAGTTGCTATTCGCGCCCGAGACGCTAACCGTGCCATTCGAGGTGCCATTGTTGCCGAGAAACGCGTTGCCACTGGTCATGAGACTGCTGCCGCCCTGAATCGTGAGAATCGTGCCGGAGCCGCTGGACGAATCATTGCCCACCGTAATATTGCTCGAAGTGGCACTGCCGCTTGAGATCAGCGGCTGGTTGCCGCCGTTGGTGTCAATGACGACACTGGTGCCGCTGGTCGGCACAGCCGCGGGATTCCAGTTACCCGCGGCGAACCAGTTCGTGCTGCTCGCACCCGTCCATAACGTTTGCGCGTGCGCCCCAGGAAGGGCGAACCAGCCAAGCCCAGCCAGGGCCACCAGCATAGCCAGCCGCACGCGACCGGGCTTCCACCCTCGGTTGCGGCGACGATTACTCGGGATCAAGCCGGAAGTACCGACATTAAATTTTTCCGAAATTGGGTTATTGCCCGCTGGGGTATCAGAATTCATGGCGCCAAAAGTGTGCATAACTCCCAGACATGACCCCCGGCGGCGCCACCACGAGGGTTGAACCAAACACCGTTATATTAATGCCGGGCCTGCTGCAAGCACCATTATCCATCCTCTTGACGGCGTGACCACACCCACCAGGCCGCGCGCACCATCGGCGGCCGTACGCACACGGCCCGCGGCTCCGTTCCCGTCAGGGCAAACGGGGGGCGAGCGCAATCCGGAAGCCGAGGTTGCCGTAACGAACGGTGGGAACGTCCCCGTTGCGGTTGGCTGCGCGCACATCGCGGGCGGAGTCGCTCCAGGAGCCGCCACGATTGATCCGGTCGGCGCCTTGAGTGGGTCCATGCGGATCTTTCACGCTGCCGCCGGGGAAGGGATCGGCCCAATCATAGCACCATTCGTCAATATTACCCAGCATATCGTAAAGTCCCCAGGCGTTGGGCCGCTTGCCGCCTACCTGCCTGGGACCGGCTATGCCGCCAGGATATTGTTTTTCCGTCCAGCCCCGGGTGTCCCACCCCTTTCCTGTATAGCCTTCGCTGCTGTTGCCGCCATACCACGCGATGGCGTCGAGCACCGGTGCGTTCTTGGCGCCTTTGATTTCCATTTTGCCCGCGTAGGTTGCCTCCGTCGTGCCCGCGCGGCACGCATATTCCCATTCTGCCTCCGTGGGCAATCGGTATTCGTAGCCTTCCGGCAGCTGCCCGGCATCGCGCTCGGTCAGTTTGCGGCAAAACGCCATGGCCTCGGCCCAGTTCACATAATACATCGGGTAGTCGTCGCCGAGGTTGCCAAGCAGGCCTTGCGGATCGCTATCCTTTTTTAAGCCCAAGGCATCTCGAATGGTCTGAAATTTCCGATTCATGGTGTAACGCGTGTCGTCCGCCAGCATCCGCCGGGCCTGCTCGACCAGATCCGTGCCCATCAGCGCCTGCCACTGGCCTTGCGTCACCACAAATTTTCCCAACCAGAAAGGCTTCGAGATCGTCACTTGGGTCTGCGGCGACTCCTGTTCATAGTGGCCCGGCTCGTCCGCCGGGCTGCCCATCGTGAAGGTGCCGGCGGGAATGGGCAGGAGCGTAAGGTTGAGCCCCGGCACCGTCCGGGGCACGAGCGCTGATACGGGCATCAGTGTGGCTGCCGGCGCGGGCGCCGGGGAAGATGTTGACGACGGTGGGGAGGTCAACGGCGGTGGAGGCGGGATGGGGAATATTGGCGCGGGCGGCTCGGCGGCTTGCAGAAGAGCGGTCGAGAACGCGACCAGAATACAGACCAAACCCGGCCGAACACAAGAGCCGCGGCGAGAATTTCATGACCGCGTCAGTGAGGCCGGAAAATCCGCCAAAGGCAATCCCGAATTCGTTCCGCTTATTTGCTCATCGCTCCTCGCGCGGCGGCAGGTTGCGCCCCGCATTGCTGATGAAATGGGAGACCACCACGACCAGGAAGCCAATCGCCAAGAGCGTTTGCGCCATCACCAAGGCCCGGCCCAGGCTGGTCGCGGGCGCGATGTCCCCCAAGCCCACCGTGGTGGTGGTCGTGGTGCTGAAATAGAGCGCATCCAGCCAGTCCGTGACCCGTTCACCCGAGGCGAAGTTCAGGCACCTGGCATGCAAATACATGACGGCAAACGCGGCAATGAATTCCACCAAGTCAAAGGCCAGCAGGATGACGGAGCGGGGATACGACGCGGGCCGGATCCAAAAATTGCTGAAGAGCACCACGCCGAACAAGTAAGCATTCAAATCCACGGTCAGCAGCACGGCGAGGAACAAGGCCCAGCTCTGCGCGGCCCAGCCCCCGGCCAGGATGAAAACCAGCACGGCGGGTTTCGCCACCGCATAGGCTTCCGTGAAGGGTTGGTAAGTGTGCCAGCCGCGCCGCTCGCCCAAAAAGCCCAGCCAGCGCAAGGCGGTGGAGGGCATGACCATCAACAAGGCCGCATGGGCGATGAGCACCAATCGCTCGATGCCACGAATATGCAGGCCCATTTCCCGCCGGTGCCACAAGTGCACGATATGCTGCGCCTGCCGGACATAGGGGTTGCCCGGCGCTTGAAAACCTGGGGAAGTGGGAGTCGCCATTGTTGCCTATTCAAACAGCGCTCGTTTGATGACAGAACCCGGCCCGCAACTCAAATAGAATCGGCCCGCGAGCCTCTTGGGACGACCGCATTTTTTCAGTCGCACGCACCTTCCTTGGCCTGGGCTGGAAACTGCCGTCATTTCGGGGAATTCGCCGAAGCATTCTGGCTGCTGGCCGGCGCGGGTGGTGCGGCAGGAATTTGTGCGGCCGCAGATTGCGCGGCGTAGGCCGCGATTTGCGCGTCCGTCAGCTTGACCAGGGCGATGCGGAAGCCGATCATGGGGCCGGTGAAGCCCGGGTAGAGTTGGCGACTGATGGAACTCCCTCCGCTGTCACCCCAATAGCCGCCGCGCGCGACATAGCGGTAGCCGCTGTGGGTGAGGTTAGTGTAGTTCGGAACGTGACCAGTCGGGTCCGTCACGTCTCCACCCGGATAGGTCTCCAGCGAATCCGCACACCACTGCTTGACGTTCCCATACATGTCATAAAGCCCCCAGGCATTCGGTTGCTTGGTGCCCACCGGATGCGTCGTGTGTCCGCTATTTTTGACATTCCACGCCATCGCATCGAGATCGCCCGCATAAGGCCCGGTTGTCTCCGCCCGGCAGGCATACTCCCACTGCGCCTCGGTCGGCAGAGTAAAGGCGTAGTCAGCCGGCAACAGCCCGGCGGCGCACTCCCGATCCGTCAGCTTTTGGCAAAAGTTCATTGCATCGTGCCATGAGACGGCTTCCACGGGCGCGTCTTGGCCCGCCGTCTTGAAGGCACTGGGATTTGTGCCCATCACGGCCTCATACTGTCCCTGCGTCACATCCGTGGCCCCGAGGAAAAAATCCCCGGTTAGCGTCACACGCGTCTGCAGCCCCTCATCAGCATCACGACCTGTCTCATCCGGCGGGCTGCCCATCATAAATGTGCCGGCGGGTATCGCCACGAGCTTGATGCCGATGTCAGCGGCAAGGTGCGAGCGCAGGACGGCCAAGGCGGTGAGCCGGCTCTGGGCCTGTTTTTGATCCTGTTGCGCGGTGTAGGCCACAACCTGCGCATCGGTTAAATGGACCAGTGCGATGCGGAAGCCAATCCAGCGGCCATAGTAGCCGGGGATGAATCGGCGACTGGCGGAACCCCAGGGAGCTTCTTGATAACTACCCCCGCGCACGACGTGACCGTAAACCTGAGGCCGGCGAGCCGGATTCGTCACCTCGGCGAGGTATTGTGGAAGCATGGTTCCTGGAACAGGACCAACCGGATCTGTCACGGCGCCGCCCGGATAGGTCAACGGCGAGTCCCCACACCACTGCGCCACGTCGCCATACATATCATAAAGCCCCCAGGCATTCGGTTGCTTCTGGGCCACCGGGTGGGTCGTGTTGCCGCTATTCTTATTATACCACGCCATGGCGTCAATGTCGCCCGCATACGGCCCGGTTGTCCCCGCCCGGCAGGCATACTCCCACTGCGCCTCGGTCGGCAGAGTAAAGGCGTAGTCAGCCGGCAACAGCCCGGCGGCGCATTCCCGATCCGTCAGCTTTTCGCAAAACACGGTCGCGTTTTCCCATTCGACCCTCTCCACCGGCGCGTCCTGGCCCGCTGCCTGGAAGAGGCTGGGATTTTTTCCCATGATCGCCTCATACTGTCCCTGCGTCACGTCGGTCGAGCCGAGGAAAAAATCTTGGGTCAATGTCACGCGGGTCTGCGGGGCTGCATTACTGTTAGGGCTGGCCTCGTCAGGTGGGATGCCCATCATAAACGTGCCGGCGGGAATCGCCACGAGTTTGATACCGAGGTCGGTGGCGAGGTGCGAGCGCAGATCGGCCAAGGCGGTGAGCCGGGCTTCGGCCTGCTGTTGATCCTGTTCCGCGTGCAGGCGGGGGGCAATCTGCTGCTCGGGCAACTGGCTGCGGACCTCAGCGAGCCGGACAATCCACTCGTCGGCCTGCGCCCGGATGTGCGTGAAGACGGTCAACCCTGGGTTGTTAGCACCACCCGAAGTCACCGTGGCCCGCGATGCAGGCGTCGCCGGCCACATGGCCGATGGCGAAGGTGTGATATTTGTGCTCAACAGCGCCCGGTCGTCCGCCAGCGTGGGCTGGAAATTCACGAACAGCGGCGCGCCTAGCTCGTCTTGCACATAATCCACCCACGCTTTTTCGCGTTGGGCGGAGGAAATCGGCAGATCGGCGGGCGGCGAGGCAGCGGGGGCGGCACTCGCATGTGTGATGGCCGCCGCAACATCGGCGAGTTCGGGTGTAGCATAAGAGGCGGGGAACTTCGCGGAGACTTGTTTAAGCAGCGCGACAAAGTCATTGGCGTGGCTCTCGGCGGCGGCATCAAGCTGGTCAATCTGGGTGCGCGCGGCGGCGGCGTTGGGCGCGGCGGGTGCGAGAGCCAGGTAGGCGCGGAGCCAGCCGATGGCGCGCAACTCGCGGCCCGGCATTTGCGCCTCGGCCATGCCAAGTTCAAAAAGCGGATCGGGCAAATCGGGCGCAGCCAAGCGGGCCTGGTCGAAATAACCCAGCGCGGCGTCCCACTGCTTGGCATCGGCGGCCAGACGGCCCTGGCGCAGGGCCTCGGCAGCCGCGGCTGGCATCGGCGCGGGTGGGGCGGGTGTTCCACTCTTTACATTGACGAAGTTGAAGGCGGCGACCACATCCGCTCTGGCCAAACCGATGTCGGCAATAATTTTGACGCGATAGCCGCCCAGGTCGCCAACAATGGGACCGCGGTAATCAGTCGCGGTATTATTGGCCAGATCGCTTAAAGCGGTGTTCAAAGCAGTCCAAGCTCTCCACATCCAGGGAAAACCGCTCGCCGGTTTAGCGGGGATGGCCACATTCTGCAAGGATTGGACGGGATCAGCCGCAGACGCTTCTGCGGAAACGGGACCCGTCGGCAAGGAATTGATCTCAGGATGCGCTTTAACATAAGCCAGCGCCTCCGTCACATCGGCCTGGGCTTGGGTGACTGCGGCAAAGGCTTTTTCCATGAATCCACCAAAGTTGCCCACCGTCGCGTTAAGCCCCGCTTGGGCCGCGTCCAAGGCGCGCTGCGTGGCCTCCAAATGCGCCTGCGCCGTGGGATTGAGATTTGAGGCAGGAACGCCGGTGGCACCAACCTGTGCAATCCGCCCCAACCCGGCCGCGAGGGCGTCTCGTCCCCGCCCACCAGGCACCTCTGCGTCAACGCGAATGGTGCCCAAAACATCGCTGGCCGCTAAATTAATCTCGTCCATGATACTTTTGCGCAAGCCGCCCAATTCGTCCATCACGGGGCCCCCCGGGCCTTGGGTGTTTGGATTATTTACAAATTGGGCCAGAGCCTTATTCAAGTCGTCAATCGTGGCGATCAGCGTCTCGTTCGGAACGCGGCTGGGATTGGGTGGAATCGCAAACGACAAAATTTTTGGAGTGCCCTCCGGCGTCGGCCCGATTTTGAGGGTGTTAATTTCCGGATGGGCTTTCACGTAGACGCAGGCATCATTGACGGCGGCCAGGGCTTTGATCACATGCGCGCGCGCTTGGTTAAGGAATACAGCGTATCTCCCTTGTAGATCCCGCACTTTTTGCCCTGCTTCCAAATCCCCTTGCGCGACGGTCAAGTCACGTTGCGCTTGGTCCAGATGGCCTTGGGCCGTGGGGTCTGGATTTGGTTCCAAGACCGCTGGCGTGGTTCCGGGATAGGGAAGTTGCGTCGTAATGGGAGTTGGATCGGGTGGAGGCGGAGGTGCAGGAAAAGGGGATGGCGGTGGCGTGGGTGCGGTGGCCGCAGTGATGGGAATTTGCGCGGGCACAGGCGGCGTGGTTGGCGTAGTTGGCGAGGCCACCTGCGCGTCGGTCAGGCCGACGAGGGCGAGGCCGGCCAGCAGCGTCACGGTGAGGAGGGGCCATTGGCGGCGAGGGGCAAAGGCGGCGATTTGGCGGATGCGTTCGCGCAGGAGGCGCTGATCTTCGATGATGCCCACCAGTCCCGGCGCCAGGGTTGGGGAGGTGAAACTTTCCAGGATGTGCAGGATGGTGCGGCCGTAGGCTTCCTTGTGCGCGGGGCCGGCGGCTTCGAGAACCATTGCGTCGCAGGCCAGCTCGCGGTCGGCGCGCCAGCGGTAGGACGCGAACCAGACGAGGGGATTGAACCAATGCACGACCTGGAGCAGCGCCCAGAGCCAGTTGAGGGGCAGGTCGCGGCGGCGCACGTGGGCCAGCTCGTGGAGGAAAACGTAGCCCAGCTCGGCGGACGAAAAGCGCGTGGTAAAACCGGCCGGCAGCAGCAGGCGCGGCCGCCAGCAACCGTAGAGCGCGGGGCTGCGCAGCCGGTCGCATTCGTAAACCGGCAACGGCGCGGCGACCAGGCCGAGCTGGCGTCCGGCGGCGAGCAACTGGGCTTCAATTTGGGGATCGCGCAGCCGGCGGCCATGGCGAAAGCGGCGGGCCAGCCCGAGGGTCGAGAGCAGGAGGTAAGAAGCGATGACCAGCGTTCCCGCGAGCCAGAGGCCGAAGAGGAGCGGGGGCCAGTTGAGCACGGGGCGGGGCGCGGACACCGTCGGGGTTGTGGGGGTGGTGGGAGTGACGGGAGAAAGGGGAGCGAGGGGAGTAATGGAAGTGGCGGTGGCGGTGGGAGCGGCGGGAACGATGGCGGCCGCGGGTTGGGCGACCGGGCCGGGCGTCATGGTCTTCGATGGTGCTTTGCCATATTTGGTGATATTATCCGATGGTTGGGCCGGCGCGTTCTCCGGCGCGGGGGTCAACGTCCCGGCGGCGGGCCGCGGGCTGGCCGCCGAGGAGGTCGGTGGCGGCGAAACCGGCGCAGCCCGGGCCGGCTGGGCCCAAGAGGGCGCGAGGTTGAACAAGCTGGTGACACTGTTCACCGACACGGGCACCAACAGCCGCGCGGCGACCAGCAGCCAGAGCGCGCACCGCCAGCGGGGCGCGAGTTGGCGGCGGAAAATTTTCTGCGCGGCCAGGATGAGCAGGGTGAGCACGCCGGCCTCGACGGAACTGCGGCCCAGCACCAACAAAAATTGGGGCGTCGTCATGGAAGCCGCTTTCTCGTTGGGGGTTTCCGTTGGTCGGCCGATTTTTTATCGAGCAGCGCGCGCAGTTCGTCCAAATCGCGCGGGGTGAGTTTTTCGCTTTCCACGAAGTGGGTGAGCATCGGGCGGAGGGAGCCGCCGAAGACGCGGTCGAGGAAGCTTTCGCTGGCGGCGGCGATGCAGTCGGCCTCGCTGACGAGCGGGGAATAGGCGAAGGCGCGGCCGCGCGGCTCGTAACCCAGCGCCCTTTTTTGCACAAGGCGGGCCAGCAGCGTGCGGGCGGTCTTGGGATGCCAGGTGGGGTCGCGGGCGGCCAGGCGGGCGATGATCTTGGCGGCGGTGAGGGGCTGCTGCGCCCACAGCACGCGCATGAGTTCCCATTCGGTGTCGGAAATGCGCAAGACCGGCTTCATGACGAGGCCTACAATGGTAATCCTGGAATGATTGTCAAGACTACATTTGTAGTTGAGCCGTAGAAAACACCCGAGGGGCGTCGACAACGATTGGCGAATGAGCAAAGCGGGGCGTCGCTTGCCGACGGCCCCGGATTGAAATCGAGGGGGCCTGAATTTCTCGCGCGGGGCCGCTGAGACGCCAATGCTAGTCACGCTGTTCGGGATACTCTGATAATAAATTCTTTACAGCCCAAAAATTGCAATTTGATAATAATGGTGGCGAAGAAATCCGCATTGGCTACTATATCAAAGGCAAGAAACCCAAACGACTAGGGAAGTGGATATGGGGCCGATTTTGTCCGTTTTTCCCGGTCGCAGATTTGAAAACCTTAATTGGCGAACTCACAGCAAAAGGCTGGATTTGACCTATCCCTTCTCAAATTTAGAGTTATACCCCTGCGGACATGATCCACTAAACTCCGGTAAACATGATTGATGATAAGACTCTAAAACTTGCGGCTGGATGGGCGAGGGATTATATGATTTGATTTTTAATCATTAGAGGTTGTATAATGATATTATATTAGATTTATGGAAAATTTCCATTCGTATGCGTCAGGTATGTAAGTCCCAAAAATTGAGATGCGTCCGGGGAGTTGCTTGAACCTTTTGAGAAACCTATCCGATGTTATCTCAAAAGTCGAGAAAAGTGGCCCGAGTCGGGGTCGAACCGACACATCTTTAGAGGATACTGGATTTTGAGTCCAGCGCGTCTGCCAATTCCGCCATCGGGCCGAAAATGAGTTGCAGGTTGCAAGTTGTTGGTTACAAGGTGCAGATTGCAAGGTGCGAGTTGTTCCTTGCAAGTTGCAAGTTGCAGGTTGCAGGTTGAAACCAGCGAAGGGAGGGTATCGTGTAGAAAGTTTACGTTCTGGGCAAGAGTCTTCTGTCTCCTGATTTCTGACTCCTGTCTCCTGACTCCTACCCTCCCCCCCTCCTACTTTCTGCCTCCTACCTTCCCCTTCTTCCTGACCGCATACCGCGCGCGCAGGCGCAGGCCTTGCAGGCGGATGAAGCCGGTGGCGTCGTCCGGATTATAGGCGCTTTTCACGCCTTCCATCGAGGCGATGTTCGCATCATAAAGCGACACCGGCGATTTGCGCCCGACGGTGATGATGTTGCCTTTGTAGAGCTTGAGGCGCACGGTCGCGGTGACGTTTTCCTGGCTCTGATCCACGAGCGCCTGCAGGGCCTCGCGCTCGGGCGCGAACCAGAAGCCGTAATACACGAGTTCCGCGTATTTCGGGATGAGCGAGTCGCGCAAGTGTTCGAGGTCGCGGTCGAGGGTGAGGCTTTCGGCCTGGCGGTGCGCGTGCAAGAGGATGGCACCGCCGGGCGTTTCATAGACGCCGCGGCTTTTCATGCCGACGAAGCGGTTCTCGACCAAGTCCACACGGCCGATGCCGTGTTGGCCGCCGAGCGTGTTGAGCGCGCGCAGCACGCCCGCGGGCGCAAGGCGCCGGCCATTCACCGCCACGCAATCGCCGCGCTCGAAATCCAGCTCGACATACTCGGCCCGGTCGGGCGCGTCCTCCGGGGCGACGGAGAGCTTGAACATGCCCTTGTTTTCCGGCGTGGTCGGGTCGAACCAGGGGTCTTCGAGGATGCCGGCCTCGTAGGAAATGTGCAGGAGGTTGCGGTCCATCGAGTAGGGCTTTTTGGCCGAGGCCTCGACGGGGATTTTGTGCTCCCGGCAATAGGCGATCATTTCCGTGCGGCCGGGGAATTCCGCGCGGAACCTGGCGTCGCGCCACGGCGCGATGATTTCGAGGTCGGGCGCGAGCGCGGCGAAGGACAGCTCGAAGCGGCACTGGTCGTTGCCCTTGCCGGTGGCGCCGTGGGCGAGGTGGGTGGCCCTTTCGCGCCGGGCGATTTCGATCTGCGCCTGCGCGATGAGCGGCCGCGCGATGGATGTGCCGAGGTAATACTGGTTCTCGTAAATCGCGTTGGCGCGCATCATCGGGTAAATGAAGTCGCGCGCGAATTCATCCACGAGGTCGAGGGTGTAATGCTTGGCCGCGCCAGTGGCCTTGGCCTTCGCGGGCAGGCCGTTAAGTTCCTCCTCCTGGCCGATATCGGCGGCGAAGGTGATCACGGGACAATCGTAAGTTTCCCGCAGCCATTTAAGGATGACGGAGGTGTCGAGGCCGCCGGAATAGGCGAGGGCGATCTTCATGAATGGAAGATGGAAAATGGAAGATAGAAAAATCGGAAGACAGCGAACATGGACAAAATTAGCCGTTGGCGCGAGAAGTTTTTGCGCGCTTGGCTTCGAGATGACGGATAAAACCGGCGAGTTGGCGCGAGACGCCCACGCATAACGGATAAATTTCCGTGGTTGCCTCCGGGGTCGTCATCTTGAGGTCTTGGGCGGCGTATAACATGGAGCGCACCTCTCCGCAGGAACCCTTGGCAATTTAGAGATAACGAGCCAATTCGATTTCGGAACCTCGCTCGTAACCCTCGGCGATGTTATTCATCACTGAAAGCGCCGCCCGCCGCATCTGGTCGCTAAAGCTGCGGTCGCGCACGAAGGCGGCCTGCTTGGTCAGCTCGTAAACGCGCTGAACCAACCGCCGGGCATCCTGCCAGACAGGCATATCCTCAAAGGAGACATAGGAACGTGCGGTAGGGCCGCGTTCTTCTTTCACGAGATGAGAGAGATGGTTTGATTTTTCCATTTTCCATCTTCCATTTTCCATTATGCCTTCACAATCCACTCCAAAATGGCTTTTTGCATATGTAAGCGGTTTTCCGCCTGGTCGAAAATGATGCTGCGCGGGTCGTCGAGGACTTCCTGCGTGACTTCGAGGCCGGGATGCGCGGGCAGGCAGTGCATGAAGAGCGCGCCGGGTTTGGCGAGGTCGAGCAATTCCCGCGTCACGGCGTAGGGCTTGAGCGCCGACAATCGGCCGGATTCCTCGGCCTCCTTGCCCATCGAGACCCACACGTCGGTGTATAACACATCCGCGCCCCGCGCCGCTTCCCGGGGATTGCTGGTGAAGGTAAAATGGCCGCCGGAGTTTTTGATGAGCGCCTTGATTTCGAGGCCCGGCTCGAAGCCCGGCGGCCCGCAGAGCACGACTTCCAAGTCGAAATGATGGCCGCCCAGCAGCCAGGAGTTCGCGACGTTGCACGCCGTGTCGCCGAAGAACACAACCTTGCGCCCCGCGAGCGCGCCGAGGAGGTCGCCGCCTTCGCTCCAGCGTTCGGCGAGTGTGAACACGTCAGAGTAAATCTGGCAGGGATGGAGAAAATCGGAGAGCGCGTTGATGATGGGAATGGTCCCGGCGCGGGCAAATTCCTCGAGCAACTGGTGGTCGAAGCAGCGGATGACCAACCCATGCAGGTAGCGCGACAGCACCCGCGCGGTGTCGGCCACCGTCTCACCGCGCGAAATTTGCAAATCATCCGCGTTGAGCGTGATCGGCGTGCCGCCCAATTCGGCGACGCCCACATGGAAGGACACGCGGGTGCGCGTGCTTTTTTTGAAAAACAACAGGCCCCACGACTGCCCGCGCAGCGCGTCCGCCCCAAAGCGCCCGCGTTGTTGCTTGAGCCGGGCGGCGTGGCTGAACAGCCCGTCGAGTTCGTCAGCAGGAATGTCGGTCTCCTGGAGAAAATGTTTCATCGGAAGGGAGGGTAAACGTTGGATGGGGGCTAAGGTTTCCAATTTTGAAAAACACGGCGCAAAATGGCGAGCGCGGCTGCGAGGTCGGCGGGCGTGGCCGTCAGCGCGGGCAGCAGGCGGATGGAATTGCCGCCGGCGGCCGGCACCAGCAGGCCGGCTTCGCGCAACGCCGCCACCACGGGCGTGGGGTCGGTGGAAAGCTGCAATCCAATCATGAAACCTTGCCCGCGTACTTCGGTCAGCAAGTGTGGAACTTCCGCGGCCAGGCCCTGAAGGTTTTTGTGAAAATCCGGCGCGAGCGCGTTGACATTCTCGATGAGTTTCTCCTGGTCCATCACTTCGAGCACGGCCAGGCCCGCGGCGCAAACCAGCGGATTGCCGCCAAAGGTGGTGCCATGCGAGCCGGGTTTAAAGAGCGGCGCATACTTTTCCGCCACCCAGACCGCCGCCAGCGGCACCCCGCCGCCGACCCCCTTGGCCAAGCCGACCGCGTCCGCCTTGATGCCGGCGTGCTCGTAGGCGAGAAACTTGCCGGTGCGCCCGATGCCGCACTGGACTTCATCAATCATAAGCAGGAGCTGCTCGCGGTCGCACAAGGCGCGCAGGCCGCGCAAAAACTCCGGCGTGCAGGCATGCACACCGCTTTCGCCCTGAATGGTCTCCACGAAAATCGCCGCGGTCTGCGCATCAACGAGCGCCTCAAAACTCGCGAGGTTGTTGAGTTCGCCGAAGGCAAAGCCGTCGAGCATGGGTCGGAAGCCGCCCTGGATTTTATCCTGCGGGGTTGCCGCCATGCTGCCGAACGTCCGCCCGTGAAAAGCATTTTTCGCGCAGATGACTTTGTAGCGCCGGCCTTCGACGCCGCCTTCGCGCACACCGCCATGCAGTCGCGCCAGTTTGAGCAGCGTCTCGTTGGCTTCCGTGCCGGAATTGCAAAAATACATGCGGCCGGGGCCGATCCGGTCAACCAATGCTTTTGCCAAGTGCAACTGCGGCAGGTTTCGAAAATAGTTGCTGCACTGGGTCAGGGTGGCGGCCTGTTCCTGCACACGCCGGACCCACCTCGGGTGGCAATGGCCCAACCCCGTTACTGCGATGCCGGCGGCGAAGTCGAGATACTCGCGCCCGTTCGAATCCCACGCGCGCAAACCCTGCCCGCGCACGAGTGTAAGCGCGGGCTGGGCAAAATTGCCCAGCAAATACGAATTGTAATCGGTCGTCTCGGTTGGCATGAAAGGAAAAAAGAAAAAGTAAGCAGGTTAAATAAAAAACCAAACCAAATTATGAAAGCGGCCCCGCCCGTCGGCGGTGAGCAAGCCCTGCGCCAAAACTCACCCACCGATGATTTCGGTGCCGATGCCTTGGTCGGTGAAGATTTCGAGCAGGGTGCTGTGCGGCTGGCGGCCGTCCACAAAGTGCACGCGGTGGACGCCTTCGTCCAAGGCTTTGACCGCGCTGTCCACTTTGGGCAACATACCGCTGGTGATGATTTTGCGGGCCTTCAAGTCCGCCACTTCGCTGGCGCGCAGGGTGGAAATCAAACTGTTCGGGTCATTGGGATTGGCGAGCAGCCCCGGCACATCGCACAAATAGACCAGCCGCCGCGCGCGCAAGGCGCTGGCGACTGCGCCGGCGGCGACATCCGCGTTCGTGTTGTAGGGCTGATCCTGCTCATCCACCGCCACGGGCGAAAGAATCGGCGTGAAACCGTCGGCCAGCGCTTTCTTGATGAGCTTGGTCTTGACGTGGTTCACCTCGCCAACGAAGCCGAGGTCAATGGACCCGCCGTTTTCGCCAGTCGCGAAATGCTTCTGGCAAAGAAAAACATCGTTGCCCCTCATGCCGAACGGATGGCCGCCCTTTTGCCGGAGCAGGTTGCAAATTTCCTCATTGAGCGGGCCGTTGAGCGTCTGATCCACCAGGCGCATCGCCGCCGCGTCTGTCACGCGCAGCCCGTGGCGGAATTCGGGCGTAAGGCCGGCGGATTCCATCGCGCGGGTGATGGCCTTGCCTCCGCCATGCACCACGACGACCTGGATGCCGACCGCCGCAAGGAACGCCAGGTCCGTCGCGCCGCTCAAGCGCGCGGAAGGATCGGGGTCGTCCATGAAGGCGCCGCCAAATTTGACGACAAAGGTCGAGCCGCGAAAGCGCTGGATGTAGGGCAACGCTTCGAGCAGCACGCTGGTCTTGGTCGTCGGATCGAGGTCCGAAATCATTGCGGAAAAAATCGGTGGAAGGAAGTTAAAGAAGAATTTTTGAGGAAGCCTCGAAAATGACCACCGTCACGCGGTGGCGCAAGGGCGAATGAGAGTAATTAGTTTTCCGGTGGAAAGGTTGCAAGGGGAAGGTTTGTTAAAAACAGGCAACAGCCAACCAAAATATGACCCACCGCCGATTTGGTTATTCGCTTTTGTTGTAGTTGACGTAGCCGTCGGTCAAATCGCTGGCCAGCAGGCGAAACGCGCCGGTGCCGAGGCGCAGATCAAGCACGATGCGGAAGCGCGGCTGGCGCACGATCTCTTTCCAGCGCGCCAGATGCTGGTTTTGCGCGGCGCCGTGTGCGAGCACCGGCGTGTCATCATAAAACATGTCGAGTTTTTCCTCGATTAGGCCTGTCCGCGCGTAGCCGGCGGCGTCCAACACCCGGCCCCAGTTCGGGTCTTCGCCAAACCAGGAGGATTTCACCAGTAACGAATTGCCGATGGCGCGGGCGACCCACTCGGCCGCGTCGTCGTCCCGCGCGCCGCGCACGAGGACTTCGACGACCTTCGAGATTTTTTCGCCGTCGCCGACGATTTTTTCCGCAAGGCACGCGCAAACTTGCTCAACAGCCTGCGCGAACAGCGCGCGCGCGGCGGCGGGCACGGCGGCCAAGTCCACGCCGGACGCGCCGTTAGCCAGCAACAGCACAGTGTCGTTGGTGCTCATGTCGCCGTCCACCGTGATGGCGTTGAAGGTGCGCGATACGGCGGCGGCCAGCACCTCGCGCAGGAGCGCGGCGGGCGCGGCAACGTCGGTGCAGAGGAACGCGAGCATCGTGGCCATGTCCGGCTGAATCATGCCCGCGCCTTTCGCCATCGCGGCGACGGCGACCGTACGGCCCTCCCACGCAAAGCGCGCGGTGCAGGTTTTGGGGCGTGTATCGGAGGTGAGAATCGCCTCCGCAGCCCGGCGGCTTTCGGCGGGCGTCGCGGCGAGCGCGGCGGCGGCCAGGTCAATGCCGGCGAGGATGCGTGGCATCGGCATCGCGCGGCCGATGCGACCGGTGGAGCACACCAAAAATGAATTGTGCGGCTGGTGCGTCGAGACAGCAGCGCGCGCAGCCATCGCGCGCGCGTCGTCGAGGCCTGGCTCGCCCGTGCAGGCGTTGGCGTTGCCGCTGTTGGCGACGAAGCCGTGTAGCGGTTGGCCGGTGTCCAGCAATTCCCGGCATACGCGCACGGGTGCGGCTTTGACATCGTTGCGAGTGAAGACACCCGCGGCCGTGCAGGGCCTGGCGGAGGACACCAACGCGAGGTCAAGCCGGTAGGTGCCTTTTTCGCGAATGTCGGCGGCGACCGCAGCGGTGGCAAAGCCGGCGGCATCGGCCACGCCGGCGGAGTCGTTGATGAATTCAATGACCATGGAAAAATAGTTTTGTTTTACAAGAGGCCCTCCGTGACGGGCCAGCCCGCAATCAGATTTAAGATTTGCACGGCCTGGCCACTGGCGCCTTTGAGGAGGTTGTCTTCGGCGGAAGTGAGCACGAAATTGCCCGTGCGGGGATCGTGGGCCGCGCTGAGGTCAATGCGGTTGGTGCCGGTGACATGGGCGGTGTCGGGCGTCGTGCCGGGCGCCAGCAACTGCACAAATGGCTGCCCGGCATAGGCTGCGCGCCAGGTGGTGTAAACGGCCGCAGCGTCCGGAGCCAGCGCGCGCGCGATGATGGTCGTGGCGATGCCCCGGCGCATCGGCGCCAGATGCGGCGTGAATTGGATAATGACCTTCGCGCCGGCGGCGGCGGAGAGTTGTTCCTCGATTTCCGACAGATGCCGGTGCTTGGGGATGCCGTAGGCCTTCGCGCTCTCCGCGCGTTCGACGAATAAATAGTCGTCCTCGGCTTTTTTGCCCGCGCCCGAAACGCCGCTGAAAGAGTTGACCACGATGTTCGCGGAAGCGACGACCCCCGCGCGCAACAGAGGAACGAGCGGCACCAGCACGCTGGTCGGGTAGCAGCCTGGGCAGGCGAGCAGGCGCTTCTTTTTCCATGCCTCGTCCCGCATGATTTCCGGCAGGGCGTAAACGGCCTCGCCCAGCAAATCCGGCGCGGGATGCGGGTGGCCGTAATACTCTTGATACGTCGCCGGCGAACTGAGGCGGAAGTCGGCGCTCAGGTCAATGACCCGTTTGCCCGCGGCGAGCAAGGGCCGCGCGTATTCGGCGGCAACGCCGTGCGGCAGCGCGAGGAAATACGTCTCAATCCGCGCGTCGGCGGCGAGGGCGGCGGGTTCGCTCGGCGTAAACACGAAATCGGGCGCAACCACGCCGCGCAGACGCGGCAGGACTTGGGCAACGGGCCGGCCCGCGAGCGAGCGCGACGTCACACTGGCCAGCCGCGCGCGCGGGTGCCGGGCCAAGAGCCGCACAAGTTCTTCGCCGGAATAGCCGGAGGCGCCAACGATGCCGACATTCATGGGAAGTAAAAATTAAGAATTATGAATTAAGAAGTAAAGTCCCCAAGCAAGGAATATGAAAAAAACAAAAGCCCTCCAGGCGGAGACCGCGCCGGAGGGCTTGGGCAAAGATTCGGAGTCGAATCCGAATTAACGCTTCGAGAACTGGAAGCGTTTGCGCGCGCCGGGCTGGCCCGATTTCTTGCGTTCCTTTTCGCGGCCGTCCCGGGTGAGGAGGCCGGCTTTTTTCATCGGAGAACGCAGTTCGGGATTAAGGCGTTGCAGCGCGCGCGCCACGCCAAGCGAAATCGCGCCGGCCTGGCCGACGTTGCCGCCGCCCGACACTTCGACCACGACATCATACGAACCGGCCAGACTGGTGATGGTCAGCGGGGCCGTGGCCATCTTGACGAAGCGCTCGACTTTCAAATGCGTGGCAATATCGCGGTCATTGACCGTGATTTTGCCGGTGCCGGGGAACAGGCGCACGCGGGCAGTGGCGCTTTTGCGCCGGCCGGTGCCGAGGAAAATGTTGTCGGTTTTCGAGATCATCGGAAAAGGGATGGGGGGCGGGACGGGGTCCTTACAACGCCAGCGGCTGCGGGAGTTGGGCTTCGTGCGGGTGCTCGGCGCCGGGATAGACTTTGAGCTTGGTCATCATCTTGTCGGCGAGGCGGTTTTCGGGCATCATGCCTTTGACGGCATTCGTAATTAAAAACTCGGGCCGGTGCTGGCGAAAGTGGGCGACATTGCGGTAGCGCTCCCGGCCCACCCAGCCCGTGAAGAACATATACTCCTTCTTGGTTTCCTTCTTGCCGGTGAGGCGCACTTTGGCCGCGTTGACGACGACGACGAAATCACCCGTGTCCACGTTCGCCGTGTAAATGGGCTTGTGCTTGCCGCGCAGAATCTGCGCGATCTGGGACGCCAGCCGGCCCAAAACTTTGCCGTTGGCGTCCACGACATGCCACTTGGCGTGGTTGCCGGGTTTGGTGAGAGTGGTCTTCATAACGCGGAAAAAGGAAAGAAAATAGACAGTCGCGCGACGGTGTCAAAGGCAAATTTGCAATTTCGCGCGATTGGGCGGAAGGCAAAAACACGCGCGCCCGCCTCGAAAACGAGGCGGGCGCGCAGGAAAAACAGGACGGGAGTCCCGGACTGCCATGGGTGGCTTACTTACGGAACTTCAGGCCGCCGCCGAACCAGACGCTGTTAGGCGTGCCGCCCAATTGCGGATTACCGCCGGCGTAGCCATTGGTCTTGCCATCGTCATTGCCGGCGTAGTTGAGTTCGCCGAAGAGGTAGGACAGCGGGCTGAGGTTGTAGTCCAATTCGAAGCCGGCCTTCCAATACTTGTAGCCGTTCTGCCAGTTGACCGTGCCCGGAGGCAATTGGGTGCCCAGCGCCTTGGTCGCGGTCGTCCAGCCACCGACGATGGTCGGTTTGATGGAGAAGCCGGAAAAGCCCAACAGGCCATTGAGGTCCCACGTCGTTGAAAGCGAGAGTTCCACGGTGTCGCCATCGAGGATCCAATCGTGATAATAATATACCGACGGGTTGAGGCCGGGGCCATTGCCGATGGACGGGGTGTGCCAGGTTAGGCCGCCGTAGATTTCATCCGTGTAGCTGGCATTGTTACCGTAGGCGGTAGGCAGGGAGTGGCCGCCCGCTTCCGGATACCAGTAATAAATGTCGCCCACGTCCAGCGAAAGTTTAAGCGCGTCCGAACTGCTCAGCAAGTCGTAGTGGACGCCGCCCCAGATATCAATTTCATCAGGTTGGTTGGGTCCCACAGCGCCGAGGCCGACGCCCGTGCGGCGGCTGATGGGCTGGTTGCTCCATGCCCCGATATAAGCATTCATGTTCGGCGCGGCGGTGGGCGTCAGGCCGATTTCGGCCGTCGGCTGGATGGAGGAGTCACTAATCTTTTTACCACGATAGACGTATTGCGACTCGTAGGCCACAACGCCGGTGCCCGTCAATTGGCCCAGGGGGGTGGAAGATTGCGCGCGGGCCGGGCAGGCGAGCGAGCCGGCCACAGTCACGGCCAGCAGGGTTTTTTTCAGCAAGGATTGGTGCATGGTTAAGTTCAGGTTTGGAGGGGTTCCTGGTCCTGCCTCCGCCCGCCGAAAATGGCGAAAAGAAGCGCTCTGCCAGAGTTAATCAGCCTAATCCCGTGGGGAAGCAAGAAATTTTTCCAAATTGTTGCATCCGCGGGAACCGGCCAACCCACCCCGGCGTTCAAGGGTAAACCGCCAAAAGGCCAGGGAGTTGTGAAAATCTCGACCCCGATGAAGTTCTCCCGGAGTAAACAAAAGAGCCTGTTGCCCCGCGAGGCGGGACAACAGGCTCTTGCAGGCGATCCTCAAGCCGTCCAGCCAAAGGCCGTGCGACAAGGGATGCCGAATCAGATTACTGGTTGAACTTGATGCCGAGGCCGAACCAGAGGTTGTTCGCACCACCGGGGGCATCCGGATCCCAGAAGGGGGAAGCCGGGCCGCCAACGCCACCGCTCGTGCCATCGTCGTTGCCCGCATAGTGGAGGCCAACGAAGAACGTCGTGGTGCCGGAATTATTCGGCTTATAGTCCAACTCGAGGTCGAGTTCCCAATAGTTCCAGCCGTCACTGTAGTTTGACTGGCCCGGTCCGCCAACGAAGGGGGACTGGTCGCCCAAGACGCGCCCAACGCTGGTCGTGCCCAAGGTGAGGGTCGGGGTTAACGATACGCCTTTCAGGCCGACGGAGTCGGACAGATCGAACGTATAGGAAGCGACCTGCAACTGGAACGTGTTCGAGTCGAGGATGACGTCATGGAAATACGTCAGGCTCGGCTGGAGGTTGTATCCGTTGCCCCAACCCAGGCTTTTCGTCACGTCGGTCGTGTCATAATTCACCGCCACATGGAACTCATACGAACGATCCGGGGAAACCGGGCCGTTTTGAACGTCCTGATACCAATACATTTGGAAGCCAACTTCATAACCGAGAGCGCTGAAGCTGGGTATGGTGTTGTCATACTTCAGGCCCAGGTCAATTTCGTTGTTCTGTTCCGGACCGCCCGCAGAGCGGGCAGACAGAGGCTGGCTGGTCCAGGCATAAGCCGTGGCGGTGCCACCACCGAGGTTGCCCCAGTTCAAGTTCACGCTCGGCTGGAAGGCCGCATTCGTGACCTTTTTACCGCGGAATATATACTGGGACTCCATGTCCATGGTGCCATTGACCGAGAGGTTGCTCAAGTCGCCGGCCGGAGCGGCAGGAGCGGCGGGAGCCGCCGCAGCGGGGGCCGTCTGCGCGTGGACGCTGGGAAGCAGCGACAACGAGAGAGCGGCGATAAGGATGGATTTATTCATTTGGATTCAGTTGGTTGTTGTGGTTTTAGGAAGCACTCCCTCCGGCCCAGCCGGGTGGAAGGAACACTAAGGCCGGAGAATGAGATTATGCGGAAAAAAAGCAAGCTGTTTTCCATATTGCCATTTTTGTCACAATTGCGTTTCCCAGCCAAGCATTCAACTCTAGCAGGTTTCATGCACGTTGATTAAATTATTTGTAAATTATGTAAATATTTCATGTGTAATACCTTAATGTATAAATATCGGACAGAGAATCAACGTTTTTGCTCGATTCGGCCCGCTTTTTTGGCTAACACCTCATTTACCGAAAAAGAGGACATTAATTTCGCAACACCATGACTGACAATAAGAAACTGCCACTTTACAAAAAAATCACCTTTTGGGCCGGTATTTTGGGGGCCTTGGGAGTGGTTTTAGGGGCGTTGGGGGCGCATGCCTTAGCGGGGGATTTGGCGCAGCGGGGCCGGACCGAGGCTTGGGACACGGCGGTGAAATACCACTTGATCCATGCCGTGGCCCTCCTGGCCCTGGCGGCTTGGGTCGAGGCGCGGGCGGCATCCGGCAAGACCGGGGGGGTGAAGCCGGCGCAGTGGGCGGCCGGCTGTTGGGTGGCCGGAATGGTCCTGTTTTCCGGCTCGCTCTACCTTTTGGCCTTGGGC
Organism: uncultured Verrucomicrobiae bacterium; assembly: GCA_963765205.1. Classification (GTDB taxonomy): domain Bacteria; phylum Verrucomicrobiota; class Verrucomicrobiia; order Opitutales; family JABDGR01; genus JABDGR01. The sequence goes on along the minus strand of CAVXVB010000002.1, from coordinate 238,005 downwards.
GGGCCGGCCTGGCTGGGGCCGGTGACGCCGCTGGGGGGCTTGGCCCTCATCGCCGGGTGGGTGCTGCTGGCGGTCGCGGCGGGGTGCAGCTGATTATTGCAGAACATCAAATACCCCAGGAAGCCAGGCTTCGCCAAGAGGGCATCTTCGGTTTGGGTGGATGCAGCAAACGCTCAACGTTTAACACTTAACGTTTAACGCTCAATTAAGAAAACCCGTCCAGTGGGATAATGGGTCGAAAATCCTTGTTGCCGTTAAACTTGAGCGTTGAGCGTTAAACGTTAAAAGTTGAGCGTTGGGACAGCTTCGGCATAGGGCGGACGCGTAAAATTTGCCAACGCACCAGACGCCGCTTCCGTCAGCGGGCTGGCGACCATCCAAACGGCGCCTGCGCCTACCATCGGAATGCGCTTAACCCTGCCATCACGGCGCAGCCGCAGGCAAGGGTGACAATTTGATGTTGCGCATTTCGTAGGGATAGCCTTCGAGTTGAAAGCCGATTTTGCCGAAACTGGGCACGCACTTGGTCACCTTGTTTTGCAGGACGCCGTTGACGGTGTATTCAATGGTGTCGCCATGCACGACCACGTCGGCGGCGTTCCATTCGCCGATGGCCTTTTCGCTTGGGTCTTTTTGCTTGTTGGCGGTCTTGCCCGCGGGCGCTTCTGCGCAGGCGGCGGAGGACATCGAAATGATGTCGCCGGCAAAGGTGGTCTTGGTCTGCGCTTGGAAACAAACGGGCCAGATTCCCTGCTGCAACGGCCCGTCGGTGATATTCATCAGGCCGCCGCTGTTGTTTTTGGGGTTGGAAGTGGTCCAGCGCCACTCGAAGTGCAATACATAATCGGCGCGCACGTCGTTCAACAGCAAATAACCCTGCGGGCTGCCAGTGCAAACCAGCACGCCGTCCTTGACGGAGCAGACCCGGTTAACATCCGCGGGTTTGCCACTGGCCACGTAACTCCAGCCGGTGAGGTCTTTGCCGTTGAACAAGTCCAACGGCGCGGTGACCGGCACAGGTTTGTCGCTGGCCGCCGTCGCTGCTGGGGCGGGCGCGGCGCTCGTTGCAGGCACCGGGGTCGAGGCGGAGGCCACAGCGGGAGCTGGAGCAGCGGCCGCCGAAGCGTCGAGCTTGGCTGGCGCACCGTAGGAAGCCGCGCGGACATTCGTGGCCAACAGCGCAAAGGGTATTAGCAAACAGGCGGGGTAACGCATAGGCTTGGAGTCTGCCACATTCGCCATCCCCAAGGGAATCAAAAAAATTTGGGGACTTATATACAAAGTTACCCTCAGAAACCCTCAGAAGGGCTAAGATGCCGTCAGTGGTTATCCCGACGCTTTGGCACTTCTACGGTATTCCTCCTCAGCATCGGTTTCGTTGCCCTTATTGGCAACGCGAGGGGTGAGTGCGCCATCTCCTGCACGAGGCAACAAAACATAGCAAAAATTGGTAAACCTTTTCTGGCCGAAAATATCCCGATATTCAATCCTCCCAAAGGCAAAAAGTTCTTTTCGCTTATTCTGCCCGGTTGGGTCTTGAATACCAACGCGCCCTATGCCGATTTCTGGAATAAAACTTCCGTTGCCTACATGCCATTCAAGGAAATCCCCGGCTCCCATAACGGCATAACTACCAGGAATGTCATGGTTGATGGGCATAATTTCGTTCCATCCATCCGGCAACGGGAAATCAAATACCTTAAGAGCACCCCCGCTATATCTGATTTCAGAGGCGGGCGTTTGCCCGGAATTTTTTACCTTCAAGTTGAAATTAAAAATTCCGCCCTCAAGAACTTGGATGTAAAATGGCAGCGGCTCAACGGCAGAAAGCTGAACCGTTATGTATGCCCTCGATTGCAGTTCTGTATTCTTTCTACTCCAAGCCCCCGTAATCATGGCAACGTCCTTGGTCTGATGCAGCATTTCGAGTTGGTCTTTAGCGATTTGCGCTTGCAAAATAGCTGCATCGGCTTGCTCTTTGAGAATTTGCCCCTGCTTTATGGAAATCTTGGCCTGCTCTACCGCAATACCCGTTTGTTTATATGCGAACCAAACGAGTCCGAGGGTGAAAGCGGCCAAGCAAATGTTCGTAATCGTGCTTATCCCGTTGCCGACTTCGTTGCCGCCCTGTTCTTGTATGGGCTGGGAACCCTGTTGGTTTGTAAAAGTGCCACCATTGATATTGTAAGTAATAGGGCTACCCGGCGGACTTTGTTCTTTTTGGGATGGCTGTTGGCTGGGATTGGCATCCTCTACTTTGGGTTTCACGGGTTCTGATGCTGCTGTTGCGCCAGCGGAACCGCCCTGCCCATAAAGCTGCCCAAACGCCAACAAGACCCCTAAAACAACAATGGTTCTCTTCATGCGCCAATCTGGCACTCATTTACCCCTCATGGCAACCCTCAAAAATAGTTCAAAAAACCTTCAATCTGCCACTTGACAACCCTAAGAAGTTGGGGTAATCTACTACCAGAATGAATAACCTATTCGAGTTCAAAACGCTGACCGACTTCACGGATTATTTCCGGGATGAGGCCACCTGCGTCGCCCACTTCACCGCCACCCGGTTTGCCCACGGCGAATACTGCCCCCATTGCGGACACGGCAAGATTCACCTGTTTGCCAACGGCAAGCGTTACCGTTGCGCCGGGTGCAAGCAGGACTTCACCATCCGCACCAGCACCGTCTTTGGCGAGAGCAAGCTGCCGCTCCGCAAGTGGTTTATGGCGGTCTATCTGCTCTCCACAACCAGCAAGGGCATTTCCTCGGTGCAACTCGCCAAGCACGTCGGGGTCACGCAAAAGACCGCGTGGTTCATGGCCCATCGCATCCGCAAGGCCCACAACCAGAACAAGGGGCAACTTTTCGGGCGCATTGAGGCGGATGAGACCTACATCGGCGGCAAGGAGAAAAACAAGCACGCCAGCAAGCGCAGTCACGCGGGCCGGGGCGGCGTTGGCAAGGCCATCATCTTTGGGGCGAAGGCGCGGGATGGGGAAGTCCGGGCCAGCGTGATTCCTTGCGCGGACAGCTACCGCTTGCAAAACGCGGTGACGGAAACCGTCGCCAAGGGCGCGTCTCTCTACACTGACCAACACCGCGCCTATCAGGGCATCAAGGGCGTGCGGCATACCGTTGTGAACCATAGCGACGGCGAATATGTCCGGGGCAACGTGCATACGAACGGCATTGAGTCCTTCTGGGCCTTGTTCAAACGCGGTTATCATGGCGTATATCACAAGATGAGTCGCAAGCACCTACAGCGTTACGTTGATGAATTCACCTTCCGGTTCAACCGCCGCGCCGAGAAAATGCAGAGCGTTTTTGCCGACGTGGTAACGGGGATTGCGGAAAGCACAAAGTTGCCTTATAAAACCCTCACCCAAAATCCTGCATGAGTCGCCCACAAAAAATCATCCCGCCCGTCAAGGGCAGCTTCCAAAACATCCTGACCTCCGTTGCCTTGGGCAGCGGTGGCGGGAAACCAGCGGCCATCCGACTGGCGAGCCAAGCCCCGGCAACGAATCTCGCGCAGCCGAAGCCCGCTGCACCCCAACCCCGCAAACCATAGGCCATTTATGCAGACCGCGAACGCAATGCCTCCAACGGCCAAGGGTAACATTGTAAGTAATTCCCAAAATTTGCTTGGATACTTGATTCCGCCGCTTGTTTCGTTAACCTAAAAGTATGCTTACCGTTCTTCCAGCCGGAGTGGCGGAAATGTCTGCCGCCGAAAAGTTGCAGCTCGTGGAGGATTTGTGGGACGAATTGGCCGCGACGGGGGCCGAGTTCCCGCTCACACCCGCCCAGCGGAAACTCTTGCGGACCGAGCGAAAGGCCATTCGCCAAGACCCGGCCGCGGGTTCCGATTGGCCAACCGTTAAAACACGCATTCTGCGCGGTTCATGAAGCCGCCGTCCATCGTCCGGCGGCTGGCGAAGACCCAATTGGCCGAGGCCTATCATTGGTATGCGGCGCGCGCCACTGGCTTGGGCGCCGAATTTTTGCGCGCCTTTGAGGTGGTTTGCATGCAAATCGAACGCCAACCTCGCTCAGGAGCAATCGTGTTTTTGGATTACCGGCGTATTTTGATGCGTAAATTTCCTTATGGGGCGTTCTATGTGCTGGAAGGCGACTTCGTGGTCGTGGCGGCGGTTTTTAATCTGGCCAGGCATCCGCGAACCATTCAGCGCCAGCTCAAACAGTGAGTCCTTCCATGGCGGCCTCCCCACCCACCTTTCCCTTAAGCAGCTCCGGCAAGCGGCTGGTGCCGTGGCTGGTTGCGGTCGCGTTTTTCATGGAGTCGCTGGACACGACGATTCTGAACACGGGCGTGCCGACGATTGCGCAGGCCCTGCACGTGGCCCCGCTGAGCATGAAGGCGGTGCTGGCGAGTTACACCTTGAGCCTGGCGGTTTTCATTCCCATCAGTGGCTGGGTGGCGGACCGGTTTGGCACGCGCCGGACCTTCTCGTCCGCAATTGCGATTTTCACGCTGGGGTCATTTCTGTGCGGCATCTCGCGCAACATCCATGTGCTGGTGGCGTGCCGGATTTTGCAGGGTTGCGGCGGCGCGCTAATGCTGCCGGTGGGCCGGCTCACCATGGTGCGGACGTTTGCGAAATCAGAACTCATCCGCGCGATGAGTTTCGTGGCCATCCCCGGCTTGATCGGCCCGATGCTTGGCCCAATTGCGGGCGGCCTGATCGTCGCCTACTTTCATTGGAGCGTCATCTTTTTTGTCAACATTTCCATTGGCTTGCTCGGCCTGTATCTGATTTACCGGCATCTGCCGGACTACCGCGAGGAAATCACGCATCCCCTGGATATTGTAGGGCTGATTCTGTTTGGCTCCGGCGTGGCGCTGCTTTCCTATGTGCTCGAGGTCTTCGGCGAACATACGCTGAGCGGGCTGGAGATACTGGGCCTGCTGGCGATTTCTTTTTCGCTGCTCGCCGGTTACGGCCTGCACACGACCCAAACCACGCATCCCCTGTTGCGCCTGACCCTGTTTCGCTATCGCACGTTCCGCGCGGCGGTCAGCGGCAGCTATATCACGCGCATCGGCATCGGCGGCATTCCGTTTCTCTTTCCGCTGCTTTATCAAGTCGGCCTGGGCTTCACGCCGATTCAATCCGGCCTCATGATGATGCCCCAGGCCATCGCCGCCATGAGCTTGAAGCTGACCATGCCGGGCATTCTGCGGCGCTTCGGCTACCGCAATGTGTTAATTTCCAATACCGTGATGCTCGGCCTGCTCATCATGCTCTTCGGCACGATTGGGGCAAGCTCGCCAATCTGGCTCATCGTCCTCGAGGTGTTTTGCTTCGGCTTCTTCACCTCCTTGCAATACACGAGCATGAACACGCTCGTGTATGCGGATGTCACCGAGGAGGAAACGAGCAAGGCCAGCACCATCGCCAGCACGATGCAACTGATGGCGGTCAGCTTCGGTGTCGCGTCGGCATCGCTGGCCACCGCGTTTTTCATTCCCGACCGTTTTCACGCCAGCCCCGCGGAAATGATTCACGGCATCCACCGGGCCTTTCTGGTATTAGGCGCGCTGACCATTTTGTCCGCGCTGGTCTTTCGCGAATTGAAAAACGACGACGGCAACACGGTGAGCCGGCACGGCAGTATCTGACGCGCATTCTTCCCCTGGACTGGGCGGCAGCGGGCTGGCACGAAGGCGACAGCGGCACCCGCGATCGGGCAAGCTGCGGGAGCAAAGCCGGGGCCGCCAGCGACCGCCGCGGTAGGGTAACACCTTATGGCGGAAAACCCGGCCCTGTCGTAACCTTCCGTCCATGCGAAAAAATGGAAACTCGGGAACGTTTTTACCATTTCCGCCAGGCAATTAATCAATCATCAACCCCAACTTCACCATGAACACACTCGTAATTAAAGGCAACTGGAACATCGCCAAGGGCAAGCTGAAAGAAAAATGGTCCAAATTGACGGACAACGATCTCGAATACTTCGAGGGCAAGCACGACGAACTTTATGGCCGGATCCAAAAGCGCACTGGCAAAACGCTCGAGGCGGTGCAAAAAGCCGTGAAGGAAGCTTCCGCCTGCTGCGCTCCGTAAGCTCCGCCAACCCGCATTTAGCAACCCAAAACAATATTCTCATGAGAACCCTGAAAAATCTATTCCTCGACGAACTGGCGGATCGCTACGATTCCGAAAAACGGCTCGTTATCACGATGTCCAAAATGATCAAAGCCGCCACCTGCGCCCGCTTGCGGAGCTTGATTGAAGCCCATTTGATGGAGACTGAACGCCAGGTCGGGAAGCTGGAAAAGGTGTTTAAATTATTCGGCGAAAAGCCCAGCCTGAACAAATGCGAGGCGACGGTGGGGATTCTGGCCGAAGGCGCCGAGGTCGCCACCGAAAACAAAGGTTCACCCGTCCTCAATGCGGCGCTAATCTCCGTAGCGCAAAAGATCGAGCACTACGAGATCGCGTCGTACGGCTGCCTGCGCGAGTGGGCGGCGCTGCTCGGGAACAAACCGGCGGCGGCGCTGCTGAAGGAGATTCTCGGCGAGGAAAAAGCCGCGAATGAGGCGCTGATCGAGTTGGCGCGCTCCTCCTGCAATCTGGAGGCGCTCAACGCCGGAGCCGAGGACGATGCCTGCTCCGCCGGCAAGAAAACCAAACCCTTCAAGCGGGCCGCTTGAGGCCTGCCGGATGGGCTTGGCCGCGGCCCTAAACAGTCGCGTTACCCGAGCCGGATCGCGCAGCCAACTGCTCCTGTCGGACACAAAACCCGGAGATCATTTCCATGAAGCAAAACCGTTCGTTCGCCCTGTTGATTTTCTTTGTGATTCTGGGCGTGGGCGCCGTCTTGGCCTATGTCCGCTATTCCGCCGGGGCCACCTTGGCCGCCGGCGTGATTGGCATCGGCGCTTTTGTGATCGCGCTCACGGTCTCCTCAGCCATTCAGGTGGCGGATCAATGGGATCGGGCGGTGATCTTACGGCTCGGCCACTTTCAATCCCTGCGGGGGCCGGGGCTTTTTTTTATTTATCCCATCATTGATGCCATCCCCTATTGGATAGACACCCGGGTCATCACGACCGGCTTCAAGGCGGAAAAAACCCTGACCAAAGACACCGTGCCGGTGGATGTGGATGCCGTGCTGTTTTGGAAAGTCGTGGACCCGAAGAAGGCGGCCCTGGACGTAGCTGACTATCAAAGCGCGATTAGTTGGGCTTCGCAAACCGCCCTGCGCGATGTGATCGGCAAGACCATGCTTTCGGACATGCTGGAGGGCCGCGACAAAATCAGCAGCCTGCTGCAAAAGATAATTGACGAGCGCACCGAACCATGGGGCATCAATGTTATTTCCGTCGAGGTGAAGGATGTCCTGATCCCCTCCGCCCTGGAGGATGCGATGTCCATGCAGGCCCAGGCGGAACGCGAGCGCCAGGCCCGGGTGATTCTGGGCGATTCGGAACGACAGGTGGCGGAGAAATTTGCCGAGGCCGCCAAAAGCTACGAACACAATCCGGTGGCCTTTCATTTGCGGGCCATGAACATGCTTTATGAGGGTTTGAAGGAAAACGCCACGATCGTGATCGTGCCCAGCACCGCCGTGGAATCCATGCAACTGGGCGGGCTGGCGGGGTTAACCGCACTGACCATGGGCTTGGGCCAGGACGGCGCCAACAAACAAAAGGAAGCCGCGCCCAAGCCATAAGACGACGAGGTGCCGGGCCGTAATAAAGCAAATCCGAAATCAAACGGATCGCGACTAAGATGGCAAAAAACATGAATGATCATCCATCCAATGACCACGCCCACGGCGGCCCGAACCCCGCAGGGGTGCATCAGGCGCACCCTCCTTATTGGAAGCGGGCGCACCATGACTGGCGTTTCTGGATCGCCGCGATTTTCATATTTGCGGCCATGACCATCTATGTGCTAACCGTTGAGTTGGTGTTGCAACCGGGCCGCCCACCACCCGCGCAGCCTCCCGACCTGGTGGTGAAATAGGTGGGGCCGCGGACTCTCTCCACCAAGGAATCATTCTCCATGAATGCGCCGGACGATTTGAAAAGGCTGCCGTTGCCGGAAGTGGAAAAAAGACTGCAATCGTCGCCGGAGGGCCTCACCCAGGCGGAGGCACAGAAACGGCTGGCCCACTACGGCCCGAACGAACTTGCAGAAAAGAAGGCCAATCTGTTGCTTAAACTCCTCGGTTATTTTTGGGGGCCGATTCCGTGGATGATTGAAGTGGCCGTGGTTCTCTCAGGCGTAGTGCGCCACTGGCCGGACTTTTTTATTATTCTCCTGTTGCTGATCACTAACGCCGGGGTCGGATTCTGGGAGGAGCGCGAGGCCGGCAATGCCATCGCGGCCCTCAAGGCCAAGCTGGCAATCAAGACCCGGGTCAAGCGCGATGGCCAGTGGAGCAACCCGGCGGCGCGGGAGCTGGTGCCGGGCAACGTCATCCGCCTGCGCCTCGGCGATATTGTGCCGGCGGACGCGCGCTTGCTGGACGGCGACCCCGTCGAGGTGGATCAGTCCGCGCTGACGGGGGAATCGTTGCCCGCCGAACGCAAATCCGGCGATGCCGTGTTTTCCGGCTCGATCCTTCGCCAGGGCGAAATCGGCGCGCTGGTCTATGCCACCGGCGCGAACACCTATTTCGGCAAGACGGCGCAATTGGTGCAGGACGCCCACACGGTGAGCCATTTTCAAAAAGCCGTTTTGAAGATCGGCAATTACTTGATCGTTTTGGCGGTGATCTTGGTGGTGCTGATTATTACCGTTGCCACCATCCGCGGCGACCCGATCCTCACCACCTTGCAGTTTGCCCTGGTGCTGACTGTGGCCGCGATTCCCGTGGCGATGCCGACGGTGTTATCCGTTACCATGGCAGTCGGTGCGCGACTGTTGGCGAAAAAAGAAGCCATCGTGACCCGCTTGGTCGCCATCGAGGAATTGGCGGGCATGGATGTGTTGTGCGCGGACAAAACCGGCACCCTCACCCAAAACAAATTGCGCTTGGGCGAACCGTTCAGCGTCAATCAGATCCCCACCGCGCAAGTGATTCTGGCGGCCGCGCTGGCCTCGCGCGCGGACAACAACGATACCATTGACCTGGCCGTGCTGGAGGGCCTGAAGAATAAGGATGAATTGAAGGGCTATCAAGTGCTCCATTTCCAGCCCTTCGACCCCGTGCATAAACGCACCGAGGCCACCATCAAAGGCCCGGATGGAAAAGAATTCAAGGTGTCGAAGGGCGCTCCGCAGGTAATTATGGCGCTCGTAGCCAATGCCAGCCAGGTAAAGACCACCGTGGAGGGCGCCGTCAACGAATTCGCAGCCCGCGGTTTTCGTTCATTGGGCGTGGCCCGCGCGGAAGCCAATGGCCCCTGGCAGCTTTGGGGCGTTTTGCCGCTGTCGGACCCGCCGCGGGACGATGCCAAGTCCACCATCGAAGCCGCCCGGCAGATGGGTGTGAAATTCACGATGGTGACGGGCGATGCCCTGGCCATTGCCCGGGAAACCGCCCGGAATTTGGGGATGGGCACCAACATTCTCGATGCCAGCGGCCTGGGTGACTCCAAAAAACAGGAATCGGCGCAAGTGACCGAGTCCATCGAGCACGCGGACGGTTTCGCCGAGGTATTCCCGGAACACAAATTTCACATTGTGGATGTCCTGCAAAAACACGGCCACATCGTCGGCATGACGGGCGATGGCGTGAACGACGCCCCGGCCTTGAAAAAGGCCGACTGCGGCATCGCGGTGTCGGGCGCGACGGACGCCGCGCGCGCGGCGGCGGCCATCGTCCTGCTGCAACCCGGCCTATCGGTGATCATTGACGCCATCAAGGAGAGCCGGAAAATTTTCCAGCGGATGAACAGCTACGCGATCTACCGCATCGCGGAAACGCTGGGCGTGCTGTTGTTCATGACGTTGTCCATCCTGATTTTTAACTTTTATCCCTTGACCGCGGTGATGATCGTGATGCTGGCCTTGCTCAACGACGGCGCCATCCTGTCCATCGCCTATGACAATGTGCAATATTCGAAGCAGCCCGAAGCCTGGAACATGCGAATGGTGTTGGGGATTGCCTCGGTCGTGGGGGTGGTCGGGGTAATTGATTCGTTTGGCCTGTTTTATGTCGCGGAACGCGTTTATCATGTGGCCCGCCCCCTCATCCAAACGCTGATTTACCTGAAATTGTCCGTGTCGGGACATTTCAAAATTTTCCAAACCCGCACGCGCGGCCCGTTCTGGTCCCACCGCCCGGCGACGATACTGTTCGTCGCCGTCATCAGCACGCAACTCATCGCCACGTTCATCGCGGTGTATGGGCTATTCATGCCACCCATCGGCTGGACGTGGGCGCTCATGGTGTGGGGCCTCTCCCTGTCCATGTTCTTGTTCAACGACCGGGTGAAAATACTCGCGTATCGGTTTTTTGGTTCCGTCAGAACGAAAACCCCGGCCGATTTGACCCCGCAGATCGCCCGGCGCGCCTATGCGCTCTACGAGCAGGAAGGCCATCGCGACGGCCATGCGGGAGAAGACTGGGCGCAGGCAGAGCGGGAGATTCGGAAAGACAAGCCCACCCCCTAAACCACCGCGCACGGTCGCGGAAGGAATTTATATGAAAATCAAAATCAAGCGGTTCCGTGTGCGGGCAGGCGACGAGGTGCGGCTCAAGGATTGGCCCACGCGCGTGCCGCCGTGCTACCGGTCGAAGCAGGATTACAAGAAAATCCTTGCCGATCACATCGCCCGGCTGAGCGCGCTGCAAAACCTGCTCTACGCGCAAAATCAACATGCGTTGCTGCTCATTTTTCAGGCCATGGACGCGGCGGGCAAGGACGGCGCCATCAAGCATGTGATGTCCGGCGTCAATCCCCAGGGTTGCGAGGTTTTCAGCTTCAAGCAGCCCAGCGCGCAGGAACTGGAGCATGATTTTCTCTGGCGCACGACCCGTTGCCTGCCGGAGCGCGGGCGCATTGGCATTTTCAACCGCTCCTATTACGAGGAGGTCTTGATTGTGCGGGTGCATCCGGAAATTCTACGCCGGCAGGGTTTGCCCGCCGAGGACCTCGACGACGCAAAATTTTGGCCGCATCGCTTTCGCTCGATTAACCACCTGGAAAAACACCTGCACCGCAACGGCACCCGGATTTTGAAGTTCTTTCTGCATTTGTCCAAAGCGGAACAACGCCGACGCTTCCTTGCGCGGCTGGACGACCCGGACAAGAACTGGAAATTCAGCCGGTCCGATTTCGCGGAGCGGGAGAAGTGGCAGGATTACCAGCGCGCCTACGAAGCCTGCCTGGCGGCGACGAGCACTGAAACGGCCCCGTGGCACATTGTTCCAGCGGACGACAAGGAGAATGCGCGCCTGATCGTTTCCCAAGTCATCGTTGACGCACTCGGCGAACTGAAAATGCGCTACCCCAAGCCGGACCCGGGCCACCGGAAAGAATTGCAGTCCATCCGCAAGCTTCTGTTAAAATGACGTAGTCCCCCGACCCGCCATGAGCGATCCCACTCTGCCCCCTCCCCAACGCGCCGACGGTGTTGGCGATATTTGCGCTCACCTAGCTGTGACCGATGGAACTTGCCCCCCGCGGAAAATCGCTTGAAAAAATGCCGCGATTGAACTAAACTAACCTAGGCGGGCGGAGGCAAGTGTCGAAGGCTAAACAACTACTTAACCCAGCCCCAAGGAGCTTGTCATGCCCATTCAACTCAGCGAAGAAAGTGGCGGAAAGATTCTCGTCATCCAGGTCACCGGGAAGGTGGTCAAGGCGGATTACGCCCACTTTGTGCCTGAGTTCGAGCGCCTGCTCCGATTACACGGAAAACTGCGCGTGCTCTTTGACATGACCGGCTTCTACGGCTGGGATGCTGGCGCGGCCTGGGAAGACCTCAAGTTCGACCTCAAGCACTTTGCCGACATTGAACGACTGGCGATGGTGGGAGACAAGCAATGGCAGCACGGCATGGCCATCTTCTTCAAGCCATTCACGAAGGCAACCAGCCGATACTTCGATCATGCTGACGCCGCTGCAGCGCGAAAGTGGTTGGAAGCGGCGTAGGCATTAAGGTAGGATGTCTCGACATGAGCTATCCCGCCCTCGCCTCTCATCCCCATGCGCCGACGGTGTTGGCGATTTTCGCGCTAACCTACCTTGGCATCGCGCTGGGCCGGGTGCCGGGCTTGAAACTGAACCGCACCGGCATCGCCTTGCTCGGCGCGATTGCGGTCATGGTCTTCTCCGGCGTGCCCACCACCACCGTGGTTGGTTTCATCAATTGGCCCACCATCCTGCTGTTGTTTGGCTTTTTTGTCCTTTCCGCGCAATTGCGCCTGTCGGGTTTTTTCGACAAGGTGGCTGGTGGCATTTCATCCCGGCTTGATAAACCCCAGCAGTTTTTGTTCACCCTGATGCTGGTAACGGCGGGCCTGTCAGCCATTCTCAATCACGACATTGTCTGCTTTGTCTTCGCGCCGGTCGTGGCGACCGCCTTGGTGCGCCGGCAGCTCAACCCGGTTCCTTTTCTGATCGCGCTGGCGATTGCCAGCAACATCGGCGCAGCGGCCACTCTGGTCGGCAATCCGCAGGACATGATGATCGCCCAAGTTGCCGGGCTGGGTTTCGGACGTTACTTGTTCTGGTGCATCACCCCGGGTACTCTTTGCCCTTGGTTGCGCCTACGCGATCATATGGGTAATGTCGCGCCACCACCTCGCGTCCACCACGCCGGTTCCACCCAGCGTGCAAGATCCGCCCCAACCGTTCAACCGCGTGCACACCATCAAAGGCTTGGTCATTCTCGCCTTGGTTATCGCGTTCTTTTTCTCCACCATCCCCAAGGAAATCATTGCGCTGACCGCGGCGGGGATTCACCTCGCCAGTCCAAAATTCCGCACCGAGGATTTGCTGAAGGAAGTGGACTGGTCTATTCTGGTCTTGTTCATGGGCTTGTTTGTGGTGACCGGCGCATTCCAAGCCACCGGCTACGGCGAACAAGCCGTGCAGTGGCTGGCCCAGGCCGGATTGAATCTCCATTCGCCAACGATGCTGGCCCTGGTCACAGCCGTGCTGTCCAACCTGATTAACAACTCCGCGGCGGTGTTGCTGCTAGTGAAGGTGGTTGACGTGACCCATCCGACCACGGCCTATGTGCTGGCCCTCGCCAACAGCTTTGGCGGCAGCCTCATCATCCTTGGCAGCGTGGCCAACATCATCGTCGTCCAGCAAGCGCGCGACCTGGGGATCAACATTTCCTTCCGCGACTTCGCCCGCCTGGGCGTGCCAGTGACGCTCGCCGCCCTGGCCGGCCTGCTGGCCTGGGTGGCGCTGATGGGCGCCTAAATCAAACTCACTCGATTATTCGGTTGTCCGTTGCCGGTAGCTGGTTAAATCAGCTTCCGAAACTTCTTCGGGAGGAACCAACTTGTAATGTTTTTCCGCACTGATGACGACCGACCCACTGGCCTGCTCAAATTCAAAAAGAGCGATACTGCCATCATCCATAAACTGCGCGCCAATGGGGCGGCAAATCAGGAGGGGGAACTTGTGCGCGCAAACGGCAAAGTCTTGCTCCATTTGAACCACGTTGAGTTTGTCGGAGCCGCCCTTGGCTTGGATGGGGAAAATGTAGTGCGCGCCTTTTTTATCCAGCCCAACGTAAAGCTCATCCGTCTCGACTTGGCCAATGCTCGGCACCATGGTGCGCAAATGGTTCTGGAGCGAGTAGCAGGTTACTCCAGTGAATATGTCCACCAAGCGGTTGTAGCGCAACTTTGCCAACAAGGCTTGCTCGTCGTTGAAAGCATATTTGGCAACAATGCCGGGCGTGGCATCGGGAACCTTGGTAACGGCCAAATTGGCATTAGGCCGGATGGGACGATCGGGAGCCAGGACAAAACGATACCGCGCCTTGCCGATGGGCCGAATAATCCATGCTTCGCCTGCGCCGGCCGCCTTCTGGATGGATTCTGGCAAGTTTGCGCGATAGCGAAAGCTGTAAACCAGGTCGCCAAGGTTCTTGGGTAGCTTGATGCGAAGATGGCGCGCCACAGTCTCAATTTCCTCACGGGCAAAGTCCACCTCCCGCAGACCCACCTTAAATTTGGAGGTGAAAATGCGCTCAATGATGGCGGCGTATCGGTTCTTGAGCTTCATGGCGGATTAGGATTTTTTGGAGCCGGGCCAGCGGAGAACGACCACTTCTTCGCGCAATTGCTCGCGGGTGGCCGTCGCCAGCCTGGTGCGGAAGAGGTCCAGGCTGATCACTTCGTAGCCGAGTGAGTCCGCGATGTCAGCCAACAATTGACCGGTTCGGATCATCACGCGCAGGTAAGAAGCTTGATCGCCCACGACGTAGGCAAGCTGGGCACCCGGTCGAAGCACCTTGCGCAAATCCGCCAAGTGCCGGGCCATGCCGCCGAAATAGAGCTTGGTGACCCGCGCATAGAGCCTTTCAAATCCCGAAGTTTTGCCCAACTCGATGCGCCGGCTCTCAATGGCTGCGGAGATTCGTTGTATTTCCAAGTGTCCTGACACCAAAAGGTCGTCATCATCGGCCTGATAAACACCTCGGGTATTCGATCGCACCAGCTTTTGTTTAAGGGCCTGCAAATCTTTCTTGGAATGGATGAAGCCCAAAAGCACCGATTCAAGGCGGGTGGTGCGAGTATAGTCTTTTTCGTTGGGGTAAGGCGGCGAGGTGATAACGGCGTCAATCGAGTTGGGTGCCAGTGTGCCAGCTAGGTCTCGCGCGTCTGCCTCATGGATGATCGACTCCCGAGGTGTTAGCCCTTTCAACTGGCGAAGGTCGTCGGCCATATTGCGGACGTTCTCCAACCAAAGCGAAAGCACGGGTGCGTCGACTTTGGACGGGCCGACCCCTACCTCCGGGCCAAAATGGAGATTACTGATGTCATTGACCAACGCCGAAGCCAAGGCGAGTCGTTCGTGGTCGCAAAAACGCGCGTCGTTGCGTTCGGCTAGGACTTCCAGCAATACGAGCGTCTTGTGTAGCGGCAAAGGGCTGATGCTATTTTCCAAAAGAAGTTTGTTACCCTCCTCGCTTATTGTCCGCAAAGCATGGACATGGTTCTTTCCGTTGATAAAAAGCGGCAAATCGGTCATCTCTTCGATACCTTCATTATTCAGGCGTTCCTGAGTTTCTGAGATTACGGATTCAGCGTGATCCATCAGCCCGGCTGAATCCACCTGCCAATTGACCTTGGTGCGGCTGGCGAATGAAGCCACAGGATTCGCCTCCAACCCAACCGACTTGATGCCGAGTTTTTTGCACTCGACCGGGGTTGTCCCGGTTCCACAAAAAGGGTCTAAGACGCGATGACGGCTATTGAGTTCAAATTTGGCCGCATAGTCCCGAACCAAATGAGGCGGAAAAGACAACACAAAACGATACCATTGGTGCGCAATCCGATCCGCTGGCTTTAGCTTGTTGTCCTCCCGCTGGGCCTTGGGGACATCGACCGCAACCGGGAACTCATGGGTTCCACGGCCAAGGTGCGCCACCGGGGGGAAGATTGTTTGCGTGGCCATCGATTTCAAAGCGATAATGGATAAATCCGAGGACTGCAAGACGGACCCGTCGCCCACATTCCGCGCGACTTATTGGCGTTGGGTTGGTTTCTAAAAGTCGAGCGGCCTGCTTTCCGAATGAAAGCAGGCTGTTGTTTATTTAACCAAATTGCTTCCCTCCAAGGGCTTAGCTTGAACAGTCCAGTCCGATCTCCCCAACGCCGGTTGTTTTTACTTGGCTCCCACCCCACTCTTCCGGCTTAATCGCCGCCCTACCCCATGTCCGCCCCCTCCTCGACCAACCCCTCCACCTCGTCCACCACCAGCCGCTACCTGCCGCTCATGCTGATTTTATTCATCGGCAGCGGGTGCGCCGCGCTGATTTACGAAATCGTCTGGTATCAGATGCTGCAACTGGTGATTGGGCTGACCACAATTTCGCTGGGCCTGCTGCTGGGCAGCTTTATGGGCGGCATGTGCCTCGGGAGCCTCGCCCTGTCGCGGCTGGTGCGGCGCGGGCGGCACCCCTTACGCGTTTACGCATGCCTCGAATTGGGCGTCGGCCTGATGGGCCTGCTCGAATTGTGGCTGGTGCCGGCCATCGGGGCCTTTTACTCCGACCACTCGGCCGGGCATGATTATTGGAACATCGTGGCGCGCGGGCTGGTGGCTGCGGTGTGCCTGGTGCCACCGACGTTGCTGATGGGCGCGACGCTGCCGGCCATTGCCCGCTGGGTGGAAACGACCCCCACCGGTGTGTCGTGGCTGGGCTTTTTCTACGGCGGGAACATTGCCGGCGCGGTCTTCGGCTGCCTACTGGCGGGCTTTTATTTGCTGCGCGTGCATGACATGGTGACGGCGACCTGCGTGGCGGCCGCCATCAACGTCATCGTCGCCCTGCTGGCCTTCGCGCTGGCCAGCGACAATGTGCAACCCCCGCCCGAACCATTATCCAAGGGCCGCGCGCCCACCGCGCCCGGCGGCTGGGCCATTTACACGAGCATCGGCCTGTCGGGCCTGACCGCGCTGGGGGCCGAGGTGATTTGGACGCGCTTACTGTCTTTAATCCTGGGCGGGACGGTTTACACCTTTTCCATCATCCTGGCGGTGTTCCTGTTCGGGCTGGGCATCGGGAGCAGCCTGGGTTCGTTTGCGGCGCGTTCGCGGATGCCCCCACGCGTCGCACTGGGCGTGTGCCAGATGCTGCTGATCGCGGGCGTGGCGTGGGCCTCGTTCAACATCTCCCATTCGCTACCGCACTGGCCGATTGACCCGTCGCTGGCGGGCAGCCTGAAGGCCACGTCCGAACATCTGGATGGCGCCTGGTATATATTTCAACTGGATTTGGTGATGACCATGTGGACGATATTGCCCGCGGCGATGCTATGGGGCGCGAGTTTTCCGCTGGCGCTGGCGGCCGTGGCCGCGCCGGGGCAGGACCCGGGCCGACTCGTCGGCGGCGTTTACGCGGCGAATACCGTCGGCGCGATTGCCGGTGCGCTGTTCTTTAGCATCGCGGCCGTGCCACTGTGGGGCACGCAAACCTCGCAGCGGCTGCTGATCGGCTTTGCCGCGCTCTCCACCTTCGTCTCCCTCGCACCCCTGGCGCTCGCGCGCTTTAAACCATGGACGCCGGCGGACGCACAAGGACGGGCCCGGATTCCGGCCCTCGGCGCAGCTGTGTTACTGGTGCTGACGCTGGTGGCCGCGCCGCTGCTGGGCTACACCGTCAGCCCCGCCAACTGGGGCACCATGGCCTATGGACGCTTCGTCGCGACCTACCAAGGCGAAATGGAGCCGGACATTACGCCGGAGGCCGATGTGCCGCAGAATGATGGGTCTTCGAGCATTTTCTGCACCTACACGGGCGAAGGCCTCAACGGCACCGTGGCGGTGACCATGACCACGGCCGGCGTCCGCAGCTTTCATTCCGCGGGCAAAGTGCAGGCCTCAAACGCGCCCCGCGACATGCGCCTGCAACGGATGTTGGGTCATATTTCCGCCCTGACGACCGTCAAACCGCCGGAAAACGTGCTGGTGGTGGCCTGCGGCGCCGGCGTGACGGCGGGGACGTTCCTGCTGCACCCAAGCGTGAAGAATATCACGATTTGCGACATCGAACCGCTGGTGCCCAAATACGTCACGCCCATGTTCACCAAGGAAAACTACGGCATCGCCGACAATGTCAAGAACGTGAACCCGCGCATCGTCCACACGCCGGTGGGCGACAAAACCGTCACGGTCGTTTACGACGACGGCCGCCACTTCATCCGCACCACCAAAGAGAAATTTGACGTCATCACCTCGGACCCGATTGACCCGTGGGTCAAGGGCTGCGCGGCGCTCAACACCGTCGAGTATTACACCATGTGCAAGGAGCATCTCAACCCCGGCGGCGTGATGAGCCTGTGGATTCCGTTTTACGAGAGCAACGACACCTCCGCCAAAAGCGTCCTCGGCACGTTTTTCAAAGTCTTTCCCAACGGCGTTCTCTGGAGCAATGACGTGACCGGCGACGGCTACGACGCCGTCCTCTTCGCCCAGGTCGAGCCGACCAAAATCAACGTGGACGAACTACAGGCCCGGCTGGACAGCGCGCCTTATGCGGCGGTGAAGCAATCGCTCGCCGAAGCGGGCTTCCCCAGCTTGCTGGATTTGCTCGGCACCTATGCCGGCCGCGCGGTGGATTTGGGCGACTGGCTCGCGGGCGCGCAAATCAATGAAGACCGCAACCTGCGCCTCCAATACATCGCCGGCCTGGCCTACAACACCTACGACGGCCCTGGCATCCTCCGCCGCATCCTCGACCATTACAAATTTCCCTCGGATATGTTTACCGGCTCGCATGATTCAATATTGAACGTCAAACAAGCCATCGAGGCCCCCCGGCAAATGCACACGGTGAGCCAGGCCGCGCCCCCGCCGCCGGCCTTGGCCACTCAGTGAAGGCTGTGCCCGAGCTCTTTGCCTTGCGTTTTGGGCCGCTGAAAAGTAAATTTGCGTCGCCACCTTTTGGAAGATGGAAGGATTTTTGCCATGCCCCGCCAATCCGCCTTCTTGCTTGTGTTCGTGATGGGTGCCGGGACGGCGCTGGCCGCTCCCAACTTGCGTGCCGTCGGTGACGCAAACTGGCCCTTCGAGCTTCTTCCCCGGCCCAGCAACCTGCCCGCCACCCCGCCGCCGCCGGCCATCGGGCCAGTGAAAGGAAACCAGCCCTCCATTACGCCCCAGCCCGTCAGCCCGGAGGCGGGCGTTTACGTCGCGCCCAAGGATTTGATCATCAAACTGAATCAGACGGAGAACAAATCATTTATGTTGAATGGCGAAGTTTGGCTCGACGGACCATCGCCGACGGAGAAATTCCCCACGGATCGCCCGGATGGGTTGGGCTTGTTTCTCCGACAGGTTGACGGCTTGCACCGGTATCAAGTGGACTCGCGCTTGCTGCGCGACAAGCGGCGGCTCCTCGGCGGGCTGGCACAAATGGGCATTGTTCACCTGGCCCAGCTACCGCCGTCGCCCTTGCACCAGTGGATCCCGTTTTCCCTGGTGGCCACCGCGGAAAACATCACCTTTACCTTCGGCGATTACACGGGCGAAATTCGCGGCCCGCTCGACACCAACGGAAGCAACGAAATCGGCCTCGTCGCCGGCACTCGACTGCGAAATGTCCATTTGGAAATCCTGGGCGACGCCAAAAATGCTGGCGGGTTGGAGATCAATCCCTAGCGCGGTGCTTTAGAGCATTTTAGATAAAGCTGTAGCCACAATGGGCCAACCAATGGGCGGCATCCTGGGCGGTGACCTGGCGCAGGGCCGCGCCGATGGCGGTGAGCAGTTCGGGCGCGGTGCGGGCCTCGGCGGCGCGCAGCAGGGATTTGACTTTGCTCCACATCATTTCGATGGGGTTGAGGTCGGGCGAGTAGGCGGGCAGGAACTCGATGCTCGCGCCGGCGGCGCGGATCAGCGTGCGGGTGTGGTCGTTTTTGTGCGGGCTGAGGTTGTCCATGATCACCACATCGCCGGGGCGCAGGGTGGGCGCAAGCACTGCGCGCACATAGGCGCGGAAGACGTCCGTGTCGGTGGCCGCCTCGATGGTCAGGCAGGCGGTCGAACCGTCCAGCCGGATGGAGGAGAGCATCGTGGTGGTGCGCCAGTGCCCGTGCGGACATTTGGCCCGCAGCCGCTGGCCGCGGGGGGCGCGGCCGCGCAGGCGCGTCATATTGGTTTTGGCCGCCGGCTTCATCGAGGAAAACGAGCCGCGCGGGGTCCCAGCCGCCTTGCCGGCGCCGCCAGCGCCGCCGCCGCCGGGCGAGGTCGGGCCGGTCTTGCTCGGCGGCGCGCAGCGTTTTTTTTATAGGTCAGGCCCAGCGTGGCCAGGGCATAATGAATCGTCGGCAGCGCGCAGTCCAGGCCCAACGCCTCCCGCAATTCGCGCAAGGTGCGGTCAGGCTTCTCGGCGACCAGCCGGCGCAGGCGCTGACGGTGTTGTTCGCGCAGGCGCGGCTTGCGCCCGCTGCGGTGGCGCTGGGGGCGCAGGTCGCCGAGGCGGCGGCGCTGCTGGAGCAGCTTCTTGACCAGCCCCAGGGAAACCCGGAAGCGCCAAGCCACCTCCTCCCGCGTGCCCTCGTCCGCGTCATACGCGGCCAGGATGCGTTCCCGTAAATCCAGCGAGATGGTTTTCATGCGCCCGCAATATAACACACCTTTCTAAAAATGGCTACACTATTTTTGAAAATGCTCTAGCCCGCGCTCTGAAGGAAGCGTCCCGCCAATATTTCCGCCAACCTACTTGGCCGGCGCGACCGCCGCTGTAGTCGCACTGCCGGCCGCTGGTTGGGCCACCGGGATCGCAGCCTTCGGCAACTGGTCGCTCCAGAGCCAACGCACGGAGTCCGGAAAAATCGGCCCGCCGAGGTCGCTGCCGTGGACATTTTCGCCGAGCACGTAGCGCACCTCGTAGCCCTTGTCGCGCAGGGCCTCATACATCAGCTTGTTTTGCAAATACCAGTCGCGCGTCGGATCGGTCGGGCGGCGCTGGTCGTTCGTCCCATCCGACATAAACACTTTGATGGGCTTCTTGTCGGCGGCCTGTACGAGGCTCGGGAAAACGTCCCCCCCACGAATGTTGGTGAAGCTGCCCACGTCGCTGAGCACCTTGCCGAATTGGTCCGGGTGGTTCCAGGCGACGTTGAACGCGCAGATCGCGCCGGAGCTGATGCCGATGATGGCCCGGCCCGCGGGGTCTTTGCGGATGTTGTATTTCTTTTCGATATCGGGCAAAATCTCCTGGCTGATGAATTGGTAATAGGCGTCGGAAACCGTGTCGTATTCGATGCTGCGGTTCTGCTTCACGGGCCGGCCCGTGTCCCCCAGGGTTGTGCTGCCCGAGTCAATGAACACGGAAATAATGACGGGCAATTCATGGCGGGCGGTCAGGTTGTCAATCACCGTGGGCACGCAATATTCCGGCGTGATGCCCATCGTGCGGTCCGCCACGCGCCCCGCATACTGCATAACCCCGTCCTGCACCACCATCAGGCATGCGGGCACCTTCGGGTCGTATTGCGCGGGCACATAAACCCACACGCGGCGCATGACCCCCGGATAGACGATTTTACTCGTGTTGACATATTTATCGAACGTCCCCTGCGGCACACCGTCATGCACCACCGAGTCCGGTCCATAGGGATACTTGCCAATGGCATTGGGGTTCGGCGACGGCATCCAGATCGCGCCCGTGGCCGGCGTCCCCGTAAAAGCCACCGGGGCTGCGGCCGGTGCGCCGCGACCCCGCGGGCCGCCCGCGCGCGGGGCTGCACCGCTGGCGGCCGGGGTTGCGGCCGCGGAGGCCGCAGAAGTTGTAGAGACCGCAGCGGGCGCACTGACCGCCGACGGGGTGGCATCCGCAGGAGTGGCCGTGGCGTCGGCGGCAAAGCCGGCGAGCGGGGCAACTAAGAGAGCCGAAAAGGATAGGGCAAGGGGTAGTATTTTCATGGGTAATACAGGGGTAAACTTTACCAGCGGGTCTCAAACGAGATGCTGGTTAAGCCAACGGAATGTTTCCCGGTGGCGGTCTAAAACTCAAGAGTAAAGGTAGTGAGTCAGTTTGAAACCAAGTCATCCAATTTACCCGGGGTTTGCGGTTGTTGGTCTTGCCGAACCCACGAACTTGCCGCTCATTTCCGCGTTTCTTTTGCCAATGCTAAACAAACAACCGCCACCATTCCATTCATGGACATAACTCCGGCTACTGCGGGCCAGGACGGCAGAAAAATCAACACCAGCGCAGTAAGCGCCATGGCCAGGAGTGCCAGAGTGAAAGAAGCGCTTTTCTGGGCATGATTAACCGCACGTTCTCCCAAAACATAATCAAACAGGTCGCTTGGCTTGTCACTCATAACGCTTTCTCTACACTCTTTGGGTCTGGAAACGCAACAACTTCCATAACTTCCCAAACCTGGTCAGCCATCCCGGCTTCCCTCGTGATGGCCGTAGGGTGGCGCAAAACCAACTACCTGGCAGCTCAAAGGTTGCATTGTAAATTCAAACCGACCAACTACTTGCTAAAATCGTGAGGGCGAAGGAAAATCCACGACCCAGGGCCTCACTTGGTGGAGGTCGGATGTTCGGGTTCGAAGGGCTGGTCAATAATGCCCGCCGCAGGAACGTCGTGCGGGCCTTGGTCGTCATCGTAAACCACGCGTAACTTTGATTTGTCCACCGCGCCGACATCAAAGTAGTAAACGGCGTTGCCATCAGTATCCCAGACAAACTTTTTCGATTCCGGGCCAACTTTGTTGCCCAAAATGCGGACCTGGAGAACCGGCGCGGATGCGTTCGGCTGCATTTCGCACTGGATGTCGACAACCGTGATGCCGCTGCCATCGAAAAATTCAATCACGACCGTGTTCGTGTCCTTTAACAGAAAATATTGCAAATCCGCAAATTCCGAATATGGCACCCGGCTGCCGGCTGCGGCGGGCGGAGGCATGGCAGGTGGAGAGGGGGCGGACGAAGTAGTCGCAGGCGGCGGAGTGGCTGACAGCGACACCCCAGGCTGGGTCGCGGCGGGCGGCTTGGCCGCGGGTGTGGGCGCTGCGGGGGGGGCTGCGGCCGGCTGATTCGCAACCGGCGGGGTCGTGGCGGAAGGGGGCGCGGCCGACAATGGCGCGCCGCCACCGGCCAGCAAAACGCCCAACCCGAAAAAGACTCGGGTCGTGCGCCAAATTCTGTATCGGAATGGCATAGGTTGACGTTAGGGGAACCCGTCTTCGCTTTCGCAGTAAATGACGGGCGGCCGCGATGGAGTGGTGCCACCTTTCCTGTCATTACATCTTCGACGGCAGTTTCCAGGATTCGTCGAAGACGCCGTCCTGGGCAACTTTATCGGTGATGCGGCCGTTGGCGTCTTGGGAGACTTGAAGGATGGCAAAGTCGCCGTAGCCTTGTGCGCCGCCGCCACCCCCACCGCCGGCAATGAGGCCGGTGTTGAGCACGATGTAGTGCTTCGGATTGAGGGGATTGGGATAAATGAGGACAGGAACGTGGTCGGCGGCGCTGTAGGTTTGGTCGCCGACGATAATACTGTCCTTGGTCCATTTGATGGGGAGTTTATCGGCGATTTTCGCGAGGATTTTATTGCTGGCGGGATCGCCGAAGAGGACGAGGTTGCTGTTGGCGATGTCGTCGGCGGTGATGTCCGTGTCGGCCTTGGTGCGGGCGAGTCCGCAATAGTCGCGCGTGAAGGCCGCCGAGAAACGGGTCAGCTCCTGTTTACCGCGTTCGTCGGCAATGGCGTTGAAGGGAGTGCCGGTGGGCGTCACGCAGAGGAATGAGTCAAAAAACGCGTCGTTGACGGGGCCTTGCAGGTCGTGCTGCTTGCGCAGGCCCGTGTCGGCGGTGGCGCTGGCAGTTTGCCAGTGGCCGGCGGCATTGCGCGCGAGGGTAATGCTGGGCGCAAACGTCACCGCGAGGGTATCGCCATCAATGGTAATTTGTTTGGCCGCCGCGGTTTCGTTGAGCACGAGGCGCGAGATGTTTTGCGTCGTGATCGTATAATTGGCCTTGGCGGCATCGCGCGTGGCATCCACCCGAGCCTGGTCAAACTGCTGTTGCAACGCGTCCACGGTGAGCCAAAAATCGTGGTTGTAGCGCAGGGTGTAGGTGACGAAGCGAATGTGGTCCGGGTTGACGCGCCCGCGCACCATGTTGGCGTTGGTGAAATTATTAATTATGCCCAGGGTGTCCTGCACATTGTCGTGGGCGGCGTGCGAATGGCCCTGGCCGGGCGAAGCCAGCCAGACTGTGAAGATGTCCGTGCCCACAGAATAAAGCGGGGAAACCTCCTGCATGTGGTAACCCTCGCGCACGAGCTGCGCGGAGATGCTCTTCGAGGAGGCCAGTTGGGCGTCGTTTTGCCCGGCATAGCCCACGAGGGGAACGTCCACCACGTTGACGGCGTGCGGAATCATAATGCCGTAGGTGGCCGTCGCGGCTTTTTGCGCGGGGGTCAGGCCATCCAGGTTCAGGCGGTTGCCGATGACGCCGGCGTCAATCTCCAGCCCGCAGAACATATCCGGGTTATGCAGGCCAATTTGCCAGGAACCCGCGCCTCCCATCGAAAAACCGGCCAGCACAATGCGGTCCGGGTCAATATTGTAGCGCTTGCGCACGGAGGCGATGGCTTCCATGACATCCGTTTCTCCGGCCCAGCGGAAGGAGTTGTTGCCCCGTCCGAAGACGTTCATGCTGATGTAGTTATTGCTGCCGCCCCGACTGCCAGGCTGGTCGTTGCCCCCGGTCCAATCCCAACCCAAATCAGGGACATAATGGCTCATGCCGTGGAGGTAAACGTAAAGTGCGATGGGTTTGGCCGGGTCATAAGAGGCCGGGATGGACAATTCATACGGCTGGGCTGTGCCATCCACCACCGAGCGATAGGCCCGTTTGACCGAGCCAGTGATTTTGGGCCACACCGCCGTGCCATCCTTAATCTGCTGGGCGCGGCGCAGGCCCGCATCAAGACTGGCGATGCACTTGCTGAAAGGGTTGGCAGTTGCAGGGGTATCGGCCCCAAAGTTATTCGGGACGCGCAAGGCGGTTTCAACAATCCAGCCGCAGGATTCGGCATCCACCACCAAATCATCATCGGCTTTGGCATCCTTGAGCGCCTTGATGGCGGCGTTCAATTCATCCAGCTTGGCATGCAATTGCGCCAATTCGTCGGCCGTGAAACTATGGGTGGCGGCCGCCGTCGGGCCACCACCACCCCGGCGACCGGCCGGGGCGGGCTGGCCGGGCACAGGAATGGCTTCGCCTTGCAGAGCCGAAGACGGTTCGACCGGGGTAGGGGCGATGGGAGTCTGGGCGGAGGCCCGGACGGGGTAGAGAGCGATGGGGGCGGCCAAAAAAACCGCGAGGAGATAATGTTTCATGGGGTGGAAAGAACTGAAACTGTTCCCGTTTATTGGGGTTGAAGCCGTTGTGGGCTATATCGCAATCCTGCCAGATAAGAAACGCAAGATATTTTCGAAGCAGAACCAGTTGGGCCTAAGGCGCTGGTGTAGTCGAAAATTTTTTGCTTTTTTTAGTCGGCTGGATGACGCCTATTAGCAACCACAATCAGGCTTGTAAACTATCTGAATATTTGCATTAATGGTTTGCCAGCCTATGCCCCCTAGTTAACCCTGTCGCGATATTTATGTTTCACCTTGGTAAACCCCACCAAGCAAAGGAACCGGCCGGCTTTTCCCAACGGCCCTTCCAACGGATCAGCATTGCCTCGAGTCTTACCGCCTTGGTGCTGCTGGCGTGCTCGAATCCCAAGCTGGCGCAGACCCCGCCGCCGCAACCCGCGATCCCCACTTTTGCGGAATTCCAGCAGACTGTTCAGCCCTTTCTGGCCGCGCATTGTTACGAATGCCATGGCCCCGATGACACCGAAGGGGATGTGCGCTTGGATACGTTCCACGATGATGCCTCGCTGGCCAAAGGCGTCCCCACCATCGCGAAGGCGATGGAGATGCTTAACACCCGCAAAATGCCGCCCAAGGAAGAGAAGCGGCCCACGGAAGACGAGTATCACACGGTCGTCGCCTGGATGGATAAATACACAACCAGCTATTATGCCAGCGGACCCATTGACCCGGGCCGCGTCACCATCCACCGCCTCAACCGCGTCGAATACGACAATACCGTCCGCGATTTGCTCGCCATTGACCTGCATCCCGCGGACAGCTTCCCGGCGGATGACGCCGGCGATGGTTTCGACAACAATGGTGACGCGCTGAACATTGCACCCGTGCTGTTCGAGAAATATATCAAAGCCGCCGAGGTATCCTTGGATGCCGCCGTGTTCACCGACCCGACGGTGCCGCCCCCGAGCAAAGTATTTGACGCCACAGCCCTCGAAGGGGACATTCCCAAAACCAATCCGGCCCCGGCGGCTCCGCCCGTGCCCGCAGCGGCGGCGTTGGCTGCGGCCAGCCAGAATGCCGGTCAGAATGCCGGTGCCGGGCGCGGCGGCCGAGGTGGCCCACCCGTGGTACTCGGCCGCGTTTTCCAACGATCCGGCTACATTTATGTGAATTACAATTTTCCCGTGGAGGGCGATTACATTTTTAGTCTAAAGGGCTACGCGGGTGGCGGCAACGGCGGAGGCCGTGGCAACGCCGGGCCTACCGCTAATGTTCTCTTCTACCTTGATGGCAATATACCGGTGGTTGATGCCAACATCCAAGGAGCAGATCAGAATCCCGACCGGTATTCCCTGAAGGTCTCGGCCGTAGCGAACGCCCCGCAGGAAGTTGCCTCGCCGAAAATTCACGTCACGGCTGGCCCGCATAGCATAACTTTGGCTTTCCGCAATGGTGCCACACTTGATGATTACAATGCCGCCGTGACGGCGGCTGCAACTGCTGCGGCTAATCCCAGCCCCAGTGCGGCCAGTCCGGCCGCTGACCAAACGGCTCCTACACCCTCCGCCGCGCCTGCTTCCATCTCGTCCTCCGCTCCTGCCGGTGCCATTGCCGCTGCCGATCCCGCCGCCTCTGCCGGTGGCAGCGATGCTGCGGCCAGTGCCGCTCCGGCTGCTGCGCCCGCCGCCGCCTCATCGGCTGCTCCAGCCGGTGCCCGGGGCACCGCCGGTCGAAATTTTGCCGGCGCGGGTGCTGGCCGTCGTGGAGGCCCCCCCCCGGGGCCCACGCCCGTCGTCCCCGGCGCGACCATCCTCGGCGTCCTTAGCCTCAAAGTGGAAGGCCCCCAGTTCACCAACGCCACCGAGATGCCCGAGCGCATGCCCAAGAGCTACCAGAGCGTGATGGTCGCGCACCCCTCCAATACTTTGACCAGGACCCAGGCGGCGGAAAAAATCATCCGCAACTTTGTCACCCGCGCCTACCGCCGGCCCGCCACCGATGACGAGGTGAACAAATTCATGGGCCTCTTTACTTCCGTGGACACCCCCGACCGTCCTTTTGAAAAAAGCGTGACTGTTGCGCTGCAAGCGGTGCTGCTCAACCCCAATTTCCTGTTCCGCATTGAGCAAGACCCGCAGCCGGGCGAGCCGAATAACATTCACACCCTCAACGACTACGAGCTGGCCTCCCGTCTGTCCTATTTCCTGTGGAGCACCATGCCCGACGACGAGTTGTTCGCCCTGGCCGCCAAAGGCCAGTTGCATGCCCATCTTGACGAGCAGGTCACGCGCATGCTCAAGGATCCGAAGGCCGAGGCCCTCGTGAACAATTTTGCCGGTCAGTGGCTGCAATTGCGCAAAGTGGAGGACGTCAATCCCGACTCCGATAAATTTCCCAATTTCACCCCTGAACTAAAGACGGCGATGCTGACGGAAACACAGATGTTTTTCTCCAGCATCAAGGATGAAGACCGCAGCGTGCTTGATTTCATTGATGCCGATTACAGCTTTGTCAACGCGCCACTGGCCAAGCTCTACGGCCTGGAGGGCAATTTCACCGATGCGTTCCAACGGGTTACCTTCCCGAAAAACTCCCCGCGCGGCGGCCTGATCACCCAGGCCAGCATCCTCGCCATCACGTCCTACAACACGCGCACCTCCCCGGTGCAGCGCGGCAAATGGGTGCTGGAGAACCTACTGGACTCCGCCCCCCCCCGCCCCCCCCTAACGTTCCCGCCCTCGACGACGAAAAACAACTCAAGGGCACGCTGCGCCAGCAAATGGAGCAACATCGGACCAATCCCGTGTGCGCCTCCTGCCATGAGCGCATGGATGCCATTGGCTTCAGCCTCGAAAACTTTGATGTCACGGGCGCCTGGCGCACCAAGGACATCAATAATGATCCCATTGACGCCTCCGGCCACCTGCCCGATGGAACCACTTTTAACGGCGCCAAGGAATTGGAACAAACCCTGCTGGCCTCCAAAGATCAGTTTTGCCGCTGCCTGGCCACCAAAATGCTGACCTACGCCCTCGGGCGCAATGTCGAGCCGTTTGACGTCCGCACCACCAACGATATCGTCTCGACCATGCACAAGAACGGTGATAAATTTTCCGCGTTGATTCATGCCATCGTCCACAGCGATGCCTTCCTTCAAAGACGCGGCAATCCACCAGGAGAAAAATCATCAACCGGAGACAACCAATCATGATCACACACACCATCAGCCGTCGGAAAGTATTGCGTGGGCTGGGCACCGCCATGGCGCTGCCCTTTCTCGAATCCCTCCTGCCCTGCCGCTCCTTTGCCGCCATCTCCGACACCGCCGTCGCCAAGGCCGCCGCGGGCCCCAAGCGCCTGGCCTGGATCTACGTCCCTAACGGCATTGACATGCAGAACTGGACCCCCGCCACCTTGGGCGCGGATTATGAACTTACGCCCACCCTCAGCGTCATGAAGGCTTACCGCGACCGCATGCTGGTCATCAGCAACCTCGTCTGCGACAAGGCCAACGCCTACGGCGAAGGGGGCGGCGACCATGCCCGCGGCAATGCCGCTTACCTGACAGGTGTGCATCCGTGGAAGCCGCCGGTGCCCATGCATCTCGGCGTTTCCGCCGACCAGATTGCCGCGCAAAAAATCGGCCATTTCACCAAGTTTCCCTCGCTGGAAATCGGGATCGAGGACGGCAAAAAGGCGGCGACAGACAACAACTATCTCAAGGCTTACGAGCATAATCTCGCCTGGCGCAATCCCACCACCCCGCTGGCCAAGGACGTGGACCCCCAGTCCGTCTTTGACCGCCTTTTCTCCAACGGCAATCCGGGCGAAACACCCGAAGCCAAGGCCTTGCGCGAAAAAGACAGCAAAAGCATTCTGGACTTCGTCCTTAATGACGCCAACAACGTCCAAAAAGGCCTCACCGCCACGGACCGGGATAAACTCGACCAGTATTTGACCTCTGTCCGGGAAATTGAAGTCCGTCTCCAACGTGCCGCCAACGAACCGCCCCCTCCCCTGCCGGCCGGCGCGGTGCGGCCCGCGACGGCCTACGATTCGAGTCTGGAACAAAAGGTGGGCATTTCCACTTCGAGCACCGAATACCCCACGCATATCAAACTGATGATTGACATGATGGTGCTGGCTTTCCAGGCCGACCTCACCCGTATCGTGACCTTCCCCTTCGCCGACGAAGGCAGCAACCAGTCCTACCCCTGGGGCGGCGCCAATGTTCCGCACCACGGCACCTCCCACCACATGGGCAGCCCGGAAAAAATGGCGCTGCTGCAAAAAATCAATGCTTACCACTTGCAGCAGTTCGTTTATATGCTGGACAAGCTGGACTCGATCAAGGAAGGCAACGGCTCGCTGCTCGACAACTCGCTCATCTCCTACGGTGGCGCCATCAGTGACGGCAACCGCCACAACCACGATGACCTGCCGCTGATCCTGCTTGGCAAAGCCGGCGGTAATGCCATCAAGACCGGCCGCCACATGGATGCCGCAGGCGCGCCCATCAACAACCTCTGGCTCTCCATGCTCGACCATGTGGGCGCCTCGGATGACCAGCTCGGTGACAGCACCGGCAAATTGTCCCTGACCTAAATCACGGTGGCGGGACCGCCCGGCGGATTATGAATGGCATCTTCTCCAAAGGGTGCCACGGTGGTTTGTTTTGAAAAATTGCTTGTATCGTAGCACTGAGCTTCAGCCAGCGCTTCTTTGCGATTCGAGCGAACCGCGGCGCTACGAAACTGCGTCTGGATCTGGCGAGTAATAATTGATGCTTCGTTCTTGCGTTTTCCGGCGGCCAGACCATCGCGCGACTCGCGGCTGAGGGGATCCGCCGCGAGCAGAGAATCCCTCGGCAGAGCTGCGCTTAAGAAGGGTTACACCCCATAGCCCGCGCGGGCGTTTTCGGGCATTGTCAACCTGTGCCGTAAAATACGGTTTGCTTGGGCGGGTTGTACATCGGTTCGCCGTTGCCAGCCTGCCCCAAATTTGCGTCCGACCGCTCCACTCGTAGAAAACCATCCACCATGAACCGCACGAAAATTCCCGTATTATTTACCCCGGAAGTCGAACATCTGGCCGACGGCACGGTGGAGGTCATCACGGAAGTCCGCCGCCAGGAGGCGGTGCTAAAGACGGGAGCCTTGCAGAACGCAATTCTCAACAGCGCCAATTTCTCGAGCATCGCCACCGATGAAAAGGGCGTTATTCAGATTTTCAATGTCGGCGCCGAGCGCATGCTGGGCTACACGGCCGCAGACGTGATGAACAAAATCACGCCCGCGGACATTTCCGACCCGCAGGAAGTCATCGCGCGCGCCGCCGCCTTGAGCCTTGAACTGGGGACCACGATTGCACCAGGCTTCGAAGCTCTGGTGTTTAAAGCCTCGCGCGGCATCGAGGACATTTACGAATTGACCTACATCCGCAAGGACGGCAGCCGCTTTCCCGCCGTCGTGTCGGTCACGGCGCTGCGCGACGAGCGGGGCGGCATCATCGGCTATTTGCTGATCGGCACCGACAACAGCGCCCGCAAGCGCGCGGAAGAGGCGCTGCTCGAGGCCGGGGCCTTGCAGAGCGCCATCTTCAACAGCGCCAATTTCTCGAGCATCGCCACGGATGAAAAGGGCGTCATCCAGTTGTTCAATGTCGGCGCCGAACGCATGCTCGGCTACACCGCGGCGGAAGTGCTGAACAAAATCACGCCGGCCGATATTTCCGATTCGCAGGAACTCATTGCGCGGGCCAAAACGTTGAGCGTCGAACTGGCGACCACCATCATGCCGGGCTTCGAGGCGCTGGTTTTCAAGGCCTCGCGCGGGATCGAGGACATCTACGAATTGACCTACATCCGCAAGGACGGCAGCCGCTTTCCCGCCGTCGTGTCGGTCACGGCGTTGCGCGGAGATGAGGGCGGCATCATCGGCTACCTGTTGATTGGCACGGATAACACCGCGCGCAAACAGGTCGAAGAAGAGCAGAAGAAGCTGGATCAGCGCTTGCGCGACCAGCAGTTCTACACCCGCTCCCTCATCGAATCCAACATTGACGCGCTGATGACCACCGACCCCCTCGGCATCATCACCGACGTCAACAAGCAGATGGAGGCGCTCACCGGCTGCACGCGCGACGAATTGATCGGCGCGCCGTTCAAAAACTATTTCACCGACCCGGAGCGGGCCGAAGCCGCCATCAAGCTGGTGCTAAACGAGAAAAAGGTCACCGACTACGAACTCACCGCGCGCGCACGCGATGACAAGGAAACCGTGGTGTCTTACAACGCGACCACCTTCTATGACCGCGACCGGCGACTGCAAGGCGTGTTCGCCGCCGCACGCGACGTGACGGAGCGCAAGCGCTTCGAGCAGGCCTTGCAGGAATCCAACGTCGAGCTGGAGAGCGCCAAGTCCACCGCGGAAAAGGCCAACCTCGCCAAATCGGGGTTCCTCTCGAGCATGAGCCATGAACTGCGCAGCCCGCTCAATGCAATCCTCGGCTTCGCGCAATTGATGGAGACGGCGACACCGTTGCCCACGCCCGTCCAGACAGCGCGTATCGCCCAGATCCTCCAGGCGGGCTGGCATCTGCTCAAACTGATCAACGAAATCCTGGACCTCGCGGTCATCGAGTCCGGCAAAGTCTCCCTGTCGCTGGAGCCGGTGTCGCTCACCGACGTCATGTCCGAATGCCAGGCCATGATGGAGCCGCAGGCGCAACAGCGCGGGATTCATATGACTTTTCCCCGGTTCGACCAGCCCAGTTTTGTCTGGGCCGACCGCACGCGTTTGAAGCAAAT
The DNA here is from genome assembly GCA_963765205.1 of uncultured Verrucomicrobiae bacterium. GTDB lineage: Bacteria > Verrucomicrobiota > Verrucomicrobiia > Opitutales > JABDGR01 > JABDGR01. The sequence continues at coordinate 206,231 of CAVXVB010000002.1, read as the reverse complement.
TGTCATCAACCTGCTCTCCAACGCGATCAAATACAATAAGGAGAAAGGCACGGTGGTCGTGGACTGCGCCACGATCGTCCCGGATCGAACGCGCATCAGCGTCCGGGACACCGGCGCGGGCCTGGCGCCGGAAAAACTTGCGCAGCTCTTCCAGCCGTTCAACCGCCTCGGCCAGGAGGCCGGCGGCGTCGCGGGCACCGGCATCGGCTTGGTGGTCACCAAACAACTGGCCGAACTGATGGATGGCGTCCTCGGCGTGGAAAGCACCGTCGGAGCGGGCAGCGTGTTCTGGATTGAACTGCTCTCGACCGCGGCGCCCACCCTGGTCCTGGAAAGGACCGAGCCAGCCACTGGCGCGCAACCGCACGGCCTGATTGACGCGCGCATGCACACCGTGCTCTATATCGAGGACAACCCGGCGAACATGATGCTCGTCGAGCAACTCATCGCGCAGCGCGCAGACATCAAGCTGTTGACGGCGGTGAACGGCACCCTCGGCATCGAGCTGGCCCGCGCCAGCCAGCCCGACGTGATCCTGATGGACATCAACCTGCCCGGCATCAGCGGGATTGACGCCTTGAAAATCCTGCGCGAAGACCAGGCGACGGCCCACATCCCTGTCGTGGCCATCAGCGCCAACGCGATGTTGCGCGACATTGAAGTGGGCCTCGAGGTCGGATTCTTTCGCTACCTCACCAAACCCATTAAGGTCCGGGAATTCAGTGAAACCTTGAACGACGCCCTGGAATTTGCCGAAAAAACCCATGGCTCGATTGTCTAACACAGGACCCAGGCCATGATCAGTTCAGCGGACATCCTGCACGGCAAAATCCTGATTGTTGACGATCAACAGGCCAATGTCGCACTGCTCGAGCAGATGCTGCGCGGGGCCGGCTATGATGCCATCACGACCACAATGGACTCGGGCCAAGTCGGCGCGCTGCACCGCCAACACCATTATGACTTGATCCTGCTCGATTTGCAGATGCCCAGCCTGGACGGATTCCAGGTAATGGAACAGTTGAAGGAAATCGAAAAGGACAGCTATCTGCCGGTCATCGTGCTGACGGCCCAACCGGAGCATAAACTGCGCGCGCTGAAAGCCGGGGCGAAAGATTTCGTCAGCAAACCGTTCGACCTGGCCGAGGTGTTGCTCCGGGTTCATAACCTGCTCGAAGTGCGCCTGCTGCATCAGGAAACGAAGAATCTCTACGAGCGCGTCGTCGCGGAACAGAAAAGATCGTTCGAGTTGACCGCCCAGCCCGGCGCGATGGTGGGCGTTGAAAAGGAAGTCCGTTCCTCCACGCCCTGGTTAAAAAGCCTGCGGCTCCGGCTGCCCTGGCTGCAGGTCAACCTGCTTACCTCCTTTGCCGCCGCCGCCGTGGTCGGTTTGTTCCAAGGCACCATTGACCGGCTGCTGATTCTCACCATTTTTCTGCCAGTGCTGGCCGACCAGTCGGGCAACGCCGGCAGCCAGGCGCTGGCGATCACCCTGCGCGGAATGATCCTGGGTGATCTGAAAACAGGCAAGATCAAGGCGCAGGTCATCAAAGAAGGCCTGCTCGGTTTGATGAATGGCACGCTCATCGGGTTGGTCGCGGGGCTGGCCATGTATGGGGTCGCCTCCGTCCATCATTTGTCCACCGCCCCCATGCTCGGCCTCGTGGTGTTCCTCTCCATGGTCGGCAGTTGCGTGATCAGCGGTGTCTGCGGCGCGGTTGTGCCCCTGATCCTTAAGCGATTCGGCGCCGACCCCGTCACCGCCTCAAGCATTTTCCTCACCACCGCGACCAACGTGGCCAGCATGGGCCTGTTCTTGGGGCTGGCGACGCTGCTGGTGAAGTGAGCCTCACAACTGAATTTTAATCCCCCGCCGCAAATAGGCGGGCACGTCGAGGTCTTCGCCTTCAAAGAAGTTGCGCTCGGTCTGGTCGAAATAGCCTCGCTGCTCGTCCTCGCCGACAAAGTGAAATTCGTTTTGCGGCGCGCCGCCGTCCTTGTGCCCGCGCAGCTTGGATTCATGCACGGGCGGCGCGGCCACGGCGGCGGCCGGGGGCCGGGCGAAAATCGCCGGGGCCTGGTTCGGGGCCGGGGCGGGCGCGTCGGCCCGCAGGCCGGGTGGGGCGGTGCGCAGCGAGGCCAGCGACGAGCCTTTGGCCCGCACTTCCGTCATGCCGATGACGCAAATTTCCAGTTTCCCGATCAAGCGCTCGTCAATCACCGCACCGAGAACAGTCTGCTCGCGGCTGCCGAATTTTTCGGCGATGACGGCAACGATTTCATTGACGCGCGCCAGGCTCAGCTCGGGGCCGCCGACGATGTTAACCAGCAGCCGGTCCGCCCGGCGCGACAACTCGGGCGTGTGCAGCAGCGGGCAGAGCATGAGGTCGTGCAACGCCTCGGCCACGCAATTCTCGCCGGAACCGTGGCCGAGGCCAAAGAGCGTCTTGCCGCCGCGGGGCGTGAAGGTGCGCCGCAGCGTGGCGAAGTCGAGGTTGATGAGGCCGGTGTGGAACAAAATCGCGGAGATGGAGCGGATGGCGCGGCCAATCCACGCGTCGGCCTGGCCGAAGGCGTCGAGCACCGTGGCGTCGTCGGGCAGGTGTTGCAGGAGCAGATCGTTGGGCAGCGGGATGACGGCGTCGCAGGTCTGGCGCAATTCGGCGAGGGCCTGGTCGGCGAGTTGGCGGCGGCGGCCGCCCTCGTTGGTGAACGGCAGCATGACGAAGGCGACGACCAGCGCGCCCGCCTGCGTGGCGATTTGCGCGATGACCGGCGCCGCGCCGCTGCCCGTGCCCCCGCCCAGCCCGGCCACGATAAACACCAGGTCCATGCCCTGGAAAATTTTGGTGATGCGCTCGCGGTCGGCCTCGGCGGCCGCGCGGCCGACGTCCGCCTCGCCGCCCGTGCCCACACCGCGCGTCAGCCCGCGTCCAATGAGCAATTTTTCCGGCGCGGGCGAGGAATTGAGCGCCTGCGCGTCAGTGTTCAGCGCGGCGATGCGCAGCCGCAGGCCGACATGGTCGAGCTGCAGCCGGTCCACCGCGTTGGTGCCCGCGCCGCCAACGCCGACGATTTTCACGCGCACGCCGTCCTCCGGCATCTGGCCGGACAGGATTTGGTCGGCGCTGGAGGACGTATGGGCGGAGGTGTTCATAGAGGAGGGAGGTTGCGGAGGAAAATAATCAGGTGCCGAACCAGCGCGCCATCTGACTCATCAGCCCGTCGCCACCGTGCGCGGCTGATTTAGGGTTTTCGCGTTGGGGCGCGTTGAGCGCAAAGAGCAGCAGGCCCACGGCCACGCTGTATTCCGGGCCGCGCAGCGACTCCGTCAGCCACGCGGGCTCGGCGGGGCGGCGGGTGGGCAGTCCGAGAACGCGCTCGGCCACGCGCTCGATGGCGGGCAGGCGCGAGGTGCCGCCAGTGAGGATCACGCCCCCGGCCACATCCTCCGGCGTCAAGAGCGAGCCAAGGTGTTTTTTGACGATGGAAAAAAGTTCTTCGACGCGCGCTTCGAGAATCTGGCAGATGGCCAGGCGCGGGATATAGCGGTCGCCCACGCTCTTGTCGCCGACCATCCAGACTTTTTCCGCGCGGGCCTGCGCGTCCACCTCGGCTTGGCCGAAACTCAACTTCACTCGTTCCGCGTGTTTGCGGCTGATGCGCAGGCCGAGGCTCAGGTCGTTGGTCAAATGGTCGCCGCCGATGGGGATGACGCCGGTTTTGACAATGTGGCCGTCACGGTAGAGCGCGTAATCGGTGATGCCCGCGCCAATGTCGAGCACGAGGGCGCCGATTTTTTTATCCATCTCGGGCGTGACGACGTTGGCCGCGGCAACGCTCGATACGATGATGTCCTTCACTTCGAGGCCGTTGTAGCCGTTGACCAGATGGATGGCGTTGCTGAGGTGCGATTCGTCACCCGTAACCGTCCAAAAACCCAGTTCCAGTTTTTCGCCCAACTGACCGATGGGATCGCCGACCGGGCGGCCGTCGAGCTTGAAGGAATTGCGGATGTGGTGGATGGCAAGGCGGCCGGGAGGCAGCTCCTTCTTGCGCGCCTCGGCCAGCAACCGCTGCACGTCAATCGGGCGCACCCGGTTGTCCGCCGCGCTGACGGCCACTTCGGCATGCTGCGCGAAACCATCGAGGTGCGCGCCGGATTGCGCGAGGAACGCCACCTCGGCCTGCGCGCGAGCATTTTGCTCGGCCCCCAGCAATGCGGCGTGCGCGCAATTGCACGCGGCCATGAAATCCAGGATGTCCCCCTTGCGCACGCCGAGCGATGATGCCTGCCCCACGCCGAGGATGTTCAGCCGGTCGCCGCGAAAAATTTCGCCCACCAGCACCACGGCCTTGGAGGTGCCGATGTCGAGCGCGGCAACGATTTGGGATTTGCTCATCGGGAAGAAAAACAAAGGGATTTAATGCAGACTGCTGGCAGCCAGCGGCGGCGGGGGCACAACGGGTTGTACAATCACCTGGTTGGACAGAGAGAAGTCAAGACCGTGCAAAAGCATCGGCTTCGCTGCGAGTTGATCAGCCACGAAACTCAGCCGGTGGATTTGCGTTTCAAAATCGGCAGGGGCAAAAGTCAGGGTGCCCAAATTGCCCGATTGGATTTTAATGACCGATCCATGGAGCGGCGTCGTCGGGCGCGGATCGAACTGGCTCAAATCCACGACGGTCCATTGCGCGGCGATTGTGGGCACGTGCGCACGCGCGGCAAAGAGCAAATCGGAAACCTCGTCCATGCCCGGCACCGGCTGGAAGCCGCCGTCCTTCGCCCGGTGCAAGGCCAGTCCGGACATCCAGGGCAGTTGGTTGAGGATTTGCTCGGGAAAGTCCTGGCCGGCGAACACGGTGCCGTCGCGCGCCACGAGGTAAAGCTTGTAGCCGCCCTGTCCGTCATCGGTGGCCACCCGCAGCCAGGGTTTGCGCTCCACAACACTGACGCGCAAGGTGCCCGGCAACACGCGCTCGACCGTTGCATCGCGCACTTGGAGCAACGACAGCAAACGCGCGCGCAGTGCAAACACGTCCACCTTCTCCAATGAATCACCCGGCTGCAAGTGGAGGAAATTCATCGCCCAATCCTGGGTCAGCACCCCGTCTGTCTTAAACTCGAATTGGCCGAGCGCGGCGAAAGGCTGGCTGGCACGGGTGCGCGCGGGCACGGCCGTCGAGCCACGCAAGGCCCAGGCGCCGAGTAATAACATCAACGTGGCGAACGCAAACATCAGGCCGGAGCCGATCCAGTGGATGAGGCGGTTGCGCCGCGCCACAGGCGAGAGAGCGCGGTGGGTGGCATGCTGGCCGATGTCCTGCCAGGTGCGCAAGCCTTCCGCAGCAGTGAGGGATTTTTTCATAGTGCGGCCGCCACGGCGGCAAAACGGCCCAAGGCGGGGTCAAGCATGGCCCGGATAAGTATCGGGAAAGTATAGCCACAGCACGAGGCGCTCTTGGGCAGCAAACTGGTGGGCGTGCAGCCGGGCATGGTGTTGATTTCCAAAATCACGCAGCCGCCTTCCGGCGGCAACATGAAGTCCACGCGCGCAAAATCCCGGCAGCCGCACGCCGCAAATGCACCGGCCGCAGCCAACTGGATTTGTTCCGCAAGCGCGGCATCCAGCGGCGCGGGGAAAAAGTATTCCGTCATTCCGGCGGTGTATTTGTGCTCGAAATCGTAGGATGCGCCGTCCTTGGGCCGGATTTCCACCAACCCCAGCGCCCGGCCCGCCAGCACGCCGACGGACACTTCGCGCCCGCGCACCCACGGCTCCGCCATCCACCGGCCGGGGCTTAACCCCTCGAGCGCCGCCTCCAGCTCGCGGCGATTAGCCGCGCGGCGCAAGCCGACACTGCTGCCTTCAGCGATGGGCTTGATGATAATGTCCGGACCCAATTTGGTCATAAGCGACGAGGCGGCGGATGGTCGCTCCCCCGTGAAGATAACGTGCGGCAACACTGGCAGCCCGGCGGCGGCGAGGACGCGCTTGGCCTCCACCTTGTCCATGCACAAGCGGCTGGCATAAGGCCCGCAGCCCGCGTAAGCGAAGCCGTGTGATTCGAGCGCGGCTTGCACACCGCCGTTTTCACCCCAGCCGCCATGCAGCGCGGGAAAAACGACGTGTCGCGCCGGATCCAACGCGTCCGGCAACACACAGCCGGGCAGATCAAAAAATTCCACGGCAAAACCCTCCTCTTTCAGCGCGCCAGCGATGGCCTGCGCCGTGACGAGCGAAACCGCACGTTCGGCGGAATTGCTGCCGCCGAGCACGGCCACCGTCGTCTGGTCAGGAGGATTCATTGCAGCACTTCCTCCCAATTGGCCCCGAGTAGCAGCACCTCGGGTTCGAGCTTGATGCCACTGCGCGCAAACACTTCGCCCCGAACCTGGCGCGCCAGCGCCAATGCTTCCGCCGCCGTGCCGCCGCCATGATTGATAATGAAATTCGCGTGAACGATCGAGACTTCGATGGCGCCGACGCGCCGGCCCTTGAGGCCCATTTCGTCAATCAGCTTGCCCGCGTGGCCGCCGGGAGGATTTTTGAACAGGCAGCCCGCGCTGCGCTCCCGCGGCTGGGTGGCTTTGCGCTTGAGCGCAAAAGTCTCCATCCGGCGGCGGATCTCCTCCGGCGGGCCACCCCCAGGCGCGTGAAACACCGCGCCAATGGCGACCGCGTCGAGCAATTCGGGGCATTGGCGGTAGCCAGGGTGAAATTCATGGCGCGGAGCCCGCCGTGTTTCACCGGCCGCAGTGACATATTCCACCTCGGCAATGAGGTCAAAAATCCACCCCCCCATCGCGCCGGCGTTCATCCGCAGCGCCCCGCCGACCGAACCGGGAATGCCTTCGAGAAATTCCAACCCCGCGAGGCCATGCCGCGCCGCAAAGCCGCATAATTCCTTGAGCCGCACGCCGGCGCCCGCGAAAATCCGATCCGGGCTTTCCAAACGAAGTTTCTTCCATTCCGCATGATTCAGCCGCAGCACCAGACCGGGATAACCGGTGTCAGTGACAATTAAATTTGAGCCACGCCCCAGGCAAAACACCTGCACGCCTGCGGCCCGGGCGGCACGAAGCAACTGCGCGAGGTCTTCGATCGTGGCCGGCTCGGCATAATAATGGGCCGGGCCACCCACCCCAAGCGTGGTTTTGTCGGCGAGCGGCTCATCGCGCTGCGCCAGAGTGTCTGGACTTAGGCGCGCACATAGTGTGTCAAACCAATCGAGGGTGCTCTTTTGATTAATCACGGAAGCGGGCGGCGGAGAGGATTTATCTTCCAATCGGCGGACGAATGCCGTGGCGAACTCGTCAATGTCCCCCGCGCCCACCAAGGCCAGCGTGATCTCTTCAGAATGTTTCGCAAGCGCAGCCCGAAGGGTGCGTTCCAAATCGTTGAAAGAATCGTGCAGGGAAAATTTATTCTCGCCGGTCGGTGCGGCGGCGAGGATGGCGGCGGAGTCGCCTTCCGGCAGCGGCGGCTCGCTGGCGGCGTAAACCGGCAGGAGGAACACGTGGTCGCCCGCGCCCAGCGCCGCGGCGAAATCCGCCGCGAATTGTTTCGTGCGCGTATAGCGGTGCGGCTGAAACACGACCAGCAGGCGGCCCGGCGAATGCGCGCGCAGATTGCGCAGCAGTGCGGCAATTTCCGTCGGATGGTGCGCGTAATCGGCGTAAACGGACAACCCTGGGCGGCGCAACAGCACGTCCTGGCGGCGGGACACGCCGCGATAGCCGCCAAACGGCTCCTCCGCAATGCTTCCAAACGCCGTGTGCGCGGCGGCGAGGGCGGCGGCGGCGTTTGCGGCGTTGAACTCACCACCTAGCGGAACCTCGACCACTGACTTCACAAAGGCGCCATTCAAGGCCAGGCGCTGGCGCGCGCCATCGTCACCACTGGCTCGGACAGAAAAATCCCCTTCCGGCCCGAACGTGCGGAAGGGCGTGCCGGCCGTTTCGGCCAAGCGGCGCAGACGTGCATCCCATTGCGGCAAAAGCACGAGTTGGCGCGTGCGGCGAAAAAGATTGATGAAAGTCGCCTCAAGTTCGGCCTCGGTGCGGTAGCGGTCGGCATGATCCCAATCGAAATTCACCGCCACGGTGATTTCGGGCGCAAAATGGTCAATGGTGCCGTCGCTTTCATCCACTTCGGCGGCGACCCAGGGCGCGGTGGCGTGGCGGGCGGGCGGCGTGGCGGGGTCGGCGAAGAGCGCGCCAAGCAGGTAGCCGAAATCGTGGCCGGCGGCCCGCAGGGCGTGGATGAGCAGCGCGGTGGTGGTCGTCTTCCCGTGGCTGCCAACCACGGCAATGAGCCGGCGTCCGCGCACCATTTCGGCCAGCATTTCACCACGGCGCAAGATACCCAGGCCGCGGATACGTGCCGCACACAAGAGCGGATGCCCGGTTGCGATGGCGCTGGAATAAACCACCCGCGAAATATCCGAAGGCAATTCCTCGCACGCAATGGCGGCGATGCCACGTTGCTCGAGCAGGCGGCGGACCGGTTCGCGCCAATGGTCGTCGCAGCCACGCACACGGCAGCCCGCCTCGTCGAGATAGAGGGCCAGGGGCGCCATGCCCATGCCGCCGAGGCCGAGGAAGAAAACGCTTTCGCGGGAGTCGCTCATGGTCGCATGGATGGAGGCCAAGGTGGGTGGAATCAGACCGTGGCGGGCATTTCCTCGGCGGCGAATTGGCGGCTTTGGGCGGCCAGGTCCTGGAGGTCATGCAGCAATACGTCGAGCGAATTGGAATGCTCCATGCGTTCGAGGTTGCGGCGGAAGGATTCCAGCAGAAAATCGTTGAAAATGAGTTCGAGCACCTCGTCAGCCAGGCGTTCCATTTCGGCCTGATCCATGGCGAGGCCGCCGCCCTGGCGCTCGAAGTAACGGGCGTTCTCCCATTGGTGGTTGTCCGCGGCGTAGGGATAGGGCACCAGGATGGCCGGCAGGCGGCAACGGATGAATTCCGCCAGACTCCCCGCCCCCGCGCGCGAGACGGCGAGGTCGGCGCACGAGAGCAGCGCCGCCATGTCGTCGCAAAAGGGCAGCAGGCGCGCCACACGGCGTTTGCCCTGCGGGTCGGCACATTCGATCTGGCCCTCGCTGCCTTTGCCCGGCCCCGTCACGCACACGACGCTGATGCCGCGCGCAGCCAATTTCCCGAAATTATTCGACAGCCAATTATTGAGCGTCCGGGCGCCCTGGCTGCCGCCCAAGACCAGCAGCACCTTGCCGTCCAAGGGCAGCGCCAGGCGGAGGCGCGCAACCTCGCGCGGCAACGCGCGGATTTCCTGCCGCACCGGGAAGCCGCAATGTCTTAGCGTTTGCGGCGGCAGGCCACGCAACTGGACGCCGGGCGGCAGATAGATGCGCCGGGCAAAACCGCTCAGTAGCCGCACCGACCGCCCGGGCTTGCGATTTGACTCATGCAGCACGACCGGGATGCCGCGAAAATAGCCGGCCAGCGTGATGCCCGCTGTCATAAATCCGCCGAAGCCCACAATCACATCCGGCCGGTTTTGCCGCAAAAAATTCAGCGCGAACAAAAAACTGGCCGTTTGCGACACCGCGAATTTCGCCAGCGTCGCCGGCGCCATTCCAAACCCCGCACCGGGTGCGGTGACGGTTTCCATCTGCGGGTATTTGCGAATGAGGCGCGAATCCACCTCCTTCTTGCTGATCAGTAGAGTCAGGCGGTGGCCTTGCGCGGCCAGCCGTTCGGCCAGCGCGATGCCCGGCGACAAATGGCCGCCAGTACCGCCGCAGGAAATCGCAAAGGTACTCATAGTTCACTCGCCCGGGGTAAAACCGGGCGCTCCCATCGCCGGAAGCAGTTCATCAACAGGCCCACCAGCGCAAACATCAGCATGAGGTTCGTGCCGCCGTAGCTGAGGAATGGCAGCGACATGCCCTTCGTCGGCAGCAGACCCGTGACCACGCCCATGTTGATGAGCGCCTGGCCCGTAAGCAACAATAGTGCGCCACCGGCCAGGGTAAATTCGTAAAGATTTGGCGCGCGCCGCAGCGCCCGCAGGCTCACGAGGAAAATAACCAGAAAAACCAGGGCTACGCCCATCGTCGCCACCAGGCCCAGTTCCTCACCCACGACAGCGAGCACAAAGTCCGTATGCGCCTCGGGTAAAAACGCGAGTTGCTGACGGCCCTGTCCCAGCCCAACGCCTGTTAGCCCGCCCGAACCAAACCCGACGATGCCTTGATAGAGTTGATACGCTCCGTCCGCCTGCGTGGCCGGGTCATCCATGTGCATGAAGGACAAGATACGCTTGAAGCGCACCGGGTCAAAATACACCATCGCAGAAAAGAGCACCCCGCTGGCCAGCAGCGAGGGAATCAAGAACCGCAGCCGCGCACCGGCCAGATACAACAGCACAAAACCCACCAGCCCGCAGAGCGCTGTTGTGCCGAAGTCCGGCTCGCGGATGATGAGCGCACAGAATACGCCCACGATACCCATGGGGAGCACAAACCCTCGCCAAAAACTCGCAATGTGGCGCTGGTTGGCCGCCAGATAGCTCGCCAGGCAAATCACCAGCGCCAGCTTGCCAAAGTCGGAGGGTTGCAGGCGCAGGCCGTGGAATTCCAGCCAGCGCCGCGCGCCTTTGTGGACGACACCCACATGTGAACTGAGCACCGCCAGAAGCACGAGTACCGCCGCCAAGCCAATAATCCAACTGTAGCGCCGCAGGTATTCGAGCGGAGTCCACGCCATCAGCACCAGCGGGATCATCGCCATTCCGCACCACAAGACTTGCCGTTTGAAATAAAACAGAGGGTCGGTGAGGGCCTCCTTGCTCGCCTCCTGGCCCGCACTGCTGAGTACCACCAGCCCAAGCAGCGTCAAGGCGAGCGCGCAAGCGAAGATGATTGCACCCGCGCTGGGCCAGCGGATGCGTGGACGGGGAAGGGACATGGCAGGAGCACTCATGGTTGAAGAAGAAGGGTGCGGTTCAAGGATTGATGGGGGTGACGGGTGGCGAGGTCGCGCCTGACGGGGCCGGGAACGCGGTCACCGGCACTGGCGAGGTGGAAGGCGTGATGATGGTCGTCGGCGTGACGGTCGCGGGTGTCACCGGCGCGACCGTGGTGGAGGCGGCGTCAGGCGCGTGCGCGGAGGCGGGCAACTTCAAGGTTTGCCCGGGTCGGAGGTTCCGTGCCGTCGCGTCCGTGAAGCCATTGAGCGTCATCAACTCCGCAGTTTTGGCGCCTACTTTCACGGCGATTTTACCCAGGGTATCGCCGCTCTGGACGACATAAGTCCCTCCGCCGGCATCGGTAGAGGCAGAAACAGGAGAGCTCGCCGAGCTCGGGCTGGCGGCCGCGCCAGATGCAGCAGCAGGCAGCTTCAACACGGCACCCTCGCGGATGGAGTCTGAAGTCAATCCATTGAGATCTTTCAACGCCTTGACCGTGGTACCGTTGCGGCTGGCGATCTTGGAAAGCGAGTCTCCCGCAACCACTTTATAAGTGCGCGCATCGGCATCGGTGGCGGCCACCGGGGCGGTGGTCGCGGGTGCGATGGTGTGGGTCGGCACGGTCAGCACCTGACCTGGAGTCAAGAGAGATGCCTTGGTTACTTTCGGCGCATTGGCCGCAACCAACTCGTCCACAGTGACGCTATTTCTGCGGGCGATGGAAGTTAGTGTGTCTCCGCTGGCCACTTTCCAAGTGACAGTGGGCGCGGGTGCCGGCGCAGGGGCCGGGGTGGCCGTGATATTGGCGAGCGGCTCGGTGAACTGGGCCACCGGCAAGGGGGCGGGGAGCGGGGCGGGCGCGGGTTCAGGCGCCGGCTGGGTCGGTGGATAAAATCCGGTGTCACCGGTCGCGACGGGGCTGGGCGCCGGCGCCGCGGCCGGGGCCGGCGTGACGGGCGCGGGCGCGCTGCTGTTTTGCGCGCCGGACTTGCAGCCATGCTGCGCGAGCATGAGCGCGATGACGCCGACGTGCAGCGCCACGACCGCGGCGAGGGCCAGGAGCTTCTTGTGTTGCGTATTCATAATTATTTCCTAGGATTTAAAACAATTATTGGATAGGTGGGTGGTGGTGGGTGCGTGGCCCCGGAGTCAGGCCGGGGCCGCTTCCGGTATAACGCCGGGCCGCGCGGCCTTCAAACCCAAAACCGCCTGCTCGAAGGCGAGGCCGCGCTCGGCATAGTCGTGGAACATGTCGAAACTGGAAAAGCCCGGGCTGAACAACACCTGCGCCGGGGTGCTTTGCCGGCCGGCTTCGTGGGCTTTCCGCACAGCCTCGCGCAGGTTCTCGCATTGCGCCGCGGCCACGCCGCGTTGGTGCAGCCCCGCCGCCAGCACCCCCGCCGTCTCGCCGATGAGGAACGCCTCGCGCACGCGCGCCGCCGCCCGCTCGGCAAAACCCTCGATGTCGCCCCCCTTGGACTTGCCGCCTCCGATCCACACCACCGAATGGGGAAAAGTCTCGAGCGCCGCGAGCGTGGCGTGAAAATTCGTGCCCTTCGAGTCGTTCCAATACGCCACGCCTTCCCACTCCGCAACGCGCGCGAGCCGGTGCCGGCGCGTGGAAAACGATTGCGCCGTCTCCTCCAAAACTTTGATCGGGTAGCCCTCCAATTCCCAATACGCCAGCGCGACAAGGTAATTTTCACTCTGTGGGTAGCTGTCGAACACCGAGCCGGACGGGACCAGATGCATGGCACCTGCGCGGGTTACCACCACCGCGTGGCCCGGCAGCTTATGCCCAAATTTCTCCACCATCCGCGCCACGCTCTCGCCAATAATCAGGCGCGGCTGCGCCAGCCGCTCAACTAAATTCCATTTCGCCTCGAAGTAGGCCCGCAAATCCACATAGCGGTCGAGATGGTCCTCGTCAAAATTTGTCCACAACACCGCGTGCGGACGCAGGTATTGCAAACCTTCGGCCTGGAACGAGCTGACTTCGCACACCGCGACGCGGTCCTGGGTCGCGTCCAGATCGTCGAGCCGCGACAGAGGATGACCGATGTTGCCGGCGGGCACGGCGGACAGACCCTGGCGGCGCAGGGCGGTCGCAAGAAATTCGGTCAGCGTCGTTTTGCCGTTGGTGCCGGTAACGGCGATGAGCCGGCCCTGCCAGAACAACGACGCAAAATCCATTTCGCCGAGGCACTGGCAGCCTGCCTCGCGCGCCGCCACCAGCCACGGATGCTCCTGCCGAAAGCCGGGGCTATAGATCACAAGATCATGGCGCTTGGCCTCGGTCGGGCCGAATTCACCACGCACGCCGGGGACGGGTTTCTCGTCGTAAGCCTCGACCCCGCAGCCGCATTGCCGCAGCAGCGCCGCCGCCGCCTGGCCGCTGACGCCAAAACCGAGCACGGCCACAGGGCGGCGCGCGGCGGAAGCGATGGCGGCGGGGAGAGTCATGGCGAATGATAAAACAGTTTTTAGCGCAGTTTCAACGTGCCCAAACCGGCCAGCGCGAACAGCACGGATAAAATCCAAAAGCGGATGACGAGCTTCGATTCCGGCCAGCCGAGCATTTCAAAATGATGGTGCAGCGGGGACATCAGAAAGATGCGCTTGCCACCGCGCAATTTGTAGGAAGCCACTTGCAACAGCACCGACCCGGCCTCCATCACGAAGATCCCGCCGACGATGACCAGGGTGAGCGGCTGCTGGGTCATGAAGGCCACCGCGCCGATGATGCCGCCCAGCGCCAGCGAGCCGGTGTCGCCCATGAACACCGAGGCCGGCGGCGCGTTGTGCCAAAGAAACGCCAGCCCGCCGCCCACCAGCGCCGCGCACACGATGGCCAGCTCACCCACGCCGGGCACATAGGCGATGTTAAGATAGTCGGCGATGCGCACGTTACCCGCGCAATAGGCGAAAATGGCGTAAACCAGCGCGACCGTGATCGTGCAGCCGATGGCCAGACCGTCCATTCCATCAGTCAGGTTGATGGCGTTGCTTGAACCGGCCATCACCAGGAAGAAAAACGGCGCGACAAACCACAGTGGCATATCCGGAATCAACGGCGACTTCAGAAATGGCGCGCGCAATTCGCTCATGGCATGGTTCGTGTCCGAGTTGGAAAACAGCAGCGCAATCGCAACCAAAGTCAACACGGCCTGCCCGGCGAGCTTCCAGCGGCTGGACAACCCTTTGCTGTTCTTTTTGGTTACTTTTAAATAATCATCCGCAAAACCAATGGCTGCCAACCCGCTGAACACCAGCAGGCAAACCATGACGTAAAGATTCAGCCGCGCCCAGAGCAGCACGCTGGCCGTCACCACCGCGTAAATTAGCAGTCCGCCCATCGTCGGCGTGCCCGATTTGGCATTGTGGCGCGCGGTGAGCACGCCCAGCTCGTCCGCCTGCCGGAAGGCCTGGCTGGCTTTGAGTGAGCGCAACTTTGCGAACATCCACGGCGCAAAAATGAAGCCCAGGAGCAAGGCCGTGGCCGCGCCGCCCAGGCCGCGAAAAGTCTCGTAGCGGAACAGGCGCAGCGGCCCCCAGTATTTTTCGTAATCGGCCAGCCAGGTCAGCATGGGACGTGGGCCTCCCTGCCCTCGCGCAATGATTGCGGCAACAACTGCTCCAGCGCATAGGCGCGGCTGCCTTTCAAAAACACGGCACCGGAAAAGTTCGTGACCTCGGCCTCCGCTTCTTCTAGTGATCCGACGCCGATTTGCCCCACCGCGTGGCCGGTGGCCAGCAGCGCCGTGCGGTAATCCTCCGCGTGGGGGCCGAGGAGCAGCGCGCGATCTTGTGCACGCAGGCGCAGGCCGGCCAGCGCCATACGGTGCAGCGCGGGCGCGTTCGGTCCCAGTTCGGCCATGCTGCCGAGGACATACAGTCGCGGGAGATCCGCCGGCGCGCGCAATGCGAAGCCCGCGAGCGCGTCCGCCAGCGATGCGGGATTGGCATTGTAGCAGTCGGCCAGATAAATATTTTGGCCGTGGTGCAGCCATTCTCCGCGCAACGGCGCCGGCTGCCAGGCCGCCAGCGCGGCCTGCATCTTCTCGTCGGCCACGCCGAGCAAATGCGCCGTCACCACCGCCAGTGCCGCATTGGCCGCCAAGCCGGGCGTCATCGCCGGCGGCAAATTCCACGACTGCGCATCGCCACCGGTTTCGAACACTTCGAGCCGCCAGCCCGTGCGTGGCTGGAATTCCGTGCGATACAGAAAAAGCCGTGCGGACGGGCCGACCGGGGCCGGACCGTCCGCTGGCGCCACCACCGCGGCTTGCACGGGGAGACGCCGAAAAACGTAATACTCGAGGCACGACGCGGGCATCACCACCCAACCGCCGGGGCGCACGGCCTGCGCCAGCCGCGCCTTTTCATGCGCGACGCCTTCGATGGAGCCGAGTTTTTCCAAATGCGCCGCCGCCACGAGCGTGATGACCGCGATGTCGGGTTGGATCATCTTCGCGAGTTCCGCCATCTCGCCGCGTTCGCTGATGCCGGCTTCGATGACGCCGAAGCGATGGGCGACCGGATCCAGCCCGCAGAGCGTCAGCGGCACGCCGAACAAATTGTTTTCATTGGCCTGCGTGGCGTGGACGGCGGGGCCGAGCAGGCCGCGCAATAATTCTTTGGTCGAAGTTTTGCCCGCGCTGCCCGTCACGCCCACAATCGGGGCGGGGAAATTCTTCCGGTGCGCGGCGGCCACCGCGCGCCACGCCGCCGCCGGGTCAGCCACCAGCAACTGCGGAAACTTAATTTTTTCATCCACCCGCGCGACGAGGGCCCCACCCGCGCCCGCCGCGCGCGCGGCTTCCAGAAAATCGTGGCCGTCGCGTTTCGCGGTGCGCAGCGCGACAAAAATTTCCCCCGGACGCAGCCGCCGCGTGTCGGCGACGAGCGGGCCCAGCGCCGGCCCCGGAAGGGGGCCGCGCCACGCGCCGCCGGTCCAGGCGGCCAGATCGGCTGGGTTATAGAGGGGCATGGCGCGAGCGAAGGTCGGCATCAGTTTCACGAGCGGGCGGGAGGCGCGCCGTAGCGCCAGTTGAGCAATTCACGGGCGGCCTGGCGGTCGTCGAACGGCACGACGGTGTCGGCAAATTCCTGGTAAGTCTCATGGCCCTTGCCGGCGATGAGCACGCAGTCGCCGGGCTTGGCATCCTCGAGCGCGAGTGCGATGGCGCGGCGGCGGTCGTCCACGAAGCGCACGCGGGTCGGCGCGGTGACGCCCGCGCGCATGTCGGTGAAAATCTGCGCCAGCGGCTCTTTGCGCGGGTTGTCAGCGGTGGCCCAGGCAAAATCGGCCCAGCGCTGGACGGCCGCCATCATGCGCGGGCGCTTGGCCCGGTCGCGGTTGCCGCCGCAGCCGAAGACGACGAGCAAACGCCCGGCGCACACGTCGCGCAACATGGTGAGCGCGTGGCTGAGGGCGTCGTCCGTGTGTGCATAATCCACCAAGACTTGGAAGGGTTGGCCGGCCTCGATTTTTTCCATGCGGCCCGGCACGCCCGGGAAGCGCGCCAGCCGCGGCACGAGCAAATTCAAATCGCGCCCCGCCGCGCGGGCCAGTCCGAGGGCGCACAAGGCATTCAATATATTATAGCGGCCCGGCAGGCCGAGGTGGAGGCGCGCCCGCCCGCCCGCCCACTCGACTTCGCACTGGCTGCCGCCGGGCGAAAGCACCACGTTGACCGCACGCAGGCTGGCCGACGCGGAGAATCCGTAAGTCACCGCCTCGACCCCCGCTGGCAGACGCTCGACGAGCACGCGGCCATACGGGTCGTCCACATTAATTACGGCCACGCCCGCCTGGTGGCCGCTCTCACCCGTGAACAATTGCGCCTTCGCGTTGAAATAATTATCCAGCGTCTCGTGGTAGTCGAGGTGGTCCTGCGTCAAATTCGTGAAGCCCACCGCGTCAAAGCGCACCCCATGCACGCGCGCCTGCGCCAGCGCGTGGGAGCTGACTTCCATCGCGCAGGCCGTGCAACCCGCCTCGCGCATCTGATCGAACAGCGCGAACAGATCCACCGACTCCGGCGTCGTTTTGTAGGAGGGCAGCGTGCGGGGGCCGACTTCATAACGCACCGTGCCGATCAGGCCGCAGAGCGCGTCCGGCTCGCGCAACAGGAATTGCGCCATCATCGAAACTGTCGTCTTGCCGTTGGTGCCGGTGACGCCAGTGATGAACATGTCCTCGTCCGGGTTGCGGTAAAAGCGCCGCGCGATTTCAGCCATGGCCACGCGCACATTGAGCACTTGCGCCCACACGACGGGCAAATGCTTCGAGGGCGCGCGCGCGGACACCACGGCGACCGCGCCGCGGCCCACCGCCTCCTCGACAAAGTCCGCGCCGTTAACCCGCGTGCCTTCGAGCGCGAAAAAGAGCGCGCCCGGCACCACCCGGCGGCTGTCCGTCACCAGGCTGGTGACGGTGCGGTCGGCATCGCCGCGCCAGGCCAGCACCGTGGTGCCGGCGAGCAAATGTTTCAGCGTGTGGTCCATGCAGGCGCGACCGCGGCGTTCGCTCTCCGCCCGGGCCGCGAGTCGCGCGGCCAGCAGGAAGGGGCTGGCACCGAGTCTGTTCTCCAGATCAGCGAAACCAATCAAGATTGTCTCCTTTCATTGCGACAAGGTTATTGCGCCCGGCGCCGGGCTGGGTGTAGGGCTGGATGCCCAGGTAATTCACAGCGTCCGTGGCCAACTGCTTGAAGGCCGCGGCGGAAACGATGCCGCCATAGGCGGTCGCGTTGCCTTTCATTTTCGCGTCATCCACAATCACGGTGATGACCAGGCGCGGCAGCTCGGCGGGCAGGTAGCCGGAAAAGGTTGATACGTGGTGGTCGGTCGAATACTTGCCATCCACGAGTTTCTGCGTCGTGCCAGTTTTGCCCGCCACGGTGATATCACCCAGGCTCGCGCGCGTCGCGGTGCCTTCCTTGACCACCTCGCAAAGCATGGTGTTGAGCGTATCCGCCGTGTTGTTGGTGATAACGCGCCGCACCGCTTTAGGGTCGAATTCCACCACGGTCGCTTTATTGGCGTCCATGATCCTACGGACAATGTGCGGTTCCATCAGCACCCCGTGGTTGGCCACGACCGACATAGCCTGGTGGACTTGCAGCGCGGTGGCGTCCACCCCTTGTCCCATCGGCACGCGGGTAATCAACAATTTGTCGAGGTCGAAATCCCGGATGGAGTGCAACTCCCCGCGCGATTCGCCCGCCAGGCCGAAGTTCGTCGTCTGGCCGAAACCAAAGGCAGCCGCGTAGTCGTGCAGCCGCGTCGGACCCAGCAACACGCCGATGTTCGCCGCACCGCGGTTGGAGGAGCGCGCCACAATTTGATCAACCGTCAGGATGCCATTCGGCTCATCATCGTGGGGCAGCGTGAGCGTGCGGCCGTTCACATCAATAGTCGCCTTCGAGCAGTCAAAGGTGTCCGAGGGTTGGACCGACGCCTTCATTAAGCGCCGCCGCGGCGGTCACGATCTTAAAGGTCGAGCCGGGTTCGTAAACATCGCTGAGCGCGCGGTTTTTGAGATTCACCAGCGGGTAGTCACTATAATGGTTCGGGTCGTAGGTCGGGTAATTGGCCAGCGCGAGAATTTCGCCCGAGGATGGCTCGCTCATGATGATGGTCACGCCCAGCGGTTGGTATTGCTTGACCAGGCGGTCCACCTCCTGCTCCGCGTAATCTTGGAGGCGCAAATCAATGGTCAGCTCGACCTTGAGGCCATCCGCGGGTTTGACCTCGCGGCTGTATTGTTCCAACTCGCGGTGGTGGCCGTCTTGCTCGGTTTCCCGCCAGCCGTCCTGACCGCGGAGATAAAAATTCATGGCCGCCTCGATGCCGGATTGGGGCGCGCCATCCTTGTCCAAATAGCCCAGCACATGCGCGGCCAGCTGGCCGTCCGGGTAAATGCGATCGTATTTGAGGTTGCCGTAAACCCCTTTGATTTTCAGCGCCTGCACCTGCTCATAAGCCGATGGTTCGAGGCCGGGATTCAATACCTTCCAACGAATGGCCTGGTGCTCCGTTCCCTCGTCCGAGTTCACCTCTTGGAACTGGGTGGTGAAGGCCTTTTCGAGGTCCGCCTCCGGCACGCCGAGGAGCTGCGCCAGCGCAGGCCACTTCGCCCTGGCCTGGTCGGATAATTCAACCACCGAAGGGTCCACGCCAACTTCCATCACCGTGCGAGATGTCGCCAACGGGTTGTCCAGCCGGTCCACAATGTCGCCGCGGCGCGAGTAGAGCAGGTCCACCTTTTCGCGCTCGTGCTTTGCCACCTCGAGCAGCTTGGGCCGCTGCAGCACATGCAAGTCCACCAGCCGGCCAAACACCGTGGCAAAGCCCGCCACGATGACGAACGTCATCGTGCCGAGGCGATAAGGGGAGACAAAGGCGCGACTCATCGTAAAACTCCCGGCCCGGTGGCCGGTTCAAGTGTGGCTATGCGGGGAAAGGAAAGCGTCGGCGCGGGCGGTGGCGTGGCCGCCTCGGGGTGGGCGGTGGTGCCCGTGGCGCGGACCCAGACAATTTGCTTTTCGCTCATCGGAGCGAGCCGGTTGCCGACGACGCGCGCGGAGCACCTCGGGCTGTTGGGCTGCCGCCACCGCGGCGCCCATTTCCTGGAGCAGCCGAGTGGTCTCGCCCGCGGTGGCCTGCAGTTGGGTGGTCGCCGCGGCCAGATGGCTGACTTCCTCGCGAAGGCGCACAATGGTCAGCGCCGCGCCGGCCGCGCCGGCCAGCAGCAATAGAAACAAGGCGGCGGTCAGGGCCCGGAGCCAGCAGGAGGTATTTTCGCGCATGGGATTGGATAATTTAGGTTAAATAATAAAGTTTCTTGATGTCTTATTGTGATATTGGAAGCCTCAAAAAATCGGGTTTAGCCGCGCAGGGTGGCGCGCAGCATCCGCGCCGCGCGCAAGCGGGCCGACCGGCTGCGGGGGTTTGCGGCTGCTTCCGCCTCGCCCGCCGCCAGGGGGCGGCGGGTGAGCAGCTCCGCGCGGGCCGTGCGCAGTTGCGCCGGCGTGGCATCGTGCTCGTGCTCGGCGCGGCCGCAGAGGCGGTTGAGGAATCGCTTGGCGATACGGTCCTCGAGGGAGTGAAAGCTGATGATGGCAAGCACGCCACCTGGCGCCAGCCGTTCCACCGCTTTGGGCAGGGCCGCCGCCAACTCGTCCAGTTCGGTGTTCAACGTGATGCGCAGGCCCTGAAAGGTGCGGGTGGCGGGGTGGAGCCGGGTCGGTGGGCCGCCCACTGCGGCAGCCACCACGCCCGCCAGGGTGTCCGTGCGCGCCAGCAGACCGGTGCCGCGCGAACGCAGGATGGCCTCGACGACCCGCCGCCAGCGCGGCTCTTCGCCGGCGTTGCGCACGGCGGCAACGAGTTCCTCCCGGGTGGCCTCTTCGAGAAATTGGGCCGCGGGAATCCCCGACCGCGGGTCGAGGCGCATATCCGCCGGGCCGGCGTAGCGGAAGGAAAACCCGCGCGCCGCCTCGTCTAGTTGGAAAGACGACACGCCGAGGTCGAATCAGGACCCCGGCGTATCTGGTTTCGTTCAGTTCATCCATCCGGGAAAAAGGCATATCGTGAAATTCCAGCCGACCTGGGAATTGCGTGGCAAGCACCGCCGCCCGTACTTGCGCGGCGGGATCGCGGTCGAGGGCCGTGACGTGCGCCATGGGGTCGGATTCCAGGAGTGCCTTTGTGTGCCCGCCACCTCCAAAGGTACAATCTAAATAATTTGGCGAACCTTCCGCCTGATTTTGCTGGAGCAGGGACAGCACCTCGGCCACTAGTACGGGCGTATGGCTGAAGACCGGCTCGCCCGTGGCAGGCAGCCCAAGCGAGCCGGCGTTCGGCGCCGCCGAACCCGGTTCCTCCTTGCGCGAGCGCACGGCGCTATCTAATCCGCAATACATTGAGCAGCGTCCGCCAGCCGGCGGCATTGACTTTGAGGGAAGGACGGTGGCGCATCCGGCTGGAGGCCGGGTCGAACAAGGCGCGCGTGGGCACGGAAACGCCCACATATTGCCAAGGCTCCGCATCGCCGCGCAATGGGCGCTGCAGGAAGCGATGGGCGAAGTCATGTCGCGAGTGGCTCATGGTTTTTTTGGTTTAGGTTTGGGAAATTTGGTGTATAGTGGGGAAATGATGGCCCAAGCACAGCGGGGCGCCGCGCGCCTACAGTCCGAGGCTTTTGACGATGGCGGGATCCAGCGCGAGGGTTTCGCGCGTGATTTCCGGCGGCACCGGGCACAGTTCCGGCGCCCACAGGGAAAAGGTCTCCAAGCGGCCGACCAGCACGACCTCCTTGGTCAGCCCGGCGTATTTGCGGAGTTTCTCGGCCAGGACAATCCGCCCCTGCGCGTCACAGCCGAATTGATCTCCGCTGGCCATGATTTTGCCGAGCGCGTCGGTTTCCTTCGGGTTGCCCATGGGACCGCCGCTGGCCCGGATCAGCGTCCGCACCCGCGCCGTCATTTCCGGCGGATAGACAGTAATGCTTCCGTCCGGGTTGGGCAAAGCCAGGAACGTCCTCGTTTCCTGGTCGCCTTCGAAGCGCCAGCGGGCCGGAATTGTCAGGCGACCCTTCGCATCGAGCGTATGTCGATACGTGCCTACGAAAGAGCCGACAACCGGGTCGACAGGAGTCTCGTTGTTGGGCGGAGGCATAAGGAGCGGCAAAAGGGGCTACTATTTGCCCCACAATGACCCATAATTCTCTACTATACCCCACGTCAACGTTTTTCGCTTAACTTTTTTTTCGAAATTTTCACCTTTTTTAGGTGACTTTTTGAACACTTATATTGCCAAAATTGAGTTCCGCAGGCAAAAGCATCTCCCAACCCAGGCCAAACCGCCGTCGGGCTGACCAACTCTTGGTTGATCGCGGATTGGCCGATTCCCGAACCAAAGCGCAAGCCTTGATCCTTGCCGGCCAAGTACGCCGCGGCCCCGACACCATGGTGGCCAAGCCGGGGCAGCTTTTGCCAGCCGACGCTTCACTTACGGTTGCCCAGCCGCCGCCTTTCGTTAGCCGGGGCGGTGAAAAACTGGCGGCCTTTTTGTCCCAGTTTGCGCTCGAGGTGACCGGCCTGCACGCACTGGATATTGGCGCTTCGACCGGCGGGTTCACCGACTGCCTGCTGCAGCGCGGCGCCATGGATGTGACGTGCGTGGAAGTCGGCCACGGGCAGTTGCACGCCAAATTGCGCGCCGACCCGCGCGTGACCAGCCTGGAAAAAATCAACGCACGGCATTTGGAAAACATCCCGTTGCCCCGCGCGGTTTACGACTTGGTGGTGGTGGACGTATCGTTCATTTCGCTCACCAAAGTGCTGCCCGCCGCGTGGGCGCGGGTGCGGCCCGGCGGCCGGCTGGTCGCGCTGGTCAAGCCGCAGTTTGAGGCGACGAAAAGCGAGGCCTCCGCGGGGCGCGGCATCATCCGCGACCCCGCCATTCATCAACGAATATTAACAAATATCCAATCATTCTGCCTAACCGAACTGCCCGGCGCCACAATTTTCGGCGAACTGGAGTCACCCCTGCGCGGCGGCGACGGCAACGTGGAGTTTTTGGTGGGGCTGGAGAAAAAAGCGTGAAATGTGGAGTGTGAAGTGTGAAGTTGAAACCACCGAGTAAGCGGTTCTCTCTGAACTATTAAAGCTTGTTCACCGTCAAACTTCCAAGCTGTCTGACGCTCCAGTTCCACACTTCACACTCCACACTTCACACTTCACCATTCACGCTCATTCCACGCTTCCCTTTTCCATCCGGGTAGGATTGAATTTTCTTATGCCCGCCTCTTCGCCGCCGCTGCGCCGCCTGGCCTTCGTCGTCAACCGCGCCAAACCCGGCGCGGCCGAACTGGCCGCCGAGTTGGCGAAGATTGCGCGCGCCCAAAAAGTTAAAGTTGCCCTGACGGACCAATTTCCCATCCCCGCGGGTTTCCTGAAAAACCAGGACGCCTGCTGCGTGCTCGGCGGCGACGGCACGATTTTGAGCGTGGTGGGCGAGGCGGTCGCGGCGCAAGTTCCCGTCTTCGGCATCAACCGCGGCAAGCTGGGTTTTTTGGCGACCATTCCCGTGCAGGAGGCCCCGGTGATTTTCGCGCGTCTGCTCGCGGGCGACTACCATCTCGCGCGCCGCACCCTGCTGCGCGCGCGCACGGGGGACGGGCGCACGGCGCTCGCGCTCAACGACATCGTGTTGAAGCACCCCAGCCTCTCGCGCCTCATCTCGCTCGAGGTCATGTCCGACGGCAAAGTGGTCAACGAATACCATGCCGACGGCCTGATTTTTGCGACGCCGACCGGTTCGACCGCCTACAACCTGTCCGCCGGCGGCCCACTCATCCATCCGCACGCGCGCGTGCTGGCCCTCACGCCCATCTGCCCTCATACACTGACCAACCGCTCGGTGATTTTCGCCGAAGACACCCGGCTCGAAGTCCGTGGCCTGGACGAGGACACTCACCCCGTCGTATCCTGCGATGGGCAGCCCTGCTTTCAAGGTGGCGAGGTCTGGCCCCTTGAAGTCACCCTCGACGAACGCACGCTCGCGCTGCTCCAGCCACCCGGCCATTCGCACTTCGCCATCCTGCGCGACAAACTCCGCTGGGGCGAGGAACACGCCGTGAGTGGGAAATAAGCCGCCTCAGTTCGCGGGCTTGGTCACCGGGGCCAGCGTGGCCAGGGCTTTTTCAATCGCCGGGGCCAGGTCCGGTCCACGCGGCGATAGGGCGATAATTTTACCCGTGCCATCAAGCAGGTAGCTGGTGGGGATCTGATGGACGCCGTATTTCACCGCCAGGTCGGTTTGCCAGTGCTTGCCGTCGTAATACTGCACCCAGGGCATTTTATTCTGCGTGATGAAGGCGGTGAGCTTGTCGCGACCCTTATCCGCGTCATCGTCCAGGCTGACGCCGATAATCTCAAATCCCTTATCGTGATATTTACCATAGGCGGCGATGACATTGGGCATCTCCTGCACGCACGGCCCGCACCAGGTGGCCCAGAAGTCCACCAGCACGACCTTGCCTTTGTAATTGGCCACGGACAGCGGCTTGCCGGCGAGGTCCTTGACGGAAAAATCCGGGAACGCCGTGCCCACGGCGAGCTGGGCGCGGATGGCCGCCGCCCCCGCGTCGGCTGCAATCTGGGCGGCGAGCTGGGGCAGGGCCGGTGCAATTTGCTTGGCCACGGCCGTGTCTGGGAAATCTTTCACCAACTGCTGAAGCATGGGCAGCGCCTTGTCCGCCTGATCAAAGACCTCCAGATATAATTGCGCCTTCATGAACGCGACTTGGGCGAGGTCGTCGGACTTTTCCCCCTTATGCGCCGCGAGAATGGCGTCGAATTCCTTCAATTCCGGCGCCAGGTCGCTTTCGCTATGGGCGCCTGCTTGCAACTTCGTGTTGATCTTTTGGACGAGGGCCTGCAATTGCGGCTTAACATCAGACGAAGCGGCGGCGGCCGACGCTGGCGTGGCCGCAGGCGCGGTTTGGGCCGCGGTGCGCGGACTGGCGGCGACTAGGAAGCTGACGGCGAACGCCAGCAGGGCGAATGATTTGATGTTCATGGGGAAAAGAGAAGGCATCTTACCTCAAATTGGGGATAAAGCAACGGAAACAGCGCCACAGGAAATATATTTACGAATCGCCGGCCTGGCCCAACCAACCAGGTTTGCGCTGGAAACTACCCCAGGGCCACTTCCGCCTTGAGCGCGACCCGGGCGCGCGCTAGGATGCCGGGTTGCCCCACCCTGCCGCCGCATGTTTGACAACCCGCCCATTGCCTTCTTGTATGCCGCAACCGTGCTTTATCTGCTCGGTTTCGGCTACGCGGTCTCCGCGGCGGCGCGCGGGCGCGAGCACGACCGGCCCATTTTTTATGCACTGATCCTCCCCGCGTTCCTCGCCCAGAGTACCGGGCTTTACCTGCGCGGCCTGGAGACGCATTCGCTGCCGGTGGGCAACGCCTTCGAGTTGGTGCAGTCGCTGGCCTGGGTCACCGTTTTTCTGCAATTGATTTTGCGCGCGACGCTGCAATTGCGGCTGCTCGGGTTATTTGCCGCCGGGCTGGCGGCAGGCTTGGGCGTTGGGTCGCTCTTCCTGCCGAGCGCGCAGGCACAGGCCGCGGGCGTCGCCGGGGCGGGCAACCCGTGGATTGAATTTCACGTCGCGCTCGCCGTCTTCAGCTATGGCGTGTTTGGGCTGCTCGCGGTCACAGCGCTGATGTATCTGCTCCAGCGGCACGGGCTGGAGCGCAAGCGTTTCACCGGGATTTTCCGGCTGCTGCCCTCGCTGGCGGAATTGGACGCGCTGAACCGGCAATTGCTCCTCGTCGGCGCGTGGGCCTTGAGCGTGGCCGTTGCCCTCGGCGTGCTCGACTGGATCCAGGAACCCGGCGGCGTCGGCCCGGCCAAGTTAATTGTGACCATCGGCGTCTGGGCCGGCTACCTCGTGGTCGCGTGGCTGCGCTGGCGCAACCGCCTTGTCGCGCGTTCGTATGCGTGGTGTTGCGTCGGGCTGTTTGCGCTCGCCATTTTTTCTTTGTGGCCCGTTTCGCGCGCCCAACAGGACAACGCGCCCGCGGCGAAC
Organism: uncultured Verrucomicrobiae bacterium; assembly: GCA_963765205.1. Lineage (GTDB taxonomy): Bacteria > Verrucomicrobiota > Verrucomicrobiia > Opitutales > JABDGR01 > JABDGR01. Next base: position 180,677 of record CAVXVB010000002.1, on the reverse strand, counting down.
AATGCCGTGTCCTCAACCCCAACCGCCTCCCACTGATGGATTCCTCCGGCCCCGGCATCTTCCTGCTCGGCAGCACGCACCGCACCGCACCGCTGGCGGTGCGCGAGCGGTTGTCCGTGCCGCCGGAGCGCCTCGAGGCGATTTATGCCTTACTGCGCGAGAAGATGAACTTGTCCGAGTGCCTCGTCCTCAATACCTGCAACCGCGTTGAGCTTTACGGCGTGGCGAAAGACGCGGTCGAGGCTGCGGCGTTGCGCGCGCGCCTGCTCGAGGAAATTAGCCGCCTGCACCAACTCGAGCCGGGCGAAGTCGAACCCTACACGTTTTTCAAACAGAGCGCGGCCGTGGTCGAGCACGCCTTCAGCGTCGCCGCGGGCCTGGATTCGCAGATGCTCGGCGAGACGGAAATTTTCGGGCAGGTGAAGGATTCGTATGCCGACGCCACCCAGCGCGGCGCGGCGGGGCCGGTGCTCAACCGCGTCTTCCAAAAAAGTTTCCAGGCGGCGAAGTGGGCGCGGACCAACACCGCCATCGGGCGCGGCGCGGTCAGCATCGGCTCAGTCGCCGTCGAGTTGGCCACCCGCATGTTTGGCGGGCTGGGCCACAGCCGCGTGCTGCTCATCGGCGCGGGCGAAGCCGGCCAGAGCGTGCTACAGGCGCTGCGCACCCGCGGCGCGCGCGACGTGACCATCGCCAGTCGCAGCCTCGCGCACGCCTTCGAGGTCGCCATGAAACACGAATGTGTCGCCGTGGAACTCAACCGCGTGCCCGAACAACTCGCCCAAGCCGACATCGTGCTCGGCGCGCTCACCACCGAAACACCTATCATAACACGCGCGCAACTCGCGGAAGCCACCGCCCGGCGCGCCGGCGTCCCGCTCTTCGTGATTGACCTCGCCGTGCCCCGCAACATCGAGCCGGCGGCGGCGGGCTTGGAAAACGTTTTTCTCTTCAACCTCGACGACCTCGCCGCCATCGCCAACGAAAACCTCAAAAGTCGCGAAGCGGCCGTCGCCGCCTGCCGCCAAACTCTCGCCGATAAAGCCAAACAGGTGTGGGAATCGCTCGGGGCGCGGTAAACTAATTCAACCAAACGGCCCATCGCGCCACCATTCTACACATAATAATCTTCGCTTTTGGCTTGCGTTAACCCTGTTCATTTGGTTTTTATCTTGAGTATCTAACCCAAGATACCCAACAAACCACTTTTTGCACTTCATTCTTTTCTCCCATCCTCCTTTCAACTAAGCACCTACAAGCCGGCCCAACTAGAGAACCAAAAACCAAAACACTAAAAAACTCTTCCCCCCATGAACATCTACTCGAGCATCGTCGCCACCGTCGGGAACACGCCTTTGGTGCGCCTGAATAAACTCTCCGCCGGGCTGCCGGGCGAAGTCATCGTCAAGTGCGAGTTCTTCAACCCGCTCTCGTCCGTCAAGGACCGCATCGGGCGCGCGATGATCGAAGCCGCCGAAAAAGACGGCCGCCTCAAGCCCGGCATGGTCATCATCGAGCCGACTTCCGGCAACACCGGCATCGCCCTCGCTTTCGTCGCCGCCGCAAAGGGCTACCGGATCATTTTGACGATGCCCGAGACGATGTCCATGGAGCGCCGCGTGCTGCTGCGCATGTTGGGCGCGGAAATCGTGCTAACGCCCGGCTCGGCCGGAATGCGCGGCGCCATCGAGCGCGCGAACCAAATCCTCGCCGAGCACGGCGCGAACGGCTTCATGCCGCAGCAATTCGACAACCCCGCCAACCCCGCCATCCACCGCGCCACCACCGCCGAGGAAATCTGGCGCGACACCGAGGGCCAGGTGGACATCTTCATCGCGGGCGTCGGCACCGGCGGCACCATCACCGGCGTCTCCGAAGTCATCAAACAGCGCCGCAAGCTGCATTCCATCGCCGTCGAGCCGACGAACAGCGCGGTGATTTCCGGGGGCAAGCCCGGCCCGCATAAAATCCAAGGCATCGGCGCCGGCTTCATCCCGAAAAATCTCAACACCGCCATCCTTGACGAAACCATCCAGGTGACTAACGAGGACGCTTTTGCCACGGCGCAGAAACTCTCGACCGAGGAAGGCCTCTGCGTCGGCATCTCCAGTGGCGCAACGATTTGGGCCGCGCTGGAAGTCGCCAAGCGCCCCAGCTCGGCGGGCAAGAAAATCGTCGTCGTGGCCGCGAGCGCCGGCGAACGCTACATCTCGACCGCGCTGGCCGAAAAAGCCCGCACCGAAATGGCCGCCGCCACGGCGAGCTAAGTTCGGTTTTCAAACTGATGTTCACCGCCAGGGCGCAAAGAACGCAAAGAATGGCGGTAATTCTAAAATCATCCTTTGCGTTCTTTGCGCCTTGGCGGTGAATTTTATTTGGGGTTGAAAAGGCGTCTCCATCGCTTTAGGCCGCCGGCTTGGGCCGGCGATACCAAAACGCGCAGAGGCGTTTGCTGCGGACGGCCATCGGGCAGACGATCATCACCCCGAGCAGGCCCAGCATTTGCGCGGGGGAATACCACTGCATCTTGCGCGCGGAGGTGCGCACGCGCGGGCTTTCCACGATGCAAAAAGTGCGCCCCTGCCGCCGCGCCCATTTCGTGTAAGCATGGGAGAAAAACACTTCCTCGCCGGCGTAAACCTTCAGCGAAAAGCCGCCCACGGCGTCGAAGCCCTCGCGCGTGCAATACACAAAACTGCCCGCCGCCCATTGCAGTTTGCGCGAGACCCACGTCCACCCGTCCACGACCCGCTGGTAACGCGGGTCAATCGGCCCGTCCATTTCCATCAGCGCGCCGCCGCCGGCGATTTTCCCCGCGCGCAGATTTTCGATGGCCCGCGCGAGCAGCTCCGCGGGCAGCAGCGTGTCGGCATCGAGGAACACCAGCCAGGCGCCCTGCGCGGCCTTGGCCCCGGCGTTGCGCGCGCGGGAAATCTGGTTGACCGGTTCGAAGACGACGCGCGCGCCCTGCTCGCGCGCCACCGCGGCGGTGCGGTCGGTCGAGTTGTTGTCCACGACCACGACCTCGCCCGGCTCGGGCACCGCACGCATCGCCGTATGCACGGCGGCCAAGGTCCCCGGCAGATGCGCCTCCTCGTTGTAGGCGGGGATGACGATGGAGTAAGAAACCATGAGAATGGAAAATGGAAGATGGAAAATGGAAAAAACCGGACTCGTGGAAATTTATTTTTCCATTTTCCATCTTCCATTTTCCATTAATTAGACCCACTCCTTGTGCCGCCAGGCCAGCGCGTGGGCGAGGTCGCGCGCGAAAAACGGGCCGCGGTAAACCAGCCCGGTGTAGAGCTGGACCAGCCCCGCGCCGTTGTCCATCAGCCGGTGCGCGTCGGCGGGGCCGAGGATGCCGCCGCAGCCGATGATGGGCAGCCGGCCCTGCGTCGCCAGGGAAATGAAGCGGACGATCTCGACGACGCGCGCGTGCAGCGGGCGGCCACTGAGGCCCCCGGATTCGGTGGCACCCTCAATGCCGGGGCGCGCGACCGTGGTGTTGGTGGCGATGACGCCGTCCAGCTCGTGCTCGGCGACGGTGGCGAGTAGTTCGTCAATCTCCGCGAAGGTCAGGTCGGGCGCGATTTTGAGCAGCAGCGGCACGGGGCGCGCGCCGAGCTTGCGGGCGCGGTCGCGCGCGCTTTTGCGCATGAGCTTGAGCAGCCCCGGCAAAAATTCCTGCGTCTGGAGCCGGCGCAATTCCGGCGTGTTCGGGCTGGAGACGTTGATGACGAAATAGTCCGCGTGGTCGGCCAGCAGGTTGAACGAGGCCAGGTAATCGTTGGCCGCCTGTTCGAGGGGCACGCTCTTCGACTTGCCGAGATTGACGCCCAGCGGGATGCGGCGCAGCTTCAACGGAAACCGCGCCAAGCGCTGCGCGACGGCCTCCGAACCATCGTTGGGGAAACCGAGGCGGTTGATGAGGGCCTCCTGCTCCGGCAGGCGGAACATCCGTGGGCGGGCGTTGCCGGGCTGCGCGTGGAGCGTGACCGTGCCGATCTCGACATGACCAAAGCCCAGCGCCGGCGCCGCGCGGCAGCCTACGGCGTTCTTATCGAACCCGGCAGCCAGACCGACTGCGTTGGGGAACTTCAGGCCGAACAGTTCAATGGGCCGCGCGCCGTGGACGCGGTTGGCCCAGGCCAGCAGGGAGCACAGCGGCCCCGCCTTGGCGAGGGTTTGCAGCGCCACCAGCGCCTGTTCGTGGGACTTCTCGGCGTCGTGGCTGAACAGCCGGGGCCGGAAGATCTTTTCGTAAATGACACCCATGGAACGCCCACCTTATGGACGTCATCCGCGCTTGGCAATCATCTCCGCACCAAGGTAAAGCCCTCCGTTTCCCGTCCCCGCACCGCCCGGCAGACACCTCCCACCCCCCACCCCCGCCTCAAATATATTTCATTACATAGGTTGACAAATGCCGGGCGATGCCTTTTTGGGGAAGGCAAAGCCTTCTTATGCCAAAGCCCTTGCCTAAACTCGAATGGTGCATCGTGCGCCTCGGTGACGACCTCAACTGGTGGGTCGCTGAAGTCAGCGACAGCGTCCGCTGGGACGTGGACGGCCTGTCCATCATTGACCCGCGCCAGCTCGCCCACATCCTCGACCTGCTCGACCCGCTGCGCGACTACGGCTTTCAGCCCGACATCTTCGACGCCGCATTTATCCCCTTCACCATCAAGGAGACCCTCCCCGACAACAAGGTCAAGCTCTCCCGCGCGCACGAGTCGCTCCTTGAATCCGACGAAAAACTCTTTGCCCTGCCCGACCAGGTGGATGAGGAAAAAGGCCCCTACGCGGACTTCCTCGACCACATCACCAAGCTGCGCGTCAAGTTCCTCAACGACGCCATTGACTTGGAAAAACACCTGACCGTCGAGGACCTCGAGGAGGAAATCCGCGAGGACCACCACAACGCCTTCCTCGAAGGCCGCGCGCTGCACGCCTTCCAGGAAATCACCGACATCCTAGAATACGTCCCCAAGGGCTTCGAGGTGGACGAGGACGTGGAGCATACGCACGAGGAGTCCGAAAAGGGCGCCACCGAAGAGGCCGCCGCCGAGGATTTCCCCGAAATCGAAGATGAAAAAATCGAGGAAGACGAAACCATGAAGTGGGATGACGAAGAGGAGAAAAAGGAAGAGGAAGCCACTGAAGACCTCGACGCCCTCGCCGACGACGAAGACGAGGACGACGAAGCCGACACGGAGGACAAGGTCGACGAAGAAGAAGACACCGTGGACGCAGACAAAGATGAGGACGACGAGGACGAGGAAAAGCCCAAATCCCCTGCCAAACGCCCTCCGCCCAAGAAAAGTGGGAAGAAAAAGTAGGCCGAACCTTTCCAATGGGTAATGCCCGCTCGATGACTCACTGATTCAATAAAATCTAAAGTTCCGGCACGCATATCTTCTGGCCAAATAATGCTGTTCTTTGAAAGTGCGCTATACTGCTCTGTTACCCAAGCAGAAAATCAGTTGGTTTGTTAAAGAAAAACTTCTCTTTTTCCAAAGGCGTGCAATTTTTCATTCCCTGCGCCTCATAAATTTCTTCTTTGGCTTCTCTGATGGCCCGCCGTAAGCATTTTACCGGAACCATTTTGTCATCAAATTTTGTGTTTTTGGCGATTTCCGTCATCCGATTAACTACCAGGGATGCCATATCTATGGTCGAGACCCGACGTATTGGTTGGCATTATAACGATGACTTTGTTCCTTGTCTCCTAGACTTTCTCTGTTCCCGTAAAGTACGTCAAGCTTGCCTTCTAGAGCATTTTCGATTTAAATAGACGTATTGCTGAAAGCGGTGTATAATGGTGGAAAAGGAGGCCACCACCATGAAACCACTCTCGGAAGATTTGCGCCAGCGCATCGTGCGGGCGCGCGAAGCCGGGGAAGGCACGGGCGAGGTCTGCCGCCGTTTTGGGGTCAGCCGCAGCAGCGCCGAACGCTTCTGGAACCAATACCGCCGCCGGGGCCACTGCCGGCCGAAACAAATCGGCGGCTGCCGCCGCTCCCGGCTGGCGGAGCATGAGCGCAAGGTGCGGGCGTGGATCGCGGCGCAGCCCGACCTGACGCTGGCGCAACTGCAAACGCGCTGCCGCGAGCAACTCGGCGTGCGGCTGGGCCTCAACGCGCTGTGGCACCGGCTGGAGCGGCTGGGCTTGAGCTATAAAAAAAACGACGCGCGCCGCCGAGCAAGATCGAACCCGACGTTAAAGCGGCCCGGCACCAGTGGCGCCAGGATCAGCCCAGCTGGGACAGCCGACGGTTGGTCTTCATCGACGAGACCGGCTTGAACACCAAGATGGCGCGGCTGTATGGGCGGGCCCCGCGCAGCCAGCGTTGCCTCGGGCGCGTGCCCCACGGGCACTGGCACACTTCCACCTTTATCGCCGCGTTGCGCGTGGACGCCGTGACTGCGCCTTTTCTGATCGAAGGCGCAGTGGACACCGACGTGTTCACCGCCTACCTCCAACAAGTGCTCGGCCCGGAATTGCGGGAGGGCGACACCGTGATCCTCGACAACCTCGCCACCCACAAAACGGCCAGCGTCGCCGCGGTGCTGGCCGCCCGCGGCGCCCGCGTGCGCTATCTGCCGCCGTATAGCCCCGATCTCAACCCCATCGAACAGGCCTTCGCCAAACTCAAAGCCCATCTTCGGCAAGCCGCCGCACGAACCCTCACGGACCTCCAAACCGCTTTGGTTCCAGCCCTCGCCTCCTTCACCTCCACCCATTGCCAAGGCTTCTTTGGTCATGCCCAATATGCGTCTATCTAAATCGAAAATGCTCTAGGCTGTACACAAACCGAAGCTTTTGGTGGCGACCAGACATTGTATATTCGACGGTGTGTGCTCAAAGCTTTTCCAGCCCGAAGCCGTCCTTGCGGTCGAGGACTTTCCAGCCGTGGGATTCGATTTGCTGGCGGAGGGCGTCGGCTTGGGCGAAGTTTTTGGCTTGTTTGGCGTCCCAGCGGGCTTGGGCGAGGGCGGTGATTTCGGCGGGGGCTGCAGTCATGAATCTCGGGCAGGGGCAGGTCCAGCCCGAGCGCGACGACGGTGATTTTGATGAAGCCTTCAAGGTCTTCCATTGCCTGCTCAATCGTGGCGGTTTTTGGCTCGATTTTGAAAATTTCGCCGAGGGCGCCGGGGACGTTGAGGTCGTCTGACAGCGCGGTCCAGGCGGTGGCGTAGCGACCCCAGCGGAGGGCTTCGGGCGCGGATTTTTTCAGGCGGGCAATGAGTTCCGGCGCCTTCGCGGGGTCGCCCGCCGCGCGCGCGGCGAGGGCGCGCAGGTTTTTGTCGAGTTTGTGGACGGCGCTATCGGCGGCTTCGAGGCCGTGCTTGGAGAAATTGAGGGGCGAGCGGTAGTGGCCGGCGAGGAGCGCGTAGCGCAGCACGGTGGGGGCAAAGCCCATTTTTTCGATGTCGGCGAGCGTGTAGAGATTGCCGAGGCTTTTGGACATCTTGCGCCCGTCCACAAGCAGGTGCGCGCTGTGGAACCAGTGGCGCACGAAGGCGTAACTGGCGTCGCCATCGTGCGCGCAGCAGGATTGGGCGATTTCGTTTTCGTGGTGCGGGAACATCAGGTCCACGCCGCCGCCGTGCAGGTCAATGGTCGCGCCGTCGAAGACTTTTTCGATCATCGCGCTGCACTCAATGTGCCAGCCGGGGCGACCTTCGCCCCAGGGGCTGGGCCAGAAGTTGGGGCCGTCCTCGGGCTTGCGCGCCTTCCAGAGCGCGAAATCGGCGACGTGCTCGCGCGAGTATTCGTCGGCTTCATTGAGCTGGCCGGCGCTGTTGGCGTGCTGGGTTTCCAACTCTGCGAGCTTCAAGTGCGAAAGCTGCCCATAGCGCGCAAAGGACGAGACTTTGAAATACACCGAGCCGTCGTCCGCGCGGTAGGCGTGGCCGTGGGCGAGCAATTTTTCGATGAGGGCGACTTGTTCGGGGATATGGGCGATGGCGCCCGGCTCGAAATGGACGGGCCGCAAACTGAGGGCGAGGCCGTCGGCGCGGAATTTTTCCGTCCAGCCGCGCGTGAAATCGGCGAGGGACTGGCCGGCGGCCTGGGACTCGCGGATAGTTTTGTCATCCACGTCAGTGAGGTTGCGGGCGTGCAGCACGCGGGCGGGGCCGCATTCGATTTCGATAGCACGGCGGAGGACGTCCTGCACGACGAAGGTGCGGAAATTGCCAATATGCGCGGGGCCATACACCGTCGGCCCGCAGCAATACAGGCGGAAGACGCCGTCGGGCGCGGTGGGCGCGACAAGCTCGACCGCGCGGGTCAGGGTGTTGTGGAGGCGCAGAGACATGGGGTGAATCAGGAATTAAGAAGTAAGGTTTAAGAATTAAGAAGTAAAAACGGAGCAGGCAAAGCAGATTATTTTGGTGATTTTTCTGGCTTTCGCCGGGGGGCGGATTCTGGCAGGATTGTCGGTTCCGATGCCCAAGGCTGATAAAACCGGTTTGGTTCGCCTCGATTTGCCGCAACGGCCGCGCCGCCTGCGTCGCACGGCGGCCCTGCGCGCCTTGGTGCGGGAGACGCACCTCGTGCCGGCGCAGTTGATCCAGCCGGTGTTTGTGTGCGAGGGGAAGGAACCGGAGCCGATTCCGTCGCTGCCGGGGGTGGCGCGGATTCCCTTGGGCGGCCTGGGCGCGCATTGCCGGGAGCTGGCCAACCTCGGCTTGGGCGGCGTGGCGCTGTTTCCGAAAGTGAATCCGAAGCGCAAGGACGATCTGGGCCGCGAGGCGCTCAATCCGCGGTCGCTGGTTCTACGCGCGGTGGGCGAGGTCAAATCCGCCGCGCCGGTGCTGCCGATTTTTGCGGACCTCGCGCTCGACCCCTACACGACCCATGGGCACGACGGCGTGCTGACGCGGCGGGGTGATGAGGTGGACAACGACCGCACGGTGGCGATTTTGGCCGAGATGGCGGTGTTGCACGCGCGGGCGGGCGTGGATTTCGTCGCGCCGTCGGACATGATGGATGGGCGGGTGGGAGCGATTCGCCGCGCGCTCGACGCCGCCAGCCATGAGGCGACCGGCATCCTGGCCTATTGTGCGAAATACGCCTCGGCCTATTATGGACCGTTTCGCGACGCCGTCGGCAGCAAGCGCGCGCCCGGCCAGCCGCCGCTGAGCAAGGCGACCTACCAGATGGACCCCGCCAACCGCCGCGAGGCGTTGCGCGAGGCTGCGCTGGACGAAGCCGAGGGCGCGGATATCCTCATGGTCAAGCCGGCGCTGCTTTACCTCGATATCATCGCCGATTTGCGCGCGCACTCGCGGCTGCCGGTGGCGGCCTACCAGGTCTCAGGCGAATACGCGCAGATTTTCGCCGCCGGCGAGCGCGGCTGGCTCGACTGGCGCGCCGCGCGCGATGAAGCCCTGCTGGCCATCCGCCGCGCCGGCGCGGACATCATCCTGACTTATTTTGCCGCGGGCTGGGCGGGGGAATTTAGGGAAAGGGACTGAGAACGTCGGCGACGGAGCCGCCTTTCCATGACCTAGGCCTTGCAATGGCATTTGAGCATTCGGTTCCAGATGCTACATTGCCAATATTTTACTGGCAAAAAAACGGCTGGATGCCTTTAATTGAACGAACATGAGCGATGACAAAACAATACCAACACTGCAAGAGCAATTAAGTGAACTCTTCGGCAGTCTGATTAGAAACTTTCTTCAGCATTCAATGGCTCTGTCAAACAACGTGGTCTTTCTGGTTACCGTGAACCATATCTGGACAAAGGCGAGAATTAGGGACATCCATGGCTGGGGATTTGGCATTAGAGTCTATCCGAAAAGTGGCAAGGTTTGTGCTTATAGGACAATATGTTTACAACTGATGCACAATGGGAGTTATTGAAGCCGGTGTTGGAACGGCCCAAGACCAGCCGGTATGGGCGGCCGCGGGCCGACGCCCGGCGGGTCTTCGAGGCCTTGTTGTTCGTGCTGCACACCGGGATTCAGTGGGAATACCTGCCGCGGAGTTTTCCGCCCAAGTCCACCGTGCATGACTACCGGCAACGCTGGAGCCAGTCGCGGGCCTTCCGCTCCCTGCTGGCCAAGGTCATCCGCCAACGGGTGGAAGCGGGGCGCATCGACTTGGAAGAGTGCTTTGTGGACGCCACCTTTGCCGCCGCCAAGGGTGGGGGTGACGCAGTGGGCCTCAGCCCCAAGGGCAAAGGAACCAAGCTGCAGGTAATCGTTGATGGACAAGGGATTCCTTTGGCGCTGTCGGTGGAGGCCTCCGGGGTGGCCGAGCACGACCTGGTGCAACAAACCCTTGAACTGGGTGAACCTGTGGCCCAACCCAAACGGCTCATCGGCGACAAAGCCTACGACGTGGACGAACTGGACGAAACGCTCGCCGAACTGGGCATCGAGATGATCGCCCCACACCGCCAAAACCGCCTGCCTGAAAATGTCACCCAAGATGGCCGGCCTCTGCGCCGCTACCGCCGCCGCTGGAAAGTCGAACGCACCATCGCCTGGCTGGGCTACCATCGCCGACTTTTAACCCGCTGGGAAAAACACGCCTCGCTCTTTTGCGCCTTCGCCACCCTCGGCTGCCTCATGATCGCACTACCCCATCTGCCCATCACTTGACCAAATCAGACTTTTCGGACAGCCTCTAGCGCGATTTACGGAACTGGCGATGCGGCTGGGGGCGCGCCACCTCGATGCCTGCGGCGCGGCCAAGAGCCGCCACGACTTCACCCAACGCCAGTTGATGAGTGGCCTGCTCCTGAAGGCCTGCCTCAAGACGACCTACCGCGGGGTGTTGGAGGTGCTGGCCACCAGCGAGGTGTTGCGCCAGCAGCTGGGCTTCACGGACAAACTGCCGCATTACACCACGCTGCAAAAGTTCAGCGCCCGCGCGCAGGTGCAGGCCATTGCGGCGGCCATCCTGGCCCAGTTGGGCGGCGCGGCCAAGGCGGCCGCCCGGCGGCAGGGGCGGCGGGTCAGCGCGGCGGTGGACGCCACCGGGCTGGAAAAGACGGTGGCCAGCGCGCATGACCTTAGCCGCACTGGCCGAACACGGCACCGGTTCGTGAAAGTTTCCGCCGCCGTGTTGTGCGGCAGCCTGCTGCCCGTGGGGCTGGTGGTGGGCTGGGGGCCGCGCAACGACAAATGCCACGCGGCGCCATTGCTGGAACAAACCTTTGCGGCCACCGCGCCCGCGCGGCTCTACGCCGACGCCGGCGACGACGCCGAATGGGTGCCTGTCCGCGCACACGCCCAAGGCACCGAAAGCCTGATCCGGCCAGTGGTGCATCGGGCGGACGGAACCCTCGGGGGGCAGTGGCGTTCCCGCATGACGCCGGAACACCTGCGGGCCCGCGGCTATGGCCGCCGCTGGCAGGTGGAAAGTTTCTTCAGCGCGCTCAAACGCAAGTTCGGCAGCGCCTTAAACAGCCGCACCGAAACCCAATTACTCAAAGAGGCCACCCTGCGTGTCCTTGCCTACGCCCTCCACAGATAGTGGACAAACGCGGCCATTTATGTTTTCAACACAGCAACTGTGTTTTAAATCCCCAAGACACCACGGATGACACGGATAGCACGGATAAAGAGATCACGGCTGCAGCCCTTAGGATGAAAGCCATCCGTGCTATCCGTGCCATCTGTGGTTTAGTTTTAAAACAGAACCTAGACCATGCTCGCGAATACTGATAAGGACAAGCAGCGCGGGCTGAAGCACCGCGCTACGAAACAAAACCTTTGCGAATAATTTATGCCCGCCACCCATGCAACTGACCGACCTCAATCCCGCGCGCGACATTGGCTCGAACTGCCTCCTCATCGAACTCGGGCCCTTCCGTTTCGTGTTCGACTGCGGGATGCACCCGAAAAAGGCCGGCGCCGGTTCGCTGCCCGCGCTGGCAAAATTGGCCGACGATTCGCTGGATTTCATCGTCATCACGCACAGCCACCTCGACCATATCGGCGGGTTGCCGGTGCTGGCGCGCTATCAGCCCTCCGCGCAGATTTTCGTGACGCCGCCGACGCAGGTGCTGCTGCCGCGGATGCTGCGCAATTCGTGCGGGGTGATGCTGCGCCAGCGCGAGGAACTCGGCCTGAGCGAGCTGCCGCTGTTCACCTATGGCGAAGTCGAGCGCCTCGAAGGCCGGTTGCGGGCCGTGCCGTTCGCCAAGCCCCACACCCTGGTCAAAAAAGGACACCGGCTCGAACTTACTTTTTTCCCGGCAGGCCACGTCGCGGGCGCGGCGGGCCTGCGTGTTGTTTACGGGAAGGAGCGGATATTTTTCACCGGCGACGTGCTGTTTGCCGACCAATTGACGCTGACGGGGGCGCGTTTTCCCGAGGACAAGTTTGACACCGTCGTCACTGAGATCACGCGGGGGGCGCGGGGGCGCGCAGTGGGCACGACGCGGGACTCCGAGGCGGCGCGGTTCATCGAGGCGCTCGGGCAAACCCTGGCGGGCGGCGGCACGGCGCTGGTGCCAGTGTTCGCGCTCGGGCGGATGCAGGAAGTGCTCGCGCTGCTGCACGCCGCGCGGCGCGCGCGGAAATTGCCGGAGTCGCTGATTTTCGCCTCGGGCCTCGGGCTGGACTTGGTGAACCATTTTGACGAACTGGCGAAAACGAACCCCACCATCCGCTTTCGCCGCCGCATCCTGCAGGAGATGAACGTGCAGCCGCTGCGGCAGAAACTTGGGCCGGGGCGCGAACCCGGCCAGCGCGGCCTGTATGTGTTGAGCAGCGGCATGATGGTCGAGAACACGCCGTCGTATGCGTTTGCCGCGGGCCTGCTGGCGCAGCCGCGCAACGCGATTTATTTCGCGGGCTATTGCGACCCGGAAACGCCCGGCGGCAAGCTGCTGGCCACCAAACCCGGCGAAAAATTCACCTTTGACACCCTGCCGTTCGTCACCCCCGTGCGGGCGCGGGTCGAGCGATTCGACTTGAGCGCGCACGCCGAGCGGGAGGAACTGCTCGCCTACGCGTTAGCCCGCCGTCCGCGCACCGTCGTCATCACCCACGGCGACCCGCCCGCGCGCGCCTGGTTTGCCGGGGAACTCGCCCGTGCGCCCCACGCCCCGCGCGTGATTGACCCCGTGCCGGGCGAGGCGACCGAAGTGTGATTAAGAAGTTGGATGGAAAAAATGATGGTTGCCAGCGGCAGTCTTTGTGCAATCATACGGGGGCTTGACGAAGCCTGATCAGCTGGGCTAGCAGCTTTTCCCCTGCCCCGCTCCTTCGTCTTTTCCCCGTCCATGAAAAATTGTTTCTTTTTTGCCGGGCTGCGACGTTTCCTCTCGCGCGGGCGATTCGCCGCGGTGGCGGCGCTGGCTTTGCTGGCGACGGCGCGCGCGGACGACGCCCCGGCTGCCGCCGAATTCAAAGTCATTGACCGCACGAATTTTGCCCTCAAATACCCCACCGCGTGGAAGGAGGCCACGGACGACCCGGACTACAAGGCGGAAAGCCACTTCACCCTCAACGGCCCGGACAAAAAGCAGAGCTACGTTTCCTTTGACATCGTGGACAAGACCGCCGACACCGTCAAATTGCTGGCCTCGACGATTGAAGGCCTCGACGGCTACGCCATCAACGCACTGACGAAAACGAAGATTGATGAATGGGGCCAGTTCAAGGGCACCGGCATGCACCTCAAGGGCAAGATTCTCGACACCTACCCCGGCGGGATCAAGGTTTTCATCTTCAACAGCGACCACCACAACATCATGGTGATCGAATATTACTGGGCCGAGGAACTGAAGGATCTCCAGGCGGACATTGATTACATCCAGAACAATTTTTCGATGAAAAACTGACAGCCGGCTCTGCGTCCGCAATAACAGCCATGAAATCTCCCTTTTCTCCATTACGGAAGTTTCGCCAGCACCCGACTTGGTGCTTCCTCGGCGCACTCGCGCTGGCCAGTGCATTAACACCCACCCGCGCCGCTGACGATGCGGCAACTGCCGCCACGACTGCAACCACCACGCCGGCCCCAAGTCCATCGCCCGCGCCAGCCCCGGCTTCCCCGGGGCCGCACAAGCCCAATCTCCCAATGGACTTTGCTGATTTTGCCTCTGACTACAAGCCCGCGGAAATGCACCAGGAATGGCTGAGTGTCGAGGTGGGCGAGATGGAATCCATCTATAAGCCACCACCGGACATGACGGACTTTTCCCTGTCCGAAGCGCAATGGAAACCGGAAAATGCGGTGGATTTCAAGCCCGTCGAATTGATGTGCGTCATGGGCGCAAAGACCCGGTCGGACAATGTGATGGTGCTCGACGCGGACAAGGCGGGCCACCCGCTGGGTTATTCGCTGCCCTTGGGCCAAATCATCTATTTCCTCGCCCGCATGGAAACGCAGGACGGGATTTGGTTCAGCGTGCATTTATACGATTCCACGGAAGTAAAGTGGGTGGCCAACCCCACCGTGCCGGGAACCTTCCTGCCCGTCACGGCGGCGACGGTGGTGACGAAAGACGCGATTGCGCGGGCGGGATCCTATTCCTGTTTTCTCCTGTCGGAACGCCTGGCGCCGACCCGCCCGGATGTGCCCATCAAACCGGTGACATTGTATAAGTATCTGGTCGTTCATATCAGCCGCGTCGAGGCGGCGACTCTGGCCGAGCCGTCGGGCCTGATCGTCCCGGAAGGCGGCCCGGCCATCACCCCGGGTTCCTGAGGCAAACGCCCGTCGGCGTGTCCGCGCGCGCCAAGGCCGCGGGCGCCCCGGCGAAAATCAAACGTCCGCCCGCCGCGCCGCCGCCGGGCCCGAGTTCCAACACCCAGTCGGCTTGGCGGATCACATCGAGGTGGTGCTCAATGACGACGATGGTGTTGCCCGCCTCACGTAATTGGAACAGCAAATCGAGCAGGCGCTGGATATCCTCCCAGTGCAGTCCAGTGGTTGGCTCGTCGAGCAAATAGAGTGTCCCGCCCTGCTGACGCTTACTCAGTTCGAGCGAAAGTTTCAGCCGCTGCGCTTCGCCGCCGGAGAGCGTCGTCGCGGGCTGGCCGAGCTTGAGGTAGCCGAGGCCGACGGCGTCGAGCGTGCGCAGTTTGTCCACCAAACGCGGCTGCGCGCGGAAAAACGCCAGCGCCTCGGCCACGGTCAAGTCGAGCGTGTCGGCAATGTTGAGGCCCTTGAAGCGCACTTCGAGGGTCTCGCGGTTGTAGCGCCGGCCGCGGCAGCCGGGGCACTCGACATGCACCTCCTCCAAAAATTGCATGTCGAGCCGGATGACACCGTCGCCCTGGCAGCGCTCGCAGCGGCCGCCGCGCACGTTGAAGGAAAAACGATTGGCCTTGTAGCCACGCACCTTGGCCAGCGCGCAGTGGGCAAACAACTCCCGCAGCAAATCGAACAGCTTGGTATACGTCGCCGGGTTCGAACGCGGGCTGCGGCCAATCGGCTCCTGGTCCACGCGCACGACGGATTGGAAGTTTTCGAGGCCGTCGAGCGCGCGATGGCGGCCGGGAATGGTCTTCGCGCCATTGAGCTTCCACGCCGCGGCGTGGCCAAGGATTTCGTTCACGAGCGTGCTTTTGCCGGAGCCGGACACACCGCACACGACCGTGAACGTTTGCAGGGGAAAGGCCGCGTCCACGTTTTGCAGGTTGTGCTCCGTCGCGCCGCGCACCGTCAGCCAGCGGCCATCGGGGATGCGGTCGGGCAAGCTTTTCTCCAACTTTGCGCGGCCGGAAAGATACGGCCCGGTGCGCGAGGCGGGCGCCGTCAGGCATTCCGCCGGCGTGCCTTCGAAAAGAATTTTTCCACCCTGCGCGCCCGCGCCGGGGCCGAGTTCAACAAGGTGGTCGGCGGCGCGCATCATATCCGCGTCGTGCTCGACAACGAGGACGGCGTTGCCACGGTCGCGCAGGTCGAGCAGCAGGCGCACGAGGGCGCGGTTGTCGCGCGGATGCAGGCCGATGCTCGGCTCATCAAGCACGTAGGCGACGCCGACCAGGCCGGTGCCGAGTTGGGTGGCAAGGCGCGCGCGCTGGGTCTCGCCGCCGCTGAGCGTGCCGTATTCGCGTTCGAGCGTCAGGTAGCCCAGGCCGACTTCGCCAAGGAAATGCATGCGGTGTTCGAGGCCGCGCCAGGCTTCGTCCACCGCCGCCGTGAAGCCGGTCGCGCCCGCGCGGGTCTCGCCCGCAAAGTGCAGCGCGGCGTCCACGGTCATCGCCATGAAGTCATCGAAGCCTTGGCCCCGCACGCGCACCGCGCGCGCCCGCGGGTTCAGCCGCCGGCCCTTGCACGCGAGGCACGGCGTGGAAACCTGAAACGCCATCAGCCGCGCGCGCAAGCCGTCGCTCGATGAATTGCGGCGGGTTTCTTCGAGGTCGGCCAGCACGCCGGCGAAAGGCAGCGCCTCGGGCTTGTGATTACCCGCGCGCAACTTGAAGGAGAACAGGCGCTCGCCCGCTCCGTGCATAATGGCGTGACGCGCGGCCTCCGGCAATTCGCGCCAGGGCACTTCGGGGTCGAAGGGCAATTGGGCGGCGAGCTGGCACAGGATGGCGTTGCGCTTGATGATCATCGCCTTCGAGCCGAAGCGCCAGGGCTTGATCGCGCCGTGCCGCACGGTTTTTTCCGGGTCGGGCGCGACCAGCTCGGGCACGAATTGCAGCGTGCGGCCCAAGCCGCCACATTCCGCGCACGCGCCTTCGGGATGGTTGTAGGAAAAATACCGCGGCGTGAGCGGCTCATATACCGTGCCGCACACCGCGCAGGCGAGCTTCTGGCTCAGCGGAATTTCCTTCCACGCGCCGCCGGCGGCCCTTTGCACCAGCGCAAGCGCGCGGTCGCGGCCTTCACGGAAGGCGAGTTCGAGAGAGTCCGCCAGCCGGCTGCGCTGCGCCGGCTCGATGACCAGGCGATCCACGACCAAATCGAGGGTGATTTCGCGCGCGCGGCCATCCAGCAAATCCGGCTCCTGCAATTCGCGCAGCACGCCGTTGACGCGCGCGCGGGTGAAGCCGCGCTGGCGCAGGCGCGGAATTTCCTCGCGCCAAAACGCGGGCTTGGCCGTCTCGCCCGGCGCGAGGAGCACGAGCTTGCTGTTGGCCGGTTCCTGGAAAATTCGCGCCACGCAATCATCGAGCGTGCGGCGCTCAATAGCCCCGCCGTCGAGCGGGCAGCGCTGCTCGCCGGCCAGCGTCCAGGCCAGCCGCGCGAAATCGGCGATTTCCGTGACGGTGGCGACGGTACTGCGCGGGTTGGCGCCCGCACCAGTGCGCTGCTCGATGGCGATGACGGGCGGCAGCCCGGTGATGAAGTCCACCTCCGGCCGCTTCAACTGGTCGAGCAACTGCCGCGCGCGCACAGAGAGGCTCTCCATGTATTTGCGATAGCCTTCGGCGTAAATCGTGTCGAAGGCGAGCGAGGACTTGCCGGAGCCGCTGACGCCGGTGATGACGATGAGCTTCTGGCGCGGCAGGCGCAGTTCGAGGTTGCGCAAGTTGTGCTCGCGCGCGCCCTTGATGTGGATGCAGGCGGGCGGCGCGGCGGCGAGAGGGAGGGCGGAGTCCAGGCTCATGGAGACAAACTTTCAGTATCGGCCAAAATTGCACGTCCCTCAACCCTCAACGCACATATTTTTGCGAGGATTTGCCATTGAACGCCGCCGGGAATGGGGCGATATTGGGAAGAAGGAGGCCACTCATGAAACATAAACCCATTCTCTACATCAAGCCCGGGTGCCCGTGGTGCCGGGAGGCCATGGCGTTTTTCTCCCAGCATGGGGTTGAACTCGACGTGCGCGATGTGACCGCAAGCAAAGCGTCCATGTTGCGTATGGTGGAGATCAGCGGGCAGGCGCTGACGCCGACGTTTGAATACGGCGATTTTGTGGTCGCCGATTTCAGCGTGAATGAATTGCTCGACGAGCTGGAACAAGTCCCCGAAATCAAAAAGGAACTGGGGCTGGGCGACGAAGAGGACTGAGCCATTGCCCAAACCAACCCGAATGAACGACCTTCCCCCACCCCACCACCCGTGGCTCACGCCCGGCCAGCGCCGCCTGACGGCACTGGCGGTGTCGGCACTGGCCGGTTTATTTTTGCTGTCGGTGGCGTGTCTCGTAGTCTGGGGGCTGCGGCTGTTCCTGGCGGAGTTCGGGCATGTGATCTGGCCGCTGGTCATCGCAGGCATCCTGGCCGTGCTGCTGCGGCCGGTGGTCAACAGCCTCGAACACAATCTCAAGCTGCCGCGAATGCGGGCGATTTTGCTGCTGTATTTTTTAGTGGTGGCGGCGTGCCTGGCCCTAGGTTTGCTAGTGCTGCCGCTGCTGATGAGCCAGTTGGTGGATTTGATGCACGCCGGGCCGGATTCCGCCCGGCACGCCTTCACGCGCGTGAAAAACGTCCTGCGCCAATACCCGGACGTTTACCAGATGGTGCGGAATTACCTTGATGAACAGAACCTGCTGGCCCGCGTCAACGAGGCGAACCAGCGCGTGCTCGCCCTGCTGTTGTCCGCGCCGTCCACGCTGGGCCGGCTCTTCGAGTTCTCCGCCGCCGTGGCGGTGATTCCGATTTACTTGTTTTTTTTGCTGGAATCGAACCGCAACTTCGCGCGTGATTTCCGCGAGCAACTGACCTTTTTGCCACCCAAGGTGCGGGAGGACGTGGTGTTTTTGATCCGGGAATTTGCCGGGATCATGGTTTCGTTTTTCCATGGTCGGCTGCTGATCGGGCTGATCATGGGCGTATTGCAGGCAATCGGTTTCATGGCCATCGGCTTGCAGGGCGGCTTTGTGCTCGGGCTGTTTTTCGGTTTCCTCAACCTGGTGCCATTTCTCGGCGTGATTCTCGGGCTGGCGGTGATTTTGCCGGTGGCCTATATCCAGCCGGACGGCGGGTGGGGGCTGCTGGCGGCAGCCGGCGCAGTGATCGGGGTCGTGCAAGTGGTGGAGGCGTATTACCTCACGCCGAAAATCATGGGAGAGCGCACGGGCCTGCATCCGATGGTTATCATTGTTTCGATTTTTTTCTGGGGGCAGGCGCTGCACGGCTTGCTGGGCATTATTCTCGGCGTGCCGCTGACCGCGTTTGTGGTGGTGGCCTGGCGGCTGCTGAAAACCAAATACCTCCCCCAACACGCCACCCGCGCACCGTGGCAGGGGCCTTGAGGCCGGTGGCACGCGGGGCTTTACAATTGCCTTTTAGACGCGCCGCTTTACGGTGCAAACCCAGCGGGCTGCGGGCGCGGCCCCACTATTAACTTATCGGAAGTATGTATTTAACGCACAGATAGCGGAAGGGTTGAATATCCCTGAAAAAGCCTGAATTTCCCTGAATTACTTGCGCGGCATTTTAGGCCAGCCGTCAGCCGGGCGCTTTTTGTGTAGGGCCATTTTGACAGCATCATGCCAATGCCCCTCGAATTTAAGGGTCTCCGGCCTTGGCCCCGGCTTGTCTTGCTTGCCGTAGGGGTCGCGCTCGCCTGTCTTTTCTTTGGTTTGTTTGGATTGCATAAGTTAATTCTTAAAATCTCGCGTAAAATTCTCATTTTTTTGCAGGGTGTGCCCACAAGGCTAGATCGGGATATTCTTTTTCAATCGCGGAAATTACTGCATTTAATTCCGCCCGCTTTTTGAATCCTCCTCATCGGTTATCAAAATGTGCAAAGCCATAAGCTATCAGAGTGCAAACAACCACGCCGCCACCATACCCGATAAGGAAACCATCCAAAACAGCTTTACGAGCAGTAAGGTCTTTGAGAGAGTAATTTTCGTAATTCCTCATTGGTCAAAAGCGCAGATTTTCGCCGTGGTAATGGGAGATTTCTCTTTCTTTTTATTTGGCTATGCAGTCGGAACTTATGGACGGATTAAAGTGGGCAAGTCGAGACAATTTGGCACTAAAAGCCAGCTTAGAAATACCTGAAAAATCTGTTCAAAATCACTTGACAAAAGCCTGTGCGTGAAGTATTGTAATGATAATGAAAACGACCTACCAACACCCAGAACTAGAACGCTCGTCTCTTATAAGGGATTTGCTGCCAATGGCCTGTGCGGATGAGACGGCAGCGGTAGAGCTAATGGAGGCCCAACGTTGGGGAAACACCCCTCGCTGCCCCCATTGCGAGGCTCCCAACCCCAAAATGATGATGAGTGCTGATGGCAAGACCCGCAATTCCCGTTTCCTTTGGCGTTGCCGGGTCTGCAAAGAGCAATTCAGCGTGCGTATTGGCACGGTCTTTGAGGATTCCCGCTTGCCCCTTAAACACTGGTGTTATGCCTTCTGGCGCATTAGCACCTCAAAAAAGGGGGTCAGTGCCTTGGAAATTCAACGGCATTGCCAGATTAGCTATAAGTCGGCCCTGTTCTTGATGCACCGCGTCAGATTTGCTATTACCTCGGAAACGTCGCCCCGGCTCAAAGGAAAGGTGGAGTGCGATGAAACCTACATTGGAGGGAAACCCCGTCCGGGAACCGGATTGCACAAGCGCGGACGGGGCACCTCGAAAACGCCAGTTTTCGCAATGGTAGAGCGCGACGGCAACATTCATCGGAGAGTGGTTGCTGACGTATCCGGCCATACGCTCAAAAATGCCATTCTCCAATCGCACCTCCAATTGCAGTCAGGGTTTGGCATTGTGATGGCGAGGAAATTGAAAACTACGCCAATGAAATTGATGCCGTCCTGAATGATGCAGGATGTCCCACTGTTCAACCGACGCTTAAAATTCTCCACAGTCACCGGGGTATTTTTATCCGGTGCAACGGAGATGAAGTTAAGGAATGGGGAGGCATTATCAAAGAAGCGTTTGCCGATGCTTCCATTAAACTTAAAGAAGACCCTTGCACTCCCCATG
Source organism: uncultured Verrucomicrobiae bacterium (assembly GCA_963765205.1). GTDB lineage: Bacteria > Verrucomicrobiota > Verrucomicrobiia > Opitutales > JABDGR01 > JABDGR01. Next base: position 159,853 of record CAVXVB010000002.1, on the reverse strand, counting down.
AGCCGGGACTCCTTCAACATGGCGTTTTTATTTGCGTGGGGACAAAGGAAAATTCCGCCTAAAAACCCGAAAATCAAAAGGATGCCAACAAGGGCTTGCGCCCATTTATGTCTGTGCGTTAAATACATACTTCCGTAACTTATTTTGACCGGCCCAACCCTGTGTCCGAAATCCGCCGCCGAGCAATCCACGAACCCACAGCACGTGGCCATCATCATGGATGGCAACGGCCGCTGGGCGCGCGCGCGCGGATTGCCACGCATCGAGGGCCACCGACAGGGCGTGGAAAATGTACGACGCATTGTCGAGGTGGCGCGCGACCTCGACGTGCCCTACCTCACGCTCTACGCGTTCTCCGCGGAGAATTGGCGCCGGCCGGCCGAGGAAGTCGGCGCGCTGATGGGGTTGCTGGAGATTTTTCTCGAACGCTACACGCGCGAACTCGAGCAAAACCAGGTGCGCCTGCGCACCATCGGCCGCATTGACCAATTGCCCGAGCGGGCGCGCGCCTGCCTCGAACGCGCCCTGGCCCGCACCGCCCACTTCACCGAACATACGCTGGTACTGGCGCTCAATTACGGCTCGCGCCAGGAAGCGGTCGAGGCCGCACGGGAGTATGCCGAGGCCGTGCGCGCGGGCCGGGAAAATCCCGCCGAGTTGGACTGGGCGCGCCTGGCCCAATACCTTTCCACGAACGGCCTGCCCGACCCCGACCTCATCATCCGTACCTCGGGAGAAAGCCGCCTGAGCAATTTCCTGCTGCTGCAAGCGGCGTATGCAGAGATGTATTTCAGCCCGGTGTATTGGCCGGAATTCAGCCGCGCGCACTTCGTCGAGGCGCTTGAAGCCTACAAACGGCGCGAGCGGCGTTTCGGACAGACGGGGGAACAAGTGCGCCTGCCCGCGCCCGAACCCGCTTCGCCCAAGTGATTAAACGCACGCTCAGCACAGTCGGGTTGTGGACGGTCGTCCTCGGGACCATCTATTTATTCGGCGCGCCCGGCGGAGTCGTGCTGCTGGCCGTTTTCACGCTGCTCGCGCAATACGAATTTCAAGGCCTGCTGGAAAAATCCGGGCTGCCGCCGTGGAAAACACCAACTTTGACGCTCGGATTTATTATAATGATGGTATTTGGAATGATGGTCGTTTTCGGTCTATCGTCTTACTGGCAATTCGTATTGCTTCCTCTAATCCTTATGCTCGTTCCTGTTGCGCTTGTCGTTGGTGCGCTGGCCAGCGCCCAAGGCACGACTGCCATCAACCGTTTGGCCGGGTCTGTACTCGCACTCGTTTATGTTCCGTTTATGATGATACATTATTTATTAATATTTATAATCATTGGTCCGCAGTTTGGGGGTAATAATGGCCTAAGCTTGGCGATTTGGGTGATTGCCGTCGCGAAATTTACGGATGTCGGCGGTTACCTTATTGGCTCGATATTTGGCCGGCACAAACTGGCGCCGTCCATCAGCCCGGGAAAGACTTGGGAAGGCGTCGCGGGGGGGCTATTGCTGTCAGCGCTAGTCGCATATTTGCCGGTGCAGTTTGCCCCGCAATTCTTCCCCGAGTGGCTGACGCCCATCCGCGCCGTCTGTTTGGCGTTTCCCATAGGCATTGCCGCCATCGTCTCCGACCTGTCCGAAATCCGTCTTCAAGCGCCGCGCGGGCGTCAAAGATTCTGGACGGTGCATCCCCGGCATCGGCGGCGCGTTGGACTTGGCGGATAGTCTGCTCCTCGCCGGGCCAGTAGCCTTTTATCTTTTGGCAATATTAGCTTTTTCGAATTTCGATGTGTAGGATAAGGGGGAGTTGAAAGCCCTGCACTCACGGCAGCATCACCGGCACATTCGTTTGGTTGGTGGGCGGGTTTTTATCATCCGGCGAAGAGGCGGGTGGCAACGGGGAGGGCATGGATAATTGCACCCAAGGATCCTGCGTGGGTGCGAGGGCGCTCGCGCCCGGCGCATTGATAAGCGCCGATGGAGTCAGGTTGACCGCGCCAGGGATTAGCGCGCCCGGTGCGGCCGGCAAAGCCAGGTCGACTGCGGTGGGCCCGGTGGGTGCCGCGCTAGTCGCGGAGGAGGTATTCGCCGTGGACGCGTAATCATTCGCCGGCGGGGTCGTGACCGCCGCCTGCCCGGTCAACGCCGCCTGGTAATTGCGCGCGTGCGCCGCGTCCTCGGCCGGCGGCTTGTTTTTTTGGTCGGCGGACAATTCCCGCAGCACCTTCGGGTCAATGACGACATCCGATTGGTGGAGGGCGGTATTTTTGACCGATTACCGTCGTCGTTCTGCTCGGGCGTGGTGAACTTGAAGGTGAAATACAAGACCGCCCCCCCGAGAATCAGCAAAAGGCCGCCGATCATCAAACCCACCGGAGAATCAAAAAATGAAAAAATGTGCCGGCCGCCGACAGCGGGTTTGGACGAGCCGTGCGATTCGAGGCTGATCCGGTTCAAGTCCACCTCGCTGGCCGCGCCTTTGTTTAGCTGCCGCTCGGCCAAAGACACAACCGAGGCATTGCGGTGCGCCTGGCTTTGCTTTTGCTTGCCGGAACTGGGCCCCGCCGCCACAGGCCGCCCGCCGCGAGGCCGGGTCAAACCTGACCCGGTGGAGGAGGCCGTCCGCGCCGCAGGGCTGGATCTAGCCCCCGTGCCAGTGCCTTCGCCGGGAACATGGCCGCCCGCCTGCGAAAGCAAGGCTTTGCGCGCCGCCTGGTGGATTTCACAAGCCCGCTCGAACTTGCGCCGCAGCAGCACGTTGTGGCGGATGGCATCCTTCAATTCCCGCAAGTCATTCCCGCCAATCTCGTGGTCGAGGTAGAGATTGGTGAGATCGTCGAATTGTTTTTCCGTCATGCGGCTTGGTCGCCCAGAACCTGTTTAAGCGCCTCGCGCGCCCGGGCGATGCGGCTCTTGACCGTGCCCAAGCTCAGGTTCAGCAAAGCGGCAATCTCTTCATATGACAGATCGCGCACATTACGCAAGGTCAGGATTTCGCGGTGGGCGGGGCTGAGCCGACCCATCGCCGCCTCGACCCGCTCCACCAGCTCCTGGGTGACCGCGTTTTTTCCCGGGTCCGGCTCCTCATCCGGCAGCACCTCGGCCAAGGTCAGCCCGGCCTCGGGGCTGACTGAGGCATCGAGCGACACGGCGGCGTGCCGACCGCGCCGCCACCAAAACCAGTAGCGGTTGTGCGCGAGGTTGGTGGCGATCTGGTAGAGCCAGGTGGAAAACGCGGCGTCGCCGCGAAAGGCCTCCAACCCGCGGCGCGCGCGCAAAAATGTGTCCTGGGTGACTTCCTCGGCGTCCTCGTGGTTTTTCAGCAAGCCAAAGACACGGCGGAAGATCGGTTCGTAATAGCGATGCACAATGTCGTCAAAGGCGCGATTGTCGCCCTGGCGGAAGCGTTCGAGCAAAAGTTTGTCAGCAGTAAGGTCGGCGGAGCTCATGATGGAACCATTATACCACCTCTTTGAAAAAAATGTCGCGCGCATTTTCCACGGCCCTGGAATCCGCCCGGGCCAACAGCCATTTCGCCGCTATAAACCAACAACTTGCGAAACAACCGGCGGAATGTAAAACCCTTGTCATGCGACTCCCCTTCGATTCAAACGACCGTTTTAATTGAGGAAAATGCCGGCGAAACCCAAGGGCGCGGCCTTCCACATTTGCGTTGCCAGCGCCTCATCCGATGGTTTGCGTTGGTCAAGCCGCCCAGTCCTTTCCCTTTTGCCACGCATGGACAATTTCCTTCCGGTGCTGTTGTGGGGTCTGGCAGTGTTGGCCGCGTTGGCGGGTTGGGGGCGCTTGCTGGCCCGGCAGAGCCACGCGGCAGCCGACTGGCTGGAGGCGCCGGCGTGGGGCATCGCTCTGAGCAGTTTCATCGGCAGTTTGCTGAATTTAGGCGGGCTGGCCACGCGCATAAGTGTGGTTGTTTTTGTTTTGGCCGGCTGCGCGCTGGCGGGTTGTTCTCTCATCTCGCCTTTGAAAAAAATGCCGCATCCCGTCACTTGGCGGCGCAAGGCAAGAGATTGGCCATGGCTGGGGTGGCTGGCGCTGCCTCTGGGCGCGCTCGCGCTGCGCTTTGCGGGCAGCGTGTTGATAAAAACCTTTTTTCCCTACGCGGCGTGGGCGGGACATTCCTACTTTAATCCCCAGGACGATTCGATGTCCTATTTGGTTTCGCCTGAACGAATGTTGCAGACGGGCACGATCGGCGCGGATCCGTTCAATTCCCGGCAGTTGATGTCCGCCCTGGGTGCGCAACATTTTCTCAACGCGATGGCGCTGGCCCTCTTTGCGCCGGACAACGTGCATATCATCGAAGGTGGCGTGGGGCTGGCAGCGGCGTGCCTCGCCGCGGCGGGCCTGGGAGTGCGGCTGCAACTCGGGCGCACCGGGGCGGCGTTGTTGATGCTCGTGCCGCTGATCTTCCGCCCTTGGTATGTCAACATCAGCAGTACCACCACGACGGTGGCCGTACTCCTTGCGCTCTGTTCGGCATTGGTGCAATTATATGGTCCCACAACGCCGCGAAGGCCATGGTTGCTGAGGGCCGGATTGCTCCTCGGAGCCGCCTGCTCACTCAAGAGCACAACCATTCCCACGGCAGTCGTGCTGGTCGCGGGCTCCGCGGGCCTGGGCGCGCTGGCCGAAAAAAAATGGCGTCCACTGGGCCTCGGTTTGCTCGTGGCGCTGGCGGGCGTGGCCGTGATGCTGCCATGGATGTGGTGGCAATATCATTCCGCTGGCACGCCGCTCTATCCCCTGCTGGGCCGGGGATTTCAAGTGGAGGTCTTTTTCCCCTCGGTGCCCGCGCCGTTTCATGGCGATGCCGTGCAAGCCTTGAAAACCGGCCTAATATTGCCATGCATAATCCTTGCGGGCCTGCTGCTCGCCTGGTCCCGCCCCGCCGTGCGCGCGGCCGCGGGCGGCCCCGTTGCCTGCGTCACGTTGGCCATCGTTGGCGGGTGGCTGATTGCGTGGCCACTGATCGCGATGGCGACTGAATACAACAACGTCGAACGCTATCTGGCGGCGGCCCAAATGACGGCGCTGACCATGGCGCTGGCCTGCGTCTGGCACGCCGGCCTTAAACTGGGCGGGCCACCCAGCGGGCGTTGGGCGCGCCACGCCGGCCCCGTCCTGCTGGCCGCATTGTTGCTGGGCCACGCAAAAGAACTGTATATGACCTACGGCCAAATCGTGCCCCACGATCTGGCCAACAGCCTGGAGGGCCAGGCGAACGACTGGACGGAATGGGCCGGCCTCGTCCACTCGGTGCAGGTCAACGTACCCGCGGGCGCCAAAATTCTCGCCTACACCGACGAGCCCTATCTGTTCGATTTTAACCGCAATCCCATTTATGTCGCCGACTGGCCGGGAGAATCCAGCCCGCCCTCCGGGCTGCCCGTCCACCAGGGCGGCGAGGCCGTGGCGGCCTACCTGCTCAAGCAAAACATCCGCTATATCATTTATGCCTATAAAACACAGGCCAACTATCCGCGCGCGATTTACCGCTTTAACCTCGACCCCTCGATGGGCCGGGTGATGAACCAGGAGACCGCGCTCTCGTTTGCGTTCCAGGACGACCTGGCAGAACTGGCCCAGTCGCGCACCCACCGCTTCGACGACGGGTTTTTCTACGTGCTCGACCTGGCCAGCCCGGCGCCGCCCAAACCCCCGGCAGGCGGTTTGTAGCAGGCCGGTTTTCTTGGCGCAGATTAAGCTGCGGACGTATTCATTCTCCGTCAACTCCCAGTTCCGCGCTCCCGGCTCCCGGCTGCTTTAGAAAAAATGGCCGGAGTGATTCGAACCTAAAAAGCTGTTTGGCCAAGTAGTTGCAACGGAAAGGGCTGACCAAAGTTCAAATTGCTTTGGCTGCAGGTTGAATTATTGTGACGGTGTCATTACGATGTACAGAAAAGCCGGCGTGTTTGCGGAAATGGCTTTGTCTTAAAAACAACGATAGCAAATAAACACACAAATAAACAATTCATTAATATTGTCGGGTGGTGCGAGGCAGCGCGGGCCTTCACTGTGGGGCTGATTGGCGTAAGGGTTCACTTCGCGAGCGGTGATCCTCATCCTTAATACTTTGGCCCAATACGATGACTTAAGTTTTCAATTAACAGACCAAGTAGCGATAACATACACACAAAAGGCAGAATATAACCAAGAATATGATTGACGCTAAAACCTTTAAAAGGCCACCCTCGACGAAGATGCCGAAGATGAACATAATGAAGATGAGTTTGATGAACAAGAGCGACGAGACGCTTACGAACAAATGCACCCCTCCCGGCCCATTAGACCGTCCTCTACTGACACTCCCATCTCTTCACCTCTCAAAAAGGCCCCACGGTCTCGAAAAAAGTCCAAGCCATGAACGCTCCTAATCCCGATAACTTTGAACCACCCGGCACCTTGGAAGAGGCGGCGAAAATTCTCCGTAAGAGTGTCAAGACGGTTCGCCGCCTGATTAGCCAGGGGCATCTACCCAGCTACAAGCTCGGTGCGACACGGCATGTTCAGGCATCGGAAGTGTATAAATACATTCAACGCCAGATCGAAAAAGGGAAAGGAATCCAGCCATGCAAAAATACCTAATACCGCCGAAAGGCGCGCGCCGCAGCTATCGGGGCCGTTACCGGGTGGGTGACAACCCGAAAGTGCATGAGGTCACGCTGCATACCACCGTCAAGGAAGTCGCCGAAAAGCGCCTCAAGGAGATATTTGAGGACGCTCAGCGCGAAGAGGACGGGTTGATTCCCGCTGCGGACACACGCAAGGCCATGAAGCGTCCGCTCATGGAGCTATTCGAGGAATTTCTCAAGGAGGTGCGCAAACGCGAGCGTTCAAGCGAATACCTGCGCAGTCTCAAAATTCGTTTCCCGGCGACGCTGAAATTCTGCCACTGGAAAACGCTAAGCGACATAACCGCCAAAAGCTTCCTGGACTGGCGCAACTCGAACCATGGCTATGCGGTGCGCACACAAAACCATTTTCTCGACTCGGTGACGGTGTTCCTGAACTGGGCGGAGCGCACTTACGAGGTGTCCAATCCGCTCAAACGCATCCAAAAACTGCCTCAGCCCCAAAAATCCATGGACGGGCCACGGGCGTTTACCGAGGATGAGCTTGCCCGCCTCTGCGCCGCCGCGCCCCGTCGGCAGTTCTATTACCGTTTTATGGCGATGACAGGTCTGCGGCACGAGGAATCCAGGCGCTTGCTCTGGAAGGATGTCCAGTTGGACGGCGAAAACCCTGGTCTTTACTTGCGCCCAGAAGCAACCAAAAGCCGCCGCGCCGATTGGTTGCCGATTCTGCCCGCCCTGGTGCCTGAGCTATGCGACGCCCGTCCAGTATGGGCCAAGCCGGAGACTCCCGTCTTCTGGCGCGGGGTGGTCAAGAACGACACGCTGCATCTGGACATGGCGAAAGCAGGGATTGCCCGCGCAGATTCCTTGGGGCGTTCTGCGGGCATTCATACTTTCAGGCGCACCTTCATTACCCAACTGCAAAAGGCCGGGGTGCCGTCGCGGGTGATCATGCAACTGGCGCGGCATAAAAGCCTCAAGCATACGGATTGGGTCTATACCGATGCCACCCAGCTACCTTTGAAGGAGGGGCTTCAAGCCCTGGCCGGAATCGCGGCAAAACCTACCGACCATATTCAAAACGTGCCACGCCCATTGCCACTTAAAAGTGGCCAAAACGGGGTTTTGGAGTCCAAGCCTGTCCAAACCGAAAAATCCCAAGTCGTGATACCAGATTCGCAACCCATTGATAATGGGCAAGTTTATCCGCTTCCGTCCCTGTCTGTCCAAGATTGTCCAAAACTGAAAATGGTCGGAGTGGTGGGATTCGAACCCACGGCCTCTACGTCCCGAACGTAGCGCTCTACCAGGCTAAGCTACACTCCGCTGCGCGCCATCGTGTCCAAGCCAGCCCGGACCCAACGGTGCAAAGAGTCTTCATAGCGCAGGAAGGGCCGGGAGCACAAGCGCAAAAGCGCGGAGGGCAAATAACCCGCAAGCACTCAGCAGAATCGGAGCTTTCCGCCAAAAGCACCCTTGACAACTTTGGCGGAAAGGGGATGCTCCCAACGTAATGAGGAATCGCCAATAAGCCTTGCCGATTGACGGCCTGCATCATTTTTCCAACGTCCGTTGCGCCATGGACTCCCCGACACCATCGGATCAGGGTATCCCCGCAAAATCAACGCCTGCGCCGGCCTCGACGCCAACCCCTCCGCCGCGTCCCCTAGGCAATCCAAACCGGGCTCCACAAGCGGTTTATGTTCCGCCGCCGGAGCCGGTTCGAATGTTCCCTTGGAAGGCGGTGATCTTTGTGCTGGCGGTGGCGGCGGTGTCCGGTTGGGTGTATTTTCATTTTTACTGGCGCTATCAACTGCCCCAAAATCGAACTTTGACGGACTTGCAAGGTCACGCAATCACCGGGCGCCTGGTCGCCTGCAACAAGGATGTCATTCAATATGTTTCGAAGGACGATAACTCGACGCAGTATGTGGCCGTGTCCACTTTGTCCGGCACGGACCAGGAGTTTGTGCAGCATTTGGACCAACAGCTCAAGTTCGCCTATCCTTTTGAATGTCAAATGGGCCCCGACGGGGCCAAGCCCGCGCTGGTACGCATCGAAGGCCGCAATGACGATTGGGTAAAGTATACGTCATTGGACGACCATGCAACCCATTACGCCCCCATTTCCGCATTTTCGACCAGCGACCAAATTGTTTTGCAGCAGTTACCCGATGAGATCCGGGCGGAGTTCCCGATTTCCTACACGGTCAAGGACACCCAAGGTAAAATTTTGGCTGATACCATTCTTGGACGCAGCAATACGGTGGTCAAACTGGGTTTGGCCGATGGCGCCGAACGATACGTTCCCCTGAGTGAGCTGAGCGCGCTGGATCAAAAACTCGTCCAGTTGGCGGGCCCCAACGTCTACCTCAATGTTCCTCTGGAATGTATTTTGACCGATAACACGGGCAAGACGCTGAACCTGCGGATCGAGGGCCGCTCGGCCAGCACGATCAAATACACCCTGTTGAGCGACGGCCTCACTTACTACGCCCCACTCACGGATTTTTCGACGCTGGATCAGAAGATCCTACGCATGCTGCCGTCCGACCTGGTTTTTCGGTTCCCGTTTGAATACACTCTAACGGGACCCGATGGAAAGCCCATGCGCGTGCAGCTCGAAGGACGCACTCCGAATATCGTCGAATACACCCTCATGGCGGATGGTCGCAATTATTATTTGCCCATGACTTCATTTACGGCGGAAGATCAGAAATTCTTGCAATTGTTGCCCGCCGATTTGCGACTCGAGTTCCCACTGGACTATACCCTGATTTCCCAAAGTGGCCAGGCTCTGCAGGCGCATCTGCTGGGCCGCAGCAATGACGCGGTAAAATTCACTCTCGATGATGGCAAGACCTATAACTACCCTTTGTCGAACCTGTCGGCGGAAAGTGTGGCCTTTCTCCAAATGGTGCCAGCCAATCTGGTGGAAGCCGACATGGTGGCCGACGCGCCGCCTCCGACACCACCGCCAGCGCAAACACCCAACCCGGAGGCGCCCTCCAATGATCCTTTGCCAGGCTTGCGCAACCAACTCGGCCCGTTGGTGACCGATGACTTGACGATGCAAGCGCAGGTGGACGCCATGCCAATCTACGCTCGTACCGCGACCGTAACCCGGGGGCAATTCATTCCTTCGACGAATCCAGCCCGGGACCAACTATTGAGCAAGCTGGACGCCAATCGAAACAAAATCGCGTCAATTTGCACGCAAATCAACGTGCTGCTGGTCAAGAATCCAAAAGCGACGGCGGCCACCATCGTGGACTCCTACTGGAATCAAATCATGCTTTTAATCAAGCATAACGATGATCAGCAGGTAAACTTGTCAACGGCCGGACCTAATGTTCGCGATCCAATTCTCAAAGAAATCCGCGACAACGGGAAACAAATTGATGCCTTGCTGGGCAAAATTAACGCCGCCACCGGCGTTTATGGTCCATGATTAATCTTCGGCCAAGCCCGGCCTCACTTCGCCGGGCGCAAGTGGACTTCGCGTTGGGGACAGGGGATGACGATGCCGGCTTCGTCGAAACGAAGTTTCACGTCCTCCAGCAGGTGGCTGTTGAGCGCGTCGTAGTCACCGCTGGCCATCCAGACGTGCGTGGTCAATTCCACCGCATTTTCGCCGAGTTTGGTGACGCTCACCGACGGGGGCGGGTTGGGCAGCGCGCGGATGTCGTTTTGCAGGCAGGTGAGCAGGATGACCTTGGCCTGCTTGAGGTCGGATTCGTAGCTGATGCGGAACGCCAGATCGAGCCGGCGCAATGGTTTCGCGCTGGAGTTGATGATGGGCGCGGCGAGGATTTGGCCATTCGGCACGATGATTTTCCGGTTGTCGTCGGTGACGAGGCAGGTGTTGAAGATGCTGATTTCCTCGACGGTGCCGGAGACGCCGGCGGCCTGGATCGAGTCGCCGACGCGGAAATGGCGCAGCAGGATAATCAGCACGCCGGCGGCAAAATTCGAGAGGAAGCCTTGCAGCGCCAGCCCCACGGCGAGGGTGCTGGCGGCCAACATGCCAGTGAGCGGCGAGGTGATGGTGGGGTCGGCCTCGCTCAAGGCCATGATCAGCACCACCACGATGAGCAGCCAGTAGCAGAACTTGGACAGAAAGGTGGTCAGCGTCACGTCCACATGGCGCGCGACCATGATCTTTTTGAAAAACACCTTGATGCGCCCGGCCAGCCACCAGCCCACCGCCAGCACGAGCAGGCCCTTGCCCAGCTTCGGCAGGTAGTGCATGAACTGCGTGTAATACTCGGAAAACTGGAAAATGTCCGTTTGCGCAAGCCAGGGAGCCAGGTTAAACATGGCTGGAGCATAGCGGAAAATTGCCCGCCCGCCGCAAGGCCAAAATGCGCGGTTTGCCATTGGCAAGCGCCGCGCGGGCTGGCAGTTTCTCCACCCGCCCGTGGCCACGCCCCTTCCATCTTTGCCGGACCTGTCGGCATCCGAGCAGGCCGCGCTAGCTGCGCGGCTCGGCCCGGCGATATTTGCGCACCGGGTGGCGATGCAGCGGATGATTGAGGCCGACCCAAAGTCCGCCGAAGCCGGCCCGGTCAACCTCCAGCACATCGTGCGGCGGGCCAACTTGCTCGCGAAAATTTTGCGCCTCACCGGGCTGGCCGGCTGGGGCAGGCGCAACCTGCTCGCCATCCAGCGCCGGGAAAATGTCCTGCGCCTGCGCGGTTTGCCGACGGCGTTGCGTGGCGCGCGCTTGCTGCACCTGAGCGACCTGCACGTTGATATTGACCCCGGCATTGTGCCCGCCGTCGTGCGCGCGCTGACCGGCTGGGACTATGACGCCGTCGTGCTGACCGGCGATTATCGCGCGCACACCCGGCACGAATGGCAAAATGCGCTCGCGGGTTGCGGCGCCATCGCGCAGGCGCTGCGGGCGAATGTTCCCGCCTTCGCCGTGCTGGGCAATCACGACCCGTTGGAAATGGTGCCGGGCCTCGAAGCGCTGGGCTGGCGGGTGTTGCTGAACGAGGCCGCGCCGTGGCACCATAACGGGGCGGAATTGTGGATCGCGGGCGTGGACGACGACCACACCTACCACACCGCCGACCTCGCCCGCGCGCGCGCGGCGGTGCCCCGCGACACCTGCGCGCTCCTGCTTTCGCACACGCCCGCAACCTACCGCGCCACCGCCGAACTGGGTTTTGCCGGCGTCCTCAGCGGCCACACGCACGGTGGGCAGATTTGCCTGCCGGGCGGCCTCGCCTTGTATTGTTCGGAGACGCCACGCTGGTTGCTGCGCGGGACGTGGGGCTATCGGGGCCTGTCCGGCTACACGAGCGCGGGGGCGGGCGCGAGCAACGTCGCCGCCCGCTTCTTTTGCCCGCCGGAAATCACCCGCCACACGTTGGCGGAAAACACCGAAAGTGATGAGGCCAAACCCGAAATGTTCTTGTGACGGGGATGAGCAGACGCGCTCCCCGAAGCGAAACCAACGCGTTCGCTGTGAACGGGAAATTTTACAAGAGCGGGCCGCCGGACAGAACGCGGCCGGGCGCGGGCGGGGGCACGGGCGGCGCGCCCGCCGAGGGGGCTTCGTGCCACACGCGCACCACTTGCAGCCAGAGATGATCCTCGTCCCAGCGCTCGACACTGGAGCCGGCGGCGGAATTGGGCGAAGCGTTCTTGCCGATGGGCAAAAGGAGCGTCTCGACACTCACGGCGCGCAGGCCGGCGGACTCGAGCCATTGGCTGGCGCGTGCGACCACGCCGGTCAAAGGCTCCCATTGCGGGGTCACGCCGCGGCGGGGTGCGGATAAAAGATGGGGTGAAAAATCCCGGAAAGCCAAAGCCATGCGGCAGACGATAGACCGGGAGGGGCGCAATTTCGAGACCGAAATTGCGCGGAATTCTGAATGCTGAATTCTGATTGCTGAATGCCCTTGTTTGAGGCATTCTTAGGCATCTGCGATTGATTTGTGTCTTGATTGAGGAAACAGGCTTTGGAATTCAGCATTCAGAAATCAGAATTTACCGCCTTCCCCCATGGCCCGGCTTACTCTGGTGACCTTCAACATCGCCCACGGGCGGGGGTTGTCGCTGTATCAAGGCTTTCACACCGCGCGCGGCATCGGCACGAACCTCGCGCGCATCGGAAATTTGCTCACACACAGCGGCGCCGACGTGGTCGCGCTCCAGGAAGTGGACGAAGACTCGCATTGGAACAAGCGCATCAACCTGTTGCACGCGCTGCGCCGCGAGACGGGCCTGCCCCACTGCTGCCTCGGCGTGAACAACCGCCGCGGGGGCGGCAAGCCGCTCGCCTACGGCAACGCCTTCCTCTCGCGCCACCCTGTACGCTTGTGGGAGAACAATCCCTTCGGCACGAAGACGCTCGGCGAAAAAGGTTTTTTGTATGCCGAGGTGGATGTTGCCGGCCACGCGCTGCCGATCATCAACCTGCATCTTGATTACCGGTCGCGCCAGCGCCGCATCGAGCAGGTGGAAAAAGTGATTGAATACCTGCGCGCGCGGCCCCACCCCGGCTGCCCGCGCGGCCGGCTCGTCGCGCCGATTATTTGCGGCGACTTCAACACCGGATCGCGCCTCGTCGGCGACGCCGTGCGCCATCTCTTCACCGCGCTGCTCAAGCACGGCGACTACGAAATCTGGCCGCCGCCGAAGGCGAAGACCTTCCCCGCCCACCTCCCCAGCCGCGGGCTGGACTTCATCTTGCTGCCAAAACCCTACCGCGTCTGCCGCTGCGAAGTCCTCAAGGCCTATTTATCGGATCATTGCCCCGTGCTATTGGAGATTGAATTTGAGGCGTGAGGCGGCCGCGCTCATGGTGCCGGATATTGCCAGACCCAGTTGCCGCCATCTATGTAGCCCTGCTGGCTTTTGGGGTCAACAGCCCCACCGAGATCTTTCCCGACCCAGCCGACGGAATAGAGCATAAATTGCCCATTCGGTGTGCGATGGTAATGCAAAGGCTCACCGCTCACGTCATCGTGTGGCAGTTTGGCGATAAATTGCGGCGAAAGCTCCTCCAATTTCTCCGGATACGACCCTTCCGCAAGACGGTAGCGTTCCAGCGCGCAGGCAACCGCAGCCTCATCCAATGAAGATTGTGTGTATGCAAATTTGACCATGTCACGATCAACATTGTACAGAGATGGGTTATCCAGAAGAGGGTTTCCCTGGATTAAATAACCGTATGCAGTGTTCCCTTGTTTGGATTCCAACATGCTCGCCTTCATCTGCTCAAGGTCGAAGCGGCGGTCAGCCACATTGATGATGCGGAAAACCAACTCATACCAAGTATTTCCCACGACCAGTGCCCGAGAGATGCCCACCCGCGATAGAGATAACAAGATGACAGCCTGTAAATGAATCCCGGCGTTGTCCCACGAATCTTTGAACATACTCATTCGATCTGACCACGTCTGCTGGCTGAACGAAACCAGCCAATCGCAGAAATACGCCCTTTCACTTTGTTCCGCCCGCAAAAATTGCGGAAACAGATCAATTTTTTGGATTTCTTGTTGCAACGTTGCGAGCTGGGCGTCTGTCCAGCGGTGCGTTGCCAAGCCTTCCCAGGCGATTTGCAAACCCATTTCCAAATTGAAATCTGAATAGACTTGAGAAACAATCAGAGGCTCATCCCGGTTGGCCTGGGAAAGTCGGAGCAGCGTCAAGGTATCCGCCAGCGCCTCGTCGTTTTTTCCCTCAACGAGTTCGGCAAAACACCGCAACTGAAATAATCGGGATAAGGACATCAGGCTCCGACCGTGGAGGCTAAAACCCATGCCCAACGTTGTGAGGTTGTCGTAATGGAAAGGGAAACGCGAATAGGGCCGGAGGAGAGCGGCGCTAATCTCCGCCATATCGGCCTCATGCTTTTTTAACTCGGCCAAAACATCTGGTCGCTGAAAAAAAGCCACCCATTTTCTCAGATCCATCTGTTCGCCTCTCTCCCACTGGCTAAATTCTTCGGGCAAAAGTGTCGTATATAGATCAGATTCCTCGGAAATATCCAGACTCAGCCTCTTTTGCAATTGGTCTCCATAGCTGGGATCTGAAAAAAACGGCTTGAGCAGCGGCGTCATCGCAAAATTCTGGTCGTCGGGCACCGCCGGTGGGGAAAATTCTGCCAAGGTCAATTTTTCACCCCGCGCCTTCGCTGCTGCCTGATAATTCTCCCAAGCCTTGGCGGTGCGGTAGGTCTCCTCCGCGATGATCAGCGCCACCAGCGTCACCACGCACACAGTCGAGAAAAAAAACGGTCGGGCCAATTTTCGCGCCCCTTTCGAGAGCAAACGGCCGAATCGGGTGAAGGTCGGAATTTTTTCGGAGAATTTCATGGGGTAGATCAATCTTCAATTGTTATTGGATTTTCGGATGTAGGGTTCTTCGTCCCGGGGAGCGCGGGCGTCCCGCCCGCTGCGGTCGGCGTCTCGCCGACCGCTTCCGGCCAAACGAAGTTGTGTTTTACAACTGGTTTGACCCGTAGCGCGGTGCTTTAGTCCGCGCTGTTGGCCTGACGAATATTCCAGAGCGCGGGCTAAAGCACCGCGCTACGGAAGGTTGGTCAAATTGATTCATGGGTTTTAACCCAAATAGGCGATTGGGGAAACCGGTGCGGCCCTTCGAAGATGTCCTCGGCTGGACGCCGAGGACTGCGGGCGGGACGCCCGCGCTCCCCGGGACGGAAGAAGTCCGATCCCTTAGGTTGTGCGTTTGGTCGTGGCATGGTTTAAATATGTTTGAGAAGTGGGGTCAGGCGAGTGGATGGGTTTCTGGTTTGGGCCGATCTAGCGAGGCGCCCGGAGAGGTTGGCAGTTTGACGGAAGGTGGCAGTGTGGGCGGTGCGGGCGGCGCATTCATCTGGGAGTATAATTCTTCCAGTTGGCGGCGTTCGGCGAGCAGGGCGTAAATCTGCTGGTCGCTCAAGGCGGGATCGCGCGGCCCGGCGTGGTTGCTCCCGGCTTGCGTGGCAAAATTCAGCCCGAAAATCACCAGCCACGCGGCGGCGAGCGCGGCCCAGGCGTAGGGCGAGGGCCAGAGCCAGGCGCGCCACCATGGCCCGGCGGCGGATGGCGGCGGCATCTCGCGGGCCGTTGCGGTCGCAGTCGCGAGGATTTTCGCGCGCCAGGCTTGGGGCACGTCGCGCAGGGGCTGGCTGGTCAGGAATTGTTCGAAGTCGTCCATGAATTTTTGATCTCGTGGTAAAGGGGACGCAGCCGGGCGCGCAATTTGTCTATCGCGTAGCGGTAGCGGCTGGCGGCGGTGTTGGGCGGGATGCCGAGGGTCTCGCCGATTTCCTCAAAGGTCGCGTTTTCCCACAATTTGAGGTGGGCGACGGCCCGCTGCTCGGGCGGCAGCTCGGCCAGCGCCGCCGCCAGCGCGCGGCGAAAGCCCTCCTCGTCCGCCCGCGCGCTGGCGGCGAAGGGATGGCCGACACGGTCTTCGATGGCGGAGGCCGCGCCGGTTTTTTCGCGCGTGGCGCGGCGGCGCATCACGTCAATGGCCTGGTTGTGGGCCAGCCGCAGCAAAAACGCGCGCTCGCTGCGCACGTCGGCGAGCACCTCCGGCCGGGCGGCCAGGCGGCAAAAAACCTCCTGCAAGATATCGCGGGCGTCGGCCTCGCTGCGGGTCAGGTTCCAGGCAAACGCCAGCAACGCCCGGGCATGGTCGTCGTAGAGGCGGGCGAGGTCGGCCGGCATGAGCACCTTATAAAGGAGACGCGCGCGGAGTGGAAACTTGTTTAATTCAGATTCACGCGCAGTCGTTACGAGATAAAAAAACCTGTCGTCCGATTCTTCGTAGCGCGGTGCTTCAGCCCGCGCTACGAAAAGCTAGATCAAACAACCCCACCATAACTTTTACCCGCTATTGGCTCCACGCGTGGTCCACCACGCCGTTCTTGAATTCGACGAAGGTGGTGTGGGTGTTTTCGGTGTTCGAGGCGGTGCCGGTGAACAAGGCGGCGTTGCCGTTGGCGATGTGCTTTTCCACATAGACCCAGCGCCAGATTTCGTCAGTGTCGGTGACTTTGTCCTTGCGGGTGGGCTCGCCGATCAACGCCTCGACAAAGTCCTTCGACTTGCCGGGTTGGATTTGCTGGAGGGTCTGGGGCCCGATAAAGGTGCCCGTGGTTTCCACGTGGGACGACATGTCCACCGAGCAACCGGCCAGGCCGGCGCAGGCCAGCAGTCCGATTAGAAAAATCTGGAGTTTATAATTGCGGGGGTAATTTGCGTTCATGGTAACGAAGGGAGTGCAGTGGTGGGGCTTGGCAAACAGCCATTAAGCGAACTCGGCCCAGATATAACAACCTTATTATTGCCCCTATCCGGGGCCTGATTTTGGTCGCGTGATGACAGGTCCTGATTGTTACATTTATGGCGTTTGGGTGAATTTCCCTTGCCGGGACATCCGCCGGGGGCTTTTACTTATCGTTCGCCCCCCATCTCCCGCGCCCATGCCTGCTGCGACACCCACACCCGCCGCCCGCGCCCAGCCCGCGAAAGCGCCCGCCGAGTCCTTCGACGCGCTGCGCCGGCGCGAGAGCGTGCGCAACGGCCTGGTGCGCCTGGGCCGGCGGCACGCCCACGCGGCGCTGCACCGCATCGAGCATCCGAAAAAAGCCGACCGCACCGAGGACATCCACCAGGTGCGCGTCCAGAGCAAGCGCCTGCGCGCGCTGCTGCGCCTGCTCAAGCCCGTGACGGATGTCGAAGCGGTCAAGCGCGAGACCCTCCGCCTGCGCGACGCCTCGCGCCTGTTGTCCGGCTTTCGGGACGCCTTTGTGGCGGGCGAAACGCTCAAGCGCGTGTTTGAGGACACCGCGCCGCGGCGCATGAAGGACGCCGCGCGGCTGCTCGGCGTCAAACATCGCCCGCCGAAAAACAAACAGGGCCTGGACCTCGCCCTGGAACAGACCGCGAAGTCCCTGCGGCGCACGGCGGAGGGCTTTCGCACGCTGATTTTTTCGACGCGCGGCTGGGCGGCCCTTGCGCCCGGACTGGAAAACTCCTACCGACGCGCTCGCAAGGAATACCACCGCTGCCTCGACCACGGCGCGGGACACCTCGGCGATTCCTTCCACGCCTGGCGCAAACGCGTGAAGGACCTTGGCTACCAGCTCGAAATTCTGGAAAATGTCCCGACGGGTGAAATTCACCGGCTGCGCAAGGAAGTCCGCCGCCTGGGCGCGCTGCTGGGGGACGACCACGATTACCTCGTCTTCGCCGCCCAGGTGCGCGAGCGAGAGCTGCATTACCTCGATCTCGCCAATTTCCGCCCCGTGCGCAAACGCCTCAAGCGCCGGTTGAAAACCCTGCGCGGCAAGGAATTTGCCATCGCGCGGAAACTTTTTGCCGACAAGCCGCGCCTGTGGATCGCGCGCCTGGCCGAAACCTGGCGGCTTTGGAAAAACCCGGACGCCGGCGCGCTCGTGCTCACCATCGAGCCGTTTGAGCCGCCCCCCGCCAGCCCCCGTTCTCTCGGCGCGCCGGCGCCAGCAATTGTTGACCCCAGCCCCGCGTCTTGAGGGATGGGCGCGCCCACCCGTGTGGACCACCGCGATTTTTTAAACATCTCTTGCACTCGTCCGGCCGCCAATCCAATCAAGCAAGAGAAAAGCACAAACAAAGTATGGAAAAATCCCATAAAACGTATCGCTCACCGCATGGGAATGACGGTCCACCGCCGTAAAAACCGTGACACAGAACAGGCCGGCCAACAGGCACACAAGGGCACCCGGAACAGAAATGGGAACGTAGAACCAACCATAACGTTTAAACCAGTTTAGTTTCATGGGTTTTTTTACAGACGTTGAGATAGTTGCTTCCTTGACTTTGCGAAACAAAGTTAAGCTGTCAAGTCCTCTTTGCCCACCTCGAACAGCCAGCAATGAATTTGAGTAGGTGGGAAAAAATGGCACTCCGGGCTTTCCTTTTCCTCTATTTTGATTATGTTATGATTCAAGTATCCACACCAACCGGGGCAAAAAGTCGCACATCAAGTCATTACAAGTCAGTTATTAAGCACTTAAAAACCAAGAACTGGAACACTTTCCCCCTATGCCCCAAAGCATCCTCATTGTGGACGACGAAAAGCACACGCGCGACGGCCTGGCGGCAGCGCTCGAGGGCGAATATGAAGTTTTTCAGGCCGCCGACGCGGAGGAGGCTTTCCGCCTACTCGAAGCCGAGCAATTTGCCGTGGTGCTGACGGACTTGCGCATGGCCGGCAAGTCGGGCCTCAAGGTCATCGAAAAGGCGCTGCAAATGCCCTACCACCCCGTGTGCCTGATGATGACCGCCTACGGCAACGTGGAAACCGCCGTCGAGGCGATGAAACGCGGCGCCTATGATTTTCTCACCAAACCCGTCAGCCTCGAAAAGCTGGAAATTCTCATCCGCCGCGCGTTGCAGGAGCGGAAACTGGAAACGGAAAACACCACGCTGCACCACCGGCTCGACAAGCAATACGGCTTCCAAGGCATCATCGGACATTCGCCTGCGCTGCTAAGCGTTCTCGACCAAATCAAGCAGGCCGCCGCCACGCGCGCGACGGTGCTCCTCACCGGCGAGACCGGCACAGGCAAGGAGCTGCTCGCGCAAATGATCCACCAAAACAGCCCGCGCGCCCGCGGGCCGTTCGTGGCCGTCCATTGCGCGGCGCTGCCGGCGAGCCTGCTCGAAAGCGAATTATTCGGGCATGAGAAAGGCGCGTTCACCGGCGCGAGCGAGCGGCGCATCGGCCGCTTCGAGGCTGCGGACGGCGGCACGCTCTTCCTCGATGAAATGGGCGAACTGGACCCGGCCACGCAAGTCAAACTGCTGCGCTTCCTCGAAACGCGCACCTTCGAGCGCCTCGGCAGCAACAAACCCGTCACCGTGGACGTGCGGCTGGTGTGCGCGACGCACCGCAACCTGGCTGAACTCGTCGCGAAAGGCGCTTTCCGCGAGGACTTGTTCTACCGCCTGCACGTCGTGCCCATCCGCCTGCCCCCGCTGCGCGAGCGCGCGGACGACGTGCCGCTCCTACTGGATTATTACCTGCGCCACTTTGCCAAGGAAAACAACATCACCGCGCCGCGCCTGGCGCCGGGCGCGCTTGCGGCGCTGCAACGCTACGGCTGGCCGGGCAACGTGCGCGAGCTGCGCAATTTTTGCGAGAATGCGGTCGTGCTCAAGCGCGGCGGGGAAATTTCCGAATACGACCTCGATCCGAAATTCACCGCCTCCGCCGCACCCGTCGGGAGCCACGCTGTGGGCCAGATTGGAAGTTCCAACGCGCCAACCACTTCCGCCGCTGCGGGACGCAACCCCTTGTCGAAAGAGGAAAACGAAAAGCGCCTGCTGCGCTCGGCGCTCATTGAGGCGCGCGGCAACCGCACGCAAGCCGCGCAACTCATGGGCATCTCCCGCCGCACCCTCCACCGCAAACTCACCGAATGGCCGGAGTTGGATGTGGGACAGTAGGCCCGGCGTGCTTGTTGGCAGGTTCTAAGGATTATGGGTTTTTACCTCGATCCCAACCTCGGCCACGTCGTGAACCGAACGGCGGCGCTTTCGTTTGCGTTTCAGGACGATTTGGCGGAATTGGCCCAGACGCGCGCCCACCTTTACGACGACCACGCGACCGTGGTGCTCGACCTGGACAGTCCTGTGACGCAAAAATAGTCTCATCCAAGCGTCGTCTTGGCAAATGGCCAGCGACAACCGCGACCAGCTGTGATATATTGATTCAAACTTGAAATCAAAAGAGGAGTTCAAAAATGCAAAAACGCAAACTGGGAAACAGTAAACTGGAAGTCTCCGCCATCGGCCTGGGCTGCATGGGCATGAGTTTTTCCTACGGGCCGCCCAAGGATATACCGGAGATGACGGCGCTGCTGCGGGCCGCCGTCGAACGCGGCGTGACTTTCTTTGACACCGCGGAGGTTTACGGCCCGTTCACCAACGAAGAACTCGTGGGCGAGGCCCTTGCTCCGTTCCGCAAGCAGGTGGTCATCGCCACCAAATTCGGGTTCGACCTGAGTGGCAGTGATAAGCGACCGGGGGCAGCGGGCTTGAACAGTCGGCCGGAGCACATCAAGCAGGCTGTCGAGGGTTCGCTGAAGCGACTCAAGATTGAGGTCATTGATTTACTCTACCAGCATCGCGTGGACCCGAACGTGCCGATTGAAGACGTGGCGGGCGCGGTGAAGGAGCTGATTCAGCAGGGCAAGGTGAAGCACTTCGGGTTGTCGGAGGCCGGCGTGCAAACGATCCGCCGTGCGCACAAAGTGCAACCGCTCACGGCGCTCCAGAGCGAATACTCTTTGTGGACGAGAACGCCCGAGAAGGAAGTTATCCCGACGCTCGAAGAACTTGGCATCGGCTTCGTGACTTACAGCCCGCTGGGCAAGGGGTTCCTGACGGGCAAAATTGACGAGCATGTGAAGTTCGACAGTTCCGATTTCCGCAGTACGCTCCCGCGTTTCACGCCAGAGGCGCTCAAGGCGAACCAGGTGCTGATTGATCTGCTTGGCCAAATCGGCCAGCGGAAAAAAGCGACGGTAGCGCAGATCGCGCTCGCATGGTTGCTGGCGCAAAAGCCGTGGATAGTTCCCATTCCCGGCACTACCAAGCTGAATCGTTTGGACGAAAACATTGGAGCGGAGGCGGTCGAACTCACGCCCGATGACTTGCGGGACATCGAAAGCGCCGCCACCAAGATCACCGTGCAAGGGGCGCGCTATCCAGAAAAGCTGGAGCAAATGACCGGGCGCTGAACGGCGTAAACTATGTTCTGTCTTTACATGCTGGGGCAAAAATAAAAGGATGATAATTATGAGCAAAGTTTGGTTTATCACCGGTGCCGGTAGCGGCATCGGCACAGGAATTGCCAAAGCCGCGTTGCGCGTGGGCGACCGCGTTGTCGCGACCGGCAGAAATCTCGAAAAAGTGCGCCGCGTTTTTCCCGATGTTGCACCGGAGAGCATTGCCTTCGTGCAATTGGACGTCACCAACGAGGCACAGGCCAAAGTTGCCATTGACGAAGCGATCAAGCGTTTCGGGCGCATTGATGTCTTGGTTAACAATGCGGGCTACAGCCTGCTCGGTAATTTTGAGCAGATGACCACCGCCGAGATCCAACAGCAGTTCGCAACGAATTTCTACGGCGTTGTGCATATGATGCAGGCCACGTTGCCCGTCATGAGGCGGCAGCGTTCGGGACACATCATCAACATCAGTTCCGTCGCCGGCGTGGTCGGGCTGAAGCACTGCGCGGCTTATGCCGCGACGAAGTTTGCCGTCGAAGGACTTTCGCTGTCGGTCGCGACCGAGGTGGAGCAGTTCGGCATCAAAATTACCCTCGTCGAACCAGGCTTTTTCCGGACGAACCTGCTCGACGCGCAAAGCGTCCGCTGGGTGAATAAGGTCGTCGAGGACTACGCACCGGAAGGCACCGCCGCGGATATGTGGTCGAAATATAGCGGCACGCAACCGAACGATCCAGCGAAGCTGGGTGACGCACTTGTCAAAATCGCCGCGATGCAAAATCCGCCGAAGGTATTCGCGGCCGGCAGTGATGCCCTCAGCACGATCACGCCGGCAATCGAGGAGCGGCTGCGGGATATGCGCGTCCATGAGACGCTCTCCAAAGAAATGGAAGGTTCATTCTAGCGAACGCAAAAAGCTGACCCAAAACGAAATTCAAAACATGGACATCAAACGAAACGGCTCCCAGCCCTCAAATAAAGGACCGGCCGATTGGTTTACCGGCACGGTGCGCATAGACCCTTTGATCCAAACCAACGCTCCGGCCCGCGTGGTTGGCGCGAGCGTGACCTTCGAGCCGGGTGCCCGCACGGCCTGGCACACCCACCCGCTGGGGCAGACTCTGATTGTGACGGCGGGTTGCGGGCGGGTGCAGCGCTGGGGCGGCCCAGTGGAAGAAATCCGGCCGGGTGATGTCATTTGGTTTCCGCCGGGCGAGAAGCACTGGCACGGCGCCGCGCCCACCACCGCCCTGACCCACATCGCCATTCAGGAAAACCTCGACGGCAAAGTGGTGGACTGGATGGAAAAGGTCAGCGACGAACAATATCAGGGCTGAATATAAAAGCCAGCGCACCTTACGCGGCCAGGACCACCACCGTGTTATAGGCCATGTGCGCCAGGACACACGGCCAGAGGGAACCAGTGCGCTTGAAAAGCCAGGCGTTCCATACACCGACTGCGATTACGGGGAGCCAGGAGAGCGGCGGATGGTAAACGCCGAACAGGAGCGCGCTGCCGAGGATGGCCCGCCAGCCGCCCCACTCGCGGTCGAGCGCGCGGAAGAGCAACCCGCGGAAAAGATATTCCTCGGCAAAAGGCGCCATGCCGATGGCTATCAGGGCATAAGCGTAATGGATCAGTGGCACTTCCAACAGGTAACTGGAGTTCCGCAATATTACATCTTTGAACAACGGGATTTGTCCCATAACCAAGAGATAGCCTAGCGCGCAGACTCCCAGCAAAAGGCCTCCACCCACACCCAAAGCCAGTGCCTTGGCGAAGCGCGCGGCTGGTGTTTCGCGCTCCGGGCTTTGGGGCAGACCGGATTCGGCCCATCGCCAAATCTGCCGGGAGGGCACCCCGGCGCGGGACAGGAAACGTCGGGTGAACCACCACGTCAACACCGCTGTGATGCCATAGGCCAAAGCCTGCACCACCCAGTGCGTCCCTTCGCTAAGTTGCCCCTGCAAGGCCATGGGGATGGCCGCCAAAAACACAAAAATAAGCGCCTGGCCTTCAATCATGGCCGTGATGGCGACCATCGCGTGCATGAGGGTGGGTGGCGGCGGCAGCTTTTCCGACCACGGGTCAAAGAGGAAAGGCAGCCGCGCTCGAAAATTCTGCCACATCGCGGCCGCTGTAACGCAAGAGAAGACCACGCCGAGCGCCGCCAGATGCCAGTTTTGGGTGATGACCCCCGTGGCGAAGGAAAACGTCCCCAGAAACGCCGCCCATTGGCGGCCCGCCGGCACGCGCTCGGGCTGGCCGGAGGCGGTTATCGAAGGCACCAAGGTGACGGCTTTTTCCGACAAGCTGCGGGCAAAGACGACCCAGCCCACGGCCACCACGGCAATTTTCCACGCATCCGCGGGAAACCACATCGCCGCGAACACCAGGATCGCCCCCACGATCAGGTCGGCCATCAGTGCCCAAAGTTTCGCCTTGGCCTTGAGCAGCGATTCGAGGCCGCGCGGCCACGTCAGCGTAATCCACAGCGCCGGACCTTCGGAAAGCAACGAACGCGGCCCCAGCGTCAAAAGGAAATAGGTTCCAAAAATAATCCCCGCACCGCACAGGTAGCTCCAGTTATCCAAGGCGTGTTCCGTGACGAATCGCATGTTGAATACTTGAAAGGCCCCCAAGGTCAGCGGAATGAGAATCGCTTGCACGATGGCGCCCCGGTCGCGGCAGAACCAGAGAATTTCCTTTTTGAACAAAGGGTCGCGCAAGAACGGCACCTGGCCGAGCAGGTCTGCCACCACCGGCGCGGACGGCCGGCCTTCAGAAGGGCCTTGTAAGCTGCCGTTGGTCGCCCGGGCACTGAGCCAGAGGCTGACGGCAATTACCCCCCCGGCAAAAAGCCAGGACACTAACATACCCTGCATGAAGGAATGGCTGCCATCCGCCCGCACCCCGGCCAGCCAGGGCAGCAGCGGCCACGCCAGCCAATGGGCGGCCGGTTGCAGCCAGGACAGCACGGTCCAGGCAAAGCCATTTTGCTGGGTCATCAGCAACAGTGGCATCATCACGATTGGCGCAAAGCCCAACCAGGTCTTCATGGCCAGCACCACACTGCGGGAACGCGGGGACAGGCGCAGCAGGGCGTTGATCTCGATGGCCTTACCGGCAAAGCTCGCCGCCAAAGCCACGGGCCAGCCGATGAGCAGCCCGCCGAGCAGTGCCAGGGGAAAGGAATAAAATGGCGCGAGGATGACGATGAAAATGATCGGCGCCGCCGCCACGGAAAACGGGTTCGCCGCCAGGGGGGCCAACATTTCGCCCGTAAAGGCTGCCGCCGGACTGATGGGGTGCGACATCAGCCATTCCAGCATCGGATGCCGGCGGCCCTGCAAATCCATCGCCATGCCCCCTTCGCCCTGGCACACCATCACGACGAACCACCAGAGCAACACCAGCATTCCGACCGCCAGAAACAGCGGGCCTGCCAACTCCAGATGGCGCATATTGTTTTCCATCTCGGTTTCATTCGCAAAACCCGCCCGGCCATAGAGATCAAGCTGGCGCTTGAAGGTGGCCGCGCGTTCTTCCTTGGTGCCGCCGATATGCTCCTTTTGCCGGCCGGCTTCGTCGCTGACCGCTTTCTCCCGGTCCACTTTCTTGCCCTTGTCTCCAAAGGCGTCCTCAAAAAAATGGTCGCTCACGACCATTTGGCCGTGGCCGGCCATTTCCAGGCGCGTGGCTATTTCCAAAGAAGAGTATAGGCTGGCGGCGAACATGACCTGAATGGCTATCGCAAGAAATGCCGCCAAAAATGTCATCGTCGTTGGGGAACCAACCGAGCTGCGGGCCTTTTTACCCGTGCGCTGCCGGAGGAGTTCCTGTTGCCGTTTGGCCGCGCCGTGGGTGCGCTGGCGGGCCGCGCGCAGTAATAGTCGCACCGTCAACCAAAAGGGCGTGATTTCGGATGATGGCTGGCTCATGGCGAAGCGTTGGCGCCGACGATTTGCATGAACACATCCTCGAGCGGCTGTTCGGCCCCAAACTTTCGCCGCAGCTCGTCAAGGGTTCCGTGCGCGACCAGCCGTCCTTGATGGATAATCGCCGCATGGGAGCAGAGGCGCTCGACATGGGCCATGAGGTGGGTGGAAAACAAAATCGTCCGGCCAGCGGCGGAAAGCTCCCGCATCAAATCAAAGAACAGGCGCGTGGACTCGACGTCGAGGCCGTTGGTCGGCTCATCGAGAATCAGGAGGGACGGTTCGTGGAGCAGGGCGAGCAAGAGGCCCAGCTTCTTTTTCATGCCGCGCGAATATTCGTCGGCTAAAAGATCCAGGGCCTCTTTGAGTTGCAGGCGCTGGATCAGCGGTTCGAGCCGCAGTAGGGCGGCGTCCACGTCGAGGTTGTGCAGGCCGGCGCTGAGGCGCAGGATTTCCCGTCCGGAAAGATACGTGTAGAAAACCGGTTCATCGGGCAGAAAACCGACGTGGCGCTTGAGCGCCACCCGGTCCTCGAAGCTGTCGCGGCCCCTGATGCGCAGCTCGCCGGTCGTGGCCTTCAGGATGCCCATGAGCAGGCGAAACGTCGTCGTCTTGCCCGCCCCGTTCGGCCCCAGCAGCCCGCAAATTTGACCTTGGGGAATACTCCACGTTACCCGGTCCAAAGCCATCTTTTCACCAAATTTTTTGGTGACCTCGCGCAATTCGACGAGGGACGCGGATTCTGTGATGATGGGTGGGATTGAGGTCATGATTGGGGGATTGAGTTGAACGACAAACCATGGCTAAAGTAAACTGATAAAAAACTGCTGCGCCCAATCCGGAGTTGGCTGCGCGCCGCCCGCATCCGCCACGCCGTCGAATTCCCCAGTTCCGGATGCCGCGCCAACAACGTCGTGAACGCCGCTTCCGCGCAGCACCCCACGTCTTCCTGCCATAATTCAGCGTTTTCCACGAAGCGATACTATGTATATAGACGCCGCCCCCTTTGGAAATCCGCCAATTTTTTTAACGGCGGGTCATTTTGGGGCAACGGTCTTTATTTTTGAGAATGGCGGAAGGGGACGTTTCTGAACCCCTACTGCATATGGTTGATCAAGAGCGCATGCCAGGATGCGAGCCCTCTCGTCTTTAAAATTCATTTATCTTTCTATTTCAATGACTTAGCCATCAAAAATCCACTTGTGTATTGTGCTCCGAATCTAAAAATCGAGCAAATAAACTTGCTTATTTCTGCCCTTGCAAATCGGAAGCCGCTAGTTACTGATGGGAATTTGCTTTTTCGGGGTTGCCGGGGTTCGGAGGGTAGGGTTAGGGCTGCGTTCACGGCGTCAAGTATGTAGTTGCCAAAACTAGGCCGCTGTAAAGGGGGAAGGCGGAAACCGGTTTTCAAACTGATTCACTACCCGATTTGGCAATTTGCGGCCACCACCGAAATACGATCGCCATGTCCGCAAACACCAAACCCTTCCACTGCGATTTATCTGACCGCCGGGGCGCACCCGCGCCGTCCTGCCCCCCAACCCCACCACCTTCCTTTGCCGGTGGATTCCATCAGGCCCCAAAAAATTATTTTCAGGTGGTGAAATTGGCGGCGTTCTATCCGGCGTTTTGCCTCGCCGGATGGGCGGGCGTCCTGGCCCCGCCCACCCCGCTCCCAGCGGGTGACTTTGCCGCGCCGGCCGATCAAGCACTGCAACAGGACGACGCAGTTACCGCGCTGGTCTGGACTACGGCGGCCCTCCAGCGCGATCCGCCGGACATCCAGTTGCGTTACCGGGCGGGCAACTTGATCCGCCAGGCGCCGCTTTTATTGCAGAGCCTTCCTCATGGCGCGGCCATCAACACGATTAAATTCAGCCCGGATGGCCAGTCCGTCGTCACGGCCAGCGACGACCAAACTGCGCGCATTTGGAACGTGGCCACCGGCCGGCCCCGCACGCCGCCGTTGTCGCATGCAGCCGCGGTGTTGGCCGCAGTCTTTAGTCCAGATGGCCGCAAGGTGGCCACCGTCAGCGCGGACCAAACCGCGCGGATCTGGGACACCACTACCGGGCAGCCCCTCACGCCGCCCTTGGCACACACCGGCGTCGTGACGGACGCCTCGTTCAGCCCGGATGGCAAATGGCTGGTCACGGCCAGTGAGGACAAAACCGCCCGCGTCTGGGATGCCGCGACCGGCCAACTGCGTTTTCCACCCCTCGTCCATAACGGTGCCGTGCTGCGCGCGAGTGTTAGCCCGGACGGGAAAGTCATTTTAACCGCCAGTGATGACAACACCGCGCGGGTGTGGAATGCCGCGACCGGCCAACCCATCGCCACCCCGCTGCATCACGCCGACGTGGTCGTGGACGCAGAGTTTAGCCCCGACGGCACCAAAATTGTCACGGCCAGTGAAGACAAAACCGCGCGGGTGTGGGACGCCGCCACGGGCCACCCGCTTACGCCGCCGCTAGCCCATGCGGGGGTGGTCAATCACGCCGAGTTCAGCCCCAGCGGAGCATTTGTGGTCACTGCCTGCCGGGACAAGACAGCCCGCATTTGGGACGCCGCCACTGGCCAAACCGTCGGCCCGCCCTTCACTCATGCGGACGCCGTGCTTTTCGCCACCTACAGCTCCGACGGCACGGCCATCCTCACGGCCAGTGCGGATAAAACAGCGTGCATTTGGAGCGTTGCCACCGGCGCGTTACTCACGTCTCCACTGCCCCAGTCCGACGCGGTTTACTCCGCCGCCTTCGGCCCCGGCCACCTGATTGCCACCGCCGGTGCTGATGGCACCGCGCGCCTCTGGGACATCACCCCCGTCCGGGCCCCGCTGCCCATTTTCAAACATGACAACTCCGTCGAGGTTGCCGCCTTCAGTCCCGACGGAAAAAAAGTCGTCACCGCCAGTTGGGATAAAACCGCGCGCGTCTGGGACGCCACCACCGGCCAGGCCCTCACTCCGCCGATGAAATACACCGACACCGTGCAATTTGCGACTTTTAGCCCGGACGGGCAAAGTGTACTTGCCGCGTGTTACAAGGATCCGGTGCGGATCTGGGACGCCGTCACCGGCCAGCCCCGGCCCATGACCTTTGCCCAAAATCTTATTCGCCACGCCGCCTACAGCCCCGACGGCCGCAAAATTGTCACCGCAAGCAACGACCAAACAGCGCGCGTCTGGGATGCCATGACCGGCCAGCCGCTCTCGCCGCCCCTCGTCCATGGTGGCGCCGTGGTGGACTGCTCATTCAGCCCTGACGGGCGCGTCGTCCTCACCGCCAGTTCTGATAATACCGCGCGTCTCTGGGACGCCACCACCGGCCAGGCCCTAACGCCCCCCTTGCAGCACGGCTTTTGGGTCAACAGTGCGGAGTTTAGTCCCGACGGACGCTGGGTGGTCACCGCCAGCCAGGACAAAACTGCGCGGGTGTGGGACGCCCGCACCGGCCAGCCGCGCACCCCACCCCTGGTGCATGCCGACGCCGTGTGTAGTGCCACCTTCAGCCCCGATGGCACAAAAATCGTGACCACCAGCGAGGATAACACCGCGCGCGTCTGGGATGCCGCGACCGGCCAGCCGCTCACGCCGCCGCTGCCGCACGCCGATGTCGTCGTGCAGGCCGCCTTCAGCCCGGATGGCCGCCTGGTGGCTACGGCGTCGGACGATTACACCGTGCGCCTCTGGGACACCGCCACCGGGTGGCCGCTGGCGCTGCCGTTTGAGCACACGTTCAACGCCCGTCACGTCGCCTTCAGCCCGGATGGCCGCCGCCTCCTCACGGCCAGTTGGGATAAAACCGCGCGAATTTGGGACATTTCACCCAGTGACTGGCCCGTTGCCGATATAACCGAATTCGCCGAAGTTGAAGCCGCAGCCTGGCTCGACGCCAATCAGCAAATGCGCCACCTCGACGCGGCGGAAATCTCCGCCCGCCTTGAACATCTCAAAAAAATCCATCCCGAGATCTATCCAGCCGCCCCGGCGTCAAACTAAGTCGCGCTGAAACCGTTTCAAGTTTTCGGGGCTGCAAACCGACGGAGGTTGAATTCATCCCTTGCTTTTCAATTACTTGCTTGTCTGCCCATTGGACATTCAGTTAAGCTGTCCATTTATATGTTTATGTCTCCTCTTGGTCAACCCCGCCAGGCGGCAACAGCGTCGGCCTGTTTATTACATCGTCCCTTGATGCGCGTCAGTCTCGCCTTGGGCGCGGTTGCGCTTGTCCTGCTGGCCTGCTCCAACCCCCGTGTCGCGACCACCTCGCCCGCCAGCCCGGCCGCGTCGCCACGCACCCCGGCCCCGAAAACGCCGGCGCTGACCTATGCCGAATTTCAGCAGACGGTGCAGCCGTTCTTCGCCGCGCATTGTTACGAATGCCACGGCCCCCAGGACACCGAAGGGGAAGTGCGCCTCGACACCTTCCACGATGACGCTTCGCTGGCCAGGGGCATCCCCACGCTGGAAAAAGCGTTGAAGATGCTCACCGCCCGCAAAATGCCCCCGAAAGAGGAACCCCGGCCGACGGAAGACCAGTATATTCCGGCCGTCGCCTGGATCAACGCCTACACGCAGAACCATTACCTCAGTGGCCCCATTGACCCGGGTCGCGTCACCCTCCACCGCCTTAACCGCGTCGAATACAATAACACCATTCGTGATTTGCTCGGCGTTAATGATTTCCATCCCGCCGACGCCTTTCCCGTGGATGACGCCGGATATGGTTTTGACAATAATGGCGACGTGCTTTCCATCGCGCCGATGCTGATGGAGAAATACCTGACCGCCGCTTCGCTTTCCCTCGAGAAAGTGCTTTTCGCCGATCCGGTGGTGCCCGCCCATTTGCAACGCTGGGACGCCCTGACCGCCAACAGCGACCTCCCGGCCGACACCCAGCCGGCCGCGGCCAGCGCCGCCCCGGCTGGGCGTGGCCGCACGACGGCCACCGGACGCATTTTCCAGCGTTACGGCAATCTTTACGCCGACTACGTCTTCCCCACCGAGGGCGATTACATCTTCAGCTTCCGCGGTTATAATGCAGCCGGCGGCCGGTCGGAAGTTGCCTTTTTCCTTGATACCCAGCAAGTAAATGACCGGAATCTCGTGGTCAACGAAGCCAACGCCGACGCCAAACTCTTTTCCACTGCGCCAATCCATGTGACCGCCGGCCCGCACCGGGTTTATCTGTCTTTCCGCAACGGCGCTTCCGCCGAGGAATATGACGCCGCCGTGGCGGCGGCCAAAGCTGTCGCGGACGCCACGCCTGCGCCAGTGGCCGAAAATGCCCCCCCCCCCATCCGCGGCGAACCAGGCGGCCGCCGATGCCACCGCCAATGCGGCGGACGTTGATCCGGCCATCGCCGCCGCCCCGCCCGCCAATGGCCGCCGCCCCGCCGCAGGCAACCCCCCGCCCGGAGCCGCTGGCGCGGCTGGAGGCCGTGGCGCCGGCGGCCCGGTTTCCCTCACCGGCAAGCCCTTGCTGGCCGTCGTTTTCTTTGAGGTGGAAGGCCCCCTGGCCGTCACGCCCGATCGCATGCCGGAAAGCTACCGCAAGCTCATGATCGCACAACCCTCCGCCACGGTGAGCAAAGCGGAGGCGGCGGAAAAAATCATCCGCAATTTTGCCACCCGCGCCTATCGCCGGCCTGTCACCGATCAGGAATTACAGCCCCTCCTGGCCCTCTGGTCCAAGGCGGACAGCGATGGCCGCTCTTTTGAGCAAAGCCTCAATGTGCCGCTTCAAGCCGTACTGGTCTCGCCGAATTTCCTCTTCCGCGTCGAACAGGATCCGCAGCCGGGCGAAGCCAATAACATCCACACGCTTAACGACTACGAATTGGCTTCCCGCCTTTCTTATTTTCTCTGGAGCAGCATGCCCGACGACGAATTGTTCGCCCTCGCCGCGAAAGGCCAGTTGCACGCCCAACTTGACCAGCAAGTCGCGCGCATGCTCAAAGACCCGAAAGCCCAGGCTATGGTGGATAACTTTGCCGGCCAATGGCTCCAACTGCGCCAGATGGACAACGTCAATCCCGACGCCGCCAAGTTTCCCGACTTTGACCCCGCGCTGCGCGACGCCATGACCAAGGAGACCAAATTGTTCTTCACCAGCATTATGCAGGAAGATCACAGCGTGCTGGAATTTATCAACGCCAATTACACTTTTGTCAACGAACGGCTGGCGAAGTTTTACGGGTTGCCCGGCATCACCGGCGACGACTTCCAGCGCTACACCTTCCCGCCTGACTCCCCGCGCGGCGGTCTGCTCACCCAGGCCAGCATCCTCACCGTCACCTCCTACGCCACCCGCACCTCGCCGGTGCTGCGCGGCAAATGGGTGCTGGAAAACCTGCTCGATTCCGCGCCGCCACCACCGCCGCCTAACGTGCCGGCCCTGGCCGAGGGGGCGAAAGCGGACCTTAACGGCACGCTTAAGCAACGCATGGAGGAACATCGTGCCAACCCCAATTGCGCCGTTTGCCACGAACGCATGGATGCCATCGGGTTCAGCCTGGAAAATTTCGACGCCACCGGCGCTTGGCGCACCCAGGACGTTAATCAAGCGCCGATTGACGCCTCCGGCCAGCTTCCCGACGGAACCACCATCAACGGCGCCAAGGATCTGAAGAAAATTCTGCTATCCCAACAACAACAGTTTTGCCAATGCCTGGCCAAGCGGATGCTGACCTACGCCCTAGGCCGCGGCACTGAGCCTGCCGACCAGCGCACCCTCGCCAACATTGTTGACTCCCTGCAAAAAAACGGCGATAAATTCTCCGCCTTGATCAACGCCATTGTGCATAGCGATGCCTTTCAAAAACAACACGGCAAACAAACCGAGGATAACTCATGAACACCACCACCTCCACTCTCTCTCGGCGAATGGTCCTGCGCGGATTGGGCACCGCGCTGGCATTGCCCTTCCTTGAATCAATGATTCCGACCCGCCTGTTCGGCGCGTCCACCACCGACCTCGTCGCCAAAGCCGCCGCCGGCCCCCGCCGCCTAGCCTGGCTGTATGTCCCCAATGGCATCGACATGCAAACGTGGACGCCTGCCGCTTTCGGCGCCGATTACGAACTCTCCCCCACACTCAGCACCCTCTCTGCCTACCGCGACCGCATGCTCGTGATCAGCGGCCTTGTTTGCGACAAGGCCAATCCCAATGGCGACGGCCCCGGCGACCACGCCCGCGCCCAGGCCGCGTATCTCACCGGCGTCCAGCCCAACAAGACCGAGGGCGCCAACCTCAAGGCCGGCCTCTCCGCCGACCAAGCCGCCGCGGAACGCATCGGCCATCTGACGAAGTTTGCCTCGCTCGAACTCGGCATGGAAGAAGGCCAGCAATCCGGCCGCTGCGACAGCGGTTACAGTTGCGCCTACATCCACAATCTCTCCTGGCGCAATGAGAACACGCCCATGGTTAAGGAATGCGACCCGCAGGCCGTCTTCGACCGCCTCTTCTCCAATGGCGACCCGCGCGAAACCGCCGCAGCCCGCGCCCGCCGCGAGAACGACCGCAAAAGCATTTTGGACTTTGTGCTGGACGACGCCAGTGCGGTCCAAAAAAACCGCCTTGCCGCCACCGACAAGCAAAAACTGGACGAATACCTCACCTCCGTTCGCGAAATCGAGGTGCGGCTGCAGCGCATGGCGACGGAAGCGCCCCAGCAGTTGCCCGAAGGCGCCGTGCGCCCCGAGGCCTTTGACCGCAGCAGCGTCCGGCCCGTGGGCGTCTCCACCTCCAGCACCCTTTACGACGATCACCTCAAACTCATGATCGACATGATGGTTCTCGCCTTCCAGGCCGACCTTACCCGCGTCATCACGCTGCCTTTCGCCGACGAGCAGAGCAACCAGAGCTATCCTTGGGCCGGTGCCAACGTCCCCCACCACGGCACTTCGCACCACATGGGCGACCCCGCCAAACAGGCCATGCTGGCCAAGATCAACGTCTACCACCTCCAGAAAGTCGCCTACCTCCTCGACAAACTCGATAAGATCAAGGAAGGCAACGGCTCCGTCCTCGACAACTCCCTCATCGCCTATGGCAGCGGCAACAGCGATGGCAACCGCCACAACCATGACGACCTGCCGCTCATCCTCCTCGGCAAAGCCGGCGGCACGATTAACACCGGCCGTCACATTGAAGCCAAGGATGTGCCCATCAACAATCTTTGGCTCTCCATGCTCGACCATGCGGGCGCTTCCGACGACAAACTCGGCGACAGCACCGGCAAGTTGTCCCTGACCTAAATTTCGTCATCGGCCACCTCTGCGAGTCTTTCAGAGTGGGGCGCAGCCAGACTGCGGCCCTTGTGAAATCACGCGGTATCCCAAGCCCGTTCGCAGGATGGCTGCGCCCGATTCCAGATTTTCAAATGAAACTGTGGTAGAAGTATGGTTATAGATGACCTGTCTGCTTCAGTGGTAATATTGCCTTGGAATCGGCGACGCTGCCGCCGCACAATAATACTTGGAATATTACTCCGTAAGTATCTTTGCATCAATGCCTTAAAAAAGCGGAAGGGGAATTCGAACCCCCTACAGCAAAATCGTAAGTTAGTTGTCGGTGAGAATCTTGCCAAAGCCAAAAAAAACACTGACCCAGCAAAATACCCACCTACTCCCGGCAACGCGGGGCAAGACCTTGCCAAAGTAGTCCTCTCCTGGGCAAATCTGCCAGAGGAAATCCGGGCTGCTATCCTTGCGTTGGTTGATGCCGCGAAAGGAGGTCGGCCATGAACGACCCCGAGAAACAACGGCAGCTGGAATCGTGGTATGCAAAGGCGCAGAACTACGACAAGTCGTGGGTCGCGCCGCATTTTAGCACTTGGCGCAAGGGCAAACTCCGGCCTCCTGGTGAACCACCGGGCGAGACAATCTTTGACCGCCTAGCAAAACTCGGCGTCCTCGAAAAAGTCGAGGGGCCGATTTCTAAACGTCGTGAATGGGAGGAGGGAACATGAACGCCCTCATCCCAACTCGGGCGTGCGAGGGGCCGGATGCGCCCGCGTCAGCGGGCGCGCCGGCCCCCGCCGCCCGAAGCGGCGAGCGTAGCGAGCCGCTTCCTCGTCAACTAATCATTAACAGAGACGAAACAGTTTCGTCGGCTTCCAAGCCCAACACCAACGGCAGCTTACTAAACGACAACACCTCGTATCAAAAAAAGGCCGCTTACGCCCTCCACCTCAACTTGGCCGATTTCATCGACACGGCCGGCATTGACCATGTCCTGGAATGGACGCTCACTTTTGAAAAGAAGGTTTACGATTACGTAGAAGCGCAACGTGCCTTCCATAGCCTGAGCCGTCGCATCCTGCCGAAATACTTCCCTGGCACTTGGTGGCGCGTCATTGAACGCCATGCCGACGGAGCCTGGCACTTCCACTTGCTGGTCCAGGTGCCGTTTGATGTCCGCACGGGTTTTCGCTTCGACTCTTTTGAAGCCGCCAAGCGCCGGGCTAAGACCCACGGCCAGGACGGCGTCTATCGGATGCTGATGCGCGAGGCCGCGCCGCTTGATCACCCCATCCGCGCTCTGTGGAAAGCCATCGGGCTAGACCTATGGGGCAAACCGGCGCGGTCAAAGAATCGTCACGCTGGCTGCACTGGGCTTGGCAAACGAGCTGCACCGCGCCGTCTGCGCCGCTACAAGTTTGGGCGCTTTCAACTCTGCCCCATTCGCACCTGCGGCAAGGCCATGGGCCGCTACCTCTCGGGCTACCTCGCCAAAGGCTACGCGGGCCGCAAACCCGGTGAAAAACGCTACCGCATGTATGGCTGCTCCCGCGCGGCCTCCAAGAAACGCATGGCCGGGGCGCAATTCTGCTGGGTCGGTGGCAATGCCAGGGTCTGGCGGAAGAAAGTCGCCCTGGTCGCCCAACGTTTCGGCTGCCGTGATATGGACTCCCTGAATCGTCGCTTTGGTCGCCGCTGGGCTTACAAGCTGCGCGAATTCATCCTGGCCCTCACCGTCCCGCACCCTCCTGACCTCGCCAAGCTTAGCGAAAGTGCCCGGCAGGAATACGAGCAAGCCATCCAACGCCAAAACGAACCCCTCCTCGGCACCATCGGTCTCCACGCCCAATACCACGCCCTGAGTCGCATCCACCGTGCGAAATAGGCCAGGTGCAGGGGCGGCCTGAGCCTCCTGCTATCGCTCCGATTCATCCCTTTACCGCCACCGGGTCAAAGTTGAAAGTTCCATCGGCTAACTCCCACCCTCAGACCCCGGCAACCCCGAAAAATCGATTTAATTTCAGTCACGTTCGCGACCTATCATTTGGTGCTTTACCAGGACGCGGGAAAGACACCGCTGGTGATCGGCCATTTGGGCGGCAAGACGTTGTTGCACAATCATTATCGGGACCTGGCGACGAAGGCGGAGGCGGAGCAATTCGCGGCTTTACGCCTGAAACTTTGCGTGATTGATGGGGTTAGCTGAGAGACGATACGAATTCTTAAATGTGTTTTAGTGCTTGGTGTTTTTGTGCTTGGTGCCCAAGCTGTCGACACCGAGGTAAATTACTTCCTGCCCGAAGACCGCAGCGCCGCGCAGGGGGCTTTGCTGGGCGCGGTGAGTGGTTTGGGCAAAGGGGATGAGATTTACGTCATGGCTTATTCGTTCACCTGGCAGCCACTGGTGGCAGCGTTGGTGCAGGACGAGGGGACGGGGGCGAAGGTGCATTTACTACTCGACCGGTCGGAATCCGCCGTCCCGGCGGAAAAGAAGGCGCTGGCGGAATTGGCGGCGGTTTTGCCGGCGGGTGAATTGACACTGACCACGGCGGGCGCGCCCAGCCCGGAGCCGAGGGAGATTTTCCATTGGAAGGCGTTCGTTGTCTTGCATAAGGACGGCTCGGTGACTTGTTGGGAGGGGAGCGTGAACTTCACGGCAGCGGGGTGGTTGGAGGGGAACTCGGTGCGGCTGTTCGCGGACAAGGAATGGGCGGCGGCGTTCGTGAAATACTTTTCCGAGCACAAGGCGTGGGCCATGTTACACCCCGCCAAAACGGAGTTGCCAACGGCGGCGGCCAGCGCGAAGATTGGGCCATGACGAAGGCCGCGCTCGAAAAATGGCTGGCGGATAACGCGCTGCCAGACCAATGGTGCATCAGCATTGGCGGGGAGCCACCGGCACCGGAGACCGTGACGCTGGATGATGCCATGTGGACGCGGGCGAGCAATCCAGGGCAACGGGTGCATCTCATCCATGTCACGCAAGCGGGCATGACGCCGCCGCCCTGGGTAGAATTGGAGGGCGCGGCAGTGCTGCAAGAGCCTCCGCCACAACTGCCTCCCACGCAAGCAACACCGCCTAAAAAGCTGGCGGTGATTGTCAGCAAGAGCCTGATCACGAAAGAAAAAACGTCGGAATCGTTGGGAATAGGCTGTTTGGTCCAGGGGATTGGTGTTTTATTGATGTTCTTTAGCGGACTTTTCTTTTTCACGACCATCTTTTTTTTCTTTGGAATCGTTTTTTTTCTTGCCGGATTTGTTGTGCTGGTCATTGGGAGCAGGATGGCCACTTT
This sequence comes from uncultured Verrucomicrobiae bacterium, assembly GCA_963765205.1. Classification (GTDB taxonomy): domain Bacteria; phylum Verrucomicrobiota; class Verrucomicrobiia; order Opitutales; family JABDGR01; genus JABDGR01. The sequence goes on along the minus strand of CAVXVB010000002.1, from coordinate 123,026 downwards.
CTGGCGTTGCTCTGTCTGCAAAACGAAGGTGCATAAGGACGCGCGGGTATGCGTCGGTTGCAACGGCGAATTCGTCAACCTTACAAATTATGCGCCAAAAACCCGGTGGGTTTTTGCGACTACTATCTTTATCATCGTGTTTTGTGGGGTATGTATTGTCATGTATAATAATAAGACTGCAACTCCACCAGAGCCACCCATAATGCCGGCACAAGTATCCGCAGTGGGTATTTGGAAAATTGACACAACAATATCCCCTATAGACGATTCACAAACGGTAATTGGGACATTGGTCGCGGACAATTCCATAAAAGCAGGCTTTGGCGAACACACACCTACTATGGTTCTCAGATATAAAGAAGGGAAAACTGAAGGATATGTTAACTTTGGTGTTTTTCTTGGCACCGATGATATTCAAGCAACCGTTCGTTATGGCAAGGAAGCTGCCCAAGAGCAGAAGTGGAGTTTGTCTACTGATAATACGGCGCTTTTTTTTGACGGGGATATGAACGAAGTCATGGCTCATTTGTCTAAAGTTGATTCTTTTCTGATCCGGGTTACGCCCTATGATGAGAGTCCTGTTACAGTATCATTTACAACCGTCGGTGTTAACAAGGTTATAGATGCTATCCATTTAGCCGAGGCTGCGACTAAAAAATAATGCTCGATAAAAGGCAACGGTAAAAAAATGAGGTGTTTAGCGTGGCATGGTCAATTACCCCCTCCTCCAAGGCGCGCCAACCCAAAAAAGCAATTAACTATGAGCAAAAATAAAGCTTTGAAAATGAAAACAATTGCACAAACGAATCGTATTTTCGTGTATTTGAGCGCAGATTATGTTGATTATTTTAACAGATGCTTGCTCCCCGTATCGCGTCCGTCGGCATTTAATGATCCGTTTGAATTTTTCCCTTCGCTTGACCCCGCCATAAGTCGAAATGAATGGATCGAAGCATTAAGAACGAAGGCACCGCTGCGCCAGGAGATGGAAAAAAAAAGGTCATCAAACATTAATGGGTACTCTTTCGTCGAAATTCTCGAAGGGTTGCCTAATGACCAATTGGAAGAATTATTGCAGGGTTTTCTAAAAATTCTTTGTCAGGAATTTCGCAATATGGCGGCAGAGCAATTTGCCGTGCTATGCTGCACGACAAATGAAGCCTGTCCTCTGATGTGGGCGCATTACGGAAGAAAACATAAGGGATTTGTCGTGGAGCTAAACTCAAACGTCATGCCGTTTTCCGAGATGGTAAGGCTCAAAATCGACTACAATAATTACCGTTTGCAAATTAAGCCCCAAGATTTTGACGATGATATAATGTCTGAACTTACTAAAGGACTTGCCTCCAGAAAACAAGCGGCATGGTCATACGAAAATGAAGTTAGATTTGTCTTTAACACGAAACATCAGCCAAAATTAGCCAAATTACTCGTTAGAGAGAAAGACCGTGAATTTCTTCAAATAGAGCCGCAATCATTAAAAGGAATAATCTTTGGAATAAATATGGAGGAAACATTGAAAGTCAAAATCGAAGGTGCCCACGCTTTTCAGGGACTAACTGATTTTTATTTCAAGCAATCGGTGACGAGTCATTCAAAATTCGAGTTTTCATATATTCTACGACCACCGGTTAAGTGCAGTCCGTCTTGTTCTGATCTGTAATCCCACTACTTTACAGAACGAGACGGTCTGCGCCGGACATATCTGCCTTTAGCGAGGCAGGGTTGCCGGGTGGGACGTAGCCGCCCCGCGAGCTCGCGCCCACCCGGCAACCGGGCCGAGCGTCGGGCCAAAAATAGTTTCTTGACAAACAGTTGGGCAATGATACCTTACAAAAATTAAGGCAAATTTATGGACTACGTCAAAATATCGCCGGATCTTCATCGCTACCTTGGTGACCCCAAGCCTGCGACCCTTATTTATCAGAAAAGCGGCTCCCAAGAGGAAGCGGGCCGCTGGTTTGACACTGTAACGGCAGCGGTAGGGCCAACCATCAGCCTGGGAGCCGTTCAGCTTTACTGCCCGGTCTCCCGGTCGGCATTGCATGAGCGCATGGATCGCGGCAGATTGACCGTGTTCGAGTTCACCGTCACGGAACGGCGCACAAATTTTCTTGGCATAAACAAAACGATCAAAAAAGAGCCGTTTGCCTATGTCCCGGTCAGCGAGTGCCGGTCTTGGCGCAAAGACATAGAAGAGCGAGCCAGGGAAAGAGGCATGACGGAGCGGGAAATGACCAAAGCCAACGCCAGCTTGTTTGACGAACTGAACGAGCAGGCAATTGAGAAAGAGAGAGACGCCAAAAGAGGCCAAGCCGCCATGCTGCACGTTCCCTTGAACCAGTATGAGGCGCAACGCATCAATGACATGGCAGCGGTATTCAAATACGACTCCGGCGAAAAATTTGCCGCCGATATTCTTAAACCCATTATTAATGGCGGATTCAGCGGGGTAAGCTGTCTGAAAGTGGGCTGGTGGCTGGCCAAGCTAATGGAAACACACGACGCGGGCGAAGTCCCGGTGCCAAAACTTCTCAAAAACCTCAAAAACCTAAGATCATGAACGCTCCCATCGAAATTCCCCTGCGCCTGGATGAGGCGTTCAAGCTGTTTCCCGTCTGTGAAAAGACGGTGCGGCGGCTCATTTGGAAGGGCAAACTTCCTGCTTTCAAAATCGGCGGGCGCTGGTTTATCTGGGAGCGGGAAATCAAGAAATTTTACGAACGACAGACCACCCGATATGGAGGCGGGCAACAATGATGATGTATCTACTCAAACCGAATAAGCGTTACAATACCTACCGTGGCCGGTTTCGTATCGGTGACGATCCCGCCCGGCACGAGGTCGGCCTGGGCACGGCCAACAAGGAATTGGCCTGGGACAAGCTCAAGCAGATTGCCCAGGATGCGGAGATGGAACGGGCGGGCAAAATCCCGGCCAAGACCGCCCGACAGGCCCAGAGCCGCCCGCTGCAAGAACTCATCGAAGAATTTGTGGCGGAACTCCACCACCGGGGCCGGGCGCCGGATTATGTTCGGCAGATCAAAAACCGCCTGCCTATCTTGGCCCGGTCGTGCCGGTGGAACACCCTGCGCGACATCACGCCCAAAGCTTTCCAAGACTGGCGCAACCGTCAGGAAGGCTTTGCCACGCGCACGCTGAACCACTATCTGACCGCGCTTACGGCCTTCCTCAATTGGGTGGAGGAAATTTACGGGGCACCCAACCTGATCAGGCGGCGGATCAAAAAGCTCACCGTCAGCGCAAAATACCGGGAAGGCCCACGCGCGTTTAGTGACGAAGAGTTGAGCGCGCTCCTGACCGTCTCCAAGAAATGGCGTCTGCTCTACCAACTGCTCGTTTCGACCGGTCTGCGGCATATGGAAGCCCGCAAACTGCAATGGAGTGACGTGCGGTTTGGCGAGCAACCAACCTTAACCCTGCGCCCCGAGGCAACCAAGGGCCGCCGCTGGGATGTCATTCCCTTGTGTGTGGATTTGGCGCGCGAACTGGAAGCCTTCCGCCCGCCCTACTGGAAACCGGAGATGCGCGTCTTCCGTCGCGGCGTCGCCATGCATACCAGCCTCAAGGAAGATTTGGCGAAAGCGGGCATCCCGTTGGAAGATGAGCTTGGCCGCCCCATTGGTTTTCACACTTTTAGGCGCACGTTTATCACACGCGGCCAGCGCGCCGGAATCCCGCCTCGCATCCTGCAACAACTCGCCCGGCACAAAAGCCTTCACCTCACGAACGAGGTTTATACCGACGTAACCAAGCTCGATTTGAGGGGCGCGCTGGAACAAGTGGTGAACCTTGATCTAAAGGGGCCAAAAAATGTGTGGGTAAAAAACCCCCAGGTAAGCAATGACCCAGCGTTTTACCCACCTAAAAGTGGGCAAAACGGTCAAAGTCTGTCCAACGGCCATCGTGAGAATAAATCCCAAGAAGTAATTTCGACGCTGGAAACCGTTGAAACTGAGTCGGTTAGTCCAGCGTTGTCCACGGTTGTCCAAGTCAGTCAAAATCCAGAAAAGCGGAAGGGGAGGGATTCGAACCCCCGGAGGCTTGCGCCTCAGCGGATTTCAAGGCCGCCGCAATCGTCCACTCTGCCACCCTTCCGCTGGGGTTTCTAGGGGCGAAGTGGGTGGGAGTCAAGGAGTGGTGGAGTGAGGAGCAAGGAATGAAGGAGCAGAGGGGGCAAAGGCGACTGAAGCGACTAAGGCACTGGAAAGGCGGCACTGAAGTAATTGAGGATTGGCCGAGGAGATGGGCATGTATTTCAGATTTCAAATTTCGGAATTTAGATTTCAGAATGCAGGATTCAGAATCCAGAACTCCGCATGCTGCATTTGTCTTAGAGCTTATCCGTAAATAAGGATTGCGTTGAGAAGGCGGCGGGATAAACTGCGGGGATGCCGCGACTATCCTCCTGGGAAATCTCTGATGAATTCTGGGCCAAAGTCGAGCCTTTGGTTCCCGCGCGCGCCGGCCGGAAGGCGGGCGGGCGCTACCGTCGCGCCGCAGGCGCGGGCCGCAAGGCCCTCGCGCCTCGACGCATCTTCGAGGCGGTGGTTTACGTGCTGCGCACGGGTTGCCAGTGGAAAGCGCTGTCCAAGGCCCGGTATGGCAGCGCCAGTTCCGTGCACAAATACTTTCAGCAGTGGCACGCCGCCGGATTCTTCGAGGCGTTGTGGCGGGCCGGTCTGGCCGACTACGATGAATTGGAGGGCATCGCGTGGCGGTGGCAAAGCATCGATGGCTCCCTGGTCAAGGCCCCTCTGGCGCGCGAAGCGGTGGGAGCCAACCCCACCGACCGGGGAAAAAAATGGGAGCAAGCGCAGCGTGCTGGTGGACGCCCGTGGCGTCCCGCTGTCGCTCATCGTCGCCGGGGCCAATGAACACGACGTGACGCTGGTGCGCCGCACGTTGCGCCAGCGCCACGACCGGCGCACGGCCCATTTGTGTGCCGACAAGGGTTACTGGGGGAAACCGGGCCTGCGCACCATGCGCCAATACGGCTACCGTCCGCATGTGCCTGCCCGCGGAGCCAAACCAGCCCCGCGCCGATCCACCGGCCAAGCCCGTCGCTGGGTGGTGGAACGCACCGCTTCCTGGCTCAACCGCTACCGCAAACTCCTCGTGCGGTTTGAGAAAACCGCCGCCTCCCACGAAGCCTTGCTCTGTCTCGCCAGCGCGCTTATTGTTTGCAGACGAACAACTTTTATTTACGGATAAGCTCTAAATACCATAATTAGTATAGTAGAGATTGGGTGGGCAGAGCGAAGCCTACACCTACGACGGGCTGGACCGGAAATGAACCCACGCGCCAACCATAGCATCGGAAGTGCTGTAAAACGCCGTTGGGCTTGGGAACAAAAACCGAAGGTTTGGGAAAAATCGTAAAATTCGCAAGGTTCAAGGTGGGCGAAAAACGCGGTCTTAACCCGCGCTGCAGGGGCGTTTAAGAGGGTTTGGCGGGTTTTAATCATCCGAACAACCGCCCGTGGCCGCGCGGCGTGTTCGGAAAGGTCTGGCCACCGGCCGGGCCTGCTAGTTCCAACGTGGCCTTCACATCCATTCCATAATAGACAATCGCGGAGTTCAAGCTAGATTCCTCCAAGTTAAGCGAGCTGTTCCCGCGACTGCGGGACGCTCAGGCAACTGTTCGAACTGCCCAAAGCCAACGGCAGGCCGCCACCACGCTTCAGGACGAGGTCAAGCCTCCAAGGCTGAACGGTGTGCGGCACGCCGGGGAACGCGGCGGGATGCAGTCCCGCTGCGTTCCTGTTGGCTGGGCCGCGCGAGCTTACCGCTCTGCTCGCGGCCCAGCCAACAAACTTCGTCGCTCGTCGGGGTATCTTACAAAGGGTTGCATCAAATTCGTCGGTTGATTACTTGAATCCATAGGAGGTAGAAGGCAGAAGGTAGTTGGAATCAACTCTTCTCCGTCGGCGCATTGGGGTCGGGGAGGGCCTGGACGGTGGCGCGCAGGTGCTGGATGGTGCCGATCATGCGGACGCCGAGGTTGCGCGAGTCTTGCTCGACGACGCGCCCGCGCACCACCAGCCAGAGCCATCCGCCGGCGTGTTTGAAGCGAAAGCGCGTCGCAAAGAGCTGTGCCTGGTGGTGGAGGTGCTGGAGCATGTCATGCTGGAACGCGTGGCGGTCGTCCGGGTGGATATCGCTCTGCCAAACGGGCACGGGCAGGCCTTCGGGGTGTTCCGGGATGCCGGTGAGTTTGCTGAACTCAGCGTCGAAGCGGATGATGCCTGAGGGGATGTGCCAATCCCACAAACCAACTTCGGCCACGGCCAGCGTCGCGCGGATCTTTTCGAGGGTGGTGCGCGTCTCGCGCAGGCTGGCGCGGCCGCTCGAAATGTCGTCGGCCACGACCATGAGCAGCCGTTCACCGCGCTCCTCAAAATAGGCCGCCTGCTTGGTCAGCAGCAGTTCGAGCGCGCGGCCTTGGTGGTCTTTGCTCTCGGTTTCTTCGCGCAAGACTTCACCGAGATTTTGTAGCAAGGTCAGTTCGCGCCCGCGCCAGAAGGGGTCCATCGAGCGTTGGTGTTGTAACTGGTCTTCCTCGTTGCCGCCTTCTTTGCCAAACAATTGGAACCAGCGCCGGTTGACGAGTAGCGGTTTGTCCGTGATGTCCTTGAGTAAGACGCCCAGCGGCAGCTCATCGAGCAATTGCCGCAGGAAGCGCGCGCGCTGGCGCTGGAGCAGCAGTTCCATCCGTCGTTCGTCGGTGAAGGCGGCCAGCAACAGCGCGATCAGCCCGTGAAAGAGCAAGAAGACCCAGGCGGGCAATAGCACAAGGATGCCCTCTGTGCCGGCAAAGGGGCCCAACCCCTCCTTCGCACACAATGACGTGACAATGCCCACGAGCAAATTTGCCAGCGCCGCGCCCGCCGTCCCAAACCGCCACGCCGTCCAAAAGACGCAGGGCAGGGCGAGATAGGCCAAGGGATACAAGGCTACGTCGCCGGCGGTTAGATTCTGCATCAAGACCAGCACGCTGCCGGTGAGCAGTAAATTCACCAGCAGCCATTCACGCACGCGCGCCGGCGGCCAGCGGCGGAAATATTCTTCTCTCAGAGAAAGGATAAACGGCGTCATCATCAGCACACCTGTCCAGCCCGCCAGCCATTGGGCCAGAAAGGCCAGCGTAAAGCTGCCGTGTCCCGTCGAGCCGGCTTCCGGCAAGAACGCCGCGGCCACGGCCATGAGGACCGAGGCGATCGGCCCGGCCAGCACCGCCAAGGTCAAGACATCCGCCGCGCTGCGCAGGCGGGCATCAAACCCCGTCAGCGCCAACAGTGTCCGGCCGGCGCCAGCCCCGCCCACCAGTCCTAGGGCGTAAAGGGGTGTCCCCACCCAGCCCAAATGCCGGAGCGCGCCGCTGGCCAGCCCGGCCACCAGCACCGCCGGGGCCGCCTTCCAGCCCAGTTGCCACATCACGGCCAGGGCGGCCGCCAAGCCAAGGTTAAGCAGAGAAAATTGCTGGTGCGCCGGCACGGTGGCGTCAGCGCCCACCTGGTCCAAGGCCACTACCAGCACGACCGACCAGAGCAGCCACAGGTAGGGGACTGGTCCCGCGGTCATTACCGCAGGTGCTTTCGGGCTAGGCTTGGGGGACGGTTTCGCCATGGGGTTGTTCGCCTAGCCCTAAAATCGCCCAAGCCGGGGCGTTTGCCGACAAAAAAATTCAGCCTGAGCGCGTCTTCTGGGGTTCGGGGCGGGAGGCCAGCCAGCGTTGCAGGTGGCCGAGCTCCTGCGGCGACCGGTTGTGCAATATTTCCCGGATGTGATCGAAAAAATCTTTGGGCCGGTAGTTTGCGGTTTCCAGCAGGAAGAGCAGGACGCCTTCCCGGTGAATCTGATAGGTTTGCCGGCGCTCGCACCCTTTGCGGGCGTGGGCGTTGTTCTGATGGCCGAGGATTTTCTGGTTTACAAAGGCATCGCGCACAAACTGGTCGGTCCGGCCGACGATAGACGCGACTTCCTTGAGCGTAAACCATTGCTGGCCGGGTGGCAGCATAAAAGTGAAATGTTGCTGGAATTCTTCAGAGGTGGGGGGCATGGCGCGAAGGGGGGAGGGGGGGGTGGAGGGGGCTGCCGGGTGGTGGCCAGAGAGGCAAGTTAATAGGGCATAGTCTGTTTATTAAACTATTAATGAAACTATATAACATTAAAAAATTATGGCGTCAATGATAATTTTTGCCTCTGTTTCAGGGCAAACTGACCTCCTTCAGCCGGACAGCACTGGCTGCATTTGATGCGTTGGGTGGGCGTATCAAGTAGGGTTAGGCCCCATAGCACCCGGCACCCTTTGCGCGTATCCTCGGTTTATGAAAATCAAAAATATTTTTCAGGTTATCAATATCCAGGCCGTGTTTGGCATCGCGTCTCTACTGGTGGCGTTCGCGCTGGCCGGTTGTGTCATGCAGCCCGTCGGGGGAGAGGCGTATGTGGAGCCGGCGGCGGTAGTGGTGGGGCCTCCGGCGGTGTATGTGGCGCCCGAACCGGTGGTGGTCGGGCCGGAAGTGGTGGTGCCCATTGAAATCGGTGGCGGCGGGCGGGATCGCCGGTAGCCGGCGAACTTCGGTGATCAGGTATTCAACCAGACCAAACCGGATTTCCCTCAGGGCGCTGTTTGATTGGGCAGCAAGCCTTCGCTCTGCAACCGTGCGAACAACGCCAGCGCCGAGGATGCGCGGTTGAGAATGTATAGGTGTAACCCAGGAACCCGCGCGTCCAGCAGGCCGCGGATTTGCGCGTCCGCCCATGCGACGCCGGCGGCTTCGGCTGCGGCATCCTGGCCGACGAGGGGCTGGAGCCCGGCGGCGAGGGCAGGGGGATAGCTGGCTTTACAAAAGGTGGTAAACTTCTGCACTTGCGCGTGCGAGAGCGCGGGCAGCAGGCCGGGGATGATCGGCACGGTGATGCCGGCCGCGCGGCAGCGCTCGTTAAACTTGAAAAACGCCGCGTTGTCGAAAAAGAGCTGCGTAGTGATAAAGTCCGCCCCCGCGTCCACTTTGGTTTTCAGGTTGTGCAAGTCAGCTTCGGGCGAGGGCGCTTCGGGGTGCGTCTCGGGGTAGCCACCGACGCCGAGGCAGAAATCGGGATAATGCTCGCGGATAAAGGCCACCAATTCGCTGGCGTAGCGCAGGCCGTCGGGGTGGGGCTGGAATTCCGTCGCGCCTTTGGGCGGGTCGCCGCGCAGCACCATGAGGTTGCGAAAGCCCGCGTCGCGCAGGCGGGTGAGGACGGCATGCAGTTCGGCGCGCGAGTGGCCGACGCAGGTCAGGTGCGGCATGACCTCAAAGCCGAAGCGGTCGCGCAGGATGAGACCATATTCGAGCGTGCGTTCGCGGGTCGAGCCACCGGCGCCATAGGTGATGGAGACAAAATCCGGACGGTAGGGGGCGAGCGCCGCGGCGGTGTCGAGAATCTGGCGCGCGCCTTCGGCGGTTTTGGGCGGATAAAACTCGACCGAGACAAGCGGGCGGCCGGCGCGGAATTTGGCGGTGATGGGCTGGCCGGGCATGGAGACTGGGGAATTAAGAATGGCGAATTAACCGCCAAAGATTGGGAAATGACGGAAAGTTATAGGGGTAAAGGATGCGACCAGGGCTGTCAAACCATTGCCCCCACCCTGCGTGCCGTCTTTGCCTAAATCGGAGCCCCGCAGTCATCGAATAGAATTGCCCCGGCGAACGGCCTCTTTTAGATTTTCCGATTTTCGTGAATCTGCGCAAATATTTTTATTTCTCGCTGCTGGGCGGGTGGGCCGTAACCCGGGCCGCGGAGCCGGCGCCCGCCGCCCCGGCGGAAGCTGCGCCTGCTGCCGCGGCCCAGCCGGCGGCAACCACGCCCGACTTTGTGCGTGTCGGTGGGTCTGACCTGCTGCAAACCGCGGTGGGTGAACCGCTCGCCCGTTACGTGAAGCAAGCCCATCTGAACATCAACGTGGATTTGCACGGGTCGGTGCCGGCACTGAGCGACCTCAAGGACGGGAAAATTCAACTGGCAATTTTAACCGCACCCGTCGGCCAGGCGGCTGCACCCAAGGGGTGCAAAATCATCCCTTTTTGTTTTGCGGTGGATTACATCATTGTCAACCCGGCCAATCCGCTCAACGCGCTGGATTTGCGCCAGGTGGCCGGCGTCTTCGGCGAGAACGCGCAGGGCGGCACGACCTGGGGGGAGTTGCAGGCCAGTGCCGATTGGGCGGCAAAGCCCGTGGCTCCCTGTGCGACGAGCACGGACGATGGGTTGGTGCTCGAGATGTTTAAGAACGAGATTCTCGGCGGCAACGCGCTTAAAGGCACCGTGCAGGTCATGAAGACCGCGCAGGAAATGGTCAAAACCGTGGCGGAAAACCCCAACGCCATCGGCTTGGGCGGCTATGATCCTGGCCCGCTCAGCAAGGTCAAAGTGCTGCTCATATCCTCTGCGAAGGCGCCAGTCACGACTGCCGGCGCCCTCACCGCCAGCGGGGCCAAAGGCGCGGCCAGCCCGACTTCGGAAAATGTCGCCAGCGGCGCTTATCCCCTGCGCCTGCCGTTCTACCTTGTTTACAAACCGGCCGACCAGGCGCGCGTGCTCCAATTGCTGCAGTTGCTGTTGAGCGATGAATACGCCGCCCGCTTGCAGGCCGAGCATTTTGTGCCGGTACCCGACACGGAGCGCAACCGCGCCCGGCTTGAGCTTGACAACCCCGGATAAACGCGCACCATGAACCCCTTGCCGCCCTTACCGGCGGCCCGTCCGGCCCCCCGGCCGGACAGGAATACGCGAGCGTAGCTCAGATGGTAGAGCACGACCTTGCCAAGGTCGTTGTCGAGGGTTCGAATCCCTTCGCTCGCTCCATTTTTGGAGTATCAGGCCAGCGTGGAAAGCGGGGTGGGAGCTGTGGTTGCGCAACCAGCGGATGCAGCCGAGGTCGGCGCGTGGGCGGCCTGCCGTTTTGCCACATAGTCCTCCAGCAATTTGACCGCAGTGCCGGGGCCGTCCTCGGCGCGCAGGCGCGCGGCGAGGTCGGCGCACCGGCGGCGCATTTTTTTCTTGGCCTCGATTTTGGCCACCTTGGCGGGCAGCTTCTCGGGCCAGGTCTTTTTATTCAGCATCTGGCCGACGCGCAGGCGCTTGAATTCCGCGCCCCAGAACCATTGGTCCGCAATGTGCGGGATGATGATCTGCGGCTTGCCGGCATAGAGCACCGAGGCCGACGTGCCCGCGCCGCCGTGGTGGATGACGCAGGAGGCGTGGCGGAACAATTGGTCGTGCGACACTGGGCCGATGACTTTGATTTCCGGCCGCGCCACCCCGATGGCCAGCCCGACCCAGCCGCTTTGCACAATGATTTTTTTGCCCGCGGGCCAGTGTTGCACAAAACGACTCATCACCGTGTGCACGTCGTCAAAGGTCACGCTGCCAAAGGTGAGGATGGGCACTTCCGCGCCCGCGCAAAACTCGCGCAACTCCTCCTCCAGCTTTTCGTTTTCCGGGGATTGCCAACGCAAGTAGCCGGTGAACTGGAAGCGGCCGTCCGGCTGCCAGTGCTCACCTACGGCGCGGCCGACGCCAATGAGTTCCAACTCCGCCGGTTCGAGGATGAAGCCGCGCATCGGCGGCAAGCCCATCTCGCGGAAGAGCGAGCGGCAGATCGTGTTGATGGAACAGTCCACAATGTAATTCGACAGCCGCCACGAGGCCCGGCAATACCGCCGCCGGGCAAAACCCGGCAGCCAGCGCAGTTGCGGAAACTTTTCCGGCGGGTGCTCCGCCGTCGGCACCAGGTTGTGGCAGAACGCGAAGCAAACATAAGGCACGCCCACGCGGTCGGCCAGCACGCGGTAGTGCGGAAAAAAATAGGAGCTGACGAGCAGGTCGCAATCGCGCAGTGCGTCGTTCATGCGCCGGATGATCTCGCCCATGACGGGCAACGCGCCGCAATAAATATGCACGAGTTGCAGCAGCGGGTGCCGGCAGCGGTTCAATTCGCGCATGAAGTCCGCAAACATTTCCGGCCCCCATTCCGGCGGCAGGCAGACGAATTCCAGCCCGGCCTTTTCAATCTCCCGCTGGTAGAGCGGCGCGGTGGCGTAGCGGACTTGATGGCCGGCCTCGCGCAACGCACGGCCGAGGCCAATGAGTGGGTAGATGTCGCCGGTGGAACCGTGGGAAGTGAGCAATACCCGCATGGATGATAACCGTTTCCGCTGTTTATGGCGAAAGGCGGCCCGAGTCCAAGCGCAATGCGGCGGGAATGTTAAAATTTAACCGGGGCGTAACCGGTTCGTTGAGGAATTGACGCAAACGGCCCCAAAACCGATTGCCCAAAACAGGATTGCGGTGCTGTCAGAATCCGCCACGGGCGAGAAAAATTTACTCCTTCAGCGACTCCGCGACCCAGCCAGCGAAGGGCTGCTTGTCCACCTCGATAAAATATCTTGCGGCGTGGTCGCACAGGTGCCGGAGGAGTTTTTCGGCGCGCGCACGGGTGTCCGCCGGCAGCGCAGGCTGGCGGAGTTGCGCGTCCAGCGCCGCCGCCAGTCCGTGGGCAAAGTCCCAGTCGCCCTCGGCAAATTCGCTGGCAAGGTAGGCTTCCGCGGATTTCAGATAATACCCCAGCGCGCCCGGCGCAAGGTGGGCGAAGTCGCCGGCCAGCGACTGGCCGTAAACGCGCAATTCCTGCTCCATCTCGGCCACGTTCTTGCCGAGAAAATGGCGCAGCACCAACCCGCGCTCCATCGAACTCGCCTCGGGTGCAACCAATTCCTCCGCCGGCGGCGGATCGTCGGGATGACGGGCCTTCGTCGGTGTTCCTGCCGTGTGATCCACGATTGTGGAGGAATCCTCATTGAAAAGTCTCGCGGCGAGCGCGGCAGCACGGGTGATGCCATAGATAATGGTGTCAACGTAAGTCTCACCTTTCTTGCGATGACGCGGCTGATAGCCTTCGCGCGTCAACCCGGCTTTTTCCATCACCCGGCCGGAAGCGGGATTGCCGGCAAAATATTCGGCCTCAATTTTTTCCAGGCGCAGGTTTTGGAAACCATAGGCCACAACCGCGCGCGCCGCTTCCGTCGCATAGCCCCGGCCCCAAAATGGGCGGCCAATCCAATAACCGAGGATGGCGCGGTCATGCTTGCGATTGATGGTCAAGGCCATCGCGCCAACCAGTTTCCCTTCGTGGCGAACGGCAAAGCTGAGGGCTTGGTCATTGGCAAAATCAGGCAAGTGGGCGGCGATCCAGCGCCGGGCGTCGTCGGCGGTATAAGGATGTGGGATGAGCAGAGTCGTCGCAAAAATTTCCGGATGCCCGGCCAGCTCGACGAGCGCCGGCACGTCGTCGAGCGTGTAGGCGTCGAGCACGAGGCGCGCAGTGGCCAGGCGGGGAATCATGCCGCGAGCGTAAACATCGAACGCGTTTGGGCAAGCGCGGGGATTACTGCTGGTCAAACAATTGGGCGGGAATATTGTAAGACTTGATGAACTTGTCGCGCAAGGCGTTGGCCTGGTCATATTGCTTGTAGGCTTGGATATTGTGGACGAGTTCCACCCCGGCCTGGTTGATGATGTCGCGCACGATGGGGTTGGACTGGTTGAGGGAGTAGGTTTGCCCGATGGGCGCCACCGGATTGGGATTCAAGCCCATAGCCTGAAAATAGGCCGCCAGCCGGGGCCACATGCTGGTGTCGTCAGTGTTGAGCAGCAGGGCTTCGATGATTTGTTTTGCGGCTTCGGCAAAGCGGCCCTGGTTGGCGCAGTCATTGGCGACCTGGCGGTAGCCGACCGTCTCATAAGGCGCGAGGCGCTGGATGTAGCGGCTGGCGGCCTCCGCATCGGTCCAATCCCGCATGTGTTCGTAGGTCATGTCCAGCAGGACATAGACGTTGTAATTGCCCACGTCGGAAATTTCGGATTCCGGGCGGCCGCGTTTGAGGGATGCGGCGTGCGAAGTTGCGTTGGCGTAGTGGTCCACGTCGCGGGCGCGCAGCAGCACGGCCACGGACTTTTGATAAAAGGCCATCGCCTGGTCCGCCTGGCCGCGGCGCTCGAGCAGTTCGCCTTTGGCGCAGTAAAAGCGGCCCATGTCTTGATAGAGCGTATTGTCCTGCTTGGGCAGGGGCAGTGGCGGATGGTCGAGGATGTAGAGGCCTTTTTCCCCTTCGGCGATGGCGGTATCCACGCCCTGCTCTGCCGCAGTCAGATCGCCTTTATGTTTGTCCAGCACATCAGCCAGAAGCGCATTGGCGAGACCCTTGTGGACTTTGAAGCTGTCCGGCTCGGCGGCGGCGGCGCTTTGCCAGAGGGAAAGTTCGTTCTGCCAGTCCTGATTGCGCACGATAGTGCGCGCGCCCAACGCGGTGACGGCGACGGCGGGAAACAGCCACCACCACGCCCAGGACGAAATTTCGCGGGCGGCGGCCGGCTGCGTCAGTTTGTCCGCCAGCAACCGGAAGCCCTGCGCCGCCATCACACAAAAACCAATCGAGGGCAGATAGAGAAAACGTTCGGCCATGATGCTGCCAATGGGGAAGAGCAAGTTGGCGGTGGGCAATTGCATGAGGAAGAAAATGGCCACGCCCCACGCATACAGCGGCTGCGTGCGCCAGCGCCAGACGGCCAGCCCAATGAGCAGCGCAATCACCACCAGCGACACCCAGGCCAGCAAATCCACCGACCCCGCGCCCGGCTCGCCATACAGCGGGATTTCGTGGTAGGAATAATCGCAGGCCAGCGTCCGCGGCCATACCATTAGTGCCAGGTAACGCCCCAGCACATAGATCGCCGACATGACACCTTGAAATTTGGTGTCCGCGCCGGAAATCGGATTGTCCACGTAAACCTGCCCAAAAACCGGCGAGTGGAACGTCAGATAACTGCGCACCGCCCACAGCGCTCCGACGGCCGGCAGTAGCACGACGTAGCCTTTCAGGCCGAATTCGACGAAGGCGCGCAACAGCCGGCGGAGAAAGTCCGCGCCGGGCAGCTTCGGCCAGCGCCAGAATAAATCATAAAGAAACACAAACGCGGCAATCAGCACCGCGCTTTCCTTGGCAAACACCCCCCACAGCGCGTTAAAGCCCATGCCCGTCAGCCACAGGGCCTTGCGCCAGCCCGTGGTGTCCGCCGCGCGCAGGTAACACCAGCCGCCCAGCAGGATGGACAACGTCGCCAGCAAGTCCGCGCGCCCGATGATGTTCGTGACCGATTCCACATTCACTGGATGCACGGCGAACAGCGCCGCTGCCAGCGCCGCCACGTCCAGCCGGCCGGACAGCCGCCGCGCAATCACCAGCACGAGAACGACATTCGCCCAGTGCAACAGAAAATTCAGGACGTGGTAGCCGAACGGGTCGGTCGGTGTCTGGCCCCGGCCCAGAATGGCGTAATTGAACAGGTAACTCAGCGTGGTCAGCGGGCGGTAAAGGTCGCTCTCGAACGCCGGCCACCAGTAGTTGCGCGTGAAAATCAGATGGAGGTTGTCGGGCGTCACCTGGGTGATGCGCGGGTCGGCGGCGATCACCACCGAATTGTCCAGCACCAGCCCCGTGTGAAACGAATTGCCATAGGCCGCCAAAATCACGAACCCCAGCGCCAATCCGATCAAACAAAGTTTGCCACCCACCCGCGGCGGCGGGGTGGACGGGTCTGCTGCTGCTATTTGCCCGAGGGTAGGGGCGTAGCTTGCGACGGCCCCGCGGTGAACGGGAGCCGACCCAGCCAGCGCACCACCAGCCACAACCGACTTATCTCCAAGCACCGGGCCAGCTGGTGCACTGGCCGGCGTCGGCACCCTACCCGCCCGGTCGGCGCCCGCCGGGTTTGGCGATGGCGCCGCCCGCGCCGCGGCGGACGCGGGTTGATTGGGATCGCGGCGATATGGATTTTTTCCCATGACAGCGGGGCAGCCCGGAAGCGGCCCATTGTGGGAATTGGGACCCACGAGGCGATGCCAAAAGAAGGAACAAAGGGACTAAGGCACTGAGGTGACCTAGAGCTTATCCGTAAATAAAAGTTGTTCGTCTGCAAACAATAAGCGCGCTGGCGAGACAGAGCAAGGCTTCGTGGGAGGCGGCGGTTTTCTCAAACCGCACGAGGAGTTTGCGGTAGCGGTTGAGCCAGGAAGCGGTGCGTTCCACCACCCAGCGACGGGCTTGGCCGGTGGATCGGCGCGGGGCTGGTTTGGCTCCGCGGGCAGGCACATGCGGACGGTAGCCGTATTGGCGCATGGTGCGCAGGCCCGGTTTCCCCCAGTAACCCTTGTCGGCACACAAATGGGCCGTGCGCCGGTCGTGGCGCTGGCGCAACGTGCGGCGCACCAGCGTCACGTCGTGTTCATTGGCCCCGGCGACGATGAGCGACAGCGGGACGCCACGGGCGTCCACCAGCACGCTGCGCTTGCTCCCATTTTTTTCCCCGGTCGGTGGGGTTGGCTCCCACCGCTTCGCGCGCCAGAGGGGCCTTGACCAGGGAGCCATCGATGCTTTGCCACCGCCACGCGATGCCCTCCAATTCATCGTAGTCGGCCAGACCGGCCCGCCACAACGCCTCGAAGAATCCGGCGGCGTGCCACTGCTGAAAGTATTTGTGCACGGAACTGGCGCTGCCATACCGGGCCTTGGACAGCGCTTTCCACTGGCAACCCGTGCGCAGCACGTAAACCACCGCCTCGAAGATGCGTCGAGGCGCGAGGGCCTTGCGGCCCGCGCCTGCGGCGCGACGGTAGCGCCCGCCCGCCTTCCGGCCGGCGCGCGCGGGAACCAAAGGCTCGACTTTGGCCCAGAATTCATCAGAGATTTCCCAGGAGGATAGTCGCGGCATCCCCGCAGTTTATCCCGCCGCCTTCTCAACGCAATCCTTATTTACGGATAAGCTCTAAGGTGCTACCTGACCCTGTCCGGGCCCCTTTTTTTCTTTTGGAGGAGTGGAATGGGTTATCTGTTTTTGTCCTGCTCTGGTACACTCTGGCTTACTCGGGAGGAGGAATGATGGGATATGGCACATATACTAAAACCGCCCGCCCGCCGGGACGCCGTGCCGCTAGCGCGGCACGGCATCTCCGGCGCGCGCGGGCGGGTGCCTTCGTTGCTGTGGTGGAATCGCCTCATGCCGCCTTCCTTTACCACCAGGAACGCGCCGACGCAACCGGCTGTGACCACTTATTACAATCGGTTATGCTTTCCACGGCGGGACAATGTTAGCCAAGTCGAGCCAGGCGGAGACAGGACGCGACCAGTCGGGCCAGGTTTATCCGCAACTATTAGCCGCCGTTATGCGCTGGGCGAGGGGTTGGCGCGGGGGTATTTATTTAAGATCCGAAAAGTCATCAACGAATCGCTCATTAGAATACATCGCGCGCCAGCCCCCACTTCCCATATACCAACCAGACAATTCACCAAGTCCATCCTCTGGCAAATTGACCACTTTCCCATTCGAAGCAGTAAATGAAAACCGGAGAAGCCCTTGATCAATCGCCCTAAGCAAATGAAATACCGTGTCGTCAACAATATCAGGTATTAAGACATCCGCGATGGGCTCTAGGTTTTCATTACGAGCAGCATCCTTCCACCGCTTGGCAACAATATGCATGGCATCTACGCGTGTTCGACGATCGCCGCTCTGGATAGCAGCATCCCTGACTTGTTGGACAAGTATCTTGGCAAATTCTTTAATTTCAGGACTTGGCATTTGATTATCCTCCCCATGGTATCCGAGTGGGTCCAGTTACGCCAGCAGCTTTCAGTGCAGTAATAGCCTTGGTAACAGTGGCCTGGGCAGTTCCTTGACTCATACCGCCACGAACAAGCGCTTGCGTCTCGATTGATTGCATTGCATCCCATGTGAGTGGTTGACCTGTTTGAGCAAACGCCCGATACAAAGTCTGCTGAGCACCTGATACTAAGCCATGATCAACACCCAATCTAGCTAATTCTGCGTTTGGAACCGCTAATGCCTCATTAACATTATACCCAGCCGCCCCAGTAAAGGCACTTTTCGCTGGAATATGGTGTCCGCCACCAGAACCACCGTATGGTTCCAATGCTGCTGCCTCATCTGCCGCCTTCGCGGCCTGCCGGGCCTCAAGGAGGCTGTCAATCCCCTTGACCACCGTGCCGATACCCTCAGTGCCAACCATCATCCCGATTTGCTGTCCTATAGCATTGGTGCTATCGTAGAGGGTCTTGGCGTTGTTGTAAACCGCATCCGACCCATCGTCATTCAGGGTTTGTGCGTTTAGCCGCTCCGGGTCATTGCTCAAGGCAGCCAAAGAATTAAATCGCGCGGACACCTCCACTAGGTTCTGCTTCGCCGCCTTGTCTTTATCGATCTTGGCTTCCAATCCCGAAAGATTGTCTTGCAGCAGAGTGGCTAGGCCAGCGTCGCGCGGATTGATGGTGCCGTCTGCGGCCTGGGCATTCAATTGGGCAATCTGGTTCTCTTGATTATTCACCGTCGAAGTCAGATTCGAGATGTCATCGTCATATTCTTGACCCGTGGACAACCCCTCCGGGTCAAAGTTGGTTCCACGGGTTCTGTCGGCAATAAGCGTAAACGTTGGGGCCGTCGGGGCCAAAGACGCCCAAGGGGTCGGGAGTGAGGAAAACTTCTTTCAAAGAGCAGCCATAGTGGTTCCAAGCGCCTACAAATCCGGTGGTAGACCGGACAAACAAGCCCAGCTTAGTGTCATAGATGCTCAAGTCTGTCCCTCGGAGACCACCATTATGCATCACGTATGATGCGAATTGCCTGCCGACTTGCATCGTAGGCATACCTTGGAGGGTGGTTGATAGCGCTGATACCATCCAAAGAACCAAAAATATGGACAACAGGCGGCGCATGTTTTTTCGGCACCGAGGCCAATAAGGGCAAAGCGAGTTACGCGGTTGCGGACACGCCATTAGTTTACGGTTTTTGGGCCTCAGGGGAAGGGCTATTTTCACCCTTTGGCGGCAGACGAATATAACGCGATAGGCTGGCTACAGGCCGAGCTTTTGCACCAGTTCCTCGACCGTGAGGCCGTCATGCGCGGCGACACTTTTGAGAATACCGGAGAGCGTGCCGGTGCGGATGGGGTGGTGGTTCGGAATGGCCTCGTGGTGTTCGCCGCCCTGTTGCGTGGTGACGCGGACGTGCGAACCGCGCTGCCGGTTGACCGCGTAGCCGAGCGCGCGCAGCGGTTGCAACAAGGCAGGGCATCGGGCTCAA
This sequence comes from uncultured Verrucomicrobiae bacterium, assembly GCA_963765205.1. Taxonomy (GTDB): domain Bacteria; phylum Verrucomicrobiota; class Verrucomicrobiia; order Opitutales; family JABDGR01; genus JABDGR01. The sequence continues at coordinate 103,802 of CAVXVB010000002.1, read as the reverse complement.
AACCGCCGTCAGCCTGCCGGCCTTCCGGCCCGAGTTGGGCGCTTTGCACCGCGGCCAGCCGGCCGCTCTCGTCGGCGGGGCGCCGTTTAACCGGGGTTCAGGCAAGCGGCACGGCCAACGCCTGATTCAGGGCGGTCCGCGCCGCCCCGCGCAAAGCCCTCTACATGGCCGCGCTTTCGGCCAGCAAACACAATCCCGTCCTCGCGCCATTCTACCAGCGACTCGTGGCCCGCGGCAAACCCAAGAAAGTCGCCCTCACCGCCGTCATGCGCAAACTCGTCGAACACGCCAACCGCCTCCCCGCCCAACCCTTCCATTTATCGCCATGCACTCCTTGACTTTCAACATAGTTGCTGGGTGGCTCGTTACTCGCAACCCCAGGGCTGATGGATTCAAATCCCTTTGGGATTTTGGCTTCCGTTCGGCCCTCCCCCCCAATGGCACCGATGGTGGGCAAGCATCCCATGGCAAAAACGAGCGCGAACGGTTAGGCTAGGTTAAATATTTGAGAGCGGGGCATCATCCAACCTCCCCGCTACGAATTTTTACCTGTGAAAATCAACCCCCTCTATGCCGCGGTAATCGTCACCTTGGTCAGTTTCACCAACCTGTTTGCGGCGGCCCAAGCCGCGACACCGGCCACCTCACCCCCCACCGACGCCGCCAATGCCGACGCCCTATAATCCCGGCGGCGCGCCCATCGGGAACATGCCCGCCCCGACCCTTATTATAATCCTGGCATTGCGCTGCCGGGAAACACGACCGCACCGACCCCTTACACTCCAAACGGTCAACCCGCTACGGCTGATGGAGTTGTACCGACTCCTTACACCCAGAACGCCCACCCCCGCCGGCTAATCAACCACCTCCGGCAAACCAACCCTCTCCGACTCCCATGATCACCCCCGGAGCCCAACCGGCGCCGAGCAAGGGATCCGGCACCGGGGCCAGCAACGGCACGGTCACAGGTGGAAGCACCAGTTCAGGCGCGGCGCCGAGCAACGGGTCGGGCACAAGTGCCGGCACGGGCACGATTACGGGCGGATAGAAACGGCGCCCAACAGCCGACTCCGTGCAAGGAGTAAGATACGAGTGTCGGCAACAATATATTAACTTCCGGCGGCAGAGCGCCGCGTGGGCCGCGCTTACGCTTAAGCCCGGGCCTACAATTAATAGGGGGCAGACAGGCATTCGTCATTGCCTTGACGCGGACATTTTTTTTAGATGGGTGATTCATCCTCCATCTGAGTAATGCATGCCTCTCCAAAACCTAACCCGTCCGACCGGCGGGATTTCCTCAAAAAGGCCTGTTGCGTGGCCCTCGGCGGGGCTTTGACCGCGGTGCCAGTGGCGGCGGGCGTGGGTTTTTATCTGGATCCGTTGCTGCGCGCCCAGCCTGGCGGCACCGCGGGGATCAAGGTGAAGGTGACAACGCTCGATGCCTTGCCGGACGACGGTGTGCCGCGCCAATTCAAAGTTCTCGCCAGCCAGGTCAATGGCTGGACCAAAACGCCGGAAACGGCCATCGGCGCGGTGTTCCTCATCCGCACCAGAGGCGCGCAGCCGCCGGTCAAGGCCTTCAATGTCGCTTGCCCGCACGCCGGGTGCTTTGTGGAATACGTGTCGCAAATCCCCGATTACACGCCGCCCAGCCCCGGTTATTTTTGCCCCTGCCATAACAGTTCGTTCCAGCTCGATGGGCAAATCGCCCGGGCCGGCAGCCCCGCCTCGCGCGGACTTGACGAACTGGAGTGCTTCATCCAAAACGGCAATGAAGTCTGGGTGCATTACCAAAACTTTCAAGCGGGCGCCGCTGCCAAAGTGCCCCTCGGCGCATGATCCAACCCTTTCTGAACTGGCTCGACCAGCGCACGGGCTACCGCAAAATCACGCACGAGGCGCTTTACGAAAACGTGCCCGGCGGGGCGCGCTGGCGCTACGCCTGGGGCAGCACGCTGACCTTCGCGCTTTTCATCCAGCTCGTCACCGGCGTGTTTCTGTGGTTCACCTACAGCGCAAGTTCGCAGACCTCGTGGGAGAGCGTTGATTACATCCAGAATGACATGTTCCTAGGTTGGTTTGTGCGCGGGCTGCATCATTTCACTGCGCAGGCCATGATCGTGCTGCTGGTGCTGCATTTGATGCAAGTATTGATTGACGGAGCCTACAAGGCGCCGCGCGAATTGAATTGGTGGACGGGGCTGGTTTTGCTGCTGCTGGTGCTCGGGCTTTCGCTGACAGGCTACCTGCTGCCGTGGGATCAAAAGGGCTATTGGGCGACGCGGGTGGTGACGAACATCGCAGGCATCATTCCGGTCGTCGGGCCGGCGGTGCAGCGGCTCGCCGTCGGCGGGGGCGATTTTGGCACGCCGACCTTGACGCGCTTCCTGGCCTTCCACGCCGGCGTCCTGCCGGGGTTGATCATGGTGCTGATTGTCGGGCATATTTACCTTTTCCGCCGCCATGGCATCACCCCGAAAACGCCGTTGAAAAAAGTGGATGCGGCGTTCTGGCCGGACCAAGTACTCAAGGACGCGGTGGCCTGCCTGGCGGTGCTGGCGACGGTGCTGTTTTTCGTGCTGCGCTACCACGGCGCGGAACTGGGCGCGCCGGCCAACTCCGCCGAGCCTTACGACGCCGCGCGCCCGGAATGGTATTTTCTATTTTTATACCAATTTCTGAAATACTTCCCCGGCCAGACGGAAATCTGGGGCGCGATCATCATTCCCGTGCTGATCGTCGGCTTTTTGTTCTTGATGCCGTTTCTCGGCCCGCTGGAAGCTCGGACATCGTTTCAACGTCGGCCTGATCTGCTCGCTGCTCGCCGGCGCGGGAATGTTGACCTGGCTGGCCGTGAACGAAGACGCGCACAGCGAGCGTTACCAGGTCGCCGTCGAGCAGGCCGACCAGGCGGCTGCGCGGGTGCAATTTCTCACGCAAAACAACGGCGGCATTCCACCTGAGGGCGCGCTCGCGCTGCTGGCGGACGATCCCTTCACCCAGGGGCCGAAGTTGTTCGCCCAGAATTGCGCGAGTTGCCACCGCTACGGTGGCACAGATGGTCTGGGCAATAAGCTCGATGATACCAAGGAAACCGCCAGCGACTTGAAAGGCTTCGCCAGCCGCGCGTGGCTCCGCGGGCTGCTGAACCCGGCGACGGTCGCCAGTCTGCATTATTTCGGCGGCACGAAATTCAAGGACGCCGACATGGTGGGATTCGTGCATGACCATCTCACGGATTTGCCGGCTGGCCAAAAGGCGCAGCTCGACAAAGTCATCATGGCGGTTTCCGCCGAAGCGCATCTACCCGCACAGAAGGCTGCCGACCAGGCGGACGCGGCGACTATCGCCATCGGCCGCCCTTTGCTCAACGCCGAAATTTCCTGTATGGACTGCCACCAATTCCACCAACCCGACCCCAATGCGACTGCGCCCGATTTGACCGGCTACGGCTCGCACGACTGGCTCGTCGCCTTCCTCACCAACCCCGCCGACCCGCGCTTTTACGGCAAGGACAACGACCGCATGCCCGCCTTCGGCGCCTCCGGCCGCCTCAGCGCGCACGACCTCGGCCTCCTCGCCGACTGGCTCCGCGGCGATTGGCCGGGTGCTGATATTAATACAAAACCTCAGTAAGAACACATATTCTAATTCCCTTTGCGTTCTTTGCGCCTTTGTGGCGAACTGCGGAGGAGTTTTACTTTACCCATGAAAATCGCCATCGTTACAGGAGCGGGCAGCGGCATCGGGCGGGCCGTCGCGCTCGCCTTGTTGCGGGAGGGCTACGGCGTGGCGCTGGCCGGGCGGCGCGCCTCGTTGCTCGAGCAGGCCGCCGCTGAATCGGGTGCCGGCGCCCGCGCGCTGGCCGTGCCCACTGACGTGACGCAGCCGGACTCCGTGCGCGCCCTCTTCGCGCGGACAAAAGCGGTTTTCAGCCGCCTCGATCTGCTGTTCAACAACGCCGGCATCAACCCCGCCGCCTACATTCCGTTTGAAAACCTGACCTACGCGCAATGGACGGACACGATCAACACCAACCTCACGGGTGCCTTTCTGAGCGCGCAGGAGGCCTTCCGGCTGATGAAAGACCAGGATCCGCGCGGCGGGCGGATCATCAACAACGGCTCCGTTTCCGCCCAGGCGCCGCGGCCCGATTACGCCCCTTACACGGCAAGCAAGTGCGGCCTCACCGGGCTGACCAAATGCCTATCCCTCGACGGGCGCCAATACGACATCGCCTGCGCGCAGATTGACATTGGCAACGCCTTGACCGACCTTTCCGCCAAACAAGGCCGGGGCGTCAAGCAGGCCGACGGCTCGATTCTCGCCGAGCCGATGATGGATGCGCGGCACGTCGTGAGCACCGTCCTCCACCTGGCCAGTTTGCCGCTTGAGGCCAACATTCCCTTCACCACCATCATGGCCACCAAGATGCCTTTGGTGGGCCGGGGTTGAAAATTCCCCCCATGAAAATTGAGCATTTCGCAATTCAAGTCGCCGACCCGGTAGCGATGGCGGATTGGTATATCAAGCACCTTGGCTGCTCGCTGGCACGGGCGGGTGGCGAACCGGCGCACATGCGGTTTCTCAAGGACAGTGCAGGCGCGGTGATGATTGAGCTTTATCGCAACCCGCGCGTCGCCGTGCCCGATTACGCCGCGTTGGACCCGTTGCTGTTGCATCTGGCGTTTTTGTCCGACAACCCCACCGCCGACCGCGACCGCCTCGTCGCCGCCGGGGCGCGCGTGGCGGATGACCTGGTGATGACGCCCGTCGGCGACCAACTCGTCATGCTGCGCGACCCGTGGCACGTCGCCCTGCAACTCATCAAGCGCGCCGCGCCGATGTTGACTTAATGGAACCGCGATCCCGATTTTCGGCTCGATGAAAAAATGGCTCAAGCGCGTGGTCCTTTCGCTGCTGGCGGTTTTTTGCGGCCTGCAATTCATGCCGGTGAACCGCGCCAATCCGCCGGTGGACCCCGCGAAAAAATTGCAGCCTCCGCCGGACGTCGAGGCGATTCTGCGCGCCTCCTGCTACGACTGCCATTCCGATGAGACGCGCTGGCCATGGTATGTCTACGTCGCACCGGTGTCGTGGTGGATTGCGAATCATGTGCAGGACGGGCGAAGGAAATTGAATTTGTCGCAATGGGCCGACCTCGCACCGCCACCACACACACAGAAGGAATTCAGCGGCGGTACGACGCTAACCGTCGTGCAATACAAACGCAAAATCCTGGGTGACATGGAAACCGACATCCTTGATGGCCGGATGCCGCTGCCAAGTTATGTGCGCCTGCATCCCGACGCCCGCATGACGCCTGAGCAGTTCAAGATTGTTTCAGCTTGGCTAGACGCCACCATGATGCAACTGGCTGCGCCAGCGCCAACCCCCGCGACGAAATAAGCTGCGCCGAATATTTCAGGTCGCACGCGTCCGGCCTTGCGTGCCGCGCAAACCCCGTCCATGCTGCCTTATGTTTGTTGACGAAGCAGAAGTAAACTTCAGCGCGGGGCGCGGCGGGAATGGCTGCGCGGGCTTTCGCCGCGAAAAATTTGTCCCCTTCGGCGGGCCGGACGGCGGCGACGGCGGCAAGGGTGGCGACGTGGTGCTCATCGGCGACGAAAACGTTGGCGACCTGGCCCAATTCCGCTACAGCCCGAACCTGCGTGCGCGCAACGGCGATGACGGCACGGGCCGCGATTGCTTTGGCCATGCCGGTGCGGATTTGGAAGTGCGCGTGCCGTTGGGCACCATCGTCTTCGACACGGCGACGGACCGCGTGGTGACGGAATTGACGCAGAACCAGCAGCGCGTCGTGCTCTTGCACGGCGGCAAGGGCGGGCTGGGCAACTTGCATTTCAAAAGCTCGACCAACCGCACGCCGCGGCAAACCACCCCCGGCATCCCCGGCGAGGAGGGCTATTTCCGCCTCGTGCTCAAGACCATCGCGGACGTGGGCCTGGTCGGCTACCCAAACGCGGGCAAATCGTCGCTGACGAATTGCCTCACCAAGGCGCACCCAAAAATGGCGCCCTACCCCTTCACCACGCTGCACGCGAACGTCGGCATCATCGAATATCCCGAGCTGTATGAGCGCATTTCGATGGCGGACATCCCCGGGCTGGTGGAAGGCGCGAGCGAAAACCGCGGTCTGGGCCACGAATTCTTGCGCCACGTCGAACGCTGCCGCCTGCTGCTCATCATGCTCGACATGGCCGGCACCGACGCGCGCGACCCGCTCGAAGATTACAAGCACCTGCTCGACGAATTGGAAAACTACAGCCCCGAACTGTTAAAAAAGCCCGTCATGGTCGCCGCCAATAAAATGGACGAGCCTGCCGCGGCGGACAACTTGAAACGCTTCAAAAAGAAATTCAAAAAAGTGGCGGTTTTCAAAATCTCCTGCCTGAGCGGCGAGGGCCTGGACGAACTAAAGGCAGCCATGCGCGAGCAGGTGCGCACGGCGGCCAAATAGCGGTTACTCGCTCAAGTCCTCGCGGCAGACGCGCAAAATTTCGCCGACGCTCCAGGCCTGGGCGATGCAGCCGCGCGGGGTGTTGGGCAGGTCGCCATCGTAGATTTCAGAGAGCGTGCCGAGGCCGGCTTCGCCGAGGCGCGCGCGGAGGTTGTCCACCAGCGCGCGGGCGCGTTCGACACCGGAAGCGCCGCGCAGGCGCACGAGCGCGGTGATATACGGGCCGAGCAGCCAGCCCCAGACGGTGCCTTGGTGATACGCGCCATCACGTTGATGAACATTCCCTTCGTAGCGCGGACGGTAGCCGGGCGAACCGGGCGCGAGCGAGCGCAGGCCGACGGGCGTGAGGAGCTTTTGCTCGACGGCCTTGAGCACGCGCAGGGCCTGGCTGGGCGGCAGCAGTTCGTGCGGGAGGCTCAACGCGAACAATTGATTCGGGCGCAACGACGGATCCCGGTCCACGCCGTTGACCACATCGTAAAGATACCCGGCCTTGCTGTTCCAAAAAGTTTCGACGAAACGGTCCTTCACGGCCAGGGCGCGCGCGGCGAGGTCGTCCGCGCCGGACTGGGCAAAGCGCTCGCGCAACTCGGCAAGAATCACCAGCGCGTTATACCAGAGGGCGTTGATTTCGACGGGCTGGCCGATGCGCGGCGTCACGACCCAGTCGCCGACTTTGGCATCCATCCAGGTGAGCTGCACGCCCGGCTCGCCGGCAAAGAGCAGGCCGTCGTCGCCGCAATGGATGTGGTGGCGCGTGCCCTTGTCGTGCCAGGCGAGGATGTCTTCGAGCACGGGCAGAATCTCCGCGCGCACAAATTTTTCGTCGCCGGTGGCGAGCAGGTAGGCGCGCACGGCGACGAAAAACCAGAGCGCGGCGTCGGCGGTGTTGTAGGCGGGCGGCCCGCCATCGTCGGGGAAATTGTTGGGCAGCATCCCTTCGCTCTCCGCCTGGGCGAAGGCACGGAGAATTTCGCGCGCCTCGGCGAAGCGCTTGGTGGCGAGGCACAGGCCGGGCAGCGCGATCATCGTGTCGCGCCCCCAATCGCCAAACCAATGGTAGCCCGCGATAATCGTATGCAAATTGGCGCCGCGGCGAACAATGAATTGGTCGGCGGCGAGCACGAGTTGGCGTTCGACTTCGCCAGTGAAACCCGCGGCGGCGACCACGGCCTCGCGCCGGGCAGCCTCGGCGGCGAGCAGCGCTGCCCCCTCGCGCCCGGTTGGCAAGTCGAGCGAGACGATGACGCCGAGGCTCTGGCCGGGCGCGAGCGTCACGCGCAGCACGCCGTGGCTAAACAGGTCTTCGTCGAAATCGAGGCCACGGGCCTGCTCTTCGCGGTATTGAAAGTGGTAATACCAATAGGGCGCGTAATCGAAGGAAGCGCCGGGCGCGTGGATATAAAACGGCGGCGTGCCGTCATAGGCGTGTAAAGTCAAAATGCCGCCGGCGAAAGGCGCATCGCGCAAGATGTTGTTATTGGCGTGCTGGAGGCTATGGTAATCCCGCACCGAGACGAGCGGGCGCAGCAGCAACTGAACCGGGCCGGGCGCTTCGAGCAGCTTGTATTGAATGACCGTCGTGTTCTCGCCGTGGATCGCGCCGATTTGCTTTTCGAGCACCAGCGGTCCAGCGTGGTAACGCCAGGTGGGGAAAGGCAGGAGGGAAAAATTTTCAATGTATTGAAACCCGCAGGGCGCGATCGCGCCGGGATATTGATTGCAGCCGAGGTCGTAACTTGCGCCGGCGCAGAGCAGGTTCTCCTCCAGCTTCGATAGCAGCGCCATGCGCCCGCCCGGCGGATGGAGCGCGGCGACGAGCAGGCCGTGGTAGCGGCGGGTGTGCGCGCCGGAAATAGTGCTGCCGGCCCACCCGCCGAGGCCGTTTGTCTCCAGCCATTCACAACCGTGCAGGCGGTCGGCCTGGCCCAGTTCGGCGGCGTTATAGGAAAGCGGCAGTGACATGGAAAAATTTAGGAAAGTTAACGCGTCAGCGGCGGTTGGCCCGGCGGCACGGTTTTTTTGTCGTGGGTGCCAATCATCATCCAGTGCAGCAAAATCGCCGCAGCGGCGCTGACATTGAGAGACTCGACCGCACCGCCGCCGGGGATGCGCACAAACAGTTCGCACAGGCTTTGCAGTTTGGGGTCGAGGCCGGTTTCTTCATTACCGAGCATGAGCACGACGGGCCGGCCGGGGGCGCGCGGAGGGCGCGCGGTGTCGAGGCTTTTGCCGCCGCGCACGGCCGCGCCGACGATCAGAAAGCGCTCGCGCAGTTGTTTGACAATCAACGGCAGCGAAGCGACTTCGAAAATTTGCACATGTTCCAGGCCGCCCTCGGCGACACGATACGCGGCGTCGTTGGGCTGGGCTTGCTGCGGGTGGCGCGCGATCATCATGCGCGGTACGCCAAAAAACGCGGCGGAGCGCGCGATGGCGCCGAGGTTGTGCGGGTTGCCAATGCGGTCGAGGATGAGCACCGGCTCGCCCGCGCGCTGCCATTCCGCAAATTCGCCGAAACGCGGCGCGCGCAGCAGCGGCCGCTCGGTCGCGGCGACGATGCCGCCGTGGTGGATGGTGCCGGCGATGCGCTCCAATTCCTCCGCAGGCACCTGGCGGTAGATGCGGCGTTCCGAGGCGAGCCAGGAGCAGAATTCGCCGGTCTTCGGCGCGGTGGCGGCGTCAAAAAAAAGGCGCTGGATGCATTTGGGCCGGCGCGCAAAAGCCGCGGCCACGGCTTTGAAGCCGCACACGGTCACGGGGCGCATCGCGGGCTTGGCGGCGGGGGCGGGCATGATTTAGGCGCGCAATTCTCCGACGAGGGTGAATTCCTCGCGGTCATGGAAAAGATGCCGCGCGCGCAGCGAGACGCAAGCCCGCGCTAACGACGATGCCGGCCCCACCGTCTTGTGCAGCAACGGCAGCGGGTCGGTGCGGCCAAATTTCAAATTGACAACGAAGCGGCGGCAGGCGCGTTGCGCCACCCAGCGTTCGAGCAAGGCGAGTACTTTGTCCGGATCGTCCACGACATCGCAAAGCAGCCAGTCAAAAGTCTGGCCCGGCGGCGGAGCGAAGCGAAAGGCGTCCACTTGTTCGTGGCGAATGAGCGGATGGCCGAGCGCGCCGCCTTTGAGCGGGCCGTTGTCGAGGGCGAGCACGCTCGCGCCGTGCTTGGCGGCGCTGAAACTCCAGCCGCCGGGCGCCGCGCCGAGGTCCACCACGGTTTCGCCAGGTTGCGGTTCGCGGCCAAGCAGGCCGTAGGCTTCCTCCAATTTCAAATATGAGCGCGACGGCGCGGCGGGGTCGTCGGCCATGCGGCGCTGGCCGCCGGGCACGGCGTCGCGCGCGACCCAGCAATGGGTGAAATCCCGCCAATAGGCAAAGAGGCCGCGCTGCGCACCCAAAGTATCTTCCGCCCGCGGCTGTGCGAGCTTCGCGACACGCGCCAGGCGTTTCGTCAGCTCGAGCTTGAAGGTTTTCTCGACGGCGATGGCACGGCGGCTGAGTCCGACCACGGTTTCATCCGCGCGAAACTGGAGCGGCCAGGGTTGGGTGAATTGTTCGCCGCGGCAGGATTCCAAAAAATAATTCAAGATGGCCTTGGCCGCGCCGTTCACCGAGGTCGCGGAAATTTCGTGCGGGTCGGTGAACGAGGCATAGGCGAAACACAAGTCGCCGGGGCCGGGCGCGGCCAGCACCCAGGTCGGCCCTTGCGCGAGGGGCGGCGGGCCGCCTTCGGCCGCTTCGCGGGCGAGGAACCGCGTATAGCCCGGACGCGCGAGGAGCAGGCGGCTGGAAGTGGGCGGGTTCAGTTTTGGGAGACGCGTTCGAGGAGCGTGTAGGAGCGTTGCACGAGCCGGCGCGAATCTTCCAGCAGGCCGCCGGCCAGCAGCGCATTGTCATAAAGTTGTTCGCCGACGAGGCGGGCGAGGTCCACGTCTTTCCCGCGCAGCGTGTCGAGGTTTTTCACGAGCGGATGGCGGGGGTTGACCTGGAGGATGACCGACGGCGGCGCGGCCAGTTCGTCGTTTTTCATTGCACGCAGGATGCGACGCATGTTCGAGCTGACCGCTGCGTCGGCATTAAGCGCGATGGCCGGGCTGTCCACCAGGCGCGAGCCGCCCTCGACCGAAACGACGTTTTGTTCGCGGAGGATTTCCTTGAGCCAGGCGCACAAGCCGGCGAGCGCCTCGGGAGAGAGCGGTTCCGCGCCGGCGGGCGCCGGCAAATCGGCCAGTTTCAAGTCGGCCTGGTCGGCGGCGACAAGGGGTTTGTCCTGAAACGCGCCCAGTTGCGACATGACAAAATCATCAATCGGCTCGAAGCAGAGCAGGACTTCGAGGCCGCGGGCCTTGAAGGCTTCGAGGTAGGGGCCGCTTTCGGCGGCGGCGCGGTCATGGGCCTGGAGAAAATAAATTTCCTTCTGCCCGGAGGACTGGCGCGCCACGTAATCGGCGAAACCCGTGAGCTGGCCGGCAGCCTGCGCGCTGGACTCGAAGCGCAGCAACCCCGCGAGCGCGGCGCGGTGCTCGAAGTCGGCGGCGATGCCTTCCTTGAAATAGTGGTTGAACGCGTGGTAAATTTTTTCGTAGGCGGCGGCGTCCTTGCCGGCGAGTTCATCGAGGAATTTCAAAAATCGCTTCGTGAGCACGCGGTTGAGTTTTTGCATCAGCGCGCTGTTCTGCATCGTTTCGCGCGAGATGTTGAGCGGCAGGTCGGCGCTGTCCACCACACCGCGGATGAAGCGCAACCATTCCGGCAGCAGTTCCTTCGGCGCGGGGTCAATCAAAACTTTGCGGCAATAGAGCGCGACGCCGGGCGGGGTGCGGCCAAAGCCGAATTTTTCCGGGTTCAGGCCGGGCACGAACAGGAGCGCGTTGAGCGCGAGCGGGGCGTCGGCGGAAAAATGCAGCCAGGCGAGCGGCTCGTCGGGCAGGTGAGCCTGAAAACGGTAAAACTCCTTGTATTGTTCGGGCGTGATGTCTTTTTTTTGCTTCAGCCACAGCGCCTCAACTTTGTTCACGCGCTCGCCGTTGAGGTTGACCGGGAAGGCGACGAAATTCGAATAGCGCTCCAAAATCGCGCGCACACGGTCGGCTTTGGCGAACTCGCGCGCGTCGGGCTTGAGGTGCAGGACGATTTTGCAGCCGCGGCGCTGGCCCTCGGCGGGTTCGAGGGCGTATTCGCCGGAGCCGTCGCTGGTCCAGACCACGCCGGCGGCGTCGGGCTGCCACGAGCGCGCGAAGACCTTGACCTCCTGCGCGACCATGAAGGCGCTGTAAAAACCGACGCCGAACTGGCCGATGAGGTTCTCCGCGCCGCCGCCTTTTTCCTTGAGCGCCTCCAAAAACTTCTTCGAGCCAGAGTGCGCGATGGTGCCCAGGTTTTCGATCAGCTCCTCGCGCGTCATGCCGACGCCGAAGTCCTGGAGGGTGATGACGCCCGCAGTGTCGTCGGTCGTGAGGTTGATTTCGAGCGGCAGATGCTCGTCAAAGGGCTTTTCGCCGGCGAGCTGAAGGTGGCGCAGTTTTTCCAGCGCGTCGGAGGCGTTTGAAACCAGCTCGCGCAGGAAAATCTCGCGGTCGGTGTAGAGGGCGTGGACGACGATGTCGAGGAGCTGGCGCACCTCGGCCTGGAAGGCGTGCCGTTCGGGGGTGCTCATGGGTTTAAAATAGTGGAGCTGATCGGGCTCGAACCGACGACCTCGACAGTGCGATTGTCGCGCTCTTCCAACTGAGCTACAGCCCCAAATTCGTTAAAGGGAAACGGTGAGGATGCCGGGGGCGCGGGGGGTGGTCAATCTTATAAGTGTTCGGGGGGTAGTGATCTGGCGCTTGGTGCTTTAGTTTCTAGTTTTTAGTTCTTGGTTGGAATTGGGCGGAATGGGATTCGGGATAATTAAGGATGACAAACGCAACTCGATTAATTGCCCGCCTCTTCCTTTTTTAGATACCACTTACCGTTGATTTTGACAAAGACCAAGGGAGTGGGGGTGCCGGTGCCAGAAGCGACGCCATTCATTATATCAGAGTCCGTTGGACTCATATAGGTGTAGGTGGCTTCATCGCCAGAGGCGTTGAAGGTCGGAGTTTGCTTTTCGAGGGCTTCATATGACTGCGCATACGTTTCTCCTATTGGTAGCTCATCCGTTGAAAGTTCCGGATCCTGAGCTAAGGCGGCTTGAACTAATTGATTTCCTTGAATCAAACGAGGTTCTTCTTTTGCCCATTCGTCAGGCGTGTCGTAGGTTTGCGCGAATTCCATAAAATGGCCAGCCCGCTGCAAGCGCGCCATATCCTCCAATGCAGTATTCAACTCAGCTTTGGAATCGGCGTTGGGGTCTGAAAGCGGCGCGGCGACAGATTGCGCGGTGGCGACTGACGCGGAGTCTGGTTTTGGCGCAAGGGAAACGACGGGCGGGGCGATGGCCGGCGACGCGATCGGCTTGGGCGTTGCGATTTTGCTCAGCGCAGGCGCTCCAATCTCAGCGATTGGTTTCGGGGCTGCCGCCGTGGGCCGCATGAACCACCAGAGGCTGAGGCTCACAATGGCGACGGCCAGGGCAATCAAGATGAGGTTTTTGCGCTTCATAGCCTTTGCCACTAATGGGTAATCCATTCCTAATAAGTAACCCCTTTTTCAGCGATATGTTTCAAATTGGACGGGACTGCAAAGCAAGCATAATGAAGCTTTTTGAAATTCCGCGACACGGTAGGGACGCCTCTCCGAGGCGTCCGCAGGGTAGCGAGTGGGCCAATGACTTATGCTTCTGTTTTCAGGGCAGCCCGAGCCGCGCAGCACATTGCCACCAAGGCAGCGAGCGAGCCAATGACCACCATCGCTCCGCCAACCACTTCGAGCACGCCACAAGTTTGGATGAACGCCTGGCTGGAATGGACTCCTAATACTCCAATAAAAATGCTCATAAAGCCGCATATTCCTGAGGCCATGGCAGCCGGGGCGGTAGCCAGCAACAAATACGCCAAATGGGGCGGTTTCCGCAGCGGCGGGGCCGGAGACAAGAGAGGAGGCACATCCGCAGTCATGCATGGAAACTAGGGTTGGCCGGATAGATTCACAAGATAAAAGAAAGGGATCGTGGGGCGCCCCGCCCATGGGATTTTTCTTTGCCCGGCGTGAAGAACCCGCTTACATCAGGCCATGCAAACTTACCTGGACCTGCTGCGGCTGGTGCGCGACCACGGCGAGGAGCGCCGCGACCGCACCGGCGTGGGCACGCGCAGCGTGTTCGGCGCGCAGGCGCGCTTTGATTTGCGCGAGCGCTTTCCACTGCTGACCACCAAGAAGGTGCATTGGAAGTCGGTCGTCTATGAGTTGCTCTGGTTTTTGCGCGGCGACACGAACATCAAATGGCTTCAGGAACGCGGCGTGACGATTTGGGACGAATGGGCCGATGCGCACGGCGACCTCGGGCCGGTTTATGGCCATCAGTGGCGCCACTGGCCGGCGGGGCGGGACGCCGCGGGCCGCGAGCAAACGATTGACCAGATTGCGCGGGTGGTCGCCGCGATTAAAAAATCGCCGCAATCGCGCCGGCACATCGTGACGGCGTGGAACCCGGCGGATGTCGAAAAAATGGCGCTGCCGCCCTGCCATGCGCTGTTTCAGTTTTACGTTTCAACGCGCGGCGAATTAAGCTGCCAGCTTTACCAACGCAGCGCGGATTTATTCCTCGGCGTGCCGTTCAACATCGCCTCGTATGCACTACTGACGCTGATGATGGCCCAGGCGTGCGGGCTGCGGCCCGGCGAATTCGTCCACACCTTTGGCGACATGCATCTCTACCTCAACCACCTCGAACAAGTGGAGACGCAACTGGCCCGCGCGCCGCGCCCGCTGCCCCGCGTGCGGCTTAACCCGGAAATTAAAAATCTGGAAGATTTCAAATTCGAGGACATTGAACTGCTGGAATATGATCCGCATCCGGGGATTAAGGCGCCGATTGCGGTTTAAGGAGATTCACCGCAAAGACGCAGAGAAAGGCCAACCATTTCCTTTGCGGTTTTCGCGCCTTAGCGGTAAAAAAATTACAATGACTTGGAAAGCCATCGCCGCGCTGGGGGAGAACCGCGTCATCGGCGCGGGCGGGAAAATCCCGTGGCGGTTGCCGGAGGACTTGAAGTTTTTCAAGGAACAGACCATGGGGCACACGGTGGTGATGGGGCGCAAGACGTGGGAATCGCTGGGCCGCACGTTGCCCCGGCGGCGCAACGTGGTCGTCTCGCGCACACTGGCGCCGGGCGCCAACACATTGCCGGGAGCGGTTGTCGTAGACGACCTGGTCGCGGTGGATCAACTGCCGGCGGCGGGCGACATCTGGGTCATCGGCGGCGCGGAAATTTATGCGCTGGCGCTGCCGCGCTGCGCGGAGCTTTATCTGACCCAGGTGGCGGGTTCGCCACCGGGCGACGCTTTTTTTCCGCCGTATGAGAATCTGTTCACGCCAACGGAAACGCTGAAGACCACGCCGGAATTCCGCATCGTGCGCTACGCACGGCGGTTATGAGGGGAGCAACGGACGCCTCGGAGAGGCGTCCCTACCGTCCCGAGATCACCCGGCCAGGTCCGCGCGGCCCGTCGCCCAGACATTGAACGCCAGCGGCTGGCCGGGCACCGGCTCGACGCTCGTGTAGCCGCCCGCAGCTTCGACGAGCGCCAGCCCGGCGGCGATGTCCCAGAGCTTGATCGTCTCTTCGAAATAGGCGTCCGCGCGCCCGGCGGCCACATAGGCCAGCGCGAGCGCCGCCGTGCCGATCATGCGGATCTTTTTGAATTTGCCAACGCGCTCGACGAAGCCGGTCACCGCTTGCGCGCCGCGATCCGCCGTCGAAGGGAAGCCCGTGCAGAGCACGGCGTGGGGCACGTCCGCCGCCCAGCGCGGTTGGAGGGCGCGGCCATTCAAGGTCAGGCCGAGGCCCGCGCCGCCGGCAAACAGCTCGTCGCGCCAAAAGTCGTAAATCACGCCCAGCACGGGCCGCCGCCCGCGCCACAAGCCGATGCTCACGCACACGCCTGGAAAATTGCGCAGGTAATTGTAAGTGCCGTCCACCGGGTCCACCGCCCAGAACAGCTCGTCACGGCCCAGCAAGGCGGCGTCGCCGCCAATTTCCTCGCCGATGACGGGCAGCTTGGCGCGCGCCAGGCGCTCGCGGATGAGCGTCTCGCTGTCAATATCGGCCTGCATTTTCACGTCGTGGCCGGTCTCGGAATTGACGGTGCGGTCGGCGCGTTTGGCCAGGGCGGCGCCCGCCGCGCGCGCAGTGGCGGCGGCAAGGGTCAGCAGTTCGTCGGTGGGCGGGGAGTTTTTCAAGGCCCCCCACCCTGCCGCAACCGCGCCGCCCACGCAAGCCTGCGTCGCGCGGCGAACCTTATTTACGATTTTGCGCCGGGTTTCGGCATTGACCAAAACCAAGGGAAAAGTAAACTAAGCGCCATGACCGCCAAAACCTTTTTGGCCCGCTATGAAACCTTGCCCGCGCCGGAGCGCCGCAAGGTGAAAACGTTTTTCGCGCGCATAGTCGCCAAAGAGGAAGACGCCCGCGACTTGGCGGCGGCCAGGCACGCTTTGGCGGACAGCGGGCCGGACACCAACTGGGAAAACCTGCGCAGTGAATTGCCATGGAACTGCAAACCCCGCCGCCCGGTTACCGCATAACCCTGCGGCCAGCCGCAGAATAGTTTTTGCGGAAACTGCGCGATGCGAGTTTGGGCCGGCGGATGGAGGAGTCCATCAGCCAACTCAGCTTCCAGCCGCGTCCGCCCGGCGCCAAAATACTTTCCGGGGGCGAACAAATTTGGCGCATTCGGGTGGGCCAATACCGCATTCTCTATCAGATTGACGATGCCCGCCGGCTGATCCGGGTGGCCGAGATCGGCCACCGACGGGAAATTTACCGGTAGCGCGGTGAACTAGCCATCCACCCGGCATGAGGCTTGCTCAGGAAGAGGCACCCTGCCAGATTTTATGCCGCCATCCCCCTGCTGCGCCCCCATGTTCGAGAAATACCAACCCGAAGACTTTTTTGACGAGATGTTCGCCGGCCCCGCGCCCGCCGGCGTGCGGCCGCATTACCGCAAGTTCCTCGAGCGCTTCGCCGCCCTCGACGCCGAGGAATTCGAGCAAAAACGACAGAGCACCGACCTGTCCTTTCTGCGCCAGGGCATCACCTTCACCGTTTACAACGACAACGAGGGCACCGAGCGCATCTTCCCCTTTGACCTCGTCCCGCGCATCATCCCCGCGTCCGAATGGACGCACCTCGAAAACGGCCTCAAGCAGCGCATCACCGCCCTCAACCTGTTCCTCAAGGACATTTACACGGACCAGAAAATCCTCGCGGACAAAATCATCCCCGAGCACTACATCCTCTCCGCCAAGCATTACCGCCCGGAATTCCGGGGCACGAAAGTCCCGCGCGACATTTACATCCATATCTGCGGCACCGACCTCATCCGCGGGCGCGACGGCCAATACCTGGTGCTCGAGGACAACGGCCGCTGCCCGTCGGGCGTCTCCTACATGCAGGAAAACCGCGCAGCGATGAAGCGCGCCTTCCCCAGCCTCTTTGCCCGCGGTAACGTGCGCCCGATTGACCAATACGCGGACGAGCTGCTGCGCATGTTGCGCTACATCGCGCCCGCCGGCCGCGAGGACCCGACCGTCGTGCTGCTCACGCCCGGCGTTTACAACAGCGCCTACTTCGAGCACTGCTTCCTCGCGCGCTCGATGGGCGTCGAGATCGTCGAGGGGCGCGACCTCGTTGTGCGCGAGCAGCGCGTGTTCATGCGCACCACCAAGGGCCTCGAGCCGGTGGATGTCATCTACCGGCGCATTGACGACGATTTCCTCGACCCGACCGTGTTCCGGCGCGATTCGATGCTCGGCGTGCCGGGCCTCGTCTCAGCCTACCGCGCCGGGAACGTCGCGCTGGCGAACTCCATCGGCACCGGCGTGGCCGATGACAAGGTTATCTATTATTTTGTGCCACGGATGATTAAATACTACCTCGGCCAGGAGCCGATTCTCCCCAACGTCGAAACCTACCTCGCCTCGGAAAAAAAGGATTACGACTATATTTTGGACAACCTGGCGAAGCTCGTCGTCAAAAGCGCGAATGAAGCGGGCGGCTACGGGATGCTGATGGGCCCCTGGGCGCCGAAGGCCGAGATCGAGAAATTCCGCGAGCAAATCAAGGAGAACCCGCGCAACTTCATCGCCCAGCCGCCCATTTCCCTCTCGCGCCACCCGACCTGGTGCGACGGCAAATTTGAAGGCCGCCACATTGACCTGCGCCCCTACATCCTCTACGGCGAAGACATTAAAATCATGCCCGGCGGGCTGACGCGCGTCGCGCTGAAAAAAGGCTCCCTCGTGGTCAACTCCTCCCAAGGCGGCGGCTCGAAGGACACCTGGGTCTTGAGCGGGGAAGAGTGAAGGGAATTAATGGAAGATGGAAAATGGAAAAAAGAGCGAAAGGGAGAGGGAGAAAGGATGAACGACGAGGGATGAAATTGGGTATGATGAGGCGGAGGTGTTAAATGCCGCTGAAACGATAGACCTTGCGGCTCTTACGCATTGAGTGTATGCTTTGGTTTTCTTTATGGCATGAAACCGAAAAACTCCATTTTGGTTGTTCTTGCTTTTGCGATCTTGTTTCTCGGCCTTTGGTTGTTCATGCGTGAGGCGGGTGTTTACTGGCTCATATGGCCGGCTCCGACCCGAAGAAGTGCAGTCGAATTGGCGTCCCAACCGGGGGCATCAGAATATGTCGTGCCGCAAGCCATCGCTCCGCCCATTGCTCCACCCGCACCGCGCTCGGGCGTTGCGAGCGAGACTGCCAATTCCTCGTCCGATTTGGCATCCGCCGATGCCCAAGCTGACTTGAAAACCGCCTTCGCGAAATACGCAAGCTTGTTGCGGGCCGGTGATATGGTGGGGTTCACACAAGCTTCGACCCCGCCTGCCTATTTGGCAAATTTTGATGGTATGCAAGCAATACAAGCGGCTCAAGCCAGCGGGTCGTTACAACGGCCGATATGGCAAAAGAGGCTTGAAGGAGAGGCGCAGGATTTTGACACACTCGCTGGCCTGACTCCGACCTTTAATGCCGACGGCGACGAAGCCACCTACATGATCACCGTGCATCCAGACCCAATCCAGGGTGCGGGGAGCAACGCCCCGCAACCCATGGTTTTTGTCAAAATTGATGGCAAGTGGTATATAAAACCGGAGAAAGGGAACTAATCGTCATGGAGTTGTCCGCCACGTAATTAATTCAGTCGTTCCTCATCGTATTCGATGAGGTCGGCGAAGGAGCGAAGGTCGTCGCGGTGCTCGATGGCCATTTTCTTCTTGGTGGCGGCGAGGGCTTCGCGGCCCATTTCGCTCATGCCCATTTGCACGACCTGGCGGTTCCACTTGGCAGCCTTCACGTCCGCGGGAAAAAGCGCGCGCAACCGGGCGGTCAGGTCGTCCTCATCCTTGGCCTCACGCACGGCGGCGATCACGGCCTGCGGGTCCACGCCCAGATGCAGGCAGAGGAAGCCGTCGAAGCCCTTGGTGAAGTTGCGCTGATAGGACGGCGGCAGCGCGCCGGCCAAGTACTTGCGGGCCTTGGCGAGGAAGCGCGGCAAGTGGAGCAAGCCGAACGCCGGATGCGGCAGGTAGGGCGACGGCAAATCGTAAAGAATCGCGCCGGTGTCGGGCCGGGGAGTAGCGGGGGAGGCGGACATGGTGGGAGCTAGAAGCTAGAAGCTAGAAGCTAGAATGGAAACAAAGAAAGATGCCATTTGGATGAATCCGCTTCTTCGCGCTTGGCATTCTGCCTTCTATCTTCTAGCTTCTCGCTTCTGGCAGCTTGTCCCCATCGTCTAACGGTTAGGACGGAAGATTCTCATTCTTCAAATCGGGGTTCGATTCCCCGTGGGGGCGCTCTTTTTGATAATCAAAGACTTACGAAGATTTCAGCGCCAAAACTATAGCAAACTATAACAAGGCCAGCTAGTGTGCAGTAGTGTTTTCCATTACTGCCGGGCCAGTGGGCTACCCCTTCGCCCACAATCTCCGGCAGGTAGGTTGCCCCCGCCCTGACCCCCCGCCCCCACTAGGGGTGCTAGGGATTCTCTTTGAAAAGGTTTATGGCCCCCCAGGGTGTTGGGCACTCCTTGGAGGTTTTCGCGCGGGGGCTTGGAAAAACAAATTTCCTTGCTTCCGCTATGAGGGAGGGTTAATTTTCCCCAGTGGAAGCGGAAATTTCATTAGAGCCGCAATCCCGGCAAGATTGGGCTGACCTCTATGGGGTGACAACCCGGACACTTAGGCTTTGGGTAGCTAAAGGCCGGGCTGCCGGGGATGAATGCCCGGTGACTGAGCCGGGCAAATTGCTGGGATGGCTAGAGCAGCATATCCAGCGCGATTTGAACGCGGGAGTGCGGGATCGGATTGAGGCTGCCGCCGATGGCCCCAGCCCCGGTTTGCAACCGGAGTTGCCCCCGGCGGATGCCCGGATGCTGCCGATGTCCATGCCGTTGTCTCCCCGGAGAGATAACCCGGCGGATTCCCCGCCGCTGCTGGGGCTGCCAGTCGAGGAAATGGACTTTGGGATGCTACTCACGGCCACGCGGCGGCGGGCGGGCAAAATTGCGGCGCGGTTGGAAGCGGAGGAAGCGCGGGCCGCGCCCAACGCCCGGATTTTGAACACGCTTGAAAAACAGTTCACCGCCGTCTCTGAATCCATGCGCAAACTGGAATTGGCGGCGTTGGCGGTTTCGGAGAAGGCCGGCCAGTATGCCAAAATTGAGCAAATGACGGGCGAACTGGCTAAGATTCATGGCGGCATCGCCACCGAGATTTTCAGTCTCTTTGACCGCTTCATCGTGCGGGCGGAAGACAAGACGCGGGCGGAGCAGCGGGCGATTTACCGCGACGAGGTGAACAAGATGTTTGCGCGCTTCCAAAAGAACAGGTTTGCGGCGGGGCTGACGGAAAGCACGACCAAAGAGGCGGCATGAGGGCGACACTTACCCATCTTTTTTCCTCCATGAAAATCCTGACTTGCCTAGCATTAAGTCTTATCACTTTACCGGCGCTCGGACAGGTTGGCTTGCGCAGCATTGGGGGGAGCCAAGCGGGCGTCAATTATAGCGGCGCTCCATCCCCTGCGCCGGAGCCAAAAATTCAGGAAAGAACATTTTATGTAAGCGAAGTGGGCCAGCGCGGTGCCGTCGAAACTCGGGATAAATTGCTCGAACTCTTTGCCGATGTCCAAAGTTACTACACGACGGATAAAACCGGCGCGATCATTGTCAAGCCCTCGTTGGAAAACGCGGATTTCATGGACATTCAGGTGACGCAGGTGGTCAGCCCAACGCTCTTTATTTGCGACGATTTCGCGTTAAAAACCATCGCTTCGCACAAAGACTGGGTGGATAATCAAGATTGCGGCATTCTTTGGGTTGTGGCGACTGACCCGTATTCCTACATCACCGTTTTGGGTGCGAAACGAACGATCAAATGCTATCAGGAAGTCGGTGCCGAACCCGGCCCGACGCAAACTCAATTTCTCAATTGGCTCAAACAAGGGAAAAAATTGACGGCCTATGCCATCGAGGAACAAACGAGCAAACTTCTCAGTTACGATGTAATGTCCAATAAGGTTTTGAAGCAAACCGTCATTGTAAAATACACCATGATTTGGAAATAATCACGACGATAACGCCGCGAACCGCTCCGCCTCTGCCTTCGTCGCCAATCCGGCCAGCGCCCGCGCAACTGGCGGGTCTTCCGGGTCAAGTAACTTGGCAAAGTCGGCCAGGTCTTTGACGGGCTGGCCGTCGGGGCGGGTGAGTCCGGCGAAGTCGAAGCCGTCAACGCTCTTTGCGCGCGCTTGGTAAAGTTGCGCGGCCCAGCGTTTTGCCGCCGCGTTTCCTTCATCGTCGGCATGGATGAAAATTCTAACGTGCTTGCCCGTGAAGAAATCCAGCGCATCGGGGGGAATCGTTTGACCCGCGCCGCACAGGCAAACCGGGGCCGCGTGCTCGACACTGAATCCGGCCATGCGCTCGCTTTCAAACCATGCCACAAGCAGCGCCGCGAGAAAATCAGGGCCGCCTTCGCAAAGCATGACGAACGGGCGCGCGCCGATTTCCGGCGCGCCTATCGGCCAGGATGCTTGCGAGCCGGGCAGGCTTTTGGCCTTTGCGCCTTTGATGCCCTGCCAGGGCTGGCCGTCAAGACGGCGGGCTTGCGCGTTGCGGCGGGCACTATCTGTCACGATCCAAGCGGGGTGGTGCTCCCCGCCGTCAAAGACGTTGCCCTGCCAGAGCAAGCCGCGTCGCGTGAGCAATTCCAACCCGGCATCCATCGGCCAGCCGCGCAACTTGATAATGGCGAGCATTTCCCCCACGGTCAATCGGCGCAACGGCGGAAGGTGAAGGGCTGGCCGGGCGGGTTGGGGCCGCTGTAGGGCAATGACGGGGGCGCGGGCGGGCTGGCCGGGGTGCTCTTTGATTCCGGCCAGATCGAAAATGCGCTGGCGGTGGACTTCGCCCGCCGGGCCGGGATTCATAACGCAGGCAAACCGGCCATCCGCGAAGATCGCCAAGTGCTCGCCTTTGCGGTCGGACCCGGTTTCGGCACAGGCCGGGCAGCGGGCCGTCAGGCGGTTGCCGCGCTGGCGGGCGTTTTCCAAGCGGGCAAGGTCTAGGGGCATGGCGGGGATGCTCGTTTCCTGTTTACTGCCTATAGGTGGAGAACGAGAAACGGAGTGGAAACGAAAGTGGAAACGAGAGGGCGCTTTTTGTTTCCTCATAGGGGAAACGCGGAAACGAGTCGCAAACATGACTTTTGGAAAACAGGAAACGAATGGCATGGCTCCGTTTCCGATGGGAAGCCGGGTCAGGCATCGGTTTTGAGCTTATAATGGCGCTGGTTGCCGGTGCCGGTGATTTTCAACCAACCCGCCCGCTCCGCCTGCTTGGCGAGTTTGGAAACCGTGGATTTGGCAATACCCATATCCTCGGCGATTTCAGAGCACGTTTCCAAGCCACCCTCAATATGCGCGCGCAGAATTTGCAAGGCGTCGGCTTCTTCCCATGAAATCACCACGCGCCCGTTATCGGGGCGGAAGTGCCATTTGAGGGGCGGCGGGTCTTCCGTCGCGTTGCGGTTTTTAGTAAAGCGGGAGGTGAAGCGCACTCCTTCACCGCTTTTTTCCATTGGTTCAAGACAGATTTGCCAGAAGGCGCAATCCTCGCGCTTGCTCGTTCCCCTCATCTCTCCATTGCGCCCGGCATGGGCGATGATGACCACGGCAACACCGTGCCGCCGCAATTTCAAAAGCCAACCCTCGACAGAATCCCGCCAGGCATCGGCTTTGTTTTCTTCCACGCGGGTAAACAGCGTGCTTAGGTTGTCAAGATATAATACTTTAATTCCCGTCTCGACGCAAAACTCTGTGAGGGCGTTTTGCGACTCCGGGTCAGTCAAACAAAGGTTATCCACGCCAACGTCAAAGTTTCGTTGGTGGGAAAGAAAAATCAGATTATCCCCGGCAGCGCCGCGCAAGGACTGGTTGCGTTTTCGCATTTCATCCAAGGGCATTTCGCCGTCAACGTAGAGGCATTTGACGGGAACGTGAGCTTGCCACGGCCCGCACTTGCCGCCTTCTGCCAGCGCGCGCGCCAACGCCAGAGCAATCCACGTTTTACCCCCGCCGCGCGGGGCATAGATAAACCCCAGATCGCCCGCCAAAAACCAATCGCCCAGCAAGGCGGGCCGATGGGGAATATCCAACGCATCAAAGGTGGACTCGTTTAACACCGCCCGTTTAATCGTGTCCAAGGAAACAGTTTTGGGGCGCTTATCGAGTGAGCCAAGCAAGTTTGACGGTGGCGGGAAGTGGATAATGCGACCCGCTCCCGGTGGCGGAGTGTGTGGGGCGTTCTCCGGCGCTGCGGCAGCGGCACAAATTGCGTCAGGTGGCGGTGGTGGTTTGGTAGCATCGCCGCTGGATTGTGGCGTTGTGTCTTGACGTGGTGACGTTGTATTTTGTATCGTTTCCATAGTGATTGGTTTCGCCCGCCTTCCAGTTGACGCTGGGGGCGGGCATTGTTTTGGCAACGCTCGCCCGGTGGTGGGCAAATAGGTTAGTGGTTATTGTGTGATAGTCTGCGGCGGGTTCTGTTCAATGGCGAGGCCGTGCAAATAATTTCTGACTGATTGCGCGACAAGCAGCCGGGTTCCGCGCGCCTTGCCTCTGGGGCGTAGGGAAATCGCTTGGATTTTCCGCTCGGCAATCAGGTTATAAAGCTGGCTTCTGCGGAGGCCGCTTAACGGCTCGACATTGCGCCCCGTCGGGAGTCGTAAAAATTCCGGGGCGATAGTGGCCACGGGCGCGGCCACGATTGGCGCGACTGTTGTAAAACCGCCGTCGCGTGCGGGCAGAGATGATTTGCTCATGCCCACTTTATACACCTATCTCCGCCACTGAATTGACGAAACTTTTTACCTACTTTATTAAAATAAACTCGGGAGTTTTTTATCCAGCAATCCGCGCAAGGCGTTCAATGGCTTCGCCCAATGTCTCCTTTAGGCCCCGGCGAATCGCTTTGTTTTTGCTGGCCGGTGTTCCCTTTGCTTTGCGTCCGCGCTTTTCGCCAATTTCTCTTAACCAGTCAATGTCCTCGGGGTGCTGGCCGGTTTCTTCCATGATTAAAGCCCACGCAATCTCTAGCCAATCCTTGGCCGTGCTCTCATTCAGCGGAGGAATCGGCATTGCCGCTGTTAGCCAAGCGGGCCACGGTTTATCCAGCTTTCCACCCAGCGCGAGAAATTGATGATAAAATAAAATATGATTGAGAATCAGCCTCGCCCATTGGTTTACGATATTTTTTGAAAAACTGACTCGCCTCCCTGGGCGCTTTCGGTAAGGGTTGCTGAAAGGGACAGATTCGCCGACGTGCAGACTTTCTAAAAGATTTTTCTCACGGCCCTTGTTAAGACTATTGCGCCCCACCAAAACTGGAAAGGTTGGGTAAAGACAAGCCAAAGAACGCAATTGAGCGTGTAAGCCAGAATCGGCTGCCAGAGACGCGAGCCGCTCACAAATATCCCGGCTTAATTCGAGCAGATGAATAGTGGCAATTATGTTGCCTTTGCGGGCTCCTTGGTGAAGTGCGGTCACGCATCCCTTAGCAACCCCATCAGTGAAATCGGCCTTTTCGGCGTCCGCCCGCATCTTCCAATCCGGCATCCGCTTTTCTCTGTCCGCCATAAGTTCCCAGGGCCATCCTGCCGGATAGTCTGGCTCTGGCGGCGCTGGTTCTGGCGTTGGCGGCGCTGGTTTGACAAAGGAGAACCGTTGGTAAACCAACCCAGCCCCCGGCGGAATTGGCGGCAAAGTGATTTTTTCGGGAGTGTCTTTCATGGGTGAAATCATTTCCCTTTCGCGCCGGGGATATTCTCCACGGCGGCTTTTAGATTGCGCGCCACGCGGTCGCGCTTGTCGTGATCGTAACGCTCATGCACTTTTGCGTCACTGTGGCCCGCGCCCGCTTGGGCGGTTTCCGCGTCGGCTCCCCCACGGTGCATATTGGCAATGAAAAAATGCCTAAGCGAGTGAAACGATTTTGTGCTGAACGAACGGGCGGCGCTGTCCTTGGCTCTGGCGGTGGTTTTGCCCGAAACGCCGCTGCGGCGCATGAGGGCGCGGAAGCTAAGGCTTAACCCGGTGCGGCCACCAATCCCCCGCGCGGCCAAGCCCGGCGTGATAAATTCGTTGTGCTGGGCATCCTCGCGGCCCGCCAAGCCTTCCAAGTGCGCGAGCACGCGCGGGGGTATCGGCAATTCCACCTTGTTGCCCCGCCGGGAGGTTTTTTGCGGGGTGAAGGTTACTTTGGCCCCGGCCAGGTCAACGTTTTCCCAACGCATAGAAGTGGCATCGCCCAGCCGCGCGCCGCAATACGCGCCCAACAGGACGGCGGTTTCCCATTCCGTGCCGCGTGCTTCTGCCAGTAGGGATTCCAATTCAGCGGCGCTGAATTCTTCGCGCTCTTTCATCGCAAAGGCGGGCAGGTCAAGCTGTCCGGCGGGGTTGCGCTCTAACAAGCCCGCGCGCACGGCGGACTTTAGGGCGATGGATAGGATTTTTCCGGCCAGCGCGACAGTGTGCGCGCCCTTGCCGGTGGCGGATTGGCTGTCAATGAAGCCTTGCAAAATAGTCGGGGTGAGGCTGGCAAGGTTGCGGCGCTCGCCTTGCGGCCCCAGGTAGGCAAGCAGCAAGTCCACAATTTGCTTGTATCGGCTCCCGGTGTTGGCAGATTTTGTGGCTTCGATGCGAGCAACCCACTGGCGCAGGAAATCGCCCACAGTGACGGCTTCCACCTTTTGCCGGGTGGCGCGCTCGTAAATCTCGCGCACGTTGCGCGCCAAGGCCGCGCCAACAGGCGATAACTCCACTGCCGATGCTCCCAGCCCCTCTAACTCATAGGCCGTGCGTAGCGCCGCGCCCCGGTCTTTTTGTTTGGTTGTCTTCGCAGTCCACTTGCCATCGGGCAGCCGATAGCGCGCAAACCAGAAACGCGAACCCGGTTGTTTGTAGATGCTTGCCATGACTATAGCAAACTATAACAAGCAAATGCTGTCAACAGCGTTTGTTAGTGTCCAATCCAGAGGGAGTTACCAATCCCTACCCCTGCGGTATAGAAATCGGGGTTCGATTCCCCGTGGGGGCGCTCTTTTATACAACGAGCCGCGGCCGTTTCACTAGCCCACCGCAGTACAGGAAAAAATCATCTCGGAAGACTCTTGCAACGCACCCGCAGAGCAGGAATCCCGCCGGCCGCCCAGTGGAGAAGGCAGGATAAACCGCAGCCGGGGTGAATCCACTGGGCCGGCTTCTTCGCTGGCATTTAACAGCGCCACCACGGTCGAGGCCCCGGCCCGTTGGTGGAAAGCGCAATCGGCCATCCACTGTCGCGCAGTCTCCGGCGGCAAACCTGGCCCGTTGACGGAAACTATGATCAAATCCGCAGTGACTGCCGTGGCGAGTGAATGGTCAAATTTGGCGGGGTCATCCAGTTGTTTCAACCGCAATGGCTGCAGGCGCGGTCGCAATTGGCCGTTAAATATACGGCGCAGATATTCCACCATTTGCAAGGCCCGGGCCGCGGCAGACTGGTCACTGTACACGATGAAAATGGAAAGGGTGAATGGTTCGTTCGCCGCGCGGTAGGACGTCCATGCTGTTGGAAATTCAAGGGAAGTATTCATACTGGTCGTATTTTACCTGATTCCGGCCAAACGTAAATGGGGGGCGCGCCTTGCATTCACTAAGGAATTTTCTTAGGCGGGTTTTTTTTGGCCGGGCCGTCTAAGAATTTTTCTTAGCGAATTACGGCAGCACCCCCAATTTCCTGATTATAAAAAATCCGCTATGCTGCGGATATATGAAGCGCCGGAACTTGAAGCCTGACAAATGCAGCCGCCATCCAATAAGGGCGGAGTGGTGTTTTGCGCGGGCCGCGGTTTCAGGTGTTTGGCCGAATTACCCCATGGCAACCCGCGGCGAGCCGGCGATCGCGGGAAACCATCCACCACGTGTCCGCCGGAGCCATGAAGTCCTCAAGATGCTCCCACTCCATCCATTTCCATTGGCTGCTTCGGCAGCCAGGTTACCAGTGCCCTTGGCCGCGCGTGCTATACGCGGGCCGGAAAAATTCCGAGTCTCCGGGCTGCGTCTGACCCTGGACTCCGGCCCGGAATGAGGAGAGGCCGGCGGAGGCGGCGTCTGGCCGGCGCTTGGCGCTGTCCTCCGCCCGGCCTGTGCTCGGAGCCAGACCCGATCGGCTTTGGAGCCAAAAACCACCAGGGTTAGTCCCTGGCTAAACGAGCCAATTAAGCTTCGGACTGCCTGTTTAATACGTGGTTATTTTAAACGATAAAAAAATTCACCCATCACCATCATGCAAGTCCTTTTCCTAACCATGTTCCTGAGCATGCTGCTCGCCGGGATGTTCGCGTGGCTGTTCCTGCGCGACTGGCGCTCCCATCCGTTTGCCAGCGCCGAGCGAGCGTCCCTCCTGCCACTCGAGGACGAAACGCCCGTGCCCGCGCGCCAGCGGCCGCCCAGCCCGCCTACCACCCGTTAAATCCAGCATTTTTCCTTATTCCACCATGACTGATTCCACCCAACCCTCATCATCCGGCGCCCGCCTCACGACGATTGAATTCGACGATCGCATCGTGCGGTGGTTCATGTGCGCGTCCATCTTCTGGTCCATCGTCGCGATGGCCATCGGCGTGCTTATCGCCGCCGAGCTCAATTTTTGGCAGGTGAATCTCAACATCGCGGAGATCACCTTCGGTCGCATCCGCCCCCTGCACACCAATGGCGCGATCTTCGCATTCGTGGGCAACATGATTTTCGCGGGCATCTATTACTCAACCCAGCGGTTGTGCAA
Organism: uncultured Verrucomicrobiae bacterium; assembly: GCA_963765205.1. Taxonomy (GTDB): domain Bacteria; phylum Verrucomicrobiota; class Verrucomicrobiia; order Opitutales; family JABDGR01; genus JABDGR01. Next base: position 75,841 of record CAVXVB010000002.1, on the reverse strand, counting down.
ATGCCGCCTGGCCTCGAAGACGCTGTCGTGGATTCACTTCTGGGGCTGGCAGCTCATCATTGTGGCCGCGGCCATCACCCTGCCGCTGGGGCTGACCCGCGGCAAGGAATACGCCGAGTTGATCTGGCCCATCAACATCGCCGTCGCGCTCATCTGGATAATCTTTGCGGTGAATTTTTTCTGGACGCTGGCGCGGCGGAATGAGCCGACGCTCTATGTGGCCCTCTGGTTCTACATCGCGACCATCATCACGGTGGCGATGCTTTACGTCATCAACCACCTCTCGCTTCCCACCAGCATGCTGCAGAGCTACCCGGTGTTTGGCGGGGTGCAGGACGCCCTTGTCGAATGGTGGTATGGGCACAACGCGGTGGCCTTCTTCTTGACCACGCCGGTGTTGGGCATCATGTATTATTACCTGCCCAAGGCGGCGGAGCGGCCGGTGTATTCCTACCGCCTTAGCGTGGTCCACTTCTGGTCGCTGGTGTTTGTTTACATCTGGGCCGGGCCGCACCACCTGCTCAACTCCGCGCTGCCCGCCTGGCTCCAAACGCTTGGCATGATCTTTAGCCTGATGCTCTGGGCACCGAGCTGGGGCGGCATGTTGAACGGCTTGCTCACCTTGCGCGGCGCGTGGGACAAGGTCCGCATAGATCCCGTCTTAAAATTTTTCGCCGCCGGTGTGACATTCTATGGAATGTCCACCTTCGAAGGCCCGCTGCTGGCCATTCCGTCGGTCAACGCGCTTGCTCACTATACGGATTGGGTGATCGCACATGTGCATGGCGGCACGCTCGGTTGGAACGGCTTTATGGCCGCAGGCATGTTCTACTGGCTAGCTCCGCGCCTGTGGAACACCAAGCTCTATTCGACCAGCCTGGCCAACCTGCACTTTTGGATCGGGATGGTCGGCATCCTGCTCTACGTCGGCTCAATGTGGGTGAGCGGCATCACGCAGGGGCTGATGCTCAACCAGCTCACCCCGGACGGCCTGGCGCTGAAAAATCAGTTTCTCGAAACAGTCCAGGCCATCCATCCGATGCTCGCCACGCGCTTGGTCGGAGGCACGCTCTACCTAGGCGGGTTTTTCATGTTGGTCTATAATATCTGGCACACCGCGCGCTCCGGCCAGCCGGTCAACGGCACCATTCAAATTCCCACAGTCGCGGCGGTCGCGCGCCTCAGCTTTGGGGGGACGTTCCTCAACGCGCCGGTGGTTTATTGCTTTGCCATCATCGTCAGCTTCGCGCTGTGGCTGCTGGGCGGCGGCTTCTGGAGCATCGCCGGTTTGGTCAGCCTCACGGTATGGACGGCCCTGGCCATTGTTCACTTCGAATTGTCCGGTGCCACCTGGAGCCAGTGGTATGACCGGCTGATCCGCAGCTCACTCTCGTTCGGCGTGCTGACTTTTATCGCGGTGGCCATTGGCGGCACAATTGAAATTTTGCCCACCGTCACGCTCGACACCGACAAAAATCTGGAAGGCCGCATTGAAACGCCTTTTACCCCGCTTGAACTCGCCGGCCGTGACATCTACATCCGCGAAGGTTGCTACCTCTGCCATTCGCAGATGATTCGCACGCTCCTGCCGGACGTGATGCGTTACGGCGATTATTCCCGCCTCGGCGAAAGCATTTATGACCACCCGTTCCAGTGGGGCTCAAAACGTAATGGCCCCGACTTGGCCCGCGAAGGCGGGGCACGCTCCGTGGACTGGCACTTCCTCCATCTGGCCGACCCGCGCTCCACCTCACCCGGCTCGATCATGCCGCGCTACACCTGGCTGTATAATGACGACACCGACTACGCCTCGCTCCCGTCAAAAATCAACGCCTTGCGCACGTTGGGTGTACCCTACCCGTTGACGCTCACGCCGGCGGAAATTGACCGCCAGGCCAAGGAGCAGGCCCAAGGCATCGCCGACGAACTCAAGAAGCCTGGTAAAGACCTCTACACCGATCCGGACCGGGAAATCGTCGCCGTCATCGCCTACTTGGAGCGCCTGGGCAAAAACGTGCAAGATCAACCGGAGGCGGGGACGGCGGCTGTCGCAGCCGCCCCCATCGCAGCCGCCCCGGTTGCACCCCCTTCCGCCGCCCTGAAACCTTAACCCATCACCACCCATGCTCTATCATTTGAATTACGAGGATTGGCTTGCCTGGGTTCCGGCCATCGCCTTCGCGATTGTGTTCGGCGTGTATGCGTTTTCCGCGTTGCGCCTCTGGCGGATGGATTCGCGCCACGCGGAGCGCGCCGCACGCCTGCCACTTGATGACCACGAAGTGCCCCGGTCGCCGAAGAACGACCCCCACTAACTTTTTCCCGATCATGAACCCTCCCAAAAAACCGACCGATAACGAAGTGGTGCTCCGCGAGCATTCTTTCGACGGCATTCAGGAGTTCGACCAGCGGCTGCCGAATTGGTGGCTCTATACCCTGTTTGGCGCCATCGCCTTTGGGGCGTTCGCGTGGCTGTTTTTCACCACGGACAAGGGTGCCGACGCCGACACGCGCCGGCTCGACAGCCAAATGGACGCATTGGACGCCAGGCGTTTCGCTGCTATTAAGAACCTCGATGACAAAACCCTGTGGGGTATGTCCCGCAACCAAACCATCGTCGCCCAAGGCGAAAAGGTTTACCAAAGCATCTGCTACACCTGCCACGGCGTTAACTTGCAAGGCGGCATCGGGTTCCGGCTCAGCGACAACCTGTGGGTGCATGGCACCAAGCCGATGGAAATTTTCATGGTGGTGACCAAAGGCGTGCCGGGCACGGGGATGCCCACCTGGGGTGCCCAACTCGGCCCGCAAAAAATCACCCAAGTCGTCGCGTTTCTGCTCAGCAAGCAGGACCCGAACAACATGATTCTCATCCCGCGCGACCAGGAGCCCACGCTCCAGCACAAGCCCGCGCAACCGTAATCTCGCTACCATGGCCATTTCCCTGCCCAACCGTGATGTCGTCACGACCATCAACCGCGATGGCTCGCGCAATTTTCTGCACCCGGCGGACGTGGATGGCAAGTTCACGCAAAGTCGGCGGCTGGCCGCCGTCGTGATCATGGGCGTGTATGTCTTGTTGCCCTGGATTAAAATCAACGGCTACCCGGCGGTATTTCTGGATGTCGCGCAACGGCGTTTCCATTTGTTCGGGCTGACGTTTGCTCCGCAGGATCTGTGGCTGATGTTTTTCCTCATCACCGGCTTGGGCTTCACGTTGTTTTACGTCACGGCGCTGCTCGGGCGCATCTGGTGCGGGTGGGCCTGTCCGCAAACGATTTTTCTCGAACATCTCTACCGCCGCGTCGAACGCTGGCTCGAAGGCCCTGCGCACCATCAGCGCCTGTTGGACAGCCAATCGTGGGCCACCCCGGACAAATTTTTCCGCCGGGGCGCCAAAGTGGTGATCTTCCTGTTGCTCTCCGCCATCATCGCGCACCTCTTTCTGGCCTATTTTGTTTCGATCCCGCAACTCTACGAGTGGATGCGCGACGACCCGGCCCAGCATTGGAGCGCGTTCCTGTTCGTGGCGGCGCTCACCGGGCTGCTCTATTTCAACTTCGCCTGGTTTCGGGAGCAATTCTGCCTCATTTTGTGCCCCTACGGGCGCTTCCAGTCGGCGCTCACGGATGACGACACGCTGGTCATCGGCTATGACGCGAAACGCGGCGAGCCGCGCGGCAAAGCCACCGACCCCGCAGCGGGCGCCTGCGCGAATTGCCTGCGCTGCGTGCAAGTATGCCCCACGGGCATTGACATCCGCCAGGGTTTTCAAATCGAGTGCATCGGCTGCGCCGGCTGCATTGACGCCTGCAATCAAGTGATGGAAAAGCTGGGCCGCCCGCGCGGCCTGGTGCGTTATGATTCGCTCAACGGGCTGGTCGGCAAGCGCCGCCGCGTGCTGCGCCCACGCATGATTCTCTACACCATGCTACTGTTGATCGGCGCCACCGTGGCCTTGTTCAGCTTTTCGACCCTGCGGCCGGTGGACGCCTCGATTGTGCGCATGACCGGCCGGCCCTATTTCATCACGCCTGACACCGTGCGCAACCAGTTCAACCTCCGCCTCATCAACAAGCACGATGCTCCGCAGTCCTTGCACTTCGCTCTGGAAAACGCACCGGCGGGACTACACCTGGTCGGCACCAACGACACGGTCATATTACCGCCCAGCGATGAAACGGTGCTGCCCATCGTCCTGCAACAAAACCGCGGCGACTATGCCGGGCCGGCCAACGTCACCGTACGCGTCATGGGTACGGACCCCTCTTTTACGCTTCCCTTGCGGGTTGAATGGTTGGGGCCGGATGCACGGCTCCTGCGCGAGGACACTGCCCCACCCACGCCATTAACCCCGCCGCCCCATCCCGCAATCCGTTGGTGCGCTGGCCTTGGCTGTGGTGCGCCGCCGCCTTTGCCGCGTTACTTGTAGCCTGGACGATTTTTTTAATCATCGCGGCCAATAATCCAGCGCGGGATGTCAAAGCTGAAAATATTTCCGTGGCACGATCCACGCCCTAAGCCACTCGCGCTTGCTCCATGTTTTCCCCAGCATCCATTGATGGCGTTGCGGCGGCCTTTTTAATCGGGCTGGCGACCAGTCCGCATTGCGCGCTAATGTGCGGGCCGCTCGGATGCGCAGTGCTCACCGCCGGCCGCCCGGCGGCTGCGACCCTGCCAGCCATGTCGGTTTACCAGAGTGTGCGGTTAACGGCCTATGCGGTGATTGGCGCGCTGGCGGGCGGTATCGGTACCGTCACCGAAAAAGCGTTTACCTGGCCGCTGGCCAGGGCGTTGCCGTGGGTGCTCGTCTTGTTTCTGGTCATCTTCGCCCTGCGGTTGGATCGGTGGCTGCCGAAGCCGCTGTGGCTTTCCCGCTGGCATGGTCGGATCATGTGCTTGGCGCGGAATACACCCGCACCGTTGCTGGGCGCACTGCTGGGCGCGGCCACGCCCCTGCTGCCGTGCGGGCCGTTGTATGTTTTATTTACCGTGTGCTTGTTTGCCGGCTCCGCAGTGCACGGCGCGACGCTCGCTTTGGCCTTTGGCCTGGGCACTTTGCCGCTGCTCTGGCTCGTGCAAGCCGGCCTCGCCCGCTGGCAAATCCACTTTTCCCCCGCACGCGTGCGCTGGACGCAAAGCGCGGTTGCGCTCGGCGCCGCAGGCATCGTCGCCTGGCGCGCCTCATCCGGTGGCACCCATTGGCTGGAGGCAATATGTCATTAGCCCTTGATCCCCCGCGCCCCATACTGACGGCAGCTCACGCGGAAGCAACCCGCGGTTGCCAGCATTGCGGCACGCCGCTGGCCGCTGGCCAGACCGAGTTTTGCTGCGCCGGCTGTGAATATGTCCATGGCCTTATCTACCAGGCCGGCTGGGGTCGCTATTATGATTTAAAGTCCACGATAATTCCGCCGGTGGCGCCTTCGATTTTGCAACCGGTGGATTTCTCCTGGTTGCGTTCGCGCCAGGCCGACGCGGAAACGCGCGCGGTCAGGGGGGTGGCCGAATTGTCCGTCCAAATTCAGGGCCTCGCCTGCGTAGCTTGTGTCTGGCTGGTGGATCAAGTTTTTTCCCGCCAGCCCGGCGCCGTGCGCATCGAGGTGGACGCCCCGCGCGGTCGCGCGCGCCTGACCTGGGAGTCGCAGGTGGCGGACTTGTCGGCCATCGCGGGCGAACTCCACCGCTTCGGCTACCAACTCGGCCCCCTCGACGGCCCCATGCCACCTGGCAGCCGCGCGCTGGCCGGCCGGCTCGGCATTTGTGCGGCCCTCGCCCTCAACAACATGCTCTTCACGCTGCCGGGCTATATCGGCCTCGCGCGCGAAAGTGAATGGACCGGCCTGTTTGCCGCCATCACCGCGGTGTGTGCGACGTTGAGCCTCATCGTCGGTGGTGGTTATTTCATGGCGCGGGCGTGGCGCGGCTTGCGCATCGGCGTGCTCGACCTCGACCTACCCATTGCACTCGGCGTGACGGGCGCGTATCTTGGCTCGCTCGCCGGCTGGATGTTTGGGCATCCCGAACTGGCCTATTTCGATTTCGTTTCCCTGTTTATGTTTTTTATGCTCGTGGGCCGCTGGACCCAGGAAACCGCCATCGAGCGCAATCGCCATCAATTGCTCCGCCTCAATCCCGTGCCTTCCTCAGTGCGCCGGGCCGGGGTGGCGGGCGGCTCTATCGCGCTGGAGTCGCTGGTTGCCGGGGACTGTTTTTTGATCGGCCCCGGCCAGCTTTTGCCCGTGGCGGCGCGCGTGCTTAACCACGAAGCAACCCTCGGCCTGGCGTGGATAACGGGCGAACCCGAACCGCGCCGCCTGCCCGCCGGCCGCCTCGCGCCCGCCGGCGCCCTCAACGCCGGGCAGGCGGATTTGACCTTCCAAGCCCAGGAGCGCTGGGATGATTCGTTGCTCGCGCGTCTGCTGAAGGCCTGCGCCGATGGCCGTCCGCGTGCCACCGGCCTCGAACGCGCGCTCAAAGTTTACCTCGCCACCGTGCTGGTGCTCGCGTTGGCGGGCGGCCTCGTCTGGCTGGCGGCGGACCAACCCATTACGGCCGCACGGGTGACGCTTTCCTTGCTGGTGGTGTCCTGCCCGTGCGTGCTCGGTCTGGCGTTGCCGATGGCGCACGAATTTGCCGTGGCCCGCCTCCGTGGCGTGGGTGTGTTTGTGCGCGAGACACATCTGTGGTTGCGCCTCGCGCGCGTGCGCACCATCGTCTTTGACAAAACCGGCACGCTGACGCTCGAACATCCTGTATTGCAAAACACGGAGGCCCTCACAGCACTCACGTCCGGTGAGCGGCGCATTCTTTTCCAACTCGTCGAAAATAGCCTGCATCCCTTCAGCCGCGGCTTGCGCGAAGCGCTGCTGCGCTACCCGGATGCCCTGGAGCCCGGTTTGACCAATCTGATCGTGCGTGAAACGCCGGGCCTCGGCCTGGTGGCGGAAATTGGCTCGGAAAATTGGTCGCTGGGACGACCGGACTGGATTCCAGGCTGCGATGGGCCGGCTACCCCACAATCCACGGAACCTGACCGCGCCACGCCCCGCGTCGAGTTTCGCCACCAGGGTCGTTTGCTCGCGGGTTTTGGCTTTGCCGAATCCGTCCGCCCTGGTGTCGCCGCCGAAGTCGCCGCGCTCATGGGCGAGGGTTACGACATCCATATCCTCAGCGGCGACCGCACCGAAAACGTCCTCGCACTCGCAGCGAAACTGGGGCTGCCGCCCGACCACGCCCATGGTGCCCTGATGCCCGACGACAAGGCCGCGTGGGTCACCGCGCACCAGCCGGAGCGCGTGCTCATGCTTGGCGACGGCGCAAACGATGCGCTCGCGTTCCGCTGCGCCGCGGTGCGCGGCACCCCGGTGGCCGACCGTGTGGTGCTCAGCCAAGTTGCGGACTTTTTTCTCACCGGTCAAAGCCTCGATGGCGTGCGGCAACTGCTGGCGGTGGGCCGGGTGCGCCGCCGCGCCGCGCGCGCCGCCATTGCCTTTGCCATCACTTACAACCTCGTGGTGGGCGGCTTTTGCCTGGCGGGCAAAATGAATCCCCTCCTCGCGGCGATTTTAATGCCGTCGAGTTCCCTGCTCTCGCTGGCCCTCGTCAGCTCGTTTTTCCGTCCACACCGTGCTTTGCGGTAAGTCCGCGCTCCTATTGGTGCCACAACCTTGCGGGCCAGGGTCGCGAAACCAAACCGGGCTTTTGCATTTAATCCAGCGAGTAATTAATGTTTGTGTTCGCCGGGGCAAACCTTACCATGACACACACTATGGCAAATAAAACAAAAAAAACACGTAGAGCAGCACGCGCCAAAGGGATGACCCAGATTTCCCTTTCGATGCCTTCCGATCTCGTCGCCCGCATTGATAAAATGGCCGATGCCGAGAACCGGAATCGCTCGAACTTCATCGCCAAGACCATGGCGGCGCTCTCCGAATCCCGATAACGGGACGCACCCCCTGGCTTCAACGCCGGGTTCAGTTGACCGGATGACGCGACACAGCAGCAACCCTGCGTAGCGGGGCGGTTGCTGAAAGGGTGGTTGTGCATGCCGTTCAGGGTTGAACGGCGTGCGGTAAATGATAACCAAGCGCGCCCTATTTCACCGCACAAACCCGCCGGTATAAATCCTCGTAGAGTGGGACAATCGTCGCGGCGGTAAACTTTTCGCGCGCGCGGGCTTGGGCCGCTTGGCCGAACGCGGCGCGCCGGGCGGGATTGTGCAGGAGCGATTCGACCGCGCGAGCCAACGCGTCGGCGTCGCCAAAGGGGATGAGCAGGCCCGTCTCGCCCGAAATCGTTACCTCGGGAATGCCGCCGACGGCCGTGGCCACGCTGGGGCAGCCGAAAAACATCGCTTCCAGAATGCCCAGGCAAAAACTTTCCGTCTCCGAGGTGAACAGCCCCACGTCGGCGGCTTGCAGGTAGTCTTCCATCTCGGTGACGCGCTCGCGGACAATGACCCGGTCGGTTAGGCCCAGCCGCGCCACCTCGCTTTGGAATGGGCCAAAATCGTCGCCGGCCAGAATCAAGAGCTTGAACGACTCGCGTGGGCGCAGGCGCGCTGCCGTTTCCAGCAGGAGGTCAATGCGCTTGAGCGGCCGCAGGTTCGAAGCGTGCAAAATCAGCGCCTCGTCTTTTAGCCCGAGTTCGCGCCGCACTTCCTCGCGCGAATGTTTCGGCGCGCGCGGGGCAAAGAAATTGTGGATGACCTCGATGGGCCGCTCGACGGCGAGCAGGCGCCGCGTCTCCCTTTCCAAAAACGCAGAGACGGTCGTGACCGCGTCCGAGCGCTCGAGCGCGTGACGGATGGCCGGGCCGTAACCCGCGTCGCGCCCGAGCAGCGTCGTGTCCGTGCCGTGCAGGGTGGTGACGACGCGCGGGCGCCGCTCCGGCGGCAGCATGTCGCGCGCGAGGATGGCGGCCGTCGCGTGCGGCACCGCGTAATGGACGTGCAGGACGTCCAGCCCGTAGTCGCGGCTGACCTCGGCCATTTTCACCGACAGCGGCAGCGTGTAGTCCGGGTATTTGAACAGCCCGTAGTCGTTGATGACCACCGGATGGAATTGTAGCCGCGGCAAATCGTGCGGGATGCGGAACGGGCGCTCGTAGCTGATGAAATGCACCTCATGCCCCCGCCCCGCCAGCTCCTCACCCAGCGCCGACGCCAACACCCCGCTCCCCCCCACCGACGGGTAGCAGGTGATGCCGATTTTGAGGGGACGAGAGGTAGTCATTAGTCTTTTTCCGAATTTGAATCCAAGTCGCGACCTACTTGGTAAAAATACATATCTACTAGCTTCATAATAGGGAAACGAAACCCGTCCTTTTGCTCTATAGAACGCTGGATGGCGTTCAGCTCTCTTACATTTTCCCCGCAGAATTCAATAAGTCGGTAAATAAATTTTTCGTTCACAGAAGAAAATGGGTTTTTTTCATGCTTAAAAGCCGCGACAAAGCAACGATCACAAGCCGGCAAGCAGCCAACCGTCCCTAAAAGAATTTTTGTGATTAGCGTGTCACTAGGTTGGTTTGTTGGAATACTAGAATCATTAGAACGATAGCACTGATGAATGCTTTTAAAAAGCTTCAAGGCAAGGTCTATCAATTCCTGATCGTTAAAACGGACCCCAAATTCAGTGCACCAAAGGGGGCGCCATCGTTTTTCTAATAACAACTGAACAGTATCAATGTGGATGGTATACGCTTTTTTTAAAAGGAAGCCTGATCCCCTATACATACCCCAACTCGCCAGATAAAAACCAAGCTGCAATGCAGCTTCGTCTTTGGATGTGAAACCTCCATCGTTCCAAGAACTTTGAAAATAGCGATAGCAATATACCCAGGAGTAATAGCGATGATGCTGATCGCTTTGACCCCGCTTTTGAAAAGCGTTAATTTTGGTAGTGATCGACACAAGAAAAATGCATTAAAGTTCAAAATCAGATAATAGAATCCAAAACGAGTGGGTCGTTCGGAAACAGCGCCTGCGCGAATTTCAGCCCGGCCCTCATGCCATGCACTCTAGCGCGGGCGAGTTGGAACTCGACGTAGTTGCGGGTTTTCATTTGCGAGGCGTGGGCTTTCATCGCGGCGGTCCAGGCTTGCATGATTGCGGGCGGGGAGATGTCCACCAGCATCGGCAGCGCGCCGGGCGGCTCGGCGTCGGGGGTGACGGCGTAGAAGAAAAGCCGGCCAATCGTGTGCGGGGCGAGCGGGCGCAATTCCTTTAAGCCGCCGTAACGCGCGAGGCGCGCGGCGTCGCGCACGAGCTGGCCCAGCCGCCAGTGGTCGGGATGCTGGTTGGGATCGACCGTCGGCGCAAGCACCACGGCGGGCCGCACGCGGCGGAGGATGCGCGCCAGTTTCAGCGCGTGCGCGGCGCGCACTTCGAGGTGCGCGTCGCCGTCCAGCTCGAGAAATTCGAGGGTTGCGCCGAGGATGCCGGCCGCGCTTTTGGCCTCGGCCACGCGCTGGCGCGGCGTGCCGTTGGTGCCGGCCTCGCCGCGCGAGCAGACGACGAAGTGCGCGGCGCAACCCGCGCGGGTCTCGCGCGCGATGACGCCGCCGCAGCCGAATTCAATATCATCGGGGTGCGCGCCAAAGGCCAGGAGAGTCGCGTTATTAGGTGTCGGTGTAGGCTTCATCGGATCGTTCGATTTCGTCGCGGTTGATAAAGGTGACGTCGGGGGCGTCGGCGCGGTTCAGGTAGGCTTGTTCGCCGAGGCCGGCCACGTAGTACGTGCAGCGCACGACGGACTGCATCCAGCGCAGGCGCGTGTCGCGCGCGGGGCTGACCTGCTCCTTCGTCAAGTCAACCAGCGGCAGCGTCAAATGGCAACTCCCGCCCTGGTGCAATTGCAGCGCGCCCGCGACCACCCGCGCCCGCGCGATTTCGCCCTGAAAAGGCACGTCCACAAAATAATCCGCCACCTCGCACGCCGCGCGGCGCACGGCCGGGTCGCTCGAGCGCACGACGCGGATATGGTCGAGTAGGCCCATTGCGCGATACATCTCAAGGCAAAAGTCGGCGACGTTCGTCAGTGCGATGTTTTTGAACGCCGCGACCCAGCGCTGGTCGACAAAAGCCGGTAATTGTCGGGTCGTGTTCGCGTGCCAGTCGGGCAAAACCCGCTTGAGGTAGAGGGGTGACCACTTGCGCTGGATTTTATTGGCGAAGGCGAAGTTAAGGCGCGCCGCCTCGCCGGTGCGGAGGTAATGCAAAATAGTCGTTGTTTCGCGCGGGTCGTGGTCGCTGTCGTGGTAGAAGAAGACAATTTCGCCGCCGAGTTCGGCCTGGAGCCGGCGGGCCGTGGCGATTTTGGCGAACAGAAACCGCTTCGGGAAAAATCCGCAGGGTTGCTGGCCGAAACAGATGCGGGGCGTCGTCATGGGGCGGCCGGCGCGGCGGGGGTCGGAGGAGCAAAACCGATGGCGGCCTGGATGACGAGGCTGAACAGCACGCACAGCGCCGGGCCGAGCACATTAAACCAGAGGTAGGAAATACCGAGCACGTCGTAATGGTAGAGCACCAGCACCAGCGCCTGGGCCGCGAGCGCGCCCCAAAACGCCGCCGTGCCGCGCACGCGCGGGATGAAAAACGCCATTAAAAACAAACCCAGCACCGGGCCGTAAAACAGCGAGCCAATGATGTTCGCCGCCTGCACGATGTTCTCGACCAGGTTGGCATAGATGGCCGCGATGATGGCGAATAACCCCCAGAAGGCCGTGAAACATTTCGAGGCGAAAACATAGTGCGCCTGCGTCGCGTCGCGCCGCCAGAGATGGCGGTAGAAATCCACCGTGGTCGAGGAAGCCAGCGCGTTCAGCTCGGCGGCCTTCGAACTAAGCGCCGCGGCAAAAAATGCGGCCACGAGCAGGCCGATCAACCCGTGCGGCAGATAATTCAGGATGAAAGTGATAAAAACATAGTCGGCCTCGTTGGCCTTGGTCGGCGGATGCAGGCCCTCCAGTAAATCGCCGGCGCGCTGGCGGGCGTCCGCACTCTGCGCATTTGCAGTCTGCGCGGCCGTCAACGCGGCCAGTGCGGACGCGGCATCCCCGGTCCGGCGTGCGGCCAGCCACGCCTGCAATTGCTGCCCCTCCGCATTGCGCGCGTCCGCAAATTCCGCCTCGATGGGTTGCAGTTTTTCCGCGGGGGCGTTTTGCGCGAGGAATTCGCGCGACTGGCGCGCATACAGCAGCGGCGACGGCGCAAACTGGTAGAACACAAACAGCAGCACGCCGAGCAGCAGAATAAAAAACTGCATCGGGATTTTGCACACCGCGTGAAACATCAACCCGAGGCGGCCGTCGCGCAGCGAAGCGCCGCCAATATAGCGCTGCACCTGCGACTGGTCGGCGCCGAAATACGCCAGCGCGAGGAAAAAGCCGCCGATGGTGCCTGACCAGAACGTGTAGCGCGTGTGCAGGTTGGGCGAAAAATCCACCGCCGCCAATTTGTGGAAGCCCCCGGCCAGCGCCAGCGTGTCGCGAAAACCCGTGGGCATCTTCGCCAGCAAAAGAAAAAAAGCCGCCACCATCGCCGCGCAGATGATGCCCAACTGGTATTTTTGTGTGAGCCGCACGGCGTCGCTGCCGCCCGTGACCGTATAGACGACGCAGACCAGCCCGCTGCAAATAATGGTCCAATTGAGCGGCCAGCCGAAGACGGCCGACAGCACGATGGCCGGCGCGTAAATGGTCAGCGCCGCGCCAATGCCCCGCTGGGTGAGGAACAGCGCCGCACCGAGCAGCCGCGTCTTGCTGTCGAAGCGCCGGCCCAGAAATTCATAGGCGGTGAACACCTGCAGGCGCCGGAAAATCGGCAAGAAAACCGCGGCGATCAGGATCATCGCGAACGGCCCGCCAAAATAATTTTGCACAAAGCCCAGGCCGTCCTGGTAGCCCTGGCCGGGAATGGACAAAAACGTCGTCGCGCTGGCCTGGGTGGCAATGACGGAAAGGCCGATGATGAACCAGCGCGCCTGGCCGTCACCCTTCAGGTAGCCGCGCAAGTCGCGCCGGCCGCGCGTGCGCCACACGCCGTAAAGGGCGATGCCGAGCAGGGTGCCAAACAGCACAACGTAGTCGAGGGTGTTCACGAAAACATCCGGGAAAGCACGGTGAGCAGTCCGACGACCGCCGCAAACACGCCGGCCACGAACCAATAAACCGCGCGCCAGGTACGGAAGCCCGGCAAGCCGGTCGCTTCATTTTCCGAAGTGCCCGGCGATACACCGGCTTCATGCTGGGGCGCGGGCGGCTTCATTTGCCGAGCGAAACGAGGTTGGCAAACAGCCGGTAAGCGCCGGGGACGCCCGCCGGGAGCTGCCGGAACCAGCCGAGCGCGGTGTAAACATAATATCCCCGGCCGTATTTGGCTACGAGCAGGCTGCTGCTGGGCTGCGTCTCGCCGGGATCGCTCATGGCCAGCAACGCCGCGTAGTGCGCCTTGTCCCACGAACTCGGAAAATACGCGCCGCGCTCCTGCACCCAGCCGTCGAAATCCGCCGCGGTGATTTTGTTCGGCGTCGTGAAGGCGGGATGGTCGGGCACGAGGATTTGCACCGGCGAGTTCGCATCGGTCACCCGCAACGGCGGCGCCTGGCCCGCAATGGAAAGGGCATACGGCCCGAGGGTCGTGGTCTGCAATCCGCTCGGCCGGTTGTATTGCGCGATGACGGTGCCGCCCTGCTCGACGTAGGCAAAGAGGCCCGGCAGATTCGGAGCGAGATCCGTGCGCTCGTTAAATGCGCGCACGCCAAGCACGACGGCATCCAGCCCGCGCAATTTTTCCGGCGTCAAATCCGCGCCGGTGAGTTCGGTGACCGCGTAACCCATTTCCTCGAGCGCCGCCGCCACGCTGTCGCCCGCGCCCGGCAGGTAGCCGACTTTCTGGCCCCGGATGGCGAGGTCGAGCGCCACCGCCTTGAATTGCGCGGGCGGCTGGAGCATCTGCACAGGAATATGCGGGTAGTGGAGGACAATGCGTTCATTGGCAAAGTGCGCGCCGTTGATGTCCACCTGCGCCGAGATGTTGGCGGAAGTCAGTTGCGCCGGGGCCGTGATGTTGAAAGCGAACTTCATTTTATCGCCCACGGCGGCGAGTTGGAAGGGCTGCAACGCCGGAGTGACTTTCCACCCGGCGGGCGCGTCCAGTTGCACCGTGCCGCGGTTGACCGCGCGAAATGCCGTGATTTCAACCTCGACCGACTTGGTTGCGCCGGGCGCAAAAAGCTGCACTTCGTTCGCAAAACTGAGCGCCACCGGGGCAATCACATCGAGCCGGCGATGCGTCTCGCCGGTTGCCGGGTCGTTCGTGATCTGCACCGGCTCATCGGGAATTTCCAAAGTTTGGCCGCCGACTTCGAAGACCTGCTCGAGGGGATACACCGGCGGGTTATCCGGCCGCCCAATCAGCGCGGGATCGTCCACGCGAAGCATGCCTGCCGTGCCTTGTGCGCGCAGCCAATAGGGCGTGGTTAGGAGAGTGGTAGGCGACAAAGTTTGGGTCGAGTCCCGGCTGGCCGGCTGATCGGCGATCAAATTTACCGCGCCCACGGAAGTGATTTGGTCATTGACGCCCGTATAACGCGTGCCGACCCATTGGACGGGAATGGCGGAACGCACCAGCGCCGTTGAATGCATTTTCAATTCCTCGCCCGGCACCACTTCCGCGTTGGGAATGGTGGTCTCGACGGTGAGGCCGAGGCAGCCTTGCAGGATTTGGTCGAGTTGCACGCGTTTTTCATCCACCACGGGGTCCTTCGGCAGCGTGGCCAGCTTCGCGCGAATCTCCAGCAACGCGGGCACGCTGGCCGCCAGATCGTCTGGTTTAAATTGGGCGATGGCGGCATCAGTCAGCTGGCCGATTTCCGCGCCACCTGGATAACGACCCCAGGTGGGGTCCACGCCATCGAGAATGTCGTTCGTCGCCGGTTCGCCGTCGAGAAGCTGGAATGCTTCAGTCGCCGGGCCGCCGCCAGCCACGGTATCGCCAAAGCCCTGGGTTTTGTGCATCGAGCGGGCGCGCGCCGCAATCGAAGCGAAGGACTCGCCATTCACCGGGTCGTTGCCCGCAGTGCTGAGGCGCACGACACCGGCATTGCTGCCAGCGATGACACCATTATAGAGAATGCGTTTGGGTTGCCACGGCGTCAGCCCCTCCGCTAGTTGCTCGGGGAACGCCTTGGGATCGCCCGCGATTTTGAAGGCCTCCTGCGCGATGATCGTCGAGGCGGTGTGATGCCCGTGCGTGTTGCTGGGCGGCGGCGAAAAGCGCGTGATCAGCACGTCGGGCCGGAACTCGCGGATGATGCGCACCATGTCGGACAAAACCGCCTGGTGGTCCCAGATGCGCAAGGTCTCCTCGGGACTTTTGGAGTAGCCAAAATCAAACGCGCGGGAAAAAAACTGCCGCGCGCCGTCCACCTGTCGGGCCGCGAGCAATTCCTGCGTGCGGATCACGCCGAGTTCCGCGCCCAATTCGGGGCCGAGTTCATTTTGCCCGCCTTCGCCGCGGTTGAGCGACAGGTAGGCCGTGCGGTAATAGCGCCCGCGCGCGAGATACGCCAGCAACTGGTTGTTCTCATCGTCGGGATGCGCGGCGATGTAGAGCACACTGCCCAGCTCGTCAAAACTGCGCAAGTCCTGCAACAACGCCATCCCCGCGGGCGGGGGCGCGCCGGCCGCGGTCGCCTGGGCGCGAACACCGGACATCAGCGCCGCCAGCACGGCAAAGCCCAAGGCGGCAAAGCGGACAATGGCGGGGCCTCGTCGCATGGCGATGATGGCGGGGGGGCGTCTTACTTGATCAACTTGAACGGCACCGAATACTGCGTGGTTTCCCAAAAGGCCTTGAGAATGCCGCCGCCGGTTGCCGGATCCGCCACCAGCGCAATGGTGAACTCGTCCACTTGTTTGTCCAGGGTGGCCTTCTTCATGTCAATGCGCGCCAGTTCGTTGGCCTGGATGGCGGCCGTGTAGGGAATGCCCCATTGCCCGATTTGCTTGTTGACGATCAGCTTGGTCGGGCCTTGCTCGGTGGGAAACATGCAAAGGGTATACGCGCCGGCGGGCACCGTCGTGCCGCCAATGTCCAGCGGCTGCTGGGTGACCAAGGTCGTGGCCTCGTCGGAACCCATGCGCCAAACCTTGTCCCACGGCACCAGCGTGCCCCAAATTTTGCGAATCGTGGTGGGGGCCTTGGGGTCTTTGGAATAAGGGCGCCCGTAAGTGATGGTCACCAGCGGCGCAGCATTGCCACCACTGCCGATGTGCAAACTAATCGTCTCATGCGGGCTGGTCCGGGCAGGGGGTGGCGGCGGAACCGCCACGGTGTCGGCCGGCGCAGCCGCCGGAGCAGTTTGGGCCGTCAAAGGCAACGCGCCGGCCACAGACGCTGAAAAGAACAGCAGTAAGCATCGGAATTTATTCATAGGGGTCTTTTATTTCGTCACTCCTTCGCCGGCGAGTCAAGGAGGAAGCCAAACCTCGAACTTGCCCGGCCGCAAGTCCCCCCAAGCGGGCCACGCGGGAATCCTAAGGATTTTCCCTAACGAATTGCCGCCGATTCTCCAATTTACAAATTTCTGTTTCTCAATATGCTGGCTAACTTATGCAACACGCAACCCCCATGACAAAACTGTTCCTCCTTCTCGCCCTGGCAATGACGGGTGCCACTTGGACCTTCGGCGCCCAAGCCCCGACTCCGGTTCCCGCGGGGCCTGCGGCCACCTCGACTCCAACCACCATATCCGGCGTGCCGGACACGCTCGCCAACGGCTTTCTGATTTACATGAAGTCTGGCTATGCCACAGCTGTGGAGGCCTGGTCGCGTGGCTCCAGCCTGGAAATTGACGCCAACGCCCAACTGGCCGTCACCAAAAGCCTTTCCGCCGAGGAAAGCGTCGCCGGTACTTTTATCGCCCCGGAAATCATCAAGACCGTGAACTTGTCGCCGTCCTCCATGCTCGTTTATATTTTCGGAAAGTATCAACGAGGCGGCTTGTATATGTGCTTTGCTTGTTACAAGTCTCAGGAGAAATGGCTGGTTACGTCCATTGATTGTGATGGGGATCCCGCCAAAGTCCTGCCAGAATATCTTCGCAGCGGGCAATAACGTGCACCTCCATCAAGGGTCGGTGACGGATTCCGGGTGAAATTGGGCGCATCGCGCTAAGCCAAGACCCTATTCCCGTTAGGGTGTTCCGACCAGATGATGTAAAAAGGGAATGAGTTTCATAAGCCGCGTGCTAAACACGCGCTCAGGCCTTTATTTTCCGCGAAGATGGGTGTATAATAACGTTAGAAAACTAAGTTTCACCCCCCTCACGGAGCGGATCGTGGGGACTTGACCGTTTTGCGGCGCATATGGAGGCCGCCGCCGACCAGGTTTCCACACCGGTCTATTATGAAAACAGAACTGCCCCTGCCAACCCCACCCATCCGTCATTCCTCATCACCGGTCTTCGTATCAGAGCCGGATGCGTCGACCCAAGACCGCCAAATGTTGGTTGCGGTCCTCCAGCAACATTGGCCGTTTCTCAAAACCGAGTTGAAGGAGCGCTACCTCGTCCTCACTGACGATGACTTGGCTTATTGCGAAGGCCGGGAGGACGAATTACTCGAACACTTGGAACGGCGAACCTGCCGGCCCCGCCAAGAGTTCGAGGAACTTATCCTTACCCAAAGCGGTCACTTCTCTTGAGGCCGCCCCTCGCGGCCACAACCCGCTCTTGTCCATGCCCAACTTTCATCCCAACCCCTCACAAGACTTTTTTGGTGACGACGCCGCCAGCCCGTTCGCGGTGGATTTGCGCGCGCCCATCACCACCCTGTCGTGCTTTGTGTCGGATGCCGCAGAGCCAGCCGCCGAGGGTGAGCTTGAAAAGCATTGGCTGCACACGCTGGCCCATGTGCTGACCGAGGAAATCCAGGAACTCTTTAGCGCGGAACAACAAGCGGCCGCCATGTGGCCCCGCATTGGGCGGGCGGCCGCCGACCCGGTTATGTGGGCAATTTGCCAGGCGGAGTTTGCGCATTCCGCCGGGCATCGGCAACGCCTCGAACGCGTGCAGGAAATGCTCGGCCGGCAATTCGATGGCCGCGTCTGCGCGCAAATGGAGAGCCTCCTGCAGGGCGTCGAGGAAACCATCACCGAAAACCCCGACGGCCCCGCGCGCGATTGGGCGCTGGTGGCGGCGGTCCGCAAAGTCAAACAATTCGAGATCGCCGGTTATGGCAGCGCGCGCGACTTCGCGCAGTTGCTCGGCCTCGGCCCGGTCGCCGAATTGCTGCAAATCACCCTCGACGAGAAGGCGGCGACGGACGCGCGCCTGGGCATCTATGTCGAGATTCTGGAGGCGCAAACCGGCGTGCCGGAATACCGGTGACACTGATTGCCGCAGAGTGGTGAAAAGACACCCACAGAAGGTTCCGGCAAAGGTTTGCTATTTGCTGCTTGAGCCGTTAACACCACCCTCATGTCCAATCTCGCCTCCCTCCTGAATCTATCTTCCACCCTCCGGCGCGCACTGCCGCTCGCCGTCTTGGCCCTGGCTACCGCGCCCTTGGGCGCGCAAACCACGCCGGCCCCCGGCGCCCCCCCCCCAGCGCGGCTCCCACGCCCACCCCGCTAACGGATGTCATGGTCGCGTTCTTCGAGCACGATTTTTCCGCCAACCTCAAAGACAGCGCCAGCGGCAAGCTCAACGAAAACATCTATGGCGTCGGCGGCCAATACACGCATGACTCGGGTGACAACCACCGGGTCGTCAGTTGGGCTTACATCTACACCAATAATGATTTTAGCGGGACGACCGCGCCGTTTGGCAATATGCAGCAATTCGGCCTCAACGGATATTTCGCGCATGATTTTTCCCCCGACTGGGGCGCGTTCGGCTATATCAGTGCCGGCTTCTCCGCCGACACGGCGATGACCCTCACGCGCGGCGGGCAGATTGCCGTCGCCCTCGGGCCGACCTACCAGGTGAACAAAGACCTCAGCCTCGCCCTCGGCCCGATGTATTACACCCGCATGGAAGATGCCAACACCGTCATACCCATGGCTGATGTCAAATGGGCATTTTTGCCCCAGTGGGACTTGCACGCCTACTTAGGTGTGTCCAACGGCGTAACCGTTTCCTATGACGTTTTCAACAACCGCGCCACCGTGCTTGACGCGTCCGTCGAATATGATTCCAGTTGGTTCCGCCTGCGCGACAACGCGACCGCCGCGCCCCAAGCCGTGGACGAGACCGACGTGACCGTTAAATTCGGCGTGCGCCAGGCTTTGTGCCCCTACTGCTTCGTCCGCGGTTATGTCTCTGGCATCTTCGACCGCGAATACCAATTCCACGTCAATGGCAACTCTGCGAACAGCTTCAACGTCAAGCCCGCGCTCGGCCTTGGCGTGGAACTCGGGGTGATGTTTTAGGTTGGCGTTTTCAGCCGATTAGATCTCCGGCCAGTGGCTAAAATCCACTTGCCATCACCCGCCCCGGCGGCAACGGTTTGCGCCGTGCCCCCCTCCTCCACTTCGGTTGCCCTAGTCACCGGCGCGTCGCGCGGCATCGGGCGGGCCATCGCCCAACAACTCGCCGCGCGCGGACTGCGCATCGCCATCCATTACCATAGCAATCGCGCGGCGGCGGAGGAAACTTTGCGCTCGCTGGCTGGCGAAGGGCACACCTTGTTCGCAGCCGACCTTGGCTTGGCCGATGCTTCGGCGCAGTTATACGAAGCCGTGCTCGCCGCGTTCGGCCAGATTGACGTGCTGGTGAACAACGCCGGCATCTTCGAGCTACACCCGATTGGCGAGGTGGATTTCGCCGCCTGGCAGGACATGTGGAAGCGCACGCTCGCGCTGAATCTGGTCGCGCCCGCGCATCTGTCGTTTCTCGTCGGCCGGCATTTGCGCGAACGCGGCGGCGGGCGCATCATCAACATTTCCTCGCGCGGCGCGTTCGGCGGCCAGGTGACGACGCCCGCCTACAGCGCGTCCAAGGCCGCGCTCAACTCGCTGGGCCATTCCTTCGCGGCGGCCTATGGCCGCGCCCAGGTGCTTGTCTTTACCATTGCGCCCAGTTGGGTGGACACCGACATGGCCGCGCCACATATCCACGGCCCGCGCCACGAAGAGGTCTGCGAAAAAATCCCCCTCGGCCGCGTCAACACCGCGGAGGAAGTGGCCACCACCGCGACCTGGCTCGCGCTCGACGCCCCGGCCACCCTGACCGGCTGCGTCATAGACATGAACGGCGCCGTGCTCATGCGGCCGTAACCGCCAAACAACCGCGAGCTCACTTCCTCGGCACCGCCACCAACGCCACACGGAAACCAAAATAGTTGCCGACAAACCCGGGATCGAAATCGCGGTAGGCGGAGCGGCAATACAACACCGTGTAATACCAACTGCCGCCGCGCAGAACGCGCCACTTGCCCGTGGGCGGGCCGGCCCAATCCGTCACGTCGCCGCCGGGATATTTCCCATACCAGTCGAGGCACCACTGATAGACGTTGCCGCTCATGTCGTAGAGGCCCCAGGCATTCGGCTGCTTCATGCCCACCGGATGCGTCTTGCCGCCGCTGTTGTCGCCATACCACGACATCTCAGCCGGGTCGCCCACATATTCCCCCGTCGTCCCCGCGCGGCACGCATACTCCCACTGCGCCTCCGTCGGCAGTGTAAAAACGTAGCCCGCCGGCAAACGCCCCGCCGCGCGCTCCCACTCGGTCAGCTTTTGGCAGAACGCCATCGCGTCGCCCCACGAAACGCTCTCGACCGGCGCGTTCAGGCCTACGTCCTTGAAATCGCTCGGATTCACGCCCATCAACGCCGCATACTGACCCTGCGTCACATCGGTCGCGCCGAGGAAGAAATCCTTGGTCAAAGTCACCTGCGTCTGCGGCCCCTCGTCGTCGCCACGATCCGGCTCGTCGGGAGCGCTGCCCATCAGAAAAGTCCCGGCGGGAATCGGAACGAGCTTGATGCCGGGATCGGCTGCCAGATGCGCAAGCAACCCGCCCAATTCCGCCGGCACCGACGGGATGCGGGCAACCGCCAATGCGGCCACCGGCGGCGGTGGCGGCGGCGGAACAAAGGCCGGAGCGGAGCCAGAAGCGCCCGCAGGCTCGGCGACCTCGCATCCCGAACCGGCTGCGAGAAAGAGCACGCCCACCAGCGCCACGCCGATGCGCCGGCAAATCCCAAGCGAAGCGTGGCGGGCGGTGGTTTTCACGGGCAAGATTCTTTTCGATGTAAGCCCTTCCCCACATCCCCCGGCAACCTAAAAAAGCCATTCCTCTTCCGTTTAGTCGCTATTGCCTATGAGCAAACAAAGATTTAATTTGAATCGAATAATATGCATGTGGCAAAACATTCTCTGCTAAAATTTGCGGCCATCGTAGCTGCAACACTTATGCGTTCAGTCGTGGAGGGCGAAAATGCACCCACGCAATACACCGTTGATTTCAGCAATAGTGACAACCTCAAGGCAATTTTTGACGCGGGTTTGAGACCAAGGCGTTATTTGGGACTTGCTGGGCTGCGGCATCTTGAGTCATGATCGGACTGATAAAA
Organism: uncultured Verrucomicrobiae bacterium; assembly: GCA_963765205.1. Lineage (GTDB taxonomy): Bacteria > Verrucomicrobiota > Verrucomicrobiia > Opitutales > JABDGR01 > JABDGR01. The sequence continues at coordinate 54,255 of CAVXVB010000002.1, read as the reverse complement.
TCGATCCGGTAAAGCCGATTTTGAGCCAATACTTCTATATCAGCACTTTCAATATGCATTGTAAAAATAGTATCCCCTGGCAATACAACTTTAAGATTTTCCTTCTGTAGTTCACAGTGATCAGCAAGTTCACAATATTTGCCAGTCAGTGGACATCCCCGTAGCAGAATTCGACGATTTCATTTCAAAGCTCGATAGCAGTGTTTACGTTAAGCCAGCATTTAATTTGGATGCTAAAAAGGGAGGAATAAACGTATCAATTTTTGGTGATTTTTCCTTACCGGTCAAAGATGCACCTACGCGTGTGACAGTTGAATTAACATGGCCGGTTGCCGATGGTAAAATGGAATTCTTGACTGAACCGATCAAGCCCCCGCCCGGTTACGAAAATTTCTCGATGGATCCGCCTTCGGATGAACCAAGCCAAAATCCTCCTGTTAATCCGGTTGCACTAGCACGGTCGGAGGCGGCGATGAAAGAACTGAACGTCACCAGAGACAGCAGTAATACCCAGCCAACACCTATGGTTTCCTCAAATCAAGTGACGACTGATGCAAGCACGCCTCCAACTTCTGTCTCCTCGAAAGCCGGGCCAAACTTCATATCAGAGCCAACACCAATTTCGCAGCTTACCCCCTGGATTGGCCTTATGGCAATCCTTTTTGTGATCGCTACAATTTATGCTCTCAGGAAAAAATAGAGCGCTTGCCTTAATGCACCCCCATACTCCGGCAACCCTCAAAAAAGCGCTTTCTTCTTTCCGCTTTCTCTGCGGCTCTGCGCGAGTTCCTCTTCTCCGCCTCCAAAAACACGCGCGGAAGCACCGCGAAAGCACCCGGCCCGGGCTTGACGCGGCCGCCGACGCGGGCTAGGGTTGGAGCATGGAAACCACGGAGGGCATGAGGGTCGTCGGACGGCTGAAAGGCACGTCGTGGGATCGCTTTGTGAAACTGCAGCGCATGACCAGCGAACTCGGCGCCGGCAGTTTCTCCCAGCCGCGCACGGCCAAGGGGTTTAAATCTTTCGAGGAATGTGAAGAATGGACATGGAAACACCGAACCTTCCGAGCCGCTCGCCCACCAACGACGACCTCGTCGCCCTCGCCCGGGAATTGAACCGGCTGGGGGCAAAATATATCGTGGTGGGCGGCTTTGCCGTCAACCACCACGGGGTCAATCGCGCCACCCAGGATATTGATTTTCTCATCGCCAGCGACCGGCCCAACCAAAGCCGCGTGCGCCAGGCGTTGGAAATCCTGCCGGATCAAGCCATCAAGGAACTAGGCCCGGACGAAGACATGGCCGCGGTGGTTGTGGTGCGAGTGTTCGATGAGGTGACTGTGGACCTGATGACCAAAGCGTGTGGTGTGTCCTACGAAGAGGCGGCGAAGGACATTCTTTGGCATGAAGTCGAGGGAGTGAAAATTCCCTTCGCTAACTTGGACTTGATGCTCAAGCTGAAACGTTCGTATCGCGCCCGCGATGTGGAAGACCGGGAAATTCTGGAACGAATCAAGCGGCAGCAAGCCAAACCGTAGCTTTCGGTTTTCTTTGCGGCTCTGCGCCTCTGCGCGAGTTCCTCTTTTCCGTCTCCAAAAAACGCGCCTCTTTAGGCTGGAAACGGACGGATGCATACGGAATACTGGCGGCATGAGCACGCCGTTTGCCGTGGCCGAGCCATTCCCCGCCGAGCCGATCGTGGCCGAAATGCAGGGCTGGTATGGGCCGTATACCGTTTCCGAGCGCGTGGTGCAGAAGATCTGGCTGCGCAGGGATTATCGCGCCGCGAACCTGCGCACCCTCTCGGGCCACGCGCTGCGCGTGCGGCATCCGGGGCGCTGGAATTTGCAGGAGGGGCCGGACTTTCACGGCGGCGAATGGGAACTCGACGGCCGGCGCGTGCGCGGCGATGTCGAGGTGCATTTCCAGGCGCGCGATTGGGCCGCCCACGGCCACGGCCGGGACCCGAACTACGCGGGCGTCGCCCTGCATGTGCTGCTGTTTCCGCCCGCGGCGGACGAGCCGGCGCCGCGCACCAGCGCGGGCCAGACGCTCGAACAGGTCGTCCTCCTCGACCATCTCGAGCGTGATTTGGAGGAATACGCCGCAGACGAGGCTCTCCTCGCCGCCGAGGGGCGCGACCCGCTCGGCCCGCTCGAGGAGTTTTTGCGCCGCCCCCCGGCCGACCGCCTCGCGCGGCTGCTCGACCGCGCGCTGCACCGCTGGCGGCAAAAACGCGCCTTCGCCGCGCACCGCATTGCCCAGGCCGGTTTCGCCGAGGCGTGCCACCAGTTGACGCTCGAGGCGCTCGGCTACCGCCGCAACCGCCCGCCGATGTCGGCCCTGGCGCTGAAATATCCGCTGGCCGCCTGGGCTAGACACGCGCCCCTGCCCGGCCTGCTCTTCGAAGAGGAAAAAGGCCGCTGGAAACTTGCCGGCCTGCGCCCCGCGAACCATCCGCGCCTGCGGCTCGAACAATATGCGAAAGTCGTCGCGGCGCAACCCGATTGGCCGCAGGCGTTGCTCCGACTGGCGAAAGATTGGCCGGAAGGCGCGACGGCGGTCGAAGACTCCGGGCCATTTCGCCGGCGGCACAAATTGACGGCGCTGCGGAAATATGTCGCGCAGGAGGTTTTCGCCAACGTCTGGCAGGGCGCGCGGCTGGACACGCTGATCGGCGACGTGCTGCTGCCGCTCACCGCCGCGCAGGCCAACCGCGAACTATTCGCCGCCTGGTTCCACGGCTTTCCCGGCGACGCCCCGCCCGCCTACGCGAAATTCCTCCGCCAAACCGAAATCCTCGACCGCCGCGCGCAGCCCCTCTGCCACGGCCTGCTGCAAGGTGCGCTGCAAATGTTCCTCGAAGGCAAGGGCTGAACGCGGAATTCTGCGTTACCACTTCAATTCCGGCAGGCGGCGGGCGACTTCCTCGGCGTTCGCGCGGCTGTTGAAGGCGCTGATGCGGAAATAGCCCTCGCCCTTCGCGCCAAATCCGCTGCCCGGCGTGATGACCACGTTGGCTTCCTGCAAAATTTTGTCGAACGCCGCCCAACTGGTGACACCCTTGGGCGTGCGCACCCAGATATACGGCGCGTTCACGCCGCCGAACACTTTCAGTCCCGCGCGCCGCGCCCCCTCGCGCAAGACCTGCGCGTTGCCCAGATAATGCGTGACGAGCGCGCGCACCTGCGCCTGGCCCTCGGGCGAATAAAGCGCCGCGGCGGCGCGCTGCACGATATAGCTCACGCCGTTGAACTTCGTCGTCGTGCGCCGGAGCCAGAGCGGATGCAGCGGCTTGAACTCGCCGGCCTTGGTCTGCGCGAGAAGCGTATGGGGCACCACGGTGAACGCGCAGCGCAGACCGGTGAAACCGCCGTTTTTGGAAAAGCTGCGGAACTCAATTGCGCATTCGAGCGCGCCGGGGATTTCGTAAATCGAATGCGGCAACGCCGGGTCGGTGATGTAGGCCTCGTAGGCGGCGTCGAACAGCAGCAGCGTTTTGTGCGCGAGGGCGTATTGCACCCAGGCCTCGAGCTGCGCGCGCGTGGCGGCGGCCCCGGTCGGGTTGTTCGGCGAGCAGAGGTAAACGACGTCGAGCGGCTTCGCGGGCGGCGCGGGCATGAAGCCGTTGGCCGCCGTGCAGGGCAGGTAGGTGATTTTGCCGTAGCGGCCCGCCGCGTTCGCCTCGCCGGTGTGGCCGGCCATGACGTTCGTGTCCACATACACGGGATACACCGGGTCGCTGATGCCGAGTTTGTTTTTCGCGCCGAGGATGTCGAGGATGTTGCCGCAATCGCACTTCGAGCCGTCGCTGACAAAAATCTCGTCGTCGGCGATGTCCAGCCCGCGGCTGCGGAAATCATGTTGCGCGATGGCCTGGCGCAGCCACTCGTAGCCCTGCTCCGGGCCGTAACCCTTGAAGGTCTCACGCACGGCCATCTCGTCCACGGCTTGATGCAGGGCCGCGATGACGGCGGGTGGCAGCGGCTCGGTAACGTCACCAATGCCGCAGCGGATGACGCGCGGGGCGGCGGCCGGGTGGGCCTCGCAAAAAGCCTTCACCCGCCGGCCGATTTCCGGAAAAAGGTAACCGGCCTTGAGTTTGAAAAAATGATCGTTGAGGTGGGCCATAAGGAGAAGCGCGCCAAGACAGGCGCGGAACGATGAACGTAGAGAATCCAGTGGCGCGAAGCAAGCCGCGGATGGGGATGCGCGGGCGAAATTATCAAATCACGAATGATGAATGACGAAACAAATAGCCGGAAAATTCCACCGGAAAGGTTTTAGTCCTCTGCCGGCCTTGCTTTCTTAATTCTTAATTCCTAATTCTTACTTGCGGAAACTGGTGGGAGCAACAGGGCTCGAACCTGTGACCTCATCCATGTCAAGGATGCGCTCTAGCCAACTGAGCTATGCCCCCATAGGTCGGAAGGGTGAGTTAAATCCTTCCCGGCTCGTCAGGCAAGCCCAAAGGCAGGTGTCAGCCGGTGTTTACAAAGTTCGGTTTTGGGTTATTTTCTCTCTGCCATGCTCGAGCCAAAGCACGTTCTCTTCATCTGCAGTGCCAACCGCCAGCGCAGCCCGACGGCGGAAAACGTGTTTACGGATTGGCCGGGCATTGAAGTTGCTTCGGCGGGCACCGACCACCGAGCCGAGGTCGAGGTCACGCCCGAACTGCTCACCTGGGCAAACCTCATCTTCGTCATGGAAAAAACGCACCGCCGCCGCCTCGCGCAAAAATTCCGGCCTTATCTGAAAGACCAGCGCATCATCTGCCTGGATATCCCCGACGAATACGGCTTCATGCAACCCGAACTCATTGACCTCCTGCGCCGCCGCGTCACCCCCCATCTGCCTCCGCCGTTGCCCGGAAACGACCTCCCGACCACTTGAATCCACCCTTTCCGACGCCCCGATTTTGGTTTTCATTCTGCATTCTTCATTCTACCTTCTACATTCTGCCTTTCCTTATGACCCTTCCCGCCTACAAGCCCGTCCTCCTCGTCATCCGTGACGGCTGGGGGTCCAATCACAACCCAGCGCACGATGCCTGCAACGCCGTCAAGCTCGCGAACGCGCCCGTCTCGCGCCGCCTGACCGCCGAGTGGCCGCGCACGGAAATCCTCGCCTGCGGGCTGGATGTCGGCCTGCCGCCAGGCGTCATGGGCAACAGCGAAGTCGGCCACCAGAACATCGGCGCCGGGCGCATCGTGGACCAGGAACTCGTGCGCATTGACAAGGGCTTTGCCACCGGCTCCATCGCGTCCTCGCCGGTCATGAAGGCTGCGTTCGACCGCGAGAAAAAAGGCGGCGCGCTGCACTTGATGGGCTTGGTCTCCGACGCCGGCGTCCACTCGATGCTCGAACATCTTTACGCCCTGCTCGAACTCGCCAAAAAAGCCGGCCTCAAGCGCGTCTTCATCCACGCCTTCATGGACGGGCGCGACAGCCCGCCAACCGCCGGCCTCGGCTATATCCAGCAGCTCGAGAAAAAATGCGCCGAAATCGGCGTCGGCAAAATCGCCAGCGTCACCGGCCGCTATTGGGCAATGGACCGCGACAAACGCTGGGACCGCGTGCAAAAAGCCTATGACGCTCTCACCGGCCGCAAGGTCGAACGCTCTGCCCCCCGCGCCGCCTCCGCCGTGCAGGCCTACTACGACCACCCCGCGCAGGAAACCATGAAGGGCGACGAATTTGTCCTCCCCACTCAAATCGTCGGCGCGGACGGCAAACCCGTGGCGGTCGTGAAAAACGGCGACGGCGTCATCTTCTTCAACTTTCGCGGCGACCGCCCGCGCGAAATCACCCGCGCCTTCACCGACGACAATTTCAAAGGCTTCGACCGCGGCCCCAAGCTCGGCCTTTACTACGCGACGATGACCAATTACGAGGAAGGCCTCTGCCCAAACGTGCTCTTCGAGAAGCCGCCGAAAATGCCCGACATCCTCGGCGCCTATGTCGCCGCCCAGGGCATCCCGCAGTTCCGCTGCGCGGAGACGGAGAAGTTTCCGCACGTCACCTTTTTCTTCAACGACTACCGCGAAGAGCCGTTCCCCGGCGAGGAGCGCGCCATCATCCCCTCGCCCAAGTTGCTGCCCAACGGCGAACCGCTTGTCACCTACGACCAGCAGCCCGAGATGAGCGCCTTCGGCGTGCGCGACGCCGCCCGCGCCGCCATCCTGAGCAAAAAATACGGCCTGATCGTCGTTAATTTTGCCAACCCCGACATGGTCGGCCACACCGGCTCGCTGCCCGCCGTCATCAAGGCCTGCGAGACGGTGGACGCCTGCCTGGGCGACTTGCTTGCCGCGCTCGACGAGGTGGGCGGTGCGGCCGTCATCACCGCCGACCACGGCAACGCGGACCAGATGTGGGACTTCGAATCCAACGGCCCGCATACACGACACACGCTCAACCCGGTGGAAGTTGTGGTTTACGGCCACGGCCTGCAAGGCTTGCAACTGCGCCAGCAGCCACCCGGCCGCCTGGCCGACCTCGCGCCGACCCTCCTGCGCCTGATGGGCCTCCCCCAGCCCGCCGCCATGACCGGCCAGAGTTTGATTGCGGAATAAATTGTTCAACCATACGTGACAGAGTCAGGAATCTTCACCGCAAAGCTGCCAAGGTCGCAAAGCAAAGAAGTGTTTTTGATGAACGAATCTTTCCCCTTTGCGTTCTTGGCGGCTTTGCGGTGAAATAGAAACATGTCTGGCCTTGACCTGCTATCGCCTGCCGGCAATTGGGATTGCGCGCGCGCCGCCGTCGAAAACGGCGCGAACGCGATTTATTTCGGCCTGGGGCGCTTCAATGCCCGCCTGCGCGCGGCTAATTTCACCGAGGCGGATTTGCCGGAGTTGATGGCCTACCTTCACCGCCACGGCGTGCGCGGCTATGTGACCTTCAATACGCTCATTTTCACCGATGAACTGGCCGACGCCGAGCGCTCGTTGCGTGCCATCATCAGCGCCGGCGCGGACGCTCTCATCGTGCAGGACATCGGCATCGCGCGGCTGATTCGCCGCCTGTCGCCGGATTTTCCCATCCATGCCTCGACGCAGATGACCGTGACGAGCGCGGCGGGCGTGGCCTTCGCGCATAAGCTCGGGGCGTCGCTGGTCGTGCTCGCGCGTGAGTGCTCGATTGCGGAGATCGAAAAAATTCACGCCAGTTCGCCGGTGGCCGTGCCGCTCGAGGTCTTTGTCCATGGCGCGCTCTGTGTCGCGTATTCGGGGCAGTGTCTGACCAGCGAGGCTCTCGGCGGGCGCTCCGCCAACCGCGGCGAGTGCGCGCAGGCCTGCCGCATGACTTACGACCTCATCGCCGACGGTGAAAAAGTCGAGCTGGGCGACCGGCGCTACCTGCTCAGCCCGCAGGATTTGTCGGGCTTGGAAGTTTTGCCCGAGTTGGCGCGCGCCGGCGTCGCGTCGCTCAAAATCGAAGGCCGGCTGAAAACGCCGGAATACGTCGCCAACGTCACCCGCGTCTATCGCCAGGCGATTGATAAGCTGGCCGCCAGCCCGCCCGCGCAGGCGGGTGCGGTCGCCGGGCAAATCACGCGCGACACGCGCTATGATTTGGAAATGAGTTTTTCACGCGGCCTCTTCACCGGCTGGCTTGGCGGCATTGACAACCAAAAACTCGTCCACGCGCGCTTCGGCACAAAGCGCGGCGTGTATCTGGGCGAGGTCGCCCGCGTCACCGCGCCCGTCGTCTGGCTGCGCCCCGCCGCGCCGGTCAAGGCGGGCGACGGCGTCGTCTTCGACGCCGGCCGGCCCGACGAGGGCGAGGAGGGCGGTCGCATCTTCACCCTCAAAACCAAAAACGGTGAAACCGCGTTAAGCTTTGACCCGGCGCGGGTGAATTTCGACCGCGTGCGCCCTGGCCAGCGCGTCTGGAAAACCAGCGACCCCGCCCTCGAAAAAAAAATTCGCGCAACCTTCACCGGCGAACAATCGCGCCGCCGCGAGCCGGTCTGGTTCGCCGCGCACGGCCACGCCGGCGCGCCGCTGACGCTGGAAATCCGCGATGCCCATGGGCGCGAGGCACGGATGGATTCCACTGTGCCGTTGCAACCGGCCACCAACCAGCCCCTGACCAAGGAAAGTTTGCGCGCGCAACTGGACCGCCTCGGCGGCACGCCGCTCGCGCTGGCGGATTTGGATTTTCGCGTCGAAGGCGCCGTCATTTTGCCCGTGAGCGAGACCAACCGCCTGCGCCGCGAATTGGCCACCCGCCTTGATGAATTGCGCGCCGCCCCGCAACGGTGGACCATCAATGAGACGGTCGAAGGCGAACCCGGACGCCTCGGAGAGGCGTCCCTACCGCGCACCGCATCACCAACCGCCGAACCCGAACTCATCCTCGTCATACGCACGATGGCGCAACTGGAAGCCGCCGCCGCGGTCGCCACGCACGATCTACGCCGAATTTGAAGACCCCAAACGCTACCGCGACGCCGTGAAATTCATCCGCGCGCTCCCGCCACTCGACGGCCAACCCGTCGAAATCTGGGTCATGCCGCCGAGAATTTTCAAAACCGGCGAGGAATGGATTTTGAAACAAGTCCGTTCATGTGAGGCCGACGGCTACCTCGTGCGCAATTACGACCATCTCGAATTTTTCAAGCACGACCGCAGGCGCGGGGATTTTTCCCTCAATGTCGTCAACCCGCTCACCGCGGAGTATTTCATTGCCGAATACGGGCTGGAGCGGCTGACCGCCTCCTACGACTTGAACATCCGCCAGCTCGATGCGCTGCTGCGCGCCGCGCCGCCGACGTGGTTCGAGATCACCATTCACCAGCACATGCCCCTCTTCCACATGGAGCATTGCGTATTTTGCGCCTTCCTCACCAAGGGCAAGGATTACCGCGACTGCGGCCGCCCCTGCGACACACGCGAAGTGCGCCTGCGCGACCGCGTCGGCGCGCTGCACACGCTCAAGGCCGACGCCGGCTGCCGCAACACGCTCTACAACGCCCGCGCGCAAACCGGCGCGGAATTCGCCCGCCATCTCGCCGCGCTCGGCGCACCCGCCTTCCGCATCGAATTCCTGCACGAATCCGCCGACGACGTGACGCGCACCCTCGATAGCTACCGCCAACTCCTCCATGGCGAAATCAACGGCCCCGACCTCTGGCGCGAACTCAAGGCCACCAACCAATTGGGTGTGACACGAGGGACGCTGGGGTGATTTTTAATGAGAATGAATACATGCGCATCTCGCCTTTCATGAAGTCGCGGAGCAACGACTCGAACATAGCCGTAGACTTCAGTCCACGGAAACGGAATACCATCCGCAGTGCGTCGCGTAGTGACGCTTGAAATTCAGTCAAATGCACGATGCGCCTCTTTCAAGCGTCGCGACGCGACGCAGTTCCCCTCTTACCCATTCCGGGGGTTAAAACCCCCGGCTAATCTCGCTGCCTAGCTCCGCGAGGCCCAATCCACCGAGGCTAGAAGCTGGGATTTTTCCGCTGGACGCGGCAATTCTTATTTTTTGTTGAACAATCCATCCATGTGGGGATATGACGTAGTTGTCCAGGCCATGAGTGCTTCCGCCTTCTATAAATTGCCGACCTTAAGGCAGTGGCTTGGTCTGCTCCTGCCCTTGCTGAACTTCGCCTATTTCGCCTCTATCTTTGGGAATCGCGCGCTGGAACTTTATTCCATAGAAATATCGCGAAGGGCACCGGTTCATTATCATGGCGATTCAGGAATAATAGATTTTCTCTGCTGGCTTTCTGTTTCGCTACTGTCATCAGCATTGCTTTTTCAGACATTTCGATTGGCAACGGATGGGCACGCAAATTCAGCAAAGAAACTCACTTTGTTTTTTGTGTTTTTTGCCGGATACATGTACTCTATTTTCTTTTTATATTCCCTCTGTGACATTGACGTGGGGTAGCCCTTCATTTTGCCGCAATGCCCGACTCCCCAAACGCCGGCCGCCCCGCCAGCAAATTCGCCAGAGGCTCCTTGATCGCCTCGGCCCAAATCGTGTAGCCCGCGGCGGAGGGGTGGAGTTTTGGGGCGTCGCGCATCACGCCGGGGAGCATGTTGCCATCCGCGTCCAAAAATTTTGCGGAAATATCGAGGTAGAATACATGACGGCCGTCATTAAGCTTGGCAATGACTTGGTTGATGGCGGCGACTTGCCGGCGGGCCGCGTCGCCGGGATTGCCGCGCGGGAAAATGCCCATCAGTAAAATTTTGGCGTAGGGAAAATCCTTCCGCAGTTCGGCCACCACGGCGCCAACCCCCGCCGCGGCCTCCTCATTGGTGTTCACGCCCGCGTTGTTCGTCCCGATCAATAGCACCACCACCTTGGGCGCAAAACCTTGGCCCTCGCCGTTTTGCAGCCGCCACAACACATGCTGCGTGCGGTCGTAGCCGATGCCGAAATTCGCCGCCTTCTGCGAACCATAATACTGCTTCCACACCGCCTGACCAACGCTATGCCAGCCATCCGTGATGGAATCGCCCAGGAACAACACATCAATGCCGCCCGCTTTGGCCAACGCGGCATAAGCGGCGTGCTCCCGCTCGTAGGCTGTGACGGCGCTCTGCGGCAACCCATCCTCCGTCCGCTGCGGCACCGCGATGATGGCCGTGTTTGGTTTACTGGCCCCGGGCGCAGTAGAAGTCGAATTTGCCAGCGCGACGGCTGCCGTCGAGGCTGCCGGGGTCGGGATCGCCGCTGGCGCAGGAGAACTCTCCGCAGCGCGAACCATGACACCAGCCAGAAGGCAGGCACCCAGCGCCGCCAGTTGACGAACGATACGATTTGCGAATGGGGCAATTCTCACTACCGACCTTTGACAAAAATCCACTGGCGAGGCAACCCCGCAATAGACCATCCGCCCGCGCCTCCTACCACCACCCGCTCACGTGCCCCTGCGCGAGTTTGATGGCGAACACACCCAGGTTCTTCGCCAAATGCGCCGCGATGCAGGGAATGAGCGAGCCCCGGGGATTGAGCTTGGGATAGCGCAGTGGAAACCGCATCGCATACTGCCAGAGGGAAAACAGAAAAACCATTGCAGCGCTCCAGCCGGCTTTCAGGGAAAAATCAAAAACCAACTGTTTGGGCTGGCCGTCCGCCAGGCTTTTCCAATCCCACAAGAACGGGTGCCCCAGCGCAAAGAGCAGTGAAAAGCCAATGATGCTCCCGACCAACGCCGCGCGCCCGCGCGTCGTCACCACCAAAAAGCCCCGGAAAACCAACTCCTCTCCAAATGCCGCACAGACCATCGCCACCAAATAAAGCGCGGTGATATTGCTTTGCTGCTCCGACACGCCCAGGCAGTATTCACCCCCAGTTTCCATGCCCAGCAACACCAACGCCCCCGCTACCGCGACCACGACCGCCGCCCGCGAACACGGCGTCGCGCCCGGGAAGGCCCGCGCGTCCGGCGTCCCCGCGCGCCCGTGCCGAAAATCCCCCAGCCACACGTAAAAAACGTAGGCAGTAAGGCCGGCAATGGCGAGGATCAGCAAGGGGTAGTCTTGACTCACAGGCATTTATGCGCTTAGTTGTGGTGTCCGGCAACCGCCGGGAGGATGGGCAGGCATCGCCAGCCCTCTTGGCGGTTTGTCCGCCCGGCGGGGTCTTGTCCAACCAATTTCACTTTTTACTCCTATGCTGGCCCCGACCACCGCGCGTTCAGCCCCGCCCACCACGGCCCCCTCGCCCGCCCTGCCGCGCGAAGTGCAGCCGCACCTCGCCGAATTCGAGCGCTTTTTCTCCGGCCAGGTCGAGACCTTCGAGCCGCACCTGCGCGAACTCGTCCGCTACGTTTTCGCCAACCAGGGCAAGCGCATCCGCCCCAGCCTCGTGTTTTGCAGCGGGTGGACGGACAATGGCCGCATCGTGCCCGACCAAGTTTATGCCGCCGCTGTGGTCGAGCTGATCCACCTCGCCACCCTGGTGCATGACGACGTGCTCGACGGCGCGGCGCTGCGCCACCAGTTGCCCACCGTCAGCGACAAATTCGGCGCGTCTGTCGCCGTCCTGTTGGGCGACGCCCTGCTGACCCAGGCCCTCAAGATCGCGTCCGACTCCCTGTCCATCGAAGTCTGCCGCGCCATGGCCGCGGCCACCCGCCGGGTTTGCGCCGGCGAAATCCACCAGACCCTCGAACGCGGCAACCCGCGCTTTTCCGTCAACGAGTATTTCGAGGTCATTGCGATGAAAACCGGCGAGCTATTCGGCGTGTCGTGCCTGCTGGGCGCGCGCGTGGCCGGCCACCCCGAGGAATTTGTGGACGCCGCCACCCGCTTCGGCCTCCAACTGGGCATCGCCTACCAGCTCTTTGACGATCTCGCCGATTTTTGTGGCGACGAGGGCAAAATCGGCAAAACCCTCGGCACCGACCTCGCCAGCGGCAAATTTACGCTCCCCTTTTATTGCTCCTCGAGCGCCTGCCCGAAAGCGAAGCCACCGCCTTGCGCCGCGAGGTACTGGCGGGCGGAGCCAATGTCAAAGACCTCGCCGAACGTATGCACCAGCACGGCGTCCTCCAAGCCGTGCGCGACCGCTTCGAAACCGAGCTGCGCGCCGGCACGGAAGCCCTCGCCCAATGGGACGGCCTGCCCGCCAGCGCCCGCCTCCTTAGCCTCGCCACCTACGTCCGCGCCCAGGTCGCGCGGCTGCTGGATTGAGTTCTGTCTTATAATTCTTATTCACCGCAAAGGCGCGAAGAGCGCCAAGAAGAAGTTCTGTTCACCAAGGTACGAAGAGCCGGGCGTGATTTTGTTAATTCCGTAAAAAAAAACCTTTGCGCTCTTTGCGCCTTTGCGGTGAATTGCTTGAGGCTATCTCACCAATAATGCTGCACCAACGGGCGCAGCCGCGTGTCGTAGATTTTTTGTATCGCGGCCATTTTGGCCTTCGAGAGGGGCGGTAAATCCGCCGCGCGCGCGTTCTCCTCGACCTGGCTCGGCCGTTTCGCGCCGGGAATCGAGCACGTCACCGCCGGGTGCATTTGGATCCAGCGCAACGCGAATTGCGCCAGGCTCATCCCCTTTGGCACGAACGGGCGCAGTTGCTCGACGATGGCGAGACCCGTGTCAAAGTCCACGCCGGAGAAGGTCTCGCCCCGGTCGAACTGTTCGCCATGGCGGTTGAAGTTGCGATGGTCCTCCTTCGCAAACTGGCTCTGCTTGGTCATCTTGCCCGACAGCAGGCCCGACGACAGCGGCAGCCGCGCGAGAATGCCGACCTTGCGCTTTTTAGCTTCTTTGAAAAACAATTCCGCCGGTCGTTGCCGGAAAATATTGTAGATGATCTGCACCGACTGCACGCCGGGGTATTCAATCGCCTTGAGCGCCTCCTCGACGCGCTCGACGCTCACGCCGTAATGGCGCACCTTGCCAGCCTGCACCAGACCGTCGAGCGCCGCAAACACCTCGGGCCGGTAATAAACATCCGTCGGCGGGCAATGCAGTTGCAGCAAGTCAATCGCCTCGACTTCCAGGTTCTTCAGGCTGCGCTCGACAAAGGCCGTGAGGTTCGCGCGGTTGTAGCCATCGGCCACATGCGGCTCCAAGCGGCGGCCGGCCTTGGTGGCGACATGGAACGGCTCCTTGCGCTCGCGCCGTAGCCGGGCGATGAGGCGCTCGCTATGGCCGTCGCCATACACGTCGGCGGTGTCAAAGAAATTGACGCCCAAGTCGAGCGCCCGGTGCAGTGCGGCGAGCGACTCCTCGTCGCGTACGCCGCCCCACGACCCGCCAATGGCCCACGCGCCAAAGCTGACGGTCGAGATCTTCCACCCAGTCCGGCCCATTTCGCGGTATTTCATTTTGCGTTAAGGATTGTTTCCCGATTTGATTTCAGAAATTAAAATACGGTGTTTCCTTTTCCGTGTCAGGATTGGTGTTTTTGACGGTCTTAAAATACCACAGACCGTTGATTTTGACGAAAATCACCGGCTGGGTTTTCTCGCCTCCCTCCATGGGCCAAATGAGCGTGTAAGTGGCCTCGTCTCCGGCCGCGTTGTAAGTCGGAGTCTGGTCGGCCATGGCCGCGAAGGCCCGCGCATTAAACAATTCCAGCAGCTCTTTTAGCGTGTCGCGCACCTGGAACCCCATCTTTTGGTCCGTTTGTAGCATGCTTAGCCTTAGGTCGGACAACGCCGATGGCGGCATTTGCTTGAGCATCGGCGGTGGCATATAGGTCTTGGTCATTTTCGCTCCCTCGCCCGCTTTCATCAGGCGCGCGATGTCCGTGATGGCCGTCTTCAACTCGGCCTGGGGGTTGCCTTTGGTTGCGCCGGTTGCAGGAGTGGAAGGAGTGATTGGCGCGACGGCGGGCGCTGGCGGCAGCGGTGACTTGGTTAGGATATCCAAAATGGCCTTGGCCTCAGCGCCGCCTTGTTCCGCTTGGTGGCGATACATCGGGATGACATCGTAGATAGCGCCGATGGATCTGGCACTACCCTGATCGGCCGCTTTGCGGCGCCATTTCCAGCCCTCAATGGCGTCTTCCGGAATCCCCGGCAGGTCTAAGACATACATGTCGGCCACTACATCCGAGGCGTCCGACTCCCCTTGCTCCGCCGCTTTGACGATCCATTTAAGTGATTCGCCAAAGTTTTGCGGCACTCCCGAACCAATGCCATACCGCACCGCCAGCAAAACTTGGGCGGTGCTATTGCCCGCTTCCGCCTTCGCGTGCAGATCCTCAAGAGTGGTTGTAGAACCGTCGGGGAACGCCGGTTTCGGTTCGGTCAAGATACCGAGGATTTCCTTGGCTGTGGCGTCACTTTGCTCCGCAGGCTGGCTAAAAGATGCGATGGCATTTTTGACCAATCCCATTGCCAAGGAGTCACCTTGGTCGGCCGCTTTGCGCAGCCATGTCATGCCTGCCACCGGGTCTTTATCCACCCCTAGGCCACGTAGATACGCTGTGGCCAGCAGGAGTTCGGCTTTGGCCAATCCTTGGTCGGCCGCCTTGCGGGCCCACTTCATTTCCTCGGTGTAATCCTGCGGCGTCACTTCGGCGTTATTATACATCAAGGCAATGGCGTATTGGGCCTTGGCATCCCCTTGATCAGCCGCTTTGCGGTACCACTCATGGCCGTGGTGAAATCCTTTGGCACGCCATCGCCTTGCTCATACTTTGCGCCAAGGGAAATTTGCGCGGTGCTGTTGCCCGCTTCCGCCTGCGTGCGCGGATCATCGGAAGTCACCGCCCCTTGCAGCGTTGAAACACTCAGCAGCGCAGCAAATAAAAAAGCAATGCTCTTCATGGAATTGAGTCGGCCTAAAATGAGATATTCATAAAAAATTCTTCTAAAAAATCACAGCCGCGACAACAACAATTCGCGCTCGAAGATCATTTCCTTGGGCAGGTGCTCGAAGAGCGAGATGAACAGCTCCTCGTGGGTGAGGGTTTGCAGCGCCGTCCGCGGGCGGTCAAAGACCATCAGTTCGTCCCATTTTTCCTTCGGGTAATCGAGGCCGCGCCAGTCAATGTCCTCATAACGCGGCAGCCAGCCGAGCGGGCTTTCCTTCGCGAACGCGCCGGCCGTTGGCGCGCTCGACGATCCAGCGCAGCACGCGCATGTTCTGCCCGTAGCCCGGCCAGAGGAATTTCACCGCCGCGTCCTTGCGGAACCAGTTGACGTGGAAAATGCGCGGCGTTTCCTCGAGGTGCTTGCCGACCTTGAGCCAGTGCCGGAAATAATCCGCCATGTGGTAGCCGCAAAAGGGCAGCATCGCCATCGGGTCGCGGCGCAGCACGCCGATTTTGCCCTCGGCCGCCGCCGTCTTCTCCGACCCCATCGTCGCGCCGAGATAAACGCCGTGACTCCAAGTGAAAGCCTGGTAAACGAGCGGCACATCGCTCATGCGCCGCCCGCCAAACACAAACGCCTTGATCGGCACGCCCTGCAAATCGTCGAACGCCGGGTCGAGGCACGGGCAGTTCGCCAGCGGCGCGGTGAAGCGCGAATTTCGGGTGCGACGACAACCGCCCGCAGCCCGGCGTCCAGTCCTGGCCGGTCCAGTCAATCAAATGCGCGGGCGGTTTTTCCGTCAACCCCTCCCACCACACGTCGCCGTCGTCGGTCAGCGCGACGTTGGTGAAAATCGTGTCGCGCGCGCAGGAGGCGATGGCGTTCGGGTTCGTCTCGAGCGACGTGCCCGGCGCGACGCCGAAGAACCCCGCCTCCGGATTGATGCCATAAAGCCGCCCGCCCGCGCCCGGCTTGATCCACGCAATATCGTCGCCCACCGTCGTGACCTTCCAGCCCTTCATTTCCCTGGGCGGGATGATCATCGCGAAATTCGTCTTGCCGCAGGCGCTCGGGAACGCGGCGGCGACGTAGGTTTTTTCCCCCTCGGGGTTTTCGACGCCGAGGATGAGCATGTGCTCGGCCAGCCAGCCCTGGTCGCGCGCCATGCACGAGGCGATGCGCAGCGCCAGGCACTTCTTGCCCAGCAGCGCGTTGCCGCCGTAGCCCGAGCCGTAGGACACAATGCTGCGCTCCTCGGGAAAATGCACGATGTAGGTGTTGTCGGGATTGCAGGGCCACGCCACGTCCTTTTGCCCCGGCTGCAGCGGGTAGCCAACGGAATGGATGCAGGGCACGAAAAATCCCTTCTCCCCCAGCACATCCAGCACCGCCTGGCCCACGCGCGCCATGATGCGCATATTCACCACGACATAGGGCGAATCCGTCACCTGCACGCCAATGTGCGCGAGCGGTGACCCAACCGGCCCCATCGAAAAAGGAATTACATACATCGTGCGCCCAGCCATGCAGCCCGTGCACAAGTCCACCAGTTTGTGCCGCATCGCGCGCGGTTCCTCCCAATTATTCGTCGGCCCCGCGTCGTCCTTGTTCGCCGGGCAGATAAACGTGCGCTTCTCGACCCGCGCCACGTCACGCGGATCGGACCGGAACAAAAAACTGTTGGGACGCTTCGCCGGGTTGAGCCGGATGGCGGTGCCGCGCTCCACCATCTCCGCGAACAGCGCGTCCACCTCGGCCGCCGAGCCGTCGCACCAATGCACGGTGGCTGGCTGGCACATCTGGGTCATTTTTCCAACCCATTTCAAAAGGGCTGGATGGGAAGTTTTTGGCGGCAGGGAGTTCATGTGGTTCTTTCTTATCGGCGGCGGGAGGAAGAATGAAAGTGCCGGTGGCGGCGGCGGCGGCGCTCGTATTCCGCATGTTGCTCGACCGGCGGCGGCATAAAGATGGCGAAACCGGCCAAGGCCAGCACTCCACCACCCATACCCCAGCCCAGGCTGGCCAGCCCCAGCTTGACCCACGGCTGCGGGTCGGCCTCGGGTGGCGCCTCCGCCCGCGCGACGATCGAATACGTCACGGCGTCCAGCTTCGCCTTCGTTTGCGTGTTGGCCATCGCCACTTCTTGCGCGGAATACATCTGCTGCACCGTGCTCAAATCGTTGCGCAAAGCGTCATATTTCGCGCGCTGCTGCGCCAAGTCCCCCGTCTGCTTCTGCATGTTGGTGAGCCGCTCCACCGATTGATTGTAGTTGTTCTGGGCCGCCTCCAGGTCGGAGGCCACCTGCTTCACCGCCGCCGCGGCCCCCTCGTTCAATTCCTGCATGGCGGCATCCACCCGGGCCTTGGCGTCGGTGATGATCGGTGCATTGTCCGCATAACCCAGGGCCTGCATCTGCTTCAATTGGTCGGCCTGCGCCTGCACCGCCTGCTCCAGCGCCAGGATGTGCGGCTGGCTGCCGATGAAGTTCAAATCCCACAGCGGCTTCTTGGCGTCCGCCTGCTGCTGGATTTGCTGGCCGCGCAAGGTCAGTTCATCCAGCGCCGCCTTGTTCTCAATGACCTTTTTATTCAACTCCTCAATGGCGCTGACCAGAATCGTGTCGGATGTGGCGTCAATGTTCGTCACTCCATATTTTTGGGTCAGCTCGTCCATCTGCGCCTGGATGTCGTCCGCCCGTTTGTGCTGCGCATCCGCCTGCGCCTGCAACGCGGCGACCATGTTTTTGAGCTTGTCGGCATTCAGCGCATCGTGCTGGCGGAGGAATTCTTCGGCCAGGGCGTTGGCCAGCGTCGCCGCCACCGCCGCGTTTGGATGCCGGAAGCCGATGTCAAGATTGAGCGCCGACGGCCCGGGTGCGATGATGCGGCCCGCCAGTAAAATTTGCGCCACGCTCGGCGTCGGCCCAATCTGAAAAATATGCGTATAGGGCGCCAGTATCCGGCCCCGGTCGGCGTCGTTCAGTTTCGCCGCCACCGCCTGCGCCATCTCGTCGGATTCAAGGATGCGCACATTGGTGTTAAAGTCGTCATTGGCCGCCGCCGGCTGGCTCCCGGCGGTGCCCGCCCCGCCCGCCGCATAGCCCTGCACCAGCGCATAAGCCGTGTATTCGCGCTGGCTAAAAAACGCATAAAGAAAATACGCGGCCGCGCTGAGAAAAAACACCGCGGAGATTGTCGAACGGCGCTGGCGGATTACATAAGATAACTTCATGGCAAGGGCGACCCGGAAGGGGGTAAAAAGATGACTATGACGGACAATCCCACGCGAGGCAAGTCCGCGCCGCCGAATTGCAACCAACTCCCGCCCGCCTGGTTTCCCCTTGACCCCCGGCCCCTAAAGTTGGAAATTCGCCAGCCCCACCCCCAAGATGAAACCCTCCCGCTTCCTCGCCGGCGCCCTTGGCCTCTTTGTCGCGTCCAGTGTCTTTACCACCCGCAGCCTGGCGCAATCCGCCCCCGTGCCTGCCGCCGCACCCACAACATCCGCCGCCAGCCCGGCCACCCCGGCCAAAATCGTCATCACCCCGCCGACCAAGGAAGCCCTCGCCGAGTATTTCGGCCAATGGCCCGCCGGCGCCGACCCCAAAGACATTGGCCTGCGCGTCGCCGAGAATTTTGAGGCCCGCCAGTTCCGCTATCAGACCCCCCAATACTCCAATAATCCCGCAGCCCCCGTCGTCTATCCCGAAGTCATTGCCTGGTATGGCGCGCTCACTTTTACCGAGGTGACTAAAAACGCCGACTTGCAGCAGAAACTCATTCAGAAATTCTCCCTCTTCTCCACCGCTGAAGGCGCCGCCCATATCTCGCAGAACAACACGGTGGACTTCCACGTCTTCGGCGCGGTTCCGCTGGAGATTTACCTGCTCACCAAATCCCAGGGCTACCTCGATTACGGCAAGGCCTTTGCCGACCGGCAGTTGGCCAGCGTCTTCAAGCCCGTCCCCAATTCCACCGACGTAACCATTGTCGAAGGCAACGGCGCCGAAGCGCGCCTCTGGGTGGACGACCTCTATATGATGCCCAGCATGCAAATGCAGGCCTACCGCGCCACCCACGACAAAATCTACCTCGACCGCACCGCGCAGATGTTCTCCCTCTATTTCGACCGCCTTCAGCAACCCGACGGACTCTTTTACCACGGCATCGGCGCGCCCTATTATTGGTCGCGCGGCGATGGCTGGGTCGCCGCCGGGCTGACCGAGCTGCTCCGCGAGCTGCCCGCCGACCATCCCCTCTTTCCCAAAATCTACGAAGGTTATCATAAAATGATGGCCGCGCTCCTGAAAGACCAAGGCGACGACGGCCTCTGGAAGGAACTGCTCGACCACCCCGAGGCGTGGAGCGAATCCTCCGGCTCCGCCATGTTCGCCTTTGCCTTCGTCACCGGCGTCAAAAACGGCTGGCTCGACGCCAAGACCTACGGCCCCGCCGCCCGCAAAGCCTGGCTCGGCCTGGTCAAGCTGATTGACCAGGACGGCAACATCGCCAACGTCTGCCCCGGCACCAACAAATACACCGGCACCGACACCACTGCCGGCGTGCAGTATTATCTCGGCCAAAAACCCCTCGCCGGCGCCGCCCTCAACACTTTCAACGAACTGCACGGCAACGCCCCCGTCCTCTGGACCGCCACCGCGCTGTTAAGATAAGCGGCATTCGATTGGTTAATTCGGGCCGACTGGGATTTGATAATGGGTTGCTAGAGCCGCCGGGTTGCGAAGTTGGAAGAAGTGATTGCGCTCTGCGGGCTAAAACAGGTAGAAGAAGCGGTGTGAAGCCTAAAAACTTTATCATGGTTGGCTTTGTCATTGCCATCGCGGGCGTCGGTATTTGGTGGTTCACGCGACCAACGGCGGTTGCCCTGATAAAAGCCGCCACCCAATCCATCGCCGCCCCGGCCCCCAAGCCGACCCCCAAGCCGATTTGCAAACCGCCATCCTGGACATCGCGCGCTTACAACGGGATGGTGACATAGTGAAGCTCTGGCTACGTTACACCCCGCCGGACAAATTTGACCCCCATGCGCTGAAAGAGATACAAGAAACACAGCAGCAGGTTGCCCAGAACCCTGAACTGCAACAGAAATTGCAAAAATCGGTGTATGAACCATTGGCGCAGTCTTACGAAACCCTTGAATATCAGAATCCAACTTTTAACATCACTGGCAAAGAAGCGACCTACATGGCCACACGGGGTAAATTGATCTTTGTCAAAATTGACGGAAAGTGGTATATTAAACAAAGTGGCGATGGCAACTAATCGCGTTGTGTTTGTCATCCATTTCATCCCGATTGCAAACGAAGCACTATCTACATCTGCCCTGATTATGCCGAACCTAACGGCATTTTCCGCAGCGCCGCGTTTTTTCCTTCGTAATCCCTGCTGCTTCCCTCTTAATTCACCGGCGTGACGCCCGCCCTGCTGGACAAACTCCCGCGCGCCTGGCCGCCGGTCGCGCCCGCGTCCGCCTGGTCCCGCGACCCGGCGCTCGCGCCCGCACTCGCCGCCTGCCGCCGGGCCACGCGCGCGCACGCCACCAGTTTCTTCTTCGCCTCCCGCCTGCTGCCCGCGCCCAAAAAATCCGCTGCCTACGCCCTCTACGCCTTCTGCCGCTGGGTGGACGACGCCTTCGACGAAATCGAGCACTCCCGCCAGCCGCCCGACGCCGCCGCCCTAACCTCCACTCTCGACGAAATCCTCGCCGGGAGCAGCAGCCTGCCCTTCGCGCCGGCGTTCGCCGCCATGGGCCGCGAATATGGGATTGAACGCGACTGGTGCCGCGACTTGATCGAGGGCTGCGCGCGCGACCGCCTGCCCCTGCGTTTGCGCGATTTGGCGGAACTCGAAGTCTATTGCTATTACGTTGCGTCCGTCGTCGGCATCATGATGAGCCGGATTTTCGGCCTGCGCGACGCCGCCGGCCTGCCCCACGCCGTCGAAATGGGCCTCGCCATGCAATTGACCAACATCCTGCGCGACGTGCGCGAAGACCGTGAACGCGGGCGTATTTATCTTCCCGCCGAAGACTTGGCCCGCTTCGGCGTCACCGACGACCAACTGCGCGCCGGCCGCGTGGACGACGCGTGGCGCGCGCTGCTGCGTTTCGAAATCGCGCGCGCGCGCAGCTGGTATGCCGGCGCGGAACAAGGCCTGCCCCTGCTCGAAAATGACGGTTCGCGGATGACCGCGCGGGTCATGGGCCGCCTCTACGCGGGCATTCTGGATGAAATCGAACAACACGGTTACGACGTGTTCTCCGCCCGCCGCTACGTGCCCACCTGGCGCAAAGGCGTGATCCTGGCCCGCTGCCTCGCGGGAGGCTAACCGCCTGAACGCTCAACTTTAAACGTTGAGCGTTTTCTAAATCCGCGCAAACCAAAGATGCTCTTTCTTCCGCCTCCTGCCTCCTGTCTCCCTCCCGCCCTCATCCCGCCTGCGCCGAGACATCCGGCTGCGCGCCCTGCGGCGAGGCTTTTTGGGCCCAAGCCCGTTCGATGAGCGCGCGCAATTCGGAACCATGCATGGGCTTGGCCAGGTAATCGTCCATGCCGGCCTCCAGGCAAAGTTCACGGTCGCCCTTGATCGCATTGGCCGTGAGCGCGCATATATAAGCCGCGCCGCGTTGATGGTTGTCGCGGCCATGCTCGCGCTCCCACATGCGGATGCGCCGCGCCGTCTCATGGCCGTCAATGCCGGGCATCTGCACGTCGAGCAGAATGAGGTCGAAGTCCTGCCGCGTGAGCAGGTCCAAGGCCAGCGTCCCCTGTTCGACGGCGGCGGGCTGGTAGCCCAGTTTGCGCAACAGCAGTTGCGTGATCTGGCGGTTGCCGAAATTGTCCTCGACCAGCAGGATGCGCAGGGGATGGAACGCCGCCACCGGGAACGGCGCGGGCGGCAGCACCGGCTGGGTCTGCGCGCGATCCTTGAGCACTTCCAGCAGCTCCTCATAAAATTGGGACATGCGGATCGGCTTGCGCACCAGGCCGGCCAGCCACGCGCGTTCGACCGTCTGGCAGGCGCTTTCCCGGTCGCACAACAAAAAGGCGGGGGCGTTGGCCCGGGCCTTCGCCGCCGCGCGCATCCGCAACATTTCCTTGGCGGGCATGCTGCCATCCACCAGCACGAGGTCAAAGGCTTCGCCCGCTTCGCAGCGTTCGCCGGCCCGCGCATAGGAGGTCTCCACCTCGCACGCCAGGCCGAATTGCTTGGCAAAATCCTGCAAAATACGGCGCCGCTTGGGATTCTCGTCCACCAGCAGCAGACGGCACCCGGCCACCAGGTATTCCGGTAGCCGCCACGAGGCGGGCACCCCGGCCTCCTCGTCCAATTCAACCGGCAGGGTGAAATGGAAGGTCGAGCCTTCACCAAGGCTGCTCGCGACGCCCAGTTGCCCGCCCATCGCCTCAATCAGCCGCTTGCAAATTGCCAGGCCCAGACCGGTCCCGCCGTATTTGCGCGTCGTGGAAGAATCCACCTGCGAAAACGGCTTGAACAAGCGGTCCAATTTGTCGGCGGGAATGCCAATCCCAGTGTCGGACACCCGGAATTCCAGCAGCACCCGCCGCGAATGGAGGGCCGGCGGCGCGGCCAGGCGCACGCCGACAATGATTTCGCCGCGCTCGGTGAATTTGACCGCATTGCCCACCAGATTCGTCAGCACCTGGCGCAACAGGCCGCTGTCCGCCAACACCGCCGCCGGCGTGCCGGGCGCAATGTCGCACAGCATCTCAATCGGCCGCGGCCCGGACCGCGGCAGGATGGACTCGATGACTTCCTCAACGCTGCTGCGCAAGTCCATCGGCGCCGACTCCGTCTCCACATGGCCGGATTCAATTTTCGAAAAGTCCAGGATGTCGTTGATGAGGCTGAGCAGCTGGTCGCTGTTGGTCGATATCGCGCGCGCGTATTCGTGCTGCTCGGGCGTCAGCGCTGTGTCCGTCAGCAAATCTGAAAAACCGATGACCGAATTCATCGGCGTGCGGATTTCATGGCTCATCACCGCGAGGAAATTGCTCTTGGCCTGGCCGGCCGCCTCCGCCGCCTCCTTGGCGGTTTGCAACTCCGCCGTGCGCAGACGCACGCGCTCCTCGAGCTGGTCGTGCGCTTCGCGCAGTTTTTCCTCCGCCGTCGTGCGCACGCGCAATTCCCACAGCAGCCGCACCGTGGCTAGCGCGAGAAACGCCACGCCCAGCCCCGTGGCCACCGCCGTGGCGGAGACCGCCAGACTGGCGTTGGCCTGGCTGGTATCCTCGTCAGTGCGGAGGCGGTTGTTTTCAAGGAATTTCAGAAGATAAAACTGGTGGCGCAGACTCTGCTGGTTTTGCCCGACCTCAACCGATTGCATGAACGTCAGTGCCACGTCGCGGCCCGCTTGTTTGCGCTTGTCCACCGCCTGCCCGAACAGGTCGAGTCGCTGCTCCGCCAGAGCCTCGAAGAAAGAGAAATTTTCCGCTTGCATCATGTCCCGGGATGACACTTCGTCCAAGGTCTTGATGTTTTGGCGGGCCGCCTGCGCGTCCTGCTGGTAGGCCGCAAGATATTTATCATCACCGCTGGACAAGTAATTGTATAAAATTGCCTCGCTGAGCGCCAAGTCGCTCTGCAGCGAGGACACCCGGTCAATCATCCCGTTCACGCCCAGTTGGTCCTGCCGGGCCTTGAAGAGACTGGTGACCCAAAACCACGACACAACGCCTGACGCCAGCAGCACGGCGAGCGCCATACCGTAGCCCACGCGCAGCCAGAAATCGCTGCGGCGCGGCGGACCGTGTTGGGCGGGAGCACTCATGAGGGGTTGCCGACGGCTATTTGGGGGGGTGAACTGAGCTTGGCTGGTGGCGGCAATCCGTCAAGGTTTTATCGGCCCATTTTAACCTCGGTAAACACCCTAAGAAATAATCCCCATTTCTTTGCCTGTAAATCTTATATTTAAGCGTCTTTTTAACATATTTGTTACGGAAATTGTGGCCCTTGGTATGGCCCTTCCATCCTGAACTACTCGCTGGCTTCACACCCTCTTAAGGCTCCGGTGTGTAGATGAATGTGTAGGTGACTTCCTGCCCGCCCGGCGGTGGCTCGACTTGAGTAACGCTCTCCAGCGCCGCCCGCACCGCCGCATCAAATTGTTCGTTGCCCGAAGAACCCACCGGGACGGCCTCCACCACCTTGCCGTCCGCCGCAATCGTCAACCTTACATTCTCGCTCAGGCCGGAAACCCCGCCAGGCAGTGCAAAAGCCGCCTTCAGCCGCGCTACAATTTTCATGATATAATCATCACTTGTGCCGGGCGCAGCCGGGGCATGGGTGTCGCCGCGTGCGCCTCGATTGCTTAGCGGGTTCACAATGTTGCCGACGTCAATGCCGACCTTCGGTGCGATACCTCTTCGCGCCATAGTCGTGGCCGCAGACGCGGGATTGGCCGCGGGATGATTCTTCTCCCATGTGGCCAGGTCGGTCGTAGTCGTCGTATTGGCCAAGGGCTTCGGTGCGGGTTTGGACGCAGGCTTGACATTGTGATCAGGTATCGGCGTCACGGTTTTGACCGGGACGGGCGCCGGTTTCACTATCGGCGCCGGCTGCATTTGGGGTTGCGCTGGCGGAGTTACGTCCGGCGTCGGCGGAAGTTTCGCAAACGTCGGCGTCGCCATGTCGGGCAGGGACAACTGGTCCGGTGCTGCCGATTCATCCGGGGTCGGCGTATCGGAAGTCGGCCCGGCTTCCAGTTCAAAAACCAGCGGCGGCGGGGGCGCAGGCACCGGGTGCCTCCAGAGAAAAGCCACGACCGCCACCACCGCCAGCCCATGCAGCAGCACCGACAGGCCGAAGGCCAGCGGTGTGCGCGATTCCTCTCGATAGGGCACGGAAAGAGACATTTATTTCGACTGAGTGTCCACGGTTGCCTTGCTCAGCCCCGCTTGGGAGATGATCGTCTTCAAATCAATGAACTGCTGGACGTGCAGCGTGGGATCCATTCGGATGGCGATGGTGGGCGGGTCGGGCTGCGCGGCCAGCACTTTAAGCTGTGCGCGCAACTCCTCGGCGGTCACCGGGTTTTTCTCAAAAAAGTAATTACCCTGCTGGTCCATCGTGACCGCGACGTATTTCTGTTGTTGGTCGCGGCCCGCGGACGGGTCGCGCGGCTGCGTCGGCAGGTTGATCGGCACCGTCTGTTCGATCACCGTCGCCGTGATCATGAAGATGATCAGCAGGCAAAAGACCAGGTCGAGCAACGACGTGATGTTGATCTCCGACATCGCGTTCAGGCGGTCGCGGCGTTTGAATACTCGGGCCATGGCGGATGCTCGGTTAGAGTGGCTTTACTCATCCTCGGAAACATCGAAACGCAGGTAGCGTTCGGCGACGGGCGGTGGTGGCGGGGCGGCCGGGCGGGCTGCGGATGCGGGCGTGGACGCAGCCGGAGGATAACCCACCGGCGCCGCCGGTGCCACCGGGTGGGCGGCGGGCTGCTGCTGGAACGGCACGATCTTCTGTGCTTCCATCTCCAGTTCCATCCGATCCGCCAGCCAACTCGCGAAATTTTCCAGCTCCGTGATCATGATCTTCGTCTGCGACAAAAGAAAGTTATAGCCAAACACCGACGGAATCGCCACCAGCAGCCCGCACACCGTGGCCAGCAGCGCCGACGCCACCCCCGGCGCGATGTTTTGCAGCGTCGAACCCCCCGCCTGGCCCATCCCGTTGAACGCCACCATCACCCCCACCACCGTCCCCAGCAGCCCCATGAACGGCGCGCCCGACACCAGCGACCCCAACAGCACCATCTTGCGCTCATAGCGCACGCATTCATCGCCCACCCCGCGTTGCAGCGCGTTCTCGATCAGCCCCATGCGCACCGCCGGGTCGCGGTCCGCCGCGTGCTGGCGCGCCGCCTCAATGGCATCATAAAACAGCCGCGCATAGGGCACGCGTTGGCGCAGGGCCGGGGATACCGTCTGCTGCATTAACCGCTCCGTCTCGCGCAACCGCGCCTGGAAACCCCGGTTCTCCCCCCGCCAATTTGTCAGCTCCAGATGCTTGCTGATCATCACCGTCCACGCCAGCAGGCTGAAAAACATCAGTAACACGACGATGATCTGCCCGAATATCTCGGCGTTCTGGAACGTCGCCCAAAGATTGAAATTCCCGCCCGCGGCCGCCAGCAGCAGCCGCGGCGCCCCCGGCGGACCAAGACAGGCTCGAAAGTATAGTCAGCATATTCTGTGGAAACTTTTACCTCTTTGATTTGCCATTGGCAATCCTCGTTCAATCAGCCGCAAAAATTTCGTCGGAGAGGGTGCCCGCCGGTTCGCTCCCGCCTAACCCGCGCGCCCTTCGGCGCTCGTCGGGTTACACCCCATAGAGACGGACGGCCCCTTGCACTATGCTAGTGCGGTCAAGGGACTCAACCGTCACCGGCACTGCCTTCTCGCCACCCGCGGAAACCAACGCCGATCGAAGCCGAGGCTCATTCTCCATCTTGCAAAAATTAAATCTTATGAAAAACAAACTCATCCTCATCGCGGTTTCCGCGATCTTAGTCGCCGGTTGCTCCACGCAACCTGCTTCCCAGCCTGCTGCTCAAGCTCCCATCTACAACCCGCCCATGGATAACTCGAATAGCCTCGTCGGCCCCCGCGGCCCGGATGGCGCCACGGGCGCGACGGGTGCTCAAGGTGCCGTTGGCGCGCAAGGCGCTCCTGGTGTCGCCATGATGGGTATCCGCGGCGCGGACGGCGCGACCGGTCCCACCGGCCCCCAAGGTGCCACCGGCGCCACCGGCGCAGCCGGCGAAACCCTGCGCGGCGCTCCTGGCCGCACCGGACTAACGGGTGCCACGGGCGCGCAAGGCCTCACTGGTGCCACCGGCGAGCAGGGCGCAAGCCTGGCTGGCTACGCTGGCGCCACCGGCGCAACTGGCGCGGTGGGTGAGCAGGGTGCCACGGGTGCCACCGGTGCCCAGGGTTCCACCCTTTACGGGCCGACCGGCCCCGAGGGCTTCACCGGCGAAACCGGCGCTCAAGGCGTCAGTGGAACCGAAGGCGTGCAAGGCAGCACGACGGCAGGCGTCGCCGGAGCAAGCGGCTTCGCGGGTGCCAACGGCGCGCAAGGCGCCACCGGGATGCAAGGCAACACCGGCGTCGCGGGCATCGTCGGCCATTGGATGTCCTATCGCAACTACACGTTTGCCTACGATGATGCCCAGGTCCAGAGCACGGATGCGGTCAAAAGCGCCGATATCGCCGCTTACCTGATTGCCAACCCCTCGCTCGAGATCGGCATTGATGGAACCATGGCCCCCAACGGCACCGACCCCAAGGATCAGAAGCTGGACGACCGCCGCATTGAAGCGGTGCGCCTCTCCCTGATCAATGCGGGCGTGCCGGCCAACCGGATTAAAATCGGCGCGTTCGGCGATGCCTCCACGCATCAAGACCGCCGCATCGAAGTCCTCTTCGCCACCGCCAACTAAACCGGCGACAGACTCATATACCAGACGGCGTGACCCTCACGCCTTCCCAACGTCTCCTTCGGGCTTTCAAGCCCGAAGGAGATTTTTTTGCCTGCCCAACGCAAGGTGCAATCCAAAATTGCCGAATTTCACAGCCTGGAGTTTTCCATTTGCCGCCCCACCCCGCCCTCACCAGAGTTTTCGTTTCTTCTTTTTCCATCTTCCATCTTCCATTTTCCATCTTCCATTCTCTCTTCATCCTTCATCCCTCATCCTTCATCCTTACTTTCCCCGCCTCATGCCCTCCGCCTTCCGCCAATTCACCTTCGACGAACTCTCGCGCAACAGCCACCTTGCCCCCGCCCGCCTCGCCGTCGTCGGCTTCGACGGCTTCATTGACCGCATCATCCACGCCGTCGCGCAACGCACGGGGCTGGGCGAGAACTTTGTCCCCTTTTCCGGCCTCGCCGCGTTTGGCGAGCGCATCGCCGCCGCCGCCGGCAAAAGCACCAACATCGAGTTGTTCGTGCAGCGCGAACAACTCGGCGGCAACGGCCCGCTCATGGCGCGCGCGCTCCTCGCGGCGGACTTCGGCGTGCGCTACCTCGGCGCGCTCGGCCGCCCCGCCCCTCACCCGATTTTCCAGGACTTCGCGCAAAAAACGTCAGCCATTTCCCTCGCCAACCCCGGCATCACCCATGCCCTCGAATTCCCCGACGGCAAATTGATGCTCGGCGAACCCGCCGCGCTCGAAGAGTTGACCTACGCCCGCCTCGTCGAAGCCGTCGGCGCACCCGCCCTGCTCGATTTGCTCGCCCGCGCCGACCTCATCGCCCTCGTCAACTGGACCCAAACACCCTACATGACCGAAATTTTCGAAGGCTTGCTGGCGCAGACGCTGCCCGCGCTCGCGCCCCGCCCGCGCCAATTCTTTTTCGACCTCGCCGACCCCGCCAAGCGCCTGCGCGAGGAATTGCGCCAGGGTCTCGCCGCCCTCGCGCGTTTTCAAAAATTCGGCGACGCCACGCTCGGCCTCAATCTTTCCGAAGGCCAGCAAGTCGCCGCCGTGCTCGGCGTGCCGCTCGCTGCGTTCACATCCGAAAATCTCCAATCCGCCGCGCAAGGCATCCGCGAAAAATTGAACATCGCCCAAGTCGTCATCCACCCGATCAACGGCGCGGCCGCCGCCACACGCGACGGCGCCTGGTGGGTGGACGGCCCCCATTGCGGCCAGCCCGTCATCACCACCGGCGGCGGCGACAA
The DNA here is from genome assembly GCA_963765205.1 of uncultured Verrucomicrobiae bacterium. GTDB lineage: Bacteria > Verrucomicrobiota > Verrucomicrobiia > Opitutales > JABDGR01 > JABDGR01. Next base: position 25,277 of record CAVXVB010000002.1, on the reverse strand, counting down.
TTTTAATGCCGGCTTCATGACCGCCCAACTGCTCGGCCTGCCCCCGCCCTGCTGCCTAATGGTCGCCGTATCCGTCTCCGGCTTCTACGTGCGCAATGCCCACAGCCCCAGCCTCGACGAAATCAAGGCCTTCCTGCGCGCCTGGTAGGTGAATTTGCGTTGTCGCGCCGCTGCATTTCGATTCAATCGGGTTCGCCCATGACCGCGCCGCATTCCACCCGCCCGTTCTTCCTCTCCTTCGAAGGCTCCGAAGGCAGCGGCAAGTCCACCCAGATTGACCTCCTCGCCGCGCGCCTCCAAGCCGCCGGCCACGCTGTCGTCGTCACCCGCGAGCCGGGCGGCACGGAAATCGGCGAAACCATCCGCCACCTGCTCAAACACGCCCAAAGCGGCCACGCCATGTTCCCCGAGACGGAGTTGCTCCTCTTCGCCGCCTGCCGCGCGCAGCTCGTCCGCGAAGTCATTCTCCCCGCCGTGCGCGCGGGCAAGATTATTCTGTGCGACCGTTTCCTTGATTCCACCACCGTTTATCAAGGCGTGGCCCGCCAGCTCTCTGCCGATCCCGTCGCGGTCATCAACCACTTTGCCATCGGCGGGCTGCTCCCCGACCTGACCGTCGTGCTGGACGTGCCCGCCGAAGTCGGCCTCGCGCGCGCCCGCCGCCGCGCCAGCGACCTGCCCGACCGCCTCGAGCAGGAGAACATTGATTTCTACCAGCGCGTGCGCGAAGGCTACCTTCTGCTCGCCCGCTCCCAGCCTGCCCGCTTCCTCGTCGTGGACGGCACCCTGCCCACCGAACAAATCACCGATACCATCTGGCATGAATTCCAACGCCGCCACGGTTGAGCCGGACTCCGCGCCGCGCTCCCTGCGCGCGTTCACCGCCGCCCTCGCGCGCGGGCGGCTGACCCACGCCATCCTCGTCCACGGCGACCATCCCCCCGCCCTCGCCGCCGCCTGCGAGGAACTCGCCGCCCGCCTGCTCAACGCCGGCGACGCCACCAAGCACCCGGACTTTTTCGCCCTGCGTCCCTCCGGCAAAGCCCGCTTCATCAAGGTGGACGACCTGCGCGAGTTCCTGCGCAAAATCCAGCTCACCGCCTCTGCCGGCCCGCGCAAAGTCGGCGTCGTTTACGAGGCCGACCGGATGCAGGCGCCCACCTCAAACGCCCTGCTCAAAACCCTCGAGGAACCGCCCGACGGCACCACGCTTTTTTTGCTGACCACCCGCCCGAACGATTTGCTCCCGACCATCCGCAGCCGCTGTTTCCACCTCCGCCTGCCCGCCGCCTCCGCGCCCTTGGCCGACGAAGAATGGCACGCCTGGCGCGCTAATTACACCGCCTGGCTCACGCGTCTCACCGGCACTGAAAAAATCCCGCCCGGCGAACTCGTGCTCACCGCCTACGGCCTCGGTGCGCGTTTTGAGGCTATCCTCCACCGCCTCACCGATGCTGCCTGGGAAAAGGCCAAAACCGAACTGCCTGAAGGTCTCGACGACGAGGAAATCACCGCCGCGCAAACCGGCCTGCACAAAGGCCTGCGCGCCAGTCTCCTGGTTGAAATAGAGCAGGCCACCCGCGATTTTGCGCTCGGTTCGGCGAGCAACACCACGCTCGCGGCCCGTGCCGCCCGCCTGGCCCGCGCCATTGCCGATTTGGAAAAAATCTCCGGCCTCCTCGAAGTCAACCTCAAGGAAGACGCCGCCCTCGAGTTCTTCCTCCTCCGCTCCCTCCGCCACTGGACGGCGAAGCATTAGGAATAAAGGCCCAAAGGGACAGAGGGACAAAGGGAAGATTTAGGTTATTATATATGTGATTGAAGACCCCAACCCGGCTTGTATCTTCACTTGCCACTTAGTCCCTCTGTGCCTCTGTCCCTTTGTCCCTTCGCCCCTCGCACCATGCCTTCCCCCAAAGCCTCTCCCGGCCTCGAACCGCTCCGCTTCCTGACCGCCGCGCAAGTCGCGGCGGTGCGCACACGCTTTGGCACGCCCGCCTATGTTTACGACCAGGCCACGCTGCGGCGCAGCGCCCAGGCCTGCCTCGCCTTTCCCCATGCCTTCGGTCTGACCGTGCGCTTCGCCATGAAGGCCTGCCCGAATGCCGCCGTTTTGCGTTTCTTTGAAAGCCTCGGCCTGCACTTCGACGCCAGCTCCGGCTGGGAGGCCGAACGCGCCCTGCGCGCCGGCCTCGCGCCCGAAAAAATCTCCCTCGCCACCCAGGAACTGCCGGAAAATTTCGCCGCGCTGCACAACCGCGGCATCCGCTTCACCGCCTGCTCGCTCCAGCAACTCGACCGTTTTGGCCGGCAATTCCCTGGCAAAAAACTTGGGTTGCGCTTCAACCCCGGTCTCGGCTCGGGCCACTCCGGCAAGACCAACGTCGGTGGCCCAGGTTCAAGTTTCGGCATCTGGCACGAAACACTTGAGCAAGTCCATGAACTCGTCTCGAACCACCGCCTGCGCGTCGTCAAGATTCACACCCACATCGGCTCGGGCACCGACCCGGCGGTCTGGGAACGCGTCGCCCAAATGACGCTCGCCCTCGCCCGCGAATTTCCCGATGTCGAGACCGTCAACCTCGGCGGCGGCTTCAAGGTCGCGCGCGTGGCCGGCGAAAAAACGACCGATCTGCAAAAAATCGGCGCGACGGTCAAGGCGCTCTTTGCGGAGCGCGCGCACGAATCCGGCCGTCGCCTGCGGCTCGAAATCGAGCCGGGCACCTATCTCGTCGCCCAGGCTGGCGCGCTCGTTTGCACCGTGCAGGACATCGTCTCCACGGGCGCGCAGGGCTATGATTTTCTCAAGCTCGACGCTGGCATGACCGAGATCCTGCGCCCCAGCCTCTACGGCGCGCAGCACTCCCTCGTCGTCGTCCCGGCCACCGGCCGCGCGCGCGCGAAGCAGGAAAATAAAAATTACCTCGTCGTCGGCCATTGCTGCGAATCCGGCGATTTGCTGACCCCCGCCCCCGGCGCGCCGGAAACGCTCGCCCCGCGCCTCCTCGCCCGCGCGGAAATCGGCGACCTGTGCGTCATCGAAGGCGCGGGCGCGTATTGCGCGGCCATGAGCGCCAAAAATTACAATTCCTTCCCCGAAGCCCCCGAGGTCCTCCTCGAGGAAACCGGCACCCTGCGCCTCATCCGCAAACGTCAAAGCCTCGAGCAAATCGTGCAAAATGAAACGCTTTGAACATCCAACATCGAACTTCCTATGAAGAATCATTACGACCGGTTTTTAATTGGATGTTAGGTGTTGAAAATTCGATGTTGGATGTTACATGCGCAGTTTCGTTCCCCCACCCATCCATGAAGCGTTTGCTGACCCTTTTATTTCTCGCCGTCGCCTTTGTGCCCGGCGTCCGCGCCGCCGCGGGCGACGCGCCTCTGCCACCGGACGCCGCGCACTATTACGTCGCCCAATTTGACCCGCTGGCAGTGAGATTCCCCGCCGGCTGGTTTCTCCCCGGCATCCGCTGGTATGGGCTGGCTTACGTGGCCGGGTTCCTCGTCGCGTCCTGGCTCATGTGGCTCTACGCGCGCAAAGGCCGCCTGCCGCTCGACGCCGACCAGCGCTCGACGCTCCTGTTCGCCATGATCCTCGGCATCATGCTCGGTGGGCGGCTCGGCTATTACCTCTTCTATGTCATCCTCGGCGACGCCACCCGGCGCGCGGAATTCTTCGCCGACCCGGCGATGATCTTCCGCATTTGGGAAGGCGGCATGGCCAGCCACGGCGCATTCATCGGCGGCCTGCTCGGCCTGTGGTGGTTCGCGCGGAAAAACCCACCCGGCTTTTTACGCTTGGGCGACGTGGTGGCGACGCTCGCGCCGCCCGGCGTGCTGTTCGGCCGGCTGGCCAACTTCGTCAACGGTGAACTCTGGGGCAAGCCCGCCACCGTGCCCTGGGCTATGATTTTCCCCATCCGCGACGGCAGCACCATCATCGGCTACACCGTCCCGCGCCACCCCTCGCAACTTTACGAAGCCGCGACCGAAGGCCTGCTCCTGCTCCTCTACACCCAATGGCGCTGGTGGAAAAGCAAGCCGCCCGGCCAACCCGGCGCGTTGCCGGCCGGACAACTCGCCGGCGAATACCTTATCGGCTACGCCCTCGTCCGCATCTTCTGCGAAATTTTCCGCGAACCCGACGCCCCTCTCCTCCTCGGCCTCAGTCGTGGAACGTTTTTTTCGCTCTTCATGATTCTCGCCGGCGCGTTTCTCATCTGGCGGGCGAAGCGCGTCCAAGCAACATGATTGTATTGCTTCATCTCCAGAATTCATTAGTGATTAAATGAACAGCATGACCACACGTTGCATTCTACGTCATAAAACTCGCCTCGGGAAAATATACTGTGGCGACTCCTTGACACTGTTCCAAGACGAGGTGGCGAATAACTAGGTAGACCTGATCATGACCAGCCCCCCGTTTGGGCTGGTTCGAAAAAAAGACTACGGCAATGCGGATGCCCACGATTACCTTGAATGGTTTAAGCCCTTCGCAGAGGCCTTTCGCCGCGCCCTAAAGCCCCACGGCTCGCTCGTCATTGACATTGGCGGCGCTTGGATCTCGGGCCAACCCACCCGCAGTCTTTATCACTTCGAGTTGCTGATCATGCTCTGCCGTGAATTTGGCTTTCATTTGGCTCAAGAATTTTTCTGGTGGAACCCGGCTCGCTTGCCAACCCCCGCAGAATGGGTTACCGTTCGCCGCATTCGCGTGAAGGATGCGGTTAATTGTGTCTGGTGGCTATCGCCTACTCCTTGGCCCAAAGCCAGCAACCGTCGGATCCTCCAGCCCTATTCGGACAGCATGAAGGTGTTGCTGGAAAAGGGCTATAAACCGCGTTTGCGGCCATCCGGCCATGACATCTCGGATAAGTTCGGCGCCAATAACGGCGCCTCCATCCCACCCAATCTAATTGCCCTCGCCCATACCGAAAGCAATTCCTCCTATATTCGCTACTGTGCGGCGCACAACCTCAAGCCCCATCCCGCACGATTTCCAGTCGAGCTGCCCGAATTTTTTATCCGGCTATTGACCGATGAAGGCGACTTAGTGGTGGATCCGTTCGGTGGCAGCTGCATGACCGGTGAAGCCGCCGAACGAAATTTGCGGAACTGGATTTGTTGTGAACTTGTGGAAGATTACGTGAAAGGAGCAATTGGACGCTTTCAGCCCATTGAGTATGCATCTGCTCGCGCCAGCGCCAATCAACAAGACGATTATTATAAGGCATTTAAGCCCGGGTTGCATCGCAATGGGGCGGATCTGGTGCCTTTGCGTCCGGACGGAGGAGCCAAGCGGGAAATGACCAAAATGAAACCAAATTTCGTGCCGAGATCGCCGCCCGTCGAAATTGGCCAAATGGCGCTCCTGGAAACCAAAGAATCACCGCTGCGTCGAGGAACTCGTCCTAATAAAAAATGACTTTTGTGCTATGCCCAGCCCACTTTCCAAAAGAGCGTTGCTTAATCGGATCCTGCAAGGAATCCGCCTGTCCGGATGGGGCTGCCTTGTATTATCCGAGACCCACCCCTTTCGGCTGGTGTTATTCCAGGGGGAAGTCCGGCAAACTGTTTTTTGTTATATTTGGAATTTAACCCACGGCGGCTACCCCAGAGATTCCAACGAGTTGCGCATCCAAGTCACTGGCGTTGATCGCTTTCAAATCGCACTTGGGGCTAAAACATTGGTGCTGGGCTGGGCGGAAGACCAGCATATGTTTGCGGGCTTCGACGTCACCAAACATCTCATTTCGATGCAGGGGCGGTCGCCTTCGTTTCAAATCCGGCGAGAGACAATTATGGCGGCGGCAGAACCTGGATTCAGCGCCCAATCACGGGGTAATCACGAAATCGCGATCGCTTTTCGCCCCGATTTTTTTGCAACCTATGTGCAGGAACTGGAAAACCTTCATGGCATTGCCCGCCATGCCAAAGACCTCAAAGTCCTGGCGGCGATTACCGATGAGCCAACCGAAGAAAAAATCCAGGACATACCACCCGGTCCTCGCCGCATCGTGTTGCAGCAAATTCAACGCAAGGTCCGCGATCAACGTTTTCGCAGAAATGTCCTGCAGGCTTACGATTTTCGTTGTGCCATGAGTGGCATTCAACTGAATCTGCTGGATGCCGCGCATCTGATTCCCGTTGAACATGCGCGCGGCACCGATGAAACCAAAAATGGCATTTGCTTAACCGCCATTCATCATCGCGCCTTTGACCAAGGGCTGGTTGGCATTCGCAGAGATTACACCGTCGTTTTGAATGAGAATCGCCTGGGTGAGCTTAAATCGTTAGGATGGGATGGTGGGGTGGAATTGTTTAAGTCTACATTGCGCGACCAAATTCTGCTTCCAGCCCGGCGAAACTTTTGCCCGGATACAGACTACCTCTTGTTTGGACAAACCCTGCGCGGATGGGAAAAACGTGAGTTAACTTAAGCCGCGCCGAATTCTTGACAGCACCGCCCGGAACGGGCCAACTGGTTTCATGCCGAATCCGCGATTTAACCGATCCTTGCTCGCCTGCGTTTGTGCTGCCTTCGCCATGCTTGGGACGGGTTGTCAGTCCCTCGAGAACTACGCCAGCAACCTGAACGCGCAGTCGAGCACTGAGCCGGATTTGTTTGGCGCGCGCCCCGCGCCGGAATCCAGCAGCCCGCCGTTCGAAAAACTTCCGCCGAAAGACCCGCACGCCTTCGGCCTTGGCGCGGTGTTGCCGTTGACCGGCCTGCGCGCCTCCTCGGGCCGCGCCATGCAAAACGGGCTGGACCTGGCCGTCGCGGAGGTCAACTCCGCCGGCGGCCTCAACGGCCAGCCCATCCAGCTCGACATCCTCGACAGCCGCGGCGACCTGGACGCCGGCGCGGCGGCGCTGGCGCGGTTGCGCGACCGCGGTGAGGCCGTGCTGCTCGTTGGCGACGGCCCGCTGGCCATCGCCATGGCGGATCAACTGGCGAATTACCCGCAGTTGATCGGCTTCCTCTGCGATTACGTGACCGTCCCGAAATTGACCCCCAAGAACGGCGTGCGCATTTATCTGAACGGCGACCAGGAGGCCCGCGCCATCGTGGGCTACCTCAACGCCGCCGGCGTGACGCGCGTGGCCGTGCTGAACCAAAACGATTTGGCCGGCATCAGCCACAAGCAGTATTTGCAATTCCAGTTCAGCGGCAACCACGACCTCTACACGACCACTGAGGACTACGCCCCCGGCGAGCACGATTTTGCCCTCCTCGCCAAGGCGATGCTGCGCGTGAACAGCGGCGCGCTCATCCTCGCTGGCGTCGGGCCGGAATATCCCGCCATCATGACGGCCTTCGATGCGGTTGGCTGGCAGGGCATGGTCTTCGGTTATGCCAGTGTGAACGGACTTGGCGGTCTGGCCGTCTCGGGCGCCCTCGCCGCCAGCGCGGCCTACCCGCTGCCCGACTTCGCCGCCAACCCCCGCAGCACCGAGGCCGGACGCGCTTTTGCCGATCTTTACCATGCTAAATACGGCGAAGACCCCGCTCTGCCCGCCGCCTATGCCTACGATAATGTCCACGCCCTCGCCGCCGCCGCCGCGCAGGCCGCCGCGAACGACCCGCTGAAAATCCGCGACAGTTTGCTTTCCCTGCACACTTACACCGGCGCCGTGGGGCGCTATGAAATCAAGGACGATGGCGACACCGAAATGCCCCTGCGCCTCCTGCGCGCCGACGGCCAATCCGCCCCGCCCCCCACGCCCACCGCCGCACCCACCCCCACACAAACCCTCAATCTAATCGCGCCGGAAATAATTCCGTCCGCCCACTAGCCGCCCCCGCCCCGGCGCCCCTCCGCCATGCCCGCCCCGCCCGCCGACCGGATTGCCCTCTTGCGCGCGACTATCGCCCGCCATGATGAGTTATATTATCAAAAAGCACAGCCCGAAATTTCGGACTTCGAGTATGACTTGCTCAAAAAGGAGTTGGAGGCGCTCGAATGCGCCCACCCCGAACTGGCCGGCCCGTCCCCCACGCAAACCGTCGGCGACGACCGCACCGAGGGCTTCGCCAGCGCGCGCCACCGCGCGCCCATGCTCAGCCTCGACAACACTTACAGCCAGGACGAACTGCGCGACTTTGACACGCGCCTGCGCCGCGTCCTCGTGGACAAGGGTTTCGCCCCCGCGACCCGCGAACTGGATTACGTCATTGAGCCGAAAGTGGATGGCCTCGCCATCTGTCTGACTTACGAAAAGGGAAAATTCACCCGCGCGGTGACGCGCGGCAACGGCGTCGAGGGCGACGATATATCCGCCAACGTGCGCACCGTGCGCGGGCTGCCGCTCGAACTGCGCAGCCGCGGCCACCCGGTGCTCATGGAAATTCGTGGCGAGATTTTCCTCACCACCGCCGAGTTCCGCCGCATCAATGCCGAGCGCGAGGAGGCCGGCCTGCCCCTGTATGCCAACCCGCGCAACCTCGCCGCCGGCACCGCCAAACTCCTCGACCCGCGTGAGGCCGCGCGCCGCCATTTGCGCCTTGTCCTCTACGGCCTCGGCTTTTGCGAGCCGCTCCCCTGCGCGACGCAGTTTGAATTGCACCAACACTTGCGTGATTGGGGCCTGCCTGCCCACCCCAAAGACAACGTTTGGCGCGCGCAGGGCGCGGACGAGGTCTGGGCCGGCATCCAGAAACTCGACCAACTCCGCCATAAGTTCGACTACGCCACCGATGGCGCGGTGGTAAAACTTGATGACTTCGCCGGCCAGCGCGCCGCCGAAGCCACGTCCAAAGCCCCGCGCTGGGCCATGGCCTTCAAATTCGCCCCCGAACAGGCCGAGACCAAATTGCGCGGCATCATCATCCAAGTCGGGCGCACCGGCATCCTCGCCCCCGTTGCGGATTTGGAACCCGTCTTCCTCGCCGGCTCGACCATCAGCCGCGCCACGCTCCATAACGCCGACGAAATCGCCCGCAAGGACATCCGCGTCGGCGACACCGTCGTCATCGAAAAAGCCGGCGAAGTCATCCCCGCGGTCGTCCATGTGGTGAAGGAAAAACGCCCCGCCCACAGCCACGCCTATCACTTTCCTGAAAAATGCCCGGCCTGCGGCACCAAAGCCGTGCGGCCCGACGGCGAAGTCGCCTGGCGCTGCCCCAACCCCGCCTGCCCGCCGCAAGTGGCGCGCCGCCTCCAATTCTTCTGCACGCGCAAGGCGCTCGATATCGAAGACCTCGGCGAAATCGTCGCCGACAGCCTCACCAAAACCGGCCGCATCAAAGACCCGCTCGACCTCTTCACGCTCACCATCCCGGAACTGGGCAAATTAAATCTCGGCGACGAGGAAAACCCGCGCGTCTTCGGCGAAAAAAACGCCACCCGCGTGATCGAAGCCCTCCAGCGCGCCAAGGAACTCCCCCTCTCGCGCTGGCTCTACGCCCTCGGGATTGCGAACGTCGGCGATGTGACAGCGAAGGAAATCGCGCGCCACCACCGCGATTTCGCGGCCGTGCGCGATTCGGAAATTTTGCGCGCCATCGCCCGCGAAGGCGACCTCGAGGAACACCGCGCCGCCCTCGCGCCGCGCTCGCGCAAAAACCCGCCGAAAAACGACGCGGAGCGCGCGCACCGTGAACACGAATGCGAAAAAATTGACATGGAATTGAAAGCCCTCGAAACGCAACTCGCCGGCCAAAACATCTCCCAGGAAGTCGGCCCCGTCGTCTGCCGCAGCGTGATTGCTTTTTTTGCATCCGACGAAGGGGGCGCCTTCCTGAAACGGCTTGCGGCCTTGGGCATCCGCCCCGCCAGCGACAATTTGCGGTCCGCCACCGCGCCCGGCCCGCTAATGGGCAAGACCCTGGTACTCACCGGAACCCTGCCCACCCTCAAACGCGAAGAAGCCGCCCACCTCATCGAACAAGCCGGCGGCCACGTCGCCGGCAGCGTCAGCAAGCAAACTGATTACGTCATTGCCGGTGAGGAAGCTGGCTCGAAACTCGCCAAAGCCCGCGCCCTCGGCGTCCCCGTGCTCGATGAGACCGGTTTGAGCGCGTTGCTGTCCGGGAAAAGGGGTTGATCTCCCCCGCGATTTCCCCGCCGGGGTCAATAACGGCCAAATACACGCCGCCGCCCTCCGATTCCGGGGTGGAAAATCCTTGCTGAAGCCATAAAAAGGCTACATGCAAGATTGCCCACCTCCACGCACCGCCTGACTCTCCACCATTCCCATTCTTCCCATCTTTCCCATCCCTCCCATTCTCCGCCTCCCCGATTTGAAACGACTTTCCTGAACCGCCGCTCCGCCATGAACATTGCCCCCCCCCTTTTCCTCCGACCGCTAGGCCAGGCCGCCCGCCGCACCCGCCGCGGCTTCGCCCTCATTGTCACCCTCAGCCTGATGACGTTGCTGCTCCTGCTCGTGCTCGCCCTCACCACCCTCGTGCAGTTGAACCTCAGCGCGGCCAAGACCACCCTGTATAACACCGAGGCCAAGCAAAACGCCCTGCTCGCCGCCTACATCGGCCTGGGCCAGTTGCAAAAATTCGCCGGGCCGGACCAACGCGTGACCACCACCGCCGACCTCGGCCGCTTCGCCGTGGGCCAGGAACCGGGCGCCGACAACGGCTTTGCCCCGGGCAGCTTCTTTGCCGGCTTTGGCATCAATGGCAATGGCGCGTTGCCCAAGCCTGTTTCGCCCACGCCCGCGCCGTTTGGCGCCCTCGCCGCCTTTACCCGCGCCGGCACCCGTTACTGGACGGCCGTCTGGGGCGAGGGCACCAATCCTCTCGGCCTCTACACCGGGCAATCGCAGGATTTCAACGGCTCCCGCAAAGTCACCCCGGAACCGATCTTGATGAACTGGTTGGTCAGCGGAGACGAAAACACCCCGCTCATGGCCCACACCTACGTCGGCGGCAAAGTCGGCAACGGCGTGGTCGAAGCACTTTCTGCATTGAGTGGCAACTACCCGACTTTTGGCTCCGACACCAGCGGCTTGGTCAGCCAGGGCAGCCCGGATACCAGCACTTGGAATGCCTTGACCAGTGACATCACCATCAACAATTCCGTGCAAACCGCGGTGCCCGCCGTGGTCTTGGTCGGGCCAAATTCCGCGGGCACCAACAATGATCAGAAAATTACGGTCGAGACCGGCCCGGGTGGAACCCAAACCATCTTCAATAAATTCACCCCCCTCAACAACATGGTCGTGGTGCCGGTGGTCAACATCCTCGAACCCGCGGAGTCCACCACGGGCACCGTCACCAGCGGCCGCTACGCCTGGTTTGTGCAGGACGAGGGCGTTAAGGCCAAATTCAATATCGTGGACCCCGACGCCGGACAAACCACCGCCACGACGGCCGGCACCAACGGCCAATTGTCGCGTTACCGCTTCAATGCGCCCATGCGCACCGGCATCGAGCGCATGTTTAACATGACCTCCTATTTCCCCGGCGGCGGCTCGGCGGCCATCAGCAGCCCCTTGGTCTATAGCGGTAATATGGCGACCGAATTGAACAACATCCTGGAACCGTCCCAAATGCTCCTTATAGACCCCAGCCTCCCGGCCGTGCAGGGCGCCACCAATGCCAGCCTGCCCGAGCAAACCTTGCAAATTCACTACCACGACTTTACCCCCTACTCCTATGGAGTGCTCGCCGATGCCCTCCGCGGCGGCCTGCGCTATGACCTGACCGCCGCCTTCGAGCCGGGTAACTCGTCCACCCTCGTCTTCCAAGACCCTACCAACTCTGGGTTAGGCGGCAACGGCCTGTTCGGCCACACCATTATCCCCGCCGGCACCACCGGCGCCCCCACCTTCTTCCGCAACACCACCGAGCCCAATGTGGTCGGCGCCACCGCCACCTCCGAGCAGTTGATCAATGCCGACGGCTCCAACTCCCAGTTCCATGGCCCGGCAGCCCCCGACTTGGCCCATCAGCAGCAACCGGGATTGAAGTGGGATGTCCTGCAATCCTATTATGCCCTGGCGGGGAATAACACCACCGGTGGCCGGCCCGCCGTCATGATGCGCTCCGCCACCAGCACCCAGGCGGGCATCAGCCCGGTCATTCTCGAGGCACGCCTGCGCTTCGGCAATTTCGCGGACCAATTCTTCGAGCAATACATTGCCGTGCAACCGCTCTTCGTGCTCGCCAACCCCTATAACTTCCCCATCACCGCCCCGCCCGGCGGCCTGGACTTGGGCTACCGCATCAACACCGACACCAAGTGGGAATGGGGCTTTTCGCCCTCCGCGCGCAATCAGGATCGCAACAATGGCAACCCGGTTATCAATGCCAGCAACCCTGGCGGCAACACCGTCCCCACCCCGTCAAACCAACACGGTTCGGGCGTCGGCCTGCCCTTTGGCTATGACCTCACTCAAAATAGGGCCAATGCGACCATCGCCTTAAACGCCGCCTATGGCGGCGACATCTTTTATTCGCAATCCGCCAATTCCAAGAGCACCCTTAATGACTACTCGGGCACTTCCGTCCCGGAATCCGGCTACTTCCCGTTCCTGAAGAACCCGGTCAGTTTCACGAACTTCATCTTCCCGACCAGCGATAACACCAACCAACGGTATAATTCGGTGCTCGACCAAATGGCCTTTCACATTCCCCAATCCGCGGCGGTTTTCCAACCCGGCGAAGCCAAAGTTTTCATCCTGGATGGGAATTTCAACGAAGATGCCAATTTTAAGGTTGCCACCCCCCCCTACGCGGCGCCATCCGACTCGACTTTTCACGTGGTTGGAGCCGTGGGCACCGCCAATGGCACCACGGGCACTGCCTTCTCCTTCACCATGTCGGGCAACCAGATTGCCCCGATCAACTTACAGGCCAAAATCCCCAATATCAATGCTGGCGATAATCTTTATATATTGCGGGACACTGGCATCAACACCGGATCTAAAATCCAGCTCCTTCCCACCGTCGCCCCCGTCGCTGGAAACTATGATTTGGTGGTTTCCAAGGGAAATGTTCTGGGCAACAATCCGAGTACCGCACAATTAACCACTTACGCTACGAACAACCCCTGGCCTTCTCCCCAGTATGGCTACATTTCCACCATGTTTGGTTCCGTGGCGATGACCCTCGAATTGCGCTACGACCTCACGCCGCCCCAGAATACACAGAGTGATGTCTTGGGTGTCATTGCAAGCTCCGCCGGCGCCCTGTTCAACCCCAGCCCCGTGAACAATAGCACGGTGTTTGGCGCCGGTGCCTCCGGATCCAGCTGGGCCGTGGCGGCCGTCGGCACGAATGTGTTGCAGTCGATTACAAATCTGGACCTGACCGGCGACGGCTATTACGCGGACTCAGGCAATGTGTTTACGATGGCCGGCTCCATCAATCCGCAAGCGGTGAATGGCTACAACCCTTCGCAAGGTGAGTATCAGGGCTATCGGCGTCAATACATTGGCTCGCCACAAGGATTCATGCCCGCCTACCTGTCGGATTATGCCTTTGCCATGTCGCTGCCCGGCAATTTTGACAATCCGTCGCCGGCCGGTGCCTCGCCCAATACCACCGAAAGTGTGCTTTTCCAACAGGACAACGGCTCTGGCGGCATCAACGGCACGTTCGACCCCGGACAGCAAGGGACTTACCGGACCTATTATGATTACAACCTGCGCGCCGCCAATATGAATCTGCCGCCGTTCGTCCCCCTCAACACGGGCACCACCAGTGCCAACCAGACGTTGCCCGCCGCCACAGGGTTCATCAACCTGCCGCCCTATGGGCGCACTTTCAGCCAAGGCCCCGGCAATGACGACTCCGTCAATCCCACGCTGGGTTATGACACCTTTGCCAACGGCCTCGGGAGCAATTCCTCTTTTGACCACACCGCGCACACCCCCGGCGCCAACGCCACCTTCGACACCGCCTGGGGCTATGCGTTGGGCGGCAACTATAACACCGAGTCCCAAGGCCAGCAGTTTTGCGTGCTCTACGGCATTCCGCAACGGGCCGCCAATATCACCGGCACCGTCATCACCAATCCGAATACCGGCCAAAGCATCCCCGACGTGCCCATTCTCTCCCTCGGCCAGTTGCAGCACGCCGACGTCACCGCGGACGATCTGTGGGTGTCCGTCGGGTATGAACCCGGCAACGCCATCGGCAATTCGTATGCCGACTTCTTCGTGACCCGCGCCGCCAGCGTCCAGACCCATAAAATAAGCGATGCCCATTCCACCATGAATCCCAACGGCTGGGCCTCCTCCGTTCTCGTGACGCCCGCGAATGCCGGGAACACCAGCAACAGCAACCAGACCACACCCTTGTATAATAACGGCGCCGGCCTCAGCGGGAATACGGGCACCGGACCCCTCCTCACCCCCGCCTCTCCCGCCAACGCCTACGACATCAGTTACCTGATGAACGTCGCCCTCTGGGACCGCTACTTCTTCTCCACCCTCTCCCAGACCGGCCCCTCCGTCATCCCCGCCAACAACCGCCTTAAATACGCCGCCGGCTATGTGCCCACCGCCACCATGCTCGGCACGAATGGTTCTGGTAATGCCGTGGTGGACCCCGCCACCGGGTTGACCATGTTCCGCGCCTACGCCCCCGCGCGCTACATGATGATTGACGGCGCCTTCAACATCAACTCCACCTCCGTCGAAGCCTGGCGCGCCATCCTCTCCGCCCTGCGCAAAGTCGCCCTCGCCAGTGGCACCGGCACCGACTCCAGCGGCAATCCCGTCGCCTATTTCCCGCGCAACACCCCCTCCCCGACCTTGCCGCGGAGACGGCCAGCGGCGCCCCGGTCAGCACCGCCATTAACATGGCCAGTGGCACCGCGGGGAAAAATCCCGCCGATTACGCCGGCTTCCGCCAATTGACCGATTTCGATATTGACTGCCTCGCCGACAAAATCGTCGAACAGGTGCGTTATCGCGGCCCGTTCCTCTCCCTCGCTCAATTTATCAACCGGCGCCTGACCCCCAACGCCACCCTCGGCAACAACGTGGCGATTTATAAAGACCCCACTTCCCTTTCCGGCGCGATCCAAACCGCCATAGATATCGCCGCGGAAGGCGGCACGCTCCCTTCGCAGAATGCCTTCCCTGTGGCCCAGATGAATGGCGGCTTCTCCACCTCCACCATTAATTCCTCGCTGCTGCCTGGCCAGGGCTCGGGCACCATCGCCACCTATTACCCCGACAGCAATGGCGCCGCCCACGGCGGCGAATTTTCCGGCCCGGCCTATCCCGCCGGCTCGGCGGACCCCTTCAGCCGCTTGGTCGGCATGCCGGGTTGGCTCACCCAGGCGGATATTCTCGAGGCCCTCGCGCCCATCCTCTCCGCGCGGTCCGACACATTTGTCATCCGCACCTATGGCGAAGTCCTCAGCAACACCATCAATCAGAACAACATTCTTGGCAGCATCGCCGCAGACCCCAGTGCCGTGCTCGCCCGCGCCTGGTGTGAAATGGTCGTGCAACGCGTGCCCGATTACATCGCCACCGACCAGCAAAGCCTGAACGACCCCTCAACCACCAGCGGTTACGGCGCACCCAACCCCGCGGCCCTCGGCACTTACAATGGCCCCAATGCCAATCTCTCCCCCGTC
Organism: uncultured Verrucomicrobiae bacterium; assembly: GCA_963765205.1. Classification (GTDB taxonomy): domain Bacteria; phylum Verrucomicrobiota; class Verrucomicrobiia; order Opitutales; family JABDGR01; genus JABDGR01. The sequence continues at coordinate 9,717 of CAVXVB010000002.1, read as the reverse complement.
AATGCCACCTTCGGCCGCCGCTTCCGCATCGTCGCCGTCCGCTGGCTCTCGCCCACGGATATTTAATGCCCATTCCATGACGCTTTTGGGTTTCCGTCAAAGCCGTCGCCCATCGTTCATTCAGTCCATACCATCCATTAGCCGTCGAGCCTTCAGAGCTTGCCGCCCCCGATTATACTTCCCCGGCGGAGTTCACCATCCGCGTCATGGACGCCCAAAAAATCCACAGCGCCGTGCAAATGCCCATCGTCAACCACGGACTCACGTAGGCCACCGCCATCGCCACCAAATACAACGGCGGTCCCAGCCGGTAGCCCGCCCGATACCGCCGCAGCCCTTCATTCGTCAGGCTCGACGAACACACTGCCCGGCGCAGCGCCGCCATCAACAGCAGGTAAAAAGCCACGCTGACCAACACCGAATACCCCGCATAAAACGCGCAGGCGGCGGATGCCGCCGGGGTGCGCAAATTGTCCGCCACCACCGCGGTCGGAAACGGCGCCAATGTCACCATCATCAACAGAAAACCATTCGCAAACAACAGCGGCGTGTCCACCCGCCGCACCAGGCGGAACAGGTTGTGGTGATGCACCCACATGATCAGCACGCAAAAGAAACTCGTGATGAAGATCAGGTAATTCGGCCATGCATCGCGCAAGTTCCCCAGCAAATCCGCGGATGTCGCCACGCCCCCGCGCGGCAACTTCACATCCACCGCCAGCAGCGTGATCGCAAACGCGAACACCCCGTCGCTGAACGCCTCCAGCCGGCCCGTGTCCTTTTCCTCCGCCAAAACGGCGGCCTTCGATTCATGATGCTCCCCCATGGCCGCCGAGCCTAACCCACCCCAACCAGCCGTGGAAATCTCAAATTGCCAAAACGTTCAACTTTTAACGCTCAATTCTGATGACCAGAAAAATTTCCGTGCCGTCAACCACCACAGAAATTCGCCTACTTGAACGTTAAAAGTTAAGCGTTGAGCGTTCAGGCCCACCTTGTCCCGCCACTTCGTCCTTGTGTCCTGCCCCGCGCAAGCTTACTTTCACTCTTTACATCTATGACATTCGCGGAACTTGGCCTGCCCCCGGAACTTGTCCGGGCGGTCACCGAAAAAGGCTACACCAACCCCACCCCCATTCAGGTTCAGGCCATCCCCGTGCTCTTGCAAGGGCGTGACGTGGTCGGCTCGGCCCAGACCGGCACCGGCAAAACTGCCGCCTTCGCCCTCCCCGCCCTCGCCCGCCTCGGCGCGCACAAACCCGCTGGCCCCCGCGTTCTCGTCCTCGAACCCACCCGCGAACTCGCCGCGCAGGTGGACGAACAGTTCCGCGCCTATGGCGTTCACGGCAACTGCCGCGTCGCCCTCCTCCACGGCGGCGTCGGCTACGGCCCGCAGTTGGACGGCCTCCACGCCGGCGCCGACATCGTCGTCGCCACCCCCGGCCGCCTCCTCGACCACCTCGAACAACGCAACCTCAATTTCAAAAACCTCGAAATCGTCGTCCTCGACGAAGTGGACCGGATGTTGGACCTCGGCTTCATTGACGATGTCTCGCGCATTCTCAACCAATGCCCGCGCAACCGGCAGACCCTCCTCTTTTCCGCCACCGTCGCCGACGCCATCAAACGCCTCATCTCCGGCTACATGCGTGACCCTGTGGACGTGAACATCGGCCTGCGCGTCAGCCCCGCCGACACCGTGGACCACGCCGTCTTCCCCGTGGACGGCATCCAGAAATACGACCTGCTCCTCGCCATGTTCGAGCAGATGGAATATCACAGCGTCCTCGTCTTTACCCGCACCAAGCGCGACGCCGACCGCATCGCCGAATGGCTTGACGCCCACGACCACCCCGTCACCGTCATGCACGCCGACCGCTCGCAAAAAGAGCGCACCGAAGCCCTCGCCGGTTTCAAAAGCGGCAAGTTCGACATCCTCGTCGCCACCGACATCGCCGCCCGCGGCCTCGACATCGCCGGCATCAGCCACGTCATCAATTACAACGTCCCCCACCACCCCGAGGACTACGTCCACCGCATCGGCCGCACCGGCCGCGCCCTGCGCGAAGGCGAGGCCTACACCCTCTTCTCCTCCGACGAATCCACCTATCTGGCCCAAATCGAAAAACTCATCGGCCGCCCCATCGAACGCCGCAAGTTGGAGAACTTCCCCTACCGCACCGAGCCAAATCTCCTGACCTCCGCCGCCCCCGCCGCCCCCAAGCGCCGCAATCGCGGCTTCGCCCCCCCCGGCGGCGGCGCCTTCAAACGCCGAAGGTAAACTGAATACCTGGGGATAAAATGAATCAATTGTATTTATTCATTTTTGTCGCCGTGTTCGTAACTGGTTGTGGCGACGGGACCGCGTCAATTGAAAGGGACGCAGATTCACTCGGCAAATAAGAGAGTGGTTCAAGAAAATCCGGTGACGGTAATTCGAGTTAAAACTCTCCCTGCTTTGCCAGCAGCACGCTCAAGCCGGCGATGAGGGCGGTTTCGGTGCGCAGCACGCGCGGGCCAAGGTGGGCGAGAGAGAATTTATGCTCGCGCAGGATGTCCCTCTCGCCGGCGGACCAGCCGCGTTCCGCACCGAGGGCCAGCACGACCGGCCCGCCCGCGGGCGCCAGTTGGGACAGCGGTGCGCCGGCTTCGTAAAGGTCCAGCGCGAGGAGTGCGGAATTTTTCGGCGCGGTCTCCGTGATTTTTTCCACGGCTTCACGCAACGATTCGTGCCGCGCGACTGCCGGAACACTGGTGGCGAAGGCCTGGGCCGCGCCTTCGCGCAGGCGTTGCCGCCATTCGTCTGTTTTCCAGAGCGTGCTTTGGGAGTAGGACGGCTCGCCCTTTTCTGCGGGGAAAAAATGCAACGCCACCACGCCGAACGTCGCGGCCGCGCGCAGGAGGCCGCGCGCAGTTTGCGGCCGCGGCAGCCCCGCAAGAATCCAGAAGGGGCGCGGCGGCTCGATTTTTTCCTCCCACTGGATGGCGAGACGCAGCCCGCCGCCCTCCTCGTCGGCGAGCGTCGCCCGGCCGCGCGGGCCATTGACCAGCCCGACGAACAATTCATCGCCGGGTTTCATTCGCAGCACCTCGCGGATATGCCGCGCGCGCGGGTCACCGGGCGCCAGGCGTGCGGCTTCGGCGGTCGTTTCAAAGAGGACGAGGTTCATGCGGGAAATGCGGAATGTAAAACGTAAAATACATGATGGGAAATGAAAGATGGAAAATGGAAGAAAGAAGCCGAGGGCGCAGGGCGGAATTAATCGGGGTGTTGCTGGCTGCGTTCCTTATCTTGCCAAGGGGAGGGTTTTGCGGCAAAATACCACCCTTAACCGGGCGGACGCGAAACAACTCTCATACCTGCGTGTCAAATCCTTTCCCTATGAAAACCTTCCTAAAGCTTTTCTCCACCATACTCTTGCTGGCTGGATTGGCCGGTTGCCGCAATTTAGGCTATAATGAAACGACCCTGAACACGGATCTGACCCCGGATGTGTCGCAGAAGGGCTATGTACGCTCCTATGACCAGAACGGCAACCCGACGGTCACGCCGGCGCCGGCGACGGGAACCAGTGACCCGGCCAACCCGACCGCCCATGCTGCGAGCGGCTCGAATTAGGCGGGTGAATATTATTAAGACCGGGATGGGCGGCTTGGGTTAATGCGGCACGGCAACGTTGTTATTCGGTCCGGGGCGGTAGGTTGATTTCATGACGGGCGGCGCGTCCGGCGGCCCGTCACCATATTCCAGCAAATCGGCGTCGCGTTCGGGGAATTCCGACCAGCCGCCACCGAGGGCCTTGAACAGCGCCACCAAGTCGGTCGCCACCGTGGCGTCGCTTTGCTCGACTTGGTTTTTCGAGGAGACGAGCGAAAGCTCGGCGCTGAGCACGTTGATGAATTCGATCTGGCCCTGGGTGTAGAGTTGCAGGGAAAGGTCGTAGGCCTGCTGGTTGTCGTCCTCGACTGCGCGCAGGGCCGCGCCGTGCTGCTGTTCGGTGGAGAACGAAACCAACGCGGTTTCGACGTTGTTCAAGGCGGTCAGCACGGTGTTGTGGTAGGCGAAAAGGTCTCCTTGTAAAGCCGCTTTGGCCTGCTCGACTTGGGCGGAAAGTTTGCCGGCTTCGAGGATCTGCCAGTTGAAGCTCGGCCCCCACGACCAGGACCGCGAGGCCCATTGGCTCAATTGGCCGATGCTGGCCCCTTGGAAATCGAGCGCGCCGCTGAGCGAAAACTGGGGATAATACTGGGCGATGGCGACGCCGATATTGGCGGTGTCGGCGTGCAATTGTTCTTCGGCGGCGCGGATGTCCGCCCGGCGGCGCAATAAATCCGCCGGCAGGCCGATGGGAATCTGGTCGGGCGATTTAGGCAACGGCTGGACCGGGTTCAATTCGTCGAGGAGCGCGCCCGGGTCGCGGCTCAGCAACAAACTCAGCGCATAAATATCGGTGCGGATGGCGGCTTCGAGCGGGGGGATTTGCGCGAGGGTGGCATCGGCGGCGGACTTGGCGTTTTCGTAGTCCAGTTTGCTGGCCAGGCCGGCCTGCCAGCGGTCCTGGGTGATTTTGAGCGTGTGCTGCTCGTCATCGAGGCTTTTATGCGCAATTTCCAAGAGCTGCTGTTGGGAGCGCAAATTGATGTAATCAACCCCCACTTCCGCCACGAGGGTGATCAAGGTGTCCCGGCGGGTTTCAATCGTCTTGCCCAGGTTGGCGACAGCCGCCTCGGTCGAACGCCGTGTGCCGCCAAAAATATCGAGTTCCCAAGCCGCATCAAGGCCGGCCAGAAATGAGCCGGTGGTGGGAATATTAGGCGCTCCCCGACGCGTATACGAGCCGCTACCGGAAACCGAGGGGAACAAACCGGCATTGACCACGCTGACCGTGGCGCGCGCGGCGCGAATTTGGGCCTCGGCCTGGAGCACGGTCAAGTTTTCCGCCGCGGCTTCGCGCACGAGTTTATTCAATTCGTCGTCGCCGAACTGCGTCCACCAATCCACGGCAGTGACGGGCGAGGGGGCGAGGTGGCTGGCGGTGGCCGCGCGGGCGGGTTGGTTCGCGTCCACCCAGTTGGCGGGAGTCTGGACCGTGGGCGGCTGGAAGTCCGGACCGACGGCGCAACCGGCCAAGGCCAGCAGGCTGGCCAGAGCCAAGGCGCGCGCGCCACAGGCGAGAGAAGAAATAAGCGGGTGGGGTTTCATTCGTAGCGCAGGGCTTCGATGGGGTCGAGGCGGGAGGCTTTCCACGCCGGATAGAATCCAAAGACGATGCCCACGCCGGCAGATACGGCGAGGGCGGCCACGGCGGCGGCATAAGAAGGCTTGGTCGGCCAGTGCATGACGGCCGTGACCACAATGGAGCAAACGCGGCCAAAAATGAGGCCGATCAGGCCGCCGATAAGGCACAGCACGACGGCTTCCACGAGGAACTGTTTCAAAATATCCCGCGCCTTCGCGCCGACCGCCATGCGCAGGCCGATCTCGCGCGTGCGTTCCGTGACGGACACCATCATGATGTTCATGATTCCGACGCCGCCGACCACGAGGGAAATCATGGCCACGACGAGCAACAACTGCGTCATCATCCGGCTGGCGGAGGTGAGGGTGTTGGTCATCTCGGTCATGTTGCGGATGGTAAAGTCATCCGGCTCATCCGACTTGATGTGGTGGCGGTCGTGCAATACGGCGGTGATTTGTTCGAGGGCCAGTGGGATGTCCTTCGTCGAATCGGCGCCAGCGAGGATTTGGTCAATATTGGCAAACTTGGTCATCAGCGGGTTGTCCTGGGTCTCCGTGTTCGACGCGGCGTCATAAAACACTTGGCTGGCATCGGGAAAAGTGGCCATCCCGTTGTTTTGGTTGGACGACGCAGTGGAGGTGGTCGCCGAGTTGCCGGTGGAACCCGAGGTGCCGCCACTGCCGTTGATGCGGTATTTCACCGTCGTCCATGGGATGACGAGGATATCGTCCTGATCCTGACCCATGAGGTTGGCTCCCTTGGCGGTCAGCACGCCGATGACTTTCAGCCCGACGCTTTGGAGGCGCACTTCCTGGCCGATCGGGTCCTCGTCGCCGAAAAGCTGGGTCTTGATGGTTTGGCCAATCACGCAGACTTTGTTGGCGTTGCGCACGTCGAGGTCGCTGAACGGGATGCCTTCGGCCATATCCTCCCAGTCGCGCAACACCAGGAAGTCCGGCGTGGTGCCCTGGATGTTTTGCGGCACCCAGTTCTTGTTGCCATAAATGACCTGCCCGCGCGCGCGCACCACCGGCGCCACGGTGCTCACCGCCGGGCAGTTCGTGGCCACAGCCGTCGCGTCATCGGGCGTGAGCGACACCCCCGTGCCCGCCCCGAAGCTGATGCCCGCGCTGCTGGCCGCGCCTGGGAAAACCATCAGGATGTTCGCGCCCATGCTTTCGATGGTCTTGCTGATCGCCGTCGAGGAACCGTTGCCGATTTCCACCATGGCGATGACGGCGGCGACGGCGATGATGATGCCCAAGCACGTCAATGCCGAGCGCAGCACATTGCGCCGGATGGCACGGGGGTGTCGCTCACGCCCGATGACGCGACGGCTGTGGCCACGAACTGCCCGGCGGTGAGCACCGTGGCGCCGGTGGTGCGCGCGCGCGGGCAGGTCATTTATGGCAACGAGAACTCCGGGTGCACAACGGTCCCGCGCGGACTTCCTGGTGTTGCGCGACTGAAGATGGCCGAAGGTGCCCCCTCAGCGACCTGGTAACGCCAACAAGTGCGTGATTCGCCGAGTCAAGACCCAGCTTCCGGCGAAAACCGCGACGATGGCCAGGAAGTGCGCCTCCAAAGCTGGCTGAAAGTCATCGGCGTGCTGACCGCCGGACCTAATAGTCGCGATATCCTCGTCATCCAGTGGACAACGAGTGAAATACCGCATGGACCGGCAGTGGCGGCACCTGCGTTCCACCGGCAACTCAGTTCCCACTGCGTCCGTGACCAAAACAACGGGATGAGTTTCCCGATAGTGAGCGCCGCGTGGTGGCCCAGACAATTACAGTAATGACATTTGCCCAATATAACCAAATCCTCGGCTGGCGCCGTTCAACAAAGGACGATCCACCGACAAATCGCCGCCCCATTGCACGACCGCCACCACATCAAGTCGGATGAGCCGGATGACTTTACCATCCGCAACATGAGCCCAGATGACCAACACCCTCACCCTCCGCCAGCCGGATCACGCGGCCTCTCTCTGCGGCCATGTTTCCCTCGTGGTCGGCGGCGTCGGAATCAGGGGTGGGTATGGTGTCCCGTCACGGAACGCACGCGCGAGATACCGGCCTGCGCATGGCGGTAGGCGGTAATTTTGAAACAGTTCCTCGTGGAAGCCGTCGTGCTGTGCCTATCGGCCTGATCGGCCTCATTTTTGGCCGCGTTTTCATTGTGGTCACGGGCACTGCACTGGGCGACATCCGCGGCCGCCCTCGCTGCTGCCGGCGTGGGCATCCATCTTTGGATTCTATCCCGGCGTGGAAACCTGCCGCTCGACCCCATCGAAGCCCTGCGCTACGAATGAAACCCCACCCGCTTCTCTCGCCTGTCGGCGCGCGCGCTTTGGCTCTGGCCGTGCTGGCCTTGGCTCGCATCGTCATTCCAGCCGCCCACGGTTCAGACTCCGCCAACTGGGTGGACGCGAACCAGACGGCGCGGCCACCGCCAGCCACCTCGGCCCCCTCGCCCGTCACTGCCGTGGATTGGTGGACGCAGTTCGGCGACAGCATTGAAACTAGAGCCGCACGGACGGACCGTGCGGCCAAGGCCCAAATTCCGCACAGCACACGGTCGGTCATGATGCGTTGTTCCCCTCGGTTCCGGGGGAGCGCGGCTCGTATACGTCGGGGAGCGCCTGGTACTGATGCAGCTTGGGAACTCGATACTTTTCGCAGCACGCGGCCTTCCAACCGACCATCGAAATATAAGGCAGCGATTGAAACCCGCCGGGACACCTTGAGCATGGCGGAAGTGGGGTCGTTACGTGGATTCTGCCAACAGCTGCTTGCGAAATGCGCGTAAAAGTCGATGACGAGCAGCACACGCTCAAAATCACGGACTCGGCAGGCCGGCCTGGCCAGCAAACTGGGTACAAACACCAGCAGGCAAACTCTCGGGCGCGCTCCAACAAATTGAACCCGGTCTCAGCCGTTGCCTAAAAATGGGCCAAAAACTGGCGGGAACCCCAATCGGCCGCTGCCGGCGGATTTAGCCGGGCGTCCGCCCGAAAATTGCACACCGCCGTGTGCGTCGCCATGGCCGTATCCCAGTTTTCGCTCCGGCGCGCGCTCGATTTCCCGGGCCAGCATCGGCCAATTGAGCCGATGGGCCTCGCGGTTCCTGGTCGTGGGGGCCGAGCAATTGGCAGTCCTCAAAGTTCACAAACTTTCCCGCCCCATCGAGCAGGCCAAAGCGGCTTTACAAGGAGACCTTTTGGCCTACCGCAACACCGTCTAAGCCTGGCTTGAAGCTCAGAAACCGCGTTGGTTCCGTTCTCGCCGAACCGCGGGCGCGGCCCTCGCGTCGAGGACGACAAGCGCAGGCCTACGACTTTTCCCTAGACCAGGGCCAGATCCATCAACGTAGAGTTTTCGCTCGTCTCCTCGAAAATCAGAGCAAAGCGACGCCGTAGCGGCTACCGACTTGGTGCTCGTGGGTGGCGGCTGGTCGGATTCCCCGAACGCGACGCTTGCTGGAATATGGTGACGACGCCGCCCGTCATGACCGCCCCGGATGGCAACGTTGCCGTGCCGTGCTTGTGACCCACCCGCCTAATTCGAGCCGCTCGGTGGGGTCGGTTGGCCGGGTCTCGTTTCCCAGTTGGCCAACACCGCCGTGACCGTCGGGTTCCGTTCTGGTCATAGGCGTACATAGCCCTTCTGCGACACATCCGGGGTCAGATCCGTGTTCAGGTCGTTATAGGCCTAAATTGCGGCGACCGGCGAGAGTGGTCGAGTTAGGAAGGTTTTCATAGGGAAAGGATTTGACACGCAGGTCTGAGAGTTGTTTCGCGTCCGCGGTTAAGGGTGGTGTTTTCCGCGAAACTCTCCCCTTGGCAGGAACGCGGCGCGACACCCGTAACCCACCCTGCGCCCTCGGCTTCTTTCTTCCATTTCCACTCTTTCATTTCCCATCATGTATTTTACGTTTTACATTCCGCCCTTCCCGTCGACTCTCATCCTCTTTGAAACGACCGCCGAAGCACCTGGCGCCCGGTGACCCGCGCGCGCAGCATCCGCGAGGTGTTGCGAACCCGGCGATGAATTGTTCGTCGGGCTGGTCAATGGCCCGGCGGGCGCGCTGCGTCGTGCGGGAAAAGAGCACCACGCCCTTTCTGGATTCTTGCAGTGCGCGGCCGCAAACTGCGCGCGGCCTCCTGCGCGCGGCCGGTTCGGCGTGGTGGCGTTGCATTTTTTCCCCGCAGAGGACCCCGTCCCTCTCCCAAAGCACGCTCTGGAGAACGGACCGGGCAACGCCTGCGCGAAGGCGCGGCCCTCGCCGCCGGTCTCCGGCGGTCGCGGGCACTAGAAGCCGTCAAAAATCACGGACGCTCACTCCTCACGCCTACGAAGCCGGCGCGCTCTCCGACTGGCACTGACGGGCGGGCAGCATGTGGTGCGGAACGCCGCGCTCGAGCAAGGACATGCCTGCGCGAGCATAAATTCTCTCTCGCCCACCTTGGAGCAAT
>CAVXVB010000001.1:0-27744 GCA_963765205.1 uncultured Verrucomicrobiae bacterium | reverse complement strand
GATTGAGAAGAAGTTTGCAGTGGGCAGTTTGCAGTTGCCAGTTACCAGTTTGCAGTTTTAAAGCCTTGAACTGCTAACTGCAAACTGCCAACTGCAAACTTTCATCAATACTCCGCCATAACTTCATCCACATAGCACCACAGCCAGCGTTCGCCGGGTTCGGCTGAGAGTACTACCGGGTGCCCGGTTTTATGCGCATGTTTGCTGGCATGCTGGTTTGGCGAACTATCACAGCAAAGTGTTATGCCGCATTCCTGGCAAGTGCGCAGGTGCATCCAGCTATCATGCGTTTTTATGCATTCTTCGCAAACATAATCTTTTGCATGTTTCAGCTTTTTAATTTCACTCAAATGTTTGCAGATGTCTTCTTCCATAAAAAATTATTTTTATTTAAAACTTAATCAACCTTACAACATTTCAACTTTACAACATTCCAACAACCCTACACCTCCGCCAGATACTTATGCACAAAGCTGATGGCCATTGAGCCTTCGCCGACGGCGGATGCTACGCGGTCATGGCACCGGCACGCACATCGCCAGCGGCAAATATGCCCCCGCAACTGGTTTCGAGCAAAAATGGGTCACGGTTTGTTTTCCATATTTTGCCAAAGTTGTCGTATCTCCTTAGTTCCCGTCCCGTTTCAATAAAGCCTTTTTCATCCCTGATAATATCTAGTTTTATCCAGTCGGTAAAAGGCTTGGCGCGGATAAAGATGTAAAGCGCGGCGGCTTCCTTTTTAACTTTTTCTTTTGTTTTAATCCCGCCAGTGGGGCATCGCGTCTCGAGCATTGATGCAGAGATTCAGCAGCGCCTGTTCCAGATAACTGGGTTCGGCATTTACCCACAGAGGTTCGCTTTCACAAATGGTCTCGACATTGATGTTTCGATCGAAGGTTCTCTCCACCATGCGACGAACACGATTCAAGGCCTGCTGAACGCACGCTGGCTTGATCTGCTGCCGCTCGGGACGGGCGAAGGCGAGGAGTTGGCGTGTTAGTTCCGCGCCACGCTGGGCTGACTCCTCAATCATGCCCATGGAATCCTGCAGGGGGTCGTCGGAACCCAGGCGTTGACGGGCCAGCGACGCGAATCCCAACATGACGCTGAGCAAATTATTGAAGTCGTGGGCGATTCCCCCCGCGACGTTCCCAAAGCCTCCATCTTCTGGGCTTGAAAAAGCTGCTGCTGCAACCGATTACGTTCCTCCTCCGCCTTCTTGCGCTCGCTGATGTCCTGAATTATTCCAAGGAAAAATCAGGGGCGGCCGGCGGCGTCGCAGAGTAGGGTGATGTTGGTAGCGCACCACACGGGGCTCCCGCCGGCGCGCCAGTCAGCGCCTTTCAAACGTTACCTGGCTCTCCTCGCCTTCAAGCAACTCCTGCACCCAGCCTTCGATGGCCACCACATCCCGCGGATCCGTAATTTCGGCGAAGTGCTTGCCTTCCAACTCTCCGCGCGTTGTGCCGAGTAACCGGGCAAAAGCGGGGTTCACGGTTGAGAACCGGCCATCCAGTTTAACCAGCACGACCCCTAAGGAAACCTGTTCAAAAATTGAGCGAAAACGGTCCTCGGAAACACGCAACTGCTTGTACAGTTCGCTGCGTTCAAGCGCCAGCGCGGCTTGCGTGGCAAACTGATCGATCAGCTTTCGGGTTACGGATCGAATGCCATCGGGCTGATCGGCGGCGACATCCAAAACGCCCAATAACCTCTCATTGGCAAGCAAAGGAACAGCGTAGGCGCACTTCACCTGTTTGCTGTACTCTTCACACCGAGGGTCGCTTTCAGTGTGTGGAGCATAGACCGATTGCTTCTGCTGGACCGCCCATGCCAGGAGGTTGTGATCCTTGAGGGAAACAACCCGGGACGATCCGCCTTTCCTACCGCCAAAGGCCACCCGTTGGAGTTCGTCGGTAGATTCCTCCCACCGATAGATGCGAGCGAGGCTGAGACGTTCACGATCCGCCAAACGCGAAAGGATGGGACCGAGGACGGATTCCACATCGAGGGCGCCCGCTAATGCCGCGTTTGCTTCCACTAAGAGGGAAAGCTGATGGGTCCGGGCCGAAGACTTCGTCCACGAAACCAACAGGGTCATCCGAAGACGCCGCGGGCGGCTCGTGGGTTCGAACATAGGGGGTGGCACTGGGCAGAAAGCTGAGATTGCGACCATTGCCGGGAGTCATCGTGGCCATTCCTACTCCTTTTTTTAACTCTTAAAGAGGGCGAACGTAGGCGCAACTAGCCCGCCTATCTGAAATCTCTTCGAATCGGCCATTCCTCATAAGTGTTTGGGTTGTCAGCGGCAGCAGCACATCCGACAATGCGTTCACTTCATGCCGCCTCCGCGAGGCTCGGCTGCGATCTTCGGAAGTCGATGCCGACATTGACAACTACTTTTGTTCCTTCAAGTTACCCCTTGCGCGAGCGACAACTCCGCCTTCGACATGCAAAAGGACCCTCCAGTAATCTTTCGGCAGAAAGATGGTTAGACTTGAGTAATCCTGCGAGATTGGGACGTATTTACCTTCTGGGGGAGCTAAGATTCCTTATAGAATTAGTGCGCAGATCGTAGGGCCAAGTCTCTCGTGTTGCAAAGCGCGAGTCGAGATATTAACTCCGCCGGAATCTCGTCGGCTATTTTGTCCTGCTGACGATGTAATCTTCATGTCACATGCTTATCACATCCTGTTAATCACCACCCTCCACGATATGAAGGATCATTATTTAGAGGAAGGCCCTCTAGGGCGGGATGGCAGCAGGTCGGTGGTTCCAGGAGTACTTTTTGAAACCCTGTTACCCCGAGGGTTCCGTCTATCCCGCTGCATTGGAAGGCTTTGGTTATTCCTCGAATTTCGGTTGCCGGCTGCTTCGACCAATGGCGACAACCCTATGAGTCCGGCTTCTTGCCGGGCAAATTTTACAAGCGTTGGGTTTGTTCCCGGATGGGAAGAGACGAACGTATCTTGGAAATCTTCAACGCAAAAACTCTAAGGAGCAGATGATGCGCAAACGCAGGCTTGTTACCCCTAACGTTGTGGGTATGGCGATGCTTCTCATGGTACTTACGACATGGGGTATTTTCGCCAAGGATGAACCTTCTTCCTCGGGGGATGCCACTACGCCTCCCGCGGCAAGTGCGACGAAACCCAGTCGCAAGCACCAATGATCAAATTACCTTGCTTAAGAAACAGATGGCTCTGCAGCAGCAGCAAATCGAGCAGATGCAGAAAGCGTTGGCGGAACAGAATCGGCTTCTGGAACAGCTTTCCAAGCCCGCCCCGGCACCCGAGCAAGCGGCCCAACCCGCCCAACCGGCGCAACCCGCCAAGGCTGCCGTGAGCGCCCAGCAAGCTTCTCAAGAGCACACCACCAGTCTCGGCGATGTCGCTTCCACGAGCCCGATGATTCCCCAGTCCAAGAAGAATACGGAAAACGCCATCACCTCATCGGCGGTAGGATCCCCTACGATTCATATGGGCGGCTACGCCGGGTGGGGGCGACGAGACCTCTCCACTTCAAATTCACATTGGCGATGCAACGATAACTCCCGTTGCCTTCATGGATTTCACCAGCGTCTACCGGAACCATGACACCAACGGCAGCATCGCAACGAACTTTGGCAACATTCCCTACGCCAGTTCGACCGGATATGCTCCCAACCTCAGCGAGTTTCGCCTGAGCACTGAGAACTCCCGCATCGGTTTACGCGTGGATGCGAATGTGCACGGGGCCCACGTGATGGGTTACTTGGAGGCGGACTTCCACGGTAACAATGCCACCAACGTTACGGAAACAACCAACAGCAACACCTTGCGCGAGCGTGTTTACTTTGTTGACCTCAATACGGGACATTTTGAAATCCTGGGCGGCCAAACCTGGAATTTGGCAACTCCGGGCCGCGTAGGCATTTCACCGCTCCCCGCCGACATCTTCTATTCGCAAGATATCGATGTGAATTACCAATTGGGTTTGGTGTTTGGCCGAACCCCTGAACTGCGCCTGGTTTGGCACCCCTCCAAGAAAGTGGCTTGGGGTTTTGCCATCGACAATCCCGATCAGTATATCGGAGGCAACGGCGGATCCGCGACAGTCACCCTGCCGGCCCTTCTCAATACCTCCACCACCTATCTCGGCGAACTGGACAATGGAAGCGGCAACACCTTGTCCACTCCCAACGTTGCTCCCGATTTGATTTCCAAACTGGCGTTTGATCCCAGCAAACACGTTCACTTCGAATTTGGCGGAGTTGAGCGAAACTTCAAAGTTTACGATGGCGCCACGACGACCAGTCATACGGCTGAGGGCGGCGCCGCTTTCGTCAATGCAAGCTTCGAAGTAGTCAAGGGCTTTCGCCTGCTGACCAACAACTTCTGGAGCGACGGTGGGGGCCGCTATATGTACGGCGAAGCTCCGGATCTAATTGCCCATGCCGATGGCACCATCTCGCTGGTTCACAGTGGTTCCACAGTGACGGGCTTCGAATTCACCCAGAAGAAGACCATGATCTATGCCTACTATGGCGGCATTTACATCGATCGCAACACCGCGTACGACGCCAACGGAACCACCCTGATCGGTTACGGCTATCACGGCGCGGCGAACCTCCCAGAATCGCGCCATTCAGGAAGCCACAGTTGGATTCAACCAGACCATCTGGAAGAACCCGAAGTACGGCGCCCTGAACTTCATGGGCCAGTATTCGTATTTGACCCGCGATCCGTGGTATGCGGCCACCGGCACTCCAGCAAATGCAAGCATCGATATGCTGTTCTTCAACTTGCGCTACTCGCTGCCCGGTTCGGCTCCGACCATGGGCAAGTAAGTTTCTGAACGGTTACTGAGCGTCACGCGCGCCTTCCTCCCGCTTCAGTTTGGGCTTCGGCTCACACTGGAGCGGGAGTTCTTTTTTGAGTGGTCTTCGCCGGCAATGTGACATTTTTTGACAGTTCCCAAAACTCCAAAAACCCAGTCGCGAAGTGCGTTCAATGCTCCCGATGGGTCGGCTTCGGTGTGGGGATTCGGTCAAAATGTCTAAATTATGCAGGGGTTCAAGCTCTCAATTACGGTCACAATGTCCAATGAGCGCTGGGTCATAGTGTCCGATTCGCACGGGGCATTCTGTTTCGCTGGCGGTCATAAAGTCTGATTTATGCGCGCCTCGATGGACGATTTCGCCGTGACATTATGGCCGCACCTAAAATCCACGCCTAAACTCCCCCAAAGTCCCATGTAGCCTCAATCGAGCTGTCCCTTTATCTCCACATAAGCGAGCGGCGCGCAATGTCCGAATGGCGCACGGTCTCTGAAGACCGCACCGTGCCGCGGAAGGCGCCGTTATTGCTTTCGCCACCTCGCCGGCAGTGGTATCTTGTCCGCGCAAAGGAAGGAGATTCACCGTCATGAACCGGCGTGGCTTTATCAATTCCATCATTGGAGCGAGTGCCGCTCTGCCTCTTAGTCAAAAAATTTCACGGGCGCAAGCGATTCACACCTCCGGGCCTGAGATTAAACTTGCCGCCTCCACGCCGGAGATCAAACTTGCCGTGCCGACGCCGGAGCAAACCGCCTGGCAGGATCTCGAAGTCGGAATGTTCGTACACTTCGCGCCCAACACCTGGCAGGACCGGGAATATGATGACCTTTCCACGCCTCTTTCCGCCATTAATCCCGCGGAGATCGACACTGACGAGTGGGCGGAATGCGCCGCGGGCCTGGGGGCAAAGTACATTGTGTTTGTCGCCAAGCATGTGGGTGGATTCTGCATGTGGCAGACCGAGACCACCGACTACGGGATTCGCAACACCCCCTGGCGAAATGGGAAAGGCGATGTGATGGCCGATCTCTCCCGTTCCTGCCGCCGGCGCGGGCTGAAGCTGGGTGTCTATCTTTCTCCGCGTGACGATAAGTTCGGCGCGGGCACCGGCGGACGCTGCCAGAACGCGGAAAAGCAGAAGGCTTATAACGCCCTCTATCGCCGCCAACTCACGGAACTCGTGACGCGCTACGGCGAGCTGGTGGAAATCTGGTTTGATGGATCGCTGGTGTTTTCCGTGGGCGACATCCTCAAGGACCGCGCCCCCCACGCCATGATCTTCCAGGGACCTTCCGCCACCATTCGTTGGGTGGGCAATGAAGATGGATTTGCCCCTTATCCGGCCTGGAACGCCGTATCAAAATCCGACGCCGAGACGGGAATCTCGACCGCGATGCATGGCGACCCCAACGGCTCCGTGTGGCTTCCCATGGAGACGGACGTTTCCATTCTCCGGCCCAACTGGTTTTGGAGCGCACAGAACGAGCGCAACCTGCTGCCACTCGCGAGCCTGCTCGAGATTTACTACCGGTCGGTGGGGAATGGCACGCAACTGCTGATCAATATTCCCGCCGATTATGTTGGCCAAACCGACGCGCCACTGATTTTTTGCACCGTGTTTCTCGCGCTGCTGTTCACCGGTCCGGGCCAATACGCCGTCCAAAAAACCGGTGGCGGCGGTCGGAGTGGCAGCAGCGCGGGCAAGTCCAAGGATTGAGCATGGGCTTGGTGATCCCTTTTTGTGGCACGGAGCTTCTGCCAGTGTTTCTTCAGGGTTCGCACAATCCGGAGCGCTGGCTGAAACTCAGCGCCACAAAGCAAACCCTGGGCATCGTTGCCTCTGCTCCCTCAGTCGCGTCAGCACCCTCAGTCGCCTTCTGCAGCCGCAGAATAGGCTTGGCACCCGCGCTCACGCGTGATTGATTTCACGTTTGGTTCAACGGTGGGATAACCAAGTGGCCAAAGGACGCTGACTGTAAATCAGCTGGGCTCTGCCCTTCGGGGGTTCGACTCCCTCTCCCACCACTTTTTCAAGTTTTTTGATAGAGAAAAACGCTTCAGTTTCCCTCAACCATCGCCGTGGCGGGGTGGGCGAAGCCTTGCCAGCAGGCTTCGAGAAACTTCGCGTTCGGCAGGCCGTCTTGCACGATGAAGCGGTAGCGCGCGGTGTAGGGCTGGTCCTGCGTAATCGTGAATCCGGCTTTGGCGGCGGGCACATAGCAAAAGAACGGCTGGTCGGCGTTCATCCAGACGGGCAGGGCGCGCTTGGGGCAAGTGATGGATGGCGTGGGGCGGCCAAGGCCAGGCAGGCGTCATGGCTTATATTCCGGCCAAGCGGCTGTCAGAATCGCCGAAATGGTCGAGACGCACATCCATTTTGTCCATCAGACTGAGGTAGAAACTGCACAACTTGCGGTTGTCGTCGCCCTTCTGGCTGTAATCGAGCACGCGGCCGGTCTGCAAAGCGCCGCCGAGGCTGCCGGCGGTAATGATGGGCACCCGGCTGTTGTCATGCTTGGTGCCGGAAAACATGTTAGACATGAACATCAGGCAGGTATGGTCGAGCACGGTGCCTTCGCCCTCGGGCATGGCTTCAAGGCGCTTGGCCAGGTAGGCGTATTGGCTCAAGTGAAAGCGGACGATGCTCTCATAAGCGTCCGACGTGTCATTGTGCGAGGCGCCGTGATGCGCACCGCTCACCCCGAGGAAAGGATAGTAGAGGGACGAAAGGTCGCGGGCCAGAATCAGCGAGGCCACGCGCGTTTTGTCGGTCTGGAAACCAAGCGCGACGATATCGCACATGAGGCGCGTGTGGTCGCGCAAATCCTCGGGCAGGCCGTTGTCGGGCCGCTTCATGGTGAACACGGGCCGGCCCTTGTCCTGGGCGCTGGCCTCGGCCTTGTCCTTGTCGGCGCGCATCCGCTCAATGCCCTTTTCGACATCGCGCACGCTGGACAAATACTCCTCCAATTTAATTTTGTCGGTGGCGCTGATTTGCCGGCTCAGTTGAGCGGCGCGGTCTTTCACCCGGTCCAAAATGCTGATGTTGCGCTGGCTGCCGCTGTTCTCAAACAGGCTGTCGAAGGCCAGCGAGGGATACATTTCGTTGGGCACCGGCGAATCCGCGCTGGCCCAGGAAATGTGCGAGCTGTAAGCGTTGGAAAAATTCGATTCGTGGTAGCCGGTCATCGGTTGCTCGCAGGCCAGCACCATGCTGGGCTGGATCGTGTCCTGGCCGACTTGGTTGGCGATGACCTGGTCCACGCTGGTTCCGCTATGGATAATGGCGCCCTTGGCAAAAGGCACACCGGAGAGCAGGTTGCCCGTCTGCGCGGGGTGGATCCCCTGCCCGGTGGCCTTTTTGTTGAACAGGCCGTCAATAACGTTGATCTTTCCTTTCAGCCCTTCCAGCGGCGCGAGCGTCTTGCTCAGTTGCATGTCCGCGCCGTTGCCTTGCGCGGACCAGTGGTTGGGACTCACGCCACAGCCCATGAACAGGACGCCGAAACGCTTGGGAAACGCCGTCGGCAGGCCGGGCTCGGTCACGGTTGTCGCCGCCGACGCGCGGCCGAAACCCGGCAGCGATTCGAGATACGGCAACGCCATCGTGACCCCGACACCCCGAAGAAAAGTTCGCCGCGATAGGTTAAACCGGCGTTTATGATGGTGGTGCGGGGTGCTCATAAAACTTAGTTTTGGGCAAGGTCGTCGCGGCCCTGCTTGGTTAGAAATTGGCGGCTGGTGACAATGTTGTCAATCAGGTTGTCGAAGCGGTAATCATTCCGGGAGAGCTGGGTGCGCATCTGCTGGAGCAACGCCTCATCGGAAGGAATCAGGCTGCGGCCCAGGGCATAAGCCAGCAGCTTGCGGCACAGATTGTCCACGAAATCATTTTGCCGGACCGTGCGGATATACTGCTGCAGGCCCGCCAGCCCGGTGCCGCTGCTGCCGCCGGGAAACGTGGCGCTCGCGTCAACCGGATGGCCGGCCAAGTCTTTGTCGCGCTGTTCCCCGATGGGGCCGTAACCTTCAAAAACCAGCCCGAGCGAATCGAAGCGCGCATGGCAGGCGGCGCAATTGGGGTCGGTGCGATGTTGGGCCAGCATGTCCCGCAACGGCAAATCCATCTTGGATTCGTCCGGCGGCAGGGTGGGGACATTGGGCGGGGGCGGCGGGATGCGTTCGCCCAGGACGTTTTTCACCACCCAATTACCACGCTTGACCGGACTGGTGCGCAATCCCGGGGCGTTTTTGGTCAGAAACACGGCCATGGGCAGCAAGCCACCGCGATTGAAGGGGCTGGCATCCGCGATATGCACCCAGTCATCGGGCTGTTTATCCGCCAACGGAATTCCATACAGTTGGGCCAGCGGGGGGTTGACAAAGGTATCTTTCGCATAAAGTAAATCAAGGATCGGGCGGTTGTGCTGGAATACATCCTCCAGGAAGCGAACCGGCTCCTCGAACATCGCTTGTTTCAGCTCGGGGGTGAACATCGGAAACCGAGCCAGATCCACCGTGCCGATCTGGTCAAAGTGCCGGAAATCAAGCCAGTCGCCGCCGAATTCGACCGCCAGCGCGCGGGCGCGGGAATCCTTCACCATGCGTTGCGCCTGGGCGGCGATGACTTTGGGTTCGTGCAAATCACCCTTGGCCGCATGGGCCAAAAGCTCATCATCCGGCAGGCTCGACCACAAAAAGTAGCTCAGGCGGCTGGCCAGGTCATAATCCGACAAGGGGCGAACGGCTGAGTCGGCGGCGCCCAGATCAATCCGGTAGCAAAAATCGGGAGCCATGAGCACGCTCACGACCAATTCGCGCATGGCGGCTTCATGATCCAGCCCGTCTTTTTCCCGCAGCGACTTGTAATACGCCAGCAAGTCGGCTTTCTCTTCCGGCGCAAGCGGGCGGCGGTAGGCCTTCGCGGCGAATTGCAGTAACGCCGCCAACTGGCCCGGTTCGGCGTCCAGGCGGGCCTTCTCGACCCAGCGAATTGTCGTGTTAACCCAGTCGAAATAGTCGCCGACGGCCTTGATCGCCACGTCGCTGCCGCCCTGCGCCAAGGCCAGATAACTGGCCTTGAGCTCCATGATCTTGGCCTCCGAGGTGGCATCTTTGTCCATGGGCGCCTCCGGGGGCGGGTCGCCGTCGTCCGCCTGGGCGTCATTCGTCGTGGCGGCATCCGTGGTGGCGGGCTTCGCCGTCGGGACGTTCCCGCGCGCCTCGCCAAAACTGCTGAACTGGCCATACATGCGAATGGTGGTGGAGGCGACGAAGTCCATTTCCCGCCACATTTCGTCCAGTTCTTTTTGTTGCTGGGCGTCGAGGAGCAGATCGTAGAGCGGTTCGTCGTCGCGAAAGTAACCCATCACATTGTGGAAGCCCGCACTCAAGTAGCGGCCTTGATCCTTGGAGGTGTCAAAATAGTTCCGGCCGCGGGATTCCTTGTAAAACAGGTCGGGGAACACACTGCAAAACTTGGCGAACGCCGCCTCATATTGCGGGCGTTGGCCGGCCGGCACCACCAAATCCGGGTCGCGGCGTTGATTTTTAATCAATGGGGTTGCGCCCGGGCCAAACGCATTGCCGGCGCCCGGCTCCGGCTCGGTGGAGGGCGCCGGCACCGGCTCGCCCGCGACCTGCAACTGTGCCGGGTCAAAAGTCCGCCGGTGCGTCGCATATTGGACATCCTTCCAGATGAGGAAGGGCTGCCGGTCGGCGGTGAGTTTGCCCGCCACGATATTCAGGAATCGCGGTTCAACTTTCTTGCGCAACTGCACCACATAATCGCGCATCTGCTCGCAGCCCGGTCGTTCGACGGCCACCGCCGGATTGGCGGCCAGCCTCGACAAATCCCGCCACATCGCCTGCAGCCTGGCCAACGGACCAATCTTCTCTTGCGTCCCTTCCAGGGTCGTCCAAATCGTCGCCAGATATTTCGGGCTGACTTTGCCGGAGGCGGCGAAATCCGCCAGGGTGGCCGCGGGCCGGCCAAGCTCCGCGCGATGCTTGAACCGCCAGGCGGCCTGGAAATAGTCCGCGTAATCCAGATCCTGCTGGTGGTAAAAATCAATGATGCGCATGACGCAATATTTATCGCGGTCGGTTTCGACCAGCATCGGGTAGGGCGCAAACGCGAAACCCTCGGGCTTCAAAAACATATGGTCAGCCACGGCGCGCGCCGCCTTCAGGTATTTGTTTAGCAAGGCGGGCGACATGACCAGCGACTCGCCTGAATTGTCAAACCCCGCCATGTTGGAAGGGTCCTCGGGGAATTCGCTCGTGGGTTTGAGGTCAACACCCGTCAGGTCGCGGATGCTGTAGTCGTATTCCGAATTGCTCAAGCGCCGCGCGAGCACGATGCCCGGATCGCCGGCATGGCGTTTGGCTTCCTCCGCGCCCACCGCCTCAATCCAGTCGGCGATTTGCTTCCGCTCATCCGCCGTCGGATACAGTTTGGCATCGTCAGGGGGCATTTCCTCCGCCTTGACCCTTTTGCCCACGAGCGCCCAGCGGGAAAAATCGCTGGTGACGGCAGCCAGGTTGCCATAAGAACTCAAATCCAGATCTCCCTTGGGTTTGTCGCCGCTGTGACAGGAAAAACAGTAGGTCTGCATGAAGGGACGCACCGTGCCGCCAAAACCCTGCTCAAGCGGGGACAGATTCGCGGGGGGGTTCGCTGCGGCAGGAGCAGTCGCGGACGTTCGCGCGGTCGAGCAGGCCGCGATCACCAACAGCGCAAGAACGAGCGACGCGCACGCGAGGCAAGAACGGAGAGGGCGGGATCGCATGGGGTGATACGTTCCGAATAAATGAAGGAAGCGATGGGGGTGATTAAAACCGGCAGGAAATTGCTTTTTGGGGGTTGCTTGGGTTGGGAGGGGTGGAATGCGTCTTAAGCGATAAACTGCGGGTTTTTCGCCCAACCCGCAAGGCCATTTGTTTGGGCGCGGGTCCCTCATCCTGCGGAAAGGATTCGGGGTCACTCCCGGCTGCTTGGGAAGCCTGGGTGATCCCTCCAGAACACCGGTTCGTCGTCGGACGGGGCCGGGTCGGCACCGAAGACGAGGAGCAGGCCATCTGGGCGCGTTTCGGTCGGGGGGGTGACCAGGGTTGTTCCTGGCTTTCGTCGGCCGCGCGCGGTTGGGTCAGCGATAACCGTTTTTTTTTGCGATTTACGAAACCCGGAGCGGCGGCAAGCAACGCCCAATGGTGCCATGCTCAGCGGACAAAAAGGGACAGGCTTCGCCTTGCAAGCTGGGAGCGTGGACGAAGGAAGCCCATGGGTGGGCGTTGCGCTTGCTCGACATCGCCCGCCGGCATTCCGAGGCATTGGTGGCCAGTTAACGCGGGCAATGCACTACCTGGTTTCAACCATCACCGTGGCGGGGTGGGCAAAGCCTTGCCAGCAGGCTTCGAGAAACTTCGCGTCCGGCAGGCCGTCTTGCACGATGAAGCGGTAGCGCGCGGTGTAGGGCTGGTCCTGCGTAATCGTGAATCCGGTCTTGGCGGCGGGCACATAGCAAAAGAACGGCTGGTCGGCGTTCATCCAAACGGGCTGCGGCGCGCGGAAATTCGCCGGGTCGTCGAGAATGGCGATGCCGCAGGGCGCGCCGCCGACTTTGCCGCCCATGAAAAACCAGCGCGTCCCCAGGCCTTGCGCCTTGACGCGGTCGGTGTCGCCATTCGAGGTCAGGACGGTGAAGTTGCTTTTGTCCAGCCACTCCGCGCTGCCGCGCACGCCGAGGCCGCCGTAGCGGTAGGGGAGGAGCATGAGGGGGTCGGGGGTCGCCAGGGTGTGGGTCATGGTCAAATCGAAGATGCGCGCGGCAAAACCGGGCGCGGCATAAACCGCGACCCGCCATTTTTCGTTCAACGCGGCGGTGGGCGGGCTGGTCAGGCGGTCCATGAAACGATGCTCGGCGACGAACCCGCCGAAAACCGGCCCGCCCCAGCTTTGCTCGAGAGAGACAAATTCGACGGTGCCACCGTTGGGATTTTGCGAATTCCAGAAATCGGGCGTGCGCCCCTGGAACTGCGTGTCCTCCCACGCGGTCCAGATGCCATGGTGATGCACATGGTCGGCGGGATAGCTGTCCGTAACGAGTTTGCCCGCCGGGGTATAAATCGGGTGGATAAACGCGCCGCGCAACATCTTCGGGGCCAGGCCCGCGGTCGGCGCCGGGGCCGGGGTCATCTGGTAATCAAAAATCGTCTGTCCTTCCACCGAAAAACGCAGGCGGCCGTTTGGGTTATTTATCGCCACGCCTGGCCGGCCGCCGGCCGAGCCAGGAGCAATCGAGTAACGCAGCGTTTCGCCGGCCTTTTGCAAGGGGATGAAAACGGTGCCGCGGCCAGGGCCGTCCACTTGAATGGGCAGTGAAATTTCCTGGGCATTGGCTCCGGCGGGTT
The DNA here is from genome assembly GCA_963765205.1 of uncultured Verrucomicrobiae bacterium. Classification (GTDB taxonomy): domain Bacteria; phylum Verrucomicrobiota; class Verrucomicrobiia; order Opitutales; family JABDGR01; genus JABDGR01. The sequence continues at coordinate 14,513 of CAVXVB010000001.1, read as the reverse complement.
GCAGCACCAGGTCGCTTCCCAAAAGTTCCACGGGCAGATTGAAGGAAACAACTTCCCCGGCGCGGTCCACCTCCGCCGGGCTGAGCGCAAGCTCGCGGGGTTGGATAAGGGCGGCGTTGGGTGACGGAACATGGCAGCCGGACAAAAGAAGTCCGGCCCCGAACAGAACCATTAAGAGGCGGGAAAATTTCATCGGCGAGTTTTGATAGCGCAGGCGAGAGGAGGGGGGCAAGTTCCGATATTGGCGCAAAAAAAGAGGCGGGGCCGTTTGGCCCCGCCTCTTTGATTTCCCCGGGATGCAAGCACTTATTTCGTCTTGAACTGTTCGCAGCCCAGGAAGCAATCCGAGCCGCTGCTCTGGTTGGTGTAATACACGTCGCAGCGGTAGGTGTGGGTGCCACTCGAGGTCGGGAAGCTGCAGTTATATTGGTCGTTGTTGTTGATGGTGCAGCCGGTGCCCGGATTATAGGACTGGTTCCAACCCCAGCCGGAGTAGGACACCGTCGGGCAGGTATAGGTCTTCGGCTTGCCGCAGGAGCCATTCGCGTAGACTTCATAGACCACGCACTTGACGCTCGTGTCGTTGCTGCACAGCTTGCCGCCCTTATTATCCCAGTTGCCGTTCAGGCACGAGCTGCTGCTCGGCACATTGCCGACCAAGCAGTTGAGGTAGCCCGAGGAACTCCAGCAGGAACGCGACGATTGGTCGCACTTCTCATAGTCCGAGCCGCAACTGTTAAAGTAGCTGTTCCAGTAGGTCGCGCACTGGGAACCGCAGTATTGGACTTGGAAGCAGATGGGCAAGCTGCCGCCACCCTTTTGGGTGCTGCCGCAGGACCACGATTGCTGCCAGGTGATATTGCAGGGCGGGGGAGTGCAGGTATATGTCGTGACGCTATAGCCGCCGCAATTGTTGCCACCACCGAAGCCGTAGCCGCCGTTATTGCCGCCACCGAAACCATAGCCGCCATTATTGCCGCCGCCGTAGCCATAGCCACCGTTGTTGTCTCCACCACCGTAGTTATTGCCACAGCCGCCAAAGCCATTGGTGCCGCAATTGTTGCTGACGGTGAAGGTGCTGGTGGCCGTGGCCGAGACATTGCCGCTGGTCGTGGTTGCCACGAGCGTGTAATTGCCGGCGGAAGTGATCTTCAAGTCCACCGAGCCGGTGGCCGCAGCCTTGCCGAGGCCGGAAACCGAGGTGAGCGTCACCGGCTGGCCGTTCAGCGTCAGCGTCAAAGTGCTCAGGGTGCTGCCCGTTGTGGTGTTGGCGGTCAGGTCAACGGGGACATAGAGCGGGCAGGACGAGGTGCCGACCTGGAAGCAGGCGCCGTTGGCGGGGTGGGTGATCGCCACCTGCGGGCAGGGGGCCGGCGCGGTCACGGTGATGTTTTCCGAAGCGGTCGCCGTGTTGTATTCATCCGTGGCCGTGACTTTAATGGTGTAGGTGCCCGGCACGGAAATGGAGAGCATGCCCGTGGCCGTGACCGAGGCTTTGCCAAAGGCGGTCGGCGTCACCGTCTCCGGGGCGGGATTGGCGCCATTAAGGGCATAGGTGACATTCAAGGAAGTCACGCCGCTGGCCGCGGTGCTGTTGGCGACGAAGGCATCAGGAATGCAAACCGAGCCGCCGACGGTGGCGATGGCGTAGGTCGAATTCGGCGCGGGTTTCGTGATGGCGACGGCCAGCGTGCTGGTCGTGGGTGCATTGGTCACCACCGAGAAATCGGTGAGGGTCGAGGCATTGCCGCCATCATTAATGGCGGTGACGCTCAAAGTGTGGTTGCCCGCCGTCGAGTAATCAACGACGGCCGAGCCGGTCGGATTCGTGGTGTCCAAGCCCGCGAACGTGAAGGTCACGGTGTTGCCGTCCAAGGCAACATTCTGCGTGCCGTTGCTCGTGGCGGTCACGGTCACGTTGTCCAAGGTCGCACTGAGGCTGGTGATGGGGTCGCCGGTGGTGGTGCCGTTAAAGGTGAGGGTGACCGGGGTGGGGGTGCCGGCCACGGTGGTGAAGACTTCGTTGGCCGTGGGGCTCAGGATGTTGGCATGGGGGGGGATCAAGGGCGTCTGCGCGACCACGATGATGCTTTCCGACACGCTGGTAGAACCATTGTCATCCGTCGCGGTGACGGACAATTCGTGCGTGCCGGTCGAAGTAAGGACCATGGTGCCATTGCCCAGGGACGTGCCGCTGCCACCCGGGCCGGTGTTGTTGCCCAAGTCCCCGGACGAAACAGAAATTGGTACGCCATCCAGCATCGCCGTCAGGTCAGTGATGCCGCCGTATTCGCTAAAGCCGGTGAAGGTGAAGGGCACGGAAATGGAATTGCCCGTCAAGGTGTAGGTGGAATTGGCGGGCGGGGTGTCAATCACCACGCTCGGCGGGCCGGCTTGGATATTGACCGTGAGTTCCACCGATTCCGAATCCACGAAATTGGCATTCGCGTCATTGGCCACGACCGTGTAGGTGCCGGGTTCGGACATGACAAAGGTGCCGTTCGCGGTGGCGGTGGTGTTGGCCAAATTGAGGCCGGTGGCCATCACCCCCAAGTCCATGCCATTGACACTGCCATTCATGGCAATCAAAGGCGAGCCGTCCGAGGTGTTGCCGGTGAAGGAATAATTGGCCGTTATCGTGCTGCTGGCGCTCGGCACATACTCATAAAAGCCGTTGTCCGCCGAATAGGTGATGTTCTCGTCCGTGTCCACCTCGGTCGAGTTGCCGGCGACGAAGGTGTAGGTGCCCGAGAGCAAGGTATATTCCGTATTGTCGATCGGGGCCAGGATGGTGATGCTGGGCAGGCCCAGCAAACCCGGCGGCAGCGCCACGGTGTCATTGATCGTGCAACCCTGGTCGGTAACGCCCAAGGAGCTCGCCCAGCCGCTGGTCTGAATTCCATAGCCAAAACTGCCCGCCCAATTGCCCGCGGGGATGGTCGTCGTCACGGTGACCGCCACCTGCTGGCTGGGGCCGGTGAAGCCAATCGTGGCCGCGCCGGTTTGGGTGGCGCCGACAATCGGGCCCAGAAGATTGGTGATATTGCCCAACAGACCGCCCAGCAACGACGTGTTCGAAGAGATGGTGACAAAGCTCAAGGCCTGGGAGGTGGTTACCCCAGTGGGCGCGGACAGGAGGGTCAAATTGAGGGTAACGGAGTAATTGCCCGAGGGCAGGTAGGCGGGTGACGTGATGATCAGCGTATATGACGCCGTATAGGGCATATTGCCCTGCTCAATCTGCTCCGGAATGTTGTAGGTCACCGCCCCGGCGCCACCGGAAGTGCCGGCGAAGGCGGCGGGGGCGGCAAGGAGCGCGGAGAGCGCCGCCACCGCAGCAAACACGGGGCGAATCGAGGAGAACCGACGAAGAGCTTGGACGATTTTCATGACAGGTGGGCAGTTGAAAAGGTTTTTTGAATACCCTTAATCTAATGCTTTTTCTTCTGGGGGCAAGTCCTTATTACATTTTCTAGGGTAAATTACTTGTAAAATTTTACCCCCCATTTTCCCTCGAAACGACCCCCCAGCGGAGGGCGGGGGCACTGGCAGCCGCAGACGGGGCGGCCAAGCATCCTTATTCTCGTATCACGAGATAATATATTGGTCCCGGGGGGCGCCAAGGCCCGGCGCGCGGGCCGGCGGCAGGAAAAAAGGGAACGAGTTTTAGCAAGGCGGGCAAGAGGGTTGGGAGGATGGGAGGCGATTTCCGGGCATTCAGGCAGCGCTGCGGACTTTTTAGGCGGTTAATTGAATCCTATCCCATTGAAAAATAATAAGTTAGAGAATTTTTGAGCGGCGGGCCGGCTTCCTCCCTCTGCGGGGTGTTCTCTTTGATCTATGGGCGGTTTATGGTTGGATTTAGTCGGATTTGGTTGGATTTCGCTGGAGCAGAATGGGCTGATTTGGTTCGATTTACCTTGATTTGGTCGGATTTGGTTGGATTGGGCGAGAGCGGGCCGGATTGATTTGGCCGGATTTAATTGGATTTGGCCGGAGTGGTGGGCGGCTCACCGGGTGGCGAGGAGGGGCCAGCCCCATCGGCGGTTTTTTGGAATTTTTTCATCTGATTAATGAAGACCTGAACGGGGAGTGGAATTTTACCGTTCAACCGCTCTAGGTCGCTCTCAAACAAGGCGGCAACCTGACTTATGAACAGGGAGTGCAGCAACGGGGCCAGCGGCGCCAGCGCTCGGTTATTCTCCTGCTGGGCCGCCTGATCGGCGACCCAACATTCGCGTTTGAAGCGGCGCGATTGGGTATGATCGTCATCGCGCCGAAGGCGGGACACTTCCCGCGAGAGGCCGAACAAGGCCTTCCGCTGCTCCGCGTCGTTGGGCGAACTGGCGGCGACTTGATGCAGCCAGCGACCGAGCGCGACGGCCAGCGGGGCCGCCAGATGATCCGCCACCGAATAATCGCCGGCCTCCCTTTTGAGCTCCGCCGATTCCTCAGTCAGACTGCGCACCCAGTCCCGCGCCTCCTGATGGCGGAGCCAGTCTTCGTAGCCACCTTGTTTCCATTCGCTCAGATTCTGCTCGGTGATGGGCCGGCCCGCGAATTCCGCCGCGAGCACGGCCCGCACGGCCGGCTGGGCGTTCAACCAGGGGACGAGTTTAGCACCCTCCTCGCCGTTGAGCAGACGCTGGTTCAAACGTTCGCGCGTGGCGTGCGGCAGGCGGGCGATTTTGCCTTTTCTGGTGGTCATGGGATTAGGGGCCGAAGCGGCCACGGATATGGGTGTTATAGAAACGGCCCGGCGACCCGGCGCGCACAAGACCGTGGAAGATGGACTCCGGCACCCGGTAAAAGGTGAAGGAACCACCGCGGGTGAACCGGATGAGCAGGCGCCGGGAAAGCGGGTCGTAACCCGCCGCCCGGATGGCGGAGGAGCGGAGGGGGATCATGGCGAAGGAATCGTTAAAAACACGCGCCCACCCTACCGCAAACACCCCGCCCCCGTCCTTGCGCAAAACGCGATTTACGCGAATTTGGCGATTTTTGTGCAAGGGAAGGAGATTACCACCACCCGGGCCTTGCCAAGGGCGGAAAAACCGGGCACAACCATCGCCGGAAGGGGTGGCACCCGGCCCGACAGGCCGGCATCGCCGGCGGTTTTACCCGGAGGCGGCCGGCGAGACGCCGGCCGCGGCGGGCGGGACGCCCGCGCTCCCCGGGACGAAGAGACCCCGCCGCCCACGATCATGCAAAACTGGAAGACCCCATACCCACCCGCCCATGGCCACAAAAACGCAAGGCAAGCCGTCGGCCGTGGTGGACACGCGGGTGATTTACTGCGGGGACAACCTGGAGCAGCTGCAAAAGCTGCCGGGCGGGTGCGTGGACTTGATTTACATTGACCCGCCGTTCAACTCGAACCGGAATTACGAGGTCTTTTGGGGGGAGACCAAGGAAAAGCGGGCGTTTGAGGACCGGCACGAATCCACCCAGGCGTATATCGCCTGCCTTGGATGGCATATTGGGCAGTTTTAGACCACCTCGACCTTCATTACCCTGTTCACCCGTTCACGCACTGAAGCATCGTTTTTTATGCGGCACTCCCAAAAACGCATCACTCGCCATCCTTGACGGCGCAATTTTCTGGCGACCGCCTTGTCCCTAGCTTGATTCACGGCCACTTTTTTTCGCCAGAAGTATTTCTTGGACTTTGGTTGCCGATAGCACTTTGGGCAACCGTGCCAAAAGCAGCCATCCACAAAAACGCATAAGCGGGCTTTGGGGAAAACGAAGTCGGGTTTCCCTGGCAGGGCGAAGTTTCGCCGCCAGCCGGTGATTTTATTTGCGCGGAAAATCTCGATCAGGCGCAATTCGGTTGTCCGGTTCCCGTTCGACCGGATTTTGGACATGAGCGCCGAGCGTTCCGCAGTTGTAAGCGTGTCGGCCATACCATCTCACGGGAATAAATTTTTACTTTGCGGTATTTTTGAATTTATCGGAGGCAAAAAAACCGTGGATGGTCTTCTCCAAAGCGACGCGGTCTTTGCCGGGTTGTAGCTTCTTCGCCCAGGATCGGCCGGGATGCAAAATGTCCCATGGCGCAATCTGTTGGTTATAGCGGCCCTTACCTGGATCGTGGTTGCCGTAGCCGTCGATGACTTGGTTCCACAAGGGACTAAACATATGGATCAACAGCGATTCGCCCAAAGGAATCCAAATATCGTCCACAGTCAGATAACGACAGCAAAAATCCGCCAACTTGAGATTATCAGTTTGCTCAACGGATTCAGCGTGTTCGCCCAGACGATTATAGAGAGCGCGCCCGGCTGGTGCATCTAACCCGAAGCCGCCCTTGCGCGCCCCGGCTGGAACCGCTTTACCAACGTATATCGGGCAGGCAAATTTTCCTTTTTTGTTTTTCTCCGCGAGGGGCCGGTATAAGGGAAAGTCGCCTGTGTAATAAATCGTATAAACACCCGCGCCCTCGAAAGCCTCCTTGGGCGGCAGGGGCTCGGGAACCTTTGCCAGCAGGGCTTCCGCCACACTAAAGCCAAGGTTCTTTTTATGGAGCGGATTGTAGGGCTCTGGAATGTCCATGGGATTAGGCGGCGCTTCGCCGATTGTGTCGCTTCAAGACCTGGGCAATGCTTTTACCAATCACCTCGGCTAGGCGAACCGGCACGGCATTGCCAATTTGCCTCATGCTCTCAGTCCAAGAACCCGGGAATAAATACCAATCCGGGAATGTTTGGAGGCGGGCGCTTTCCCGAACTGTAAAGTAGCGAACATCTCCATTGGGCAGAGCGAGCATGTTTTCGCCGCCAGGGACACCATGATCCCCAGCCTTGAGTGTTTTCGCGGGTTCGTCAATCGGACTACCGGTATGTCCCGGATAAGTCTTGGCCCCCTGCTGAACGCGATGGTTCTTAATTATTCCTTCCATACTTGCGGATGGAGGCGGGAGGTCAGATATCGCATCGCGGACAGTGACCCAGCGTTTCAATTTAGCCTCAGGGAGGAGTGGCGAAATTGTCTGAACGGACGCGGGGGGAGTGAGCCGGTCTTTTTTTGCCACGCGATGTTCATCCCAATATTCCCCCGTAACCCACTTGGATTGTAGCAGAGCCGCCTCGGAATGGGTTTCATCCGGGAAGCTCCAATCTTCGCCAATATCCGAGCGGAACCCGACAATCACAACCCGCTCGCGTTTTTGGGGGACGCCGTAATTGGCTGCGTTCACCATGCGGAAAACAACGCGGTAATGTTCATCCCTCAACCGGCCCGAAGTGTGGTGAGCTTCCAGGCGGGAAAGATGTTCGTTCCACGACTCGCCGTCTTTCGGAAAGATATAGGGGTAGGTCAACTGTAGAAGTATATACTCGAAATACTTGGCGAACGAACGCCGAAGGAGGCCCCTGACATTTTCGAAAACAAAAGTTTTGGGTTGAAGCATGCGGACAACGCGCGCTGCCTCAGGAAACATGTCCCGTTTGTCCTCGAATCCCTTATGTTTTCCGCCAATGGAGAAGGGCTGGCAAGGCGGCCCGCCTGAAACCACATCGATTTTCCCACTGTAGGGCGAAAGATCGAATAACCGAATGTCCGATTGGCAGACGTTCCACCCAGAAACGGGAAGATTGGCCCTCGCGGTGTTCGCCCGAAGGGTGTGACAAGCATCCGAGTTCCATTCAACAACTGCGGACGGGGAAAAACCGCTCTTATCGAGGCCGAGGGCAAGGCCTCCGGCTCCAGCGAATAACTCAATGGAGCGCATATTCATGGGGATGGTGGCGGCATCGGCCAACATGGCCGACACGGTTAGAATTAGGGCAAAGCCGGCGCCCGTCAAGCCTACCTCGTCTTTGAAGCCAGGCATATACCGTAGCCCAAGTTTGAAATTCGGCCATGAATTTTGTGTGGTCCATGCTAACGGTGTTTTAAATTCTACAAAATTACCCACGCAGTGCGTGGGCAATTATCGAGGGGGGGCATGCAACCGTTTTTTCAAGCGGAGCGGGAAGGTGATCATCCCGTTGACCGTGGGCGAGATTTTGGAGGAAACCATCGCCCAAAAACTGGCGTAGCAAAGGGTGGCCGGCGCGCAGACCGGAGCCGGGAAAGCCAAGGCCGGAACCAGCGGGGGGCGGGATTTTCTCGCGCCACGCCGCCACGCGGGGAATGGTTTTCTCGCGCTCAATCCACCAACTCGCGCCCCAGCTCTTCCAGGGTTTATTAGTAACCTAAGTGTTTATTTTTTCATAAAATAATTTATATTTTATCTAAAAAAGTCATGGAGTATCCGCAAAATTAGTGAGCATATGTTTAGTAGGCCGGGGGTTGGCTCCGGTTGGCGGAGGGGTTGGCGCAAGTCGTGACGCCCGGCACGGCCGGTCGGCTTCCCGCCCAACGACCCGATGCTTATGGGTGGCGGAAGAACGGGAGCAGACTTGGACGGTCGAAGGGGTTCATTTCCAAGGTGGGGATGAGGAGGTGGAATCCGGGCGGGAATTGTTGGGTATCCCCTTGGCGGGCGGCGCTTTATCGCCGGCTCCGTCCGCCCCGCGGGCGACGGGCGGAGAGGGCAGGTTTGAGCGCAATTGGATCGCGGCCACATTCCGGCCAACCTGGCGGCGGCCGGCGGAGCACTCCGCGGCGCGCCGACCGGCGCCGAGCAAAAAGGGCCGACCGCCGATGGGCAACCTTCGGCGATGGAACGGGTTGCGGCGACCATCGTCCGGGTGAAGAGCCGCCCCGCGGAGCCACTCCGTCTGGCCGAATGGGCACTCCCCTCAGGTCTTTCCACGCCTCAGTCTACGGGGTTATTCCGGCGGCAAACCGGGTTCAGCCCGATGGATTGGTTCCTGCGTTGCGCATACAATGGGCTGATGAACTCCTCGACACCTGCCAGTGGTCGGTCGGAGAAATCGCCCGGCACCCGGGCTTTTCCGAACCCGCTTATTTTACGCGCTGTTTTCGGCGCGTCGCGGGCCCGCCTCCGCGGCCATACCGCCGGGGGCCCAAGGGGTGAAAAAGAGGGGGAAGCCTTTAAAAACTTGGTAAAAAACCACCGATTTGGTCAAAAACCTGCTAACCGGGTGTTTTTGGGTTGTTTCCCCCAGATAAGACAGTAGTATAGTGCAGAACTGCGTTTTCCTCATTCGCTCCAGTTGGGCGGAAACCCCCGCTTGAGCACCACCAAAATCCGCCGATCAAAAAATTCAAGACCATGAAACTCAACCGCCAAGCCCGCGCCCTGCTGACGCCCGCCCTGCTCCTCGCAGGGATGGCGATGGCGCTGCTTGGCCTGGCCCCGGCGGCCCAGGCGCAGACGGACATTTACAAGGCGAACAACACAACGGCCCTGACCACCACGACATCCTGGACCAATGCGACCAACGGCGCAGGCGGCAATCCGACGGGGGTCAACGCCACGGAAATTGGCGTCATTGACAGCACGGTGAGTTCGGCGAACGCCGCCACTCTAACCTACACGGGGACACTGACCTTGGGCGGCCTGAAAATCCTTAATCCGCTCGGCCCGGTCACCATCAACGCTTCCGCGGCCGCCCAATCCTTCGACCTCGGCAATTCAACTTTCGCCAACGGCGGCGGCATTGACCTGAGCAATGCGACCCAGAGCCTGACCTTGGGCACGAACGACTCGCTGGTTCTCGAAGCCGCCCAGACTTGGACCGTTGGCAATGCGACCTCCACGCCGGGGCTGACGGTCAGCGGCCCCCTCAACAACAACGGCTTTGCCCTCACGCTTAATGGGACCGGCCCGGTGACCTTGGCCGGAATTATTTCCGGCGGGGGAGCGTTCACCCAAAACACGACCAACACCACGATTCTCTCCGGCCTCAACACCTACACCGGGGCGACCACGCTGAACGCGGGGACGCTGAGTGTGGGCACTTTGGCGGCCGGGGGCACGCCCAGCAGCATCGGCGAGTCCTCCAATGTCAGCACCAACTTAATTTTCAATGGCGGGGAGCTGCAATACACGGGCGCGGGGAACGCGACCGACCGCTCATTCGACCTGGGCAGCAACGGCGGGATCATCGGCGCGAACGGCACCGGCGCGCTGACCTTTAACAGCACCAGCGCCCTGGGCTTTTCCGGCACCAATATCAACACGACCCTGACACTGACGGGCAATAGCCACTTCGTGAATGTCTTTGATCCGAGCATTGGCAATAACGGCACGGGCAACACCAGCGTGGTGGTCACCGGCTCCGGCAATGTCGTCTGGGCGCTGAATGCGACGAACACTTACTCGGGGGGCACCACCGTCTCGGGCAACGCCACGCTCGAACTCGAAAACAACGCGGCCATCGGCACGGGCGCGCTGACGTTCACCGGCGGCAATTCGAGCCTGACCACGAACGCCACGATGACGCTGGCCAACAGCAATGCCGAGAACTGGAACGGCAGTTGGACCTATGTGGGCGCGAACGGCAGCCTGAGCATGAACACCGGCGCGGTGACCCTGGGCGCCCGCAACGTGACGGTCGCGATCACCGCGAACACCGTGACGATCGGCGGCGTGATTGCGGATGGCGGGGCGCTCAACTACAGCAACGCGGATTCCGTGACCGAGACGAGCACGGGCACCGGCAATTTGGACCTGACCAACACCAACACCTTCAGCGGCAACTTCAATTTGCAGAGCGGCACGCTCACCTTGGGCAACGCGACGGCCCTGCAAAACGCCACGCTGAACTACACCGGCGGCACGGTTACCTATAGCGCCGGCATCACCAACATCACCGTCGCCGGCCTGGCGGGGAACACGAATCTCGCGTTGCCGACCGCCAACCTGACCATCGCGACCGGACCCTTCAGCAACGGCAATTACAGCGCCATCTTGTCCGGCAGTGGCAGCAAAGTGATCATCACCGGCAACGGCACGCAGACCCTCAGCGGCGCGAACACCTTCACGGGCGGGGTGACGCTGAACGGCGCGACGCTGAACATTGACAATGCCAGCGCGCTGGGCACGGGCCGCCGGCACGTTCACCATCCAGGGCGGGACGATTAACACGAATGCGACCCTGACCACGGTCAACTATCCCCTGGCCATCAACGGCAGCTTCACTTTCGCCGGCTCGGCGAATTTGAACCTGGGCACCGGCGCGGTGACGTTGAACACCAGCCCCACCATCACCGTCAGCGGAAATATTTTGACCCTTGGCGGCACGATCAGCGGCGCCCAGGGACTCACGCTCAACGGCTCAGGCACCCTGGCGTTGACCAACGCCAGCAGCAACTACACGGGCGCGACCACCATCAACGGCGGCACGCTGCAGGTCAGCACGCTGGCCAACGGCGGTTCCAACAGCGGCATCGGCAACTCTTCCGCCGCCGCCGCCGACCTGATCGTGAACGGGGGCACGCTGCAATACGTCGGTGGTACCACGGGGAATAGCACGAACCGCACCATTGAGATCGGCGCCGGCGGCGCGACGCTCGACAGTTCGGGCACCGGCAATTTAAGTTTCACCAACACCACCAGCAACATGACGTTTACCGGGGTGGGCTACAACCCGACCCTGACCTTCACGGGCACCAACGGTACCGCCGCCAACCCCAACATCTTCTCCGGCAATATCATCAACAACAGCAGCAATTCCACCAGCGTGATTAAGAATGGGGCCGGCGTCTGGGAGTTAAACGGCACGGGGAGCAACTATTCCGGGGGGACGACCCTCAATGCCGGCACGCTCGAAATTGGCAGCGCGGGGGCGCTCGGCACCGGAGCGCTGACCATCACGGGCGGCAGTTTGGACGCCACCGCCAGCGGACTAAGCGCTAATATTGCCCAAAACTGGAATGGCAATTGGACCTTTGTCGGCACGAACGCTTTGACCCTCGGGAACAGCACGGAAGGCACCACCCTCGGCGCGAATGTGACCCTCACCACGGCGAGCGCCACCAACGCCCTGACCATTGGCGGCACGATCAGCGACGGAGGCTATGGCTACAGCCTGACGAAAGCGGGTGCGGGCAATTTGGTGCTTAACGGCGCGGACACTTTCAGCGGCAACCTAAACATGACGGCGGGCACGCTGACGCTCGGCAGCAATCTTTCGCTGCAAAATGCCACGCTTAACTTCAACGGCACCGGCACGGTCACCTACAGCGCGGGCATCACCAACGTCACCGTGGGCGGCCTGGAGGGCAATCAAGCCCTCACCCTTCCGACGGGCAACCTGAACATCAACACGAGCAACCTCGTATCCGCGAACAACCTCAACGCGGCGGAGAACAGCAGTGTGGCGTTCTCGTTCGCCAACCTGACCTACAACGGCGTCATCTCCGGCGGCGGCAACATCGTGCTGAGCGGCAACGGCGTGGAAGTCTTCAGCGCCAACAACACCTATACGGGCACCACCACGCTCAATGGCGGCACGCTGGACATTAACGCGGGCGGCACCAGCGGGACGAATTCAGCCATCGGCAAGGGCAACCTCACTTTCAATGGCGGCAACATTGACAACTCGAGCGGCGGCGTGGTGACGCTGGCCACCAATAACAACGTCACGATTGACCAGAGCTTCACCTTTGAGGGCACCGATAGTTTGAACGTCGGCACCGGCAACGTCACCTTCGGCGCCAACAGCACCTCCTACAACATCACGGTCGCGGGCAGCACGCTCACCATCGGCGGCAACATCAGCGGCAACCAGGACAGCATTGTCCTGCTCGGCTCGCAGACGGGGGCGTTCGGCGGCGGCACCTTGGTGCTGAGCGGCACCAACACCTACAACGGCAGCACGACCGTGGAAGCCGGCTGGCTGGACATCAACAGCAACACGGCCATCGGCAGCGGCCAGCTCGTTCTCGACGGGGGCAATATTGACAACACCAGCGGCAGCGCCAAGACCCTGACCAACAACAACACCCAGGAATGGGAAGCCGGTTTCACGTTTCGCGGCTCGAACAATTTGAACCTCGGCACCGGCGCCGTCAGCCTGGCCAACACCCCGGTCATCAGCATCACCGGCAACACCCTGACGGCCGGGGGCGTGGTCAGCGGCACGACCGGTTTGACCCTCAACGGCCAAGGCACGCTGGCGCTGACCAACGCCAGCAACACCTTCAACGGCACCATCACCCTCAACGGCGGCACGTTGAGCGTGTCCACGATTGGCAATAGCGGCACGAACAGCGGCCTCGGCAACACCACCACCCTGATCTTTAACGGCGGCGCGCTGCAACTGATCAACACCACGGGCACGGCGCAGACCACGACGCGCACGATGGAAATCGGCCCCGGCGGCGCAACCCTCGACAATTCGGGCAATGGCACGTTGACTTTCAACCCGACGACCAACATGACTTTCACGGCCACGGGCTACAACCCGGTGCTGACCTTCACCGGCTCCAACGCCACGGCCACGACGAACACCTTCTCCGGCAATATCATCAACAACGGCAGCAATGCCACCAGCGTCGTCAAGAACGGCTCGAACGAATGGGTGTTGAGCGGCGCCAGCAGCAACTATTCCGGCGGCACCACCCTCAATGCCGGCACGCTGGGCATCGGCAGCGCCAGTGCGCTGGGCACGGGCACGCTGACTATCAACGGCGGCAGCTTGGACGCCACGGCCAGCGGCCTGAGCGCGAATATTGCCCAAAACTGGAACGGCAACTGGACCTTCGTCGGCTCGAACGCTTTGACCCTCGGGAACAGCACGGAAGGCACGACGATGAATGCGCCCGTCACCCTGACGGTCACGGCCAGCACCCTGACCATTGGCGGCCAAATCAGCGACAACGGCGCGGGTTACACCCTGACCAAGGCCGGCACGGGCACGCTGGTGTTGAGTAATAATTTGTCGCTGCAGGATTCGACGTTGAATATCACGACCGGCAACGGCACGGTCACTTTTGGGCAGAACAATGCGACCCTCGGCGGCCTGACGGGCAACGGCGCCCTCACCGGCCCAACCACCGCCCTGACGCTGAACACCAGCTTCTTTTTTAATAACAACTACTCGGGCAACCTGACCGGTGGAACGATGACCCTCACCATCAATGGAACGGGCATCCAGGAATTGAGCGGCAATAATTCGTATTCCGGCGTGACCACGCTCAACGGCGGCACGCTCCAGATCGGCAACGCCACGGCCCTCGGCACCAGCGCGCTGACGATGAACGGCGGCAATCTGGACGCGGCCGCCGCCGGCGAGACGATCACCAACGCGATGACGTGGAGCAAGAATTTCACTTTCGTCGGCACCGGCGCTTTGACTGCGGGCAATGCCACCAACGGGGTGACGCTCAACCAGGCGACGGAAGTCGTCAACGTCGCGAACAACACCCTGACCATCGCCGGCATCATCAGCGGTAGCGACAACCTGACCAAAGCCGGCGCGGGCACCATGGTGCTGACGGCCCTTAACTCTTACACCGGCAACACCACCGTCGCGGGCGGCACGCTGCAATTGAATTTGTCCGGCGGCAGCAACATCATCAAGAGCACCACCGGCCTGGCGATGAACGGCGGCACGTTGTTGGTGAATGGCAGCGGCACCAACACCCAGACCTTC